>NZ_AP024515.1:0-3276625 GCF_018406445.1 Nitrosospira sp. NRS527
ATGCCTGCAATGGATACCTTTTGGCTTTCCTGTCTTGAACATTTTGAGAAAGAGCTGAGTGCCCAGCAATTCAATACCTGGATCAAGCCGTTGCGCCTGGAGGTATCGCATAATACTCACGAGTCAACCGCCGTCGTCATCGCTCCCAACCGCTTCGTCATGCAATGGGTCAAGGACAATTTCCTGTCCCGCATCGAACAAATGGCGGGACTGCATTTTCCTCAAGCTATTCGTTTTCAATTGAAGCTTGCTGACCCGATTTCGGTAAAAACAACTGTTCGGGCTGTTGAAAATACTGATGCGGCGTTGCCGTCTGCAACGCCATCTTCAAATTCTGCCGCGTTTGGCGTACCTGTGGTGTCGGTGCAAAAATTTGCCATGGATGCAAGAGAAAAACGTGAAAAAAATCCGAGCCGTTTGAATCCATCATTCACCTTCAATAATTTCGTTACCGGAAAAGCAAATCAACTGGCGCGCGCGGGTGCCATTCAGGTTGCAGAACGTCCAGGCACCGCTTACAACCCATTTTTTATCTACGGTGGCGTCGGGCTGGGAAAAACGCACCTGATCCAGGCTATCGGTAATTTTGTACTGGAACACAACAGCACGGCCAAGGTCAGGTACATTCATTCAGAACAGTATGTTTCCGATGTAGTAAGGGCTTACCAACATAAAGCCTTTGATGATTTCAAACGATACTACCATTCCCTTGATGTACTGCTAATAGACGACATCCAGTTTTTCGGTGGCAAGAACCGTACGCAAGAAGAATTTTTCTATGCGTTCAATGCGCTGATCGAAGCACATAGACAGGTAATCATCACCTGCGACTCATACCCAAAAGAAATTTCGGGTATGGAGGAACGATTGATTTCCCGTTTTGGATGGGGCTTGACAGTGGCGGTCGAGCCGCCGGAGCTGGAGATGCGTGTCGCCATCCTGCTAAAAAAAGCGTTGATGGAAAACATCGTTCTGGATGAAAACGTCGCTTTTTTCATAGCCAAGCATATCCGTTCCAATGTGCGTGAACTCGAAGGCGCATTGAAACGAGTCCTGGCTTACTCCCGTTTTACCGGCCATTCGTTATCGCTGGACTTGGCGAGAGAAGCATTGAAAGATCTGCTAGCGGTACAGAATCGTCAAATTTCCATTGAAAATATACAGAAGACGGTTGCGGACTACTATAAAATCAAAGTGGCTGAAATGTATTCAAAAAAACGTTCACGCATCGTTGCGAGACCACGACAAATGGCCATGGCCATGGCCAAGGAACTGACCCCGCTGAGCCTGCCTGATATAGGTGAAGCCTTTGGTGGCAGGGATCACACCACCGTACTGCACGGATATCGGAAAATTGCCGAATTACGCGCATCGGACCCAGCGATCAATCGAGACTTTAATGCGTTGCTGCACATTCTGCGCGGTTGATAACAGCGAGGGCAATAAAAGGATGATTTGGGGATAACTCGTTTTTTTTGCGAGCTTGCAATTCTATCCACAAACTACCCACAGACCATACCGGCTTGATACCGGAAAAAAATAAAGGGTAACCGGTTGATGCAATTTCATTTTTTTTATTAATACCGGACTTACCCCGCTTTTATTAACTATTATTTAGGTTTTTAATACAATGAAACTAATAGAAACAGATCGGGATACTTTGCTTAAACCGTTGCAAACGGTTACTGGTATTGTCGAGCGTCGCCATACGTTGCCGATACTTTCCAACGTGCTGATAGAGCGAAAACAGGAGAAAATTTCGTTTATTGCAACTGATCTGGAAATTCAGATAACCACCTCTGTAGAAGACGTTAATCCGGCAGGTGAAGAACGCTCGGTTACGGTACCGGCGAAAAAACTTCAGGACATATTGCGTGCCCTTCCAGATAAGGTTCAAGTAACGCTGGAAACCGGTGAGAACAGGCTTCATGCCAAAGCGGGGAAAAGCCGTTTTAATTTACAAACCCTGCCTGTCGAGGATTTCCCTAAATTTCCAGAAAGTACGGAACCTCAGGCAAAAATAACAATTCAGCAGAAAGAGCTGAAACATATCCTGTCCATGGTTCAATATGCGATGGCGCAGCAGGACATCCGTTACTATTTGAACGGCCTCCTTTTACTGATGGAGGACAATTATCTGAAGGTTGTCGCTACCGATGGTCACCGCCTGGCATTTGCCTTGATGTTGCTGGCAGCGCCTCAGGAAAAAAAAGAAGTCATCCTGCCGCGCAAGGTGGTGCTGGAGCTTTCCAGGCTGTTGAATGACGTTGATGAGCCTGTCACAGTGGAATTCCTGCAAAATCAGGTCCGTTTCACCTTTTCAAATGTGATGCTGGTATCCAAAGTTGTGGATGGCAAATTTCCCGACTACAACCGTGTTATCCCGGAAGGCTACGAGAAACAGTTTGATATAAATCGACTGTTGCTCCTGCAGACGCTGCAGCGTGCATCGATTTTATCCAATGAAAAATTTCGCGGCGTCCGCCTGATATTGACATCGGGTAATCTTCGTATTGTGTGTAATAACAGTGAACAGGAAGAAGCGCAGGAAGAGCTGGAGCTTCAGTATGAAGGCGAAGCGCTGGATATAGGCTTCAATATCACCTATCTTCTCGATGTATTGAACCATCTGAATTGCGAGACGGTACGATGCGCATTTGGCGACGCCAACAGTAGTGCGCTTATTTCCATCCCCGGCAACAATGATTTCAAGTATGTCGTGATGCCGATGCGGATATGAACGACAGAGCAACCCCTCAATTGCGCCGACCCGCTATTTAAAACCAGTTTTGCGGAGGTATTCTTGCCGGACCGGTGGAATGGAAGCCGGCCCACGTTTCACGTGAAACTGAAGACAACTGAAGGAACAGGAAAATGAACGACAAAAACCGCACTCGACAGCAAAAAAATGAAAGTTCGACCGCCTATGGTTCGGACAGCATCAAAATCCTGAAGGGGCTTGATGCCGTGCGCAAGCGGCCAGGCATGTACATAGGCGATACGAGTGACGGCACCGGCTTGCATCATATGGTCTTCGAAGTGCTGGATAACGCCATTGACGAAGCGCTAGCGGGTCATTGTGACGAAATCTCCGTGATTATTCATCCCGATAATTCACTGACCGTACAGGACAATGGCCGGGGTATTCCTACCGGTATCAAGCACGATGACGAATTGAAACGCTCAGCCGCCGAAATCGTCATGACTGAACTGCATGCCGGCGGCAAGTTCGACGACAATTCGTATAAAGTATCAGGGGGACTGCATGGCGTTGGCGTTTCCGTGGTCAATGCCTTATCGGAATGGTTGCGCCTCACTATCCGCCGAAACGGGCAGGTTCATCAGATCGAGTTTCGCATGGGTGTTCCCGTGGGGCCGCTGGTGGTCACCGGCAAGACGGAACGCCGGGGTACGGAAGTACACTTCCTGGCAAGCAAGGAAATCTTCGGTGATATTGAATATCACTATGATATATTTGCAAAGCGTCTGCGCGAACTTTCCTTCCTCAACAACGGCGTTAAAATTCATCTGGTCGATCAGCGCAACGCCAAGGAAGAAATTTTCGCTTTCGTTGGAGGCGTAAGAAGTTTCGTCGAGTATGTCAACCGCACCAAGTCGGTTCTTCATCCGAATATTTTTTACGCTTCAGGCGAAAAAGACAACATCATGGTTGAAGTCTCGATGCAGTGGAACGATAGCTATACCGAACAGGTATTATGCTTTACCAATAATATTCCCCAAAAGGATGGAGGCACTCACCTCACCGGGTTACGTGCCGCCATGACACGCACGCTCAATAGCTATATCGAAAAAAACGAGGTGGCAAAAAAAGCCAAAATTGAAACTTCCGGCGACGATATGCGCGAGGGACTGTCCTGCGTTTTGTCCGTGAAGTTATTCGAGCCCAAATTTTCCTCGCAAACCAAGGAAAAACTCGTCTCCTCGGAAGTGCGCCCCGCGGTGGAGGAAATCGTATCGCAAAAATTGGCGGAGTTCCTTTTGGAGCAACCGCTGGATGCCAAGACGATCTGCGGCAAAATCATCGATGCGGCGCGGGCGCGCGAAGCAGCGCGAAAAGCGCGTGAATTGACTCGGCGTAAAGGCGTACTGGACGGCATGGGGTTGCCCGGAAAGCTTGCCGACTGCCAGGAAAAAAACCCCGCGCTCTCTGAGCTGTATCTGGTCGAAGGGGATTCCGCAGGCGGCTCGGCGAAGCAGGGGCGCGACCGCAAATTTCAGGCGATCCTGCCGTTGAAGGGAAAAATCCTGAATGTCGAAAGAGCCCGTTTCGACAAGTTGATTTCGTCGCAGGAAATCGCATCTCTCATTACTGCGCTTGGCACCGGAATCGGCAAGGACGAATACAATCCCGACAAATTGCGTTACCACCGCATCATTATCATGACCGATGCGGACGTGGATGGGTCGCACATCCGCACCCTGCTGCTTACTTTTTTTTATCGGCAAATGCCGGAATTGATCGAGCGTGGCCATATATTCATTGCCCAGCCGCCGTTGTACAAGATCAAGCACGGCAAGCAGGAACGCTACGTCAAGGACGACCACGAACTCAAACAATACCTGTTGGGTCTGGCGCTAGACGGAGCCGAATTGCATAACCAGGAAGATCAACCGCCTCTCACCGGAGAGACGCTGGAAAAGATCGCCAATGAATATCTGCTGGCCGAAGCCGTGATCGAGCGCATGAGCCGCCTTATCGACAGCGAAGTAATGCATACGTTGTTCCTGCATCCCGATATCGACTTAAGCAGCGAGCGCCTCGCTGCTGAAAGCGCGGCCAGGCTCGCAGCGCATGTTTCCAGGGTAAAAATTACACCGGAATACGATGCAGCCACCGAAGAGTTTCGGTTGCAAATTTCCCGCATGCATCACGGCAATGTTCGCACCACCTACCTCGATCAGGAATTTCTGCAGAGCGGCGACTATGCTCAAATCAAGCAAACCGCTGAAGCGCTCGATGGATTGATGGGACCAACGGCCTACGTCAGACGCGGTGAACAAAAACGAGCGGTAAGTAATTTCAAACAAGCGCTTGACTGGCTGCTGCAGGAGGTAAAAAAGGGCATTGGCACCCAGCGCTACAAGGGCTTGGGTGAAATGAACCCGGCACAGCTATGGGAAACCACCATGGATCCCGCAAGTCGCCGGTTGTTGCGTGCCCAGATCGAGGATAGCATCGCTGCCGACGAAATTTTCACCACCCTGATGGGTGACGTGGTCGAGCCGCGGCGTGCATTCATCGAAAACAATGCATTGGGAGTAAGAAATCTCGACGTATAGTCGTAATAACGATGGAAAATTTGGCAAGATAATTATCTATCTATCTTTTATTAAAATAATATCAAGGACTTAATTGACATGCTGTCCCCGAAACTGACCCTGGAAAAGGTCGACCCCGATCTCTGGCAAGCAATAAAAGGTGAAGTACAACGCCAGGAAGAATATATCGAGTTGATCGCCTCGGAAAATTATGCCAGCCCTGCAGTGATGCAAGCGCAGGGATCGGTGCTGACGAATAAATATGCTGAAGGTTATCCCGGCAAGCGGTACTACGGCGGCTGTGAATATGTAGATGTTGTGGAGCAGCTTGCGATAGACCGGCTGAAAGCATTGTTTGGTGCGGAGTACGTCAACGTTCAGCCGCATTCCGGTTCACAAGCCAATGCCGCGGTATATTTAACGGCATTGAAGCCCGGGGATACGCTGCTCGGCATGTCGCTCGCCCATGGCGGTCATTTGACGCATGGCGCCTCAGTCAACCTCAGCGGAAAAATATTCAACGCTGTTTCATACGGACTCGATCCTAAAACCGAAGAGCTCGATTACGACGAGGTGGCCCGCCTGGCGCACGAACACAAGCCCAAAATGATTGTAGCGGGGGCTTCCGCCTATGCGCTGGTTATAGATTGGAAACGCTTTCGTAAAATTGCTGATGAAGTAGGCGCTTACCTGTTCGTAGACATGGCTCACTACGCCGGGTTGGTGGCGGCAGGGTTTTATCCTAATCCCGTCGGTATTGCCGATTTTGTCACCAGCACTACGCACAAGACGTTACGCGGGCCGCGCGGCGGCGTGATCCTGGCTAGGCCAGAGCACGAGAAAGCGCTGAATTCCGCAATTTTTCCCCAGACCCAAGGGGGGCCGTTAATGCACGTGATTGCGGCCAAGGCGGTAGCGTTTAAAGAAGCCGCGAGTAAAGAGTTCAAGGATTACCAGGAACAGGTGATCGACAACGCGCGCGTAATGGCCAAGGTGTTGCAGGAGCGCGGACTGCGCATTGTATCGGGACGCACTGACTGCCACATGTTTCTGGTGGACCTTCGTGCCAAGTATATTACAGGCAAGCTGGCGGCGGAATCTTTGGAGCGGGCGCACATTACCGTCAACAAGAATGCCATTCCCAACGATCCGCAGAAACCTTTTGTCACCAGCGGAATCCGTATTGGTTCGCCTGCGATCACCACGCGCGGTTTTACGGAAATAGAAGCGGAACAATTGGCAAACCTGATCGCCGATGTGCTGGACGCGCCTACGGATGTCGCGGTGATTTCGCAAGTGGCGGAACAGGCAAAAGCACTCTGTGCAAAATTCCCGGTATACGGAACAAACTGCTGATTGCGTTACATGCACGCATTATATCGACCCATGTCCGCTGAGCACCTTCGGTCGGTGGGTCGTATCTATTCACTCTCTGAATTTGTGTCATGAAATGCCCGTTTTGCAACGCAGATGACACAAGCGTGATAGATTCCCGCGTCAGCGAGGAAGGCGACAGGATACGTCGTCGTCGCCGTTGTCTCACCTGCGACAAACGTTTTACCACTTACGAAACGGTGGAATTGCGTTTACCTCAAGTGGTAAAACAGGACGGTAATCGCGCTGAGTTCGATCGCAAAAAATTGCTGACGAGCTTCGTGCGAGCTTTACACAAGCGCCCGGTCCCGACCGCGGATGTGGACGGAGCGATGGATCGCATTGTGCAAAAACTTTTAAACCTGGGCGAACGCGAGATCCCCACGCGCAGGATTGGCGAGATGGTGATGGAGGAACTCTACAAGCTGGACAAAGTCGCTTATATCCGCTTTGCATCGGTTTACAGAAGTTTCCAGGATGCAGATGATTTTCACAATGCGATCAAAGAGCTGCAAAAACCGCAGAAGAAGAGAGAAGAGAAAAAATCCTGATGGTAACTTCGCGAATCCATCATTTCTTCGTATCTTCCCGGAACAAAGCAATAATCGCACCGAAGCCGTAAACCTATTCCGCAATTTCGATCAATTGAAATGATGGGCCTCCTATGTTTTCGTCAACCGATTACAGCTTTATGGCCCAGGCTTTGCGGCTTGCCGAAAAAGGACTCTATAGCACAAGCCCTAATCCCCGCGTGGGTTGTGTGCTGGTGCGCGACGGCCAGGTCATTGGCAGCGGCTGGCATGAACGTGCAGGCGGGCATCACGCCGAGATAAATGCGCTCGCCGCTGCCGCTACCGGTGCAGCACAAGGCGCGATCGCTTATCTCACGCTGGAGCCCTGCAGTCATCACGGACGAACTCCCCCTTGCACCGAAGCATTGATCAAGGCGGGCATTGCAAAACTGATAATAGCCATGGAAGATCCGAATCCCCTGGTATCAGGCAGAGGCTGTGCATCCCTGCAAGCGGCAGGGATAGAGGTGCAATCCGGGCTGATGGAAGCGGAAGCAAGGGCGCTCAATATCGGTTTTATCTCGCGCATGGCGCGCAAGCGTCCCTGGATCAGGATGAAAATTGCTGCGAGCCTCGACGGCAAAACCGCGCTCAACAATGGTACTAGTCAATGGATAACCGGCGAAGCGGCGCGTCGCGACGGGCATCGTCTTCGTGCCCGCTCTTGCGCGGTTCTCACCGGCATTGGCACGGTCCTGGCGGACGATCCGCAGCTCACCGTACGTCACGTAAACACATCCAGGCAGCCGTTGGGAGTGGTAGTCGATAGCCGACTCGATATTCCGGTAGATGCCGGGCTGTTGCGCGGCGGCGGAGAACTGATTTTTACCGCGACCGCCAGCGAGGGAAAAATCCTGGCGTTGCGTGAGGTGGGGGCTCGTGTCATCGTATTGCCGGGAGAAAATGGCGGTGTTGATCTCGCTGGTATGATGCAGCAGCTTGCCGACTTTGAAATAAACGAAGTGCTGATCGAGGCGGGTTTCAAACTGAATGGCTCTCTCATCAACGCGGGGCTGGTGGATGAGCTGATAATTTATCTCGCGCCGTGTCTGATAGGTGATGCGGCGCGCGGCATGATGAAATTACCCGAACTGGCAAATCTTGCGGATAAGCGCGCACTCAAGATAAATGATGTGCGGATGGTGGGGACGGACATACGGCTCACCTGCGGTTTTTCATAAATCGCTTGAGAACCCATTCGTACCATGCCTTATGCTTTAGCGGGGTTCTTGGTGAGCTTCCGTTGCAAGGTGCGCCGATGCATATTCAGTGCTCTTGCTGTTACGGAAACATTACCTTTATTCTCATTTAACACACGCTGAATATACTCCCACTCCAGGCGGCCGACGGATAACGGATGCGCACTGATCTGCACATCCGCGTCGCCTGTAGTGCGCTCGAACGCCATCATGATTTCATTGACGTCGACCGGTTTGGCAAGATAATGCATTGCCCCGAGTTTGATTGCTTCCACTGCGGTGGCAATGCTGGCATAACCGGTCAACATGACAATTCGGGTACCCGGATCGAGCGCATTCAATTTTTCAACCAAAGTCAATCCTGAAGTGCCGGGCAGCCTTAGATCAATAACGGCATACTCAGGGGTACATGCTTCGACGCACTCCAGGGCCTGCTCGACGGTATGCGCACACGTAACGTTGAATCCGCGTTTAGTCATTGCGTTCGCAAGTACCGTACAAAAAGTCAAGTCGTCGTCGACAATGAGTAACGCCGGGCGATCATCCACTTCCGCTGTTGATAACGTTGTCATATCGATTGCCGTATCAGGGGTAATGTAACTTGAGTACAGGCGCCGCCTACCCGATTGGTCAGGCGTACCCTGCCGCCAAACCGCTCGATATTCGCATTTGCCAGAAATAAACCTATCCCGAAACCCTGCCCCGAGGCTTTGCTCGTAAAGAAAGGCTGGCCTGCGCGCTGTACGGCTTCCCCGGTTAATCCGTCACCATAATCGAGAATCTGAAGATGCAGTTCCTGGTAATTCCAGCTGACTTCGATCTCGATATGCTTCAGGGACGCATCCGCCGCGTTGTTCAACAGATTTAAAATCGACTGGCTCAGCAATTGCGTATTGAGTATCTGTGGAGCAGGCTGTACGCCACTGTCATGATAAGTAAATTGGACGGAAGGTCGCATCAATTGCCATTTGTCCAGCACTTGTCGCAAAAAGGAATCGACAGCCTGGCCGCTGCCCTCCTCGGCCCGTGCTTGTCCGGCATCGGCCAATAATTGTGTCAGCGTATGTTTACACTGGGTGATCTGATCGCGCAGTATCCTGATATTGTCTTGAAATTCACGGTTCTCTTTATATTCGTCCTGCAGTTCCCCGGTGACAACCGCCATCGTCGCCAGCGGCGTACCGAGCTCATGTGCGGCGCCGGCCGCCAGCGTGCCCAATGCAATGATCTGTTCGTTACGCAGCGCCTGTTCGCGTGCCAGTGCCAGATCCTTGTCGCGCTCGCGAATGGATATGCCCATCTTGACAACAAACCAGGCGATCAACATGGTACTTAACACGAAGGCCAACCACATGCCCGACACATGCAGATTAAATTCGCTGTTGTGTTCCTCATGATCATGCGGCAGCGGCAGGTAATAAAATAGCATCAGCGTATAGCAGCTTATTGTAACGGCAGCCATCACCCACGTGTAGGCCCAAGGCAGCGCGGCGGCGGCTATCGTCAGCGGCAGGAGATACAGCGATATAAACGGGTTGGTCGACCCGCCGCTGAAATACAGCAGTGCGCTCAATGCAAAAACGTCAACCAGCAGCTGAGCGAAAAATTCGATGCTCGAGACCGGCCATTTGCGGCGCAGGCGTATCCATGTCGCCAGATTCAATACGGCCAGCATCACCGTTACCGCCACCATTTCCGCCCAGGGCAACTGCATGTTCAGCACCCAGTACGCCAGGGCAAAAGTCGTGCACTGCGCGGCAATCACGATATTCCTGAGCAGGAACAAGCGCTGCAAATTCTTGCTTAAGGGCGACTGGCTGAGATCACTGAACATTTCTGTTGCTGGTCTGTGTGCGGTGTCTTTGTGTATGATGTAGTTTCACAGGAACAACAGGGGAACTCCCGGTTTGCACCGTAGGTCAGGCTACGGCTACGCGCATAGCCGTGTGTCTGTTCATGCTTATTTTATCAGCTGGGTTGCCAACCGGGCGCTTCAGGCATGATTTGTTCTGGATACCCCGAACATTAGCGTATATTGCCACCCACGACCATGCGGCAAATTGCCGCACACCTCATATGAGCAGATGCAGGCAATGAGATTATTGTATTCAAGAGCGGAGAGCGCTTGATGTTCACCGGAATTGTCGAAGCCGTCGGCGAGATAAAGCAAGTCCGTTCCCTGCAGGGGGGCATAAGCTTGAGTATTGCGCCAGGCATGCTGAACCTGGAAGATGTGGAAACGGGGGATAGCATTGCAGTAAATGGTGTATGCCTTACCGTTACCAGTGTAGCAAACGACATGTTTTCTGTAGATGTCTCACGCGAGACATTGGATTGTACCGAAGGCCTGGATAAGCCTGGCGAGCAAGTCAACCTCGAAAGGGCGCTATTATTGTCCGACAGGCTTGACGGCCATCTGGTGAGCGGCCACGTGGACGCAAGCGGCGAAGTCATCAAGCTGGAGCCCGCAGGCGAAAGTTATACCCTGGTGATCAAGGCGCCGGATGCATTATTAAAGTATATTGCCAGAAAGGGTTCAATCTGTGTGAACGGCGTCAGCCTGACGGTGAACCGGATAGCGGGAAACGAGCTGGAGATCAATCTCATCCCTCACACCCTGGCCGTTACGACATTGAAGAATCTGAAGATGGGCGCGAAAGTAAACCTGGAAGTGGATATGTTGGCGCGATACGTAGAGCGATTGATGGGAATTGCATAAGAATGACTGAAATTTGACATGATAATCAGCTCGATTCAGGAAATAATTGCCGACATCAAGGCCGGCAAGATGGTAATCCTCGTGGATGAGGAAAACCGGGAAAATGAAGGAGACCTGATCCTGGCCGCCGATTTCGTCACCCCGGCAGCGATCAATTTCATGGCGACGCATGGGCGGGGCCTGATCTGCCTGACGCTGACCGAGGAGCGCTGCCGCAAACTGAATCTACCGCTGATGGTGGTGGCCAATCGCTCGCCGCTGGGTACGAATTTCACGGTTTCCATCGAGGCGGCCAGCGGCGTTACCACCGGTATTTCAGCGGGCGATCGCGCACGTACTGTGCAGGCGGCGGTAAATCCGGATGCGAAGCCCGATGATATTGTCCAGCCAGGGCATATTTTTCCGTTGATGGCGCAAACCGGGGGAGTGCTCGTGCGTGCCGGCCACACCGAGGCCGGCTGTGACCTGGCAAATTTGGCGGGGTTGAGTTCCGCCTCCGTAATCTGCGAAATCCTGAAGGACGATGGCAGTATGGCGCGTCTGCCGGATCTGGTCGAATTTGCCGCAAAGCATCAGCTCAAAATTGGCGCGATCGCAGACCTCATTCATTACCGCAGTCGTACCGAAAGTCTTGTCAAGCGCGTGGCCGAGCGCCCCATCCGGACGGTTCACGGTGAATTCCGCCTCGTTGCCTATCTCGATAAAACGGTTAACGCCACCCATCTGGCGTTAGTGAAAGGCACGATCGATCCCGTTACTGAAACGCTGGTGCGAGTGCATGAGCCGCTTTCCGTCATGGATCTGCTCGATATCAGTGACGAGACACATTCCTGGAACGTAAATGATACGCTTCAGGTAATCGCGGGCGCGAGTAGCGGCGTGATCGTCCTGCTGCATTGCAGGGAAAGCGCGGCTGAGCTGATGGAACGCGTGATGCCGGCAAAATCCACACATTGCGTTGCCGCCAGGACAGACTTGCGCGATTATGGTATTGGCGCACAGATACTCAAGGATCTTGGTGTGGGCAAGATGCGGTTGCTGGCCGTCCCGCGAAAAATGCCGAGCATGGCGGGTTTTGGACTCGAAGTAACCGGATATCTGGAGCCGGAGGAAAAAAAGCCGGTTACCAAGCCGCTAAAGTCGAACTAGCGCAATGCATCGGCACGGGTCGGGAAATATTGTCAAAGGATATCGGGAGCAGCTGGGAAAATTCGGGTGAATGCGCTTGGTGGCCGATTGTTTAATGACCGGTTGGCACGTTTTATCTGTTGCCGTCAGATTTGTTTAAAGGAGTAAAACATGGCACGTTACGAAAACATTCTTGAACTTGAGCCCGATCTTAACGGCGGAGAGTTACGTATCGGCATCGTTATGAGTCGTTTTAACATCGATGTGAGCGACGGATTGCTTAGTGCTTGCACTGCGGAGCTGGTGAAGCGAGGCGTGGAGGAATCGGGCATGCTGCTGGTGACGGTTCCCGGCGCGCTGGAAATTCCTATGGCGCTGCAAAAGATGGCTTTGACCGACCAGTTTGATGCGCTGATAGCATTGGGCGCGGTGATACGCGGCGATACCTATCATTTCGAGGTCGTATCCAATCAATCCACCAGCGGCGTGGCCGCGGTGCAATTGGACACCGGCATCCCTATCGCCAACGGCATCCTCACCACCGATACCGATGACCAGGCATTGGCGCGCATGAGCCATAAAGGAACCGAGGCAGCCTTGGTCGCGATAGAGATGGCTAATCTAATGCGAGACCTCGACGAAGTGACCCAATAAGCATTATCCAATGACACAGACAAAACCGGTCGCCAAACAGACAACCCCGTCGTCAGAACAGTCTGCGGGAGATTCGGGAGCAACCACAATCAGGCCGGGTCGGAAAACCCGGCGCCGGCTAGCCCGTGAACTGGCTTTGCAAGGACTTTATCAATGGTGCGTGGCGGGTGGAACCCTTGAGGCCATCGAAACACAACTGCGCGAGACCAAGGAATTTCCAAGGACAGATGGGAAATATTTTTCAGGTTTGCTGCGAGGCGTTCTGGCGAATGCCGCGGAACTGGAGAAGCATATTCAGCCTTATCTCGACCGGCCTTTCAAGGAACTCAGTCCAGTGGAGATTGCCATACTGCTCCTCGGTACCCACGAACTGGAAAGTCATCCTGAAATACCCTATCGAGCAGTCATCAATGAAGCGGTGGAGCTCGCGAAAAGCTACGGCGGCACCGATGGACATAGATATGTGAACGGTGTATTGGATAAATTGGCAGCCAAGCTCCGTGCGGCCGAGGTCAATGCAAGGGCCTGATCTCCTTGAAAGTGCATTCCGAATTCGAAATCATCCAGCGGTACTTTTCCCGTCCGGCACCCAGCGCGGTGTTGGGGATAGGCGACGACGCGGCACTCATCAAGCCGGCGGCAGAGATGGAGCTGGCGGTTTCCACCGATATGCTGGTATCTGGCCAGCATTTTTTTGCGAATGCCGATCCATGCAAGTTGGGCCACAAATCGTTGGCAGTGAATCTTTCAGACATGGCAGCGATGGGGGCAATGCCGCGCTGGGCCACCCTTTCACTGGCACTTCCCGAAAAAACAGCGGAGGATGAGGAATGGCTGCAAGCATTCTCCAGTGGATTTTTCAGGCTTGCCCGCACGCATCAGGTAGAGCTTATCGGTGGCGATACCACAAAGGGACCGCTCAATATCTGCGTTACCATCATGGGTGAAGTGGCCAAAGGAAAAGCATTGCGTCGCAGCGGTGCCAGGCCGGACGACGATATCTGGGTATCGGGCCATCTGGGAGATGCCGCGCTGGGGCTCGCTCACCAGCAACAACGCATCACGCTTGAAGCCGGCGAACTCAACGGGTGTCTTTCCGCGCTGCACAGCCCCACGCCCCGTGTCGCCCTGGGGCAGCGACTGATCGGTCTTGCCCACAGCGCCATCGATATTTCCGACGGGTTGTTGGCTGATCTGGGGCATATTCTGCAAAATTCAAACGTCGCGGCTATCATTCACATGGATGAGATAAATTGCTCGGCATCAATCAAAAAACGCCTCCCTCATCCATTGGCCAAGAAGTGTTTGCTGGCTGGCGGCGATGATTACGAACTCTGTTTTACCGCCCCCCGGACTGCGCGTGCAAAAATCGAAATGCTTTCCCGCGAAGAGGGGGTTCAACTCACCCGCATCGGCAGAATCGGCGAAGGCGCGGGCCTAGTCGTGCTGGATGCGGCAGGCGGGGCAGTCAAGGTCGAGGTGAAAGGGTATGACCACTTCCATGTCGAGCAGTCACTCTGACAACGGCGATGATAAGCGGATAGGTGGCCAAATCGATGGTCGGCCAGCGCCTGAGCCGGAGATCGAACCAACCTCGAAATCTGAAGCCGAGCTTTTAGCGCAATCCGAACCTACCCTGCCGCGTCCCAATAAGGATTTTGTGCGGCGCCATACTGCGCATTTCATCGCATTTGGCGGCGGCGCCGGCTTGAGCCCGGTTGCGCCCGGCACGGTGGGAACGCTGGTTGCATTCCCCTTGTTCTGGATTTTGGCTCTCTTCCTCGATCCAGTTGAATTTCTCCTGCTGATCGTTGCCTTATTTATCATTGGCATCTGGGCGTGCAGCGTTACCGGAAAGGCACTCGGTAATCACGATCATGGGGGCATGGTCTGGGACGAGATAACCGCTTTTCTGCTGATACTGCTTTTTACGCCCCATGACCTGCGATGGCAGGCATCCGCATTTCTGCTTTTTCGTTTGTTCGATATAATCAAGCCGCCGCCGATCCGATATTACGATAGAACATTGCGCGGCGGCTTCGGCGTGATGTTCGATGACTTGCTGGCTGCGTTCCTGACACTGCTTTGCCTCGCCGCATGGAAAGCGTTTGTCATATAGGCCATCTGATACGGATCATTGCAAGGAGTAAATTCGGAAGGGGTTGATGACATGGATGACATGGTACTTCAGGATCTCGTCAGACAAGCAGGGATAGCGCTAGCCCAGGAGGAGTTACTGCTGGCGACAGCCGAATCGTGTACCGGAGGATGGCTGGGCCAGGTCATCACATCGATAGCCGGAAGTTCAGCCTGGTATGAGCGCGGCTTTATCACCTATGCTGTCCGCTCAAAACATGAAATGCTGGGTGTGAGTGATTTGACTCTCGAGCAATATGGCGAGGTATCGGAGCAGGCCGCATCCGAAATGGCGGCGGGTGCGATTGCGCGAAGCCACGCCCAGGTCGCGGTGTCCATTACCGGCATTGCCGGTCCCGAGGGTGGCACACCGGAAAAACCGGTAGGAACGGTATGTTTTGCCTGGATAATGAAAGAAGGGATGGCACTCACCGAAACTCGATATTTCAGCGGCAACCGCGAGGAGATAAGACGCCAATCGGTCGCGGGAGCGCTGCAGGGTGTAATAGACCTGTTACATAGCATCCCACCGAAAGTCGCGTAAACAGGTTATCGTTCAATGGCAATTCCAGGCTTCTCTTTGCTGTGGCGCAGCCTGGTTACCCACATCATAAACCCCCTGGGATGTCGCATCCGACCGGCTTGCGTAAGCGGCCGATGCTGGTTGGCGAAATCCCCATAAGCTTCGATCCAGTTGACTCATCCAGCGTATCGAAGCGTACCTTATAGTGCGGTAACCACGGCGGCATTGCAGCTACCAGGGCTTGCGGCACATCAAATCGGTTGCAAGCCATAGCCCGAAAACATTGTAGACAAAAGTAGTGGGAAGGCCGCTGGACGGCGTACTTGCGCCGAAACGCAAACCGAGCGGAACGCGTCCAGTATCATTTACTTGCCAGCGGGCCCAGCCGACGATAGCGGCTGCGTATCGATTCAAGATAAATCCGTTTCTCACGTTTGCCCATGTCGATAACCTTCTCTGGTTCGGTTATCAATTTGGGGCAACGTATTTTCCCGAGATACTTCTTCGGTTGTTTTTTATTGAGAAAATTTGCATTGAGCATACTGCGATATACCATGGTGGATCTGAATTAAAATAAAAGAGTCATGATATTCATCTATCCCGTCGTGCTTGGAGCCTTCCTGTCCGGCATGATTTTGCCCCCTGCCGTGGCTAATGCCCCCGCCAAGGCGCCCCATGCCTCAGAGACCCCTGATCAGATCTTCTTGCGGGTGTGGCCCTCCGTCGTTGCCGTGGACATGGTTGATGCCGGCGGTAATCGCATTGGCCCGGGCAGCGGCGTGTTGATCGGGGAGGACGAGGTGATAACCACTTGCCAGGTAGTCAAGGAAGGGAAGCAAGGAGAGGTGCGAAAACCCGGCAGCACCTTCAAGGCCGTGCTGCAATACGCCCGGCCAGACCTTGATGTTTGCCAGTTGAGAGTGTCCCGGATGCAAGCTGTGCCCATCGTCTTGGGTACAGCTAAAAAGCTCAGAACCGGCCAGCGCGTCTATGCGATCGGTACGCAAGGAGCACGGGAGGGACGGGAACCGATCCTGAGCGAAGGGGTGATATCCAGTTTGAGACCGTATCAGGGCTCGCAATACATCGAGATATCTGTCCTCGTTTCCCCGGCGTCCAGTGGCGGCGGGTTGTTCGACGATCAGGGGCGATTGATTGGGATCCTCTCGCGCCAGTTTGTAGAAGGTCAGCATCTCACTTTCGCACTACCAGTGGATTGGATAAGCGAATTGGCAAAGGAGGAGCCGACCAGCTCGGCACCAGCAAAAAATAATGGAATAAACTGGCTTAGCCATGCCTTGGCACTGGAAAAGAAAGCTGACTGGCACGGTCTCCTGAAACTCTCCCGACAGGAGGTCAAGCGCAATCCCGCAAATGCAGCGGCGTGGTTCAGCGTAGGGACTGCTTTTGCTAACCTCAAGCAATATAACCAGGCGATTCAAGCCTATCGAGAAGCCATACACAACGAGACCGAATATGGCGACGCCTGGCATAGCCTGGGTGTTGCCTATGCCAATCTCAAAGAATACGATAACGCGATCCAGGCTTATGAGGATGCGCTACGCATGCAGCCGGACAATGCCGGGATCTGGTACGACCTGGGCAATACCTACTACGACATCAAACAGTACGCATATGCGGTACACGCCTATCGGGATGCGCTAAGCATACAGCCGGCGAATCCCGACGCCTGGTACAGTCTGGGTAATACCTACGACGCCATGAAACTCTATGGCGAGACGATCGAGGCCTATCGGGAAACGGTGCGCATTCAGCCCGAGAATGCCGAGGCCTGGTATAGCCTGGGCGTAGCCTATGCGCGCCTGGATGAGCGAGACAAGATGCGGGAGGTTTATCAGACCCTACGCAAGCTGGACCCGACGAGAGCGGAGCGGTATTTCAACACTTATATCCTGCCTTGAATAATGCCGAAGCGAAATAACCTGCTCCAATCAACCCATCGGCGCATACTCCAGCTTGATCGCGTTGAATAAATGTAGAAATCAGGCAGGCCAAACACGTTGTCATTCCCCTCCCGCTTCCCGGCCGAGGTCACCTATGCGATAATTCACCCTACCCTACAAAGGAAAAACCTCATGGATGAAAACAGAAGCAAGGCGCTGGCGGCGGCCCTTTCCCAGATCGAGAAGCAGTTTGGCAAAGGTTCGATCATGCGCCTGGGCGCCAACGAGGTTGCCAGAGACATCCAGGTAATTTCCACGGGTTCGCTCGGTCTCGATATCGCGCTGGGCGTGGGCGGGCTGCCCCGCGGCCGGGTAATCGAAATCTACGGCCCGGAGTCCTCCGGCAAAACCACCCTCACCCTGCAAGTCATCGCGCAAATGCAAAAGATGGGGGGTACTGCTGCATTCATCGATGCGGAGCACGCGCTCGATCCCCAGTATGCGCAAAAAATCGGTGTCAACGTACAGGAATTATTGATTTCCCAGCCCGACAATGGCGAACAGGCGCTGGAAATCGCCGATATGCTGGTGCGCTCGGGCTCGGTTGATGTAGTGGTGGTGGACTCGGTCGCCGCCTTGACGCCGCGAGCGGAGATAGAGGGGGAAATGGGCGAACCGCAGATGGGCCTGCAAGCGAGATTGATGTCCCAGGCCTTGCGCAAACTTACCGCCAACATCAAGCGCAGCAATACCATGGTAATTTTCATCAACCAGATACGCATGAAAATCGGCGTCATGTTCGGCAGTCCCGAAACCACAACCGGCGGCAATGCATTGAAATTCTACGCGTCGGTGCGCCTCGATATACGCCGCACCGGCTCCATCAAGAAGGGCGACGAGGTAATCGGCAGCGAAACGCGCGTGAAGGTGGTAAAGAATAAGGTTGCGCCGCCATTCAAGCAGGCGGAATTCGATATTCTTTACGGAGAGGGCATTTCGCGTGAAGGCGAAATCGTCGAGTTGGGCGTACAGCATAAACTGATCGAAAAGGCCGGGGCCTGGTATTCCTACAAGGGCGAAAAAATAGGCCAGGGCAAGGATAATGCGCGCGAGTTCCTGAAAGAACACCGCGACATTGCCATGGAAATAGAAGCGAGGGTCCGCGAGGCCGTAGGCGTCGCCAACCCGGCTGTCGAAACCGCGAACGCAGAGTAGTCGCAGCGTATTTTATTGCATCGTCGAGGCCGTCATGACGCGTGCGCCGAGCCTGAAAACCCGCGCGCTGGGTTATCTGGCCCGTCGCGAGCATTCTCGGTTGGAGCTGGAAAGAAAGCTCGCTCGCCATGCCCAAACTCCCGAAGAACTTTCCTCCATGCTGGACACGCTTGAGCAGCGAGGCTTTCTATCTGCGGCTCGCATGGTCGAGCACGTGGTACACATTCGCAGAGGTAGATTCGGCAGTCAGCGGATAGTGCATGAATTGCGTGAAAAAGGTATTGCAGAGAATTTAATCGCCGCGGTGTTGCCCAACATCAAGGAAGCTGAGCAGGATAACGCACGCGAGGTATGGCGGAAAAAGTTTGGTGTGATGCCTGCCGACACAAAAGAACTCGGCAGGCAGATGCGTTTCCTGGCGGGACGCGGTTTTACAACGGAAGTGATACGCCAGGTATTGCGTAATCCTGATAAGGAAGAAGCTTGACAGACCGCTTGGCTCACCGGTTGGTTCGAATCATTCTGGCAATTGCGACTGCGGGGGTTGTGCTGGGTGGTTGCAATCCCATGAATACCACGCCCATCAGCGAAATAAACGCCTCCCCTGCAAATTTTGACGGCAAGGAGGTCGTGCTTCGCGGCGTGGTAAAAGCGCCTACGCGGCTTCCGTTATTAAATCTGAAGTCGTATGTATTGAAAGATGACAGCGGAGAAATCGATATTTTGACCGAAGGCGATCTGCCGAAAGTCGATGAAAAAATCAGCGTGAGAGTAAAGGTTGCAAATATTGCAATTATCAATGGCGAACCGCTGGGAACGACGGTAACGGAAATAGCGCGGCACTAGCCGAGTCAGTAGGCGTGCCATAGGCGTGATTGAAGCCCGTCCATCATTCATTATCGTTCAAATGAAGTCGAGATGAAAAGCAGCGAAATCAGGCAACAATTTCTTGAATTTTTCGAATCGCACGGCCATACGGTCGTGGCGTCGAGCCCCCTCGTTCCCGGCAACGATCCTACGCTATTGTTCACCAATGCGGGCATGGTGCAATTCAAGGATGTATTTCTCGGCCAGGATAAGCGGCCTTATGTGCGCGCGGCGAGTTCGCAGCGCTGCGTGCGCGCGGGCGGCAAGCACAATGATCTCGAAAATGTAGGCTACACCGCACGGCATCACACGTTTTTCGAAATGCTGGGCAATTTCAGCTTCGGCGATTACTTCAAACGCCAGGCCATCAAATTCGCGTGGGAATTTCTTACCGTTGTCCTGAAGATTCCCGAAGGGAAACTGTGGATCACGGTCTATGCCGAGGACGACGAAGCCGCCGATATCTGGCTCAACGAGGTGGGCATTGACGCCTCGCGCTTCACGCGCATCGCCACCATGGACAACTTCTGGCAGATGGGCGATATCGGCCCTTGCGGCCCTTGTTCCGAAATTTTCTACGACCATGGTCCGGAGATCGCGGGCGGCCCGCCGGGCACGCCCGAGGCGGAGGGCGACCGCTATGTCGAAATATGGAATCTGGTATTCATGCAATACAACCGGGATAGCGCGGGCGTGCTGCATCCGCTGCCCCGGCCGTCGGTAGATACGGGCATGGGATTGGAGCGCATTTCCGCGGTCATGCAGCAGGTCCACAGCAATTATGAGATCGACTTGTTTCAGGATCTGATCAGGGTGGCGGCGCAAGTAACGGACACCGTCGATTTATCCAGCAGTTCCCTCAAGGTGATTGCCGATCATATTCGTGCCTGCGCCTTTCTCATCGCCGATGGCGTGATACCCGGCAATGAGGGCCGCGGCTACGTACTCCGGCGCATCATCCGCCGCGCCATTCGTCACGGCTATAAGCTTGGGCAAAAACAACCTTTCCTTTATTTGCTGGTGGAAGAACTGGCACGTGTGATGGGGCAGGCCTATCCGGAATTGGTCGACGCCAGGGTTCGTATCGAGGCGGTACTGAAGCAGGAGGAAGAACGTTTCGCCGAAACGCTGGAAAACGGCATGCAGTTGCTTGAAGCAGCGCTTTGCCAGGAAAGCCGGCTATTGGATGGCGAAGCCTTGTTCCGACTCTATGATACCTTCGGTTTTCCGCTGGATCTCACCGCGGATATTGCGCGTGAACGCGGCATCGAAATAGACCGGGCCGGGTTTGAGCAGGCCATGGAGCGCCAGCGCGAGCGTGCCAGGGCAACGAGCAAATTCACCATGCAGGATGGGATAACGTACAGCGGGCCCTCAACGGCATTCCATGGCTACGAAAACCTGCAGCATGAAGGGCAAATACTTGCTCTCTATAAGGAAGGCAGCCGGGTCGACTTCATCGAGGCCGGGGATGAGGCGGTGGTTGTACTCGACAGTACTCCTTTTTATGCCGAATCCGGCGGGCAAGTAGGGGACAGTGGCGAACTGCACCCAGCCAATGGCACCTTTGCCGTATCGGATACGCAAAAAATCCAGGCGGATGTATTTGGTCATAAAGGGTTGATGCGCAGCGGGCGGCTGGTCACCGGCGATAGGGTGCTGGCGAAGGTCGATCGCGACGCACGGGCACGCACGGAGCGCAACCATTCCGTCACGCACTTGATGCACAAGGCGCTGCGGCAGGTATTGGGCGCCCATGTGCAGCAAAAAGGCTCGCTGGTCGATGCCAGCAAGACGCGTTTCGACTTCGTGCACAACCAGCCTGTGACGGATGCGGAAATTCGCCAGGTGGAAGTTTTGGTGAATGCCGAAATCCTGGCCAATGCAGCGACCACGGCGCGCCTGATGACAATAGAGGACGCCAGGAAAACAGGCGCGATGATGTTGTTCGGCGAGAAGTATGGCGACGAAGTGCGCGTGCTGGATATCGGCACTTCACGTGAACTGTGCGGCGGTACGCACGTCAAGCGTACCGGCGATATCGGGCTCTTCAAGATCGTGGCCGAATCGGGCGTGGCTGCGGGTATCCGTCGTCTGGAAGCAGTGACGGGCGAGAATGCACTGGCTTACATCCAGGAACGGGAATCGCAATTGCAGCAGGTAGCGGACGCGGTGAAGGTGCAACCGCAGGAAGCAGCCGCGCGCATAGCGCAAATTCTCGATAACGTGAAACATCTGGAAAGAGAGCTCGGGCGACTGAAGTCGAAGCTCGCCAGTTCGCAAGGCGACGACCTTGCCGGGCAGGCCCGCGAGATTAAAGGCGCTAAAGTGCTCGCAATTTGCCTGGACGATGCGGATTCCAGGACCTTGCGCGAAGCGCTGGACAAGTTCAAGAATAAATTACAGTCCTGTGTCGTAGTGTTGAGCGCGATAGAAGATGGAAGAGTCAAGCTCATCGCAGGCGTTACTTCCGATCTGGCGACGAAGGTGAAGGCAGGCGAACTGGTCAATTTCGTGGCACAGCAAGTGGGTGGCAAGGGCGGCGGGCGCGCCGACATGGCTCAGGCAGGTGGAACCCAGCCTGATAATCTGCCCGCTGCCTTGGAAAGCGTTGCCGGCTGGGTTGAACAACGGCTGTAAGAAGCGACAGGAATTTTTTGGAAAAACGCTTCGCGGTATTGCGTTGCTTCCTCAGCAATTGAACCTGTTTTTTTTGAATAATAATCCCCATATATAAAACATGACCAGCAAGCATTCCCGCCTTCTCATCCTCGGTTCCGGTCCTGCCGGCTATAGCGCGGCGGTTTACGCCGCGCGCGCTAATCTCAACCCCGTGCTCATCACCGGCATGGCCCAGGGCGGCCAGCTCATGACCACTACCGACGTCGATAATTGGCCAGCCGATGCAATGGGCGTGCAGGGTCCGGAACTGATGGAACGTTTTCAGAAACATGCTGAACGCTTTAACACCGAAATCCTTTTCGACCATATCCATACGGCCAGGCTGACAGATAGGCCGATCACCCTGATCGGCGATCAAGGCACCTATACCTGCGATGCACTGATCATCGCCACGGGCGCTTCCGCCCAATACCTGGGGTTGCCCTCCGAGGAAGCATTCATGGGCAGGGGCGTATCCGGCTGCGCGACTTGCGACGGATTTTTCTACAAGGGCCAGGATGTGGCCGTCATAGGCGGTGGCAATACGGCGGTGGAAGAGGCGTTATATCTTTCCAATATCGCGCGCAACGTCACGGTGGTGCACCGGCGCGACAAATTCCGTTCCGAAAAAATCCTGATAGACAAATTGATGGATAAGGTAAAAAACAGCAACGTCAAGCTGGAGCTTGACCATGTATTGGATGAAGTGCTGGGCGATAAATCCGGCGTCACCGGCATGCGCATTAAAAATGTCCAGGACAGCTCAACCAAGAAACTGGATTTGCAAGGCGTATTCATCGCCATTGGCCACAAGCCCAACACGGATATCTTTCAGGGCCAACTGGAAATGAAAAACGGCTATATCATCACGCGCAACGGAAACGAGGGTAACGCAACTGCAACCAGCATTCCCGGCGTGTTCGCAGCGGGCGACGTGCAAGATCACATCTATCGCCAGGCGGTGACCAGTGCGGGAACCGGTTGCATGGCGGCCCTGGATGCGGAAAAATACCTGGATGCATTGGCGTAGCCACAATTGATCAGCAATTGAGCAACTGAAGATTGAAGATTACGTATGAAACGGCGGGGAAAGAAGGCGGCAATCAAGCTCGCAATCGAGCCTGCAAAGGCTCGAGGAGTCGAATCGACCCTTGATGATGCCGATACCGCCCTGTTTCGCGATGCGGTTCGCGGCGTAGCACCGCTGGCCCCCTCCGATAAAATACCCCTGATTGTCGAGCATCCCCAGCCTATACCACGCCAGACTCTGGACGACGGTCAAACCGCGCCGGTCGATTCGCTCTCCGACTATATCTCGCTCGAGATGGAACCAGGCGACGAATGGGCATTTCTTCGTCCCGGCATGCCGCGTCAGACTTTGCGGCGGCTGCGGCGCGGTTATTGGAAGATTGAAGCACAGCTGGATTTGCACGGCCTCACCCGTGACGAAGCTCGTCCGCAACTGGCAGCGTTTCTGGATGCTAGTCGCATACGTGGCGCGCGTTGCGTGCGAGTAATACACGGCAAGGGTCTTAGCTCAAGGAATCACGAGCCGGTTTTAAAAGCCAGGGTTGGAAGCTGGCTCGCGCAGCGCAGCGATGTGCTGGCTTTCAGCCAGGCCAGGCCGGAAGATGGCGGCAGCGGCGCCGTGCTGGTGCTGCTTAAGGCACCGGCGCATGGGGCTTATTCGCAGGTGCCTTAAAGGGTAGGATTGTTCTCGTGTGAATACGTCTTTTCGTGCAATCCCTGGCAACGCACACATCGCTGCGCGGTGGGATAAGCCATCAGCCGCTCAAACCCGATTTCACCCCCACACTCGACGCAGTCGCCAAAATCCAGCCCAGCCAGGCGTTTTAGCGCTGCTTCCACCTCGCGTATCTCGTTTACCTGACGGTCCACGAGGTTGGCGTTCAAATCTACCAGCAAATCGGCAACCGACGCATCGCCGGGATCAGCCACGCTACCGGCCAGATCCGCGTAATGCTGGTTGCCGGAACGCTCCAGTTCGCTGCGAATTTCTTCGCGCAATTCCAGATAACGCTGTTGCAGCGCTGCTTTCAGCTGCGCCAGTTGATCGTCGGTCAGGTTTGCCATGATGTCTTCCCCTTATAGTGGATTCGGCATTCCCCGCCAGTGCACGTAAATAGTGCACTTAAGCAGAGCCATGCCATTAACCCTTTCTACACCCAAAGCCGGAGTCGCGCGGAACGTTTCATGAACCGGCTGGACCTTTCAGTTTCTTCAAATCCTCGATTATCTCGGCAGAATTGCGCGAAGTACTGGCCGACAAATAAACCTTGGCAATCCTGCCTTGCGGGTCGATCAAAAAACTATTGCGTTTCGCCAAACCTCCGTCGCCCCGAAGTGAATCGTAACGCGCGGCAATCTCACCCTTGCTATCCGCCAGAAGCGGGAATGGCAGATTATACTTTTTGGCAAAATTGGCATGACTGGCGGTATCGTCCACGCTCACGCCGACGACTTGTGCACCCAGTTCCGTAAGCTCATGGATGTCATCGCGAAACCTACACGCCTGCTCGGTACAGCCGGGTGTGTCATCCTTTACATAGAAATACAATGCCAGCCACTTCCCACGAAAATCCGTAAGCGTACGCGTTTTGCCATTCTGGTCGGGAAGACTGAAATCCGGCGCGGGTTGACCAACTTTAAGCGGTTCAGCCGCTTCAGCACGTACCGCATGACCCGAAAAGAGCAGAACCATTGCCATCAACGTCGCCAACATTGCCACTGATTTCATCACGTCCTCCCATAATAGTAGGATGGGTGAAGCAAAGCGCAACCCATCACCCGAATATTTCACACCTCACCAAATCCCCCGTCACCCACCTTACCACTTCCAGCCCAGTCCCTGGAATATACACCGGCTTCGACATAACGATGAAACGTGGAAAACGGCCAATCGACAACCCATTCAACATGCCGATGCTTGACCGGATTGTAATGAATATAATCAATATGACGTTGCCAATCCGTCTCATCGCGCAACGTGTGCTCCCAATAGCGGCGCTGCCAGATGCCGCGTTCGCCCTTCAATATCTTGCTGGGAGAGCGAGATATTGAATCCGTCAAACTGCGCGAGAACATTGCCTTGATGCGCCGCCACCGCTCGGGATAATTGGCATCACCCTCCGGCAAAGTCCAGATGCAGTGCAAATGCTCTGGCAGAATAACAATAACATCAATGGTAAAAGGATATAAAGTCTTAACTCGGCGAAAGGCTTCACGTAGAGCGTCAATGTGATCAACCAGAAGTCGTTGTCTGCGGTCCGCCAGCGCCACCGTAAAAAAGTAGCTGCCACCCCTTGATGAAATTGCGTCGGTATTCGGTCATGATGCAACCGATACTCGATCACAATGCGATGTGCTACGCATGTGGATTTGATGGGTTACGCTACGCTTCACCCATCCTACCAAGGAACGTAATATTGCCATTGCAAATATCTGCAATCGCCAAACTCGTAGTTTGTAGGATGGGTGAAGCGCAGCGCAACCCATCATCGGTCAATCCAATTAAAAAAAACCGCCACAAACCCCCTCCTTTTTACCCCTCACTCCCTCTCAATTTCCTGACCGGCCAAGCCCAAACTCGCAACAGCAGCGCCGCAAAAGCTGCCAGTCCGCCAGCAAAAAAGAAAGCCATCGTCGCACTTTGAAACTGCCAGATCGAACCAAACAGCAATCCTGCTGGAATCGCAGCAATGCCCACCATCAAGTGATACCAGCCGAAAGCCGTTCCGCGCTCGCGAGGCGCGGCATAATCGCTGATCATGGCTCGCTCCGCACCTTCGCTCATGCCCGTACATAGACCGTAAAAAATGCTCACCGCCCATAATCCGAAGCTCTGCTCCACTAACCCAAGCATCAAAAACGAAATTGAAAAAGTGGTCCAGCCGATCAGCATCAACGTCCCGTGCCCCAGCTTGTCGGCTAGTTGCCCACCCCAGGTGGAGGTGGCGGCTTTGCAAAGATACAGCGTCGACCACAGCAACAATAATTCGACTACGCCCACGCCCAATTGGTGCCCCAGAAGCAGGATAAAGGTTTCCGAGGCGCGGGCGAACGTGAACAGCATCAGTACCAGCAGATAACGCCGCATGGGCAGGGATAATACCGACCAGCGCAGAGGCGGCAGCACAACGGGAACCTGAGCCTCGGCATGTTTCTTCTTTTCTTCCTTCACACCAGTACCGAGCAACAGCACCGCAACAAAGCCGGGTACCGCCGACCAGAGAATCACCTCGGTCAAGCTCAAGTCGGACCAGGCAAGCGCCGCCGCTGCCACGAGGCTGCCCGCCACCGCTCCGCCGTTGTCCATTGCCCGATGGTAGCCAAAAGCATAGCCGTGCATGCCGGGCGGCGTCGCATCCGCCACGAGCGCATCGCGCGGGGCGCTACGCACGCCCTTGCCCACCCGGTCGATGCTGCGCAGCACCAGTATCATCGGCCAGGAACCCGCCAGCCCCAGCAATGGACGCGCTATGTTGGATAGCGTATAACCCGCTACAGCAAGGTTTTTGCGCCGGCCGCTCATGACATCAGAATGCCGCCCTGACCACAGCTTGAGCAGGCTCGCCACCGCATCGGCGACCCCCTCGATAAGTCCGAGCGCTACCGGCCCGGCGGCCAGCACCGTCGCCAGCAAGATGGGAATGAGCGGAATAACGATATCGGAAGCGAAATCATTGAAGAAACTGACCAGCCCGAGAACGATTACGGTACGTGGTAGTTTTCTGGAATTGGCTTGAGTTGGGCTAGCGGTTTGGTCAGTTTTATTCATACCGCAATTTTAGCGTAAAATGCAGTCACGCCCTGGTAGCTCAGTGGATAGAGCAACCCCCTCCTAAGGGGTAGGTCACACGTTCGATTCGTGTTCAGGGCGCCATTATTCACCCACTTTTCGGGATGGTGAGCCTTTAGCTCGATCATTCGATGTTCGATAGGTCTGACTCGATTGAATCAATATAAAGGTCAATACATTGATTGTTTTCCGAGAGTTTGAGTACGTAATGGTTTAGGCGGTCGAAACTACTATTATCAATCGAGTCTGACCCTATAGATTCTAAGTCTGACCCTATAGATTCTAGATTCTTTCTAATGCTTGGTAATGTCCGAAACGTCCCGTTGTCCCGTAACAATCTTTTAAATCATCTACCGCTGCATCGTTTCGTTGGCGTGCATTCACTGACGAAAGTCTGATCCTTAGTAGTGGCTGGTGTAATGCGGTCTAAAGCTGACCTAGCTCAGATCAGCCTTGAGTCATTGACGTACTATCATTTTTTATAATCCGTTAAAAGTGTGTCCTCTATTCATGAAAACACCCTAACCGTTTAGTGCTTATAATCATATCTATTTTACGCCCTGATTTAAGAAGGGATTGGTTATTGCCATAATTGCAGCGAAGTAGTACTTATACCTATCTATAGCCTTATCATGTAGTCTCTATCGTATATTAACTTGTTCTATCATCTCATTATATTATAATATTCTCTGATATATAACGATTGATTCTAATAGTCTATTCTGTTTTATGTGATTAGAGTGTACTGTTAGCATATTCTGATGTCAGTGCTGTGCTGTCATTATACTGATACATGATTATTCAGTGAGTGAACTTAGTACGTTCCGAGCTGTCGGTGTCGATGCGTGACATATACTCTTGCCGCCATTTCGATCATGCCTCGTGTCGCGTTATGAACCATTCGCGAAGGCATCTCGCAGCTTGCCTCCACAAAGGGCTGCCCGGTTTGATGTAAGCCGGTCCAACATTCTGGTCTCGCAGCCATTTCATTACTGCTGTGGCGGTAAATTCCGCTCCATTGTCTGATCGAATAAATGCTGGTTTCGTACAGTCGCATTAACCGCGACAGGGTCAGAATCACATCCTGGCTGCGCAAGGATTTCCCGACCTCGATTGCAAGGCATTCACGCGTATGCTCATCCAACACACATAACAGCTTGAGTGGATTTCCATTAGCCAGACGATCATGCACGAAATCGTACGACCAGACATTATTTGGCCGGGTTGCACCAGGAATGCGTATGTCAGTGCCACAGCGCCGCTTCCTGGGCCGCCGTTTGGGCAAATTCAGTCCCAGTCTATTCCACAGTCGCCATACGCGGCTAGCACTTTGGCACGTCATCACAGCAATGCGCCGATAACCAAACCGCGGATATCGGCTCGATGCCTCAACCAATGAAGCAGTTAGTATTCGATCCTTGTCAGGTTGCTTGAGTTCGTAGCTGCCAACCTGTCGGCTCACCCCGGTCATACGGCAGGCCGCACGCTCCGATAAACCTTTATTCTTCAGCAGGGCCAGCGCTTCGCGCCGCGCTACCGGGGTTACCATTTTTTTGCTGCAATTTCCTTCAAGCCTTCGATTGCCAACACCTGCTCGGCAACAATCTTCTTCAGTTTGGCATTCTCCGACTCCAGATCCTTAAGCTTGCGTGCATCTGACACAGTCATCCCACCATATTTGTTCCGCCAGCGGAAAAACGTCTGTTCCGTAATATTGTGCTTGCGGCAAATGTCGCGGATGACTGCTCCATCTGCTTCGCCTTCACGCAAAATACCAATGATCTGCTCTTCACTAAATCGCTTCTTCATGTTCGCCTCCATGTCAAAATTAACATGAAGGCTCACTCCGTGGGTGGCTACAATATTCTTAGCAGATCAGTACTCCGGAGAGATCGTGAAAATAGAAGAGATTGCAAAACAATTAAAAGGAAAAAGAAAGAGTATTTCAGATCTGGCCCGCTTTATACAGACGCAAACTGATCACAATCCAAATTACACGCTCTTGCTGGGAGCAGGATGTTCCATAACCTCAGATATAAATTCTGCCACTGACCTTACCCGAGAATGGCGCAACGAACTTTGTGGGACGATTACTGATATCGAGGAACAGCGCGCTCACTTAAAACATGAGCATGGCGACTGGTATGACCAGGCTCGTGAATATGCATCACTCTTTGAAAAGAAATATGATTTGCAACGGCAAAGGCGCATGTTCGTAGAAAAAGAGGTATCAGGAAAGACGCCTTCTCTTGGGTATGCCTACTTGACCGCTTTAGTAAATCAAAATTACTTCAACACCGTATTTACCACAAATTTTGATGACCTAATTAATGAGGCGTTTTATTTATATTCAGATCAGCGTCCGATTGTATGCGCGCATGATTCATCAATAAATAGCATAACAGTTACTTCGAAGCGTCCAAAAGTTATTAAGCTCCATGGGGATTATCTATTTGATGATCTGAAAGCGACTACACGCGAGACGGAGTCGCTAGAGCAAAATATGAAAAGAAAGTTCTCTGAGTTTTCGAAGGATTACGGGTTAGTTGTCATCGGGTATTCTGGCAGCGACCGCTCGATAATGGACACTTTGACGTCTTTACTTAAGAGTGACGAGTATTTTAAAAGTGGGATTTATTGGTGCATCAGAAAAGATAGCGAAGTTTCTGAGGAACTAAGAAAATTATTATGGAAGGAAAAAGTTTATTTTGTGGAAATAGAGGGATTCGACGAACTTCTTGCTGAGCTGTATCACACGATTAATAAGGGCGAGGCATTGCCTTTTTCTACAATTTCCGTTTCACGCCGTCCTACAGAAATAGTGCGTCGCCTACTTATTATGCAAGAGAAGTTTACGACAGAATCACCCATACTGAAAAAAGCGCGTGACCAGCTAGTGAAGCAATCCAAAAGAGCCACGCTGATGGAAATGGTGTATCAATCGGAGACGAATGAGTTCAAAGACGATGAAAAATTCTCAGATGATGAGTTAATTACTCAACTTGAGATACAGAATTTGATTGAGTCAGGAAATTATCGAGAGGCTATTTCTAAAGGTCGTTCTGTCCTCCGCGACATTGTTAAACCTGCCCCAAAGCGGCGGATACTAACCTTAATTATTCAAGCCTATCGCTATTTGGGGGAGTTGAATGACACTGTTTCTGTAGCGGAGGAACTAATTTTATTCCAGCCTCATAATCCTGCTAACTATCTTCTAAAGTCCGATTTATTGTCGGATCGATCGCAGAAAATCGACTCCATAGAGAAGGCTATTGAGGTAAATCCCTACTTTGCGAGAAGCTATTGTGAAAAAGCCCTCTTATACATCCGGGAAGCGAGGTCGAGTTATGGAGATGTGCGTAAAAGTGCGCTTGATGTAGCTCACGAAGCTGTGAAAAATGGTCTTTTGAAAGATCCATCAATACATAATCCCTGCTGGACTCTGAAGTTCAACTTAATAAGGGAATTTCAGAGGGATAAGCATGTACGTGATGTTGAATTAAACAAAATAATTCGGCAGTTAAGTGACATGAACCCTAACTCATCTAGAGTGCTGAGAATGAGACAACAAATGCTTTCGGAAGGAGATGAGCCGGGGCTGGAAGCATTGCTTGAGGACATTGATAAGATTAAACAGCGTAGCGATCCTAGTCTGCATCCACAGTTCGACATCATCCGTTTAAGAAGTATCGCCACTTCGAATGACACAGAGCGAATAGGGAGTGCGTTATCTTCAGTTGTATCAGAGCATGATCTCGTGAAGAATATTGCGTTAGCGCTGGCTGTGGTGGAACTGAAACGTAAAAAATTCGGCCTAGACAAGGAAGCTATCATATTAATGGAAAATTGCCTCAAGGCCGGGTTTGATGATGGCGTAGCTGAATTTTTGATTGAAACATTAATTGACCTCGGACGGCAGGCAGAAGCGGAAGAGGCATTCAAAAAATACCGTCATCGTCTACCCCCAAATGTGTCTTTTAAGCTGCATATCGACATCCTTGAAGGACTGAACGACTTCGATAGCATTCTTACCGAGTTAAGAAAGTACGGCGCTCTTTATAAAACTTATCAAAGCCACCGGATGTACGTGCTGCTTAGGAAGGGAGCTAATGAAGAAGCCAAAAACTTCGGCAAAGAGGTACTAACACCTGTCAATTTTTCTGTAGAAGCAGAGGCTGAAATAATAAACTACGAGCTCGCGCGCAAACGATTAGGTTTGAAAGTAAACACTGAACGACTTGAGAAAGTATTGCAGTTTGCTAACGATTTTTCAACGAAGGCGGCTATCTATGCACTTCTAGATAACAATAAAGAGGCGATCGAACACATAAAAAAAGAAATGAAAAAGGATAAAACATTTAGATTTACGGTGGCACGTTGGCCAGTATTTGAGAGGATAAGAAAGAGCCCAGATTTCCTGCAAGCAACAAGTCTGCTTACTCAGGCTCCCTTGAATCCAACCGGGAACGTCGAAAGCATAACTAAAATAAGCGCACATGCTTGATACAAAATTTCTTACCTTCTACTACTTTATCAACAAATAATTTATTCTCTTTAATATTTATTATTTATATTTGTTCTCTCAGCCTAATCTGTTTCTAAAATGTCCTCCTTCACAGCATAAAATCTTTGCCGTCTAGATTCGATTGATAAAAAAACCTAGATATTGATTGCCTTCTGAGAGTTTGAGTAGAATCATCCACGCGACCGGAACGATTCTTATTGATTGAGTCTGACCCAATAGATTCCTCTTTCCAGACACTTCTGAAATATCTTTATAGATAGAAACTCAATCGAAAAATATTAGATGGCGGCAATTATCAACTACATGCCGTTACACGAGTTTTGAAGATGTACTTAATTCTGGCGCCGGCTACTTGCTTGAAAAGATCGGGAGCAATAACGCTGTCGCTTTTTTCATAGTAGCTATTTCCACATAGGCGACTGAAGCTGATTTGACCATTTGGCGTCAATTCCTGACCGTTCCTGTCGAGAAGAATCAGGTTGAATACCACATCTGGTGAAACCACCTTACGGACGCGGGACCGCACATCGAAAGACGTGTGCCAGATCAGGGTGTCACCGCGCTCTGAAACACTCAGCGTAAGATTGTCGATATAGGTTATCCCGGCTGGACTTTGCAGCTCCAGGTTATTGAACTTCCATGTTTTGCTGTTCTTGCGTTCGTCGACTGCCGCCCTGCCGTCCGTCGTCATTGCCGCGGTAGAGCCGGAAGCAGAGGACGCCGTTGAAACAATAATCACTCTATCTGTGGCGCCGGACGTGCCTTGAGGACCTTGCCGGCTAGGTGCGCCTCCCGATCGAACCGATATGCACCCAGATAACGCGACAAGAATTATCAATACCGTAATCGTATACAGATTTTTCATGGTTTTTCTCTCTTGCGATTGTGAAAAATACCATATGTCGTGTTCATGTTTCGATGGATCGGGCTGGATTGAGCCAGCATAAAAAAGTAATATATTAGTTGCTTCCGAGAGTTTGACTGCGAATGGTCTAGGCCGTCCAAACGATCTTTATCCATTGAGTCTGCATCTATATATTCCTCGGCACATCAAAAGCTCTGCGCCAGATCATCGTGTCACCGCACTCTGAAACACTCAGGCACTCAGCGTAAGATTGTCGATATAGGCTATCCCGCCTGGACTTCGAAGCTCCAGATTATTGAACTCCCATGTTTTGCTGCTCTTGCGTTCCGTTGGCTGCTGCCCTGACATTCGTCGTCATTGCCGCGCGCTAGAGGCGGAAGCAGGGGATGCCGCTGAAACAATAATAACGCTATCTGTGGCGCCGGACGTGTCTTGAGGACCTTGCCGGTCGGGTGAACCTCCCGATCGAACCGATACGCACCCGGATAACGCGACAAGAATTATCAATACCGTAATCGTATACAGATTTTTCATGGTTTTCCCTTCTTGCAATTGTGAAAAACACCCTCTGTCGCATTCATGTTTTGTCGGGCTCAATCGAACCAACCACAGTGCGCTATGCTGTTGGAAGGGAGCCGCAAGCATAATACGTCAGGCATTTTCCGATAGGCTGCTAATGCATGGAATGCAGCCCGATCATGTTGCCTTCGGTGTCGAAAACCAGCGCGATGAAGCCATATTTGCCGATCGACATTTTTTCCTTGAAAATACGCCCGCCATGCTCGGCGGCCCGCGCAGCCTCCACCGCGCAGTCTTCGCACATGAAGTAAACCAGCGTGCCGCCGCCACCCGAGGCGCAGCCTTCCATTTTAGCGAGCGCGCCCGCCGCTCCATAGCCTTCCTGCGACATGGGAAAAGTCCACATTTCCAGCTCTGTACCAGCGGTGGGGTTGGGAATCTGCTCGAGTTTTCCTTGCAATACCGCTTCGTAGAAAGTCCTGGCGCGCTTCATGTCCTGCACATAGATTTCAAACCAGCCAACTGGATTGTTTTTCATGGCATTGCTCCTTTGACGTGGGGGAATTCGTGTGTTTTTTCAGCATAGCGTATTTTTTCGCTCTAATCGTCGTGTCGAGGCTTTGATTCGGGGCATTCTTCATTTTCTGATTGTGAAACCTATGAAATCAGACCTGAACGATTTGAAATCGCTCCCCATGAAAGAAGATTTCTGAAGGTAAAGGGTTTGAGTCTGAGGCTGGAAATCCTGAGGGAAAGTGAATAATCCTGCCATTTTTTCTCAGTAGAATCCATTAGATCCATATGATTGCGCATTAGTTAAAAAAAAGAAAACCTTCAAACAATTATAGGATTTGAAAGAAAAATGGCAAATTGTTTCAAACGTCCGAATGGGTTCCGGACCGACAGACTACGTTTCCTCATCCTTATCTACAGAACCAAAGGAGCCTCCATGCTAGGTTTCTGCTGATGTGTCGGTCCGCTTTACACTTGTGGTCCCCATGCATTCGGAAGAAATATATAAGCTTTTGAGTAAAAAGACTTTCCCGAAGTTAGCATAAACTTTACTTCGACTTGACTTACCTCCCGCTATCCCGAGGGGGAACGTCTTTTAACCATCCAAAATGGGAGTTGAACATCATGAGACTCAATGTCATGCTTTCATCAGCAGCAACTGCAGCCTGCATATTATTATCGGGCAGTCCAGCTCATGCTACGCTGAAACTCACAGCTGAGGGTATTGCTGGCGGCTTCACTCTCACGACCTTCGTGAGCGGCTACAGTGCGCAATATGGGCCGCTGGCGCAGGGAATTCTTCCAAATGGCAACATCATTACAGGCAGCGAGTTCGACCGAAAGATATACGTCTTCAAAGACCTGGATAACCAGACTCTGAGCAGCGCGGTAAGCGCAACCCCATACATATGTCAGACCGGCAACTGTAATTACGCAATGGCAACCGCCGGGGGACAGGTTTATGGCGCCCAGGCATTTGGGGGATTTTACGAGCACTTCGCCAGCGACGGCTCCCGTACTCAGATTCCTAACAAAGTAGCCGCCGAGCTCCGTGGTCACCTGGGCATGTGGGCCAATCCGGCCAACGGGCACGTCATCGCTTCCAGCAATGCAGGTCTTGTCGATATCGATCCGATTGCCGGCAGCTACCGGGTAGTCAAAGCCGGCCTTTTCCCGGATGGTGTCTCAGTGTCACCGGATGGCGCGACTGCGTATGTCGAAAACGGAGTCATTCAGGCATACGATCTGGCCACCGGCACGCTTCCTCGTAGCTTCCCCAACTTTGGTCATGCCCCTGATGGCACGGGAGTCATCAGTGGAGGTCCGCTCAATGGCGATATCATCGTTAATAATAATGACGGCATGACGGCACCGTGGGTCTGCTGGATCCAACCAAGCTGGACGGTGACCCGAATCAGTTCGTTCTCATCGCCACCGGAGGCACGCGTGGAGATTTTGTCTCACCCGATCTGAATAACGGCACGCTGTTTCTTTCGCAAAACGAGCTGGTAGCGCGCTTATCCTGTGGGCCAGATTGCTCGATTGGCGCCCCTGTTCCCGAGCCGGAAACCTATGCTCTGATGCTTGCCGGTCTGGCTTTACTGGGGGTAATGGTGAGGAGCAAGAGCTTGAGCACAGCATAAACGATCAACCGCATATGATTGCCAATCCATTGTTTAACCAAGGTGTACTGCAATGAACGAAACGCCAAAAGACATCTCCCCTTCGCCGCAAGGACGAGCCGATAACATACCTGAGGCATTTTTTCCCGGCATTGAGCAGCTTGCGACAACCGTAATTTCGTCGTTTGTAGCGAAGCATGGCCCAGCCGTTGGCGGAGCTATGTATAAGGCTCTGAAGGGCGACGATGTTCTTTTTGTGCAGATTGAAAAAAGCTGGAAGGAGGCAGCTCACTATTACATTGCACTAAAGTTTAGAAACTTGATCGAGCATGGTGTTTATCTCGAAGACATCTATGTATTGGTACCCAATGACGCTCCGCTAGCTCTTCTTAAGAGCGGGAAAAACACCATGGATTTCGGCGCCGAAAATCATGTAATCTGGGTTACCCCAAGCGAGTTGCTGCCCCAGCTACTGCCTGCCGAAGCCGACGCGGCAAAGCAACTCCTGCTGCGCATTCCTGACTTTACACGTGAGGGGTATAGTGAGAAAGCCTTTGCTAAACTCGACTTCATCACATTGGGGTATCGGTTTTCGCGGCTTGATAAGCCGGGGCCCGACATTAAAAAGGATATCGTCATCCGCCTTCGAAAAAGTACGAACCAGCCCTGAGGTCAATATGCTCGTCGAGGTAGTTCAATCGACAAATTGGGCTACCGCGAAGCGCGGCCAGTTCGCTCCGCTTCTTGCCACCCGCCAGCGCCGCGTTAGCGTTAAGTGCCGCTGAGTGCGTCCGCCTCGCTCTGTTTTGCCATCTCCCGCTTTATTATCGAAGTCCTCACGCCGCGCATCGAATGTAGAACATTATCCAGTTGTGGGCTTGCTCAAATTCCCGGAACTGCTTCTAATCGTTTTTCTTGCGCTATCCCGCTCTATCGCCTATCGTTTATTTTACAGACCTGCCTGGAAGCAGCATCGACGAGCGGGATCGAGCGGATGCCAGGCATCAATCTGAACTTTGAATCGAAATCATGGCGGCATGATTGTTAAGCTTGCCGCACCCCAAAAAAACCGCTTCATCCAATCATCGACAGGAGAGACGTCATGCCATACGCAGCCATAGAAGATCTCCCGAAAAACGTCACGAACGTATTGCCAAAGCACGCGCAGGAAATATATCAGGCAGCTTTCAATAATGCCTGGGATGAATATAAGGATCCGGATGATCGCAGAGGCGATGCTTCACGCGAAGAAACCGCTCATAAAGTCGCATGGTCGGCGGTAAAAAAGGAATACGAGAAAAAAGGTGATGAATGGAAGAAGAAGCCATGAGTTTTACGACGAGGTAAACACACAGGTAACGGACTCTCTGATGTGCTGGTTTCCAGGAATCGACCCATGCGAGCACCCGTTTGAGCGCCTGTCCGTTCAAATATCGTCTATCCTCAATCCTTACAGCTATTCACATCCTCAGTAACCGTTTTCCCATCTTTTAGCACGACAGTTTGCCTGATTGTCTTGCATTCCTTATTTTTCTGTGCCGTTACCGGTCCGGATTGAACGACCTCGGCTTTACCCACCAGGCCGGTATCGGGATTGCTGAAGGTCTGAGTCTGGTTTGTCTCGAATGCTTTTTGCGATGCATCGGCCATTTTTTTCCTATCGTCCTTGCCGAGGACGCCTCCAATTTCCGCACCGACATAATAGCCCGCGACGCCACCGGCAATGGCAGCCACAATGCTGCCCGCAATACCGCCACCGAGATAGCTGCCGAGATAGCTCGCCCCGATAGAGCCGGCAATGCTACCGATCAGCCCGCCAGTCCGCCTTGTGTCCGCTGTTTGACAGCCCGGCAGGAGTACGATCAGCGCTATCGCGATGAGCCATCTGGCTCGCGTACTGGAGAGTGAAATGTTGCCCATGATATTCCCCTTCAAAAAAATTCCTGATCTGCAATGGGTTCGCCCCGCAAAATACCCCGAATCGAAGCCGGCTCGATCCGTTCGTTTTATGTACTCCTGTGCCGGGATATCATCAAAAGAAAATAGATGCAACTGATTGACAGCGTAGTGTTCCCTGGGTTAAGTTCGCCACCGTTATTTGCGTTTTCCCTTTATATTAGAAAATATTAGAAAAATTTCCATGAAAACGAAGAGAACAATTCTAATAGTCGCGCTCCTGGCTGTCATTCCAGCGCTCTCGGGTTGCTGGTACGTTGTCGCTGGCGGCGCAGGCGCCTATGGCGGATACAAAATGAAACAGAAAGGTTATACGCTACAGAACCCTATTACCAAGGAAAAGAGCAGCCAGCCCTCCAAATAGCTCAGCCGGCGCCGTGGATGCGCCCTGTCACTTTTCGACACCCTTATCGTTGCTGGAAAAGCCGTTTTTACCATTACCAGGTTCAGCGCGCCCATCGGGTAGTCACAATAGGAAGGGGGCAAGCAGGTGCGCTGGAGCCCCGCGAATCGGGTATAGACCCTTACTCCCTGCGTGTTTTTATCCACTCTTCCGCTTGCCGTTGCGCTTCGGCAACTTGTACCGGCGTCATGAGCTTCTCCATAAGCTCCTGGTTTTCTTTCGCGTCCTCATAATCTCCCGCGCTGGCGATACTGAACCACTTATCAGCCTCAACATAATCCTGCTTGACGCCGGTGCCGTTGTAGTAAAGTACGCCCAGATTTGTTTGCGCCCCGTGATGACCCTGCTCCGCCGCCTTTTGATACCAGGATAAGGCTTGTGCATAATCCTGCGGCACGCCCTGGCCGTTGTTATACTTGACACCCAGGCTGTATTGCGCCCTTGCATAACCCTGTTCCGCCGACTTGCGATACCAGGATAAAGCCTCCAGCGCATCCCTTGCAACGCCCCGGCCGCTGTCGTATCGCACGCCCAGGTTGTATTGGGCATCCTCATCCCCCTGCTCCGCGGCTTTGCGATACCAGGCCACGGCCTGCTGATCATCCCGCAAGACCCCTTTCCCCGTGGCGTACATTACGCCGAGATTGAATTGGGCGGGGACGTAACCCTGCTCCGCCGCCTTGCGATACCAGGCAGCTGCCTCATAATCGTCGTGCGTAATCCCCCGGCCTTTGGCATAAACGACTCCAAGCTTGAATTGCGCCCTTGCATATCCCAGTTCGGCGGCTTTGCGGTACCAGGAGGCAGCTTGTTGATCATCCTTGATAATACCCTCGCCCGCCGCATACATGACGCCGAGATTGAATTCAGCATCCGGATTTCCCTGTTCAGCCGCTTTACGAAACCAGGACACCGCTTTCTGATCGCTCTGTTCCACGCCTCGACCCTTGGCATACAGCACGCCTATCGCATATTGCGCATCCGCATATCCCACTTCCGCAGCTCTAAGATACCAGGATGCCGCTTGCTGATCATTCTGCTCCACGCCCTGGCCTTTGAGGTACATGAAACCCAGAATGCCCTGCGCGGGAGCATGCCCTTGCTCAGCGGCTTTGAGATACCAGGACAAGGCCTGCTGATAGTCCTGCGTAACTCCCTGGCCTTTAGCGTACATCACGCCAAGATTGTACTGGGCCACAGCATATCCTTTATCCGCCGCCCTGAAGTACCAGAGCATGGCCTGCTGATAGTCCTGCTCGACCCCCTGACCTTTAAGATACATGAAACCCAACATGGATTGCGCCGGCGCGTCGCCCTGCTCCGCCGCTTTGCGATACCAGTTCGCGGCCTGCGCGTCATTCTGAGGCACACCCCGGCCTTTTGAGTACATGACGCCCAGATTGAACTGGGCATCCGCGTTTCCTTTTTCCGCTGCCCGCCTGAAAGAAGCTACCGCTTTAACATAGTCCTTGCTGAGGGCGAACCGCATTCCATCCTCAAAGTCTCCGGCGAATGCCGGAAGAGTCAGCAACATCAGTACCAGTCCGGCTATCGCTGGCCCTGCCACCGCCATTGTTATCGATAAACGCATCATTTATTCACCGTAATTCCACCGATTCCTGTATTAGAGCTAAAAATTCCGAGCTCGTTGCCGTTTTTTTACCCATCGATATTTTTTGTGCTGTTTCCTGAAGTTTGAAAATAGCCCGAGAAATACGATAGCTATACCAGGAATATCAAGAGCGCTATTCTAGCGCGGCGGGCATTTAAAAATGGCCCATGCGCGATCATGTTCAGGATTTTTTCGTTTGCGGGATTTGATAAAAGGAAATCCGGGTTTTTTTAGCCGAAGTAACGTAGCCGGCCGACGAGGTGAAACGAAAGAAGTCCTGCTCAACTTAGCGGGGTGAACACGCTTTCAGCTTGTCCCATGCTATATCGCTCTCGTATTTCTTCCCGTTCAGCCTGGCGACCACCGTTTCGCTATCGGTCCTTTGTATCGTCATGATGAAGGAATAACCGGGGCTGGCTTCGCCGCTCATATCAGCATCTGATTTATGCGCATAGATCTTGGGAATCAATGGCTGGATCACGGCATCAGGGTTGTTGGTTGCATTGCGCGCGTAGGTTCCCGGTAGCGCGCCGTACGGATAGGCATAAATTTCTGTTGCTTCGATATCCTGATAGCTTCGTACTTCATATTGCAGACCGCGGATTAACCACCGGCTATCGGTTTGCAGTTCATTGATGACGCAGCGTGCGAGCGAAGCGCGAGTTCCCGTAAATTTGGCGGCGTAAGTCTGCGATTTTTCCTTGAGGCCAATGCCCGAGCATGCCGATAACAGGCACGCTGACAAAAGTGGAGCTAAAATTGTAATGCGTTTTTTCATGATAACGTTCGGGTATAGCCTCCGCGTTTTAATGAGATCAAGCGCACTTCGCGAATTTGTTTTCATGGTAGCAGGACATGTTCGGCGGCGCTTTACCCCAGCCCGAGCTATCATGCAATGTAAACGTAGGCCAAAAGTATTCATTTGTAAAGCATCGCTTATTTTCGGATCAACCCAGGAAACCAATGCGTGCATTTTCCAGGCGCCGTTTTCACGGCATAGGCCGCGGTGCGGGCGACAATACCGACGCCGACTCCGCCGTTCATATGAGCGAGGAGTATGGCGTGCGCTCACTCCATATTGGCAGCAGCATGGTGCAAAGCGCGATGAGGTTGGCAACACCCAACCATCTGGAGCTGATCTATACCCAATGCATGATGGGTTTTACCCTGTTTCATCCACGGCCGGAAAATATGCTGATGATCGGTCTGGGAGGAGGCTCGCTGGCGAAATTCGTATACCACCGTTTGCCGCAGGTTCAAACGACCGTGATTGAAATCAATCCGCAAATCGTTGCGATCGCGCGAGATCATTTTTTTGTACCGGCGGATGATGATCGCCTGCAAGTCGTGATTGCGGAAGGCGGCGAATTTGTTGCCGGCCACCCTCGCAGTGCTGACATACTGATGGTTGACGGTTTTGACGATGGGCGCCAGGTACCCTCGCTTTGCAGCCAGGATTTTTATGATCGTGCCCGTGAAGCATTGAAAAAAAACGGCGTGTTGGTGGTCAACTTGCTCAGCAGAGACAGGGCAGTCCATGACTACATCCATCGCATCGAGGATAGTTTCGCTGGTCGAGTCGCTACACTACTGGCTGAGCCTTTCGGTAATCTGATCGTCTTCGCTTTCAAGCACAGTCCCGGCAGACCCGCGTGGGAAAATTTGCAGGAGCGTGCAAAGCAACTCGAACAGGAACTTGCGTTGCCTTTCACCAAGTTCGTCAATAAATTACAGCAGCGCAAGCCTTTCTGAGTCATGCGCATGCCGCTGAGGCTTGATGGTTGCGCTACGCTCCAGACATACGTTGATAAATTGTAGGTCGGGCTCCGCCCGACATCGTTTTTGATCGTCGGGCGGAGCCCGACCTACATTGCATTGGAGCGGTGAAGATATTCAGCCGTAACCCATCAAAACACGACCGGATTATGGATTACGCTACGATCCAGGTCACAGACCCAAGCTCAGTCGATGCGAGCACCTTCCGGTTATGGTAAAGTTTCAGGTTGCCACAGAAAAGTGAAGAGAGGAGAAACCAGACCATGAAACTGTACGAATCCGACCACACCAAATTCATGCGCGAGCTGTTCGAAAAAAATCCGAAACTGGCGGAGGATCAGAAAGAGGCGCGCGCCATCTGGTGGGATAAAAAGCTGGACCTGGAAGAGCGCAAGCGCTTCAAGGAATCAAGCGTACCGCAGAAGGCCTACGTCTATTTCGGAAAATAGAGTGGGTATCCGGGTAGGTCTGCGAGTTTGCTGCGCCACATGATCAACAGGATAGCAACCCGGTTGATCTCCAGATTTTCATGAGAATTTATTCGCCGGTTCTCGTCATAGCGCTTCAAACACCCCCGCCGCGCCCATGCCTGTCCCCACGCACATGGTTACCATGCCGTATTTCCGATGATGCCGACGCAGGCCGTGCAGTAACGTGGCGACACGGATGGCGCCGGTCGCGCCCAACGGATGACCTAGCGCGATCGCGCCGCCCAGCGGGTTGACTTTGGCGCGGTCCAACCCCAGGTCATGGATGACTGCGAGGCTCTGGGCTGCGAAAGCTTCGTTCAATTCGATCCAGTCGAGATCATCCAGCTTCAAGCCAACCTGCTTCAGCACCTTCGGTATCGCCTTGATCGGGCCTATGCCCATGATTTCCGGTGGCACACCCGCGACAGAATAGCCGAGGAAGCGGCCAATAGGGGTAAGATCGAAGCGTTTCAACGCAGCTTCACTTGCTACGATCACGGCGCCCGCACCGTCGGACATCTGCGAACTGTTGCCCGCCGTTACGGAGCCATTTGCCGCGAATACCGGTTTCAATGTGGCAAGCGTCGCCGCGTTGGTGCCGGGCCGCGGCCCTTCATCGGTATTTCTTGTGCTGGAAACATCCCGGACCTCATGCGAGACGAGATCGGGGCGTTTTTCGACCACCGTATAGGGCGCGATTTCCTGTTCGAATTCCCCCGTCTCGATGGCCTTGAGTGCCCTTGCATGGCTTGTCACTGCAAATTCATCCTGGGCCTCACGGCTGACTTGCCATCGCTGTGCGACTTTTTCTCCCGTTATGCCCATGCCGTAGGCGATGGCGACATTCTCGTCGCGCAGGAATATAGCCGGGTCCAGCGACATCTTGTTGCCCGTCATCGGGACCATGCTCATGCTCTCCGTACCCGCCGCGACGATTACGTCCGCATTGCCCAGGCGAATGCGGTCGGCAGCAAGCGCTACCGCTTGCAACCCGGAGGCGCAAAAACGATTGACCGTCATTCCCGGCACGCTATCAGGCAGCCCTGCCAGCAAGAGCGCAATGCGTGCGACATTCATTCCCTGCTCCGCCTCAGGCATGGCGCAACCGGCGATTACGTCGTCGATGGCTGCCGGATCGAGTCCCTCGCACTGTGCCAGCGCAGCTTTCAACACGTGGGCCAGCATGTCATCAGGACGAACGGTTTTGAACATTCCTCGTGGTGCCTTGCCGACCGGCGTACGGACGGCAGCAACGATGTAAGCGTCTTGTATCTGTTTGGTCATGACAGTTCTCCTTCGCTTAATTCCTGAGAGGTTTCCCGGTCTTCAGCATATGCTCCACGCGTGCCTGCGTCTTTTCGGTTGCCAGCAGCTCTATGAATGCGGCACGCTCCAGCTCCAGGAACCAGTCCTCATCGACCACGCTGCCGGGAGTCAGTTCACCTCCACACATGACGTGGGCGATCCTGGTACCGATCAGGTAATCATGGTCCGAGATGAAATTGCCTTCGCGCATGTTTACGAGCATGCCTTTGATATTGGCAATGCCGGTAGAACCGGCCACCGAAATATTACGGGCTTTCAGCGGCGGGCGATACCCTGCTTCAGCCAGGGCTACCGCTTGCGCCTTGGCAACGTAAAGTAATTCATACCGGTTCATCACTACCGGGTCGGCAGCGCGCAAATAGCCCAGTTCTTTTGCCTGCTCGGCACTTTTTGATAGTTGTGCGGTTGCGACGCTCTGAAAATAATTTTTCAGTAAAGGGAAAGGATCGCCGTCTTTCGTATCTCGCGATGCTCTCAATGCAAGCTCCTTGCAACCGCCACCCGCGGGTAATAATCCCACGCCAGCCTCTACCAGGCCGATGTAGCTTTCCATGGTCGCTACCGCACGGTCGCAATGCATTACAAATTCGCAGCCGCCTCCCAGCGCGAGGCCATCTACGGCCGCTACAGTGGGAATCATCGAGTATCTGAGGTCCTGCGAAGTTTGCTGGAATTGGGCAACCATTGCTTCGATTTCAGCCAATTTGCCCGCCATCAGTGCATCGGCGAGATTGAGGCTGCGCGCCGCCTTGAGTACCGCAGACTGCGCCGTTTTCCTGATTTTTTTGGCCAGGACGCTGAAGGCGGAAGGAGGTTCGTCACTTTTCAGGCGCTCAGTGGCTTTTTGAAGATTGGCGCCGGCAGAAAATGGCGGTTCAGTCTGCCAGATCACCAAAGCACGCCAGTTCCGTTCAGCTTCATCGATGGCCTGTTGCACTCCATCCAGCACATCGCTTCCGATAGTGTGCATTTTGCTCTTGAAGCTGAGAATGGCTATGTGGTCATCGACCGAGCCATTGCCGCCGGACTCGCCCGTATGCCACATCCGTACCGCATCAGTCTCGAATATTGTTGTGCCATATTGCGCCCGCTCGTTCAGCAGCCTATCCGGAAACAACTGCCGTCGGTACACAGGCAACGTCGAACGTGGCCGGAAGGTATTGTTGGACGGCGCATAGGATCCCTGTGTTCTATGTACGCCCTGTATGCCGATGTTGACGGCTTGGCTGGCGCTTTGCCCCAGTTCCTGCACCCATTCCGGCAGTGATACCGTACTCATGCTCTTGCCGGCCGCGATATCCTCGTTTATCCACCCGGCAATATCGCTCCATCCCGCCGCTTGCCAGGTTTCGAGCGGCCCCTGATTCCAGCCGAAACCCCAGCGCATCGATAAATCAAGGTCGCGCGCATTGTCGGCGATTGCGCCGAGATGAACAGCGCAATAATGAAACAGATCGCGGAATATGGACCACAGGAATTGTGCTTGCGGATGTGGATTCGCGCGCAACGCGCCAAGCTGGCCCGCGAGATTTTTACGTTTGAGCAGTTCCTTTATGTCGTCCTCGGCCGTACCCGCCGAGAGAATATATTCGCCCTTCGCAAGGTCCAGGACATGGATTTCCTTGCCCATCTTCTGATATATGCCGCGCCTGGTTTTCTGCCCGAGCGCCCCTTTGTCTACCAGGGCTTGCAGCCAATCGGGCACGGCATAGTATCTGTGCCATGGATCTTCCGGCAGCGTATCGCGCATGGTAGCGATCACGTGTGCAAGGACATCGAGCCCCACCACATCCGCGGTGCGGAAAGTCGCGCTCTTGGGACGACCGATGAGCGTGCCGGTCAAAGCATCCACGACGTCGAATCCGAGGCCGAATTCATGTGCATGATGCATGGTGGCGAGCATCGAAAACACGCCTATCCGGTTGGCAATAAAATTCGGCGTGTCCTTTGCACGAATTACGCCTTTACCCAGGCACGTGACCAGGAATGCTTCCAGATCATCGAGCATCGCGGCATCGCTCTCCTTGCAGGGGATCAACTCTGCGAGGTGCATGTAGCGGGGCGGGTTAAAAAAATGGATGCCGCAAAACCGGTGGCGCAAGTTCTCGGGGAACGACTTTGCCAGTTCATTGATGGAGAGGCCCGATGTGTTGCTGGCAAAAATGGCGTCTTCGCCGAGATGTGGCGCGACCTTTTTATACAACTCGCTTTTCCAGTCAATGCGCTCGGCGATGGCTTCGATCACGATGTCGCAATCCCGGAGCAACTCAAGGTTCTGGTCGTAGTTGGCCGGTTGAATGGAGGCGGCCTTGGCCGCAATCGACAGCGGTGCGGGATCCTGTTTTTTTAAATTCTCCACCGCCTTGATCACGTTGGCATTGGGGCCCCCCTGCTCGGCGGGCAACTCGAATAACAGCGTCTCGATGTTGGCATTGACCAGATGCGCTGCGATCTGCGCTCCCATTACGCCGGCGCCGAGGACGGCTGCTTTGCGCACGATGAATTTACGATTATTCAATGTCGCCTCCAGTTCGATCCGTTTTTTTCATCAGGAAAAAGCCCACTTCGTGAGCGTGTGGCATTTTTATCCGCTTACCCTTTCCATTCCATTACGTCAAAGTATCGTATTACCGGTTGCCCGGCGAGAACAATTTTTTGAATATTATCCCGCTGAGTTTGTGGCCGGAAATCCGGGTCGGCAAATGAGCTACAAGAGTTTTTGAATGTGCATTATTCCTGTGGAACGACGCGCGGTTTGCGATTTTCATCCACGGCGACATACGTCAGGACCGCATCGGTTACCCGGCAGCATATTTCATCAATTCCGTGGCGAAGACCCCGCTGTGCATAGACGGCAACCTCCACCGTTATGGAAGTTCGGCCTACCTTGACGATCTCGGCATAAAAACTCACGATATCCCCGACAAATACGGGCTGTTTGAATACGAAGGAATTCACCGCTACCGTGGCAACGCGCCCACGAGCCCGGCGCATTGCCGGGAGGCTTCCGGCAATGTCCACCTGAGCCATGATCCAGCCGCCGAAAACATCTCCGGCATAATTCGTGTCCGTCGGCATCGGCACCAGGCGCAGTATCGGATCGAGCCCCTCGGGCAGTGAGGTGTGAGTTTCTGCGTTCGTATTCATTTTCCATTCCAAGGTTTAAATTGCCAGCTTTGATCGGTCAGTGGGGCTATGCCCGACATCATTTTTCGGTCGTCGGGCATAGCCCGACCTACTTTGGTGTCAATCTTCGCACCCCGGGTGACTTACGGATACGCTACCCATCGCTCCCTAATGCCCCGCATATAACCTGCTCACTTCGGCCTGGTAACGATTCAACACCTGCGTGCGACGCAGCTTCAACGTTGGTGTGAGCATATCGTTCTCGACAGTCCATGGTTCCTGCGCCAGTGCCACGCGATATATTTTGGCATAGCCGGGAAATCCTTTTATTTGGCGGGTGATTCGTTCCACAAGGATTTCTTCGAGCTTCTGGTCTTGCGACAAGCGGCGTAAATCGCTACCAAGATTATATTGCGCCGAAATGCTTTCCCAGTTGCGGGCGTTCAGAACCACCAGTGCGCTTAAATACGGACGACCTTCTCCAATCAGCATTATCTGTTCGAATAACGAATCATGCAGAATCGCTGCTTCCATGGGCGCAGGCGGAATTTTCTGGCCGGTGGACATGACGATGATTTCCTTCAGGCGGCCAGTGATAGTCACCCGGCCTTGCTCATCAATGCGCGCGATATCGCCGGAATTGAGCCACCCGTCGGGCATCATTATTGCCTCGGTGGCTACCGGATCGTCCCAGTAACCGAGCATGACGTTGGGGCCGCGAATCAGCAAGGCATCGTCCGGGCCGAGTTTCACCTCTACCCCCGGGATGGGGCGCCCCACGCTCGACGGAAGATTGTCCTCCATGGTGTTGCAGCATACGACCGGACTGGTCTCCGTCATGCCGTAGCCTTGCAGGATGGGCAGGCCCAAACCGATGAATACCCGTGAAACTTCTGTCGGTAACGCCGCGCCGCCGCTCATCGCTTCGCGTAGGCGCCCACCCAGCTTGCTCATTACCTTCTTCGCCACCAGGGCCTCCAGCAGTGGCCATAATAGGTGGGAAAAAAGCCGGGGGGCCCGTCGCTGCTGATACTCAAAGCGGCTGTAGCCAATATCAACCGCCAGATTGAACAGTTTTCTGCTCAAAGCCGAACCTTCCGCCAGCTTGGCATGAATGCCGGCATAGACCCGCTCATAAATTCTCGGGACGGAAATAAGAATAGTGGGCCGAATGATCAGAAGATCCTCTTGCAGCTGGTGAACCGAGCGGGCATATGCCACCGTTGCACCGCGCATCATCGGAGCATAATAGCCGGCAGTGCGCTCAAACGTATGCGACAGCGGCAAAAATGAAAGCAGCAGATCGTCCTGTCCGATGGGCACCACTTGCAGGCAGCTATGCGCATTCGTAAGTATATTGTAATGGCTCAGCATCACCCCCTTGGATCGGCCGGAGGTGCCGGAGGTGTATATGATGGTGGCGAGTTGATGCTGATCGCGGCTTGCATCCTCCGCTTCCTCGGCTTTTCCCTGCGAATCGTCCAACGGCCAGTCTGGCAGCCAGTCATGCAGGGCAAGCACGAGGCCGTCGTCTTTTTCTCCAGGACTTCCCTGAACCGTAATGACGCGCAGCAGATGAGGAATCTGACCCCGTACTTCATGAAATGCTTGCCATTGGGCCAGTTCTTCGAGCAATAATACTTTAACACCCGCGTCGCGCAAGATGTAGGCAGCGTTCTCGGGGCGGTCGGCTGTATAAAGTGGCACGACGACGAGCCCCAGCCTTAGCGCGGCTTGTTCGAATATCACCCATTCCGGGCAGTTTCGCAACATCACCGCAACCCGGTCGCCAGGCAGAAGTTTTTCTCGCGTGAGCGCAGATTGCCAGTGCGCGATGCGTTCATCCATCTGTTTCCAGGTGAGGTCGCGCCACTTACCGCTGGAGCGGTCGTAATCCCGATAGGCTACCGCCTCAGGCGAGCGACGTGTTCGCTCGCGGAACAACCCGTCGAGGGTTCGGGCGGCTTCCACCGGGATAACATCCGTAAGATTATGCTGCTTGGTTTGCATCATTGGCTTTCACCCGATGTATTTTCGTTGGACCCGAGAGGGTTAACGGCTTCGTCGTCCCACCTCATGCACCGGTTGAGGCTGAGGTCGACGCCGACGCCGACGCCGACGCCGACGCAGTTTCTGGTGTCCCCCCTGATGCGCGGCCAAAATCCGGTGGGAAATCATCCACCATGATCACGCGTCGGCGCATGGATTTCATCTTTCCCATCAGCTCCAGTTCGGTCGTGGAGATAACTCTCTGCTTGAGCGCCTCCGCGATTTTTTCATCATCCTGAGCGGGAATCCGGCCTGCCTTGACGGCGGCGCGTAACTTCATTTCCACTGCTTCGCACACGACCGCGCACTGAAGCGCCTGTTCCAGCATGCCGAGCGGCTCGTCGGCAGAGGTAGGCATATATATACCCGCGGTCAGGCGGTCTCGCGCTTCTCCCGGTGTCAGCATCAGCGTGGCGATTTGATGCCCTAGCTCATCTGGGGGCGGCGAGAATGGCTTGCCCAGTGGAAACACCACAAACCGCAGGAGGCGCGCCGTGAGAATACGACCAGGAAAATTATCCAGCACGCCGTCAAATGCTTCCTGCATACGGTAAAGCGCATCCTGAACAGACCAGTGTACCAGCGGTAAATCAGCTGCGGGCCTGCCGTCATCCTTGAAGCGTTTGAGTACCGCCGAGCATAGATAAAGCATGCTGAGAATATCGCCAAGCCGGGCAGAGAGCCTTTCTTTGCGTTTCAGCGCTCCACCTAAAACCAGAAGGGAGATATCGGCGAGAAAAGCGAATGCGGCGGAGAAACGCGTCAATTGACTGTAATAACGCTGCATTTCAGTGCCTACGCTACCCGGCGCACTGGCGAGAGATGCGCCGGTGAGTCCATGCAGCAAGGAACGCAAACCGTTCCCGACCGTAAAGATAATGTGTCCCCACAATGCCTTGTCGAATTGCACTGAAGAACGCACGGTATCGCCATTACTGGCTGCGCGAATTTCTTCCAGCAGGTAGGGGTGGCAGCGTACTGCCCCCTGACCGAAAATAATCATATTGCGCGTAAGGATATTGGCGCCCTCTACCGTAATGCTGACGGGGATATGCTGATAGTTGCGCCCCAGATAATTGCTGGGTCCCAGGCAAATGCCTTTGCCGCCGTGCACGTCCATCGCGTCGTTTATCGCCTGGCGCCCGCGCTCGGTAAGATGATATTTGACGATCGCCGAGATGACCGAGGGCTTTTCGCCCAAATCGACTGCCCCCGCCGTCATCATCCGTGCCGCATCCATCATGTATGTATTGCCACCGATGCGGGACAGGGCTTCTTCAACGCCTTCGAAGCGTCCAATCGGCGTCTTGAATTGCACCCGTACTCTGCCGTAAGCTCCGCTGGTGCGTGCGGCCAGCTTGGCCGCGCCGGTGCTGGTCGCGGGCAGGGAGATCGAACGCCCCACCGCAAGACAGTTCATCAGCATACGCCAGCCGCTACCCACTCCTTCGCGTCCGCCGATTACCCATTCCATCGGGATGAAGACGTCTTTTCCCGAGTTGGGGCCGTTCTGAAAAGCTGCATCGAGCGGAAAATGGCGCCGGCCGATATTGACGCCCAGCGTATTGGTAGGGATCAACGCCAGCGTAATCCCGAGGTCTTTCTGGTCGCCTAATAATCCATCCGGGTCCTGCAGTTTGAATGCAAGTCCGAGGAGCGTCGCTACTGGGCCGAGTGTGATGTAGCGTTTTTCCCAGGTGACCCTCATGCCGAGCACATCTGCGTCGCCGTTGAATTCGCCATGGCAGACAATGCCGAAATCGGGTATCGCCCCCGCATCCGACCCCGCATCAGGCCCGGTAAGTGCAAAACACGGCACCTCCAGCCCCTTTGCCAGGCGCGGAAGATAATGGTTCTTTTGCGCCTCGGTGCCATACTGCAACAGCAACTCGGACGGCCCCAGCGAATTCGGCACCATTACCGACACCGCCGCCGTGCCGCTCCGCGAGCTGATCTTCATGACCACTTCGGAATGCGCCAGTGCTGAAAAACCAAGGCCGCCATAGTCCTTGGGAATGATCATGCCGAAAAAGCGGTTGTCCTTGATAAATTGCCAGACGTGCGGTGGCAGATCATACAGCTCGCGCGTAATATGCCATTCGTCCAGCATGGCGCACAACTGCTCGACCGGACCGGCAAGGAAGGCTTTTTCCTCCGCGTTGAGCCTGGGCTTGGGATAAGCCAGCAACTTGTTCCAGTTTGGCTTGCCGCTGAACAGCTCGCCATCCCACCACACGGTTCCGGCGTCCAGCGCTTCCTGTTCGGTTTGGGAAACCTTCGGCAGGATTTTTCGAAAAACTTTAAGCAGCCGGTCCGAAATAAGTACGCGGCGAACGGGTGGGACGAAAAAAATAACGCCGATAAGCAGAACCAGCGTCGTAAGCAGGGCAGCGCTCAAGATAATTTTCCTGCGTAGGTCTGCAATAGCTGTACCCGAGTATTTTTATGGGTGCCGGATGAGATCAATCAGCTGCAGCCGCAGTCTCGCTCCCACCGTTTCGCAAGCTCATCTTATTATCCACCTTCTTGATGCCGTCCACCATCCAGGTGAGCATATTGACACGATCCATCTGCGTCTGATTATCCACGATACCGCTCAGCATGACCTCGCCATTATGCGCCTCTACCCTGACATCCAGATGCCTGACATCGGGATCGGCCAATAGCGCCGCCTTTATTGTACTGTTGAGAGTGCTGTCGTCCACTCCCTCCGCGGTTGGAGGCGCCACCCAGGACTCATGCACCCTTTCCTCCGATTTTCCGCATCCCGCGGTGGACAAGGCGCCGATGAGGATCAATGCCCAGATAACCAGCTTATGCCTATCGTTCATTTTGTTTTCCTTATCAGAATGGATCCAAAAAAATTAAAATGAGATGTAACGAACCCCGTGATTATGAAACCGACGCAGCTTTTAAGCCAGTGTCTGCGAGGTAACCGCGCACCTGTTCCGGCAAATTTTCCGCCAGGCAATCGAATTCCCGCACCCCTTTCATGGAACGCAGCCAGGTGAGCTGCCGTTTTGCGAGTTGCCGCGTAGCGGCCAACGCCATTTCGCGCATCGTCGCCGCATTGATTTCCTTTTCCAGATACATCCATGCTTGCCGATACCCAACGCAACGCATCGAAGGGTTTGCATCGTTCAGGCAGAATTTATCACGGATTGCCCGAACTTCATCGATTAATCCCAGCTTGAGCATCGCCTCGAAACGTTGCGCAATGCGCTGATGCAGTGCGCTCCGGTCGCCGGGAATCAGGGCAATCTTGATCGCGCGATAGGGAAGGCAGGCATTTCTGGGTTTCTTCAGAATCTCCGACATAGGTTTGCCGGCTAAATAACACACTTCCAGCGCACGCTGAATGCGCTGGCTATCTGTAGGCTTGATTCGCGCCGCGCTGGCTGGGTCAAGCTGTAACAGCTCATTGTGCATTTCGTGCCAACCGTTCTGTTCCGCTTTGGCTTTGATCCGCCGGCGCAGGCTGCTGTTCGCGGAAGGGAGCGCGGAAAGGCCTTCCAGCAACATTCTGAAATAAAGCATCGTGCCACCCGCCAGCAATGGAATATTGCCTCGTTCCGTAATTTCGCGCATTGCGACAAGCGCGTCATCGACAAATTGAGCAACGGAATAACACTCATGCGGCTCGATCAGGTCGATGAGATGGTGTGGCAGGGATGCCATGGATTCGGCATTGGGTTTAGCAGTGCCGATATTCATGTACCGGAAGACCTGGGCGGAGTCCACGCTAACGATCTCCACGGGGAAGTGCCGGGCGATTTCCAACGCTATACCGCTTTTGCCGCTTGCGGTAGGACCCATCAGAAAAATCACGGGGGGAAAGGTGGCGACTTCAGGCCTTTCAAGTTTTACGCTTTGTTCTGTCACGGGTAAACGAGGCGAGGACGGCTCATATTCTTGATCGCACGGCGACCGCAGGCCATTTTTGTGCCTTTTGTTGTGAATTTCTGGATTTAAGGGGAGGTTGGTGATGCCACGAAAAAATCATTAAACGCCATATTCGATTGAATGGCAAGGGTGGGTTTTTTCGGTTAGAATTCCACTTTTCCCACACGCCACGCCTTTAGCGCTACCCCTTTTCGCGCCCGCCGGTTTGTCGACACCCGATACTATTCCATGATTCTTGTCCTGACCCCGGATACTCGGCCTGATACTCCCGAATTCAAACAGTTGCTGGGGCATCTTGCCAATCTGCCCGGTATTTCCACGCGCGTGCACACTGAAGTGGGGATCGAGCAGGCGCTTACCGAAGTTTATCTGATCGGAAACACCAAGGCCCTGCTGATCGAGGACATGCAAAATCTGCCTTGTGTCGAGCAGGTAGTCCGAATCTCGGAGGAGTATCGCGTTCTCGGCCGGCACAAGGACGATCACAGGCCTACCCATTTCGACTATAACGGCGTGCGCTTCGGACAGGATACGCTGAACGTTTTCGCCGGACTATGCGCCGTGGATACGCTGGAGCATGTCGAGCTGATGATGCAGGCGTTACGGGATAATGGTCAGGTATGCACGCGCATGGGCGCTTATAAGCCGCGCACCAGCCCATATTCATTTCAGGGCCATGGCAAGGCCTGTTTGCCTTATGTCTTCGAACTGGCGGGGAAATATGGCATCAAAGTGATAGCCATGGAGATTACTCATGAGTCTCACGTGGAAGAGATTTGCGAGGCCCTTTACCGGACGGGCAACTCCACCGGCGTCATGTTGCAGATAGGAACACGCAACACCCAGAATTTCGAATTGCTGAAAATCGTCGGGCGCCAGCAGGATTTTCCGGTATTGCTCAAACGCGGCTTTGGCATTACGCTGGATGAATCATTGAACGCTGCGGAATACCTGGCTTCCGAGGGTAATCGCAAAGTCGTCTTTGGCTTGCGGGGCATGAAAACCAACATGGCGGATCCGCATCGTAACTTCGTGGATTTTGCGCATGTACCGGTAGTCAAGCGTCTCACGCGCATGCCGGTCTGCATCGACCCCTCGCATTCCGTCGGTCTTCGCGCGTCTTCGCCCGATGGCATACTTGATATCATGCACGTGACAGCACAGGGGGTGATCGCGGGCGCCAATATGGTGCTGGTGGATTTTCATCCTGTGCCGGGAAAAGCGCTGGTGGATGGGCCGCAGGCAATGCTGATCAGGGAACTGCCTTTTTTTCTGGAAGACGTTCGGATAGCGCGCGAAGCGTATGAACAGCGTGTGGCCCTGGCTGGACGTTATCGGGAGGACGAATAGCCTCCCCTCGTCTTCTTTCCAGGGAATTGTCTAAAAATCCCGGACTGTGAGCACCCGCTTCGGAAGCCTGCTCACTTTTACCTTCCCATGTCCCGTAAATCCCGTAAACAAATACGGCGCCATGTTTTAATACTGCTGCTTGTGTTTTCAGGATGGATGCCGGCTTCCATCGGTATCGCCGGCGTTGTTCAAACTGCAGAGAAAACCTCGTCGTTTTCCGCGTCCTCCACTTTTCCAATCAGCCTGGTCGATGATCGGGGGCATGATATTCGCCTGGATCGATTCGCCAGCCGTCTCGTCTCGCTTTCCCCGAATATTACCGAACTGGTATTCTCAGCCGGGGCCGGCGATAAACTCGTGGGCGTCAGCCGCTACAGCGATTTTCCCGACGCGGCCAAGTCTGTTCCTGACGTTGGCGATTCTTCCAGTCTCGATTTGGAGAGAATCATTGCACTCAAGCCAGATCTCGTGATTGCATGGCGTAGCGGTAATGGGCGGTCTGATATCGAGAAACTGGAGAAATTAGGCCTGACCGTTTTTGCCGTTGAAGCAACCCGACTGGAAGACATTCCACGGTTGTTGCGGACGATCGGTAAGCTGACGGGAACGGCAGCGCAAGCGGAACCTGGGGCAAGCGCTTATGAAGAGGAATTGCAGCAAATCAAGCGTAATTATGGCGACCGGCGTAAAATCAGCGTATTTCAGTTAATCTGGCATCAACCGCTGATGACGGTGAACGGTGAACATGTCATCAGCGATATTATCAACATTTGTGGCGGCATCAATATTTTCGAGTCCGCGTCTTCTATAACGCCTGTGATATCTGCGGAAAATCTGCTGGAAGCCGACCCCCATGCCATCATCAGCAGTGTACCGTTGGGGCCGGCTGAAACGGGGGTAGAGGCGCTGTTTCGCCGATTCCCGCAAATCCGGGCGGTCCGGGGCAACCATTTGTTTTTCGTGCACCCGGATCTCTTGCATCGCCAGACGGTGCGTATATTGCAGGCTGCGAGAACCGTATGCGCACAGTTGGAGAGCGTCCGGTCAAGCCAGGAAAAAAGAGGGTGCGGTGAGGTAATGATCGGTCAATGATACGCGCAGGTTTTCAAACGCTTAATACAAAAACGGAACCGGATTTCATTGACAGAAAGTTATCTTGAGGAATTATATGAATGCTCTAGCAGCCTGTCGGACTTGAAGAATCGCAGCGAAAAAGCGGCGAAATATGAACCAGCCAGACGCTTTTGCAGCCGATTTCCTTCAAGTCCGACAGGCTGCTAAAATAACGATCCGGCTTTTTGTATGGATTACCGATTTCCCTGTCCGCGCATGCGTCTGCGTATGTGCCATAAACCTAAATCCGGTAGTTGACCGCTCATTTAATAGATCAGTGTTATGATTAATAACAATATCTCATGTTATTTGACCCTCACCTTTTGGGTGAGGGCGCTACGAGGTGAATTGCACAGTTTTTGCGGTACATGGCTGCGTTGCAACTCCTTGGAATGGAATGACCATTCCGCGTCGTTGCGCCTTGCCCTGCACCGCAAAAACTGTACACTTCCCCCCGTCCAACTACCGGATTTAGGTTAAATGAATGCTGAACAACAAACGATACCGCCGACAGCGGCTGGTTGATGGAATCGTTTTTATGGAGAATGAACAATGATCAAGGTATTACTTGCTAACCCCCGTGGTTTCTGCGCTGGCGTCGATCGCGCGATTGAAATCGTCGAACGTGCGTTGACCATGCATGGCGCGCCCATTTACGTGCGCCACGAGGTGGTGCACAACCGTTTCGTGGTGGAGAACCTGGAAAAAAAGGGCGCTGTATTTGTCGAGAATCTCGACGAAGTACCCATTGGCAGTATTCTGATTTTTAGCGCGCACGGCGTCTCCCATGAGGTGCGGCGAGAAGCCGAAGCGCAACAGTTCAAGGTGTTCGACGCCACTTGCCCGCTGGTGACCAAAGTTCATATTGAAGTGGCAAAGATGCGGGAACAGGGGAGAGAAATTATCATGATCGGTCATGCGGGCCATCCGGAGGTTGAAGGCACGATGGGTCAGGCCGAAGGAGACGGTCCCTGCATGTACCTGGTGGAAACAGAAGAGGATGTCGAGAATCTGGTGGTCAAAGACCCGACTCATCTGGCGTATGTTACCCAGACGACCTTGTCGGTGGATGATGCGACGCGAGTGATCAAGGCTTTGAAAAAGCGCTTTCCAAAAATTACCGGACCGAAAAAAGACGATATTTGCTATGCGACGCAAAATCGCCAGGATGCGGTAAAAATGATGGTCAAGCAGTGTGATCTCGTCATTGTTGTCGGCTCACCCAATAGCTCTAACTCCAACCGTTTGTGTGAAGTCGCGAGAAATGCCGGCGTGGACGCTTATATGATAGATCGTGCCGAGCAATTGCAGGAGAAATGGCTGGAAGGAAAAGACCAGATCGGCATCACTGCTGGCGCTTCAGCGCCCGAAGTGCTGGTGCAGGAGGTAATTTCACGGCTAAGACAGATAGGAGCAGGACAAGCGGGAAGAGACGTGGTCGTAGAGGAATTGAGCGGCGTGGTTGAGTCGGTAGTGTTTCCGCTCCCTAAAAATTAATCGCGGCCAGGAACCGTAAAATCTTTTTTACACGAGCAAACGCCTTGCGCGCAGCAGTGCAGCGCCGACGCAATACGGCGAACCGTCCCGCTTCCTTGTTGTCATATTCATAGTGTTTCACTTTCGCAGGAGTGAAGGATAAAGCGCTCAGCCGGTTTATTGGGGCCGGTTCTTATCGGGTATAATTTTATTCTCCAGCGGGAGATGCTTATCCCTCTTTGGAATATGGCGAGCCGTCGCTGAGATGACTGCCGGATCGCCACGTTTATGCGCCTGCGGCATTCATTCGATTCCGGAATATCTATAGGCAGAATTATCTGGAGCGAGAAGTCTTCATCCAGATCTTCTTCGCGCGCACCATCTATCCCAACAGGATGGTTTGGACAAATGCTATATGCCGCGTCAAGAGGGGGAGGCAGGGAGAACGCATTGCAAGATACGGGACTATATGATCTTGACGGCGGTACGCTGCTTGTTTCACATCAAGAAAAACCAATTATTTATTCAGGCCGGCCGCGCAATCGGCCGTTGTAATATTGATGGAACACATACAAGAAAGGGCCAGGAAGATACGCATGGTTATCTTCGATGTGGACGGAGTCCTTACCGACGGCACTCTCTATCTCACAGATGGCGGCGAGGAGATCAAGGCATTCAATAGTCATGATGGTCATGGTCTGAAAATGCTCAAGGCAAGCGGCGTCAAAATCGCGCTGATCACTGGCAGAAAATCGCGCTGCGTCGAACTGAAGGCAAAAGATTGGGGTGTGACCGTCGTTCATCAGGGGGCAAAAACCAAATTGCCTGTATTCGAGACGCTGCTGGAGGAACAGGACCTGGATGCTTCGGCGTGTGCGTATATGGGGGATGACCTGATAGATTTACCGGTGATGTTACGTTGCGGTCTTGCGCTCACCGTACCTGCTGCGCCTTCTCTGGTGAAGAAGCATGCGCATTACGTTACGCGTCTTGAGGGCGGGCGCGGCGCGGTACGCGAAGTATGCGAAATGGTCATGCAGGCTCAGGATACCCTCAACGCGCAATTGGCGATGTACCTTAAATGATCGCTCGCCTGTTTCCCGGGCTTCCCCTCATTCTACTCGCCCTGCTCGCAGCGCTGTCATTCTGGCTGAGCCAGTCGGCACGAACACCTTCTCCGGCACAAGACAACGAAATTGGCCGTACCCCCGATTACAGGATGGAAAACTTCTCGGTCACTCGCATGGATCAGGATGGTCTTGCGCGCCACACGCTCGTCGCGAAGGAAATGGTGCATTACCCGGACGACGATACCACTGATCTGGAGCAACCCCTTTTTATCAACACCGAACCCGGTAAACCGGCGCTGCAAATAAAAGCGGACAAAGCGAAGATGTCCAGCAATAACGAAGACATTTATCTTACGGGTAACGTTATGGTATTGAGGAACGCTGCCAAAGGCAGGAGCGAGACAACCATGACGACCAGCTTGTTGCACTTGATTCCGGATGATGACATCGCCAGAACCGATAAACCCGTGGTTATTACCGAAAAAAAATCTGTTATCAACGCAGTCGGCATGGAAATGAACGGCCGCACCAATATCACTCAGTTGTTCTCACGCGTAAGAGTTATTCATGACAATGCCCGCTAGGGAATCCCTGAGCAGGTGCCATGCGAATTCCACGGCAACCGCTGCGAACATCACTCGGGGCGGGATATTTTTTACTGTATTTTTTGCTTCCCTGCTGTTTACAGGACCCGTGCTGGCGGAACGGGCCGATAGCGATAAACCGGTTCATCTGGAGTCTGACCGGGCCACTGTCCAGGATGCCAACAAGCTTGCTACATTCATTGGTAACGTAGTCCTCACGCAGGGCACGCTGATTATCCGTGCCGACAAGATGACCGTGAAAGAAGATGCCAGCGGTTTCCAGCACGCCACGGCTTTCGGTAATCTTGCCAGTTTCCGTCAAAAGCGCGATGGCAAGGACGAGTACGTCGAGGGTTGGAGCGAGCGCATGGAATATGACGCCAAGGCGGATAAGGTGCAGCTCTTCAAGAAGGCGAGACTGAGACGTGGCCAGGATGAAGTGCATGGCGATTATATTTCTTACGATGCACTGAATGAGTTTTTTCAGGTGACCGGGAACAACGATACGAGTGCTCAGAGCCAATCCGAGGGGAGAGTGAGGCTGGTCATCCAGCCCAAGAAGAAGGAGCCGAAACCAGACGCTGAAAAAGATGAATGAAATCGACTAACGCCCGGATCCCGAAAAATGAGCGAATTAAAAGCCGTTAATTTAAAAAAGCGATATAAATCCCGGACGGTGGTACAAGACGTTTCACTTTCTGTCAGCAGCGGTGAAGTGGTCGGCCTGCTGGGCCCCAATGGCGCAGGCAAGACCACCTGTTTTTACATGATGGTAGGGTTGGTACCCCTGGATGGTGGCAGCATATCCTTGGACGATGTCGATTTGAGCCCAATGCCGATGCATCTGCGCGCGCGCCTGGGCCTGAGCTATTTGCCCCAGGAGGCTTCAATTTTCAAGCGACTGTCCGTGGCCGATAATATTCGGGCAGTACTGGAACTGAAAAATTATACGCGCGATGAAGTGCAGCAGCATCTCGACGATCTGCTGCATGATCTGCACATCAGTCACATACGGACCAATCCGGCAATCAGCTTATCCGGAGGCGAGCGACGCCGTGTCGAAATCGCCCGGGCATTGGCAACGCAGCCGCGCTTTATCCTGTTGGACGAACCGTTTGCCGGTGTGGATCCTATTGCCGTGCTGGATATCCAGAAAATCATCGGGTTCCTGAAGGAGCGTGGCATCGGTGTGCTCATTACAGACCATAATGTCAGGGAAACGTTGGGGATTTGTGATCATGCCTATATCATCAGCGAAGGAAAAGTCCTGGCTAGCGGAAACCCTGATGAAATCATCTATAATGAAAGTGTGAGAAAAGTATATCTGGGAGAACATTTCAAGCTGTGAAAAAGATTCGGTCCGCACGAATCTTGCCTTACCGTGGGTATTCCAAATTATGAAGCCTACTCTTCAGTTTAAGCTGTCGCAGCACCTGACGCTTACTCCGCAATTGCAACAATCCATACGGCTGCTACAGCTTTCCACGGCAGAACTGAGCCAGGAAATAGAACGTATGGTTCAAGAAAATCCTCTCCTTGAACTTGACGATCATATCGGTAGCGATACGATCGACTATCGGAATATGCCCAACGATATTCGGGCAGAGCCGTTATCGGATCTGATTGAGATTCCGGATGAAGCCAGTGCGAAATTGCTTTCTATCGAGGACAGCTCCGACACGAGAAAGATGACCGATGAGTCAGACTGGTTCTCGGACGATAGAGCCGTTCGCAACACGCGGGATGATGATGACGAACGGGATTTTCAGCAACAAGCGGCGGAACCGCCCAGCTTGCGTGAATATCTTAACCTGCAGCTAAGTCTTAGCCAGATTCCGGAGCGTGGGCGAAGAATCGTTGGTTTGCTGATCGATAGTCTGGATGACGACGGCTATCTTGCACAGGATCTTGAAGAGCTCGTTGAACTGCTGCCGCCCGAGCTCGCGATAGACATCGACGATCTTCACAATGCTCTGGAACAGTTGCAACGCATGGATCCTCCCGGCATTGGGGCGCGTAACCTCAGGGAATGCCTGCTCATGCAATTGCATGCGCTGCCGGGATGTACTCCTTACCTGGATCAGGCGGTGCTGCTGGTGAATGACGATCTTGAAAGCCTGGCATTACGGGATTTCGCCACCATTAAAAAACTGCTGCACTGTGATGATGAATGTCTGCGATCGATCCGGCACCTGATTACCCGACTGAACCCGAGACCCGGCATGGCATTCAGTTCCACTGTCGCCCGTTACATCATACCCGACGTAATTGTGACAAAGATCAGCGGTTCATGGGTAGCCAGCCTTAATCCTGAAGCAATGCCCCGCCTCAAAATCAACCGGCTCTATGCTGATATCCTGAAACGCTCTCATGATGATTCCGCACGAGGCCTGTCGGGCCATCTGAATGAGGCGAAATGGCTCATCAAGAACGTACATCAGCGTTTCAGCACGATACTCAAGGTATCCTCAGCAGTGGTCGAACGCCAGCAACAGTTTTTCGAGCATGGCGCAGTGGCCATGCGCCCCATGGTATTGCGGGAAATTGCGGATACGCTTGACTTGCATGAATCCACGATTTCGCGGGTAACGACACAAAAATTCATGAGGACGCCACGGGGCATATTCGAATTAAAATATTTCTTTGGCAGTCATGTAGCGACCGACACCGGCGGTGCTTGTTCCGCCACCGCAATTCGTGCTCTGATCAAGCAAATGATAAACGCCGAAAATGCACAGAAGCCACTGAGCGATAGCCAGATTTCAGAAATTCTGGGGCAGCAGGGAATTATGGTTGCCCGCCGTACCGTGGCAAAATATCGGGAGTCCATACAAATTCCTCCCGTTAATCTTCGGAAATCTTTTTAATCCAAGCCAAGGAGACATGATGAATCTCAATCTTACCGGTCACCACGTAGAAATTACTCCTGCGCTGCGCGATTACGTTACGTCAAAGCTGACGCGGGTTATGCGTCATGTCGACAACGTCATCGATATCAACGTGATTCTATCCGTGGAAAAGCTTAAGCAAAAGGCTGAAGCAAATGTCCATGTGCCTGGTAAGGATATTTTTGTCGAGGCTGACGGTTCCGATATGTACGTTTCCATCGATAACTTGATGGATAAGCTTGACCGCCAGATGCTCAAGCACAAGAAAAAAAATGAAAGCCAACGTAATATCGGCGCATTAAAGAATCAGGATGTCGAACAACCTGAATAATCGGCTCAATCAGGACTTTAGCATTGTTAGATAAGCGGAAGCTTTGCCCCTTTGTCCTATAACTTGGGAGATGATTCAAACCAGATGCCCCGATTTAACGTTGCACAGCTATTTGAAGACAAGCAGTCAAATCTGAGCCTGACCTGGGAAGCCGGTAAAGACGGCGGCGACCGGTATCTGGACGCGGAAGCCGTTGCCCGGTCGACACAGGGAATGATCGGTCACCTCAATTTCATCCACCCTAACTGGATACAGGTACTGAGCGAGACCGAAGCCAAGTATCTCAACACGCTTGGTGCCGAGTCGCTGGCGCAGAGTATGCAGCAGATCGCGCAAAGCGACCTCCTGTGCATTATCGTTGCCGGTGGCGGTTCAGTGCCGGACTCGATAAGAGCCTTGGCGGATGCCACCCGCACTCCCCTTTTCTGTTCACCCTACTCCAGTCTGGAGGTGATCTGGACGTTACGCCCCTATCTGGGGCGCGTCCTTGCGCCCTCCTGTAGCCGCCATGGCGTACTGCTGGACGTTCTGGGAATGGGCGTAATGATCACCGGTGAAAGCAGCGTCGGCAAAAGCGAATTGGCGTTGGAACTCGTGAGCCGGGGCCATGGGCTCGTTGCGGATGATGTCGTGGAACTTTATAGAATTGCGCCAGAAACGCTGGAAGGTTGCTGTCCTCCGATATTACGTGATTTTCTTGAAGTGCGTGGGTTGGGGATGCTGAACATCCGAACTATTTTTGGCGAGACCGCGGTACGCCGGAAAAAAAACATGAAGCTCATCGTGCATTTGCAAAAACCCAGCAGCGTTGATTTCAACACGATGGAACGACTGCCGATCAACGATGTTACTGAAAGCGTCCTGGACGTCAATATCCGCAAGGTGATCATCCCGGTTGCCGCTGGGCGAAATCTGGCCGTGCTGGTAGAAGCGGCGGTGCGCAATTATGTTCTGCAACTTCGTGGTATAGACAGTGCTCAGGAATTCTTTGCGCGACATCAACAGGAAATGGAAAATGGCCAAAATAGACAAAAGCAGGAAAATGAACTTTGAATTGCAGGGCGGGAACCATTAATTCTCCGCTCGTATTCGAAAAATGCAGCTGATCGTCATTAGCGGCCTCTCCGGTTCCGGCAAGAGTATCGCCCTTACCGTGCTCGAGGACAGTGGCTACTATTGCGTGGACAATCTTCCAGCAAACCTGCTGCCGGAGGTTACGGTATATTTGAAGGAATCCGGACACCAGCGCGTAGCGGTCAGTATCGACGCAAGGAGCCGCGAAACCTTGCATTTGTTGCCGCAACGCTTGGCCGATCTAAGGCGGCAGGGAATGGAAGTGCACCTGCTGTTCCTTGAAACTAAAACCGATACGCTGGTAAAGCGTTTTTCGGAAACTCGGCGCCGCCATCCACTCAGCGATAACCGCTCGACTTTGCCGGAAAGTATAGAGTTGGAACGCGAAATGCTGCGCGAGATACACGATCTTGCAAACCGCATCGATACCAGCGATTTGAGCGCCAGTTCATTGCGGGCATGGATAAGGGATTTTGTCGGTCTGAATCATGCAAGCCTGACTCTCCTGTTCCAGTCATTCGGCTTCAAACACGGCATCCCTCTGGATTCCGACATGGTATTCGATATTCGCTGTCTTCCCAATCCGCACTACGAGGCGCTGCTGCGGCCTCTTACCGGAAAAGATGCCGCGGTAATTGAATACCTTGATGCGCAAGCCAACGTCAATAAAATGTTTGAGGACATCAAGCGATTTGTGGACGACTGGCTACCCTGCTTCGTTCGCGACAATCGCAATTATCTGACTGTGAGTATCGGTTGCACCGGCGGACGTCATCGCTCGGTTTATTTCGCTGAACGGTTGGCACGGTATTTTTGCGGAAACAACCAGGTTCTGGTACGGCACAGGGAGTTTGATGTGTAGAGCTCTGGCTGAAGGGAAAGTGCAAGCTCATTCCGGTACGAATATCGTCTTCTTTATTCCACCCGGAAAATATACTGAAGCTTGCACACAGCGGTGGGGCTGAATGCCATCGCTGGTTATGACCTTACCGGAGTGTCTCTGCCGCGCATTCTTCGGGAGAGATCAACATCAGGCCGGTTGCCGCCACCCGATAAATTCCGGCCTCGGTCACAATAAAATCCATCGGAATATCGTGCGGTTGCGGATGCGTAGTGTGCATTCTCAAAATTTCGAACGCGACGCCGATCGCCAAAGGCCGGGGAGTGATCGCGATCAAAGTACGATCAAAATAACCGCCACCATATCCCAGCCTGAAGCCCAGTTGGTCGAAGCCTATCATTGGGATTACCAGCGCGCCAACCGTGACCACGCCGGTATTATCAGGTACCGGAATGTCATAGGTCCCCTTTTTCATCGGCGCACCCGGCCACCATCTGCGAAAACACAGTGGTTCCTGTTTATTCACTACTTCGGGCAGTGCAAGCGTCGCGCCGCGTTCCCGGATAAAATTCATCAGCGGGCGCGGATCGTATTCGCCTCGATGAGGCCAGCAAAACCCCACCACGTTCCGCTGCAAGGATGGAAAGCCCTGTTCCAGCAAGGCTGTGATAGCCGTACTCCAGCGGCGGTGCTCCCCTTCGGTAACGCATTCCCTGCGTACCATCAACTCTGCGCGCTGCTGCTTTCTCCACGCTTGCCAGTTATTCATCATCTTGAAGCGCTATCTGCGAAGGCGACATCTTTCCTTCCATCACAACTGTTTTTCGACGGGTGCGTAATGATCATGGCAAGCATATTGCATGAGCAGTTTTCTGACTGGCGAAGGAATGGCTGCCTTCAGTGCATCATCAAACGTTATCCAGCTTTTGCTCCCGTCCGGCGTCACGGCTGAGGGGCATGAAACCACTTGCAGTGGCTGTGGATGAATCCGCAGCCTGAAGTGAGTAAAGGTATGATCAAACGGTAGCATTCGCGCCAATGGCGCTACTTTCATGCCAAAACGGCGCATGCAATGTTCATCTGCACTTTCACTCACCGGCATTTCCGGCAGACACCATAAATTACCCCAGATTCCTGCGGCCGGGCGTTTCTCCAGAAAAACCCGCTCCTGCTTCATCAGCATCAGAAGCGCCGTCTCCCGCTCCGGTAGCGGCTTTCTTGGCCTCGGAACAGGGAGTTTATCGGTTCGGTTATCCCGGAACGCGATGCAATCCTGTAACAAAGGGCATGATGAACATTTGGGCTTGCCGCGAGTGCAAATCGTGGCGCCGAGATCCATCAGCGCCTGGGTATAAGCTTCAATTCCAGCTTCGGTCCCGTTCCCGTCTTTGCCGGGCAACAATTCTTCAGCTTTTTGCCACAGTAGAATCTCGTTCTTTTTCTCTCCGGTATAGCCATCGATTCCGAAGTAGCGGGCAAAAATACGCTTGACGTTACCGTCGAGTATCGCGCATTGTTGCCCATGAGCAAACACGGCAATTGCGGCAGCAGTAGAGCGCCCTATGCCGGGCAGTTGCCGGATCACTTCCACATTTCGAGGAAAGACGCCTCCATGGTCTGCAATAATCAGGCGCGCAGTCCGATGCAGATTTCTTCCGCGCGAGTAATAACCGAGCCCGCTCCATTGCGCCAGCACATCATCGAGGGATGCCGCAGCAAGGCTTCCGATATTGGGGAAGCATTGCAGAAAGCGTAGGTAGTAAGGAATAACCGTACTCACCTGCGTCTGTTGCAGCATGATTTCCGATAGCCATATCGCATACGGGTCGCGAGTGTTCTGCCAAGGCAGGTGGTGGCGGCCATGATCCTTTTGCCAGCGGATCAGCTTTGTGGCAAAAGAGCTCAATGAGGGTCCCGGTACTGATCGGTCCTGATATTCAGTTTTACCCCGGACGACGTGACGTTAGCAGCTTTCAGTATGCCGATCCGGATCGAGCCTTGGATTTTCACACTCTCCAGATCATCGAATAAGGATAAGTCGAACGGTTCATCCACACGTTTTGCGCTCGCAATCTTTGTTGTAAACTCTCTTGTCCCCCGCTGCTTTTGCTGGGGTGGCAGGAAGCGATCCAGATTAAGCTGGCCGATATCCACCAAAAAATTGAGGACAGGTTGAGTTAAGTTGCTTGCTTCCAAATTCCCTTTGATATCGCTGTCTCCCAACTTGCCATTAAACTGCACCTGTACATTTTGAGCCAAGCCATCCAATAAAGCGCTACCCTTCAAATTACCATGGAGGCCATCTGCAATGCCGGAGCTGCCGGCATCGATAGTGACCGCCAGATCCGACAAAGCCAGTTGCTGGGCAGTGGTGCTGCCGGCAAGCGGGGAGGCAAGCATGGCCTTGACGACTCTCTCATTTATCTGTGATTCCATCTCGACCGTGAGCACGCTGCTCTTGAAATCGCTTATCGTGCCGTTCACGCCTGAAAGAGAGAAATTACCGTTGGTGTTACCCCCAGCGCTGATAATTTTCAGCACCGCAATAATTCTATCGCTGGCCACTTTTTCGCCATTCAGGCTCAGGCGCGGTGCGTCAAACTTGATATCGAAATTATTTCCGCCACCTGTTCCAGCAATGCCGAGAGTCAGGCTACTTACAATGAATTCACCGGCAGCAACACCAGCAGCAAATCTCGCAGAGAGATCCCCCGAGGAATTTATCACGAGATGATGGATCCCGTTAATTGTCCCGGTGCTCTCAAGGTTAAGGCCACTCACGGCGTAATATTGCTTTTCCGCATCCAGCATTAAATCAAATGTCAGTTGGGTGGCAAGATCGATCTCAGGCTGTTCGGGTTGGTTCATCCTGAACGCTAATTCCAGTTTGCTGCGAATAACATCATCCATCGAGCTGGACGCGGTATTGATCTGGTCAGCCTTGAGATTGAGATCATCGAATATATACTGCTTCTGGCTGGCTTCATCGCGAAAAACGAGCATGCTTTTTTCCGCGAGTACGTGACCAATATTGAATTTGAACTGTTCCGGCTTTTCGCTTTTAACGAGCAGGTCATCAATATTCGTATGCCCATCCGTAAAACGGATCAGATTGGCTTTCAGTCCCGTTATCGTGATTTCGTCCAGCTCCAGTTGCTTCCTGAGCAATGGCAAGAACGCCAGAGATACCAGAATATTCTCCGCAGAGGCAAACTCCACGTCACTTTGATATTCGCTGAGTGAGAGGCCATTGATCTCCGCGCCGAGCCTGGGAAAAAACGTAAGCTTGATATCGCCATCGAGTTTGAGGTCGCGCCGATTTTTCTCCTTCACTAGCTGGATGATCTGAGGCTTATAAGCGTTAGGGTCGAAAGTTGCGGCAATATATATGGCAAGACCGGGCAGCAGAATCGTCAGGGCAGCGACAAATATGGTAAAAGCATATCTGAGATAACGGTTCATAGGCCGGGAAAGGTGGAGCGGGTGAAGGGAATCGAACCCTCGTCGTAAGCTTGGGAAGCTTCTGCTCTGCCATTGAGCTACACCCGCCTCATGGGCGAATTATACGATGGAAACAGCGTTATAGCGCTATAGCAGTAAGATGCCATGACAAAAATGCTGGGCATAGCACATCGATGTCACCGTCGCGTTCACCGATGATTAGATCAGGATAGATGGTCTGGATTTTCAGTAAGGCCGGGTTTGATTGCTTTACGAAAACTGGCAGCGTCGGTATAGCCAGTGCCAAGAGCAACTTGTAACTGCTTCCAACTCATGAAGCGAGGTCGCCTGTCCTGAGCGCCTGAAGGTTTAGTCGATCGAGAGCCGGACCTGCAGTATTCGACCGATGAATCACGCTATTGATTAATACCCATCCAAGAATGTCGGGAAAGTTTGCAGATTTCATAATATCAGATAGAAATATCCATATAAGCATATGAATACATAGTTATTTATATCGGGCATGTTGTTTGCCAAGGATATTAAGCTGTAACGTTAAGGAAGCGCTGAACAAATAGCGACTTCCAGGTTTTTAAGTACACTGCTGCCATTTTTTAAGCACGAATCGTCTAGCAGCCATTCTTTGGCATGGATAATGGTGGCGTCCACCATGGTGCCTCTGGACCAGGAGACCTTGATTCTTGAGGTGAGCATTGACCTCGTCGAGCAGAACCAAGGTCAGGTTGTGCTTCTCCAACAAATGCCGGAAGTTGAGTATCGTGGTCTCGTCCGGTAACGCATCGGTGACGCCACTGAAACCGCCAAAGCGGCAGATACTCTCGATCTCGTATAAGGCATCTTCCATTTGCCGGTCGGATAAGTTGAACCAGTTTTGCATGCAGTCCTGCACCTCGAAATGCGTGTGCTGGAAAATGTTTAAATATAAACCTGGTTAGGTTTGTTGCTCATCCTACCTGCGCCATCGGGGCCCGTGATGAAGGCGTGGAGAGAACCATCGACCGTGGTAGGAGTGCCCACTTGCCCCACTTGTTTGTTCTTCGCATCAGATTCAATCCAGTATGTCTGCGGCAAAAAATGTCCGAACGACAATTGCATTCTGATGATCACCCTGATAACGGGACAGCAAGCGTTTTTCGATCAAGCTAGCCCTTTTTGTAGTCAGACTGATAAATAATTACATATCATTAGGCTAAGTATGAGCTATGCTTTTAAAGCAGCTTTGGGCCCAAAAATACTTGTTATCCTGTAGCGCTTAAAGTTGCCCCCAGAAATAATAACTAACCATGAAGGAGATAGAAATGCTGCGCAAACTTGGCTTTGGCGTTCTGCTCGCAATGGCAATACCGTTTTCTGCAAGCGCTGCACCTGTGACCGTTTCTTATTCTGCAACTATTGGATTTAACCCGTCTGCAACAGTCGGGGTCGGCGGTCAGAACGCAGGCGCGTTGATCAATGAATTATTTGGCCCAGGTATTGGTTCCACGGGAACCGCGACTTTGACTGGAACATTTACTTATGAAAGCACCACGCCTGCTTTTAATATTAACAATCTAAGCGCCGGCTATACAAATACGATAACAGGGGCGACTGCTACCATTGGGACCTCAACGGTAGCTGCCGATATTCATAATATTGCGGCTAATGCAGCGACAAGTGAGGTCGGCTACAACACGAACCCATCATCTGGGTTTTGTGGCGACCGTGAAGGTTGCGCGGCTATTGGGTTAGCGTTTACGCCCACCGGAAACGTGGTACAGGCAGTAAATGATTCCAATTTCTTCCTGCTACAAAACGGAAACAGGGTTAACTATTTTAATCGCGATGCCATTTCTTTATCAGTCGGCTATACGGACAGCGACAGTAACTTTTCTCCTCTTCTCTCGACTCCCAGCTTTGGTGATGTCAATGTGCATGGGCTGGCGCTTAACCTTATTTCCAACGCAAGCAGGAGCCTTGTTGATAGCGTTTTACTCCCGGATTCAGCTTCCTTCGTGACCTCCAGTCAGGTGGAAACCTCGATTTTTGAGCTCGTGTTTTCCAGTCCTAAATTGGTCGATGATTTTACCCTAAGTGGTCAATTGACGAACTTTACGACAAGCCCTGTTCCAGAGCCGGAAAGTTGGGCGATGATGATGGCGGGGCTCGTTCTTCTTGGAAGTCAGGTCCGGCGTTTAAAAAAGTAAACGGGAAAAACGAGTCAGTCTATTCGCTTTAGCGGAGTTTTTATTGCACGCTGCTTGTGCATTGACTGCCTCTAGTTGGAGTGAACTTCAAGGCGCTGTGCCAGTTAGGCCGGCGCCTTATTTAGCCAACGCCGCCAGGGTTGGAGATGCCGGCAAAATATTCAATGCCGATTCTCGGGAAAACGCATTCTCTGGTGCGAGGTAAGGGTGGAGTAAGTCGAGACTGGCGTATAGAAGTAGAAGTCCTGATTGTCGACTATGAGGCTGCTCCACCGTATAATCTGCATTAAAGCGGCATTAAAAGAACGTTATTGCTCAAGCCAAGTCACAGTTAATCCCAGCGTATCCGCTTCAAGCGACTTTTAAAAATGATACAACTTATCGTTAATGGTCAACCCCAACGCTTTCCCGTCTCGCCTGCGGAAACAGGAACCCGGGACGCGGACGCCGTGACGCTGAACGTGACACAATTGCTGGAGCACATGGGATTACAGGGCAAGCGCATTGCCATAGAGCGAAATGGCGAAATCATCCCTCGCAGCAAGTTCGACCAACCCATTCTGGCGGAAGGCGATCAGCTTGAAATCGTCGTGGCTGTAGGTGGGGGCTAAGGGTGGACAATATCGTCATTGCCGGCAAGGCTTATTCTTCCAGGCTTCTGGTAGGTACCGGAAAATACAAGGATTTTGACGAAACTCGCGCTGCGGTTGATGCCAGCGGCGCGGAAATTATAACGGTAGCGATTCGCAGGACCAATCTCGGCCAGAACCCCGACGAGCCAAACCTGCTGGACGTGCTGCCGCCCTCCCGATATACCTTGTTGCCCAACACAGCCGGATGCTATACGGTGGACGACGCCGTGCGCACTTTACGCCTTGCGCGTGAATTGCTGGACGGCCACACGCTGGTAAAGCTGGAGGTGCTGGGTGATCCGAAAACCCTCTACCCCAACATGATGGAAACCCTCAAAGCTGCCGAAATTTTGATAAAGGAAGGTTTCCAGGTAATGGTTTATACCTCGGATGATCCTATCGCAGCCAAGCAACTGGAAGAAATCGGCTGTGTGGCGGTGATGCCGTTGGCCTCACTGATCGGTTCCGGCATGGGTATTCTTAACCCATGGAATTTGCAGATCATAATAGAAAATGCCAAAGTTCCGGTAATAGTGGATGCAGGTGTCGGTACGGCTTCGGACGCGGCTATCGCGATGGAGCTAGGTTGCGACGGTGTTCTGATGAACACCGCAATTGCTGCCGCGCGCAATCCGGTACTGATGGCTTCCGCCATGAAAAAAGCGGTGGAAGCGGGTCGCGAAGCCTATCTGGCTGGACGCATGGCCAAGAAGCTTTACAATGCCAGCCCCAGTTCGCCAGTCGACGGGACCATTGCCGGCAGCCATCAGCAAAAAGACAGAGACAAATCCTGATCACTGCCGGTTTTTCAGATTCCTTATAAATGGTAGAGCATCGTCCCATCCGAAGCTTTGTTCTCCGCCAGGGTCGTGTCTCGAATGCGCAGCGTCGCGCTCACGAAACATTGATGCCCCTATATGGCGTTCCGTTCACCGAAAGTGCTGCGACAAGCCTGCTCGATCTCGAAACCATCTTCGGCAGGCGCGCGCCCAGATTCCTGGAGATTGGCTTCGGCATGGGTGAGACGACGGCCGTTATCGCCAAGGCGCATCCACAGAACGATTATCTAGCTGTTGAGGTTCATACACCCGGCGTCGGCAGTTTGCTCAAGCAAATCGAAGAACTTGGGCTGACGAATATACGCATTGTCCAGCATGACGTAGTGGAAGTGCTGCAACAAGCATTGCCGCCGGAATGCCTTGACGGCGTGCACATTTTTTTCCCCGACCCTTGGCCCAAAGCCCGACACCACAAACGCCGATTGATACAGCCGGAATTTGTTGCGCTGCTGTGCCGGTATCTGAAGCCCGGCGGTTATATCCACGCCGCGACCGATTGGGAGGAATATGCGGATCAAATATTGCGGGTATTGTGCGGTGAACCGCAGCTGGCCAATACCGTTGTTGATTATGCATCACGTCCTGAATACCGGCCTTTGACCAAATTCGAACAGCGTGGTTTGCGGTTAGGACACGGGGTGTGGGATTTGATATTCCGAAAAAAGTAACGAGCTATACCTAGCCCGGATGTTTCATAAATTGACGCGCGCCCTTGCTGGTCTTTTGTTTCGTATGAAAATTTCGTTCAGTCGGGCGTATGAATAACTACGCCACTCTTTCACAAAATCTCCCTACAAAACAAAATCCTGCGCAATCATCACGCGAATTTATGAAATATCCAGGCTAGTCGTTACTTTTTTCGGGAAGGAAGATTTGCAACAGATCATTCAAGAAGCGCCTGCCGGTGAGCGTAGGCGCAATGCGCCGATAATCGCGCGTAATCAGGCCTCGTTGCTCGGCCTCGTCAAGCTGTCGTTGTATGCGGGTGATGGGCAGGCCGGTACGCTCCGTGAACATTTCCGTGGCAAAGCCTTTCGTAAGACGTAGCGCGTTCATCATGAATTCAAACCCACGGTCGTTCCGCCCTACTTCATGCTGTTCCATGACAGGTGGGCCGGCATCCGGTGTGGCCCGGGCGGTTTTGGCGAGGTACTCCCTGGGTTGCTTGTAGCGCATCTGGCGCACGATCCTGTCGGCAAAGCTTATCTTGCTATGCGCACCTGCCCCGATCCCAAGATAATCGCCGAACAACCAGTAGTTCATGTTGTGATGCGATTCTCGGCCCAATCGGGCAAACGCTGAAGTTTCATAATTGACATAGCCTTCTCGCTCGAGCGTTTGCTCGACCATTATCTGCATTTCCGCAGCCAGATCATCGTCGGGTAATGGCGGCGGATAGCGATGAAACAGCGTGTTGGGTTCCAGCGTCAGATGATAGGCCGAGATGTGCGCAACATCACACCTGATCGCGGTCTCGATATCGTTGCGGGCTTCCTCCAGCGTCTGGTTCGGCAGACCATACATCAGATCGAGATTCACATTGTCGAAATTTTTCCGAGCGATCTCAACGGCCCGCTGCGCATCGTTGTCGTCGTGTATTCGGCCCAGAGATTTAAGATGCCTGGGGTTGAAGCTCTGGATACCGATAGATAAGCGATTGATCCCCGCCGCGCGAAAATCGGCAAATTTTTGCGCCTCGAAAGTGCCGGGATTGGCTTCCAGCGTCACCTCGGCGAAAAGTTCGAGCGGTAGCAAGGCCCGCACGGCACCCAGGATTTCGTCTATGGACCGGGCACTGAACAGGCTTGGAGTGCCGCCGCCAAAAAACACGCTGACCACCTTGCGACCCCAAACTTGCGGCAGCGCCGCTTCCAGGTCATGAATAAGCGCCGCCACATACTCAGCCTCGGGCACGCCATCCCGATCACGAACCTCATGGGAGTTGAAATCGCAATAGGGGCATTTTTTCATGCACCATGGGATATGAATGTACAGGCTTAACGGGGGCAGCGATTTCAGCTTCGGCGACTGAGAACCCAGTATGAGTGCAGGAGAAATAATTGTTGTCATGACTAATAGGAGAGATGACAAACAAAAGAAAATATCGTTTCAGCGATGATTGAAATTATCGATCCTGCAAGAAAACAATATGAATTTTGTCATCCGGACTTGACCCGGAATCCAAACCAACAACGCCATGCTTTGTGAGCCGGATCAATCTTTTCGCCGATCCCAGGACGCAGTCCTGGCTCAGAGCGTTTCTTCGCTGATTCGTTCAACGAGCCGAGCCAGTGCTTTACCGCGGTGGCTAATTCGATTCTTCTGCTCCGCCGGAAGCTCCGCAGCAGTTTTACCGAGGTCCGGCAGAAAAAAATAAGGATCGTACCCAAAGCCCCCGGCCCCGCGCGGCCGAAGCACAATTTCACCGTGCCAGCTTCCATCGGCAATAAGGGGCTGCGGATCGTCGGGGTGGCGCAAGAGCACGATTACGCAGTAATAGTGAGCTTTGCGGTCGGCTTCGTCTGTCAACACATCGACCAGCTTCTGATTATTGCGCTCATCTGACCTGGGTTCTCCCGCGTACCGTGCCGATAGAATGCCTGGTTTGCCATTTAAGGCGCTCACGCAAATACCCGAATCATCCGCCAGAGCCGGCAGCCCGGTGCATCTGCTGGCATGGCGCGCCTTGACGAGGGCATTTTCGATGAAAGTGCAATACGGCTCTTCCGATTCAGTAACATTGAACGCAGACTGGGGCAATACCTCGATCCCCAGCGGCTGCAGCAGTTGGCCGATTTCCCGCAACTTACCCGAATTACTGCTGGCGATTACCAGTTTTTGCATATCAGCTCTTTATCGGGCGGCCAATACCGCTTTTTGAATTGCGATCAATTCCTGTATCCCCTGCTGCGCCAGATCTACCATGGCGTCCAGGTCGTGGCGGCTGAACGGAACCCCTTCCGCGGTTCCCTGCATTTCCACCAGACCAGAGTCGCCGGTCATGACAACATTCATGTCGGTGTCACAGCGGGAGTCTTCAAGATAATCGAGGTCGAGCACCGGCACGCCTTCGTACATGCCGACCGAGACCGCTGCAACATGACTTAGTATCGGCGTAGCTTCTATCATCTGCTGGTGTAACAGCTTTTCTACCGCATCGTGCAGCGCGACAAAAGCCCCGGTAATGCTGGCGGTGCGTGTACCGCCATCGGCCTGAATGACATCGCAATCGATCTGGATGGTGCGCTCGCCCAGTTTCGTCAAATCCATTACTGAGCGTAATGCGCGCCCGATGAGGCGCTGGATTTCCATCGTGCGCCCGGATTGCTTGCCCTTGGCTGCTTCGCGCTGCATGCGCTCGTTAGTGGAACGTGGCAGCATGCCATATTCCGCAGTGAGCCAGCCCTGCCCTTTTCCACGTAGAAACGGGGGTACTTTTTCATCCAGGCTGGCTGTACATAATATCCTGGTATCGCCACACTCGATCAGTACCGCACCTTCAGCATGCTTGGTGTAATGACGGGTAATTTGAACCGGACGAAGTTGAGCCGGCGTGCGATTGCTGGGACGCATGGTTGTGATTCTCTAGATGATTTTGTAACGGCGGCGTTTTACCGGCGATTGGGGTAAGGGTGCAAACTCGTTCTGCATGTCTGCGACGATCATATGCGATAATCCCCATCGCTCCCCATTTTAACCTATCAGGACCTGTCAGTGGATGAGTTAGCGACGATCTATAGTATGACCGGCTATGCCGTGGTTGCCCGCGAATTGCCACAAGGTTCACTGAATCTGGAGCTGCGCTCGGTTAATAACCGCTATCTGGATATCCAGTTCCGCCTGCCTGACGAACTCCGCTTGCTGGAAGTGACGATGCGTGAATTTCTGACCGCTCGGCTGAATCGTGGAAAAATCGAGTGCCGCGTAAGCTTTTCCGGGATCGCGAATACCGAAGATCTGCAGCATATCAACGCTGACCTGTTGCAAAAACTACTGGCGCTGAACCGTACCGTCAGGGCTGCGCTACCAGACGCCCACGGTCTCGAGGTGGCGGATATCCTTCGCTGGCCCGGAATGTTGAGGGCCAATTCACTGCCGACGGAGAGCCTGCGCGAACCTTGCCTGGAATTGCTGGCCGCTGCCCTGCATGAGTTGGCGGCGGCACGCGCCCGCGAAGGCGAAAAACTTAAAGTCATCCTGCTTGAGCGCCTCTCCAGGATGCGTTCCCTGGCAGCAGAAGTGGCACCGCGTATTCCCGCCTTGCTTGTGGCATTTCAGGAAAAAGTCAAAGCCCGTTTGCGCGATGCCATGATAAATTGCGATGATGAGCGTATCCGGCAAGAACTGACGTTGTTCGCTGGCAAAATCGATGTAGACGAGGAACTGTCCCGCCTGCAGGCTCATTTTGAAGAAGTGGAACGGGTTTTACGCAAAGGCGGCGCAGTCGGCAAACGGCTGGATTTCTTGATGCAGGAGCTCAACCGCGAAGCCAACACAGTGGGCTCAAAATCGGTAGATGCGGAAGTATCGAAAATTTCTATCGAACTCAAAGTCCTGATCGAGCAGATGCGTGAGCAGGTGCAGAATCTGGAGTGACGTTTCACTCAAAATCACACCATGTCAATTTTTCGTTAAAGCCGCTAACCATGCGGCTTTCTTCCTTTCAGGCCATTGCAATCCATATCATCAAGGTTCAGAATGAGTGTGTACCCAAGTGTGTACACATGGTGCTTGCGGCGGAAATTTAGATGGCCAGCGTGCCCGACTACATGGATGTGCTGGACAAACTGAAGGCGTTGCGCTCGTGAAGCCGGTCGTGGGCGACCTTTGTCAGTGGCTATCAATTAATATAATTAATACTCTTAAACTGACAAAAAAAGAGGGAAAAAGTGTCCGGAATATTTGTCGGTGCTCGCCGCGCCTAACGTCCGTTCCGACTACGGGTTTCTCAAGAACGAGTACCGGCGCATCGACGCGCTGCCTCAGCACAAGGTGCTGTGCACGGCTTTTTCAAGCTCCAATGTAAATTTCACCTAATATGATAAATAACCATATCAAGTGGGGTGACATGAATCGACAAAGATTAACTATGAATAGGACGAATTCGGTTGGCAGTTTAGATAAATTAAACCGTTTTCAGGAGTTGCCAATGAACTTTAGGAGCACGTGATGAGTAACTCCATTCTTTATACTATGCCGGGTACCTGTGCGCTGGCACCCAACATTGCCGTCGCTTGGCTGAATGCCCCTGTGACGATCAAAACGATGGCACATGGAGATCAAAAAAAAGAAGAGTATCTGTCTATCAACCCAAAAGGTAAGGTGCCGGCCCTGCAATTTGACGACGGCGACGTATTAACTGAAGCCGCGGCGATTCTGGCATATCTCGGCGCCGAATACGGCAAAGAAGGCTATGCGCGCAATGAGAAGTTGGGGCGCAAGGAAGCCGAAGCGCTGAGTTACATGACTTCGGAAGTTCACGCAGCGTATGGTCCCCACTTCGCAGCACAGTCGTTCGCAGACAGTGATTTGGCCCAAAAAGAAATCAAGGCCAAAACGTATGAAAAGCTGGCAACGCATTACGCTCGCATGGAGGGGAGTCTAGCAGCCGCCGGTGACTGGTATCTGAAGGATCGGAGTTTTGCCGATGCCTATCTGTATGTACTCACGCGATGGATCGAACAGACCCCACTATCCATCGATAATTATCCGAATCTGAAAAAACATCGTGCGCGAATGGAGGCTGATGAAAGCGTAAAGCTTGCTTTGCAACGCCAGAATATGGAGCCGTTGTCATACCTCACATAAAACCGATAAACGGGGAGCGGGTTTGCCGAAAGGCTAAAGGGGTGAATTGCATCGGGAGTGCATATCAGATTACATGGCTAATTTCCATTAGCTGTGTGATTCATCCGTAAGCTTCCCCGTCTGGTAGACAGTTCCACGGCGAGCTGCGGCATTTGCCCAGACCTGGCGCGGCCACTTGGTGCGCCACGCCTGATCTACCCACAGCAGCTACAGCGCCGCCGCGTCATCGAGAAGATCCGCGACCGCGCCCCTGGATGGGGATCCGTCCGCACTAGCCGCCATACCGGAAAATCTCTGGTTCCAAGCAAGCGGGCGGCAATCCGCACTGCCGCCACCAATCCGGGTGGCGTTACCCGATAATTGCTTTGGGTTCCAGATATGTCTCCAATCCAAACACGCCGAACTCCCGCCCGTAACCCGACTGCTTGAAGCCACCGAACGGGGCCAGTGGGTCATGGAACTCGCCATTAATGCACACGCGGCCAGCATCAAGCTGGTTAGCGATACGGTATGCGCGCGCCTTGTCGCCTGCGGTGATGTAGGCCGCCAAGCCATAGGGGCTGTCGTTGGCGATGGCAATGGCGTCCGCTTCGTCTTTATACGGGATGATCGACAGCACGGGGCCAAAGATTTCCTCTTGCGCAATGCGCATGGAGTTCTTCACGTTGGTAAAAATGGTGGCTTTGACGAAGTTGCCAGCCTCCAGACCAGTTGGCTTGCCCGTGCCGCCAGTGAGCAAGGCGGCGCCTTCTTCAATGCCGATACGGATGTAGTCCTGCACGCGCTCGAATTGCTTCTGGTTGACCATGGGGCCGATGATGGTGTCTGCATCCTTCGGGTTGCCGACTTTCACCGTGCCGGCAATGGCGGCCTTGGCTAGTTCGTTCACTTCACTCAGACGATTTTCAGGCACCAGCAGACGCGTGGCAGCCACGCAAGCTTGCCCGCTGTTGATGTAGGCTGCAAGAATGGCCTGCGGAATGGCGGTGGCGAAATCTGCATCCTCCAAGATGATGTTGGGTGATTTGCCGCCCAGTTCCAGCGTTACACGCTTCATGCTCTCCACTGCACCTTTGGCGATGATCTTGCCCACCCCGGTGGATCCGGTAAAGGTAATCTTGGTGATGCCGGGATTGCGTGTCATTTCCGCACCCACCACATCGCCCGTACCGTTGACGAAGTTCACCACACCCCTAGGCAGTCCCGCTTCGTGAAAGCATTCCGTCATCAGCTGCGTTTGCTGTGCGCTGAATTCACTGGGCTTGATAACGCAGGTGCAACCCGCGGCAATGGCTGCCGAAACCTTGGTGGCAATGAAGCCGTTGCTAGAGTTCCACGGAATGATGACACCCACCACGCCTACGCCCTGCAGGCGTACCCGGGAATGGCCGACCTTGGGCTCCAGGTCAAAGTCCTTCAGCAGTTGCGCCATGATCTTGAAGTCGTCCACTGCGAGGTCGATCAGCGACGTGGTGAAATATAGTGGGCAGCCGTATTCGTCGATCATCACATCGATCAAATTCTGCCGGCGGCGTTTCAGAATCTCGTGCATTTTTTCGAGATAGCCGATACGTTCTTCCTTGCTGGTCTGCGAGAAGGTCTTGAACGCCTTCTTAGCTGCGACGATGGCGTTTTGGGTATCGACTTCATCACCCAGCGTCACTTGCGCTACCTTCTCATTGGTGACAGGGCTGAGCAAATCCAGCGTTCTGGTACCGTGTGGTGTAACGAATTCGCCGTTGATGTAAATCTGGTTAAGTTGTTTCATGGTGAGAATTCCTGCCGGTTTTGCTGAGATCAGGTGTTGAGCATGAAGCCGGTCTTGCCTGCAAATGCCACGGATTCAGCAAGTTCCTTTTGTGCTTCTAAGGCCTTTAGACTGCCCGCCGCTGGTAAGCAGCAAAGCCGAAAGCTGGGCATGCTATTTATAAGCGATAACCGCGCTGCAACAACCTGCAAAGTGCATGACCTCATAACACTGGAAACCGGCTTCCTTGCACCATCTCCAAAAATCAGCTCCCGTGAAATCAAATGCGTCGCCAAACTCCATCAACATGTTAAGTGACATCAAGAGTCCGAAGACATTGCTGCGCGTTTCTCGTCAATGAGATTCTCTATTGCCACGAACACGCCCTTTTCCGGCAGACTCGTAATACATCCAGAAGCCCCGGACGTTTAACCTGTTGCCAATGACATCGCCTTGTTGCAGATGGATCGGCAATCCACCCAGCCACGCATAACACAAAATGCGCGCCTGCGAGAGGGGCGCCTTCAAAACGCCACGCTAGGCGCTACCCGACGCGATACTGACCTCCGTCTACTACTATTACCTGCCCTGTGATGAATGCAGCATCGTCGCTTGTCAAAAATAGAACTGCGCCAGTGACATCCTCGGGTTCCCCGAGCCGTTTGATCGCCTGCTGTTTCCACGTGGAGCGCTTTTGCTCTTCCGACTGAGGTCGGATTGCCACTGTATTCGTCAGGCCCGGCAAAACCGCGTTCGCGGTAATACCGTCGTTTGCAACATCATTGGCCAAACCTCTCATGAATCCGATAATTCCCATTTTTGAAGCAATATAGTGGCTCATGCCCGGTATGGCCAGGCCAACCATGTTTGACGATATGCCGACGAAGCGGCCCCACTTCTTCTTCCTCATCGTTGGCAAGAAATACTTCACACTTAAGAAGTGTGAGTCCAAATTCGTGGCCATCGTCTTCCGCCACGTCGGCAGATCCAGTTCGTCGATAGAGCGATTTGGAAAATAACCCGCATTGTTTACAACGATATCCACCTCGCCGATATCGCGGCTCTTAAGGGATACCGAACGCCAGTCCTCTTCCTCTGTCACGTCAAGTTGAAACGCGTGCGCCGATCGGCCGATCTTGTCCACGGTCTGGTGCGGAAGCGTGAGGTCCGTCGCAATCACTTCCGCGCCCCGTTCCGCGAGTGCCAATACGATTGCTTGTCCGATACCTTGGGCGGCGCCGGTCACCAATGCCACGTGTCCTTCGTGTGTCTTTATCGAGGTTTTCATGCTGTCCCAATCAAAACTCTCAGGCTGCCTTTAAAGCTGAGGTCCACCGGAGGAGATCGTCGATCATGACGTTGGCTGACTTTTCCAGTTCGGCGAGCCCTTTCGGTGTCCGGCCTTTAGGTGCAGAATTTAGAGTGACATATCGTACGGCGTCAGACCGAAATTCGCGCGAATAAAAGGTTTCATACAAATGTCCACCCTTCTATCCGCCTAGACCACGAGTTACTCATTACGTGTAGAAAATCGGTATTAGGTAGGAGGTCAAGCGACATGACCTTTATTTTATAAGCGTGGATGGGGCGGAGCATTAAAAGTCTGCGAACTTCCCTTTCTAAATTGGCCTGAGCAGTACCCCAAGGCGTTTATGGGTCCGAGGCGATGACTTATACCCAACCTATTCCCAGAATGCCCAAACCGGCAACAAGTATTACAATATAAATAATCCAGGAAGTTATACTATTCATGTCGTTCCCCTTCATATAGAGATGGAGCATCCATATCATTTGCCTTTTCACTGCTTATATCGGTGCGCTAAACCACAGAGATAATATGGAGGCCAGTTTGCCCCAAAGCGAAGATGGGATATCTCCGGGATGCTTTTTTGCAGCCGCCGCAAGAATTGGACATTAGATTAAAAAGCTTGTCAGGTCGTGTGAATCAAAAAGACCGAACATGGATAAATGACATTTGAAACCGGGCGGATCGCCCTCATCTGATCAAGTAATCAATCACTGCGATATACGAACTCCATGAGCGACTCCTCTCACCTCGTATGCCCTCGCTGTCAAGCGATCAATCGTGTGCCGACTGCGCGACTCGACCAGAAACCCAGTTGCGGGCAGTGTCACCAGCCTTTGTTCACGGGCCATCCGGTAGAGCTCACCACGTCCACATTCGCACGACACCTTGATCACAACGATATACCGCTGTTAGTGGATTTCTGGGCGCCGTGGTGCGGACCATGCAAGATGATGGCTCCAGCCTTCGTGCAAGCCGCGGCGATGCTGGAGCCCCTTGTCCGTGTAGCCAAGGTGAACACCGATGCCGAGCAAGCGTTGGGTACACAATACAGCATCCGCAGTATCCCTACTTTGATTCTGTTTAAAGACGGGCATGAAGTAGCGCGGCAGGCCGGTGCTTTGACAACTCAGGATATTGTGCGCTGGGTTCGTGCACATTAATGGCATTGATTGGATTAACCGGATCAGTTGGCTTGGTTGGAATGAGCCGAAGCTGTTAAACTTTGGCAGCACACTTGATAATCAAGCGACAGCGCTGCTATAAACCTAAATCCGGTAGTTGACCGCTCATTTAATAGATCAGTGTTATGATTAATAACAATATCTCATATTATTAACGCCACTTTCCGGGTGAGGGCGCTACGGGGTGAATTGCACAGTTTTTGGGGCACATGGCTGCGTTGCAACTTCTTGGAATGGAACGACCATTCCGCGTCGTTGCGCCTTGCCCTGCACCTCAAAAACTGTGCAATTCTCCCCGTCCAACTACCGGATTTAGGTTAAAAAAGCTGGAAAGAGGGGAACACCGCAACCAGCAAACTGGGGGGTGATACCGTGCGTTAATACTGTAGGGTTAACTTCAATATGATCATAACGCCGGGTGACTTATATATTATCAGCGCCCCATCCGGGGCGGGAAAAACCAGCCTGGTCAAAGCCCTGCTTCAAACCGGTATCGATCTGAGCCTGTCAATTTCATACACTTCGCGGTCGGCGCGTCCTGAAGAAATCGACGGTCGCGATTATCATTTTATACGGCGGGAGATTTTCGAGCAGAGGCTGAAACAGGACGAGTTTCTGGAAAGTGCGCAAGTTTACGGAAATTTCTATGGCACTTCAAAACATTGGATCAACGAAACCGTAGCTTCGGGACGCGACGTTCTGCTGGAAATTGATAGCCAAGGCGCTCATCAGGTGCAGAAGGTTTTTCCTCAGGCAGTAAAAATTTTTATTCTGCCTCCCTCGCTCGAGGTGCTGGAAATGCGTTTGAGGCAACGTGCTCAGGATAGTCTCGAAGCGATCGGACGGCGCTTGGCGGCGGCCCGCGACGAAATCAGCCATGCTGGCGAGTATGACTATGTTATCATCAATGACAGGCTGGACAAGGCATTACAGGATTTGAAGTGCATTGTACAAGCCGAGCGCTTGAGAATGACGAAACAGCTTGCCCGCCACCATGGTCTGGTGGCGCAACTCGGCCGAACGCCTTCTCCATAAGCGACGATAATTCCAACGTCCGGTCGAATGGCTGGCGGCGCTACACTTCTCTTTCGCAGGTTGCCTTTAGTTGGTGGGGCATTCTATACTTCAATTTCTATACATTAGCAGAGGCAAGATCATGGCGCGTATTACCGTTGACGATTGTTTGAAAAGAATTCCCAACCGCTTCGATATGACGTTGGTCGCGACCGTTCGTGCAAGACAGCTTTCAGTGGGGGGCACCCCCATGGTGGAGTCCGCCCGAGATAAACCCACCGTCATCGCATTGCGCGAACTTGCACAAGGAAGAGTGGGAATTGAACTTCTCACAATGGGTCCCATTTGATATTTGAACGGCCTGAGCTTTCTTGTAAAAAGCCCTGCTTGAATACACTGATAAGCATTTGTAGAAAAGAATTATCGATTGCCATGAAGGTGATGCCGTCCTGAAAAAAACTGTACTGGTATAACAGGAAATCAAGGAAACGACGATGCGAGCACGAGGTCTGCCGGATTCTTCTGCTACCTTGCCTGAGGCGAATTTCCTTTTTCGCGAGCTGTCGAGCTATCTTAAACGGGAGGATGTTTCCGAACTTCAGAACGCCTACCTTTTCAGTCAAAGCGCCCACTCCGGGCAATTCCGAAAATCCGGCGAACCCTATATTTCTCATCCGCTGGCGGTAGCCAGCATACTCGGCAAATTACGCCTGGACACCCAGACGCTGGCAGCCGCGCTACTGCACGATGTGATGGAGGATACGCATGTCTCCAAAGCCGAGATCAGTAATAGATTTGGCAAATCGGTTGCGGATCTGGTGGACGGTGTTTCGAAGCTCGACAAGATCGAGTTCCAGACCCATGCGGATGCACAAGCGGAGAATTTCCGCAAAATGCTGCTGGCCATGGCGCGGGACGTGCGCGTCATACTTATCAAATTGGCGGACCGGTTGCACAACATGCGTACGCTGGAAGCGATGCGGGCAGAGAAACGGCGCCGTATCGCACGCGAAACCATGGAAATCTACGCCCCTATCGCCAATCGGCTGGGGCTCAACAATATCTACCATGAACTGCAGGATCTAAGCTTCCGTTACCTGTTCCCGACGCGTTACCGTGTTCTGGCCAACGCCACCAAGGCGGCCCGCGGAAATCGCCGGGAAATGGTCACGAAAATCCTGGATACGATCAAGCAGCGCCTTAAAGTGGCAGGGCTGGATGCCGAGGTGACGGGGCGAGAAAAGCAGCTCTATAGTATCTACACGAAAATGGTGGAAAAGAATCTCACATTTTCCGAAATCCTCGATATCTACGGCTTTCGCGTTATCGTCAAGGACGTACCCTCGTGTTATATCGCACTGGGTGCATTGCACAGCCTCTACAATCCCATCCCCGGAAAATTCAAGGACTATATCGCCATCCCCAAGGGAAATGGCTACCAGTCGTTGCACAACACCTTGTGGGGACCCTACGGCACGCCCATCGAAGTGCAAATTCGCACGCCCGAAATGCATCGAATCGCCGAGGCAGGCGTCGCGTCTCACTGGCTCTACAAGAGTACGGATGCGGATCTCAACGACCTGCACATGAAAACCCACCAGTGGTTGCAGAGCCTGCTGGAGACGCTCAGCGATTCCACCGATTCACTGGAATTCCTGGAACATCTCAAAGTAGACCTGTTTCCCGGCGAGGTTTACGTATTTACGCCCCAAGGCAAGATATTGGCGCTACCGAAAGAATCCACTGCGGTGGACTTCGCCTATGCAGTGCATACCGACATCGGCGATTGCTGCGTGGCGGCAAAAATAAACGGTGAAAATGCGCCGCTGCGTACCTTGCTCCGGAGCGGCGACCGCGTGGAGATCGTGACTGCGTCACATGCAAAACCCAATCCTGCCTGGCTTAATTACGTGGGTACCGGCAAGGCACGCTCGCATATCCGCCGTTTTCTCAAGACCATGCAATATGAAGAGTCGGCCAAACTGGGGGAACGCCTGCTGAATCAAGCTTTAATTTCGCTCAAGGTCGATCCCGAAACGATAAGCGCGGCGCAGTGGGAAAAACTGGCGCGTGAGAGCGGGTCTAAATCCAAGACGGATTTACTGGCGGATATGGGGCTGGGCAAGCACCTGCCGGCGGTAATTGCCAGACGGCTGGCGGTTCCAGGAGAATCCGCCTCCGGCCCGAACGGGACCGGAGGCGTCATCACCATACTTGGCACAGAAGGCATGGCAGTGCAGTTTGCGAAATGCTGCCGCCCCATCCCGGGGGATTCCATCGTTGGCTTTATCAAGAAAGATCAGGGGCTTGTGATTCATACTCATGATTGTCCGGCCGCTTTAAAAAACCGCGGTAACTCGGAAAACTGGCTGGACGTGGCTTGGGGCAAGGATATCAGCAGGCAGTTCGAGGTCAGTATCAAGCTGCTGGTGGCCGATCAACGTGGCGTGCTGGCGAGAGTGGCCGCCGCAATCGCCGAGGCCGGATCCAATATTGACAATGTTGCCATGGACGAAGATGAAGGAGAGGGTACGTACACAACCATGAATTTCATGTTGCAGGTCCGCAACCGCCATCATCTGGCGCAAGTGATGCGCAGCTTGAGGCGTATTCCCGAAGTGGCGAAAATCACCCGTATGAAGAGCTGATCGACTCGTCTCGCATCACCTTTCTACAGAACACTGCATGCCTGCAGTCAGTTGGCCAGCGTCAGCCGGCCAACATTCACTTTTCGACCGTAGCTATCGATCATATGCCAGGACGGGCGCCAGCCATTGCTCTGTTTCCTCCAGCGTCCAGCCTTTGCGCTTCGCATAATCTTCCACCTGATCCTTGCCGATTTTACCTACCGCAAAATAATCGGCGTCGGGGTGAGAAAAATAAAAACCGGATACCGCCGCAGTAGGCACCATCGCGTAAGATTCAGTGATGATAATGCCCGCATTTTCGGGCGCTTTCAGCATTTCGAACAAAGGCCCTTTCTCGGTATGATCGGGGCAAGCGGGATAGCCCGGCGCGGGGCGGATGCCACGATACTCTTCGCCGACGAGTTGCTCGGTATCCAGGTCTTCATCTTTTGCAAAACCCCAGAATTCGCGCCGTACCCGCCAATGCATGTGCTCGGCGAAAGCTTCGGCCAGACGGTCTGCCAGCGCCTTCAAGATGATTGCGCTGTAGTCGTCATGCGCCTCCTCGAATGCTTTTATCCGCGCATCTATACCCATGCCCGCAGTCACCGCGAATGCCCCGATGGCATCCTTTATCCCTGTTTCCTTGGGCGCGATGAAATCCGCCAAGCATTGGTTTGGACGCCCAGTCGGTTTCTGGGTCTGCTGGCGCAAATTGTGAAAAGTCATCGCCAACCGGGTGCGAGCCTTATCCGTGTAGATTTCCACGTCGTCATCATTTACCGTGTTGGCGGGAAAAAGGCCAAACACGGCATTGGCTGTTAGCCACTTCTGCTCGACGATTTTTTTCAGCATGTCCTGGGCGTCACGGTACAGATTGGTGGCCGCTTCTCCCACCACCTCGTCCTGCAGAATTGCCGGAAACCGGCCGGACAATTCCCACGCCTGAAAGAACGGCGTCCAGTCGATGAAAGGCACCAGTTTTTCCAGTGGATAGTTTCTCAAGGACCTTACGCCGATGAAATCCGGTTCAGGCGGCGTGTAGCTCTCCCAATCGATTTTAAAAGCATTCTTCCGGGCATCCGCTATGGATAGCATTGGCGCAGGCCCCCTTTTATTTTTATGCTGGGCGCGCACTTTTTCGTACTCGGCCTGGAGTTTCTCCACGTAACCCGCTTTTAGATCCTCCGACAGCAAGTTACTGCATACGCTCACGGCGCGGCTCGCATCCGGGACCCACACGGTAATGCCGCTGTAATGGGGAGCCACTTTCACGGCAGTGTGCACACGCGAAGTTGTTGCGCCGCCGATCAATAAAGGAATGGTAAAACCTTCCCGTTCCATTTCCTTCGCCACATGCGCCATTTCCTCCAGCGAGGGCGTAATGAGGCCCGACAGCCCGATCATATCGGCCTGCTCACGCCGCGCCATTTCCAGAATCTGTGCGGAAGGCACCATTACGCCCATATTCACTACGGCATAATTGTTACACTGAAGGACTACCGTGACGATATTCTTGCCGATATCATGAACATCGCCCTTGACCGTGGCGATTACGATCTTGCCCTTGGGCCTGGAATCGCCCAGCAGTTTCTTTTCCGCTTCAATGAACGGCAGCAGGTGCGCCACCGCCTGCTTCATGACGCGCGCTGACTTGACCACCTGGGGCAAAAACATCTTGCCCGAGCCGAACAGGTCGCCCACCACGTTCATCCCGTTCATGAGTGGTCCCTCGATCACCTGGATGGGGCGCCCGCCTGCCTCAGCGACTTCGAGCCGTGCCGCCTCGGTATCTTCCACGATGTAAGTAGTGATACCCCTTACCAGCGCGTGAGTCAGGCGTTGCTGCAGCGATTCATTGCGCCAGGCAAGGTCTTCAACGTTCTCCTTGGTCTGTCCCTTGAAGCTCTCGGCAAATTCCACCAGCCGCTCGGTGGCGCTTGCGTCTCCACCTTCTTTGGGGGGGCGGTTCAGCAGCACATCCTCGACCCGTTCCAGCAGATCCTTGGGGATATCCGAATAAACGCCAAGCTGCCCGGCGTTGACGATGCCCATGGTCATGCCGGCGCGAACCGCATGATAGAGGAAAGCGGTATGGATCGCTTCCCGCACCGGCTCGTTGCCACGGAAAGAGAACGATACATTGGAAACGCCGCCGCTCACCTTGACATACGGCAGGGTTTGCTTGATCAGGCGCGTAGCATTGATGTAATCCAGGCCGTAATTGTTATGTTCCTCGATGCCCGTGGCGACCGCGAAAACGTTGGGATCAAAAATGATGTCCTCAGGTGGAAAGCCTACCTCATCCACAAGAATGCGGTAGCAGCGCGTGCAAATGTCCACTTTGCGCTCAAGCGTATCAGCCTGGCCTGCTTCATCGAACGCCATGACAATTACCGCTGCCCCGTAACGGAGCGCAAGCTTCGCATGTTCGATGAACTCCGCTTCGCCTTCCTTCAAGCTGATGGAATTGATGATCGCCTTGCCCTGAATGCATTTCAGTCCCGCTTCGATCACCGACCACTTGCTCGAATCCAGCATGATGGGCACGCGGCTGATATCCGGCTCGGCGGCGACAAGGTTCAGGAACGTAACCATCGCCTTCTGCGAGTCGAGCATCGCTTCATCCATGTTGATGTCGATGATCTGCGCGCCACTTTCAACCTGGTTCCGGGCAACACTCAGCGCTTCCGAATAGTTGTTGTTCAGTATCAAACGGGCGAAGGCTTTCGAACCGGTGACATTGGTTCGCTCGCCGACATTCACGAACAACGAGTCATCGCCAATGGCAAGCGGTTCCAGGCCGGACAGCCGCAATTTTTTTGGAATATCGGGTATGACTCGCGGCGCGATACCGTTTACCGCATCCGCAATCGCTTTGATATGGGCGGGTGTCGTGCCGCAGCAGCCGCCGACGATATTGACGAAACCCGATTGGGCAAAATCCTTTATCAGACTCGCGGTGTATTCAGGCGACTCGTCGTAGCCTGTCTCAGCCAGCGGATTGGGCAGGCCGGCATTGGGGTGCGCGCTTACACGTACACCAGCCACCCTGGACAAATCTTCGATATAGGGACGCATCAACTCCGCTCCGAGCGCGCAGTTGAGCCCGACCGACAATGGCCGCGCGTTACTTACGGAATTCCAGAAAGCCTCCGGCGTCTGTCCGGAAAGCGTACGCCCGGAAGCATCGGTAATCGTTGCCGAAATCATCACGGGAAATCTTGTGCCGTGCGTCTCGAAGTATTGATCCACGGCGAACAGCGCTGCCTTGGCATTGAGCGTGTCGAAAATGGTTTCGACCAGCAGGATATCGGCGCCGCCGTCAATCAGGCCGCGAATGGATTCGGAATAATCCGCCACCAGTTGATCGAAAGTAATGCCGCGGAAACCGGGATCGTTTACATCCGGGGAGATCGATGCCGTCTTGGTAGTCGGCCCCAGCACACCCGCAACAAAGCGCGGCTTTTCCGGCGTTTTTGCTTCCATCGCTTGCGCCGCTTCCCGCGCGAGTTTGGCGCCGGCAAAATTGAGCTCGTATACCAGATCCTGCATGTGGTAATCCGACATCGAGGCGGCAGTGGAATTGAAGGTGTTGGTCTCGATGATATCCGCACCCGCTTCCAGATAGGCATCGTGGATAGCGCGGATAACCTGCGGCTGGGTGAGCGTCAGAAGATCGTTATTGCCTTTGATGTCATGGGGAAAATCGGCAAAGCGAGCGCCACGATAATCCGCTTCGTTGAGCCTGTAGCTCTGGATCATGGTTCCCATGGCGCCGTCCAGCAGCACAATGCGGCGTGCGAGGATTTCTTCCAGCAATTTGGTGCGAGGAGTTTCGTTCATGGCAGTGCTACGTTTGAGGTGAAGATTGATTCTATCACGCCCCTGCGGGCATTTGCCCTAACCATCCCCAACCGTCGCCAGGCGTTAGGCCGCCCTTACTTCGATAGCGCGATAGCGGAGCTCATCTCAGCCAATTGATTTTGCCTGTTTCTCCATGCTGCGTAGAACGCGCCTCGCCGATCGAAGCGAGCCCTCGATGAAGCCCTGGTAATTTCACGACAATCCAGTTTTTGTCGCTGAAATAGGGCGATTCGGCCACGTCGGGGAACCAGGTCCTGGCCTTTGGAGCTGAGGATCTTCCGACGGCACCTGATCGGTTTGGTTTTGACTTGATTCCATCGTCCTCAGGTAATCCGACCAGAATGTGATGGCATGGCGGTCGGTGTACACCATGATCAGCCCCTTGGTCCTATCGTTACTTTTTACGTAGAGCAGTTCTCGCGTGGGTATATCTGTGGCACTACGGTTTCCACGATCACGACATCGTAAGGCGCGGCTACCGGTTTACTGGTTTTATTGTTTGGCATCTATGTTTCCCCCAGGCGCTGAAGTTCTTCCAGGGAATAACGGTAACCAGGGTCCAGTATTAACGCGGCGCGAAAATAGCGTACCGCTTCCGGCAATCTTCCCAGATAGCGCAGGCAGACTCCCTTGTTGTGATGTATTACCGCTCGATTACCATCGATTGCCAGTGAGGCATCATATAGCGGCAATGCTTCCGCATAGCGACCCACATCAAATAAGACATTTGCCCATTCATTGAGTGCCGGCGCATATTCCGGATCAAGGCTGAGCGCAACGCGAAAGGCCGATATTGCGGCTTGCGTTTCGCCAAGATCGCGGCGAACCAAGCCCACATTTCCCCAGTGCATCGGATTCCATGGCGACAGGCATAACGCTGCGCTGAAATGGGTAAGGGCGACCGTAAAATCCTGGCGGGACCAGGCAACATTGCCTAACCCACGCCAGACATCGGCGCAATCCGGTTGCTTCTCTGCGTTTTCCTGAAAGAACAATCGGGCATCCTCGAGCTTTCCCGCTCGCCACGCTTCGTAACCTGGCATAAGCGCCGGATCGCTTGGAGGCCAATCATTCCATTGCATGGCGTTAAGGTTGTCTTGTGGGTTATTCTGGGGTTGCTAACTGGTAGCAGCCCGCCAGCATCGTCATATGTTCCCCCGTAGCCAGAGCGGGCCGCAGGTGCGCCTGCTCGGCGCCGTTCAGGAAAACAATCCGGTTGGACAACCCGGTGATGCGTAGCAGTAACCCGCTTGCTGCATTGTCGCCGCGAAAGACGTGTAGTTGAAGCCCCGCCGACGGTTGAACACCGGGCATCCAGAGGGTCTGAAGGTAGATCAGCAGAGCAATGCGACAGGCTTCCTTTTTGTCGCAGTGTTCGCCCATGTACTGACCTGGCTCATCGTAATAGGTATAGCAACTGGCACTCCAGGACGGAGCAAGCCGATGGCCGGTGACATGTTCCAGGTAAGCCAGCACAGATGCCGACGAGAGAAAGCTCCGTGCGTGCGGTCCGAGATGCGCGCGTATATTGTGCTGGGAGATTTCTCCAGGACATTGCTTCGCAACCAGGCTCCAGCTCGCATCCCGCCGTTGCGCAAGCGCCTCGCCGAGAAGATTCATATGCGTATCATGGCTGAGAGCGGGCGGCCCAAATACGGCCGCGCCACGATCAAGGAATTCCATACGAAGCCGGGCAAGCGACGAGGGGTCGATATTCAGATCCGTGCCGGTATCGACCATGCAGTCGGGAGTGAGAGTATTCACAGCAAACTTTCCTCGCGGGCAAATTCTTCCAGCAGGATGGCGCCGATCTGCGTCGGTACAGCATGCTCGCGCAACGTAATGCCTGCCTGAATCACATTCCGTTTTTGTCGCTCATAAATCGTGCCGGAGGTCCATGCATCGGGAAATCGCATCTCCAGCCGTCGATAATAATGGCAAACATTGAGAAAAGCATGTACGCCATCCACCAGCCCTCGCAATGGGCGCAAATCCGGCCGCCAAGGGGAGACGAAACCGATGGCTTCCGAGGCTGAATCGCGCGCGCGGGCAATCGCATCGTAGCGCCGAAAAATATTCATCCTGATATGGCTTGATTCATGGCATAACAAATCGCCGATATGCTCGACGTCATCGGCGCTCATGAATATGGTTCCCGGCAGCTCCGGCGGGCTGTGGCTGCGCGAGTACCCGCGTTGTTTCAGAATACACAGTGCTTTGACGTGGCGATGGAGGGCATGGAAGGCGAGCGGCCAGATCTGGCCAAGCAATTCCAGCGCTGTTTCGATACGCCCGGTTCCCGCGTCAATCTCCTCATCCGTTGCGGGCTCGAAAGAGGATAGCAGGGGAGTAACTTCGGCGACTCCGTTAAGCACGGGAAAACCCCCGATATACGGCAGGGCCGCAAGGCGGGGATGACTGAAACCCGCCGGTAATCCGCTTCCGTTATTGACAAGCGTCAGACTCAATCCATCGCTCCAGACGAAATGCGTTTTACCTTCATTTTCCACCACCGCCAGTGTGATACCTGGCGCATCATTGGACAGCACGGCGTGGACATGCGGCAGATACAGCGGACCCGCCGCGAAGAGACAACTGGGCAGAATAAAGGTGATGTCGCGTACGTCGGGATGGTGAATGAAATGCCGCACCCCGGACAATATCTTTCCCGCGCCGGGATTGCCGGGGTCGTCCGGTTCCGCCCTCGGAGCGGTGTCTATTTCCGCCAGTGGAGTGGAAAATAGCCGGGCGCGGGTATCGGCGGGCAGGTTGTCAAGGGTCGCGATAAGACGCTGCGCGAGCGGGTGCTCATTCGCGTCCATTGTGTCCATCGCCGCAGAGAGCTGGTTCCGTAAGTGTACCGAACGGGCCAGTGCAGAGAATCCGAGCAATATGTCGACGGTTTCGCCGGGCCCGGCCGGGTAACACAGGCCCGCACAGTCCGTCAGTACATGTTTCGGCAGCCCTTCCCGCGGCATTTCCTTCAGACCGGCGTCATTGAGCTTCACACTGCTACCGCATGGCATTTTATGGGTGCAAAGTCGCGGGAAAAGCGTTCACCCTCGTTATTGAAATAATTGTAAGTGTTCAGGTGATCGAACGCGATTTCATCGAAGGACAGCCAGCGCATCAGATAGGGATAAAGCGTTTTGTAAAAGGAGCATTCGGGGGTGCGGTGCCGGACCGTGCCGTAACGCTCCCAGGCTTGTGCGGAACACCCGGACTGACATAGCTGTCGATAGGAGCAGGTGTCGCACCCTTCGAGATCAGCGGGGCGGCGTTCGCGAATTTGCTGTATGACGGCATTATGCCGGGACGGTTGTGACAGGCTTTCCAGGCCGGCATCGAAAATGTTTCCCAGCTTGAGCCCAGGTGATTGCGTGGCACGGCCGCAGGGATAGATATCGCCATTGGCGGCAACGGCCTGGAAAGTTTCCCCCGCTCCGCAGTGGGTTCGCATGCAGCGCGTTCTACGCTGTTTACTGGTGAGAAAGTCGCACATGCTGCGGACGTTGTCCTCCAGCAACGGCAATTTTTGCGCCACTACGTGACTCATCAGGTCTTTGACAAAATCAATAATCTGATCCTGGCTCAAACCAACCTTGTTCCAGTTCTTTCGCGCATCGCCCAGATAGGCCACGGGATTCAGCCGAAAGCCATGGATGCCGAGATTGAGCATGGTGGCGGCCAAGGCCGCCGGGTCATCCGCATTGGACCGGTTCAGCACCACCAGGCCGCCGAAGGGTACCTCGAACTGGTGCAGCAGGTCGATTCCTCTGGCAATCTTGCTGAAGGACTCCTTGCCGTTGACCTGAGGGCGGCTCGAATTTTGCTGTTGTGCGCCTCCATCGAGAGAAATTCCTACCCGGATATCCTCCTCCTTCAGCCAGCGGACCCGTTCCTCGTTCAGTAAGGTGGCATTGGTTTGCGTGCTGAGAAATAGCCTGCGGTTGCCTCGTAATGGATGATTACGAATGTATGTCACGGTTTCCTTCATGAGCTCATATTTCAGGAATGGCTCACCCCCGGCAAACTCGAAAGCCAGCGTGTCGCTCTCGCGCATGGCAAATGCAAGATCCACAGTCTTTCGGGCAATATCCCGATCCATGGCCGGCATGGATGAGTTGGCTCCCGCCAGGCAGTAGGGACAGGCAAGATTGCATTTCTCGGTAATGAGCAATTCGATCAGGTTTCCCTCATCGTAATTGGGTCCGTCGGCGAACATCCGCCGGTCCACGGCAGCATGTCCATTAAGCGTCAGCAGACCGCGCCGATAGAGTTGGGCGGCAAAATCGAGCGCATTGTCCGGACCGTATTGCGATAGATTATGGCGTAACCAGCCAAATGGCTTTTTATCCAGTTGCCGAAACCACTTTGACTCGCCGGCACTGAGAAATGCCCACGCCGCATTCTCGGGGTGAATGGCAAGCGTCTCGCCCGCGATATCCTCCAGGACAATGCCTTCCGTGCCCAGCACGGTTTGATCGCTTAAGCTGATCGTACCGAAAGGTTCGTAGTGCTTGCGGTGAGCCTCCGCCAAATAGGTACTTTCGGCGCTTTCCCTGTAGGGCCTGCTGAAATATTTCATATCGCGATTCTCCTAAACAGCCTCATCGAGGCTGACATCCAGCAGCCAGCCTGGAACGTCGCTACCGGCAATTTTCCAGCCCCCGTTCATACCCGCCGTCAATCGGGACGAAGATACGATTTCATCGGTAAACATACTGTCCATACCGATAATCCGGACCTGTTCGGGATCATAGATCAGGCTTGTGCCGGTGTCCTCGCGCACCACGCGTCCACCGCGAAAAAGGCTGTAGCCGTGATTGGGGATCACCAGCAGGGGAGATGCCAAATATCCCAGTATCTCCTGGGCTTCCGCTGGCCAATAGTACGTAAGTACCGCAAAATAGCGCCAGGCCAGATTTGTCGTGGCGGGACAATCCAGCCGGCAGGGAAAATGCTGAATGATTTCCCACCCAAAATAGCGCGAAAAAATGTTTGTGGTCCAGCTCAGATTATGCACCGCCGGCGCCGCCGCTTCCGATTCCTCCAGCAGCATGAGGCCTACGTCCCCTTCGTGGTTCGAAGCAGCGATTGGCCAGCGGTCTTCGAACGCTTTGCAGCAGCAGGACGGATAACCGAGCAATCTTCCCAGGAAGCTTTCCCATCCAAACAGCTGGCATAGCCAAGCCATCAGCACGGTTTGTTCGTCGGGAGCAACCAGCAGTCCACGCCATGCGCCGGAACCGGCGCATGCGCCGGTTACCTTTATCATGCGATTACTGTAGCCACCCTTGCATGAATCGTGTTGCGGCAGGAATTCATGCGGACCAAGCAGCGTGTAGTAACCGTGGGCTCGCATCCAGGTTGCCAGGGCGGTCAGGCTTTGTTCGCTGCCATGGATCAGGGCCAGAGGCTTGGCGCCCGCAAGTAAAAGGCGCAGCTGCGTTTGCCGCAACAGTGCCTTATCCGTCTCGGTTCGCCACGCTATCGGACCCAACAGGCTCGCGTCATCGATACAGACCGACACCGCGCCCATAGGCGGAGGCAGCGATGCCGGCACGACATCGGATTCCCACTGCCACTCGCGCAGCGCCGTCGCAGGATCTATTTCGAGTAACCGGCGCAGCTTTTCATTCTGGCAGGCCGCTTCGACAAAAGCGCGAAGCGATCGGGCCGCACGGCCTGACCAGGTCGCCCCCTCAACCAACATGGACCGGCATATGATTCATCGGCCGGGTTGGCTAACGTGTAATGTGGAAGCCGCGTACGTGGAAATCCACCGGGCCGGCAGCCGGAATGGCGACCTGGCCTCCGTCCGGCAGGGTGACGTTGATGAGCCCGGCGCCCACGTTAGCCCTGGGATCGAAATTGGCATGCCCCCCGCCATTGACGAATCCCGGCGGGCCTGAGTTCACATGGACACCCGCCCTGCCGAGATCACCGACATTCACGCGATTGCCAATGCCTCTGGCTGGGTCGAAATTGGCATGACCGCCGCCGTTGACGAATCCCGGCGGGCCTGAGTTCACATGGACACCCGCCCTGCCGAGATCACCGACATTCACGCGATTGCCAATGCCTCTGGCTGGGTCGAAATTGGCATGACCGCCGCCGTTGACGAATCCCGGCGGGCCCGAGTTCACATGGACACCTGCCCTGCCGAGATCGCCGACATTCACGCGATTGCCGATGCCCCGGGCCGGGTCAAAATTGGCATGGCCACCACCGTTGACAAAACCCGGCGGACCGGAATTCACATGACTGCCGGCAGCGCCTATATTGCCGACATTGCCAAAGCGGGATGCGATGGCTTTGTTGGTCTCAGCCGCAATAATGGAAGTCAGATCGCCGATCGTAAGATCGGCCAGTCTGGCATTTGCAGCCAGCGAACGAGGCTGCGGCGTTCTCGCTGCCTGTGGATCAATTTCCGGGACGGGTGCTGGAGAATCCTCCGGTTTCTGCTCATCAGACATTATTAACTCCTTTTTATGGAAAGTAGCAGCGATAACTCAAGGGAATTGGGGGATGTAATTTCAGGCTGGATTGAGATTGCAATGTTTGTCCTGCCGGATGAACACAGGCTTCTCCCCGGTTTGTTTCTTCCAGCATGTTTAAAATTAGTATACCGAATTATCGCTGTCAAGCCGTTTGATAAAAAATATTTTACGCCGCAAAGCAGAGGTACGCCGGATTCAACGGATTTAGTTTTTTCAGGGTAGCCGGCGTAACTCGACAAAACCCCGGCGTTTGTCTGAATGACAAAGGTGGAATCGAATGGGCCCGCCAAGTTGCGTCATATTGATCCATGTGATTGAGAGTGGCTTGATACACCCTGGCTGGTCTAATTCCTGTCCAGCTTCCGGTACTGCACCGCTTCCGCAATATGGGCACTGGCTATGGTTTCGCTTGCCGCCAGATCGGCGATGGTGCGTGCCACTTTCAGGACGCGATGATAAGCGCGTGCGGAAAAATTCAGCCGGCTGATGGCTTGTTTGAGCAAAGTCTCCCCCAGCGCATCCGGCACACAGTACTTGTCAATGTCCTTTACTGCCAGATGGGCGTTGGCCTTGCCTTGCCGAGCTATTTGGCGCTGATAAGCCATTTCGACCCGCTCCCCGATCGCTTTGCTTGCTTCACCTTGCGCCTGGCGCATCAAATCTTCCTGCGGCACGGCGGGCACCTCCACCTGTATATCGATGCGATCAAGCAACGGACCCGAAATCTTACCGCGGTAGCGCGCTACCTGGTCGGGAGTGCAATGGCATTTTCCGCTGTAATGTCCCAGATAACCGCAGAGGCAGGGGTTCATCGCGGCAATCAGCTGGAACCGAGCGGGAAAATCCGCCTGGCGCGCCGCGCGTGATATGGTAATACGTCCCGATTCCAGCGGTTCGCGCAATACTTCCAGAACCTTGCGGTCGAATTCCGGCAGCTCATCGAGAAACAACACCCCGTTCATCGCCAGTGAAATCTCGCCGGGGCGCGGATTGCTGCCGCCGCCGACCAGCGCAACGCCCGATGCGGTATGGTGCGGTGAGCGATAAGGGCGGCGTTTCCAGTTGGCAACGTTGAAGCCGCCACTGCTCAGGGACTGCATCGCCGCGGATTCAAGCGCCTCAGCCTCGGTCATGGAGGGCAAAATGCCGGGAAGGCGCGCAGCCAGCATGGATTTGCCTGTGCCGGGCGGACCCACCATCAGTACGCTGTGGCCGCCCGCCGCCGAGATTTCCAGGGCACGCTTAGCGTGCGCCTGACCTTTCACCTCTTCCATGCCTGGATGCTGAAACCTGCTCGTTTCCGTGCCTGCTACGCTGGATACCGTGTACAACTGCAACGGCTCGCGACCGGCAAGGTGTGCGCAAATCTGAAGCAGCGATGTCGCGGGATAAACAGCGGCTTCCTTGACGAGGGCGGCTTCAGGCGCGTTTTGCGCAGGCAGCACGAAACTTCGTCCGGAACGCGATGCGCCGTACGTCATCGCCAACGCGCCGCGTATCGCGCGCAGTTCTCCGGTCAGGGCGAGTTCACCCGCCCATTCATATCTGTCGAGCTTGTCCGAAGGGGTTTGGCCCGTTGCCGCCAGTATGCCCAGCGCGATAGGCAGATCGAAGCGTCCGCTCTCCTTGGGCAAATCGGCGGGGGCGAGATTGACGGTGATGCGCCGGGCGGGAAATTCGAACTGCGCGTTTTGCAGCGCCGCCCGCACCCGGTCTTTACTTTCTTTCACTTCCGCTTCCGGCAGCCCGACGATGGTAAAGCTGGGCAGGCCGTTTGCGATGTGAACTTCCACCGTGACCAGTGGCGCCTCCATGCCGGAGATCGCTCGGCTATAGAGAATAGCTAGCGGCATGCAGAAAGATCCTCAGCCAGAAGCAACGGGATCAATGGGAATAGTGCGGCGGGATCAAGTCTTTGCAGGATGTCCGAAAACGCGATATTTTAATATTGAATATCTGGTTATTCGGTCTCCGACAGATCATCCAGCGTCTCCACCGGAACATCGAGCGTGCCTGCCGATTTATCCGACTTCGCGGCAGCTTCAAGCGCGGCTACCCTGGTTTCCAGTGCCGTCAATTTCTCGCGTGTACGTTTGAGTATTTCCTGTTGCACCTCGAATTCTTCGCGGGTTACCAGATCGAGGCGGGTGAATAATCCCGAAAGCATGACCCGCATGTTCTTTTCCACATCCTTTATGGGATTCTGTGACAAAAGCTCATTGACCTTGGTGACGATTTCGTCCACTACTTTTTGACTAGCCATGGTTATCTCCATAATTTTTGCTCCCTCACCCGGCCGGGTGAGGAGTGACGCACGCGTGCTAAAATCTCATACTTCGGCAAAATAGGCAATCAGCGAACTATTATGGAGCGTTTTCGCCTCCTGGAAAACTGGATCGGGACACAATTTCCCGGTAAACCCTTCACCTTGGCGCCCGCCTCCGCAGATGCGAGTTTCCGCCGTTATTTTCGTGTGACGTTCAGCGACGGGACGCTGATCGCAATGGATGCACCGCCGCCTCAGGAAGATTGCGCGCCTTTTGTGCATGTGGCCGGGTTATTCGCCGCGGCAGGCGTGCACGTGCCGGAAATCCTGGCGCAGGATCTGGCGCAAGGTTTCCTGCTGCTTTCCGATCTCGGAAGCACAACCTATCTCCAAGCGCTGAACGGCGATGCAGATGATACCGATCGCTTATACCGCGATGCGGTGGTGGCACTCATTAAAATCCAGCTTGCGAGCCACGCGAATGTAGTGCCGAATTACGACGAAGCGCTGCTGTTGAGAGAGCTGAACCTGTTCCCGGACTGGTATCTGGGCAGGCATCTGCATGTCATGCCCGGGTCGGCTCAGAAAGCGGAGCTGGACCGCATTTTCCAACGGATTGTCCAGAATAACCTGGCTCAACCCAGGGTGTTTGTGCACCGCGACTATCATTCGCGCAACCTGATGGTGACCACCCCCAATCCGGGCATTATCGACTTTCAGGATGCGGTCTACGGACCCATTACCTATGATCTGGTGTCGCTCTTCAAGGACGCGTACATAAGTTGGAGTGAGGAACGCATACTGGACTGGCTGATCCGCTATTGGGAACAGGCGCGCAAACTCGGGCTGCCGGTGGCTGGCGATTTCGCCGATTTTTATCGCGATTTTGAATGGATGGGCGTACAGCGCCATATCAAGGTGTTGGGGATCTTCTCGCGCCTGAATTACCGTGACGGTAAAAGCGATTACCTCGCTCATATACCAGTGGTGGAGGAATATTTGCGAAAGGCATGCGAGCGCTACCGCGAACTTCATCCTCTGCTGACGCTGCTGGACGAATGGACAGTCACCAAATCAACGGAAGCGAAAGTTGGCTACACCTTCTGAAAATGTCTCCTTCAAGACCATGATCCTGGCAGCGGGGCGCGGCGAGCGCATGCGCCCCCTGACCGATACATTACCCAAGCCGCTGCTGCGCGTGGGGAATAAGGCGCTGATCGAATATCAACTGGAAAGTCTTGCGCGTGGCGGCTTTGCCGACATCGTCATCAACCATGCTCATCTGGGACACCTGATCGAGGCTGCACTTGGCAACGGCGACCGCTATGGGGTGAACATCCGTTATTCGCGTGAACCGGTGGCATTGGAAACCGCGGGCGGTATCGCCCAGGCGCTACCCCTTCTGAGACATGAGCGGGAAAATCGAGGAGGCCAACCGTTTCTGGTGGTTAATGCGGATATTTATTGCGAAATCGATTTTTCCTCCCTCCTCCCGGTTTTAAGGCATATGCAAGCCAGCCCGGATGGCGATCTCGCCCATCTGGTACTGGTCGATAATCCTCGTCATCATCCCGAGGGCGACTTCACCCTCGATTCCGGCAGAGTGGCACTTTCGGGGAAAAATAACCTTACCTTCAGCGGCATCGGCATCTACCAGCCGAAGCTCTTCGCCGATGTCGTGCCGGGTTCCCCGGCAAAACTTGCACCCCTGCTGCGCCAGGCAATTTCATCGGGTAAAGTGAGCGGCCAACATTACAAAGACGTATGGATAGACGTGGGCACGCCGGAGCGGCTTCAGCTGATCGATTCTCGGCTAAGCACCGCTAGTAACTAGTCCCCCGCAGGATGGGTGAAGCAAAGCGCAACCCATCAAAAATCGATCAAAAACCACCAGGATACTTTGCTTTATCCGGTAAATGCTGTAAGAATCTTTATCCATGATCCCCATTCAAGCCTTCAGCGAACGGCGCCGCCGTCTGGCATCCCAAATGCAGAAAGGCGTTGCCATCATTCCCACCGCGCCGGAGCGGGTGCGAAATAGAGATGCGCATTATCCCTATCGCTTCGACAGCTATTTTTATTACCTGACAGGCTTTGGCGAGCCCGAGGCAGTACTTGTGATCGTGGCGGGGGCCGGTACGGATGCATCGAAGAGCATCCTGTTTTGCCGCGAGAAAAATGTCGAATATGAAATCTGGAATGGGTTCCGTTACGGGCCCGAGAGTGCCCGGGAAACATTCGAGTTCGACGAAACATATCCCATCGCCAAGCTGGACGAAATGCTGCCCCGGCTGTTGGCGGACCAGCCCGCCGTTTTTTGCGCGCTGGGCGACGACACGGCGTGGGACGCGCGCGTGATCGGCTGGGTCAACCGGGTGCGGCAACGATCGCGTAGCGGTACTGCCGCACCAGCCGAAATTCGTGACATCCGGTTGCTGCTGGATGAGATGCGCCTGTTCAAAAGTACGGAAGAGCTTCAAGTCATGCGCCGTGCGGCGGAGATTTCCGGCGGCGCGCATCGCCGTGCCATGCAGAACACGCGTCCCGGCATGAGCGAATATGAAGTGGAGGCCGAACTGCTGCACGAGTTTCGCCGCCATGGCGCACAGGCGCCCGCCTATACATCCATCGTCGCGGGTGGGGCGAACGCCTGCGTACTGCACTATGTCGAAAACAATACCAGGCTGAAGGCCGGCGAATTGTTATTGATCGACGCCGGTTGCGAATTGGACGGCTACGCCGCCGACATTACGCGTACCTTTCCGGTGGACGGAAAATTCAACCCGGCGCAACGGGATTTATACGAATTGGTATTGTCCGCACAGGCGGCAGCGATAAACGCGGTGCGGCCGGGCAACACCTGGGATGCCCCGCATAACGCCGCATTGCAGGTGCTGGTTCAAGGTTTCATCGATCTCGGCCTGTGCCACGGCAGTGTAGATGAAGTTATCCAGTCGGAAGACTACAAGCGTTTTTACATGCACCGCACCGGCCACTGGCTGGGGTTGGATGTGCATGACGTGGGCGAATACAAGCATAACGGAGACTGGCGTCCGTTGCAGCCGGGAATGACCCTGACAGTGGAACCGGGGTGTTATGTCCGCCCGGCCGACAATGTTCCCCGGCATTTCTGGAATATTGGTATACGCATCGAAGACGACGTGGCAGTGACGGAGACCGGGTGTGAAGTATTGACGGGGGCCGCGCCCAAAACGGTAGCGGAGATTGAAGAACTGATGCGCGATCGGAAAAAATCGAAATCATGGACGAAAACGATCGGATAATCATAAAGCGCATATCCCGACAGGGAAATGCCGGTGGTCCCGAAGACGAGACCGTGCATATTTTTCGTGCCGGGGGTGGCAACCCCGGCAAGCGCTGGCTCACTTACCTGCTCCTGGCCCCATTTTTGATCATCATGGTGGTTTTGGGCATTTTCTTTTTTACCGCATTTCTTGCATTATTCGCGGTTGCCGCTGTTGGATTTGGACTCAGGTTATGGTGGCTGCGTCGCAAATTGCGAAAATCGGTGGATGCAGTGGAAGCACCCTATGTCGTTATCGAGGACGCCGAAATTATCGAGGAAAGCACTGACAGGGCAAATCAAAACAAGCGCAATGATCGCCATGAGCAATCATGAGCCGCCTTGGGCCACCATGGGCGATAGGTGGCAACAAAGATGAAGTGTGGCAAAAATGAGGCGTTGAGCAAGGTCCTCTTAAAATCTCCGGCTAAAACAGTATGAACACCCATCATTACGATTACGACCTGGTCATTATCGGCGGCGGGCCGGTAGGGATGGCCTCGGCACTCGCCCTACGCGACAGTGGCACGTCCGTGCTGCTGCTGGAAGCGCGCGGAATGCCTGCAAAAACGGAAGACTCCCGTCCGCTGGCGTTGTCCCACGGCAGCCGGCTCATCCTGCAGCGTTTAGGCGTCTGGGATAAGCTGCCGGAAGTCACGCCCATCCTTACTATCCATATCTCCAATCGAGGCGGGTTCGGCCGAACCGTATTGACCGCTGAGGAAACCGGTGTGCCGGCTTTGGGTTACGTAGTCAGTCACCATGATGTGTTTCGGGCCATGCATGAGGCGTTGAAAAACTGCAATGTCGACTACCTGGCAGGGGCACAGGTAACCCGGCTGGAAACATCTGCCGGGCTGGGGCAGGTTGAATTTCAGCATGATGGCGTTACAAAGAAAGTAACGGCGCGGCTGCTGGCAGTTGCGGACGGTGGCCGCCTCACTGCGCAAATCGAAGGCGTAACCCAGCACGTGCATGATTACCAGCAGTGGGCCATCGTTGCACAGGTCAAAACGGAGCGCTCCGGGAGCATGCCGCCCACGGCGGTAGCGAAATCACCCGCCGCCGCATTACGCCGATCCGCAAAACGAATTTCGCAAACGACGAACGCCAGCGGCAACGAACCCGTGCGTGCTCAGCGCGGCATCGCTTATGAGCGCTTTACGCCGGATGGCCCGGTGGCGCTGCTGCCTTCGGGCGACCGCTTTGCGTTGGTGTGGACCGTTTCTCCGGCAGCAGCTCAGGAAATTCTTGCACTGGATGACGCGGCCTTTCTTGCCCGGCTACATGGCCATTTCGGCGACCGTCTCGGCAAATTCATCGAAACCGGCAAGCGGGCCGGTTTTTCCCTCGCATTGAAATACGCCACGCCCGTCACGGCTTGCCGTGTCGTATTGATCGGTAACGCGGCGCAAACTCTGCACCCCGTTGCGGGACAGGGTTTCAACCTGGGGCTGCGCGATGCGTGGGAACTGGCTGAGGAAATTATTGCATCGCCCGCCGACATAGGCACGCCGTTAATGCTTGCCAGATATCGTGATAAGCGCCGGACGGATAGCAGCATCGGGCGGATATTCACCGATTCATTGATAAAGCTTTTTTCCAACGACGATCTCGTGCTGGGCGCCCTGCGGAACAGCGGGCTGAGCGTGCTGGATTGTTTGCCGCAAGCCAAGCGATTCGTCGCGCGGCGTATGATGTTCGGTGCGAGAGGATAACCGGACTATAACCCGGATGTTTCATAAATTGACGCGCGCCCTCGCTGGTCTTTTGTTTCGTATGAAAATTTCGTTCAGTTGGGCGTATGAATAACTACGCCACTCTTTCACAAAATCCCCTACAAAACAAAATCCTGCGCAATCATCACGCGAATTTATGAAACATCCGGGATAAAACCCGAAGACGCTGCCTGTAGCGAGCGCCGGTGCAGTTAACTGAATTATCGTCCCGTAAAATCCCGCATCTATCCATTGATGGCACAGTGGTTTTAGAAGTCATGATCATTTCCTGTTAAGATTGCACCTGTTTTGTTCCTCTGTGCGCTTTGCCGTCGGCATTGCCGTCAAATCAAGTCATGCGAATCGGTTCTCACATTCTCAAAAACAAGCTGATCGTGGCACCCATGGCAGGGGTGACTGATCGTCCTTTCCGGCAGTTGTGCAAGAGCATGGGCGCGGGTATGGCGGTATCGGAAATGGTATCGAGCAATTCGCTGCTGTGGGGTTCCGAGAAGACGCGGCGCCGGGCAAATCATGAAGGTGAAGTGGACCCGATTTCGGTACAGATTGCGGGTGCCGACCCGGCGATGATGGCTGAAGCTGCCCGCTACAATGTGGCGCAAGGGGCGCAAATCATAGACATCAACATGGGCTGCCCCGCCAAGAAAATCTGCAATGTCATGGCAGGTTCCGCGTTGCTGCAGGATCAACCCCTGGTCGGGCGCATCCTTGATGCCGTGGTCGGCGCGGTAAATGTTCCCGTTACCCTGAAAATCCGTACCGGTTGGGACACTCAACACAAAAACGCGCTCGCGGTGGCGAAGATTGCCGAGAGCGCCGGGGTTCAGGCGCTGGCCATCCATGGACGCACCCGTGCTTGCGCCTACACCGGCCATGCGGAATATGACACTATCGCCGCCGTAAAGGCCGGGGTGAAAATCCCGGTCATTGCCAATGGTGACATCACCACCCCTGAAAAAGCAAAACACGTGCTCGAATATACCGGCGCCGATGCCATCATGATCGGCCGTGCCGCCCAGGGGCGGCCCTGGATCTTCCGCGAGATCAACCACTATCTGGCAACCGGCAAGCATCTGCAGTTGCCCGAAGTCGCCGAGATTCACCGTGTGCTCATCCAACATCTGCATGATCTATATAACTTCTATGGAGAATATTCCGGCGTGCGCATTGCCCGCAAGCATATCTCCTGGTACACCAAGGGGCTGGTCGGTTCTGCCGGGTTCCGTCATGCCATGAACCAGTTGCAAAGCACTGACCAGCAGTTGTCGGCGGTGAATGAATTTTTTACCAGACTTGCCGGCTATGGGCGGCGGTTGACTTACGTTGAGGCTGAGGAACTCGTCGCATGAGCATTATTAACGAAAACGACATCGCCCGGTGCGTACGGAAGGCCGTGGAAGATTATTTCAATGATCTGGACGGCGAAAAGCCGCACGCCATACACGATATGGTAATACGCAGCGTGGAGAAGCCGCTGATCGAACTGGTAATGAAGCATGCCGGCGGCAACCAGACCCGCGCTTCGGAGTTGCTCGGTATCAACCGCAATACGCTCCGCAACAAGATGAAGCAGTATCAGATCAAATAGGCCAGGATAGTTCACGTCCGCCACCATCACAGCAGCACAGGTAACCGAAGCATGAACCGCCGCAGCAGTGGCGCTATATACTCAATTCCAATAATGACCTCGAATGTCCATTAAACAAGCACTGATAAGCGTTTCCGACAAAACCGGCATTGTCGAGTTTGCCAGAGAACTGCGCGAGCTGGGCGTAGCTATCCTGTCCACCGGTGGCACCGCCAAATTACTGAAGGAAGCCGGTCTGGCCGTTACCGAAGTCGGGGATTACACCGGCTTTCCCGAAATGCTCGATGGGCGGGTGAAAACCCTGCATCCAAAAATACACGCCGGTATTCTGGCGCGGAAAGACCTGCCCGAGCACATGTCAGCCATGGAAAAGGCGGAAATCCCGGCTATCGAGCTGGTGGTGGTGAATCTTTACCCTTTCCGCGAGACCGTTGCGCGGCCCGGATGCAGCCTGGAAGAGGCCATTGAAAATATCGACATCGGCGGCCCTACCATGGTGCGCGCCGCGGCGAAGAACTATAAAAGCGTAACCATTGTCACCGATCCGGAGGATTACGCGCCTCTGTTGGCGGAAATGAAGTCATCCGGTTGTGCGGTTGCGCAGGATTCCCGTTTCAAACTGGCTTGCAAGGCTTTCTCTCACACCGCTGCTTACGACAGCGCCATCAGCAATTACCTCACATCGATCGAAAGTGAAGGTGGAGAACGCCAAGCCTTTCCCGAACGCCTCAATCTCAATTTCAGCATCGGCCAGCATTTGCGCTATGGCGAAAACCCCCATCAGCAGGCTGCGTTTTATCGCGAACCTGTCCCTGTTCCCGGCAGTCTTGCCAGTTACACCCAGGTGCAGGGCAAGGAGCTGTCATATAACAACATCGCCGATGCGGATGCCGCATGGGAATGCGTCAAGACATTTGACCTGCCCGCCTGCGTCATTCTCAAGCATGCCAATCCCTGCGGCGTAGCCGTTGCCACCACACCGCTCGCGGCTTACAAGCTGGCGCTTGCTACCGATCCGACTTCCGCTTTTGGTGGCATCATCGCCTTTAACCGCGTACTGGACGGCGCGGCGGCTGAGGCGGTGATCAAGCAATTTGTCGAGGTAATCATTGCACCCCAGTTAACCGGCGAGGCGCAACAGATACTCGCCCGAAAAGCGAACGTGCGCGTCCTGACCGTGCCGCTCGAGACCGGCAGCAACACTTTCGACTTCAGGCGCGTAGGCGGCGGGCTGCTGGTACAGACACCCGACAACCTCAACGTCACGGCCGCGCAACTGAAAGTGGTGACCAAGGCACACCCGACGCCGCAACAATTGCAGGATCTGCTGTTCGCCTGGCGCGTGGCTAAATTCGTCAAATCCAACGCCATCGTGTTTTGCGCCAACGGCCAGACGCTGGGTGTCGGCGCGGGACAAATGAGCCGGGTGGATAGCGCGCGCATTGCGTCGATCAAGGCACAGAATGCGGGGCTCGCGCTTGCTGGTTCGGTAGTGGCCTCGGACGCGTTTTTTCCATTTCGCGATGGGCTGGATGTAGTCGTTCAGGCCGGCGCCACGGCGGTTATCCAGCCCGGCGGCAGCGTGCGCGACGAAGAAGTCATTGCTGCCGCGGATGAGCAAGGTGTGGCAATGGTATTGACCGGCGTGCGGCATTTCAGACATTGAGCATGTGTCGAAGTGTCGTTTCTTCGGTAAATATGCACCACTCCCAGTTTAATGCGTATGCAACTTGGGTAGGATGGGTGAAGCGCAGCGCAACCCATCAAAACTACCGGCACAAAGTCGGATAGCACAGGCATTCCGCAAAGCGAATATTCGCAAATTCAGGTTAGAAATATGAAACTACTTGTAGTCGGCGGAGGCGGCAGAGAACACGCTTTAGCGTGGAGACTCCTCCAGTCATGGCGGATCAGCCGCTCCATAAAGGTCTTCGTCGCGCCGGGTAATGCCGGCACGGCGATGGAAGACGGCCTGGAGAATCTTCCCATCACAGCTATTCCCGAATTAGTGGAATTTGCCAAGAAGGAATCCATCGCGTTCACCATCGTCGGGCCGGAGGCCCCTCTGGCGGAGGGCATCGTGGATGCTTTTCGCGCCGCCGGGCAGAAAATTTTCGGCCCCACCAAACAGGCTGCGCGGCTGGAAACATCCAAGGATTTTTCCAAGGCTTTCATGCAGCGCCACGGTATTCCCACCGCCGCCTATGCTACCTTCAGTTCCGCTGCCGAGGCCCATCAGTATGTGGATCAGAAGGGCGCGCCCATCGTCATCAAGGCAGACGGCCTGGCTGCAGGCAAGGGTGCCGTGGTGGCGATGACGCTCGCAGAGGCCCATGACGCAGTCGATGCGATGATGATCGAAAACCGGCTGGGCAATGCCGGGGCGCGCGTTGTGATCGAGGATTATCTGGAAGGTGAAGAGGTCAGCTTTATTGTCATGGCCGATGGGCGCCATGTGCTGCCGCTTGCCACCAGCCAGGATCACAAGCGGCTGAAAGAAGGCGACCAGGGGCCAAATACCGGCGGCATGGGCGCCTATTCTCCCGCACCCATGATTACGCCAGCCCTTCATGCCAGGATAATGCGCGAAGTGATCCACGCAGCCATGCAGGGCATGGAGCAGGAAGGCGAACGGTACACCGGTTTTCTTTATGCCGGACTGATGATCACGCCGGACGGCGGCATCAAGGTGCTGGAGTTCAATTGCCGCATGGGCGATCCGGAAGCCGAAGTCATCATGTTGCGCCTGAAAAGTAATCTGATAACGCTGATAGAGCATGCCCTGAATGGAACGCTCGATAAAGTGGAAGCCGAATGGGATCGGCGCACCGCCCTGGGTGTGGTATTGGCGGCCCATGGCTATCCAGATTCGCCGCGTAAAGGTGACGTGATCCATGACCTGCCGGCGGAGTTGGTGTCTACGGAAGAGCCGGAAAAAGACTTTCACGTATTCCATTCAGGCACGGCATCGGGGGCAGAAAACGGCAAGGAAATCGTGACTGCGGGCGGGCGTGTGTTGTGCGTTGCCGCACTCGGGGATAGCGTAAAAATGGCCCAGCGCCGAGCCTACGAAATTGCCGAGCAGATTCATTTCGATGGTTGCCAGATGCGGCGCGACATTGGCTACCGGGCTATCAATCACCGTAAATAGCCCATAGACATGGGCACGGAGCACGGCTGCCCGGAAAAATAACAGAGCGGTATCGGGAGTGTGTATGGACACCACGCAACAGGCTAAAGAGTTTTTCACCGGACTTCAGGAACGCATTGTCGAGCGCCTGGAGAAAGTGGACGGAAAACGCTTCCACCGTGACAAATGGGAGCGCCCCGAAGGGGGCGGCGGGTTAAGTTGCGTGATGGAAGAGGGCAACGTGTTCGAGCGTGGCGGGGTGAACTACTCGCACGTATTCGGCGGCGGCCTGCCCGCCTCCGCCACTGCCGCGCGACCCGAATTATCGGGACGCAGCTTTGAAGCGATGGGGGTGTCGATCGTGTTGCATCCCCGCAACCCATACGCGCCTACCGTGCACTTGAACGTGCGTTACCTGGAAGCGCGCAAGGAAGGCGCCAAGCCGGTATGGTGGTTTGGCGGCGGCATGGATTTGACGCCCTACTACGGTTTTGAAGAAGACGCCATGCACTTCCACCAGACCTGTAAAGATGCGCTACAGTCGTTCGGTGCCGACTATCACTCGCGCTTCAAGAAGTGGTGCGACGATTATTTTTACCTGAAGCACCGCAAGGAGCCCCGCGGTATCGGCGGCATCTTCTACGATGATCTGGGCAAGCCAGATTTCGATGCCTGCTTCAACCTGACCAAGAGTGTCGGCGATCATTTCATACCTGCCTATGTGCCGCTCCTGGAGCGTCGCCTGAATATGCCATACGGCGAACGCGAACGCGACTTCCAGGCATACCGTCGCGGCCGCTATGTGGAATTCAACCTGGTATGGGACCGTGGAACCTTGTTCGGGCTACAATCGGGTGGCCGCACCGAATCCATCCTCATGTCGTTGCCACCCATCGTGAAATGGCGCTATGACTGGAAGCCCGCGGCGGGCAGCCCTGAGGATAAGCTTTATACGGATTTTTTGATTGGGAAGGATTGGGTGTGAGTGGACCGGAGCTTCGTCAAGTTTCTTTGTAAGTCATTCGCCCTACCGCGGTACTCGCTGGTATTGGGTGCCCATTTGCCGCTTCCTGGGTAACGTAAATATTCTGCTGTCGTTTTTTGTTATAAAATAGCGCTTGATACATGGGGACGTAGCTCAGCTGGGAGAGCGTCGCGTTCGCAATGCGAAGGTCGGGAGTTCGATCCTCCTCGTCTCCACCAATCACCCGTTTTAAGCGGTTCAAGTTAGTTCAAAAAACCCGCGTAAATCAAATAGATACGCGGGTTTTTTGTTTCCTGCCATCCATTCCCATCTATTGCAATCAAGCTGTCAAAAGGGGCATAATTTGGCAACAAATGCCCCCAGTAGGTGAATTGACATGAAATTAAACGATGTCGCAGCCCGGAAGGCCAAGCCTGGAGCCAGGTCGTACAAACTAACGGATGGTGGTGGAATGTATCTTGAAGTAATGCCGAACAGTTCAAAATACTGGCGGTTCAAGTATCGGTTCGGAGGAAAAGAAAAGCGCTTGGCGTTTGGGGTGTAGTCGAGCACGCTGCCCAGATACTTGCTGCTCCTGCACCGAACAGTGGCATAGCAGTGCGGCGCTACTTATCCGCTTTGAATTCGTATTAGAGGTGAGCTGGGAATGAGTCCGGCAGATCGATCCAAGGTTTCGATATTAAAGACCGATGGAGCGGAGAATCTTTATGGGGAGTTTGGGTAGAAGTACAAAAAAATACCCGCTCTAGGCGGGTTAATTTACACACTTCGTTTATTAGCCGATCAATTTCTAACGCTGCGTATTCTCCATCCTAAAAGACCGAGACCAGCCAGGAGCATGGCGTAGGTTTCGGGTTCTGGCGTGATTGATACAGGACCATTAATAATCAGGTTGTCCATAGCGAATCCTGTCCCGGTGCCGCTAAACGTGCTGTTCGGAATTCCCCCTCTTGCCGAAAACAACAGAGTATCAACATGCTCCCAATCAAATGTCATGAGAGTGGGGTGCTGTGTATCAATAGTGAATGATTTACTATGAGTGATTAACCCCTCTGATAAGCCTCTGACGTTAACCTCAAGGCCATCATTCCAATCTGCGGCGAAGTAAGCGGAATTTAGTGTAAACGGCGCTATGGAGTATATCTGGGAGGGCAAACCGGAATCTGTATTCGCTACACCGGGTAATGACACACTTGCCTGTACCGCACCGCTATTGGACCAACTGGGATTTGTAACCTCTATTAGATGGAAATTTGTCCATCCTAGCCAGGCGGATCCATAATAACCATCTGGAACAGCAACACCATTCGGGTGACCGATCACCGCGTCAAATTTAATAACCGTGTTGGCGTGCGAAGCAGAGGCAAATACAATGAGAGCAGTTGCAACTAACGATTTGCTGAGAGTCATGACTGGTTCCTAAGAGATAGGTTTTTCTGAGCTTCCCGTTTTTGGTGCTGTTACTTTGCGTGATTTACTGCACAAACTTATTAAGTATAGATCGCCTTCAGCAACTTGCTGGCAAAAAATCTAATCGGTTTCTTTCCGTTTCCTTTTTGTGTCAATGGAAGTGCTACAAATTCCGTTACTGAAAGGATTCTTTTTTGGCAGAATACGAACTACGGGAAGGTTGTGGGGGCATAATTGGGGGCATATTTTTTGCCCGATTTCTAGAACCGTTTGTACATGAGGATTTAAAGGCTTATTCGAGTGTCCTCATCCCACCACTGATTTGAAACGGCTTTTATTTACTAAAAATTATAAGTAAGAACCTATATTGTAGTGATTACGTGTAGCAACTGCGTTGAGCTCCGCCACCGCAGTTGCTACACCGGCACCGTAACCCATCCCACTCCATTTTTGAAATAATACCGACCATTGCTTTTGTGCCAATCAAAAGCCTATAGTCCGGTTGCTGATATTAAGGTAGCAACCACAACCTTCCTCTCGAATCGCTTATCCGAGGGCTAAATCTTCATAAGATGTAGGGTGCTCGCGGGCATGGCATCGGCTGCGTCGGAGCCAATAGTCCATTTGATAGAAAATTCTACCTTATCATAGACCTTGTGTAGTCGAGTCATGGAACAGTCGACCATTCGTACCCTTTCGCCAGAAAGTTCCCAAATTGGGATTGACAAAGTGAGTTGGGTCAGCGAGAATTGTTACCAATAATGGAACTTCGAGATATGAGATTAATAGGACGCAGCAAATTGAGCCATCATGCGCCTGAAGTTATGAAGTGGCTACAGAGCTGGACGGCAGAAGTCATGGGCGCGCAATGGCGTTCGCCTAACGACGTGATTCAGCAATTTCCGAAAGTATCGTATCAGGGACAAGGCAATTTCCTGTTCGCAGTAGCTGGTGGAATATTATTTTTGAAATTGATTGTTGCATTTCCGCAAGGAGTTGCATTTATTTGTGATTTGGATGAAATGAAGTGACCTATGGAAACTAAGGTTATACGTACGGAAGATCAGTATCGTCAGTATCTCCAAGAGGTTCAGTATTTGGTATCAGCGACCCCATCATTGAGTTCATCTGTAAGCGAAAAGTTGGAACTTCTGACCGTTCTGATTGAATCGTATGAGCGATTAAAATACCCAGTTGAGTTGCCGGACCCAATTGATGCAATCGTTTTCCGTATGCAAGAAAAAGGGTTTAAACAAGCTGATCTGGTGCCATATCTAGGCACCAAAAGTCGAGTTTCTGAAGTTCTCGCTAGAAAGCGCCCATTGACCGTACAAATGATTCGAGCGCTCTCTGTGGGACTTGGAATATCTGTTGAAACTCTAGTTGGAGTTAACTCCTCACCTAGCGGAGAGGGCTCTAATACGGTTGAATGGAAAGATTTCCCTGTTAAAGAGATTTGCAAACGTGGTTGGCTAACTGATATTTTAAATCGTAAAAAAGTTGATGTCGAAGAGGCTGTTAGAGGGTTTATAGAGGAGGCAGGATTTAATTTCGGAGTTGCCGCATTTCGTAGAAATATCTCAGGTGATGCTAGCACTCCAGCTACCAAATATGCGCTGCATGCTTGGCTCGCTCGGGCTGTTTTATTAGCAAGGGGAAAAAAAGGTGCACTTGGCATCTTCAACCCCAATTTTTTGTCCTCCACTTTTTTAAGAGAAGTTGCGCAACTAAGTTGGTTTGATCAAGGGCCTGTACTTGCAATCGAATTTTTGGAACGCCATGGCATTGCTGTTGTAATAGAAGAACATTTAAAAGGAACTCATCTCGATGGGGCCGCGCTGATGGACATTGATGGGACTCCCATCATCGGCCTAACATTAAGATATGACAGAATTGACAATTTCTGGTTTACCTTAATGCACGAGCTGGTTCATATCTGGAAGCATGTTGGCAAAGAGGAAGCTTTTATGGACGATCTTGATTCTGAATCCGAAGACCGAAGAGAGGCCGAAGCTAATAGGCTTGCACGAGAAGCTTTTATACCAAGAGCAATATGGAGACGAAGTGATGCTTTTATTTCGCCGAGTAAAGAAAACGTTATCAATTTAGCAAAAAATTTAAAAATTCACCCCGCAATTATTGCAGGGAGAATTCGTCGAGAAAAGGGCAATTATGGGCTTCTCTCGGATTTGATGGGGCAAAACGAGGTAAAGAGTCTTCTTAAAAAGAATATTATGTTTGAGGTTTAATATGAATCTTATATATGTGCCAATGCTGAAGGCCCTTGATGCAGAAACAGAGGCATTGAAAAATTTATCTAGTAGGACGTGGGAAAAAATCATCCCATTTTTTGATATCCCAAGAATACCAAAAAAGGAAAAGCGACCAAAATATTTGGGCACTTCTTCTCCAAATATGATTTTTCTTGATAAAGCCCTAAGTCGTATCGGATCAGTTTGTGCAGGTCGAATGGCTATGATTGATGCATACCATTGGCTTGGGGATGCATCAGTCGAAACTGGTGAAGCTGTAATTCCTTATATTATTAACCAGGCTTTAGCCAGAGGGGTAATTGCCATTCCTGTTATTGGCTATGACCGGTGGGATGTTGAATCATACAAAGTTGCATTATTGGGAGTTAATTTTTCGGCAGCTCCACTTACTTGTCTTCGTCTTGATCTCACCGCAATAGAAGACTCGCTTGAACCAGATCTATTTCTGGAAAATATTGAAGCCATGCTTAGCGATATAGACGTTCAACCATCTAAGTGTGCGGTATTAATTGATTTCGGAGATGCATTTCACTCTAAAGTGGATGATCTTTTTTCCAGTGCGCAGCGGGTTATCAATCTTCTTGGAAAGTATGACTTTAAATTTCTTATCACCTCAGCATCTACTCTTCCCAACACAATTGACAAAGCCGTCCCTCAAAAAGATAGCACAGCAAGAATAAGAAGAAAAGAGATGAGTCTTTGGAAAAAAGTCAGGCAGTCCGGCTCAGCTAAAAGATTTAACGTTATTTATGGAGATTATGTAATTCGCGGACCGCATTCCAACGAAGGAGTCCCGAACCCCAACGCCAATGTAAAAATAAGATATACCATTGACGATCATTTTTATATTGCCAGAGGTCACTCTGTATCCGAGCCTGATAAGTTTTCGCAATTATTTGTATTAGCAGAGAAGATAGTAAATTCCGGCTTTTATTTATCAGAGAAGTTCAGTTGGGGCGATGAAATGATCGGTGAAGCCTTAAAAGGTAAAACAACAAAAACGCATGCCTTTTGGATTTCTGTTGATACCTGCCACCATTTAACATATGTAGTTGCTGAGGTTGAGCAATTTGTCATTAACTTCGGTATTAATGTTCAGCAGGTAAAAATCTAATTTTTTAAATTCAATTCGATAAAAAGACTATCTCTAGATGGTCTTTTGTATCAAGCATCCTTCAAAACACTTAAGTTAACCGTTCACCGAATTTTCTACCCATGCAAAACAGCAGGGCCTGATCTTGAGGTTTCCCCTCAAAGCGTATTTCTATAGGGTCAGACTGAGCTAACCCCACAAAATTCAGGCACACAATAAGTTTTTGATGTAAGGATTGATCGTTGTGAGCGATTGCCAGATTTGATTGGTAAATTTGATTGGTAATAATAGGAACGCCGGTTGTCGCAGGAGCAAACGCGCGAGAAAGATCACCGACTACGGATCACGTTTGCTGGAGGAGTTCACGCTTACCTGTTTAGCGATTAGTTGGTTTTTCCCGGCAACGCTGATACCAAAGGAGGAAGGCAGTCAGTGCAGCGATCAGAAGCAAGTAGTTAGCCGGCAGATACATACGCCGGTTGCGGTTGCGAGGTGTCAGGGTATTTGGATTGCATCGAGTGGAGGTTGAGCGCTCCCCCAATCCGATAATGCGGTAAAGTGAATCAAGACCATCCGCCGCAGTCCCTCGCCTGATCCGTTATAAAACGGCAGTCAGTCACCAACCCGGGTTTTTTGGCTTCGAACGCGTGTCCAGTGCGGGGGCACCTGGAAGTTGGCCTGCGCAGCCTCTGCCACCATTCCGATACGGTCAATGATAGAGCCCAGTTGGCTAGCGCACTTGTCCCGAAGGGAGGGCGAAAGCTCCTCAGATAGTTTGATCAGTTCGTTCAAAGCGACGATCTCATATTCGATTGGGGTTTCCCCGAGTCCGACTTGAACCAGGTGGTGCCGCGCTTGGGCCAACCCGATCAGCGCCTGTTCTGCGGGGCCCTTCCGAAGGAGTATGTCCGCAGTCCACATAAGATCGTGGCCCAGCCAATACAGACTTCCGGTTGCACTCGTTCTCAGAGAATGCGGGGGCGCCGCGGATTGAGATTGTGAGTATTTCTGCAAATTCAGATTGTCGAATTTCGCTTGACCATAAGTAAGTGTAGCAAGATCGGCGAAGACCCGCGGATCAGGGAAGGCCTCGGGCGGATACAGATTCACATGGCGGAAGCTCACGAGCCAAGCAAAGACCAAGAACACAATTACCGGAAACAATACTAGGAACCATACCAATATGGACTGATTATTCTCTCCGATATTCGTGGTGAACCCAACAACTAGACTGGCAAATCCATGAATTAGCACGATAAAGAGGGCGATAATACCCAAAGGCCTCTGAGAAAGCTTGACGGCCGTACGTTCAAATTGGTCGGTCATTGTCCGCGAATTCCTCTGCTTGAAAGCCTTCTGAAGGCTATCGCCTTTTCCGAAGTTTTCTCTGTTCGTTAGTGAACATAACGTGAAACAACTCTCGATTCGCATAATGAGAGCGTCAAAACGACATGCCAACCGGATGGGGGGCACTTCAACTTTTAGCAACGGACGAAAAGGGTTTTTGCTGGGACTTGACCTGGTCGAGCATGCGCGAACGGAAGATTTGGAACTGAAGCCCGACCGTCTCTTTTGGCACTTTGAGTAATTAACATCTGACAAGGCTGCCAAATCAAGCCGGAACTATCTTAAGGAAAGCGGGCTTGTACCTACTGGTGCTACCTAACGGCGGCAAGTGTTGGCGGCTTGATTAGCTACGTGATGCAATAGAATCCTGGTTATAAAACGGTGCTGGGCTGCAATTTGGCTAGGGCGATATCAAGCGAGTGCGGGCTCCTGTTAAAGGGTATCGACCAGTAATCGCCGAGCTTGCTATTTTCTGTTTCCGCTGCTCTAAGCCGCTTAGCGTTAGAAACCTACTGGGCATGGAAAGAAAAAAATATGTATCCCGATCTTGCGACGCCGAAGCTCATCTTAAGTGTGTTAGCATCTGACAGATAATGTTGGAACTTCTAACTCCCGAGCGGGGTGACGGACCAAAACAATACTGCTCGGAATTGGTTCTGCGTATAGATGATTGGCGAAAGCGGCGTAAAGCGATACAACCCCGACTATGCAAAATGCTGGGAGTTGGAGTCCTTTAAGGCATCCTTCGGGGTGCCTGTGAGCTACACCAAGCAACTGCTATTGTTGCACTCGATTTTGAATCCGCGCCATATTATTGATTTTTAAAGAGGAAGAAATTTAATGAGTTTCAAACATATTGTATTTATTATTACCCTTAGTGCCGCATTGGTTAGCTGTGGTGGCGGAGCTCCCGAAGTAAATTCAACGAATTGTTCCGGCACAGGAATGCAGTCGGTGCTCACCACTTTCGAAAGCGAAGCTGAGCGGCAAGCTTTTGTTGATAAATGCCAATCTCTTGCAGGAAAATAAAGCTCAGGACAATCTGTTGCATTGAGTGCGGCGGTCATCACCAGCCAAGATTTAAGCAAATTGTGAGATTTTTGTTGATCGATGACTGGTCGCACTGGACTTTTCAGTAATTAGCGCCTGACAAGGGCTGCCAGATCAGCCTACAAATCCATGGGGCGCATGTTTCGATGGGGTCAGCCTCGATCGAACCGAGAACGGTAAGCGGACAGAGACAATAACAGCATTATCAGCCTTGGCGCGTGCGCAGGAATGCCCTCCTGGCGGACGCATGATGGTGCGAGCTACTTGCTGTCGGGAAGCGCTCAAAACCGAAGATCACGTTCAGAACTGAAGATCAAAGCGGCAATCACCCCTCTATTCCTCGGTTCAAATAAATCGCGCCTGCGTACACTTACCTGAGGCCGCCATTTTAGATGGTGGCCTCGCTCACTTACAGGTCCACGTCTCCCGCGTGGGCCTTTTTTTCGTCCTCAATTAACCTTCACAAGAAAAATACTATGCCCTACCTGAAAAAGCTTGAGCACCATATAGCTCACGTCGATAGATTAATGAATATTGCGAATAAGGCCGAACTGGCGGAATGTGCCAGATTACTTGCAATGAATGTCGCACACTATCAGATGCGTTATGGGAAGTTGCCATTGGACGAAACGCTGGCAATGATAGATGTTCCAACTCCAAATAATGAGCAGCTTGAGCTAGTGGCGAACGGCAAGGAAACCATGGCCGGCGTATTGGGTAGCGTTATGCACGGATTGGATGGCGAGACCGAGCATTAATAGCTAAGCTGGGATTTCAGCGAGCGCTGCCTGGCTGAAGATGGGATATCCGGACGATATCAGGATACGCGTTAGCAGTGAGACGATCTATCGCTGGGTTACCTCTTCATCCAAAAGTGTAAAAACTGGCAACGCGACCTTGCAAATCCAAGGCGTTAACGATTATCGTGTGGCGGCGTCGCATTCCCGCAAAAGCGGCCGCTTGGCTCATGCAAGAATACCGAAGTGGCGGGTGCACTAAATATTACTTCGATCCGGTACAGAAGCAGCCTGGATTAGCTCGGTCTTGAGCTCCAATGAGCGCGTGCGCCACAACACTGCCAGCAGACTACCCAGCAAAGAATGCATTACCGCTGAAATAGCACCGACAACAGGCGCCAGTGGCAGCAACGGGAAGGCCTGCTTGGCCAGCACAATGGCAAGCCCCGAGTTTTGCATACCGACCTCAATGGAAATTGTGCGGGCGGTTTGGCGCTCGCAGCCCAGCAACCAGGCGAAATTGTAGCCAAGCAGGAAACCCCCGCCATGTAGCAGCGCAACGGCGAGAATCAGTTCAAGGCCATGGTTTAGTATGGCTTCCGCATTGGCTGCAAACACCACAGCACAGATGAAGCACACTCCTATCACCGACAACAGCGGTGCCGCCGGCATCACGCGCATGACCAGGCGCGGAACGTAGCGGTTGAGCAGGATACCCAGCACGACAGGGATAATCACGACTTGCAGGGTTTGCTTGAACAATAGCCAGGTATCCACCGGGACCATGGTTCCCGCAAGGAATTTGGTCAGCAACGGTGTGAAGACGATAGCAGCCAAAGTGGAGCAGACCGTCATTACCACTGAAAGTGCTACATCCGCATCTGCGATATAGCTCACCAGATTTGAAGCCGTACCACCGGGGCAGCAGCCCACCAGGATCAAGCCTACGGCAAAGTGCGGCGGCAGGTTCAGTGCATTGGCCACTCCCCAGCCCAACAAAGGCATGATTGTATACTGGGCCGCAAAACCGATTGCCACTGCCCTTGGCATGCGGGCGATCCTGCGAAAATCCTCAAGGGTCAGCGTCAGCCCCATACACAGCATGATGAAGGCAAGGACCAGGACCATTATCGACCCCTGATTCATGGCCACCAACCACTCCGGCCAGCACAGGGCGATTGCCCCGGAGAGAATCATCCAGACCGGGAATAGAAAGGTCAGTTTCTGGAGCATGGCGGTGGGAGAAAAGACCTCAGCCTTTGGTTGGAGCAGATCGTGAGAACAGGATCGTGTAATGCTGCGCGTGGCGGTTGATCAATCGAGTGGAGTTCAAACCCGCTGTACCGGCCATTTCCTGCAAGGTCGAAAGACATTCGGGGTAGTCGTGGTCATGGACATGCGTACAGGCTTCTTCCAACTGATCCTGTGGCACGTGCGTCCATTTCTCGCGCATGAATTTCAGATAGCCGTCCAGATAGCTTTCCCGGTCCTGATTTTCCTCGCGTACGACATCCACCAGGATCAGCCAGCCGTTTTCCGAAAGGCAGCGCCCGGCCGCGTGGAAAAAACGTGCTTTCTCATCGGGCATCAAGTGATGAATCGCAAATCCAGTGAAGAGGATGTCCCAAGTTTTTTCTGTCGACTCTACCGCTTCCAGAAGATCTCCATGGGTCAAAATGACCTGACCTGTCAATCCCGTAAGGTGCTCGCGCGCCTCGGCCAGCGCCGCTTCGGACAAATCCACCCCTTCATACAACGCCGGAGGTGATCGCTTCAGGCAGGGTGCCAGATAGCGTGCGTTGCCGCAGCCCAGATCCAGCAGGCGATAATTGCCCTTATCGTTTCGCAACCCCAGAAGATCGGCGATACCGCTATATATCTCATGGTGAAACATATAGTTGTGTTCGGTGAGCAAGTCGTAGAGCGACCAGGAGCGGGTGAAGATGGTGGTGGGATCGGCAGAAGTCATGGGCTGGCGGTTAGTAATCTGGATCGCACTTTACAATATACCGAGGCTCAAAGGTACCCCTATTGCCATACCGATGAGCATTGAGCTCCAGCATCAAGCGATTTGAAATTATCGATAAGCAAATTTAAGGCTTTCTTGACGCGCTGGCCTGAATGACCTACAAAACATAGTGAAGCAAGGGAATACGCTATCGAATTGCTGTTTTCTATCCCTGCCAGATAAGAATAACGACCATTCTTGATAAAAATGAGGCAAAAAATATGTTGGAGCACATCTACTACCATATCGGCATAGTCGCTCGTGATTATCAGGAAGCCGCTGAGCACTACTCGAAAGTGCTGGACGTGAAATTTACCGAACCCGCAGAGAGTGTCCTGTATATCGAGAATCCGGAAACGCAGCAGGCGGAAACCATAAAAGTGGCCGCGGTGTACTCCCGGAACCGACCACCCTATGTGGAACTGCTTCAAGCCAATGGTAATGGAATATTCTCGGAAAAAAATACTGGGCAAATTCTCTACTTTGGCATTTGGGAATCAGATATAGAAGGTAGGATAGAAGAATTAAAGCAGCAAGGTATCGGCATTGATGCGCTTCTGCGCTCGGAGCCTGGCAAGCGTGCTCACGCGATTATTACCGCACCCGACAAAATGGGCGTGCGTATCGAATATGTAAGCACGTTATTGCGACCCGTTATCGACGCGTGGGTACTCACCGGCAAGTATCCGGGCCGGCAGCATTAACATCAGGCAGAGTCGCTCACCAGCAAAGTTTGCGGAAAACTCTACACCGGCAAGTTTGCTATTCGCCTCATCATAGACGTCGACATGCGCTTTTTGCCGAAAAGTGCAATACTTTCCGGATGGTCACCGCAACATTCCGGTTCTACGAGGAACTGAACGATTTTCTCGCGCCCGAACGGCGCAAGCGCGAATTTGCTTGCCCTTGCGCCCGAGCGGCGACAGCCAAGCATATGATCGAAGCGCTCGGCGTGCCCCATACCGAGGTTGAATTGGTGCTGGTCAATGGAGAATCGGTAGGGTTCGAGCGGCTATTGAAAGACGGCGACCGGGTCGCCATCTTTCCCAAGTTCGAGATGCTCGACATCACCCCCATGTTGCGACTGCGCGAGCAACCCTTACGCACGACGCACTTTATTGCGGATGCCCACATGGGCGGGCTCGCCCGGTTACTGCGCATGGCAGGCTTCGATACGCTTTACGATAACAACTTCCAGGATAGCAAAATAGAGGCCATCGTCGCGCGCGATGGGCGCATTCTGCTTACGCGTGACCGCGAACTGCTCAAGCGCCGCACGATCATGCACGGGTGTTACGTGCACGCATTAAAACCAGCGCAGCAGTTGTGCGAAATATTCGACCGGCTGGATCTCGCGCGAAGTGTGCGGCCGTTTACGCTATGCCTGGAATGCAACACGCCATTGCATTCCATTGACAAAACAGAAGTGCTGATGCGTATTCCACCCTTTATACGCGAGCATTTCGATTACTTCAGCACGTGCGATACTTGCCAGCGCGTTTTCTGGAAAGGTTCGCACTGGCAACGTATGCTTGCCTTATTGGATGAGTGCATGGCGGGCAGCCAATCCTCATGAACGATTTACATAGGTGATTTTTGAAAGTCGAGCTACTCGCCTGGTCGCATAAAAAGCTTCTTGTCGCGTAGCATTACACTGACGCTCGTCGTGTTCCCCATTCGAATTTATCGATGGATGTGGTAGCATTGCATCGCCGAAGTCGGTACACAAAGATAAGTTGTATTTCTTGTGCCATCCAAGGTTACTTAGAAATTCCGGGTCGTTAGCTCAGCTGGTAGAGCAGCGGACTCTTAATCCGTAGGTCGAGCGTTCGAGCCGCTCACGACCCACCAAATAAAACAAGGACTTGCAGAAATGCAGGTCCTTGTTGTTTTAATCTAGTAGCCCTATAGTAGGCTTGTTGATAAGTAGCGCTTACCTTGTGTTACCGCTCACGAAATAGCTGCACCAACACGTTTCAGCCAGTCATGGCCTGCTCGCCGAAGGTCCGTTCAGCAGCAAGAAGCGGTCCATCACACTCAGCATTTCCGAGGGGCGCAGAACTTTTTCTACAGCTTCAATGCTGGCGCTCAGCGTTGCTGGAAGCCGGAGTGGCGTAGAAGCGTAGGCTGTAAGCAATCGGCTGCAGCGCTTGATTGGGGGGCATGCTTAGATCGATGATCGGTGAATCACGAACCAGTTAAATTTGTTTGTTTTGGCGTTTTGTTCTCCTCACTTGATTCTTGAGACTCAGTCTTTAGCAACCGTAGGAAGTATCGCTCGGAGAATCCTGATAGAAACGCAAGAACAAAATAAGAACCAGCATTCACAATGGTAATTCCAGGCAACACTTGCCAAGATAGAAACGTATACAAAATTAAGGCTACTAGAGCACCTATTAATGGTCTGAGCTGCAACTTGAGCATGTTTTCAAGATACTCTGTCAAGGTCACTTGCGTACTTTGAGCTTGAAGAAGTCCGCTGAGGAATCCCCCAAGCGCACCCAGTGTCATCATGGCAAAAGCGTTCATCCATGTGGACAACTCCGCTGATTGGCCGAAGATCAGTTGAGAAGGCCAACCACCAATATTTTTGAAATTTGTCGCAAGTGGAGAAACAGTAAAGAATATCAAAAGGATGCCCGACCCCCAGAGCCTCAGAGCCTTGAGGCGATTTATCTGCAAACCTCTGCCGATACGATCTTGAATGACTTGAGCATTGATTAATCCAATTGTCTCATCCAGCACTGAGCGAAGTTGTCCAGGATAAGCTTCTTTATCAGATTCAGATAATTCAGTTAACTTCTTGATAAGAAAATCCCGTCCATTGAAGGATAGCGATTCAAGTCTCAGTAATATCCCGGTGATCCGAGCCTTTCCTGCCCACGGCGGATACAACCAGACCATATACCTCTCGACGAGATCTAATGAACTGGAAACCGTCAATAACTCTGTGGTTTCTTGTTCGAGGCACTCCCTAGCTGAGCGCAGTATGTCTGAGATGCGTGCCGCAGTTATAAAGTCTACAACATCAGGGGAATTACCTAAGACAGTACGGAAGTCATTTTCGAGTTCAAGGTATCTGGCTCGCAACTGGAAAGTAAAATGTTCTTCATACGTTTGAATCTTCCTTGCCTTGTTCCCAACGTACCACTTAGGAGTCGGCCAGTCCTCTGATTTCAACAATTCACTTAACCGAACATGGTCTGTATCTGAAGTCGCATGCTGTATATTTCGAACGTCCATGTCTTTATCTCTTCCTAAACCCTAAACCAGCTCTACAAGCCAATGGCTAGCCTGCAGCCCAACAGTTAATCAAGAGACCCATGGGCCCGGACATTTACTAATATAGAAACGGCTATCATGGGATCCTATCTTAATGATTATTAACATCATGCTAAGCCACCGGTCCGATTATTACGTTATGAAAAAGGAGACCGATGACAAATGTATTATGCTCCTTTTCGAATGCACTGATGCCATTGTCAACCCAGGTACAGAAACTTTCGAAGAGTTTCTCAAGTTCACCAGTCAACTCCGATTCCCCAAGCTTCGCGCGCAACCTGCCTGAGCAGAGATTTTTCCTTTCGGGTGTACTCCGTGGCCATAGGTCAGGATTCTATGAATGCATTTTGTAACAATAGAGCAAATTTCATTAAAAACAACACAGCTAGAAGAATAATGGGTTGAGGCTAGATTTACCGCTCAGGTAGTTGAGAACAGATGGCCGCTTTGCCAGCATAAACAGACTTTGCCTAGCGATCAGTGAAGGTCCGGAACTGGCACGTTTTTGCCTGTGGCGAAAGTCGCAAACCGACACATAGGCGAACTTCAACTTGTTTTAAAGCAGAAATTCGGAACGTGTCTACAAATCGGGAGAAGTCCAATGAATTGTTATTGAACCATTGCCGCTCAAATCAAGCGCAACTGCGTCTCTGTAACCACATTGAGTTTTTCATCTGGGAACAAAGCAGATTGGCCCGACTTTTGTGAGATGCCTATGCCGGTAAGTCCCGGTTCGCGTGCCAGCAATTGTCGCAAGGGTTTCAAGTCACGCAGATTCAGCGCAGCGGAAAGTACTGCGTCTATTTCGGCACGCACAGGATCACCATCCAGCTTTGCGAGGGCTTGCAATTCCTTGCTGCACAGCGTGTCGTAAGCAGCAGCAAGCTTTGCGAGGGTCGCATGCGATAAAGCACGCACATCAAGCACAGGCATCTCCGCCCACGCTGGTTGTTTTACCTGCATCCATGCCCCTTCTGTGGTCACACGACGCGAAAGGATAACAATAGGGGACAGACCACGATTATTTTTCTGATATGATGCGCGTGTCTAGACATTAACCTCAAAGGCCCAATGCCGCGCCGCCCCCGCCTGAGTCTTCCTGGTATTCCATGGCACATTATCCAGCGAGGTAACAACCGTGCAGTCTGCTTTTATTCCGAAGATGATTACTTCTTCTATCTGCGTTACCTGGCGGAGAACGCTACCCGCTTCGGCTGCGTCGTGCATGCCTACGTGCTCATGACCAACCACGTCCATCTGCTCTTGACACCTGAAAAGGCGGACAGTGCGAGCCTGCTCATGAAACACCTGGGCCAGCGTTACGTGCAGTATGTCAACCGCACCCATCGGCGCAGCGGTACCCTCTGGGAAGGACGCTTTCGCTCCTGCCTCATTCAGGCCGAGGATTATTTACTTGCCTGCTACCGCTACATCGAACTCAACCCGGTGCGCGCGGGTATGGTACGGCATCCCCGCGACTATCGCTGGTCGAGTTACATAACGAATGCCGAGGGCATACCGAACCGTCTCATTCGACCTCATGATCAATATCTCTGCCTTGCGCAAAGTAACACCCAGCGTCGCATAGCCTACCGCGACCTGTTCAAGACGGATCTGGACGCAGACGTGCTCAGCCAGATTCGGGATTCCACCAACGGGAACTTTGTGCTCGGGGCTGAGCGTTTTCAGAAAGAGATTGAATCCACGCTCAACCAGCGTGCCACACGCGGCAAGGCGGGCCGGCCACCCAAGGCCAGTGAAGGCAAAAAAGAGCAACTGGGATTGCTCTAGGCGAGGCGTGGAGAAACACGATCTGTCCCTCTTATGATCGAGTCGTCAGCGGAAAATCGTGGAAAGCATTTGTCCAGACGGACGTGGCTGCTTCAAGAGTGTGAATGTTAGCGTAAAAGCCTTGCTATTGCATGAGTTAATCTCTTACGTTTTTCAATATACCAACAATTTATTGGCGGCTAGGGGCTCAGTCTGAGTGCATTCCAGCGATACTGGCGCCGGATAAGAATTGATTAAATTTTGAACTGCTTGCCGGTCGACAACTGGCCATGATCGAACTAATAGAAAATAAAATATCAGGATGAAATCGTTTGGTCAGAGCTCAACCGGTGCAGATAATCAATATGCAACCGACGGCAACAAGCCGTTTAGAGTAGCGAGCATTCATTCCATTAATTTTCAACCGCCAACAACAAGCACGGTTGTAAATTGCATACTCAGCACCGGCGACTATCGCATTTGCAGGTACTATCCGAATTCGCCCACTCAGGATATGCAATCTCCTAATGCAAAAAGAAGTTGAAGAGAAATCCAGGTACGCCGTCGTGGCGGCTGTACAACTGCCGAGCGTGAGCGATAGCGAGTTCGAGGCGTCGCTGAGCGAGTTGCGTGAGCTCGCAAGAACACTGGGGTATGAGGTCGTCCGCACGTTCGTGCAGAAGCGATCGAGTTTCGACGTCACAGGATATCTTGGTGCCGGTAAGCGGCAGGAGATACGCAACTTCGTGAACAACGAATCCGCCGAGTTCGAAGAAATAGCCGCTACCTCTGATAGTCGGGATATCGATGTCATCCTGGTCGACCACGAGATCTCACCATCGCAGGCGCGCAACCTTGAAAAGGAGGTCGGCTGCGAGGTAATGGACCGCACTATGGTCATCCTCGAAATTTTTCATCGCAACGCCCGCTCTCGCGCTGCGCAGGCTCAGGTGGAGATCGCGCGCCTCGGGTACATGGCGCCGCGCTTGCGCGAGGCGGCGAAGCTTGCTGGGCCGCAAGGGCGGCAGCGCAGCGGCGTGGGTGGCCGTGGAGGCGGTGAGTCGCATACTGAATTGGATCGACGCAAAATCCGTGACCGCATCGCCGAACTTCAACAGGAAATCGCCGCGATGGATGTCGAGCGCAAGACGCAGCGTGTCCGGCGGCAAAAGCGTCAAGGGTTCGCTGGCGTGGCGCTCGTCGGTTATACAAATGCCGGCAAGTCCACTTTGATGCGGGCTCTCACGGGAAGCGAGGTGCTGGTCGCGAATAAACTCTTTGCTACGCTTGATACCACCGTGCGTGCCCTCTACCCGGAGAGCATGCCACGCGTGCTCGTCAGTGACACGGTCGGTTTCATAAAGAACTTGCCGCACGGGCTCGTCGCCTCGTTCAAGTCAACGCTGGACGAAGCGCTGGACGCGTCTCTGCTGCTTCACGTCATTGATGCCAGCGACCCCGGGTTTGAGCGCCAGCTTGAGGTCACAGATAGCGTGCTTGAGGAGATCGGTGCGAATGTCGTGCCGCGCATTCGCGTCTTCAACAAGATCGACCACGTCGGGGATGCAGCGGCGCAAGCTGAACGTGAAGCGGCCCTACGGACACAGTACCCGGATTGCGTTGTAATGAGCGCACGCCGCCCTGACGATGTCGCGAAGCTCCGCCAGACGATCATCGCGTTTTTCCAGCAGGATCTGGTTGAGGCCGAGCTTTTTCTTCCCTGGTCGGCACAGCAACTACGCGGGGAAATCTACGCAAGTTGTCAGGTGCTGGAGGAGCACTCAGACAACGAGGGTACCTACTTTCGGGTTCGCGGTGAGCCCAATGCGGTGGAAAGCCTGCGCGAGCAGTTCAGCCAGGCGCGATAAATTCAGTGCTTTTTATTCCAACACACTGATTCTACGTGCCAAGTGCTGGCAACAGTCAATATTCAACCGGCAGCAACGCCAAGTAAGTATAAAATGGTTCAAGCCAGACTTGAAAACTGTGGTCAACTGCGGCAAAGTAATAACGATCCAAGTAGGAACCGTTAGCTATCGAGTGGTTGCGTTTATCACTATGTGAGCATCATCAATGCAAGGAGAGCATCATGGCAAAAGGTCAGCAAAGGAAAAACAAAGAAGCAAAGAAACCTAAAAAGAAACCGACACCCGCTATCTGACTCGCTCTTGTGCTGAACAGATCGAGTGACAGAAAAGAGTGAAAGATATCGCCGATTTTCTGATGCTCGGTGTATCGAGATTAACCGGCGATAGCAACCCGGTTTTAAAATGAAAAGTGCTTGAATCGCTGCAAGCCCTTATTTGTTTGGCTTGCCGATTCGGACAAACCTGGTACCTGTAGTCAACAAGCGGTTCTCTGGTGGTCAATAAGGCCAATAAAGCAGAAGCGTCCTTCTCCTCGTTCTAAATCTCTTCCTTGATCCGTTCTGCCGACCAATCGCGAGCGAGTATCCTGAAGTTGAGCCTATGTATTCCAATCCCTGAAGCAAAGGCGTCGATTAATCCTCCTCATTCTCAAAATCTGCAACAGAAGTTTGAACAATGTTTCGCAGTGTCTTTAAGACGTTATCATGAAAAGAATTTTGTTGTTGCTATGCTTCCTGCCGCTCGCGGCGTGCGCTACCCAGAAGGCGTTGAAGGGATTCGATAGTGAATTTGACGGCGGCAAAAGCTGGACTGAGCTGCAGGTGCAACTGCCCGCCTACCCTGAAGTTGAGAATCTGCTGCCTTTTGACGCTGGTCCTGCCAGCGATAACCTTCACTATATTGACGCTCCTTCCATCGTGGTGGGAAAAGACAATATTGTGCGCTACACGTTGGTAATCAAATCTCCCCAAGGCGCGACAAACATAAGCTACGAGGGCATGCAGTGTGCGCTCGATGGTGCTGGAGAGAACGTGAAAGCGGAAGTGTTGATATTTAAATTGCGGGGTACCGCAAAAAGGCTATACGCCATAGCCCGTGACGACAAGACGTGGGTACGGGCACGGGTATCAAAATGGGAGGAACTCGAAGATGTATCACAGCACTATGCGCAACGGGCGCTTTCCAGATATTTCTTCTGTCCGGCTGATATTACCGTAGGAAGCGGGGAAGAGGCCATTTACGCATTGAAGAGAGGCGGCCATCCACGCGTGATTCAGTAGGAAGAGTACGCCCCAAATTCCCACATCTTGGCCCACACGTGTCGCATGATTCTGGCAGTCGCGGAGGCCCGGGTAGCCTGAATGTTGATCATATTCCCATTGCTCCTATATCTACCGAAATCCGAAAGTACTATCAACAAAGACTATTGACATTTGGCAGTAATCCACATCTGTAACGCAATCCACACAAATGCCCACAATAACTCCGTGGAAAGTGGCATGAACGTTGGCTTTCCATCTAAGTACCTGATAATGCTATCGCATTTTTTTAGTTTAAAAAAAGGTCAACTGGGTAAATAGCGTTACAGAAAGATGACTTACCCCTCGTGTCCAGAGGTTACCCACAAACTTATCCACAGCAATTGTGGAGAAGAAAAAGGTCATTTTCGCTAATCAGGCATGCCGACCCATTTAATCGTCTGGCTCATATGCGACGTCTACCATCGCTTACGTGCGCTAACAGACCGATTATTTAAAACTTTCCCCATAAACTCATCAGTAGTCCTGTTAATTAGATTCTATTGATCTTTGGGGAGGTGGGCGATGAAAGACTTTTCGAGATATAAATGCTATCAAATGATGAGTGTAATGGTTCTTGCCGTTGTATTCGCAGCAGGTTGCGCAACCACGGAAAAGAGAGATACGGCGGCTCAGCTTGCAGTTGCGAAAACTGCAGTTGCCGACGCGGTAAGCGCCGGGGCGCCGGAATTTGCGCCGGTGGAATTGAAAACCGCCCAGGAAAACCTGGAGGATGCAGAAAAGGCAGCGATGGACGATGACTACAAACGTGCCATAAGGTTAGGTGAAAACGCACAAACAAATGCGCAATTAGCGAGCGCTAAAGCGCGCGCGGCGAAAGCACAGCGAGCAGCAGACGCATTGAAGGAAAGCGATCAAACGCTACAAAACGAAATGAACCGCAAATTAAAGTAATTACCTGGAGGAGATACGCTCATGAAGAAAAATGGCTATTTAACCATCCCGTTTATGGTTATCGCAGCGCTGGCGGGCTGCGGCTCGACACCAAATGCACTTCTGGATAGCGCCCACAGTAGCTATCGCAGTGCGCAGGGCGACCCTGAAGTTACAAATCTCGCGCCTTTGGAACTGAAGCAGGCAGGCGACACGTTGGCACAAGCCGACAATGCCTGGAAGAAAGGAAAAGATGCTGCCAAAGTGGATCATCTGGCTTATCTGGCACAACAGCAAGTTTCGATAGCGCAGGAAACAGCAAAGCGCAAAGCCGCTGAAGCAGATGTGTCCGCCGCCGATGCCGAACGCAATAAAATTCGTCTTTCTGCAAGAACAGAAGAAGCGGAAAAGGCTCAGCAGCAGGCACAGAGTGCTGAAATGCGGGCAAGCACGCTTGAATCGCAGCTTAAAGAACTGAATGCAAAAAAATCAGACCGGGGTACGGTCATTACTCTCGGCGATGTGCTGTTCGATACTAATCGTGCGGAGCTCAAATCGGGTGGCGTTCGCGAGTTGCAAAAACTTGCTGACGTTCTCAAACAGAATCCCCAGCGCAACGTTGCTGTCGAGGGGTTCACAGACAGCACTGGGAGCGAGAACTACAATCAGCAGCTTTCTGAAAGGCGCGCCAATGCAGTCCGCGATACCTTGATGAATATGGGCATCGATTCCACTCGCATCACTACGCGCGGTTATGGGAAAAGCTTTCCAGTCGCCGGTAACGACACCCAGGCAGGCCGACAATTGAATCGTCGGGTAGACGTCGTTATTTCGGACGAAAACGGGAATATCAGGTCACGCTAATTCTCTCGCAGGGCATCTGTCGTATTGGCAAGGAAATGACCGGAAAAAACATACGACAACTTGCGATAACGATAACCGGTTAACGCTTTGAAGGCATTGCTGGTTATGTTGTGATATTGCATCTTATTCACCGAAAAATCTTGATTCGCGGGTCGAGCGTTCGGACCGCTCATGATCCACTTATAATCAGCAGGTATCCGGGCTTCCGATTTCGAGATAACAGAAGATAGTTCCTTACCCTGCCCTGCTTAGCCTTCCAGGCTGAGCAGGGTTCGTAACAACCCAATATCCCCTACCCTGCTCAACTGTGTCTCCCGGATCTCGCTCAAAGGGATGAATCGCTCGCTCAAGAAAACCCCCGCAGCGCAACAGCGGCCAAGCCGTAGATCACGACAGCCAACAGAATCACCACGGTAAAACCAAGGTGAATAGCCAGCAAGGTCGCGAGGACGGCCCCTACCACCGAGGCAAAACCATTGATCGCCCACGCCCACGGAATGGCGTCCTGGGTGGTGGCTGCCAGTCGCATCATACCCGTGGGAAAAGGCATTCCCATGCATACCGCCAGCGGCGCGATCAGCAACACCGAAATCGCTATCTTCGCCATGTCCGGTAAATGGATGAGCGCCTGGAACAGGCCCGGCAGGATAGCGAGATAGAGTAGCGATAACGCGGTCATGGCCATTACAGCCACGATTAGATGGTTGGTGCCCGTCACCCGCTTCTGCCACCGTCCGGCAAGCCAGCTTCCCACCGCCGCGAAAACCAGGAACGCGCATAGCACGACCGCCACGGCATATAGCGGGTGAGCCAGAAACAGCACAAATTTCTGGATGAAGGCGATCTCGATGAACATGAAAGCCAGGCCGATGGCGAGGAAGTACAGGGCTACCCGCCCGTTGGGCAATGTATGCCTGCATCGCGATATCGCCAGCGGCACCAGGATCAGCAGAACGCTGACGACAAATGCCTGTACCAGAGCCGCCACCAGAAGCGGATAACTCCAGTCGAGAAGCGGCATGCCGCCCTGCTCGCGCAGAGCGAATAATTCAGCGGCAGCTTCCCACTTGAAGAAATGGAAAAAAAAAGGCCGGTCATCAGTTGCCGGTTCGATATAGAATTTATATCGGTCTATGAAGTTCTGCCGCTGCGGGCCGAGCAGTGCGACAGCGCCCTCGAAGAAATAGGGTTGCACCAAAATGTTGTAACGGTTTGCCTCGTCGGCGTGCATTCCCGGATAGTAGGCTACGTCGAAAGAACGCTTGCGGCTGAATTCCTTGATCACCTCGATTTCACTCGCTGTGAAATCGCTGTTTTTCACCAGCAAGGTAACGGTTTTCCAGCCGCGTATCATCACCAGTCGCTTGCCAGGATCGGGCACGCCGTTCCGCTCCAAAGCGAGCGTTGCTGTGGCAAACAGCTTCAGTGCATCGCGCGGCGGCAGGGTCAGCCAGCGCGTAACCGCCAATAAGCCGCCGGGTCTGAGGCGGTTCAGGTAGGTCTGAAGTGCCTCCACCGTGTAGATATAGCTTTCGCTCAGGCCGTAAAGTCCTGCCGAGGCGACACCAAATGAATCCAGCAATGCCACCTGCACAAGGTCGTAGTGTTCCCGGCTGGCGTTGGCGAAACCGCGCGCCTCGCCTTCGTGCACGTGTACCCCAGGCTGGGCATAAAGATCACCGGCAAAGTCATGGAAGCGTTGCCGAACCAGATCGATGACGTTGCGATCGAGTTCTACCGCATCGACAGACGCTGCGCGGAAGTAGAGTGCCTGCAACACGTCGCTGCCGGCGCCTGCGCCCAGTACCAGTACCTGTGGCCGTACATGCGGCCGTGCCAGCACATGGTAAGGCAGTGCTGACGTAAACTGGTCGAGGTAGGCCAGTGGCGCCAGGTTGCCATCAAACCGCGTCAATACGGACGGCCCTTCTCCATCCACGAATACGCCCAACTGAGCCGGTGGTTCTTCCGTTGCGTTGAGACTCATCCCCGGCGCATGGCGGAAGGGGATACGGGTGTTTTCCACTACCGTGATTTGTCCCAGCGGACTGGAACGTTGTTCGATCACCTTTGCCCCGGCAATATTCAATGTCTGGCTCAGGTCCTTATAGGGCGAAATGTGCACTTGCAACCAGTCGCCGGGCAGCACTATAGCCACCAGGGAAGCCAATCCAGCAAGCACGCCCACCAGCCATTTCGGCCGCACCTTCAGCTCGATGATGGCGACAGCGGCAGCCAGCAGGGCCAGCGCCGTGAGGACGATGAGCACCTTGTTCGGTGGCACGAGAAACAGCACGCCGATAACGCCCAGGCTGCCCACCCCCGCTCCCAGGATATCAAAGGCATAGATGCGGCCTGCTTCTTTGCCGAAGTGCCACAAGACGAGGCCGATACCCAACCCTCCGCAAAAGAAGGGCAGCATCATCAGCAGATAAATGGCGAGCAGCTTGGCTAGCTGTGTTTTATCCCACAGCAGTTCGAGCGGATTAAACGGAACCTGTTGCGTCAGCAGAAACGCTGCGGGCATCAGAAAAGCCATCCCAGTGGCAGCCATGACATAGACTGTTCCAACGTGTGGAATGATTTTTTTCTTCAGCAACGTTAGCGCCGTTCCGCTCGCCCCATAGCCCAGCATTGCCGCGCTAATGATCATATAGGCGAAGTGATGCCACAGCACGATGCTGAACAGGCGCGTCAGCAACACTTCATACGCCAGCACGCAAGCAGAGAGCAGCCCGATGGCAACAAATGGTGGGCGTGGCGCATTCACGGCTAATGTCCGCCGACAAGCGGAACGAAACTGACCGGCACGATTTGGTGGGTCGTCACCGACCCGTCCGCCTGTTTCTCCACCAGCATCAAATATTGGGTCATAAAATGCGTACCGAGCGGGATCACCATGCGTCCGCCCGGTTTTAGCTGCTTGAGCAGAGGGGGTGGCACATGGCTTGCGGCAGCCGTCACCATAATTGCGTCGAACGGTGCCGCTCCCGGCCAGCCGTAGTAACCGTCGCCCACTTTTGTTTTTATGTTGTCGTAGCCAAGGGATTTCAACCGCTCGCCCGCTTGTTTTCCCAGCGGTTCTATAATTTCAATGGTGTAAACCGAGCCGGCTATTTCCGCAAGAACAGCCGCCTGATAACCTGAGCCGGTGCCGATTTCTAGTACTTTGTCATCCTTCTTGACTTTCAGCAGATCGGTCATGCGTGCGACGATGAGGGGCTGCGAAATCGTCTGGCCGTAGCCGATGGGGAGAGGGCGATTGAGATAGGCAAAAGGAGTTAGCCAGGCAGACACGAATCGATGGCGCTGCACTTTTTCCATTGCTGCCATGACACTGGAACTCGGAGGAAAATTGCCGGATGTGGCCAGCACCTCCTCCATCATTTTATGGCGCGATCCTTCGAATTCCCCGCCTTGAGACGGGAAAATACAGCAGCAAAACAAGAGTGCGCCAAAAGCGAAGCGGCATTTCATACCCTCATTAAAGCAAATTCCCGGCGGTTTGCCGGGAAAATGGGGGTTGCAAAGCTGTTATGAGAGGTTATGTCCGTTCAGCTTCCCCTGGTCCGGGGTAATGCAGCTTTAGCGCGGGGGCGGCGGTGGAGGGATGCCCGGAGGCGGTGGCGGAACTACCGAACTCCGCCGTATGCTTCTGGCGGGGGGATAAGATGGGTAAGGTGTATCCATGTATTGGTTGCCGCCATTTGTATAAGGGTCATTGGTGACCTGGCCCTGTACAGGGACACGATGGCCTTTTCCATACATGCATTGTATGTAGCCATTGTCGTAGCGCTGTTGGCTGGCGTATCCCGAGGCCCCGGCGGTGCGCGTTCCAGCCAGGCCTCCAGCCACCAGACCAGTACCGGCCCCGATAGCTGCGCCGCGTCCGCCGCCCAAGGCCGCGCCTGCCGCTGCCCCTAGCGCCGCTCCTATCGCGGCGCTACCTGCTCCACTGGATATCGATGCCTGATTCGGACCCATGCCACCGATTTGTTCATTAGCGAATTGTCTGCAATAGTAATCGTCGTAGCGAAATTGCTCGAAGCTTCTGCCGGAGCCTGGCAACGCCATTATGCTCGGTCCTGTCGGTATGCTCGTACAACCGGCCAGCGAGAATATTGCCAACAGAGCGAATAATCCAGGTTTTTTGCGCATCCTGGCAGTACCTTTTATTGGCTGGGCTCGGGCGCGACTTGCAGCCACCCGTCCGGGCATTTTTTCACGTAGGGATAATACCCTTCCGGGTTTCGGCAGTAGTGCCAATAGTTGGCAGCTTGAGCTTGTGGCTGGACCTGCACGACCTCCTGCTGTTGAATGTAAACGGATGGAGCGGGGGGAGCCACAACGGCCGGGGCATACCCATAAGGCTGCGCATATCCGTAATTAGGCGCGTACCCGACAGGAGGATAGCCATATTGATTTCCGTAGCCATACGAAGGTGGATAATAAGGCGCCCTGTTGCCATAGTAGCCCAGGCCATAACCCAATAATCCCATTCCTAACGCCAATCCATATCCTCCATGACCTCCTCCATGGCGGTGATGGTGGTGTCCGTGATTGTGATGGCCATGGTGACCATGCCCTCTGCCCGCCGATGCTAATGGAACCGACCCGAGCAGCATAAGTGCCGCGCACATCAATTTCATTTTTCCCATTTACGTCTCCATACCTCAGTAGTGCTTGTGTTTGATCAAGGACAGCAAGTGCTCTTTATCACCATCTCTGCTGGATATAAACCGGCGGTGCAGGAGGAACGATAACGGGGGCATATCCATAACCCGGCGCGTAGCCAGCGGATGGATAGCCATATTGAGGTGGATAGGAGGGTGCTCTATTACTCAGATAGCCCAGGCCATAACCTAACAATCCCATCCCTATTGCGAGTCCATATCCTCCATTACCCCCTCCATGGTTGTGATGGTGATTATGGCCGTGATGATTGCGGTGGTGGCCGTGGTTATTGTGACCGTGGCCATGGCCTCTTCCTGCCCAAACTGAACTGGCGGGAACCATCCCAAGCATGATAAGAGCAATGCAGGCAAGTTTTATTTTTGTCATGAAAGTCTCCATTTCCTCGATGAGGATCACAGTTGATAAAGAACCGCCGGTCAAAAAACAAATTTAGTGCTCTTATTTAAGTGCACTTAATCGATATAACGCATCAATAGACAATCGGTTGTCGTATAGTTACATAAACTTCACAAAAAATTCACAAATAAATATTCGACGTAAACGAATGAAGCGGATCTGCGTTATTGCGAATAGGTAATCGAGATGGACTACTCTGATTACTTATGCACTGCTGGTTGTACTTTAGTTCAATAGTAAGGGGTACCAAAGTCAGTAAAGATTGAAAGAGCCGAAAATGAGTTTGAAGAGGATAACGTTCCCGCATTCGTGGGAGCCGATTGCCGGACAAAGCTGTCATCAACATAAATAGTTTAATAAGCACAAGAGGAGATCGAGCATGCATAAAGGTTTGTCGGTATTGTTGGTGGGTGTTGTTCTGGCGTATGGCAATACGGCGATAGCGCGTGAGGGTGGCGGCGGGCACCATGATGGCCATCATGCAAAGTCGGGTGGCATGGCGTCCGAACACATGGGTCAGCAGGGTACCGAGAACTCGAACGCACAATGGTCTGCCGGGGCAACGAAGGGGCAGGAGCGTTCTGACTTGAGGAATCACGACCATCACGGGCATGAAGCGGGAGGCAAAGACCAGAATCGTGGAGAAGGTAAGCACAAGGGTCATGAGCATACGGCAAAGGACAAAAGTGATAAGAACAACAATGGCAAAAGCGGCGATGGCAATAAAAACGGGAAAGGCGGCAAGCACGGGTCTCACTGAGTAGGCGAGAAGGCGGTGGTTGAATAGATGCAGGAAAGATAAATGACAAAAGCAATACATTTCAGAAGGAGCTACGATGTCAAACGAATCCGTTAATTATTGGAAATTCGCGACGATTGGAATACTGCTGGTCGGCGCAACCGTGGCCGCCACACTGCTTGTCACAGGACGAGATTCCAAGACTGAGGTGCCTGATTCTCAAAAGGCAGTTGATGCGTCTCCAACCGTTGGGGTAGAAGACACGACAAAATCGGGTACGTCGGCGAAGCTGGCCGAAGAGGTGGCGCCGGTCGAGCCTCAGCGGAGCACTCGCGTTGCGAAGTCAAGCAGGAACACTTCGGGCGCTATCCCGCCACCCCCACCAGCGGGGTACTCTCCTCAACCGGCTTACCCTTCGCAATCCGTCATGGAAGCGTGCAATAAGTATGCGAATGGGCAGGTAGCCAGCAAAACCGAGGAGGTGGTCAAGAACGCAGCGCTGGGCGCCGCTATCGGCGCGGCGATAGGCGCTGCGGGCGGTGCGATCGCGGGTGGAGGTAGCGGTGCCGGAAAGGGAGCTGCCATCGGCGGGGTAACAGGTGTGGCGGGAGGAAGTCTATACGGGCTCAACGAAACCAAGTCGCACGACGCGCAGTATCAGGCGGCTTATGCTTCATGCATGCGTTCGAAGGGTTACTGATAGTACGGCGAGAGATGAAGATAGTATGATTCGTCATCCCAGGTCAAGCTTGGAATGACGAATCGACATTGGCGGAGTTATTCCATCACTGCTGGCAACTGCGCGGCAAGCGCATTCTTTTCCTTGGTTGAAACACCCAGCAGCGCGTATCCCAGCAATTCGCCTTCCACACTTTGAAACAGGGCCTTGACTCCGTTTTCATCTTCCTCTACCAGCCACTCTCCCTGTTTCCCTGCGTTGGGCGGTGACACCACGGCAGGACAGGCTGGTGTCTTGACCAGCACAGGCATGGCAGGGTAGCGTACTGGAGTCAGGGTCTGGGCAAGTGTTGCCGCGAGTCCGCGCGCTGCATGCATGATCGGCATCACGAACGGCAGCACTCTACCTTCCACTTCGGCGCAGTCGCCCAAAGCATAAATATCCTCATAACAGGTTTGCAGCGAGCGGTTGACCGAGATACCGCGATTCACCGCAATACCGGCTGCTTGAGCCAGCGCAGTGCGGGGACGCAACCCGACAGCGGAAAGCACGATATCCGTCTGGATGATTTCTCCATTGGCGAGCGTCAGGCGCAGGCTTTCTTGTACACGTTCAACATATTGAGTCGCCGCACCCAGGTGGAAAACGACACCGGCTGCTTCCAGCCTGCGTTGCATGAAGGCACCGCCAGCTTGCGGTAGCAGCCGACCAAGAGGTTGTGCGCTGATATCGATCACGCGTACCCGGTAACCCGCCATGGTCAGGTCATTGGCGAATTCGCAACCGATCAGGCCCGCGCCCAGGATGGTCACCTCTTTTTTTCCTTCCAGAACATTCCGCAAACGCTCGTAGTCATCGAGATCGTTTACGGAAAGAATGTCCGCCGTCCCCTCGCCTTCCAGCGGCAGCCGGATTGCATCAGCTCCCAACGCCAGAACGAGTTGGCTGTAGGATAGTTTCTCTCCACCTTCCAAAGTTATAGTTTTACCGGATGGGTCAATGGCCGTCACCCGGCTATAGGGCCGGATCGTCATCTTGAGCTGCGCGGCCATTTTCTCGGCGCTGGCATTCAGTATGGACGCGGGCGTCTTCCCCGTTGCCAGCGCGTTCGAAAGCATCGGCTTGGAGTAAAATCCGCCATGATCCGCGGAAATGATCAGGATAGGCGTTTCCGCATCCAGCTTGCGAAATTCCCGGGCCACGGTATAACCGCCAATACCGCTGCCGATGATGATTACCGGCTCCTTGCTCATGCCAGCGCCCCCGGCAGTTCAAGACCGGCACTCATCATGGCAGCATTACGTTTTTTTTCGCCCATGGTCCCCACGCGGGCGAGTACGCTTATACTGTATCGAGCGACTTTTGTATTAACATAGGTAAAAATGCAGGGATTACGCGTGCCTTGTTGAAATTGGATCATTCCGTTTCCTTGTAATTATCAAATGGCAATATTCTTTTTTATTTTGACGCTAAAAAATGAGCACGCGCATTTGGAATGCGGCGTCTAGTATTTAAGCGCGGCAACGACAAAGCCTGCTCGTAGGATGGGTGGAGCAAAGCGCAACCCATCATTCGGTTACCCAAGCCCCATCCGTACGCAGCAATGACGCGGCCCAAAAAATTATCTCGTAGGTTGGGGTGACGAAGGAACCCCAACGTTTATTTCCAACGGCAAGAATGTTGGATGTACACCTACGCTAGCAAAAAAATATGAGCATGCGTTAGAAATACGCTCTCGTATTCGGCACCCGGATCGCGAGAAAGTTTACACTAGCGAACCCTCGCCACCCGCGAAAATCCGTGAATGACAGGCGAGCCCAAAAGTATAACTGAGATAACCGACGGGACTTCAAGTGCTGATGAGCAAAAAATGACAAGTATCGGTTTCATCGGCCTCGGCATCATGGGAAAGCCCATGGCCGGGCACCTTATCAAGGGCGGCCACCCATTGTTTCTGCATTCTCGCAGTGGCGTGCCGGATGAATTGCCCAAGCTGGGGGGCAAGGCTTGCTCTTCGCCCAGCGAAGTCGCCCAAAGCGCCGACATTATCATCACCATGCTGCCTGATACGCAGGATGTGGAACAGGTACTTTTCGGTAAAAACGGCGTGGTGGAAGGGTTGCGCAGCGAGCTGAGCGGCACCAAGCGCGAAAGCCCGATTGCACGCAAGATCGTGATGGACATGAGTTCCATCTCTCCCATCGAAACCAGAATATTTGCCGCTGATATCAATAAGCTCGGTTGTGACTATGTGGATGCGCCCGTGTCCGGTGGCGATATAGGCGCAATGAATGCAACCCTTACCATTATGGTGGGCGCAACGGAACCGGTATTCGAGAGGGTCAGGCCTGTTCTCCAATTACTGGGAAAAACAATAACGCTGATCGGTGAGAATGGCGCAGGTCAGGTCTGCAAGATTGCCAACCAGATCATCGCTGCGCTTACTATCGAGGCTGTTGGCGAGGGCCTGCTGTTTGCGTCCAAGGCCGGCGCCGATCCTGCCAGGGTGCGCCAGGCGCTGATGGGTGGGTTTGCTTCATCGCGCATCCTGGAAGTTCACGGCGAGCGTATGATCAAGCGCGCGTTCGAGCCGGGATTCCGCATAGAACTGCATCAGAAGGATTTGAACCTGGCACTCTCCAATGCGCGCACGTTGGGCATCAGTTTGCCCAATACGGCCGCCGTTCAGCAAATGTTCAATGCATGCATCGCCCACGGCGGCGCAAAGTTGGATAGCGCAGCAATGATACAAATGCTGGAAAAATTGTCGAATCATGAAATTAACGATTCGATTCAGGATTCGCAAAAAGAATTAAATTAACCGAGTTTATAATTGAGATGAATGCGCTCGAGCTTGTTTCCAGGCTACGTACCTTTCTGCCACCCGATGCGGTGCTTCATGAGATCGAGGACCTGAGGCCGTACGAGTGCGACGGCTTGTCGGCATACCGGCAAATGCCCTTGATCGTGGCACTGCCGCGAACCGAAAATGAAGTGATCGAAATTTTAGAGGTTTGCTATGTAGCAAAAATCCCGGTAGTGGCACGCGGGGCGGGAACCGGCCTGTCCGGGGGCGCGCTGCCCCATGCCGAGGGTGTGCTTCTGTCGCTCGCCAAGTTGAAACAAATACTTGAGCTTGACCCGGCAGCACGCACCGCGCGGGTGCAGCCGGGGGTACGCAATCTTGCCATCAGCGAAGCGGCGGCACAGTATGGCTTATATTATGCGCCCGATCCGTCGTCGCAAATTGCCTGCTCCATCGGCGGCAATGTGGCAGAAAATTCGGGAGGCGTACACTGCCTGAAATATGGGCTCACCGTGCATAACATTATCAAATTGCGCGTGATAACCATAGATGGCGAGATCCTTGAAATCGGCGCTGATGGGCTGGATGCGCCAGGTTACGACCTGCTGGCGCTCATGACGGGCAGCGAAGGCATGTTGGGCGTCGTGACTGAAGTTACCGTAAAACTCACGCCCAAGCCGGAAAAAGCCCAGGTGGTCCTTGCTGCATTTAATGACCTGCGTAGTGCCGGTGATGCGGTGGCGAATGTGATCGGCGCGGGCATTATTCCGGCCGGTATGGAGATGATGGATAAAATGACCACCCGCGCAGTGGAGGAGTACGTTCATGCCGGCTACAACCTTGATGCGGCCGCGATTCTGCTATGCGAAGCCGACGGTACGGCAGAGGAAGTGGCGGAAGAAATCCGGCATATTAACGAAATCATGGAAAGAAGCGGCGCTATCGAGATCAGGACGTCGCGCGATGAGGCCGAGCGGCTTAAATTCTGGGCCGGGCGCAAAGCCGCTTTCCCGGCAGCGGGCCGCATATCGCCGGATTACTACTGCATGGACGGAACCATTCCCCGCAAGAGTCTTGCAAACGTATTGTCCGGAATCGAAGCGCTCTCCGTCGAGTATGGCCTGCGTTGCATGAATGTCTTCCATGCCGGCGACGGCAACTTGCATCCGCTGATTCTTTACGACGCAAATCAGCCGGGAGAGCTTGAATTAACCGAGAAATTTGGCGCAAGGATACTTCAGATGTGTATCCAGGCCGGGGGAACCATTACGGGTGAACACGGAGTCGGTATGGAAAAAATCGACCAGATGTGTTCTCAATTCAAGATCGGCGAACTGAAGATGTTTCATGCGGTAAAGGCGGCCTTTGATCCGGATGGACTGCTGAATCCCGGAAAAGCCGTGCCGACGCTACGCCGTTGCGCCGAGCATGGCGCCATGCATGTGCATCGCGGTGAAGAAAAATTCCCAGGACTGCCGAGATTTTGAAAATTGATGAGGCGATTTTGCACAGTCTGAAGACTGGCAAGGATTAGGCATGCAATATCTCATCGATCAATTTGCCGACACCATTCAAGCGGCCGGCAGCGCTGACGAGCCATTAATGATACGCAGCGGTGGTACCAAGGATTTCTATGGCCATCGCGTTGTTCCCCTGTCCCTGGTCGATCCTCTTCCTTCGGGTGGCGGCATTCTCGATGCCACCGCTTACGCCGGCATAGTCGATTACGAACCTACGGAGTTGGTGGTCACCGCTCGCGCAGGGACGCGACTGTCCGATCTTGAAACCGAACTGGCCAGGCACGGTCAGATGCTGGCTTTCGAACCACCCCATTTCGGGGCTGGCGCTACGCTCGGCGGTTGTGTTGCTACCGGCCTGTCCGGTCCGCGTCGGGCATCCGCCGGCGCGGTACGCGACTTTGTGCTGGGAGTGCGCATGCTGGATGGTAGAGGAGAGGATCTGCGTTTTGGCGGCCAGGTCATGAAGAATGTCGCCGGCTACGATGTCTCGCGTTTGATGACGGGTTCGATGGGCACCTTGGGCTTATTGCTCGAGGTTTCACTCAAAGTGCTGCCGCTACCGGCAATGGAGCTGACGCTGCGCTTACCGATGAACGAGACGGTAGCCATCGAAAAGATGAATTTTTGGGCGGGTAAGCCGCTGCCGGTTTCCGCAACCTGTTTCTGCGATGGTGCCCTTTTTTTGAGGCTCTCCGGCGCAGTCCCTGCCGTGCGCGCCGCGCGTGCGATAATGGGTGGAGAGGAAATCGATGACGGCACCGTTTTCTGGGAAACAGTGCGCGAACAGGCCCACCCGTTTTTTCAGACAGGGAAGCCGCTCTGGCGACTGTCCATAAAATCGACGACTCCGCCACTATCGCTGCCCGGGAATCAATTGATCGAATGGGGTGGAGCATTGCGCTGGCTGGTAATTGACTCGGCCGATGCGGATATCGAGGCCGTGCATTCCGCTATACGCACCGCTGCGAAAGCCGCGGGCGGCCATGCTACTTTATTTCGCAGCTACGGATCGCGCGCTGCCGTGTTTCATCCTCTCACGCCGGCTATGATGAATATCACTCGCCGCCTGAAAGAAAAATTCGACCCCATGCGTGTACTTAATCCCGGCCGGATATACCCGGAAATATAACCTAAATCCGGTAGTTGGACGGGGTGAAGTGTGCGGTTTTTGGGGTGCAGGGCAAGGCGCAGCGACGCGGAATGGTCGTTCCATTCCAAGGAGTTGCAACGCAGCCATGTGCCGCAAAAACTGTGCAATTCACCCCGTAGCGGCCTCACCCGGAAGGTGAGCGTCAAATATATGAAATATTGTTATTAATCATGACACTGATCTATTAAATGAGCGGTCAACTACCGGATTTAGGATAAATGCAAACCCATCTCGCCGACTTCATCAAAGACTCTCCGGAAGGACAGGAAGCGGAGGCGATACTGCGGAATTGCGTTCATTGCGGCTTCTGCCTTGCCACCTGCCCGACTTATCAGTTGCTGGGCGACGAACTGGATAGCCCGCGGGGGCGTATCTATTTGATAAAACAGGTGCTGGAAGGCGCGCCGGTCACGCAAAAAACACAATTGCATCTCGACCGTTGTCTCACTTGCCGCGCCTGCGAGACGGTTTGTCCCTCCGGCGTGCAATATGGACGGCTGGTGGATATCGGCCGTGGCATTGTTGAAAAAAAGGTGGGACGAAGTTTCGCTTCAGCTACCGTGCGCTACGCATTGCGCCAGACGCTACCCAACCCAGGGGTGTTTGCTTCATTGCTGAAGCTGGGGCGATCTGCGCGCCCGTTACTGCCGGGTGTGCTTCGGGATTCAATACCGCATATTAAGAATTCTCAACCAGCGAGGCCACGGTTTTCTCAGCCTCTTGTACAACATCAACGCAAAATGCTGGTGCTGGAAGGCTGTGTACAGCCGACGCTGGCGCCTAACATCAACGCCGCAGCTGCAAGAATATTGGATAAGCTCGGCATATCTCTCATCAAGGCGCCGGATGCAGGCTGCTGCGGCGCCGTGTCTTACCATCTCAATGCCCAGCAGGAAGGGCTGGATTACATGCGCCGCAACGTAGATGCCTGGTGGCCGTATGTCGGAATGCAAGATGACGGAGGAGGAGAAGGGGCAACTGGAGTAGAAGCCATCGTCATGACCGCCAGCGGTTGCGGCGTGACCGTAAAGGAATACGGCCATTTATTGCGTCATGATCCTGCCTATGCGGAAAAGGCGGCACGGATCTCCGAACTGACTAAAGATATCAGCGAAATCCTGGAAGCCGAGACCCAAGCACTCGTCTCACTCCTCGGCAGACCACTGGCGAACACGGGCGTGGCAAAAAAAACCCGACTTGCCTTCCATTCCCCCTGTACTCTGCAACACGGAATGCAAATCCGGGGTGTTGCCGAGAAGATTTTGGTTGCCACAGGCTTTGAATTGACTTATGTGCCGGATGCGCATCTTTGCTGCGGATCGGCAGGCACCTACTCCATTTTGCAGCCCGAACTGTCGCAACAGCTACTGAAAAACAAGGTAATGGCGCTGGAGTCGGGCCAGCCAACCCGGATCGCGACCGCCAACATAGGATGCCTCATGCACGTCCAGAGCGGTACGTCGCTGCCAGTCGAGCACTGGATCGAAATACTGGATGAAAAACTTGGCCATGGCGATAAACAGAGAATTTGAGATCGTCGGTTGCTTCATCGTTTTCCCATAAGTCCCATAAGATCTCAGGTATTCCCATAAACCCTGAAAATAGAGGTGAGCACAGGGTACATTGGGAGCCAAACCATCTACGTACGCTCCTCGTTTTTCCCCATTTACAAACGCTTATATCATCCATGTCCGCGTTCCAGCGAGGCACCCGCGGCGACAGTTCGGTTGCAATGTGGAAGAAGCATTGTCACCGGCGCATGCTTTCAATGAGTGGCCAGGAAGACTTGCATTCGCAAAAACGCCAGCCATTCACAGGACTTCCTGTAACCGAAACAGCCGCAGCTGAAGGCGAATCGTAGCGCCGACCGTTCAGCATTAATGCACCACCCTCAACTCGTGCCGTTATGGTCCGTCCCTTGTAATTGGCACGAAATTCAGTGGCAGCAGGAAAAATGCTTTCCTTGGCAACCCAGTCCTCTGGAGAAGGGGGATGGCTTTCTCTCCTGCCTTGGGTTCTGCTTGGCCAAGTCCTAGAAGCTCTCACGTTGTTATAACTAACATCCTCGGTAGCCCGACGGAGGTAAGTTGCTTATAAACCTCAAAATCAACCTCAATAGTGTGCATCACTGGCTCCTTTTTATTGTTAAGCACGCAATTGCACTTAGAGTGCTAAACGTCAAACCTGATCTTTATTTAACAATTAATCGCGGGAACGCCTCGTAAACGGAACTAAAAGAGCTTTATAAGGGGTGGCCTTAATTGCTCACTGAAGCCAGAAATCAATGCCGGCAAAGCTTTCCAAGCTACTTCTGAGCTGCACCTTCACTACTAGTATCATTATTTCATAATTAGTACTATAAAATATTATGTTTACATTTCCATGAAATTATAGTTTAATAACATCCTTGGAATAAGGATGAAAATGGAAACGGCAAAAATACCATCACTAGAACAACTTCAAGAAGCATTAGGCGCGCGATTGCTCGGCTTGGCGGCGTTTCTCAACATAAGTCTGGGAGACACTGAAGGCAATTCACCGGGCAATCGCGCGCTTCGTCTCGATACCGATGAATATGGCGCTCCCTGGGATATGGAACTCAGCGAAATTGAAGTGCGTAGATATCGTGTGGGCCGAATGCTTCCTTTTTTGTATGACTACGCCTACCACGGTAAGCGTGGGGCTGACAGTACTCTTAGCTGGAGTGAATGGCGGGGAGACTACGACGATCGCGAAGTATTTAAGTACTTCCTCAGTTTAACCGCCGAGGACGGTATCGTTAATATCGATCTTTCTTTAGGCGACATAATCGCCAAGGATCAATTAAACGACATGCTTAATCGCGCAGATGCCCGACAGCTCCTGGATTCAGGCGAAGAATTATCAATCAGCGATATTGCGCTTCTTGCCAACATGAACGAAAAAAGCGTGAGCAATGCGCTTCGCGCAGAGGGGGATCACCGTCTGGTTAGTGCGGACGGCGAGCATGTGGAAAACGCCGAAGCTTTACGGTGGTTGCGATCCCGGCGCGGCGGATTCAAGGAAACCACGATCTCCAACTTTAGCGAAAAATCCCAGCCGGACAGCCTTACGTACGCAGAGCTGGCACCATTCATTCAAGATCGTCTGAAGCGGCTTTATCCCGATGGTGATGAAGACGTGTGCCTATTTGGCAAGGCGGCAAAAGTATTAGGGTGGTCATCCAAGCGGGTATATGCGGTAACGGAAGACGCCGGCAATATCCGCCCCGAGGACTGCGAGGCGCTTGCTAAAGCGCTGCGCGTAGACGTTAGCTGGTTCACTGAACAAGTCATGTGTGCGCTCTTTCCTAAACAAATGGCCCTGGTCATGTATCGCCGGGAGTTTGAGATAGAGTCAAACGACGAGTCGCCCTCTATTGAAGTCCGGCTCACGGAAAAAGGAATCAAGAATGGGTACCTAGATATCCCAGCAGATCACGCCCTCTTTTTTCCGGAAGACTGTTTTGGTGGCCGCGGCAGCCAGGAAAAAGGTGTAGAAATTGAGCTTCGATACGGCGGCACCTCGCGCATGACAGACATCAGGCGCAAGAGCTCAATCACCATTAGCCCCCGGGCTCGTTTTGTTAGCTACTTCAATGCGATCCAGGCAAAACCGGGTGATGTGATGAAAATTGCTCGCCTTGGCGATCGGACCTATGAATTGTTGGCTGCGAAAGAGCAAACCGGAGCAGGTGGGTAGACCTCTATTGATCTCATTCCGGCCACTGATAAACATTCAATTAAAAAAGGGGGAAAACACTATGAATATGAGTCAACACGCAAGCGTTCGCAGCCAGCAGCGTGCCATTCCACAAATCCTGATCGATCTCCTGCTGCAGTTCGGCACCAGCGTCTCCGCTGGTGCGGGGGCATCAAAGGTGTTTTTTGATAAGGCCGCGCGCCGTAGGCTAAACGCGTATGCAGGTCCACTAGCAAGACAATTCGATGAACACCTTGACCTATATGCCGTGGTCGCCTCAGACAGCAGCATCATTACTGTAGCGCACAGAATCGACAGGATTCACCGGCATTAATCCCGATTGCAACCATTAGGAACCGGACTGTTTTTCAACTACTCTGGACTTCTAAAAATCATTATGCAAAAACAACTCTTTGAACAGTTTTCTCCAGTCATCCGTTCCCTTGCCCCTACTGAACTCAACGGTTCGCCTACCCTAAACGCCAAGCTGCGTCTGGCGCAGGAAGGAGATATTGAGGTCTGCTACGCCCCCTTCGAATACATCAATCCCGCGGCCCGCATAGTTCTTGTCGGCATCACCCCGGGCCGTACGCAAATGCTGAATGCCCTGAAGGAAACCCGCAAGCAGCTTGATCAAGGCGCTGATCCGATAAGCACCTTGATGGCCGCGAAAAAGGTCGGGGCGTTTTCCGGCGCGATGCGCCCCAACCTGGTCAGTCTCCTAGACTGCATCGGGGTTAACCGCTGGCTAGGCATTCGAAGCTGCGGCGAGCTATTTGGAACAGCATCGCACCTGATGCAGACGACGTCCTTACTACGCAACCCTGTTTTCATCAATAATGAAAATTACAGCGGTAATCCAGCCATGACCCGCCACCCGTTATTGCGCGCACAGCTTTTGTCGTACTTTGGTGAGGACGTCAAATCCCTGCCTAAAGCAGTATTCATTCCGCTAGGCGACAAAGTAGCCGCAGCGTTGCGCTTTGTAGCTGATCAGGGTTGCATCGATCACAGCCGTATCCTTGATGGCATGCCTCATCCATCTGGTGCGAATGCCGAGCGCATCGCCTATTTTCTTGGCAAGAAAAGCCTGAGCGAATTGTCCGTCAAGACCAACCCAGCCAAACTGGACTTGGCCCGGGACCTCCTGACCCGTAAAGTCATGGCGCTTGCATAAAGATCAGCTTTCAATCCAGCATCTGAAAAGATGTTGGATTGGCTGCACCCAGTCACCCTAAAGGAAGGAGAAAAAATGCAGGTTATAAAACTATCGTTGCCTCTGTTACTGTTGCTGTCCATGAACGTCCAGGCAGGGGAAAAAGCCGTTTACGTTGGCGGAGGCCGCTATGCTTGTGATTCCGACTCTACCGATTGCGCAGTTCTCAAACAGAGAAATGAGGAACAGACGCGCAGGGTACAGGAGAGATATGAAAATGAACGACGGTACGAACGAGAGGAACGTCATGAAGCCGAGTATCAGCGGCAGTATGAAACAGGTGATTTTTGAGCAGCAAAGTCATTTTGCTCGCTAAGGTTCCGATATCAAACAGGGACGAAAAGTTTGTTGCCAATACCAGGAAGCGCCCAAAGGACAGCATCGCCTAGTACCTAAGTCCAATTGTTCGCTCAGCTATAAAACCTAGAATAGGTGCTGTTGGGTAATCTTTTGAACAGGCCCTCTCGCTGACATGGAATGCGTCATTCAGATCAGGCACGAAGAGTGTTATCAATCCAACAGCCTTGATCCCCGCTTTAGCAATCCGCACTTACTCTGTGTTGTTAAGTTTTCGGGACGGTTAATCCACTGCGCAAAAGAATATAAGGCAATTTAATACGCGATTAGCATACTTAAAGGCCAAATCCAGGAAACCTAACACTGACATGATCGACAATTTCGCTCTTCATCGCATTGCTCAAAGTGCTGGCCTAGAAATCAGCGAAGATATTTCCTTTCCTGCCAGGGCTGCCAAGTTTTCAAGTATTCCCTCCGGTTTGCACTCTGATGTCGAAAAGCACATTCAAACGCTATATCCGCTCGGGTTATATGCGCATCAAGCGAAAGCAATCGAGTCGGGGCTTACTGGACGAAACGTGTGTATTGCTACGTCCACTGCTTCCGGTAAAACGCTCGCTTTTACGTCAATAGCGGTTTCGCACCTCTTGGTATCGAAAGGCAGGGCCATTCTTGTGCTTTATCCGGCCAAAGCACTCCTACGCGACCAAGAAAGAAAGTGGAAGGAAGCGACCAATAGAACCGGCCTAAGATTAGTGATCATTGATGGCGGTGTTGAGGTTTCGCAGAGGACAGCGCTTCTCGCTCAATCACAGATAGTTCTCATGACTCCGGACGTGCTTCACGCATGGCTAATGTCAAAGCTTGGCCAAACAGAAATACGCAAGTTTTTGGCCTCGCTATATATGGTCATTCTTGATGAAGCGCACATCTACGATGGCATCTTTGGCACTAATATGGCGTATTTGCTTCGCCGGCTTCAAGCCGCAAGCGGCGTAACTAACTTTCTAGCCAGTTCCGCCACAATTGGAGATCCTGTCGGCTTTCTTCACAAATTAACGGGTATGGAATTTGATCTGATTGCCGGGAATGATGATGGCGCGGCCGCGCCGGAAAAGACCGTCATGTTATGTAGAGTTCCAATAAAAAAAACACCAAAGTTCCTAAGCGGATTAATGCTGGAATTCGCTTCAAACGAACATGGCCGATTCCTCCTTTTTGCCGATTCTCGCAAAAGAGTCGAAGAACTTGCAGCCGAGATGAGCCGCCTACTTCTAAAATCCGATGAACAACCAAACGATAACACAATCGACGAAGATATTGATCTTGGGGACTCACTGGTCAAAATAGACGAGCAAAGGGTACTGCCCTACCGTGCAGGCTATGAAGAAGAAGATCGTGACCGAATCCAAAAGGCGTTAACCAGTGGAACCCTGCTGGGGGTAATAACCACTAGCGCGTTAGAGCTTGGAATAGACATTGGTGACATTGAGTTAGTGGTCATGCTTGGCGAACCGCCATCTGTAAAATCTTTCTGGCAAAGGGCAGGGCGAGCAGGTCGGCAAAACGTGGGAAAAGTCGTCCTGCTCGATTTAGATGGACGCATCACCTCTATGGGATTGCAGCGCTATCTTGATCGTATGCCGGAACCAAACTGGCTCTATTTGGACAATGAATATCTTCAGTACGCGAATGCACTTTGCGCTGCCGAAGAACAACAGCAAACACCACAGATGCTTTATTCCAGAAAGCCATTCGCGACGGTGCCCGCTACATTTTCAGAACTCCTTGACAATGAACTTGTACCTACGCGTTCTATTCCTCATGACCTCTATCCGTTAAAGCAGCAGGCTATTGGCAGCCCGCATCGTGCGTTTCCCCTCCGCAGCGGTATTGAGAAATCCTACAAAGTTATTTGTCGCCATCTGCCAAATCAGGGATTAGGGACTTTGAGCTATTCTCAAGTACTACGAGAGGCATTTCCAGGAGCGATCTATCGTTACCTTGCCAGCCCTTACCGAGTATTCCAACTGAATCACGCAAGAGGAGAAATCAATACAACCAGAACGAAGGGAATCGGACGCACTACTCCGGTCGTGCAAACCGCTGTGTTCCCACAGTTTACGGATCAGATGTATTACGTTCGGATGTCTGCTGAGGCATTTATTACTGAATGTCGCGTTCAGGTTTCGGAGAGAGTCATTGGATTTATTGAACAGTACGGACAGAATAAGAACGAAGTATCCTACGGACCGGGTAATACCTATTCACAAAAACCCCTAAATCGCTACATCGACACGACTGGCGTATGTTTCTATTTTCCCGAAGAGAACTTACAGCGGGAACAATTAGGAAAATATATCTGTCTTGCTTTTTGTAAGGTGTGCTCCGTTTAAGATCGAGATGTCGGTTGGGGAATGTTTATTAGCCAGGCATCACCCCTTGGTAAGGATCCCGTAAAAGGATTTGCTGTTTATGACTCTGCATTTGGTTCTTTGCGACTAACTCGGCAAATTCCATCTTGCTTAGATGAAATTTTGCTAGAAGCTGCCCGTATCGCAACTGAAGAAGGCGCATCAAAAATCGCCGCCGGAATTAAAAAGATCATCCGGCAAATAAAGTTGCTTGGGCAAGCCCAAGAAAATATTGCCGCAACCGAAATTTTTGCATCTGGGGTGGATGATGGCTGGGTTACTGTCGTTGCGCCGGATCAGCCCGCAATTTGTCACGACGGCCAGTCCCATATAAACGAAGAGGTGACCGTATTGAAGTATCTATATACGCCTCAAGGCATTCGATATAGCCTCAAAGCGCTGCGTGAAGGTGTGAATTGGCAGGTAACCGCAGCGATGGTTCACCCCATCAATGGGGTAACCAAGCTTGAGCGGTACAACATTAACACAGGGGAAAGTGCTTCACTCTGATTACGGGTTCATGAATTGACTTGATCGCCACCAAAGCGCAGAGGGTCAGATATATGAATTAACGGCTCAGAGAATCTTTATCTCTACTTCACCTTTACATGCTCACAGATATTTCGAAATCTCGAATACAACTATATCAATAGATTTAACGGCAGAATCTCTTAATACTTAACTCACGTCGGACTGCCTTTCGACAACTCTTGCGACGACAAGGATCTATGTTGTGGCAATATTGGCAGGCCCAGCCAATCCTGTACCTTAGCGATATCCGTTTGGTGAACGAGCGCATAGGTTGTGTTAGAGCACTTTTCTCATCCAGCTTATGAATAGCAAGGAACGTTATCGAGAGTAAGCGAAGCTATGACGGGCGCTATGGTTTAGCTTGGTTTTCGGGAATTTAGTGTCGACTTGTAACGCCAAATTTCTCCCAACAGGCGGCCGTTTTGCTTTTTACCCCTGCTTTAACTCTATATAATCAGGTTAATTTTTTCATATCCTGAGGTCGCTTGACGCTATCCATGAGTTCTGTCAAGTCAATGGCGAAAAAATCGAGTCCCAATCCTTTACCGCCGAGGGTTGTCAGGCTGCTGCGCGAGTCGACGGGGCTCGCGTTGCTCGGCGTGGCGCTTTACCTGGTGCTGATATTCTATGGATATGAGCGCGCCGATCCCGGATGGTCCCACAGTGGCGCTGCAACCGTGCAAAATCCCGGCGGGATGGCGGGAGCTTGGCTGGCGGACTTGCTGCTATATCTATTCGGCGTTTCAGCTTGGTGGTGGGTGTTATTTTGCGCTTTTCTCGTAACGTGGGCTTATCACCGTATCGACGGGGGCATATTCGATCGTCGCCCATTGTTTGTTTCGGCTGCCGGTTTTCTTGTTTTGCTATTCGCCAGCAGCGGACTTGAAGCATTGCGTTTTTATACGCTCCAAATAACGTTGCCCCAGACGCCGGGCGGCGTGCTGGGCCTGATAATCAGCAAGAACCTGTCGCAGATGCTGGGCTTTACCGGCACGACGCTGGCGCTGGTGACATTTATCGCGATCGGCTTCAGCTTGTTTACCGGCCTGTCGTGGTTGCGTTTTGTCGAGAAACTGGGCGCGGTGATGGAGGGAAGCTGCCTGATCGTCAGGCGCCGCTGGGAAGACTGGCAGGATCGCCGCGCGGGCCTGGCCTCGGCAATAAAGCGGGATGAATTGGTCGAGGTCGGGAAAAAACGTTTCCAGGAAAATCCGCCTTTACATATCGAACAGCCCGCCACAATGATTCCGAAGTCACCGCGGGTGATCAAGGAAAAACAGACACCGCTATTCGTCGATTTGCCGGATTCGCCTTTGCCGCCTTTGCGCCTGCTGGATGAGCCGGCGAAAAAGGATGTGGAAATCCTGTCGACTGACACGCTCGAATTTACTTCGCGCCTGATCGAGCGGAAGCTGATCGATTTTGGTGTGGAGGTCAAGGTTGTGGCGGCTTATCCCGGTCCGGTCATTACCCGGTATGAGATCGAGCCCGCGGTGGGCGTAAAGGGTAACCAGATTCTCAATCTTGTGAAAGACCTGGCGCGCTCGCTGTCGGTTGTGAGCATACGCGTGGTGGAAACCATTCCGGGAAAGACCAGTATGGGCCTGGAGATTCCCAATCCCAAGCGGCAAGTGGTGCGGCTATCGGAAATTCTCAGTTCGCAAGCTTATGCCGAGATGGCCTCGCCGCTGACCATGGCGTTAGGCAAGGACATCGGCGGCCATCCGGTCGTAGCGGACCTGGCCAGGATGCCCCATGTGCTGGTTGCGGGAACAACTGGATCAGGCAAATCGGTGGCCATCAACGCCATGATACTGAGCCTTATCTATAAGGCTACGCCTGAGCAGGTGCGCCTGATTCTGGTAGACCCAAAAATGCTCGAGTTGTCGGTATATGAAGGCATTCCGCATCTGCTGGCGCCCGTGGTGACGGATATGCGTCAGGCGGCAAGCGCGCTGCGGTGGGGGGTGGCGGAAATGGAGCGGCGCTACAAGCTGATGTCTGCACTGGGTGTGCGTAACCTCGGTGGGTATAACCAGAAAGTCCGGGATGCAATAAAGAGCGAACAGCCATTGACTAATCCATTCAGCTTGACGCCGGACGCGCCAGAGCCGCTGGAAGAGATGCCATTGATCGTAGTGGTAATAGATGAATTGGCGGATTTGATGATGGTGGTGGGCAAAAAAGTCGAGGAATTGATCGCTCGGCTGGCGCAGAAAGCACGTGCCGCCGGCGTGCATTTGCTGCTCGCCACGCAGCGACCTTCGGTCGATGTGATTACCGGCCTTATCAAAGCCAATATCCCGACCCGTGTGGCGTTTCAGGTATCCAGCAAGGTGGATTCGCGCACCATTCTGGATCAGATGGGGGCGGAGGCGCTGCTTGGGCAAGGCGACATGCTTTATCTGCCTCCCGGCAGCGGTTATCCGCAACGGGTGCATGGCGCTTTCGTCGCCGATCAGGAAGTGCACAGGGTGGTGGAATACCTGAAGGCGCATGGTGCGCCGCGTTATGTGGACGGCGTACTTAATTCTATCGAAGATGAGGGCGGCGCGGGCGAAAGCGCTGGCATAGCAGGTCAGGAAGGCAGCGAAGCCGATCCGCTTTACGACGACGCGGTTGCGATGGTGCTCAAGTCGCGCCGCGCTTCAATCTCGCTGGTACAGCGACACTTGCGTATCGGCTATAACCGCGCTGCGCGCCTGATTGAAGAAATGGAACGTGCGGGCCTGGTTTCAGCCATGCAAACCAACGGTAATCGGGAGGTGTTGGTCCCCGCGCGCAACGACTAGTCGATGCGAAAGACGACATCACGACGAATTGCAAGAATACTGGTCTGCTACTTTTGTTCGTGCTTAAAAAAGGACGAAGTTGTTGCATAAATTAAGACCGCCCTACTCCCCTGATTCCTTGGGGAGCGGGCGGCCCGAGCGTGGTTTAGGTTAACTACCCAGCCGATTACGGTACGATCCGGTTGTTGAGGATGACTTTGCTTTGGCCATTCCAGACGACGTCGGTCAGGTTGGAGTAGCGGGTGATGATCTGTGCTGCGATCCCGCCTGCAAACAGTCCCGACCAGCCCAGGATGACGAAGCCCCAGTGCAGCGGTGCGCTGAAGAGTTCTTCCATGAACCAGAAGGCATGACCCCATTCGTTCAGGCCTACGTTCGGCAGGATCATGAGCGGTCCGGCAATGGCCATGACGAGTGGGAACGAGGTGCCACGGGAGTACAGCGGCAGGCGGGTCATGGCGTACAGGTAGCTTGCCACGCCGCAGACGATGTACATGGGGAAGGAGCCGTAGAACACGACTACGTGGCTGGGGGTGAAGCTGGTGTCGCGGATGATGACCTGGTGCCAGGAGGCGTCCTGCTCGGTGAAGAAGCTGCCGCCCCAGTATACGCCAAACAGGTAGACGCCCAGCCACATCATCCAGTAGAAGTAACGCTTGACTTCCAGTTTGGGGTCAAGGTTGTCCAGGTTGGTGTCGCGGGTCTTCCAGATCCAGCCCCAGGTGATGAGGGCAAAGATCGGCATGACGATCATGTGGACGCGCCACAGTCCCATCCATACTTTTTCAAACTCGGGTTCCATGGAGTCCATGCCGTGCGAGTAGGCGTAGGTCCGTTGGTACCAGACCCAGAATATCGCTACCAGCAGCATGGTGATGAGCCCGAATTTGTACCACCTCGAGTCATACCACTCCGACATGTCGTAGTCCCGGCCGCTTGCCTTGGCGTGACCCGACGTTCCTAGTGTTGTTGCCATGTTGTTTCCTCCTGTTGCCAATAGTTGAGAGAATAACGACCAACATTAAGTTGACGGGAACCATTCTCCGCCAGCAAAAGTTAGACTCTATTGTTATAGGACGGTTCCAACATTTTTATGCCGGATTTTCAGCCTGGTCCATATATACGATATCTCCCGGAATACATAATGCGAGACATTTTTGGCGGGACAAAACAGAAGCCGGTAAAATCGCAGGCGAAACCAGATCAAACCAGCTTGCGATCAGGAAATAGGAAAATGGTATTCTCAGGTAAACCGGGCTTATTCCACACGGGCGAAAGCACTTCTTTATAATACTTCCCTTGATGACTTAAGGAATACCATGAAGCTACCGGAACGATGCTGGGTTTTTTTGCTGTTCTTTTTGTTTATCTCTACCGCCGAGGCAAGTGCGATAAACAGTCTCAAGAATTTCATTCAGAATACCCGTACTGTTAGATCGGTGTTTTCACAAACTGTTCTCGATAGAAGTGGACGCGCGGTACAAAAAGGTGGCGGTACGATGCAATTCGAGCGTCCGGGCAAGTTTCGATGGATTTACGAGAAACCATACGAGCAGCTTATTGTGGGCGATGGTTCCCGCATATGGTTTTATGATCGCGATCTTAATCAAGTAACCGTGCGCAAGCTTGATGTGGCTATCGGCAGCACCCCTGCGGCGTTGCTTGCAGGGAACAGTGACATTGAAAATAATTTCGATCTAACGGAAATGGGCTTGCAGGGAGACACAGAGTGGCTGGAAGCCAAACCTAAAGCCAAGGAAAGCACGTTTGAATGGGTGCGTCTGGGATTCGCACCAGAGGGCGCCCTGAAGAGCATGGAGTTGCATGATAACTTCGGCCAGACCACAGTGCTTACCTTTAGCCGAGTAGAACAAAACCCCAGACTTGCGCCGGAATTGTTTAAATTCACCCCACCGGAAGGTGCGGACGTGATCAGTGACTGACTTGTTCGGGCAACGTGAAGCTGCCGCGCCGCTCGCCGAGCAGTTGCGTCCTCATGAACTGAAGGATGTTGTTGGGCAGTCTCATTTGCTCGGTCCCGGCAAGCCGCTACGTCTTGCATTTGAATCCGGCAAGCCGCATTCGATGATACTGTGGGGGCCGCCCGGCACCGGCAAAACGACGCTGGCGCGGCTGATGGCGAGGGCGTTTGATGCTGAATTCATCGCCTTGTCGGCGGTGTTATCGGGGGTCAAGGATATCAGGGAAGCGATTGAACGCGCACAGGTCGTATTGCAGCAATCCGGACGTCACACGATCCTGTTTGTGGACGAAGTGCATCGCTTCAACAAATCGCAACAGGACGCGTTTCTACCCTATGTCGAACAGGGGTTGGTGACATTTATCGGGGCCACTACCGAGAATCCTTCGTTTGAGGTTAACAGCGCATTATTGTCCCGGGCACAGGTTTATGTTCTCACTGCCTTATCCGAAGATGAGCTCGCTACCTTGTTCAAGCGAGCGGAGCATCTCGCATTGCAGGGATTGAATTTTTCCGATGACGCCAGACGCTTATTGATCGAATATTCGGACGGTGACGCGCGGCGTCTGCTCAACTTTCTCGAGCAGATAAAAACTGCAGCAGCGACCGAGGGAATTGCGGAAATAGAAGCGGAGTATGTGCATAATGCGCTTTCCCGCGCCAAGCGCCGCTTTGATAAAGGTGGAGATGAGTATTTCGACCAGATTTCGGCGCTTCATAAATCGCTGCGTGGTTCCAACCCGGACGCGACGCTCTACTGGATGTGCCGGATGCTGGACGGGGGCGCCGATCCACGCTACATAGCGCGGCGCTTGATTCGAGCATCCGTGGAGGACATCGGCTTGGCCGATCCGCGTGCATTACGGGTAGCGCTCGATGCCTCGGAGACTTATGAGCGCCTGGGCAGTCCCGAGGGGGAATTGGCGCTGGCGCAAGCGGCGCTTTATCTCGCTTGTGCTCCCAAGAGCAACGCCGCCTACCTTGCGTATAATAAAACCCGATCTTTCATTGGCGGCGATAAGTCACGCCGCGTACCTGAGCATTTGCGCAACGCACCTACCCGCCTGATGAAGGATATGGGCTTTGGGCGAGACTACCGCTATGCTCATGACGATCCCGAAGCCTATGCCGCTGGAGAAAATTATCTCCCGGAAGGCATGCCGGAGATTAAATTTTACGAACCGGTCACGCGAGGATTCGAAAGTAAGATATCCGAAAGGCTGACGTACTTGCGCGAACTCGACAAACAGGCAAAGAAAAAGCCTGGATAAGGCTGTTATTGCCCGGCACACGTTTTTTGGAGTAAGGATGTTAGATATTCAATTGTTACGTACCGATCTGGCCCATGTGGCCAGGGTTCTCGCCATGCGTAATTATGTTTTTCCGACTACGGAATTCAGCACCCTGGAGGCAGAACGCAAGAATCTACAGACCTATACGGAAGAGCTTCAGGCGCGGCGAAATGCCGCCTCAAGACAGATCGGTAACGCCAAAAGCAGAGGAGAGGACGTCTCGGGTATCCTTGCGGAGGTGGCTAATCTTGGCGACGAACTAAGGCAGGCGGAAGCTCAGCTACAAAAAACTCAAACCGCGTTGCAGCAACTATTGTTGCAAATCCCCAATCTGCCCCATAGCAGCGTGCCGGAGGGCATTAATGAAGCCGATAATCGCGAGATACGCCGTTGGGGAACCCCCCGCACATTCGATTTTATGGTGAGAGATCACGTGAGCATAGGCGAGGGTTTGGGATTGCTGGATTTTCCGACCGCCACCAAGCTCAGCGGCGCACGTTTCAGCTTGATGACAGGCGCGCTCGCACGGCTTCACCGCGCTCTTGCGCAATTCATGCTGGACACACATACGCAGGAGCACGGCTATACCGAGACATATGTTCCCTATCTGGTCAATGCGGAAAGCTTGCGGGGCACCGGGCAGTTGCCGAAGTTCAAGGAGGACCTGTTCGAGATTCCTCGAAAAAAGACGGGTTCAGTTGAAGTTCTTTCGGGGCAAGAGAATTATCAAGACGCGTTCACGGGTAATTCGCCCTATCAGCCCGAAGGGGATGATCTGTATCTGATCCCTACCGCCGAAGTTCCACTCTCCAATATGGTGCGCGATCGAATCGTTGCTCTCGAATCGCTCCCCATCAAGCTCACAGCGCATACACCATGTTTCCGCTCCGAAGCGGGAAGCTATGGCAGGGATACGCGTGGCATGATCCGGCAACATCAGTTCGAGAAGGTAGAGTTGGTGCAGATTGTGCATCCACAACATTCCTACGAAGCACTGGAGGAGTTGACCACTCATGCGGAAACGATTCTTCAGAAACTGGAATTGCCTTATCGCGTAATGACCTTGTGCACGGCGGATATGGGTTTCTCGGCGGCTAAAACATACGATATCGAAGTCTGGTTGCCGGAGCAGAATGTCTTTCGCGAAATTTCTTCATGCAGTAATTGCGAGGCATTCCAGGCGCGGCGCATGCAGGCGCGCTTTCGCAACGAAAAAGGTAAACCGGAATTATTGCATACCGTTAACGGCTCGGGGTTGGCGGTGGGACGGACGCTGGTGGCGATTCTGGAAAATTTTCAAAATTCCGATGGCAGCGTATCCATTCCGGAAATTCTGCAACCTTATATGGGCGGTCTTGTTCGGCTTACAGCGTAGATTACTATTCTTTCATCACTTAGGGAGTTTTTATCATGCAAAACGTAACCGGCGGTGAAGCTTCTCCTGACACAATTTCGGACACATCCGCGCTCGAGGCCAAAGTGCGCAACAGCATTGCCCATGGAAACAACGTCCGTGAAGAAGTTCGGGATTTCACGGTGAAGGCCTTGAGTACGCAGGACCAGGATCAGAAATCGCTACGGAAAGTCGTGACGGCGGTGATGAAAGGAGTGAGTGAAGGCGCGCAACAAAAATTGCAACAAGCACCTGCGCAGACGCAAGCAGTACTGGAGCCCATACGCGACGCGGTCGCCGGATTGGATGCCGCGCTCGCGCAGCTTGCCGAAGCTTCAAAACTGGCTTTAGAGGAGGCTGCAGGCCGGGCGCAAAAATTTTCAAATGAGGAGCTTACCCACGCCCGCACCGAACTGGAAAGTGTTGAGACACTTTTTCTGGACGTCGTACAGGCATCCGCTTCCGCCGCTCAGGAACTGGTGAAGGAAACCCTGGGGGATTTGATCGGCCACGCCAAACGCAACGGAACCGCGGTTGGTTCTCAGGTGAAGGACACCCTCGTGGTTTTTAATCAGCAGATGGCCTCGGTCGGACAGAACCAGCTAGAGGCGGGCATCAAGCTGACTCATGCCATCACCAATCTGATGCGTGAAGCAACTGCCGAGGTACTTACTGGGATTGCAAAGCGCGTTAAACCGGACGATATACGCAAGACAGATCAAGGTTAACTGACTTTTCTAAATGAGCGGCTCCGGAAAAACTCCACCGGCTGATCATTGGAATGACACCATAGACCCCACATTAAAAGGACAGGCCCTGCAATAACCTATTCAACCTGCAAATCAGACGCTGCAGCCGTCCGCGTCGCAGGCGCCACCTCCACTACCGGCCGGGATGGCTTCAGCCATGCCGGAAGATTCATCAATTTCTTCGGAAAGCAGCGTACCGATCGAGAATCCAATCGTAAGGTCGCTCACATGTCCGAATTTATGCAGACGGATGTGTCCGGTTCTATCGATCAGAACCAGGGATGGCGTGCCCTGCATCCGATAAGCATGCATGGTCAACGGAATGCCTTTTGGTTCGCCGTCATACTTGTCTATACCGATCGGAAATCGCAGCCGATACTCATGTATAAATACTTCGAGGGCGTCGGGGCCCATCACGGCGTGATGTTCGAATACCGTGTGCAGCCCGATCACTACTACGCGATCAGGATCAAATTCCTGATATATTCTCTGCGCCTGCGGAATACCTATCTGCACGCAACCGGGACAGAAAATCTGAAAAGTATGCAATACAACCACCTTCCCCCGCAGTGAGGCGAGCGTAATCGGTCGGGGCGTATTGAACCATCCTGACGTTTGTAGCTCCGGAGCCATGCTTGCCGTAGCGGCGTTACTGGTTTCCGCCATTCTCATACCCTCTGGAAAATCTCATCAAATAGAACCGCTGAATAATTAAAACAAATGGTGCCGCCGCGAAATCTTCAGCCTTATTATAACGAGCCCAGTTTGCCTGGGTCGATGTAAGTATCAGGGGATTCCAGAATGCGAGTTTACCGTTATTCATGTCTTTCGAAGCACTTTCGCACTTCTTTTTGCCGCTGTAATAATAGGCGGAACCCGTCTGACTCGTCAAGCAAGCACGATTTTTCTTCACCGGTATCCCTTCCACCGCTATCCCGTGATAGCTTCAGGGCGAGCTCATTTATTTCATTTTCGCTATACAAAGCCCTTCTAATCATGCAGGTGACGATAGAGATTTCAACAATGACAAGCTCAATGGTAAACTGCGCCGTACGGAGCGGGGCCGCGCTATGCCAAAAGGATAAATTGACGCCTGAATACTCGTATTACCATAATTCAAATAGGGTAAAATTACCACAATTAGAAGAGGGGGAAATACCGTTTTTTAGAATAGGGGCATTATTAATTTTGCTTAACGGGATAAAGTTTCTTTCTTGTACGCTCCATTTTGCTGTGGTAGAATTTTTCCGTTTCAGTAGTGGCGATTCGGATAATAGTTGAAACAGATGTTGTGAAATTCTGAAGAAATTTGATCGGCACCAACAGAAAATCGGAATAATTTCAGCCGGAAAACCGCATTAAATATGGGTTAAGGCAACTTCGGCAATTTATGTACTATGCTTAATACGATAAGCATAGTACATAAAATTTTCATGATATAAACGTAACCCGGTTTGATGAGCTTTCGTTCGTTTCCTGTTTTGATGATGCGGTATTGAGTATTAATCAGGAAATTAATTGTTTAGATTTTATTAATGACTGCGCATAACAAATTTTTGTTTTCAGCTGAAACTTTGAACTTATGGGCATGCCATTATTCTTAATGTTTAAAATCGGCATAAGGCCGTAGAATAACACAATTACCGACATTCGCAACATGGCTATTAGGCAGAAAACATCCGGTAATCAGGATGCTTTTTTCCCGGCTATCAGGTAGGCGCCGAGCTAAACAAAAATGATCTGGAAGCCAGTCCGTGGGACCAGTCAAAGGTCGTAAAATTTTGGAATTATTGGCTCGTACTGTATTCAGCAATCAAGTGGGGGGAGATATGAGTAGCAAAGCAGCAGCAACCATAGTTGGGATTGTGGCGACCGCATTGTATTCCGGGTTGGGAATGGCGGCAGCGGCGGATCCTTACCAGTTAAACTTGCCCGAGCCGCAAACGCCGATAGCCCAGCAGATATACGATCTTCACACGCTGGTTTTATGGATATGCCTGGTGATATTCGTGGGCGTGTTCGGGGTCATGTTGTATTCCATACTCAAGCACCGCAAATCCTTGAACTACCCGGCGGCCAACTTCCATCACAGCACCACGGTCGAGATCATCTGGACCGGCATCCCGTTCCTCATCCTGGTTGGCATGGCCTATCCATCCACCAAGACCATCATCGACATGAAGGACACCTCCAGCTCCGAGATCACCATCAAGAGCACCGGTTACCAGTGGAAATGGGGCTACGACTACCTGACGGGCGAAGGAGAAGGCATCAGTTTCCTGAGCAGCCTGTCCACCCCCCGCGACCAGATCGAGAACACCGCGCCCAAGGGTGAGAACTACCTGCTCGAAGTAGACAACCCGCTGGTTGTGCCCACCGGCAAGAAGATACGCGTACTGCTCACCGCCAACGACGTACTGCACGCCTGGTGGGTACCTGCCCTGGGCGTAAAGCAGGACGCCATCCCCGGCTTCATACGCGACGTTTGGTTCACCATTGAAAAGCCTGGCACCTATCGCGGCCAATGCGCCGAGCTCTGCGGCAAGGAGCACGGCTTCATGCCGATCGTAGTCGAAGCGGTGACGCCGGAGAAATATGCCCAGTGGGTGGCTGAACAGAAAAGCAAGACCGCTGCGGCGACCGAGGACGTAAACAAAGTATTTACGGCAGAAGAACTGAAAGCCGAAGGCGAGAAAGTCTATGCCGCCAACTGTGTTGCCTGCCATCAGGCCAATGGCCAGGGCATACCCGGGACCTTTGCCGCGCTGGACGGCTCGAAGATCGCCAACGGTCCCAAGGCCGACCATGTCGACATTGTCATGAATGGCAAGACCGGCACGGCAATGGCTGCATTCAAGCACCTGTCGGATGTACAAATCGCGGCGGTGGTCACCTACGAACGTAATGCCTGGGGGAATACCGCAGGAGACGTGGTGCAGCCATCGGAAATCAACCAGTTCAGAAAATAGCATCAAGGAGGACACCATGGCAGCAGTACACGATCACGACGTTCCGCACGACGCACACGACGCTCACGATCATCATCCCAGCGGCATGATGCGCTGGTTGATGACCACTAACCACAAAGACATCGGCACGATGTATCTGTGGTTCAGTTTTCTGATGTTCCTGACCGGGGGCGTGATGGCGCTGACTATCCGCGCCGAGCTCTTCCAGCCCGGCATACAGATCGTCAATCCGGAGTTTTTTAACCAGTTGACGACCATGCACGGCCTGATAATGATATTCGGGGCCATCATGCCGGCGTTCGTCGGCTTTGCCAATTGGCAGGTGCCGATGATGATCGGGGCGCCCGACATGGCTTTTGCACGTATGAACAACTGGAGTTTCTGGCTATTGCCCCCGGCGGCCTTGCTGCTACTGACCTCGTTCTTCGTGCCGGGCGGCGCACCTGCCGGTGGTTGGACGATTTATCCGCCGCTGTCGGTACAGATGGGCATGGGCATGGACATGGCGATTTTCGCCATCCATATCATGGGCGCTTCGTCCATCATGGGATCGATCAACATCATCACGACCATTCTCAACATGCGGGCGCCGGGCATGACATTGATGAAGATGCCGATGTTCGTATGGACCTGGCTCATCACCGCCTACCTTCTGGTTCTGGTGATGCCGGTGCTGGCGGGAGCGGTTACCATGCTGCTGACGGATCGCAACTTCGGTACCAACTTCTTCAATGCGGCGGGCGGCGGTGACCCGGTGATGTTCCAGCATATCTTCTGGTTCTTCGGCCACCCCGAAGTCTACATCATGATATTGCCGGCATTCGGCATCGTCTCGGAAATTATCCCGGCCTTTGCGCGCAAGCCATTGTTCGGCTATTCCTCGATGGTGTATGCCACCGCTTCGATCGCCATCCTGTCCTGCATCGTTTGGGCCCACCACATGTTCACTGCCGGCATGCCGGTGACCGGACAGCTGTTTTTCATGTACGCCACCATGCTGATCGCGGTTCCGACCGGCGTGAAAGTGTTCAACTGGACCGCCACCATGTGGCGTGGTTCCATGACCTTCGAAACACCCATGCTTTTCGCCATTGGCTTCGTTTTTCTGTTCACTCTTGGTGGGTTCAGCGGAGTCGTTTGCGCGATAGTGCCGATCGATGTCCAGGTACAGGATACCTACTATGTGATTGCACACTTCCACTATGTGTTGGTATCGGGTGCGCTGTTCGGAATATTCGGCGGAGCCTATTACTGGCTGCCGAAATGGACCGGGCATATGTACGACGAAACGCTGGGTAAATGGCATTTCTGGTTGTCCATGGTCTTTTTCAACCTGACCTTCTTTGTGCAGCATTTCCTGGGACTGGCGGGCATGCCGCGTCGTATTCCCGACTACGCACTCCAATTCGCCGATTTCAACATGATTTCCAGCATAGGTGCATTTGGTTTCGGCCTTAGCCAGTTACTGTTCCTTTACGTAGTGCTGAAGTGCATCCGCGGGGGCGCAAAAGCACCGGCAAAGCCTTGGGAAGGTGCGACCTCACTGGAGTGGACATTGCCATCCCCTGCGCCATACCATAGCTTTGTAACGCCGCCGGTCATCAAGTAGGAACAGGAGCGGAACGTGACGCAAAATGCAGAGAGAAGGCGCGGGGCAATTAGAACAGCGCTGTTTCTGCTGGCAATCGTCGTAGCTATTTTTGTAACGGTTATCGTAAAAAACTGGCAATGAGCGTAATCCAAGCAAATACCGTAATAATGAAGAAGCTACTGATTTTTTCAGTGGTCATGTTCGTTTTCGGCTTCGCGTTGGTTCCGTTTTACGAGAAGATTTGCGACGTGACGGGACTCAATAATCTTTTGCAGGCGGATACGCTTACCGAGAACTCGCAAGTGGATACCGCCCGTTGGGTAACGGTCGAACTAGACGCCAATACACGTGGGCTGCCTTGGCAGTTCAAATCCCTGCAATCCAGTCTGCGTGTACATCCCGGCGAATTGGTGGAGGTAATGTACGAAGTTACAAATAACTCCAATCGGGAAATCAGCGGTCAGGCGATACCCAGCTACAGTCCGATGCTGCTGGTCAAACATCTGAAGAAACTTGAGTGCTTCTGTTTCAGCAAACAGGTAATGAAGCCCAATGAGACACGGCAGATGCCGGTTCAATTCATGATAGAACCTGGGCTTCCAGCAGATGTGAATACCGTTACTATTTCGTACACCTTTTTTGAAATTGGAGTCGACCAGGCTACGAATATGAAAAGTGAAGTCGATAAAGGTTGAAGGACGACAGCACAAAACCGAAAAAGGCGACTTTTTTGCAGGTTGCAAAGGCAGTATCCTGGGCTTTCTTCGGTGTTCGCAAGAAAAGCGATCTCGAAATGGATGCAAGTTCGTTGACTCCGGCGCAGGTGGTAATCGGGGGAATTATTGGTGCCGCGGTGTTTGTGTTAGCCTTGGTGTTGCTAGTTAAGTTTGTGACATAGAAAATTAATCAATTACAAGCAGGAGAAAGAGCATGAGCCAGGAAGGAAGCAATTATTACGTTCCAGCGCCATCGACCTGGCCTATGACCGGGTCGATAGCATTGTTTTTCATGGGGTTTGGCGCGGCGTTCTCGGTCAACAAGATGCCAGTGGGCTACGCGATGCTGACATTGGGCTTTGCCATACTCTTTTACATGCTTTTCGGCTGGTTTCGCACCGTGGCGCGCGAAAGCGAGAGCGGCAAGTTCAATAAGCAGGTGGATGCGTCTTTCCGCTGGGGGATGAGCTGGTTCATTCTTTCCGAAGTCATGTTTTTTGGCGCCTTCTTTGGCGCGCTGTATTACATGCGGGCGCATTCCATTCCTGACCTGGGCGATCTGGAACATAAAATACTGTGGCCGAATTTCACGGCGGACTGGCCCACAGCCGGCCCTGGCATCACCGAGAAATTCCTCCCCATGGGTCCGTGGGGCCTGCCGGCAATCAATACCGTCTTGCTGTTGACCTCAGGGGTGACGGTCACCTGGGCGCACTGGGCACTCAAGCTCAATAAACGCGGCCAGCTCAAACTGGGATTGTTTCTCACCTTTGCCCTGGGGTTTCTCTTTGTCGGCCTGCAAGCCTACGAATACGGCCATGCCTACTCTGACCTCAACCTCAAGATGACAAGCGGCGCCTATGGCGCAACCTTTTTCATGCTGACGGGTTTCCATGGCTTCCACGTGACGCTGGGTTCCATTATGCTGTTCGTCATCTATTGCCGCGTACTGTCGGGTCACTTCACGCCGGAGAATCATTTCGGCTTTGAAGGCGTTGCCTGGTACTGGCACTTTGTGGACGTGGTCTGGCTGGGCCTGTTCATATTCGTCTACTGGCTTGTATAAGTAGGTAAATCATACCGCTGGGTATTAATGACTCAGCGGTATGAATCCCAAATAGGTCCCCAGCATGAGCATGGCAAACAGAAAGACTGATAGCCCAACGCGCAGGGTCAAAGACTTAACCGCACGTATGCCGTTTCCCTTATCCTTGATTACGTAATATAGCGCGGACGCCAGGCTGCCGAGGATAAAGAGGAGAAATAGAACGACAACGATTTTCAAGGTCAGTCCTGTAGTTATTGGGTCTGAGAACAAGTTTAGCCGAGTTCTGCATACTATCCAATGACTATTTTAGGCTGGCGATTCACGCCGCAATTGTGGTCAACAGTGGCAGCCACAGCCGGTATAGTAATCTTCATACAGCTTGGCAATTGGCAGCTTTCCCGTGCCGACGAAAAGGAATCGCGGCAGGAACGACTTGATCTTCTTTCGAAAGAACCTGCTGTAGCGGTACCCGAAATTCCGGTCAGGGTCGAAGATTTTCAGTACCGTCAGGTCGAGGCACGAGGCGAGTATGTGCCGGCACACACGATTTACCTCGACAATAAGATATTTCAGGGAATGGCTGGTTACCAGGTAATCACCCCGCTGAGGATAGGTAAAAGCTCAATGCACGTTCTGGTGAACCGGGGTTGGGCACCAGCAAATCGGGACCGTAGTAAATTGCCAGAGGTGCCTGCACCAAATGGCGATGTGGTTGTCTCAGGATTAGCAACGATAGCGTCACAAAAAACACTGGAACTGTCAACGGAAGTTGTATCGGGTAAAGTGTGGGAAAATCTTGACCTTGAGCGTTATCGGCGCGCTACGGGATTGACGTTGCAGCCGGTGATGATATTGCAAAAAGACGATGTGAAGGATGGGTTGGTGCGTCAGTGGGTGCGGCCCGATTCGGGTGCCGCCAAGAATCTCGGATATGCGCTTCAGTGGTTTGCCATGGCGCTGGCTGTACTGATTATTTATTTGGTGTTAAGTGTCAAACGAAATCGCCCCAAGGAAAAATAGACGGACGCTGATCTTACTGCTGCTAACGTTTTGCGCGCCCATTATTGCTTCTTATGCACTGTTTTTCTCGAGCGTACGACCTGACAGTGTTAACTATGGTGAACTACTCGAAGTTAAGTCCCTGGCTGGGAGCGCTTTAAATCAAACTGACCAGACGATTTTTCGCATGCGTCAAGTTCGTGGCAAATGGGCATTAGTATCAATTGACTCAGGAAAATGTGACGAGCGATGTCACAAAAAATTATATTACATGCGTCAGGTGCGCCTGGTGCAGAATGCCGAACGGGATCGAATCGAGCGGCTATGGCTGATCGATGATAATGAAGTCCCTTCGCCGGAACTCGCAGGTGAGTTTGAAGGCACCCTGTTTATTAATGCGAAGGATAGCGACCTGCTCAAAGCGATCCCTGCCAAGGTTTCCCAGCACGACCATATTTACCTTGTCGATCCAATAGGAAATCTTATAATGCGTTTTCCGAAAGACGTGGATCCGACAAAGATGTCGAAGGACATCAAGCGACTGCTCAAGGTTTCTCAATTGGAACATGCGATGGGAACGGACAAGCGCCACTGAGCTGATATCCGCTGGCGCCGCCGGAACATTGAAACGAAAACCGAGATCATTGCAATAGCTGACGAATTCCCGCGATTGCAGCGATCCTTTGAAGTCGGTAAGTGCAGGTATAGTGCCTGCGCCTGATTAGGAGATGAACATTATGTCTACTACGAGTATTGCCTGGCAACAGACCGCCTCACGTATGCAACACTTTTATCGGTTAGCGAAGCCGAGGGTTGTATCACTGATCGTCTTTACCGCGGTTATCGGCATGTTTCTCGCAGTACCCGGCGCTGTGCCGCTAAACGTGCTGATATTTGGTACGCTGGGAATTGCGCTTGTAGCCGGCGCGGCTGCGGCAGTCAATTGCCTGGTTGAGCAAAAGATCGATGCGATAATGAATCGTACACGTGGCAGGCCATTGCCGCAAGGAACGGTTACCTCGCCCGAAACCTTGTTCTTTATTGCGCTGGTAGGCGGGGCCGGATTACTCATGCTTCACCAGCTGGTGAATCCGTTAACCATGTGGCTCACCCTGGGGACTTTTGTCGGATACGCAATCATATATACCGTCATACTGAAGCCCAATACACCGCAGAATATCGTCATCGGCGGTGCTTCCGGCGCCATGCCGCCCGTGCTCGGTTGGGCGGCGGTGACGGGAGAGGTGTCCTCGGACGCGCTGCTTCTGTTTCTCATCATCTTCGCCTGGACACCGCCCCACTTCTGGGCGCTGGCGCTATACCGCAAGCTCGAGTACGCAAAGGTGGGAATGCCGATGCTCCCGGTTACCCATGGCGATAAGTTCACGCGCCTGCATGTTCTGCTATACACGCTGATACTCATCGCAGTCACATTGATGCCTTATGCCACGCAGATGAGCGGACTCATCTATATTACCGGGGCTTTGGCGCTGGATGCGGTATTTCTATACTATGCGGTAAAAATATACCTCGATTATAGCGATCAGCTTGCGCGCCGGGCGTTCCGTTATTCGATCTGGTATCTGGCTGCGCTGTTTACGGTGCTGCTGGTGGATCATTACATTCGGTTATAGCAAGCGTGTGAAGCATAGGCAATTCCATTCGAGCACACTATGGCCAGCGGCGGCAACGCTTCTGGCCGCGCTCCTGCTCATAGCCTGCAGCGACGGCAGCGCCCCCAAACCGGCATTTCTCTCGACGGATATCACCAATGCCAACTTTGGTGCGGATTTCGACTTGGTCGACCAGACCGGCAAAATGCGTACGCTTGCGGACTTCAAGGGTAAAGCGGTAGTCGTATTTTTTGGCTATACCCATTGCCCCGATGTATGTCCCGCCACGATGGGCAAACTCGCCGCTGCGATGAAAGAGCTCGGTCCCGAGGCTTCGCGTGTCCAGGTATTATTCATTACCGTAGACCCCGAACGTGATACTGCAGCGGTGCTCAAGGAATACCTGTCGGCTTTTGATCCGACATTTCTTGGTTTATACGGCGATGAGCGGACGACAAAAAAGGTCGCAAAAGAATTCAAGGCCATTTATCAAAAACAGGAGGGAGAATCCCCCGGACACCATACCGTGGATCACTCTACCGGTACCTATATCTATGATACGAAGGGAAAGCTTCGGTTATACGTAAGCAGCGAGAAGGACGCCGATGTTTTCGCTCATGATCTTTCCGAGCTATTGAGAACGACAAGTTAGCATAACTGCAGCAAAGGCTGATTTAGTCCCGGCTCTCCACATCATGGCGGGTCTGGAATAAGCTCAGGCTGAGGTAATTCCACGATTCAAGGGAATAGCTTTCCCGGATTCAGTATATTGTTAGGATCAAACACGCGTTTGATCGCTTTCATCAACGTTATCGTCGGCGCATCGATCTCCTTCCCGACAAACGCGCGTTTTTCGCTGCCCACGCCATGTTCGCCTGAAAGCGTGCCGTTGAGCTCGATCACCAGATCGAATATCTCATTCAGGCATTTTTCCGCACGGCTCATCTCATCGGCGCAATCCGGATTTACGAGCAGATTGACATGAATATTGCCATTGCCCGCATGACCAAAATTGACATTGGCAATACGATATCTACCGCTCAGCTGCATCAAACCATCCAGAAATCGAGGTAGTGCCGAAACCGGTACAACCACATCCTCATTAATCTTTTTGGGTGCGATATCGCGTAGTAACGGAGACAACGTTTTTCGCGCCAGCCATAAACTCGCGGCATCCACTGTTTCATCCGCATGGATGAGTCCTTCGTTGCGGCATGCAGAAAGGATCGCCGCACGTGATTCCGAAATATATTGCTCGGACCCATCCATTTCAATCATCAGCATCGCATTGGCGTTCAGCGGCAGCATATCGGGGAATCGGCCACGTATCAGGTCGAGTGAGCCGGCATCCAGGAATTCGAGTGCGCTGGGTGTCTGCGGCAGCGCCATAACCCGGACTATCGCTGCGGCACAGCTCGCAAGGTCCCGGTAATGCACAGTGAGGCCGCCATAAGCTTGAGGGAGCGGAGTAAGCTTGAGTGTTGCTTCCGTAATAACGGCCAGCGTACCCTCCGAGCCTATTAAAAGTCGCGTGAGATCATAACCCACCACGCCTTTGGTGGTATAGCAACCCGTCCGGATTATCTCTCCCGCGCCCGTAACCGCTTTGAGCCCCAGCACGTGATCACGTGTCGTCCCATATTTGACGGCATGTGGCCCCCCCGCGGAGGTCGCCAGATTTCCCCCTATGCTTGAGTAGCCCGCACTGGACGGATCAGGCGGCCAGAAATAGCCATGAGGCCTCGCCGCTTCCTGGATCGACTGATTGATAACGCCGGGTTCAGCCACAATCACACGATTGGCGGGATCGATGTTGACGATGCGTAGCATCCGCTCCAGGGATAACGCCACCCCGCCCTGCTCAGGAAGACTTCCGCCCGAGGTCCCGGTGCCGCGTCCGCGCGGCGTTAGCGGAACCTTAAAGTCGTTGCAAAGCGCCACGACCGCCTGCACCTCGGCGGTGGTAACCGGAAATACCACTGCATCCGGTGGAAAAATCTTTCGCGTGTTGTCATACGCATAGGCATAACAATCCACCGGGTCCGTATATATCCGATCCGGCGGAAGCAGACCGACAAGTTTGGCAATGAAACCAGGCGTAATCACATGAGACCTCCTATTACCCGTCGGCTCCGCTTTTCCATCCTAAAAAAGTAAGGTACCTGCTCGGTCAAACCTTTCCAAAAAACTTAATCCAGGTACTCGAAAACTTTCACAACCTTCCGAACACCACTTGTAGATCGTGCAATGTCCACCGCACTGTCTGCCTCCTTGGCCTTTACAAGGCCCAGCAGATAAACCACAGCATCTTCAGTAACAACTTTAACGTGATTGACCTGAAACTCTCCGCCATCCAGAAAACGCGCCTTGACCTTGGACGTGAGCAATGCGTCATTGCTGCGGGAACTGAACGAACTCACGTCGCCTACCGCTATCTCATTGGTGACTTTTCGTACGTTCTCCACGCCCGTCACCAGTTTTCCAATCTCCTTTTTCAATCCATCGGTCGGCGCCTCGCCTGTAAGCAACACGTTGCGATTGAAGCTGGTAACGTTGACATTAACATCTCTGCCCATCTTCTCGCTGATTCGCCGGCCGCCTTTAAACTCTATCCCCTCATCCTCCACGAACATACCACTGGTACGCCGGTCCTGGGATACCGCCGCGCCGGCGCCAACACCCGACACCACGCTGGCCGCAACCAGCACTGCGCAGCCTGAAAGGAAGGGAAACAACAATATCAGCAACCACTTCAAATTCCGATTAAGCATTCATACCCCTAACAAAAATAAATAACCGCATCAGCATCATGCGGCCCGGTTCCAGCAATTTTTTAATCCAAATGAGCACAAGTCGTTTCCATGACGCATGGTATGCTGCTATTCTCCAAAAGCGTTCCTGATCCATTCAACCTCCTTACCGCCACGGCCCGACAATAATACCGCATCGAAACGGCACGACGGCTCGAACTTCAGGGCAGCAAGATAGTGGCGCGCCGCACATAGCAATTTTTTTCGCTTTACAAAAGTTATGCTGCCCGCCGCCCCACCAAAGGCTGGACTTGTACGCATACGCACCTCGACGAACACCAATGTCGTACCATCTTGCATGATGAGATCAATTTCGCCAAAGCGGCAACGGTAATTCCTTTGGAGCAAAACGAGATCATGGCGCCGAAGAAACGCCTCCGCATAGCGCTCCGCCTCGTTCCCATTCAATTTGAATGCTCCATAAGTGTACCGCGCAGTTATCCAAATACCGATAAAGATATATTTTACAATACCCAGCATCCCAGCAATCGCCAAACACCGCCAAATGCAATCAAAGGAATTACCCGCGCCAGGCACGTTATATATAGTGGCTACGCCGATAGGAAACCTCCGCGACATCACCCTGCGCGCGCTGGATATACTTTCCGCAGTAGATGTGATTGCCGCAGAGGATACCCGCACCACCGCTAATTTACTGAGGCATTATTCGATAAGTAGAAAGATGATGGCCTTGCATCGCCACAACGAAAACGCCACCGTAGAAAAGGTCGTCAATTTGTTGTCGCGCGGGCAAGCAGTGGCGCTCGTTACCGATGCAGGCACCCCGGGAATCTCTGACCCTGGGGCAATTCTCGTTAAGCTGGTGCGGGAACAGGGATACAAAGTAGTCCCAATCCCTGGCGCCAGCGCGGCAGTATGCGCTCTCTCGGCAGCAGGAATCACCGCGGCCCAGTTTCTATTTTATGGTTTTCTCCCCGCCAGCGGTGGGCAGCGGCGGCGGGAGCTGGAAGCGTTGAAATTACAGCCATACACCATCATATTCTACGAAGCGCCCCACCGCATTCTCGAGTGTCTGACCGACTTGGCCAAGGTGCTGGGTGATCAACGCCGAGTCACGATTGCGAGAGAATTGACAAAATTATTCGAGACCATCCACAGTTGCGAGCTCGGCGACGCCCTTGTCTGGCTCCAGGCTGACACCAATCGTCAAAAGGGCGAGTTCGTACTGCTGGTATCCGGCGCAGAAGCACCGAACCCGGCGGAATTGACTGAACAGGCCCAACATATACTGAAGCTATTGTTGCGCGACTTGCCGCTAAAGCATGCGGTAACGCTATCTGCGGAGATCAGCGGCGAAAGCAAAAATACTCTTTATTCGCAGGCTCTTTTACTACAACGGGCGAAAAATCAACCAAAGTAGCCACAGGTGCCCTCCAGTGCCGCTAGCCACGCCCTAGGGGAGGCTTATGCAAAAAACATCGGGGTGAACTAAAGGGTTCCAATCAATAAACCGGGCATTTGATCGAGCACGCGCTTCCTGATACTTCATCCGTTCCGGATATGCTGTCAACGAGCTCAGGCCGAGCATGATCCTGATGAGGCTGGCGCAAGGTTGGGGCAGCGACTATAATACCCGGTCGCATGGTAACATCAACTGGTTCTTGCGAACGTGGGTAGCCCCCACTGACATTTAAATTTTTTGGAGAGTCGACTATGAAAACACCTGCTACCTTTTATCACGCTGGCTGTCCCGTATGTGTCGAAGCCGAGCGGCAGATTGCGGACGCTCTGGACACCGACCGTTACGAGGTTGAACTTGTGAATCTCGGCGAGCAAAAGGATCGTATCGCGGCTGCTGAAGCGGCTGGCGTCAAGTCGGTGCCCGCAATTGTCATCAATGGCGCACCTTTCCACATCAACTTTGGTGCACCGATGTCGGCATTGAAGTCCTAATTGTCGGGAATGGCGGGCAAACTGCTCGCCATTTGCAGGACATTTTTTCCCCTTATAAAGATATAACACTACTTCCCGCCGCTCCACCCAAGCCCAAATCCCCCGCATTTCCCCTCCCCTGGGCGCCCCTGTCTGGCGAACACCGGAATTTTTTAAAAATCAGTAGCACGGCCGAGCATACGTTGACGGTATGAAGTCGAGTTTTCTTCTATACTGAGAAAATATCATCGGTATTATCATGACCACCAACTGCAGGAGGAACAATGGAACTCATCCTATGGCGCCATGCTGAAGCTGAGGACGGTACTCCGGATAGCGCACGAGAACTGACCGAAAAGGGGGTGAAACAAGCGCGCGCGATGGCGGAATGGCTGAAACCAAGGCTACCCAAAAACACGCGGATGATAGTCAGTCCCACTGAGCGAACCCAGCAGACTGCCGTCGCACTTGACGAAGATTTTGAAACCGTCAAAGAGATTGGACCCGCCGCGTCGGCGAAAGCAGTTCTTGCAGCCGCTGGTTGGCCAGATGCCAAAGGCGCAGTCGTGGTGGTGGGCCATCAGCCCACGCTAGGGGAAGTTGCAGCCTTACTTATATCCGGCGAACCCGCGGGATGGCACATGCGGAAGGGTGCGATATGGTGGTTCAGTCACAAAACAAAGGAGGGTGTCGAGGAAACGGGGTTACGCGTCAGCATTTCACCCGATATGTTGTGAAATAGTTGTCAGCTGATCTTAAAAAGAAGTTCACACCATTTTGCCGATCTTGACCCGGGGATGGACCGACAGATATTCACCTGTTCCCGGTCACTAATGGTTTTTGATTGAGCGAGAGGCAACGTAAGCAGAATCAGCAGTACCATGCCATAGCCCGCCAACGCCGCTAGTCCCCGATAATGCCGCCGAAAATTCCAGTACATAACTGTGGCGCCAAGCCTGAACCCGCGACTGGCGACGCCTGACAGGTCGCCTGTGCCCGTGCATGCGGCTCGTGTACAATGCATCAACGTGCCGCGGCGGTCAGTGGCGATCATTAAATCATTAGGTTCAGCCAGAACAGCCGAACCGGATATCCGGGTGCGTTAAATTTAGCCCGTCCAAAGGCGTCCAAATTTAATTAACGTGTACCGTACCTTTGTACTCGCAAAAAACCCCTTAAGTTTTCGCGGCTTTTCGCTTACATACGATTTCCCACCCACTGCTTTTTTCTCATCAGGTGACCGTGCATTCCGGTGCAACGATCAAGACCAGCCAAAATATGGAATCAAAAAAAACCGTCGGCCACCAATCCCTGGGTTTGCTGAGCCTGGCGGCGCTCGGCGTCGTCTATGGGGATATCGGCACAAGTCCCCTATACGTCATGAAGACTGTTTTTGACCCTATCCACGGACTTGCGGTCAACGAAGGCAATGTAATCGGCGTCATCTCGCTCATTTTCTGGACGCTCATGATTGTGGTCTCGCTCAAGTACATCACATTGATCCTGCGGGCGGACAATCATGGGGAGGGCGGCATTATGGCGTTGCTGTCATTAGCGAGCTCATCGGTCGCGGGTCGCCCGCGGCTGCGTAATTTCCTGTTTCCCATTGGCGCGTTTGGTGCCGCATTATTCTTCGGCGACGGCGTCATTACCCCGGCTATCTCCGTATTGAGCGCCGTGGAAGGACTGGAGGTTGCAACTCCCCTTCTCAAACCCTACGTACTTCCCATAACGTTGATTGTGCTGATCGCGCTTTTTTTGCTGCAGCAGCGCGGTACAGGAGGCATTGGTACCCTATTCGGACCAGTGACGCTCATATGGTTCGCTACCCTGGGACTGGCCGGCCTGACCAACATCGCTGTTGCGCCACAGATATTGGCAGCGTTTAATCCCATTCATGCCGTCGCCTTTTGCCTCAACAATGGCTGGCTGGCGTTTATTGCTTTCGGCGCCGTGGTGCTGGCGGTAACGGGTGGAGAGGCCCTCTATGCCGATATGGGACACTTTGGACCGAAACCGATACGTCTGGCATGGTATGGATGCGTTCTTCCCGCACTCATACTAAACTATCTTGGGCAGGGAGCACTTGTGCTCTCGAATCCGCTGGCAATCGCCAATCCTTTTTTCCTGCTTTTCCCCTCCTGGGCGCTCTATCCCGCAGTAGGACTGGCTACCGCAGCGACAGTGATTGCATCGCAAGCCGTTATTTCCGGGGTCTTTTCGGTGACCAGACAGGCGATACAGCTGGGATTCCTGCCGCGCATGCAGATCAAGCATACTTCGGATCGAACCATCGGCCAGATCTATATTCCCTTCGTCAATTGGATGCTGCTGGCAGCCGTGATCATGGCGGTACTCGGGTTTGGCTCGTCATCCAGTCTTGCGTCCGCCTACGGTGTCGCCGTGACCGCTACCATGGTAATTGAAACCATACTTACTTTTTTCGTACTTCGTTATGCCTGGAATTACCCGTGGCTGCTATGCGTTCTGGCGACCGGATTCTTCCTGACGATCGATACGGTATTTTTTGCCGCCACCATTCTCAAAATCGCTCAAGGGGGCTGGTTTCCATTGGCAATTGGAGCAGTTATCTATTTTGTCATGGTTACGTGGAATCGCGGGCGTCACATCCTGCTTGAGCACCTGCGCTCGGCTGCAATACCGCTCATGCCGTTCCTCGAGTCACTGACTGCGCACCCGCCGGTGCGCGTTGCGGGGACGTCTGTTTTTTTGACGGCCGACCCGGATGGAGTACCCCACGCGCTATTGCATAACCTTGCCCATAACCAGGTCTTGCACGAGCGCGTAGTGTTTTTGACTGTAACGTATATCGAAACTCCCTGGATTCCAGCAGACGAGCGAATATCGGTAAAGCCATTAGTGGAAAACTGCTACCAGATTACCGTTCGATACGGCTTCAAGGATGAACCCAATCTGCCCTATGCGCTCGAATTATGTGAACACCATGGGCTTGTGTTCGAGCAGCTTAAAACGTCATTTTTTCTTAGTCGCGATATCGTGGTGCCCAGCCCCGGGGCCGGGATGGCAATGTGGCGGGAGCGGCTTTTTGCAACCATGGCGCGCAACGCCAGCAATGCGGCCGAATACTTCAAGCTCCCCGCAAATCGTGTTCTCGAACTGGGTGCGCGGGTTGAGATATAACGGGTTTCAGGATGAGTTATTCATAAAATGGCGACCGGAGCGGGAAGAAAACGCAGGATGGTTTCAGGAATGGTGCGCTCGGAAGAAAAACTTCGAGTGCGCTTTTACCAGTTAGGGGATATTAACTCTAATAGCCATATTGCATGCATTCAGGCATACTTATAGGCAGGGAAATCACTCAAGCCTAGTACGAGCGAATCGTACACTGTCTGCCGCTTCAGCGGGGCAATGTCAGTCTCAGCAATCTAAGCGTATTGAACGCCATTTTGTATGTAGCGAGCATGTCTGCAAGGTGCAGTCTGCCCCCAATACTTCGGTAATTGGCACACTATCTACACTCGCATGAACCGCTGTAAAAGAGGTTTGCTGGATCAGATAATTGAGCCACCGCGGCGAGCACGGATCGTTCGCATCAAGATCGAGGCCGTTTCCCTAGATAGAGCCCTCGTGAGATTCATCCGGACAGCACCGGGGCAAAAAAAACAATCCACAATCCATTGGCAAGTCGCGCGGAGGATGGAGCAGCAAAATTCATATGGTTGCCATCGGATGCTCGAACGGCTATCCATTTGTCCTGCCCCTTGGACAGAGTCACGAGGCCGTGAAGGGACACAAACCGCTCAACAGCCTGAAATAAGTCCCTCTCACCGGTTCGTCTGGTAATGGATCGCGCTTATCAAGGAAATGAAACACTACAACTGCGGTGGACCTTTGCTTCATTGCAGTAGTCCCGCTCAATTCTAATCCGGTTGAGCTTTCGGAATACAACAAGGTTATTACCGGCAGCATAACGAGATTGAGCGATTGTTTGGGAGACTGAAGAATCCGCCGTATCTTTTCATGTTTCGAAGAAACTGTATGTAAAGTTCACTTGCTTCACCCACTTTATCTTGATTGTCGAAGCTCTTAGATTGTGCTAGCAGGCATCTAAGGAGGATTAGTTAATTTCAGGTTTGGGGAAGCGCAACAATTTCTATCCTTAAGTTTCGATAAGAGCAAAAATAGGAAAGGCGCACCTTATGGCACGCATAATCACTCTAGATGGGGATAATAAGGAAGTTCAAAAGGCACTTGCGCGCTCATTTCAATCCGGCCACGTCAATTTCCTGTTCGGTTCTGGTGCATCGCAGCCAGCTATATCAATCGCCGGACAAATGGAAAAAGAGATTGCTCACCTCATTGATCTTGGCGATGAAGTTGAGGCGCGAAATCGTATGTATGATTTCCTTATGGGTATTCAGGGACCGACCAATAAGCTGATTGCCAACGAAAATGACGAGAATAATGCTAACACACTCGAGAACTACAGAGATTGCCTCGGCATAATCGAAACAATCCTATCGGAACGCCGCACGACCCTCCTTCCTAAACAGGCGACTATTTTTACCACAAATTACGACCTCTTTATCGAAAAAGCATCACTCGACTATCCTGCGCTTAAGCTTAATGATGGGTTTAGCCGGGTTCCCAGTCTCGACAACAAAATGGAGTATTCATCGCGAAATTTTTTCGATACGACATATAACAGTGGAAACCTTTATCACTACAAAGTCGAGATTCCTTGTATTAATCTCGTGAAGTTACACGGTTCTCTTTCGTGGAAAAAAAACGCAGAGGAAGTCGTGTTTAGTGTTGAAGTAAAGGATATTCTATCTCCAGAAAAAACAGCGGAGCAAATCGAGAAATTCATCAATGAATATGCAATTGTTTTGCCCCAAGCCACCAAATTCCGAGCTACGTTGGTGGATCGAACTTACTATGAGCTCATGCGCCTTTATGCCAACGAGCTCGATCGAGAAAACACATTGCTTGTCACGTTCGGCTTCTCTTTCGGCGATGAGCATATTCTCGGTATTACTAAACGCGCATTGAAAAATCCCACACTACGCCTCATCGCTGTAGCCTACAACGAAGCGGATCGGGATTCTTTCGTCAAGATATTTAATGGGCGGAGAAATGTAGAAATTATTTCACCAGCGGCTGATACGCAGATCGATTTCTCGCGGTTTAACGAACTGCTTCGCGGCGCACTACCGAAGTGGGGAAGTAACGCATGATCGTTGAGAAGCTTATACGGGATGCGGTACTGCGTATTGGAGAGGTATGTGGTGTTGATGGCCGTCGCATCTATGTGCTAGTCGATAAAAACAAAAATCTTTCTGACATGTTTCTTGACGGAGATATCCTGAAAAACATTTCCGTCAATAGCTACATTGAAATCAGAAAGGGATTTTTTAGCATAATCGGGCGCGTAGAGGGCGAAAATATCGAAGAAGAATATCGACCACCAGATCGAGATCTTCGAGAGACCATCAATAAAGACAAACGCATTCTGACTGTTTCTTTGTCGGGCTATATCGATGAAGCAGGTGCGTTTATCGGCGGGACTAAAGAATTGCCACTTATCGGAAACGAAGCCTATATTGTGACGCGAGAAAAAATACATCTGGTTCACAATCTAGTTCATCCTGATTCTCCATCAATAAATATTGCAACAATTTTTGGTGAAGATTTTGACATCAAGTTCCCGATTGACGGTCTTTTCAATAGCCATATAGCAATCTTCGGAAACACTGGGAGCGGAAAATCCAATACGCTCGCCGCTCTCTATCGAGAACTGATCATAGAGCTTTCTGCTCGCAATCCGACTGCTTTTATTAAAAATACCCGTTTTGTCTTATTCGATTTTAATGGGGAATATGTCGGTAATAGCTGCATCACTAACGCGAAAACTGTCTACAATCTTTCAACGCGAAACAATGATGGTGACAAGCTACCGATGATCGAGGATGGATTGTTGGATATTGAAGTGCTGTCTATTCTTGCCGATGCGACTGATAAAACACAGAAGCCATTTCTGAGGAGGATGCTTAGATTTTACGAGCGCATTCAAAATTCCCACAATTCGGACGAGTTTTTGAAGAATGTATTGCGTAATCGCGTGAAAGACGCCTTACAAATGAGCGACAAGGTTAGAGCTTTTCTACTTCTTGATTATTTCCGAGAGATTTTGCCTCTTGAAGATGCCGATGGTAATTTGGTTGAGATCGACCATGACATCGATTGGCACAACACCGTTTCAGAATTTAAACTCAAAGGGACAAGTATTTTTCTAGCCCAGAGCCCCGATCGAATTTCTGAAACGACTCTTTATTCTCATATTAAGAATTTTGTTCTACCTGATAGTCTTCTCTCGCGGCTTATTGTCTTTCTGTATCTCCAGCTTATCGTCGATGTAATTGCAAATCGCGCGCAGAACGATCACATCGCGCCTGTTATTAACCGTCTGAAAAGCAAAAAGCAAGACATTGATAAACTCTTTGATCTAAGCGACGAAGCCCAATTTTGGTCTAGCAATTTTGTTGTGATTAATTTGGACAATGTCAGTCTCGATATGAAGAAGACATTGCCACTTCTTTTGTCGCGCAAGCTGTATGCTGAGCACAAAAGAACAAGGCCTACTGGTTCCCTAAATATCATTATCGATGAAGCGCACAATATCCTTTCGGTGAATTCATCTCGTGAGGCTGAAAGCTGGAAAGATTACCGGTTGGAGACCTTCGAAGAAATTATTAAGGAAGGGCGGAAGTTCGGAGTCTTTATGACGATTTCAAGTCAAAGACCCAATGATATTTCCGCAACCATTACTTCACAGGCGCATAATTATTTTATTCATCGGCTTATCAATGAACATGACCTTCGGACCATTGCTAGCGCGGTTTCTTATATAGATCGGGTTACTCAGGAATCTATTCCAACATTGCCGACGGGAACATGCGTTTTTTAGTGGCGTTGTAAGCCAAGTACCTTTAAAGATAAACATCAGGCCACTCGGCGATATGGATCGCCCAAGAAGCGCGACGCGTGAATTTACGAATATCGTACCGTTGGGCGAAACTCTTTAAGGAATGGGATTACTGCTCTCCGGTTGCTGCACCCGAGCATGGATGGCTAACGCGCTTTCACAAAGAGCGTTAGCTTGCCTAGAGATTCTCTAAGTTGCTGATAATATGGCGCGCCCAACACGATTCGAACGTGTGACCCCCGCCTTCGGAGGGCGGTACTCTATCCAGCTGAGCTATGGGCGCTAATGTAGATAAGCTTATCGCTGAAGGAATCTCTGATAGCCCCCATCTTTGATAGTGATTGCTTCATGAAGGCTAATCCAAGACCCGGGCGATAGAATAGCTTTTTTTAAACCCTACGTCCAACGTAACAAATCACTTTTTGCTTCGGTAGGCATGAACCTATACAATAATCACTTTACTTGGAGTTATCGTGAGCGCCGCTGAAGACGAAGAGCATTCCTCAATTATCAAAACACCAAAACAATTGATGGTGGTTGTCCTGGCCGCTTTCGTGTTTCCTGTTCTGATTATTTGGCTACTGGGGAAATATGTTACCGGAGATATCCCGATAGACCAAAACAGCCCTGTTTTTTCAAATGAAGTGGTGGCGCAACGCTTGAAACCGGTGGGCGAACTGGTGCTTGCAAGTGACCCTTCGCAGCCTGGAGTGCAATCTGGAGAAGGAACTGGCGAACCGGCGAGTGCGGTAGCTGCTACTCCTCCGGCAGTGGATGCGGCAGTTGCTCCAGTAGCGGATGCAGGAGGCCCGGATAAAATAAAGGCAATCTATACTGCCAGCTGCGCTGCGTGTCACACCACCGGCGCGGCGGGCGCACCCAAGCTTGGCGATAACTCTGCATGGGCTCCCCGCATCAAGGCTGGCAACGAGGCGCTCTACAACAGCGCACTCAAGGGCAAAAATGCGATGCCTCCAAAAGGCGGAAATGCCAGTCTCTCCGATGCCGACGTGAAAGCAGTAGTCGATTACATGGTGAGTCAGTCCAAGTGAATCTCTGAGCAATTTGCGAGTTAGTAAGATAAAGGGCGATAGATAAGTTGCATATCGCCCTTTATTTTTTGTGAAGGATGCCCGCGTACGTGTATTTGATCTGCCGGGATTATTGATTCCGTAAATATGGCCACGTTCGCAATCGGTGATTTACAGGGTTGTTATCAGGAGTTTCGGGATCTCCTCGAACTGGTTCGTTTTGACCCTGCAGAGGACAAGCTGTGGCTGGTAGGGGATATTGTCAATCGGGGTCCGGATTCTCTGGCTGTATTGCGCTTTGTCAGAGGGTTAAAAGACGCGGCAATAATGGTTCTGGGCAATCATGATCTCCATCTACTCATGGTGGCCGAAGGATGCGTCAAACTGCATCGGAACGACACACTGAACGATATTCTCGGTGCGCCTGACAGGGATGAGCTGCTCCACTGGCTGCGGCAACAGAAGTTGCTGCATGTGGAGGGTAGTTACGTCATGGTACACGCGGGTTTATTGCCTTCCTGGAGCGTCGCCCAGGCCTCGCTCCTCGCGAAAATAGTGGAAACTGCGCTGCGCAGTCGGGATTTCCACGCGCTTTGCCGCAATATGTATGGGAACCAGCCAGACCATTGGGACGGCAGCTTCGAAGGTTATGAGCGCCTGCGAGTCATTATCAATGCCATGACACGCATGCGTGTATGCACAGCGGGCGGAAAAATGGATTTCGGCTACAAGGGTGTGATACAGGACATTCCGGCCGGTTATCTGCCGTGGTTTGATATCCCAAATCGCGCCAGCCAAGAGGCAACCATCATCTGTGGACATTGGTCGGCGCTGGGGCTGCAAATCAGGGACAATTTGATAGCGTTGGATACGGGTTGCCTCTGGGGCGGAAGCCTTACCGCTATTCGCCTTGAGGATCGGCGGGTTTTTCAGGTGTCTTGTGCGGCAGGGGAAGGGATAAGGCATCTGCAATAGCGTGTTCCGCACCTCGCGCGAGTTCTCGCCGGTTTTTCCCGTTACTGTCGATCGGGTCGGCAAAAATCAGTTCCAGGTCAATCCACGGTTGCCTTAACATCTGCTGTAACGATTCCAACAGTGAGATTTTGACGTATGGCACTGCCCTGCTGATTTCCCCTGCTGTGTCCGTATAACGTATCGCTACTGGATAAACCAGGGCTGCAACCATGATTGCGGGCTGCAACAGCGATGCATGAAAATGTCGAAGCAAAGTACCATCGCTGGTAGTGCCTTCGGGGAATACTGCAACCCGATCGCCAATTGTTAATGCATCCCCGATATGTTCATTTATCCGGGCAGTATCGCGGCGTTTTGTGCGTTCAATGAACAACGTGCCCACGTTACGGCTCAACCAGCCGAATAGGGGCCAGTCACGAATTTCAGCTTTGGCTACAAAACGTGCGGGACATACAGCGATGAGAGCATGCACGTCCACCCAGGAAACATGATTCGCCGCCAACATCACGCGTTGCGTTTCGGCGCCAGGGGGGGTGCCACGACAGCGCAATCGGATACAAAGGATCGCGAGCAATCCAGCGCACCAATTTTGCGCCATACGTCTTTGTGCCGACTGACCAAGATGTGGGTAAATCGCGGATTGGACCAGGCCCGAAACGATATGCAACAACAGGCGGACGGAGCGAAAAACCTGTATCAGCCGGCTATTGGTATTGATTTCGTTTTTCATGTCATTATTATTGCATCAATAATGACATGTGCCTCAGTAGCAGCGCCAGGTACTTTTTTCAGTCGGTTTCATTGCGCCTTCCGTTATAGAATGCGGCTACCGAAAATTTCAAAATATCGCTGATCTATTTCATCCCGGGTGAAGCTGTGATTCTGGCCACCGCGTTGGGCAATTTTCAACGCGCCCATTAGTGAACTGAGTTGCCCGGTGCTCTGCCAATCCAATCCATTGGTAATTCCGTAAAGCAGGCCAGCGCGAAAAGCGTCACCGCATCCGGTGGGATCCACCAGTTTATCCGCCTTGACGCTCGGAATATCGATTTGTTGACCATCAGAATAAATTACCGACCCTTCACCGCCTTTTGTGACAATAAGTCCCTTTACCAATTTTGCCAGCGCTTCCAGCGTACATCCGGTACGCTCACGCAGCAATTGGCCCTCGTAGTCGTTAACGGCTACGTAATCCGCTTTGTGGACAAAATCCAGGAGCTCTTCACCGTTGAACATGGGTAATCCCTGACCCGGATCGAACATGAATGGAATGCCGGCTTCGTGAAATTCACGTGCGTGCTGCATCATGCCTTCCCGGCCATCCGGGGCAACGATGCCCAAGCTTGCAGATTTCGCGTCCGCTACGTGATTTTCATGAGAAAAATTCATCGCACCCGGATGAAAAGCGGTTATCTGGTTATCCGCCAGATCGGTTGTAATGAATGCTTGCGCGGTAAATATACCCGGAACGCGGCGTATATGAGTTTGCACAAGATCCAGGCTCGTCAACCGGTATGCATACGGCTGATAGTCATCCCCAACGGTCGCCATAATGAGTGGCTTGCCACCTATCATTTTCAGGTTGTAGGCGATATTCCCTGCACAGCCGCCGAATTCCCTGCGCATATCCGGCACCAGAAAAGCCACATTCAGTATATGAATTTTCTCGGGCAGGATATGGTTCTTGAAATGATCGTTAAACACCATGATGGTGTCGTAGGCAATAGAACCGCAAATGAGTGTATTCATGGGCCTGGGGGACAGTGAGAGTTTGCGTGCTTCAGGTCGGAATGAACATTAAGCGCTATGCTGTTTCCATACCAGATCCAGTTCCCGCGCGGCTTTTACGTCGTCCAGCCTGCGCACGGGAGTTGTATGAGGCGCGTTTTTTACCAAATCGGGCTGAGTGTGCGCTTCTTCCAGGATTTCCTTCATGGCTGCGACAAATGCATCGAGCGTTTCCTTGGATTCAGTTTCAGCCGGTTCGATCAACATGCATTCCGGCACCAGGAGCGGAAAGTAGATGGTAGGGGCATGGTAACCTTTGTCCAGCAGTCGCTTGGCTACGTTCATCGCGGTTACGCCTGTGCTTTCCTTCAGGTCTTTCAAGGTGACGATAAACTCATGGCTGGCTCGGCGGTTCGGAAAGGCAATCTCGAAACCTGCCTTGCTCAGTTCCGCCATCAGGTAATTGGCATTGAGCGCAGCGAACTCAGCCACCCGATGCATTCCTTCCGCACCGAGCAGACGCACGTAGATATAGGCCCGGAGCAGCACGCCCGCGTTGCCCATGTGAGCAGAAAGCCTGCCGATGGATTGCGGTATCTCCTTTTCCGTGAGCCAGCGATAAAGTCCATTCTCGAGTGCTACCACCGGTACGGGCATGAATGGCAATAACCTAGGGGCAACACCGACGGGTGCTGATCCTGGGCCGCCGCCGCCGTGAGGTGTCGAAAAAGTCTTGTGCAAGTTGATGTGAATGACGTCGAAACCCATATCACCGGGCTTCACCTTGCCGAGTATGGCGTTCAGGTTTGCGCCATCGTAATATAGCAAGCCACCCACCTGGTGGACGATTTTGCTCATCTCAGCCACGTTTTTTTCGAACACGCCAAGCGTCGAAGGGTTGGTCAGCATCAATCCAGCCGTTTGCGGACCTACCGCTGCCTTCAGCGCGTCCATGTCCACGTCGCCGTCTTTGTCGGTGGGTATTTCTACCACCTTATAGCCGCACATGACCGCCGTGGCGGGGTTGGTCCCGTGCGCCGCATCGGGAACGATGATTTCAGTGCGGGCGGAATCGCCGCGCGACTCATGATAAGCGCGAATCATCGATATCCCGATCAATTCACCCTGTGCCCCCGCCATCGGCGTAAGACATACTCCCGCCATGCCGGTTACATCTTTCAGGATTTCCTGAAGCTCGTACATGCAGGCAAGAAATCCCTGACCGGTACTTTCCGGCGCCCGCGGATGCCGCGCCAGAAATTGAGTCAGCATCGCAAGCGAGTTGCATGCTCGAGGGTTATATTTCATCGTACAGGAGCCAAGCGGATAGAACTGCGTGTCTATCGAGAAATTCTTTTGCGACAAGCGGGTGTAGTGACGTACGGCATCCATTTCAGACACTTCCGGCAGCAGCGGCGGCGCTTTACGCAACAGGTTTTCCGGGATGCCGGCTATCTCCGCGCTTATTGCCGGGGATTGGGAATAATTGCGCCGACCGGGGCGTGAGTGTTCAAATATCAACATAGTGAAATCCGATTCTTTGCAGTAAATACTTATTGAAAGGGAGGCCCGCCAATACGGGCTGCCTCATCGTGTCGTTGGTATCCGGGTCTATTGCAGAGCAGTCAGGGCTGCGTCGTAGTTGGGCTCATCCTTGATTTCAGGCACGAGCTCAGCATGAATCACTTTATCGTTCTCATCCAGCACCACGACGGCCCGGGCAGTGACCCCGGCCAAAGGACTATCGGTAATCGCCACGCCGTAATTTTTCATGAATTCGGAACCGCGCATGGTCGAAAGCGTTACCACTTTGTCCAACCCTTCGATATCGCAGAAGCGGCTCATTGCAAAAGGCAGGTCGGCAGCGATTATCAGCACCACCGTATTGGCCATGTTACTGGCCTTTTCATTGAACTTGCGCGTCGACATGGCACAGACCGGGGTATCCAGGCTGGGAACAATGTTGAGTACTTTTTTCTTACCAGCAAAATCAGCTAGCGTCACATCCTTCAGATCCTTGTTTACCAGCGAGAACGCTGGTGCCTTTTCACCGATTTTCGGAAAATTACCTTCAACTTTAATCGGATTGCCGGCTAACGTAACCATATTGTTGCTCCTTGTGTGAGGGCGATATCGCTTCGCGTGGTTGAGAATCAACTGACAAGTTACAAATTATCGATGGCGTGCATCAACTTCTCGGTATAGTTTTCCAGATCAGCAGATGTCTTGGTCTCCGTGGCGCATACGAGCATCGCACTACCAAGCTCCGGGTAATATTCGTCCAGATTCAGCCCGCCCAATATCCTCTGGTTTTTTAGCGCCTGCAGTACATCCTTGGCTGGCGCGGGTAGGGAAACTACTGTTTCGTGAAATAACGGCCCACTGAAAATTCTTTTAACGCCCTTGCAGCTCTCCAGTTTTTCCAGCAATGCCAGCGTATTTGCATGGGACTGCGCGGCAATGCGCCGCAACCCTTCCGGCCCTGTCAGGGATAGGTAAATAGTGGCCGCGGTGACCATCAATCCCTGATTGGTGCATATATTCGATGTGGCCTTGGAGCGCCGGATATGCTGTTCACGTGCCTGCAGCGTCAGCACAAAACCGGTCTTGCCATCCAAGTCCGTCGTGCGTCCGATAATGCGTCCCGGCATTTGGCGCACCAACGCCTGCTTGCAGGCCATGAAGCCGAAGTAGGGTCCGCCGCTCGAAAGTGGAATGCCCAATGGCTGGCCTTCACCCACTGCGACATCAGCGCCCTTCTCGCCCCACTCGCCGGGGGGCGTGAGTATGGCGAGCGCCATGGGATTGACCACGGCAATAGCCAATGCGTTTTTGCTGTGCGCCCAATCGGTGAGGGCATCGACCTCTTCGAGCACGCCGAAAAAATTGGGCTGGGGAATGACCAGGGCGGCAAATTCTTCCTTGCCGAACTCATCCAGCGTTTCAACCAGCACTTGACCGGTTTGCTTGCAGTAAGGTAGCTCAACAACATCGATACCCTGGTTTTTGACGATGGCCCGCACCACGCTGCGATAAACGGGATGAACGGTCGTCGGTATCAGAATACGACGCGAGGATTTGTGAGAGCGTACCGCCATCAATGCCGCTTCTGCCAGCGCGGAGGCGCCGTCGTACATGCTTGCATTGGACACATCCATACCTGTCAGCGACGCCATTATTGTCTGGTATTCGTAGAGCAATTGCAGTGAGCCCTGGCTGGCTTCAGCCTGATAAGGGGTATAAGAGGAGTAGAACTCACCGCGAGTGGTTATCTGCCATACAGCGGCCGGGATATGGTGTTCATAGGCGCCGGCGCCTATGAAATTGAGATACCGTCCATCCATCTCGGCCCGTTCCAGCATCAGCCGTGATATTTCCATTTCGCTCAAGCCGGGGGGCACACGTTTCAGGCTGCCGGTTTTGAGGAAGGCCGGAATTTCATCGAACAGGTCGTCAATGGCGTTTGCGCCGATGCTCGCAAGCATCGCATTTATATCTTCTTCAGTATGGGGAATGAACGGCATATTTTTTCCGCGAAATCATTGAGTGAACGGTAAACCTGGTAAATAACCTCGAGTCATTTATCAGTCGCCCTCGGCTTCGAGTAGTTTCTGATACGCTGCATAATCAAGCAGATTATTCAGGTCGCCGGTATTTTCCGGCTTCAGCTTGAAGAGCCAGGCCGAGTAAGCGTCCTGATTTATCTTCTCGGGAGCCGATTCAAGCTCGGGGTTGACAGCGGTCACCTCTCCTGCGATGGGCGCATACACGTCAGCCGCCGCCTTTACCGACTCGACAACGGCACACTCTTCTCCCCGCTTGAGTTTGCGACCCACGTTCGGCGTTTCCACGAAGACCATGTCGCCCAGTAACTCCTGAGCGTGCTGGGTAATGCCGATGGTTACCGTGCCATCATCTTCGAGCCTCACCCATTCGTGGGATTTGGTGTACTTCAGATTGTTTTGGGTATTCATGTCTTCACTCCAGAATTAAATGACAACCGCGTTGCCGCCAATATCAAACCAGGATCTTGCCATTTCGCACGAACGGGTATTTCACCACCTTCGCTCTCAGCATCTTGTCCCGCACCACGACTTGCACTTCATCTCCGGCAGATACGCTTAAAGGCAGGCGTGCCAATGCGATGGATTGATCAAGCGTGGGGGAAAAGCCGCCACTGGTAATTTCACCTTCATTCTGATCGGGGCGAGTTATCACCCGCTGGTGACTGCGCAATACGCCACGATCCAATAATATCAAACCGATGAGCTGCTGTTTTACCGGCTTTTCCAGAAGTGCCTGCTTACCGATAAAGTTACGGTCGCTTTTCAACTCAACCGTCCAGCCCAACCCTGATTCCAGCGGATTGGTCGTATCATCCATATCCTGGCCGTAAAGGTTCATGCCCGCTTCAAGCCGTAACGTGTCGCGCGCACCTAATCCCGCCGGTGTCACGCCCGCAGCATGGAGCGCATTCCAGAATTCTACGGCATCCACCGCCGGCAGCATGATTTCAAAACCGTCCTCGCCAGTGTAGCCGGTACGGGCGATAAAATATTTATCAAAAAAAGTTGCCTGGAACAGCTTCAGGTTCTCCGTTTCCGCCTGAGACCCCGCAATAACTTGCCAAACCCGGGCACGGGCTTCAGGCCCCTGTACCGCAATCATGGCGAGGTCACGGCGCGGAATAATTTCAAGTCCGGGCGCGATCTCATCACGCCGCGCCAGCATCCATGCCAGATCCTTGTCGGCAGTGCCGGCATTGACGACAAGGCGGAAATGCGATTCCGTCAGAAAATAAATGATGAGATCATCTATTACTCCACCCTCGGGATTCAGCATGCAGGAATAGAGTGCTTTGCCGGACTGCGTCAGTTTGTCCACATTGTTGGCGACCAGCTGCCGCAGGAAATCACGTGCGGTCTCACCCTTGATATCAAGGGCCAGCATATGAGATACGTCGAACATGCCCGCACCACTGCGCACCCGGTGATGTTCGTCAAGCTGGGAGCCATAGTGCAGGGGCATATCCCAGCCGCCAAAATCGACCATCTTGGCGTTCATATCGCGGTGAGTTTGATTAAGGGAAGTTGCTTTCACAGATCGATACCTCAAAAAAAAGGGTGAAGTCATGTCATATGACTTCACCCCTCTGTCCTTTTTACCTGAGAGATTACGGAATATTTGTTTCTCTATTCCGTCTGCCCCTTCGGTGGCCAACTCAATGCCGGCGCTCTCCAGATTGCCTTTTCGCAAGCGGTTATCAGGGATCAGGATCGACCTGCTCCACGCCTGGGCGATTCCGGGGGGTTGCGCCTTCGGCGGCGACGATGAAACCGGCGCACTCTTCCGCTTGGATATAAATAAACGGCAGACTCGAACTATACTCCAGCAGTCGGGATCAAGACAAGGCATATCACATGGCGGAACTATTCTGGTCTGTAATTCTAAATAAGCGAATCAATGTGTTTTGACTTTAAAATGGTATCTTATTCAAGCCCGGCAGCGATTAACTTCAAACCTTTGTGCTGCTTATATCCGGACGAGGAAACGATTTGTCCATGATAACGGGGCTTTCTGAATGTGAGGATAAAAATGTATCCTGGCCACATTGGGTTCTCTGAGCAACCCTTTGCCGATTCATCGGTCACCGATTTTTTTTACGAAGGAGCCAACCGGGGCGCGACCCTGGATGCGCTCTTTTATATGCTTACCCATGGTGAGGGGGCGGAGGGTGTCATTCAGGTCATCGGCGAGGCCGGCAGCGGTAAAACCACGCTATGCCGATCGTTGATAAAACGATTGCCTGCACAAATGCAAGCTGTTTATCTCGCCAAGCCGGATTTTTCGCGAGAGGAACTTCTCCATTCAATCAGGGATGAGTTGAATGCGGGAGTCGCTGAAAACACCACTACCGCTGCGCAGACCCCTGTTGCGATAGAAGAACTGCAACGTGCGGTGACTGAGAAACATGCCACCGGTGGACAGGTCGTGTTACTCGTGGATGACGCGCATACCCTGTCTGCGGACGCGCTTGAAGAGGCACTGGCGCTGCACGACCTGGAATCGTCCCGTCACAAGTTGCTTCAGATCGTCCTGTTTGGTCAGGCCGAACTTGAAAACAGGTTGGCTTTGCCACAGATGCGCAAGCTTAAGGATCGCGTCACTCATCACTTTGCCTTGCAGCCTTTCAATACCAAAGCCGTGGAAGAATATCTGATGGGACGCGTGCGTGCGGGGGACCATCGCGACCCCGACGTCTTTTCGGCTAAGGCGTCAAAATTGATTTCAAGGGCTTCCGGTGGACTCGTTCGCCAGTTGGACATTCTGGCGGATAAGTCCCTGCTGGCGGCATCCATCGCCGGAACTCGCGAAGTAGAAGCACATCATGTTGAAGCAGCCATTGAGGATCTGGGAATCAAGCGCGGCTCCAGTGGGGGAAGCCAGCGAAATTGGCGGGTTTTTCTGGGCCACTGCACAGTCGATGCGATCGCCATATTTTTCACGGTCGCTGTCGTAATGCTGGGCGTGCTGGGCTGGCAGGATACTCGCTCCCCCTCACCGGAGATTACCTCGCTTGTTGCTTCGATGCCGCTTGAACCAAAAACGCCAGTGCCTGTTTCAATTCCCACACCCGGTCCCGTATATTCCACGAATTCCACAGTGACCACAGCAGTTCCTCCCAGTATTTCCCCTTCAGTTTCAGCGACTGCAACAGTGTCTTCCGGCATTTCCCCTTCAGTTCCGGCAGTTGTCTCTAACCCTGCACCCCCGGAGGCTACAGCGGGGATAGTATCTTCCGCAGAGAGTAAGCCCGCTGCTGAGATCGGGCAGCGCAGCACGGCCAGAACGCATATTGCCGGTGTTGAGTTGGCGGGAAATGCATTGTTGGAGCAGCGAATTGAAGCGACAACCAACACCATGCGCAAGACGGATAAGAGTTTCTATACGATCCAGTTATTCGCCACCGACAATATACAACCCGACCGTATGGAACGATTTCTGATACGTGCCCGAAGTCAGGTTGATTTATCCGATCTCTATGTGCACCCGGTAAGTAACGGGAACCAGGCCAAATTTATCGTTACATATGGCATTTATCCCAGCCGTGACGAAGCCGATGCGGCAGTGGCAGGACTTCCAGAGAAATATCAAAGCTCGTTTCAGCCGGCCTTGTATGCCTTGAGCGAACTCCGCTGATCCTCGTGTTCGTATGGAAATTCCCCACGGCCCGTTTTCAATATCCGCGGCGCGGCTGTTTTCGATAGCGACGGGCGCGGTAATACCTGATGCTACAATGGTAATAGTCCGCTAAACATCAATCTTACTCATGCCCGCCCCCTATCTTGCCACCGCCTTGACCGGCCCGATCTTTGATCTGGAGACAGGCATCATCAATGCCATGCCCGCGATTGAGCACTGGTTGAGCAATGCGTGGCAGAAGCATACAGTGCCGTTTTATTGCTCCGTGGATTTACGCAACAGCGGGTTCAAGCTGGCACCGGTGGATACCAACTTATTCCCCGGCGGTTTCAACAATCTCAACCCCGAATTTTTGCCGTTGTGCGTACAGGCAATGATGACGGCGGTTGAGAAAATATGTACCGGTGCGCGCAGCGTGCTGCTGATCCCGGAAAACCACACGCGCAATATTTTTTACCTGCAAAACCTGGCAGTTTTACAAGCCATCCTGCGCCATGCCGGCATCGATATTCGCATTGGTACCTTGTTACCGGAGATTACCGCGGCCACCGTGATCAATTTGCCCGATGGCGGCAAGCTTACGCTGGAACCGGTCCAGCGCAGAGGGGATCGCGTGTCAATAGAAGGTTTTGACCCGTGCGCTGTGCTTCTCAACAACGATCTCTCGACAGGCATACCGGCAATTCTGCAAAATCTCGAGCAGACCGTCGTTCCGCCTCTTCGCGCAGGATGGGCGACCCGACGCAAGTCTCAGCATTTCACGGCTTACGACAACGTGGCGCGAGAATTCGCCGACCTGATCGGCATCGACCCGTGGCTCATCAATCCCTATTTTGCAGCCTGCGGCAAAATCAATTTTCGAGAAAAGAAAGGTGAAGACTGCGTCGCAAATACCGTGGACGAGATCCTGAGCGATATTCGGGAAAAATATGCGCAATATGGCGTCAAGGAAGACCCGTTCGTCATTGTCAAGGCCGATGCCGGCACTTATGGCATGGGCATCATGACCGTGAAGGATGGCGCCGAAGTCCGCGCGCTTAACCGCAGGCAGCGCAACAAGATGGCGGTCGTGAAAGAGGGTCTGCAAGTGACGGAAGTCATGGTACAGGAAGGCGTATACACGTTCGAGAGCATTAATGAAGCGGTAGCCGAACCTGTAATATATATGATCGACCGTTACGTGGTGGGCGGATTCTACCGGGTCCACACCAGCCGTGGAATCGACGAGAACCTCAACGCACCGGGTATGCAGTTCGTGCCGCTAGCCTTTGAGGATACCTGCCTCATGCCAGATCGTGAAGCCCGGCCAGGCTGCAGCCCTAACCGATTTTATGCTTATGGCGTGATAGCGCGCCTCGCGTTGCTCGCGGCAGCGCAAGAGTTGGAAAAAAGCGAAGGGCGAACCGAGGCTTTTGTCGCTTAGCATGACGCCATAATTCCTTCTTCAATTACTTTATCAGAATACTGAGCGTGCAGGCGCGTTCTGGAAAAAACCGGTTTCGCCTTTGTATGCTGACAGCGTAACCGAGGGGTTCATAATTCATGAAAATCGCCTTCATTCTCGACCACCTCGATTCAATAAAAACATACAAAGACTCGAGCTTTGCCATGATGCGCGAAGCCGTTCTCCGTGGCCATGACCTGTTTGCCCTGCAGCAGGGCGATCTGGTCTGGAAAGGCGGCGAGACAATAGGACTGGCGCGAGCTCTGGAATTAACGAACGAGACTGATAAAGGACGTCCGTGGTATCGAACGGATGAACCCAAAGAAACGCTGCTGCAGGAATTTGACGCCGTGCTGATGCGCAAGGACCCGCCGTTTGACATGGAGTATGTTTATAGTACCTATCTGCTGGAGTTGGCTGAAGACCACGGCGCTCATGTCATCAATAGTGCACGAGCAGTGCGGGACCATAATGAGAAGCTCGCGATAGCGAAGTTTCCCGAATACACCGTGCCTACTCTGGTGACAAGGCAGGAACACCTGATTCGCGATTTTCTTGCTGAACACCGCGATATCATCCTCAAGCCACTGGACGGCATGGGCGGTGCGGGCGTGTTTCGCATTCACAGCGCCGATCATAATATAGGCGTCATAATAGAAACCTTGACGCATTACGGTATACGCACGATCATGGCTCAGCGTTACATCCCCGAAATCACCCAGGGAGACAAGCGTATTCTGCTAATAGCGGGAGAGCCGGTGCCCTACACACTCGCGCGCATTCCCAAGCCGGGCGAGACCCGCGGCAATCTTACCGCAGGCGCCAAGGGCTTGGCGCAGCCGCTTACGAGGCGCGACCGGGAAATTGCCGAAGCATTGGGTCCGGCGTTACATGATAAAGGCTTGATGCTTGTCGGGTTGGACGTAATCGGTGATTATCTTACCGAGATTAATGTCACCAGTCCGACAGGGATGGCGGAAATTACTGATCAGACCGGCTTCAACGTAGCAGGGATGATGTTGGATGCGATCGAAAAAATGTTCAACTGATGTATTCATCTCCAGATATTACTGACCGAACATGATCGGAATTTTAATTATCTCGCACGGCAATCTGGGTGACAGCCTTATCCATTGCGTTGACCACGTCATGGGTCAAAAATCCGAGCGGTTGACATACCTGAGCATTACCGTTCGGGATGACCCCGATGTCGTCGTACCCAAAGCGCTGGAATTGGTGAAACAACTTGATCGCGGCGATGGCGTGCTGGTGTTGAGCGATATCTGCGGGGCAACGCCATGCAATATCGCCAGCCGGCTCGTTAGGCCCGGCAGTGTGGAATGCCTTGCCGGAGTCAATCTGCCGATGCTGATACGAGCGCTTACCTATCGCAACGAACCACTCTCAACCGTAGCGGAGAAAGCGCTATCCGGCGGCAGAGAAGGCGTTATGCGTATTGATGCAGGACCAACATAATGCAATACCAGGAGGTCAAAATCCTGAACAAACTGGGTCTTCATGCGCGTGCTTCCGCGAAGCTCACGCAGTTGGCCTCTCGATACCGCAGCGAGGTCTGGCTATCGCGGGACAGCCGTAAAGTTAATGCAAAAAGCATTATGGGCGTGATGATGCTCGCTGCCAATCAGGGTGTCATTCTGGGCATTGAAACCACCGGTACGGACGAGGCCGAGGCCATGCAGGCGCTGGTGAATTTGATCGAGGATGGTTTCGGGGAAAGCGAATGAGCTTTGTGCTGCATGGCGTGGGCGTTTCCAGCGGCATTGCCATAGGACATGCATATCTCGCTTCGCACGCCGCACTGGAGGTGGCGCATCACATCGTGCCGGAGGATCAAGTCAGCAATGAAATATCCCGGCTCGACATCGCATTCAATGGTGTTCGTGAGGAGCTTGAAGCGCTGAATGCTTCCGTGGTCAGCGGCCCCGCCACGCCGGAATACGGCGCGTTTCTTGAATTGCACCGGATGATTCTGGACGATCCCACTCTCTCCACCGCTGCTAAAACTTATATTGCCCAGAACCAGTGCAATGCCGAATGGGCCATTACCCAGCAAATGGGCGTATTAATGGCGCAGTTTGAAGAAATTGAAGATCCTTATCTGCGCGAACGCAAGACCGATGTTATCCAGGTAGTCGAACGCGTGCTGAAAATCTTGCTGGGGCATCCGGGTTACGTTCCGATCCCATTGAAGCATGATGGCGACAGCATTCTGGTTGCCCATGATCTAAGCCCCGCTGATGTGATTCAGTACAAGCAGCACCGTTTTACGGCATTCCTGACCGACCTGGGCGGCTTGACTTCGCACACGGCCATTGTGGCACGCAGCCTCAACATCCCTTCTATCGTTGCGCTTCATCACGCACGCGGGTTGATACGCGACAATGATGTTCTGATCGTGGACGGCGCTCAGGGCGTGGTAATAGTGGGCCCTGACGAGCATGTGCTGACGGAATACCGGCTTCGCCAGAACGAACTGGAGCTGGAAAAGCAGAAACTGAAGCGCATCAAGGCGACCCCTGCCACGACCCTCGATGGTACAGCCGTGGAATTGCAAGCCAATATAGAACTACCTCAAGATGTCGAGCAGGTAAAGGAAAATGGAGCCACAGGCATTGGCCTGTTTCGCAGCGAATTCCTGTTTCTCAATCGCGATAGTTTGCCCGGCGAGGACGAACAGTTCGAAGCTTATCGTACCGTGGCGCGAAAAATGCGGGGAATGCCGGTAACGATACGCACATTTGACCTGGGCGCCGACAAGAATCTCGACAATGCAAAGCGCGTAGCTGCCAATCCGGCATTGGGATTGCGCGCTATTCGCCTATGTCTTGCTGAACCTCAAATGTTCAATACGCAGTTGCGTGCGATTCTGCGCGCTTCCCGTTATGGCCAGATTCGTATTCTGGTGCCGATGCTCTCCAGCGTTTTTGAAATTGCCCAGACATTGCAATTGCTGGAAAACGCCAAGCAAAGCTTGCGCCAGGAAAAAATTCCGTTCGATGAGAAAATTCAGATAGGCGGTATGATAGAGATTCCCGCCGCGGCGCTATGCCTCGATGTTTTTATGCGCAGGCTGGATTTCTTGTCCATCGGAACCAATGATTTGATTCAGTACACGCTGGCCATAGACCGTGCCGATGATTCTGTGGCACACCTTTACGACTCGCTGCACCCTGCGGTGTTGCGGTTGGTGGCTCACATCATACGCACCGCCAACCGAACCGGAGTACCCGTGGCGATCTGTGGCGAGATCGCGGGAGACATCGTATTTACCCGGCTTCTGCTTGGTTTTGGGTTACGGACGTTTTCCATGCACCCAGCACAACTGCTGACCGTGAAACGAGAGGTATTGAGAAGTAATCTGCCTGATATCATACCGCTTGCGCAAAAAATACTTAAAGCCGATGATCCGGAGCGAATTCAAGGGTTGTTGACAAAGCTGAACGGCTGATTTATACCTACAAGAGATTTATACCGATCCAGATAAACTGCTTAGCGGCTATGCATGAAAATAAACTGGCGCGAGAGGTGGAGATTATATGTACGGAAACATTTTTGCTGAATGGAAAGCATACTCACAGCGCCACGTGATTGGCGGCAGGTTAAGTGTGCCTGCCGGCTACCGATAGTGTTAATACATGTGCTCTGTTAACCTTCCAGGTCATGCTGAATTTTTAGCCGTTCGATGCGGGAAACCGATGTCGGTATCATTTATTCTACCAGGCATGTCACGGAACATGTATTTGCAGACCGTTAGCCCTATACAATTCTGCTGACGATCCTTTTACATCAATGCAAGATTCCGATTCAATTGACATCGTCGCTCCGCAAACCGCGCGTTTCGACACACCGCTGCATTTAAAAAGCGGACCCGTGCTCGAGAATTACGAGTTGGTTTATGAAACCTACGGCCAGCTCAATGCAGCCAAATCCAATGCTGTCCTGGTTTGCCATGCACTCTCCGGTAATCATCATCTTGCGGGGGTTTACGCGGACAATCCCAAGAGCGGTGGGTGGTGGAATAATATGATCGGTGCGGGTAAATCCATCGATACGGACAAGTTTTTCGTAGTGGGGGTCAACAACCTTGGCGGCTGCCATGGTTCTACCGGACCTGCCAGCATCAATGCAAGGACCGGTAAATGTTATGGCGCGAATTTTCCGTTAGTGACAGTGGAAGATTGGGTAAGAACACAGGTGCGATTGGCAGACTACCTGGGCATCGATCAGTTCGCCGCAGTGGCGGGCGGCAGCCTCGGCGGGATGCAGGCGTTGCAATGGACGCTCGATTTTCCGGACAGGGTGCGGCACGCATTGATTATTGCGGCTGCGGCAAAACTGACTGCGCAAAATATCGCTTTTAACGATGTGGCGCGCCAGGCCATCATCACCGACCAGGATTTTCACGGCGGAGATTACTATTCGCACGGCGTGGTGCCGCGGCGGGGTCTGCGGCTCGCGCGCATGCTGGGGCATATTACCTACTTATCGGATGACGCGATGGCGGCAAAGTTCGGGCGTGAGTTGCGTAACGGCGCGCTTGCATTCGGTTTCGACGTGGAGTTCGAAATAGAATCCTATCTCCGCTATCAAGGGGATAAATTTGCCGACCAGTTCGATGCAAACACCTATTTGCTGATGACCAAGGCGCTGGATTACTTTGACCCGGCGCACCAGCACAATAACGATTTGAGTGCGGCATTTCGCGCCGCCAAGGCGAATTTCCTGGTGTTGTCATTTACCACTGACTGGCGTTTTTCACCAGAGCGCTCCCGCGCCATTGTCAGGGCATTGCTGGATAACGAGCTGAATGTCAGTTATGCGGAAATCACCTCCAGCCATGGACATGATTCCTTCCTGATGGAAGATCGCCATTATCACAAGCTGGTGCGTGCTTATATGGACAATATTGCCATATAAGCCGGTTGCGGCGGCTTATATCATACGAATCAGATCGAGGCAGTGCCTTTGAGGAGTGCCATAGTAAAAGACCAGTGGCTGATTGCGTCTTTTGGTGAGCCACTCTGGGTCAGGGGCCATAAACATCAACTCCGCCCGAGTAGTTGGCCAGATAGATCCTGCCGCCCGGCATTCCGCCCACGCCTCCCGTATTCGGCGATGCCGTTTCGTCACTCGATGCCAGGAAAGTCAGGGTAAGGTTCGCATTCACCTTCCAGGCGCGCAGACTCGGTTCTCCTCCCAGCAGCACACCATCCACCGGCGTACCGGCGACTTGTAGACCACGGGCGTCAAGTGCTGTTGATGAGTCTTGCCGTCGAACAGCTTGTTGAGCCGGGTCATGTCGATTGGAGTCGGGCTAACGTCGAAGCCGGGGAAGAATGTGAACCAGCCGATATATCTTCCCCTCGCATAGTTGCCGGCGATCTTCGCTATCGCCGCACCTGTATTGGTCTGCGACAATTTGCCACATGCGGCAATATGCCACATTGATTTATCGATATGGATAACGAATACTCTGCCGCATCGGTCCTGCCCACGGGCATGCTGATGCTAATGACATTTAATATCATCCATGAACAGGGGCTACACATGAAAAAAACCCTCAGATATGCACTTTTCATTGCTGGCATGATTTCCTTGCCAGCATTCGCTCACGTTGGTTATACCGGCCGCAACTTCGGCACTTTCGATAATACTTATGCCATGTCCAGCATATCCAATCAGGCGGTTACGGGTAATTACGGCTGGATCGACGGCACGGATGCGGACTACGGCGATGCGCATAAAACACTGGCTTACCGGTTTACGTTGCTTAACCCGACAGACGTGACGCTCTCGTTCGCTAGCCAGGTTTACACCGCGGCAGCGGGTGCTGCTCCCGTGCTCGATGGATTGACGCCCGGTTTCTCGCTCTATCAGGGGCTTGCGCATGTTGCACCGATCGGAGCGGATTATGATTCCTCGGATATCTCAAAAGCAAACCGGCCTGCTGACACCGAAGGTTCGTTCAGAGCATTGAATGACTGGAAAATCGGCAATGCGCCTGATCCGGTAAAAGATTTACCCGCTGCCCTGAGCTTTTTTAAATATGTTGGCCATGCTTACGATGGAACAGGAACGATCCCCGGATTCGACGGTGTAGCGGATGGCAAGGTTTCGCACACTTTCATGAATCTGGCCGCAGGTGATTATTCAGTGTTCGTGGGAGGATCGGATTATCTGGCTCAGGATATCGCCAATCCACATCTTCTGGATAAGTATGGCGTTACGGGCACCTTGGTGGCAGGCGTGGTACCTGAACCGGAAACCTACGCCATGCTGCTGGCCGGCCTGGGGCTGATGGGTACTGTCGTTCATCGGCGTAAATCGCGACAGGCCCTGTAGATGAGCCGCATGGCAGCTGTCTTGATACAGCCAGGCTTTCCAGTCGTTACTAATCCCGCTTTTGTTCTTCCGGTTCAGCGAGGAGTTCATTTTAATGAATGAATGCATCCGACGCTGACTCGGCCTTCGATTCGGCATCGGATGCATTGTTTTAACGCGAAGAAGATCGGCCAATAACGCGCAGCGGGTCAGTCGCCATCCCGCAGCGCGTTGTCGAGGCAGTTTATGCGACCATACCACCGGCTTTGTCGCGCTAAAAATTATCCGGCATACGCGCGCCTTAGTTCATCAATATCCATCTTCTTCATATGAAGCATTGCTTCCATGGTCCTTTCGGATTTTTCCGAATCGGCATCATTCAGCATCTCGAGTAGAACGCCGGGAACAATTTGCCATGATGCGCCGTATTTATCCTTCAGCCAACCGCACTGCTGTGCTTTTTCCTCCCCGCCTTCGGACAGCTTTTCCCAGTAATAATCCACTTCTTCCTGTGTCTCACAATTGACTTGAAATGAGATGGCCTCGTTGAATTTGAACGTCGGGCCGCCGTTAAGCGCGATGAACGCCTGCCTATCGAGTTCAAATGAGACGGTCATTACTGTTCCCGCCGGTTTTCCGTGGATTTCATGCCCTGCTTTTCCATAGCGAGAAATGTTCAATATCTTCGAATTCCGAAAAATACCGGTATAAAACTCAGCCGCTTCTTCGGCCTGATCATCGAACCACAAACATGGGGTGATCTTTTGATTGTTTTGCATGGCATTTCTCCAAGGATTGGTAACGATGAGATGACTGTGACCACAGCTTGATCGTCTGCGAAATCCTGATATCGACAAGGCCGAGCTAACGGGATTGATATCATTTCGGCAATCAACCGGTTCCAAGCCTATTTAGCATGGAGGCTTGTAAAGCCAAAAACTGGCGTGGTTGCGAGCTTTCCCTGTTTTCCAGGTATAGGCATACAATTTTGCCAGCTCTATTAAACTATAGTCTTCAAGAAAAGGGCTTTCAAGAGAACCGGATTCATGGGTTAATGAAAATCCCGGCTCTCCACCATGAGATTACCCAACAAATGACTATGGTCTACCAATCGCTTGGCAATCAGATGCTTGACTTCGCCTTCACGTTGCCATACCCCATACACCGTTAAAAGCCTTGAGTTTAATATTTCACGGCGTTGTTTCCGGACAAGCTGGCTCCATACCACGACGTTCGTTATCCCGGTCTCATCTTCGAGCGTAACAAAGACCACGCCGCTTGCCGTTCCAGGACGCTGACGGCAGGTTACGATACCGGTGGTTCGCACCAGCCGCCCCGTTGGGCAATTGTCCAGCTCCAATGCCGAATGTAAATTCATCCTGGTCAATTTTGGCCGCAACAAGGCAAGGGGGTGTCTGCGCAAAGTGAGCTCTGTGCTGGCGTAATCAGCCGTAATTTCCTCTCCTTCACGCGCAGCGGCAATGTTGAGTAGCGCCTCCTTCACGGGGACGTCTCGCATCAGATCCAGTTGTTTTATGTGAGACGCGACCGCCCATAAAGCCTGCCGCCGATGACCCGACAGCGCGCGCAGCGCATCGGAGCGGGCGAGGGAGCGCATCTCAGCGCTATTCAAGGATGCGCGGCTTGCCAAATCGCCCGTATTTTCAAATGGTGAGATTTTTCTTGCCTCAACGATATGCCAGGCAGCCTTAATGCCAATCCCTTTTGCCCTGTTCAGACCCAGCCGGACAGCAAGCTGAAAAGATTTCTCCATCTGTTCTTCAAGCGTGCAATCCCAGTCACTGATTGTCACGTCTACCGGCCTGACTTGAACGCCGTGCCGCTGCGCATCCTGGATCAGTTGCGACGCGCTATAAAAGCCCATGGGCAAGCTGTTCAGCATGGCGCACAGGAAGGCAGCAGGTTCGTGGCATTTGAGCCAGGCCGATACGTAAACCAGCAGCGCAAAGCTTGCGGCATGAGATTCAGGAAACCCATATTCGCCAAAACCCTGGATTTGGCGGAAGATCCGTTCAGCAAAATCGAGGGTGTAGCCTCGGCTGGTCATTCCCTCGATTAATTTCTTATGGAAAGAACCGAGCTCCCCTTTTCTTTTCCAGGCAGCCATGGAACGTCGCAACTGGTCTGCCTCGCCTGGAGTAAAGCCGGCGGCCAGCACTGCCAGTTGCATCACCTGCTCCTGGAAAATCGGGACGCCGTAAGTTCGTTCCAAAGCGGTTTTGACTTCCTCGCTTGGATAGCTCACCGGTTCCAGCCCTTGACGGCGCCGTAAGTAGGGATGCACCATGCCTCCCTGAATCGGCCCTGGACGAACAATGCCGACTTCTATTACCAGATCATAGAAATTCCGGGGCCTCAAGCGCGGCAGCATGGACATCTGTGCCCGGGACTCGATCTGGAAAACACCGATGGTGTCGGCTTTGCAGATCATGTCGAAGGTTTTTTCATCTCCCCCCGGGATATCCTGCATCTGGAATGGCTTGCCGTGCCGTATGGAAACCAGATCGAGCGTGCGACGGATAGCCGATAGCATACCCAGCGCGAGCACATCGATTTTCATCAGCCCTACCGCTGCAAGATCGTCCTTATCCCATTGGATAATGCGACGATCCGGCATGGCGGCGTTCTCGATGGGGACAATGCGGCACAGCTTGTCGCGGGTAATGACAAAACCACCTACATGCTGCGATAAGTGACGTGGAAACCCATATAAGGCCGGGATCAGTTGAATCAGCTTCCGGATGATGGGGCTATCAGGATCGAAGCCGTTTTCAATGAGCCGCGTACCAATATCCGAGGTCTTGTCCCACCAGGCAAAAGAACCGGATAACCGCTTGATACGTTCGACATCGAACCCCAGCGCTTTGCCGATATCCTGGACCGCCGAGCGGGTACGGTATGTGATTACCGTTGCTGCTATCGCAGCACGATCCTGGCCATATTTCCGATAGATATGTTGAATAACCTCTTCCCGGCGTTGATGCTCGAAATCGACATCGATATCAGGAGGCTCATTGCGTTCTTTTGAAATAAACCGTTCAAACAGCAGGCTGCTGCGCTCCGGATCAATCTCGGTAATACCCAGGCAATAGCAGACCGTCGAATTGGCCGCCGATCCGCGTCCCTGGCAGAGAATGCCGCGCGACCGGGCGAACCTTACGATATTGAATACCGTCAGGAAATAGGGCTCGTAGTTCAGATCGGCGATCAGCTTCAATTCATATTCGACCTGTTTCCTGATTTTGACCGAGGCGCCTTCGGGAAACCGTCTTGCCATGCCCTCCTCGACCATGCGTCGCAGATAGGCGGCATACGTCTCGCCGGTTCCTGCTGATTCATCAGGATATTCATAGCGCAACTCGTCCAGCGAGAAAGTACAACGCGCTGCGATCGAAACGGCCTCCTGCAAGAGCTGCGGCGAATAGATTTCTGCCAATTGCAATCTTGTACGCAGATGCTGTTCCGCATTAGGCTGGAGAGAATAGCCGCATTCGGAAAGCGCCTTGCCGATACGAATGGCCGTCATCGTATCTTGCAGGGGCTTACGAGAACTGTCATGCATAGTGACATCGCCAGCAGCCACGAGCGGCATTCTGGTCATAGCCGCACCCTGCCGTATTCGTTCGAGCAGGTGATCCTCGCCGGCATGAAGCAATAGCTCGACAGCAGCCCAGCAGCGGCCAGGAAATAGCGACAGTGCCCAGCGCATGTCATTTACCAGACAGGCTTCCGTTTGAGTAAAGCGAGGAATCAATAAAATCAGACAATCTCGCAATAGGGCGAGATGGGGCGCATCAGGGCAGCTTTCAAAATCTGCGCGGCTTATACGATAAGCCCCTTTCTTGTCACGCTGTCTTGCCAGCGTTATCAGTTCGCATAGATTGCCGTAGCCTTCCCGATTCATGGCCAGGCAGACCAGCCGCAGCCCATCCTCCAGGATAAATTGGCTTCCGATCAGAAGAGGGAGGCCGGTTTTTTTTGCTTCGGAATGGGCCCGCACGACCCCGGCCATGGAACACTCATCCGTTATGGCCAGTGCGCTATAGCCCAGGCTTACCGCACGTTCAACCAGCTCTTCCGGAAAGGAAGCACCTTTCAGAAAACTGAAGCTGGAGCAGCAGTGCAGTTCAGCATAGGAAGGAGGAGAAGAATACATGTTCAGGAATAACTCAGAATGCCCGGGATGGAGGCAAAGCTGATTTATCCAAATAGCCCCTGCAAATACCAGTCTTTTTTCTTATTTTCCCTTGCTAGGTCGTGCTCGCAGTAAATCCATAACAATTGGCCAAGATTATTTTCCGCAATAAAATAGTCGCGCGTGATCGCGCCATCGTCCCACCAGCCTGCCTCGATTCGCTCCGGCCCTGAAATTAATTTCAATAGCGACCCGTAAACCGGCTGCTGGCGTTGCAGCTTCAGTTCCAGCGGTGTTTCCATTAACCAGGCAGGACGGATTAATTCCGATGAAATTCTGTCCCGATGCGTTCCACGGCATGAAAATCCACCTATTCCTGAAGCATCGAATCTTTGGCTGCATTCCGGCCGATAGTCAGAAATAGCTTGCAGACTTGTAATGGCTTGCGGCCCCAGGCGGGAGGAAAGTTTTTCAATAAACCGGCTCAATGAAGTCGCTTCCGATTGCGCGGTCGGGAACAGTTCCAGATTAGTCTCCATTCCCGCTGTTATTTCGTCCGCTATCAGCTCCAATCCACAAACCGGAACCATCAGTTTTGTACGATCCAGGCGTTCACGGAGCAAAATCATTAAATGACCGGGATCATTACTTTGCTCGGAAAGCCGTATGTTTATGGGCGTGGATCGATGTGGCTGCCGGAGAGAATATTCATGGTGCAGAATGAGCGAGAACGCTGAAACCGCCGTATAGCGTGAAACCAGCCAGCCGCACATTTGCTCGATCATCCGCTGTACGGGAAGCAGCAACATGCCGGCATTTTCAACTTGCGCCATTAATTCCATCTTTCGCTGGAAGTATTCCGGTGCTTCAAACCATTTTTGAGGGTCTGGCGAGTCGCCGTAAGCCTGATCCAGCTCCATTAGAAGACCCGTGCCAAATCGACGCGCCATTCCTCCACGTGGCAATCGCCGTAAATCAGCCAGCGTTTTGCAGCCTATGCCGCGAATGACTTCAAGATGAGCCTGGGCCGACTCCAGCAAACTGACGGGCAGGAAGTCGAGCAATAAGTGGAATTTAGCCCCCGCGCCATTGATGACGGTGTGCGGTGGCGTGGACTGTGCGAGAAGCCATGCTCCTTTGGCAGTGGGAGCCACGCCCACGCAGAGTTGCAAGCCTTGTACAGTCACTGCCCGGTTGAGTAATCGGCACAATTTTTTCAGGCCGCCAAACAGTTTCAGGCTTCCGGAAATCTCCGCGATGAGGCCGCTGCATTGCAGCACAATATTGGGGGTGAAACGCAAAGCGGCATATGCAGCTTCCTGCAACGCTTTCATTTCTTCATTCGGGTCATGCTCCAATACCACCAGGTCGGGAAAAAGAGACAGGGCACTTGCCAAGGGTTGATGAGCCGTTATCCCCCATTGTTGCGCCGGCTTATTGGCTTGCCGGATATAAACCTGATTACCCTTGCGAATAGTCACCGCCATTGCGGGGATCAGTGCGGCAGGAAACCGGCGTTCAATCCAGTCGAGCGATAATGTTGGACAATGTAGCGCGATCCACAACATTGTGATCCAAGGCTCAACAGTGGGCTAAAGCAGGTCTGGATACAGCGGAGCTGGAGAAGGGCTTTATCTGAGGGAGGACGATGTAAATGGGCAGGACAGCCGGAGCACCCCGCCGTTTCAGCAGGCGCACAGAAAGCGTATGCTGCGCTACCGGACCGAGCAATATTCTAAGCGGGGCCGCGGAGGATTCGAATTGCGCGCTCACCGGCCTGAACAAGAAAACCAGGCTGGCAACAGTTCGCGCGATGACCTGTAACCTGCGCGTCGTTTGCAGGCTGGATTCGGGCAGCCAGCCGATAACAGCTCCGAAAGCAGCACTTTTGATCCCTTGTTCAAGTACCCATAATCGCTCGGTGGGTTTGTCGACTCTGGCAATTACAATGCGCCGACTATCAATATGCAGGTTCTCCCACGCATGCATATAAGGAATATAAGGCGGACCAACCAATAGAATATTCCTCCCGTCTCCCGTGATCTGCTCAAGCGGTCGACCCAATAATCTGATTTCTCCCAGTCCTTCTGCCGGTAGCAGCAATTCCGTCAGATTGTGAACAGGCCATCCCCCTCCAGGCAAAGCTTTATCCAGTTCATTGAAACCACTGGAAACAACCGGATCCGTTGAAGATCCTGATGGATCGCCCCGCCATATCCTGTTTTTGAATCGAGCTTCGATTTGCAAAAGCGATAGCGGCGCAGCGGGTGAGGAGGCAAGCGTCGACATGACGAAGTTCCATTAACCACGGCTGGAACCGATGTGGTTTCCAGAAGCAGGGGCTTTTCGAAACAGGCCAACATAAAATCCGTAGATTTCCAGTTTCTGCTCAGGGCGGATAGGCAGGTACTCCTTGCTTCGCCTATCATTGCGCGCTTCCAGGTAATAGCCTTCCTTGTCCCTGGCCAGAACCTTGAGAGTGAATTCGTTATCCACGATAGCCAATACGACCTGGCCAAGTGAAGCTGAATTGCTGCGTTCAATAACCACCATGTCGCCCTCGAGTATTCCCAGATCGATCATCGAATCGCCTTTAACGGGAAACAGAATGGTTTGAGAAGGCTTTTCGATAAGATAATCATCTATGCGCAATAATTCAGGCTGAACGTCGAAAGCCTCTTGAGGCAGCCCTGCACGGACCGTATGCCCGACCGTTCGCTCGAAAAAGCGAGGTCCCGGACGCAATCTTCCGCCCGGACCATTTTCCAGAAAGCCCTCTTCTTTTAAACGCTGGGCGATCCGATGTGTCCAGGAACGGGCCTTTCCGTTCCATAGCACAGATAATTGAGTTGTCGAGGGGATGATTCTTTCCTGGGCGTAGTAATCCTGAAGCTTGCCAAGATAAGAAGAAATGTCGAGTTGCTGCATGGCGGGAGCTGAATAGAGAACGATTGTTCTTATTATAGAGAGCAATCGTTCTCTATTCAAGCCGCTCCATGTTTGCTGTTTTTCTACCCCAAACTTCTGCAATAGGGCAGCAATGTTCGCAAGTACTCAAGAATAGAGCCGGCGATAGGGTTGATTGCGGCTTTAATGCATAAAACTGAATTGGCTCACGCCCGCCGAAAGGTGGACTGGGACGACGATATCCCGTTAGACTTTAGATACTACTGCTGAGCGAGCAATTGGGCCTAAGTACACCAATGACCCGAGTAGGATATTGCCGACACGGGCGTGAACATGCCCATGTCGGGAGGCGCTTCAGGAATTTAGCAGAATCTGGTCACACCTGAAACATTCCGTCTTCATGCGGCAGTTGTTATTCCAGCAAGCAACTTTTTTATCGTAGTCTATAGCGACGCGTTCCAGGTGATCGATGTGTGCTGATCCCTTCAGGAGTATTACTTCCCCGGGTATCATGGTTTGGCGGATCAGATCACGTAACTCCACAATGTTTGACACAAATTGAGCACGTCCCGCTATCAAATCTTCATCCCCTGGTCTTGCGTGAGAAGCCTTGTCCCCAAAGAAAATTACTCTATCAGCTAATTCTCGAGCGAGTTTATAAGCGGGTTTATAGTGGGTAAAAATCCCTTTCTTGGATTTATCGGAAACGGTTCCAAGTACGATTGTTCTTCTTGGCGCCTGTGGAAAGTTACTTATCGTTTGTAAAGCGAGGTTTAGTGTCTCGAATGGTGCTTTCGTTGTATCACAGATAAAAATAGGCGCATTCGGATTGGGGTGTAAAGAGCAGCGTCCTTCTGTCTGAGTAAAAGTTTTACCGCGCTGAGCCAATGAAGACAGGGAAATGCCAAGTTGGTGCGCACAAGAAATAGCGCCCAGCACTGGCGTGATAAAGTGTATTCCTAATAGCCCTACATCAAATTGAGCGGATTCTTCTCCATGATGGCATTTGAATTGTAAGCGCCCAGCAGATGAAATGATCAAGTCCGTGGCACGATAATCCGACTCTTCTGATCTCCCATAGGTAACTACTTTTGCTCTGGACCTTGAGCGCATATCAAGAACCCGGGGATCATCCGCATTCAGAAATACCCGTCCATCCGGCGGAATATTTGATACCAGGCAGCCTTTTTCCCGAGCGATCTCCCCGATGCCATGAAAGTTTGTAATATGATCGCTTGCAACTACCGTCACTATTCCAAGCTGTGGCTGGATATATCTACAGGCGGCATCTATCGCCCCCTGCTTGTCTCCGCTGATCTCGAAGACTGCGTATTTGATATTTTTTTCAAGTTTTCGCATGCCTCCTATGATTGACAGAAAGGCATTATCGAATACGGATAAAGCGCATTTGTCTTTTTCACTTAGCAGGTGATGAATAAAGCGGGCTGTAGTGGTCTTGCCGCCGCTACCCGTTATCCCTACAAATTTTGTGGGACCCATTTTGGAGCGCTTAAGAAGAACGAATTTCTCCATTTCCTCGCTGGATGGGCGTTTTCCTGATTTCAGTAATGTTTTAAGCTTGAACCACTTGTAATCCAGAGCCATACCCATTTACCCTATCCATGATTTTTGAAAATGAATTCGTTGCCGTTTTCTATAGTCATAATGCACGGGTGACAGCAGGCTTGCTGATGTGGATGAGCAATTTTCAGGAACCTGTGATTTGTAAACCTATGCGGCTCGGGACAATCGCAACAATGTATAGACCTGCCTACCTCGATTGATCGCAATGCCGGAAAGCTTTCAAGCATCTGCTGTATCACGGTTAATAATTTCTTCTGACCGCTGAATCAGCTTACGCAATGCTTTATCAACGGGCGGATCAAGATGTCCCGCCAACTCTCTTCGAAAATTAAGCGATAAATCATCCGTTATTGGGGGCAAAGCCTCAATAGCTTGAACCAGTGGTATATTTTCCGGCAAAGTGTCGAGCTTGAAATCAGGGGCATGCCAACTCAAGGTCATGCGCAGCAGGACGCATTTATGGCAATAACCGCAATTCCCAAGTGATGTCGGGTGTTCCCAGCATACGCGTAGATGGCGCTTCAGAAGTGGCTTGGCAATAGCATGGTTCACCAACCGCTTTATCTTCTCTGATCGAGAAACCTCATATCCTATGCTTTTGACCGAAAGTCGGCTGGAGGACCAGTAAGGATCGAGATCAGGGTGCGAACCCCAGGGACCCAGATGATCTTGGTCATGGCTCGATGAAATAAGCAAGGAACCGATGCGTTCATGCAGGAGATGCCCTAAAAATGCAACCGCACTCCCATGGGAGAACTCCCAGGATAATCTCCGAAAAAGACGATGCCTTCTGAGATCAGTTTCGATCACTGTCCAATCTTTACCCGTTACCTCGGCTACTGCGGCTAGAGAATTACACATCGATGCAAGGATATCTTTTCTTTCTAGCGGGATATCGAATCCGGAAGCCAGAATTAAAAGATCGGGTGCCGGATCGGCAAAAAAGTTGGAGTAAAACGAATCAACCCCTAAGCTGAACGCCAACCCGACCCCCTGGCTTGGCCGGCCAGGATTGCCGGGTGCCAAGTCAGGCTGAACTGCCCCGTAATCCCACCACGCATTTACCTGATCGAGTATGCGTTGCGTATTCTCCAGCCATACCGGATCGCACGACTCCCCGACAAGACGTCTGCCCATCGCGACAGTAGGCAACAGGAAAGCAGTACCCAGTGCCTCCGGGGATAGAACAAGTTTCGTGCGTTGACTTCGGATACGCAGAAAATTACCGTCGATCCTGGTGCATAAATCATTACCGTGCTTTATGCCTTCTGGTATATGAACAGGGATGTCGAGAAAACGAGCTATCCGATCGCGCAGTTTTGGCTTAGGCATAATAATAGGGGTTATTACCTGGAGGATGGGGCGGACGCACGCAAGCATTGCGAGTTGGATAAGACAGCCCTACTCTCCTGACAGCTTGCCGTCATTCCTCTTTCGAAAGAGGATTATTCTTCGGTTTTATTCAACGTTTTTCGCTCGGTAATCCACGATACTGCTCGACCCGGTCCACGCAGTGATATAAGAATAATTCTTGCCATAAGAGTTATTCAAGACCGTATTCGGAATCCCCATCAGACAGGACAAAATGTGGGCATGCAACCGGTCAGTCGTGACTACCTCGAATCTGCTGAAAAGATCGATCGCCTCGCCAACCAGTTTCGTTGCGTATTTGATCCACAAGTCCATCTCAAGGGACAGGATACCCGAGTCGAGGTGCGCCAGGTGCAAGGCAGCCAGCACTCCCCGCATCATTCGAATCCAGGTATTTTTATGCCTGACCAACTCCCGCCAGTCAGCACGCATATCAAAATCGATAACCTCGCTCCCTGCGGACTCGACATCAGCTCTCAATAGCGCGAGACGATGGCCCTCGCAATGCCGGGCTTGTTGTATCGGCCATAACTGGTGCGCCATATCCGGGAGAAGATAAACATGCCGCGACATGGGAACCGCCAGTTCAAATGACTTATGGTCCCTGACACAAATATGGAGATCGGGGTGCTTTGCAAAAATCCTGCAGCATTGCGCATACGCATCCGGGGAACGGAAGTGGATGGTCTGAGGGAAGATAATTATCCTGTTTCCCGGTAGCTTCTCTACCACATGTTGACGCATCTGCTGCGGTCCTGCGTAAAGATCGCCAAGATTACCGCCGCCCTGGAATACGATCACATCCCCGGTTCTTGCCCAGCTTGGGCGGTAGGTAAAATACGCCGCCTTTAGACTTATCTTCAACTCATGGAGCGCGAAGAAGCGGAGCGTGCCCAGCATGATCAGCAGGTCACCTATGTTCCTGTGAACAGGTAAATCGACGTAATGAACCGGAGCTGTTCCAATCAAGCCGGCAAGAACATGGTGTTTACCAGCCAGAGAGCGCATTAATTCAGCATGAGGTGCATCGCTCATTGTTTTTATCTGCTCGATTAGAGTCATCCCGCCTTGATCAATTCCCTGTTGAATATCTCGACATAACAGTTACCCATCGGCTGCCAGGCCGGCTGAAATCCTTCCGCCTCACTCTGAAGTTCAAGCAGAAGGAGCGCGACGCACGCTATCGTAAACGGTGCCGCACACCAGAAACGCCTTATCAGCGTGCCATGGATTGAGAGAGTGTAACCGAAGAGACCAGGTCAAAACCGCGAACACTGCACGAAATACTGAACCCATTTGATCTGAAACAGCAGATCGATGCCGAATAAGTCACATCTTTTCCATGGTCAAAGTTACCTCGGTTATGAGGCAACGATCCTGACCTTCGGTATCCTTTTGTGATGAGGAAACGCGTTGAAATCTCCGCGGAGCATAACAGTGCCGGGAGATCAAGGATCAGGTTTGTAAATACCGTCAATACGCCGCCCGCGGCGCTTCGTTTCTAGTCCAATCGCTTCAGCTATCCCGTCATTTCCCTGTAATGGATTTGTCATGTAAGACGCTTACACTTCGTATCGTTTTGCAAAGTCTACTAATGGATTCGAGGATACTGAGATGAAGCGTTGGCGTATCCAGCGGCGTACGCATGCGGCATATGGATTCACGCTGCTCGAGTTGCTGGTCGTAATGGTCATTATAGGATTGCTGGCCGGCTATGTGGCGCCCAAGTATTTTTCGCAGGTGGGCAAGTCCGAAATAAAAGCGGCTCAAGCCCAGATTGATTCCCTGGAAAAGGCGCTGGATCAGTATCGCCTGGATACCGGTCACTATCCAGCTACCGAACAAGGACTGATCTCTCTGGTGACGCGTCCCACCAATGAACTGAAGTGGCAGGGGCCTTACCTCAAGAAGATGGTGCCGCCAGATCCCTGGGGGCGACCATATGTCTATAAATATCCGGGTGAACGCGCGGAGTTCGATTTGTATTCCTATGGCAAGGACGGTCAACCCGGCGGTACGGGTGAAGCGGTCGATATAGCAAACTGGTAGGCTCAGATGCACTACGAAGTGAAGGCCGTACTTGTCGGACAAGGCACGGTATTGCTGAAACTCGAGGCGGATAGCGAGAAGGATGCCCGTCTCCAGGTAATGGCGCAGGGCGGCATGGTTTTGGACATACGCCGGCGGTTTACCGGTTGGATACCGAAACCCCGACTACGTTTTCCACTGGCGCATTTCAGCCAGGAGTTGCTCTCCCTGTTGGGGGCGGGGCTCAGCCTGGTAGAGAGCATCGAGACGCTGTCGGAAAAAGAGCAGGACGCCGGCATACGAAAAATCATGGGCGAACTGCTTGAGCGGCTTTATGAGGGCATGACTTTCTCGCGGGCATTGGAGCTTTATCCGCAGGCGTTTCCGCCTCTTTATGTCGCCAGTGCGCGCGCAAGCGAGCGCACTGGCGACCTGCCTGAAGCCTTGACGCGTTTCATGACTTATCAGGCGCAGATGGATCTGGTCCGCAAGAAATTGATTGGCGCCTCCATTTATCCGGTTCTCCTGCTGGTGATAGGGCTGCTGGTGGCAATGTTCCTGCTGGTTTTTGTGGTGCCGAAGTTCAGCGCTATTTATGAGGATCTTGGATCCGATTTGCCGTGGCTCTCCATACTTCTGATTGAATGGGGGCATTTCGTGCATGACCAGGGATGGCAACTGGCGGGTGTGGGGACAGTCACGCTAGGAATTGCCATCTATAGCCTGACGCGGCCGCTGTTCAGAATATGGGTGTCGCAACAATTATGGCGCATTCCGGCCATCGGAGAACGTATGCGCGTTTATCAACTTGCCCGGTTTTACAGAACGCTCGGTATGTTGTTGCGTGGGGGTATTCCGGTGGCAAAGGCGTTGGAAATGGTGAGCGGTCTGCTACAGCCGCACTTCAGGCCAAAAGTGCATGCGGCCGCTGCCAGTATCCGCGAGGGAAAAACGATCTCCAGCGCGATGGAGGCGGAAGGACTGACGACGGCCGTTGGCAGCCGCATGCTGCGGGTCGGGGAAAGAACCGGTTTGATGGGGGAAATGATGGAGCGAATCGGTAATTTTCATGATGAAGAAATTGCGCGCTGGGTCGAGTGGATGACGAAGCTGATCGAGCCCTTGTTGATGGCGGTGATCGGTGGGGTGATCGGTGGAATCATCATCCTCATGTATATGCCGATATTCCAGTTGGCGGGAAGCATCAATTGAGCTGCGTGATTGAATCCGCGTTACAGCCATCGGCATTGCAGCCGATCGATATGCGTCAGCTTGGCGAGGCACGCCGGGAAGCGTCGAATCGGGGTGTTCCAGTCATGGCGGTTCTGGAAGAAGCTTGCAGCTATGCACCAGGCCAGTTCGTTACGGAGCTTGGCAGGCTGCTCAGGATGCCCGTGTTGACAATGGAGGATCTGCGGACATGTGATCCCGTATTCGAGATGCTGTCTTTTAACGAAGCGGTCACGCAGGAGTGCGCGTTGTTCCGGCGGGAAGAAAAATACCTTCTTGCTGTCGGTAATCCATTTTCGCCCAATCTGAGAGCATGGGCAGAAGAATGTATCGATGTCGCAGCCACGTGGCATCTGGTGCATCCCGTCGATCTGGCCGCTTTTTTTGCGCAACAGGAAAAAACGATGCGCGCGATGGATAGCGTGCTTTCCGCGGCAGAGCGCAGTGCGATACAAGTGGGAGAGGAAGATCTTTCGCTCAAGACGATTAACGAGGGTACCAGTCCGGTAGTGCGGCTGGTTCACTCCACGTTATATGACGCTCATAAATCGCAGGCAAGCGATATTCATCTCGAAATGGGGATGGGTACCCTGTCGATCAAATACCGGATCGATGGCGTACTGACGCTGATCGGCGTGATGCAGGGCATGGAGCTGGCGGAACAGGTGATTTCCCGCATCAAGGTAATGTCCGATCTGGATATTGCCGAGCGTCGCGTACCGCAGGATGGCCGCTTTAAAATTTCCATCCAGGGACGGGAGATTGATTTTCGTGTATCGATCATGCCGAGTATTTTCGGTGAGGATGCCGTGCTGCGTATCCTTGACCGGCAGGCCCTTGCCGATCATGTTGAGGGGTTGACACTCGATCATCTTGGTTTCGACCAGGACACGATGGCGAGTTTGCGTCGCCTCAGCGCCGAGCCCTACGGCATGTTATTGGTGACCGGTCCCACCGGAAGCGGCAAAACGACGACGCTTTATGCCGCAATTTCGGAAGTCAATGATGGTCAGGACAAAATCATCACAATAGAGGATCCCATCGAGTACCAGTTGCCGGGTGTGCTGCAGATACCGGTCAACGAAAAAAAGGGATTGACCTTCGTACGTGGCTTGCGCTCGATCCTGCGCCACGATCCGGACAAGATCATGATCGGCGAAATCCGCGATCCCGAAACGGCGCAGATCGCAATACAGGCCGCGTTGACGGGGCATCTGGTGTTTACCACGGTCCATGCCAATAGCGTATTCGACGTAATCGGGCGTTTTGCGCACATGGGCGTGGATCCCTACAGTTTTGTTTCCGCCCTGAACGGAATCGCCGCGCAAAGGCTGGTTCGCCTGCTTTGCACGCATTGCGCGGTGGAAGAGCGCCCGGACGAGCGGTTGATTGCCGAGTCGGGCATTGATCGCGCTGGCGCGGGCACCTTCCGGTTTCGTACGGGTAAAGGGTGCGGCCAGTGCCGCGGCAGTGGATACCGCGGACGCAATGCAATCGCGGAGATGCTGGTGCTGAATGATGAAATCCGCGAACTTATCGTAGCGCGGGAACCCATACGCCGGATAAAAGAGGCCGCGAAGCGAAGCGGTACCCGTTTCCTGCGTGAAGCCGCGCTGGCGATGGTAATGAAGGGGCAAACGAGTTTACAGGAGGCCAATCGTGTCACCATTGTTGCGTGATCGGATACAGGTTTTTTTTGCCCCCGATCGGATCGACCTGGTGCGATCCTTCCGCGGAATAAAGCCGAAGGAGGACCTCAGGCTCGTGGCGCCTTGCGAGCGCGAGCCGGGCTTGCCTGCCTGGGAACCGCCTCTCGGGCAATTGGAGCAGATGATCGAAGATGCTGCCGGCGTAGACATGAGCATCACGATTTCCAACGATCTTGTGCGATACGCCGTGGTATCGGCGCAGACGCAAATTGCGAGCCCCGGTGAACTGTATGCATACGCGGCTTTTCACATGCGCGAGGTGTACGGGGAGCGCGCAGCGACATGGGCGCTCAGCATCAGTGCCTGGGATCCGTGTGGCGGGGCCGTCTGTGCCGCGATCGAGCGCAATCTGCTCGAACGTTTGGGGGACATCGCCATCCGGCGCAAGGTAAGGTTGAAAAGTATAAAGCCTTATCTGACGAGCGCATTCGATCGATGGCGTAAACGGTTTGACGGATCCCAGGTGTGGTTTGCCCTGATCGAAACCGGGCGTCTTTGTGTTGTCTTGCTGTCGAATGGCGCCTGGCACCGCATAAGCAACCGGAGGATGCTGCATCGCCCCGAAGACGAACTGCTTGCGGCACTGGATCAGGAAGCACTCCTTTTTTCGCGACAGAAAGAAGAGGTCGAATCGGTCTATCTGTTTGCACCGGAGCATCCCGAAATGAGACTGCCGAGCGACTGCGGCTGGCAAGTTGTCCCCTTGCTGACGGAGGGTAAGCCTGCGCCACTGCATTACCCGTCTGCCCTGGTTTTCGGCAGGGGAAGCTGATGCGCAGCTTGAATCTGAATTTCCCGGATGGCGGACAGGAAGCTCGCAGCGCCGGATTTATCGTGTTGATACTGGGCATAGCCGCTTTGACAGGTGTGCTTTATCAGTTCAAAGCGGCCATGGAAGAGGTGGCCTACTGGGATTTGCGCATTGCGGGGATGGATCGCCGGACGCAACGAAAAACGCTGCCGCAGGGTACATCCACACCCGGAGGCCGGGAAATAAAACAGGAAATAAAAAGAGCCAACGCAGTGTTGAGTGAGATTGATTTGCCCTGGGAGGCTCTCTTTGATTCTGTCGAATACGCAACCAATCACGACGTGGCTCTGCTGTCATTCCAGCCGGATGCCTCCGGCCACACGATGCTGATTGGCGGCGAAGCAAAAAATATGCTTGCGCTGCTCGATTTTGTCGGCGCCCTGGAGCGTGAACCGGTCCTCAAGGATGCGTATCTGCTCAAGTATGAAATCAAGCGGGAAGATCCGCAGCAGCCGGTTATTTTTTCCCTTATGGCATCATGGATCGAGATCTCCTGAGGAATACCTTGCTGCGAGCGCGCTGGCAGACGGCGCGACTCGGTACACCCGGAAAAATAGGTTTCGGATTGATGATCTTTTCGGTCGTTTTTTTTATTGTGGCAGTGTTGCCGCGCCGTGCGGAATCGAGCGCACTGATGGGCAAAGCCGAAGCGATGAAAGTGCTTATGCAAACAAAACCTGCAATGACACCAGGCAGGAAAATACAAGGCGACGAGGCGCTGCAGGCTTTCTACGCTTTTTTTCCACATATCGATTCGTCGCCATTCTGGATCAAGGAGCTGGTGCAGGTTGCAGGGCAGCACAATGTAGAGGTCAACGGGAGCGACTATCGCATGGTCCGTGAAAAAAACTGGAAGCTCGCACGTTATGAAATGGCATTGCCCATCCGTGGCAAATATTCCCAGGTACGTGGCTTTGTTGCCGATGCCTTACGTGCCGTGCCTGCAATGGCCCTGGTGGATATCGCCATCAAACGTGAAGGTGTGGAATCCGAATTGCTCGAAGCAAGTCTCAAATTCAACCTCTATCTGAGCGAAGACAAGAGATGAAAGGAGCCGTGCAAGGACGCACATTGTGGCTGGGCGGCGCGTTGTTGGCGGCGCTCCTTTCCGCCCAATGGGTGAGCGGAGAAGACGGTCACTCGGACACGGCCCAACCTGCGTCCGGAGAATCCCGCCAGAGTGCGGTACAAGACGGCGCTTCCGTGGATCGCATGGATTCAGGGCCATCCACATCCGAAGAAAGTACCCTCCAGGGGGGAGTGCTCACGAAAGATGAATCCGGTCAATTGGAACTCGAGCGGCTGAAACGTAGAAAATTCGGTGTACAGGCAGGTGACATTTTCTCCCGTAAATCGTGGATACCGCCGCCGCCAGCCATGAAACCTCAACCGCCGTCGCCGCCACCCCTATCGTTCAAATATCTCGGTAAGGTTACGGAGGGAGATGAAACGCGAGTGTTTCTTTCTCTTTCCGAACGTAATTATGTGGTCAAGGCCGGGGAAAACATCAACGATCGATATCGGGTGGAAGAAGTTGGCGATCACGCGATCATCCTGACTTATCTACCCCTTAACATAAGGCAGACTCTTGTCACCACCAGTGGAACGGCAGGAAATTTTCAATGAGAGCGGTTGGATGCATCATGATGACCGTGCTGATGTTGGCCGGGCTTGCCGGATGCGCTTCGGACAAGGCGTTCGAGGAAGGAAAACGACTTATTGCGGAGGGCAAGATGACACCAGGCCTGACAAGTCTGGAACAGGCCGCGCGCGAGGAGCCGGACAACCTCGAGATCCGGGCGGTGCTGGCGCGCCAGCGTGAGGCGGTAGCCGGACGTCTGTTGACAGACGCCGACAATGCCAGATTGTCAGGCAAACTGGATGCCGCCCAGCAGGGATACCATGGCGTGCTTGGGATAAACCCTCGAAACGAGCGTGCACAGGCAGGCCTGGCCGCGCTGGACGTGGAGCGCCGCCATGCAGCCAAAATCAAGCACGTCGAAACGTTGCTGGCGCACAACAATTTGTCCGGGGCCGAAACCGAGATTCAATCGGTACTCCAGGAAAACCCCATGCAGCGAGATGCCCGTCGGCTCATGAAGCAAATCACCGAGGAACTGGCGGGAGAAAAAACAGAGACGGTATTAAAGACCGACTTCAAACAGTCGCTGACCCTGGAATTTCGTGATACTCACCTGAAATCCGTCTTTGAAATCATTGCCCGCACCGCAGGGATCAACTTCGTTTTCGACAAGGACATCAAACAGGACACGAAAATCACGATTCTGATCCGTAACAGTAATATCAACGATGTACTCAAGCTGTTACTCATGACGAATCAACTCGCTTACAAGGTGCTTAACGAAAACTCTTTGCTGATTTATCCCAATACGGCGGCCAAGCAGAAGGAATATCAGGAGTTGATGGTGCGCGGGTTCTATGTGGCAAATACCGATGTGAAGCAGATTGTTGCCATGGTCAAGGGGTTGGTCAAAACAAAAGATATTTACGTGGACGAGAAGTTGAATCTTTTTGTGATGAAAGATACGCCAGAGGCAATCCGTCTGGTCGAACGGCTGGTTGCGTTGAACGATCTGGCCGATCCCGAAGTCATGCTGGAAGTCGAAGTGCTTGAAATCGCCCGTAATCTCTTGCTCAATCTTGGCCTGCGCTATCCCGATTCAATCAACGTCAGCATGCTCAATGCAGCCGGCGCCGCCGCCGGCCTTCCGAATCCCATCCCGCCTTTCCAGATCAACAGCGGCGGGATCAATGGCAATGGGTTCAGTGTCGACGGATTGACCGCGGTGATTACCAACCCGGCAGTTTTGATTAATCTCAAGCAACAGGACGGGATTGTCAACGTGCTTGCCAATCCACGTATCAGGGTGAAGAATCGTCAGAAAGCGAAGATTCTCATTGGCGATAAAGTGCCGGTGGTTACCACGACTGCTACCGCCAACGTCGGTGTTGCGTCATCGGTGAGTTACCTCGACGTCGGGCTCAAGCTGGATGTCGAGCCTATCGTGGCGTTAGGGGACGAGGTGTCGATCAACGTCAGCCTCGAAGTAAGCAATATCGTCAAGGAAGTGCCGGTGACCGGCGGTGGGCTTGCCTATCAGGTAGGCACACGCACCGCGACCACGACGCTGGCGTTGAAGGATGGGGAGACACAGATTCTGGCAGGCCTGATCAATGACTCCGAACGCACCACTTTCGACAAGATACCGGGGCTGGGTGATTTGCCATGGGTCGGCAGGTTGTTTTCGAGCCAGAACCATACTCGCAACAAGACAGAAATCGCCTTGCTCATTACACCGCGCATTGTGCGCAATATTGCACGCCCATCGAGACCGGATAGTCAACTTTCATTTGGTACTGAGAACGCCGCAGGAATGTTTCCGGTCACCATTGCCAAGATGGCGCCAAGATCGCTTGCGATGTCGTCTTCTTCCTCAGCGGCTGTAATTGCCAGACCCGTTGTCCGGCCTGAAGAGCCATCCGATGAGCCCAAGGCGGAGCCTGCCCGTTCCGCTGCACAGACTGCACCACCACCAGTCCTTACCCTGATGGCACCCACGGAGGCATCCCCCGGCAAGGAATTTACGGTAAATATAAGCCTTGCGGGTGGCGAAAACATGCCAGCTGCGGAACTGGAACTTAATTACGATGCGAGTGTGCTCGAAGCGCTGGATGAAGGGGCAAAAACGGGGGCGCGGCTGTTGCAGCTGAGTAAGAGCGAGGGTGCTGCGGTAACTGCCGAGGTGCGGTTCAAGGTTATCGCGGTGGAATCAGGCTCAACCCGGATCACTGTCCAGAATCTTTCATTGCCGGGTGAAAGCGAAATGGCGGCACAGGTTACCCTGCCGCCCGCAGCGAACATCGATATCCGGTGAGGCATGGCAAACGGCAGCTTGACAGCGAATCCGTCATCCAGCCAGGGTTTCACGCTGGTTGAACTGATGATCGTCATGGCGGTCATGGCGGTGCTGGTTTCCGCGGCTATGCCCTTATACGAACTCACCTCGCAGCGCGACAAGGAAAAAGAACTGCGAACAGGGCTGAGGCAAATACGGGAAGCCATCGATGCATACAAACGGGCGGTAAACGATGGACGTATTGCCCGGAATGCTGACGAATCCGGTTATCCACCCAAATTGGAGGATCTCGTCGCGGGGGTGCCTGATGCGAAGGATCCGGAAAAGCGCAAAATCTATTTTTTACGCCGATTGCCGCGCGATCCCATGGCCACCGATTCCGGACTTACCGACGCCGGCACCTGGGGTAAGCGTGCCTATGGAAGTCCACCGGATAATCCTCAGGAAGGAGACGACGTTTTCGATGTGTACTCACGTTCGCAACAGGTTGGTTTGAACGGCATTTCCTATGACGCATGGTGAATTATGCAGAGAATACGGCCGACGCAGAAAACAAAAGCCAACGCGATGCTACCGATCAACCGGAGTTGCTCCGGTTTTACCCTCGTCGAATTACTGGTAGTGATGGCGATTATCGCCACTTTGCTCAGCATCGTGGCGCCAAAATATTTTAATTCACTCCATCGATCCAAAGAAACGGTATTACGACAGGATCTGAACATCATGCGTGATGCCATCGACAAATTCCATGCCGATACTGGCAGCTATCCCGGCGCGCTGGTTGAACTGGTGGAGAAACGATACTTGCGCAACATTCCGGTGGATCCGCTGACGGAGAGTGCGGAAACCTGGATCGTGGTTTCCCCTCCCGGTGATCTCGATGGGGTTTATGACGTGCGCAGCGGTTCGCCTGAACAGGCAAACGATGGAATCTCTTATGAGGCGTGGTAAGCGGGAGTGAGACATGCGCGGGGAAAGCGGTTTTACCTACATCTGGATGCTATTCGCGGTCGCATTGACCGGCATCGTGGTGGCCGGCGCAGGCCAGATATGGCAAACCGAAGCACGACGGGAAAAAGAAGTGGAGCTCATGTTCGTCGGCGAACAATTCAGGCTGGCGATAGGGTCGTACTACGAGAGTTCACCGGGGATGCCCAAGCGTTACCCTGATTCTCTGGAGAAATTGCTCGCGGACGATCGCTTCCCGATAATCAAACGGCATTTACGCAAAATCTTTTTCGATCCTGTGACGGGCGTTGCCCAATGGGGGCTGATCAGGCAGCCAGGCATGGGAATTATCGGCGTGCACAGTCTCTCGATCCGGAAGCCACTCAAGCGAGCTAATTTTCAGGAACGCTATGCCGCTTTCGCGGAAGCGGTAAGTTATCAGGATTGGAAGTTCATTTATTTGCCAGGAGAAGCCGGCGGATCCTCACCGCAACCGGAATCACAATCACAGCCCCAGGCAGACCCACCATCACAGCCCCATCCTCAGCCGTGGAACGAACCAGGGCGAGACCTTCAACCCCGGGCGCAGCCGGAACAACCGCCATTCCCGGTTTCTCCCGATCCATCGGCTGAAGCCGATCCCGTTTTTCAGCCACCAGGTTTCCCTTCCGGAAACGCACAGTACTAGTCATGGGCTGTGATGCCGTCGGGCAATGCCATGAAATTGACGACGATTCCCGCCAACGATATTCCGTATCGCGCAAAAAATGACATCGTCACAGCATGTCGCCTGTGCAAGCAGGCGGGCATGATCCTTCTGCCCAGCATCATGTTCATCTATTTGACACGCTTCCTTAATTATCCCGTCATGCAACATGCTGAGAATGAGCGGGCTGCCGAGGTTGAACAAGAACAGCGGTGCCAATATCGTCGCAGGGCATGCGGCACAAATAAAAATCAAGGCACGGGAGCCGGTATATGAGGAGCATTACGCTGACAGAGAGAGAAACGGAATACCTGTTTCGGATTATTGATTCATCGACAGCTATTTCCTTGCGTCATCAATTTTTCCTGTGGGCCCAAGGCGAGGTGCAAAGTCTTTTGCCGCATGGCATGCTCATATGCATATTCGATGAAGGATCCGGCCAGTCGGTCAGCATGGAAAAATTCAGCCGTACCAGCATAAACGATGCCACGTTTTCCGAGCTTTGCCGGCCGGATGGCGGTGTCATGACCCGAGTCATGTCGGCATGGGCCGCAGGCAAAAACCAGCCATTCCTGTTGTGTCCACAAAACCCGAACGGCATTGCATACAAGCATTTCGCAAACGATCTCAAGCGTGACAATCTGGAACGCATCGCAGCGCACGGCATGTTCGATGTCAATGGCCGGGTTCGGAGTCTGTTCGCCTTTACGCAAATTTCCTGTGCATTAACCGAGCGTCACGCCTATTTTCTCGAACTGCTGATGCCTCATATGCATATAGCGCTGGTACGCATGCTGTTCCACGAGCGCGATTGCAAGCACGGCGTTACGGTGGAAAAAAGCAGGAAGCTCATCACGGACCGGGAGACGGAAATCCTGCGCTATGTGCAAATGGGCAAGAACAATCTCGAAATTTCGCATTTGCTCGATATCAGTCCGCTTACCGTTAAAAACCATGTTCAAAAAATTTTGCGCAAGTTAAATGTCAATAACCGGGCTCATGCGGTAGCCAAGGCAATGGCGTTGAAGCTCACGCTTTAAACGGCACGTTCGCAGGGGTGCCGCAGCTTCCTTCCCTGCCTCTCTTCCTCAGCGCACCAAGTTCCGGTTCCTGCCGCATAGTCCGAACGCTTCATGAAAAGCCCGGGCGAGCTACCTATCTACCGTCATATGGCATCTCTAGCATTGGGAGCGGCATGACCAGGTATTGACGACGTTTTAAGCGTGGGTGCCGCGCACAGAAAAAATGGACAAAAGTACTACGAAAACCACGGGATCGCTTCACGCGCGCTTCACGATGGCTGCATATAGTGGCAAGGGTTCGGTAACAGGCGCAAGCGCTTGAGCCGTTCAGGAACAAAGCCAAACCTGTCGCGAGGCGGGGACGGAAAGCTGCGGGTCTACGCACAAGCGGAGGCAGCCGGGTTGCTCCTATAGGTTGATCTGAATGTTTGCAACATTAACTATTTAGGGAGTATTCGGTAATGAAAATGAATTTCAAGCTTGGCGCACTCGCAGCCGCCATCATCATGGGAGCCTCGGCGCCGGCCTTTGCCTTCATGGAGAGCGGCGCTAGCGGCAATGGCGAATTGCTGCTCAACGTGCGCTACTACGGCGGCACATCCGCTACCTCCGGCGGCGACGACGTTTCCGCCTTGTTCGATCTCGGCATGCGGATGGACGATATGATCGCCGCCAATGGCCAGGCCGGCTTTAGCAAGGCCTGGGATCTTACCACCGGCGCCTACGGCGCTTCCTGGAACCAGTTGTTGAGTTTCGTTGGTCCCGCCAACGTAAGTCGTATCGAATTCAGCGTCATCGCTCTGGATTTCAGCACCGTCGGTAGCAAACATTTTCTGAGCACCATGAATGTCGAGAAAATTCCAAGTCTGACGAACGCCAACCTGCGTGGGTTTGAGAAAATGGGACTGTATATCGATGCCAACAATAGCCGTGGCACCCACGCCACCGATGCCAATGGCGCCAGTGTCGCAATGCCGACCGATCAACCCGATACTTTCTTCGGTGCTATCGGAGGGTCGACGCAAGGTGACAACTGGGTGGCAAAAACTACGGTCGATACGACCCAGTCGCTGGGTACGGAACAGAATTTCTGGTTTCTGACCGAGAAGCCAGGTAGTGCCTTCAACCAGGTTGTGTCGACACCTTTCGGCGTGGACCTGAATAACGACGGCGTTATCGGTACGGGCGAGTTCAGCAAATTTACCCTGAACGAAGCCGGAGTCCTCGGTTTCACGGCGGTAAGCGCCGTGCCTGAAGCGGATACTTGGGCCATGCTGCTGGCAGGTCTCGGAATGCTCGGCATGATGGTTCGTCGCCGCACCGGCGTCTAGGATTTTCTTTGCCTGCCCATGTCCCCGTCGGGGAATCGGAAAGACACAGGCTTATTGACTGTACCAATCAGTTTAAAAGGATATCAAGATGAAAATGAATCTGAGCAAGATCGCTGTGGCTGTGGCCGCGCTTGGCGCCGCCCAGGCCGCGTTCGCATTGACCCCCGCCCAGGTCAACGCAGGCCCCACCACCTACGTGTGGCTGTCCGGCGCGTCGGCCCCCACCAATGCCGTGTTCCGTAGCGTGATGGCGCTTTGCAATGGCTTGGCCGGCAACGGCGGCGCCAACGACGCACATATGTACCTGGAAGGCGCGGGCACCGAGCCCGGCAAGAGCAGCGGCGACCGGGTCGCCTATGCCTGCACCATGAGTTCAGCCGCGGGTTCGCTGGCGGGGAAGAAAGTGGTGGTGTATCACACCGTGGAAGGCGGTTCCTTCAACGCCTACGCTCCGCACCTGAGCATGGCGGGTGAGCCGAATCCCCATGGTTATCTGCCGGGCAACCTCAAGCGTGTGAATGATTTGAAATCCCTGGGTGCGGGTGGCAAATGTGCGGCCGGTACCCCTGCAATCACAAATGTCACGCTCAACGGAGTGGCTTACCCCATCGGGCGCTACAACAGCTGTAGCGACACTATCACCAAAACCTTTACTGCTTCGCTCAAAGGCGATGCGGCGGGCAAGCCTGGGGAGAGTTACCCCGACGGCGGCTTTTCGGATACCGAGTATCTGATCAACCGGCAAAATCTCGATATCGGGCTTGATCTGGGCGCAATCGGCGGTGAAGTGGCCACGAACGTCGGCCAGGCTTTTGGCGTGGCGGTGAGCTATCCGCTGTACCACCAGTTGCAGAAGAACGATGTCGCCAGCGGTATACTGGCTTCGACGTGTGACGACGGGTCGCCCACCGCCCCCATTCTCACGCCTGCCTCCTGCCAGCCCAGTCTTCCAGCCCAGCGCTATACTGCCGTTGCCAACAGGGATACGGTTGAAAACGTGGATGGCAGCCTGTTTGGTGGACCCGCGGGTTCCATAGTCAATCTTGTCCGGCGTGTTCCCACTTCCGGCACTCAATCCGCTTCGAACATGCGTTTCCTGGCCAAGCCCTGCTCCACCGGATTGTCTGGAGGCTCATTGGAACCCGCTCGGGCGACGGGTAGCACACCGACGGTAGTGATAACCGAGCAATCCAGTACCGGCGGCGTGAAGAGTGCATTGAATACGGCAACCGGCGCGGGCCAATTCGCCCTGGGCGTGGTATCCGCGGAAAATACCCCGGCACCCACCGCGACGGCCGACCGCTGGGCCTTCGTCAAGCTGGATCGCGTGTCGCCCAACTCCGATGCCCAACAGCGCGCGGAAGCGATGGATGGCTCTTACTCCTTCTGGTATGAGCTGGCGGCATTTACGGCCGGAGGTTCGGTCAGCCCTGCCAGCGCTGCGGGTACGGACCTGATCGCCGCAGCCGCCGCCACCCTGGGGGAAAGTGATCTGAAGGGTATCTTCGCCACGCCGGCCGCCGGTTCAAGCGGCCCCACTTCCAAGGGCGCGCGTCTCGGCAACTCCTGCCAGCCTGCAATCCAGTAGGCATCGCGCTCTAAAGGCGGTGCAACGCTGCCGATAAGTTGTTCGGGACAACCCATTCCGGGTTGTCCCATTTGCATTTATGTAAAAAGCGGTTTGAGCCGGGCTTGTGAATATCGATCGAATGTGGCGAACAGTTAATAAAGTATTGCGAGTGTGCTGCCTGTTTTGTCTTGCCGGATGGATGCAGGCATCCCATGCGCAGGATGCGCAATTCGATGTGTTCGAATACCGGGTCGAAGGCGCGACATTGCTGCCTGTCACGGTGGTGGAACAGGCGGTTTATTCTTACCTGGGTGAAAATAAAACGCTGGCGGATGTGGAACAGGCGCGCGATGCGCTGGAACGCGCCTATCACGACGCGGGTTATCTGACGGTGCTGGTCAGCATCCCTCAGCAAAAGGTAGAGGACGCAGTGGTCAGGCTGGCAGTAACCGAGGCGCCGGTGAGACGTATGCGCGTGGTCGATTCGCGCTATTTCAGCCCGGCCGATATCAAGGCCGCGGTGCCTGAGCTGGCCGAGGGGAATGTGCCAAACTTCAAGGAAATGCAGAAACAGCTTGCTGGCTTGAATCGCTCGGCCGATCGCAGAATCACGCCGGTGTTAAGGGCCGGCAAAACACCCGGCACCGTGGAAGTCGATCTGAAGGTGAAGGATCAGTTGCCGCTGCATGGCAGCGTGGAACTGAATAGCCGGCAGATCCCGAATACGACGCTGACACGGCTCAGCGCGAACCTGAGTTGGGACAACCTGTGGCACAGACAGCATAGCCTGGGGTTGACCGGGCTCATTACGCCGGAGAACCCGGACCAGAGCAAGGTATTTTCCGCCAATTATACGCTGCCGCTGGAATCCGGCGGGTTTCTCGCCCTGTATGGCATCTATTCCGCATCCACCGTCGCCTCGCTGGGTACGCTCAATGTGCTTGGGAATGGCATGATATTCGGGGGGCGCTACATCCTGCCGCTGCCGGGCGGCGCGAAATTCTTCCATACCGCAACGCTTGGGATGGACTACAAGGATTTTACCCAGAAAATCAATCTCATTGACGGTGGCAACTTCAATACGCCGATCACTTACACGCCTTTCACCGTGGGCTGGGATGGCACCTGGATGGGAGAGGGGCGTACTACCAAACTGGGGCTGTCGTTGAATTTCCACGTGCGCGGACTGGTAGGAAGCGAAACGGAATTCGCCAACAAACGCTTCAAGGCGCATTCGAACTACTTATTTTTGCGTGGTAATTTTTTGCATACCGAAACCATGCGCCAGGGCTGGGGCGTGACCGGCCGGGCGACCTGGCAGATTGCGGCGCAACCGCTTATTAATAACGAGCAAACCATCGTGGGCGGGATAAGCACGGTGCGTGGCTACTATGAAGTTGCCGCATTGGGCGACGATAGCGCGACCGGGCAACTGGAAGTTTTTACGCCCGACTACGCCAGTTATCTGCTGGAGGCGCTGAATGAGTTTCGCCTGCTGGCTTTTATCGACGGTGGAACCGTGCGTGTGCAGCAGCCATTGCCGGGACAGAAGGACCGGTTCGATCTGGCGGGCACCGGGATGGGTCTACGGATCAGAGGCTGGGACAGCGTATCGGCCGACTTTAGCTGGGCCGTCGCGCTGGAAGAAGCCGGCCGAACGAAAGCGGGAGATAAACGCGTGCATTTTCTGGTCCGGCACGCATGGTGAAGCATGAATGACCCATACGAGAACCGGCTACAAAAGGCCGCACGGCAGACCATCCTTGAAGGAGCTGACGGATGAATCGCAATATATACCGGTTGATTTTCAACCCAACCTTGGGAATGCGGGTTCCCGCAGCGGAAACGGCGCACAGCCGTGGCAAGGCGGCAGGCGGGAGGGTGTTGCTCCTAACGGGACTTTTGCTGGCCGCATCCGCGCAGGCCGAGTTGCCGGTGCCCTGTGGGGGCGGGTGCGGCGCGGGAGTGCCGGGTTTTGTCACCGCAGGTCAGGCGAGCTATCAGGACCATGGTCATCAGGCCGTGGTCAACCAGGTAGGCGAAAAAGCGATTCTCAACTGGGAAACGTTTAATGTCAGTCCCGGACATTCGGTACAGTTTCAGCAGGTGGAGAGCCTTGCCGCGCAGAATCTGGTGCAGGGCGCGAATTTCACCACCCTGAACCGCGTCTGGGACAGCGACCCCAGCGTCATAGCCGGCATTCTCACCCAGGCAGCCGGACAAAATGCTAACGTCATTCTTGTCAACACAAACGGCATTGCCTTCATGGGCTCATCGCAAGTGAACCTCGGCAGTTTTACCGCCAGCAGCCTGGATATTCACGACAACTTCATCCTTAACGCTTTTCTGACCACGCAGAAAACGGTCCCCCAATTCGAAGGCGCGGGCGGGTTCATCAAGGTATTCGAAGGCGCGCGCATTACAGCTGGGAGCCAGGGACGGGTGATGCTGATCGCCCCCACGGTGATCAACAAGGGCACGGTGGAAGCACCGGACGGGCAGGTGATCGCCGCTGCCGGCACCAAGGTATTTTTACGTTCGGCGTCCGCCGAACCGGTGGATGCCAATGTGCGCGGCCTGCTGGTTGAGGTGGAGAGCCCGGCCGGCCTGGGAGATTTCGACACGGCCAACACCGATATCAAGGATGGCGTTCTGGATGGCCGGGCCGTGTCGTTGAAAGAAGGCGCGCTGGACAAACTCGGTCACGTCACCAATCTGGGTGAACTGAGCACGCCGCGCGGCAACGTCACCATGGTGGGGTATGCCGTCAACCAGAAGGGTATCGCGCGGGCAACGACCTCGGTAACCGCCAACGGTTCGGTTTACCTGCTGGCCAAGGACGCCGCAACCGCGCAGGATAATTCGACGCGCGCGGGCCGCGTGGTTCTTGCCGGTGGCAGCCTGACGGAGGTGATGCCGGAGGTGTCGGACAAGACCGGTCTGGTGGATGGACTGACGGGTACGGGCCTCGTGCTCCCATCCCAGGTGAGGGTGCTGGGGCAGGACATACGGATGGAAAACGGGGCAGTAATCCATGCACCAGCGGGTGAGGTGAATTTTATCGCCATCGATGATCCCGGCATGGTCGTGAATAATGATCCGTTCAAGCAGCAATTTAATTTGCCTGCCTCCAGCACGGCGCGTATTCACATCGCCAGCGGTGCCCGCATCAGCGTATCCGGACTCGAAAACGTGCAGGTTTCCACGGCACGAAACGGCGTGGAAGTCGAATTGCGAGGGGACGAATTGAAGGATTCCCCGGTGAACCGCGACGGTCCGCTGCGTGGCCAGAAGGTTTATGTCGACATCAACCGTGCCCTGAGCAACGCCAATACAGGCATGCCTACCCTGATCGCCAAGGATAGCCTGCAATCCTATCAGGCGCGTCTCGAACGCACCGTCGCAGAGCGCTCGACCCAGGGTGGCACGGTGCGCCTGAACTCGCTGGGTGAAGCCATCATCGAATCCGGGGCGGTGGTCGATCTATCCGGCGGCAGCCTGCGCTACACTCCGGCCAGCGTACCCACCACCCTTGTCATGTCTCGCGGCGTAACGACCGATATCGCCAGTGCGCGCGCCGATGTGCGTTACGACGGCATTGCCACCCGTTACGTTCAGAATTTCGGGCGCTGGAACGTAAAAGAGGTGATCGATCTGGGGCAGAGCTACAATTATGACCCAGGCTACATCGAAGGAAAGAATGCGGGCGCCCTGGAAGTAATCGGTCTGCGCGCCATTGTGATGCAGGGGGAAGTTCAGGGCCGCACCGTTGTCGGCGAAGTGCAGCGTGACGCAGGCGTCATGCCTGCCGGCGCCCGCCTGACCCTGGGCACCGGGGCAGTTACCCATGCGACCAGTACCGGAGATGACTATAAATTAAACCAGCTGGTCGAGCTGAGCAGTACCGGCACTACGCTGCCGGACGGGTTCAAGTTTGGTGATGCGCTTGCACCCGATCTCGTCAATACCCTGCGTCTCAACCCGACGCTGCTGGGCAGGGACAGGATCGCCAACCTGGAGATTTTCAGCAATCAGGCGGTAGCGGTGCGCGAGGCGTTGCGTACTCCGCAAGGCGGCAGCATAAATATTACCGCACAAGGATTGACGGTCGATGCGGATATCGTGGCGCCGAGTGGTTCGATTGTGCTCGATGCGCGCAGGAACGATGTCAATATCGCTTCCGGCCCTGTGGATCTGGTCGTGGCCGAGGGCGTGACACTTTCGGCACGAGGCGCCTGGGTGAACGAATTGCGCGGCGTCCCCGCGGGCTCGGGCGAGGTTGCGCTGCCGCATGGCGGGGAGATCACGCTCTCGGCTTCCGATAATCTCGCCCTGGGGCACGATACACTGATGGATGTCACCGGCGGCGGCCGGCTCAAAGTCGATGGCCGAGGCAAGGTCATTGCAGGGAAAGGGGGCGAAATCAGATTGTCGGGCAATGCCTTATCGGGCCTTGGCGACAATGTGCGCGGCCATGGCCTCGGCGGTGGCGGCACGCTCACTGTTTCCAGCAACAAAATACAGATAGGCGGCACGCCGGACAATAATTCCGGCACAGTGAATCTGGATACGGGATTTTTCGAGCGCGCAGGTTTTGCCAACATCAATCTTGCCGGGATCGAGAATGTGACGTTATCCGAGGGGGTTCGGATCAAGCCGACCGTTCTCAGCCTGGAACTGCTGCCCGAATATACGCTACGGCCGAGCGGCAGCCAGATCGAAGGTTTCAGCCACAAGGTTAAACTGGATGATCTGGTGCGCCAACCGGTAAATCTGAGTCTTGTGGTGAGAAATCCCGACGAGCAGGGAGCGGCCGATCTGTTGATCGGCGCAGGCGCGCATATCGAGGCGGACCCCAAGGCTGAAATCATGCTTGCCGCCGATCGGCTGGTAGACATACAGGGCCGGATCACCGCTTCCGGCGGCAGCATTACGGCAACGCTCGATCACAGCCACGAGTTCAACTTCAATGCCGGCAACGGCATCTGGCTGGGCAAACAGGCCGTACTCGACGTATCCGGGTCGGCGCTGACCTATCTCGACAACCAGCGGTTGACGCAGGGTGAAGTGCTGAGTGGCGGCAGAGTAACCTTGAACGCACAGTTCGGCAATGTCGTAGCCGAAGCGGGTTCAAAAATCAACATTGCCGGCGCCGTGCCGGTCCGGCTGGATATTCTGAACGCGGCCGGGGGTCTGGGGCAGTGGGTGGGCAGCGACGCCGGCTCCGTCAACATCGTTGCACGTGAAGGCATACTGCTCGACGGGGGCATCATGGCGCGGGGAGGCAGCGCGTCGAATCGCGACGGCACGCTTGATCTCGTCCTGGGACTTGTGGATGTGAGCAATCCGCAGGACAAAGGGTTTCCCGCCGGCGAGCGCGTATTGAGCCTGGCGCAGACAGTTGCGCCTCAGGCAGGCGGCCTCATTCCGGGCGTCGCCCTCCCCGCCGGACTTGGACGGCAGACCCGGCTGGGCGCCACGGCGTTCGACGCAGCCGGTTTCGACCGCATTGCGCTGAAAAGCCTGGATGCAATCCGCCTGGAGAACGACCTGAACCTGGGCGCCAATCGAGCCCTGCCATTGAAAGAGCTGGTGCTCGATGCCCCCCGCATCGAGACAGCGGGGGGCGAAGCCGCGCTGAAGGCGGAAACCATCCGGCTGGGCAATTTCGATGTGGTGCTTCAGGATCGGGTGAATACACCGGTTGCGGGCACCGGCAACTTCAGGGCTGACGCGCAGTTGCTGGAGCTCGCGGGCAATCTCAGTCTGACCGGCATGGCGCGTTCCGAATTCAAAGGCGCCCGGGAAATAAGGCTTTCGGGAGTGAGCACAGGCGCCACACCGCGTCCGACAGCCACGCTGTCGAGTGCGGCCGATCTCGTTTTTCATGGCGCGGTGGTTGCCCCTACGACCTATAGTCAAGTCGATATTCGGGCGCCAGGGCAAACAGTCACATTCAGCGGCAATACTATGCGGCCGCCGCAGCCGTTGTCCGCCTTGGGCAGCCTTGCGGTAACCGCCGCGAATATCATCCAGGGCGGCAATATATGGGCGCCGTTCGGCCAACTGGCTTTCACTGCTGCCGATACACTTGTCTTCAAGGACGGAAGCCTGACTTCCATCGCTGCCATTCCCGGCAGCCTGATTCCGTTCGGCATGACCGTGAATGGCCGTAGCTGGTTATACAGGCCGGACTCACAGGATATCCCGCAGCTTGCATTGGCTGAAAAATCCATCCGTACCCAGGCGGCGAATATCGACATGCAGGCGGGCGCCACGATTCAACTCGCGGGTGGGGGAGATTTGCAGTCTTACGAATTCAGCGTGGGACCGGGAGGGGCGCGCGACATACTGAACGATCCGGGCATCTATGCCATCCTGCCGGGTTACGCGAGTTCTTATGCGCCCGGCGACAGGCAGGAAAACACCGGCTTCGATCGCACGGCGGGCGATGCCGTCTACCTTTCTGGCATACCCGGGCTGCCTGCGGACACCTACACGTTGCTACCCGCTCACTACGCACTGCTGCCCGGCGCCTATGCGGTCCGGCTCAACCCGGGCGTATCCAATCTGCTGCCGGGACAGGCTTACAGCAAACAGGACAGTATTCAGGTTGTGCCGGGCTATGTAACGGACAGCCGCGCAGCATCGGGCGGCCCGCGTGATGCGCTGTGGAGCGGATTTGAAGTGCTGACCCGCGATCAGGTTTTACAGCGGTCGGAAATTACGCTTACCCGCGCGTCCGATTTTTTTGCAAACGACTCCAGCCGTCCGCAGGATGGGGGTCTGCTCACCCTGGAGACCACCGGCGGCCTGACGCTGGATGCCATTTTCAAACTGGCCGCAGCCGAAGGCGGCCGCGGGGCGGCAGTGGATATCAGCGCGCCCGACATTGTTGTCACCAGCGGCAACCCATCCGGAATCGACCCCCTGGCCACCCGCATCGAGGCTGCTACACTCAACGCCATGGGTGCGGCCAGCCTGTTGCTGGGCGGCACGCGCAGCGCGGGTGTCGCGAACCCTGTCACCGGCGGCACTACGATCGGCCTAACGGTCGGCGCAGATAAGGTGACATTGGCCAATGATGCCGGTCACGCCCTGAAAGGCGATGAAATCATCCTTGCGGCGAAGGATACCCTCACGCTCAAAGCCGGCAGCGCCATCGAAGCGCAAGGCAACGCGATGAGTACGGGTGGAACGCGCAGCTATAGCGCCGATGGAAACGGAGTGCTGGTGCGGGCGGCTTCCACGGTCGCCGGTTTTTCGCGTAGCGGCAGTCCGGATCAGTCCCGGGGTACGCTGGCAGGGGAAGCCGGCAGCATCATTCATGCATCGAATTCGATTACGCTGGATGCCACCCATCAGAATACGTTCGCGGGCACGCCTGTTTTTTCGGATGGCAAGGGTAATCCGGTCGCTGGAAATTTATCGATTGGCGCAGCACGCGTTAATTTTGGCGACGCACCGGCAGGTTCCGACGGCCTGACTCTCGGCCAGGGCGAGCTCGATGGGTTGAACAGCCTGAATTCACTGACGCTGACGAGCTATAAGACATTCGACCTGTATGGAGATGTCAGCATTGGCGGGGTAAACGCGGACGGCAAACCGACACTGCACGCCCTGAATCTGCAGGGCGCCGGGCTGGCCGGCCTCGACAATGGCGGTAAAACCGCACATCTGCGTGCGAACAGCATCGTGCTGTCAAACCCGGCGGCAGCGGCCTTCACGCCAGGCGGAGCGCTCGGCAACGGCATGCTGGCAATACAGGCGGATAAACTGGTGTTGGGCGAAGGCGTCAAAGCCATCCAGGGATTTTCCCAGGTTGACGTCATGGCGACCGAACTGATCGGACGCGGTACCGGCAGCACCGATATCGGCGCCACCGGAAATACGAATCTGAACGTGGCGCGGATCAGCGGCGAGCAAGGCGCCGATCAGACGCTGACTGCAAGCGGCAGGCTCGATGCCACTATGAGGTCGCCCGATCGCGTTCTTGCGGCGATAAACACGCTGGGCGCGAAGTGGGCGCTGTCGGGTACGGAGGTGATGTTCGACACCCAGGCAATTCTGCCATCAGGACAGCTCAAACTTGCGGCGACCGCCGGAAATCTGGTGCTGGGCGCAAATGGCGTATTGAACGTGGCAGGCCGGCCGGTGGTTTTTTTCGATGCGAGCCGTATATCACCGGGCGACATGATCGCATTGGCAAGCGATAACGGAGACATACTCGTGCAAGACGGTGCGCGGGTGAATGTATCCGGCGCGGAGGGCGGCGATGCCGGTAAAGTAATCATGCGCGCAGCCAATGGTACCGCAAACATTGCCGCGAGCAGTCTGCAGGGTTCGGCCACGGCGGATAACAGCGGTGCAAGAGGCGATGGGGCGCGTTTTGAGCTGGATGTGGCGATGCTGCCGGATTTCTCCACACTTAATACGGCACTCAACCAGGGTGGATTCGATGGCGCAAGAACGCTGCGCGTACGCACGGGCGATATCCATCTGGCGGCAGCCGATACAGTCAAGGCAAAAGAAATACACATTGCGGCGGATGGCGGAAAATTGGATGTGGCCGGCCACATTGACGCCTCAGGCAAGGATGCGGGCCGTATCGATCTTTACGCAGGGAATGACGTGACCGTACTGGCAGGCGCCAGGATCGACGCCTACGCAACGGGTTCGAATAGAAGCGGCGGCAAAGTCGAGATCGGTACGACGGAAGGTAAGCTGAACCTGGCCGCGGGCAGTATGGTGGATGTGCATGGCGGCAGCGGCAGCCAGTCCGGCGAAGGCGGCAAGGTATTGCTGCGCGCCCCCCGCTCGGGCGCAGGCGATGAGGTGGGAGTGAGCGCCATCGACGGCAGTATCAGCGGAGCCGGATCGGTCGTGGTGGAGGCGGTAAAGGTGTACGGCAATATCACCACGCTCACCGACACCGGCACAAGTAGCGGTACAACGCTGAGTCTTGCCACAGTGAACGCCGATAACACCCATTTTGCGTCCCATGCAGGCACGATCGCCTCGCGCCTGGGCAAAACCGGCGATACTCTTTTTCATGTGCGTCCCGGTGTCGAGGTACGATCGGCAGGGGATATCACGCTCAGCAAGGACTGGAACCTCGGCGTTAGCCGAGCGGGTGGCGAGCCCGGCATGCTGACCCTGCGTGCCGGGGGCAACCTCAAGATTAACAGCAATCTGTCGGATGGATTCAACGTCGCGACCCAGTTCAGCAGCGGTACGACCCCCGCAACCCTGCTCGCGGGAGATTCCTGGGGTTACCGGCTGGTTGGCGGAGCGGATACCGGCGCCGCCGACCCGCTTGCAGTGAAGGCGGGCAGTGGCGACATCACTCTGGCGGCGGGCAAGCTGATACGCACCGGCACGGGAGATATCCGCATGTCCGCCGGACGCGACATCAAGCTCGCTGACGGCAAGGCGGCGATATACACTGCCGGACGCGTGGCAGATGTGGCCGATGGTTTCATTACGCCTGCCGATGCCCAGTTCAGCCAGGGCGGGGGAAGCATCGGCATGACGGCAATGGGCGATATCATCGGGTCGCCGTCGGCGCAACTTTATTCCAACTGGTTATTCCGCCAGGGCAGGCTGAATGAAACCACTGGAGCGTATACGCTCCAGCCTGCCTGGTGGGTGCGCTTCGATCAGTTCCAGCAAGGCGTCGGCGCGCTGGGCGGCGGCGATGTCACACTGACCGCTGGCGGCAGGATCCAAAACCTCTCCGCCAGCACGCCGGCCCAGGCGCGCATGACGGCCATGGCACCGGATGCGGGCAGTCTGGTGAAGACGGGTGGCGGTGACGTGCGGGTGGAAACCGGCGGCGATCTGCTGGGTGGGCAATACTATGCGGATCGCGGAGATCTGGTCGTGAATGTGGGCGGCAGGATAGACAGCGGGCAGAACGTGAATGGCAAACCACTCTACACTATCCTGGCTTTAAGCGACACGCAGGCGCGGGTGCGCGCGCAAGGAGATGTCAACATTCATTCCGTGCTGAATCCGCATCTCGTGATTCAGGCCACCGGCAGAGGCACGACATTCAATCTCAATGCCAGCGCGCTCAGTTCCACCAATCCGAGCTGGAGTCTGTTTTCGTCTTACGGCGAAGACAGCGGTGTGCATCTGCAGAGCGTGGATGGAACGGTGACGCTGCACAACGATACCAGCGTGCTGGCAAAGGCTTACGGGGCGCCGTTGAGTTTTAATGTATCCGCCAATACCTATACGACTGAATTGCTGTCCATCCTGCCGCCCAGCCTGTTGCTCACGGCCTTTCAGGGAAGCATCGTCCTGCCGAATACGCGCGCAGTGGTGCTGAGTCCCGCAGGGCGCGGGAATCTGGAGCTGCTCGCATCGGGTTCCGTCAATATTCATACGCCGGTAGTCATGAGCGACCGGGATCCCGCACTGATCCCGACTGCGATCAGGCCGGGTATAAAACCGAATCAGTTTCCGCTTTCCACCGTGAGCCCTGCCGACCGGGAACTTGTCCATGCCACCACGCCTGTCCATGCGGGCGATACGCGGCCGGTGAGAGTCTACGCCGTTGCGGGCGATATCCAGGGTAATTTCAATGAACTGACTCTCGACCTTGCCAAGGCGTTTCAGCTCCGAGCCGGGCAGGATGTACGCGACGTGGGTATCGTTGCGCAGCACGTCAACGCGGGCGATCTCAGCCGCGTGGTGGCGGGCAGGGATGTCGCCTTCACCTCCGGTAACGACCGGACAGAGAATGCCAGGATCTGGGTGGGCGGTCTGGGCCGGCTGGAGGTGACCGCGGGACGGAATATCGATCTGGGGACGTCGGCGGGCATCGTCAGCCGCGGTGATCTCGACAATGCGCAACTGCCCCGCGGCGGCGCCGATATTCATGTTGCAGCGGGAATGGGCGCGCAGGGAATCGATTATACCGGCGCTGTCGACCGACTGGTAGCTGAACTGGAAAAGGCGGGCGGCAGCCCGGATAATGCCCTGTTGTGGCAGGCGCGCTGGCTGGTGGGGAACGATGTCCTGAGCGGTTCCGATGCGCTGCAAGCAGTGAAAGCGGTACAGGTGCTGGATGGGGAAACCCAGCGCGGCATGGTGCGCGAGATGATTTATTCGGCGTTGCTCGTCACCGGACGGGACTCGAACAATCGCGAAAGTCCTTATGCCGCCGACTATGAGCGTGGTTATGCGGCGCTGGAACTGGTGTTCCCGGGCATACGGGAACAAAACCCGGACGGAAGCTTCAAGAATTATCAGGGAGAGATCAACTTGTTCGCCAGCCGCATCAAGACCGAGCGCGGCGGCAACATCGAGTTCATGGCACCGGGAGGAGGCGTGATAGTCGGCCTCAGCAATACGCCGGAAGTACTGATAAACACAGGCAACGATGTGTTGGGCATGGTGGTGGTGGCTGATGGCAACATTCGCGGCTTCGCCCGCAACGACATCCTCGTGAATCAGTCACGCATCCTTACCGTGGGCGGTGGAGATGTCCTGTTATGGTCGAGCGAAGGCGATATCGATGCCGGTAAAGGCAAGAAGACCGCGGCCGCAGTGCCGCCGCCGGTCGTCAAGGTGGATGCGCAGGGCAATGTAACCCAGGAACTGCAGGGAGCTGCATCAGGCAGTGGGATCGGGGCGCTTTCCAGCGGCGGCGTAACCGCAGGGGACATTGATCTGATCGCGCCCAGGGGCACGGTGAATGCGGGTGATGCCGGCATTCGGGCGGGCAATCTCAATATCGCCGCACAAGTTGTGCTGGGTGCGGATAACATTTCCGTATCAGGCGCTTCCACCGGCACGCCGGTAGCGGACGCCAGTGCAGTCACCGCCACCACCTCGGGCGCTACGTCGCAAGGAGACGATGTGGCGAAGGCTACCGCTGCGTTATCGCAGAATCTGTCGGATGCCACACGAACATCCGACGAGATGAGGCAGCTTAAACCTACCTTTATTTCAACCGAGGTGATCGGCCACGGGGAGTAAGGGCGCGGCAACATGCCGCTATGCCGATGCACCAAATGCCTGGCAGCCATGGCGTTCCTGTGCGGAAATACCGGCTGGCAGTGACCCTGCATGGCGCATATCCGGCCAGTATCAGGCAGACACGTCCGCTATCGGCGATCAGCGAAGGTTCATACAATTGGCATAGTAGCTCACGGTCGCCGGCCAGTCGCTGAAGATGCCGATAATGCCGATATCCTTCGCAAGCACGTCCAGCACTTTCATCACGTCGCCCTCGCGGGCGATCGCCGAGTCGAAAGTCTGATAATAAAAGCCGTTGTCGCCATCCGCTAAAATTCCCGAGCGTTCCAGCGTCCAGGTAATCATGTCGAGTCCCGCGGACTTCGCCTGTCCGGCGTATCTGGAGGGCACGATGTTGCCGCTGCCATCGGTAGCCAGCAGGGCAAACAGGGGCGGAGCGACGATATTGATGCCCTCGGCCTTGTATGCGGCCAGTTGCGCGGCCTGGGGCAGATCAGCGACGGCGTTGGCATCGTCAAGGTAAACCGCCTGTTTGCCGAATCGCGGCTCATTGGCGATCCAGTAGCGTATGTCGCGGATATCGAACGACTGGACGTAAACATTCCGGGGATTGACATCCGCAGCCTTGTATTCGTCGATCATCTGTTGAGCGTAGTCCTGCTGTGTGTAGTCGCCCACACCATCGCCATCGCTGTCATAAGGCATCGCCATGCCGGTGCTCTTGAGCTCAGGCATCATTTTTACGCCCAGGTCCGTGAACAGTTGTATGCTTTCCTTATGGGTAAGGAGAGTCCCGCTGGTGGGGCCGGCATACAGGCCCGTACGCCAACCCGGGATGCCAGCCAGATATTCCGGGACACTCCTCGCTGCGGGGTTGAAGCTGTCCATTTTGCCTTTGAGACTTTTGAATTCGTCCGCGGTGAGATCGCTGGTGCAACATCGAGCGGACGCCTCCCGAACAAGATTTCCCGAAGCATCGAACTGAGCGGGTGTAAAAGGCCCGCTGCATTTTTCCGCAAGCGGTGTATTGAGAATATTGGTCGTCGTATGCAAGTCGCATTGCGAATGACGGCAGACCAGTATCTTGTCCCCGGTAAAGGTTACGTCGCACTCCACAATGCCCGCGCCCATGCGTGCGGCTGCCTCATAGGACTCTTTCGTATGCTCCGGAAACTGCAGGGCTGCGCCACGGTGGCCAATCGAAAAATCGGTTTTACGGAATGGCCCGTTGCCGCAGCGCTGCAGCCTGCTCTTGAGTTTGCCGGGCTCCATGTCTTCGACGAGGAAAAAAGGACGCGGGCCGAGCTGGATATTCATGTCGGCTTCCATCTCGCGATCATGGCGGGCGCTTTCTCCATCGTTATCGCTTTCGCCCGCTGATGCAGGTGCGATAACGATGGATAGTGCGGCCAGCATGAGGCATGTTATCAATGCCGCCAAGACGAAATTACGCGAGGGCATGCCGGGCTCGGTTTAGCGGGCGAATTTTTTGGTCAGTACTGGTACTGCCTCGAATATGGGGTCGCGATTACTCAACGCTCAGCAGCCTTCACAAGGGATCAGGAACCGATCACGCCGCCATCATCCTTGGTGATGACCACTACGGCGGAGCGTGGTTTCGATACTGGCTGGCGGCCGCTGGCTGTAGTCGGGCCGTTGACCCCGCTATCGGGCCAGGTTGAGTTTTCGGTAAAATTATCGCTCCAATCCTCACCAGGGTGCTGAATTCCCAGGAACATGGTTTTTCCGTCCGGGGTTGTAGTCACGCCGGACACTTCGCAATTTTTCGGGCTGGTGAGAAAGCGCCTGGTTTCTCCGTTGGCGGGGTCGGCACACATCATCGCATTGCCGCCGATATTGATCCAATCACCCGTGGCATCGCCGGCCTGGTCGGTCTGAATCCACAGGCGTCCATCCTTATCGAACCAGAGACCATCCGGAGAACCGTAGTCATCACCGTGGATGTTGCCGGCATAACCGTCATGACCGGCCTGATTGTAGCTGGCGCCAAGGTTTCTGTTCGCGCCGCCGCCAGCCTTGTCGCCGCACTGTACGAAGACATCCCATTTGAAGGTGGTGGCGGTCAGCTTGTCCATGTGCTCACGCCAGCGGATGATATGGCCATAGATATTATCGGGGCGGGGGTTGGCCGCATCCACCGGAGGATTGGCACGTGCGGCGGTACTGGTACCATCGGGCGCGTTGCCGGAAACCGGGCTGTTACCGCGACGATTGTTATTGGTCAGGGTGAGGTAAATTTCCCGCGTGAAAGGATGCGCAGCGGTCCACTCGGGCCGATCCATCATGGTGGCGCCGACGCGGTCGGCAGCCTGGCGGGTTTTGATCAGCACCTCCGCCTGACTGTTGAAGCCGTTCTCCGGCGTCAGTCCATTCATGCCCCAGGTCAGGGGTAACCAGACCCCGGACCCGTCGCTATCGAACCTCGCCACATAGAGCGTGCCCGAATCCAGCAAATCACGGTTGGCCTGGGGATTTTCAGGGCTGTAGGTTTTACTGCAAACAAACTTGTACACATATTCGTTGCGCTCGTCATCACCCATGTAGACCGCGACCCTGTTTTCGTCGTCAACGACAACCCACGCGCCCTCGTGCTTGATACGGCCAAGGGCGGTACGCTTGACAGGAATGCTATAAGGATCCCAGGGATCGATTTCAACCACCCAGCCAAAGCGGTTGGGTTCATTGCAATGGAGATCGGCACGGAAGCGCTTGTCCACCTCGTGCCAGCGATAGCCAAAGCCTCCCCTCACAATGCCATAGCGATTCTGGCTGGCGAGAATGTCGGCTTTCCGAGCAGGGTCGCTTATGCCCGCAACGTTTCCGGTCTCATTGGAAAAGTAACTATTCCAGTTCTCCTCGCAGGTCAGATAGGTGCCCCACGGCGTATAGCCATGGGCGCAATTGCTGAGCGTGCCCTGTACATTCAGACCGGCAGGATCGGCGGAAGTGGTCATCAGATCGTGTCCCGATGCGGGACCGCTAAGCCTGCAGAGTGTATTGCCGGTAATGCGCCGGTTGAAGGGAGACTGGGATACGACACCCCAGGCACCCTTCTCCCTTTGGACCGTGACAATGCTCACGCCATGAGCGGCCTGCTGGGCGCGCACCATTTCCAGCGTCAAAGAAACAGTTCTATACGATGATGCCGGCTTGATGTTATTCACCAGGGCCGGGTCGCAATACTCGTTGCCGGCCACAAGCAACCCGCGCGAGTTGCCGAGGTTACCCGGGAACGGAGAGAAATGTATCCCATCGGAATGAGCGCCGAAGGAGTGCAACTGGGTCGCTTCGTCCATTGCGCCTACGGTATCCCAATGGGGCGCCGCGGTGAGAGAATCACCCCAGGCTATCAGTACCTTGGCGGTGTATCCGTTCGGAACCGTGACCGCGTCGATCATGGACAAAATATTGGCTGGAACCGGCGTGAAGCCGATGCCGTTCGGGATAGAGGAAGCGGCCCGGGCGTGGTAGCCTCGTCCGTCGAACCAGCATCCACCGAATAACGAAAGCATGGTTACGCCGAAGGTTCCCTGGAGAAATCCCCGCCGGGACAGTTTGCGCGCGTCAATCAGATTTCGGATGGACTCGTTACCTGATTCGTTGCAACTGGTCAAACCCGGGTTTATTTTCCCGTCGGGATGTAAAGCGCTGGTCATGATGTCTCCTTTGCCGGTGAACGGTTTCGATTGTGACTGTGCTGTCGGCATGGATACCGTACATGGGCTATTTTCATCATTCAATGTTACAAAAGTTATATTGTCATTCAGATAAAATCCGTACCTGATAGACCGGACGCCACCGCGCCGGTTTCATCGCCTGTGCGACTTATTTCCCGCAACCCACTCCGTTTCCAGCTGTTTTGCCGCCATCGTGTGATGATCCGTTCGGACCATATCTCCGCCTAATGGCTGTAATCTGGTGCATGGATAATCACTGATTATTTTATTCAGGCGGATACCCATGCGCGTCCTTGCGCTTCTTCTTGCTTTCGTGTTGTGTAGCTTCTCGCTGCCCAGTCATGCCTGGTGGAACGATGGATGGACGGCGCGCAAGAAAGTCACGCTGACGAGCGCGGCCGGAGAAGTGGCGGATGCACCGGTACTCATTCGCTTGCATACAGGAAACTTCGATTTTTTCTCGGCGAATGATGACGGTAGCGATTTGCGCCTGGTTTCCGGAGATGACAAGGCTGAACTGAAATTTCATGTCGAAAAATGGGATAGCGCGAATCAGCTGGCGTTGATCTGGGTGAAGGTACCCAGGCTTTCCGCGCAGACAGCACTTTTTCTCTATTTCGGTAATGAGAATGCGGCATCCGCGGTAGACCCCAAAGGAACGTACGATGCCAGCAGCGCCATATACCATTTTGCCGAGCCGGAAGGGAATCCGCGAGATAGCGGACTCAACGGTCTGCATGCGCAATCCTCTGTACAGCGGGTTGCTGCGTCGTTCTCAAACGGCGGCGCGGGGTTCGACGGGTCGCAAAGCCTGACGTTGCCCCCGGTGAATGCGAGCACCGGGTACAGCTTCTCGGTATGGATCAAGCCCTCGTCGCTCAAGGGCACGTTATTCCAGTCGGATAATGTCAGCGCAGTGCTCGAGGGCGGCCTGGTCAAAATGAAGTCGGGCGCGGCAAGCGTTGCTTCAAGCACGGCGCTTGGCGCAGGCCAATGGCATCACCTGGGATTCACGGTTGCGGACGCGCTGCGCGTATATGTGGATGGCAAGCTGGCGGGCGAGTTGCCGGGCGCCGCGTTGCCGTCGGGAAGCGTCATGCTGGGCGCCGGCTTTACGGGCGAAATGGATGAGGTGCAAGTATCCGCGATCGCGCGCAACGCGGAATGGATGGCGGTGCAGGCGGCGCAAGGGTCGGACGGCAAGCTTGTCACGATGGGCGAGGAAGAGACCGCCGAAGGTGGTGGCGGCGAAGCTTCGCACCTGGGCATCATCCTGAAATCGCTGACCGTGGATGGATGGGTTGCGATTGGACTGCTGGCGGTCATGCTGGTGATCGCGATCTGGGTAATGTACAGCAAAACGGTCTATATCAACCGCGTGGATAAATCCAATAGCCGTTTCATGGATAAATTTCGCGAGCTCTCCACCGACCTGACGACGATAGATAAAGCGCAGGGACTGGGGAAAGACTTCAAATATTCGCCGCTCTACCGCATTTACCACATCAGTGCGGTTGAATTGGCGCATCGGTTCGACGACACCGATGCAGCGCATCTTTCCAAGTCGCTGTCGCCGCAATCGCTCGACGCGATCCGTGCCAGCCTCGACGCGGGGTTGGTGGAGGAGATTCAACGCATGAACAGGTTCATGGTGCTGCTGACCATCGCTATCTCCGGCGGACCCTTTATCGGGTTGCTGGGTACGGTGATGGGGGTAATGATCACATTTGCGGCGATTGCCGCCGCCGGGGATGTCAATGTCAACGCAATCGCACCGGGCATCGCGGCGGCGCTGGCTGCAACGGTGGCCGGCATGGGCGTGGCGATCCCTTCGCTGTTCGGCTACAACTATCTGGCTTCGCGCATCAAGGCCACCGTATCAAGGATGCATATTTTCGTCGACGAGCTTGTTACCAAACTTGCCGAAAACTACAGTCGCTGATCGGGATTGTCATGAAACTTCAGGAAGACAACGAGCTTTACGACGAAATCAATGTCGTGCCCATGCTGGATCTCGCCTATGTGTTGCTGGTAATTTTCATCATCATGACCACAGCATCGGTACAGGGAATAAAGGTCAATTTGCCCAAGGCCAGCAATTCTCCCAGTCTGGCCAAGCCCCAGACCAAGGCGATCACGATCAATGAAAGCGGGCAGATTTTTCTGGATGCCTATCCGGTAACGCTGGATGAATTACGAACCCGGCTGGGCGAATTGAGAGCTGCTAATCCCGAGCTGCCGGTCGTGGTCAAGGGAGATACGGTAGTGCAGTACGGCAAGGTAATGGAAGTGCTTGAATTACTGGGGCAACTGGATATTACGCAGTTGGGCCTTGTCACCCAGAGACTGGTGAAGTAGTGCATGGAAGAATCAAGCGAAGACCGAAGGCCGGCCTGGGTGCGCTGGGCTGTCGTTTTACTTGTCGTGAGCGGCGCGGTCGCGCTGGGATTGTGGCTGAAAGATTTTCTGGGAAGTAACCAGCCACCGCCGAAGCCATCGCTTCAGCAGATCACCTTGATCAAGCCGCCACCTCCGCCACCCCCTGAGCAAAAACCGCCGGAGCCTGTTGTAAAGGAAGAGATCAAGCTTTCCGAGCCCGACCCCGAACCAATGGATCAGGCGGATGAACCGCCGCCAGGGCCGGATCTGGGTGTGGATGCGGAGGGAACCGGCAGCGGCGATGGGTTCGGGCTCGTAGGAAAAAAAGGCGGGGCCGATTTGATCGGTGGCTCCAAAGGGAATCCATGGGCCTGGTATGACGCCATAGTGAACGATGCGGTGAATTCCGCTTTTCAGGATGCGTTGGCGCGCGAGAAGGCGCTCAAGGACAAAAGCTACAAGGTGGTGGTGAAGGTATGGATCGATGCCGGGGGGAAAGTGGCGCGAATTACGCTGGTCGATAACACCGGAGATGCAAAGGTTGATGAGTTACTCAAGGATGTGCTGCAGAACCTGCGGGCCATGCGAGAGGGTCCGCCTGCCGATATGCCGCAGCCGTTGAAAATACGCGTGACCTCGCGCGCCTGATGGGTCTGGAGAAGAAAAATAAAATGAAGATCCTTATGATGCTCTCGGCTGCCGTCGTGATGGCGGTATTTGCGAGCGGCGCCCAGGCAAGAACCGAGGAGCGCCAGAAGGTCGAGATTCTGTATGAGACCACCTTGAATCTGATCCATCTTCTGGTTGAGCAGGGTGTGATCAAGCGAGAGGCGGCTAACGAAATGATCCGAAAGGCGGAAGAAAAAGCCAGGGTTGCGCAACAAGCCCAGGAAAAAGCCTCACCACCCGCTGTCGAGGGGCTAAAAAAGGGTGAGGTGCGCGTTACTTATGTGCCCGAACATATCAAGAAGGAAATTCGCGATGAATTGCGCGACGCAGTAGTGGGGCAAGCCAAGCAGGAAGGTTGGGGTGATGTGAATGTCGTACCCGAGTGGGCCAGCCGCTTCAAGCTGGAAGGAGACATACGCCTGCGCGAACAGGCCGACTTTTACGCCAGTACCAATGCGCCCGCCGCTAATTTTCAGGCCATTGGCCAGCAGATCGACAACACCACCGAGGACAGTCTTCACCGCGAAAGGCTCCGCATGCGTCTCGGCATTAATGCCAATGTCACTCGTGGAGTGGATATGGGGTTGCGCTTGACCACCGGTAATATCAATGATCCGGCGACGACGGGGAGCACGCTGGGAGGGCCGATATCCATGGGATCTCCCACATCCACCCTTCAGACGCTGGGAACATTCAATAGTAAATTCGGCTTTGTGCTGGATCAGGCTTATCTCAAACTCACTCCCTGGGACTGGATCACGGTTAAAGGTGGACGTTTCCCCAATCCCTTTTTCGTCGGCACCGTGGGAGACGTATACACGGGCACCATCAGGGACGCGCCTCACACGATACCGACGGCCGGGGTCATACATACCGATCTGTTATGGGATGCCGACCTGAACTTTGAAGGTCTTGCGATCAATCTTCATCCCTGGCTCAAAGAAAACAGAACCATGAAACCGTTCCTCAACGCAGGGATATTTCCCTTGCAGCAAATCAACCAGAGCGAGACGGTCAAGGCTAAGGATAAATGGTTCTACGGAGCCCAGGCGGGCGTGGAATGGATCCCGGACGACCTCGACACCAAAGTCAGGGTTGGAGTCGCCTATTACGACTACCGCAATATCAGCGGGGTCCGCAACCCGGCCTTCGGAGATACCCTGTTCAATCAAACGGCTACCCTGTTCCGGCAGAAAGGCAACAGTCTCTTCAACATCGATAACGATGGGGATCCCACCACCAACCTATGGGCCCTGGCAGCGGATTATCGTATCGCCAACGTCACCATGGTGGCGGACTACTCGCGATTCAAGCCCATCCACGTTGTTGGAACCGTGGACTATGCACGGAATGTGGGCTACAACCAGAACAGGATATTCACCCGTACCGGGCAGAATATCAAGCCGGAAACCGATGCTTATCAGATTCGCTTGACGGTTGGCTACCCTGTTATCTCGGAGCGGCACCAATGGCAGATCTTCGGCTTCTATCGTTATTCGGAGCGGGACTCGATGCTGGATGCCTTTACGGATTCCAATTACCTTTTGGGCGGTACCAATCATAAGGGCTACACCGTCCATGGTTTATACGGCGTGGCCCATAACACCTGGTTTGGACTTCGATATAACTCCTATAACCAGATCAGCGGCTTGCCGCTGGGCATCGACTCGATCAATCTGGATCTGAATGCCAGGTTCTAAAGTGCGTGACCGCCAGACGGACCGATACGGCGTTGTCATTGATGGGCATGGCGGATGTGGCGCGTTTTGCGGTGAGCTTAATACCTTTATTACGCGGCGTTTGTTTCATCGGCGATCATCGTTTCGTTGCAACCGGGAAAGGTTCCTGTATGAATAACCGTAAGACAGTGGGTTCGCGCTTGTTGTGCCAGGTAATAGCCGTCGCGCTTCTGGCGACCTCGTGGCCGTCCAGCGTCATCGCTGCCAATGATAAGGATCAAAAAAAACAGAGGCAGGCGCTACGACACATGCAACAGCAATTAAGCGAGATCCAGCAGCAAAGATCGGCGTTGGACCAGGAGAAGACAGTGCTGGAGGAAACGTTAAAAAAAACCCGCGATGAAACAGAATCTCACAAGCGATCCGCCGCGAGTGTTGCCGCCAAAATCCCCCGTCTTGAAAAAGACCTCGATGCGGCAAGCACAGAAAGAAAGGAATTGCGCTCACAGCTTGATGAAGCAATCAAGCGGAATGAAGAATTATCCGGTCAACGGAATCAACTGGAACAGGACCTGAAGAATTCCACAACGGTGCTCGGGAAGCAAAACGACCAGAGGAAGCTCTGTGAAAAAAATAACGACGAGCTTTATCAAATAGGCCGGGAACTGGTCGATTGGTATGGCGGCAAGGGGGCCTTGAACGCCATCCTGGAGGCGGAACCTTTTACTCAGATCAAGCGCGCCGAAATGGAAAATCTGCTCGAAAACTATCGCGACAAGATTGAAGACCAGCATTTGTAACTTCACTGAGTCATTAATTCATGTACGGAATCGACCGACGGATTCGATGATTTGATCGGCGGTTTTATGCCAGACGAAAGGAGTCGGTGTTGGTTATAGACCGCAAGATAATCGCGGATGGCGCGCAAACCAGGTACGCGCCGACGGGGTTTTTCCTTCGCCGGCACACGAGTACGTAAAGAAAAGTCTTGATCTCAATACCTTCCCTTCCTGATAAAGGAACCACCAGTTTTAACGTGATAATCACGTTTCCCTTTTTAGTCCCTCGGACACCGCTTTTGTTTAAAAAATCTGTTCTGGCATTCTTTTTCAGGAATTTGATAATGCTGCGGAAGGGTTAATTACAGTGTTAATTTCTTGGTCTTGGCAATTAATCAACCTGGCGGTAGGCTGGAACAATTCCGCCGTTCCGGAACCGGAAATCTACGCTATGTTGGCTGCATTAATCGAAACATGGAACGACAAAGTAAGTAAAAAAGCAGAGTTGCTTGTTCAAAAAATTACATTGTGCACTTGTTGTAAATAAAAAATTTACGTTCCAAAAAAACTTATTTATACTCAACAATAGGGATATTAATCAGATTGGAGACGTGAAATGGCAACCACGGGTAATAAGAACGTTTTCTACGGGTTTCTGCTTTTTGCTTCCATACAGAGCACTGCTGCATGGTCACAGAATCTGGAGGAAATCCAGAGGCAGTTCAATGAGGAAACAATTTCCAAGCCCTTTATTGTTCCGGATGATGCGAGTCTGACAGCATCTCTCAAAGCCGCGACGGAGAGGGGAACACCGACCAAATCCCCTGCCTATGTTGCTCCTAGCATACCGCTGCTAGGGGGATTTGGTTATGGTGGCTATGTTCGTCCGTATTACGGCGGACTTTATGGAGGGGGTTACTCCCCGTTCTACGGCGGCTGGTGGTAAAGCTCTCTGGAAGTATTGGTTCATGTAATTCAATAGCATATTGGCGATAGTTAAATAAGAAAAATAATAAATATTTCTTATTAGCCCCGCCCGAAGTAATTTAGTCATTAATAAAAAGGGGAGAAAATGAGTTACTTGAAAGGTAAAGGTATTACGCTGGCCGGTTTCATGGTGTTTTCGATGATATTAAGCGGTTGTGCCGCCGTGCATACGTCAATAGCCAAAAAGGATCTGGACGTTCAAACCAAAATGAGCGATACCATTTTTCTTGATCCAGTTGAGCCGGATCAAAAAATTATTTATTTAAATGTCCGGAATACGTCCGACAAGGCAAACTTTGATATCGCCGGTCCTGTTGCAAGAGTGCTTGAAGGAAAAGGCTATACCATTACCAATAATCCGAAAGTGGCTCATTATTGGCTCCAGGTCAATGTCCTGAGCGTGGACAAGGCTAGCCCGACAGCTGCGCAAGCTGCTTTGGGGGCGGGCTATGGCGGCACTATTTCTACCGGGGCTGCAGTGGGAATGGCAACAGGTGCCGCGCTAGCTGGCTGGACGGGTGCCGGTATTGGCGGATTGGCCGGCGCCGCGGCTTTTGGTATCGCGGACACTGTCGCGAGTGCCGCAGTGAAGGATGTCATGTTCATGGCCATTACCGATGTTGAAATCGCCGAACGGGCCGAGCAAGGCGTTGTAATTCGACAAGATAGCCAGCAGGATGCCAAGCAAGGGATCGGCGGATCAAGAAGACAGTCATCTACCAAGGTCAGCAATATGAACAAGTATCGCACTCGTGTTGTCAGCACGGCCAATAAGGTAAATCTGGCGTATGACGAAGCGGCCCCGGATTTGACGAATGGATTGACGCGCTCTATTTCTGGACTTTTCTAGTTTTTCCGCTGGAGCGACTTTGGTTACGATGATCGTAACCAAAGTCGCTCCTGTCTCCGCTAGCCCTCGAATAGCCCTCGAATCATATCCACCTTTCTTTATCGGGAACCGCCTGATTCTGGTCAATTCAGGCGATTACTCCACCATAAGTAAATAATCACCAGATAAACCCCAGAGAAATAATAATGAATAAAAAACTGATAAATATCTCACTGATTTTGGGCCTTCTTTTGACTCCTGTTGCCAGCCATTCTCAACAAAACGACACGGGATCCGCGGATAGGAAAAAAGGAATCGAGCACATGAGTAAAGAGCTGGGCTTTAGCGCAGACCAACGAACCAAGGTTGAAGTCATTTTCGATACGGAGAGAAAGAAAGTCGATGCTATTTTCAATGAGGAAAAGCAAAAATTGCAAAAAGTGCAGCAGGAAACGCGGTCAAGCCTCCAAGGAGTGCTCACGCCAGAGCAGATGAATAAACTGGATCAAAAGATGCGTCAAAACGCTCAGCGCGATCCAAAGAAAAAGCAGGATCGTGAAAACCAGGCTCTCGAAAATTGAGGTTTGAAGCGTGGAGTGTCGAGACGAGGTGGTTTCGCATTTCAAGAAGATCGACGAGACTCCTTCGAGTAGGCACATGACTTACCGTGCTTTATAACCCCTGGCATATGGACAGGGATGTCGAGAAAACGAGCTATCCGATCACGCAGTTTTGGCTTAGGCATAATAAAGGGGGTTGTTACCAAGGGAATTGAGCGGGCGCACACAAGCATCGTGAAGTTGGCTGAGACAGCCCTACTCTTTTGACGGCTTGCCGTCATTCCTCTTTCGAAAGAGGATTATTTTTCGGTTTTATTCAACGTTTTTCGCTCGGTAATCCACGATACTGCTCGACCCGGTCCACGCAGTGATATAGGAATAGTTCTTGCCATAAGAGTTATTCAAGACCGTATTCGGAATCCCCATCAGACAGGACAAAATGTGGGCATGCAACCGGTCAGTCGTGACTACCTCGAATCTGCTGAAAAGATCGATCGCCTCGCCAACCAGTTTCGTTGCGTATTTGATCCACAAGTCCATCTCAAGGGACAGGATACCCGAGTCGAGGTGCGCCAGGTGCAAGGCAGCCAGCACTCCCCGCATCATTCGAATCCAGGTATTTTTATGCCTGACCAACTCCCGCCAGTCAGCACGCATATCAAAATCGATAACCTCGCTCCCTGCGGACTCGACATCAGCTCTCAATAGCGCGAGACGATGGCCCTCGCAATGCCGGGCTTGTTGTATCGGCCATAACTGGTGCGCCATATCCGGGAGAAGATAAACATGCCGCGACATGGGAACCGCCAGTTCAAATGACTTATGGTCCCTGACACAAATATGGAGATCGGGGTGCTTTGCAAAAATCCTGCAGCATTGCGCATACGCATCCGGGGAACGGAAGTGGATGGTCTGAGGGAAGATAATTATCCTGTTTCCCGGTAGCTTCTCTACCACATGTTGACGCATCTGCTGCGGTCCTGCGTAAAGATCGCCAAGATTACCGCCGCCCTGGAATACGATCACATCCCCGGTTCTTGCCCAGCTTGGGCGGTAGGTAAAATACGCCGCCTTCAGACTTATCTTCAACTCATGGAGCGCGAAGAAGCGGAGCGTGCCCAGCATGATCAGCAGATCACCTATGTTCCTGTGAACAGGTAAATCGACGTAATGAACCGGAGCTGTTCCAATCAAGCCGGCCAGGATATGGTGTTTGCCAGTCAGAGAGCGCATTAATTCAGCATGAGGTGCATCGCTCATTGTTTTTATCTGTTCGATTAGGGCATCCCTCCTTGATCAATTCCCCAAAAAATTACCTGGAGATCTACAACAGCTTCTATTTTGCCTGTTCTGATTCCGCTTTCAAGCAGCGATTTATACGTGAAAAATACATCTTCTCCGGCGATCCGAGCAGCAACTCGTCTGGCACCCTTGAAAATCAGTAGGATTCCGCCCGAGGCAGAGTGCAATATGGCGGTGCTTTGCATCCGCTCGATGAAAGAAGCCTTGATGAGTTACGGGAAGTTGGTTATAGGAAACTTCAAGTGGAGATAAGTTTTTTACGGCTCCCAATTTTATTTGTGGATATTGTTCATGGGCAAGGCAATGAGTTAATTGTCGAAGTGGCGATTCCAGGGATGAGATGCGGACTCGGACGATAAATCGGAGAATAGACTTCAATCGATCCCTGCACTCGACGCAGTCGTCGAGTACATGATCTCTCACAATTGTCAGGTATCTGGAAATGCGGATTACATCCTGCTTTGTTTAATGGCAGTCACGCAGCATCTTTGATTTTATGTTATCTGCAAGTAACGGACCGTCCCTGAAATACATGGATACGGATACCTTTGGTATTTTTATTCCCCATTCTTCGGTCATCTCATCTTATCCTTGTCCGGTCGTTGCGGAGCAGGGATAATATCAAGTTCTCTTTCATGCCCTTCTCCTATGCCCGACATAAAAAGGCGAGACATAAAGGATTTTTATCTATTTTCCCAGGATAAATTTCCATAATGCTGTTGATGATCGACAATTACGATTCTTTCACCTACAACCTGGTGCAGTATTTTGGCGAACTGGGTGAGGAAGTGAGGGTGTTTCGCAATGATGAAATCACATTCGATGAAATTGCGCGGCTAAAGCCTGCGCGCATCGTAATTTCACCGGGCCCCTGCACGCCAGATGAAGCAGGCATATCGGTATCGTTAATTGAGCATTACAACAGTCAAGTTCCCATACTGGGCGTCTGCCTGGGTCACCAGAGCATAGGACAGGCTTTCGGCGGGAAAATCATCCACGCCAGGCAGCTCATGCATGGCAAAACGTCGCCTATCTTTCACAGTGGCGCCGGCATATTTCGTGATTTGCCAAACCCGTTCACCGCGACTCGCTATCATTCGCTGGTCATAGAGCGCGAGAGTCTTCCAGCGTGCCTTGAAATCACTGCGTGGACTGAAGATGGGGAGATCATGGGCGTGCGCCACAAGACTCTGCCGGTCGAAGGCCTGCAATTTCACCCGGAATCCATGCTGACGGAATACGGACACCAGTTGCTGGAAAACTTTCTGAGCCAATAAGGGCTATCTGAATGGCCTTTGGATAGGCCATGTGAAGCGGATGCACTCCGGAAAAGGAAGGATTTATGAAGCCTCAAGAAGCGCTGGCCCGCATCATCGAACATCGTGAAATCTTTCACGATGAAATGCTTTCACTCATGCGGCAGATCATGCGTGGCGAGTTGTCACCCGCACTGATCGCCGCTATCGTCACCGGACTGCGGGTAAAGAAAGAAACCATTGGTGAAATCGCCGCCGCGGCACAGGTGATGCGCGAATTTGCTACCCGCGTGGAAGTAGCGGATAACCGGCATCTCGTGGATACATGCGGGACCGGAGGCGATGCCGCCCACACTTTCAATATTTCAACCACCGCGGCTTTTGTCGCGGCGGCTGCGGGTGCACGGGTCGCCAAGCACGGTGGGCGCTCCGTCTCCAGCAAATCGGGTAGCGCGGACGTGCTTGAAGCCCTTGGTGTCAACCTCAACCAGACTCCTGGTCAGGTAGCCGAAGACATAAAGGAAATCGGCCTCGGATTCATGTTCGCTCCCAATTTTCACAGCGCCATGAAACATGCCGCACCGGTGAGGCGTGATCTGGGCGTGCGCACCCTGTTTAATATCCTGGGGCCGCTGACCAATCCTGCCGGGGCAAGAAATCAGTTGCTGGGCGTATTTCATCCCGATCTCGTCGGTATATTGGCTCGGGTACTGCAGCGCCTGGGCAGCCGCCACGTGATGGTGGTCCACGGCAGAAATGGGCAAGGTGGATTGGACGAGATCACCATCGCCGGCGAAACCTGGGTAGGTGAACTCAGGCACGGCGAGGTGATTGAATATACTATCAAACCCGAAGATTTCGGCATGAGTACCGCTGCCATTGAGTCGATACAGGCACAAGATAGTATTCAATCCAGAAAGATGTTGCTGTCGGTGCTGGATAATCAACCCGGCCCGGCCCGCGATGTCGTATTGCTCAACGCAGGCGCGGCGGTCTACGTTGCCGGTGTAGCGGAATCACTGGAGCAGGGTTTGGAAAAAGCCAACGTCGCGATAGAGAGCGGTGCAGCCAAGGCAAAATTGCTGGAGCTGGTCGAATTCTCAAATCGTGAAAATCGGAATGAAGCTTCCCGGGTTTAGTCTATGACCGACATTCTGCAAGAGATTTTAGCCGTCAAGTGGCAGGAGATCGCTGCCGCAAAGGCTGCGAGGCCGCTTGACGAATTGTATCGCGAAGCCGAGGCCGTGCCCCATCCCAGGGATTTTGCCGGGGCACTCCGCAATAAGATGGACGCCGGGTTGCCGGCGGTCATTGCGGAAATCAAGAAAGCCAGCCCCAGCCGAGGTGTCTTGCGGGAGCAGTTCGACCCGGCTGCCATCGCGGCCACCTATGCGAGACATGGAGCAGCCTGTCTGTCGGTATTAACCGATAACCGGTTTTTCAGCGGTTGCGCGGAGTATTTAAGGCAGGCCAAAGCCGCTTGTGATCTGCCGGTACTGCGCAAGGATTTCATGCTGGATCAATATCAGGTGGTTGAGGCCCGCGCGATGGGAGCGGATTGCATCCTGGTTATCGTGGCGGCCTTCCGCAAGGCTTCTCTCATGACTGGAGAGTGCCGGCAAGAGACGGAAATAGTAGCTCGGATGCTCGAGCTTGAATCGCTCGCGCACGCGCTCGGCATGGGGGTGCTGGTTGAGGTACATGACGGTGCAGAGCTGGAGCTCGCGTTGCAATTAAATTCCTCCCTGATCGGCATCAACAATCGCAACCTGCATACGTTCGAAACTCGCCTGGACACTACGCTGCAATTGCTTGATCGCATTCCGCCCGAGCGCATTGTAATAACCGAAAGCGGCATACTCGTACCCGCCGATGTCGTGCTGATGCGCAATCATCAGGTCAATGCCTTTCTCGTGGGTGAAGCTTTCATGCGCGCCGATGATCCGGGGGCGGAGCTGGCACGACTGTTTGGGCAGGATTGACACACAAGTGTTACGGTTTACCACGCCCGAACCGGCGCTTACCTTTTACCTGGATCGCGAGCCGAACCTTTTTGTTGCAAAAAAGCAACACATACATCTTCCATACTTCGAAAGTCTCGTTATTTCCTTGCTAGCAATTGCTACGTTAGGCACAATCTCTCAACCCTCTCATTCAGAGAGGTCCAAGCAGCGGGACACTACATCACCGAAATAGGGTCGGTGAGAGGCACCCCACCGTTTCAACTTTAAAGGAGATTTTCCATATGAAAAAGAAACTGATTGCACTGGCTGCTGCTGGTGCACTCGCGGCCCCGGTGGTTGCATCCGCTCAGGGGACGAACGTCACAATTTTTGGCCGGGTACAAGCTGAATACAGCCTCGTCGATTTTGCTAGCCAACCCAGCCAAGGATCGCTGCAAGACAACTCCCGCTCATCACGTTGGGGTCTGCATATTACCGAGGATCTCGGTAATGGATTCAGGGCAAATGCCCGTCTGGAAATGGGCTTGAACGCCGGTTCCGGCTCAGCCACCACACCTCGTGAGCAATGGGTGGGTCTTTCCAGCAATCAGTGGGGCGATGTCAAATTTGGCCGCGTTCAATCTCCCTTCAAGGACTTCGCCGGTGGTATGACCATTGATCCGTTTGCGTACACTACGCTGCAAGCCAACGGTGCCGGCGGTACCATGTCTGCTGGCGCCAACGGTATGGGCTCAGGTGCAAATGGCTTCGTCAACAGTGCCATCCGCTACGACTCGGCAACGATAGAGGGTTTCTCTTTTTCCGGCTTGCTTATGCCGGGTGATGCAAATACGCTCGATCCCCTGCAATCCGGTAGCCTGATAGCTGGTTTCGCTCCGGGCGGACTGGGCAGCCAAGGCAATACCGGTGGTAGAAACGGTGAGTTCGACGGCCAGGCTGCTGCCAAATATCATGTCGATTTCATGGGCATGGGGCTTGATATATTTGGTGGATACTCCAGAGACAACGCCAATGGAACACAGAAGAGCATCGGTCTCAAGACAGAAGAAGTATGGCGGGTTGGTGGTGCATGGACTTGGGAAAACTTCAAGTTCAGCGGCCAATATGAAAATATCAACAACGCGCTCGGCTCCGCCACCTGTACCACAGCAGCCGCGCTGGTAGCGAACCCGCTCGACTCCGCTGGTAGCGGCACAGGGCAGTGCAATTCCGCAATGAACTGGGGCGGCGATGGCAACATCTGGTTCGCAGGCGCGCAATACAAGTGGGGCAACACTACTCTGGTGGCTCAGGGCGGTATGACCAAGGCCCACGCAGGCGGCGTCAATAACTCAGCAGCACGCAAAGCCGATAGCTTTACGGTAGGTGCAATCCACAATCTGAGCAAGCGCACGAGCGTGTTTGGTGGTTATCAGCATGTATACGTGAGCAACCCGAATGGTTCAGATGCAAATAACCTCGGTACCTCTACTGTCAGCTATGCTGCCCCCAGCTATGCAACAGGTAGTCGTGCTACCTACACGATTGGTATCCGTCACAATTTTTAATTGAAACGAACCAGTTGAAAATGGGGCGCCTAGGCGCCCCATTTTTTTCCTTCTTTTATGGAATCGGCTCCCCCCTGAAAATCGAAGCGGAAGGGGATCGAGCATAGCGCAAAACCGCCATTACGTCCGCGTTGGGGGTTGTTCGGAGCCTCATTAGACCCTGAAAATGTTGTGTGTTTAGTTTGAAAAATATCCGTGCTAATATGTTGTTGTAACAAGAATGTAAGCGAAAAAAATGACTGGAACCTGATCTGTCGCAGGGCGCTTCGATGTAGCGGAATGAACAGCTTTTTGACCCGGAATGCATGATGGGCCAGGGGTTGGAAACCGGAGTACCGGCGAGCAGCTTGCAAGTATGCAAGAGTGGGATATGGGATCGTCCGGAGATCAGAACGTATTCTGACTATCAAGTTCGGCATGGGAAAATAACAGAAAAAACTGGGCACTTATTGCCTGTGGCTATCAATCGGTTTTATACAAGTTTTTGGAGGGTTTACTCATGGGAGTTCCTTTACGTCAACAAATAGCTGTAGGCACTTATCTGCTCAAGCAAAAGTTGAAAGGGGTAAAAAAATATCCTATGGTTCTGATGCTGGAGCCTCTGTTTCGTTGCAATTTGGCTTGTGCAGGCTGCGGTAAAATAGACTATCCGGACCACATCCTGGACCAGCGGCTTTCTGTTGAACAATGCATGGAGGCGGTTGATGAGTGCGGCGCGCCAATGGTGTCCATTCCCGGGGGAGAGCCGCTGATACATAAGGAAATGCCGCAAATTGTCGAGGGTATCATTGCGCGGAAGAAGTATATTTACCTGTGCACGAATGCGCTCCTGTTGAAAAAAAAGATGGACGACTATACGCCGTCACCTTATTTGACTTTTTCAATCCATCTGGATGGCCTGAAAGAGCGGCATGATGCCTCGGTTTGCCAGGACGGTGTTTTTGACCGGGCAGTTGAAGCCATAAAAATGGCGGTGGCAAGAGGGTTCAGGGTCACCGTAAACTGCACCCTGTTCCAGGGCGAGACGCCCGAGGATGTTGCCGAGTTTCTTGATTATGCCATGGAGCTAGGTATCGAAGGCGCAACCATCGCGCCGGGATTCAGCTATGAACGCGCCCCGAGACAAGACATCTTTATCAAGGGGAAGGATACCAAGAATCTATTTCGAGGTATCTTCAAGTTGGGCAAGACGCGGAACTGGAAGTTGAATCATTCCTCGCTTTATCTTGATTTCCTTGCAGGTAATCAGAATTATCAGTGTACCCCCTGGGGCAATCCGACGCGCAACGTGTTCGGATGGCAAAAACCTTGCTATTTATTGTCGGATGAGGGATATGCGTCCAGTTTTCAGGAACTGCTGGAGGACACCCCGTGGGAAAAATACGGTAACAGTAGCAATCCCAAGTGTGCCCAGTGCATGGCCCATTGTGGCTATGAGGCGACCGCCGTTGAAGATATGTTACAGCATCCGGTGAAGGCATTACTCACCTCCCTCAGGGGTCCAAGAACCACTGGTCCGATGGTGGCTGAGTCCACACCTAAATGGGCGTCCGAAAAACTGAAATCTCCAGCAACGCTCGCTGGAATTCCTGTTAAAGTGGAATGATAAATCAGGGTCGTGCCCTTAAAGCCCGCACGCCGGCTTTAAGGGCACCGGAAACCCGATTTCCTCATGATGACTCGCTGTCCACAATGAGTCCATGGGGCATGGCCTTTATCGACGCTTGTGACTCCCGGCCTTAAACAGATGGGGCAGCCATGGCAGGTTTATCCAGTCATGGTAGCGCCCAGCCCATCGGGTATAACGTTTGGCCGACTGATCAGGCCTCACTTCGGCGCTACGGCGTATAGCGCGATTAGCGTTGCTATAAAGGTTGTCAATATGAAAATCCTGCGCGCCATTACGTCCGCTTTGAAATTTCAGGTGATAGCAGTCATGTTGCTGGCTGCGCCTGTATCCTGGGCCGAGACCCAGGATACCTCCAGCCCGGAACAGGTCGTGAATGACCTGCACGAGTCGCTTATCAAGGCGATGCGAGAAGGGCCCAAACTGGGATATGAAGGTCGCTATGAATTGCTGGCCCCTGTTATTGATCGCACCCACGATCTTGATTTTATTGCCCGCACTACGCTAGGGGCTAACTGGACTCAATTGGATGCCGAGCAACAGCGCACGTTCAAGGACATTTTCCGAAAGCTCAGCATTGGCACCTACGTGGGTTGGTTCAGAAGTTACGAAGGTGAGCGGTTCGAATTTATAGAGCAACAATCGATGCCGCGGGATCAGATAATGGTACGCAGCAAGCTGTTTTTACCGACCGGCGAGCCCGTACGTTTCGACTATATCCTCCGGAATGGGAAGGATGGATGGCGCATTGTCAACGTCCTGGCTGACGGCGTCAGCGATCTCGCACTGAAACGGGTCGAGTACCGTGCTATCCTCCAGCGTGATGGTTTCGCGACACTCATCGACATGCTCAAGAAAAAGATCATCCTGACCGAGCAAGGTTAAAAAAACCTGGGCAGCACCGAGGATTGATCGTCCTAAATTGCTTCCTCAAGGATGGCCACACCAATCAAAGCTTCTCACAGCCGCATATACGACATCTTCGCGCGCTGGTCCACACTCTCTTACCAATACGCCGCCTGGATTCTTCTAGGGGCTTTGTTGGTCACTGTCGTGTGCGGATTATATGTTTCGCGTAACCTCGGTATAAATACCGATACCACGGACATGCTCTCGGAGCATCTGCCGTTTCGCGTCAATATGAAGCACTACAACGAGACGTTCCCGCAGGACATGGAAACCCTGCTGGTGGTGCTGGACGCCCCCACGCCCGAGCAGGTATATCTGGCAACCGAACGTCTTGCCGCACAGCTTAAAAAAGATACTGCAAGTTTTTACGATGTCTACACGCCTAACGTGGACGTTTTTTTTGAGCGTAACGGCTTGCTCTATGAAAGTATTCCCGAGCTGGAACAGATCACTGATCGCCTGGCCGCGGCACAGCCGCTCATAGCGCATATCTCCGAAAACCCCACCTTGTCATCTTTTGCTTCCGTGCTTACCCGAGCGGTGGACGAGTTGCGCGAGGGACGCAGCATGGAGCTTCAACCCGTGCTGAACGGGATAAGCGCAACTTTTGATGCACGGCTCAGTGGATCGCCCCGGGCTTTATCATGGCAATCACTGTTCAATGGAGAACCGCAGAAGAATAAGTACCAGCAGTTGATCGTAGTTAAACCGAAACTTGATTACACACAGCTATCACCGGCGGAGCAGTCCATCGCAGCCCTTTATGCAGCAGCAAAAGATGTTGGCGTGTCGGAAAATGGACCGGTTCGGTTGCGAATTACCGGCGAGGTAGCGCTGGCTGAGGAGGAGCTCAACAGCTCGCTGCGCGGAATGGAGTATGCCGGAATCATTACATTTGTAATGGTCGCTATCGTGCTCTACTTCGCGATGCATAATGCGGGACTGATAATTAATGTACTCGTTTGCCTGACGATGGGTTTGCTTCTTACCGCAGCGTTTGCCACTGCGGCGGTCGGCCACCTGAATCTGATCTCTATCGCATTTGCAGTGCTATATATCGGCCTGGGGGCCGATTTTGCCATCCATTTTCTGCTCCGATATCGTGAGATTCTGGAAAGCGGTACTTCGCCGGCCGAAGCCATGCACCTGTCCGGCGGCGATGCCGGAGCGGCACTGACTGCTTGTACGATCACCAACGCCATCGGTTTTTACGCATTCATGCCTACCGATTATAGTGGAGTCGCGGAATTGGGGATCATTTCCGGTACCGGCATGGTGATCAGTCTGCTCGTTACCCTTACCATAGGGCCCGCCCTGCTACGTTATTTTCCCAGGAAGTTGTCAACGAAAGCCACCACAAAGAGCTCAGTGGGGAAAGTGCTTGAGCTATCCTTGAAGTGGCACAAGTTGACTTATGCCGTCACTTTCGTCGCTTTGGTTGCTGCTCTTGCAATACTGCCTCGGGTAACATTTGACTATAACCTGCTGAATATGCAAGCACAGAATGGAGAAGCGATACGGACATTCAAGGAACTTCTTCTGGACGTCGACAATTCCCCCTGGCATGCGACTGCATTGGCCCGCGATCGAAAAGAAGCAGAACGTCTGGCGCAGCAGCTGGCCAAGCTTCCTGAAGTGACCAAGGTGGTTACCATCTTCGACCTGGTGCCAGCAGAGCAGGAAGAGAAACTTTCGCTTATCGAGGAAATGGCTCTTACGATGGGACCGATAACGAATACAACGCAGGCTCGGCCGATGGGCGGTGAAGCCCAGGTAAATCAACGTAAATCGTTGGATACACTAGCCGCCGTATTGGATCGATTTATCGCCGAGCGTCCCGATCATCCCGCATTGGCAAGTGTTCGTGCTCTCAAAGCATCTCTTACCGCTCTGTTTGTCCGACTCGATGCGGCGAGTGCCGACGAGAGGAGTCACTTGCTGCAGTCAGCGGAGGCCGATCTTCTGACTACACTACCCTCCGCTTTGCAGAGCTTGCGGATTGCTACTGAAGCTGTCCCATTTGGCATGAAGGACCTGCCGGAATCGCTAAGCAGCCGGTGGGAAAGCCGCTCGGGCGAGTACCGGATCGCAGTCTATCCGGCTGAAGATCTTAACGACAACGATGCATTGCGGCGTTTTGTGCGTTCGGTGCAACAAGTCGCGCCGAACGCCACGGGGGCGCCCATGGTGAGCCTTGAAGCAGGTGAGGCGGTGGTGCAGGCATTTATCCAGGCATTTCTACTGGCGCTGGCGGGGATTGTCATCGCACTGCTGATAATATTGCGCAGCATGAAGTATACCCTGCTGGTGCTGACCCCGCTTTTGCTGTCCAGTTTATTCACTGCCGCGTTCACCGTCGTGTTGAATGTACCGTTCAATTTTGCAAATATCATTGCTTTGCCGCTATTGCTTGGCCTCGGTATCGACAGTAGCCTGCACATGGTGCACCGAAGCCTGAATAACGAGATGGTGAGCGAAGTCTTGATCCACACCAGTACCGCAAGGGCTATTTTCTATAGTGCTTTGACTGCACTGGTCGATTTCGCAAGTCTCATGTTTTCGTCGCATGAAGGTACCGCCAGTATGGGAATAATGCTTACCGTGGGACTGACTTTTACGCTCCTCTGCACCTTGGTGATACTGCCGATCTTATTGAAGGCGCCCGCTCAAAGCATCAAGGTATGATCAAATCTGACGCCGCTGGCGAATGAGTCTGGGAATGAGGATGAAGGGTTGAGAGACCGGTTACCGCCTCTGCCCCGGCGGACTTATTCTCCCTTTGTTTACGTAAGCGAAGTTATACGCTAAATTGTCATTTATTGTTTATACTCCCGACTTGGAGCGACCGCTGCATTATTAAAGTAGCAATGCCTGGAGATTAGCAGTCATGCCTATCTTAACTGATCATGATACATAACTACCGGACAACCGTTCTGCTGGCAATATGTGCCGTATTGTTCGCGGGATGCGCTACCACACGAACGGGCGATTCCGGAACGAGCGACTCCGGTATAAATCCGATTGATCCTAATGAAGAAACCAATCGCAAGTTTTATGACTTCACGGATACGATTGACCGAAACCTGCTGGCGCCAGTTGCTGATGTTTATATAAAATACATACCTGACCCCATGGTGCGTTCGATTGGAAATTTCTATGACAATCTCGCGTATCCGAACGTTATCCTGAACGATTTTTTGCAAGGAAAAGTCCGTCAGGGCTTCCAGGACAGCCTCCGTTTCGTCGTTAATTCAACGGTTGGCCTGGGCGGCTTCTTCGACATGGCAGCGCCCATGGGCTTGCCGCAACATGACGAAGACTTTGGGCAAACACTTGGCGTATGGGGTGTCAATACGGGATCTTATCTTTTTGTTCCTTTGATCGGCCCCAGCACCTATCGTGATGCGCCGGGAATACCTGTAAGCGTTTTCAGCAACCTTTTATTTTATGCGGGCACCTTCGCCAGTAGCGCTATCGTAGGTCCCGTCACGGTTTTAAGCATTATCGACAAAAGAGCAAGGTTATCCGGCCCTATGCGAGTGCGTGACCAGGCGGCGCTGGATCCCTATCTATTTGTGCGAGAGGGGTTTTTGCAACAACGCAAGCATTTGATTTATGATGGAGATCCGCCGCCAGAGAGCTACGAGGACCCTATGGACGAAGACCTCGGGGACGTTCCGGAAGCGGCGGCATCACGCTGAAACCAACGCTCGCAATATGCTTGATTGGCTTGAGGACCGGCCAACATCGATCTCATCGTAAGGCATTTCTCCCTCCCAAGCATCAAACGCGCGTAGCGGCATGGCGCATAGCAAATCCATGCAGAACACAATTTCATGAGTTTCTTTCGTTATTTTCTTATCATATGGATGGATTGCATCCTGAATTCCGCCAGAAACGCGACTTGGGTAAAAATTAGTGAATAGATTCGGAGGTACCGCCACATTGTCATCTCAACAGGTTAGCCCAGCCAGCAAGACGTCGCTGGAAGATGGATTGACGGCAGCGCGTGATGCGTTGCTGTCGCTACAGAAACAAGACGGTCATTGGTGTTTTCCGCTGGAGGCGGACTGCACGATTCCGGCGGAGTATGTATTGATGATGCACTTCATGGATGATGTCGATGTAGACCTGGAAGTCAGGCTCGCCCGATTTATCCGTGAAAAACAGGATCTCGAGCATGGTGGCTGGCCATTATATTATGGAGGCCATTTCGACCTCAGCTGTACGATCAAGGCATATTATGCTTTGAAGATCGTAGGTGATTCGCCCGATGCGCCGCACATGATGCGTGCCCGCGCCGCCATTCTAAAACATGGAGGGGCCGCACGGGCCAACGTGTTCACTCGCATACTGCTTGCCATGTACGGTCAGCTTCCCTGGCGCGGCGTTCCATTCGTGCCGGTGGAGATCATTTTGCTACCTCGCTGGTTCCCTTTCCACCTGAGCAAAATTGCTTACTGGTCTCGTACCGTTACGATACCGCTGTCCATTTTATGCAGCTTGAAGGCGCGTGCGGTGAATCCGCGAAAGATTCATGTCCGTGAACTGTTTACGGTGCCTCCGGAGGAAGAGCGTGACTATTTTCCGGTTCGCACTCGTCTCAACCGCCTGTTTTTAATAATTGAGCGTACCGCTTCGCTATTCGAGCCGCTCATTCCACAGGCGCTGCGCCGTATTGCAATACGGCGAGCTGAACAGTGGATCGTGGAGCGGCTAAACGGCGAGTGTGGTCTGGGAGGAATTTTTCCCGCCATCGTGAACGCCGGCGAGGCACTGGCATTGCTGGGCTATGCCTACGATCATCCCTATCGGGACCAATGCCGTCGGGCGCTACGCGGGTTGCTGGTGGAGGAAGGCCAGCGCGCCTGGTGCCAGCCGTGTACGTCGCCCGTGTGGGACACCGTCCTTACCTGCCTCGCCATGCAGGAAAGTGCCGATGTGGATCAAAAGCCCGTCCGTGACGCGCTCGACTGGCTCATCCCCAACCAGATACTCGATGCGCCCGCGGATTGGCAGGAAGACCACCCCGACTTGCCAGGTGGTGGCTGGGCCTTCCAGTATGCCAACCCGCATTACCCGGATCTGGACGACACCGCAGCCGTGGCGTGGGCGCTATACCAGGCGGATCCTCAAGCTTATCAGGGGAGTATAGTACGCGCTGCGGACTGGCTTGCGGGAATGCAGTCGCGCGACGGCGGCTTTGCGGCCTTCGACGCCGACAATACCTATTATTATCTCAATGAAATACCATTTGCCGACCATGGCGCCTTGCTTGATCCGCCGACCAGCGATGTCACTGCGCGTTGCACCGGTTTTCTCTCATTGTATGGTGAACCCAGGCATAAGCCTGTCGTGGAACGAGGCCTCGCCTATCTGTTTCGCGAGCAGGAACCCTGCGGAGCCTGGTTTGGGCGCTGGGGAAGCAATTATATCTACGGCACCTGGTCAGTAATGGAAGCGTTCCGCTTGGCCCGCGTTGATACCGGCCATCTCGCCATTCGCCGTGCGGTGCAGTGGCTGAAGTCAGTGCAGCGCGATGACGGAGGCTGGGGCGAAAGTAACGATACCTACTTCGAACCTCAGCACGCCGGACAGTTCGAGAGAAGTACCTCTTTTCAGACGGCCTGGGCGCTGTTGGCCCTGATGGCGGCAGGAGACGGGCATAGCCATGAAGTGCGCAGGGGCATCGAATACCTGCTGCGTGAGCAGGGTAGTGATGGATTATGGAATGATCCCTGGTTTACGGCACCCGGTTTTCCACGGGTTTTTTACCTGAGATATTATGGTTATACCAAGTATTTCCCGCTATGGGCGCTGGCCAGGTTCCATACTTTGACGCGGAAGACCTCTGCATGAGGGAGGTTGGCATCATCACGGCGATGCGGGTGGAAGCTCGATGCATTACCTCGCTCCGTCTGCCCTTCAATCAAAGAATCAGCTTGGGGGAAAGCGCTGCGATCTGGCTCTGCGGGATGGGTGAAGAGGCTGCTCGCGAAGCCGCAGCAGGGCTGAAAATGGGCGGCGCGCGTGCCTTGATGAGTTTTGGATTTGCCGGCGCATTGGATTCCAGCTTGCGTCCGGGGCACTTGATATTGCCTGAGTCCATCCATGCCGGCCAGTCACTGCAAGTCGATCTGAGCTGGCGTGACAGCTTGCGGCAATGTCTGCCTGCCCATTTGAATGTTACCGGCGGCATATTGGCTGCGAGCCGGGAGATGCTGACCTCGGCTATTGCCAAGCATGAGCTGGCGCAGGCGACCGGTGCTTGCGCAGTGGATATGGAAAGTGGTGCGATGGCGGAAGCTGCTGCGCATGCGGGCATGCCGTTTCTGGCGATACGGGCGATCTCGGATCCGGTCGACTTTTCGCCGCCTCCAGTTCTGCTCGATGCAGTGCGCCCCGACGGAAGCGCCGATCTCGTTCGCCTTCTGCCGCTATTGGTACGAGGATCTTTAGCTGTCGGCACGCTGCTTCGCCTGGCGATGGGCTCGCGCGCAGCATGCTCCACCCTGTCAGCCGTAGTGCAATATGCCGGCGCGGAAATGGGCATAAGGACACGTAATTCCGCATCACCTCAAGGATATGTGTCAGACTGACAAGCTGGCCAAGTATGATTTCGAGAGGGTACGCAAAGACGGCTGTGGCTTGCCGGAGCAAAATTGCACCTTGGCAAACTCGACGTCACCTACCAGCCCGATATTCGAAAATGAAATAAAGTCATCACATTACTTGAGAGTTGACCCTGTTAAAGAGTAAAATGTCGCCCTTTCCTATTGGGCGTAATGGAGAGCAGTATGGCAGTCAAAACCGAACAAAAAGCGCAAGTGGTGCGCGACTATCAACGAGCAGACGGAGATACAGGTTCTCCCGAAGTGCAAGTGGCTTTATTGACCGCTCGCATCAACGATTTGGCCGGTCATTTCAAAGCGCACGTCAAGGATCATCACTCACGCCGCGGTTTGTTGCGCATGGTGAGCCGTCGTCGCAAGCTGCTGGATTACCTGAAGCGTAGCAGCACTGATAGCTATCGGGCGCTGATCGAACGCCTTGGCTTGCGCAAATAGATATCGAGCAGCGGTGAGATAGCAGCGGCATGAACGAAATCGCTGTTTCCATCAAGCCTGGCCGGAGCTATAGCCGTTGATCTGACGTCAACCGGCATGATTTTATCGAAAAGGGCAGTTAATTGAAAATCAAGAAAAGCATTACTTACGGATCTCATCAACTAACACTCGAAACCGGGGAAATAGCAAGGCAGGCGCACGGCGCAGTGATGGTTACCATGGACGATACCGTGGTTCTTGTTACCGTGGTGGGTGCAAAAAACGCTAAACAAGGGCAGGATTTTTTCCCACTTACCGTGGATTATCAGGAAAGGACCTACGCCGCCGGTAGAATACCCGGTAGTTTTTTTAAGCGCGAAGGCCGTCCATCGGAGAAGGAAATTCTTACCTCCCGTCTTATCGACCGCCCCATTCGTCCGTTATTCCCAGAAAGTTTTTATAACGAAGTTCAGATTGTGGCCACGGTCCTGTCCTCCGATAATGAGGTGGATGCGGATATTCCCGCCCTTCTGGGTGCCTCCGCCGCGCTGGTTCTTTCCGGCATACCATTCGATGGTCCTATCGGCGCGGCCCGTGTAGGCTATATCAATGGCGAATATATCTTGAACCCGAGCACCACACAGCTCAAGCAGACTCAATTGAATCTGGTGGTGGCGGGTACTCAGCGAGCTGTGCTGATGGTGGAGTCCGAAGCACTGGAGCTATCCGAAGAAATCATGTTGGGTGCCGTCGTCTACGGCCACCAGCAAATGCAGGTGGTGATCGATGCGATCAGCGAATTGGCCGACGAAGCAGGAGTTACCGCATGGGATTGGGCTCCGGTGTCAAAGGACGCCGCTCTTGCCGAGAAAATTGCCGATTTGGCGGAAAATGACTTGCGCGCCGCATTCCGGTTAAAGCAGAAGCAGGCGCGATCGGAAACCATAGACAATATCTGGAAAAGAGTCTTTACAGAAATGGGTGTCAATTCGGAGGAAGGGCCGGACGCGCAATCCGTAAAGGAGGCCTGCTTTGCTCTGGAATCAAAGATTGTACGAACTCAGATATTGGATGGCGAGCCTCGTATAGACGGGCGTGATACGCGTACCGTCCGGCCGATTACGATCCGTAATGGCTTGCTACCGCGTGCCCACGGCTCTGCGTTGTTTACCCGAGGGGAAACTCAGGCGCTGGTGGTTGCAACGTTGGGCACAGGTCGGGATGAGCAGAAAATCGATGCGCTGCAAGGTGATTACTCCGAACGCTTTATGCTCCACTACAATATGCCGCCTTATGCGACTGGCGAGACCGGTCGCGTAGGCACGCCCAAACGCCGTGAAATCGGCCACGGACGTCTTGCCAAGCGGGCTTTGGTTGCTGTGCTGCCCACTCCGGAAGAGTTTGGTTATTCTCTTAGAGTGGTATCGGAGATTACCGAATCGAACGGATCCAGCTCCATGGCGTCGGTTTGCGGTGGTTGTCTTGCATTAATGGACGCAGGTGTACCACTGAAAGCGCATGTGGCAGGTATTGCCATGGGATTAATTAAAGATGGCAACAGATTTGCGGTGTTGACCGATATCCTGGGAGATGAAGATCATCTGGGTGATATGGATTTCAAAGTGGCCGGTACCGAAGCAGGTATCACTGCGCTACAAATGGATATCAAGATTCAGGGCATTACCAAGGAAATTCTGCACGCGGCACTGATACAGGCAAAGGAAGGCCGTCTGCATATTCTTGGGATTATGAAACAGGCTTTGCCCACCACGCGTGAAGATATTTCGGAACATGCGCCGCGTATCATCAAAATAAAAATCAATCCTGAGAAAATCCGTGATGTGATTGGTAAGGGCGGCGCGGTAATTCGCGCGTTGACGGAAGAAACCGGAACCACCATCGATATCACTGACGACGGTACTGTGATGATAGCGTGTATCAGTGCCGAAGGTGGCGAATTGGCAAGAAAGCGCATCGAAGATATTACGGCCGAGGTTGAGGTGGGAAGAATTTACGACGGAACCGTTTTGAAACTTCTGGACTTCGGAGCAATCGTTAGCGTCCTCCCTGGCAAGGACGGGCTGTTACATATCTCGCAAATTGCCAACGAGCGTGTCAATAGCGTTACTGACCATCTCAAGGAAGGTCAGGTGGTACGTGTTAAAGTTCTGGAAGCCGATGACAAGGGTCGTTTACGCCTGAGTATGAAGGCTGTCTCCACCGAGGTCACCGACAACCCGGTAACGTAAGTATAGCCGGACAACTTCTTGCGAGAACTGCGGCTCTTCAAAAAGGAGCGCGGAGCATATACTGCTCTCCATCACTGGAGGGCAGATCCAACCTGGTTTCCAGGGAATAAAAAAAGCCCTGATCGTGAGATAGGGCTTTTTATCTTACAACAATAATATTCGATTCAGCTACATCTGCGGATGTATGCCTGTAGAAACGAGCCGAAAAATATTATTTGGCGACCTGCTTCTCCCTTATTTCATCCAGGGTCTTGCAATCAATACAGAGCGTGGCAGTGGGCCGGGCTTCAAGTCGTTTAAGACCGATTTCTACGCCACAACTTTCACAATAGCCGTAATCGCCAGTATCTATTTTTGCGATAGTCTCGTCAATTTTCTTGATCAGCTTGCGCTCACGGTCCCGGTTCCGTAACTCCAGCGCCATGTCAGATTCCTGACTGGCACGATCGTTAGGGTCGGCGAAAATCGTGGCTTCGTCCTGCATGGTGTGAACCGTGCGATCTATATCTCGTCCCAGCTCAAACTTGATGCCTTCCAGTATATTGCGGAAATGCATCAGCTGCCCGGAACTCATGTAGGTTTCTCCCTTCTTCGGCTTATAGGGACCAGCCTGTTTATGCAGTTCTTGCGGCATATTAATATTCCTTTTCCATTTCTGGTGATCTGTGGTAACACTTACAGAAAAAAACATTATACAGCAAGTAGCTTGACGGTTCGTCTGATGTGGTTTCCGAGAACTTGACCGAGCGTCAGCGTGATCGGTTAACGAGGTAAGTTGATGCCGTATAACCTTCGCTCTTGAGCTTCAGACGGCTTCCGGCCAATCCGTTTGCATGAAGTCTACCTTACATCGGCAGCGGGAATTCTTGCAGAATTCCCATCGCTTGAATACCCCCAAAAGGAAATAAATAACCCATTAATTTAATGGTCGAGAAACGTTTGTTCTAACCCGGATGTTTCATAAATTGACGCGTGTCCTCGCTGGTCTTTTGTTTCGTATGAAAATTTCGTTCAGTCGGGCGTATGAATAACTACGCCACTCTTTCACAAAATCTCCCTACAAAACAAAATCCTGCGCGATCATCACGCAAATTTATGAAACATCCGGGGCTAGTATGGCAGGTCCTTGTCTTATTTCTCCGTAAAGCGTTGCCATGATCGGACAGGTGCGGCAATTTGCCGCACCTGTTCCAAAATTTGTGCTATGTTTCTAGGTCATTCTTGTCTTCCGGCGATATTCGCATTATTCAAGAATGGCTGAGGTTGGTTTATATCGGGTATCTGCGTCCGCGTCGAAACCGGTCGCAAAAAAAGGAACTGGTCGATAAAAGTCGACGCGACAATCTGTCTTTCGCTAAGTCGCGTTGTAACATCCCTAACATATATAGGAGAACATGATGTCCAACAAAAAATCCCTTATTTCTATCGCCATAGGCTCCGCTTTTGTCGCTACGCTCGGTACTGTACCGGGTGTTTCTGCCGCTGATAATCCATTCACCATACAGCCCCTCGATAAAGGCTACATGGTGGCCGATTCTCATAAATATGGCGAAAAGAAAAGTGGAGAAGGTAAGTGTGGTGGTGAAGGTGCATGCGGCGAAGGCAGGTGCGGCGCGGCTATGGCGGACGCAAACGGTGATGGGAAGATCACCAAGGAAGAATGGACCAAGCATCACGACGCCATGTTTGCACATATGGATACCGACAAGGATGGCGTTATCAGCAAAGATGAGATGAAGGGCAAAATGAAAGACGGAAAGTGCGGTAGCGGTAAATAACTAAAGATACATCTGAACTGTTCAGAGTTACTGTCGAATCCGTATCTTCTTTGTTTTGAATGGCCTAGCCCGCTTTCCTGTGCACCATCGCGCGCAGGAAAGCGGGGTTCCAGCTAAGCCGATCCCCAATTCATTCGAATTGTGACATAATATTCCATCCAAAAATTCAGGAGAAAATACTGTGCGCAACAAGAAAACCATGATTTCCCTAGCCGTTGGTTCCGCTCTTGCCGCTACACTTGGCGCCGTACCGCTTGTCTCCGCAGCAGATAGCCCCTTCACCGCTCAATCCCTGGATAAGGGCTATATGCTGGCGTATGCCGATAAGGTAGACCCCAACAAATATGGCGGTGGAGCAAAATCCGGCGAAGGTCGATGCGGTATGTCGATGGTGGATGCCAATAAGGATGGCAAGGTCACCAAGCAAGAATTTCTCAAGCATCATGAAAACATTTTCGACAGGATCGATGCCAACAAAGATGGGGCGGTGGATCAGCCTGAGGCCGATAGCTATGGGGGAACCAAGCCGAGTGCGCCGAATACAGCTCCGCATGCTGGAATGAAGAAGTAATCTTTCCCGTCGTGGAATTCCTGCCACCCGCCAGCGTTGGCCTCGGTTTTCGGCGGGAATTGATCCCGGCATTAAAAACCGGTGTTCCCGATGCCATCGACTTCTTCGAGATTGCTCCAGAAAACTGGATCGATCTTGGCGGCATCCTGGGGCGCGATCTGCACATTTTCACTGAACGCTATCCCTTCGTCTGCCATGGCCTTTCGCTCTCGATCGGCAGCCCGGCGCCGCTGGACGAGGTATTGTTGCAAAAGATCCGTCAGTTTCTGGATCGACATCAAATCCGCCTCTACACCGAACATCTTTCCTATTGTTCCGACGATGGCCATCTATACGATCTGCTTCCAATACCCTTTACTGAAGAAGCGGTAAAGTATGTTGCGGCTCGGGTTCGCCGCACCCAGAATATTCTGGAGCGACGCATCGCACTGGAAAATGCTTCGTTTTATGTGCAGGCACCCATCGCCGAGATGAGCGAAGCGGATTTTATTCGCGCCGTATTGGTCGAGGCGGATTGCGATCTGCATCTCGACGTCAATAATGTATACGTCAATAGCATCAATCACGCCTACGACCCGATTGAATTTATTCGTGCGATGCCTACCGAGCGCATCGTTTATATGCACATGGCCGGTCACTATAATGAAGCGGAGAATTTGATCATCGATACGCATGGCGCGGACGTGATCGATCCGGTATGGTCATTGCTCGAACAAACTTACCATATTCACGGCGTGGCGCCCACCCTGCTGGAGCGCGATTTCAATATCCCGCCCCTCCACGAACTGGTGCGCGAAGTCGAGCGCATCGGCTTGATCCAGACCCAGCATTATGGGCCGGGCCATGAGTATGCCGCTTCCTGAATTTCAGCGTTTCCAGTACGCTTTCACTGCGCATATACGCAACCCCAGGATAAACCCCTGCCCGCGCGGTATTGACAGGCGGCGCATGGAAATATACAGGAAGCTGGTTTACAACAATCTGGAGAGCTTTCTCCTTACCTGTTTTCCCGTGCTCAAGAAGGTGCTGGGAAAACGGCGTTGGACTCGACTTATGCGCAGTTTTCTTGCCACGCATCGCAGCCATTCGCCTTTTTTTCGCCAGATACCCGATGAGTTCATCCACTTCCTGCAGGGCGAAAAGGCAATACCGGCAAATTATCCGGGATTCGTGCTGGAGCTCGCGCACTACGAATGGGTAGAACTGGCGCTTTCCATTTCAACCCTGGCCCCGGCGTGGGCAGCAATCGACCGGGAGGGTAGTTTGCTGGAACAGCGTCCGATTTTGAATCCCGTTTTCGCTAACCTTCGTTATAACTGGCCAGTACACCGTATTGGTCCCCGCACACGAGTCACGCCAACAGAAACCTATTTGCTCGTATTTCGCAATGCCGATGATCAGATCCAATTCACCGAAATAAACACATTTACGTCACGCCTGATAAATCTCCTGGCTTCTGCCGAGCATACGGGCGAAGCGGCGCTTCAAATCGTGGCCATGGAAAGTCGACATCCCTCGCCCGAGGTCGTGATTCGGGGCGGGCTTGAAATCATGCGCGATTTGATGGCGCGTGGCGCGATACTGGGTGTTTCCAAATAATATAATGTCATTGTTTTCCGTACACTACTCAGTTGGGCAAGCCATAGCCGCTTGCCCATGGAATAAATCGCGATAATATTTTTATCCCGGATGTTTCATAAATTCGCGTGATGATTGCGCAGGATTTTGTTTTGTAGGGAAATTTTGTGAAAGAGTGGCGTAGTTATTCATACGTCCGACTGAACGAAATTTTCATGCGAAACAAAAGACCAGCAAGGGCGCGCGTCAATTTATGAAACGTCCGGGTTATATCATATTCGATGAGAGTCGCCCGATATGAAGCCAAATTTGCTGGATCTCAGGGAAATCACCGACCTTACGCTGGCTCGCTACAACGAACGTGCCGAGGCTTTTTGGACGGGAACGAAAGATCATGACGTCGGGCAAAATATCGCCGCGTTGCTTCAACATATCAAGGCCATTCCGCCCTTCAACATATTGGATTTCGGCTGTGGACCAGGCCGTGATCTGAAGGTTTTTGCAGAACTAGGCCATATCGCAACAGGACTGGAGGGGGCGATAACCTTTGTCGAGATGGCCCGCAGTCATAGCGGTTGCGAGGTATGGCATCAGGATTTTCTCAGGCTCGATTTGCCGGACGGATACTTCGACGGCATATTTGCCAACGCTTCACTGTTTCATGTTCCCACTTCCGAGCTATCGCGTGTATTGAAGGAACTTTGGGCAACGCTGAAACCGGACGGGGTGTTATTCAGCTCGAACCCCCGGGGAAATAACGAGGAGGGCTGGAACCAGGGGCGCTACGGCGTATATCACCATATCGAAAGCTGGCGGCACTACCTCGCCAATGCCGGGTTCGTCGAAATTACCCATTACTATCGCCCTGCCGGCCTTCCATTCGAACAGCAATCATGGCTCGCCAGCGTATGGCGTAAAGTGGCTGCATTACGCTGAGCACTGAGCATGGCTGCAATACGCCACATGAAATCAAAAAAAGACGTAGTGGTGATAGGTGCCGGGGCGGCCGGCATGATGTGCGCAATCGAGGCGGGAAAGCGCGGGCGGTCCGTTCTGGTATTGGAACATGCAAGCAAGCTGGCGGAGAAAATCCGAATCTCCGGTGGCGGACGTTGTAATTTCACCAATCTCCACACCGGCCCGGAAGCTTTTCTCTCGCAAAATCCGCATTTCTGCCGATCGGCATTGTCCCGCTTTACGCCCCAACACTTTATCGCACTGATGGAAAAGCATCGGATTCGCTATCACGAAAAGAAGCTGGGGCAATTATTCTGCGACGACAGTTCCCAGCAAATCATCGACCTCCTGCGACACGAATGCGATAGTGCCGGCGTCGAGTGGGAAATGCCGTGCCAAGTAAGTAATGTAGGCCTACTCGGCGTCAACGATTCCAGGTTCGTGCTGGAAACCGACCGTGGCGCATTGGCAACGGATGCAGTGGTAATTGCTACCGGTGGCCTCTCCATTCCACAAATTGGCGCAAGTCCCTTCGGGTATCGCATCGCGGAGCAATTCGATATCGCGGTTACCCCTCTGCGACCGGGATTGGTTCCGTTGATTTTCGCACCCCAGCAGCTGGCCGGTTTTTCAGGAATTCCTGGCGTTGCGCTTGATGCAGTAGTGAGTTGCAATGGCGCCCGATTCCGCGAGAATCTGTTGATCACGCACCGCGGCTTGAGCGGTCCCGCGATATTGCAGATTTCTTCATACTGGCGGCCGGGATTACCGCTGCATGTCGACCTGCTGCCGGATCTCGACGCGGCGGGGTGGCTGCTCGATCATAAACATAGCACCACGCTGTTATCCAATCTGTTAGCACAGCACCTGCCCCGGCGTTTTGCACGGGTCTGGTGCGAAACGGTCATGCATGGGCAACCAACCGCGCCGGTAAACCAGTACAGTGACAAGCGCTTGAAACAGATCGCCGCACAATTGCACGACTGGCAGGTTATTCCGGATGGGACTGCGGGCTATAGAAAGGCGGAAGTCACGCTCGGCGGCGTGGATACCCGGGAATTATCATCCAAAAGCATGGAAGCGAAAAAGGTGCCCGGGCTTTATTTTATAGGCGAAGTGGTGGACGTAACGGGACATCTGGGTGGGTTCAATTTCCAGTGGGCCTGGGCATCCGGGTATGCCGCCGGTCAGTTTGCATAGTTCCGCCTTCATTCATCACTCCTTCATGAAGCGCATTCTCCGCCGTATCGATACCGATATTTCCCCGCCGAGCAAAATTCATTCCCAACGGTTGAAAATGGTACTGCGTCGCAAGTTTCCCCGGATCATCGAGCAACGCTTGGCATACCCCGGAATGGAATGAACCATATCAACGGCCACGCCCGCCCGAACGCTGCAGTGCGGGCATGCGACCGGCAGCCGGTCCCGTAGATAATCTGGCGGATGGCAGCTTGTTACCTGGCTGGCCTCCCCTTCGTTGATTACGTCCGGGGAGTCCAGGCGGTGAGCGGCGCTGTCCCCCGCCGCCATTTACGATCGGCTCGGCCTTGATTCGCGGGTCTGGCTCGAAGCCAGCGATAATTTCGCTGGATAAATCCCGTTTGATCAGCCTTTCGATATCCGTCAACAGCTTGAGCTCGTCCACGCATACCAGCGACACCGCATCCCCCTCCGCACCTGCCCGCCCGGTGCGTCCGATACGGTGAACATAATCCTCCGCCACGTTGGGCAATTCAAAGTTGACTACATGCGGCAATTCGCTGATATCGATTCCGCGTGCGGCAATGTCGGTGGCTACCAGTACCTGCAGGCTGCCGGTCTTGAATTCCGCCAGTGCCCGCGTGCGTGCGGACTGGCTTTTATTGCCGTGTATGGCAAGCGATGGAATGCCGCTCGCGACCAGATGCTCAGCCAGTTTGTTGGCGCCGTGCTTGGTACGGGTGAATACCAGCACCTGCGACCAGCGGTGCTGCTTGATAAGATGGGCAAGCAGGTCACGCTTCCGCTCACGGTCAACCGGATGCACGATATGTGTCACATTGGCAGCGGTTGCGTTCCGTGCCGCGACATCGATCATGGCGGGTTGGTTGAGCAAGCCTGCCGCCAACGCACGAATGCCGTCGGAAAAAGTGGCGGAGAACAGCAGATTCTGCCTCTGTGCGGGCAGCAGCATGAGTATTTTTTTAATGTCGCGAATGAAGCCCATGTCGAGCATGCGGTCAGCCTCGTCCAGCACCAGGATTTCAACGTGCGACAGATCGAGCGTTTTTTGCTGTACGTGATCCAGCAGACGGCCGGGGGTGGCGACCAGAATATCGACGCGGCTCTTCAGGCGGGTGATTTGCGGATTGATATTGACCCCGCCAATCATTATCATCGAACTCAGCTTCAGGTATTTGCCATATATACGTATGCTTTCCTCCACCTGTGCTGCCAGCTCGCGCGTAGGGACGAGAACCAGCGCGCGTATCGGCGGCCTGCCACTGGATGGCCCCTTGACGCTCCTGTCCGACAAACGATGCAGGATGGGCAAGGTAAATGCGGCGGTCTTGCCAGTGCCGGTTTGAGCCCCGGCCATTAGATCGCCGCCTGCCAGCACTGCGGGGATGGCTTGCAGCTGAATGGGCGTTGGATCGGTGTAGCCGCGTTCATTCACGGCACGAAGGATTTCATCGGACAGACCGAAGGTAGAGAAAGACATAAAACTCCAAGGTAACATCGGCCTGTCGCCTCGATTGCGAGACGACAGTCTTAGGCAGACGGGTAAGTTCGAAAAACAGAATGGACGGCGTGAAGACGTGGAGCGAACGCCGCAGATCGGAATTGTAACAGATCAGGTCCCGTCGCACCGTCGGCGAGATGCTTTTCTTCTACATGAAGACGGAATGAAAACCGCTCGAGGATATCGGAATTTACCAGCTAGCGGCCTGTCGGACTTGAAGAATTGCAGTGAAATATGAACCAGCCAGACGCTTTTACAGCCGATTCCCCCAAGTCCGGCAGGCTGCTAGAGCACGTAGCGTGCCAAGTCTTCACTTTGTGATAAAGTATTGAGTCGCGCATCCACATACGCCGCATCGACGACAACTTTGGTATCACGATGTTTTTCGGCATCGAAGGATACCTCTTCCAGAAGCTTTTCCATCGCGGTATAGAGACGTCTCGCGCCGATGTTCTCGGTTTTCTCATTAACCGCAAACGCAATCTCCGCCAAGCGCTTCACCGCGTCGGGCGTGAATTCCAGCTTGATGCCTTCGGTTTCCAGCAGCGCCTCATATTGACGCGTCAGACAGGCGTCCGTATTGGTGAGGATCTGCACAAAATCGTCAGCGCTAAGACTCGCGAGTTCTACACGAATCGGAAAGCGCCCCTGCAATTCAGGGATCAGGTCGGAAGGCTTGGCAAGATGAAATGCACCGCTCGCAATGAACAGGATATGATCTGTTTTGATCATGCCGTACTTGGTTGAAACGGTAGTGCCCTCCACCAGCGGCAGCAGGTCGCGCTGAACACCCTGGCGCGAGACATCCGCGCCGGAACTTTCGGACCGGCTTGTGATTTTATCGATTTCGTCAAGGAATACGATACCGTTCTGCTCAACATTCTGCACCGCGTGAAGCTTCAATTCTTCATCGTTGACCAGCTTGGACGCTTCCTCATCGATAATGATTTTCAATGCTTCCCGAATTCTCAGCTTGCGGGTTTTCTTCCGCTCTCCGCCGAGGTTCTGGAACATTCCTTGAATTTGGGTCGTCAGTTCCTCCATTCCGGGGGGAGCGAAGATTTCCATATGGGTGTGCGCGGACGACACCTCTATCTCGATTTCCTTATCGTCGAGCTCACCTTCACGCAATCTTTTGCGGAATTTCTGCCGGGTGGTATTTTCCATCTCCCCCACCTCCGTCTGCACACCCATCTCTCTCGCGGCAGGCAGCAGAACGTCAAGGATGCGCTCTTCCGCATGATCTTCCGCACGCGCGCGCATTTTATGCGTTTCCTGTTCACGGGATTGCTTGACGGCGGCTTCCACCAAGTCGCGGATGATCGAATCGACATCCCGCCCGACATACCCCACCTCGGTGAATTTCGTCGCCTCCACCTTAATGAAGGGCGCCCCGGCCAGTTTAGCCAGACGTCGCGCGATTTCGGTCTTGCCAACGCCGGTCGGGCCGATCATTAAAATATTTTTCGGCGTAATCTCCTGTCGAAGGGGATCCATGACCTGCTGCCTGCGCCAGCGATTTCTCAGGGCAATAGCCACGGAGCGTTTGGCGCTGTCCTGGCCGATGATGTGTTTATCCAGTTCGTGGACGATTTCCTGCGGGGTCAGTTGTGACATGATTTCAGGCCGGTGATAAATGCGAGAGGTACGAAGCCAAGGTGAACCAGGGTGGAAGTATGCGATATGCGCGACTATACTGTCCTGCGCTCATTCGTCGAGAGGCATATATTTTTACCCCTGTAATTCATGTCATCTTCCACGGTTATATTCCTCGATTACCGTACAAGTTTTTCAGTTTACTCGAGTACCTCGATAACATGGTTCTGATTGGTATAAATGCACAGGTCGCCGGCGATGACCAGCGCCTTCTTGACGATTTCCACCGGCGTCATACTGGTGTTATCCAACAGGGCACGTGCGGCGGAGTGAGCGTAAGCGCCGCCACTACCAATCGCAGCAATACCGAACTCGGGCTCGATCACGTCGCCCGATCCCGTTATGATGAGCGTGGTAGTCAGGTCGGCGACGACCAGCATTGCTTCCAGCCGCCGTAAAATTCGATCGGTGCGCCAGTCCTTCGCCAGCTCCACCGCCGAACGCATCAGGTGTCCCTGATGCCTTTCAAGCTTACCTTCAAACCGCTCAAACAAGGTAAAAGCATCGGCGGTTCCGCCGGCAAACCCCGCAAGTATCTTTTCATGGTAAAGCCTGCGTACCTTGCGCGCGCTCGCCTTGGCGACAATGGCACCTAAAGTTACCTGGCCATCCCCCCCAAGCGCGACCTGGGCGCCTCGTCGAGCGGAAAGTATGGTTGTGCCGCGATGTTCTAGCATGGAAATTGGCGCGTGATGATTGAGCGAAGATTATAACGCTGATCCGCAGAGAAAACGCAAGCTGTATGGTTGCTGAAGATTCAACTTTTTTCCTTCTTCCTGGCACGTGGATGGGTCGCATCGTAAATCTTCGACAAATGCTGGAAATCCAGATGGGTATAAACCTGGGTAGTGCTGATGCTGGCGTGCCCCAGCATCTCCTGCACAGCCCGTAAATCGCCGCTGGATTGCAACAGGTGCGAGGCGAACGAATGCCGTAGCACATGAGGGTGAATATTGGCGCTGACTCCTTGACGCAGCGCCTGGATTTTCAGCCGCTGATCGATTGATCGGCGGCTGATATTTTTGCCATACCGTGACATGAATAGTCCCGTTTCGCCGGGTTTAGCCAGGGTCTGGCGTTGCTTCATCCATTCGCGCAAGGCTTGCGCCGCCTTGCTGCCAACGGGCACGATGCGCGTTTTTCCGCCTTTACCGATAACTCGCGCTGTGCCGTCGTCCAGACTCAAATCCTCGGGTTTCAGGCCAGCGAGCTCTCCCAACCGTAGCCCGGATGAATAGCACAGCTCGAACATGGCTTTGTCGCGCAATGCCATTAAATCGTCGGAGGCGGGAAACTCAAGCAGCTTAGCGGCCTCGTCGGGTGAAAGGGTGTGCGGCAAGGTTTTTGGCGATTTTGGCGCGCGTATCCCATCGCAGGGGTTGGACGCATAGCCGTGATCCCGCGTCAGATATCTGTAAAAGCCTCGCCAGGCCGACAACATCCTGGCTAAACTCCTGCCGGAAAATCCTTCTCCATGTAGCTGAGCGGCAAACCGGCGGACGTGATGAATTTGCAATCGGTCGAGAGGCGTTTCTTGCGCAAGGTTCAACAAAGCACGAATATCGCGAGCGTAACTTTCACAGGTAAGCGGTGACAAACGCCGTTCTTTGGCAAGATGGAAGAGATAGGCCGAGGCAAGTTCGGCTTGGTGATTACCCGATGTCATGTTGATGGCAGCGTACTTTTCTTATCCTTCAGCACGTGTGAAACGTTTTAATGCGGCGCTTACCAGTTCGCCCAGTTGCGTCAGGTAAATCGTTCCCATCTCCGGGTAAAATCGCTGCGGGTCCTCGCTGGCCATCACCAGCAGACCGATGGTTTGCTCTGCCGACAGGGACACCATCGCAAATGAGCGCAGGCGAACAGCATCTTCTCCGAACCAGTCTCTGATCTCGTCCAACACGTGAGAACCGCAGTAAGGGCGTGACAGGTTTTCAGCCAGAGCATGGGTATCGGGGCTGGTTGGCGCGAACTCGGGTAGCGCGGGGCCTTCGGCAGTCATGTTCCACAACCTCAAGGCCATATGAGGTATGGAAAAATCCTCGCGCAAATGAAAGTTCAACCCATGTAGAAAATCAGCCAGGTGAGCGAATGTGAGGAGCGCTACTGCCAGACGGTGCATTTTTTCGGTAATAGCGCCGTTTTCCTCACCAAATCTGATCAACTCGCCCAATTTATCCTGCAAGATGCGATTCTTGTCCCGAAGGGCGACGATCTGGCGTTCGCTAATGGGAATGGCTCTGCCGCCATGAGGATGCGGAATCTGAATCTCTGCCAGCACATCGGCATATTCTTCAAAAAATTCAGGATGTGTGCGCAGGTATTGAGCGACTTCTTCCGGACTTGATTCCATATTTCTCCCTGTCTGAATTCTTATAAGTCGATCTCTCCATCGAACACGGTGACTGCGGGACCTGTCATCCAGACCGGATGATTTTCGCCTTCCCATCGGATAAGTAAATCGCCGCCGCGAAAACTGACCTCCACTGGTGACTCAAGCACGCCCCGTTGAATTCCCGCTACCACTGCGGCACAAGCGCCAGTGCCACAAGCTAGCGTTTCGCCAGCGCCGCGTTCATATACGCGCAGCCGGATATGATGTCGGCCGATAACCTGCATATAGCCGGCATTCACCCGCTGAGGAAAACGTGAATGACCCTCGATCATCACACCTTCGGTCAATACTGGCGCATCATCTATATCCGGCACCAATTGCACGGCGTGGGGATTACCCATCGACACAACGCTGATTTCCAGTTGTTTGCTGTCGATATCGAGTAGATAAGTCGGTGCGCGTTTTTCGGCGACGAAGGGGATTTCCCGAGGTTCGAATTTGGGCGCGCCCATATTGACAGTGACTTCTCCATCGGCCTCCAGCCTTGGAATTATCACGCCTCCCAGCGTCTCCACGCGGATTTCGCGCTTGCTTGTCATTCCGCGATCATGCACATAGCGAACGAAACAGCGCGCGCCGTTGCCGCACTGCTCCACTTCGCCCCCATCCGCATTGAATATTCGATAGCGATAATCAGCATCGCCTTCCGCGGTTTCTACGAGAAGAACCTGATCACAGCCGACGCCAAAATGGCGGTCGGCAAGCCGCTGTAATTGTTCCGTACTGAGGGAAACCGACTGACTTACGCCATCAATCACAACGAAATCATTGCCGAGGCCATGCATTTTGGAAAACTTGATTCTCATCTGTGACGTGCCGAACTGAATGTAACGTCCGTGTATATGGAAAGTTGCACACGGTCAGGCGTAAAGCGTAGCAGTGTCGGGGAGAGCGTCAATAAGCGAAGCGCACTGCGCCGCATGAGAAAGCCCTCGGTACCATTATCATGCTCGATTCCCTCGCCATCCCTGGCGAACCACTCGCATCCGTGCCTGACGTACCTTTGCGGTATCCAATCCCAAAACGCCATCGTTATGCAAGTGCGAAAGGTGTTCAAGGATTCCGCAGGAATAAACATGGTTTCACTATCATTGATCTTCTTAATACCCGAGTAATTTGGTATTCTACAGACCTTTTACCACTATAGCGGCTGGACAACATGAGTGAATATCTTTTTACTTCCGAATCCGTATCCGAAGGTCATCCAGACAAGGTAGCTGATCAGATTTCCGATTCAATCCTGGATGCTATCCTCACCCAGGATCCCAGTGCACGGGTAGCCTGCGAGACGCTGTGCAGTACAGGCCTGATCGTGATGTCTGGTGAAATTACCACCACAGCCAACGTCGACTATATGCAAGTTGCACGTGCGGCGGTCAAGCGTATTGGTTACGATAGTTCCGATATCGGTTTCGATTATCGTACCTGTGCTGTGCTTACCGCGTTCAACAAACAGTCTCCTGACATTGCGCAAGGAGTCAACCGCACCAAAGAAGAGGAAATGGATCAGGGCGCGGGCGACCAGGGACTCATGTTCGGCTATGCCTGCGACGAGACACCGCAATTGATGCCGATGCCGATTTACTATGCCCATCGCTTGATGGAGCGGCAAGCGGAACTGAGAAAAGATGGGCGCCTGCCGTGGTTGCGTCCAGATGCGAAGTCGCAAGTATCGGTGCGCTATGTGAACGGCATACCGCAGCGGATCGAAACCGTGGTGATATCCACCCAGCATCATCCGGATATTCCTCACGCGCAACTGAGCGAAGCGATAATCGAAGAAGTCATCAAGCCGGTACTTCCGAAAAAAATGCTGAATGGCGAGAGTCGCTACCTCATCAATCCTACCGGACGTTTTGTGGTAGGGGGACCGATGGGCGATTGCGGCTTGACGGGCCGCAAGATCATCGTAGACACCTATGGCGGTACGGCGCATCACGGTGGTGGCGCATTCTCGGGTAAGGATCCTTCCAAGGTCGACCGTTCTGCAGCCTATGCAGGGCGTTACGTGGCCAAGAACATCGTTGCCGCCGGTATCGCCAGCAGATGTGAAGTTCAGATAGCCTACGCCATTGGCGTCGCGCGTCCTGTCTCACTGATGGTGGAAACTTTCGGAACAGGAAAAATTTCCGACGCGAAAATCATCAAGCTGATCGAGCGTCATTTTGATTTGCGACCCCGTGCTATTATTTATACGCTTGACTTGCTGCGTCCGATATACGAGAAAACCGCCGCCTATGGCCATTTTGGGCGTGACGAGCCGGAATTCACCTGGGAAGCCATAGATAAAGCCGCATTGCTGCGCGACGAAGCAGGAATCAAAACCGCGGTAGAGGCTTAGGCAACGACGCGTGCTCAGGCTTGAATTTTCAGATTAGCTTCATCCCTTCGCCATGCCGAGGAGCGCTGCAACGGGCACAGTCCCGCGAGGCTCGGCAGGGAAGGATCGTAACAAACGGCGCTCGTTCATCTTTCAGGAGATAATTTCATGAACGCTGTGCTCAATCCTGCATCCGCATCTGCCTCCACAAGCAAGGGCAGTGAATTTACGGATTATAAAGTTGCCGATATGTCCCTCGCGGAATGGGGGCGCAAGGAAATTGCCATCGCCGAAACCGAGATGCCGGGTCTGATGGCGCTACGCGAAGAATACGCTGGTGCCAGGCCTCTGGAAGGTGCGCGTATTGCCGGGTCCCTGCACATGACCATCCAGACGGCGGTATTGATTGAAACGCTGATCAAGCTGGGTGCGCAGGTGCGCTGGGCGTCATGCAATATTTTTTCCACGCAGGATCATGCAGCCGCGGCCATCGCGGCGGAAAGCATACCCGTATTCGCCTACAAGGGCGAGTCGCTGGACGATTACTGGGAATATACCCACCGCATTTTCGAGTGGTCCGGTGATCAGGCATCGGATGCGAGCAGCGCCCCCAATATGATCCTGGATGATGGAGGCGACGCGACGTTGCTCGTTATCCTCGGCAGCCGCGCAGAAAAAGACCTATCAGTCATAGCCAACCCGACCAATGAGGAAGAACGTGCGTTGTTCGCAGCAATCCGGAAACGGTTGAGCGTCAGCCCCGGTTGGTACTCCAGCAAACGCGATGTTATTCGCGGCGTGACGGAGGAAACCACCACCGGTGTCCATCGCTTGTACGAGATGCAAAAAAAAGGCGAGCTGCCGTTTCCTGCATTCAACGTCAACGATTCGGTGACCAAGTCCAAGTTCGACAATCTCTACGGTTGCCGCGAGTCGCTGGTGGACGGTATCAAACGCGCCACCGACGTCATGATTGCCGGCAAGATTGCGCTGGTATGTGGATATGGAGACGTAGGCAAGGGATGCGCTCAATCCCTGCGAGGTCTGGGCGCTACAGTCTGGATAACCGAGATAGATCCGATATGCGCGCTGCAAGCGGCAATGGAGGGCTATCGGGTCGTATCCATGGACGAAGTTTGCCATCAAGCCGACATTTTCGTCACCGCCACGGGCAATCTGCGCGTTATTACCCATGACCATATGCTGAGAATGAAAGACCAGGCCATCGTGTGCAATATCGGCCATTTTGATTCCGAAATCGATATCGCATCGGTCGAGAAATACCAATGGGAAAATATAAAGCCACAGGTGGATCACGTCATTTTCCCCACAGGTCGCCGCATCATCGTGCTGGCGCAGGGGCGGTTGGTGAACCTCGGCTGTGCCACCGGCCATCCTTCGTTTGTCATGTCCAGTTCGTTTACCAATCAGGTGCTGGCGCAAATGGAGTTATGGCAAAATGGCGCCAGCTATGAGAAAAACGTCTATGTGCTGCCGAAGTACCTGGATGAAAAAGTGGCGCGATTGCACATCAAGAAACTGGGCGTCAAGCTCACCGAATTGACCGAGGAGCAGGCAAGCTACCTGAACCTGGACAAGAACGGGCCGTACAAGCCTGCAATGTACCGGTATTGATTTTCGGCTTTCAAGCGGTTAGGAGGAGATAAGGGGAGTACTCAAATCTTTATCTCCTTCGCCAGCGTGGTCTGGCTCAAATACGCCAAACAAAAATGTCATAAGCCGGTATGAGTATCGTATCGGCCAAGGACACCGGGATCCTGTTTCTATCCTCAGCGTGCTTGCGTGCCACTGGGTATCCTGGATCCGTTTGCGCCCCGCTTCCTGAAAACATTCTCCGATAGTCGACGATGTGCCGATAGCCGATAGGCTTGCAACCACCTAGCGTCACACTATCCCTGTGAATCAACCCGGCGAGTAAAAATGGAATCGCAAAAGAAATTTGCCCCCACCTTCAGTTTCGAGTTTTTCCCGCCGCAAACGCCGGAGGGAATCGAGAAGTTGCGTGCGACGCGCAAGCAACTGGCACAACTCAACCCGAAATTCTTTTCCGTGACCTTCGGTGCAGGGGGATCCACCCGCGACCGAACCCTTGAGACGGTTCTGGAAATTCAGGCAGAGGGTTATGTAGCGGCACCCCATCTTTCCTGTATTGGTGCGACCAGCGAAAACATCCGCGACATGTTGCAAAAATACCGCGACGGCGGTATTCGCCATGTGGTTGCGCTGCGAGGGGACCTTCCCTCGGGCATGGCACAAGGGGGAGAGTTTCGTTATGCAAATGAACTGGTGGCGTTTATACGTGAGGAATTTGATGACGCGTTCCACATTGATGTCGCGTCTTATCCGGAATACCATCCGCAGTCCAACTCGGCTCAGGAGGATTTGCTGAACTTCAAACGCAAGGTTGAAGCGGGAGCGGATTCCGTTATCACCCAGTACTTCTATAATGCGGATGCCTACTTCAGTTTCATTGATGCATGCGAAGCAATGGATATCCGTATCCCTATCGTGCCCGGCATCATGCCGATCAATAAATTTTCACAACTGGCAAGATTTTCGGATGCTTGCGGCGCTGAAATACCTCGCTGGATCAGAAAAAAACTGGAAGGCTACGGTGACGACAGCGCATCGATACGCGCCTTCGGACTCGATATCGTGACCAATTTATGCGATCGGTTGTTGAATGCCGGCGCGCCGGGATTGCACTTTTATACGTTGAACTCGGCGGGGCCGACGACTACCATCTGGCAGCGGCTGGGGTTGTAATTCAGTTTTTACCTGTTTCAGATAGGCTCGGTGCGTTCAACGAGTGAAGCGCATTGCGCTGCAAGAAAATCCCCTTTTATGGATGTCGCTACCTGATAGAGTAGCTCTTGCAGGATGAGTGAAGGCTGCCAAGCTGCAACCCATTATTAAAATCAATGGGTTGCACTACGTTCCACCCATCCTGCCGCGGAGGATAAGATTCAGGTTAAAACGTTGAATCAAGCCGCCTGGGCAGCGTTTTTACTTTCCAGAGGTAATGGGTTAGCCGCATAAGCATAATGTGCGGCGGATTCTGCCGCGCCATGTTCAATTTTCTTGCCCATGTCGGATAACACCGTTTCCAGGGCACCCAGGCTCAGCATGACATTTTCCATTCTGCTGGAATAACCCATCAGGCCGAAGCGCCAGATCTTGCCGGCGAAGTCGCCAAGGCCGGCACCAATTTCGAGGCTATAGTCGGCGAGTAACCTCCGACGCACCTCTTTTTCATCGATTCCATCCGGCACACGCACGGAATTAAGCTGTGGTAGGCGCGATTTTTCCTCCACAAGATATTCCATGCCCAGTGTTTCAAACCCTGCCCTGAGCGCCTTGTGGTTGCGTTGATGACGTGCCCAGGAATGTTCCAGCCCTTCCTCGTGCAGCATTACCAGAGATTCGTGCAGTGCATAGAGCGCGTTTGTGGGGGCGGTATGGTGGTAAGTACGGGAGCTTCCCCAATATCCGAGAAGCAAATTCAAATCCATAAACCAGCTTTGTACTTTTCCCTTGCGATTCTTGACCAGTTCCACCACACGTTCGGAAAAACTGACAGGCGACAACCCCGGTGGGCATGAAAGACATTTCTGGCTACCAGAATAAATTGCGTCGATCTTCCATTCGTCAACCTTGAGTGGTGAACCCCCCAGGGAGGTGACGGTATCAACGATGGTCAAGCAGTTGTGGCGATGAGCGATCTCGCAAAGGGTTTTTGCATCTGACAGCGCGCCGGTGGAGGTCTCGGCGTGAACAAAGGCAACAATCTTCGCGTCAGGGTTCTGCTTCAATGCGTCTTCCAGTTTTTGCGGATCAACCGGCGCTCCCCATTTGTCTTCAACCACCACTGCCGTACCACCGCAGCGTTGCACATTCTCGATCATGCGCCCGCCAAATACGCCATTGCGGCATACAATCACCTTATCGCCGGGGCTGACCATGTTGACAAAGCACATCTCCATCCCAACCGAACCTGGACCCGAAACCGGAAAAGTCAACAGATTTGTGGTTTGAAAGGCATAGCGCAGCAGGCTTTTCAGCTCTTCCATCATGTCCGTGAACACTGGATCAAGATGCCCCAGAGTCGGGCGGGCCATGGCGGACAAGACGCGCGGGTGGGTATCGGATGGTCCCGGTCCCATCAAAGTGCGTTGCGGTGGATAAAATGTACCGATTCTTTTGGCTGGGCCGAAGTGTATTGTCATAGCTGATCCTGAGTTGGGGTGGGCGGAATAATTGAGAAGGAAGATCGATTTTATCAAGTGGGCAGAGAATTTGCTATCAAGATGCCAGAACTGGCCCGTTTTTCTTCCCAGGACATCATTACAATTCGCTGCAGACCGAATCCCAGATAATTCATTAGGCGGCTCTGCGAGCCTACCCGAGTGCTGGCGGTCAGTTTGCGGTCATTTTCGCCGCTTGCTCAGCGTCCATAGACTAAGCTATGGATTTCTCCAACCCGAAAAACTGTCTCGCAACCTGCCTCGCCATAGATAGATCGGGAATCTACCGCACCAGCAACATTGGCCTGATAGAAAGGCTGCGGGCGATCTTGTCGGCCGCCTGCCTGGCCACCACCTGATCCGGATAAGGGCCCGCATGGACCTTGAACAAGCCATCTTGCGGGACGATACCGAGCGCATCGATTGAAGGAAGCGCGCTGCGCATGCGTGCAAGGAAATTATCGGCATTATCATAGGCACTGAACGCGCCCAGTTGCAGATAGATTCCCCTTGCATCCGCGGTGGCGGGAGCAGCAGTGCTGCCGGATACGGATGCGCCTGACTCCATGGGTGAGTATGCAACTTCGAACAAGCCTGGTCCGGCCGCTGCCTCCTGTTGCCCTGCACCAGCAGGCGCATCTGTCTTTTCGCCGGCGACGGCGGATACCGGAACAGGTGCGGGGGGATTTGCGGCAAAGGTGCGGACCGTATTCGGGGCAACGGCAGACGCCGACGCAACCCGCATGGCAGGATCAGAACCCGGCAGGACAGTTTCCACTTCGACCCAGGCGCTGCCGCCACCCAGTACATCGAGCTTATAGGCGGCGGTGTAGGAAAGATCGATGAGGCGGTCGGAAAGGAAGGGTCCGCGATCATTAACCCTTACTACTACGGATTTTCCGTTCCTGATGTTGGTGACGCGAACATAGCTGGGCAATGGCAAGGTGGTGTGCGCTGCCGTCATGCCATACATATCGTAGACTTCACCGGAGGCAGTCTTTTGCCCATGGTACCGCCGGCCGTACCAAGAAGCGATTCCACGTTCCCTGTAGGATTCCAGGACAGTCATCGGCGCATAGGATTTCCCCAGCGCGACATAAGGGCGCATGTTTGCCTGACGCAAGGGCTCGTCGCGGGGAACGGCATCTGGAATGGACGCGAGATCGGCGGGTGGATTATCGCCGGGGCCATCGTCCAGGTAATAACCACCTCCCTTTTTCAGGCCGGTGCCGAATAGCGTCGATGTGCCGGTTTTGCCTCTCTTGTCCTGTTTCAGGATGGTGCCGCAGCCGCCAACGAAAGTAAGAATAAAGACTGCGATAATCCAGGCTGCCCATTGCCGAGGAGGGGGCAATGGATTCGACACGGATTCTGATCTCGAATCAATATTCCTCATGTCTTCACCAACTTGGGATGCGTCTGTATGCTCATCAAAATACCAAATCCCAGCAGCATTGTCACCATCGATGTACCGCCGTAGCTGATCAGAGGCAGCGGTACTCCCACTACGGGCAGAATGCCGATGACCATGCCTATGTTGACAAAAATATAAGTGAAAAATGTCAGCGTGATCGAACCGGCGATAAGGCGCGTAAACTGGGTTGAGGCATTGGCAGCGATAATCATGCCGCGGCCGATAACCACCAGGTACAGCAGCAACAGCAGCGAGTTGCCGATAAGCCCGAATTCTTCGGAAAATACCGCAAAGATGAAATCGGTGCTTCTCTCGGGAAGGAAATCGAGATGGGTCTGGGTACCATGCTGCCAGCCCTTGCCAAGAATGCCTCCAGAGCCAATAGCAATGGTGGATTGAATGGTGTGATAGCCTGCGCCGAGCGCATCCTGTGTCGGATCAAGCAAGGTCATGACGCGCCTTCGCTGATAGTCATGCATCGTCGACCATAGTATCGGCAAGCTTCCTGCCCCGGCGACGAACAAGGCGCCCATGATGCGCCATGACAGCCCTGTGAGGAACAGTACGTAGAAGCCGCTCGATGCGATGAGCAGCGCTGTGCCCAAGTCCGGCTGGCGTACGATCATCAGTACGGGAAGTATCAGCAGCAGCGTTGCAACCGCATAATCCCTCAGCCGCAAGGTGGCTTCATGTTTATCGAAATACCACGCCATCATCAGCGGCACGGCTATCTTCATCAACTCGGACGGTTGAATACGGGTAAAGCCGATGTTCAACCAGCGCCGAGCGCCATTGTTTATCTCACCGAACAGCGCCACGCCAAGCAGCAGCAGAACGCCGGCTACATATATCGGCAGGGCAATGCGCATGATATGCTGCAATGGAATGTTGGCGACCAGCCACATGATGCCCAGTGCAACCAGCATATTGACTGCCTGATTGGTGACGCGGCCGAGGTTGGCATCGGTTGCGCTATACAGCGTGAACAAACCGGTCAGCATCAGTAGCAATATTCCGCTCAGCAGGAAGCTGTCCACATAACGCGTGAGGTAATGCCACAAGCGCATGGGTTCAGTCATGCTCGTCCTCTTCTTCATTCGGCTCGACAGCTTCTGCCGCCGCTTCTGTGGGCAACTTGCCAAGCAGGAAGTAGTCCATCACCATCCTGGCGATCGGCGCAGCGGTAGACCCGCCATGACCGCCGTTTTCCACCAGTACCGATAGCGCTATTTTTGGGTTCTCGGCGGGGGCGTAAGCAATGAACAGCGCGTGGTCGCGAAAACGTTCCCGGATCTTGCTTTCTACGTATTTCTCCCCTTGCTTCATGCCGATCACTTGTGACGTACCGGTCTTGCCCGCAAAAACATAGGCAGCGTCGGCGCCGGCGAGTGCCGCGGTGCCGCCAGGCTGGGTAACATCTATGAGCGCGTTTCGCACCGCCTGTAAATTATCGGGATTGAGATTGAGCGTGTATAAGGGCTCCTTGGCGATTTCCCGCACCACCTCCTTGTTGTTATTCAGGACCTGCTTCACCAGATGTGGACGAAATGCTGTGCCATTCCCCGCCAGTATCGCGGTAGCAAAGGCCAGTTGTAGCGGAGTGGTCAGATTGTAGCCTTGGCCTATGCCCACCGAAATCGTGTCGCCGGCATACCACTTCTGTTTGTGCCGTCGCATTTTCCATTCTTGTGAGGGCAACAGGCCGCTAGCTTCTCCCTCGATATCGAGGCCGGTTTTCTTCCCCAATCCAAACTGACTGACGAAATCGAAGATGTTGTCAATGCCGAGGTCGTTGGCAAGCCCGTAGTAGTACGTGTCACACGATACGACCAGAGATTTGTGCAGGTCCACAATTCCATGGCCCCCGGCTTTCCAATCGCGAAAGCGGTGCGTGCTGCCGGGCAGGCTGAAATACCCGGAGTCGTTGATTGCATGCCGTGGCCAGCGTTTTTTCAGCTCCAGGCCGGCCAGTGCCATAAATGGTTTGAACGTGGAGCCTGGCGGGTAAAGCCCGCGCAACGCGCGGTTGTTTAAAGGCCTGTCGATGGAATTATTCAGTAAATCCCAATTTTCAGAATCGATGCCATCGACAAACAGATTGGGATCGAATCCCGGTTTACTGACGAACGCGAGCACCTCGCCGGTAGCAGGTTCAATCGCGACCAGCGCGCCGCGCCGATCTCCAAAAGCTTTCTCGGCGACCTCTTGCAATCTGGCGTCGAGCGAAAGTGTCAGATCGTTGCCGGAGATCGCCGGCGTACGGGATATCACTCTTATCACCCGGCCGGCGGCATCCGTTTCCATTTCCTCGAAACCCGTGATACCGTGCAGTTCTTTTTCGTAACTTTGCTCGATACCGATTTTACCCATGTGGTGGGAGCCTCGATAATTGGCCAAGCCGTCGCTGGCTTCCAGTCGCTCAAGATCCTTGTCGTTGATTCGGCCGATATAGCCGACGACATGAGATGCGCTTTCTCCCTTGGGGTACTGGCGGAATAAACGTGCCTTGATTTCCACCCCTGGAAAGCGATAGCGGTTGGCTGCAAAACGGGCGACTTCTACATCCGACAACCGGGTACGGATGGGCAAGCTTTCAAATCTCTTACTCTCCTCCATCAATTTTTTAAAACGCTTGCGGTCTCTCGCGGCTATTTCGACAACGGTAGCCAATTCATTAATGAGAGCCTCAAGGTCTCCAACCTTGCTGGGCACGATTTCAAGCGTATAAGCAGAGTAGTTATGCGCCAGCACTTCACCATTACGGTCGAAAATCAAACCCCGATTGGGCACGATAGGTGAGATGGAGATGCGGTTGGCTTCCGCCAGAGTATGATAGTGCTCGCGCTGCGATACCTGGAGGTAAGAGAAACGCGCAAACAGCAAAAGGAATAGCAGCAGCACGAATCCCGCGCTGAAGGCAAGCCGCAACTGGAAATTTTTCAGTTCACGCGGATGGTTACGAAGCTCTACTGTACGGCTCATCGGGCATCGGATTCAAACCTGGGCTTCTGTGGTATTCTCAGCAATGAAGAGAAAAACGGCCATAGCAATGTGCCGGTAACGCTCGCGAGAAAGAAATTCCAGCCGGGAAAATGGGACCCATCCAGCAGCCCTGTCAGAAGTATGATGAGTTGTCCCAAAAGCAATATCAATCCTATCTGCGGAGCTTGCTTTAGCAATTCAAAGTTGCTCAGGCGCCGGTGAAACAGCAGTGCGACAAAAGCCATGATGCTGTATGCCAGGGCATGCTGGCCAAATGTGGTGGCATCGCCGAAATCCATTAGCAGGCCCATTACAAATGCGACGCTGATACCGACACGCTGCGGTTGGCTGATACACCAGTAAAGTATCGCCAGGGCGATGAAATCCGGCCATAGCGCTAGCGCTATGCCTTTTAACGGCATGAGATTCAGCAATAACGCCACCATCAGGCTGACGACGATGAACGAGCCCCTGACAGGCAGCAGAATTTCATGTTTGGGATGATTAGCGAATGCCACCTTTTTCTCGCTTTCTGCCCTCGGGCTTCAATTCGAACGCCTCCACCGGAATTTCCGTAACGGGCGCCAGCGTGGACAATATCAACAACTGGCGGTTATGACCTACTCCGGCGACAGGTGTACAGGTAACACGGGCAAAGACATACGTAGGATTGCGTTCGATCTTTGAAACCACCGCGACGGGAAGGCCAGGGGGATAAACCCCATCTATTCCGGAAGTAACCAGGGAGTCTCCTTCCTGTATATCGGTGTTGACAGCCAGGTAACGCAATTCAAGCATCGCATCCTTTCCCGTGCCCGATATCACTGAGCGAAGGCCGTTACGCACTACCTGCACCGGCACGGAATGATCCTTGTCAGTAATGAGCGTGACTTCGGATGCCCATGGATAGTCGCGTGTAATCTGCCCCACCACGCCAATATCATCCACCACCACCTGACCTGGCTGGACCCCGCTTTGGCTACCTTTATCAAGCATAACCTTACGGTTAAACGGATCGCGCGGTACATGCAGGATTTCAGCCATCACCGCTTTGCTTTCAACCCGCTGCGTGGCTTCCAGAAGCTTGCGCAACTGGGCATTTTCAGCTTCCAGGGCGCTCAACTGCTGGAGTTGGCCCCGGTCGACAAGGTGCTGCTGCTTGAGATGAATATTCTCGTCGGCCAGATGCCCGCTAAAGAGAAGCTCGCTTACGCTGTCGTAGATCGTTCCCGGTACATTGGCTAGTTTCTGTAGTGGATAGACCACGGTAGAGAAGGCCTGGCGAATTTCGAGAAGATATTTAAACCGGGCGTCGACGGCCATCAGCACTAATGACAGCATTACAAAAAAAACAAGCCGCGCCAGCAGACTGGGACCATGCCTGAAAAACCGCGGATTCGTTTCCGTCATGTCTCTCGGGTTTCACGATGGACGATTCAATATGCGCTCGGCCGGGACCCGACCGGACGTCCTCGAAAACCCGCTAGTCACTGGCAAAAACGCCGACCAACTGATCCATATTTTCCAGAGCGACACCTGATCCCCGCACTACACAGGTGAGTGGGTCTTCAGCGATAATAACCGACAACCCTGTTTCTTCCATCAATAGGCGATCAATGTCTCTTAGCAGTGCCCCGCCACCGGTCAATACCATGCCTTTTTCAGCGATATCCGCACCCAGCTCAGGCAACGTATGCTCAAGCGCCGATTTGACCGCGCTGACGATACTATTCAGCGGATCCGTCAGCGCTTCGAGGATTTCGTTGCTGGAAATAGTGAAGCTGCGCGGAATTCCTTCTGCCAGATTTCGTCCCTTGACTTCCATTTCCCGTACTTCCGAGCCGGGGAAGGCGGATCCTATTTCCTTCTTGATCAGTTCGGCGGTAACTTCACCGATCAGCATGCCGTAATTGCGGCGAATGTAATTGATGATTGCCTCGTCGAACTTATCGCCTCCGACGCGTACCGAATTTGAATAAACGATGCCGCCGAGTGAAATTACGCCCACTTCGGTCGTGCCGCCACCGATATCAACCACCATCGAACCAGTCGCTTCCTCGACCGGCAAGTTGGCGCCGATCGCTGCCGCCATCGGTTCCTCGATCAGTTCGACCTTGCGTGCGCCGGCGCCGTAAGCGGCTTCGCGAATGGCGCGACGCTCCACCTGAGTGGATCCATAAGGTACGCAGATTACAATGCGGGGATTGGCGGAAAACAGTCGCGGCGGATTTACCTTCTTGATGAAGTGCTTCAGCATCTGTTCGGTTACGGTGAAATCGGCGATAACGCCGTCCTTCATAGGACGGATCGCGGTGATATTACCGGGGGTCCGTCCCAGCATCTGCTTGGCCGCCAGCCCTACCTGCTGAATTACTTTTTTGCCGTTGGGGCCGCCATCCTGGCGTATTGCTACTACGGAAGGTTCATTTAATACAATACCCTGGCCGCGTACGTAAATCAGCGTATTGGCGGTTCCCAGGTCTATCGCCATATCGGTCGAAAAATAACCCTTCAATACATTATTGTTTATAAAATTAAGCATGGTTTACGAAATCCGTTGCAGATGGCGATGATAAAGCGCGGAAAAGGATGCGTCACTCAGGCGGGCTATGATACTCTATTACCTATTTGAATATAAGGGATTTGGCGGTCAATGTCACTGTCTCTGGATGAGGTAAAGCGCATCGCCAACCTGGCGCGCATTGAAGTCAGCGAGGATGAGGCGAGTACCGCGCTGGCTCAGTTATCGGGTATCTTCAACCTGATCCAGCAGATGCAGGCGGTGGATACATCGACCATAAAACCTGTGTCCCATGCGCAGGATTTGATGCAACGGTTGCGCCCGGATATCGTGACGGAGGTCGATCAGCGCGAGTTGTTTCAATCCATAGCGCCCCAGGTAGAGGCGGGTCTTTACCTCGTGCCAAAGGTTATCGAGTAAAACCTGGCGCGCCCCTGAGTTCTCCTTCCACGTTTGTAATCTTTTGCAAGATTTGCTTCACCCCGCGAATAACATGTTGAACTCCAGCCTCAAGCAATTTTCCACGCTCCTCGCCGCGAAAAAAATCTCCAGCGTTGAATTGACCGATGAATTCCTCAAGCGTTCCCGGGTGCTAAATCCAGGCTACAACGCCTTCATTACCATCAATGAAGAGACTAGCCTGACTCAAGCGCGTGCCGCGGATATGATTATCGCATCCGGCCGGGCCCAGCCGCTTACCGGTATTCCGATCGCCCAGAAGGATATTTTTTGTACCAAGGGGTGGCTCACTACCTGCGGATCGAAAATGTTGTCCAATTTCATTTCCCCTTACGATGCTGCCGTGGTTGAACGTTTCAATGCGGCAGGGGCGGTGAATATCGGCAAAACCAACATGGATGAATTCGCCATGGGATCCAGCAACGAAACCTCCTATTACGGGCCGGTAAAGAATCCATGGGATATCACAGCCGTGCCGGGCGGCAGTTCGGGGGGTTCCGCTTGTGTGGTTGCCGCACGCATGGCCCCTGCCGCGACGGGCACGGATACTGGCGGTTCGATTCGTCAGCCGGCCGCGTTATGCGGCATTTCCGGGATCAAACCCACCTATGGACTGGTTTCGCGCTACGGTATGATTGCTTTTGCTTCCAGCCTCGACCAGGGCGGACCGATGGCAAAATCAGCAGAAGATCTGGCGTTGATGCTGAATGTCATGGCAGGATTCGATACACGTGATTCGACCAGTTTGCAGCGCGAGGTGGAAGATTACACGCGCGATCTGGAAAAGCCGCTCGAAGGGTTGCGTATCGGCCTGCCGAAAGAATATTTCGTGAAGGAAATAAACGATGACGTAGCGCGCGCGGTGGAAGCCGCTATCGCGGAATATCGCAAGCTTGGCGCAAAAACGGTGGAAGTATCGCTACCCAATACGAAGCTGTCGGTACCCGTTTACTATGTGCTGGCCCCGGCGGAAGCGTCGAGCAATCTATCCCGGTTCGATGGCGTGCGTTACGGCTATCGTGCCCCGGAGTATATCGATCTCGATGATATGTACCGGAAAAGCCGCGCGCAGGGTTTTGGCGCAGAGGTGAAGCGCCGCATTTTAATCGGAACTTATGTGTTGTCACATGGATATTACGATGCATACTACATTCAGGCACAGAAGCTCCGGCGTCTGATAGCACTGGATTTTGCCGAGGCTTTCAAGCAGTGCGACATCATCATGGGCCCGACTTCGCCCACGGTAGCATTCGATCTCGGAGAGAAAAGCAGCGATCCGGTGCAGATGTACTTATCCGATGCCTACACCATCGCCGTCAACCTGGCCGGCTTGCCCGGCATGTCTATCCCGGTGGGTTTTGGCAACAAAAACCGGCCGGTGGGATTACACATCGTTGGCAATTATTTTACGGAAGCGCAAATGCTGAATGTGGCACATCAATACCAGCGGACAACCGACTGGCATTTTCAGATGCCCGGCACATCCAAAGGGTAAATTGAGCCTGTACTGACCTGTATCGGGCACGGCTTTCATCTTTCATCTCCGTGAGAGTACGATGAATTTAACCATTCCAGACTTGGCCCGGTATCCAGTTCAAAACCCGCGATGGCCTGCTTTCCACCCTCGGATAACAAGTTCGGCTGGTATATCGTGCCGATTATCGCCGGGATCAATTTTTCGTAGCACGCCCGGATGAGTACTATTCCAAAAAGGAATTCTCGCAATGCAATGGGAAATCGTTATCGGTCTTGAAGTCCATGCGCAGCTCTCGACCCACTCGAAAATATTTTCAGGCGCCTCGACCGCCTTCGGCGCGGCACCCAACGCAGAAGCTTGCGCCGTCGATTTGGCACTGCCGGGCGTGCTGCCGGTATTGAATCGCGGCGCGGTCGAGCGGGCAATCAAACTGGGTCTGTCGGTTGGGGGAAAAATCAATTCGCCGTCAATTTTTGCCCGAAAGAACTATTTCTATCCCGATCTCCCCAAAGGCTATCAGATTAGTCAATATGAACTGCCAGTTGTTGAAGGCGGCGTGGTCCGGATTCGGTCTGCCCAAGATGGAAAGGAATGCGAGAAAACGATACGGCTTACTCGGGCACATCTGGAGGAAGACGCGGGCAAGTCCCTGCATGAGGATTTTCACGGCATGACGGGCATTGATCTCAATCGTGCCGGTACCCCCCTGCTGGAGATCGTTTCCGAACCGGATATGCGCAGCAGCGCCGAAGCCGTAGCGTATGCCAAAACATTGCATTCGCTAGTACGGTGGATCGGTATCTGCGACGGCAATATGCAGGAGGGTTCCTTTCGCTGCGACGCCAACGTATCCGTACGTCCACAAGGGTCGGACAAGCTTGGCACTCGCTGCGAAATAAAGAACCTCAACTCGTTCCGTTTTCTCGAGAAGGCTATCGATTACGAGGCCCGACGCCAGATAGCGCTCCTGGAAGATGGCGGCATCATCCATCAGCAAACCCGCCTCTACGATCCTGCAAAGGATGAAACCCGTGCCATGCGAAGCAAGGAAGATGCGCAGGACTACCGTTATTTCCCCGATCCGGACTTGTTGCCGCTGGAAATCCCTGCAAGCTGGATTGCGGAAGTGAAGAGCGGGCTACCGGAACTGCCACAGCAAATGCGAACGCGCCTCGAGCGCGACTATGGACTTTCTGCTTATGACGCAGCGGCGCTGACGGCCGATCGGGAGATTGCAGAGTACTTCGACGCAGTTGCAGATAAACTTCCATCTGATCCAAAACTCTGCGCAAACTGGATAATGGGCGAAATATCCGCTTATCTCAATAATGAAGGAAAGCTCTTTGATGATTGCCCGCTGTCTCCGGCACAACTCGTGCAACTTCTAGGGCGTATCAAAGATGGCACCATCTCGGGAAAGATCGGGAAGGAAGTATTGAGACAAATGTGGACCCAATCCGGTGAGCAAGCTGGAGGGTGGAAGCGCCATGATTCGGAGCCGAACGAGAACCTTGTTGACGAAATCATCAAATCGCAGGGATTGAAGCAGATCTCGGATTCAGGCGAACTGGACAAACTCATCGCCGAGGTTATTGCCGCCAACTCGAAATCTGTTGAAGAATTTAGATCCGGCAAGGAAAAAGCCTTTAATGCACTCGTCGGCCAGGTGATGAAGGCCGCCAAAGGCAAGGCGAACCCAGCACAGGTAAACGAAATATTGAGAAAAAAGCTGGCCTGATGATTAGATGTTGGGTTGCGCTACGCTTACCCCAACCATGTATTATCGAAAGTTCCGATTTAAGCGCTTTATACCCTCCTCTCAGCCTTCGTCTCTACCTACAGATTAACGCTACGTCCTCCATCCACGGCAATGATCTGGCCGGTAATATAAGGCGCGTCCGCAATCAGGAAAGCCACCGTTCTGGCGATGTCATCCGGCTCACCGGTTCGCTTGAGCAGTGTCCTGCCGATGATGTGCTGGCGAGACGCTTCATCTGCCCACTCGCCCTCTTCAGGCCATAGAATGGGACCGGGAGAAACGCCATTTACCCGGACTTCGGGCGCAAGCTCCAGCGCGAGCGATCGGGTAAGCGAGGCCAAGCCGCCCTTTGCAGCGTTGTACACCACGTATCCTTTCAGCGGCCATTTCTCGTGAATATCGACAATATTGACGATGCAGCCATGATGTTCCCTGAGTTGCGGCGCCGCCGCCTGCGACAGAAACAGAGGGACCTTCAGATTGGTGCCGATCAGATCATTCCACATGTTCTCCGTGATTTCTCCCGGAGGAGTAGGGAAAAAGCTGGAAGCGTTGTTGACAAGTGCGTCGAGTTTTCCGAAATGCTTTATGGTCTCGTCGATCAAGTCGGGCAGCCGCCCGATATCTAGCAGGTCGGCCTGAGCCAGCGCCACCGAGCCGGGCCGTGCCTGATTAAGTTCGGTCTGCAAGGCCCGAGCGGCTGCCTCCGATGCGCGGTAATGCACCAGCAGATTTGCGCCCTGCGCATGCAATCTGCGACAGGTGGCCGCACCCACGCGTCTGGCGCCCCCCGTGACGAGTATCACTTTCCCTTGCATCGCTATCTCCTCTACACTTACGAATCGATTCAATTTTTATCATTCATAGCGGCTCTCAAATAGAGCTTACAGAAGATCGCTGGATTCCCGCTAGCGAGAAAGACGATGCCTCCATTTGATAGACGATCTTATATTACAGAGTAGCATAGAGCCAATGCAGCCACTACCGGCACTCCCTATACCGAGCGAAGCGGCTCTCCGGCACAGCCGTGCCTTGAAAGAACTCATCCATGCCGAACTTGCTGCCGCTGGCGGCTGGATTTCATTCGAACATTACATGAGATTAGTCTTATACGTACCGGGCATGGGTTATTACAGCGGGGGTGCGGCAAAATTCGGCGAAGCGGGAGATTTTGTCACCGCCCCGGAAATTTCTGCGTTATTCGGTAGAACCCTGGCGCGGCAGGCTGCGCAGGTTCTTGAACTCGTGGATGATCATGCGGATATTCTCGAATTCGGGGCGGGTACGGGCAAACTCGCGCTCGATTTACTGCTTGAACTGGAAAAACTCGGCAGCTTGCCCCGCCGGTATTTTATTCTTGAAGTCAGTGCAGAACTACAACAGCGACAGCGGGAATTATTTGAGAGATTCGCGCCGCATCTCGCGCCGCGAGTTGCCTGGCTGGAACATTTGCCTCCCGCATTCGATGGGCTGATACTTGCCAATGAGGTACTCGACGCCATGCCGGTACATCTGGTTGCCTGGCATGGAGCTGATCTGTTCGAGCGTGGCGTGATGATAAAAGGGGACGATTTTGCATGGAGCGATCGTCCTCTTGTAGAGGGAGTCCTTTTTGAGACTGCTCGTGAATTGAATCCTCAGGCGGATGCTGCGAGTGGCGACGTCAACCGTGGTGTTGGCAACGATATCAGCGAGTATGTCAGCGAGATCAATCTTTCCGCGCGCCATTTCATGCATAGCCTTGCCGCTGTTTTGCAACGGGGTGCAATCATATTGATTGACTATGGTTTCGGACGTAATGAGTATTACCATCCCCAGCGAGCTTGCGGCACACTGATGTGTCATTATCGCCATCTAGCCCACGACGATCCTTTTTATCTGCCGGGTTTGCAGGACATCACCAGCCATGTTGATTTCAGCTCTGTCGCCAGCGCCGCTATCGGTTCAGGGCTGGAGTTGCGGGGTTATACAACCCAGGCATATTTTCTCATCAACTGCGGGGTAACCGAGATTCTGGCGCAAACCCGAGCGGAGAACACCAGGGACTATCTACCGCTGACGAACCAGTTGCAAAAGCTGGTGAGCCCGGCAGAAATGGGTGAGCTGTTCAAAGTCATCGCATTCGGCAAGCATATCCACCAGTCACTGATCGGATTCGGCAGCGGGGATAAAAGCCGTATGTTGTAGCGCATGCGCGCTGAGGCTGGAACGCTGCGGTTGCGAATAACAGGGGCTATCTTGTCTGCAACCCAGTGGACTATTTGAAGTAGGGAAGCAGCCCCAGGTTTTTCCCCTCGCATGCTATGATTAAACCTAAATCCGGTAGTTGACCGCTCATTTGATAGATCAGTGTTATGATTAATAACAATATTTCATATTATTTGACGCTCACCTTCCGGGTGAGGGCGCTACGGGGTGAATTGCACAGTTTTTGGGGCACATGGCTGCGTTGCAACTTCTTGGAATGGAACGACTATTCCGCGTCGTTGCGCCTTGCCCTGCACCCCAAAAACCGTACACTTCACCCCGTCCGACTGCCGGATTTAGGTTAACTCAACTGATAAAGAAGTTTTTGAACATTCGAAACTCGGATAGGGGAATATGTCGTGGCGACCGTGAGGCAATTACTGCAGGGCAAGGGGTTCGAATATGCGAGCATCGAGCCGGACAAATCCGTATACGACGCCATGCAATTGATGGCTGCACAAAACATCGGTGCATTGCTGGTGCTACAGGATGGAAAACTGGCCGGTATCTTTACTGAAAGAGATTATGCGCGTAAGGCATACCTGCTGGATAGATCCGCGAAAGATATCCCGGTTAAGGAAATCATGACTTCGCAAGTGGCATATGTAACCCCCGACTATTCGGCAGAAGACTGCATGGCATTGGTTACCGCGATACGGGTACGGCACCTGCCCGTACTTGAAAACAATGCAGTGGTCGGTATTGTTTCCATCGGCGATCTGGTCAAGGACGCCATTTCCGGACGCGAGTTCGTCATTCATCAGCTCGAACGTTACATATACGGAATTACCGGACCGGATTAATATGTCAATGGTACGTCAATGAGGTGCTGCCCCGCCCGCCAGTGACCATATTCCCAGCAGCAAAAATGACGCAGCCGCGAACCATCGCATCATTGTCATATTGATGCGATCCGCAAGTACCTTGCCCATCCAGACGGCCGGTGCGTTAGCAAGCATCATGCCAAGCGTGGTTCCCAACACAACCGCTATCAGCGCATCATAGCGGGCGGCCAATGCCACTGTTGCCAGTTGCGTCTTGTCTCCCATCTCCGCCAGAAAGAAAGCAATTAGCGTGGTGACAAATGCCCCAGTGCTAAAAAAGCGCGGATTCCCTTCCAGTGCATCTGGCTTGAGCGCCCAAAGCCCGCATCCGATGAACGATAGCCCGACGACCCAGCCGAGAAATTGGGGGGAGATCAGGCTCGCCAGCCATGCGCCGACCGACGCCGCGAGCGCATGGTTGAATAGCGTGGCCACGAAGATACCGGCCATTATCGGGTAGGGCTGCCGTAGCTTGGCTGCAAGTACAAATGAAAGAAGCTGAGTCTTGTCGCCGATCTCAGCCAGCGCTACCAGCACGGTGGAGGTAAAAAATGCTTCCAAGATAGGGGCAGTGTATCAAAAATGGAGGTCCGGAAATTGTAGCGTGGTTTTGTTGTCCTAAACCACGTGCTCTCTCCAGTAATTGATGCCTGATAAGCATCGGCCCTTCCCGAAACTGAACAATTTCCGGCAGGATACTCTTCCAGCGGATGCTTCCAGCCATGAAAGAATCCGGTATCGCTATCCTTCACCTGTCTTATTAACTAAGGGGCTGGCAGCCTGTCGGACTTGAAGAATCGCAGCGAAAAAGTGACTGGGTGAGGACAGATTTTGAGGGCCAATAGTTGTTCTATTGGCTGAGAAAGCGGCAAAATATGAAACAGCCAGACGCTTTTGCAACCGATTTCCTTTAAGTCCGACAGGCTGCTAGACTCTCCGAATGTCAGCAGCGCCAGCAAAAACATGAAAAATGTGTCTACGGCCTTTTTTGGGTCGATGCGATCATGAAACCCACTGATCTTCCGTCCGATTTTTCTCTGGATTCGCTGATCGCCGAAGCCAACCGTTGTGTTGCATGCGGTCTATGCCTGCCGCATTGCCCCACCTATCGCGTAACACAATCGGAAGCTGACTCGCCTCGAGGGCGCATCGCTCTGATGAGCGGGGTTGCCGGCGGGCGTATTCCAATGAACGAGCGCTTTGCGCTGCACATTGACCGGTGTCTCACCTGCCGCGCCTGCGAGTCCGCATGTCCCAACCATGTGCGTTTTGGACAACTGATAGACGGGACCCGTGCGATGATGGCATCCCCATCCAAACCGCTGGTAGGAAGTACACAGACCCCAAAATCCTGGTTTCGCCGGTGGGTAGAGCATGAAATAATCGGCAAACCCACGCGTATCGATACGTTGCGTCCCCTCTTACGTTTTTATCAGCGAAGCGGTATGCAGAAGCTGTTGCGTAAGTCCGGTTTACGGGGAAAAACGAAGCTGATTTTGCTGGAAGCGCAGTTGCCGCGCATCGAAAAACCCTACTCTTTGTCCGGTGGGTCAAATTTCTCGGGATCATGGCAAGCAGTTTATCCCGCTACCGGACAGCCGCGCGGAGAAGTCGGCCTGTTCCTCGGTTGCGTGGCACGACTGACGGATATTGCAACGCTCAACGCGACAATAGTCGTCCTCAATCGTTTGGGTTACGCGGTGCATGTGCCGCCCGCGCAGACCTGCTGTGGTGCCTTGCACCAGCATAGCGGTGACAGGCAAACGGCGGCGCAACTTGCGCATCGGAACATCGGTGCTTTCGATGGGCTGAATCTGGAGGCGATTATCAGCACGGCGTCGGGTTGCGGCGTGCAGTTGGCGGAGTATCCCATTTTGTCCCCATCGCCAGGCTCAAAAGAGTCTGCGGCAGAATGGGAAGCTGGGAATGGGCGCGCCGCGGACATGCTGCCGAGCAAGCGGTTTTCGGCCAAGGTCATGGATATCAGTGCGTTTCTGGCAATAGCTGAGGGATGGGATGGCATAACGCTAGCGCCATTGGCGCATAAAATCTCAGTGCACGAACCCTGTAGTTTACGCAATGTGTTGCGCAGTTCCGCCTCTTCTTATGCGCTGCTCGCGCGCATTCCTGGCGCGGAGATTGCTCCGCTGGCTGGAAACGATCAATGCTGCGGCGCCGCTGGGACCTATTTTCTCGATCAGCCGGAGGTGGCAAAAGTGCTGCTGCATGATAAAATCGCCGCAGTAAATGCAAGCGGGGCTCGTTATCTCGCCACATCAAATGTGGGTTGTGCCATGCATGTTGCAAGCGCGCTGCGCGAAGCCGGATCAGTAATTGAAGTGTTGCATCCAGTTACGCTCATAGCGCGGCAGATGAATGTAACCTCTCGAATTTAATTTAGTATCGTTTGCTTAGGACTACCATGCCGAATCTGGATAAATTCATTATCGGTTTCGATCACGCACTGCGCACGCTGTTGACGCCGGCACAAACACTGCGGCCCGTCCCGGGGGCTGGGCTGCCCGAAGTCGAATTGAGCGATTCGGAGAGAAGTGAATCCAACGCACTGATGCGCATCAATCATACCGGCGAAATTTGCGCGCAAGCGCTATATCAGGGACAGGCGCTGACTGCACGTAATGTAGAGGTGCAACATACCCTGGCGCAGGCGGCGCGCGAGGAAACCGAACATCTTGCCTGGACCGAGCGGCGTATTGCGGAATTAAGCGGGCGCAAGAGCCTGTTGAATCCGTTATGGTATGGTGGATCACTCGCCATGGGCGCGTTGGCGGGCACTCTCGGCGATAAGTGGAACCTTGGTTTTCTTGCGGAAACCGAACGCCAGGTGACATCCCACCTGGCGGGACATTTAAAACGCTTGCCGCATAACGACGGGAAAAGCCGCGCCATCGTCGCCCAAATGCAAATTGACGAAGCGGGTCACGCTACCGCCGCCATGTCTCAGGGTGGCGTGGATTTGCCCATGCCTGTGAAGCTGATGATGAAGCTGGGTTCTAAAGTGATGACGAAAACGGCATATTGGGTTTGAACCAAAGGCTTGAACCTGCATCCCGCAGTTGACCGCTCATTTTTCAGCTCATTTATCAATTCAACGCCATCACCCGGAAGAGTTTTTGTGCTCATGAACCTCACCTTTTTGGTGAGGCCCACTCTACCCCTTCCGACTGCTCTTCCAACCTGCGGCATTCAGGTTTAACGAAGGCTCTTCAGCTCTCCACGATTTCAAAGTCGTGTGTCAGTTTCGCCGTTTTTCCCAGCATTATCGAAGCTGAGCAGTATTTTTCTGCGGAAAGGGTGATCGCCCGCTCTACTTGCTGGGGATTCAGCTTTTTTCCGGTCAGGATAAAATGGAAATGAATATGGGTGAATACCTTGGGTTCTTGTGGAGCCCGTTCCGCCTCGATTTCCACCACGCAATCGCTGATATCCTGACGGCTCTTCTGCAGAATCAGCACCACGTCGAAAGCTGCGCAACCGCCGGTCCCCATCAGCAACATTTCCATCGGACGCGGCCCGAGATTTTTGCCGCCGGCTTCCGGTGGCCCATCCATCAGTACGACATGGCCGCTGCCGGATTCAGCCAGAAAACTCATGCCATCGTTCCATTTAATACGTGTTTTCATGCTGGTTTTTCCAAAAAGTATCCAGATGTTATTTTAATCCTGGTTCCAGGCAACAGCGAATAACATAAGTTGCTGATCAGCGACGCGATCGCTTGGCTTATTGCACTGCGGCGCACTGCGAACATGCACGAGTAAATCGCAGCTTCGTTCGAAGAACGACGTTTACCCGGAAGCCAGCGTCAGCCGATACCACGCTATGCCGATGACTTCATGGAAGAACAGGCTGCTTTTTTGCAGCGCGGCCGCCGTGGGAATGAATGCGAATATATCCGTTTTATAGCGGGTAGTGTATGCAGTCGCAGCAGGGACAATCTTGAAGCCGGCCTGTTCGAATTCCCTGGCCGCTCTCGGCATGTGCCAGGCATGAGTAACGAGTGCGATCCGCCTGATCTCGTCCCTGTTGAGTATCGCGAAGCTCTTGTAGGCATTTTCACGGGTGTTTCGCGAAGCGCCTTCTGTCCACTTGACCGGAACCTGAAACTCCTTTTCCAGTACCGCTTTCATTTGCGCCGCTTCGGATGATTTGCTTCCCAGCGGAGTGCCGCCCGTCGCCAGGATGGGTTTGCCTGTGCGGCGGTGCAGTTCCGCCGCGTAGCGTATGCGCTGCAGGCTATAGCGGCCGACAGTATCGCTGCCATATTCCGGCGCATGGTAGTATGTGCCGCCACCCAGTACCACGATTGCCTGCACATCGTTATCAAACGGAATGCGTCCGGGCGGCGTCTCCAGTCTTTGCAGAAGGGCCTCGGCGACGAACGGAATGGACAGCAAATAAAGCAAGATCAGCGCTGAAAATACCATAAGCTTACCTAACTCCGGCCTACGTTTCAGAAGCAAAATCCCTGCAGCGCCTAAAAGAATAACGCTGAACGGCGGCATCAGGAATGCGCTCAGCAGGTTGGACGCGAACCAGCTCATGTGTTACCCATGAACAAGCACACAAAAGCATTTTTTATAATTCGGAATAAATTGCAGGAAAGCATCTTTACTCCACGCCACAGCTTTGCGCAATGGCAAACAAAAAAGCCGGCACATCAAGCGCCGGCTTTTTTTAACTCAACCCGGGTTTATTTGAGCGACAGAATAAACTGTGCCAGAGTTTTGGCATCGGCATCATTAACCTTTGAATTCGGCGGCATTGGAATCGGACCCCAGACTCCCTGGCTTCCCTTCTGTATTTTCACTGCCAGCTTGTCTGCGGCAGCCGGGTCAGCTTTATACTTGGCGGCGATATCCTTTAACGCAGGTCCAACCAGTTTTTTGTCCACCGTGTGGCAATTCAGGCAGCCACTACTTTTTGCCAGGTCCGCGTTTGCTTGCGCGGTGCCCACCATTAACAGGGCTGATGCCGCAACCATTCCTATCCAGACAGCTTTCATACTCTCGCTCCTTTATCCGTTGATTAATTTTAGAAAGGCGGACCTATCTTACCTCATTTTGCAGACGCTCAGCAATTGCTGCAAGTCAGAGATATCCGGTAAGCATTTAACGCCGTGGCAGACCCAGGCGTTGACAGCACTACTTGTTGCTACCGGTTTATTCAGACTCGGCGGTAGCCCGACTAGTTCCAAAGGCAATGCAAATACAAGGGTGCAGGGGGAAATGCACCGCAACGCATTTTTCCATTCTGCCAGCGCGTGCCGCTGACCGCGCAGGATGATGATTTGCGGTGGCGTCAGCGATAGCTCCAATGCCGTCAGCAGGCTGCAACAGGAACTCGCGTAGCTGGAAATGGCAGGATAGAACAAGCCCAGCGTGCGCTCTGCTGCCTGCAAATAGCGGAATTCTCCGAGCAGATGCCCTAACCGCTGCAGAGCATGCGCTGCCACGCCGTTGCCTGAAGGCATAGCGTTGTCGTGAGCAGGTTTGGGACGATATATCAGTTTTTCGTGATCATGGCTGGTAAAGAAAAAACCACCCGCCTGCTTGTCCTCGAATTGCTCCAGCAACACCTCTGCCAGCGCAACGGCAAATTCCAGGTCAGCTTGACGAAACTCAGCCTGCATCAGTTCCAGCAGCCCATCCAAAAGAAACGCATAATCGTCGAGATATGCGTTGAGATGTGCCTTGCCATCCTTGTAGGTGGCAAGCAGGCGGCTGTCTTTCCATAGCGTGGAGCGAATGAAATCAACCGCACAGGCGGCTGATTGCACCCAATCGTCCCGCTCGAATACACGGCCGCAGCGCGCCATTCCCTTAATCATCAGTCCGTTCCAGCTGGTGAGAATTTTTTCGTCACGGCCAGGATGCACGCGCAATTCCCGTTTGCGGAAAAGTTTGCTCCGCGCCGATGCGAGCCTTTGTTGCGCTTCCTCCCGGCTGATGCCGGCATTCACGGCCAAGGCCGCAAGCGGCTGTGCGATTTCCAGATTCCAGTGCTTGTGCTCGAAATTAGGGTTATCCAAAAGGCCGTAATAGGGCGCAACCACGGCATATTCTTCCGGTGACACGGTTTGCGCCACCTCATCGCGGTCCCACACGTAGAACTTGCCTTCCTCGTTTTCGGAATCGGCATCCAAGGTCGAGTAATAACCACCGCCGATGGTTCCTCCACCCTGCATCTCCCGCATTACCCATGCGGCTGTTTCCTTCACCACCTGTTCAAACAGGGGATTATGGGTGGCGAGCCACGCATCGGCGTAGAGTCGCAGTAATGGTCCGTTGTCATAAAGCATCTTCTCGAAATGCGGAATATGCCAGTACTTATCGGTGCTGTAGCGGCAGAAGCCGCCGCCCAATTGATCATGGATGCCGCCCTCCGCCATCTTTTGCAGGGTATAGGATGCCATGTGCAAGGCTTGGGCATTCCCTGCGGCAAAGTAGCGGCGCAAACAAAACTCCAGTTCCGTGGGGTGGAGGAATTTTGGGGGATCCCCAAAGCCGCCATTGACTGAATCGAAGCGGTTTTCCAGCTCCGCCAGCGCCTGGTCGAGCGATTGCTCCGAAAATGCCGGTGCTTCCGGGTTTCCTGACGGAAGCATGTTGGCAAACGACTTCAGCAGCGATTCGCCTTGCCGCTCGATCTCCTCACCTCGGACATGATATGTCTCTGCCACGCGCGGCAATAAATCGAGAAAACCCGGCAGGCCGTGCCGAGGTGCTTTAGGAAAATACGTGCCGCCGAAGAATGGCTTCTGATCCGGTGTCAGAAATAGCGTCAGCGGCCATCCGCCGTTACGCCGGGTCAGCATGTAAAGGGCTATCTGATAAATCTGGTCGATATCAGGACGCTCTTCGCGATCTACCTTGATATTCACGAAATGCTGGTTCATCACCGCGGCAACTTGCGCGTCTTCGAAACATTCATGCGCCATGACGTGGCACCAGTGACAGGCCGAGTAGCCGATTGAGAGCAGTATCGGCCTATTCTGCGCACGAGCGAGTGCCAGCGCTTCCTCTCCCCAGGGATACCAGTCCACCGGGTTGTTCACATGTTGAAGCAGATAAGGACTGGTCTCACCGGAGAGATGGTTGAGCATGATTGGACCACGCGGAGAAGCTTGCGATTAATCTGTTATTGCTCCCCGGCTGGCGCTCGAAACCAATTTCGCATATTTAGCAAGGACGCCGCGCGTATAACGCGGATGCGGCGGCTTCCATTCGGCGCGGCGCCGTGACAGTTCTTCTCCGGAGACGTTGAGTTGCAGCAGCCGCTGTTCGGCGTCGATGGTAATGGAATCGCCTTCATGCACCAGCGCGATAGTGCCGCCCACGAAAGCTTCAGGTGCCACGTGGCCGACCACCATCCCATAAGTGCCTCCGGAGAAGCGGCCATCGGTGATGAGCCCGACCGAATCTCCCAGACCTTCTCCAATAAGGGCGGAGGTGGGGGAAAGCATTTCGCGCATTCCAGGGCCTCCCTTGGGGCCTTCGTAGCGTATCACGACGACGTCGCCGGGCTGGATCTGCCGTGCAAGAATGGCCGCCATACAGGTTTCTTCAGATTCGAATACGCGTGCCGGGCCGGTAATTTTTGGTGTTTTCACCCCGGTGATTTTGGCTACACAGCCCTCGGTAGCAAGATTACCCTTGAGTATGGCGAGGTGACCCTGCGCATACATGGGATTTTCCCATTGCCGAATGACATTCTGATCCTTGCGCGGCGTCGACGGGATATCCTTTAATACTTCCGCCACGGTCTGGCCGCTTATGGTTACACAATCGCCATGTAACAGGCCGTGTTCAAGCAACATTTTCATTACTTGGGGAACGCCTCCCGCTTTATGCAGATCGGTGGCGACATACCGTCCCGAGGGCTTCAAATCGCACAGCACCGGCACCTTGCCGCGCATGCGCTCAAAATCGTCGATGGTCAACGTTACTTCCGCCGCATGGGCAATGGCCAGAAAATGCAGGACGGCATTGGTTGAGCCACCCACCGCCATAATCACGGCGATGGCATTTTCGATCGATTTTCTCGTGATGATGTCGCGCGGGCGGATCTGCTTCCTGATGGCATCCACCAGGACTTCCGCAGAGCGGGCGGCACTCACGTACTTTTCGTCATCCTCTGCCGCCATGGTGGAAGAGTAAGGCAGGCTCATTCCCATCGCTTCGAAGGCTGACGACATGGTATTGGCGGTAAACATGCCGCCGCAAGAACCGGCGCCGGGGCAGGCGCGGCGCTCCACCTCGAGCAATTCCTTCTCGTCTATCTTGTGCGCCGTATACTGTCCGACAGCTTCGAAGGCGCTCACAATGGTGAGATCCCTGCCGTTGTAATGGCCGGGCTTGATGGTTCCGCCGTACACAAAAATGGCGGGAACGTTCATGCGCGCCATTGCAATCATTGCGCCCGGCATGTTCTTGTCGCAACCCCCGATTGCAATGACTCCATCCATGCTTTCTGCCTGCACCGCTGTCTCGATCGAGTCCGCAATCACTTCGCGCGACACCAGCGAGTACTTCATTCCTTCCGTGCCCATGGAGATGCCATCGGATACGGTGATCGTGCCGAACATTTGCGGCATCGCCCCCGCTTCTTTCAATGCACGCTCGGCATTAAGGGCTAACTCGTTCAGTCCCTTGTTGCAGGGGGTAATGGTGGAAAAACCGTTAGCCACGCCGACGATAGGTTTGTCGAAATCTTTATCGCCGAAGCCGACCGCCCGCAGCATGGCGCGGTTGGGGGAACGCTGTGCCCCCTGGGTTATCGCGCGGCTGCGTTGATTGTCTGACATGAATACTCCTTGAGAATATTGATAAACTTTGAAAAGCCCCCGAGTCGCGGGGGAGCATAACGGAAGTGATTAGCCTTGATCGATGATATAAAAAGAAGCACTTTCTTTTTATATGTCCTCTGCGGTTAATAGCGATTGGCCGTATGTATAATTATTGCCCGGAGAGAAACCGCGCGTTTCGTGATCCTGGCTAGCCGAATCCATACAGCCGGCAAATAAATTTTATATGGTACGCTTTGGATACCGGCCTTTGCCGCTATCGCTGATGAAGCGGCTATATTGTCCGCTCGCCGAATCAACAGTTATTTTACCTCAAAAAAGCGGAAGCCCATGCTCGTTCACCCGCAGTTCGACCCCATCGCCATCCATCTCGGGCCGCTTGCCATTCGATGGTACGGACTTATGTATCTCATCGGATTCGCGTCGTTCATCCTGCTGGGGCGTCATCGCATCAAGCATAACCCTCAAGGCGTATTCACACGCGCCATGCTCGACGACATGCTGTTTTACGGTGTGTTGGGCGTGATATTGGGCGGCCGCCTGGGTCATGTATTATTTTACCAGTTCGGCTATTATCTACAGCATCCGCTGGAGATCCTTGCGGTTTGGCAGGGCGGAATGTCCTTTCATGGCGGCTTTCTCGGCGTAATATCCGCAATGGCGCTGCTGGCCCGAAAATATAAATTGCCGTGGCTGGCCGTAACGGATTTCATTGCGCCGCTAGTACCGCTGGGCCTGGGCGCCGGCCGGATCGGTAATTTCATAAACGCCGAGTTGTGGGGACGCCCGACCGATGTCGCCTGGGGCATGATCTTCCCTAATGTGGACAGCCTTCCGCGTCATCCTTCGCAACTCTACGAGTTTGCATTGGAGGGGCTGGCTTTTTTTGCGCTGGTATGGATTTATTCGGCGAAACCGAGGCCGGTCGCAGCTGTGTCCGGCATGTTTCTTATCGGTTACGGTGTATTTCGTTCGGCCGCCGAATTTTTCCGCGAACCGGAGGATGGCTTCATGGGGGTAATGACGCTTGGTATCAGCATGGGTCAATGGCTATCGTTGCCGATGGTTGTTGCAGGAATAATCATGATTATTTGGGCCTATCGCACTCAGGCCATCCTGCCGCAGAGGCCCGCGCGGTCCGATAAGCCAGCCAAGCTTGTTACAGCTGGAAAGCGGAATCGAAGCTAGGAAGAAAATTTCTCATGTCCTTGCGTCATTCCTACACGATTATCGCCCCGCTTTACGACGCTTTTCTTGCGGCTGCAGGCACCGGCCTGCGTGCAGCGAGTCTTGCACAACTACCGCAACAGCCCCGGCAAGGTGGTCTCAACATCCTGATCAGCGGTATTGGGACGGGCCTCGACTTGCCCTATCTCCCCCCAGGCCATGCTTATGCCGGTCTGGACCTTACCGCCGCCATGCTGGAGCGCGCGAAACCCCGGATCGGAAATCTGCATTTGAATCTCGTTCGTGGCGACAGCATGGCGCTTCCATTTGCCAGCGCTTCCTTCGACTATGTGGTGTTGCATCTCATTCTGGCGATCGTTCCCGATGCGCGTTCATGTTTGAGAGAGACGGCGCGCGTGCTGAAGCCGGGCGGCCACGTGCTGATACTCGACAAGTTCCTCAAGCCGGGTGAGACCGCGTGGCTGAGAAGAGCGCTGAATCTGCTGTCTCAGCATATTGTTACACGGCTCGATGTTATATTTGAAGAGGTACTGGAAGGCGTTCCTGAATTGAAAATGGAAACGGATGTGCCGGTACTGGCGGGCGGTTGGTTCCGTAGTATTCGCCTGACCAAAGACCGGCCGGATGCCGAATAGAAGCACTCTTTACACATGACGAAGCAGTCAACCCAATATTTATCGGGAGTTCCATGCGCTGCATTGCTGTTTTTGCCGCCGCCGCTGTATTTGCTGCCATACCTGCGCAGGCGCTCGACGTGAAAAGCCCTGGGCCGGACTGGACGGAGGCTCATCGCACCAGCGAACTGGTCATTTTTGTAAAAGATGTGGATGAGGGTCGTAGAATCGTGGCAACTGCCGAGGTGGAGGTCCGGCCAGCGATTGTTTTTAATGTTCTCAGCGACTTCGAGCATTACCCGGATTTCATGCCTTATGTAGAGGAGTCACGCGTACTCAGCCGCAAGGGAAATAGCCAGGTTGTCACTTACGCGCGTATAGCGCCGCCATTCGTAAGTGATCGCGACTATCTGCTCAGGGTCAGGATGACACGCGGCACGGCCTCAAACAGTGGTGTATTCAAGATTGAGTGGGAGGCAGTCCCCGAGGTGCAACCCGAGGTCGAGGGGGTCGTGCGTATCAAGCTTAACGAAGGCTCCTGGCTTGTGGCGCCGCTTGATGGCGGCACGCGCACACGGCTAACCTACACGCTGCTGACGAATCCCGGCGGTTTGATTCCGGACTTTGTTGCAAACATGTCGAATACGATCGCCATACCTGAACTCTTCAAGGCGGTAGGGAAGCGTTCCGTTCAAGAAGCGAATGCAAAAGGGGAGTAAAAGAAAAATAGCAAACTGCGCCAGTCGGTGTTATGCATTATTCATCACTTCGAATGTGCGCATTGCACCGTGATCAGCTTATACGTTCTGTTTGCAAGAGGTATCGTTCGGATGTAATTGTTGAGGTGCCGATATGTTTGAGCTAAAAGTCCTTTTTCTTTTCCTGGCTACGGCTGTTGCCGAGATTATAGGCTGCTATCTGCCTTATCTCTGGCTCAATCAGGGCCAGAGTGCCTGGTTGCTGATACCCGCTGCCGTAAGCCTCGCGTTGTTCGCATGGCTGCTCACTCTCCACCCCACAGCTGCAGGCCGTACCTACGCCGCGTATGGAGGTGTCTATATTTTTGTTGCGATCCTCTGGCTCTGGGCTGTCGACGGTATCAGGCCAACGGCATGGGACGTGGCAGGGTCTCTGGTGGCGCTTGCGGGCATGGGCATTATCATGTTTGGGCCGAAACATGCATAATCACATGCATAGTCCAAAAGTGTGAATTACATCTCTTACCATCGGGAGCCTTTGGTGGCCATTACTCGGTTGAATTTGTACTACGCTTGAAACCTGCAATCTTCTTTTCAAAATTGTTTATGAGCCGGTTCCAAACAGGCGCAAACGGGAACCCTGAAATCTTCTCTACAACTGCCTGATAAGCGACTCTATGTTTCAGCGAACGATGATCAAAAGACCAAAAATATCGTATAGGGGAGAAAAAATGATCATGAAAACAGGTGTCGCGGTATCGGTTCTTCTTCTTGTTGGTTGTTCAGCGATTTCGCCGACGCCGGAAGGAAGGTCCGTTGAGCTTCTGACTGAAAAACCAACCGGCAATTGCAAAGCGCTTGGCGACGTTGTCGGCTCTCAGGGTAATTGGTTTACCGGTGACTATACATCAAACGAAAATCTGCTCATCGGCGCCCGAAACGACCTGCGTAACAAGGCATCTAAAATGGGCGGAAACTACGTTTGGGTGCAAGACTCCAGTAATACCAACGCATGGGGCAGCAAAGGCACATCAAACACCACGGTCCTGGGTGTTGTCTATCGCTGTGAGTGAGCCGGGACGCGTGCGTTCAAGGTGGCTCTGTTTCTATTTCGTTTGAAATAGATGGGGTCGAGGAAAATGTCCAGCAAGGTCTATTACAACAGCGCATGCCCCGTTTGTAATGCGGGGATCAAGGATCAGCGCAAGCGTATGGAAGCGTGCGGTATCAAGGACATCCAGTGGATCGATGTACATGCTCATCCGGAAGCGGTAGAGGAGATAGGCGCGTCGCTGGAGCAGGTGCGGGAGCGGCTCCACGTCAGGAGTGCGGATGGCAAGCTCAGCGTAGGCGCCGATGCGTTCGCCCGTCTGTGGTCACAGACGCCGGGTCAGCGCTGGTTGGCCGCGTTATTGCGTTTACCGATGTTCAGGCAACTTACGCAATTGGCGTACAATCTGTTTGCCCGTCTGCTGTATCGCTGGAACCGTGCAAAGAGACACTGGTAATATCCACGCCTAGTCAGGTGGTTCAGGCAGGCGGTTCAGGCGGGAACGTGCCGAAAAGGCGAGCTTTATCTTTTTCAAATAAAGATCCATTCTTCGAAGTTCAAGCTTGGCGCAATGGCGCAGCCATTCGTTGTCAGGCATACGGGAGCGATAGAGGCCGACGACTTCGAGAGAACCTGCATGAAGGAGGAAGAGACTTCCGTTTTACATAACGGCCCGGTCTGGAAAAAATTGGGCCCCGGGCTTATCACCGGCGCAGCGGATGACGATCCGAGCGGAATTGCTACCTACTCGCAAGTGGGAGCCGGATTCGGCTATTCGATGCTGTGGACGACATTCTTGACTTTCCCCCTTATGGTGGGCATCCAGATTGTCAGCGCCCGCATTGGACGAGTTACCGGTAATGGGCTTGCAGCCAATATTCGCGAGCATTATTCGCCATGGGTCCTGCACGGTCTCGTCTGCTTGCTTGTGATCGCAAACACAATCAACATTGCTGCCGATATCGGCGCAATGGCTGCAGCACTCAAGCTCCTGATCGGTGGGCCGGCGCATCTGTATGGGGTGGCGTTCGCCGTGGTGTCCCTTGTGCTTCAGGTTTTCATACCGTTTCCACGATATGCGTCGATATTAAAATTATTGACGCTGTCGCTTTTTGCTTATGTCGCCACGGTTTTCGCCGTCGAGGTTCCTTGGGGTGACGTCTTTCGCAGCATAATCATCCCGTCCATCTCTTTCGAAACTGATTATGTGGTGGCGGTTGTTGCTGTGTTCGGTACCACCATCAGTCCCTATCTATTTTTCTGGCAAGCTTCGCAGGAAGTAGAGGAACAACGGGCCTCAAAAGGTGAGAAGCCGCTTAAGGACGCACCCGAGCAGGCGCGCGATCATCTTCAGCGTATCAAGGTGGATACTTACATCGGGATGGGATTTTCCAACCTGATCGCGTTTTTCATCATGCTGACGGCAGCGGTCACCTTGCATCAACATGGTGTCAAGGATATCCAGACGTCTGCACAGGCGGCGGAAGCGCTGCGTCCCATAGCAGGTGAATATGCGTTTTTGTTATTTTCGGCAGGCATAGTAGGTACCGGATTGCTTGCCGTGCCGGTTCTCGCAGGCTCGGCTGCCTATGCCGTAGCGGAATCCTTCAGATGGCGTATTGGCTTGGGCCGCAAGCTCCTGGAGGCCACGGGTTTTTATATGATCCTGATCGCCGCAACGCTTTTAGGCGTGATGCTCAACTTCACTTCCATCGACCCAATCAAAGCACTGTTCTGGAGTGCCGTCATCAATGGCGTTATTGCGGTGCCCATCATGGCAATAATGATGTCAATGGCCGCGAAACCGGAAATAATGGGAAAGTTTATAGTCACATCTCGCCTCCAGATACTCGGTTGGCTTGCGACAGCTGTGATGGCGCTTGCGGTGATTATGATGGCAGTAGCCTCATTTGCATAAAAATCCTTATCCTGGCAACCTGTTGGACTTAAAGGAAATCGGCTGAAAGAGCGTCTGGCTGGTTCATATTTCACCGCTTTTTCGGCCAATAGAATAGCTATTGGCCTTCAAAAAAAGGGATAATACCTCTACCTACGCTTAAATCTCGACCTGAGTTCCCAGCTCAATTACACGGTTAGGTGGGATTTGATAGTAATCCGCTGCGCCACGAGCAATACGCGACATACCGATAAAGAGATGCTCCCGCCATCGGGCCATTCCCGTCCCTGGACTCGAGAGAATGGTTTGGCGTGCGATGAAGAACGACGTGGCCAGTATCTCGAACTCCAGGCCATATTGCTTGCATAGCTCCAATGCTTGTGGAACGTGCGGCTCATCTTTAAAGCCGTATTGAATAATGATCTGGTAACACTGATTGCCAAGCTCTTCTATTTGTACCCGTTCGGATATAGGCATCCAGGGAACTTCAACCATACGTACCGTCAGAAACACCACGCGCTCATGCAATACCTTGTTATGTGCCAAGTTATGCAGCAGTGCGTGGGGGACGCCATCGATATCACCATGCAGGAAGATCGCGGTGCCAGGCACGCGCATTGGCGGCGTTTTGAAGAGTGACTGCAAAAAATCCTTGAGAGGGATGGCATGTTTGTTCAGGTTCTCAAAAACCAGTTGGCGTCCCTGCTTCCAGGTCAGCATGATGGCGAACAGGAAAAGTCCCAACAGTAGCGGGAACCATCCGCCATGTAATATTTTGAGCGTGTTGGCAGAGAAAAATGCAAGATCGATCACAAGAAAGAAACCCGTGCCAAGCATGGTTAAAGCAAGGTTATATTTCCAGCGGTAGCGCAGGACAAAGAAGGTCAATATCGTCGTTACGAGCATGGTTGCAGTGACGGCGATTCCATACGCTGCGGCCAAATTGGAAGATGAGCCGAATCCTGTCACGGCAATTAATACGGCAGTCAGTTGCAGCCAGTTAACAATCGGGATATAGATTTGGCCGATCTGCATGGCTGAGGTGTGCACGATCTTCATCCGGGGCAGGAAGCCAAGTGCTATGGCTTGCCTGGTCATCGAGAAGGTGCCTGAAATCGTCGCTTGCGAAGCAATGACGGTTGCGATTGTCGATAGGATAACCAAGGGATAGGTACTCCAGGCACCCAGTTGGTGAAAAAAGGGGTTGCTCACGGCGCCTGGATTGGACAGCAATAATCCACCCTGCCCCAGATAATTAAGTGCCAGCGCCGGAAATACGATGGAAAACCATGCCAGCCGTATAGGCTTGGCACCGAAGTGGCCCATATCGGCATACAAGGCCTCCGCGCCGGTAAAAGCCAGGACCACCGCACCCAGGGCAATAAAGGCGATCAAGCGATTGTCATTCAAAAAAATGATTGCGTGCCACGGATTGAGCGCAACCAGAACTTCCGGCGCTTGAACGATATTGACAATACCCATGGCAGCCAGCGTAAAAAACCAGACGAGCATGATCGGACCGAACAAGCTGCCTATGCCGGCAGTACCTCTGGATTGCAGCGCATACAGCCCTACCAGAATGGCTACAGTGAGCGGCACGACATAGGGTTTCAATACTGGCGTAGCGACTTCCAGACCCTCAATTGCAGAGAGTACCGAAATCGCCGGGGTAATGACGCTGTCACCATAGAACAGCGTTGCGCCAAACAAGCCTATCACTGTTACCGGGAAATACCAGCGCGACGCCTTGCCCACTGAAGATAGCGCCAGTGCCATCAGCGCCATGATGCCGCCCTCTTCCCGATTATCCGCGCGCAGGATGAGGGTGACGTACTTGAGGGATATGATGAGAATGAGGCCCCAGACAATCAGCGAGACGACACCTAATAAATTGGGGGTATTGAGAACAAGACCATGTTTTTCGGAGAATACCTCTTTCATGGTGTAGAGGGGGCTTGTGCCTATATCGCCATAAACGATCCCTACTGCCGCCACGGTCAATGCAGCGAGACCACTTTTCTTATGTTGCGATGTCAAAGAAGCCCTCATTGATTCTGTCGCATCAATATCCAATCCAGATAATTCATCAGGCGGCTCTGCGAGCCTACGCGAGTGCTGGCGGTCAGTTTGCAGCCATTTTCGCTACCTGCGCGGCGTCCATAGACCAAGCTATGGACTACTCTCAACCGGCAAAACTGTCTCGCAACCTGCCTCGCCATCATCTCGCGTCCTGGCGGATTATCTAGGTCAATAGAAATGTGTGGGGTTATGCTCGGTCAACGCCTCATGCCCTGCGGCGTCCAATAACATCGATAGCATAGGAGCGGCGTCCTTGTTGTCGTCAACTATCATGATGCGCAATGTTTTGGAAAATGCTTCTGTTCTGGCCGATTGTTCATGAAGAGCACTCGCTATGTGGCTAAGCGCACGGTGCCCTCCAGAATTAAATGCAAATATACAAACGGGTTTAATAGCCCATGGTGTGCATATACTTGGCACGTGTCGACAGGAATGGAATCATCTGTATCGCCTCACAAAAAAGGTTATGAATGGATAGCAAAGATCCTACACTTTTCGGAGTGAAAATACTGATCGTGGATGACGAGCCGGATGCGCTGGAGTTGACCAGGCTCATGCTGACTCTCAACCACGCCTGTGTGATTGCGGCTGGCAACGCTGCCGACGGATTGGAACAGGTGCAAATATACAGGCCGGATGTCATCGTCAGTGACATCGGCATGCCCCGGGTGGATGGCTACCAATTCATTCGCGAAGTAAGGAATCTGCCTGCGCATACCGGCGGGCAAACCCCTGCCGTTGCGCTTACCGCATTCAATCGCGCGGAAGATAAAATAAGAGCGATCAACGCCGGTTTTCAGAAGCATCTCTCCAAGCCCTTCGAATTGCGTGCCTTGATTGACGTGATTGCAAGCATGACAGGGAAAAATAAGCCTTTAAACGGATGATCTTGCATTCCTGCTTCACAACCCTATCAAGATCCCAGCGCTACTCTTTGAACGTCCAGGCCCCGACTGGAGTGATGGCGCCATTTTCGATCAGGTAGGCGCGCGCCAGCACGGCGCGGCCGATTACCATTGTGATACGGGAAAAATCTCTGCCCGAATGGTTGAGTACGTAGCGCAACTCGATACCTGGTTCGGTCGCGAGTGATTGTGCGGGCATGTTGCTGTCGTCTGCTGGTTTTGGCGAAGATACCGCGCCAAAGGTATTCGGCGGCATGATCCGGGGTCTTTCGGCCTTTTCAGACAGCGCATACCCTTTTGCGCGCAGCCGGTTCGCCAGCAGCGCCCCAAAACTCTCGGGGTCGGAGACGACCAGGCGGAATTGCGTTTTGGCCGGTGGATAGAGCCGCGCAAGCTGGTTGACGGTATCGGTAGCAATTTTTTCATCTAGGGCGGCGAGGGGATTGCCTCTGGTCAAGGGCTGGAATGCACAGGCGCCAAGGCATGCACACAACAACGCGATAAGCAGGCTGCGCATTTTTATTTCCCTTTTTGAATGGTGATGCGATCCTGGCTGAACCAGAACTACACAACTTGCCCTGCTTTCTTGGCGCAAGGGGGTGTCGGTGCAGTGCTCTTATCTTTTTTCTCAACTTCGAAGAATCATAAGCAGATCGTCGCCGTAACTCTCCAGTTTTCTTGCGCCGATACCGGGCACTTCGCGCAGTTCATTTTCCGTCTTTGGATGCAGGCGTACCAATTCTGCCAGTGTTGTATCGTGAAACACCACATAAGCGGGAACGCCATGCGTCTTTGCAGCTTCGGTGCGCCATGCGCGCAGGCGCGCCCATAGCGCACGTGCCGCGAGGTCAAGCGTGGCGGTTTTATCTTCACGCGCCGCCTTGGTCTTGGCCGTAGCCTTCTTTCGCTCTGGTTGCAGGCGCAGGCGCACCGTTTGATTTCCAGTCAGCACTGCGCGGCTGGCTGCGGCAAGACGCAGCGAACCATGACCTTCACTGTCTGCGGTGAGCAAGCCGAGCGCCGCCAGTTGGCGGAATACTGCTCGCCAGGCTTTTTCATCCAATTCCTTGCCAATACCGAAGGTGCTGACCCTGTCGTGAGCCCATTGCCTCACGCGCGCGGTATCGTTGCCGCGCAGCACGTCAATCAGATGCCCGGCACCAAAGCGCTGGCCGGTGCGAAATGCACACGACAGCGCCTTCTGTGCGGCCACCGTCCCGTCCCACACCTGTGGCGGATCGAGGCAGACATCGCAATTGCCGCAAGCGACACTGGCTGGCACTTCGCCAAAATACTCGAGCAGGCGCGCACGACGGCAGGTGGTGGCTTCGCACAGTGCCAGCAGCGCATCGAGTTTGGCCGAAGCGCTGCGTTTGAATTGTGCTTCCGCTGGGGAATCCTCTATCATCCGCCGCTGCTGTACCACATCGCCCAAGCCGTAAGCCATCCATGCGCTGGCGGCTTGACCGTCGCGCCCGGCCCGGCCGGTTTCCTGATAATAGGCTTCCACGCTCTTGGGCAGATCGAGATGCGCCACGAAGCGCACATCCGGCTTGTCTATGCCCATCCCGAATGCAATGGTGGCGACCATGACAATGCCCTCTTCGCGCAGAAATTCTTCCTGGTTGCGGCTGCGATCCGGCGCACTCATGCCGGCATGGTACGGAAGGGCACGTATACCCTTTTCGACCAGCCAAGCCGCTGTTTCCTCGACTTTCCTGCGCGACAGGCAATAGACGATACCGGCGTCGCCATCATGCTCAGCGCGGATAAAAGCGATTAACTGGGCCTTGCCGTTTATTTTGTCCACGATCTGATAGCGAATGTTGGGGCGGTCAAAACTCGAAATAAAAATTTCGGCGCCATCGAGGCCAAGACGCCGGATGATTTCCTCGCGCGTCACGCTATCCGCGGTGGCTGTCAGGGCAATACGTGGTATGTTGGGAAATCGTTCATGCAGGATTGAAAGCTGGATGTATTCGGGGCGGAAATCATGGCCCCATTGAGACACGCAGTGCGCCTCATCGATGGCGAACAGGGAAAGCGGCGTGCGCGCCAGAAGATCGAGAAAGCGCGGTGTCAACAGCCTCTCCGGCGCCACATAGACCAGATCGTATGTGCCGGCGAGCATGCCTCGCTCGACTATGGCCGCTTCCGTCTGTGGCAGGGAGGAATTGAGAAACGCCGCGCGCACTCCGGCTTCATGCAGCGCTGCTACCTGATTCTGCATAAGCGCAATCAGCGGCGAAACTACTACCGCGACACCGTCGCGCAATAACGCCGGAATCTGATAGCACAACGATTTTCCGCCCCCGGTCGGCATCAATACGAGGCAATCCCCGCCTCCGGCAACATGCGTGATCACCTCGGCCTGCCGACCACGAAAAGCGGGATAGCCGAAGATATCCTTCAGAAGGGTGAGAGCGCCGGGCGTCATGCTCAAGGAAGTTTCAAAAACAAGGGAGATAAGGGGGTTTCAAGAATTGCCACGTTTCCGAAGACGATATGGGGAAAATGCGGATTGATACAACTCGGGCGTAATCCGCACCTTGCACTTTAACCGATTAATTTCCATGCCAGGCTTTCCCCCGCGCGCAGGGGGACCAATGCTTCGTTTCCAAAACCCAGCTGCGACGGCACGCTCCAGCTTTCTTTCTTCAGCATAATACTGTCCTTGTTGCGCGGCAGCTTATAGAAATCCGCGCCATGGAAGCTGGCGAAGGCTTCCAGCTTGTCCAGCGCCCCCGCTTGTTCGAAGGCTTCCGCATAGAGTTCAATCGCCGCATGAGCGGTGTAGATGCCTGCGCAGCCGCAGGTACTTTCCTTGGCAGACCGGGGATGAGGCGCGCTATCGGTGCCCAGAAAAAACTTCGGGTTTCCGCTGGTGGCGGCTTCGACCAGTTTCTGGCGATGGGTTTCACGTTTCAGCACCGGGAGACAGTAGTGGTGTGGTCGGATGCCGCCCTGGAACATGGCGTTTCGGTTAAGCAGCATATGATGGGCGGTAATCGTGGCTGCAATATGGGCCCGTGCGCCGGTAACGAACGCCACCGCTTCCTGGGTAGTGATGTGCTCGAACACGATCCGCAATTGCGGGAACCGTTGCGTAAGAGGCATTAATACCCTGTCGAGAAAGGACTTTTCCCTGTCGAACACATCTACCGCCAGATCAGTTACCTCTCCATGCACGAGCAGTGGCATACCCGCCTCTTCCATTGCCGCCAGCGTCCCGTAACATCTGGCAATGTCAGTAACGCCAGCAGCGGAGTTTGTCGTGGCGCCGGCCGGATAATATTTCACGCCATGTATTGTACCGTTTCTCCTGCCTTCGAAAATTTCGGAAGATGCAGTGTTGTCGGTAAGGTAGAGTGTCATCAGAGGTTCGAAGCGCATGCCCGGCGGCAGCGCGGCAAGGATATGCCCGCGGTATGCCAGCGCCATTTCTACTGTGATTACCGGCGGTTTGAGGTTGGGCATGATAATGGCGCGGGCGAAGCGCCGTGCCGTATCCGGCAGAACTGCGCGCATTTGCTCGCCGTCACGCAAATGAAGGTGACAGTCGTCCGGCCGGGTGAGGGTAAGGGTAAGAGTTTTCAAGATGACGTGTGCCAGTTATGTCTCTGATTTAGGCAGTGAGAATATGGATGAATTTCGCCATTCTCGGGGATCGATTCGGATTCCAACCCAAATCAATAATAAACGGCATACTGTGGCCGCCTTGGATACTGTCCATGTATGTTGCACTGCTCGCGTGGATCAATAGCAAGGTTTCCTGGCACCGAACCGAAGTCTTGCATTCCAGCTCGTCTTTTATATCCGAAAGAAGGGATAGCAAGAAAATCGCGACTGACTGCCTACCTAGCCGGTGATGCGGCCCATCAGGGTTTCGCTGGAGTGTGCCGTTTTTTTGGCAATTAGCTGCGTAGCGGCATCGACCTGCCCCCATGTGTTCCAAAGCAGCACGCCGCGCACGAATCCATCGCGTAAATAATAAATTACGCCTTTACGAAAAGGTTCTTCCCAATCTTCGACGATATCCATGCGGGAATCCAGTTCTCCTACTGCTTCATAACCCAAGTCAAACAGGTCGGAATAAAAGAAAGGCTGATGACGGTAGGTATCCGATTGCCCCGCCATATTCCGGCCTGCCATTTCACCCATCACATTGGCATTATCCTCATGCTCCACGCGCATACGTTTATCCAATAGCGCGCTATGGAAGTTCGCCACGTCCCCCGCCGCGTAAATGTCCGGATTGCTCGTGCGCAACTGATCGTCCACGACAATGCCGTTATCCACCGCCAGTCCGGCCTGCGTGGCCAAGTCGGTGTTGGGTGATATCCCCAGTCCCGCAACGACGCCATCGGCGGAGATATCTGTGCCGTTTGCTGTGGTTACAATTGTTTTGGCGCCTTCAGTTCTCACCGATTTAACCGTTTCTGACGCAAGCACGGTGACGCCTTTTTCGCGGTAGTATGAATTCAGGAATTCAGCGAGAGGCGGTGCATAAACACGCGCGCCAATACCGCTTTCCGGGAAAATCATCGTCACCCGCTTGTTGTTCATCGCAAGCGCGGCGGCAATTTCGGAACCGATGAAGCCGCCTCCGATAACAACGAAATCCGAACCGTGCTGACTCAACTCCCGCAGCTTAAGGTAGTCATCCGCAGTTCTGTAGTAGATCATGCTCTCGCCAAAAGCCGGAAAACGCCGCGCCGTGCCACCAGTGGCGAGCAAAAGCTTTTCATACGTATAGACGTTTCCGGCATCATCCGTTGCGGTTTTTTTTGATGGATCGACGGCCATCACTTTTTTTGCCAGATGCATGGCAACGTTCAGGCCGTGCGCGTTTCGCCAGATGGATTCGTAAGCCGAGCCCTTCCAGAGAGACTTTGTCAGGGGTGGACGATCATAAGGCAGGTGCCGCTCCTCGCAAATCATGGCAATGGCCCCGTCTTGATCGATCTTGCGGATACCGTGAACAGCGGAATCAGCGGCCATTCCACCGCCGACAATAAGGTATTTATGATGTTTCATAATCTTCCCATTAATATACGCGCGCAAGCGCACATTCAGAATTGACCGGATTACGATATTTCAAAAAACTTTTCTTCCTGTTCAGGAAAAAGGCCGCTATCGCATATTGGGGAACTCGGTATGGATCGCCTTATCTAATTGTAGATCAGTCTGAATTCCTTTTCCTGGAAGCATGGCAGCACGCTGGATTTATCCGGAACCGGATCGGACAGCTGTCCAGGCGCGGGACGATTCATCCTTCTTCAACGAGCTTTTGCCAGTATATAATGCGTTCCTCTACAAATTCAAAGTTAAGGTTGGGCATGTCCCGTTATTACGACAATGAATGACACGAAAACTGACTCTGAAACGACTGTAACTGAAGTCTGCGTGCTGCGCGCGCGCGAGGTGCTGGAGTCTCAGCTTCCGAAAATTAAAGACAAAGGATATGATTTCGCGCCACAGTTCAGGCAACTGACGATTCAGCTCTATCTGGTAGGTGTCATGTGGCGCCAGGGTGAAAATCTCGGTTTACCAGCCAATGCTCGCGACCACGCCTTTGCGGCGCTCGAGTCGATGCTCATCAGCGACGGTATGAAAAAAAAGGACGCTCAAAAACGAGTTGCATTTCTGAGTGAAATGTCAAGAGTGGAAGGCGGCGACGACTCGCTTGCCGTAAGCATGGGCTACCAGGCTATGCCCAACGATGACAGCATCGTGGCGGTTTTTGATGAATATCGAAATGAAACGCGCGTTTCCGGCTCATTGTGGCGACTGTATGAGCGTGGTAAAAAGATCATGGTTATCGGCGGCGCGGTGGCTGCTTTCCTGACAGTTTGGGTTGTCACTATTTTTCTTCCAAAAACCGAGGGAATTGACGTGCTGGCGGCTGGGCTCGTGGCTGCTGCGCTGGTTGTCCTTCCAACTTTTCTGGTGGGGCTGCTGATTTATCGAATGAAGATCAGAAAAGCAGACTCGCCGGGAGCGCGTCAATCTTGATCATGGAGAACTATTGGCACATTGATGGTGCCGGTTTGCACGTGGTCGCCTGATAGGATGCGTGAATGTAGCTTCGCCGTCATTCGCCTACCGGGTGGTCCACTTCCATTTTCACTACGGATCGGCCTGGCGCTCACTCGAGCTTGTTCCTCTGCTCCGTGGCGTATAATTGACTATCCATTATCCGCTTAAGGCGATCCAAAAAACGATGAATGCCAAAATTATGGATGGGAATGCGCTTGCCCGCGAACTGCGAGCGGACTGGAAGATTCGTGCCGCGCACTTGACAGAAAAAGGTATGCAACCCGGGCTGGCGGTGGTTATTGCCGGTGATGATCCAGCTTCACGCATCTACGTGCGGAACAAGGCTAAAGCGTGTAGCGACACGGGGATTTATTCCGAAATACATGAGTTTTCCGAGGACGCGAGCCAGGACGAGGTAATGGAGCGTATTCAGGAACTGAACCGGAATCCCGGAATTCACGGTATCCTCGTGCAACTGCCGTTACCGCGACGCTTCGAAAGCGATAAAGTGATTGCATCCGTTGCGGTAGAAAAAGACGTGGATGGATTCCATCTTTACAATGTAGGATCGCTGGTTACCGGTAATGCGATTTACCCGCCTTGCACACCTCATGGGGTGATCAAGATACTGGAAAAATACAACGTTCCAATTGAAGGACAGCACGCGGTGGTGGTGGGCCGCAGCAACATCGTCGGCAAGCCCATGGCGCTGATGCTCTTGCAAAGAGGCGCGACGGTTACCATCTGCACCTCAAAGACGCGTGATCTGGCCGAACATACGCGTCGCGCCGATATCCTGGTAGTGGCGACCGGAAAGCCGCATATGATTACCGCCGGCATGGTGAAGGACGGCGCAGCGGTGATAGATGTTGGCATCAACCGCATGCCGGACGGTAAACTGGCGGGTGACGTGGAGTTCGAGTCGGTCAAGGAAAAGGCAGGTTACATCACGCCTGTGCCGGGCGGCGTGGGCCCGGTGACTATCGCGATGTTGCTGTATAACACTATCGAGGCTGCCGAGCGCGCATACGCACGGGCTTAATCGCGACGCAGACCAATCACATCGGTAATCCCAACAATTTCGAGACGAAAATGGAACCCATTCCCGACATAGATCCATCTGAAACACAGGAGTGGCTGGACGCCCTGGAATCCGTGCTGGAGCACGAGGGAACCGAGCGCGCGCATTACCTGCTGGAAAGGCTGGTAGAAAAAGCCCGGCGGTCAGGCGCATACCTTCCCTATAGCGCCACCACGGCCTATATCAATACCATTCCACCGGGCAAGGAAGACCGTTCTCCCGGTAATCATGCGCTGGAGCATCGTATTCGCTCTTATGTCCGTTGGAACTCCATGGCAATGGTATTGCACGCCAACAAGAACTCCAATGTCGGTGGCCATATTGCCAGCTTTGCGTCCGCGGCGACGCTCTATGATGTCGGCTACAATCACTTCTGGCACGCTAGATCGGAAAACCATGGAGGAGACCTGATATTCGCGCAAGGCCACTCGTCACCCGGTCTTTATGCCTATGCTTTCATGCTGGGAGAGTTGACGGAGGACCAGCTCAATAATTTCAGGCGCGAGGTGGACGGCAAGGGACTGTCCTCTTATCCGCATCCCTGGCTAATGCCGGACTTTTGGCAGTTCCCCACGGTATCGATGGGGCTCGGGCCACTGATGTCGATTTACCAGGCCCGTTTCATGAAATATCTGGATAGCCGCGGGCTGGTCAAGACCAACGGCCGCAAAGTCTGGGCTTTCATGGGTGACGGCGAAATGGATGAGCCGGAATCGCTGGGGGGCATTTCTCTGGCCACACGCGAGAATCTGGATAATCTGATTTTTGTGATTAACTGCAACCTTCAGCGCCTGGACGGGCCGGTGCGTGGAAATGGCAAGATCATCCAGGAACTTGAAGCCGCCTTTCGCGGTGTCGGCTGGAATGTCATCAAGGTGATATGGGGTTCATACTGGGATCCATTGTTTGCCAAGGATACCAAAGGCCTGCTGCAGAAACGCATGATGGAATGTGTAGACGGCGAATATCAGACTTTCAAGTCGAGAGACGGTGCCTATGTCCGTGAACATTTTTTCGGCAAATATCCGGAGTTGCTGGAAATGGTCGCCAACATGTCGGATGATGACATCTGGCGCTTGAACCGCGGAGGTCATGATCCGCATAAAGTCTTTGCGGCTTATGCAGCCGCGATACGGCATACGGGACAGCCCACCGTGATCCTTGCCAAAACCATCAAGGGATACGGGATGGGTGAAGCGGGCGAGGCGCAGAACATCACCCATCAGCAAAAAAAGATGGGTACCACTTCGCTGAAAGCGTTTCGCGACCGCTTCGGTATTCCAATTGCAGACGACAAGATAGACGATATACCGTATCTGACATTTGACAAGGCTTCGCCCGAGTATATGTACATGCATCAGCGGCGTGAGGCGCTGGGCGGTTTCATCCACCGGCGCCAGCGAAAGGCGGAAGCGCTGCAGATTCCACCGCTATCCGCATTCGATGCCCTGCTCAAGGCGGGCGGCGAGGGACGCGAATCTTCCACCACCATGGCTTTCGTACGCATACTCAACATTCTGGTAAAGGACAAGAGCATCGGTAAGCGGGTGGTGCCCATCGTTGCGGATGAGTCGCGAACTTTCGGAATGGAGGGGATGTTTCGACAGTTGGCCATCTGGTCGTCGACGGGGCAGCTCTACAAACCCGAGGATGCCGATCAACTGATGTATTACAAGGAAGACAAGAACGGCCAGATTCTGCAAGAAGGCATCAACGAGGCCGGGGCGATGTGCTCATGGATGGCGGCGGCAACGGCTTACAGCAATCACGGCGTGCAGATGATCCCGTTCTATATTTTTTATTCCATGTTCGGTTTTCAGCGTGTGGGAGATCTTGCCTGGGCGGCTGGAGATATGCGTTGCCGTGGCTTTCTACTGGGAGGCACCGCTGGACGCACAACGCTTAACGGAGAGGGACTGCAGCATGAGGATGGCCACAGTCATCTGGCCGCATCCACTATTCCAAATTGCATATCCTATGATCCGACATTTGCGTATGAGATTGCCGTCATTATCCAGGATGGCATGCGGCGCATGTATGAAGAGCAGGAGGACGTCTATTACTATATAACGGTAATGAACGAAAACTATTCGCATCCGGGGATGCCTGCCAACGCGGAACAAGGGATACTGAAAGGAATGTACCTGTTTCGGGAAGGTAATACGACAGGGGAAAATTCCGGTCTCCGGGTACAATTGCTTGGTTCCGGGACGATACTGCGCGAAGTGATAGCAGCGGCGGAAATATTGGAAAAGGAATATGGCGTCGCTGCCGACATCTGGAGCGCCACGAGCTTTACCGAATTGAGACGTGAAGCACTGGATGTTACCCGATGGAACATGCTGCATCCCGCCGAAGCGCCAAGATTGTCCTATGTCGGCACGTGCCTCAAGGATCGGAAGGGGCCGGTGATAGCCGCCACGGACTACATGAAAATTTTCGCCGATCAGATCCGGGAATTCGTGCCGGGGCGGTATAAGGTTTTGGGTACAGACGGGTTTGGCCGCTCTGATACACGTGAACAACTACGGCGGTTTTTTGAAGTGGACCGTAATTACATTACGGTAGCGGCGCTCAAGTCGCTGGCTGAGGAAGGTCAGATCACGGCAGATAAAGTGGCGCAAGCGATAAGCAAGCTTGGTATTGACCCGGACAAGCCCAATCCGGTAACAGTGTGAAAGACCGGAAAATGACAAGCGCAACATGCGCGAGTTGATTTGCATTCGAAGCGCAGGCATGAACCGATTCGCGCTTCGGTAATATTTTTTCCACTATATTGGTAAGAAACAGGACGGCGAGGGTGACGGGACGGGAGGTGCGGATATGCCGGACGCTAGAGCCGCAAATGAAGCCGGTACAGTTGCCATTTTCATTGCAGATAACGCACGTAAAATACGAATGAAGGAAGACGCGTGGCAGAGACCAAACAGGTATTAATCCCCGACATTGGCGATTTTAAAGATGTTCCCGTGATAGAGGTTCTGGTGAAACCCGGTGATTCTGTCGAGGCGGAAGACCCCTTGATTGCGTTGGAGTCGGATAAGGCAACGATAGAAGTGCCTTCACCATTTGCAGGCATCGTCAAGGATGTGTCCGTAAAGGTGGGTGATAACGTTTCTGAAGGTACACTCGTTTTGGCAATGGAAGTCTCCGAAACGGATAGCATGTCACCCGATGCGTCGTCTGCCTCAGACACAGAATCGGCAGCGACTCCGGCACCGGCTCCGCAGTTGTCCGTCCAGCCTTCGCTCTCCGGTGCGCCTTCCGGGGCTCATAGTTCCGCGCCCGAGTCTGGAACCCGGCCACCAGAGCCCGCTTTGGCACGCCAGCCGGCTCGTCCATCGGTAAATCTTGCCTCCGAGGCAGACGAAACCCACTTTGCAAATGCTCATGCCAGCCCATCGGTCAGGCGATTTGCACGGGAACTTGGCGTGAATCTCGGTCGGGTAAAGGGCAATGGCCGCAAACAGCGCATCCTCAAGGAGGATGTTCAAGCCTACGTCAAGGCTGAATTATCGAAGCCGCATGGCGGCACCGGCGCGACACTTGATCTGCTGCCGTGGCCGGAGGTCGATTTCGCAAGATTCGGGCCGGTGGAGTTGAAACCGCTGTCGCGTATTCAAAGAATATCAGGAGCTAACCTGCACCGTAACTGGGTAATGATCCCGCATGTTACGCAGTTCGAGGGGGCTGATATTACGGAACTGGAGGCCTTACGCAAGGAATCCAACGCGGAGATAAAAGAAGAGGGTGTGAAAATAACGGTATTGGCCTTTTTAATGCGGGCATCCGCAGCAGCGCTGAAAAAATTTCCCGAGTTCAATGCATCGCTTGTCAGTGACGGCGGCGAGATGAGCCTGGTCATGAAGAAGTATTGCCACATCGGGTTTGCAGCAGATACACCCAATGGATTGGTGGTGCCGGTGATCCGGGATGTGGACCGAAAAGGCGTGGTTGCCATTGCTAAAGAGATGGGTGATCTGGCGGCGCTTGCACGCAGCGGAAAGCTGAAACCCGCCGACATGCAGGGAGCAAGTTTTACTATCAGCAGCTTGGGAGGCATCGGCGGCACCGCATTCACGCCTATTATAAACGCACCCGAGGTTGCCATCCTGGGCGTATCCCGCGCCAGTATGCAGCCGGTTTATCGGGATGGACAGTTTGTTCCCCGTTTTATACTGCCGTTGTCGCTATCCTATGACCACCGCGTGATCGATGGAGCAACTGCCGCGCGCTTCACTTCTTTCCTGGCCGAGGCCTTGGCCGACCTGCGGCGATTATTGCTTTAACCCGGATGTTTCATAAATTGACGCGCGCCCTCGCTGGTCTTTTGTTTCGTATGAAAATTTCGTTCAGTCGGGCGTATGAATAACTACGCCATTCTTTCACAAAATCCCCCTACAAAACAAAATCCTGCGCAATCATCACGAGAATTTATGAAACATTCGGGCTAAAAAACTATCATGATGAGGACAAAAATATTCTAAACAACTTTTCTCCGCTTCCATGTGTCTGATTTTATCGGACCATGCATAGTTCCGAGCATTCGCTCATCGGTATTTTCGGCGGAACCTTTGACCCCATCCATTATGGTCATTTGCGGATAGCCGAAGAGATTGCCGAAATGATCGACGTGCGAAAAATGCATTTTATTCCCGCTGGATGTCCTCGCTTGCGCTGCTCTCCCGAGGCGTCGCTGCGGCATCGGGCTGCCATGGTCGGTTTGGCAATCCAGAGCAATACCAGGTTTATTCTGGATGAGCGTGAAATCCGGCGTCCCGGGGTAAGTTATACCGTGGAGTCGTTGCGCGAGCTCAAACAGGAATTGGGGAAGGATGTCGCGCTATGTTTTGTTATCGGAGCAGACGCTTTCATGAATCTTGCCGCCTGGCACAATTGGCGTGAACTGTTCGGGCTATGCCACTTTATTATTGCCGCCCGCCCGGGTCATATGCTTACGGTGAATCCCGATATCCTGCCGCAGGAATTAAACGCAGAGTGCGCGCGGCGCTGGGTATCGAGCGTGGATAGCCTCAAGCATGCTACCAGCGGCATGATTTTTATCGCTCAGACGACTTTGCTGGATATTTCAGCAACGGTCATTCGCGCACGGGTCGCCGCAGGGAAAAGCATTCGTTATTTGATTCCCGACGCCGCGCTCGACTATATTGCAGCAAATCACTTATATTCGGAAAAAGGATGACGCTCACTAAACTGGTGAAAACGATTGTTGCTGCCCTGGAAGAAATTAAGGCACGAGATGTTGAAGTGCTGGATGTGACAAAAATAACAGCATTATTTGATCGTATGATTATTGCCAGCGGGGACTCTACCCGGCAAACGAAAGCGATTGCGAATAATGTGGCGGAGAGCGTCAAGGCAGCCGGAGGTACGGTTTATGGCATGGAAGGCGAACAGAACGGCGAATGGATATTGGTCGACTTAGGCGATGTGTTGGTGCATGTCATGCAGGTGGCTGTGCGCGTGCACTACAACCTGGAAGAATTGTGGGCAGAAGGAATAAAAATAAACAAGGCTTCCGCAAGGTTGGCCAGGAGCAAGGCTACTGCCGAGCCGCCTGCCGTCAAACGCCGCGCCGCCCCAGCTAAAGCTAAAGCTAAAGCGGTTTCCCCAGTTAAAAATAAAGCCGCCAAGACAAAGCCGGATTCCTCCGACGAAGTCTGAACCCCGACCGTATGAAGTTCATTATTTGTGCGGTGGGTCATAAAATGCCGGAGTGGGTCGCGACCGGGTTCGAAGAATACGCCAAACGGATGCCGCATGAGGCTGCTGTTGAACTGCTTGAAGTCAAGCCGGAAAAACGCGTCGGCGGCAAAAAGGTGGAGCAGTTGCTGGCAGCGGAGGCAATCCGCATCCGGGCGGTGCTGCCGAGCAAGCATTATATCGTCGCATTGGATGAGTGCGGCAGACAGCAGACCACCATCAAGCTGGCCGATTCTATTACCCGGTGGATGGCGGCGGGGGGAGATATCATTTTTCTCATTGGTGGCGCGGATGGGTTGGACGCCAACATCAAAAATTCGGCTGACGAAGTTCTGGCATTGTCCGCGCTGACGCTGCCGCATGGCCTGGCGCGGGTACTGCTGGCGGAACAGCTGTATCGTGCCATGTCGCTTATCAAGGGACATCCCTACCATCGAGCATAGAAAGGCCATGCTCGGGTAAGATCAGGCATTTCCTGGAGAAGAGGTAATCCGGCTTATTCCGAATGTCTCTCGGCACTTCCTACATGACTCTATCAGAAAATCGCATTTATCTTGCTTCCCGCAGTCCACGCCGGCGGGAATTATTGAAGCAGATCGGCGTGAATTTCGGAATCCTGTTGCTGCGTGAGGCCGCGCCGCGGGGAGCGGATATGGCTGAGATCGTGCTGTCAGGCGAAGCGCCGGCTGATTACACCACGCGCATCGCCGTAGTAAAAGCTGAAATGGGACGAGCCCGGCTTTTAGAACGGAGGTTGACGGAACTTCCCGTACTGGCGGCGGACACGGCAGTGGTGCTGGGGGAGCGTATTTTCGGTAAACCAGAAAACGTCGCCCATGCAAAAGAGATGCTGCGCGCACTCTCCGGCCAGACTCATCAGGTATTGACCGCGGTAGCGGTAGCTGCACAAAATGGGATACAAGTCAGTATGTCCCGCTCTGTCGTGCGATTCCGCGATATCAGCGAGCACGAAATCCAATGCTATCTCTCTGTGGGCGAGGCGCTCGATAAAGCGGGGGGTTATGCAATTCAAGGGATGGCTGCAGTTTTTATCGCGGAAATTTCCGGCAGCTACAGTGGTGTAATGGGATTGCCGCTATTCGAGACAGCGCAACTGTTACAAGAATCCGGTGTTGAAATATTTCCATGAACTTTAAACCTAAATCCGTAGCTTCAGGGTCGCACCTTCCTGCGGAAGGCGCTGCTCCGCCCTGCGCGGTCGTATTCCGCGTCGTTGCGCCTTGCCCTGCACCCCAAAAACTGTACACTTCACCCCGTCCAACTACCGGATTTAGGTTAAAAAAACGACAGCAAAATCTTTTATGAACAGCGAAATTCTTGTCAACATTACCCCGCAGGAAACTCGTGTGGCCGTAGTCGAGCATGGGGCGGTGCAAGAACTGCACATAGAGCGCACCAGCAGTCGCGGAATCGTTGGCAACATCTACAATGGTCGCGTGACAAGAGTCCTGCCGGGAATGCAGTCGGCCTTCGTGGATATCGGCCTGGATCGTGCTGCCTTTCTTCACCTCGCAGACATTTGGAGATTGCGTCAGAGCGAGGACGCCGGCAAGCCCATCGAGAAATTGCTGCACGAAGGCAAGAATATTCTCGTCCAGGTAATCAAGGATTCCATTGGTGCCAAGGGGGCGCGGCTGTCTACGCAGGTCAGTATCGCGGGGCGAATGCTGGTTTATCTGCCCCAGGTATCCCATATCGGCATTTCCCAACGGATTGAGGATGAAACCGAGCGAAAGTCGTTGCGCGAAAAATTGAAACACCTGCTGTCCCCGGATGAAAAAGGGGGCTTCATTATCCGCACCATGGCGGAAGCCGCCAGTGACCAGGATTTGCAAACGGATATCGAATATCTGAATAAATTGTGGCACGACATCAAGGAAAAGTCCGCCACTGCTCAGCCCGGGTTGCTATACCAGGACCTGAACCTCAGCTACCGCGTATTGCGCGATTTCGTCAACGACCATACGGCGCGTATTTTGGTGGATTCGCGCGAAACCTCACAAAAAATGACGGCGTTTGCCCAGGTCTATATGACCAACGTTGTGGGACGAATAGATCACTATGCCGGGGTGCGGCCGCTATTCGATCTTTACGGCGTGGAAGATGAAATCGAAAAATCCCTGGCGCGGCGCGTAAATCTGAAATCCGGTGGATATCTGATTATCGACCAGACCGAGGCGCTCACAACCATTGATGTCAATACGGGAGGCTTCATCGGTATACGCAGCTTTGACGATACCATTTTTAAAACCAACCTCGAAGCAGCCCAGGTCATAGCGCGCCAGTTGCGCCTGCGCAACCTGGGCGGAATTATCATTATTGACTTTATAGACATGGAGAATGTGGAACACAAAAATGCGGTCCTGGCGGAATTCAAGAGATCGCTGATGAAAGACCGGACGCATATGACTGTGAATGGTTTCACGGCGCTTGGGCTTGTGGAAATGACGCGCAAGCGCACAAGGGAAAGTCTTGCTCACATATTATGCGAGACATGTCCCACCTGCCAGGGCCGCAGCAAGGTGAGAACCGCTCAGACGATATGCTACGAAATCCTGCGTGAATTGTTGCGCGAGGCCCGTCAATTCGACGCGCACGAATTTCGTATTCTCGCTTCGCAAGAAGTCATCGATCTATTTCTTGATGAAGAATCGCAAAGCCTTGCACAACTGGCTGATTTCATTGCTAAAACGGTCAGCCTGCAGGTGGAGGCGGCCTATACGCAGGAACAGTATGACCTCATCCTGATGTAGCAGTTTGCTGATACGCTACACCAGAAATTCGGCAATCGTCCGGCTTGCTCTTCAGGTTCGTGTATCGACTTCGAGTTCTATATTCTCGATATCCGGCGTTTCGCAGTGAGCGAATTCCTCGCTATCTTCATAGGCCAATCGCGTCGTGCCTGTGGCTTTGATCGCCGCACCGGCGATGAGTCCCGCCACGAAGGCGAACACGACGCTGAAGATAATGCCGATGAACTGAGCAGCCGCGATACCGGGCACCACCACGATGGCAGTCAACGCACCCAACAATCCAGGCATTCCGTGAAGATTATGGACGCCGCAAGTGTCGATGATTTTGAAGCGTGCTTCCAGTTTGGGCTGGATAAATACATAACCGATGACGCTGACAGCGCCGGCCAACAGGCCGATTGCGAAAGCGCCTGTCGGTGAGACAATATTGCATGTCGATCCTATGGCTACACCTCCAGCCAAGGCCGCATTTGCCATGTCGACCATTGACGTTTTTCCCTTGTGAAAATACGTGCTCAGGAAATAGGTGCTGAGGGTGGCGCCGCATAACGCAAGTACCGTGTTGACAACGGTTTGCGGCATCTCTTCAAAAGGAACGATGGCTGTGGCGAAGCTTGGCCAGAAAATCCACAATACCATGGAGCCGAGCATGGCAAAGCGATCAGAGGTGGCATCTGATTCAATCGGTTGACTGCGTTGTCGCGCGGTGGTCAATGCGAGGGATAATCCCAAGCCGAAATAAGCGCCAAAGGCATGGATGATGACTGATCCGGCAGTATCCTGATAACCTTTAGTCAAACCCATCCCATTGTCCAGTACCAGCCATTCGTTCATCAGATACGCCGGAATGAGGAAAAGTGCCAGTAATGCATATTGAAAAACCCGTAGACGTCCAAGTACGGCTCCCATGGCAATGAGCGCGGTAGCCACGGCGAATTCGGCAAACAGGAGCGCCTTGATTGTGTTCGGAGCAATTTCATGCGCAAAAATACCATTTGCGCGCAGGAGCATGTAAAGGGGAAGGCCGACGGCTACCACAAGATAAGTGCCGGTCGTGGCGCCAAACCCATATCTCCTGACGAACACCATCAGAAAACCGAAACCCACCAGCAACATCGCCAGGATGTGAATAACATAATTATACTGAGCCACTTGCCGGGCCTCATTGAGCTCGGAACCAGCGCCGCTTTCGCTTGCCCAAGCGCCGAAACACAGCAGAAACAGATTAGCTACACCACACAGCGTCAAGCAGAGTTTTTTTTTCATTTTGACTCTCCCCATATTTCGCAATAATCGGTCTACCCACGCAAAGTGTGAACCTCAATAGCCTCGAACACAATAGGGATATTTTGAACAAGATGGGGTTGTTGAAATATGGAAATTGCCGCAACGCAGAACAAGCGCGGGATCAATAATTGGCGGCACGGGCGACACACGCCGGATGACAATGAGAGAGAGGCTCTCCGGCCCAAGAAGGCCCTTGGAGTTCTGTTACTGTGACATGTTTCTCTTGATATCCGCCGCTATAGTTTGATAAAGCGGGCGAAAGAAAGTACGCATATTGACGATGATGTCGTTGACATTCATGACGGCGGGCACACGTGGACCTCGATGTTCCACCGGCTTACCCACGACATGAAGCTCGACGCCCAGTTTGCTGAAATGTGTGACCTGTCGTTGCTCCGCCAGGACGAACAGGGTAGTGATCCCGTTGATGCGCGCGAGTTCAGTGGTGCCGAGATATAACCCAACGGGGATAAATGGAAAACGTGGCTGCTTCGACGTGCCAAAGTCGTCATCCGAAATGCTGATTGCCCGGTTTGCTTCATCTTTGCGCCTGCGATAACTGCTTATAACCGCGAGGCGGGACACTTCGGCCATACTATGACGCTGTAGCTGGATAGGATCCATGATGGATTGATCAAGCATACCTGAACAGATCACTTCGAAAGGCAAAGGGTGCCGCGGATTTTCAAGACGGGGACGGACAATACGGGTACAACCCACGAACTCGTTTGTCTTTATACTGCGCATCAGCAGGTGTAGCGAATAGGAGTCATGTTCATCGACTTCTCGTCTATCCGCTTGAATCTGCTCATATTTCAGATCTTCACAATAAACCTTGTGTCGTAATCGATACACTTCATCCTTCAGTTTGCTCGAGTATGCCGGTACAATTTCAAAATACTGTTTGAAAACATTGCCCAGATTTAAAATTTCTGGCAAAAACATAAGAGCTCCTTCAGGATTTTCAGGTAGTTATTAAAGCATCCCCGGAAGAACAGCCTTAGAAGGACGGCTCTAAATGAAACATCTATCGAGTTTATTGCTAAAACAATCCGTGCGAAAACCTTGAATATCAACCGATACGATTAATCTCATCTAACTCCGGTACTTCTTCTATTACGGCTATTGAGATGATTTCTGAAGCAGGATCTCCATATTAGGTTGATCTTCATTGTTTTTTAAACAGTTGGATCGCAATCTGTATCTTTCATGATGGACCGCTCAAAGGATTTGAGATAGCAGTGAGTCCGTTCGAAAGGAGACAACGTCACTTTTAGGAGACAACCTCATTTTTGATTACGACGCCGCTTTTAACCGAAATATCGGCTGGGTCACAGAAGCTGAGCAATCACTTCTTCGCCAAAAGCGGGTAGCTATCGCCGGAATGGGAGGTGTGGGTGGCGGGCACTTGCTCACATTGGCAAGGCTGGGGATCGGAACGTTCCATGTCGCCGATTTCGACACTTTCGAAATCGCCAACTTCAACCGGCAAGCAGGTGCGGTGATGTCGTCGCTTGAGCAGCCTAAAGTGCACGTACTGGCGCAGATGGCACGCGACATCAACCCTGAATTAAACATCGTGCAATTTCCGGAAGGCATAACCTCGTCAAACGTAAACGATTTTCTGAAGGATATCGATATTTACGTAGACGGCCTGGACTTCTTCGCCATGGACGCACGCCGGGCGGTTTTTGCGGCCTGCTTCGATTTGGGTATCCCCGCAGTTACTGCGGCCCCACTTGGCATGGGAGCAGCAGTGCTTGTGTTTTTGCCGGGTGGAATATCTTTCGAACAGTATTTTTGCCTGGAGGGTTGTGACGAGGAAGAGATGGCAGTTCGCTTTCTGCTCGGTCTCTCACCCGCAATGTTACAGCGCGGTTATCTGGCAGATCCGTCTCGGGTAGATTTCAAGAATCGGCGAAGCCCCTCTACTATAGCGGCTTGTCAAATCTGCGCCGGGTGTGCGGCTACTGACGTCCTGAAGATTCTACTCGACCGTGGCGGGACCGTTTCCGCTCCACGGGGCTATCACTTCGATGCGTATCGCAATCGATACGTGACAACCTGGCGACCGGGAGGCAATAAAAATATTCTACAGCGTATTGGCCTTTGGATAGCTCGCCGGCATCTTGCACGCATAAAGGCCGGAAAAAGCCCCGCCTGAGTGCGGAATCTCAAGTCGATGTCTGATGTTTAAGCGAAACGATTATTCGAATGTTTGATCTCAAACATGGAATATTTGGAAAAAGGTAACGATCTTGACTATTTTTGATTCCACTCAAATTGAATCCCTTGGCAGCTCAGCTCTTACGGCTTTGCCATAGGGAGAAAATATTATGTGAATAACATTTCAAGCTATGCACCATGGGTGCCACGGCCGGATGATCCAGCTGAAGTGACAGGTTTCTGTTGGGAAGATTGCAGGTATTTCAGGTAGGCCCAGTATCCGTAAAATACATTTGATTCATTTATCAGTTTCTCGCGCTTGAAGATATCATGTACTCTTGGCAAATTGAGCCATGCGACCCCTGGGTAAAAATGGTGATATGCGTGGAACGTAAAATTGAGGTTGGGCAATAAAAGCTTTTCCCACCATTTTTGAATAATTAATGGTGAAGACTCGATGACACTTGCTCCAGGCATGTTGTAAATATGCTCGCTAATCGCACCCAAGCGAACGATAAGGGGAAAAACCGTGAGTAACGGTACCACCCAGTACATCACAAAAATATTCCACGTTCCCGTATAGGTCAACAATCCCGCTGTTACCAAATAAAAGAGGTATCGTAACCATTGGGGAGAGGGATGTGGTCGTTGAAAAAGCTTCGTACTTTCGTGGCGCTTTCCTCTCAGGAGCTTAATGAAGCTCAAGCCCACGATATCGCTTAAAATAAGTTTGGCAAGATGCAGAGAAGACATTGGAAAAGTCCAATCTACCCCGGCCTTCCGCAAGTGATCGGGATCTTTATTGGTGAAATAAAATTTGTGATGCGACAGATGGACTTTAGCGTAGTTTTTTATCGTAACGCCCAACAGCGGATACGCCACTATCAGATCTGCGATGGCGTCTCCATACCGTCCGCGTAAACCGAGAAAATGCACTTGTTCGTGGACGAGTAGGGCGAATATGTTAAATCGGGTCGCTATTATTATTATGGCTACAAGACTTATTAATGGGCTATCCATGTAACTGGCGAAGGCAATCATTCCAATGATTGCCGCCCATGCACGGAACGCCTGCCCTAAGAATGCCAATGGACGGGCGCCGTTTAGATTAAGTATCTCTAGCCGCGCCTTATCAGATAGGTTACTTTTGTCACCCAGCAAAGCGCTTGGGAGACGTTCTGGCTGATTCATAAAGAATAACTCCTAACGGAGTCTCCCGATAAGAGAGAAGCGATGGCGTGATCTTGAGTTTTTGCGCCAGTAGTAATGAATTTACTACTTTCACAGCCGCCCTTAACGTGAAAGCAGAATGGATAAAAAGCTGCTTTTTCCAGTACCGCCTCAGGTTGTCGTGAGTTATGCTTAAAAGTTGTATATGACATGAGATGAAAAGACGGCGCCCCTGATGGTCGATCAAGATCCCATCTTTTAAGCTGCGGTACAAAAAATTTGGCTATAACTCGGTTGTCATTGATCCAGCTTTTTTAGATAATCCTTGGTAAAAGTCTTGTCGGGCAGGTCGCGCAGTTTCATTCCCGAGTATTCGAGCACGGACTCTTCACCCTGCCGTAGCGCATCTTCCATTACCAGGCGCGTAGGCCGGAGCTTTCCGAGACTCATCTCAAAATTCTCGTAGCGGCTGGTTTTGAGCATGCGATTGGATAGCGAGTAGAATTCCGCGCGATGGGGCCAGAAGTTTGATTGCCGTACCCAGTACAAGACCTTATGATACGTGACACTTCGGTCAACTCCGATGAGTTCCAGTACCCAGTACTTCTCGCCGCCGATATTGTCGGTGCGCAGAATCGTGGGGATATAGTCACCGGTAAAATTCGCGCGGGCCAGATCGCCATTGGCAACCTGGCCTGTGAGGCGTTGCGACAAGGATAGGCGCACGGGTTGCGAAACACTGGGCATGAATATCCAGAGATCGCGCCCTTTCATCAGTAAAATCTGGCCGCGTTCGGAAGCGGGTTCCGTAGTCATAACCACACTGTTTTCATTGCCTTTGGACAAAACCCGGAACTTATGCATATCTGCTGGCTGGTCGGGTGCCGTGGTCACAATGGAGACATCCACCTGGAAGCTTTCACGCGGAAAGCGTATCTGGTCCGACTTTTCCAATATATTCTGGGCCAGCTCCGTGTCATCGGACTGGACGGAAGCGATGGCTCCAAATATGCAAATTACCGTAACCACGCATTGAAGAAATTTTTGCATTCTAGTTTCCATAGACCCCTGTTGTGGTTGCTATTTACCCATAAGATTAAGCCGTTAGTATTTCCCCATGAGCATCGTACGACTCGAGCACGTTTATAAAGAATATACACTCGGTGAGCAGCAGGTGCAGGCGCTCAAAGATATCTCGCTGAGTATTGAAGATGGCGCCTTTGCCGCCATTGCCGGTCCATCCGGCAGCGGCAAATCCACGTTGCTTAATCTGATCGGGTGCATCGATACCCCATCGAGTGGAAAAGTTTTTTTAAACGATCAAGATGTCAGCGGGCGAACGCCGGACGAGCTTTCTGATCTGCGAGCTCGAACTATAGGTTTTATTTTCCAGACGTTCAACCTGTTTCCGGTGCTTTCCGCCGAAGAAAACGTGGAATACCCCCTGTTGCAATTCAAAAACCTGAGATCAGCGGAGCGTCGCACCCGGATCTCGAAATACCTTGCCATCGTCGGCCTGTCTGCATTTGCCCACCATCGCCCCAACCAGTTGAGCGGGGGACAACGCCAGCGGGTTGCAATTGCGCGCGCATTAGCGACGCAACCGAAAATCATACTGGCTGACGAACCGACCGCAAACCTGGATCACAAAACGGGCGAAGGTATCTTGCAATTGATGAAAGAAATCAATAGCAATTTCAAGACCACCTTTATTTTTTCTACCCATGACTTGCGAGTCATGGAAATGGCGGATCGATTGATACATATCGATGATGGGCAGATCACGAGGCCTGGCTTCGACAAACAGAAGAAACCGGATGTGGTGATTGAGAGACGTCGTGCAAATAATGACCTATCCGCTCGGGGTACTGATCAAAGCGAGAAGGATGGAACGCAGACGTAAATTCAAATGTTTGGTTCTAGCGGTGGTATTAATGGTTGTTCTTTCGCCATTGCGTGGCTTTGCTAATGCCACACCAGCTCAGTTCCCAATCCCTACGATACCAGAATCAACGGATCCGCTGACCGATAAGGCCGAGGAGGACTCTTTGGTTTTGTCCTTGTCCTTATCTATGTCTTCGCGTTCTATCCACCAGTCAGCCGCAGGAATAGAAAAGAATGTCATGATCAGAAATGGTATGCAATTTTATGAGGCTGAAGGTGAACCCTTATACTTACCGATGTCTCTATCCATATCCACATCATTAATCCAATTTGCCGAGCAAAGTGACGAGGATATCGCTGTTTCCGAAAAACTGGGCGATGAAAGTGAAGTCAATTCCCGAGAATCATTATTTGGCGAGGATGTGGCACCAACAAAAACTCCCGCGACCGTCTGGAGCACGCTCGTTACCGGCTGGAAGGGATTTTCGCAGCTCGAAATCGCCGATAACTATAGTAGCCCTCAGCATTTTTCCAAGGCAAAGCTGAGAACCGAGTTATCGCGCACCGGACAATTCAACGAAAACATAAGGTGGAAAATAAGCGGTCGATTTGACTATGATGCCGCCTACGACTTATCGGATTTCTATCCGTCTGCGGTGCGGCACGACCAACGTTATCAATTTTTTGTGCGTGAAAACTATCTTGATGTTTCTGCGGGCGATTTTGATTTTCGTGTCGGTCGACAACACGTAGTATGGGGTGAGATGGTAGGCCTTTTTTTCGCGGATGTGGTGTCCGCCAGAGATATGCGCGAATTCCTTCTGCCTACGTTCGATATCATGCGCATTCCACAATGGGCGGTGCGCGCTGAATACTCGAAGAACGACACGCACGCTGAGTTGCTGTGGATCCCGGTACCCACTATCGACGACAGCGGGAAGCCGGGCGCGGATTTCTATCCTGGCCCGCTGCGGGGCGTGGCCTCTTTCGCCGGTGAAGACCGTTCGGGACGAAACATCGGCAACTCGAATTATGGGTTCCGATTATCCCAGCTTATACGTGGCTGGGATATCTCGGCGTTCTATTATCACAGCCTTGATGTCGCTCCGACGTTTTATCGTGTCAGCGCACTGACCGAGCCGCTGGTTCTTCAGCCGCGACATGACGAAATCGATCAGGTAGGCGCAACCATTACGAAGGATTTCGGTACAGTAGTGTTCAAGGGTGAAATGGTTTATACGGATGGGCGCAAATTCAATGTGATGACGCCTGCCGCAATAAATGGCTTGGCCAAGCAGAATACCCTCGATTACGCGCTCGGCCTGGATTTCAATTTGCCCGCTGAGACCCGTTTGAATCTACAGTTTTATCAGCGTGTTTTCTTTTCGTATAATCCGACGGGTTTTACCGACAGGGTGGAGAACGGGGCCAGCATCCTACTTAATGGAAAGCTCTGGCGCAATGTGGAAGCGCAAGCCTTACTGATACATAGCTTGAATCGTAACGACTGGATGTTCCGGCCACGGTTAACCTGGAATTTCGAGAGAAACTGGCGCGCGGCGGTGGGGGCAGATATTTTTGGAGGCCAATCCACGGGATTTTTTGGCCGTTTTGAACACAATGATCGTGCCTATACGGAGTTGCGTTATTCATTCTGAGGTTCGTAGAACCAATGATGCATTTTTGCGATATTCGAAAATCAGAAATTCTGTCTCAGCGCTTCAACAATTGGTATGCGGGAAACGCGCCGTGCCGGAAGAATGGCAGCCAGAATTGTGGCTCCGATGCCAACGGCACAGGATACCAGTAATACTTGCAGAATAATCTGAATATGGGCCGTATACCCGAGATTGGCGTTCGGCGGTGGTGGCATCGGAATACCAATTGCAGAGATAATAAGCGCCAGTACTATACCGAGCACAAGTCCGACAACGCTGCCGATTACGCCGAGCAATATGCTTTCGACCATGATCAATCGAAATATCTGATCTCTCCGGTTGCCCAGCGCCATCATCGTACCGAACTCTCCGGTCCGGTCGAAGATGCTCATGTTTACGCTGTTGGCAACGCTCAATAAAACCATGACGAGAATTATCAACTGCAGAACACCAAACTGACCCTTGTACATTTCTACCGTTTTCTCGTAGAAATCGTTCAGTTCAATCCAGGTTTTGATCTCCAGGCCGGATTGGTCGAGTTGCGTCGCTAGCATGGTCTTTACAAGATCGGTATCCTCTGTTTTATGCACCGTTATGACGAATGCGTTCACGCTTTGCGTTCCGAGCAATTCCTGGGCCGCGATGAGGGGGATTTTTATTGCCCGCGCGTCATAATCGTTCGAGAAGCTCTGGAATACGCCGACTACTTCCAGATCAATGCTGTTCAATGCGCCCTCAAGCGCATTTGCAAGTAATGTGACATGGTCACCGGGCTTTAATTTCAGCCCCTGAGCCACACCATATCCGAGCATGATTCCGAAAGCATCCTTATCGTTCAATTGGCGCCCAGAGGTAATCGAGACGGAACTCCCAAGTACTGCTTCCGGTCCTGCCTCTACGCCTTCAGCGATGACCGGCAGGTCGCTGCGGCCATTGCTGAGCAACCCGGAAAAGTACAACCGGGCCATTACATCGACAACGCCTGTGTTGGTGGCGATCTGTTGCCTGACTGTGTCGGGTTCTTCTATCAGGTATTTTTCCGGTGTGCGCGATCCTGCGGCAAAAAAGCCCTTTTTGTATACCTGCAGATGCCCTGATTGTGAATGGATAAGGGCTTCGGATAGCTGCACGAAAACATCGTTTATCCAGCCACCTGCAACGATCAATCCGGCCACGCCACACATGATCGCAGCCAAAGTCATGGCAGTGTGTAATTTCTGCCTGAGGATATTACGTAACGCCAATCTGAACATGATTATTTGGCCAGCTACCGGTTATGTCGCAAAGCATCGACAATCTGCATTTGCGATGCCCGCCAGGCTGGGTAGATACTTGCAATCAGTGTGGCGCCGATGGCAAGCGCCAGCGAATCCCGTGTGGTCTCCCACGTCACCAGGATTTGTCCTGTGTACCCATGCGTCATGCCCGGTGGCGGCGGCATGGGAATTCCGATACTGGAGATTATGTGCGCGAATAAAAGGCCCAACAGCACACCGAATATGCCGCCTATGCAGCCGATAAGCACCCCTTCACTCACGAACAGGCGCATGACGCCTGCGCGTTTCACGCCGAGCGCCAGCGACGTGCCGATTTCGCCGATCCGCTCCATTACGCTCATAGTCATCGTGTTGGTGATGCTGAGAATGATGATAACGGCAATGATCAATCTGATCCCATGGATTTGCTTGGTGAACAGTGTCACCGTTTTGTTGTAGAAGTCCGCCAACGCATACCACGGAACGATCTCCAGGTCCTTTTGCAGCCTGGAGCGTAAGCTTGCAAGCATGCTATCGGTTTGTGCAGTGTCATTCAGCATTACCGCCCAAACATGGGATCCCTCCGTGCGAAGCAAGCGTCGAGCCGTTTCGATGGGTATGCGTAGAGCGGCATCATCATAAGATTTCGTCACGGTGGAGAAGAGGCCGCGAATGGTCACTTCCACCGCGTTTGTTCCTCTTGACGCTGTGGTCGCCAGTAAAACAACCTTATCACCAACATCGACGCCGAGATTGCGTGCAAGTCCTTCTCCGATGATGATACCCAATGGATCGTCGGCAGAAAGGTTTTTGCCAGCCGAGATTCGCAGGCCATCACCAAAATCCCGCTGTCGCCTGGGGTCATCACCGTCACCAATGAATGAGATGGTGGCTTCATCATGGCTGATGAGGCCGCTGAAGGAGATCCGGGGAACAATTGACTTGATTTGATGTGGTTCGCCTGGCGTTTCCAGTTCAGGTACGGCATCGGGAAGCAGAAAGGCGAAGGGGTCCGCTTTCCCCGAATCGTGGTAGCCTGGGCGCACGATCTGCAGATGACCTGATTGCGATTTGATTGTGGATTCCCGAAAATCAAAAAAAATCCACTCAATAAAACCATTCGCCAGGATGAGCGCCATGATGCCAAACGTAACAGCGCCTACCGCAATGGCACTACGGCGTCTTTGGCGTATGACATTACGAAATGCCAGTTTAAAGTCAAGCCAGAATACATTCACTGTGGCAGCTTCATTTTCATCAGTAACAAATCAGTAACAATCTCATATTTATTGTCCATTTCGCGATGTGCTCTTGCTGGAGGTTGGGCAAACAGCGGGTGAGCGACGCCTCGCAACGATTATCATGACACTATTCGTGTGGCTGCACAAATAGGCCTATAGCGGCTGCACGAGTTTACGTATTGTTTTTTATGGTAAAATTTAAAATCCTGAGAGTTACTGGAAGGCAGGAGCGAGTGAGGCAGCTTCGCGTAATCGCACTTCTGACCTGCATAAATCTATTTGGTTTCGATTGAATAACTCATCCTTGCTATTGAGTGCACATTAAATTGCAGCGAATATCCAATAAATTACGTCAGTGACTGATCTGGTATTGAAAGATAATCCAGTATGCTGAGATACAGCATTTAGTAAACCGCGCGTAGATGTTTCGCGCAAAATATCAGTGACACATCATGTCTGACCGTGAAACTATCCTGAAGATTCTAGATCTGGCTCGTTGGGCGCCAAGTGGCGATAATGCCCAGCCCTGGCGCTTCGAAATTATCGATAACAATCACATTGCGGTTCATGGCCATGATACACGTGAGTGGTGCTTGTATGATTTTGAGGGCCGGGCCAGCTATATGGCCCATGGGGCGCTTTTAGAAACACTCCGGATTGCAGCAACCGCTCATCACCTCCGCGCAACCTGGATACGGCGATCGGCTACCCCCGACACAGCGCCAATTTATGATGTCACGCTCGATTACGACCCAGAGCTGGATGCCGACAGTCTTATATCCTCTATCAAAGCACGTACCGTCCAGCGACGACCAATGCAGATAACCTCGCTGACCAGCGCTCAGCACGGCGCGCTATCGATTGCTCCAGGGCACGAGTACGATGTGCTTTTTTTTGAGTCCTTCGCCAAACGCCGTGAAGTTGCGGGATTGCTTTGGGATAACGCCCACATTCGCCTGACGTGCCCCGAAGCTTATCACGTGCATAAAGAAGCTATCGAATGGGGGGCTCGTTTCAGCAAGGATCGTATTCCAGAGCATGCGGTTGGCGTGGACCCGGTCACTGCCCGATTGATGGGTTGGGTAATGCAGAACTGGCAGCGGGTGGATTTCTTTAACCGATATATGTTCGGAACAATTATGCCGAGGCTGCAATTGGACCTTTTGCCGGCTATCTGCTGTGCCGGACATGTTCTGATCTATGCTAAAACTCCACCGGAAAACCAGCGCGATTACGTGCTGGCGGGGAGCGCCATGCAGCGTTTGTGGCTGACCGCAGACACGGTTGGCCTTCACCTGCAACCACAAATGACGCCGGTAATCTTTCATTGGTATGCGCAGACGAAGCGGAAAATTTCGGCATTACCACAAATTGATCAAGCCGCGTATGCACTGGCAAAACGATTCAAAAGTCTAGTGGGCGAACGCGCGGACGGTGGATCAATGTTTTTTTGTCGTGTTGGCCGATCGGCGAGAGTCAATTCACGTTCGGTCCGCAAGGAGCTTGGTGATTTGCTGGTGCCCTGAAATCGAAATAACATCTCTTCCGTTCCGACGTCATTGGAGTTCGCTTTCGTAAGACGTCAGGCGGAGGTGTCAAAGCTTTTGAACCGAGATGCCTCATTGGCGGGTACCGCGCGAAATTTCGAATCAACGGCGTAGACATCAAAGATCAGAGACATTATACGGAAACGGGAATTGGTGCAATTGCATGGTTCTTTGCAGGTTCAGGATGATTTCATGAAGTCGGAAGCAAGTTCTGTTTACGGCAATCTGTGCTGCATGCATGACGTAGTATCGGATCAGCAGTGCCGCTCGATGCGAGGTCGAATGCGTCTGGTGATTCGGTGGAAGAATTGTATATGGCGAATCGTTTTTGCGTTTACCCACATGAAATGCTGGCGACCTCAGATTTCGTCAACTAAAGAAATTGTCGAATTTTATTACACATTACTTTGCTCCGAATAAGTGCCTCATCTAACATATTAAAATATATACGATTTTCTATCTGGCACAGTATATGCTTATATAAAAATACCGAAACTGCCCGGACATAATGGCAGCTAATACAAAGAAGGAGCGGACGATGCACAGATTCAAGAAACTTATAATTGCCGCCAGTGTAATGATGGCGTTCTCCGGCGCTGCATCAGCGGCTACGGTGCTGAATAACTGGGAATTTGATCCGAATGGCCCCGCCGGAGCGGGACCCGTGACAATCAATGAATATCTTGACGTAAATGGTAATGGCTTTATCAAGATTACCCCAACTGGGGATGGTAGCATCGGTTCCGCTTACACTTTTACTCAATTCTCGGTATTCAACTCGGTGCAATATGACAGCCTGGGACAACTGTTCCCCATAACGCATGGGGTGACAATCACCGCGGTAGCAGAAACGACCGGTACTGGAATTTTTGGTGGCGCCTTTGTTTTCGACGCCGGGGGTACGTTCAAGATATATTCTGATTCAGGGAATAATTATGGTAGCGCTGCGGGGATATTCGGTGCCAATGTTGGTACTCTGATCGGTAGTTTTACCACCTTGGCGGGCGGTGGTGGAGTTGTTGATGGATCTGGGTCACCCACTGGTAATGGACAGATCACCATAGACGCCGTAGCAGGGCCGGGAGACCTGACGCCAGGCTATTGGTTTGCGCCTGGTGGGTCACCCGATTTAACCGATTCAACGGTGTTGAGTTTTGCGTTTACCAACGCCAACACGACTGGTAGCCCAACTAGTACAATGATAAGTGAAATTATCTGCCAAGGCGCCGGGTTTACCGGTGACGGTTGCGGAGCGGGTACTTACGCTAATGTGGGCGGCGACCATTTTTTTGTAAGTAATAACGGTCAGTTTAAAATATCCGTGGTTCCTGAGCCCGCATCGCTGGCACTACTGGGTGTAGGGCTGCTCGGCATGGGTTTGACAAGCCGTCGCCGCAAGGCAGCTTCATAAGAAATTGAGGTTTACTGTTTTACCAAAGTCCCGCAATCGCGGGACTTTTTTTTATGTGCGTTCAGCATAGGCGCACTCTTGTGGGTGAAAATTCCACAGCAAGTTGATCCACAGCAAACGAAGTATAGTGCCACTGTGACGGTGACTGAGCGTGGGGAGGAAGCATGAAGCGAACTGATGAACAAGAGCCGGATAGAAGGCGCTGGCGACCACGGCGAGCGGACATGAAACCACGATTTTGTGATCAAGGGGCAGAAACATAGGCCCTGCCCGATTGAGCTGGCCGCGCAGTATGCCCGTACCTATGAAGGGCGTCCCAGTTCGGTGCGGACATGAAGTCAAGCTGGTAATAGGCTGCGAAACGAACCAGTCTCAGCATCCGGCATTACCGAGTGACAGTTAAATTATGGGACCGGATAGTCATTTTTCTGCGCTCAGCAATCCCGCCTTGGTGGGTGCGTATTCAGAAAAATCATTCGCAAACAGTCAACCGCCCCCTCTTGGCGTGCAATGCCTTCAAATCAACAAGTCGTTTCCGTCACAGTATCTCCAGCGCCAAACACGCCGGAGTCCATCACTCAGTTGCCGTTTCCACCCGGTAAGCACGTTAGGGTGTACTTCAAGCGTCTGCGCTAGTTCGGTCAGCGCCTTGTCGCCCGCCATTGCTCCAAAAGATATGTCACACGCAAATCTATCGGAAGAGTTTCGGGGAGTCAAAAAGAGAATGCTATTTATGCGTAAAACATGCTTCAATTTGATTTTTTATTTCTCTGGTCAATCAGTTAATATGCCGTCGAAGCGTGGCGGCTAAACCCTCTTCTTCATGCCGGGGAAAGAAATAGGAATATAGAGATTTATCTTTGTATTCGCGCGTATCTGCCAAAGATGCAATTTTGGCATCGACGTATTCCAGATCCAGATGCATTAGTACAGCAGGCGCATCGACGCGTTCGCAAGTACTAATTCCGCTAATCTGGCGAAACCCCAGCATCCGTTTGTAAAAACTCGCATGGCGCGGATTAACTTCGATAAATGCGTCATCCGCATTATGCAGACTGCGCGCGTAAATATAGGACAGGTGAAATAACGAGGCGAGTACTTCCTTTGATCCATACAGGGAATCAATGGCAAATTTTGACAATTCGCATACCTTTCTCTTTTTTTTCCGGAAGTTGTTGATCTCATCTTTATGAAGCTTGTCAGCCAGTAAACCTTCCTCCCCATCAATGCCGAGTGTTAATGTTCCGACCAGTTGCTGCTGGCTGGATACCTCAAACGTCATCCAATTACTATTATTGACAAACATCTCTTCACTCGAAGTGTCATAACCACGCCATGAATACATGCGCTGAAGGAGAGCGCTTACGGCACTACGATGTAAAGATGAATTCACAGACCGAATGCTATAGCCATCACGTCTTAAAATGCACTCCTGATTGTATGTTTCTTCCGATAACCCTATGGATGATCCCGAGCCTGAGGTCTTACATCTGTCAATTTTTTTGGCGTTCGATCGCGCATTACGTTTCTGAGGAAACGATATCTCATCATTGTAGAGTTGCATGTTTAGAGTCCTAATAGTGATTGAACCGATGCCATTACGGTAACTATGATTAAAATGAGAAACAGCAGAACTCCGTTCGCGTTGGCTGAGAACGAGAGAAGAAAGCTGCGGCCGTGCGTGGAATTGATCAATTTGGCAGAACGAAAATGAAAAATTTGCTTGTGTTGCGCCAGCGTAATAACAATGCCGGTGCTGATGAAGTCCCCGTTTTAGATCGGGCTTGCTTGCTCCAAAGCAAAATTCATGCCACATTTAACCCGAGTGTAATCATTGAATTGGCGCAGTCGCGATTAAGGGGCTGTCGTCAAACTAGACGGAATATTATTGTTTTTATATAATTCTTTGTTTTTTAAGACTTTATATTGTCGTTAAAAAGCGACGAGTTTGAGGTGCTTTTGTTAATGCAGGCTCTGAATAACTTGCGGGATAGTTTGAAAGCGAAACGTATCACCATCTCCTCTCCTCCGTATCCATCAGGTGGACGTATACTGCGAGCGTTATCTGGCCTACCAGACGTTTGCCGATGCCGTAAGCGATCAAAGCGTGCTTGAAAGGGGTAGCGTCACCTGGGCGCCGGGATATGGTTTCCCATTGGGTGAAAAATCGATGATTATTTATTGCCAGGGCTCGGGTGATCAGGTCGGCCTAGCGAAAACTGTTGAAACGATGCTCAGCCAGATATTGGAGGCGCAGGTGACGGAGAGTCTGAGGGCCGATCGATACGAGCGCTCGGCAGCGGTTAGCGCAAATTCAGTGCGGTTTCTCAAGACGGCAGCCAAGGCGGTGGCGCGCCTGGAGGGTGGTTTTGAAGATGCGATAGCTGTGAGGGTGCTGCCGGAAGAATTTTGCAAGCAACTGCGCACCACGAATATGCAGTAGCGATTGAACGAGGAAATGCGCTGCCGGGGAAAGGGTGATTCGCATCTTCCTAATAACGATTCCGCTCCGCGGCTGATAGGCGCCTTGCTGACTGAGCAAAATGAGATCTGGCAGGAATGCTGCTACCTGGATATGGACGAATTCGCACAGTGGGTTACTGAACGTGTCATCATCCGCTGAAACAAAACGTTATTGAACCGACCGAAGTGAATTTACAGCAAAGTTTGGGCTTGATTTTTATTTGTCACATTGTGCTCCTATCAACATCATTTCATGATCTTCCTATAGAATAATTGTCATCTGCGCCTACTGTATTTGTTTCAGCAATGTTCTGGCGTCATCAATACCAGGAAAATTCTTCCCCGTGCTTAGCAGTTGTTCCAGTTCCTTGCGAGCACCCGCATTATTGCCCGATTTGTTAAGTCCAACTGCGAGATGGTAGCGGAATTCGGCTGATTCAGGCACGAGGGAAGTCGCCTTCTCCAGCAGCGGGAGACCTCGGGTAGTATTACCTTGTTCCACCAATACCCATCCGAGCGTATCCATTACCGTCGGATCGTTCGCGGTCACCCCATAGGCCCTCTCTGCATATTCAAGGGCGCGCGGATCTTTTTCCTGCTGGTAGAGCCAAGCCAGATTATTCAGCGCAGGCATAAAATCGGGAGCTTGCTTCAGGATAAGCTGATACTGCTCGATTGCGGCGCTATTATGTCGCTCCGCCATATAGGTTTCGGCAAGATACATGCGGGTAGTCGTGTCGGCAGGGTTTTGCTTTAGCCATTCAGCCAGCCGAAGAGTCGCTTCTTTACCTTTTCCGGCTTGGCTGAGGGCAGCATGCAACTTAATTAATATCGGCCCACTCTTGCCCAGAGCGAAGGCCTGCTCATATGCTTTTACAGCAGCAGCGGGTTCTTTCTGCCTCATCAGTAAATCACCTTCCAGAACATAACCTGTGGGAGACTTTCCCTGCTGCTTTTGAATTTGTCTGGCGATAGCGAGAGCTTGCTCATCATTTCCTTTGCGTAGCTCTATCGCAGCTTGCGCCAATTGCGCATCCACATAATCCGGTTTTATAGCGAGCGCTTTTTTCAACGCCTCCGATGCTGCCGACGGATCCTTCAGTGCCACATAAATTGAAGCGAGACGCAATTGAGCGGGAGCGGATTGCGGCTGCACCGCGACAAGTTTTTTATAACTCTCCAGCGCGGCTTTCTTGTCGTCATTTGCGAACTGGGCTTGCGCAAGCATGTCGAGTGCACCGGGATCAGATGGATTGTTACTTTGGAATTTTTGCGCAAGGAGCAGAGACTTTTGTTTTTCTCCTGAACGAATATAATTCTCCACCAGAAGCGCAGCAGCCGGTTGTGATTCCGGGTTCTCCTGGCTTGCCCGTTCCAGCCAGGCCGTAGCCTCTTTGCTCTGCTGCCGACTAAGAGCCAGGCGCGATAGCGCGGCCATGGCCTGGATGTTCTTCTTATCGTTCTCCAGGATGGCTTCAAAACGCCTTTTGGCATCGTCCGGTTTCTTTTCCAGCATATCAAGTTGAGCCAGGTTGACCGCCGCCGGATAGTAAGTGGGCTGGAGAGAAAGCGCTTTCTCAAAGCTGGCACGTGCGTTCGCGGCATCGTTTTTGCCCATGTAGATGCCGCCTTTCAGATTTTGAACGAGTGGATTGTCCGGATTTTCCTTTTCAACCATTTTTGTGGCGGCGAGCGCCTTGTCGAATTCCTTGAGACGAAGGTGGGTCATGACCAGCAGGATGCCTGTCTGCGACGATTTAGGGTCGAGTTTCGCCGCTGTTTCCAGCTCGGCCACTGCGCGACCGGTCTCGCCCTGACCCAGTTTGCTCATGCTGAGTGCGGTGTGAAGCCGCGCATTTTTTGGCGCGAGTTGACTGGCTTTTTCAAAATTCTCCGTTGCTTTGACGAAATCTTTGGATTGCATGTAGGCCTCGCCCGCCAAGGTGAGCAATTGGGAATCCGGTTGCCCGCTTTTGAGGGCCGGTGCCAATACGTCGATTGCCCGTTGAGGCTGGCGACTTTTCAAAAAGCTGGAAGCCAACAACTTACGTGCATAAAGGTTTTGCGGGTCCTTCTCCAGGTATTGTTTTAGATGCTGTTCGGCTTGTGGCGCCGAACCCAAAGCCATCTGAACTGCTCCAGCAAGCAATAGGCTGGGCATGTGGTCAGGTGCCTTGCTTAATATTTGCTGCAAAGAGTCTAAGGCGGCGTCGTGTTTGCCCTCGTTGAAATCCAGTAGCGCCTGGGTATAGAAAACCATAAGGCTGCCGGGCGCCACCTTGCGAGCTGCGTCGATATTCAATTTTGCAACGTCGAATTTTCTGGCGCCGATTTCCAAAAGTGCTTTATCGAGGTAGGCGGTGGGGCTGTCTGGCTTTAGCTTGATAACCTGATCATAGGCAGCTAGCGCTAAATCAACTTTCCCCTGTACGCGCAGCAGGTTACCTTTATAAAACCAGGCATCGGGGTTGCCCGGGTTTTTGACTACGGCTTGCTCCGCGAATTGGTTTGTTGCTTCGAGATCCTGATTCGCCAATGCGCATTTTGATAAACCGATCAGCGCATCGGAAAAATCAGGTTTGCCCTTGAGCGCGCCTTCGAACAACTCCTTGGCATCGTTAACCTTACCGAGCGCAAGTGATGCGTTTCCCCGCAATGCTAAAATTTCGGGTGAAGGCTTATCTTCGGAAAGCTGTTTCGTCTTGTCTAATACCTGCTGGAACTCACCCAGGCTAAGCAAGGTGTGTCCCAACTCAGGCATTACCGTTGCAGGACTCATTCCCAGGCTTAAAGCCTTCTGCAGCTCTTTCTCAGCCGACCGTAAGTCCCCGGTCTTGTTGTAGGACGTACCCAGAAGGTAGCGCGCTTCGGGATCATCCGGATTTTTCTGCAGCGCGTTCTTGAGCTGGATAATGGCAGCCTTGTTGTCCCCTTGTTCCTGATACTGCCTGGCGTCGGAAATCAGGGTTTGGGCGTTCCCAGATTTATCGCAGCCTGCCGTGCCGGTACCAATCAGTGCCGCAGAGACCATAAGCGCCAATAGATTTTTCGTCGCCTTAAACTTGCTTACATTACGCATATAAAATTTCCCTTCTCTGCATTAGCGTTTCTTTTGAGAGCGGATCTTGGTGCAAGCTGATCGCGGCAGGTCTTCAATAAATAAATCAAGAATCCAACAGATATTTCTGTGGGCGGCGCCGAGCCAACAGAGTTGGGAGCCAGCATGGAATACCTCATTTCAGTTAATTACGGCTGGTGTGCAAGAAAGATTAGTCCTTGAAATAAGAGCGTCACGATACTCGGATCACCGAATGGTTATAGGAACGCAGGACGCAAGTGGCAGAGATCGAGCTGCGAGTTGCCCACTATATCCATGATTTGCCACGGCCTCAATATTGTTGTGCAGGAAGAACGTATTAATATATTTAATGGGCTTCTTTGTATCTGCTCGACCGACACAATCAAGCGTGTGTGATCGCTCGAATAGGCGAGTCAACTTGCCCCAAAAAAATGAGCTGAATCCATTGAGCAAGGAAAGCAGATCTCGCAGCCTCAATTTCAACCGGAGTCCGGCGATCCCGGTCGACCGAACCAGGGGTTGGTATATCATGATCAACTAACGATGTGCTCGCACCCAGTCCCGCCACTGGATAAACAGGCCCAAATCAAGCGCAGCAATGGCCGAGCGCTGCCAGAGCGGCTCGGCCCAGAAATCATCTTTATCAAGACCACACATGTGTCCCCCGGCCTCTTGCAGAATAAGGCTGCCTGCGGCGTAGTCCCATAGTTTTTGTCCACCGTGCAGGTACAGGTCAAAGCGGCCGGCAGCGGTGTAACACCATTCCAGCGAGCAGGCGCCGTAATTCCGATAGGAAGAAAAAGGGCGCAAGGTACAGACGCTTTCCGCGAGTTTGGGTGTAAGCCGCTTGAAATCAACGTTCGCCATCGCGCCGCGCAAAGCTGAGACATGCTCCTTGATCGGCAGCTTTTCACCGTTCAGGTAGGCGCCTTTGTCTCGCTCGGCATAGAACATTTCGTCTGAAACAGGATTATAAACCACGCCGAGCACACTTCTGCCGTGGCGCATCAGCGCCACCGAAACCGCGAAATAGGGCAGTCCGTTGACAAAATTCGAAGTGCCGTCTATCGGGTCCATACACCACAGTCCGGCATCACCCGCATGCCAGCGATCGACTTGTTCGTGTTCCGCCATTTCTTCACCAACCACGGGGCCTGCATAAATCTTTCGTAATTCCCGCGACAATGTTTCCTGCGTAGCGAGATCTGCTTCGGTGAACAGGCTGCCGTCCGCCTTGCGTTGCCGTGCCACTTTCAAATAACGCGGCAGTATTTCCTGCTGTGCGACCGCTTTGACCGCAGCGATGACCGCGTTGAGCACCGGTTATTCCGCCTGCCACTTGATCGAACACCCGATGCTGGGAATCTGTTCGTCAGGTCCCTGTCCAGTTCGGGCAACCTGGAGCATTCCGTCAAAAAGTTCGCGTCGCGCGCCGGGAGGGGCGGCCTCCTTGCGGGAGGCGTCCAGCCGGCCACGGTACTGCAATTCGAGCCGGTCATTCAAGCCGAAGAAATCGGGCGTGCAAACCGCCCCGTATGCTTTTGCCACTTGCTGGGTCTCGTCCCAAACATAGGGAAAAGAAAAGTCGCATTCCCTGGCTATCCGTGCCATGTTGTCGAATGAGTCTTCCGGATACTCGGCAGGATCGTTTGACATGATCGCGATGGCGCCTATACCGTGCTGGCGTAACTCCGCCACGTCCCGGACAATGCGATCCCGAATCGCTTTGACATAAGGACAATGGTTGCAGATGAACATCACAAGCAATCCTTTTTCGCCTTTTACGGATGCGAGGTTGTACCGTTTTCCGTCCACCCCCGGCAAGTCAAAATCCGCTGCCTTCCAACCGAAATCGCAAACGGGTGTTTCCAGGCTCGCCATATTTTCTCTCCGGAATTAATAACAAAATGAATTGAGGTCTCACTGCACTTCAAAAATCAACAGTCGCAGCACCAATGAATATAATTTCGCATGCCAATATGGATTGATATAAAACGGTAAAAACCTCGAACAATATCGTTCTGCGAAATACAAGTTTGTTGATGCGCCATTATATTATCATGGGTCTGATTATTGGTTCTTCCTGCTCACTTCTCCTAAGCGATGGCACTTCCCCGTTTTTTTTCCCCCGAAAGAATCAGTGCAGGCCAGGTCATCGAACTGTCTGCGGTTGCGGCGCATCATGCCTCACGCGTGTTAAGACTCCGGCAAAGCGATGAATTGATTTTATTCAACGGTAACGGCGGCGAATATAGGGCAACTATTGAGCTTATCAATAAAAGCGGCGTTACGGTGGTGGTCGAAAAGTACCTTGATATCGAGCGCGAGTCGCGACTCGACATCACGTTAGCGCAAACAGTGTGCGCCAGCGAGAAAATGGACTGGATTGTCCAGAAGGGGGTGGAGTTGGGAGTAACACGCATTCAGCCTCTGGATACAAAACGGGGAGTGGTGAAACTATCAGACGAGCGTGCCGAAAAACGCATAAGGCACTGGCAACAAGTTATTATTGCCGCTTGTGAGCAGTGCGGTAGAAATCGCGTTCCGCCAATGATGCCGTTGATATCGATATCCAGATGGCTGGGCAATCAGGTTGGCGAGCGCAAGAATTCAAGCAGCGATTATCCTACGGGCTCATGTTTCATGCTCTCGCCCGCAGCAAAAAAAGGCCTGCGCGATTTTCCCGCACCTCTTGCCGCCGCTCCGCTAACGCTGCTGGTCGGGCCCGAAGGTGGGTTTACCGCGGAGGAAGAGGCTGCGGCCCAAGTGGCTGGATTTGTCCCGTTACGGATGGGTGAGCGCATACTTCGTACCGAAACCGCTGCATTGGCGGCAGTGGCAGCAATGCAGGCGCTATGGGGTGATTATTGAATTTCGGGATTCAAATGGTAGCATGTGCATGCATATTCGGTTTTGAGGCGTTGATTCAAGCATTGAACCGTAAGATTAGTGCAATACCCGCTTCATTTCTATTACATAATTGAACAGTGCATCTCCAACATGAGGCTAGACACGGATTTTGTAAGCTGGTTCCGCTCGGTAGCGCCCTACGTTAACGCTTTCCGCCATAAAATCTTTGTTGTCGCCTTTGGTGGCGAGGTCGTGGCTGATGGCAAATTTGTCGAGCTTGTTCATGACCTCAATTTGCTGGCAAGCCTGGGCGTACGCCTGGTGCTGGTCCATGGTGCGCGCCCGCAGATCGAATCGCGGCTGGATGAAAACAACCTGCAGACGATATACGTCAGGGGGATGCGCGTCACCGACGGCGCGGCGCTGCAGTGCGTAAAGGAATCAATAGGGCGCGTCCGGGTTGAAATCGAGGCGCTATTGTCAATGGGTTTGCCCAATTCGCCTATGGCCAATGCCGCTATTCGCGTTGCCAGCGGAAATTTCGTCACTGCACGCCCGGTTGGCGTAATAGAAGGTATCGACCTGATGCATACCGGTGAAGTGCGGAAGGTGGATACCGCGGCTATCCGTTCGCGGTTGGAACAAGGGGAGTTGACGCTACTTTCACCACTGGGCTATTCGCCGACGGGCGAGATTTTTAATCTGACGCTCGAAAATGTTGCGGCAGAAGCAGCGATTGCGCTCAAAGCAGAAAAACTGATTTTTCTGATGGATGCCGGAAGCATGGAAAAGGAATCTCCTGATACGTCGGAGACATTGCTGCCGCGTGAACTGACTGTGGCCGAAGGTAAGGCGCTCCTGACGCGGTCTGCCGATGAACCCCCCAGGCTATCGGACGATGTCCGGTTGTATCTGCCGTTTGCGGTACGGGCTTGTGAAGGAGGTGTGTCCCGCGTTCACCTCATCAGCCGGCACGTGGATGGCGCAATATTGCAGGAGCTATTCACGCACGGCGGTATAGGAAGCATGATATCGGATGGTCCGTTGCAGAATTTACGGGACGCGAGGATAGAAGATGTCGGCGCTATCCTGCAATTGATCGGACCTCTTGAAGCTGACGGGACACTGGTACGGCGGAACCGCGAATTGCTGGAGATGGAAATCGACCGCTTCGTAGTGGTCGAACATGATCGAATGATAGTCGGCTGCGCCGCACTCTATCCTTTTCCGGACGATAAGGCGGACGAGCTTGCCTGTCTCACAGTGCATCCGGACTATCGTAGTGCGGGGTGTGGCGATGCATTGCTCAAGCGTATTGAAGCCAAGGCCAGGTCTCAGGGAAGTAAAAAATTGTTTGTTCTTACTACCCGAACCGCCCACTGGTTTGTCGAGCGAGGTTTCCTCGAGACTGATGTCCATGAATTACCTAAAGCAAAACAGGGGCTATACAATTACCGACGCCGCTCCAAGGTATTCGTAAAAAATATATAAGTGGTAGTTGATCGACTGCTGTGCCAATTCACCGTCACGGAACCAGCGCCTTTGATTAATGGCCAAATACGGTTAAGGTTGATGTACCCGATTACAAATTTATCTGCTGTCATACCTGGAGAAGAGCTCAAATGGCAAAATTCGTTAACTGCATCAAACTCGGGCGTGAAATGGAAGGATTGGATTTTCAACCTTATCCGGGGGAATTGGGGAAACGCATATTCGATAACGTATCGAAAGAGGCCTGGGCCGGATGGATCAGGCATCAGACCATGCTGGTCAATGAGAATCGCTTGAATCTATCGGACATCAAGGCACGCAAGTATCTGGCTGAGCAACTCGAGGCGTATTTCTTTGGTGCAGGGGCCGAACAACCTGTGGGCTATGTGCCGCCGACGAAATAATAAAACTCGGGAGTACGTCTTTCGCGAAAGATTCGATTTATCCACTACTGCCGAAGCCGTGCAGGCAAAAGCTGTTTTTCCATGACAAATACCCAAACTGTTAGTCCATTTCTCAACCGCGAGCTGGGCCAGATAGAGTTCAACCGGCGAGTTCTTGCTCAGGCTGGAAACAAGGATACGCCGCTTCTGGAACGCTTGAAATTTCTGTGCATAGTCAGCAGTAATCTGGACGAATTTTTTGAGGTGCGCATTGCCGGGCTAAAGGAGCAGATCAAGCTGGATACGCCTGGCTTCGGGCCGGACGGGATGTTGCCACGCCAGGTATTCAAGCTCGTTTCCGAACAGGCACATGCACTTGTGGTGCGACAGTACCAGTTATTGAATCAGGACGTTCTGCCGGGGCTTGCAAGTGAAGGCATCCGCTTTCTGCGCCGCGCCGCCTGGAACGAGGTTCAGCGCGAGTGGATCAAGGCTTATTTCTTTCGTGAGATGATGCCGGTCCTGACGCCTATAGGCCTCGATATTTCGCATCCGTTTCCGCGCGTGCTCAACAAGAGTTTGAATTTTGCAGTTGAACTGGAAGGCAAAGATGCTTTTGGGCGCGGCTCTGGAACGGCCATCGTGCAAGCGCCGCGTGTGTTGCCGCGCGTGATTCCGCTGCCGCCTGAGCTCAGCAGCAGTGAGTACAACTTCGTATTTCTGTCCTCAATCTTGCATGCGCACGTGGGTGAATTATTCTCCGGTATGAGCGTCCTCGGCTGCTATCAATTCCGCGCAACCCGCAATAGTAATCTGTTCGTGGATGAGGAAGAAGTCAAGAACCTCCGCATCGCGCTGCAAGGCGAGTTGCCGCAGCGCCATTTCGGCAACGCGGTACGGCTCGAAGTGGCGGACAATTGCCCGAAACACATGTCGGATTTCTTATTGGAGCAGCTTGGCCTCTCGCAAGACGATTTTTATCAGGTGGAAGGACCAGTGAATCTGGTACGGTTGATGCAGGTTCCGGATCGGATCGAGCGTCCCAGCCTGAAATACCCACCTTTCATTCCCGGTCTGCCGCTAACGTTGCAAAAGAAAAAAGCTGTGGATATTTTTCAAATGATCCGGAAGAACGATATCCTCCTGCATCATCCGTATCAATCATTTCAACCGGTGATTCATTTCATTCAGCAGGCTGCGGCTGATCCTGACGTCGTGGCCATAAAACAGACCGTATATCGTACCGGAACGGATTCGCTGGTCATGACGGCGCTTATCGCTGCCGCCAGCAGCGGCAAGGAAGTTACGGTAGCGGTGGAGTTGCTGGCGCGCTTCGATGAGGAGGCCAACATCAACTGGGCCAGCCGGCTCGAGGAAGTCGGTGCCCATGTCGTGTATGGGGTAGTCGGCTACAAAACTCACACCAAGATGGCAATGGTAGTTCGGCGTGAGGAAGGCAAGCTGCGGCGTTACGTACACCTGGGTACGGGTAATTACCACGCTGGCACTGCCCGCCTCTATACCGATTTCGGGTTATTCACTTCCAATGAGGACGTCTGCGCAGACGTGAACGAAGTATTCACGCAGTTGACCGGCCTCGGCAAGGCAGGGAAATTAAGGCATTTGTGGCAATCTCCGTTTAGCTTCCACAGCCAGATGCTGGCGGCCATCAATGGCGAGATTCAAAATGTGAAAGCAGGGAAGCCTGCACGTATCATCGCCAAAATGAATGCCTTGCTCGAGCCGGAAATCATCAAGGCGCTATATGCCGCTTCCGGCGCCGGGGTAAAAATCGATCTAATCGTGCGAGGCGTCTGCGCCCTGCGACCCGGCATCAAGGGGTTATCGGATAACATCCGGGTGCGTTCGGTCATCGGACGGTTTCTCGAGCATACCCGGATTTTCTATTTTCGTAGCGGTGGTGCACAGACCATTTATCTTTCAAGTGGCGACTGGATGGATCGGAATTTTTTTCGCCGGATCGAGATATGCTTTCCGGTTCTGGAGGCGAGACTGAAAAAGCGTGTGCTTGCTGAAGGCCTTAATATATACCTCAAGGACAACAGACAGGCATGGGACATGGACGGTGATGGTAATTATCGCCTTAAAACGACCCGCAGAGGCAAGCGACTTTGCGCACAGGAGATGCTGCTCGCGGAGTTGGCAACATCAAAACCAGGTTGAGATCAGCCATGGAGCAAACCTGCAGGATCACAGTATGGCTACCGAAATCGAGCTGAAATTACGCCTGCCCTCGAACTGCGTTGCCCGAGTGCAGCGGAGTCCGTTATTGAAATCCCTGAGTATTTCGCCTTCCGTTACACAAAATCTTTACACCGTTTATTACGATACTTCTAATTTGGATCTCAGACGTAATGACGTGGCATTCCGATTGCGTCGTTCCGGTAGACGCTGGATACAGAGCATCAAGGGCGGAGGCAGTGCGGCGGCGGGATTGCATCAGCGATATGAATGGGAAGCGCCAGTGCCGAAGCCACAACCTGATTTCACCAAAATCTCCGATCCCTCTCTTATCAGGTTGTTCGATAACGCCGATCTGCGCGAGCAAATGCGTCCGTTGTTTATCACCGAGTGTAAACGCAGGATCCGTACATTGCGCTTATCGGGTGGCGGTGAGGCAGAACTTTGCCTCGATCAGGGCAGGATCGTCGCTGGCGAGGCCAGCATGCCCTTTTGTGAAATCGAACTGGAATTGAAATCGGGCAGTCCATTACCGTTGTTTCAGCTTGCGCTGGATCTGCTGCATACCATTCCCCTTAGACTGGAAAATGTGAGCAAGGCGGAGCGTGGCTATACGCTTGCTTCCGGCATCAAATCTCCGCCGCTGAAAGCGGCATCGGTTCAACTCGTTGCCGAAATGAATGTAAATGAAGCGTTCAAGGCAATCGCCTGGAACTGCCTTGGCCATTTGCACAGCAACGAAGCCGGCATGTTGCACGGTGGCGATATCGAATATCTGCACCAGATGCGCGTTGCTTTGCGTAGATTGCGTTCGGCTTTGAACGTTTTTTCCAGGGCGTTTTCCAAGGCCGCGTTTGCACCGATGGCACAAGAGTTAAGGTGGCTTGCCGGGCAATTTGGACCAGCCCGGGATTGGGATGTATTCGTGACGGAGACATTAGCCGATATCCTCCCGCATTTTTCCGACCACCCCGGCATCCTGCCGCTACAGGAGAAATGTGAGCAGATACGCCGGCGTCACAACGATGAAGCGCGCAGCGCGGTGGAATCGGCGCATTATACGGAGCTGATGCTGAAGCTGGGGGCATGGTTGAGTGCGGATTCCTGGGTTACTCCGTCCGATCTGATGGGTTTGGATAATCGGGCGGGGATTGAGGGGCCTAGTGGTTCTGGCGGGCTCGGCGGGTCGGTGAAAGAATTCGCCGGAACATTACTGGCGCATCGGCACCGGCAACTGAAAAAGTACGGGAAAAAACTGGCGAAACTGAGTCCGCCGGAATTGCATGCGGTGCGTATCCTCGCCAAGAAGCAACGGTACGCAGGCGAGTTTTTCGCCGGACTCTATCCCCCAAAAAAAGTGAAAACTTACGTTAAATCCTTAGCCGAACTTCAAGATATTCTGGGCGTGGTGAACGACACGGCAATTATCGAACAATTGCTGAGCGAAGTGCCTGGCACGCGTGATGAAAGAGGTGAGCATGAAGCAGCGGGTATTATCCGGGGCTGGGTCGCGAGCAAGGCACTGGCGAAAAAGCTGGAACTGACCAATGCCTGGGCGAATTTCGATAAAAGCAGCCCGTTCTGGTAAGGGTATTCCCACGGTCCAGGTGGCGCCTGAGCCATACCGAAAGGATGGAACGGACGGCGAACTCGCCCCTCTTATCAGTCCCGCTTTTTTTTTGCCCAACAAAAAAGGCGGTCATTGACCGCCTTTTTAGCCTTGCTATCCATCCACTCATCTTTTATGCCTAAAAAAGAGTGGTGTTTCCGGATCAGGTATTGCTGAGCTACTTGATAACTGCTTTCAAGTCACCTTTAGCATATTTATTGGCCATATTATCCAGCATGATGGGTTTTATCTTGCCTGCCTGACCGGCACAACCAAACGCTTCAAATCGCGCTTTACAAATATCCTTTGCCGCAGCGGTTGCATCCTTGAGGAATTTCCGCGGGTCAAATTCGCTTTTGTTCTTGGCAAGATGACGGCGGATTGCGCCGGTCATGGCGAGGCGAATATCGGTATCGATATTTATCTTCCGCACCCCGTGCTTGATGCCCTCCTGGATTTCTTCTACCGGCACGCCATAAGTTTCCTTCATTTCTCCGCCGTATTCCCGGATGATGTCAAGCCATTCCTGCGGCACGGAGCTGGATCCGTGCATGACAAGATGCGTATTGGGAATGCGCTGGTGAATTTCCTTCACTCGCTCGATGGCGAGAATGTCGCCGGTCGGCTTGCGGGTGAATTTATACGCGCCATGGGAGGTTCCGATGGCAATCGCCAAGGCATCCACCCCTGTCTGCTTTACAAAGTCAGCAGCCTGCTCCGGATCGGTCAGCAATTGATCATGCGATAGCTTACCCTCCGCTCCATGGCCGTCTTCCGCCTCCCCCATGCCCGATTCAAGTGAGCCCAGGCATCCCAGCTCTCCCTCGACAGATACGCCAACCGCGTGCGCCATCTCCACCACCTTGGCGGTGACCGCGACGTTGTATTCGAAGGATGAAGGTGTCTTTGCATCCGCCTCCAGCGAGCCATCCATCATGACGCTGGAAAAGCCGCTGCGGATCGCATTAATACATACCGCCGGGGATGCGCCATGATCCTGATGCATGACGACTGGAATATGCGGATAGGCCTCCACCGCTGCCGCGATGAGGTGGCGCAAAAAAGCTTCGCCCGCATATTTGCGCGCGCCGGCCGAACCCTGCATGATTACCGGGCTGTCGCATTCGTCGGCTGCCTGCATGATGGCCTGAATCTGCTCCAGGTTGTTTACGTTGAAAGCGGGCAGCCCATAGCCATTTTCCGCTGCATGATCCAAAAGTTGACGCAGTGATACGAGTGCCATTTGAGCCTCCTCCAAGTTAAAATCAGTTTATCGTGTATCGTAGTGATGAGCTGTTAGCAATGAAAGGCAGAAAAATATCATGCCCGACCCGCGCTCAGGATCCCGGTTTTCGTTCATGTTTTCTGTGTTCTCCTACCTTGACGATCTTCATCGTGTTGGTCCCGCCGGCTTTGCCTACCGGCTCGCCAATAGTCATGATAATCAGATCGCCGTTGCGCACGACGCCGCGCTTGAGCAATTCGTTTTCAGCATGATTCAGGATAATCTCGGGATCGTTCGATCCGCCGCCGAACTTAACGGGATAGACGCCGCGAAACAACGTCATTTTACGGCGGGTATCCTCTTGGGGGCTCAGCGCGAAGATAGGTACGTTGGAGCTTCTGCGCGACATCAACAATACCGTTCTACCGCTCTGCGTGAGCGCGGCAATGGCCCGAATTTTCAATCCCCCCGCAGTGAACATGGTCGCGCGTGCAATCGCTTCCTCTATCGTTTCCGGAAGGCCGCCCTGAAGCCGGCGGAGTTCGCTGCTCACCAGATACTCTTTTTCTGCCTCGAGGCAGACTCTTGCCATGGCTGCGACCGATTCGACGGGATACTGTCCCGCGGCGGATTCCGCCGACAGCATTACCGCATCGGTACCATCCAGCACCGCATTAGCGACATCGGACACTTCCGCACGGGTTGGAATAGGGCTGTTGACCATAGATTCCATCATTTGCGTGGCGGTCACCACGAGCTTGTTGTTAGCGCGTGCCGTTCGGATCATTCGTTTCTGCAAAGCCGGTACCACTGCGTCGCCCACTTCTACCGCAAGATCACCTCGCGCAACCATGATGGCATCCGAGGCTTCCAAAATATCATCCAACGCCAGAATTGCTTCGGAGCGCTCGATCTTTGCCATTAGCAGGCTTTTACCGCCGGCATCACGCATCACGTCTCGTGCCCAGCGCATATCATCACCGGAGCGCGGGAAGGATACGGCAAGGTAGTCCGCTTTAAGCGCTGCCGCGGTCTTGATGTCTTCCACGTCCTTTGCGGTCAAGGCGGGTGCACTGAGTCCGCCGCCCTTGCGGTTGATCCCCTTGTTATTGGACAGTATTCCGCCCTGCTCAACCACGCAGTACACCTTGCTTCCCTTGACCTCTGAAACGCCCAGTACGATGCGTCCATCGTCGAGGATAAGCGTCGAGCCCGTTTCCACGTCATTTGGCAGTTCTTTGTAATCCAGACCCACCCGTTCCTGGTTACCCAGTTCACATTCGGCGTCAAGTATGAATTTATCGCCAATTTTGAGCAGAATATTGCCCTTTTCAAATCTGCCGACACGAATCTTCGGCCCTTGCAAGTCCGCCAGAACGCCCACGGCGTGTCCTGCGGCACGCGCTAGCGAACGGGCCAATTCGGCGCTTTCTATATGTTCTTCTCTTGTGCCATGCGAAAAATTGATCCGCACCACATCCACCCCGGCATTGATCATTCGTTCGAGTACCTTGGGGTCTCTGGATGCCGGACCGAGCGTTGCCACAATTTTTGTTCTTCGAATCATTTTGAGGTAGGCGTAGCGTAGTGGTACGTTAAATCGTATGAATCACTGCGCTCGCTGTTCAAGTATTTCCACGGCAGGTAGTTTTTTACCTTCCAGAAACTCTAGAAAAGCACCGCCAGCGGTGGAAATGTAGGAAACCTTGTCATAGATGTCGTACTTCTGTATGGCGGCGATGGTATCGCCGCCGCCAGCCAGGGTGAAGGCCTTCGTATGGGCAATGGCCATGGCGATGGTCCTGGTGCCGGCGCCAAATTGATCGAATTCAAACACGCCAACCGGCCCGTTCCATACGACAGTACCGGCTTTCATGATAATGTCCGCCAATTCCTGCGCACTCTTCGGGCCAATATCGAAAATCATCTCGTCGTCGGCAACCGTATCGGCATCCTTCACCACCGCAGGCTCGCTGGCGTCGAATTTCTTTCCGACCACGACATCTACGGCAATAGGAATGGAAGCCTGACGTTCTGCCATTTTATCCATCAGCATTCTGGCGGTAGGGACCAGGTCATCTTCACATAAGGATTTGCCGATATTTTTTCCGGCGGCTTTCAGAAAAGTATTGGCAATGCCGCCGCCAACGACCATTTGATCAACCTTCTCCGAAAGGGATTCCAGTACGGTAAGCTTTGTCGAGACCTTCGAGCCGCCAACGATCGCAACCATAGGGCGTGCCGGGTTCAGGAGTGCCTTGGTGAGTGCGTCCAGTTCTTCCGTCAGCAGAATCCCGGCACACGCAACCGGAGCATATTTGGCGATACCATAAGTCGAAGCTTGAGCGCGGTGTGCCGTACCGAAAGCATCCATCACAAACACGTCACATAAACGCGCATATTTCTGGGCGGTTTCGTCCGAATTTTTCTTTTCGCCTTTATTGATGCGGCAGTTTTCCAGAACGACCAGTTCGCCTTCGGCAACCTCAAAATTCTTGTCTGCCCAATCCCGGATCAAACGCACGGGTTTGCCCAGGCGCGCGGCAATATTGTCGGCGACCGGCTTGAGTGAATTCTCCTCGGACCAGACGCCTTCCTCCGGTCGGCCTAGATGGGATGTCACCATCACTCTTGCGCCCCGTTCCAGGCAATGGTTAATGGTGGCCATCGAGGCGGTTATTCGTGCATCCGATGTAACTTTGCCGTCCTTTACCGGGACATTGAGGTCGGCGCGGATGAACACGCGCTTGCCTTTGAGATCAAGGTCGGTGACTTTAATGACAGACACTGGGAACTCCAATTTGTACGGTGAAGGGATCGCTCATGAAAAATCCCTCCGATGGGCAATCGAAAGGCAGAGCGAAAAGTCGGAGAAGAGCCTGAAAATGATGCCATATCCAGGACTCTTCATTATGCTCCGACTATTTATTTGCCGGCAACGACACGAGTCATCTCCAGAATCTTGCTGGAGTACCCCCACTCGTTATCGTACCAGGAAACCACTTTAATGAAACTGCCATCCAGGGCCATGCCAGCCTCCGCATCAAAAATTGAGGTGCAACTCTCGCCGCGAAAATCGGTGGAAACGACTTTTTCGTCGGTATAGCCGAGTACACCCTTCATGGCACCTTCCGATGCTTGCTTCATGGCTGCGCAAATCTCTTCGTAGGTTGCATCCTTATCCAGTTCAACGGTAAGATCGACCACCGAAACGTCGGAAGTCGGCACACGGAAAGCCATGCCGGTGAGCTTCGTGTTCAGCTCGGGAATCACCTTGCCGACGGCTTTGGCCGCGCCAGTCGAGGACGGAATAATGTTTTCTAGAATGCCGCGGCCGCCCCGCCAATCCTTGTTGGAAGGACCATCGACGGTCTTCTGAGTGGCAGTAGCGGCATGTACCGTGGTCATCAAACCCCGTTTGATACCCCAGGTATCGTTCAATACTTTTGCGATAGGGGCAAGACAGTTCGTGGTACATGAAGCATTGGAAATGATGGATTGACCATCATACGTATTATCGTTCACCCCATATACAAACATGGGTGTGTCGTCTTTGGAAGGAGCCGACATGATAACTTTTCCGGCACCGGCAGCGATGTGTTTCTGGCACGTCTCCTTGGTGAGAAACAGGCCTGTGGACTCGATGACGACTTCGGCGCCGACTTCCCCCCATTTCAGTTCAGCCGGATCCTTGATGGCCGTCAGCCGAATCCGCTTCCCGTTGACGACCAGCGTATCGCCGTCGATAGCGACGTCTCCCTTGAAGCGGCCGTGCACCGAATCATGCTGCAGCATATAGGCCAGATAGTCCGGCTCAAGCAGATCATTGATGGCGACGACTTCAATATCCGGAAAATTCTGTACCGCCGCACGGAATACCATCCGCCCAATGCGGCCAAATCCATTGATACCGACCTTGATTGTCATGTTTTATATACTCCTTGGATAAAAAAAGGGGCCAGGCGAAGGAAATTTCTTCGCCTTGTTGTTCGTCACGACTGATTAGAATTAAATAACGCTGTTCACCGCTTTTACCACGTTCTCGACGGTGAAGCCGAAGTGCTTGAACAGATCGCCCGCGGGAGCGGATTCGCCAAATGTATCCATGCCGACCACTGCGCCTTCGAGTCCGACATATTTACGCCAGTAATCGGTAACGCCCGCCTCCACCGCAACGCGGCCCACGCCCTTCGGCAATACGCTGCTTTTGTAGGACGGATCCTGGCGATCAAAAAGATTCGTGCATGGCATCGAGACCACGCGCACGTGGATACCCGTTTCGGCCAACGCCTTTTGTGCCATCATCGCCAATCCCACTTCGGAGCCGGTAGCGATAATGATTGCCCGTGGCTTGCCGTCCGCGGCCTCGGATAGGGTATAACCACCCTTGTCGATCAATTTGATGGTGGCGGCATCACGTTTCTGGAATGGCAGATTCTGGCGGCTGAAAATAAGTATTGATGGACCGTCCCTGCGTTCAATCGCTCGCGCCCAGGATACGGTTGATTCAACCGTATCGCATGGCCGCCATACATCCATGTTGGGTATATAACGTAACGTCGCCGTCTGCTCTACCGGTTGGTGCGTGGGACCATCTTCGCCTAACCCGATCGAATCGTGCGTGTATACGAACAGATTGCGAATTTTCATCAGGGCCGCCATGCGGAGCGCATTGCGGGCATATTCCGAAAACATGAGGAAAGTGGCGCCGTAAGGGATGATGCCCCCATGCAGCGACAGCCCGTTCATTATCGCGCTCATGCCGAATTCACGAACGCCGTAATAGATATAGTTGCCTCCGGCATCGCGGCCGATACCTTTCGAATTTGACCAGAGGGTAAGGTTGGATCCGGCCAGATCTGCGGAACCTCCAACCAGTTCGGGCAATTGCGGTGCCAGACCTTCAATGGCGTTCTGCGAAGCCTTACGGCTGGCGATAGTTTCTTCCTTGGCGTTCACGCGCGCGATCAGCGCGTCCGCATGTTTACCCCAATCTTCAGGTAATTGACCCGATATCCGCCGGGTAAACTCGGCGGCCTCGGCGGGATATTTCTCGGCATACTCGGCAAGCTTGCGATCCCATGCCTCCTCCAGCTTTGCGCCTTTCGCGCGGGCGTCCCACATTTCATAAACATCCTGGGGGATTTCGAATGGCGGATGGTTCCATCCGATATGAGGACGGGCTGCGGCTATTTCCGCGGTCCCCAGCGCGGCGCCGTGAACCTCGTGAGTATCGGCTTTATTGGGGGAACCCATGCCGATCACCGTTTTACAGCAGATCATCGAGGGCCGGTCACCTGCCTGCTTGGCGGCCTCTATGGCGGCCTCTATGGCCACCGGATCGTGACCGTTGACGTTGGGAACCACGTGCCAGCCGTAAGCCTCGAACCGCTTCGGTGTATCATCGGTGAACCAGCCTTCCACATGCCCGTCTATGGAAATGCCGTTATCGTCGTAAAAACAGATCAGCTTCCCCAGCCCCAGCGTGCCGGCCAATGAGCAGGCTTCATGGGAAATACCTTCCATCAGGCAACCGTCGCCCAGAAATACGTAGGTGTGGTGGTTGACAATGTCAAAGCCCGGACGGTTGAAATCAGCGGCAAGTATTTTTTCTGCCAGCGCCATGCCCACTGCATTGGTGAGCCCCTGTCCCAGAGGACCGGTGGTGGTTTCCACCCCCGGTGTGTACCCATACTCGGGATGCCCCGGGGTTTTGGAGTGAAGCTGGCGGAAGTGCTTGATTTCCTCCATCGGCAAGTCATAGCCGGTGAGGTGCAGCAAGGCGTAAATCAACATCGAGCCGTGCCCGTTGGATAACACAAACCGGTCTCTGTCAGCCCATTTTGGATTCGCAGGATTGTGACGCAGATGATGAATCCATAATACCTCAGCTATTTCAGCCATGCCCATGGGCATGCCAGGGTGGCCCGAATTGGCTTTTTGCACAGCATCCATGGCCAATGCACGGATGGCGCTGGTCAGGTCTTTGAACACCGGCGCGTCAAAATCTCTAAATGCTCCCATGAATACGGACTCCCTCGCTCAACAGATATATGTAGGATACAAAAACACCGCTCCCCTAACCCGGGTAGCGGTGCGGGTCGGCAAAACCAATATTATCGCTTAAGATACGATGTCAGACAACATGACAAATCTCGGGCTGTCCATATCGGATGTGTTCGCGCTCCAGTAATGGGGAAATGAGGCCGGATGATCCTGGCTTGGTCGCATTATCAAGTTGCTGATTACGAAAATGCGGCATCTCATCATTTTTCCGTATCAGTTATTCCGCAGTTTTATGCCCAGCAGTTTAAGTTTGCGGTAAAGATGCGTGCGCTCCAGCCCGGCTCGCTCGGCAACCCGGGTCATATTGCCATTTTCCTGATCGATGAGTTGTTCAAAATACACTTTCTCGAACATATCGCGTGCTTCCCGTAACGGCATATTCAACGGGACACCAGCGACCGATTGTGCCGGCGATGACGATGCCAGTATTTGCTTCACATCATCCGCCGATATTTCATCGCCGGCGCTGGTTAATGCAAGGGAATGCACCGCGCCGGTCAGTTGCGCAAGATTGCCAGGCCAGTCGTGGTTCCGTAAACAATTGAGCGCAGCGGTGCTGAATTGCCGCAAGGGCACTTCGCCTGATTCAATATAGCGCGAGAGTATCTGGGCCGCGAGCTCGGGGATGTCTTCCCGATGTTCCCTCAGCGCGGGAACATTGATGCAAAGACCGCTCAATTGCTCATACAACCTCGGCTCATAGACACCTTGCGCGGCGAGCCCCGCCAATGGGGTTGTGGTAACGCATACGAGCCGGACACTGTATTTTTCGAGTTTGCCCAACAGTAGAAGCAGTCCTTTTTGCGACAACCTGTTGAGGTCTCCTATCTCCTTGAGAAACAGCAATCCGCCTTTTGCCTGTTCAAGCAAATCCAACGGAGCATTCGCCAGGGCGGAGAGCGTATCGGGCTCCACCCAGGGCGTGTTGGGACGATGCAAAAAGCGGGCGCATAGATCCACCCCAGTTCCGGGTTCACTGGTGAGCAGCAGCGGTGCGCGCAAGTTGACGACCTGTTCCAGCCGTTTTTTCAGATCTGCGATCAAAGGTCCCCTGCCTAAGCTGGCGAGGGGAAGCATTATGCTCGGTTTGACCTGCCCTCCGCGCAGCGCGCGCCCCACTGTGCTCAAAAGTTTTTGCAGCGGTACCGGTTTCTCGAGGTAGCCGGCTGCGCCCATGCGCGTGGCCTCTACCGCGGTGTCTATGGTCCCGTGCCCGGACATCATCACTACCGGCATGGTGAGCAGCCCGCCGCTGGCCCATTCTTTCAGCAGGGTGATCCCATCGGTATCCGGCATCCATATATCCAGCAGTACCAGGTCGGGCCGTGTTTGTTTGCGCCAGTTGCGCGCTTGACCCGCATTTTCCGCGAGGGCCACGCGATAACCTTCGTCCCGTAAAATTTCGGACAAGAGCTCGCGTATGCCGATTTCATCATCAACAACAAGTATGGTGTTATTGCTCATAATTCAGAAAATCAATAATACGTACGATTGTGGTGGAATTCAGAGGTGGTGGAATTCAGAGCTGCCGATGTCCAGGTTACGAATTATCAATGGATGCTCGCCGGCATGTTTGGTTCCTTTATCCTAAATCTGGGGTAGTTGGACGGATTCACCCCGTAGCGCCCTCACCCGGAAGGTGAGCGTCAAATAATATGAAATATTGTTATTAATCATAACACTGATCTACTAAATGAGCGGTCAACTACCGGATTCAGGTTTATGGCTGGTTAATCATGTGGCTGTTCGATAAGCCTTCAAATTGTCTTTCCCCGCAATCGGCAGAATCAGTGATATGCATGCCCCATGGGGTCGAATATTTTCAATTTGAATGATGCCGCTGTGTTCCTCGACTATTTTTTTGACAATGGGCAGCCCCAGCCCTGTGCCCTTGGACTTGGTGGTAACGTATGGCTCGAACGCTCGAGCCCTGAGTTGTTCGGGAAAGCCTCCGCCGTTATCGCTTACGCTAAACCGTACACCGCCGGATGCGATTTCAGTACGTACCGTGATCGCGGGTTCTGTAACACCGATCAGCGTATCCAGCGCGTTCTGCAGCAGATTATGGATAACCTGGCGAAGCCGGGCGGAATCACCTCTCACCATCGGCAAGTCAGGAGCCAGGGCCAGATAAATATGTGGTTGGGGATTATCGGGTGCTGCGGCGCTTGCGGCTTCATATAGTGCGAGTACTTCCCGCACCAGTCCGTTGAAGTCCAGCAGATGAAATTCCAGTTCGGGCGCTCTCGCATACTCACTGAATTCATTGACCATTTTTTTTAATGCTTCCACCTGGTTGACGATAGTCTCAGTGGATCGTCGCAAGATTTGCGCATCATCGTTATCCAGCTTCCGGGCGAGCTTGTGCTGCATGCGTTCGGCGGAAAGTTGTATCGGCGTCAGCGGGTTTTTGATTTCATGGGCCAGGCGCCGTGCTACTTCTCCCCAAGCAGCCGTGCGCTGAGCCTGCAATAAATTGGTTACGTCGTCAAAGACGACGACACCTCCACCGCCCGAAACGGATGGAAGGCGTGTGCCGCGTAACAGCAGAACCTGGTTGGCCCCATCCCTCGATCGTTCCAGTTGGCACTGCCACTCGCCCTTTTTACCCGAACGAAATCCTTCAAGAATCTCGTTTTTGAAAGAACTTAATTGAGGTTCACGCGTTGCGCATTCTTGAATGGTCAACCCCTCGAGACCCGATAGCGAAACATTCAGGATTTGTCCCGCGCTCAGATTTGCCGTACGCATGCGCAAGTTTTCGTCAAACACCAGAACGCCGGACGAAAGATTGGACAGCACGTTTTCCAGGTAAGCCCTGGCGCTCTCGACTTCTTGCTGATGACGGTGAGCGGTCGTGCGGGCTTCTTCCAGCTGCTGAGTCATGAGATTGAACGATTCGGTCAGTACGCCCAATTCATCCCGGCTCTGTACCGGGTGGCGCCTGCTGAAGTCACCCTGGGCCACGGCGCGGGTACCTTCAGCCAGCATGCCCAATGGCGCACTCAGCCGTTCGCTGATAAGAAACGCAGCAGCCAAAGCAGAGAAAAGCGAGAGCAACAGCGCGAGTGTAAGCGTTACACCGTATAGACTTTTCAATCCTTCACGAGATAGCAGCAATTCCTGGTAATCGCGATACGCAGCCTGCACTATTTCCGCATCATCACCCAGTTGTTTCGGTACCTGCTGCAGCAGTTGCAAGATTTGGATATCTCCTTCCATGCCTGGTGCGTCAATCGATACTAGTGCCTTCAAATACAAACCTTTGCCGGGAATAGACTCAACCGTGCCGTACCATTTCTCCGCTTTCACCTGGGATATCACGGCTGCACTAGGCGTTTCGGGAGCCAGCCCCGTTCCATCAGCCCGTAAAAAAGCGATCACGCTGCCGTCGTGATTAAACAGCGTCGCTTCCTGCACCTGTGATTGCTTCACGAGGTGGTCTAGCGTCGGCAATGGGGAACCGGGCTGCTCGGATAATGCAAGTGCAGCTGCGTGGGCCTTGCTGCGGAGATCCTCAAGAAGATTGTCGAGGATCGTGCGCCCCAGATTCAAGCCGCCTTCGAGCGCCCGATCCACTTTGACGTCGAACCAGGATTCGATGCTTTTCCCCAGAAATTGTACCGATATGCCATACACCAGCGCACCCGGAAGAATCGCCATCAGCGAGAAAATCAGCAACAGGCGCAATGCTAATCTGGAGCCGAACACACCGGCGTTAAGCCTGCGCCGGAGTCTCCATAGCAGATACCCCACCACCGCCATGAGAAACAGGAGGAAACCGACATTGAGCCTGATCAGAAGCCGGTATTTGCGGTCAAAAAGCCCGGTATCGGCGCCTGCAGTCGCAAGCAGGAACAGCATGACTGCGCCTAGCGCCGCAGCGATGAAAATAACGTATTTCACGGCCTGCTGTTATCTTGAAGCTTTGGCATGGGCAGTTTCGTATTCCACCGCAGCAGGCCGGAGCTCAGATCCCACTCTCTCGACCCGAGCGTCTCTACCTGAAACGGTTTAGGCAAAGCCGATATGTCGAGCCGCATGCGCAATTCCACTGTATATTCCACATCCTGCCTTAATTCGGAACTGGCAATGATGGGTCGGTCGCGCACTCGGCTCAGGGCCTGTAAGGCTTCCCTCAGCGTGCTGAAATTCTGCGATAACGTACCGCGACTCAAACGGTATTGACGAGTGAGTGCATAATAACTCAGCCCTTCACGAACCCTGCTCTGGGCAATTCGCTCGTCCAGCCAGTACCAGCGTGAATTCACCAGGTTAAGCTCCGTTACAAAATAAAGCACGATGCCTTTCTCGAGTGCATTTTCCAGCTTATGATTGAGCGTTATCTCGAAATCGGCGTCAAACTGATAACCTTCCTCAGTAGCTTCGAGCGTTACCGACGTTATCTGTATGCCACCGTCCGCATGTGCTGCAGCCGGCAGAAGCGCCGCAGTCAGCAGTGCCATTGCAGTCACGCACATGCACAGCAGCCGCGCAAATAGATCAGGCTTTGTGAAGCAGGGCATAAAAAAAACCGTCGTGATGGGAATCCGGCAATAATTGCCCGTCAATTGCTTCAACCCCCGAAATAGGTACCAGGCGGGCATCTGCGTGGTGGCGCAAGAAATTTTCTACCTGCAGTTCATTTTCCTCGGTAAATACCGAACAGGTGGCGTAGAGCAATTTACCATCCCTAGCCAGAATCTGCCAAAGGGCATCCAGAATTTCCCTCTGCTTCGCAACAAATTGAAAAAGATCGCTTTCACGCCTCAGCCATTTGATGTCCGGGTGACGTCGCGTCACGCCCGAAGCAGAGCAGGGAACGTCAGCCAGAATGCGGTCGAACAGCTTTTCGTCCCACCACTCCGCCGGCTGAGATGCGCTGCCATGAATGATATGATTGGCCTTGAGATCCAGTCGTGTAAAATTTTGTGTTATGCGCGCGACGCGCACGATGTCATTGTCGATCGCGGTCAATTCTATGTCCGCCAGCTCCAGCAAATGTGCGCTTTTGCCGCCGGGCGCTGCACAGGCGTCCAAAACACGCATGCGATCGTGTACATCCAGTAACCGCGCCGCCAGTTGCGCGCCTGCGTCCTGAACCGATATCAAACCCTCGGCAAATCCGGGCAAACGGTCCACCGCCACCGGTTGCCTCAGCTCGAGCGCATCATTTCCTGCCGGCCATGCGTCCATGCCACTTTGGCTGAGGAGATCCTGATATTCCGCCATCATGATCCTGCGCCGATTGACTCTCAGAGTCATGGGGGGCCGTTTATTACTGTTCTCCAATACCGCCTCGTAGTTTTGAGGATATTGCGCGCGAAGTTTATCTATCCACCATTGCGGGTGGGAATACCGCCCTACCTCATTTTCAGCTACACGCTCGAGCAGAGCTGAACGGTTACGTATGAAGTTGCGCAATACGGCATTGACAAGCCCTTGTGCCCCCCGAGCACCCTTGCCGCTGAGTGTGCGGGAAACTGACACAGCATTATCCACAACCGCATGCGGGGCGGTCTTGCTGTATTCCAGTTGATATAATCCCACCAGTAATAAACAACGCAGATTCTGGTCCTTCAGCGGCTTTTTCAGCAATAAGCCAAGCAATACGTCGAGTTGGCCATAAAAGCGCAGTACGCCATAGCTTAAATCCTGAATTGCTCCACGCTGCTGAGCGGAGAGATCGGCATGGTTACGCCAGACACCCTGCAGCACGGCTGTCAGGCTCGAGCCTGACAGTACCTTTGCCACAATTGCGGCAGCCAAACGCTGAGTTTTGGTCATTCGCAGCTTTCAAAGCGATCGCCTGGCCGCAATGAATGACCCGAGAGAAATTCGGAGACACTCAGCTTTTTTCCACCCGATTTTTGCACGATTTCCAGTACGAGCGCACCCTTGCCGCATCCCACGACAATGCCGTCGCGTCCTACTGCAACAATTTCACCTGGTTTGCCGGACACATCCGCGGTCACGGCGGCACGCCATATTTTCAGGGGCATTCCACACACCCGGGAATGTGCGCCAGGACGGGGATTGAATGCCCGCACTGTACGGCTGATATTTTCGGCGCTCAAGCACCAGTTAATTTCAGTTTCGTCTTTTTCCAGTTTGTGTGCATAGGTGACGTCGGCTTCATTCTGAGGGATGGAAAAAAGTTTTCCCTGATCCAGATAGTCCAGCGCCTCTACGATGCAGCGCGCCCCCAGGAGGGAGAGCCTGTCGTGCAAGGTCTGGGTGGTGTCATCCTGTTCGATTGCGATACCTCTCTGCAATAAAATGGCACCGGTATCCAGGCCCCGGTCCATTTGCATGATCGTGATTCCGGTTTCGCGATCGCCTGCCAATATTGCGCGCTGGATAGGCGCAGCACCTCGCCATCTCGGCAGTAACGAGGCGTGGATGTTCAGGCAGCCAAACCTTGGAATGCTCAACACAGAAAAGGGCAGGATCAGGCCATAAGCCGCAACAACCATGATATCGGCATCGATGGCTTCCAGTTGTGCTTGCAACTCGGGTTGCTTGAGCGAGTGTGGTTGCAACAAGGCAAGGTTCCGCTGCTGCGCCAGCGACTTGATTATGCCTGAAGTGGTTTTCATACCGCGTCCCGCGGGACGATCAGGTTGGGTCAATACCAATGCAATTTCATGCCCAGCGTCTGCCAGGGCTTCAAGAGCAGGGGCGGCAAACGACGGCGTGCCGGCAAAAATGATTCTCATCGAAAATACACGAATTTACCCGGCGAAAAGCTGTTATCGCTTCGCTTCCTGATCCAGAGATTCCTTGGTTTTCCCACGTATTTGCCGATAATGGAAACTCGATGTCACATCACTTTTCGACGCTGCTTCTTGAATTTGGACTGAATACGCAATTGCTTCATTCGCGACCAGTACTCGACAAATACTTTGCCTGACAAATGATCCATCTCATGCTGAATGCACACGGCCAACAAGCCGTCTGCCTCAAGCGTAAATGGATTTCCATCTCGATTCAGCGCCTCGATGGTGACCTGCTCCGCACGTCGTACCTTTCCAAATACGCCCGGTACCGACAGGCAACCTTCTTCATAGTCAGACTCACCACTATGCGTGATGATTTCGGGATTGATCAGCACATGCAACTGATCATGTGTATCGGAAATATCGATCACGATAATACGCTGATGCACATCAACCTGGGTCGCTGCAAGGCCAATGCCGGGGGCTGCATACATGGTTTCCGCCATATCCTGCACAAAAGCACGAGTTTCCTCAGTAACTTCCGATACACGGCCGGCAACTGTATGCAATCGCTCATCCGGATACTGCAATATTTTTAGAAGTGCCATAAACGGGGCGAATCTTGAATGTTAACAGTCGAAATGCAAATTCAACCATATTGTTGCGATGTCGCATCACAACCTCTATAGGTAAGAGAAGGGTTTCCCGAATTCGATGCAGAGGTGCATTATATCCTGATTTGGGTACGAAATTCGGTTTCCAGCGCTTGACCGCTTTCCGATGGCAATATGAGGAACATCGGCGATAATCTGTCTCCCTTTCAAAAGATGATCTGGCGGGAGCGCTGCCATCTCAGCTCGGAAACCAGGTTTTTCAGCATGCAGAAATACGGTCAACTCGCTAATCGCGGACGAGAAACGGTACACTGATGCGATGCGTCAAAAATGACGGGGTTGTCGCCGTATGGGGTTGCTCGAGTGTATACGAATAACTATGCACGCCTCGTGCCTCGTGCTTCGCCTGACCTCAATTAGTCATTGTTAACGCTCCGCCATGGTTTATTATTTAAATCTGCTATACAACGCAACGGTATCTCTGTCTTATTACGTTCAAAAATGATGAAATGAAACCCATGCAGGAAATAGAGTCATGGCTCGCCCTTGGATTGGTTGACGGCCTAGGCGGCGAATCGATGCGGCGCTTGTTGAGAGCGTTCAGTACTCCTGCTGAAATCTTTTCCGCAAATATCACCGCGCTGGAGCGCGTGGTAAAAAGAAAGGTGGCGTATAACATTGTTCAGGGGGTAGACCAAAAAAGAATAGCTGCCACCCTCAAATGGCTGGAGGAGCCAGCGAATTCGATTATTACACTGGCAGATCGCGATTATCCGTCGCTGCTGCTGAACATACCGGATCCTCCCCCGCTTCTCTATTTCAAGGGAAGGCGTGAATTGCTGAATTCGCATGCCTTGGCCGTTGTGGGAAGCCGCAATGCGACGCCTCAAGGTCTTGCCAACGCCGAGGCTTTTGCCGAAGCGGCAAGTAACGCCGGTCTTTGCATTGCAAGCGGTATGGCATCCGGAGTGGACGCTGCGGCACACCGTGGCGGGCTACGTGGTAGCGCCGCCAGCATTGCGGTAGTGGGAACCGGCCTGGATATCGTGTATCCGGCCGGTAATCGCCAACTTGCTCATGAATTGGCGGAAAAGGGCGCACTTATTTCCGAGTTTCCATTGGGCACTCCTGCCATTGGCAGCAATTTTCCGCGCCGCAATCGCATTATCAGCGGCATGAGCCGCGGTTGTCTCGTGGTGGAGGCCGCGTTGCGAAGTGGCTCGCTCATTACCGCGAGGCAGGCATTGGAGCAGGGTCGAGAGGTATTCGCCGTTCCCGGTTCGATTCATTCGCCTCTATCGAAAGGTTGTCACGCACTCATCAAAGAAGGCGCGAAACTGGTCGAAAGCGCCGATGACATTTTGTGTGAGTTCGGTTATCGGCTCATGCAAAGTGCCACGCTTGATGCTGATGGACCGGAGGGCGAAGAATCGGTTCTATTGGCGCATCTCGGCCATGACATCACCAACATCGATACCTTGTGCGTTCGGAGCGGCTTGACGGTGGAAATGGTATCAGCGATGCTATTGGCGTTCGAATTGGATGGCGTTGTTGCAAGCCTGCCGGGCGGGCGCTACCAGCGGCTTCGGTAGATCGCCGCGACATGTGGCCATATAGTTATCTATAATAAAAAACAACCGAGCCGCAAACGATACATACGACGTAAATAATTTGTAGCGCCAGCAAAAATTTACTGGTGCCGGTGGCGGCAGGCGTGCTATCACGGCTCAGCTTCCTGCTATCCGGCAGGCTTTATTATCATACGTGCTGATCGCAGCAGTGGCCCAGGTGGTTTATCCACCTGTTCGTACTTGCTGAATTTATTCGCGAATGTTCACTGGAGTTTCATGGGTAAAACATTAATTATCGCCGAAAAGCCTTCTGTCGCCGCCGACATTGCGCGTGTCCTGGGCGGATTCAGCAAGCATACCGACTATTTCGAGGGCGATAAATACGTGTTGTCTTCAGCTGTAGGGCACCTGCTTGAGCTGGCCGTTCCGGAGCAATACGAGGTAAAACGCGGAAAGTGGAGTTTTGCCAATTTGCCTATTATCCCGCCGCATTTTGATCTCAATCCCATCGAGAAAACTGAATCGCGGCTGAAGCTCTTGACCAGGCTTATCAAGCGCAAAGATGTGGACTCCCTTATCAACGCATGCGACGCAGGGCGCGAAGGAGAGTTGATCTTCCATTACATTGCCCGTCACGCTGGAAACAAAAAACCGGTAAAGCGACTTTGGTTGCAATCGATGACGCCAGCCTCGATTCGGGAAGGGTTTACCAAATTACTCGACGATGAAGCCGTACAGCCGTTGGCGGAGGCAGCTGTAAGCCGCTCCGAAGCCGACTGGCTAGTGGGCATCAATGGTACTCGCGCGATGACCGCATTCAATTCGCAGGAAGGCGGGTTCCACAAAACCACTGTAGGCCGGGTGCAGACGCCTACATTGGCAATTATCATCGAACGGGAAGATATCATAAAGAAATTCGTATCCCGCGATTATTGGGAGGTCCATGCCACGTTTGCCGCAAGCGCGGGAGAATATAACGGGCGCTGGTTGGACGAGAAGTTTATCAAAGACAAAAAGGATAGTGAGCAAAAAGCCGAGCGGTTATGGGATCAGGAAAGTGCCGAGATTATTCGCGCCAAATGCCAGGGTAAACCCGGTGTCGTCAGCGAAGAAAGCAAGCCCACTACAGAAATCTGCCCGCTGCTGTATGATCTCACCAGCTTGCAGCGCGACGCCAACGGGCGCTTCGGTTTTTCTGCCAAAACAACACTCGGGCTGGCTCAGGCGTTATACGAAAAGCATAAAGCGCTCACATATCCGCGTACTGACTCGCGAGCATTGCCGGAAGACTATGTCATGACCGTCAAGGATGTGCTTGGTTCGCTCGAGAAAACCCGCTATGGTATTTTTGCCAAGCAGATTCTCAAAGCGGACTGGGTGAAGCCCAACAAGCGAATATTCAACAACGGAAAGATTTCCGATCATTTCGCCATCATCCCGACTTCCCTCGAGCCCAGCGGGCTGAATGAAGCCGAAGCAAAGATTTACGACCTCGTCACCAAGCGTTTCCTCGCAATTTTTTTCCCTGCTGCCGAATTTCTCGTGACTACCCGCGTTACGCGTGTCGAGAACGAGCCGTTCAAAACAGAGGGTAAGGTAATGGTCAATCCTGGTTGGCAGGCGGTTTACGGCAAAGACGTGCAAGCTGCCGGCGCCGAGGGTGACTCGACATTGGTTAAACTGAATCCGGGTGAGGCGGTTCTTGCCGAAGAGGTTAGGGTTATTTCCAATCACACTCGGCCGCCGGCGAGATTCAATGAAGCGACGCTGCTGTCAGCCATGGAGGGTGCCGGTAAACTTGTGGAAGACGAGGAACTGCGAGAAGCAATGAGCGCAAAAGGTTTGGGTACGCCCGCAACCCGCGCATCGATCATAGAAGGTCTGGTATCGGAAAATTACATGCAGCGTGTGGGGCGGGAACTGCATCCCACGGCCAAGGCGTTTTCGTTGATCACCTTATTGCGTGGATTGAAGGTGCCGGAACTCACCTCACCGGAACTGACTGGCAATTGGGAATTCAAACTACGCCAGATCGAGCAGGGCAAACTCAAGCGTAACAATTTTATGGAAGAGATCGCCGGCATGACGAGCCATATCGTGGAACAGGCGAAGAGTCATCGCGGGGAAACCATCAGCGGCGACTTTTCCACGCTTGAATCGCCTTGTCCAAAATGTGGTGGTATCGTACAGGAAACCTACAAAAAATTTCAGTGCCGGAAATGTGATTTTGCATTATGGAAAATTCTTGCAGGGCGGCAATTTGAAACAGCTGAAATGGAACAACTGATCACTCGGCGCGAGGTGGGTCCACTACAGGGGTTTCGAAGCAAGATGGGGCGGTTGTTCAATGCCAACGTCAAACTTACTGATGAATTTGAAATGAAATTCGATTTTGGCGAGGATACGGAAGAGGATGCGGAGGAGCTTGATTTTACCGGACAGGAACCGTTGGGAAAATGCCCCCGCTGTGGCGGCAGGGTATTCGACCACGGGATGAGTTATGCATGCGAGAAGGCTTTGGGCTCAGCGCGTACTTGCAATTTCAAGACAGGTAAAATAATCCTCACTCGCCCTATTGAACGCGAACAAGTCGTCAAGCTGTTGCACAGCGGTAAAACAGACTTGCTATCAAAGTTCATTTCAAAGAAGGGAAGACCCTTTTCGGCTTATCTGGTCATCGGTGCGGGCGGAAAAGTGGGATTCGAGTTTGAGCCGAGAAATACAAAGCAAAAAACCGCAACACCCTCTATGGAAGCAAAAATCCCAAAACCGAAAACTCGTGGCCGTTCGTCAAAGGATTCTCTCGCTGGGTAAAAATGAGTCTTGGGACATGGATAGGGTGGATTTTGGCCCCATCACGTACACCTACGCTTTCGGTTTTCTCATTTGTCGAAGCGATTCTCCTAGCGGTCATACCTTGGAGCGCCGCCTTCAAGGCGCCGTAGCCTGGTGTTTTTCGATATAGGAAATAATATCTCCGACACTGCTGAATCCCTTTGCTTCCTCACTGTCGAAATTGATTCCGAAAGCATCTTCAGCATCGAATAAAAGCTGAATCGTATCCATGGAGTCAAGCCCGAGCTCTTCAAATTTCGAAGACCTGTTTATCGTGGATGCATCCAGATTCTCAGCTTTTGTAGCAATAAACTGTATGACCTTCGTTTCGATATCTGCTGTGTCCATCTAATCTCTTCCTTCGTTCACGGGTTTGTGAAAATGATGCTCGCATTGTTGCCCCCAAATCCGAAAGCATTGCATAGGCCGGTACGGGGGTTTCTTTGTTGTGCGCGGTTTGGCGTGTAATCGAGATCACACTCCGGATCAGCCTCGTCAAGATTGATGGTCGGATGTATCGTGCCAGTGTGAAGCGCCATGATGGTGGCAATGCTGCCGATAGCAGCCGAAGCGCCAATCGAATGCCCAACCATTGACTTGGTTGCGCTAATGGCAATATCCCCGGCCCGGTTTCCAAAAACATGTTTAATAGCCCGGGTTTCCACGATATCTCCAAGCGGAGTGGACGTCGCGTGCGCGTTGATATGGTCGATGGAATCAGGCTCCAGGCCGGCGTCCTGGATAGCCGCTTGCATTGTCGATATCTGACCCTCGATGTCGGGCATTACAATATGCTTGGCGTCGCACGCTTGCCCAAAACCAGCGAGTTGAGCGTATATTTTTGCGCCCCGGCGTATGGCCTGTTCTTCCTTCTCCAGAATGAGTATCCCGGCACCCTCGGACATGACGAAACCTGCCCGGCTCCTGGCGAAAGGCCGTGATGCGCCCTCCGGGTCGTTATTGGAACTGGTAGTTAACGCATGCAATATTTCAAAGCTCGTCATGGTCAACGGCAATACGCAGGCTTCCGCACCGCCGGCAACGACGGCATCGGCTCTCCCGGCACGCAAGAGATCGAGTGCCATGCCGATCGCATTGGCTCCGGATGAGCACGCTGTGCTGCAAGTCAGATTGACTCCTTTCAGCCCATGTTTGATTGCAACCCACGCAGCCGCGGAGTTTGCCATCGTTCGAGGTACTGTGAAAGGAGGTACCGGCTGATTCTGGAACCTGCGCGTGGCAGAAGATTCAAACGTGCCGAACCCGCCCATTCCCGACCCTATGCTTACCGCCACTCGTTGTGGTGCATAGGTATCGAGTTTACCCGCATCTTCAAGAGCGAGATTGGCAGCGAGCAGCGCCAGTTGCGCAAATCTGTCCGTTTGATCTATGTATTTGGCCGAGAGAAAGGTTGCGGGATCAAAATCGGCCACTTCCCCGGCTATCTGCGAACGCTGCCTGGATGCATCGAAGGCGCTGATTCTTTTAATCCCGCTCACGCCATTGACCGCTGCCGACCAAAACTGGTCAGTGCCTATGCCAATCGGGGAAACAATCCCCATTCCCGTAACGACTATACGCATACGTAACCAGAATGACTCATAAAGAAATTCAGGAACACCAGGCTTTTCCAAAAACCTGGGGCGGTAGGAAGACTTGCTTTGGCAGCGGCCAGCTTTTCCTGTCTGCTCGCCCCGGCATTCTTCAGTCCAAGCGTAAATCCGGTCTTACTGTGCATTAAACATCATGGGGAACAGGTATCTCAATATGCCTCCCATGATCCAGATCATCAGTATCAAACTTGAGATTACGGCCCCTCCTTCGATAAGTGCCGAAAGCAGGGTTCCTCCCAGGCTGTCGAATTCCTGCTGTCCATCTTCATTACGTCGGCCCAGGCGGCGCTTTCTCACCCATATCTGCAGTCCGATGACAACCGGAATAAGGCCGAGGGCAATTAGCAGATTATATTCAGGAGTCCCCATTAATAATTAACCTTCCATAAATTATTGCTACAGAAACCTTCAGGTGGGTAGTGTTCCTTTTCCATTCATGCATCGGCAAAGAACCGATGATGCATCAACAGCGCTTCTTTGATGCCGCTCGCCGGCTAATCAAGCTGTTGCCACAAATGATGGTAAATCCCATAATGGCAACGTTTGTTATTTATATGGCCTAACGACCCTATCCATAAAAACAGAGTCCATTATGTCCAATGCGTACTCCGCCACGCAGTAAATTATTGAAATCCGTGCTACGTTTCAAACCAGCAATTATAATATGATACGACATCAACGTGTCGAGTTAACGAATTTTTGCCTATCACCCAACTTTACACCATGCGCTGAGGTTCAGCGGATTTCACACAAATACGGTTACAAACGAGAAGGGATATTGCCACACTCCGTGCAGATTGAATCAAATTTGTTTTCTCTTGGGCTGGACATCATTTTAGCGAATTACTCGCATCCGTCGACGCTATCTCATGGATGATTCCTTCCAGCCAACCCGCCAGGAGGTCACCGCCCATCCGGTTACGAGTCGAAATGACATTGGCGTGTTTATTGACGTTCCTTGGCGCATTTACGTCGATGACTCCATGTGGGTACCGCCATTGCGCTTGGAGCGACGGTTTCATTTTTCAAGATTCAACCCATTCTTCAAGCATGGTGAATGGCAGGCTTGGATCGCCTACCGGAATAACCAACCCGTGGGAAGGATCAGCGCTCAAATTGATCAGCTTCATCGGCAGCGCTATGGCCCGGAAACGGGTCATTTCGGATTGTTCGAGTGTATAGATGATGCAGAAGTGGCCGCCGTATTGGTGCGTGCCGCTGAGGAATGGCTGGCTGCCCGGCATACCAGGCACGTAACCGGGCCGTTCAATTTATCCATTAATCAGGAATGCGGCGTCCTGGTGGATGGTTTCGATACGCCTCCAATGGTAATGATGCCGCATTCGCGCCGGTGGTATGGCCGGTTACTCGAAGAGCAGGGCTACCAGCCGGTAAAAGATCTGCTTGCCTACTGGGTGGAGGTGGACTTCAAGGTGCCCCGCTTGATGAGTGCCCTGATCGCAAAGTTTTCGGATCAGGTACGTTTGAGGCCGCTACGCCGCGACAGGTTTAGCGAGGAAATGGAAATACTGCGTGATATATTCAACGATGCCTGGTCGGAAAACTGGGGATTCGTTCCTGTTACCAAGGCTGAGTTTGCCGAACTCGGTACCAGCCTTCGTCTGCTCGTACCCGATGATTGCATTCAGATTGCCGAAGTGGATGGCGTTCCATCCGCATTCATGGTGGCATTGCCGAACCTGAACGAAATTTTCGCCGAGCTTGACGGAAGCCTGTTCCCGTTTGGCTGGGTCAAGCTGAGCCGGATAAAATCCAGGGGGATGGTACGCACGGGTCGGATACCTTTGATGGGGGTGCGCAAGCAGTTCCATAATACCCCGCTCGGCATGGCGCTGGCTTTTATGGTAATCGACGCGCCGAAGAAGCTGGCGCGCGCCGTGGGCGTTCAGGCGGTTGAATTGTCATGGATACTCGAAGATAACAAACCCATGCGCGCCGTTCTGGATAGCTTGGGCTGCCGGGAGTATAAGCGTTATCGCATCTATGGAAAAACACTGTGATCAACGCACCCAAACGCCAAACCAAGTGCCAAACCAGGGATTCAAAATGAAAACGGATCAGTTTATCGCGCTGGTGCTGGCGGCGGACCGCGCTGCCAATGATCCCGTCGCGGGTAAAACCGGCGTGGCCTGCAAGGCAATAGCCCCCATTTGCGGCACGCCAATGATCATCCGCGTGTTGGATGCGCTGGAAGCCAGCAATATGGTGAAAACAATCGTCATATTGGGTCCGCCGGCATCGATTCTCCCCGATTGCCCGGAGTTGGAGGAACGCGTTAAAAGCGGGCGCGTTATCTGGCTACCGAATCTGGATTCTCCCAGTCGAAGCGCAAACAGCGGCCTCGAACAGATTGATCAGGACGCGCCTGTCTTGCTGACGACAGCGGATCACGCATTATTGACGCCCTCTATCGTGCAATATTTTTTAAGCAAATCGCTAACGGCACACAGTGATGCAACGGTAGGCGTGGTCAAGCATGAAGTTGTCGCGGCCGCGTTTCCCGGCGTAAAACGAACCGTAATACGACTACAGGATGGTGGGGTCTGTGGCTGCAATCTTTATGCGTTTCTCAATCATCGGGGAAGGGGTCTGGTTTCGTTCTGGCAGCGTGCGGAAGATCTGCGCAAGCGCCCGTGGTTATTGATCTCCCGCACTTTTGGGTTCATGACGGTCCTCTCCTATTTGCTGGGGATATTGACGGTTGATAAGGGATTGAAAGCAGTTTTAGCCAAAACCGGCATCAGAGTGCGGCCGGTGTTTTTGCCATACCCGCAGGCTGGCGTTGATGTCGATAAGGTTGAAGATATGCTGCTTGTGGAATCCGTTCTGGCGAGAGCGGCACCGCTTGCTCAAGAGCAGGCAGATTCGCATGATCTTATCCCCTAGCCTTAAACCTAAATCCGGTAGTTGACCGCTCATTTAATAGATCAGTGTCATGATTAATAACAATATTTCATATTATTTGACACCCACTTTCCGGGTGAGGGCGCTACGGGGTGAATTGCACAGTTTTTGGGGCACATGGCTGCGTTGCAACTTCTTGGAATGGAACGACCATTCCGCGTCGTTGCGCCTTGCCCTGTACCACAAAAACCGTACACTTCACCCCGTCCAACTACCGGATTTAGGTTAAAGGCTGTCTCATTACATAGCGGCAAAGAAATCCGTGAAGATAATCGATCGATACATCACGCGGGAATTGTTGATGCCGTTTACGGTGATAGCCGTAATCCTGTCGACATTGTTTTCGAGTTTCAGCAGTGCCAATTTTCTGGCCGGGGCAATGTCGGAGTCGCTCGGTGTCGGCGCCATGCTGAAGGTTGTGCTGCTTAAGACGGTGATCGCATTGGAAGTGTTGATGCCGATTTCCTTGTATGTCGCGGTAGTCATGGGGCTTGGGCGTTTATATAGAGATCAGGAAATCAGCGTCTTACGTTCCGCTGGTGTCAGCGAAAATCGCATAATCTTTGCTGTTCTTATCGTTGCCATTCCTGTGGGGATTGCCAGCGGGCTTCTTTCCGTATTCGTGCGTCCATGGGCATATGAAGAAAGTTACATGATGAGCGCACAGGCAGAGGCGGAATTGAATATCGATCGATTCCAGGCCGGGCGTTTTTATGGGAGCGAGGGCAAAGACAAGAGTAATGGCAGAGTGGTTTACATACAAAGCAAGGATGGCGCCGGTAAGCAAATGAAAGATGTATTCCACTACATGAATAAAGATGGAACCAGCGAGATCATAGTGGCCAAGGAGGCCTATCAGCAGGAGCCCATAGCGGGCCAACGGCCCCAGATACATTTGCTGGATGGTTCCATTTACCGGCTCACGCATTCAGGAACGAAGGATACTGTCGTCCACTTCGAGAGATTGGTCTATTTTACCGATAGCGGAAATATACTGAATTACAGACGAAAGGCGACGGCCACGGCCACGTTGATGAAATCCGATCAGCCGCGTGACGTTGCTGAATTCCAATGGCGGATTTCACGTCCTATTGCTACGATTCTCCTGGCCCTTATCGCCGTGCCATTCAGCCGTACTTCCCCTCGTCAGGGAAAAAGTGAAAGGTCTTTTTATGGTGCAGCCGCCGTTTTCGCGATCTACTATATCCTGAGTGGATTAGCCCAGACATGGGTCGAGCAGGGTACTATCAGTAGCGTACCCGGTGTCTGGTGGCTTTATATATTGATGGCCCTGTTTGCGTTCAGCCTGCTATCCACCGGGTTCCGGCAGAAGTTATTTCTGCGCAGATGACGATAATCAATCGCTATCTGGCGTTTCAGATCGTCATGGGTCTGGGAATCGCTACGGTGATACTCCTGCCGCTATTTGGTTTTCTCGACTTGCTTGATCAGCTTGGTGATGTCGGCAAGGGCACCTATCAAGTCGAGGACGCGTTCCTGAATACGGCCTTACTATTGCCGCGCAGATTTATCCAGCTTGCGCCTTTCATCGTGTTGCTGGGTAATGTTGTCGCATTGGGTCGGCTGGCGGTCGGGTCAGAGTTGACAGCATTGCGCGTGGCAGGTCTATCCCCAACCCGTATCAGCCTTCCTCCACTTGCGGTTGGGTTGGTCCTTTTATTGGTTACCATGGTACTGGATCAATTTGTCGCTCCCCAATTGCAGCAGAAGGCTATTTCTTCGCGGGCCGTTGCGCTTGAGAAGAGCGCCGCGCTTGGGAAGCAACTGGGTATCTGGACCCGGGACAAACGAAATATATTGCGTATCGGTGAGATGCTGCATGCGGGGAAAGCAGCGGATGTCGAGCTAATGCATTTTGACGACAATGGCCTTCTGCTAACCTATACCTACGCTAAGTATGCAGTTTTCATCGACGGTGATCTGTGGGAATTTAACGACGTTACCACTAAAACGTTTACCGAAAACCGGATAGAATCCGTAAGCACGAATTCGATGCAGTGGAAATCATTTCTGAATCCGGATGATATTTCGACGCTGACGAAGCCTCCGGAGAGTCTTTCGCCGATCGATCTGTTTCTGCATGTCCGTTTTTTACGCGCTACCAGTCAAGAAGCGGATGCTTATGCACTTGCCTTATGGCGGAAGGTCGGCGGCGCATTGACGACAATTGCAATGTTACTGCTTTCGATACCGTTTGTTTTCGGATCGGTACGGGCCGGTCTTGCCAACAGACTTGTCGTTGCGTCCATGCTCGGTATCAGCGTCTACCTGTTTGATCAGATTATTGCCAATGCGGGTTTGCTGCTGCACCTGAACCCGGCGCTAACCGCGCTATTGCCCGGGTTGGTGCTAATCGCTCTTGCGAGTTTCTGGTTGCGGCGAATTTTTTAGAGCTTCTTGCTTATTTTTCGTCATTAGGTTACAAGACCGCATCCATTTCTGATCATCTCCGCCGTGTTACCGATACCGCAATCTGCGCAATTTTCCCAGTCAAACAAATACGAAGGAATTCTGAACAAGTCCCCCTGGGCGAGAGGATGTCTCAGTAGCATCATCGTGAGAATGTCATCTTCAGGCAAAAGACGTAAATAGTGCCAGCCTGCCTTGCCTGGAGCCTGATGAAGCAGACCGACCCCTATCCCATTGCGCTGGTCTTCCTTCGGGTTTCGGTATCAGACGTTCATTGCGTTTCACGTCCGGGCTTCCAAGGCCGATCCGCAGCCTTCATGTTCGCTTTACGCCCTTTCCAGTCTTGGCCAGCTCGGTTGCCACCCAAGCGCTCCGCAGAGGCTGTTCAAAATTTCTAAAACCAGACCACAATCAGACAAACAACTCGAAATATGCCAAAGTCAGTTTACATCTATATCGTCGGCGATAGTGAGACGAATATCTGGGGCTTGAGCGGCCGCGAGCGCTTGCAGCGCATGTTGAAGCCCTTTTCGCAGACCCGGTTGGTCGATGACCCCGAGCAGATTCCGGTGCATGCATCGGCACTGTTGCTTCGTGCGGATCATCTATTCGATGCTAGGGTATTGGCGGCGTTGATTAACGCAAAAACAAACCTTGTGCTCGGCAGCAACCAGGGTCAACCCGCCGCGATCCGGATTATCGAGGGTGATGTGCATCATGTACTGGCGGATTTTGTGGATGGAGAAGATGGGCGAACTTTTTCCGACTTCCCGCTTTATGCGCTGAAGGACCTCGATTTATCAAGCCTCCGGCAAAATCTCAAGAAGAGAGACCCTCCGTACGTTTTCCCTATCAACAATGATAACCGGCAAACGCTCGAATCCGAACTGTTTACGCGATCTTACAAGGGTGTGACCGATCTCGTGACAAAATGGCTCTGGCCGGTTCCCGCATTCTGGACTGTACGCTTTTGCGTACGTTTCGGTATACGGCCTAATCACGTTACGCTGCTCAGTCTTGTGTTTGCCGTACTGGCAGGGGTTGCGTTCTGGCATGGCTACTATGGTTCGGGTCTGGTGATGGGGTGGCTGATGACCTTTCTGGACACCGTTGACGGAAAATTGGCGCGAGTCACTGTCACCTCAAGCCGCTTGGGGGATGTGCTCGATCACGGTCTGGATATCATTCATCCGCCGCTCTGGTATATTGCCTGGGGTGTAGGGTTGGCGGCGGCGTTAACGCCGCCATTCACCCTGACGGTATTGTTCTGGTTGATACTTATCGGTTATATTGGCGGCCGCTTGTGTGAAGGGGCGTTCCAATTCTGGGTTGGGTCATTTGATATCTTCATCTGGCGACCGCTGGATTCTTTTAGCCGGCTCATCACTGCCCGGCGTAATCCCAACCTCATCCTGCTGACGTTCGGCTGGCTCATGGACAGGCCTGACATTGGCCTCTGGTCGGTGGTCATCTGGCATCTGGTCTCAACGGCGTTTCTTGCTCTCCGATTAATGATGGGTTGGCAAGCGCGGCGGCTTCACGGTCCTTTGCGATCATGGTTTGAGGAAATTGTGCCGGGTCGGGATGATGGAAAACTTGCTGTTCGTATTTTTGTCCCTTTAACGGTTAAGGTAAATGATAGAAAAGTCACGCATGGATAGATTGAGGTCTGGAGCACCTGCGACCGGGTTGCTTTTCAATCCTCTCAGCGGACGTATTCGCAAACGTAAAGATGCGATAAGGCGAGCGCTCACGGAGATTCCGGGCGCTGTCTGCAGAGAAGTGACCAATGCACAGGAGATTAACGCATCGGTGGATGCCTTTATAGATGCCGGTATCGATTTGCTGATAATCGTTGGCGGAGACGGTACGGTACAGGGCGTGTTATGTCACTTGTTTGCCACGCAACCCCTTGCAAAATGGCCCATGTTGACGGTCGTGCCGGGGGGGACAACCAACATGACAGCTTTGGATCTGGGCATCAGCGGCAGCCCGGAGTCTATTCTTCAGCAGTTGCGGGATTATCTGCTGAAGCAGACGCCCCCCTTGCTGCTGGAGCGTCATGTGCTGTGCATCGAACAAAGCGAAGCGGCAAAGGTTTATGGGATGTTCTTCGGTGTCGGGCTTATTGCCCGGGCAGTAATATTCTCCCAGAGCAAAATAAAACAATTGGGTATCACTGGAGAAATTTATTCAGCTATCATCACCATAGGATACATTATCGGTTTGATTTTAGGGCGGCGGCACGGAGCATGGGCACCGGTTCAGTTATCAATTATCGACAAGGGTATTGAGTTGCACCGCGGCACCTTCGCGTTTCTCTTCGCAAGTACCCTCGATCGATTGCTGTTCGGCATGCGTCCGTACTGGGGACAAGAGCAGGAGCCGTTACATGTGACGTTTGTCCGTCAGCAGTCAAAGCGCCCCTTACGCTCATTGTTTCAATTACTTTCGGGTCGTGGAGATCTCCTCAAGGAAAAAGACGGCTATCACAGCTGTAATAACAGGGTGTTGGAACTGCGGATGGATGACGATTATATCGTCGATGGTGAATCCTACCGTGCGGCGAGTCAAGATGGACCGCTGCGTATTACCGCAGCGGGTCCGATCAGCTTTTTGGTAGCGAATAGCGCAAACGCAGACTCATGATATGACAAGCAACACCTCAGTACCCGATCGGCAGCTCCCGGATGACTTGATTTCAGAGATGGCCTCGCTGAGTTCAAAAGTTGTATCGGCGGATTTTCTTATTCTTGTCGAAGCGTTGAAAACCCGCTTCGGGTCATCGCTGGAAGCGGTGCTTCTTTATGGATCTTGCCTGCGTTCCCACGAGATCGGTGATGGGGTGGTGGATTTCTACGCTGTAGTGAACAGCTACAGCGAAGCTTATCCAGAGCGTTATTTAGCCGTTCTAAATGCCTGGTTGCCGCCAAACGTATTTTTTCTTGAGGCGTCCGCGCAGGAAAAGAAGTTCCGCGCCAAGTACGCGGTGGTTTCGATGGCAGATTTTGAGCAAGGCACCCAGCACTGGTTTCACCCCTATCTATGGGCGCGTTTTGCTCAGCCCTCCCGATTGCTGTATGCACGTGACGAAACGGTTCGCATGAGGGTCAATCGAGCGCTGGCCCATGCAGTGATAACATTTCTCGAAGCCAGTCTTCCATTGCTGGAGTCGCCGGCAGTGAGCGCCGAGGCAATCTGGACCAACGGATTGACCCAGACCTATGCGGCGGAATTGCGGCCTGAGCGGTCGACGCGTGCCCGCCAGCTCGTGGAGCTCAATCTGGATGACTACGCACGCTTGACCCGATGCGCCGCATCGGCATTAGCGGAAACGCTAGAGGTATTGCCGGATGGGAATTATCGATGTTTAACGGGGGCGGCAGAGCGGCGCGGCTCATTATGGCGTTGGCGATTACGCCGCTGGCAGGGGAAAATCCTGTCTGTACTGCGCCTTTCAAAGGCGGCATTCACTTTCCACGACAGCATTAATTATGCCGCCTGGAAAATAGAGCGCCATACCGGGGTCCGTGTCGAGGTAACCCCCTTGTTGCGGCGCCATCCGCTGCTTTGGGGTCTGAAAGTTTCGTGGAGATTGTTGCGGCGAGGCGTAATGCGTTAGCCTCGCTCAAGCGTCGACGCCGGGATTGGACCCTATATGGGCGAACCAGGGATCATGAGTATGCCTCTGCTTCAGCAGACCTGTAAGGTGTCGTTTCGCTTGATTGAAGAATCAGATCGCAAACTTCGCGGACCGCACCATGGCCGCCAGAGTACTTACAGACGTAGTGAACTTGCCGCAGAATTTCCGGAACGGCATCCGCTGGGCAAAAAGCACTACCCACCCGGCTTAAACACTTCAGATCGGTGAGGTCGTCGCCGACGTATCCGATATTTTGCAGGGAAATGCCCCAGCGTTGTGCCAACTCTAGGAGAAGCGGGAGTTTATTCTGTACACCTGGATAATATTCATCAATGCGAAGTTTCTTCATTCTGGCTGCGACTGCGGGACTATCCTCACTGCTGATAACGCACACGCTGATCCCGTTTTCACGCAACAACTGCAAGCCGTGGGCATCGCGCGTATTGAATTTCTTCAGTGCTTCACCGGCGGGTCCATAATACATTCCGGCGTCGGTCAGTGTACCGTCTACATCAAGCACCAACACTTTAACCTGTGAGGCGCGAGCTTTCGCCGATATCAGGTTTTGTTTCAACAAAAGCTGCTCTACAGCCATCCAGGCTGCTTCATCGATCACCTCGATTGCGGTCTCGGCAGCCATTTCATGGATGCCGATGTGGCCACCTAAACGGCAGCCGTGATCTCTGAGCGATTTCGCCCCGGTTAGATAGAAAGCGCCATTTTCCACCAGATACCCTTCAATATCTTTGGGCACAGGGCGTTTCCGGGGGTCATGGTCAACCGGCGCACCTGCCGGGGTCCAAAAGAAGCGTTTGGACTGCACGGCGGTTAGAAGGGAATCCAGGTTTTCAGAAAGAAATTTATGCTTGGCGGCGCGAAAGTCTTCCGCCCGCGTGAGGGGCGAAGCGGCCTGAACCAGACATACGACATCAAAAGGAATCTTCTGTTGAAACTCAAGCAGCGCACTGTCCATGCTACCGTCATCCTTCACGGCGGCGTAATCCAGAACCTTTATCGTCTTGTCAGACGTTGGAAATTCATCGGATATTTTTTTGCGAATCTCCACCGATGAGTCAGTAATGACATAAATGGTGTCGAAACACCCGGATGCGATGGCCTGCTCCAGGACCCAGGCGAATAACGGCCGTCCCGCAATATGGCGCGTAGCATTTCGGAGAATCGGAATCGATTCGAAATTTCCATGCAGAGGTATGAGAGCTACCCAACGCATCAGTTGAAGTGAACTCCCTGCACGCGTTTGAGCTTGTCGCGCTGCGAAAGCTCGATTTCTGTCATTTCATTTTCCTTGACCCGTAATGTCTTGCAGACGTTGCGAACATCCCGAACCAACCTGCGCAGCCCGTCCGGTTCCAGCGAGGCGGCATGGTCGGTTCCCTTCCAGGTCCGGTCCAATGTGAAATGCCGTTCAATCCAGGATGCGCCTAAAACCACCGTTGCAATATCAACGGCAATGCCAAGATGGTGACCGGAGAACCCGATTTCCTTGACGCGGGAGCCAAACTTATCGCTGAGGATCTGTATCTCCAGCAGGCAGACCTGATCAAAAGGAACGGGATACCCGGACGTGCAGGCGTACAGAACAACTCGGTCGGCGGCGCCGCACTTCTCCATCAATTGCACGATCTGCTCTTGTTCAGCAGGGGTCGTCATGCCGAGGGATATGTGAATGTCACCGCCATAATGGTCAGCAAGATACCGCAGCATGGGAAAATTGAGATTACATGCCGAGGGTATCTTGATGAATTCCGGGCTGAGGCTGGCAATTTCTTTTGCCGAGGTAAGATCCCAGACCGACGTCGAGTAGCCGATCCCGACCTCCTGGCACCATTGTTGTAATTGTCGATGCTGATCCATGTCGAATTCGAGAAATTCGCGATGCGCGCCATAGCTTTCCCCATAACTGTTTTGGGGGTTAGGATGGCGTGCGCTATATTCTTCAGGGGTAAGTAATTCCCTGTTCGAACGCTTTTGAAATTTTACGAAATCGCATTTCGCAAATGTTGCCGCGATTCCTATCATTTCGCGGGCGATCTCCATATCCCCCTTATGATTACAGCCTATTTCAGCAATGATTTTTGGTTTCTTCATAAATGATTTACGACTATCCTTTGATTGCAAATGAAATAAATATAAAACCCGAACCCATCTTTGGCGAGTGCCGCCACTATATCGGACGGATTCGGAAAGTTTTTTTGAAAGATCGTGAGGTTTAGTTCGAAGATTGGCTAACCCTGGATTCTGAACAGGTGTCTTGAATGTTGTTTGACTCTGATATTGCCGAAACGATTCAATAAATGGCCAAAACGCCCGATCTTCTGTTCGATCTCCGCAACCGTGATCTCGGGGAAGCGATGGTCATGGTACGAAAGCCGGTTGGGGCCAGGACGGCGCATGTTCAAGTTTGTGACCGAAGCTTTTAACTTGGCAAGTGTCCAGCCCTGAACAAATGTTCCGATCGGGGGTGAGGGCGGCTGCTTTCTACCATAGCCATTTTCCTCAAGGATATCGACGATGCGCTCGCAAGCCAAACGCCCATTTTGAGCCGCCAGGTAATAATCGATGAGTGCCTTGCGTTCCTCACCTCCCGCGACGCCCAGTTTGCCTTCAAGAATTCCGGTCAAGGTATGCTGCAATTCTTCAAAATTGAAGGACTGATAGCTTAGCTTGGTGGGCAGGCCCTGAAACTCATAGTCATAATACTCGTTGAATGTCGCAAGGTAAGATATAGCGGGCACCCCAAGCGCATAAGCCTCCAGTCCCGTCGTGCAACCATTGTGCACCATTGTCTTCGCAGCCAGAAGCCAGGGGATGACATTGCCCTCATTGATGACTTTCACTCGCCGGCACTTGGCGGCGATCTCATTGTATACCTTGAAATTTTCACTCGGATGTGGCCGGACGACGATCGTCAGATCAGGAAAAGCCCGTTCGAGGGCGGGAATGAGTTGCTTGAAATCCTCCAGTATTGCCTGCTTATGATCCCATAATCCATCGGCAAATTCGCGGCTCATCCCAATCCCCGCCTGGCCGCGCCGGGACTTCTTTTGCCCATCTTTCGACGGCACAAACAAACCAACATTCGGAATGAAGGGGTTTACCTCAGTAAAGTTCGTGTTGATAAGAATGAAATTACCGTAAAGTTTACGCAATTTCTCTACTTCCGTATCAAAGTAGGGTCGCATTTCGGGCCGCAATATATCCCCGCGAGGATTTCCGGTAATATGGATAGGCATATTTGCAGGCAGTTGCGGATACTGCTGAAGCAAGTCGACATTTTCCTGGCCCCAGGCAAATATGTGGGACACATTCCTGATCGTCGTCGGAGACAGTCGAACGGTGAAATAGGTGTCGGGGGGCGGGTGAACCAGCGCCTCTTCTTCCCATGCGACGATTTCATGTCCGAGCAAACGCAAGATTCTGAACATCGAATTGCTCAGGCTGCGCATGCTTTTCGCCAGATACACCCCTCGTGGAAGCGACGCCACCTCGAAATGGACAAACGCACGCGAACCGAGAATAACCGGAAAACCACGCTCTGCCGCTACGCAGGACAGCAGGAGTTTCGCGTCCAGTTCACGCACCTGATTTTCAACGGGAATAATAAGAGTCGAGGCGGAATTCGCCATATTCTTCTTCCAGACCTTTTGATCTACTCAATGTATAAACGCTTTATTATCGCATTGCTGCGGGCGCAAGGTAAATCATTCGTATGTGACGAAACGTGCGCGATAATGCTGAGGCCGCACTGGTTGCACAGATAGATATTGATTGCATCATCGCAAACGTCGATTCAATCGGATTCATGGTTCGAGATATCAAAGTTCCTGATGAAGGTATGAAGTATGAAGGGGCAAAATGGAGGGCGACGCCCAAGTCGTCGTGTCCGGGCGCATGGAGATGAAAACTGATGGGTGAATGGGATGTACGGAGTTTTTTTCCGTGCAATTGCTTCTTGTAAGAAAGAATCCTTATTCTCAACGTGACGAGTTTGAATGACCTGCGGAAGCAATTGAGATCATCTTTATGGTAAATCATCAGTATTATAGACGCACGAACCCGATCAAAGTAATAGAACTCGTGCCGGGTACAGCACATTATATTCGGCTATCGTTTTTGCGGCAGGGCGCGAGCAGGTGAATTACCCTTTTGCATCAGGCGCTGAAGCGGAAAATCAAAATGCCTTAAACGCAGAATTTAGTTATGATTTCCAGTTCCCTTATACTTTGAACCGGGTCAGGCTCCACAATTCCAGCCATATTAATCTCTGCGGGTTTAATTCTCCGCCCCTTGGGGCGAAGGTTGGCTGAAAGCCAGCGAATTGTAAGAGCACAGTTAATACCCCGCTGTTTGCGGCGGGGTGCTTTATTGCATATCCTGATTTAATGCATATCCTGATCATCGAAGATGAAAAAAAGACTTCCTCCTTTCTCAGTAAAGGGTTATCCGAGTCAGGATATATTGTCGATACCACGGAAAATGGCGACGAGGGCCTGCTTCTGGCTCTCGATATCGATTACGATTTGATCATCCTGGATGTCATGCTTCCAAGCCGGGATGGCTGGTCCGTTCTCTCAACGCTGCGCAAGGCGGGCAAACAGATGCCAGTACTTTTCCTCACTGCCAGAGATGCCATACAAGACCGGGTCAAGGGATTGGAACTCGGCGCCGATGATTACCTGATCAAACCTTTTGCGTTTTCCGAGTTGCTGGCCAGGGTCCGCCTGCTATTACGGCGCGCGCCACCACGATGTAACGAGACCTTGAAAATTGCTGATCTGGAGATCGAATTCGAGCGCCAGAAGGCGACACGCGGGGGTAACCGCCTTGATCTGACATCCAAGGAATTCGCGCTGTTATCACTGCTGATGCGACGTGCCGGAGAAGTTTTATCCCGTACTCTGATTGCCGAACAGGTCTGGGACATTAACTTCGATAGCGATACCAACGTCATCGATGTGGCGATACGCCGGTTGCGCAGTAAGATCGATGATCCATTCGAGAAAAAGCTGATTCATACCGTTCGCGGCGTCGGATATCTGTTTGAAGATCGATAATGCTCATCAATTAAAAGTCACCCCCGGTTTTTCTGGTTGGTCGATTACCAGGCAACTGGCCTGGCTTTATGCATTATCGGCTTCCGTTATGCTCATCTTTGCTTCAGGATTTCTATATTGGGTTCTTATTACCACGCTGGAAAAAGAAGATGAGCAATTTCTCAGCAGCCGAGTTCAAGTTTTCGATCTTATTCTTCGGGCTGGTAATACAGAAGCGCTTGAACGTGAAATTTCACAGGAAAATATTGGATTTTCCAACTCCCAGTATCGTGCCTACAGTCGCATACTGGATGAGTCGGGTCGTACGCTTTACGAGGCTCATGGCATGGATCGAGAAATTCCGCCCACCGTATTTCCTGATCCAAATCAACTGACTGGAAAAGCGAAAAAATGGCGCTCTACCGCCAATAGAAGCTATGTACTGATTGCTGCCCAGACGGGCGACAATGACACCAATAGGCCAAAACGGCTAATTCATGTGGCATTGGATGAAACAGGCGAAGAAATACTGGTCAGTCGATATGAGCGCTATTTGATTGGCGTATTATTAATCGGCATTCTGGTATCCGCAGCCGTCGGAATAATCACGGCGCAGCGTGGCATGAAGCCCCTGGCTGATATTACCAGGGCCGCCGAGCGCATTACCGCAAGCCAACTGCATGAACGCATTGATGTCGCGCAATGGCCTCAGGAGCTGGTATCACTGGCACGTGCGTTTGATGCGATGCTTGACCGGCTGGAAGATTCATTTAATCGCCTTTCCCAATTTTCAGCTGATCTGGCGCATGAGTTGCGCACCCCGATCAACAATTTACGCGGAGAAGCGGAAGTAGCCCTTTCCAAGCTCCGTGAGACTAATGAATATCGTGAAATACTTGCGTCAAGTCTGGAGGAATACGATCGCTTGTCGCGCATGATGGACAGCCTGTTATTCTTGGCCAGAGCCGACAGTGCGCAGACCATGATTACTTCTCTAACAATGGATGCGTCCACGGAAATCAAGAAAATTATTGCTTTTTATGAAGCGTTAGCCGCGGAGCAAAACGTTTCGGTAATTTGCACAGGGAGTGGGGAAATGAACGCCGATCCGATTCTTTTCCGAAGGGCCATCAGTAACCTCCTTTCAAATGCCCTGCATTACACCCCGGTTGGTGGAGAAATCACTTTTTCCATCCGTAGTATGGATGGTGGGATCGAGGTTGGCTGTCGTGATAGCGGGATGGGGATTGCGCAAGAACATCTGCCAAAAATATTTGATCGTTTCTACCGGATCAGTCCTTCTCGCAATATCAAAACAGAAGGCGCTGGGCTGGGATTGGCTATCGTAAAATCGATTGTCGATCTCCACCGTGGCAAGATCGCTGTGCAAAGCGTCGTCGGCCAAGGTACATCCGTACGGCTTTTCTTTCCGGCGTAACCATGCCGTCGCTTTACCCTTGCGGACAAGCAAACTCGTCCCACTCTGGCTTCGCAAAGCATCATCCATAGCCCTGTTCAGTGCGCAACTCTTCCCCAAACATTACAGATTCGTAATGACTTCGCCATCTTTACGTCAGGATTCCTTTACTATAATTTTCACGATGACTTTTGAAACAGGTACCGGAAAACATGTATACGCTTCGAAAATCGGAATGGTAATGGAAGGAGTCGATATGATGACACTGTCTATCAAGGCACTGCTGGGTGCCTCTGTGGTAATAATTATCAGCTTGCTGGCGCATATGAAGAATTACTATCTTGCCGGACTGGTGCCGTTATTTCCCACTTTTGCACTGATCGCTCATTACATCATCGGTAGCGAACGCACTCATGACGAACTCAAAAATACTATTTTGTTCAGTCTGTGCGGCATGATCCCGCTTCTTGTCTACCTGGTGGCTATCTATATGCTGGTCGACCTTATGCCCCTGAAATGGGCACTTGTCTGCGCCTCTGCATTGTGGTGTCTGTCTGCCGCCTTGTTGCTGGTTTTGTGGATGAAATTTGAAACAAGCATCGTTTGATGAGCTGACCCGGTTTTGCGCCGCTCAGATGAACAATCACGTTCGCCGTGCACTAACTCTGGGCTTGCTACAAAAAAACTGAGCTTGTCAGCAGGTCCGTGGCATTACGAAATAAAATGAGTGCTTCCACCGAACCGATGAGAGAATATCCGATGTCTATAGCCCCTCCCGCTAACACTTCCGATGTCGCTCTATCTCCTTCGTTTCACGCTGTTAATGATTCGTTAAAAAGATTTTCACTCACGTGTTTTCATGATCCAGTAAGAGTTGAAGAATATGTTGATTTATTCTCTCTACGAGCGTTGTGTAAGGCATTGGAAGCAGATCGAGCGGCAAGCAAAAACTCCGTGCTCGAAAAATCCGTCTCGGCGTTTGAGGAAAAACCGTTTGAACCCGAATACGATGATTTGTGTCGTCTTCATTGGATCGCTTTAAGTCGTAAGGTCATCAACGCTCTCGAGTTTGGCAGTGGCTACAGCACAGTAATCCTCACCGACGCGATGCGCATACTTGACGGACACTTTGGTGAGTGGGCAAGAAAATCCATTCGTAGCGACAATCCATTTCACGTGTATGCGGTTGAAGAGGAGCAGCATTTTTTAGAAATCACCAGATCAAGACTTGGATCAAGGCTTCAAGCATTCGCCACCATTTCTCATAGCTCTGTTGATGTTTTGATTCACGACAATAGAATCGCAAGCGTTTATTCAAAACTACCCAACATATCCCCTGACTTTATCTATCTCGACGGTCCCTCGCAATTTGCCACTACACAAGAGATAAACGGTTTCTCGTTCAACAGCAAAGCAAGAATGCCGATGTCGGCGGATATTTTGAGAGTTGAGTTTTTTCTTGAACCGGGCACGCTTATTCTGGTGGATGGTAGAACCGCCAATGCCCGTTTTTTGAAATCCTATCTGCGTCGAAACTGGATCCATCTGCACGACACCATTGGGGATATTCATTATTTTGAATTACAGGAAGAACCGCTCGGGCCCTTCAATAAGTTGAAGCTCGAGTTTTGCTTGAATGGAAACTGGCTTATTGCCTAACTCAGCTCCACCGTAGCCTGAACGGCTGATTGGGCGCATGTCTGTGTCGCTGTGGCGCAGGCATGTTTAGTTGTCCCATGGCTCCTCCCTTCGGAACATCGCTTGACAACCCCTTACCCCAAGCGCATCATTTCGGCCGAAACGGGCTATCGAGCCTACTGAATTGAAGCAGTGCAGACTGTAGTCGATGTTAATTTATTCACTCATTCCCGCGCGGGGAGGATCAAAGGCCGTACCCCATAAAAATATCCGGCTTTTGCGGGGGAAACCCCTTATCGCCCATTCGATTGAGATTTCCCTCAAATGTCCTTCCATCCAGCGAACTTTTGTCAGCACGGACTCGGAGGAAATTGCCAAGGTCGCGAGAAATGCCGGTGCCGAGGTACCTTTCTTAAGGCCTGGTGAACTCGCGCAGGACGACACGCGGGATTTGCCCGTATTTCATCATTTTTTGGGATGGTTGGAGCAAAATCGAGTTCCACTTCCCGATGCTATCTTTCAATTCCGTCCAACTTCTCCCTCGCGTAGTGTTTCGAAAATAGAAGAGGCTGCTGAGCTCCTGAAAAAAAATCCGGAAGCCGATTCGGTTCGAGGAATCATCGAGCCGGGGCAAAATCCCTATAAAATGTGGACCATCGGAGCGGATGGATTTATGCAAGCGCTATTGAGCATTCCCGGCATTCCCGAGCCCTTCAACGAGCCGAGGCAAAGTTTGCCCAAGGTGTATTGGCAAATTGGTTATCTGGATTTGATTCGCACCCGGACCATTCTGGAAAAACATTCCCTCACAGGCACACACGTCTTACCGCTTAAGATCGACAGCAACGACTCTATCGATATCGACGATGAATTCTCGTTTCAACTGGCCGAATTTCTGATGGAAAGACGAGGAAGCACCATTTGAAAGCTTTGGTGGTTGGCCTTGGATCCATTGGAGTCAGGCACCTCAACAATTTACATACGCTCGGAATTCGCGAACTCGGCGTGGTGCGAAGCCGGAATCTTCCGCCTCCCATGGAGATCATCCCTGAAGGTATTACTGTCTTTCAAGATCTCGACCTCGCACTCAGCCACAAATTCGACCTCGTGGTGGTGGCCAACCCTACCTCCCTTCATCTGGAAACGCTCATCAAAGCCCTTAAGGCAGGGTCCCACGTTTATGTTGAAAAACCCATTGCCCATGAAAAATGGCGGCTGCCCGAACTGGCTCGCTACCTCACTCTGAATGGGCCTAAAGTTTTGGTGGGGTGTCAACTCCGGATGCACCCGGGACTGCAGAAAATCGAAGAATGGATCAAACAGGATAAACTCGGAAAGATCTATTCGGTGCAAGTGGATCTTGGAGAATACCTGCCCGACTGGCACCCTTGGGAAGATTACCGGCAGAGTTATGCAGCGCGCGCGGATCAGGGTGGAGGTGTTGTTCTGACGCTTATCCATGAGCTGGACTATTTGCATTGGCTTTTCGGAAAACCCAAGGAGGTCTTTGCTATCGGAGGGCATCGAACATCTCTTGAAATCACAGCGGAAGATACCGCGCTCATCACGTTCGAAACCGAGCGAAACATTTGTGTTCAGCTCCGGATGGATTATTGGCGAAAGCCGCCTGTCCGCCATATGAATATCGTGGCTGAAAAGGCCATCGTAGACTGGGACTATCCCGCTCGCCGCACTACCCTGAAACAAAATGGGCAAATCCTGGATGAAGTGGAATTACCTTCAACCTGGGACCGGAATACGTTATTTCTATCGATGATGGGAGAATTCATTGAGACGCTTTCCCGAGGATCGACTCCCCGAGTCACTTTACAGGACGGCATCGATGTCCTGAACACCGCTCTGGCAGTCAAAAAATCCCTTCAAACTCATCAGAAGGTTGCTCTATGAATCAACCGTACAAAGATACGCCCTTCGATCTTACCGACCGCGTGGTGCTCATCAGTGGAGCCACCGGTCTGCTCGGAAAAGAATTCGCTCTGGCTGCCGCTTCGGCTGGCGCCCATTTAGTACTGGGAGATTTAAAGAGAGATGATCTCGAATCTCTAAAAAGTGAAATTACTTCCGTTTATCCCAATACGAAAACATGGATCCAGGTCCTGGACGTGACCGACACCGATTCTTGCCGGTCCATTGTCCAGTTATGCGAAATTCAGTTCAATCGAATCGATGCTGTTATCCATAGCGCCGCCATTGATCCGAAATTTGAACGGGGTTCCGACACCACCTCTTTTTCCAAATTCACTAAATTTCCAAAAGAACTCTGGCAATCCTCTCTGGATGTCAATTTGACGGGTGCTTTTTTATTCACCCAGGCCGCATGCGAAGTAATGGAAAAATCAGGAAAGGGTTCTATCATTTTTCTGGGATCCAACTACGGACTTGTGGGGCCGGATCAACGTATTTATAAAAAAACAGGTCAGGAGAACCAGACATACAAGCCCGCCGTTTATTCCGTTTGCAAAGCGGGTTTGTTGGGATTGACGAAGTTTTTAGCGGCTTATTATATGAATACCGCCATACGGGTAAACCTTCTCACGCCCAGTGGCGTCTGGAATCAACATGATGATGAGTTTATTAAAAACTATTCATCCCGGACTATCCTTGGCCGCATGTCAGAAAAAAACGAATACCGCGGAGCCGCTATTTTTCTGGCTTCGGATGCTTCGAGCTATATGACCGGAGCAAACCTTGTCATGGATGGGGGCTGGACTGCATTATGAATACCTCAAGACGTGATCCTTACCGAGGTGAGCTACACTGCAAAAGGTAATTTCTGGTTAAAGCCGAGTTTTGGGTATTACAATTTCGGATTTCCAAGTTGTGGGCGCTAGCAGCCTGTTTCATATTTCACTGCTTTTTCGGCCAATAGAATAACTGTTGACCTTCAAAATCCGCAGAATCTATCCTCACCCAGTCACTTTTTCGCTGCAATTCTTCAAATCCGACAGGCAGCCAGGATTTCCGTTCATATCTGCCTTTTTCATTCCAACATATTACATCGGTCGGCGAAAGCCTTGAAAAGTATGGGATCGCTTGAAATAGCGGCGATTTCATGGTTGAGCCAGAATGATGGTTTTGTCCAATTGAAACTACCAAAAAAGGACCATACCTTCTCATGCTCTTCTACCAGCACGAACTTGAGGTGCATCGGAAGATGCTCGGGATTTCTGATTCGCTTGAACTGGATCCTGGCGGCCGAGAGCCGTTGTTCCACCTTCGCAGTGACGCGCCTGAAGGTTGAATCTGCAAATATCTCCAGTGCCGCCCCTCGATTGGCGAGCTCAATCATGACATCGGCGGCGCTCTCTGTTCTGATGTGCGATGCAACTATGCGGACACGCGCAGTGCCGCCAACCTGGCTCAAGAACTCCACCACCGGGTGCGTGCGCATCCGGGGCCAGAAGTAGATAGTTGTGTCAACGCTGCTGATCACCAGATTTGCATTGGCAGAGAACCGGTAAAGTAACCCTGGCGGTACCCGATTCAGCTGTCGAGCGTGTTTTATTAATCCCTCAACAAGATGTGGGTCGACGAGTCCGACAAGCACATTATGCCCCCGGTCCTGGTCACCTATTTCCCGGATGATCTCCGGCTTTTCCTCCGGCACGTTTCCTGATGGATTGAAAGAGCCGATAAACGCTATGGGCTTCGGGTGCGAAAAGCAGTAGAGTTTTTCGTGTAATTGCGGCTTCCAAGATTTTCCTGGCGGTGCGGGTACACCGGGGAGAGTAACAACGCGAAGTCCTTCGGCCAGTCCATCAGGTGCGGAAAGCCTTGCTATTACAGCATCATTGGCATCGGGAACCCGCGGTTTGCCTGCTAGCGTCACGGTAACCTTGACGCCGCGTTTATAAGCTTGAATGATCGCTTCCGCGAGCCGCAGGTCACGAAAATAATAGGTAACCCAGTCGATGGATCCGCCGGACGGAACCGCGGCAATATGCTCCTCCAATATATCGCGCAGGTAACCTGGAGGCTGGTCGGGGCCGCCAAAATATATCTCGAAAGAAGGCCTTTTCTCCACAGCTAATCCCGAGAAAATCTGGTTATCGCTGTCGAGGCGAAATAATTGAATGGCTCTGCCAATTTATTGATCCGCATGGCTTGATGAATTATCTGGGTTTAATGCTAAAGACACGATTGAGCATTTGCTCCGGGTCTTCCCTTCACTTGCGCTTCAAGCAAAACCACATAGCGGGATAATACATCCGGCCCACCGACGTGAAGCATCTCATTGATGAATCGCAGCCGATGTTCCTCCACATAGAAGGAATCGCAACCGCTGGTAAGAAACTCGTCAATTCTTTTATACACATCATCCCGGCATTTCAGTTCCGTCTCGGGTATAAAACAGGCTAGCGCAGAACGTCCGGCATGCAGGTAATCGGCGGCCAGCACCGGTTTTTTCGCCTTGACTGCTTCAAAAACTACCGAAGTGGCAAGGTCGATAATAACATCCGCCCAATTCATCAAATGTATGGAATGGGTATCATCGCTTGCCACGCTTACATTCGGCAGGCGATGCAGGGACGAATCTTTGGTCAGGGGTTGTCGCCGGCCGCCGCGCGTATGTGGCTTGATCACTAATTCTACTGCGGGAAAAGCGGCGATCATCCCGATCACCTCGCTGACTTCTTCCCAGAACGTCGTAAAATTGCTCTTCCTCAAGAACATCACGACTTTAAGCCGGTTACCGGAGCGGGCTGTCAGCAAAGATGGAGAGATTTTTGTCAATTTCTCCAACCATTCGTCACAGTAGCGTGGAGAACCCAGCACAGCAATCGCCTGGTCATCCAGGAACGGACGGAAGCGCTTTGCGCACAATTCATTGGGTACCACAAGCTTATCGAATATCCTCGCCGCAGAAAACAGGCTATCCGGCTCGAGTCTCCACTCATGGTGTCGTATCAGTTGACTGGCATGAGGACTATCTCCATGCGGCAGCGATGCTGTACCAAAACCCATGGTTCGTGCCGTAGACACAACCGTCTCGACCCACTCCACGGAAATAGGCGAATCTCTGGTGATCCAGTCAAATACGATCACACCCTCATCAATACCATTGAAACTCCGCTGCAATAAGCGGTTAGTGGTGCTCCGCCAGATCGGTTCGCGCCGTTTGGCACCGTACATCCGGGCCAATGCACCGATAAGAGGGCCTATAAACAGGCGCCTCAAACTGCTGACCAGGAGGAGCATCTGCATCTGCCATCTCAAGAATTCGAGAGGTGGCAACAGATTACGGATATGGGCAATTCGCACACCATCGAGCTTGCTCAGAAATTCAATACGGTAATCACTGAGAAATTTTGGACTGCCGACCAGGACGATATCGCAGATATGGCCCGCCTCGATCCATTTCGAGATGACCGGAGTGATATGATCTATGTCATTGTAATGGCGTAGAAAAAAAAGCGCTTTCATATGAGCCGTCGCACAATGTTTGCGTCAGACAGAATTATTTTCGCCTGACAGTTAAAAAACGGATCAAATGGGTTCATTGCCGGCAAATTTGAGAATGTAAGGACTATATTTCATTTGAGATGATTATCACGAAGCACATGGATTATTACAGCGACGCAAGGTATTCCTGGAGGAGTACGCCCCAATTTCATCCCATCGCAATATATGCATAATTTGAGCCTATAATAAAATTGATTCTTCGCGGTGGCTCAAGCCTGCTCAAGGGTCAGCCGAGCGTACAAAATAGCGCTTCATATCTAAGTGCACCTGCAACAGAGCCCTTGGCGGGGGTGGAATTCTGAGCCGGCTGACCAGCATATATCAACTTATTTGATGTGTTCGGGAAGATCATAGGGTACGAAATTTAGCTTGGGAGATTATAGGTCGAGTGTCCCATGTATGAGCAATCAATCATGCTTCCAGCCTGATGAAAGACGCTCGGGTGTGGCACAACACGCTGGTAAAGTTTGTGCTGTTCTTTTTTGGCATAGCGCTGTGGAGCAAATGGCTGAGCTTGAATGTAGGTATTCTCGTAACCTTGCTCTGGATACTGGATAACGGCTTTCGCAGGCTCGGACAGGTAATCAAAGAACCTCTCGTATTGGCAATACTCATCTTCTGTGCTGTGTTGGCGCTGGGAATTCTCTGGGGCGACTTTCCTGAATCCGGACGTTTGAAATGGAGAAGATATTTCGGATTTCTGGTCTTCGTGCCGTTTTTATCGCTTTTGAATAAGGATCGTCTGCCTTGGGCAATCAATGGTCTGCTTGCGGGTTATTTTAGTGTTTTACTTATCGGAATTTACCAACGGACCATTGTCGGGGCGCAAGGCATTCCACCCCTTGATATAAGCTATCTGACCTTCTCATCGATGCTTGGGATAGGGGTTATACTATCGCTATATCTTGCCAGCGTGAGCACCGGTAAAAAAATAAAGTCAGAATTATGGCTTCTGGCGACATTTCTATTTTTTATGCAGTTAAACCAGAATGGGCGGGGACCTCTTCTGGCCACCTTGCTTGCATCTGTATTTTTAATTTATCTGCGCTATAAAACAGAAAAAAAAGCCCTTCTGAGTATTGTCGCATCGGTGACCATTATGGTTGTGTTTTTCGCATACACTGATGGCAACCTGCATGAAAGGCTGGTTCAGGCCCAGTCCGATATCGAGTTGTCCAAGCGAGGAAAATACGATAACAGCTTGGGTTATCGCCTCGCCGTCTGGGATGTCGGACTGCATGGCATCGCTCAAAAGCCCTTGTTTGGCCATGGCACAGGCGTACCCGAGAGCTATTTCGAAAAAATGGTGGTCACATACAAAGATGGTCGGTACAAGGATTTGCCAAAATTCCTTGAAACCTCTCATTATCACAACGACTGGATTGAAATTGGAATGCATATCGGCGCACTTGGTATTTTGGCGTTCTCATTTCTTCTATGGAGTTGGTATCAAACCCTGAAAACATATCAGCTTCCCATCTTGGGAGCAGCTTTGGTATGCTTTATTTTTATATCGGGGTTGACGGATACTTTTGCTCTTTTTAGCAAAATTCCCACTTTGCTTCTGGTCATCACTGCTGTTGCAATTGGCCTGCAGAAAGAAAATCGTAATAAGGTAATGAAGCAATAGATTTTCTTTACTGAGGATCAAGGATTTTTACCCAAATACCCCCGCGCAATGCGGTAATGCACCTGCCGCAGCAGTTTGCCTTCGCGCATGACCACTCGCTCCTGTATCGGACCGGGTTGTAAGAGCATCCGGTCAATATCATGTATTTTCGTGGTATGCTCGAGATCGCGGCGCCATATGCCCACCATGATGATTGGCCTGGTGGTGGGTGATTCCGATGGATACCAGAAATCATACATGGCACCGCTATCACCAAACATATTGCGCGAGCGTATCTCCATAGGCTCGTCGCCGCGATTGTAAAAAGACAAGGGCGCAGCCACCGACCATTTGCTCATGCCCACTACAATGGGCTTTTGCCCAGTCTGTTGTCGAACCTCCGCTACAATCTGCTCGACCTCACTTGTGGCCTCGCGCCAGAAATAACGTTCGGACAAAAACTTGTAGGGAATTCCAGGGATGCCGAGCACCACATAGTGCAGTACGAGTCCATAGAGAAGCAGGCAGATCATGATGGTCGGCTTCCAGGCGGCTTTCACACGGCGTGCGGTGGCGCTGAGATCATCCGCTTGGCCCATCATCCACGCCATCGTTGGCAGCATCGCGAGCCATAACGGACCGGCCCAGTGGAACCGTTGTGAATCGAAAATACTGAGAATCAAGAACACTGACAGTGGTACGCCGGTGAACACCCCTACGAACAGGCGGCGCCTGCGTGCACACGTGCTGGAATCACGTTCGGTCCTCGGCCATAAGGCCACGGCTGCGGCGAGCAAGCCCACCGGCGTCAGCAGGACCATGAGATGCAGAAATAATTCGTGCACCGAGAATTTATTATCACCTACCCCCTGGACCCGGCTTGACTGAAAGGTAATCGACGCCCAGTCGTGCTGGAAATTCCAGATGATCACCGGCGAAAACAGCAGTAGCGCAAGCGCGGCGGCCAGATAGGCATGCGGACGGCGCAACCAGCGGCGCGAAGCGGGGTCCAGGATCACAAACAGCAGCGCCGCCGGACCCAGCAGGCCCAGCGTGTATTTCGACAGGATACCCAGGCCGAACGCAATACCCATGCCCAGCCAGGCTGAACGCTCATCGGCTATCAATGCGCGTTCCATATAGTAGAGCGTGGCAGCCCAGGCGGCCACCAGCGGTGCATCCGCTGTCGCCACCATGCCAGTGGCAAAGTAAAACGGCAATACCGCCAGCAGCATCACCGCGCGCATAGCGGTCGACTTATCGTACAGATTGCGTGCCAGCGCATACAAATAAGCCATCGTTATCAGGCCACAGCAGAACGAGCCGATCCGGACCCCGAACTCGCTGTTGCCGAAGATCGCGGTACCAAGCCAGATCAGCCATGCCACCATGGGCGGATGATCATAAAAGCTCAGGTCCATGTGCTCGGCATAGGTCCAGTAGTAAGCCTCGTCGGGAATCAGTTCGGCTGTGCCCAGATAGATCAGGCGCAACAGGACGGCAAAGGCAACGATTCCGATCGACGCGACCCGCCAGCGCACTTCCGGCGAGGGTGGATTCACGCTGACGGGAAATACGTAGAATGCGGTGCCGAAGTAGTTGATGACGGCCGTTGCGGCGATGGCCGGGAAGATGGCCAGAAACGGGGACAGGTGCCAGCCATCGATCAGCAAGGCCAGTACGCCGCCGCGCATCAGTAACGCAAACATGCCTATGGTGAGGGCGCGGCCCAACCGATTCCACCGCAGGTCGCCTGCATGATCGCGGAATGACCTTCCAGAATGGAGCGAGTAATTCACCGCCGCGGCGGTGAAGAAGCTCGTGATGTGCGCCAGGGCGAGTCCGGAACCACGACTCATGAGGAATTGAAACAGCAGCGCGTCTATGGCGACGCTCAACAATCCGACTGCGGCAAAGCGGCTGGCGGCACCGGCCGGGACGGTGCCGCCGGCCAGGGTCATGAGGCGTTGCAGGTAGGCCCACTGCGGGCGGGCTGATAATCTGGAGGTGCCGTGGGTGCGATGGGTGCCATGATGAAAGCGGATGGGCACTTCCACGACCCTGAGTTTGCCTTGGCCGGCCATGAGCAGTTCGAGCAGGAGTTCATGGCCGTGTGCGGGTTCGGCAATGGTGGCGGCCAGTTCCCGCCGGAAGGCGAAATATCCCGAGGTGGCGTCGTTTACGTCGCAGAGGGGGCGGGCAAGCCAGTTGGCGAGGCGCGAGAGCCATCGGCGCGGCAGGGGTTCTCCTTCGGTGCTGCCGCCCGCTACGTAGCGGCTGCCGATGGCGATGTCGCAGCTTCCGTCCAGTATGGGGGCAATCAGGGCGGGCAATCGTTCCGGTGGGTGGCTCAGGCCTGCATCCATCACGACGATGATATTCCCGCGCGCCGCTGTCGCGCCGGCCAGGATGGACCGGGTGAGACCGGGTTTTTCCCGGCGTTCGATCAGCCGTACATTCGCCCGTTTTTCCCAGGCACGTACTTTGGCGGGCGTGCCGTCGCTCGAGTTGTCGTCAACGACAATGATCTCGAAGTCCTCCGCCGGCAGGTCAAGCTCGTTCAGGCCCGTCAGCAAGGGGTCGATGTTGTCGGCCTCGTTGAGTGTGGGAATCACTATGGAAACTTGCGCCAAGGTTACCTCTAAAAATTGATTAGCAGATTTGTCTTATCCACAATCCGATATCGTTGACATTCGATGAAGATATGACGAGCGTCAATCGGGGCATTTATTGCACTGCATCCTTTGAGGTCGAACCAGACACGGCTTTCTCTCAACGTGTGAGCCTGCGGATTTTACTCCTGGCTCATCAGTCCAATTGAGGATTTTCACACGGTCAGGGCGATGCGAATTCATGACGGGTAAGCTTTGGAATCACTCTACTTTTTTTCCTGAGTGACGTCCGTTTCGCAGCACTTTTTTGAAATTAAAAGTCTCAGGAGTGGGCACAAGATGAAGGGGATAGTGACAGGATGAGAAAGGCGATGCGAAGGGTCGACTATTTGGCAAGCACTTGGCGAATCCAGGAAAACAGACGGTATGTCCATTAAATCCAAGGCTCGTTCCATTTTGCGCGAATCAGGGCGCGTTACGTCAACAGACTTGGTATGCGATCATCGTAAAGACTACCAAGATGCGACTTGTCATGCGCTGCTATGGCACTGCCATCCGATTTCGCCATTCCGGCTGGTGCTTCGATTGCCTTAAGTGCTATTCCACTTTCCTTGATATAAATTATTTTACAAGGCCGGCCTGGCGATCAGCATAGTAATGTCGGACGGGATTCAGCTTATCGTCAAGTTCGTATACCAGCGGTCGCCCTGTGGCGATGGATAGCCTTATTAGCTGGACGATGGACAAATCGTCCAGTTGCATCACTAGTGCACGCAAAATATGTTTGTGAGCTACGATGAGAACCCGCTTTCCCTGTCGAATTTCCGGCAGAATTACCTCTTCCCAGTAGGGTAGCACCCGCAAAAGGGCTTGCTGCATGCTCTCAGCAAGGGGCAATTCCTGCCTGTCGATATTCGAGTAGCGCTGTTGATTTCCCGGGAACCGCGCATCACAGGGGTCGAGCGGCGGCGGCCGTGCATCAAACCGCAGCTGGGAGCCGAGGATGGGCCAGACGCCAAATTTCCTGATTGCCTTCAGAGGGTCGATCCCTTCCAGCGCGCCATAGTGTCGTTCGTTTAAACGCCAGCTCCGCCGTACGGCCGATTCATTGACCTCCATCGCTCTTAATACGATACGCAGCGTCTCCGTAGCCCGCTGGAGTTCCGAGGTAAAACATATATCGAACTTATATCCCGCCTCCCTGAGCAGACGGCCAGCTTGCTCGGCCTCCTGTTCACCTCGTGGTGTCAGGGCAACATCATTCCAGCCGGTAAAACAGCCATCCCGGTTCGAGATACTTTCCCCGTGCCGCAACAGAACGAGTTGTGTCATACGCCGGTTTACCTGTCCAAGCCAGATAAGTGGTAGTTGACGCCAGGACCTGGAGTTGCAAAAGGACGCATGCTCTCTATTTTTCGTTCGTAGACGTCGAATCTGAAGTGGTTGCTGAGTATATACAATCTTAGTATGGACAGCCAAGGGTAAAATGCTGTCAAAAGGCTAATGGGCCCAAAATAAAACATTGATAAAAAACCGAACCGTAGAGACACAGATTGGGGTGTTCTACCGGATCGCCAGCAGGCGGGATTTCTGATAATAAATACCACTGATTGGTTTTAGGAATGCATGAATGGATCATGGTTTAGTCAGGATAGGCCCCGGCATCAAGAAGTATCCTTGCTGGAGCGATGCTCAAAGAATGCGGTGTGTGATAGGTTATCCAGTATGGCTGAGATCTCTTGGACAAAGAGACAAAGCGATGAAAACGGAGGCCGCATATTATTTTTTGCCCCAGCAGGAAACGGTATGATCGATAATGAGACGGTTGGTTTCGGCATCGATCTCATAGGTCCGGTTGAAATCTGGAGCCCCTGGCCAACCGGAGTCGATAAATTCCATGGCATTGAAATACTTTGTTTTCGCATAACGAGGGATGACATGGAAGTGCACATCCGGATCGACCATCATTAACATCAGGTAATTTAACCGGTCGTAATTGAAGGCCTTGGCCAAAGCAGACTCTAGTTGTGCTATTACTTTATGAAGCTCGGTAAAGCTTTCCTGGCTAAGTGCCGAGAATGAGCGAGCTGGCTCATGAGCGGCTAGAATCAGGGAACCAAGCGTTAGTTGGGCTGGACGCAACATGACGCTCCAGTATTGATATTGATGAATTATTGTTTGTGGTGCACCAAACTTCCGCATGGTTGCGTTAAAGACCGGCATATCCGACGGCGGGGTATTGATAATCGAAGAATCCATAAGATTTGATAATTGATGGGTTTCGTCCGGCTGAGTTTGAATCAATTGTTTAGCGGCACCGCCTGCAGGATATGATACGAAACATATCGGCACAATCAGCCGTCTTGTACAATGGTGCGGGGAAAGTCATATAGCGTTGCCGGCATACCGATGAGGCAGGGTTGAAATTGACCGCATATGCCGGATTTCGCGCTTTTCCGCATGACGAACAGTGGTGTGCGTACATCGGCTGAAAGATTTTTTTTTCGGGATAATTCTGCCGCTATAATCTTCATCTTTCAACGTGTTCTTCCTTCGGTGATTATCAGCAGTCTCCACATGCATTGATACTCTCTCGAAAGTGCACCCTATCACCATGCAGTATATACGGCTATTAGCATATATAGCTATTCGCCCCCGCCGGTGCAACGTTTAAGCTAAATAAAATTAAAATCCAAGAGAACATACTCAAGATGTCTTAGTCCAAACGGACTATTTGTCCCGCTATGGTAAAGGGTTATTTTATTATCTGGTATTGCTGATGCAGCGACGTATCACGCAAATAGCTGAAACCTTTAGAGAGAGCTTCTGAACAAAACTTATCTTTTTGCAGCATGTCATCGCCTCTTCACATTGTTGGTTGATTATCATACAAGAGAATTAAATAAGGGTCTTGGAGGGTATGTGATTTACTGTCCTTCTTGACAGGCTGCCGTGGATATGAGGACTCATGAAGATTATCAACAATTTCAGCATTGACAGGATTACCCGGGACTTGAGTGGCGCGATGTGGATTCTTGCGCGACTACCGGACGATAACTCGGCGGCGACGGCCATCCACCGGTGCTTCCAGCGCGAGGTCTGGCGTGAGATCAGCCCCCGCGAGCGTCTGGTAGCGTGTGTGGCTCTGCCGTTCGTCCCATTCGTGGTTGCTGCGCTGGTAATCGTGTTTACCACGCTCAACGGAAGCGCCATAAAGAAGCGGACAGGAAAGGGAATCACTCGGCAAATGTGGGAGCAGATCGGTCTTGCGGCCCGGTTTGCGATCCTGTCTCCCTGGTACTATATCTTCGAACTGCACGACGACGACAAGAGAAAGCATGCTGGTGAGTACCTGAATCGGCTTGAAACAAAAGCCGGGCTGTATCTTTTTTTGCGCGACTACAATGGTGGACTTTCCATCCCCACCGAGCGGAGCACAATATGTATAAAAGACAAAGCACGTTTCATGGCCCGCTGCCGCGAGTTTGGAATCAAGACCGCGCCCATCCTCCTGAGCGTGGAGAAAGGAGAGGTCACCGCAGTCGATTGGAACGGACCGGGGTTGCCCGAGATCGATCTCTTCGTGAAACCGCTGTATGGACAAGGGGGAAAAAACGCCACGCGCTGGGATTACCTGGGTTCGGGGAAGTTCCGGCGCAACGATGGCGAAGTTGCTACTGGGGATCAAGTACTTGAGGGTCTGCGGAAGGCCTCTTGGCAGAATATTTTTCTGGTGCAGCCGCGCCTCGTAAATCACCATGAGATTGCCGACCTCGCCAATGGTACGCTGGCGACTGTTCGTGTGATGAGCTGTCGTAACGAGCAAGGCGGATTCGAAGTCACCAACGCGGTTTTTCGCATGGCGCGAAATAGTGCCGTCATTGTCGACAATTTCCACGCCGGAGGAATCGCTGCCAACGTGGATATCCACACCGGTGAACTAGGAAGAGGAGCTTGCGGGGCATGGGGAGCAACTGCGGATGGCTGGTATGAGCGGCATTACGAAACGCACGCTCAGATACTGCAGCGCAAGCTTCCGTGCTGGCCTGAGCTGATAGAGCTGGTGCAATATGCCCACGCCAGCGCCTTTTCCGATCAGGTGGTGATTGGTTGGGACGTCGCCCTGCTCGATAATGGTCCGTGTTTGATCGAAGCCAACAAGGCACCAGATCTGGACATTATCCAGCGGATCGGTAATGGGCCCGTAGGTAACGAACGGCTTGGGAAACTCCTGGCGTTCAACTTGAGGCGGACTGTCGAAACCAAGTATGCCCGTTCAGAAGTATGTTGACATTCGCCTTGGGGTTTAGTGAGGACTATCGTATCGCCTTTCGGCGTCGAACGACGCGGAAAAGATTCACGCACGTGAGCTGACGTCTTTCGCAGACGCCAACGATCGTACCTGACTATTCACCCGTAATAAGTTCAGCTTGCACAGATGGGTTCCGCAAGGTTCCATCCCGCTCTGTTCCGCTGAAAAGCGCTTCAGCTCGTGCCAGATCCGCGGCGAAATCAATTTCACACCAGACGTGCCCGGATACGGAACAAGCCTTGACCACTTGTTTATCGGCCAGGCCGTCAATGATGTTCAGATACCAGAATTTAAGCGCAGCTTGATGCCGCAGCGCATTCTCGACCGCGCTGCGGAACAATTGCGGTCCACGATCCCGAAAAAAAATAAGACCGATGGACTCGGCGTCGGTTTGAGCCGCGGATAAAGTTTTGCTCACGTGCTTGACCCATCCTCTTTCATCCAGCTGGACTTTCATGTCGTCCGCATCATAAGCGGATTTGTAATCCACCCCGAGGGTAATGGGAGCGGGATCCGAGTTCAGCACCTGCGCCAGCACAGCCTCATCAAAAACAGTATCCCCATTCAGGAGCAGAAAATCGCCATCCATCACGGAACGCGCAATCCAGCAACTGGCCAGGTTATCGGCAACCTCAAAGAACGGATTAAAAATCGTACCGACCTGCGCGTGATTTGCGTAACGCCGTTGTAATTGAGCTTCAACCAGGCTGGACTGAAAACCCGTGACGACAGTGATTTCGTCTATGCCCGCTGCCAGCAAGGCATCGATCTGCCGCTCAATAATGGATTTGTCCGAGACCCGCAAAAGACATTTCGGCATGTTTTCAGTTAGCGGCAACAGCCGCCGTCCCTGGCCGGCGCCAAGAATAATCGTCTTAGGCTTTTTTTCTTTACTGCCCGTCATATTGGCTGATCTTGGGGATATTTCAAAAATATCATTAAGGTTGATGTTTCTGGACCATTATCGATTTGCTGATTAAACCGTTGGGTCAGATATCAGGTGAGCAACGGGCTCAGATCGGGCAATATGTCCACGTGCGCAGGGAAAGGGTTTTTATCCCCGGGACGCACGCGTCCCAGGAATGCGACATTGTTAAGCTGTGCGCTTTGATAGTCGATCAACGCGTCGCCTATCATCAGCACACGCTCAGGCAAGAGCGCGTGACTCGATAAAATATCCGCAATCAGCTTCTGTTTTGGCGTGGGGGAGCCGTACACAGCGGTGAAATAGGAGGCCAGGCCACGGCGAATGACTATTGTATTGAGCTCCGCTTCCGGTGTACCGGAAGCCACAAATAAAGGAATGCGTTTGGCTTCTTTACGGATCAACTCCGTTGCACCAGGCACTGCATCACTGGCAATCACAGCCTCGACGACCAATTCGGAAAAACGACGGTCCAACTCTTGCTCTTCATCCGGAGTCAACGGTGATTTCTCTAAAAGATGCTCCTGGAAATAACGAAATTTGTGATAGCGCGACATGCCTCCATGCAAGCTGTGATATTGCATCACCGCGGCCATGACTGTTTCCCCGTAGCCTCGATAGAGATCGCCAAAAGCTTGCGTCTTGATTTCACCGGATTCGACCACCACACCATCGAAATCGAAAATGATGGCTTGCCACGCCGCTGTGCTCATGCTTTGTTGTCGGATGCCAAAGGCGTCGCTTCGTCATCTTCACCGGAGTGGTGCATGGTTCTGTGGATATCCCGCAAACAATCCAGTAAACCCTGACCCAGATCGACATGTTCGTTGAGTACCAATTTACGGCCAATACGGGGTTGAAAAGCATAAGGAGTCACCTCGTAATGGTGCCCCGCACGCGCCTGGTCGAAATGTAATTCGATCTTCCAGGGCATGATTTCAGAAATCATGGTCATGACGTCCTTGATGCGTAACCGCTCCTGTCCGGTCAAGATCAAATGACGATTGGCAAACTCTGGCGCCAGCACCTGGATACTCATGCGCGCTGCATCCTCAACATGGATGTATTCGCGGATTGCCTCACTGCTACCATGGTACGTTATCGAATGACGGTCCACCGCTTCGTGTAGCATACGGTAGATTCCGTTACGTGCGTCAGCACGCCTGCCATACAACGATCCATAGCGTAAAATGCTATAGTCCAACCCATAGCGCTCATGATAAGTCTCAATGAAGCGTTCTGCCGCCTGCTTGCTGGCACGATAAAAAGAACCGGACTCGGAATAGACATAAATAGTGCTGGCAAAAACAAATCGGCGCGCTCCGGCAAGACGTGCCGCTTCCAGTGCGTGCATATTACCTAATACGTTAATCGTGGCGGTCGCCAGGGGTTTATCGTTGGCTTCATCGATATCCGCAATGGCAGCAAAATTATAAACAACATGAGCACCCTCAGCCGCTTTCGTCACTTCATCCAGGTTCATGATGTCACCGATGACCATTTCCTGATCGGGACGCTGATAAATCGATGGGCGACGATCAAACAAGCGCACACGATAGCCGGCGTTGGACAACGCATCGGCTACATGGCTTCCGAGGAAGCCGCTGGCACCATACACGATCGCAATTTCGTTAGGCATTTCCGTGGTGCCTGTCTTTCATCACATCCGCTTTAGTCAGTCCCTGAAGCAGATTCTCCGCGGCCTCCACCTCCATGCGCTGACGTGCTTCCCTGGCGTGCGAACCAATATGCGAGGTAAGAATTGCCGTTTCACATTCCAGCAGCGGGCCATGATACGGTTCCTGCTCGAAAACATCGAGTGCGGCAGCAGCTAGACGCCCGGAAATCAAAACCTCCGCAAGCTCGGCTTCATCGATAAGGCCACCGCGTGCTGTATTTATCACTACAGCACCTGGCTTCATGCACGCGAGCGCCGCCTTATCAAGCAAGTGGTGCGTGTCAGCGTCATAAGGCAAGTGCAGGCTGATGATATCCGCTTCTGCCAGCAGATCTTCCAATGATACCAATTGTACTCCTTGGGGCGCCTGCTTCACATATGAATCATACGCCACAATCTCGGCCTCAAATGCCTGACACAGCCGCGCTACACGCCGCCCGACACGTCCCAGGCCGATTATGCCTACTCGCTGGGCAGCGAGCAGGCGTCCCTGCGTCCGCGGCCATTTGCCCGCATGAAGCAATCGATCAGTCTGGGATATCTGCCTCAAGGCGTCCAGAATCAGGCCCAGGGTGAGCTCAGCAACTGCCTGAGCCGGTGCCTCCGGCGTATTAAGAACAGTAATACCATGACGTTTTGCTGCCACAAGATCGACACTGTCCACGCCGCTTCCGCAGCGAGACACTACTTTCAGGCTTCTGGCGGAGGCAAAGACGCGCTCTGTCAGGGGTTCGATGCCGGCAATCATCCCAATGGTATCCGAGCCCAGCAAAGCGATGGTTTCGTCTTCCGTAAGTTTGCGGCCATGGCTGTTTTTGGTGATATGCATGCCATCTTTCAGCAAATTCTGGAGAGGGGGATTGTTGTCCACATCAAACGATGAGGTGGAGATAACGAGTTTATTCATAAACTTTCTCTTATATTTTGCATATGACTGCGGCAAAGGGTGTCCAAGATACGAATATCCAGACCATAGCCAAGAAAACTGAAGCCGGTCTGGATGTAATGGCGCAACTGATCCAGATCCGGCTCGACGACATGGATGCCTCCCGATTTGCCTAGACGACGCCCGGCTTCATGTACCCGCTTTATTGCCGCCTGAACTTCGGGGTAATCCAGTTCACCTGGGCGCCCCATGGACCCGGATAGATCGTACGGGCCAATGATATAAGCATCAACGCCGGGAACCGAAAGTATGGAATCGATGGCATTGACAGCATCGATATGCTCAATCATGACGACTACAATTGCATTCTCCTCCAGCCAACGCCGATATTCCTGAAATCTTGCGCCATAACCTTGCGCGCGGGCCAGACCGACGCCCCGCTGACCCCGAGGCGGGTAATAGACGGCTTGTACCGCAGCTTCCGCATCGGCCGCGGTTTTGACCATAGGCACCATCACGCCGGTTGCACCGGCATCCATGACACGTTTGATCTGGTCAGGATGGTTTGAAGTCAACCGCACGATAGCGGGGCACCGCTGACCGTCGAGTACCTGGATCAGCATCTGAACGTCGCTTAGCTCAAGGACGCTGTGCTCCGTGTCCAGGACGAGCCAGTCGAAACCGGCCGCAGCCATGATCTCTGCGATTGCTGGATGCCCCAGGGTGATCCAAGAACCAATGGTCAGCGCATTACGGGCAAGTTTCGATTTTAATTGCATAGCTATACCTTGGAAGACTGCAAGAACGTGCCTGTGTCTGTGCGTATCTGATTCAATATGAGGCCAGCAGCGGGTCGGTTTCCATCAACCTGGCGACACGCTCCAGATCGGCCTGAGTATCCACTGCCTGCGTATTGAATTGGGTTGTCACCATCTTCACCCGATAACCGTGCTCCAGTAATCGCAGCATGTCTACGGACTCCAGTTGCTCCAATGGAGTTGGCGGTAACCGGGCGAAATCAAGCAATGTTTCACGCCGGAACGGGATAATGCATACCTGCTTATAGGCAAATGCATGCGGGAAATCCAACTGGGACGAGGCCGGTGTCGTCGGTATCGGCTGGCGCGACATGTAGAGGGCATCACCTTGCTGATTCATTACTACCTTGATCGTGTTGAAGTCATGAAAATCAGCTTTATTATCAATGGCTCGCACAAGATTAACGCAACCCAGCCGCGAATCCTGCCGGAATGGCTCTACCGCTGCATCGATCATTTCCGGGTGAGTCATCGGTTCGTCGCCTTGTACCATGACAATAAGTTCAGCATCAAGGCCGGCTACGGCCTCGGCAACCCGATCGCTTGCACGCTCATGGGTGTCAGCAGTCATTATCACGGTAGCGCCAAAATCCTCCGCCACTCGCCGGATCTCTTCGTCACAAGTAGCTATGTAAGTAGCATCAAGGGATCTGCTAAGGGCAACGCGCTTGTAGACATGTTCCAGCATTGCACGCCCTAACAATTTTGCAACCGGTTTTCCGGGGAAACGCGATGAACCCATACGTGCCGGTATTACAGCAATTGTTCTCATTGGCAAATTATGTTAATTGATGTCTATCAGGAGCTGCATTTCATTATTGGGCTGTCCGTTATTGACTCTATACGTTAGTATCGGGAACGGATCGGCCTGAGAATAGTTTTTGAAACTCGTTTTTATCGTGCCTGTCCGCCGTCCGGAAAATACTCCGCCGGAACTTGAACCCGGACCGGAATCAGCTTTCTATAGTAACAGAAGTCCGCGGGAGTAAAAATACCGGCTGTGCTAGTAAACGAATATCGCCCCGTGTACAATTATGCGCATTTTCGTCGCAAGAAACAGCAAGAAAAAAATGGGAATAATCAATGAAATGATGGATATACTGCTTTTTGCTACCAGCATGCAAAGAATGAAATCACCAGTATGAAGGCTCTTTTTTTTCTACGTCATTATAACGATATAGATCATATTACGCCGGTAATTTCCAGGTGGATCGGTTCTGGTCATACCTGTGACATTGTTCTGATAGGCAACTCGCGGTTTCGAAATGATTATCGTATCAAATTCCTGAAGGGACTCAATGGTGTGCGCATCGCGTACATCGCTGACGTGTTGCCCCCTGTCGAATTTTTAGGGTGGTTTTTTCAGACACTGATATTGATTCGCAGCTTGCGCCGCCCATTCATTGGTCCAATCATGAAGGCGCTGGCGGAGGTTTACAATACCAAGCGGCGTGAGCCGATCTGGCGGAGTACCGCCAACCGCCTGTTGAGGCGCAGCTTTGGCGAAGGTGGCGAGGGGGTCGTAGTATTCGACTGGATAGAAAGAAATTCATCCATCTGCGTGGAGTGGGTCAAGGTGGTGTTATCGACGGCGCGTGCCATGGGTCTTGGCACGGTCTCGTTGCCGCACGGGGATAGTCCTCATGCGAGTCAGTTGATCAGGCGCCGCGAGCTGACCCTGGAGCCCGACACTACATTTGCCAATGCAGGAATTTTCGAAAAAGTGGTAGTGCCGAACGAATTATGCTCGGTGCGCTTTCGTCCGTTTATGGATAACCAGAAGCTTGCCGTACTGGGCTCACCGCGCTATTGCGACGAATGGCTTGCCAGGGTGGCCGAGTTGATGCCGCCTTCGCCGCTGACCCGCTCTGATAGCAAGCTCAAGGTGGTGATGTTTTTGAGAAAGAGTAATTTTTCAACGTTCTGGGAGGAAGTAGGCGAGGTCGTGCGCATCGTTGCCAGCTTTCCGGGGGTGGAGTTGATCATCAAGCCGCATACCCGCGGTGGTTGGCAACAATCCCTGACGAAGGATATGTCCCTGCGGCGTTTGCCTAACGTGAGCGTGGCAGGGGATATTCATTCCATTTATCTCATGAATTGGGCGGATGTAATCATTGACCTGGCTACCTCGGTTGTATTCGAGGCGGTTAAAAGGAAGAAGCCGGTATTGGCTGCGGATTATCTTCATGCCGGGCGCTCCGCACTGGCTGAATTCATACCTGAGGCAGAGTTGCGCTGCCGGGATGATGTATATAGAAATATCGAAAGATTTCTTTCGCACGGCTGCGACTCTTTTTATATAGAAGAGCATCGCCAACGTTTCGTGAGGGAAATGATCGATGTCGGTAGTCCCGACGTATTGTCCCGTTATGTTGCACTGCTGGAAGGGCAGGTGCGGCCAAAAGCCAGCCAGAACCGGGATTATCCGCATGATCGTACCGCTAATCTCGCTTTCGCGTGATTAGCCTCTGCCGGCCGGTATTCCGAGGAGATTACTGACCCGTATGCCGGCCAAGCCATCCATCGATGTGGTAATCCCGGTCTATAACGCGCCAGCGCTGACGCGGCATTGCATCGATTCTGTCGTTGCATGCCTCAGTGACTCCATCCGGCATATTTATGTACAGGATGATGCTTCCGATGTCGAGACGTGCATGATGCTCGATCAATTGCCGTATGAACACGTCCACGTTCATCACGCACTGAAAAATCAGGGGTTCGGTGTGTCGGTAAACGAAGCAGTCAGTCGCTCCGATGCGTCTTTCGTATTGATACTCAACTCAGACACGATGGCAAGCGAGGATTTTCTGCCGCTGCTTTGCGCAGCGATGGCGGCAGACCCGCAGCTAGCGGTCATTATTCCCGCCGGCAACGACTATGCCAGGGACAATCTGGACCGATATATGCGCGAACCCGGCGGTTACATTCGTACACACCGCCTTCGTGGCCACGCATTCTTGATCCGGCGTCACGTTTTCCTTGAAATTGGCGGCTTTGATTCTGCATTTGGCCGCGGCTATTATGAAGATATCGATCTCGGCCGTCGTCTTGACTTGCGCGGCTGGCACCTTGGCGTGCACCCTGGCGCCAGCATACAGCACGAAGGCGGCGGGTCTTTCGGCCGTGGCAAATATTATAAGGAGCTCGTAAAGCGCAACCGCAGCCTTTATTTCTCGCGCTATCCTAACGCTTCGCTTAATGTCCTGCTTCTGTCGAGCAATTGTCCGCTGGCGCATTTCCCCCCGGATCTTCTTGATGCGCTTGATTACGTGTTTCGCGAAGGCGGTTATGCTCACTGGCTTACACCGGAACCGGCGCGATTACTTCTTTGCTTGCAGATGCGCAGCTACGCCATCGGCCTGGAGGCGGTGGTAAGGCTTCTACTGCGTGGTTGGCGTGAGGAAAAGCGCATCTCTGAAGTATGGATGCTGCCTGATGCTCCACGTCTGCTACGCACATTGATTGTGTCATGGGCCCGTGTCCGCGGTCTCAAGGTTTTATCGTGGGAGTGGGCTTCAACAGTGCAGGACGGCGTCCCGAGACTACTGTCTAAGTAACTTGTCTGTATCGCTGGATGGATTGGGCAGGATGGAAAGAAAATCTGCGAAGCGTGTGTTTCGAACTTTATGCCCGATATCTCGCATGCCATCCCGGTCGCCAAGTCATGTACCTAAACGATATTTTTGAGATCGTTGCGCGAGGATAGGATGCGGGTAACCATTCTTGGATGCACCGGCGGCGTTGGTGCCGATTTAAGAACCACTTGCCTGATGCTGGATGACGATATCCTGGTCGATGTGGGTACCGGCGCGGGGGACTTGACGCTGACCGAGATGCTGCGTATCAATACGGTATTTCTTACTCATTCGCATCTCGACCATGCGGGCTTGCTTCCCATGGTGGCGGATATGGTGGGGCCGCGTCGTGAGAGGCCGCTCACGGTTTACGCATTGGCCGAAACTATTGCCGTCCTGAAGCAGGATATGTTCAATTTTCGCCTTTGGCCCGATTACACGGTATTACCTTCATCCGACAATCCGTATGTGGTATTCCGGCCTGTGACAGTAGGGCAGAGCGTCGAATCGTCGGGAAGGATGATCACCCCGCTGCCGGCACGACATGCTGTGCCGGGTGTGGGCTATCAGCTTGATAGCGGTAAGGCAAGTTTTGTATTCAGTGGCGACACAACTTACCATGAGCCGTTCTGGAACGCCTTGAACGCAATAGGGAACCTGCGCTATCTGATGATTGAAACGACCTTTCTCAACCACAACGTTGCGGGTGCCGAGGCTTCTGGCCATATGCGCCCTGAACTGCTGGCCCAGGGATTAAAGCGGCTCAACAAGCCGGTCCAACTTCTGATCACTCACATGGAACCGGGCAATGAGGATGCGACAATGGCGGAAATTCAGGCAGCGGCAGGAGAATTCAAACCCGAGAGATTGAAGCGCGGGCAGGTATTCGAGCTCTGACGGCCTGTCGGACTTGAAGAATCGCAGCGAAAAAGTGACTGGGTGAGGGCAGATTTTGAGGATTTTGAAGGCCAATAGTTATTCTATTAGCGGCCGAAAAAGCGGCGAAATATGAACCAGCCAGACGCTTTTGCAGCCGATCCTTTAAATCCGACAGGCTGCTAGAGACTCTCGAGAAAGTTTTCGGCCAGGCGTCCGGTTCACCGATGAGCTGGAGGCTGAGTTGGCCGCTGAGCTGTTAGACAGGACTATAACCACTTTTTCCAGCGGAATAGTGCCAGCATCCCCACACTGATCACTGCCATTGCTCCCAGGACCGCGAAGAATCCCCAGTACCAGTCAAGCCCAGGCAAGTGTTGGAAATTCATCCCATAAATGCCGGCTATCAGGCTCAGCGGCATGAATATGGTAGTAATGACGGTGAGAACCTTCATTACCGTACTGATGCGGTAGCTTACGCTGGACATATAAATGTCGAGCATGCCCCCTGTCACGTCGCGTAGAGATTCAACCGATTCGATGATGTGAATGGTATGGTCGTAGACATCGCGCAGGTAAAGCAAGGTATTGCGGGTGAACAGCGGCGAGTCCCCCCGTTGCATGGAACTGATCACTTCGCGTAATGGCCACAATGATTTGCGTAAAAAGGCATTTTCCCGCTTCAGGTGATAAATTGAATGCAGGGTGGTTGGGCGAGGACGCGTTATCAGTTCCGTTTCGAGTACTTCAGTCTTTTCGTCGAGCTGCTCGAGAATGACGAAATAGCTGTCCACAATGGCATCAATCAAGCTGTACATCAGAAAATCCGGTCCCAGGTTTCGTATTTGCCCCTTACCCGAGTGTAAGCGCTCACGCAGCGACTTGAATTGAACCCCATCCGTTTCCAGGAATGAGAGCACGAAATCTTTTCCCAGCACCAGACTGATCTGGTCAGAGGTTATCATTTCTTCTTCATCCTTGCGCTCATAGCCGAAGGTTTTAAGTACCACGTAAATATAGTCGCCGTAGTCCTCCAGCTTCGAGCGCTGCTCGGTATTGAATATATCCTCCAGCACCAGCGGGTGAAGATTAAAACAGGCACCGATTTGTTCCATCATGCCAATGTCGCCCAATCCACGAACGTCGATCCATTTGATGCCCGGCGCGAGCTTGATCTTGTCTGCCAGTTCAGCAGTGGTTACCTCGTATTCGCGCGCGCCGTTCGTATCGTAATTCAGCAGGGTGATGCGAGGAGCGACATTTTTCTTTATGCCGATATGCACCAGCGTGCCTGGCGCAAGTCCCGCTTTTGTCGATCTCTTTCTGGAGTGGGACGCCATCGTGATGGTATGGGTTATGTGCCGGCCGCGTTCCGGGCGGTTTTATCGGTTATGCGCGCCTTGCTTCCCTCCAGCCGCTTTATGCGGAAATCGAAACCGAGAGCGGCCCATTGCTCAATTTCGGCGGACAGCGCTGTATCGGTCAGGGGGCTGCGTTCCAGCCATTTCTGTTCGATGCATAATTCGAATTCTTTGCCGCTGAGGCGAACTTCCAGATCCGGCAACTGGATATCGCAACGGCTGCGATGGAACAGCACAGCCAGACGAAGCGCCAGGAGCAGAGCGAAGTCCGGCGGGTCGGTAACAAATTCCCGAATTTTACCCGCAACGCCCCTATGCGCGAGAGTAAGCGCGCTCAAGCGTTCTTGTTCCATTCTTGAGAAACCCGGCATATCCGCGTTACCGAGAATATAGGCCGAATGCTTATGATAGCCGGAATGGGCTACTGAAATTCCTACCTCATGCAGTCGTGCCGCCCATGAGAGAATCAGCAGCAATTCCGTTGCTTCATCAGGAAAATCTGCCAATAGTTGTTTACCAAGCAGAAGGGCCAGCGATTCCACCCGCTTCGCCTGGCTGGAATCCACCCGATAGCGCTGCATGAATTGTCTTGCCGTAACTTCGCGCATATCGTGATTATGGAAGCGCCCCAGCAAATCGTAGAGCACCCCCTGCCGCAATGCGCCCATGGCCTGAGACATCCGGCTTATACCCAGTTCTGAAAATACCGCTGCCATGATGGCGAAGCCGCCGACGATAACGGGCGCCCGGTCAGCGCGAAGTCCCGCAAATTCCAGCTTCCTGATATCGCCAACCTTAAGCAGACATTCGCGGAAATTATCCAGCCCCTCCAGGGTGATGTCCCCGTCGCAGTCTTCCTTGGCAAGATTGTTCAGCTTGATGATGTCGCCCAGTGCGCGGGCAGTACCGGACGAGCCAAAAGCATCCTGCCAGTGAGTTCTGGAGAACCCGGCGGCGATAGTTTGTACTTCGCTGCGTGCTGAAAGCTCGGCTCGCCTCAGCGCGCCCTTGGTAATCTTTCCGTCCGGGAAAAAACGCAGGCTATAACTGACGCAACCCATATACAGGCTTTCCAGCTTGACCGGCTTCAGCCGATTGCCAATGATCAATTCCGTAGAGCCACCGCCAATATCCACAACCAGGCGAGCGTTGGTGGAGGCGGGAAGGCTGTGCGCGACCCCCAGATATATCAGCCGCGCTTCCTCATACCCCGCGATGATTTCGATCGGAAATCCGATGGCCGCCTCCGCTTTTTTTAGAAATGCCGATGCGTTTCCGGCTACTCTAAGCGTGTTCGTACCTACTGCACGTACTGTGTGTGGCGGAAAACCCCGTAGACGCTCGCCGAACCGTTTCAGGCAACCTAAAGCGCGCTCCTGAGAGTCCTCATTCAATTGCCCATGGGGATCGAGGCCTGCGGCAAGCCGTACCATTTCGCGTAAACTATCCAGCGGATAGAGCTGTTTACCCACTACCCGCGCGACTTGCAGACGAAAGCTGTTGGAGCCGAGGTCTACCGCCGCAAGAGTGGAGTATTCAAGCATGAATTTTCAGGAATCCGAATATCGCGGACTTATTCCCTTACTTCCCGCTCGATTTCTTCAACAGTAACATGGCGTACATCCCGGCCCTTGACCATATATACCACGTATTCCGACATATTCTTGGCATGATCGCCGATTCGCTCGATGGCTTTTGCTATAAACAGGATTTCGAGAGCGGTAGAAATTTTGCGCGGGTCTTCCATCATGAAAGTGATGAGCTGGCGCATGATAGAACGGAATTCCTCATCCACCAACTCATCCTGTCGCACGACCTGAGCTGCTGCTGTCAGATCCAGGCGGGCAAATGCGTCCAGTGACTTGCGCAGCATATCCAGCGCGATGTGTGCGACATGCCTGATCTCGACGAATCGTGGCATATGCATACGGTCGGTTTGGTATATCAGCTTAGCCATGCGTGCAATCTTCTCGGCTTCGTCGCCGATACGCTCCAGATCGGTAATGGTCTTGATAACCGTCATGATCATGCGTAAATCGCCGGCTGCGGGTTGCCGGCGGGCAATGATCTGGCTACAAATTTCGTCGATCGAAACTTCCATGGCATTAACGCGGTGATCATCGGCAATGATACTTTCTATCAGGCACTCGTTTCCGCTCGTTAACGCATCGATGGCCTTCTCGATCTGCTCTTCCACAAATCCGCCCATGTGCAACACGCGGGTCCGCACCGCTTCGAGATCGGCATCAAACTGCTTGGATATATGTTCGCTACTTACCATTGCACACCTGCTGATCGATTGAAAGCAAAGAAAGACAAGGGATATTACCGGCCCGTTGTGACAATTTTATTGTTCCTCAGCTCAAATAACCATTGTTTGGACACCGCTATCGCTGCTAAGCAATAGCACGTCGGCGCCACGCCTTGCGAATAATCCGTTGGTGACGACCCCGGTAATCTGATTGAGCGCTGCCTCCAGTTCAACCGGGTTCAGGATTTGCAGGCCGTGTACGTCGAGGATGATATTGCCGTTGTCGGTGATGAGCTTCTCGCGCAGCCTCGGCTGACCCCCCAGCCGTATTATTTCCCGCGACACATAACTACGTGCCATTGGGATAACCTCCACAGGCAGTGGAAATTTACCCAGCACATCGACCAGCTTACTTTGATCCGCGATACAGACGAATTTTTTTGCCACGGCAGCGACGATTTTTTCTCGCGTCAATGCTCCGCCGCCACCTTTTATCATGTACAGGTGTTCGGTAATTTCATCTGTTCCATCCACGTATACCGGAAGCACATCAACGTTGTTTAAATCCATGACCTCGATACCGTGGCTGCTGAGTCGCCGTGCAGTAGCCTCCGAGCTTGCCACCGCCCCTTCAATTTTATGTTTGATCGCAGCCAGCTCATCTATGAAGAAATTGGCAGTCGAACCGGTACCCACCCCGACTATGCTGCCAACTGGAACGTATTGGATAGCGGCCCGGGCGACCGCTCGTTTCTGCTCGTCTTGCGTCATAGTGTTATTTTCTGGAAGTTAACGTTTAATTATTCATGAGGATAATACTATCCGGCGATTTTAACAATGAAGCTGGGCAACTAGCCTTTCCCGGCATGCTAAAATGCGTAGCCCTGAAATCAGGAAATCCCGGTTTTGATGAAAAACAATTATCTCGAAAGAATTCTCACCGCTCGGGTTTATGATGTTGCGGTAGAGAGTCCGCTGGAGCTTGCACCAAATTTGTCCGCGCGCATACATAACCGGCTTTTGTTGAAGCGGGAGGATATGCAAGAGGTTTTTTCATTCAAGCTGCGCGGGGCTTACAACAAAATGGTCAAGCTTTCCCCCGCTGTGCTCAAGCGCGGCGTGGTGACTGCGTCTGCAGGGAACCATGCGCAGGGGGTGGCGCTTGCGGCACAACGGCTGAGTTGCCGCGCGACCATCGTGATGCCCGTTACTACGCCACAAATCAAAATGCAGGCGGTCGAGGCGCGCGGCGCGACGGTGATAACACATGGCGATTCCTATGACGAGGCTTATGCCTACGCATTGAAATTTTCCAGAGAGAAGCATGCCACTTTTGTGCATCCCTATGACGACCCTGACGTCATCGCGGGGCAGGGTACAATCGGGATGGAGATTCTTCGCCAGCACGCCGGCGCAATCTACGCCATATTTGTCCCGATAGGCGGTGGTGGCCTTATTTCCGGTATCGCCTCGTATGTGAAGAGGCTTTATCCGGAAATCAAAATCATTGGTGTCGAACCAACAGATGCCGATTCCATGTATCAGTCCCTGAAAAAAAAGCGCCGAGTCAGGCTTGCACAGGTGGGATTGTTTGCAGATGGTGTGGCAGTGAAGCAGGTTGGAGGAGAAACCTTTCGTTTGTGCCGTGAACTGGTGGACGAAATCATCCTGGTCGATACTGACGCTATCTGTGCTGCGATCAAGGATGTGTTCGAGGATACTCGCGCGATTCTGGAGCCGTCCGGGGCACTGTCTGTCGCCGGCGCGAAGGCTTATGCCAAGCGTGAGAAAATCCGCGGCAAGGATTTGATTGCCATCGCCTCTGGCGCCAACATGAATTTCGATCGGCTGCGTCATGTGTCCGAACGGGCGGAACTGGGTGAGCAGCGTGAAGCGGTGATGGCCGTGACCATTCCCGAAGAGCCCGGCAGTTTCAGGAAGTTTTGCGCCATGCTTGGAACGAAAAGCATTACTGAATTCAATTACCGCTATGCTGATCCGAAAGAAGCACATGTGTTCGTCGCCGTATCGGTGCGCAATCGCGATGAGGCGGCAAAACTGATCAGAAGCCTGGAGAGCAGTGGCTTGCGCACAGAGGATTTGAGCGACAACGAAATGGCAAAGCTCCATGTTCGCCATCTGGTGGGGGGGCGCGCCCGTGAGATAAAGAATGAGCTTCTCTATCGCTTTGAATTTCCTGACCGTCCCGGTGCCCTCATGAGATTTCTGAACAGCATGGGTCGTCACTGGAATATCAGCTTGTTCCACTACCGCAATCATGGCGCCGATTACGGCCGCGTGCTGGTGGGCATGGAAGTGCCGCCTGAAGAGAGGGACGAGTTCGAGGCGTTTCTAAGGCAACTCGATAACCATTACTGGGATGAAAGCGAAAATCCGGCATATAAATTGTTCCTGGGGTAGGTGCGATTTGCTCTTTCATATCGGTATCACTGATCGGGGCGAATTGCCGATAAAGGATAGAGGTAGTGATGTTTTTTTTCACCGTATCGGAATTTCCCGCTCTTGATAACAGGGGGACGGACAGCGCAGATGACATTCCATTTATGAGTACGGCACGATTTTAAAGAGAATCGTCAATAACCAAGTTTTTGTCTTATAAAGCCGAAACGCCCCATTTTCGGATGTTTCTCAAAATCCTTATGTCTGGGGAACTAAGGAAAATCATAAATGAAATGCGTGCGAAGATGCAAAGGCGGGTTTCTGTTTGCCGTAAGCGCCCTGCTGTCAGTTCTCATGAACTCGAGCAATGTGCATGCTTTTAAATTAGTAGACCTGCTTGAGGATAGTGGTGTAAGGGTGGGCGGATGGATCAACGCCGGAGCAACTTACAATCCGAGCAATCCTGGCAATGGATACAATGGTACCGTTACGTTTGCCGATCGGGCCAATCGATTTCAGTTAAATCAATTCAACATATATATACAGCGAACTGTAGTGACGGAAGGCAACGCGTTTGATCTCGGTGGGCGCTTCGATTTCATGTTCGGCACAGACGCGATTTATACGCAGGCTTTCGGCGTCCCTTCTTTTGATGTTAATTCCGGCCAGCCGTTGAGCAGGGGACATTGGGATCTGAATTTATGCTGCTCTTCCACCCGTACCTACGGCATTGCACTTCCGCAGGCGTATGTGGAAGCCTACTTGCCGATTGGCAATGGTATCAACATCAAAGCAGGTCATTTTTATTCGCCCACCGGCTACGAGACCGTGCCGTCACCCGACAATTTTTTCTACACCCATGCCTATACGTTCAATAATGGCGAACCGTTTACCCATACGGGGCTGGTGGGTAACTATGCAGTCAATGCCAACTGGTCCGTCATGGCCGGTGCAATCACGGGCAGCGCCACGGGAGGGTGGGACGGAGGTTTTGACAAGCAGCTAGGCAATTGGGGAGGTTTGGGCGGGATTACCTGGGTGAGTGATGACAAGAGAAGTTCTATCAACGTCACCGGTACATACAGCGAGATTTCCACGCGAAGCACTAGACCCTGGGGTATGTACAATGTGGTATTGCAGCACAGGGTCACTCCTAAGACACATTTGGTTCTGCACCATGTTCACGGTTACGCCGGTGGCGTTTTGCTGAACGGCGCCCCCAAGAACGTCGAATGGTATAGTATCAATACGCACCTGTATTACGATCTTCTGAATGATCTGTCTATCGGGATCAGGGGTGAATGGTTTCGTGATAGAGATGGTTTTCGCGTCTTTTCGCCATTTCGTGTACTTGCTGCTACCGATAACACGGGACACAGTTTTGCAGGAAACTTCACTCCCATGAGTGCTCCGGCTGATTATTATGCAGTTACCGTGGGCATGAACTGGAAACCGGCGAAAAGGCTGAAATTAGACTGGAAGCCAATGCAAAAGCTGAACATTCGTCCCAATATTCGTTATGACAGAGCAGAAGGGATTCATCAAGCGTATCGGCCTTTCGATAATCGAAAGGATCAAGTTCTGTTTTCCCTCGATGCGACTATTCCTTTCTGACACCGGCATTTACCTTGGCTGCAGCATACCTCGACGCCATACCGGGACTCAGTACTTACAGTTGACAACAGGCCACGACGTCGCTGTTTATGCTGTGTTTAATTGCTTCCCTGGTCCGCAGTACCTGCCATTTTACCGTCGCGGCAGGTAGACTCATGCTGGGCTTGCTCTACTGTCATTAGTCGGTGGGCAGCCGCTTCCTTTATATTTTCCTCAGTGGTTTCATGGTATTTGCGCACCAAAGCGGCAGCATGTGATTTTAAATCTTGTGCTTCCCTGCCATATAAATAGCTTTTTTCTTCATAGTGTTCCAGCAACTGCTTTTGCTCCGCTGCCTTCGTCTCCATTTCCCTCGCCACGTCTTCAAAGAACTTAGCCAAGGCGTCATAGTCAGTGCGTATGCGTGCGTTCTGAACAGTCCTGCGAACATTGGTGCTAGGACAGCCTCATGAGGACTCATCTGAGCACAGGAAGCCAATATACCAAGAGAAAAAGCTGCAAAAAATGTACTTGTTTTCATAGCGCCATCTCTTCCCATCTGAGATTAAGATAGATAGAAAAAGAAAATACAAATCCCATTATGCCATTGTACTTTAGTGCGAAAGTAGTATGACGGGGGTTGTCAAACTGCTGAATCACGCGCTGGCAAGCGCATGTTGCAGAGTTTCCGGTTATGCTGATTGCGTAGAAAAACGTATGGGATACAGCGCGAGCCTTTGCAGCATACAGCGAAGCTGAAGACGGCCATAGCCCACTGTAGTATGGGTTTTTTAAAAGCTGCGATCGTTTTCTGGTCGGTCTCGGCCCGCCTCAAGGCAACCTTGCCTGAATGTTCACAAATATTTCACAATAAACTAACATTTAATTGACATTTGTTATGCTAAGTTGAGAAAATAACAACTTTAGTTGTGGTGTTTTTGCCCAGGGGAATCACTTATGTCATACGTGCCCAAAAGACGAAGCCGGATGATATTCGCCTCTGCCGTGAGCCTGTTCACAGTGGTTGTCAACTCAACCAATGCGAATGCCGATGCTGGTGCCGGTGTTGACTCTGCGATTAACTGGGTAAAAGATAGCGGGATAAGGATGGGGGGCTGGATCAATGGCGGAGCCACTTTCAATCCCGGTCAGACCAGCGGCTTTAACGGCCCGGTAACTTTTGCCGATCGTTCCAATCGATTCCAGCTGAACCAGTTCAATGTATTTATAGAACGACCGGTCGTGGCTGAGGGCAGCACGTGGGATATTGGCGGGCGCTTCGATTTCATGTTCGGTACGGACGCCATTTTCACGCAAGCTTATGGTGTCCCGGCATTCGATGTGAATTCCGGACAGTCTTTGAGCAGAAGCAATTGGGATCTCGATTTGTGTTGTGCCTCGACGCGGTATTACGGTATCGCGCTTCCCCAGGCGTATGCGGAGGTGTATGTGCCGGTTGGCAATGGCCTGAACGTCAAGGTTGGCCATTTTTATACGCCTATCGGTTATGAGTCTGTTCCAGCCCCCGACAATTTCTTCTACACCCATGCCTACACGATGCAGTATGGCGAACCTTTCACCCATACAGGGGTGTTGGGTAACTACAGAGTCAACGAGAACTGGTCGGCAATAGGTGCGGTTACCACCGGCAGCGCCACCGGCGGCTGGGATGGTGGTTTCGATAAGCAATTAGGCAACTGGGGCGGGATAGCCGGTATCACCTGGACCAGCGACGATATGGGGAGTTCAGCCAATTTAAGCGGTACCTACGGCGAAACCTCCACACGAAGCAACGAGCCGTGGGGAATGTACAGCGTTGTGCTGAAACACAGGATCACGAGCAAAACGCATTTCGTCCTGCAACATGACCACGGTTATGCGGGCGGCGTTTTATTGAACGGCGTCAACAAGAACGCCGAGTGGTATGGCATCAACACCCATTTGTACTATGATCTTACGTCTGAATTGTCGGTGGGCATACGTGGCGAATGGTTCCGGGATAGAGATGGGTTTCGCGTTTTCTCACCTGGCCGGGTGAGTGCCGCCACGAATAACCAGGGACTCAGCTACGCGCTGGGGCGCGGCCAACTCGGCAACAGCACCAGTATGCCTGCCGATTACTACGCGGTTACGGTTGGTGCGAACTGGAAGGCGGCAAAAACGCTGAAGCTTGACTGGAAGCCGATGCAACAATTTAACGTTCGTCCCAACGTACGGTATGACAACGTGGATGCGCTGCATGGCGCAACTTATCGCCCCTTTGGCGGAAAGAAGGATCAGGTTGTGCTATCCCTCGATTTTACAGTTCCCTTTTAATCAAACCCGGGTTTTAAAGTAAGCATAAGGTACAGGTGGCGGATAAGGGCCACGTTTATTGAATAAGCTATCGTAAAACCATTCTGACGTGTGAGATCCCTGCATCGAGGAACGCCTTTCCCGTTACCCGAAAACCGAATTTTTTATAAAATTCGATAGCATATACTTGTGCATTCAACGTGACCTGCTGCATCTGACGACTCTCCGCTTCTCTTAATAACCGCTGCATCAATGCGGTGCCCACACGTTTTCCACGGTATTCCCTCAGCACTGCCATCCTTCCGATAGAACCGTCCAGTAACAACCGTGCCGTGCCGACAGGATTAGCCGCTGAATCCGAGGCAAGTACATGAATACAATTCACGTCAAATTCGTCCCATTCCAGTTCGGCGGGAACACCTTGTTCGTAGATAAAAACTGCTTCGCGTATTCTGCGTAATGCCCGAATATCGTCTTGCCAGCTCGCGATGCGCACGGTGTAGGCGCTCACGTCTTCCTTAACCAATAGTGTCATGATAAGCCGGTTCGAAAATAATCGGGTTTTCGCAACAGCCCTAACTTTCAGATACTGATTGTCAAGTCAGGCAAATGGATGCCGTAGCACAATCGTTTCTTCCCGGTCCGGCCCGGTTGATATCATGTCTACCGGAACTTCACAGATCTCTTCCATGCGCTTCAGATACCTCCGTGCTGCCGAAGGTAGCTGATTGAAATTTTTGATCCCCACCGTGCTGTCGGTCCATCCCGGCATCTCCTCATAAACCGGATCGCAGCAAGCGAGCTCTTCCGCACCTACCGGCAGGATCTCTCTGAATTGCTCGCCTTCATCGTTGCCGGTCCATTTGTAGCCCACGCCCAGGCGCAAGGTTTCGACACCATCCAATACATCAAGTTTTGTGACGCATAATCCCGAAACACCGTTTATCTGGATGGACCGCTTCAAAGCGGCTGCGTCGAACCAACCACAACGGCGCGGTCGCCCGGTAGTTGCGCCAAACTCGTTGCCCCGCTTGGCGAGATGCCGCCCGACATCATCAACCAGTTCAGTAGGGAAGGGGCCTGCACCCACCCGAGTGGTATAAGCCTTGGTAATGCCGAGAACATAATGCAGCATTTGCGGACCGACTCCGCTCCCTGTTGTCGCCGCGCCGGCTATGCAATTGCTCGATGTAACGAACGGATAGGTGCCATGATCGATATCGAGCAGCGTGCCCTGGGCCCCCTCGAATAGAAGATTGCTACCGGCCCTGTTGGCTTCGAACAGAAGCCGCGGTACATCCGCCATCATTGGCTTGATACGTTCAGCCAGGGAAAGTATGTCATCCACCGTTTGCTGAAAATCGACCACCGGCGCGTGGAAATAATTTTTCAGCACGAAGTTATGATAGTCCAGCATCTCTCCCAGCTTGGCCGCAAAGCGGTCACGATGAAATAAATCCTGCAGGCGTACCGCTCGCCGGGCCACCTTATCCTCATACGCGGGCCCGATGCCTCGTCCCGTCGTGCCAATTTTATCCAGGCCTCTGGCGGTTTCCCGGGCGTTGTCAAGAGCGATGTGGCAAGGGAGAATAACAGGGCAGGCTTCACTGATGCGCAACCTTCCTTCCACATCGATTCCCGCTTGCTTCAGCATGTCCACTTCATCCAGCAGCGCCTGGGGGGATACAACTACGCCGTTACCGATATAACAAGCAACATCGTCACGCAGAATACCCGAAGGAATCAGATGCAGTACAGTTTGCTTGCCTCCTATGACGAGCGTATGCCCGGCATTGTGGCCGCCCTGAAACCGAACGACGCCCTGAGCGTGATCAGTAAGCCAATCCACGATTTTGCCCTTGCCCTCGTCGCCCCACTGGGTTCCGACGACAACTACATTTTTAACCATGTCAGTAATCTTCAATTAGTGCATTGCCCAGACCCTGGCAATGCAAGGAAAAAGGAAAGAGTTTCAGAAAAGTTTTCTTGTGCCGCATCGCATCGTCAGGTCTTGAGTTCAGATTTCGATTATTGACCAGACATTGTCTTTCAGTATCAACTTTCTGTCGCAGTTGAAAGTCTCCTGCTCATCCCCATGCCCGGGCAATTCAACCACTACGATTTTGCCTTCGCTACGAAGCTGCTCAATTTTCTTTTCCAGGGTTTTGTCCCCTTTGACGTATGGTGCCAGAATCCCCCTGGGGTAGAGATCAAGCCGCACCAAACCGGACAATTCCCGCAAATCCATGCTGAATCCGGTGGCTGGGCGGGCTCTTCCGAACGCCTTACCGACTTCATCGTAGCGTCCACCCAATGCGATCGCGTTTGGGCTGTCGCAGGTATAGGCGGAAAAGACCATGCCGCTGTGGTAGTGATAGCCGCGTAGATCAGCCAGGTCAAACGCCAGCGTATGGACCAGGGGTTCCAGCTCCACGGCTATCGTTTCCAGCTCATCCAGCGCTGTCATGATTTCAGGATAGGCCGGGAGCAGTTTGCGCGCAAGCGACAGTATTTCCTTGCCGCCGTACAACTCGGGTAGCAGTAGCAGCGCCCGCTGCGCATCCGCGTCGACGTGCTTATCCAGACCCGCGCAAAGATTCTCCAGCCCACAAACATCCTTGGCTTGCAATACCCCAAATAACTCCGCCTCCAGCTCGGAAGGGATGCCAGCACCTTTCACCAGTCCACGGAATACGGCAACATGGCCAAGATCGAGATGAATTTTGCCTATCCCGGCAATTGCCAGAGATTGCAGCATAAGGCGCTGGACTTCCAGGTCGCTCTCCAGGCCGGCATGACCGTAAAGTTCGGCACCAACCTGGAGCGGCTCCCGGGTACGAGTCAAACCCGATGGCACGGTATGTAATACGCTGCCTGCATAGCAGAGGCGGGTAATACCCTTGCGATTAAGCAGGTGCGCATCGATACGGGCAACCTGAGGCGTCATGTCGGCACGTAGCCCCATCATGCGTCCGCTCAGCTGATCCACCACCTTGAACATGCGCAAATTCGTGCCGCCACCGCTGCCCTTCAGTAAGGATTCCACGTACTCCAGCAAAGGTGGGCTAACCAGTTCATACCCGTGTACGAATAGCCAATCCATGATGCGACGGCGCATCATCTCTATGCGAAGCGCCTCGGCAGGCAGGATATCCTCAATATATTCGGGGAGAACCCACGCACGCATGTTTATGTTCCAATTGCATTCTGAAGAGAAGCGCGGCAGCGCAGGTCTAATTTACGAGGTAAAGTAGAAGAAGCCCTGCCAGCATAGAGGTAAGGCCGATAAAGCGCAGCTGACTGTCGTCAACGTCAGTCAATTTCTTGAAGGTCTCACGCCACATGCCGGGTATCAGAAACGGAAAAAGTCCTTCCAACACCAGCATCAGCGCGAAAGCCATTAATAAAGTATCCCACATGCCGCCATAACCTCGCTACGCGTCCGATGATCTGTAGCGTAAGCGAACTCATCCGTCATGGGAGAACACGTAAGAAACAGCCAGCCACCGTATGTCCGCTCCCTGTTTACGATATTCTCCGCACTTGCGGCCCGTCAGCAGGGCGATGTCTGCCAGCGCCTGCCACCGGGCGAACCATCAAATATCCGCAGTTCACTTAGCACTGCGACCGGAGTTTCTCAAATACTTGAAAAATTCGGAGCTAGGATCGAGAATCAGCATGTCGCTCTTGTTTTTCAAGCTCTGCTTATAGGCTTCCAGGCTACGATAAAAAGCATAAAATTCCGGATTTGGCTGATAAGCAGCGGCATAGATCGCTGAGGCTTTTGCATCGCCCTCACCCTTTGCCTCCTGCGCCTTCCGATAAGCTTCGGCAAGAATGACTTCGCGCTGGCGGTCAGCGTCGGCGCGAATTTTTTCAGACTCCGCCGACCCCGTGGAGCGCAGTTCATTAGCCACGCGCTTCCGTTCTGCTTCCATCCGGCGGTAGACCGATTCACTCACTTCCTGCGGCAAATCCACCCGCTTCAGCCGCACGTCCACGACCTCCACGCCAATTTTACGTGCGTCGGCGTCGGCTTTCTGGCGCATGATCTCCATGATCTTGTCGCGCTCTCCCGAAACAACGTCATGCACCGTGCGATTGCCGAACTCATCGCGAAGGCTGGAATTCACGGTTTGCGCCAGCCGAGTTTGCGCCAGCATTTCATCCCCGCGAACACTGACGTAATACTGCTTGACGTCCACGATCCGCCATTTCACGAACAGGTCTACCAGCACGTTCTTCTTTTCGGAGGTGATGAACCGTTCCGGCTCGGCTGTATCCATGGTCAGGATGCGCGAATCAAAGTAACGCACGTTTTGCGCCAGAGGAATCTTGAAATACAGGCCGGGCGATGTTTTTACGTCGACCACCTCACCCAGTTGAAACAAGATCGCCAGTTGGCGCTGATCCACGATATACAGTGAAGATGTAGCTAGAACAACCAGGGCGACAAGAGTGCCCAACAGCATTGAAGTATATTTTTTCATTATCTTGTCTCCCGTTCACGGCCGCGAAACGCCTCGCGGGTGCGAGCGGCACCGTCAGGCATAACCTCCTGCGCCGAGGCGGCTGCCGCCTCGGGCGCTACCGAGGATGATGACGAGGGACCGCTTGCCTGAATCAGTTTATCCAGCGGCAGATAAAGCAGATTGTTGCCGGCTTTCTGATCCACAAGGATCTTGCTGGTGTTCGACAACACCTGTTCCATCATGTCCAGATAAAGCCGGTCCCGCGTTACCGCCGGTGCTTTGTTATATTCAACAAGAACCTGCTTGAACCGGCTGGCTTCACCCTCTGAACTTGCGATCACCCGTTGCTTGTATCCCTCGGACTCTTCCAGCAGACGCGCGGCGTTACCCTTGGCCTTGGGAATGACATCGTTAGCGTAGGCCTGGCCTTCATTTTTCTGCCGCTCCCTATCCTGGCCGGCTTTAACGGCATCATCGAAAGCCGCCTGCACCTGCTCCGGCGGTTGCGCATTCTGCATAGTCACTTTGCTGATGGCAATTCCTATCTTGTAACGATCGAGAATACCCTGCATCAGCTCGGTTGCTTTCGCCGCTACTTGTTCGCGTCCCTCATAGAGCACGAAATCCATTTTGCTTTTACCGATAATTTCGCGTATCGCCGTTTCTGCTGCCTGTAGCACCGCATTTTCGGGCTCGCGATTGTTAAACAGGAATTCTTCGGGATTCTTGAGGATGTATTGCACGGCAAATTGAATATCGATGATATTCTCATCATCGGTCAGCATCAGCGATTCCTTCAATACCTTGCTTCTTACATTGTTTCGGTAGCCGATTTCTACCGTACGCACGCCGCTGACGTTAACGGCTTCCACTACTTCCAACGGATATGGCAAGTGCCACCGCAGGCCCGCCTGGGTACTTTCCACATATTTTCCAAATCGTAATACGATGCCCCGCTGACCCTCGTTCACAATGTAGAATCCGCTGGCTACCCACAGCAGCAAAAGCAATCCGGCAAGCAGTCCTATACCGCCGCTATATCGCTTGGGATTGTCGCCGCCTCCTTCACCACTCGATCCGCCACCGCCCCCACCTTTGCGCTTTAAAAGATTATTGAGCTTCTTGTTGAAGTTGCGCCACATTTGATCCAGATCAGGTGGACCGGAATTGCCTTTTTTTCTTCCCCACTGAGGATCGTTTAATCCCATGATGATTCCTATTTTCTGTTTAATGTAGATAAAACCATCAAACGATATGGTGAAAAACGCTAAACTTCAGCCTATCGTAGAAATACAAATCGTATTATTTGCCCAATCGTCAAATTTTATTCGCCAATCAAGCGCCGCCACTTTCCAAGTGCTCATCGACTCCTTGGAAAGTACGCGCCTCGATTGCTTCCGATAGTGCCAACTTGATAAACTCCAGCCCCTCGGCCGTTTTCGCGCTCAGCCGAATTTGTTCAATTCTACCATACTCATTACGCCGATAACCCGCGCGTCCCACGGATAAATTGATCAGGTCTACCTTGTTCAGCACCAGTATCTGTGGAATCCCATCAGCGCCGATTTCCTTCAGTACCTTATTTACCTCATCGATTTGCTCGGCACGATTGGGGCTTCCTGCATCCACCACATGGAGCAATAAATCGGCCTGTACGGTTTCCTCAAGTGTGGCCTGGAACGCAGCGACGAGCGTGTGAGGCAAGTCCCGGATAAAGCCCACCGTATCCGAAAGCACGAGCGGCCCGCAGTCAGGGATGAACATTTTGCGGGTGGTGGCATCCAGCGTGGCGAATAACTGATCGGCGACGTAGGCCTGGGCATGCGTCAGGCTATTGAACAGCGTGGATTTTCCTGCGTTGGTATAGCCAACGATGGAAACGGCCGTCACCCGGGCCCGCTGCCTGGAGCGGCGCTGTAACGTGCGTTGGCGCTCGAATTTAACGAGTTTTTCTTTAAGAAGCTTGACGCGCTTCCCTATCAGGCGCCGGTCGGTCTCCAACTGGGTCTCGCCGGGACCTCGCAGACCGATACCTCCCTTTTGGCGTTCCAGATGTGTCCAGCCACGTACAAGGCGAGTGGCAAGATGCTCAAGTTGCGCCAGTTCCACCTGCAACTTACCCTCGTGGCTTTTGGCACGCTGCGCGAAGATATCGAGGATCAGGCTGGTACGATCTACGACGCGACGCCCGAGATTCCGCTCCAGATTGCGTTGCTGGGCGGGAGACAGGTCATGGTTGAAGACAACCAGCGATGCGCCGGTTTGCTCCAGGGCGAGCAAAATTTCGTTCACCTTTCCGCTACCGGCAAAGGTGGCTGGATCGGGTCTGGCGCGTTTACCCTTGATTACTGCGGAAACCGCAAGTTGATCGCTCGCGGCCAACCGACGTAATTCTTCCAGATTTTCAGCCGAGTCGCCACCGCCAAGATCGAGGCTGACCAATACAGCGGAATCAGCAGCAGAGTCGGTTTTAAGCGTATTCCCGGCAGGTTGGTCAAGCATCAGGTATAGCGGGTGCCTCAAATGGAATGTTGACGGCCCTTGCGGGAACCACGGTAGAAATTGCGTGCTTGTATACCATCTGCGTTACGGTATTCTTCAGTAGCACCACATACTGATCAAATGAGTCGATATGCCCTTGTAGCTTGATTCCGTTTACCAGATAGATCGATACCGGAATATGTTCCTTCCGTAACGTATTTAGAAACGGGTCTTGTAACAATTGCCCTTTAGCGCTCATCGGGGACTCCGTATTGTAATTATTCAAGAAGTAACTCTACTTGATTTTCAAGAGTAAATCCATATTTCTGAAGGCTAAGGCCGCAGGACACCAAACCTGTCCATTCGATCAGATCGGTGACCGATAATCTGATCAATTCCGATCCTTCAGAAAATGAAATCGGCGGAAATGAAAAGAGCAATAAGAGAGTATTTGCTATGTTTCGGACACAGCCGCAGCGACGCCCGGTGGGGTTGAATCTGCACCGAAATGACAACTCCCTTGCGGTCGAATGCTTGCCCGGGCTATCGTTCAGCCCAGGCAAGCATTCAGAACATCCAATGAAACGTCAGCGCGTTGGTCAAACCACCCTATGTAATTAACTGAATGGTTTAGGTTTTGGCGTCTCATTGGTTGAGGGGGGCAGGATGGGTAGCTTGAATTCCGGCTGCTTCCCGGTCAACGTCTTCAGGAACGCTACAATCTTTGCATTTTCGTCCTTGCTGAATTTGCGGCCCAATTGCAGTCTCCCCATGGTATCCACGGCTTCTTCCAGCGTCGCAGCGGCGCCATCATGAAAATAGGGATAAGTCAGCTCCACGTTTCGCAAGGTCGGCACCTTGAACATCATGCGGTCGGCATCTGCGCCGGTTACGCCAAATCGGCCTTCCGCCTTGTTCTTCGTTTTATAAGGTTCGACCACCCCCATCTTTTGATAGGAAGCCCCACCTACGGCGGGGCCGTTATGGCAGCCTGTACATCCGCTCTCCTTGAACAGCTTGTATCCTTCCAGTTCGTTTTGATTGATCGCTGTCTTGTCGCCCTTGAGCCATTTATCGAAACGAGAATCAGGCGTCACCAGGGTTTCTTCAAACGCGGCGATGGCGCCAGTCACCATTCCAATGTCGATTTTATCGGAATTGAATACCGCTTTGAAGCGAGTCCGATATTGAGGAATGGAGCGCAATACATCCACCGCCAATTCGTGGGTGAACCCCATTTCCCCTGGATTCGCGATGGGGCCGCCAGCCTGCTCTTTCAAGGTTTTGGCTCGGCCATCCCAAAACTGCGCCAGGCTCATGCTCGAATTCAATACCGTCGGTGAATTGATCGGTCCCTCGTGCCAGTTATGGCCAATGGATGTCGGCAGATTGTCTGTGCCGCCCATGCTCAGGTTGTGGCAGGAGTTACAGGAGATGAATCCAGACTTCGATAAACGTGGGTCAAAAAAAAGCATCTTGCCCAACTCCACCATGTTTTGATCCTTCGGTGCAGCGGCCTGAATCGGCTGGATGGGTTCATCAGCGGCCATACCGGGGGGTGCGGCAATGGTTCCAACAGCTAGCAGCGATATGATCAATGCCCGCATTATCATCGGTAATCTCCTAAAAAACGCGGCTGTAATGGCGCAGCCGATTACGCCTGTAAAATCGCAGCATGGGCAAGCTTATCCGCTGACCGAGGACGAGAATAAAACATTTGACATGACATATACCCTTTTAAAAAGGGACGTATCTGGAAAGAAGGGCCCTTCGAGCAATACCATGAGCAATAATGACCGCACGGCTAATCTGCAAACCGGTGGAGTGCAAAGGTGCCGAAAAAAGCCCTGGCAGCGCAGATTTTTCAGGCTGCACCGCGATAAAAACGCCAATTCCTGGTTTAGTCACCCTGTTTGGCAGGCGCAGACACAACCTGTTCTCTGGCATCATAACCTGACCGGCCATTATTATCGCTACCAAATGGCGGGAGAGGGCGGTTAAGCAAGCGTGCCAGTTCGGTCAAAGCCTGGCGATAGACTTGCCGTTTGAATTCGACCACGGATTCCAGTTCCACCCAATACTGATTCCATCGCCATGCATCAAACTCAGGGCGAACACTTGTGCGCAGCGATACGTCGCAATCACGCCCAACGAGACGCAATAGATACCAGATTTGTTTTTGCCCTTTATAGTTTCCCCGCCAATCGCGCCTTATCCATTGATCGGGCACCTCGTAGCGCAACCAATGGCGCGTGCGGCCGATGATTTCCACATGCCAGGGGTGCAAACCTACCTCTTCGGTCAATTCCCGATACATTGCCTGTTCCGGGCTCTCGCCCGGTTTGATGCCACCCTGGGGAAATTGCCAGGAATCCTGCTTGATGCGTTTACCCCAAAATACTTCGTTTTTCGAGTTCAGTAAAATGATACCGACATTCGAGCGATATCCGTTGCGGTCGATCATGCGATTCACCCGTTTGATCCATTACAATAGGTTTCGATTTTTCCATACTTTGTCCCAGATTGAAAGCCGTGCAGAGTTTAATAAAACAAGTAAGGTGCAAATAAACTATTCGGGACCCGTAACGGGCAATCTGTCGCGTTATCTCCATGCGGAGAATGGGGAGATAAGCCATTCAAGGGCCATATTCCATCCCGGCTGGATTTTAGGAGCGCCTGTCAACGCACGGGTGACGGTACGCTGGTTCAGTACAATCACACTGTGTAATAAAGGCAGCCCAGCGGGATATCAGTTGGCGTAGCAAGGAGCCCAATAACCTCTTCCGGGAAGAGATCGCGCCAGCCTTTTTATCATTGCTCCGATTTCCTCGATAAAATCCGGATACATGCTGATCGGATAAATACGCCACCGTTTTTCAGGGTAGAATTGCGTATCGATCGTCACGACGGACCCTGTATGCGTTTATCAAGTTTTTTCATTTCCACGCTGAAAGAAGCGCCTGCCGAAGCAGAGCTGGTCAGCCACAAGCTGATGCTGCGCGCCGGCCTCATCAAACGCCTCGGGAGCGGACTCTACACCTGGATGCCGCTGGGTCTTAAAATCTTGCGCAAGGTTGAAAATATTGTACGGGAGGAAATGGAGTCGAATGGCGCACTGGAACTTCTGATGCCCGCGGTTCAGCCTGCCGAATTATGGCGAGAAACCGGGCGCTGGGATGTATTCGGCCCGCAGATGTTGAAAATCAAGGACAGGCACCAGCGCGACTTCTGCTTTGGCCCTACGCACGAAGAAGTCGTTACCGACATAGCGCGGCGAGAAATCAAAAGTTATCGTCATTTGCCGATCGTTTTCTACCAGATTCAGACTAAATTTCGCGACGAGATCCGGCCCCGCTTCGGCGTCATGCGTGCGCGCGAATTCGTCATGAAAGATGCTTATTCGTTTCACGCCGGTGTTGATAGCCTGGAGCAAACCTATTGCGCAATGCATGATGCCTATTGCCGAATATTCAACCGTCTGGGATTGAGGTTTCGCGCAGTAACCGCGGATCCAGGGCCGATAGGAGGGAGTGGTTCGCATGAGTTTCATGTTCTGGCGGATTCGGGTGAAGACGCTATCGCTTTCTGCCCGAATTCGGATTACGCCGCCAACATTGAAATGGCCGAGTCACTGCAGCCGGTAAAGTCCCGCGGGATTGCCAACGGTTTGATGCGGAAAGTCGAAACAACATCAAAAAAAACCTGCGAAGAGGTCGCGGCAGCGCTGGACGTTCCTGTCGAACAGACCGTAAAAACGCTGGCCGTCGTAGCGGATGGAAAAATGTATCTATTGCTGCTGCGCGGCGACCATCATCTCAATGAGACTAAAGCTCGCAAAATTCCTTTCCTTTCCGATTTCAGGTTGGCTAATGAAGAAGAAATCCGCGCACACACTGGGTGTCTTCCGGGCTACATAGGGCCGGTCGGCCTGCGCCTTCCGCTTATCGTGGACCGTGCGGTAGTTGCAATGAGCGATTTCGTCTGCGGCGCGAATGAAGAGGACTACCATCTGGTTAATGTTAATTTCGGCCGGGATGTGCAAGAACCTGACCACATTTTCGACATCCGCAACGTGGTTGCCGGCGATCCCTCGCCGGATGGCCTGGGAACGCTCGATATCTGCCGCGGCATAGAGGTGGGACATATTTTCAAATTACACACCAAGTATTCCGAAGCGATGAAAGCCACCTATCTTGATGAATCCGGGCAAGCCCGGCCGATGGAAATGGGCTGCTACGGAATAGGCGTATCGCGTATCGTGGCGGCGGCCATTGAGCAGAGCCATGATGAGCGCGGTATTATTTTTCCGGCGGCGATCGCGCCGTTCCAGGCCGTCATCATACCGATTGGCTTAAAGAAAAACGCACAGGTCAGGGTCGAAACAGAGAAATTATATGCCGACATGCTCGGCGCCGGCATCGAAGTTCTGCTTGATGATCGTGATGAACGGCCTGGCGTGATGTTCGCGGACATGGAGTTGATTGGTATTCCGCATCGCGTTGTCATCGGCGACCGGAGCTTGAAGGCCGGAAATATCGAGTATCAAGGACGGCGGGATGAAAAACCGCAGGTTGTCCCGCTGACGGACGTGAGTGATTTTTTAAAATTACAAATAGGTGGAACGTGATGTGAGCATCCTCCGTTCGCTTTCACCTACGTTTGCCGTTATCCGGTTGCCTGGTTCAGGTTCAACGATTGCGTGGCGGCCGGATAACTTTCAGGCATAAGGATCAAGCGCAGGAATTACCTGCCTTTTTGGTTTGGTGCCTTGTCAGAACGTGCACTCTTTGCATCACGGGAATCTTCCCGCATGAATTCTTCCAGGTCTTCGCGGGAAATCAACCCTACCTTATAGGCTGCCGGCTTACCGTCCGGATTAAACAAGTACGTGGTGGGCAGCATGGATACCGGACCGATTTGCGCGGCAATTTTTCTGTCGCCAAGTACGATTGGATAGGAAATGGACAGGGATTTTACGAATTTCAACACAGTTTTCGGATCGCGATAATCCATCGCTACGCCGATTATCATGACATCCTTCTTTCGGCTCTCATAGAGCGACACGAGATCCGGAATTTCTTTCAGGCACGGCGGACACCATGTCGCCCAGAAGTTTATCAATACCCACTTGCCCTTATAGTCGGAGAGCGTGAGCTTTTTCCCGGTATGGTCCGTGAACGTAAAGCCCGTTGTCTGGGCGTTAACCGCTTGCGCGCTGACCGGCAGCGAAATCAACAGGCACAGCAACAGGGACAGCGCGAGAGAAAGGTGGCGAATCATTTTCTTGCCGAGCCCGCTCTTATGATGAGTACTCACGCGAAAACATGCTCTTCATTATCCGGTTTTGGCGCAAAAAGTTGTGCTAGCGATACATTCATTTTTTCGTTCATACCCATCGTAATGTTCTCCAGCAGACGCTCCAGCTCTAAATTACCTGCCGCTGCCGACTGCAGCGCCTCGGGGCGAAATGTAAAGAGGCGATAAATATCGGCCACTGTAACCTGCTCGGGGTCGATTATTTGAACCCACCCTCCTGTTTTTACCTGTTGAACCAGGCTCGCTTGACTCAGCAGTGCCAGTATTGGTTCCATTTCTTCCAGATTCAGCTTTAGGTATTGTTGCAAACTGGATTGTGTTTCAACCGCGCCTTTCCTGAGTGCTTCGCCCAATACCTGCAACAGGCGTAATGCATCCAGGAATTGCTTACCCTGTGCTGCCGGGTCGTGCTGCCAATCACCAAAACGCCAGCTCGACAGGGAAGCGGCAATGACGGCCCCGAGCAGCACCATCAGCCATGAGAGATAAATCCACATCAGGAATATCGGTATAGTGGCGAATGCGCCATATACCGCCTGATAAGTGGGAAACCGGGTGATGTAAAAAGCGAATCCCTGCTTCATTATCTCAAATCCCACCGCCGCGGCCAAGCCGCCCGCCGCGGCATGGCGCCAGGAAATTTGACGATTAGGCACGATGAGATAGGGAACGGCAAATGCAATGCCAGTCAGCATTATCGGTCCCAGTTGCAGAAGCGCGATATCGATGCCTGGAATACCCTGGGTCAGGCCCAGGGATATCCCGATCAGCCAGGAAGTCAGCGATAAGCTCGCGCCAATCAATAGCGGGCCGATGGTCAGCACAGCCCAATATATCAGCAGTCGATGCAAGAGTGGACGCAACCGCGTCACGCGCCAGATGGCATTCAACGCTTTATCGATCGTCAACATGAGGGCAAGTGCTGTCACGCCCAGAAAAGCGGTGCCGATGGCGGTAAGCTTTACCGCATTATCGGCGAACTGTTGCATATATACCGCAATAACCTTATTTGCCGCTTCCGGCATCATGGTGGTGAGGATAAATGTTTTTATCTGGTCCGACATCTCTCCAAAAGCGGGAAATGCCGCCACGACAGACAGTGCAATGGCGATCAACGGCACCAATGAGAGCAGTGTCGTAAAGGTGAGGCTGGCGGCGACCTGCGTGCAGTTATGTTGAAAAAAACGCACAAGAACATAGCGTATGAAATCCAGCGACCGTGAGGATTTCATGAGTCGTTGTGAGACGGGTCAACAGGATTGAGAGAAAAACTCAATGCGTATCCTATGCTTTTGAAGCAAGATGATCGATCTTGCATCTGATCCATGATGCTGCCTTTCAGTCCTCGATTACACCTGCGGGTGAGCCCGCTCGAACTTGCTGTGAAGTTTGTTGAGCGCGCTGAGATAGGCTTTGGCAGAGGCCACGACAATATCCGTATCTGCGCCGTTGCCATTGACGATGCGGCCGGATTTCTGCAATCGTACCGTCACCTCCCCTTGCGAATCGGTACCGCTCGTTATGGCATTAACGGAGAATAACTGCAGCTCGGCGCCACTGGCCAGGATTTTTTCGATGGCCCGGAAAGTGGCGTCGACCGGACCGCTTCCGCCCGACTCGGCACGTGATTCCCTGCCTTCTTCTGCAATGACGATACTCGCATGGGGCGTTTCTCCCGTTTCACTATGCGCCGTGAGCGACAGAAGCTTATAGTGTTCATGCAAGGTCATGGCGTCATCCGAAACCAGCGCATGCAGATCTTCGTCAAAGATGTCGTGCTTCTTGTCCGCTAACTCCTTGAAACGCATGAATGTGGCGTTGAGCACCTCTTCTGATTCCAATTCGATCCCGAGCTCCGCCAAACGGCTGCGAAAGGCGTTGCGTCCTGAATGTTTACCCAGCAGCAATTTGTTGGCGCCCCAGCCCACATCCTCAGCCCGCATGATTTCGTACGTTTCGCGGTGCTTGAGCACGCCGTCCTGGTGTATGCCGGATTCATGGGCAAACGCGTTGGCGCCGACGATGGCCTTGTTCGGCTGAACCGGAAAACCGGTAATGCCTGATACCAGTTTGCTTGCGGGTACGATATGAACCGTATCTACGCGTGTATCGCAGGGGAAAAAATCCTGGCGAGTCCGTACCGCCATCACGATTTCCTCCAGCGAAGCGTTGCCGGCACGCTCACCCAGGCCATTTACCGTGCATTCAACCTGTCGCGCCCCGTTCATGACTGCCGACAAGGAATTTGCGACCGCCAACCCGAGGTCGTTATGGCAGTGCACCGAAAACACCACCTTATCGGAATTAGGTATACGCTCGCGCAGCGTATGAATGAGCTTTCCGAATTGCTCCGGCATCGTGTAGCCCACGGTGTCGGGTATATTCACGGTGGTGGCACCCGCATCAATAACCGCCTCCAGAATACGGCAGAGGAATGCGATATCCGAGCGGCCTGCATCTTCGGGTGAGAATTCCACATCATCGGTATATTGACGCGCCCGTTTCACCGCTTTTACCGCTTGCGCCACCACCTGGTCCGGAGACATGCGCAGTTTCTTCTCCATATGAATAGGTGAGGTGGCAATAAAAGTATGAATGCGTGCCGAACTTGCGCCCCGCAAAGCTTCACTAGCGCGGTCGATATCGGCTTCGGTTGCGCGGGCGAGGCCACAGACAATGCTGTCCTTGATCGAATCCGCTACCGCCTTTACCGCCTCGAAGTCACCGTTGGACGCGGCCGGGAAGCCTGCTTCAATTACATCCACGCGCATGCGCTCCAGTTGTCGTGCGATACGCACTTTTTCCTCTCGGGTCATGGACGCACCGGGACTCTGCTCACCATCGCGCAGCGTGGTGTCAAAAATAATTAAGTGATCTTTCAATGACTTCTCCGTTTTTGAAAGCATACTTGAACTGCGATACAGAATCCAGGAATCGATTCTGCAGGATAAAAACTAGAGAGGGGAAATAATATTAGCGCGCGGGGCGCAGCAGCGGTCGTGCGAGAAGCTGCGGGCGGTGTAAAAGGTGAAGCGGGGAAATGTAGTTTGTTTGCTTCATTCGAGAAATATAAAGGGTTTCCTCGATTCGTGCAATAGCGAAATTGAACCTAGATAATTCATTGGGACGCGAGATGATGGCGAGACAGTTTTGCCGGTTGAGAGAGTCCATAGCTTGGTCTATGGACGCCGCGCAGGTAGCAAAAATGGCCGCAAACTGACCGCCAGCACTCAGGCAGGCTCGTAGAGCCGCCTAATGAATTATCTGGGTTAAATGCTATATTGAAACAGACGCGCGAACTCCGCCATGAATAATTCCTGAAAAAATTATCGATGAGCAAGGGTGTAATCAGAAAGGGACGCTCCGTATCAGGCCGGTTTATTCTGGCGCTGATGATAGCGTTTGCCGCATTTGCCCTGGGCGCCTGCATTTCCCAGAAATCCTGGCATGTGGAAGAGGTCGCCGGTCATCTCCCGGACCTGAATTTTTCCCTGACATCCGATAACGGCAGGCTTGTAACGCCCACGGCCTATGAAGGGCATTTATTATTGATGTATTTCGGGTTTACGAATTGCGATTCCGAGTGTCCCGTTTCAATGGCTCGCCTCGCGCGCGTACTGCAGTTGTTGGGAAACGATGCGAACCGGATACGCATCCTGTTTGTCACACTTGATCCAGGACGCGATACGCCGCAAGTCCTCCACCGTTATGTCACGCAATTCGATCCTGGCCGTGCAATCGGACTCACCGGGACCACAAGCGATATCGAACGGCTTACGAAACAATATCGGGCCGCCTATCGTCCTCGTTCAAAAATCGGCGAAGCCGGTGATATCGATCATGGCGATGCGGTGTATATCTTTGATTCACAAGGTCGAGCGCGCCTGCTGGCTACGTCCGCCGACTCAGACGAGCATTTGGCGCAAGACCTGCGACGCTTGCTTGAAACAGCTCATTAGGTAAAAACCCAAACAGGTAAAAACCCGAACCAGATAACGCCAAATACTGCACGCGCTCGAAATAAGACGGACGCTGGAATAAGGCAGGTTTTATTGCGAGAGTGCGCCCAACGCCACCTTTGGAACCTGTCCGGTAATGGATTTGTTGTATTGGTTCACTCCTTGGGAAGAGTCAGCGCCCGTTTTTATTGTCACGGTTGTTGTGGCCGTGCTGTTTTTGAGAGGTTGCGCCAGAAACAATCCCCGATTTCAACAGAAGCTATATTTTTGGACGGGACTTGCCTTTACCTATCTGGTTTCTCACACGCAGTTCGATTATTACGCCGAGCATCAGTTCTTCATCCATCGGCTTCAGCATCTTGTATTGCATCACCTTGGGCCGTTTCTCATCGTGTTGAGCAGTCCCGTGGCTACGCTCCGGGCGGGCATGCCCGAGGCTGGGCAGCGAGCGTGCCATCTCATAGCGAAGTGGAAGCCGGTTCAATATCTCATGTCTGCCTTGTGTAATCCCGTCGTGGCCGTCACGCTGTTTTGCGGACTCATCGGTTTCTGGTTGTTGCCTTCCGTCCACTTTACCGCAATGATCGACTGGCGTTTATATCGCCTGATGAACTGGAGCATGTTTATAAACGGTTTATTCTTCTGGGGGATCGTTCTCCATGGTGGGCCCATATTTTCGGTCCGGCTATCCCCAGGTTCGCGCATTGCCATGATGCTCGCAGTCATTCCGCCACAAATCGTGATAGGCGCAATGATATTCTTCGCTTCCAGCGAACTCTACCCGATATACACGATCTGCGGCCGCGCGATCGGAGGGTTGGGCGCGATAGCGGATCAGCAAATCGGCGGAATAATTCTATGGATTCATGGCGCGATGATGAGCGCGATTGGTATTTTGATTGTGATGCGCGGGGAATTGATGCGGCAAAAACACTGAGGGCCCCCGGGAAGACGTTGGCAAAAGCGTACCTCTACTTTTCTTTTAGCCGAGATGTCCGGTCAGAAAACAATTTTAATTGGAGCCAGACGAGCTTCTTGATAACCTTATTTTATCGATTAGCTGATCAATCATAATCGCACCGTTGCATAAGGCTTCCCTTTTGCTACACTAAAAACGACAATGCTAATGCATTGTTTTTTTTAGCTTCGCAGTGTAGCGTAAGGCTGTGGCGAAATGAATGGAGGAAACCAAGCATGAAAATCGGCTACGCACGGGTATCGACCGACGACCAGAATCTGGATCTGCAAATGGACGCACTGAATAAAGCCGGATGCGAAAGAATATTCACCGATCACGGCGTAAGCGGAATCGCTGTTAATCGCCCCGGCCTTTCTCAAGCAATTGCAGCGGTCGGCACCGGTGATGTTCTCGTAGTCTGGAAGCTGGACCGGCTTGGCCGATCCTTGAGTTTTCTGATTGAGTTAATCGAGAAGCTACGAAATGACCAGGCGGGATTCGAAAGTCTCTCGGATGGTATTAACACCACGACCGCAGGCGGAAAACTGGTTTTTCATATCCTAGGCGCACTGGCCGAGTTCGAGCGTGCGCTGATTTCCGAGCGATCAAAGGCGGGAATGCGAGCTGCAAGAAAACGCGGTAAGCATTTAGGCCGTCCCGTTAAATTAAGCCAGGAGCAAATCAGTCACGCGGCAGGCATGATCAGGGAGGAGCGGGAAACGGTATCCGGCATGGCCGGGTTGTTGAAGGTAGATCGCACTACTTTGCATCGAGCTTTAAAGCGGAAGGCCAAAACAGCGTAACTTGGCTGTCAATCTTAGGTCAAATTCCAACAAAGGTACGTAAAGTCCCACAGGAGTTTGCGTAACCAACTGAGCAGCGGAAGAAAACCAGGATTCATGAACTCCCAAAATTCGAGGTGGGTTAGTCGATCAATTTTGGAGGCTTGATACCGATGGAATCCTTGAGCCGCTCGTCGGAGAAATCATACTCCCCCAGCAGGTTCACATGGCGCCAGGATGCGGCGGAGCCGTGCCGCAGCGCCTGGATGAATTCCTCGCGTTTGGCGGGGTCGTCGATGGCGGCGAACTGCTGCGACAGATACAGGTAATTCCAGCAGACAATGCAATTCTTGATGAGGCGCTTGCAGGCCTCGGCGGGCTTCTGATCCTCCTTTTCGGCGTTCAAAAACTCCCGTGGGCTGCCAACGGACACAGCGCGGGTGAAGCGATGCACGTGCTCGATGCCGTTGAGCACTTTTTCGATCGACATGCGCAGCTCCGGTTCGTCGATGTAGCGCAGAATGAACAGGCTCTTTGGGATCTGGCCGAACGCCTTGAGGGCTTGGTAGAGCCCGTGCTGCTTGGAGTAGGAATTCAAACGCCGGAAGTCTACCGGAGATTAGGCGGCTGCACGCCGCCGGCACCAGCAAGCGGGAGATTGCTAAACGGCTGAAGATTGCTCGCACATCTGTTCGAAGACTGCTGGAAGCATCCCGAACGCGCCGTAGACCGGTGCTGGCTCGTCCCCCGGAAGGCTGCGTGAATGGCGCCCGACGTCTCAAATCTTGTGGGACTTTACGTACCTTTGTTGGAAATTAACCTTGTTATGAACTTGCGGCGCTTCGGCCTCGCGCATCCCACGCTCCCATCTCCCAGTTAGGGCATCAAGTAGAATACCTAGAAATTGGGAGAGCTGCGATGTTGCCTTTGGACTCAACCGTTCTTCAATGTCTCGAAGCCCTGTTCAACGTACTCGTCATTTCGTGCGCAACCCTTGGAGTGCTGGCAGTGATGAGGTGGTTAACCAACAGGTTCTTCCCGACGCGGCCATGGTATATCCGTTGTTGTGAGGGCTTCCACGTGCTTGTCGTCCTCACAGTTGTTCTTGCTGCTGGTCTGGTGGATCTCCGGACAACCGGCCAACTGATTCTTCAGCTTCTTCAGTTGATCTGACATCCAATCGCGCGGAATGCGCGATTTTTTTTGGAACTGGCTGCGCTCGAAATTGCAGCCGAAAATCCTCGCTACACCGTTTTGCCCATAGTCTTCTCGCGCGTCGAAAGAACCCGCCGAATTGCGAATCGCTGTCCATGTAGCGTAAGAGATCATCATAGACCAATCCGAGCCCACGGAACCACTTGTCAGCGGCTGCGTCCATCGATTCTCGCAATTTTTTTTCCGTACCCTTCGGCACGAGCCAGCAATCGTGTATTCCGACGAACACATTCACTTTGCGTTCGACAAGTTCTTCCATTACGAGCGAGGAGTAGTATGAATCTAACATCTGTACCAAACAGGGTGCCGTCATCCGCTTCAGTTTCTTGACATCGGTACTGGTACGTAAAGACTTGATCTTCTCCTCGAACGTGATCACGTTTTCTCCCGCTCCGCTCTGGTTCGCCGCTCCCGGGGCTTTTTCACCTTTGAGTCTGCTCAACCCAGCCGGTAGGCTAACCATCAACTTCTGCCCGGCATTGGGTAGCCAGACGTCTCTGCGCGCAACCGGATTCCAGCAGACAGAAGCGTTATCAAACGGATCAGTTAGTTCAATCGTCCGAGATGGCTGTTCATAAGCAAGTTTCGCTAAACGCCGACATGCGGAGCGGAATCGCCGCAGTGTCCGACACTCCCGGTAGAAATTCTGTAGAAAAAGCCGCGCGCTGCCCTCTTTCCAGCCAGGGCCAAATTCATTCGGACGCATAGCCTGCTTCTTCTCTACTGTGCGTGCAGTACTACCATAAGAAACCTGCATGATCAGCTCCTTGACAAGATTCTGAAGGCGATCATCGCAAGATTCTGGCGTAACAACATATGATTCCACAACGCTTTCGGTTTGAAGCTTCATCGCACAATCGGGATCCCGGTGTAAATGCCAGGCGCGTCTAGCCATCCGTTCCTTGAAAGACTGCCCGTCATCGGGCCCCATAGCGAGGGCCTCCAGGTTCTTGTCCCCTAAGAAAATTGCGAGAATTTGCATCTGTGAGGCACTAATGTCGAAACCCACTAAATCACGCGTTTTGCCATTGGCCGAATCTTTAGTCTTAAACCATCGTTTCCGATACGACTCATAGACTCCTTCGATAGTGTCTTCGGCAGTTGGCTCTTGGTACTGCTCGGAGGACGATGCATCTTCTGACAAAAATTGGTCACGACCTCTCGACGTAATATAGCTTGGCCAGAAATGAAGGGCTTGATAACGTCGATTGATCAATTTAGAAAAACCCGAGTGGATTTCACACTCGGAGCCCAAACCGCTTGCAGCATCATAAACACTCTGGAATTTCGCTTGATGCAACCGAGCGAGGTCATACTCTTCGAGTAACGCATATACTCTTTTTCGCCAAGGCCTCGTCGCGAGATCTACGGTGAGGAATTCCTCAGGAGTCGCCGGAAGCTTCACATGGACTTCCGAACGCGCGTGACTTGCAAGCCATTTATTGAACCGGGGAAGATGGCCTTGGCAGCGTTCAAGCTTCCTCTTGAGATCTTTGCCATCTAAAAGCAAAGGGCATGTCTTGCCATGCAAGAGTCCTTCCTCGATTGATCTGTAATAAACCTCGCGGTCACGAGCAGACCAAATCGTTGTCCTGCGCTTGCTCCGCATCGTTACGTCGCCAGTTTCGCCATCTGGAGTGTTCTTGTGAGTCGTAGTCGTAGTCTTATTCTTTATCGGTATTTCAGCTTTCGACAGTGAAGCGTTTATGTGATAGATCGTCTCCAGCTCATCAGCTACTTGTCGTTCTTGGTCTTGGGCGTGGAGGAAATCCTCTCTAAATAAGTCGATACGAAAGACGAGCCTTACTTCTTCCTGTCTCCTGATCAGTTCCTCTGATCTCGCTCCCATCATGACGACGTTGTACGGGACGTCGTTGCAAACTTCTTGCCTAGTCCGCTGAGGTGGAACGGGTACACTAACTGGAAGTAACTGTATGCCAGCCCTCCGTGGCCGGAGATATGCTTCGTCCGCTCGTAGAAGTTTTTCAAACTTCACGACCATATCGCTGGTTGGGTCGCATATCGCTTGAATTCCTTTCTTAAAGCCCATCTGTTTTAGCCGCGCCTGAAACAGTGGGTTCGCCACCTTTCTCTGCACCGCAAGTTTCCACAGATCATTTACATCAATGCCTTGTATCACGAGATCCCGGCGGCAATTTGCACACGTTTCAGGAGACATGTCCTTGGCCGCCCGCGCCACACTCGCTCTGAAGTGATCACTAAACCTCTCGCAAACCAGATCGAAAATCTCGTTGTAGGTAATCGGCGCGTGTCGTCGTCCCGCATATACAAAAACGTCCATAACAACTACCATGGCCTGCTTAGCGGCGAGGACCCGGCTTCTTCGCTCTTGTCGCGTCATGTACGCGTATTTGCGTCTTGGCAGAATAGAATTAATGGGTAGCGCGGACCGCGCAAGAAGGTCCCATACATCACGCGCCGTAGTGGAGGACGGTCTTCCAAATGCCGCTTCGTAGCCCGGATTTCTAGCGATATGCTTTTGTAACCTCTCTTTGTACTCAACCCACTCTTCACAACGAAGGCTTTTCCGTTTCGGAGAGTGAGGCATTGGTAGGAATAGGAATCCGAGTGCCTCCTCCTCTCGGTCCAACCTTTCGAGAATCTGAGCACTAAGCTTTCCGCGGTTGCATATTGGCATATGCTCTCCATTTTCCGATTAACTTCAGCATCAGACTCAAAGGAATGTACGATCAATGGGGTCACCCATTAGCCGGCCCTAAGTCAAGGGCAAACCGAATCTGATCCTGCTGCTTTTGTAACAGCAGGGTTTTCTTTTTGCAGACCTGGCCTGTTGTTTCCAGTCGAACCCGTTTCCTCACTCTGGCTACGACCGAGTCGTGCGGCAGGTCCGCTAATGAGCCGAACCAGGTCATCAGGCGGGTATTCTGCATTCTGGACGCCTGATTGAGTCCGGTTAAAGTAGCCTAACCATTAAAAAAAGGCCAGGAAGGTGCTGGCCTTTGAATGTTTCAGGATCGCAGGTCGCTTGAACTGGGCAATCCGGCCCTAGGCTGCGCCAGGAAGATTATTTATTTGCCCGAGCCGCGACTTCATCCGGAAATAGCCGAGCAGGCCGAGTAAACCTGTACCAAAGAGAGCAAATGTAGACGGTTCAGGAATTGGTGGCGGAAGACGTTCAACGGGACCCTCTATGAGGTCGAACTTCCTGAGGTTCGACTGGCGGAGCGTCCCTACTCTCTCCCAGTCATGAATTCCGATACCCCCTCCTACCAACGTGCGTCCGGCATTTACAGGATTTCCGAGGGCGAGTTGGATGAAGCTCTCGCTCTCGCCGCCGCCGCTCTTGATCAGCGGGCCGAAGTCAAACGTCCTGTTGGAGTCGCCGTGAAAATGCGCCTTTGTCGGATGCATGCCCGAATCGTCAGGATGTCGGTTGATCCGAGCTACGTTAGGATTTGGATTTTTAAAATCTCCTTCCCTGAGGCCGTCATCCGTAAGCTCCAAAAGGAATACAGACCAAGGGTTTGCGGTACTGTTGGTCACTATCTCGTTCAGATGAAAACGCAAACCAAACCGGTCGAACGTATCGGCTCTGTCCACTTGTTCGAACGTAAGATTGATCAATGCGGGATCGTTTTGTCTAATATTTAGAAGCTTTTGCATATTGTTTGTAGCGGGATCCCAACGAATCGCCATATCCAGTTTCGGGTCCCACGACACCCTCCATCGCCAGCTGTTGTCGGCGGGACCGAAAGTGTTACCGTTGGGGATGTTCATGTAATCTGCATTTGCAAGATGAGGTCCGGAGCTGAAGGCGGCAGCTACGGCTGTGAGGATTAACAATTTTCTGGTATTCATTCTTGCTCCCTCCCATTGCAGACGATTGACAGTGGCTAAGCCGGTCACACGACTCGCAAAAAGCGTAAGCGTACTGATATGCCTACCCAGGAAACGCAGATTCATCCACTCGAAACTTTTCATAGTTCACCTCCATTTGGCTGTTATTCATTAATATCCCTATTTCTAGACGGGTGAGTCTGTATTAAAAATAACGCATACTTCATGCCAAAAATATAGTTTGATAAGTATCAGCATATTAGCTACAAAAATGACTCGAAAATTCTTACGAATGTAAAAAAAATCGACAATAACTCCCCATCGAAGTGAAAAATCGGTAATCCAACAAAGCAAACCATTGCCTTTATGTGATCGAGTAGCCCAAAGGAATCTCACCTTCAGGCTCTCACGCAACGGTACTGAATCTCTCGATTCATACCGCTCCTATCGTTCAGCCATTCGGGCTTAGGTGATGTGCCAATGGGCAAAGAGGTCGAGATCAAGGCGCTTTTTTCAGCAACACATTAGAACCAGTGCGTGCAACGGAACTGCGCGATAAGATGTTGCGGGCCGGATTGCCGATATGAATGCAGTCATTTGCAATTAATGTGAGCCCGCCACAATGGAATGCGAGCCGGCGCCGATCAATGCAAGCTCATTTGCAGATAATGTGAGCCAGCGTGCTCTGTCAGTTGCAGTTATTTTGAGCCCAAAACGGCGTCAAATGCGAGCCCGGTCGTTTTCAAACGCGAGCCGTTACAGCTAGATAAGCTCGCTTCCATTGGTAGTACGTTTCTCTTGAAATCCCAAAATACCGGCATGTGAAATGCCACGTTACCCGATTCGGCGGCATGCTCGAAGACCTTCAGTTTGCGGGAAATATCTCTTTGTGCTTGTACATTTATGACTGACTCCTGAAAACAATTTGAATTTATCAAAACTATCAACCGAAGTCGTCATATTTATAAATTATCCCACTAGAGACCTGCCGACAACTTTTCGCCTGAACGTGCAATAGATTTAGCAGCCACTGCCTGTATCTGTTTTCGTGCCTCAGCGTCCTCTACTTGATTTGCTAATTCATGAATAGCGGTAGCAATAGCGACTTGGCCAGCATGACTTTTACCCCAGCCGGGGTCTCCCTCCCATCCATGCAGGAATAACCACAAAAGCCAAGGATTAGTTACTGTTAAAAGCGGGGGATTAGCCATAATAATCTCCAATTTCAATGTATAAGACCTGCTAAAAGCCATGCTGCCGCCGCAGGCCAATAACGACAGATCCCAACAGTCGCTACCTCATCTTGCCGACACAAGAGGTCTTGTTGATTCACTAGCAGTTTGTCGGGAAGGTTTAGTGTGTTTAGTTATACTCCAAGCTAATATTTTTTAACCGATCCAAAACTCTCTGCTAGATTGTTCACTTCCATCTTAACAATAGATGAAGCCTCATTCTTCAGTTGCATGCCAAATTCCGGATCGGTCGTTATTCCTGCCAAGCTTATCAGGAGTTTAGCTAAAACAAATTGTTCTACTGAGCCGGGCAGCCAAGGTAGTGGGGATGGATCATTCCAGAGGTCTAGGTCCCAAGGAGCTGGGGATGGGTCCGCAGGCTGCGGAGTTGGCCCTTTAGGTTCTGGGTGTATCGCCGCCACATTGGTTACACTTCCCCACTGCGGCCAAGGAATTGGAGGAAATGGCCACCGCCCCCATGGAGGACAAATATCATCCCCATCATCCCAACCCTGCACTAGTCCTTTCGACGCATTACTAGCCATCTCTTTTCCGATAGCTTTCACCTTAATGCCTATTTGCCGATCCCTGATCAGTCCGCTAATATCCCGGACTACACCCGCCGCCATAAATTCGATTAAAGGACGCGACAATCTAGGCCCGTGGGGAATAAGCGCATCCCAAGCTTCAGGCGGGATCTTCAGGAAACGTACTTTTTCAATTAATGCAGATATTTTTATCATTTTTTTGCTCCTTTATTTGAAAATGGGAAGGCGGATTTACACGCGCCAATCTACTCAATTTTGCGCAATATTGCTGGCCTAAACAGCATTAAAAAGGAAGGTTGTGTCACACATACATATTCCAGTGAGCACCATTGGATGCTTATTTCAGACTAGCAAACTAGGCGATTAATACAAGTCAAACTCATCAAAAATTGCTTGTATTTTCCGGGCACTGATAGAAGTAGGGGGTCGTCTCAAGAAAGGGGTAGAGTCGGGATGTGAGAACGGAGTTATGGTTACGCTAGTTGTAACGACCTGTATTTGAAACAGCGTCAACCAGTATTCAGCCTGATTTTGAGCCAGGAATAACTGCAAGTATCTATCCCCGCAAACCGGGATTAGCTGCAACTGAACCTGCATTTATCCCTGCCGACCTGCATTTGATCGGCGCGATCCAGAATTAACTGCGACTGACCGACAATCCATGAAGTCGTCGGTTGCAGATATCATTGATAACTGTACTTCTTTTGGTCCCTGGCATCGGCCTTTTCACCGCTGGGGCATGGAAGCTTGACGAAACGGATGTAAGTTTATCTCTGGTTTGAGGAAGTGGATAGATGCAGTTATTCTCGGTCGAAAGCAGGCGGTCAGGCGCGGCCTTGGCCGCGCTGCACTTTTTATTTCAGCCTCCAAACTCCGTTTTTTTTGATCTCGTCGTGCATGGCGTCTGGTGCCAGGTCAAGTTCACCCGGCCAGGTTGCTGCACCAAGTTCGACGTACACCTGGGCAAATAAATCCGGGTCGGCCAGCACGGCAAAAATACCGGCGTCGGGCGCATGTACCATCTCAGCCATATCGACTTCGCCTTCCAGTCCATCAGCAAAACGAACATGGAACCGGTAGCCATCAAGCGCCTTGACTGCCATTACGTCCCAAGGCATCCCCCCGACTTGTATGGGGGGAACTACAGAAGAGGCGATATCTTCTTTGGTGACTGACGTTGTGTGCATAATTCCCAATCCTCCATGAGTTCGTCGCGGTGTTCCTGCGCCCATTCCAGCACTAGTACCAGCGCTCGTCGCGACATTTCACCTTGCAGTATCTTCAAGGTGTGTATGTCGATTGCTACTTGTTCCCCTGCGTATCTTGCATGAAAATGCGGCGGCGAATGATCGCGCCAATACATCTGAATTATAATCCCATAAAACGTGCTTATGACTGGCATGGTTCCCTCTCCTTGGTTAAGCGGCTTTTTGTTCGCTTTGGTTGCCTTCCACTAAATCCATGATATAGCGGTGTGCCTTGCTGGCTTGGTTGGCTGCGGTGAATATTGCGCGTTTGTCGCTTTTCAGCACCTTCAACCATGATTCGATATACCCGGCATGATTCGGAATCATTGATGCGGCAAAGCCAAGTTCAGCATTCAGAAAAGCGCTTCCAAGCTCAGCAATCAATTCCTCGAAAGCGTAGGATTCTGTACCGAATCGGCTGCCGAAGTCACGCGCTAAACGGTGCTTGGCTCCGGTCCAATGCGTTAGTTCGTGCAGGGCTACGCTGTAGAATTCGATCTCTGATGAAAAACGGGTGCGTTCCGGCAAATAAATTTCATCGGTCGAAGGGCGATAAAACGCCTTGTCGCCCTGTTCGCGGATGACTGCGCCCGAATGCCTTAAAACGCTCTCGGCTGCATCGATCTGCTGAAACTCGTTAAGGGGCGCAATGGCCTGTGGCTTTTCAATGCCGTCTATCTGGTCAAGGTTGAACAACCAGAACGGGCTGATAATCCGTGCCGACTCGGTTTTCTCGGCGTCGCCTTTGCTCGATTCGCGTTCAATCGTCTTGAAAAAAACACACGAAACGCTTTTTTCACCTTTGCGAACTTGGCCGCCCATGTCTGCGGCTTGTTTGTAGGTCAGCCAGCGGTCACTTGAATAGCCGTGGGTCATGGCTGCTGTCCATAACAAAAGCACGTTTACGCCTTGATAGGCTGCGCCGGTCTTATGGTTACGGGGCAAGCTGTTGCCGGTTCGTGCCCAAGTAATATTACTTTTTTTACCGCTTTCCAACATGGCGATAATCTCTTCCGTGATCTGTGCGTACATATCTTTCTTAGGGGTGCTGGTGGTTTTCATGCTTCTGGAATCCTCGCGATTTTGGGTTGATAAACACATTCTTTCGCTCGGACTTCCTCGGGCCGCCCTGGGGCGGCGGTGGTGGGGAAAACCCTTGCCTTCACGGGCAAGGGTTGGGAATGGGTGGGGTAGGTTTGACGGTGAAGCAACGAGCCGCTGATTCCTGCCCGTTGCATTCTGGTTATCCCCCCCAAGTCCCCCTCGCAGAGATTCGGGGGACTTGGGGGGATAACGCAACGGGTAGAGCTGGCTGCACCGTCTTGGATGGGTTTGAGTTGCCTGCGGCCTGCACCTGGTACAGGGGCAGGATCACAGACCATGACAGGCAAAGCGTACCGCGTAGCGGCTGGCGTGGTCTGTGACAGTCGGGCAATGCTTGGCCGTGGCTGCTCGTTGTTGCTGTTGGCGGGATGATGGCGCAGCCATGATCCCAAGATCGCAAACGGAGTGCGCTACGGATGAGCGAAGCTGAGCCGTTAAGAAGAGAGGATTGAAAGGGCGGCAAAGCCGTTCCGAAGGAATGAAGCGAAGCGCAACCCAGTAAAGCCGTGTTCGTGCAGCGAACCTCTCAAGCGCTAAAAGTTTCGCATGAGAAACTAGAGATTCATTTCCCTGATCTCGGAACCGCCTTTGGAACTGACCAAGCAGTCATGTGTTTAGATAATTTAATTGATGAAAATCAAATCTATTGGACAACCAATGACAGGTAAAAAATATACTCTTACAGCAGCGAATGGAGAGGATATGACTACGGTTATCACCGGCTTTGCCAATTTCATTGGCCTTGAGCCTTTAGTCTCAGGCCGATATAGCATTCTTCTGGTGCTTGGTCTATTCGGTGGTGCTACATCAAATCGTTTAAATCCAGCAAAGGTTGTACATGAGATACAAACTTTAGAAGGCGTTAGAAACCCAAGTCGGCTAAAACCACCTACTCAATTCGAATATCCACCATTAAAAGGACTATGGCATAAGCACTACTTAGAGGATGGAGTGGGCGCAATTGCGCTCAATCTAAAAAAGGGCTAAAAAAACATGGTTTGCCATCTTTCCAACAACGTATACGCGAAGCGCAGGAAGCTGGTGAAGAGCGCTACATCTCACTCGAAGATTGCAAGGCAATCGCGAATGATGTGGTACACGGCAACTGGATGCAGTTGACTACGGCCGCAGCGTTAACTGGTGAATGGATCATCTATGCGCAGCACGAGGGCAAAAATTACTACCTTTGCTTGGGAACACACGACAAAAGTCAGCATGAAAATCTTCGCAAGCAGATCGATGCATTGTGTTGCCAGGAATTCCTTTTTCTTTCGACATTGCTTGCTGGTGCTTAGATTTATCAATTTAAAACACACGATAAAATAGGTTATCAAGGGTAAAACAGGAAAATAAATTAATTGTTCTTACCAAACGTTTTCTACCTTGTCCTCCTGGAAATAAGGCACATTGAATACTTAACATTTTGCTACGTCACATTCCACACGTGCCAACTCGACTAAGTCATCAGCGGTAGAACCAACGCCGCCGCATACGATAACCAATACCGTTTTATACCCTGATAACGCTGCAACTTTTTCGTACACCGCAGCGAGCGCAACGCCGCAAGCAGGCTCAACGACAATTCCATGGTCTTGCAAAAACTGCAAGGAAGCAGAAACGGCCATCTGGTCCGGCAACACAACGCTTTCGATTCGGTGATTTTTTGAGTATGCCAATGCTTGTGCACAAACCATGCGCGCTCCTAACGTCGTCGCAATACTCGATATGTTTGCAAGCTCGACAAGGAATCCCGCGTTTAAGGATTTCCCATAGGAGTCCGCACCTTCAGTTTCAACAGCGATGACAGGCACATCGGCCCCTCCATTCCGCTTCAATCCTTCTATAACACCGCACAGGAGGCCGCCGCCCCCAACTGACAGAACGATTGCGTCAGGCTTCAGACCAGCACGGAATATTTCATCAATCAGGCTGGCATGACCTCTCCAAATCAGCGGGTCATCGAAAGGATGTATATATGCATCGTCAGGTTGCATGAGTGACAGTGCAAATCGGTGCGCTTCGTCCAAAGACTTCCCCTGGACTATAACTTCCGCATTCTCTAAACACATCAAATTCACCGCCCGCTTTGAAGCTGTCTCAGGTACCACGATGATTACAGGTACCGAAAGGCGCCGTCCAGCAAAAGCAACTGCCAGCCCCGCATTCCCGCCTGATGACGCAATGAAGCGTTTTGCTCCTCGTTTTAAATATTCTTCGCATGCATAGCCGATTCCTCGGGTTTTGAAAGAACCGGATGGTTGGGCGGACTCCATTTTCAACCAAATGGATTGACCCACTTTATGGCTGATCAAATGGGATTCAATTAGCGGTGTTTCAATATGTAGTGGCATTCAAAAGAACTATAATTGACGAATACGACAGGGAACTGCGCAAAAAACATGGAATTGCCGCTCATTGATTCATTCCAGGCACTATTCAAATTTTGCTGAAACGGGGGCCGTGCATCCAGTTCCAGCCGGGTTCACCGCTGAGCTCTTGGGGCAATCCAAATCAATGTGGCGCGCTCGAAGCAATATAATCGCGTTTCGCGAGTTGCGACACCATCCTGTGGTGAAAAGCAGATTCGGTGGCTTTCTCTGCCGCCAGCTTGTATTTTTGCACCAGGGCGATGGCATGCGCGTGTGAATCCTGCTCTTGTCTCCCGTAGAGGTAGCTTTTGTCCTCGTAATACTGGAGCCGTTTCTCGTGTTCCGCCGCTATTTCCAGCAGTGTCCTGGCCCGGTTTTCATACCGTCTGGCGAGGCCGTCGTGGTCGACAAAAGGCCTGATATTTTGTGCGGACACACTCGTGTCTTCCTTTTTTGCTTCGATTACACCGGTCTCCGAGCAGCTCGCTAGTAGGCCCAGCGTGGATATAGCCGCTACAAACTTCCTTATTTCTTTTTGCATGATAGGCAGACTCCAATGAAATGGATGAAGTGAAAGTCGCTCCATCCTGATGCGGTCCATGACATTGGAACATTAGGGAAACTCTGGTTTCTAGGTGGAACCCTGATGCACAATGCATGAAGAAGCTTCATAATTGTACTCAGTATTACTATAAATAAAAGTCACATGTTTTGATTGTTATCATAATATTTTGTTTATATATTACGGACCTTAAAGTCCTAACTGCAGTTCCTTCGGGGTACGCCAAAAATGGTATCCCCTTCACTTTTGCTGCTCGAGCTTTAATGAAGGCAGGGGTGAGCGAGCAGGGCCGATTTCCCACTAGAGCTAGCCCTAGTGAGAGCTGGTTTAAATCTCCCACAGTCCTCTCAATAGATACCGACCTGATTTTTGATTGATCGTCCATCACAGCATCTTTAAATCCGTAAGAGGACCAAATGATCACTGGATAAGCAATTACAGCAATCGAATTTCCTGCGCTCGTATCACGATCTTATCCTGGCTAAACCGCTGTCCGAGCTTCTCTCGATAACTGCTCCACCTGTCCTCTTCCAGATTCTTTACCATAGGCACCATGTCCTTCGCGTTGCGTCCATCGAAAAAACGATGGAACCGGTCACGGTGCCGATTGCGGGAGCTGATCGTCGCGCAGCGCTTTTCGCAATAAGGATACATCGCGCGTTGTCACCGCAGGCGCTGCATTCCCCCAGCTATTGCGTACGAAGGTAAGGACGTCCGCTATCTCGCGGTCGGAGAACTTTTTTTCATAACTGGGCATTTTTTTCGGTTTGGGCCCATGTTTCGTCAGCGGCGCTTTTCCCCCTTCCAGCATGAGGCGAATAAGGGACGACGCGTTTTCGGAGAGAACCATCGCGTTGCCGCCAAGCCGCGGAATTTGCGGGGACTTGCCTGTGCCGTTACCTCGATGGCATTTGGCGCAAAAGCCCGAGTAGAGGCCCGCGCCGGGACGTTCAAATTGGCTCGGGATGGCCCCGGTCAGGATGAGTCGGCCTTGCATAACGAGCGGTTTATAGGACGTCTTTCCCTTCTTCGCCGGCAGGGATTTAAGGTAGTGCGCAATGGCATCCAGATCAGCTTTATGTAAATGTTGAGTACTGTTTTCGATAACGGTGACCATACTGCCAAAGGCGACACTATGTCCACTATGGCCAGTTTCCAGGAACGTGGAAATTTCTGCCTCCGACCATCTGCCCAGACCTGATGCATCTGTTCCAGTCAGGTTTCCGGCAAACCAGTTATCTATCACTGCGCCGCTCAAGTAGTCCGGCGATGATTCCGAATATCCTTTTTGCTGGAAAGCCAGGCCACGAGGCGTGTGGCAGGCACCGCAGTGGCCCAAAACTTGTACCAGGTAAGCGCCGCGATTCCACTGCGTATCGCGGTCGGTGCGCGGCTGGTACGTTTTCTGATTGGCAAATGCCGCGCTCCAGAACATCAGGCCCCAGCGCTGGCTGAAGGGAAAAATGAGTCTTGTCGGGGGGGGCGTGTGACGAACCGGCTTCACTCCTTCCATGAAATAAGCATATAACGCCTGCATATCGTTGTCCGTTGCTGCTGCGAACGAGGCATAAGGCATAGCCGGATAGAGGCGTCTGCCGTCCCTGGCGATGCCTTCGCGAACGGCACGGCTAAAATCGGCGTAACTGTATCTGCCAATGCCTGTGGCCGGATCTGGTGTGATATTCGTTGAATAAATAACCCCGAAAGGCGAATTGATCGGCAGGCCACCGGAAAAAGGAGGGTGATGCGGCCCGGCTGTATGGCAACTGGTGCAATCAGCCACCTTGGCAAGATATTCGCCAAGGGCGATGGTTTCGGGATCGGCAGCCTGGGCATTTGCGACAATCATCCCCCCTAAGGCAATCGAGGCAACCCATGCAGCCCATGAACGACTTGCAGCTAAAGCCCGGCTTATTGAATCCCTGAATGTCATTCCCGATATCTTCATCCTGTTAAATCCACGCACTGCACGGCGGCACCAATAAAACGGCGCACGCAGTAAATAAAATTGCGACGATAAACACGAAACTCGACATTGTTCCCAGCCTTGCCAGAAATCGTGTCTGCCCTCCATCTGCTTCGAAGGCGTGTTCTCCTGCTCCTGACACGCTTGGCCGATGACTTGCCCGTCGCCATAGATTCCACGCGACATATCCCGAAAGCAAGCCACCCGCCAGGCAAATCAGGCTGATCATTGCCAGGATTGCCGACAAGTCGGCCAGCAACGGGGTGGAGAGCGGAACCTGATGCGGATAGCAAGTATAGGCGGCAAGCGGTTCGCTTAAAGACATCTGACCTACCCAGAACGTTGGTGCACCAAAAAGTGCCAGCAATGTTCTGTATGTACTCACCGAATCGTGGGTAGGAGCACGATGTTCTTTTGCTATGTCCTGTTTGCCGGTAAAGCTCATTTGAATTTCAGAGGTAAGGAACCAGGTAAAGGGTAGTGAAAACGAACAGCCAGACAACATCGACAAAGTGCCAGTACACCCCGCCGATAGTGACGGCAATATGGCGTTTCTCGTTAAAGTAGCTGAACGATATCCACATCAGCAGGAGCAACAGGATGGCCAGCCCGATGACGACGTGAAGCAGGTGAAACCCCGTGATCGTGAAATACAGCGATCCATACAGATCTGAAGTCATGCCATACGTTTTTTTATCCCATTCATTGAGCTGAATTCCAACGAAACAGGCCCCCAGCACGATTGCGAGCGCCATCGCCGCCATGGCCCACTGGACCTGTTTCTTCCGGATGCAGCGTTCGCTTGCCCAAACGCAGACACTGCTCAGAAGCAAAATCGCCGTATTTATGCTGGGCAGGAGCAAGTCGGGCAAACCTGCCGGCGGCCAATGGTGTTCGGCTTGGGATGCAAGATAGAAGTAAGTAAACAGCAGATATCCAAATAGCGATCCCTCCGTCACGATCAGCGCCAGAACGCCCCACCACCCACCCGATAGTTTGCCCTTGCTCCCTACGGGCAGTGGTTGTACCAGCAATTGATCGGCGTTAACCATGGGCTTCCCGCCGTGGTGCGTCAGGCAGGCGTTGAGCAAGCGTTTTTCTGGGCCACATCCAGACGATAAGCGCGGCAATGGTCGATATAATCATCAGTCCGGTGAAATTCCACCAGTGAAGCAGCATGCCAACGAACACCAGTGAAACGAACAACCCGACAAAGAAGGGCGCATAGGAGTCATCGGGCATCTTCAGGATGATCTCCGGTACCGCATCGATCGGAGAGGTGCCAAGCGTTTCCCGCCCTTCCGTCAGCAGATAGCCTTCTTCAAGGCTCGAACGATTCCCGTCTTCGCCGTGTTCGTCAAGGCGGCCCTCCCATAGCGGATGCCGGCTTGCGACAACGGGAATGACGGCAAAGTTATAGGCGGGGGGTGGCGAAGGGATGGACCATTCCAGCGAGGCGGCATCCCATGGGTTTGGGCCTGCCCGAGCGCCACGCTTGAGACTGATCGCGACATTGACAAGAAAAATCAGGACACCAAGGGCAAATACGAAAGACCCGATGGAGGTGATCATATTGACCGTATCCCAACCCATCCGCGATGAATAGGTGTAGATACGGCGCGGCATGCCCAGTAGACCCGATATGTGCATCGGAAAAAACCCTACGTTGAAACCGATGAACATGACCCAAAAACTCCATTTGCCCATCTTTTCATCCATCATGCGGCCGGTGAATTTGGGAAACCAGTAGTAGATGCCGCCGATGACCGGGAACACGTTGATTCCCAGCAGCACATAATGCAAATGTGCGACGATGAAGTAGGTTTCGTTAAGCTGCCAATCGAGCGATACGGCTGCCGTCATCACACCCGATAAGCCGCCGATGACAAACAGAAGGACAAATCCGGCAAAGAACAGAAACGGCGTCTTGAACACCGGCCTTCCAAGCCAGATGGTTGCAATCCACGAAAATACCGCGACTGAACTTGGAATTGAAATGACCATGCTGGCGGCACCGAAAATCGATAGGGCCACAGTCGGCAAACCGGTGGCGAACATATGATGGATCCATACCTCGAATCCAAGCAGCATGGTCGCCATGGTAGCAAGGGCCATCATGGCATAACCCACCAGAGGGCGGCGGCAAAACGTGGGCAATGCGTCCGAAACGATGCCCATCGCCGGAAGCACAATCGCGTAAACCCACGGATGGCCGAATATCCAGAAGAGGTGCTGCCACAGCAGCGGCTTACCGCCGTTGACCACGTCGAAGAAGTAGGTGCCGATCTGACGGTCTAGCCACAGAAGAAAAAACGCGAGGCTGACTGCGGGGATGACCAGCAGATTGGCTACGGATGCGGTGAGCGTGCCCCAGACCAGGATCGGTACGCGATTGATTGTCATGCCCGGCGCCCGCATCCGGAATAGCGTAACCACAAAATTGACCGATCCGACAGTCGTCGATATTCCCAGCAGCACCATGCCGAGCGCGAAGACATCGATATTGGGGCCGGTGTTATAGATCGGGCCCGCAAAGGGAACATAGTTGAACCAACCGGCGTTCGGCGCCTGGCCGATAGGGAAGCTCGCATACATGAATATGCCGGCAAACAGGAAGACCCAGTAAGAGAGCGCATTCAAGCGGGGAAATGCCATGTCACGCGAGCCCAGCAGCAACGGCCAGAGATAATTGGAAAATCCCGACAATATCGGCAAGGCATACAGGAAGATCATCGTCACGCCGTGCATCGTGAATAATTGGCTGTATTGTTCCGGCGTCAACAGTGTAAGGCCCGGTCCGGAGAGCTGCACACGCATGATCAGGGCTTCGACGCCGCCGATCAGAAGGAAAACAAACGCCGTGACGATATACCGCAGGCCAATCGTCTTATGATCGACCGTGGAGAGCGAGCCGCGCCAACCAGGGGCCGATTCCCAGATATGGGCGAGCTGCGCTTCGGCAGCCGAACCAATCGGTGCGCGGCCAAAATCAGGCACGCGGCTCAGGCGGTCATCGCCTGAATGGGCGTTGTGGATATGATTGTCCGCTGGGTTATGCGGCATGTCAGAGGTAGCCATACATTCTTAGTCCAATTCCGATAAAAATAACGCCAGTGCGGACTTTTCGGATTCCGATAACGCAATGCTGGGCATGCGTGACCCCGGTTTGAGCTGTTGGGCGTTGACGACCCAGTTCATCAGATGTTCAGGCGAGTTCGTTAATAATCCAGCTGCAAGCCGGCGTCGTGAGTTCAAGTGAGTCAGATCGGGCGCATGCCGGCCGCTGGCATGGGTTCCCCGAATCGTGTGGCAACCGGCGCAACGATCCATGAACAGTTTGTGCCCCGGATTTTCATCCGTCATCGGAACAAGTGAAGCGGTTTGCCGCTGGGCGTTCTGCCATTTTTTAAAATCGCGAGCGCTTTCCGCAACGATCTCGAAACCCATGTGAGCATGACCGGCGCCGCAAAACTGGACACATTGCCCGGTATATATGCCCGGCACATCGGCCTGGATCCATTGCTGATTTGTGAGTCCCGGGATCATCTGTGTTTTGCCGGCGAGCTTCGGTACCCAGAATGCGTGAATGACGTCGGCGCTTTTCAGCTTGATCAGGACAGGTTGCCCGACCGGAACATGCAGCTCATTGGCAGTGATGAAGCGTTGCGATGGATCATCATGGTCATACTCGATTTTCCACCACCAGTCATATCCCGTAATGGTCAGCGTAATGGTTGGGCTTTGCGTCGGCTTGGCGACGGCGTTCAGCACCATCAGGGAATAAATAACCAGGCCAAACAATATGCAGGTGGAAATTCCCGTTCCGATATATATCCACCCCAGCCCTTCGCCTTCACGGCCGAGTGTGCGCGGGTTCATGGCGGGACGTCTGCGGAGCAAAGCTGCCAGCAGCAATAGGGTGATAATGGAGAATACTAGTACCGATAGCCCAGCGAGCACCCATCCGAGATGCATTGTCGGTCTGGACGCGGGCCCATAACTGTGCAGGAAATAATTTAGCGGTGCGTCCGCTGCATTCGCTGCGGGTGCCAGTATTGCCACTGTGGCGGAGATAACGACCACCCGTGCCGCCAGTTCTGATGCCTGTTTTGAGGCTGCATGAAAATAAAATTTCGACTTGATAATTTTCATTTTCCGGCTAGGCAATTAAAAAATGATTGTTCTCCATGATGGCGATAAGGCTTATCGGAACGCGGTTCGATACTCGGTTTATCCGCATAGGCCCATTTTTTTACAAGATCGGAAGACTTGATGATGCTGCGCGAGTCCAGCCGCGTATCTTTTGGCCTGTTTAAAAGTAACGCGGGGCGACAGCGGTGGTGTAGGTTTCCAGCACTGTCGGGCGGTTGGCGCGCCGTGCATATTCTGTCGAACTCTACCAGCGATCGACGCGAACACCCCGCAGGCGCCATGGCTGATTTCGTCTTGGGGCAACTGGGCTTTCGGCCAAGCCGAGGAGAATGATGGAATGCTACGCTTCCGGCACAATGCTTCTGTTCGCCAGCGTACTTACGATTTCTTCACAATCCCCTGATGCATAATCCTGAATCCGGCAACTGGACGGAAAGGTGAAGCTCACAGGATATGAAAAATCCCTTTTCGGTTGTGGTTATAGTGCTCAGCTGAAAAATGAGCGGCCCGCTGCGGGATTGAGGATAAAACACAACACAGGCGAGCGAGTTTTCTATCTGGACGTGCAGGGCACTTAGGGCGGCGCGGCTTCTCTGCGCTAGCTTCAGGTATTCGCGGGATTAGACTGAATTGAACTTATTACAAGCGGGCAAGTCAGAACGAAAAGAGAAGCGGGGTGGCGAGGCAACCGAATAGGCGAATTTCGAATCGGAAGCAAGAAGAGGCGGCCAGATTTTTTGGTTTTATTCCAGGCTGCGTAAAATTACGGGTATGAGCAGGCAGCGATCGGCGGAATCCGATTTTTAGGCATTAGGTGTTGTATCAGAAAGAAATACGGAAGGAATGACCCCAAGTGAGCCTGAACCATTGTGGCTGCACCTGGGGCTGAGTGAAGGAGGGAAAAATCGACTAGAAGGCAATCTGATATTGCAATACGAACTGCCCTCTGCTGGAAGTTTTAACGATATCGCCGGCTGAGTTGGCGCGGAATATGGGCCTGTTCTGATAATCAAAGGTGACTTTACTGTTATGGCCGTGTAGCAGCCAGTTGACGCCGCCGGCGAAGACGTTCATCTGATCGTGGAGTGCGTCCCAGCCTGCGCTTGTTATCGACGTGTAGACCTGCAGTTGGCCGTTATTTGATCCAAGCAAGTTTTTAGGCAACAGATACCCCGCCTGCGCGTACCACATGTCGCCCGTGCCAAACATTGGGTAAGTATTGCCGGGACCATTTCTACTGACGCCTGGGCCTGATCCGTTAGCCGAATTCTGGCCATTTCCGTTCATGCGAAGATAATTGGGCCCATAGTTCATGTGGAAGTATCCGACGTAAGCGGATATGGCGGTTTCCTTCTCCTTGTCCAACGGTGCATCCAGATAACCGGCAACCGACCAGTGAGTCATGTCATGAAACTGAGGATTAGCCTCAGTGCCTGTCCACATGGCAGCTTTCTGGGTGGCAAAACCGGCTTCAAGATTCAGTATGCTCTTCTTGCCGAGATAGGTACCCTGCATGTAGGGGTTGGTGTTGGGTTCAACGTCCCAGAAATTCCAGTAGAACATCCCGGTGTAATTTTTATGATGACCAACCTGGGCAAAATTGGCCACCGTCGCGTTGATGGCACCGTCATTCGCTATTCCGTCGGTCGTTATCGGAAACGAATCGTTCGCAGCTATCATATAGCGAAATTTGCTGACCTGACCACGAAGGTAGACGCCATATTGCCTGTTGAACGAAGATGTCCGTTCCGTCGTGTATTGAGCAAGAAGCGGAACATCCAGTGTCATGATGGTGCTGACGCTGGGCGCACTGAAGCGGGACAGGCCGTTGAACATGCCAAGCCCGCCCCCTATGGTCATTTGATTTCCCTCAGTCAAACGCAGTTCACCGAAGGCGTCATGAAAGTACGCGGCGATGTGTCGATTACCGTTCTGCTGAGTCAGGAAGTTCTGGTTATTCATCCCGTACTGGGTGTAAAAATATACCCTGTCGGTAAGTTGCCCTTGTACGACGAGACGGGTCCGGCGCAGGCCGATATCCGTTGTATCGTCCACAGGTTGGCCTTGTACTAATGATCCTGGATTATTTTGTTCGTACCGTAATTGAACCTGGTTAAGAAAACCGAATTTGATGTACTGGCTTCCATCCCCGTTCAGATTCCATTTGAAAGGATCTTTATCCTTCCAGTTTGCGAAGCCGAAGCCGCCCTCCGGCTTTTTCACACCTGCTATCGTGGCGCCCGGCCCCATTGGAACGCCCTGACCCACGTTGGGACCGACCTGTACACCGGGAGGTAATGGACCTGTTGCTGCGCTGGGGGTTGGCGTGGCTGGCTTATCTGGAACTCTTTCGAAAGAGCCCATGCGGACGCGGTCGGCTCCCGGTTCGGCATAGATCTGCTTGGTCTTGGTATCCACATAAAGGTCAATGGCCTGGGCATATAGAGAAGCCGGAAACAGGCAGCAGGACAAGAGACTTAGGGGGAAACGAAACTTCATAGATACTCCCGATATCAAAGTTGAACAGCGAAGACTTGAAGATTCAAAAAATGTTCATATCTTACTTGGAAACTATGTCCGCCATGGTAATCGCTCAGTTGATTGTGAGTTTTTTTGGGAATTCTTGCTGAGTCGAAAATAACATCGTACCCATGAAAAAAACGTTACGGGAATGTGAAAAATGCGTGAGGAATGGTAAATAGAACTGAAGAGTTAGTCAAGATATTATGCAAAACCACTATTCATTAGTGGTTATCGTGTCCTGGAAGGTTTAGTGTGTAGCGGGTAAATTTACGGTGATATGATCGCTATCACCGGTTTGCATTAATAGGTCTATGTCATGCTTGGTACGCTTTACAAGCGACCGCATAAGCTCCGGCTTACCGTAAAAAACCCGCATTCAAACCTAGTCTTATACTTTGCCGTAAGCTGCATTATTACCGGATCGCAGGCACGCGGTCTGGAATTGGCGAGCGCAGAACGCGAGGTCGACCATCGAGAGTTAAGACATGATGTACAAACATCTGGCAGGATTTCTTTTTGCGGCACTGTTGTTTTTTAGCTCCGGATGCTCCGTGTTCATGGCGATTGACCAGCCGGACAAGAAGAATGTGGATTTGTTCAGGGTAGGGACGCCCAGAAGCGTGCTTCTTGGCGAATTTGGCGCGCCCGCCGTGTCAGAAACGCGAAGTGGAAGGAAATACGAAATTTTCAAGTTCGTTCAAGGCTATAGCACGGGAGCAAAAGCTGGCAGGGCGCTGGTTCATGGCGCTGCCGATGTAGCGACATTCGGGTTGTGGGAGGTTGTCGGTACCCCCGCGGAAGCGATCTTTAGCGGCGATGAGATGGCATACGAGGTTTCATACGATCAGGACAATAAGATCGATGAAGTCACGACGCTGAAGGAATAAAAATAATGGAAATTTGTTCTGCTGCCGCAGCACGCGGCGGCGTATTGCGCTTTCGCTGTCAGCCAACTTTGCTCTATAACTCGATTGTTGAACATGCAACAAGATGGGAGACGGTGCTCCGAAATTTCCATCGACTAATCATTGCATGGCTTTAGTAGCAATTTCCAACCGGAGTCTTCGCTGCCCTCCGCCTCGCGATGCCTCGTTGCAACGTCTCCCGCCTCGAAGCATGGTATCTCATCCCGTTTTTGCAAGTTGCAAACTTAACCAGGAATTACCCTCCCGCCGCTCCTCCCGCTGAAATATTCGTATCCACGTCTGTGTTCGGGCCAGGAGGCGTATTAGGTCCGTAGAGAACTCTTAGAATTTTTTTAAGCAGGCTTTCCTTCGGCGGCGTAGTCCAGCTTGTGGCTGCCTGCTCTTCACAGGTCTTGCTTGTTGCGCTTGCCTGATCAGGCGCATCCTCCACGGGTGTCGAATTTCCGCTTCCTGGCGGCGAAACGTCCTGACAGGTGGCCTTGCCGTTCTCTTCCCGGGGCGCGGAAGGCTCTCCGTCCGTCTGCGCCTGAAGCGGATTTATCGGAAGGAGAATCATGATGGCAGCAACCAACATATAGCAAACCGCTGCATTTTTTCTTGCGCAAAAAATATGTTTTATGTCAGTTCTCCTTTCGTCAACGTGTCCGATATCCCCTGACCGCAAAATCAACCGCCAGCACCGCCGACAGAGACGTTTTCGTCTATGTCGCGGTTAGGCCCGCGCGGCGACTCAGCCCGATACAGGATACGCACGACCTTGCAGAGAAAACTTTCCTGCTCGGGAGTGGCGTGCTGGCACGAGTCAGATGTCTGTTGCCCGGCTGCTGACCAGCCTGATGAAGAATCTGTTTGGCCCGACGCAGCCTGGGCAGGTGCAGCCTGAGCAGGCGCAGCAGTATTACCTTCGGGAGTGGTAGCCTGGCCTGTTACAGGATCTTTCCAGCCTGAAGCCGGCTGCCCGGTGCTCGAGCCAGCCTGCGCAAGCAAATGGGCTCCACCTTGTGCGACCATATCAGTCTGTGTAGTCTGTGCGTGGGATATTCCGACCGTGCCGAGAATCAGGATTCCGGCAATTATTAAAGACCGGGTTGCGGGGTTTTTCAGAATGAAAGAATGTTTCATAGGTTCCTTTTATTCAGGTCGGGAGAAGACAAAAATGAAATATTACGCCTGTTTATCGAATCTTAACGCAAGTAGACCCAACTGGCAGCCTTACGTTCATAAATTTTGCGCCATAACCGCAATGAACAACCAGCGAATGCGGAGGTTGGATCGGGAGAGGAGCATTCAGGTTCCAACCATTGAATGCTTGATGCATTCCTGCTTCCTGACATGAGCGAAAGATTCAAAGGTAAACAGGAAAAGAAGACGAGAAGGATTGGGTGACGAACAGAGTCGTGCGTTCCGGGTTAGTGCGAAAATCAGATTATCAGCAGGAAATTGGAATGGAAGAGGGTTGGCTGTCCACCATCTCGTGATGGTGGACGCATATAGTATTTAACCGGCTTCGGGCGCTTACGCAATAGACCCGACAAGCCCCGGTTTGCCCACGCGTGCGTTTTTGCGGTTTGCGACAAAGCCTATCAGCCCCAGCCCAACCAGCAGCATGGCATAGGTTTCCGGCTCGGGAACCGCGGCGGCGAAGCCCGGTACATCCGTGAGCACGATGCGCCCGTTAAGATCCTGAATCTCCCGTGCGTCGCCATTTGGGAAAAGCGAACTATACGCATTGATTTCAGCCGCGGACATTTGCAGCGGCTGAGCGAGATCGATCCATTTTACACCCTCGTCGAATTTAGGCGTCGTGAGTGAGCCATCATAGCGGAAGGATTCCAGGTTGGTCGGCAGCAGGGCGTTCAAATCAAAGTGGTTGAAAACATGCGTCTGTGTCGTGGTCTTGGGCAAATCGGAGAAAATGGGTTCAAGCGCGGCATTGGACGCACCTACCTCGATCCACCGGCCGACGACGAGAATGTGCTTGCTTGCGTCTTCAAATACCAGATGCATTTCCATGGGAAATACCTTGCCATTCTCCAGATGCTCTGCGGGTGTATGGAAGTGAAACTGGGCCAGTTGATAGGTATCTCCATCCACTGTCATTGATCCAGCACCAACGGGAACAATGGCTCTGGCGGCGGTTGCGAACTCATTAGGCGAACCATTGTTGATCACGTTTAGCGTAGTGTCGGAGCTCAAGTTAAACTGCATCGGCGATAGCGTCTCGAATTTTGTATTCGCCGCAGTGATATCAATGGGACTTTGCTGGGGAGCCGCATGCGCTGCAGGCAGGCCGTAGAGGAAAAGGGCGGAAACAATCGATGCCAGCGGTAATAACCGAGTCAATGGTGCGTTCATGGTAAGTGTCCTCAAAAGTGTGATGCTTGAAATGAAGGGCATGGGTATGACGTTATGCGATTTAAAAATAACATGCCCGGTGTGAAAAAACAGTCGCCTAAATGTTAAGAATGCGTTAACCCTACTTGCTTAGGTATTAAGCCGCTTGTCATTATCGAAGGGCTTGGTTGCTTGTTTCATATCAGATTCCCTACTTCGGGTTGTGCCAGCAATTATCGGGTGCCATCAACGCATCCGTGGCTTCGGGTCCCCAGCTTCCACGTGCGTAGGGAATGACTGGATGATGTGTCTTCAGGACATCATCGAGCGTTGCCCAGGCGGCCTCTACTGTATCCTCCCGCGTGAACAACGCTCCGTCGCCTCTCATGGCGTCATGCAACAGCCGTTCGTAAGGCAATTCCTGTCCAAAATGTTCTTCGACCAGGCAGAGTTCCCGCTTGTCGCCGATAAATTCTTTTCCCGCACGTTTGACGCGTGCAGCGATAGCGATGGTGGAAACAGGGGAAAGCTGGAAGCGCAGGTAGTTGGCGCCGCAAGTTCGAAGGTCAGGTATCGAGTCGGCAAAAAGCGCCTGCGGCGGGGGTTTTAGCTGGACAAGAACTTCCGTGACTGTTTTGGCGAGAAATTTGCCTGAGCGCAAATACCAGGGGACCCCACCCCAGCGCCAGGAGTCGATAAATAGACGCAAAGCGCAAAATGTTTCAACGTCCGAGTCTTTTGCTACGTCTGCTTCCTCGCGATAACCGGCATATTGACCCCGCACCAGGTCATCCGGACTCAACGGCCGCATTGCGCGGAACACGTTCGCTTTTTCGCCTTGAACCGCGCCGAAGCCCCTGTATGTCGGCGGCTCCATGGCAAGCAGCGCAATGATCTGGAAAATGTGGTTTTGAACCACGTCGCGCAGGCAACCTGCGGATTCGTAAAATCCCCCACGTCCCTCTACGCCAAAATCCTCGGCCAGCGTTATCTGGATACCGGCTATATAGTTCCGGTTCCAGATCGGTTCCAGGAACGAGTTGGCGAAGCGGAAGTAGAGGATATTCATTATCGCCTCCTTCCCCAGGAAATGGTCAATGCGGAAAATGGAGTTTTCCGGAAATGCTCCGCGCGCAGTGCGGTTGAGCTCGCGTGCAGAGGCGAGGTCGCGTCCAAACGGCTTCTCGACGATGACTCTGGCACCATCGGCCAGGCCGGTGGCACCCAGGCTTTTTATAACGGTAGCGAAAAGAGACGGGGGTATGGCGAGGTAATGCGCCGGCCGCTTGGCACTTCCCAGTGCCTGCTTGAGCACTTTGAAAGTTTCCGGATTATTGTAATCGCCGGAAACGTATCGGAACAACGAAAGAAGACTGTCAAGCGCAGGCTGGTCATCGATCTTTCCGGACTGTTTTACAGCTTCCGCTACCCTGCTGCGAAGCTGGGCGATATCCCAAGGCGACGAGGCCACGCCGATGACGGGTACATCCAGGGAGCCTTGCTTTGACATCGCATAAAGTGCCGGAAAAATCTTCTTGTACGCGAGGTCGCCCGTCACGCCGAACAGCACCAGCGCATCGGACGCAGCTTCTCCGTCGTTTGGCTTATTTCCCTCGTCCATCTCAGCTCGTTCCTTTTTTCTCGTCATGTCCACCAAATCGCTTCCGCATCGCCGAGAGCAACCGGTCGGCATAGTCGGCATTGCCGCGGGATTCAAAACGGCTGAAAAGCGCCGCAGCGATCACCGGCACCGGCACACCCTCGTCAACGGCCGCCAGCGTGGTCCAGCGTCCCTCGCCCGAATCCGACACGCGTCCCGAAAATTTGGTGAGATCTGCATCCTCGATCAAGGCCTCCGCTGTCAGATCGAGCAGCCACGATGCCACAACGCTGCCACGACGCCAGACTTCCGCGATTTCCGGAAGATCCAGCTCATACTGGTAGAATTCGGGATTGCGCATCGGCGCCGTTTCGGCGTCTGTATCGTGTGCCGCCTTGCCGGCGTTGGCGCTGTGCAGGATATTCAGGCCTTCGGCGTAGGCCGCCATCAGGCCATATTCAATTCCGTTATGGACCATTTTGACGAAATGACCGGCACCGTACGGTCCACAGTGAAGATAGCCTTGCTCGGCAGTGCTGCCGGTTCTGTTGCGGCCGAAGGTACGCGGCGCTGCCCCGATCCCGGGCGCCAGTGCGGCAAAGATCGGATCGAGATGATCGACAATCCGGTTTTCCCCGCCGATCATAAGGCAGTATCCGCGCTCACGGCCCGCAACGCCCCCGCTTGTTCCCACGTCGACGTAATGAATCCCCTTGGACCGTAGTTCGGCGCCACGCCTGATATCGTCGTGGTAATAGGAATTGCCGCCGTCGATGATAATGTCGTTCGCTTCTACAAGAGGTACCAGTTTTGAAAGAATTGCATCAACCGCGGCTGCAGGCACCATCAACCACACCACGCGCGGCTTGGCCAGACGAGCGATCAAATCTTCCAGCGAGTCCGCTCCGATGGCGCCTTTCTGCTCCAGTTCCTGGACAGCTTCGGTGCGAGGGTCGTAAACCACGCATTCACTTCCGGCTTGTATCAGGCGCGCCGCCATGTTGATACCCATACGTCCTAGTCCGATCATCCCGATTTGCATCTTGATCCTCCTTGCAGTTAAGAATCGAATTCCGTGCACGCTAAGTTGGTTCGAACGTACGGCATATCTTCCGCCTGCGCCTTTCGATTTTCATTATGTCGTCGGCGCTACCTCGTCAGGCTCCAGAAGTAACGTTCTGTGCCATATCCATAGGGGTGCCGGGAATCCGCCGGCTGATGGCTGCGATTGACGCCCAGGAGCAGCAATAGTTGATTGTCGGTGTCGACCTCGACCGTGGAATGAATGCCTTCGGACAGCATGGCCGAACTGCCGGTATGCGCCGCAGCCAGGAATTTCATCAAGGCGATCGCAAGATTGCCTATGATAGCCAAGTAAATGACGAGTTTCGTTTTCGGCGAACCGGAAGCCATATCGTTGCCGCCACCATTTGGGATTGAAGTGCTGAGGAGCAGCGGGAATAGTTGCTTTCCCCACCAAAAGCAGGATTTCAGCAAAACATTTTCGATCCCTCTCTACGCCCGCATCTCCGGGGGAACACGCCTGAACCAAGCAAGCAACTTCCATTTAAGTTCCCCCCCCGGCTGAACCAAGGTGATAAAGTGGCTGGAATCGAATTACTTCATTAATGTCTCAGGCGGGTTCACCATGCGACGCTGCAGCAAGCGCATCACCGACAATTGCCTGCGCCTCCTCCACGATATGATGCAGGTGATCCGTTCCCCGGAAGCTTTCCGCATAAATTTTAAAGATATCTTCGGTACCGGACGGGCGCGCCGCGAACCATCCATTTTCAGCGATAACCTTGATGCCGCCGATAGGCGCATGATTCCCCGGCGCCCGGGTGAGAATATCCTTTATCTTTTCACCGGCTAGGTCCGAGGAGTGGACCTGCTTTGGAGAAAGTTTAGCCAGCAGTCCTTTTTGTTCCCGAGTGGCGGGTGCATCGATGCGTTTAATAACGGAATGGCCGAATTCTTCTTCAAGCTGGCGGTATATCTCACCGGGGTCACGTCCCATGCGCGAGGTGATCTCGGCCGATAGCAACGCTGGAATGATTCCATCCTTGTCCGTCGTCCAGACCGTACCGTCCAGGCGGAGGAAAGATGCGCCCGCGCTTTCCTCACCGCAAAAACCGAGCGAGCCGTCGCACAACCCATTTGCGAACCATTTGAAACCGACCGGAACTTCGTAGAGTTTCCGGCCCAGTTTCGCGGTCACCCTGTCGATAATCTGACTGCTCACCACTGTTTTGCCTATCGCAATGCCGTTACCCCATTTTGGACGATACTGGAGTAAATAATAAACAGCTACCGAAAGATAATGGTCCGCCGGCAGCAGGCCCGCGCTTCGGGTTACGATGCCGTGCCGATCATGGTCAGTATCGCAAGCGAAGGCAATGTCGTAGCGATCCTTCAAATTGATCAGGCCTTGCATGGCGTAGCGGGACGACGGGTCCATGCGAATTTTGCCGTCCCAATCGATTGTCATGAAGCGGAAGGTTGGATCGACAATGTTGTTCACCACCGCGAGATTAAGCCGGTAGTGGTCCGCAATTGCACTCCAGTAGTGAATTCCGGCGCCGCCAAGCGGATCGACTCCCATGCTGATATTCGTGCCGCGTATGACGTCTACATCGATTACGTTGTGAAGATCGTTCACGTAAGTGTTGAGAAAGTCATGCTGGTGCGTCGTAGAGGCGCGCAACGCGCTTTCAAAACGCATTCTTTTTACTTCTGCCAGATTCTTTTCCAGGAACTCATTGGACCGGGATTCGATCCAGCCAGTGATTTCAACGCCCGCCGGCCCACCGTGCGGCGGATTGTACTTAAAGCCGCCACTCTCAGGCGGGTTGTGAGAAGGCGTAATGACAATGCCATCCGCAAATCTGTTCGTCCGTCCCCGGTTATACGTCAGTATGGCGTGGGACACAGCGGGTGTAGGCGTATATTCGCCGTTTTTTGCCAGCATGACTTCAACGCCATTGGCGGCCAGTACCTCAAGTGCGCTGGCATATGCCGGCTCAGAAAGCGCATGCGTGTCGATACCAAGAAATAGTGGACCATCGATGCATTGCCGTTGACGATACAGACAAATCGCCTGGGTGATAGACAGGATGTGCCACTCATTGAAGCTTGCTTCCAGTGAAGACCCGCGATGTCCCGAGGTGCCGAATGCGACCCTTTGTACCGGCACCGTCCAATCGGGAATCAGCGCGTAATAAGCGGTAACAAGCTTGGGTACGTCCACCAGCATTGCCGGTTGGGCAGGTTTTCCCGCCAGCGGACTGATCTTTTCAGTAATTTTTTCAGCGGTCATGTTGCCTCTCTTCACTGTGCCGGTAACCGACGCAAGAGCGTCAACCGGGATTTTAGCGTCCCTTCACGCCCTGCCCGAGCGAGCCGGTAGCGGTTTTGATACCGGAGGTCCAGTCGCATTCGGGTGCCCCGTGCAGCGGTTTCCCACCTGCCGGAAGCGCTTGAGGTCGTCAAGCGTGACGGGCAGCCTGCAGCCTGGTCATAACGAGGACTCGTCGCTTTTACACCAGTCAAATAGAGAGGGCTGTAGAGCAAGGCCGAGGCATGGTCGGCCGAAAGCACGAAGCGGCGGCGATTCAGCCATTCGGGGTCGCATGGATCGTAGCGAAGAAAGCGCTGCCAGAGGCAATATGCTGTTGGTGCCGCGCCCATCGGTGTTCCGGGGTAACCGGAGTTTGACTGCTGCACCGCATCGATCGGCAAGGTGCGAAGCGTATCGATACAAAGCTGGTCTGATTGCGTTTGTTGGGTCATGCATGGTTCCAGTGGAGCAAGCCACTACGCTTGCCTGAAAAAGATTTGCCCCTTTAAACTTTTAGCCTCCCGCTCTTGTGTCCGCCGTTTGCAGAATCGGCCTATCGCTATCTATATGAAAGTATTGTAGTCCGCTGAATTGCAGAGTTATTAAAAAACTTATTATTCCATATACCAACTATCGGGCAAGGTGGGATCGCGTGATGGGGGACGTGCAGCTATTTCATTTTTTGCTGGTTGTAGCGTTGTATCAGTGCATTGGTCGAGCTGTCATGTTTCAGCGGCAACTCGCTGATACTCTCCAATTCCGGCATGATGCGCTTGGCCAACGCCTTGCCCAATTCGACGCCCCATTGGTCAAACGAGTCGATGTTCCAGATCGATCCCTGTGTAAAAACACTATGTTCATAAAGGGCTACCAATGTGCCCAGCGCGTAAGGCGTGAGGCGCTCGATGAGGATGGTGCTGGTTGGACGGTTTCCTTCGAAGCTTCGATGGGGACATAACCAGTCCGGAATCCCCTCCGCTTTCACTTCGTCCGGGGTCTTTCCGAATGCCAGTGCTTCAGTCTGTGCGAACAGGTTGGCCATGAGCAAGTCGTGATGATTACCCAGTGGCTGCAAAGTCTGGCAAAAACCGATGAAGTCACATGGGATCAGGCGGGTACCCTGGTGTATGAGCTGATAAAAAGAGTGCTGACCATTGGTGCCGGGTTCGCCCCAGACAATGGGCGACGTCTGGTAATCGACACGGGCGCCATCGAGCGTAACGCTCTTGCCGTTGCTCTCCATCGTGAGTTGCTGCAGATAAGCCGGAAACCTCTTGAGGTATTGCTCGTACGGCAGTACGGCAATTGTCTGTGCCTGGAAAAAATTGTTGTACCAGATGGCAAGCAACCCCATGAGGGCGGGCAGGTTTTTCTCGATCGGAGCAGTGAGGAAGTGCTGATCCATGGTGTGAAAGCCTGCCAGCATGGCACGGAAATTCTTGGGCCCGATGGCGATCATCGTCGAGAGGCCGACCGCTGAATCCATCGAATAGCGCCCACCTACCCAATCCCAAAAACCGAACATGTTGCCCGTATCGATACCGAATTTGGCCACTTCGTCCGCATTTGTCGAGACAGCGACAAAGTGCCTGGCCACCGCACGGTCGTCTTTTATCTTATCCAGAACCCATTCACGCGCCGAATTGGCGTTTGCGAGCGTTTCTTTCGTGGTAAAGGTCTTCGAGCAGACGATGAATAGCGTTTCTTCCGGATCGATATCCCTTGTGGCTTCCTTGAAATCCGTGCCGTCCACGTTGGATATAAAACGGAAATTCAGGTCGCGCAAACTGTAATAACGCAGCGCTTCATAGGCCATCACCGGACCGAGATCGGAACCGCCTATGCCGACGTTGACAACATTGCAAATTCGCTTGCCGGTATATCCACGCCACCGCCCGGTGCGCAACTTGTCGGAGAAATCGCCCATCCGATCCAGTACCGCCTGCACCTCGGGTACTACGTCAATGCCATTGACACGGATTTGTTCACCCTTCGGTGCGCGTAGGGCAATATGCAACGCGGGACGCTGCTCGGACAAATTGATTGGATCGCCCCTAAACATTGCGTTGATGCGATCACGCAAGTTGCATTCCTCGGCAAGCCGGACAAGCAGCCGGAGCGTTTCGCCGGTTATCCGGTTTTTCGAATAGTCCAGGTAAATTCCGGCGGCTTCGGCCGTAAACCGCTCGCCGCGTGTGGGGTCATCCGCGAAAAGCTGACGCAGATGCAGGGCTTTAACCGACGCATAATGCGCTTCCAGCGCTTTCCACGCGGGACGACCGGTCAGAGTCTGCGCCGCGAATGAGGTCATGGCTGCGGTCCATCAGGTATTTTTTTTCTCTTGGTGAACCGCCACATCCACATGACATAGCCCGACAAGGCATAAAGCAAAAAGAGGCAGAACAGCACAACCGGTGGATGACTTGGAATCAAAACGAAAAAAAACAGCGCCAGCAGCAAAACGGTAACGAATGGCACGGTTTTGCGTAAATTGATTTCCTTGCCGCTGTAATAGGGGATATTACTGACCATTGTGAGGCCCGCGAATAAGGTGATACACCAAGCGAGCCATCGGATATCCGTACCCGCTATGCCAAAGTCTAGCACTACCCAGACCAGCCCTGCAATCAGCGCGGCGGCGGCGGGGCTGGGTAGTCCCTGAAAAAACCGCTTATCGACGACTTCTATGTTGGTATTGAAACGCGCCAGGCGAAGCGCGGCACAGACGCAATATATAAACGCCGCAATCCATCCCAGTTTACCCATGCCTTTCAAGGCCCATTCGTATATGACCAATGCGGGTGCAGCGCCGAATGACACCATGTCGGACAGGCTGTCGTACTCCGCCCCAAATTCACTTTGCGTATGAGTCAACCGGGCTACCCGGCCGTCCAGACCGTCGAGTACCATTGCAATGAAAATGGAGACCGCGGAATGTTCAAAACGGCCGTTCATCGCCTGCACGATGGCATAAAATCCGGCAAACAAGGCCGCGGTGGTAAACAGGTTGGGTAGTAAATAAATGCCGCGACGGCGCAGTTTGGATTTGAGTATGAGGCGTGGATGAGGATCATGCATCATGTGTGCAATCCCATAGGAGACTGATGCATGTTAGGCGCTCATGAATTTGTCGTAAACAGTAGCTGCGAATAGCTGTGCGGGACCCGAAATTGGGAGATTCCCGACATTAAGCGCCCGACTATCCGCATTAACAAGCAATCCGGCAACTTTTCATAAGCTTCCCCCGAATTCGACAGCGATGCGACAGTCGTTTTAACTGGCGGCTTCCGCTTTGCAAGGCCTCGAGCAAAGCGGAAGATGTGAAAACACCGTATTGATTCAGCCGCTGTTCCTTTGTTTCCTAGTTTTTTGCCTGATCAACCAGCTTGTTCTTGTTGATCCAAGGCATCATGCTGCGCAATTTCGCCCCAACCGTTTCGATCTGATGAGCTGATGCAAGGCGACGGCTGGCTTTCAGCATGGGCGCGCCGGCACGATTTTCCAGAATAAATTCACGGGCATATTCACCCGTCTGAATTTCATGCAATACCTTACGCATTTCATCCCGGGTAGCATCGGTAACGATGCGTGGGCCGCGCGAAATGTCTCCGTACTCGGCATTGTTGGAGATGGAGTAGCGCATATTGGCAATGCCGCCTTCGTAGATTAAATCGACGATCAGCTTCACCTCGTGAAGGCATTCGAAATAGGCCATCTCCGGCGCGTATCCTGCTTCAACCAGCGTTTCGAAGCCAGCCTGAATCAAAGCGGTAAGACCTCCGCACAGCACGACCTGCTCGCCGAAGAGATCGGTTTCGGTCTCCTCGCGGAAGTTGGTTTCTATCACTCCCCCGCGCGTGCCCCCGTTGGCTGCGGCATAGGATAGCGCCAGGTCTCGCGCCCTGCCTGACTTGTCCTGATGCACGGCAATGAGTGACGGTACGCCGCCACCCTGGGTGTAGGTCGATCGCACCAGATGGCCCGGACCTTTGGGAGCGATCATGATGACGTCGAGATCTTCTCTTGGCGAGACCTGGCCATAATGAATATTGAAGCCATGAGCAAACGCAAGCGTGGCGCCTTCCTTGAGATTGGGCTCGATTTCCGCTGCATAAACGGCGCCGATCTGCTCATCGGGCAACAGCACCATTACGACATCGGCCTCCTTCACGGCTTCCGCCACTTCTTTTACAGTAAGGCCGGCCTTTTCCGCTTTGCTCCAGGAGGCTCCCCCCTTGCGCAAGCCGACCGTCACCGTCACGCCGGAGTCGCTCAGGTTATTGGCATGGGCGTGGCCCTGCGAGCCGTAGCCCACAATAGTAACCTTCTTGTCCTTGATGAGCGACAAGTCGGCATCTTTATCGTAATAAACGTTCATGGTTTCCTTTCTGCTCAAAAATAGAAATACGTCAGGGCACGGCGATAGCGGAAATATTCCGCTATTTCGCAGAGCGCTGTTACACCTTCAAAATCCGTTCACCACGGCCGATGCCGGAGGCGCCCGTCCGCACCGTCTCCAGGATCGCGCCCTGCTCCATTGCCTCAAGAAATGCGTCAAGTTTGGAACCGGTGCCGGTCAGTTCGATCGTATACGATTTATCAGTCACATCAATGATGCGGCCACGAAAAATATCAGCCATGCGCTTTATCTCATCGCGGTCCTTTCCTACCGCGCGTACTTTCATCAGCATAAGTTCGCGTTCGATATGATCGCCTTCGCTCAGATCCACCACCTTGACCACTTCAATGAGTTTGTTCAGTTGCTTGGTTATCTGCTCGACCACGTCATCCGATCCCACGGTAACGAGCGTCATGCGAGACAGGGTCGGGTCTTCGGTGGCGGCGACAGTCAGCGATTCAATATTGTAGCCACGTGACGAGAACAGGCCGGCTACGCGAGACAGCGCACCCGCTTCGTTTTCCATCAAGAGAGAAATGATATGTCGCATTGTTTATACCAGAATCATTTCGGAGAGACCTTTTCCGCCAGGCACCATGGGAAAAACATTCTCGGTCTGGTCCGTTATGAAATCCATGAATACCAGCCGGTCCTTGAGTTTGAAGGCCTCTTGCAACGCGCTTTCCACGTCGCCGGGTCGTTCGATCTGCATGCCGACATGACCATAGCTCTCCGCCAGTTTGACGAAGTTGGGCAGTGCATCCATATAGGATTCAGCATAACGATTCCCATGGAAAAATTGTTGCCATTGCCGCACCATCCCCATGTAACGATTGTTCAAATTAATGATCTTCAGCGGCAGGTTATACTGCTTGCAGGTGGATAATTCCTGAATACACATCTGGATGCTGGCCTCGCCGGTGACACAAGCCACCATTTCCCCGGGATGGGCAAACTGCACGCCCATTGCTGACGGAAGACCAAAGCCCATGGTTCCCAAACCGCCGGAATTAATCCATCGCCTCGGCAGGTCGAATTTATAGAACTGGGCTGCCCACATCTGGTGCTGGCCCACATCCGAGGTAATGAAAGCATTGCCTCCGGTTACCTCGTATAGTTTTTCAATTACCATCTGCGGCTTGATAATCGAGCTTGCGCGGTCATACTTGAGGCAATCGCGTGCGCGCCATAGATCGATCTGCGCCCACCACGCATCGAGAGCAACCTGATCAGGCTTTCCCTTGCGCACTTTGATTAATTTTATCAACTCGTCCAGGACATCGGAGACGTTGCCGACAATGGGAATATCCACCTTCACACGTTTTGAAATAGATGAAGGATCTATATCTATGTGTATTATTTTTCGGTCTTCATTGGAAAAATGCTTGGGGTTGCCTATGACTCGATCATCGAAGCGGGCGCCCACGGCCACCAACACGTCGCAATGCTGCATCGCCATGTTGGCTTCATAGGTGCCGTGCATGCCCAGCATGCCGACAAACTGCTTGTCGGTTGCGGGATAACCACCCAATCCCATCAGGGTATTGGTGCAGGGGAAACCCAGCATTCGCACCATATCGGTCAGTTGTGGCGCCGCGTCGCTCAGGATGACGCCGCCGCCCGCGTAGATCATCGGACGTTTGGCTTCCAGTATCAGTTGTACCGCTTTCTTGATTTGTCCGGCGTGTCCCCTTGTGATCGGGTTGTAGGAGCGCATGGTGACGTTCGCGGGATAATCAAATTCTGTTTTCTGCTGGCTCACATCCTTTGGAATATCCACCAGCACCGGCCCAGGGCGGCCTGTGGAAGCAATATAGAACGCCTTCTTGATGGTTGCGGCCAGTTCAGTGATATCCTTAACCAGAAAATTATGTTTAACGCAGGGACGTGTGATGCCGACGGTATCCACTTCCTGAAATGCATCCAATCCGATGGCATAGGTTGGCACTTGCCCGCTGATGATGACCAGGGGAATCGAGTCCATATAAGCGGTGGCGATACCGGTCACGGCGTTCGTCACGCCGGGTCCGGATGTCACCAGCGCCACCCCTACCTTATTACTGGAGCGAGCGTAGCCATCCGCTGCATGCACCGCCGCTTGCTCATGCCGCACCAGCACGTGCTTGACCTTGTCCTGCTTGAATAATTCGTCATAAATGAACAGTACGGCGCCGCCGGGGTAGCCAAAAATATAGTCTACCCCTTCTTCTTGCAAGCAACGCACTGCAATCTCAGCGCCCGTCAATTCCGTGCTCATGCTTTCTTGAATTTCCAATGTTGAGTGACAGCAAAAAAATATTTGAATAAAAGCTGAACAGTAATGTTTAGGCGGTCGTTGGTCAACTGCTTTGCCAAGGGGTCAGCGGGAGCACGGCAGGTTGATAACCGCGTATGCCTTGAAAGTTGATTTATCGAACAGACTGCCCCAATCAGTTGAGGACGAGGAACACGGTAAATTCAGCAGACCGTGAATGGAGCAAGCCGAATCTCAGCGTTTTCCAGGCTGAAGAATCGATATCCAGAGCGCTCAAGTGCATAACTATAGCCTGAATCTGCGCGCTTCAGAAAAAAATTAAACTCAACTTTTCACGTTCCCGCCCTTTTCTTCGGTTTTTCGATGCGGGCAAGCAGGTTTAATACAATCCGCGTAAAGGGAAAGCGAGTGCTCATGTATGGCAAAGCCTCGATCTTTGGCGATTTTAATTTGACGCCTCTCGATTTCAGCGTCGTAAAATTCTTCCACCCTGCCGCATTGCAGGCAAACCAGATGGTCGTGGTGAGCGTCGCTGGCAAGTTCGAACACTGCCTTGCCACCCTCGAAATGGTGACGTTCGAGCAACCCCGCCTGCTCGAATTGGGTTAGCACCCGGTACACGGTGGCGAGACCGATGTCTTCCCCTTCTCCGATGAGGGTTCTGTAAACATCCTCGGCCGAGAGATGGCGCACCGTGCTGCTTTCGAACAAACTGAGTATTCTAAGGCGCGGCAGCGTGGCCTTCAAGCCCATGGTCTTGAGATTGTTTGGCTTACTCATAGCTCTATATCCATCCATTAGATTATTTGCTGTATCATATAACGTTGAGTTCGCTTTGGAAACCTACGTCGTCGCGATGCGCGCAAGAATACTCACGTTGGTCGGTTTGCTATTGCTCGCCGGATGTTCGTCTGTTCCATCTTTGATCTACAAAATCGAAATCCAGCAGGGGAATGTCATTACCCAGGAAATGGTGAACAAACTAAAGCCCGGCATGACTCGGTCGCAGGTACGCTTTGCGCTGGGCTCTCCCATGATTAGTGACGCTTTCCATGAAAACCGCTGGGATTATGTATATCGCCTCGAGCAGAGGGGGAAGCTGGTCGAACAAAGACATCTGGCAGTTTTTTTTGAAGGCGATAAACTGGTGAGCACAAATGGCACTTTTACGCCTTCGCTTGCTTTTGTTCAACCGCCGTCAACCGAGCCTTCCATGCCGGGCGAGTCAACCAGGCCCGTGGTCAAGGAAGAAAGCAACGCTCAAATGACCAGGAAGGAGGGCGCTGATCAAGTCCCCGGCGATATCCCCGCGTCGAGCAAGGAGGACGGTTCCCAAGCCGTGACTTACGCAGTGACCGATACTCCCGCTCCCAATAAAGAGGAACCCAGTATTCCCGGTTCCAGCGATATCGCCGCCCAGGGCGAAACGGCGGCTGCTGCCACCAGTATGGCTGCGTCGAGTGGAATTCCCAAGGTGAATGAGGCTTCAAGTTTGCCGGAGCCGGAAAAACGCGGTCCCAGGCTGGTGCCGTCGCCAGCAGCGGATTTGGGTAATATGGAAGCAGACCTGCCGAAAGAATAGGATTACCCTGGGTTATCCGAAAAAAGATTCCTGAGATAAACCTGAATCCGGCAGTTGATCGCTCATTTTTCAGCTCTTTTCAGTTAAGCGCTATAACCGAAAAGGATTTTTCGTGCTTCGCGAGCTTCACTTTTTTGGTGAGCTCGCTCCTCCCGTTCAACCGCCGGATTTAGAATAATGACGACATTGAAAATTGCCATCGCTGGAAGTTCGGGCCGGATGGGGCGAGCTTTGCTGGAGGCTATCGCCCAGGCCCCGGGCATGCAATTGAGCGCCGCGCTGGAGCGTACCGGGAGCCCATTTCTCGGAAGGGATGCGGGGGAGCTAGCCGGTGCGCCGTGTGGCATTGCCATTACCGATGATGTTGCTCCGGGGTTGCGGGCAACCGATGTGCTGATTGATTTCACCCGGCCTGAAGGGACGCTTGCGCACCTGGCGGCGTGCCGTGCGGCGGGGGTTAAAATGGTAATCGGCACGACCGGTTTTTCGGCTGAACAAAAAGAAGAACTCAAAGCCGCATCAAAAGACATATCAATTGTATTCGCTCCCAATATGAGTGTGGGTGTGAACGTTACTTTCAAACTGCTGGAGACAGCGGCCAAGGCATTGAACCTGAACACGGGTTACGACATAGAAATTATCGAGGCCCATCATCGGCACAAGGTTGACGCGCCGTCCGGTACTGCGTTGCAGATGGGCGAGGTAATCGCAGGCGCGCTCGGCAGAGAGCTCTCCGAAATCGCGGTCTACGCACGTGAAGGCAATACCGGCGAGCGGGCGCCTGGCACCATTGGTTTCGCCACTGTGCGCGGCGGAGATATCGTTGGCGATCATATCGTGATGTTTGCAGGGACAGGCGAGCGCATCGAGATTTCACACAAGGCTGGCAGTCGCGCAACTTTCGCCGAAGGCGCGCTGCGTGCTGCGCAATTTCTTGCCGACAGACAGAGCGGATTGTTTGATATGCAAGATGTGCTGGGATTACACGATTAATCCTGTGCCAGGTATGCTGCTCACGCCTTCGCGGTCATATGATACGGCGGCAGTTTCACTGAAGCCGCTTTTCGAAGTATAATCTCGCACTTATAAAATGGGACAATGACAGCTTGTCCCATTTTCATGTCTTGTCTCATTCGCAGGAGTCTCCCGTGTCACAACGTCCGCATGCCGTTCTCGCACTCGCCGACGGCACAGTTTTCCGCGGCATTTCTATCGGCCTTGAAGGCGTCAGTACGGGGGAAGTCGTATTCAACACTTCCATGACCGGCTACCAGGAAATACTGACTGATCCTTCGTATTGCCGGCAGATCATTACGTTGACTTATCCGCACATTGGCAATACGGGTACCAATCCGGATGATGTGGAATCCGGCAACACCGATCGCGTATATGCCGCGGGCCTGGTAATCCGGGATCTTTCCCTCGTCTCAAGTAATTGGAGACAGACCCAGACCTTGCCGGAATACCTCAGGCAACATGGCGTGGTGGCGATTGCGGATATTGATACACGCAAGCTTACGCGTATCTTGCGCGAAAAAGGTGCGCAGTCAGCCTGTATCATGGCAGGTTTTCCCGATGAAGCTGAAGCGCTGAAACGCGCCCGGGAATTTCCCGGGCTGATGGGAATGGATCTGGCGAAAGTCGTGAGTTGCACTCAGCCTTACGAATGGAACGAAGGTGAATGGAGGTTGGGGTGCGATTACCAGATCGATAAGAACCCCCGCTTTCATGTCGCCGCGGTGGATTTTGGCGTTAAGCGCAACATGCTCCGCAAATTGGCGCAACGCCACTGCAAGGTTACGGTTCTTCCTGCTCAAACCACCGCTGACGAAATTCTGGCACTGCGGCCCGACGGTGTATTTCTTTCCAATGGACCTGGCGATCCGGAGCCCTGCGATTACGCAATTTCCACAATCAGAAGATTGCTTGAAGAAGAGGTACCCATCTTTGGTGTTTGTATGGGACACCAACTGCTGGGGTTGGCGAGTGGGGCCAAGACCGTAAAGATGAAATTCGGCCACCACGGCGCCAATCACCCCGTGAAGGATCTGGACAGTGGCACGGTAGCGATTACCAGCCAGAACCACGGCTTTGCGGTGGATATCGATACCCTGCCGAAGAATGCACGCGTTACGCATCTGTCGTTATTTGACGGCAGCTTGCAGGGATTCGAGTTGATCGGCCAGCGTGCATTCTGCTTTCAGGGACATCCTGAGGCAAGTCCTGGGCCTCACGATCTGGATTATTTATTCGATAAATTTATCGGATTGATGGAAAAAAACGGGTGAAATACAAATATGAAAGAGACTCCTGAATAGGTCCGGCACGGGCGCTCACTGCATTGTATTCCTTGGCACCACCAGAGGGAGAAATCCGGCTACTGTCCGCAATGCGCCCTGCGATTATTCCGATTTTGCCGAAACGCACTTCTTATGGAATTTAGCCAGCGTTTCCTGAGGCAGCGTATCGACGTCACCCCAAAAATTTCACTGCAGCCATGCCTAAACGTAACGACATAAAATCCATCCTCATTATCGGTGCGGGGCCTATCATTATCGGGCAGGCATGCGAGTTCGATTATTCCGGTACCCAGGCGTGCAAGGCGTTGCGGGAGGAAGGTTATCGCATCATCCTGGTGAATTCCAATCCTGCAACCATCATGACCGATCCGGAAATGGCGGATGCCACCTATATCGAGCCCATTATCTGGCCTATGGTGGAAAAGATTATCGCCATCGAGCGCCCGGATGCGCTATTGCCGACGATGGGCGGACAGACGGCGTTGAATTGTGCTCTCGACCTGGCCAAGAATGGCGTGCTTCAAAAATACGGTGTCGAGCTGATCGGTGCTTCGCGCGACGCTATCGACAAGGCCGAGGATCGCGAGAAATTCAAGCAGGCAATGACCCGTATCGGGTTGAGTTCGGCACGTTCCGCCATTGCCCATAGTTTGGAGGAAGCGCTGCAGGTACAGGCAATGGTAGGTTATCCAGCTATTATTCGTCCGTCATTTACCATGGGTGGTAGCGGCGGCGGTATCGCATACAACCGCGAGGAATTTCTGGATATCTGCGAACGCGGGCTGGAAGCTTCGCCTACACGGGAATTGTTGATCGAGGAATCGGTCATCGGCTGGAAAGAATTCGAAATGGAGGTAATACGCGATACGAAAGACAATTGCATCGTCATCTGCGCCATTGAAAACCTCGATCCCATGGGGGTGCACACCGGAGACTCCATCACCGTAGCGCCGGCACAGACCCTGACCGACAGGGAATACCAGATCATGCGTAATGCATCGATAGCGGTGTTGCGCGAAATAGGGGTGGAAACAGGCGGTTCCAATGTGCAGTTTGCTATCAGCCCGCAGGACGGACGCATGCTTGTAATCGAGATGAATCCGCGGGTATCGCGCTCCTCCGCGCTGGCTTCGAAGGCGACGGGATTTCCCATCGCCAAGGTGGCGGCCAAGCTCGCGGTGGGTTATACACTGGATGAACTCAGGAACGACATTTCCGGCGGGGCGATGCCGGCATCATTCGAGCCCTCCATCGATTATGTCGTCACCAAAATACCGCGTTTCGCTTTTGAGAAATTTCCCCAGGCCAATGATCGCCTCACCACACAGATGAAGTCGGTGGGCGAGGTCATGGCGATTGGGCGAACTTTTCAGGAATCTTTTCAAAAAGCCCTGCGTGGACTAGAGATCGGCGTAGACGGATTGGATGAGAAAACGGCGGATATTGAAACGATCGCAGCCGAGCTGGCTGATCCGGGCCCGGACCGGATCTGGTTTGTTGCCGACGCGTTTCGTTGCGGCATGGCTTTTGACGAAATTCACGAGCATACGCGTATCGATCCCTGGTTCCTGGCCCAGATCGAAGATCTGGTAAGGCAGGAACAGTCCGTTGCCGGAAGACCTCTGGATACATTTGATCTGCAGGCATTGCGTAAACTGAAACGTAGCGGTTTCTCCGATCAGCGCCTGGCGAAGCTGATGAATGTGACACAGGAGGCAGTTCGCGCCCGACGACACCAGTTCGGCCTGCGTCCGGTATACAAGCGGGTCGACACCTGCGCCGCCGAGTTTGCTGCCCGTACTGCTTATATGTACTCCACCTACGAAGAGGAATGTGAAGCGCTGCCGAGTGACAGGAAGAAGATCATGGTACTGGGGGGCGGCCCCAACCGTATCGGTCAGGGTATCGAATTCGATTACTGCTGTGTTCATGCAGCGCTGGCCTTAAGCGAGGATGGTTTCGAGACTATCATGGTCAACTGTAATCCCGAGACGGTTTCGACCGATTACGATACTTCGGATCGGCTTTATTTCGAGCCTCTGACTTTGGAGGACGTACTCGAGATCGTTGCGGTGGAGAAGCCGTTGGGTGTAATCGTGCAATATGGCGGGCAGACGCCGCTGAAGCTTGCGCGCGATCTCGAGGCTAACGGGGTCCCGATTATCGGTACCAGCCCGGACATGATCGACTGTGCCGAGGATCGGGAGCGTTTTCAGAAAATGCTGCATCAGCTTGGGCTGAAACAACCACCAAACCGTATCGCGCGAAATGCGGAAGCAGCGATTGCCGCTGCCGGCGAAATCGGTTATCCGCTGGTGGTTCGTCCCAGTTACGTACTGGGAGGGCGAGCCATGGAAATCATCCACGAGCAAGCACATCTTGAACGGTACATGCACCAGGCGGTGAAGGTTTCGCACGATTCGCCGGTGCTGCTGGATCATTTTCTGAACGACGCAGTGGAAGTGGATGTGGATGCGATTTGCGATGGCGAAACCGTGCTGATCGGGGGAATCATGGAACACATCGAGCAGGCCGGTGTGCATTCAGGCGATTCGGCATGTTCGTTGCCGCCTTTCAACCTGTCAGCTTCAATCCAGGATGAGCTACGCCGCCAGACTTCGGCAATGGCGCGCGCGCTCAAGGTCGTAGGATTGATGAATGTGCAATTTGCCATTCAGGGTGATACCGTTTACGTACTCGAGGTAAATCCGAGAGCCTCTCGTACCGTGCCTTTCGTATCCAAAGCCACCGGATTGCAATTGGCAAAAATTGCTGCGCGCTGCATGACGGGGATAACGCTTGCACGCCAGGGTGTGATCAAGGAATTCATTCCCTACTATTATTCCGTAAAGGAAGCTGTCTTTCCTTTTATAAAATTTCCTGGTGTGGATACCATACTCGGACCCGAAATGAAGTCTACCGGTGAAGTGATGGGAGTGGGGCAAACGTTTGCCGAAGCGTTTGTGAAATCGCAACTGGCCGCCGGCGTAAAACTCCCGCTCTCGGGTAAAGTCTTCATCAGCGTCCGCCAAACGGATAAGCCTCGCGTGGTGGAAATTGCACGCAATCTTGCGCAACTGGGATTCACGCTTTATGCTACCCGTGGTACCGCAACAGTCCTGAGTTCGGCCGGGCTGGCCGTAACGCCGGTAAACAAGATGGCGGAAGGGCGCCCACACATAGTGGACATGATCAAAAACGGTGAGATGGCTTTGATTATCAATACTGTGGAAGACAAGCGGAGCGCGATTCACGACTCTTACTCGATCCGTCATGCCGTGTTGCAGGCAAGGGTAACCTATTACACTACGCTGGCAGGCGCACGCGCTGCCTGCATCGGCATGGCAAGCATGCAGGAGTTGCAAGCCTACAGTTTACAAACACTTCACGGATTGCGAGGAGTGAGGCCAGCGGCATCCTTTCATGCAGATGGAGATGGGAATGTGCCGTTCAAGGCGCAGGGAACGGACTTGCCGCAAATTTAGCGAAATAGATCGATCAACGAAACCGAATACAAAACAGGTGGTGATAAAAGTCTTATGAGCACAATTCCCTTAACAGTAGTCGGCGCCGGAAAACTGCGCGCTGAATTGCAAGAAATGAAAACCGTGCAGCGTCCGGCCGTTATCGCGGCGATTGCGGAAGCTCGCGCTCACGGTGATCTTTCCGAAAATGCGGAATACGAAGCCGCCAAGGAACGACAGGGTTTTATCGAGGGACGCATCGCTGAATTGGAGAGCAAGCTTTCCAATGCTCAGGTCATCGATCCCGCTTTGCTCGACGCGGATGGCGCCTGTGTATTCGGCGCAACGATCGATCTGGAGGACATGGCCAACGCGACGACGGTAACTTACCAGATTGTCGGGGACGACGAAGCCGACATCAAGGAGGGAAAAATTTCCATCAGCTCTCCCATTTCTCGCGCGCTGATCGGCAAGTACCCCGGGGATGTGGCCGAAGTCATGGCGCCGGGTGGATTGCGGGAGTATGAGATTCTTGACGTCAGATATGTTTGAGCATTGCCATATCCATATCTTTCGATGGGCAATGCGCAGTAACGTATCAGTTCGGGATACCACCCGGTAAACCCTGTCTGGTTCGGCGTGACTTCTTCTCATTGCGAAGAGGGGTAGTATCAGGTGAGCTTATTTTTTCCGGCTTGGGACGATAGATCACCAGTATCTTGCCGATATGCTGTATAGGAGCGGCTCCGAGCCGCTCGCAGATTTCACCCAGCAGGATATTTCTTGCTTCACGCTCATCCCCGGATACCTTGATTTTGATCAGCTCGTGACTTTTGAGGCCCTGATCCAGCTCGTGGATAACGCCTTCCGACAGACCGGCTCCGCCTATCCAGACAACTGGCTTGATGGCATGGGCAAGCGCCTTGAGTGCTCGCCGTCTGGCGAGTGCAAGTTCTAACATTAGTTTTCCGAAAATCGTCCATTTTACGCGATGAAATCCTCCAAAACCAGCAAAGCCTGGATGAAAGAGCATGTGAATGATTTTTTTGTAAAGCAGGCAAAAAAAGAAGGTTACCGTTCACGTGCCGCTTACAAGCTGATCGAGATTGCCGAGCGTGATCATTTGCTTCGGCCAGGCATGACAGTGGTAGACCTCGGCGCGGCTCCGGGTGGCTGGTCACAAGTGGCGGCAGAAAAATTGGCTGGAAAAGGCAGGGTGGTTGCGCTGGATCGGCTGGAAATGGCGGCTTTGCCCGGGGTCACCTTCATTCAAGGCGATTTCACTGAGGCGTCCGTTTTAGCGGAACTGAAAATACATCTAGGGAAATATCCCCTTGACCTTGTAATTTCGGATATGTCACCTAATATAACGGGCATAGGAGTAACCGATCAAGCGCGCGGTATGTATCTGGCGGAGCTTGCTTTGGAGTTTTCCGCGGAGCGATTGAACTCTGATGGTAATTTTCTCGTCAAAGTATTTCAAGGTTCCGGTTTTGAAGGGTTTTTACGCACAATGCGTGCTACATTCAGTCGGGTGATAACACGTAAGCCTGAGGCATCCCGCGGTCGCAGCAGTGAACTCTATTTGCTGGGGATGGGGAAGCGGAGATGAGCATTTGAACCGAAAGCAAATGATATGCAGGCGAGTTTACGAAACACCGGGTTTACGAAATGCTATAAGAGCCATGGCAGGCCGGCTATTATAAATCTCGAAATGGGTTTAGAATGAAGCATTCAAGGATTTTGACGGCGCAAGCCAAGGAGCTATCTTGAACAATCTCATTAAAAACATGGCCATCTGGCTTGTGATTGCTTTGGTGCTGATGACGGTGTTCAATCAGTTCAGCACGCGACAGGCGGCACAGGCACCGATGGAATATTCGCAGTTCATCGACGAAGTAAAGCAGGGCAGGATTGCCAAGGTGACCATTGAAGGGCGAACGCTGAAAGGTACCAAATCCGATGGCCGGCGGTTTACCACCTACACACCTTCGGATCCCTGGATGGTGAGCGACCTGCTGAAGGCGGGCGTCATCATTGACGCCAAACCGGAAGAAGAGCCATCGCTGCTGATGAACATTTTCGTTTCATGGTTCCCGATGCTTCTACTGATAGGCGTATGGATTTTCTTTATGCGTCAAATGCAGGGAGGCGGCCGGGGTGGTGGTGCGTTCTCGTTCGGAAAGAGCAAGGCGCGCATGCTTGACGAGTCCACCAATCAGGTAACGTTTGCTGACGTGGCGGGTTGCGAGGAGGCCAAAGAAGAGGTTTCGGAGCTGGTCGAATTCTTGCGCGATCCCAGTAAGTTCCAGAAGCTGGGGGGACGGATTCCCCGCGGTGTGTTGATGGTGGGAAGCCCGGGCACGGGTAAAACTCTTCTGGCTCGCGCGATTGCGGGTGAGGCCAAAGTTCCGTTTTTCAGTATTTCCGGCTCTGATTTTGTGGAAATGTTCGTCGGTGTCGGTGCGGCGAGAGTGCGTGACATGTTCGAGCAAGCCAAGAAGCACGCACCCTGCATTATTTTTATCGATGAAATCGACGCGGTCGGCCGTCAACGCGGCGCAGGCCTCGGCGGTGGGAATGACGAGCGGGAACAAACATTGAACCAACTGCTGGTCGAGATGGATGGTTTCGAGGGAACCGCCGGCGTGATTGTGATTGCAGCGACCAACCGGCCTGATGTGCTTGATCCGGCGCTATTGCGTCCTGGCCGTTTCGACCGGCAGGTGACGGTGCCGCTACCCGACATTCGTGGGCGCGAGCAAATACTGCACGTACATATGCGCAAGGTACCGATCGCGCCCGATGTGCATGCGGAAATCATTGCGCGAGGTACGCCGGGGATGTCCGGTGCCGATCTGGCCAATCTGGTGAACGAGGCAGCGCTGTTTGCGGCACGCAGCAATAAGCGGCTCGTGGATATGGACGACTTCGAGCGCGCAAAGGACAAGATCTTCATGGGCGCGGAACGTCGCTCCGTGGTGATGCCGGAACGCGAACGGCGCAACACCGCCTATCATGAATCCGGGCATGCGGTAGTGGCGCAGCTGCTGCCTAGGACCGATCCGGTACACAAGGTTTCCATCATTCCGCGAGGACGCGCGCTAGGTGTGACAATGCAGTTGCCGACGGAAGACCGCTTCAGCATGGACCGCGAGGAAATTCTGCAGAACATTGCGGTGCTCTTCGGCGGACGTATCGCCGAGGAAGTGTTCATGGGGCAGATGACGACGGGCGCATCCAATGACTTCGAGCGTGCCACGGAAATGGCAAGGCGTATGGTTACGCAATGGGGCATGTCGGATTCCCTTGGTCCAATGGTATATGGCGAGAATGAGGGAGAAGTTTTTCTCGGTCGTTCCGTTACCACCCACAAGAACGTCAGCGAAGCCACCATGCAGAAGGTGGACGTTGAAATTCGCCGTATCATCGATATGCAGTACACGTTGGCCCGTAAGCTGATAGAGGAAAACCGCGACAAAATCGAGGTGATGACCAAAGCGCTGCTGGAATGGGAAACCATAGACTCTGATCAGATCGGCGATATCATGGAAGGTCGCCCACCGCGGGCTCCGAAGCCCAGCAAGTCCACGCCGACGCCGCCCAGGGACAATACGCCTCCGACGGCGCCAGCGCCAACAGCAACACCAGCTCAGGAAGTTTGAGCGTAAGATATTCCCAAGCTGGGCATCTAAAAGAAAAAGGCGGGCTCGTCCCGCCTTTTTCATTTTCTAATTGACGACTATATCCCCGGATTTCCGTGCCCCTATTTCCGCAATTTAACGCGCATCATCCTGGCCGCGCCCTCGTGATGGGGATCGTCAACGTAACGCCAGACTCCTTTTCCGACGGCGGTTTGTGCGGATCGACAGAACGTGCGATCCGCCATGCGGTACGCCTGATTGAAGAGGGAGCGGACTGGCTGGATGTCGGCGGCGAATCCACCCGTCCCGGCAGCACCTCCATCAGTGTGGAAGAAGAGCTGCGCCGCGTCATCCCGGTAGTGGAAGCTATGGCCGGCATGAACGTATCTGTTTCGGTCGATACCTCCAAGCCGGAGGTGATGCGTGCGTCGATAGCGGCCGGCGCAGCCATGATTAACGATGTCAATGCGCTACAGGCAGCGGGTGCGCTGGAGGCGGTTGCGGCCGGAGGCGTGGCAGCATGCCTCATGCACATGCGCGGTGCCCCGCACAGCATGCAAATCGATCCTCGATACGATGATGTGGTGGCGGAAGTGAAAATCTTTCTGCAACAGCGCCTCGATGCGGCGCAAGCCGCAGGTATCTCGCGCGAGTTGCTGGTGATGGATCCCGGTTTTGGCTTTGGTAAAACGCACGACCATAATATCCAGTTGCTGCGCCATCTTGACCGCTTCACCGATCTTGGCGTGCCGGTAATGGTGGGGTTGTCGCGCAAGGCAATGTTGGGGAAAATTACCGGTAATGAAGTGAGCAACCGGATTCACGCCAGTATTGCCGCCGCTTTGGCGGCAGTGGCGAGGGGTGCGGCAATTGTGCGGGTACACGATGTAAAAGCAACCAGGGATGCGCTAGCGGTTTATAATATTATTGAGCAACGACAATAAACTGCAGAGCGCGCTTACGCTGCCGCTGGGTTGTAACTATCAACGGAGCCTTCAATTGACAAAAAAATATTTTGGAACTGACGGCATACGCGGGCGTGTAGGAGAGATGCCTATCACGCCCGAATTTGTTATGCATCTTGGTTATTCTGCCGGCCAGGTCCTGGCATCGTCAGAATGGCATTTATCCAAAGGCGAACGTCCAGCGGTACTGATCGGTAAGGACACTCGCATATCAGGGTACATGCTTGAATCGGCTTTACAAGCAGGACTTTCCGCCGCAGGAGTGGATGTGCTGCTTTCGGGGCCTATGCCGACGCCGGCGGTGGCTTACCTCACTCGCGCCCTGCGGCTGCAGGCGGGCATCGTCATTTCCGCTTCACATAACCCGTTCGAAGACAACGGCATCAAGTTTTTTTCCGCATCGGGCACGAAGTTGCCCGATGTGACCGAGCATGCGATAGAGGCAGGACTTAAGGCACCCATCAAATCGATGCCGTCAGCGCAGCTCGGGAAAGCGCGCAGGGTCAATGACGCCAGAGGGCGTTACATCGAATTCTGCAAAAGTACCTTTCCGAATCATCTCGATCTGCGCGGTTTGCGGATTGTGGTTGACTGCGCTCATGGTGCGACATATCAAATTGCTGGCCCGGTGCTGCATGAACTGGGTGCGGATGTTGTGGCCATCGGCGCGCAGCCCGACGGCCTCAATATCAATCTCGAATGCGGCGCCACGCATGGTGCCGCCCTGCAGGAAGCGGTCCGGCTGCATCACGCCGATATTGGTATTGCGCTTGATGGTGATGGTGATCGCGTAATCATGGCTGACGAAAAAGGCGTGCTTTACGATGGCGACCGGCTGATCTATATTATTGCCAAACATCGCCAGCAGAAGGGGTTGCTCAAGGGCGGAGTAGCGGGAACATTAATGACTAATCTCGCGGTGGAAAACGGTTTAAGGAAACTGGATATCCCGTTTGCCCGCGCTAACGTCGGCGACCGCTATGTATTGGAGCTATTGCAGAAAGAAGGCTGGCAACTGGGCGGCGAAGGCTCTGGCCATATTCTTTGCATCGATAAACATACCACGGGCGACGGCATTATTTCCGCGCTGCAAGTGTTATATGCCATGAGAGATTTCGCCAAAACGCTGCCGGAGCTTGCACATGGCGTCACGCTATATCCTCAACAGTTGATTAACGTCAAGGTCCCCAAGGGGTTCGATTCGCGTGCCAATGTGGCGATCAAAGCGGCCCAGGCAGAAGCCGAGCGCGATCTTGACGATAGCGGCCGCGTGCTATTGCGCCCGTCAGGCACAGAACCTCTGATACGAGTGATGGTCGAGGGTGAGTCCAAGCAGAAGGTTAAACATTGGGCGGAAAAAATAGCGGATATCGTACGAAACGCTGCAGTGGAATGAAACGTCGATAAAGCAGGTGCCATGGGTGCGAGGTATCCGGTCGTGCCCGCAAGAACCTGTCAGGTTCACAAGGAATGTCACAAGACCGTAATACTAATGACCTAGCATGACTGATGCTCCAAAAATGCGATATCTGATCATCTGACAAGTAAACGGGGGAAATGTTGAAATTATCGAATAGCAATAAAATGAGAATGTCTGTCGTATTTGCCGGACTGATCAGTATCAACGGCATTGCGGGAGCTGATGCAATTGTGAAAATCGACGGTTCCAGTACCGTTTATCCAATTACTGAAGCAGTGGCCGAAGATTTTCAGAAGGACACGAAAGGTGCGGTTAAAGTCACAGTCGGCATTTCAGGGACTGGCGGGGGTTTCAAGAAATTCTGTCGTGGTGAGACAGATATCGTCAACGCTTCGCGCCCTATTCTTAAAAAGGAAATGGACGATTGCAAAAAAACGGGCATTCAATATGTCGAAATGCCGATCGCATTTGATGCGCTGACTGTGGTAGTGAATCCGAAGAACGGCTGGAGCAACACGATTACCGTCGCAGAGTTGAAGAAGATATGGGAGCCTGCGGCGCAGGGTAAAATCACCAAATGGAGTCAGGTGAACCCGGCATGGCCCGATGAAACGATCAAGCTCTACGGCGCGGGCGCGGATTCGGGTACTTTCGATTACTTTACGGAAGCCATCGTCGGTAAGGCCAAATCGAGCCGTGGGGATTTTACGGCGTCCGAGGATGATAACGTATTAGTGCAGGGAGTGGCCAGCGACAAGAACGGCCTCGGTTTTTTTGGTTTTGCCTACTATGCCGAAAATAAGAAAAAACTGAAGGCTGTTGCCATCGATGCGGGTAAAGGGGCTATCATTCCCTCCGCCAAAACTGTGGAGGAAGGAAGTTACCAGCCTTTGTCCCGCCCTATTTTCATATACGTAAACATCAAGTCGGCAGAGCGACCCGAAGTCAGGCAGTTTATCGAGTTCTACATGAAAAATGCGTCTGCGCTGGTGCAAGAAGTTAAATTCTTTCCATTACCGACTCAGGCCTATACCACCAACCTGGAGCATCTTGACAAAAAGAAGGTGGGAACCGTTTTTGGCGGAAAACCTGAAGTGGATCTCAGGATTGAGGAAGTACTCAAGCGCGAGGCCAGCCTATAATTCCCACCTACGGTGGAGCATCGAATCGGGGATGGCGCTGAAGGAAGGCGCAGCAGGCCATCCCGGCAGGGCAGCTACAATGACAACGGATCTGCTGAACATCCGCGGTTACCCAACACATACGTCCCTGACAGCCTGTCGGACTTAAAGGAAATCGGCCGCAAAAACGTCTGGCCGGTTCATATTTCGCTGCTTTTTCGCCAACAGAATAACTATTGGCCTTCAAAATCAGCAAAATCTGCCCTCACCAGTCACCTTTTCGCTGCGATTCCCCAAGTCCGACAAGTTGCTAGCGGTTTCTTTTCTTCCTTTTTTCAGTTTTTCCCGGGTTTTCAGGGCCGGAGCAGTTCCCTCTACGGAAACTGCTCCGCATTCAGGACCAAAGCCGCTTATTCCGCTCGTTATGACTCTGTTTTATTGGATGAGGCAGGATTGGGCACGGACGCAAATCTATGGGAAAATAGGTTATTGCAGTCGTGAGTAGTGAATGAACCATGATCACTGTAAAATTTCCGTCGTTTCTTTACTTTCATATCTTTAAAAAAGGAATAAGTCGTGACTGTCATTCGTTTACCGGACGGGTCTGAGCGCAGGTATGAACACCCGGTGACGGTAGGCGACGTCGCGGCGTCGATTGGCGCAGGACTGGCTCGAGCCGCGCTGGCCGGCAAAGTAAATGGCAAGCTGGTGGATATATCCAGCGCCATCGAAACTGATAGCGACTTGACGATCGTTACCGAAAAGGACGCGGAAGGGCTGGAAATTATCCGTCATTCCAGCGCCCATCTGCTGGCACATGCAGTGAAAGAGCTGTTTCCGGAAGCACAGGTAACCATTGGGCCCGTGATAGAGGATGGCTTTTATTATGATTTTTCCTTTCATCGTCCATTCACACCGGATGATTTGGCCGCAATTGAAAAACGTATGGGTGAAATCAGCGCACGCAACCTGAAAGTCGAGCGCAAAGTTTGGGAGCGTTCTCAGGCAATCAATTTTTTCAAGAACCAGGGCGAGCACTACAAGGCGCAAATCATCGAGAGCATTCCCGGCAATGAGGAAGTTTCGCTCTATTCCCAAGGAAATTTTACCGATTTATGCCGGGGGCCGCATGTGCCTGCCACATCCAGGCTCAAGGTTTTCAAGCTGATGAAGCTTGCGGGAGCATATTGGCGCGGCGACTCACGCAATGAGATGTTACAGCGAATTTACGGCACCGCCTGGGCCAAAAAGGAAGATCAGGACGCCTATCTGCGTCGTCTTGAGGAAGCGGAAAAGCGTGATCACCGTAAACTCGGCAAGCAACTGGATTTGTTTCATATTCAGGAAGAAGCACCAGGTATGGTATTCTGGCATCCCAAGGGCTGGATCATATGGCAGGAGATAGAGCAGTACATGCGGGAAATATTCCGCAATAATGGCTACCTCGAAATTCGCACACCCTCGGTACTGGATAAAGGTCTATGGGAGCGGTCAGGGCACTGGGAAAATTTCCGCGAAAACATGTTTATCACTCAATCGGAAGAGCGTGAATTTTCGGTCAAGCCCATGAACTGTCCTGGTCATGTCCAAGTGTTCAAGCAGGGACTGAAAAGCTATCGGGATTTGCCGTTGCGCCTGGCCGAATTCGGTTCGTGTCATCGTAATGAGCCATCCGGCGCTTTACATGGCATTATGCGAGTGCGGGCATTTACTCAGGACGATGCGCACATTTTTTGCACCGAGGGCCAGGTACAGGGTGAGGTGATACAATTTATTGATCTGTTGCAGAAGGTTTATACCGATTTCGGCTTTGATGAGATACTGGTGAAGCTTTCAACCCGCCCTCAAAAACGCGTGGGTTCGGAGGCGCAGTGGGATAAGGCAGAAGCCGCATTACAAGCCGCATTGAATCATAAGAAGCTCATATGGGAGTTGCAGCCCGGCGAAGGCGCTTTCTATGGACCAAAAATCGAGTTTTCGCTCAAGGACAGCATTGGTCGTTTGTGGCAGTGTGGTACTCTCCAGCTTGACTTTTCCATGCCGGAGCGATTAGATGCCGAATTTGTGGCCGAGGATAATTCCCGTCGGGTGCCAGTCATGCTGCATCGGGCGATTCTCGGGTCATTGGAGCGCTTCATTGGCATTATCCTGGAAAACTATGCAGGTGCCTTGCCGCTTTGGCTTGCCCCGGACCAGGCGGTAGTATTGAATATTTCTCAGGGACAGGCAGAATATGCCCGGAAAGTAGCCGAAGAGCTCAAGCATAACGGCATACGGGCGTGCGCGGACTTGAGAAATGAGAAAATAACTTATAAAATACGGGAACATAGTTTACAAAAGCTACCCTACCAGATCATCGTGGGGGAGAAGGAAGTAGCTGCGCAAACGGTTTCAGTACGAACCCGGGTAGGCTCCGATCTCGGTCAGATGTCTTTGCCGATGCTGATAGAACGGCTCAAAGCAGAGATATGTCTGAGAGCGGGCGAGGTTTGATTTATTAACATATTTGGGGAATTACTATAGTTCAAGAAAAGGCAGCCCGTATCAATCAGGAGATTAATGCGCCCGAGGTGCGCTTGATTGGTGTAGATGGAGAGCAAATAGGCATAGTCGCGCTGGCGGCTGCCAACACTTTGGCGGAGGAAGCCGAGGTCGATTTGGTTGAAATCGCCCCCACGGCTCGACCCCCCGTGTGCCGGCTGATGGATTATGGCAAGTTTCGTTATCAGGAGAGCAAGAAAAAACACGAAGCCAAGCTCAAACAGAAGCAGATCCAGATCAAGGAAGTCAAGTTCCGACCTAACACGGACGATGGCGATTACAACATCAAGCTGCGTAACCTGATCAGTTTTCTTGAAGAAGGTGATAAAGCCAAGATCACGTTGCGGTTTCGCGGACGTGAAATGGCACATCAGGAATTTGGTGTGCGTCTGCTTGAACGCGTCAGGGATGATCTGGAGCCGCATGCGGTGGTTGAGCAGTTTCCCCGAATGGAAGGACGGCAAATGGTGATGGTGCTATCGCCGCGAAAGAAAGAAGTAGCAGTCAAACCAAAGGAAGGGAAGCCGAAGGGGGTTACGGAAACTGATGTAGCCCCCGATTAAAGACATAAACTCACCTGACCATCGCGCAGAAGTTGGAAGTTGGAAAGGGAGTAGCGGGACCGCTTATTCAAGCGTGAATCGGATAACGCGAAAGCGGACACCGGTGTGATATTGCGATTCGAAAAACAAGTGATCTCCGGGTTTAAAGTGTTCCGGTCAGGAAACACCCGGCGTCATGTTAAAGCAGGAGTAATACAATGCCAAAGATGAAAACAAAGAGTGGGGCTGCAAAGCGCTTCACGGTGCGAGCAGGCGGCAGCGTCAAGCGCGCACAGGCGTTCAAACGCCATATTCTTACCAAGAAAAGCACGAAAAACAAGCGTCAGTTACGGGGAACCGTAGGCATTCATTGCAGTGATGTGCCGTCTGTGCGCGCCATGCTGCCTTACGCCTAGGAGAGACCGAGATGCCAAGAGTAAAACGTGGTGTAACGGCTCACGCCCGTCACAAAAAAGTACTGGATCTGGCGAAAGGCTATCGCGGCCGCCGTAAGAACGTTTATCGTATTGCCAAGGAAGCGGTGATGAAAGCGGGGCAATATGCATACCGCGACCGCCGCCAGAAGAAACGTCAGTTTCGGGCTTTGTGGATTGCTCGTATAAACGCCGCTGCGCGGGAATGCGGGTTACCCTACAGCGTTTTCATGAACGGTTTGAGGAAAGCCGCGATTGAAGTGGACCGCAAGGTTCTGGCTGATATTGCAGTATTTGATAAGCCGGCTTTTGCGAAAATAGTCGAGCAGGCCAAAGCCAGCCTGGCCGTATAGCAGTAGTAGCAAAAAAAATCGCTGCGAGGAGGCTAAAGGCAGAGACGCCTTGCCTCCTTTTTTCTTGTAGAGATCCGGTAATCCATCCTATTTTCGTTTGTGTATGACTAATCTGGATCACCTTATCAGTGAAGCCATTGACCTGTTCAATGGTACGGATGAAATTGCCGAGCTGGAGCAAGCCAAGGCGCGCTATTTAGGCCGGCACGGCCGACTGACGGAATTACTGAAGGGATTGGGCAAGCTCCCGCCGGAAGAGCGTCCCGCCGTCGGACATCGCATAAACCAGGCGAAGGAAACCTTGGAAGCGGCACTTGATTTCCGCAGGGATGCGATCCAGGAAAAAAAACTGGAGACACAGTTACTTGAAGAAGCATTGGATGTGACGCTGCCGGGACGCGGTTTGGGAATGGGCGGACTGCATCCAATAACGCGGACCCTGGAACGCATCCAGTCACTATTTCATTCAATTGGGTTTACTGTAGCCACCGGTCCCGAGATCGAAACCGATTTCTACAATTTCACCGCGCTCAATATTCCGGAGAATCATCCGGCACGCGCCATGCACGATACCTTTTACGTCGATGCCGAGGCCGGCAGGCATTTGCTGCGTACACATACCTCGCCGGTCCAAATCCGCTATATGGAGAAAAACCAGCCGCCCTTAAAGGTGATTGCGCCAGGAAGAGTATACCGTTGCGACTCTGATTTAACCCATACTCCCATGTTTCATCAGGTAGAAGGTCTTTGGGTGGATGAAAATGCCAATTTTTCGGCATTAAAAGGTGTCCTGGCCGATTTCATGCAGCAATTTTTCGAGCGGGACGATTTGCCGGTACGCTTCCGTGCTTCTTTTTTTCCGTTTACCGAGCCTTCCGCTGAGATGGATATCCGTTGCGTGAAGTGCGAAAACGGTTGCCGCATATGCAGTTATACCGGATGGCTGGAAGTGCTGGGGTGCGGAATGGTGCATCCTAACGTTCTCAAGCATGTTGGCATAAACAGCGAAAAATATATTGGTTTCGCGTTTGGGCTGGGGGTCGAGCGGTTGGCGATGCTGCGGTACGGCGTAAGCGATTTGCGGTTGTTTTTTGAAAATGATTTACGATTTCTGAAACAGTTTAATTAAAAGACTAACGGGATTACCGGAAACAGCATGTTGCATTTGCCACTCAATTGGTAAATCCAAAAATATCTGGAGAGGCAAGGACGCAGGCATGCCTGGGTAGCGCGGATACTCCCTGCGAATATACTGAAGAGCGGCGAGGTTACGCGAACCCTGGGGCGCAAGTGTGACTCGGCGAGCAGTGGATAAGCGGTAATCGCCAAACACATCGCATGATCCTTGAAAGGCCCCCTCAAGTACACTCGGTCCGTCTCTCCCGCAAAGAGAAATAAATTCAAATGAAATTTTCAGAAAATTGGCTGCGCATTTTTGTTGACCCGCCGTTATCGACGGACGAACTTGCTCAGGCGTTAACCATGGCCGGCCTGGAAGTTGAGGCTATCGAGCCGGTGGCGCCAGCCTTTAGCAAGGTAGTAGTGGCCGAAGTACTATCCGTGCACAAGCACCCGGACGCCGACCACCTTTATATTTGCAAGGTCAATGCGGGTTTGGCGGAGGCTGAAGAGCCGCTCCAGATTGTCTGCGGTGCGGCAAATGTTCGTGCCGGGGTGAAGGTGCCATGTGCGCTGGAAGGAGCGGCGCTGCCGGGTCTTACCATTAAACGGACGAGGATACGTGGAATTGAATCCGCCGGAATGTTATGTTCAGCCAAGGAACTGGGTTTGGAAGAAGTCGCGGCCGGTTTATTGCTGCTTCCGGAGAGTGCACCAACCGGTGGGGATTTTCGACATTATTACGAACTTGAGGATAACCTCCTTACGCTCAAGCTGACGCCCAATCGCGGGGATTGTCTTGGGTTATTCGGCATAGCGCGGGAAGTGGCCGCGATTACATTCGAAGATCTCAAGCCGTTAACGATCAAGCCGATTGGAGGCCAGTTGGATGACACCCTGGCGATACAAGTCGATGCGCCGGACGCTTGCCCTCTTTACTGTGGCAGGGTGGTACGTGGCGTTTCCCTCGATGTTACTACCCCTCAGTGGATAATCCGTCGCCTGGAACGTAGCGGTTTGCGTTCGATCAACGCTGTGGTTGACATCACTAATTACGTAATGCTGGAGACCGGTCAGCCCCTCCATGCTTTCGATCTCGCAAAGATTGCAGGTGCCCTCAGGGGTTCAATTCATGTGCGCTATGCCAAGCCCGGCGAAAGGCTCCAATTATTGAATGGAGAAGACCTTGTACTGCAGCCCGGCATGCTGGTCATAGCGGATGAGGTCAAGCCGCTGGCGCTCGCCGGTATCATGGGCGGGAATGAGAGTGGGGTGGTTCAAGGGGCAACCGATATATTTCTGGAGAGCGCTTTTTTCAGTCCTGAGGTGATCTCCGGTAAATCCTTTTCACTCGGGTTTAGTTCGGATTCAGCGTATCGCTTCGAGCGGGGCGTAGATTTTGGCGCGACACGTGACGCGATGGAGCGCGCAACGGGTTTGATCCTGGATATTTGCGGCGGTGGGACCGGGCCGATTACCCAGGTCAGAGGCAAGTTGCCGCAACGTGATCCCATCCGCCTTCGCGTGGAACGGACCCGGAGAGTGCTGGGCATCGATCTTGGTGAAGCGAGGATTGCCGAATTATTCCGCCGTCTGCAATTCGGTTTTTCCGTGGCGGGAGATGTCTTCCAGGTTACGCCGCCGACTTACCGCTTCGATCTTGCCATCGAAGAAGACCTGATCGAGGAGTTGGCGCGCATACACGGTTACAATCATATACCCGCTACCCTGCCCCAGATGAAACTGGGCATGCTGCCTGCACCTGAAACATTAAAGCCCCTCGCACAGTTGAGGGAAATCATGACGGGGCGGGATTACCAGGAAGTCATCAACTATGCTTTCGTAGATGCATCCTGGGAATTGGAGCTGGCGGGCAACAATGCACCGGTAGCACTGAAAAACCCCCTGTCCAATCAGTTAGCGGTAATGCGCAGCAGCCTGATCGGCGGCCTGGTATCGAACCTGCAATTCAACCTCAACCGTAAGCAGCCCAGAATACGTTTGTTTGAAATTGGAGATTGTTTCGAAAAAAGTGGAGACACTTACGCGCAATATGAAAAATTAGCCGGTCTTTGCTACGGGGATGCAATGACTGAGCAGTGGGGCGAGCGGGCGCGCACGGTAGATTTTTATGATGTAAAAGCAGATATCGAAGCGCTGTTTTGTCCAGCAGCAGTTGAAGTCGAAGCGGCGCCTCACCCGGCGTTGCATCCCGGGAAATCGGCTCTGATCCGCCTGGGTGGCAAAATCGCAGGCTATCTGGGAGAGCTTCATCCTCGCTGGCAACAAAAGTTTGGCTTACCCAAACCGGTTGTGCTGTTCGAGTTGGAGGTGGCAAGCGTCACACGAACCCTGCCGAAAGCGGCGGAGATTTCAAAATATCCACCCATACGGCGGGATATCGCCGTGGTGGTGCCGGAAGATGTTCACGTTCAGGCAATGCTGGACTGCATGCACGCCGAGAAATTACCCGTTATTTCGGAAATTTCCCTGTTTGATGTGTATCATGGCAAAGGTATGGAAAACGGCAAAAAAAGTCTTGCATTCCGTATGTTATTACAAGATACTCAAAAAACGTTAACCGACGCGGAAGCAGATCGGGTTGTCGCACAGTTGATAAATGTTTTGCAGAATCAGTTCGGGGCAAAACTCCGCAGCTGATTAAAGCAGAGTAATGACCAGGGGCTACTGTGCGAACCGATAGTGATTCGCAGTGGCGCCGGATTCGTAGAGATCCCAAGATGGAGAGACGATGGCCGGAGGCTGAGCGCGAATGATTCGCGCTCAGCCTCCATAGAGTGCCGAACCGTCCGATGCCTGCGTCAGTGGATCGAATACTCGATATTATGCTTGCAGGCCATAGGCCCAGGTAACCACTGCGTCTTGTGATATTTCGTTTTGCCAACTCAGCGGCCACTGAATGCTCCCCGGAAATTATTCAGAGGCTACCAGGTTTGAAAGTAACTAAACAGGTGAGGGAGACTATGACCTTAACAAAGGCCGAGCTGGCGGATTTGCTTTTTGAAAAAGTCGGGCTCAACAAGCGCGAAGCCAAAGACATGGTGGAATCCTTTTACGAGGAGGTTCGCGTCGCCCTGCAAAATGGCGATGGCGTCAAGCTTTCCGGCTTCGGCAATTTCCAGCTACGCGACAAGCCGCAACGTCCTGGCCGCAACCCCAAGACAGGAGAAGAGATTCCCATTACTGCCAGAAGAGTAGTCACTTTTCACGCCAGTCAGAAATTGAAGGCAATGGTGGAAGAAAATCACGATGGAAAACGTAACACCTAGCAACGCTCTGCCGCCCATTCCGACGAAGCGCTACTTCACTATTGGCGAAGTTAGCGAGTTATGTGGCGTTAAGCCCCATGTGTTGCGGTATTGGGAACAGGAATTTACACAGTTGAAGCCTGTCAAGCGGCGTGGCAACCGCCGCTATTATCAGCACCATGAAGTACTGCTGATTCGTCGCATCCGGGAGTTGCTCTACGAACACGGTTTCACCATTCATGGCGCTCGCAGCCGTTTGGGGCAGGGTATGGCCGAGGCAGTTCTTCCTGTTTCCGATTCGATTGCGCCACATTCCTCATCAGTCGATCTGGCGCTATTGAGAGATGAAATCAAAAGTGTCGTGTCATTACTTCAATCTTGATCCATTTCTGTAGTTCCGCTCTCGCTCTACGGGTCATAAAGCAGCAATAGCAATTTCTAAGGTTCCTAACCTCTTGGCTTGTTGTTATAATTCCATGTTCGGGGCGTAGCGCAGCCTGGTAGCGTACTTGCATGGGGTGCAAGTGGTCGGAGGTTCAAATCCTCTCGCCCCGACCAATCAAGCTTACGGGTTGATTGATTCTGTCGCATATTGCGGGTATCAGCACCGCTTGCGAATGTTTTTCTCCCGCTAAGCAAAAATTACTTGGGTAACTGTTCGAATGCGCATATTGCTCAGTAACGACGATGGGTATTTTGCGCCAGGTCTCGCCTGTCTCGCCGAAGCGCTTTCCGTTATTGCAGATATCATCGTGGTTGCGCCGGAACGCGACCGGAGTGGCGCCAGCAACTCTCTTACGCTCGATCGGCCCCTGAGTCTCCGCAAGTCCCATAATGGATTCTTTTATGTCAATGGCACGCCCACGGATTGCGTGCACCTGGCTGTCACCGGTATGCTCGACACATTGCCGGATATGGTGGTGTCTGGGATAAATGATGGCGCCAACATGGGTGACGACACGATTTATTCCGGTACCGTAGCTGCTGCGACGGAGGGTTTCCTGCTGGGCATCCCTTCTATTGCCGTCTCTCTTGCCAGCTTTTCCACCGGTAATTTCTCCACCGCCGCACGTATAGCGACTGAAATAGTGCAACGTTTCCAAAACGACAAGCTTCACGGGACGGTATTGCTGAACATCAATGTGCCCGACATCCCATACGACGAATTGCAAGGCATGGAGGTTACCCGGCTTGGCCGTCGGCATAAGGCGGAGCCCGTGGTCAAATCGCGGAGCCCGCGCGGGAATACCGTTTACTGGGTAGGCGCAGCCGGGCCTGCTCAGGATGCGGGAGAGGGCACGGATTTTCTCGCCATTCAGCGTAACCGTGTATCGGTGACCCCGCTGCAAATTGACTTGACACGATATGGGCAGTTGGATGCCGTAAAAGAGTGGTTGAAATAGCAGCACAGCATTTCGGTTATTGTGCATGGTTGAACACCACCCTGTTCAAGGTATCGCTAATTTGAACACCCACTACTCCGGTATCGGCATGACGTCGGCGCGTACTCGTGCGCGCATGATCGAGCGTCTGCGCGCGCGGGGCATCGTTGATGAAGTGGTGCTGGCGGCAATGAGCGTCGTTCCCCGGCACATCTTCGTCGAGGAAATCCTGGCAAACCGTGCTTATGACGACGTGGCATTGCCTATCAATTTCGGTCAGACCATTTCGAGTCCATTTACCGTAGCGCGTATGAGTGAGCTGCTGCGCGCGGGTTCAGGCCTAGACAAGGTGCTTGAGATCGGCTCGGGCTGCGGCTACCAGACCGCAGTACTGGCGCAGTTTGTGCGGGAGGTTTATTCGATCGAGAGAGTCGGGCCCTTGCTTACCCGCACCCGCACTCGTTTGCGACAACTGCGCCTCAACAATGTCCGTCTGAAGCATGCTGACGGGTTGCTCGGGTTGCCCGAGTCCGCACCGTTCGATGGCATTATCTTTACCGCCGCGGCTACACATATTCCAGCAACATTACTTGAACAGCTGGCGATTCGCGGCAGGATAGTTTTTCCCAAGGGAAGCCAGGACCAGTATCTGTGCGTTATCGAACGTAATTTGCAGGGTTATACTGAGACAATGCTTGACGAGGTCAGGTTTGTTCCGATAGTACCCGGAATCTGGAAACGTTAAACGATGCAAAATAAGAGACGGGAATGAGGCGTGCGAGGATCAGGCAGAAGTATTTGAGCAGTGATGCATTGGGCCGCGAATTTTTCAGGGGGCGTCGTTCATTTCGTATGAGCAGTTTTTTTTCTTCAGCCTATTGCCCGCTTCTCGTGTTATGCCTTTTGGTTACGGGTTGTGAATCTACGCCTAATCGCGCGCCGGTAGTCGATCGCGCGACGGTAGAGCCGGAAAATGCCGGTTCCGAGGTATCCATCCGGCGACCTGACGCATACATCATAAAAAAAGGTGACACGCTGTACAGCATCGCGCTGAGCCATGGCATCGATCAGAAGAGTTTGGCGGAGTGGAATAATATTTCGGATCCGGGCGCCATTCATGTCGGACAGCAACTTTACTTATCCTCGCCTTCCCTGCTGGCACAGCCATCGTTATTTCCCATCCGGGAAACGACGCTGCCATCCCCGGTCGTAACCACGCCTGTCATCGTCTCCCCAAACGGAGCAAAACCTCAGGTCAGCACGGATAAGCTGAAAACAGAACCCAGGGGGTTCAAACTACCTTATTCGGACCAGGCCATCGCGCAATTGAAAGACTTACCGGGCGCACTTCCCTTGGTGGTGCCGGTAAAAGTCGACCCGATGACCGAGAAGAATACCGGTACCGAAATTAATCCAATACCTCCAGCAGCAGAAGATCCCAATGACGGCGATCGCGTCGACTGGATCTGGCCAACCAGGGGCAAAATATTGGGCGTTTTCTCGGAAAATTCGAAAGGGATCGATATTTCAGGTAATGCCGGCCAGGCAGTAGCCGCATCCGCCAATGGCAAGGTGGTCTATAGCGGTGCCGGACTGCGCGGTTACGGCAAGCTTATCATTATCAAGCATAACAATACTTACCTCAGCGCCTATGCTCACAACAGCAAGATTCTGGTGAAAGAAGGACAAACAGTAGTAAAAGGCCAGAAGATCGCGGAGATGGGAAATACCGACGCAAGTCTGGTAAAACTTCATTTTGAAATTCGCAAGAATGGAAAACCGGTTGACCCCTTGAAACATTTACCCGGAATATCAGGATGAGCCCATGATGAATCAGCTACAGTATACCGATGACGAGGAATCCTTTGACAAGATGGATCCTGTGGATCCCGATGATATTCTTGAAATTTCCGAAGCGCCCGCCAGCGCGAGCGCCGAACCTCCAAGCGACTTCCTCCTGACAGATGTCACCCAGATCTACTTCAATGATATCGGGCACAATGCGCTGTTGAGTGCGAAGGAAGAGGCGAAATTGACACGCCTGGTCAGGCAGGATGATTTTGATGCGCGTCAGAAAATGATTGAGTGCAACCTGCGTTTGGTGGTCAATATAGCAAAACACTATACCAAACATGGCGTCGCATTACTGGACCTGATCGAAGAAGGAAATATGGGCATGATGCATGCACTGGACAAGTTTGACCCGGAGCGTGGATTTCGTTTTTCGACGTACGCCACCTGGTGGATACGGCAGAACATCGAACGGTGCATCATGAATCAGTCGCGAACCATCCGTTTGCCGGTGCACGTCATCAAAGACTTGAATATCATTTTACACGCCGCCCGTCATCTGGAAGCGCATACGGGAAAGGAGCCCAAACCGGAGGATGTAGCGCATTTACTCGGACGTCCCGTCAAGGAAGTGCAAAGAATGTTGTCCTTGAACATGAGCATGATGTCATTGGATGCGCCGCTTGATGTCGATCCATTATTATCCATTGGTGATGCGATCGCCGACGATAACAATCCCGGCCCCGACCATATGGTGGAACAGTCTGAGATCAAATGTCGCATTCAGGAATGGCTTAACCGGTTGAATGATAAGCAACGGCTCATCATTGAAAAGCGCTATGGCCTTAACGGATACGAAATCCAGACACTGGAGCAATTGGCGACCAATCTCGATCTCACACGGGAGCGCGTGCGCCAGATTCAGTTGGAAGCACTGCAAACATTGCGGGTAATGCTAAGGTGTGATGGGGTATCCAGGGATGGCGTGTTCTAGATTTAAATTCTTCCAGTTCCGGTATTCTTTTAATATTAAACAGACCGGAATCATTTTGAAGATGTGGTAAACCTGCATTGACTCTTTACTAAGGCAAACTTGTCACATAGAATGTTGCCTAAAGTACGAAATTGCAATTTTCAATCCTCGCGCCCGTTTTTACCCGGGAACCCTAAGCCAGCGACCTCGCCATATAGCTGCGGTAATGATATTTATTATTTTCTGACTACCATGACTACGCCACAACCAGAGTTTATAGCACCCTATCCTGACTTGTGTACCGAAGAGGAAATTTCTCGGCTGGTTCATGCCTTTTACGGAAGAGCCAGAAAAGACCCGTTGCTGGGCCCGATTTTCGAAGCGCATGTTACCAATTGGGATGCGCATTTTGTGCAGATGATCGATTTCTGGTCGATGAAGCTGCGCGGCACGAGCCATTTTCGCGGTGCCCCCATGCCCAAGCACGTGGCTCTGCCCGGCCTGACTGCCGAATTATTTGAGCGGTGGCTTCAACTTTTTCGCGAAACCACCAGTGAGATGGAAAACCGGGATCTGCAGTTCAACGCCGATATGCTGGCATTGCATATCGGTGGCAGGCTGTGGCTGAGATATCAGATAGAGCGCTACCCCGACAGGCAACTGGTTGAACTCCAAGGTGCATAGTGCTTGATATGCAACGGGTTTTTGGCGCATTCCAACACAGGTGAGGTAATCGCAATCATCTGCTCATTGCGGGGTGATTTCCGGACGGTTTTCACCTCGCGCATTGATTGAAATTTCTCATCATCCAGGCTCGGACCTTTCAATTCCTGGCTCGATCTCTCTCTGAATGATTCACCTTCCCAAGCCTTCCACCACATATCCTCAGTTACGCTCATGACGTGATTTCGGCTGGCTTCACCCGCTATTTGATTCCGGCGTCTGGCCATCGACGGATTTTGGACGGCAATGCCTGAATAAAGCATTAGATCTCTACCTGCTCTCAGCAAGATGCCAGTGATCGGGTTGGCAGACCGGAAAATGAGGCGGCGGACTGATCTCTTGACGCTTCGACTCCATATTCTGCCGAACAGCAGCGCGCTATTTTCCGCTTATTTCGGATATACTGCCTATAAGAACCGCCTGATCCAGCTATACCGAAGCCAACCTCGATTTCCCTTTTCGATCGGCCGTTGTTCGTAATGATCCCGCGAACTGAATCAGAACGCGTTGTTCTCAGGTCATCTTGGTAATAGCGTATCAATCGGTTTTATTTATTCCCCGGAAATAATTTACCGCTCGGTATTTCGCAAAGGGGAACGGATCGGATTTTATGTCACCACACAAGGAGCAAAAATCATGAGCAACCAAAAGACTGAAAGTGCGCCGCATGTTCTGCCGCCTTTACCCTATCCGGATAATGCGCTGGATCCCGTCATTTCCGCAAATACGCTGAGTTTTCACTATGGCAAGCATCACAAGACTTATGTCGATAACCTCAACAAGCTGATAGCCGGGACCGAGCTCGAGGATTTATCCCTGGAGGAGATCATTGCTTCGGTGGCAGGCAAGGCGGATAAAGCCGGAATTTTCAATAACGCAGCACAGGTCTGGAACCACACTTTTTACTGGAATTCCCTGAAGCCTAAAGGCGGCGGCGAACCGCCAGCAGCGCTGAAGCAAAAAATCGAAGCATCTTTTGGTAGTGTCGAAGCCTGCAAAAAAGAGCTGGCGACTGCGGCAACAACCCAGTTTGGCAGCGGCTGGGCATGGCTGGTACAGGATGGCGATAAGCTCCAGGTCAGCAAGACCGGCAATGCGGATCTGCCATTGACCAAGGGGATAAGGCCCATATTGACGATTGACGTGTGGGAACACGCCTACTATCTGGATTATCAGAATCGTCGCGTGGATTATGTTAATGCAGTGCTGGATAAGCTGATCAATTGGGGCTTTGCAGCGGATAATTGTAGGTAATATACTCCCGGCGTTCCTGTGACAACACAAATTTCAGAACAGCTGGAAATCATCAAGCGTGGTAGCACCGAGATTCTGCCGGGAGACGAACTAGAGCAAAAGCTTGCTTTAAATCGCCCGCTCAGGGTCAAGGCCGGATTTGATCCCACAGCGCCGGACCTGCACCTGGGTCATACCGTTCTGCTCAACAAAATTCGCCATCTACAGGATTTAGGGCACCATGCCCTATTCCTGATTGGTGATTTTACCGGCATGATCGGTGATCCCACCGGCAAGAATATGACGCGCCCCGTTCTTTCTCGCGAGCAAGTGGCCGAGAATGCCAAATCCTATCAGGATCAAGTCTTTCGCATACTCAGGCCCGAGCAGACCGAGGTGGTATTCAATTCCAGCTGGATGGATACGCTCAATGCCGCGGATCTGATCAAACTGGCGGCGACACATACTGTTGCACGCATGCTGGAGCGTGAGGATTTCGGCAAACGCTATCGAAGTAATAAGGCCATTGCTATTCACGAATTTTTGTATCCATTGATTCAGGGCTACGATTCGGTTGCGCTTGGGGCAGACATCGAACTGGGCGGCACCGATCAGAAATTCAATTTGCTGATGGGCCGGGAATTGCAGAAGCACTTCGGACAATTACCGCAGTGTATTATCACCATGCCGCTTCTCGAAGGGTTGGACGGCATCAACAAAATGTCCAAATCAGCCGGCAACTATATCGGCATTACCGAGAACCCCACCGATATGTTCGGCAAGCTCATGTCGATTTCCGATGAGTTGATGTGGCGATATATCGAGCTATTATCATTTGAGCCGGTCAGTACCATTCGCCAGTGGCAGCAGGAAGTGAGAAGCGGCCGCAACCCGCGCGATATCAAAGTGATGTTTGCGCAAGAGCTCGTTACCCGCTTCCACAGCAAACAAGACGCGGAATCGGCATTGGCCGACTTTGAGGCGCGGTTCACGCGCGGTGCGTTGCCGGATGACATGCCTCAGAAGATGTTGTATACTGACGCTGAAGGGTTGCCGATTACACAGTTGCTCAAGCAAGCCGGACTAACCGCCAGTACCACAGAAGCGCTACGCCTGATCGAACAAGGTGGCGTAAGATTGAATGGCGAAAAAGTCAGCGACAAGACCATCAAGTTGAGTCGTGGTGAAAGTGCAGTAGTGCAAGTAGGCAAGCGAAAATTCGCCAGGGTAACGATTTCCTCTTAGCAGAATAAAGAAGTTTGAAATAAACGCTTGACTCTGTTTTTAGTATCCGTATAATGCCGCCTTTCCCTGTGAAGCTTTAAGTTCGCTAAACAGACCGCTCTTTAAAAATTTACAGCCGATAGGTGTGGGCGCTTGAATCGGGACATCTGGCCATATTCGTCTTTCGAGGCAAATATGACTGGAAAATCAAGATTCAAAGTGCTCGCACAATGTAATAAGATTCCTGCGGATATTCTGGTTAATCCGGAATAGAAACTGGAATCATGAAATACGTCAAGCGAGAGTTTTACCAGTATTAAACTGAAGAGTTTGATCCTGGCTCAGATTGAACGCTGGCGGCATGCTTTACACATGCAAGTCGAACGGCAGCACGGGGGCAACCCTGGTGGCGAGTGGCGAACGGGTGAGTAATGCATCGGAACGTATCTTCAAGTGGGGGATAACGCACCGAAAGGTGTGCTAATACCGCATAATCTCTACGGAGAAAAGCAGGGGATCGCAAGACCTTGCGCTTTTGGAGCGGCCGATGTCTGATTAGCTAGTTGGTGAGGTAAAGGCTTACCAAGGCTTCGATCAGTAGCTGGTCTGAGAGGACGACCAGCCACACTGGGACTGAGACACGGCCCAGACTCCTACGGGAGGCAGCAGTGGGGAATTTTGGACAATGGGGGAAACCCTGATCCAGCCATGCCGCGTGAGTGAAGAAGGCCTTCGGGTTGTAAAGCTCTTTCAGCCGGAACGAAACGGTCACGGCTAATACCCGTGATCACTGACGGTACCGGAAGAAGAAGCACCGGCTAACTACGTGCCAGCAGCCGCGGTAATACGTAGGGTGCGAGCGTTAATCGGAATTACTGGGCGTAAAGCGTGCGCAGGCGGTTTTGTAAGTCAGATGTGAAATCCCCGGGCTCAACCTGGGAACTGCGTTTGAAACTACAAGGCTAGAGTGTAGCAGAGGGGGGTGGAATTCCACGTGTAGCAGTGAAATGCGTAGAGATGTGGAGGAACACCGATGGCGAAGGCAGCCCCCTGGGTTAACACTGACGCTCAGGCACGAAAGCGTGGGGAGCAAACAGGATTAGATACCCTGGTAGTCCACGCCCTAAACGATGTCAACTAGTTGTCGGGTCTTAACGGGCTTGGTAACGCAGCTAACGCGTGAAGTTGACCGCCTGGGGAGTACGGTCGCAAGATTAAAACTCAAAGGAATTGACGGGGACCCGCACAAGCGGTGGATTATGTGGATTAATTCGATGCAACGCGAAAAACCTTACCTACCCTTGACATGTACCGAAGTCCGCTGAGAGGTGGATGTGCCCGAAAGGGAACGGTAACACAGGTGCTGCATGGCTGTCGTCAGCTCGTGTCGTGAGATGTTGGGTTAAGTCCCGCAACGAGCGCAACCCTTGTCATTAATTGCCATCATTCAGTTGGGCACTTTAATGAGACTGCCGGTGACAAACCGGAGGAAGGTGGGGATGACGTCAAGTCCTCATGGCCCTTATGGGTAGGGCTTCACACGTAATACAATGGCGCGTACAGAGGGTTGCCAACCCGCGAGGGGGAGCTAATCTCAGAAAGCGCGTCGTAGTCCGGATCGGAGTCTGCAACTCGACTCCGTGAAGTCGGAATCGCTAGTAATCGCGGATCAGCATGTCGCGGTGAATACGTTCCCGGGTCTTGTACACACCGCCCGTCACACCATGGGAGTGGGTTCCACCAGAAGCAGGTAGTCTAACCGCAAGGAGGGCGCCTGCCACGGTGAGATTCATGACTGGGGTGAAGTCGTAACAAGGTAGCCGTAGGGGAACCTGCGGCTGGATCACCTCCTTTCTAGAGAAATTCCTGTTTCAAGCGCTCACAACCTATCGGTTGTCTAAAAAGCAAAGCTAGGGGGCTAAGGAGCCATAGGCTAATACGACAAAAGCCCATCTCTTTGTTTCCAGGCTCTGTTCGGGGTCTGTAGCTCAGTTGGTTAGAGCACACGCTTGATAAGCGTGGGGTCGGTGGTTCAAATCCACCCAGACCCACCAACTAACGGGGGTGTAGCTCAGTTGGGAGAGCACCTGCTTTGCAAGCAGGGGGTCATCGGTTCGATCCCGTTCACCTCCACCAATTCGGAAATTGGAATTCGCATGAATTCAGTTAGAAAGTAGAAGTAAACGATAACGTTTACTTCTGGTTTTTACCAGCGGCTGTACTTCGGGAATAGAATAAAAAGTATCCGGGTATTTATATTATCACTCCCTGATTCTTTACAAAACTGTTTCTCGACGTTCTTTAAAAATTTGGAAGAAGTAAAGTATTTCATATTCAATGAATACGTGCGTCCTTAATTGGATCACGTACTCCAGGGATGTGAAATAATGGGTTAGATTGTATCGACTCATCGCGTTTTTAGTCGGACGCGATGTGAGCAAACAACTATAACCAAAAGGTTTGGAAGATAAAATGAAGACTCCGGGTTTCAGGCCGGCTTCCGATTGCTTCCGAAGCCCTTAAGGTTATAGGATCAAGCGAATAAGTGCATGTGGTGGATGCCTTGGCGATTACAGGCGATGAAGGGCGTGGTAGCCTGCGAAAAGCTCCGGGGAGCTGGCAAACAAGCATTGATCCGGAGATGTCCGAATGGGGAAACCCGGCCCGCAAGGGTCAACGTTGGCTGAATATATAGGTCAATCGTGGCGAACCTGGCGAACTGAAACATCTAAGTAGCCAGAGGAACAGAAATCAACCGAGATTCCCAGAGTAGTGGCGAGCGAAATGGGAGGAGCCTCCAATCTTTAGCATTTGAACTAGCCGAACCGTCTGGAAAGTCGGGCCATAGTGGGTGATAGCCCCGTAGGCGAAAGTTTAGATGTGGAACTAGGATTGGGACAAGTAGGGCGGGACACGAGAAATCCTGTCTGAATATGGGGGGACCATCCTCCAAGGCTAAATACTCGTAATCGACCGATAGTGAACCAGTACCGTGAGGGAAAGGCGAAAAGAACCCCGGGAGGGGAGTGAAATAGATCCTGAAACCGCATGCATACAAACAGTGGGAGCGGACTTGTTCCGTGACTGCGTACCTTTTGTATAATGGGTCAGCGACTTACATTCAGTAGCGAGCTTAACCGAATAGGGGAGGCATAGCGAAAGCGAGTCTTAATAGGGCGATTAGTTGCTGGGTGTAGACCCGAAACCAGATGATCTACTCATGGCCAGGATGAAGCGGGGGTAACACCTCGTGGAGGTCCGAACCCACTAATGTTGAAAAATTAGGGGATGAGCTGTGGGTAGGGGTGAAAGGCTAAACAAATCTGGAAATAGCTGGTTCTCTCCGAAAACTATTTAGGTAGTGCCTCACGTATCACCTTCGGGGGTAGAGCACTGTTATGGCTAGGGGGCCGTTTAGGCCTACCAAACCATGGCAAACTCCGAATACCGAAGAGTGCGAGCGTGGGAGTCAGACATCGGGTGCTAACGTCCGGTGTCGAAAGGGAAACAACCCAGACCCTCAGCTAAGGTCCCAAAGACACAGTTAAGTGGTAAACGAAGTGGGAAGGCTAAAACAGTCAGGAGGTTGGCTTAGAAGCAGCCATCCTTTAAAGAAAGCGTAATAGCTCACTGATCGAGTCGTCCTGCGCGGAAGATGTAACGGGGCTCAAACTGTGCACCGAAGCTAGGGATTTACACGCAAGTGTAGATGGTAGGAGAGCGTTCCGTAGGCCTGCGAAGGTGGCTTGAGAAGGCTGCTGGAGGTATCGGAAGTGCGAATGCTGACATGAGTAGCGATAAAGGGAGTGAAAAGCTCCCTCGCCGTAAGCCCAAGGTTTCCTGCGCAACGTTCATCGGCGCAGGGTGAGTCGGCCCCTAAGGTGAGGCAGAAATGCGTAGCTGATGGGAAACTGTTTAATATTCCAGTACCTTTATTCAATGCGATGTGGGGACGGAGAAGGTTAGCTCGGCCGGGTGTTGGACGTCCCGGTTGAAGCGTGTAGACGTGCCGCCCAGGCAAATCCGGGCGGCTTAGTTGAGGCGTGATAACGAAACGCCCTTCGGGGCGCCAAGTGAGTGATACCCTGCTTCCAGGAAAAGCCACTAAGCTTCAGTTGAATGAAGACCGTACCGAAAACCGACACAGGTGGGCGGGATGAAAATTCCAAGGCGCTTGAGAGAACTCAGGAGAAGGAACTCGGCAAATTGACACCGTAACTTCGGGATAAGGTGTGCCCCCGGTACGTGTAGCGCCTCGCGCGTGAAGCGGATGGGGGTTGCAAAGAAATGGTGGCTGCGACTGTTTAATAAAAACACAGCACTCTGCAAACACGAAAGTGGACGTATAGAGTGTGACGCCTGCCCGGTGCCGGAAGGTTAATTGATGGGGTGCAAGCCCTTGATCGAAGCCCCGGTAAACGGCGGCCGTAACTATAACGGTCCTAAGGTAGCGAAATTCCTTGTCGGGTAAGTTCCGACCTGCACGAATGGCGTAACGATGGCCACACTGTCTCCTCCTGAGACTCAGCGAAGTTGAAATGTTTGTGAAGATGCAATCTCCCCGCGGCTAGACGGAAAGACCCCGTGCACCTTTACTGTAGCTTTACATTGGACTTTGACAATATCTGTGTAGGATAGGTGGGAGGCGTTGAAGTGGGCTCGCTAGAGTTCATGGAGCCGACGTTGAAATACCACCCTGGTATTGTTGAGGTTCTAACCTAGGTCCATTATCTGGATCGGGGACCGTGTATGGTAGGCAGTTTGACTGGGGCGGTCTCCTCCCAAAGTGTAACGGAGGAGTACGAAGGTACGCTAGGTACGGTCGGAAATCGTGCTGATAGTGCAATGGCAAAAGCGTGCTTGACTGCGAGACTGACAAGTCGAGCAGATGCGAAAGCAGGTCATAGTGATCCGGTGGTTCTGTATGGAAGGGCCATCGCTCAACGGATAAAAGGTACGCCGGGGATAACAGGCTGATTCCTCCCAAGAGTTCATATCGACGGGGGAGTTTGGCACCTCGATGTCGGCTCATCACATCCTGGGGCTGTAGCCGGTCCCAAGGGTATGGCTGTTCGCCATTTAAAGTGGTACGTGAGCTGGGTTTAAAACGTCGTGAGACAGTTTGGTCCCTATCTGCCGTGGGCGTTGGAAGTTTGAGGGGACCTGCTCCTAGTACGAGAGGACCGGAGTGGACGCACCTCTGGTGTACCGGTTATGACGCCAGTCGTATCGCCGGGTAGCTAAGTGCGGAAGAGATAACCGCTGAAAGCATCTAAGCGGGAAACTCGCCTCAAGATAAGACTTCCCGGGGGTAAAACCCCCCTAAAGGTTCGTCGAAGACCACGACGTTGATAGGTCGGGTGTGGAAGCGCAGTAATGTGTTAAGCTAACCGATACTAATTGACCGTGAGGCTTGATCCTATAACCTTAAGCAAGGCATGGAATGTGAAGAATAGACGTTTAATTCACATGCTCGTGTCAGGTAAATTGTTTGTAGAGATACAAAATAATCCAGATTTACTTCTTCCAGATCATTGGCTTGCGATAGAAGCCCAAGACTTTTAGTCATTGGCTTCCGTCGTTTGCCATTAAAGTTACGCTTGGCGGTCATAGCGCTTTGGACCCACCCCTTCCCATCTCGAACAGGGTCGTGAAACGAAGTCGCGCCGATGATAGTGTGTTTTCACATGCGAAAGTAGGTCACTGCCAGGCACCTTATAAAAAGCCCCGTTCTTGGAACGGGGTTTTTTTTTGCGCCCAGTATGGGCGCACTCCTGCGGGTGCAAGTCCCGTCGTATGTTGATCACAGCGAACGAAGCGAAGCACAATTGCACGCGAGCAGCCAAATGTGGGGGACGGAAGCGTGGGGGAAGCGATGAGCCAAGGAACGAATCGGATAGAAGGTGCTGTCAAGCAAGGCGAGCGCGCCATAGCCCCACGAAGCTCTCATGATGAAGGCGAAGACGAATTGGCGTAAAATCGGGCGACCGCATAGTGAAGGAGTAGTTCTTGCAGGAAATATTCAAGTACCTCGATATTGAACGCATCGCGCTAGATGTCCACGCTCACTTCCCTCTGACGCCAATCGGAGGTGACTAAGGCAATTCTGCACCTGGTTGGATTTCAGGGCGAATGGTAAGGAGATTCATCATGAAACTACAGCGGTTTTTATCCCTGACGCTAACGTTGATCTTCTGCTTCGCAGCGGGACGTGCCGCCGCGCAGCCGGGCAATGAACCCTATCGGGCAGCAGTTGGCGTCGATGGCGTGCAACAGGTGAATATGCTGGCGGGCGGCTATTTTTTCAGGCCCAGCCACATCATCGTCAAAGTCGACGTACCTGTAAGGTTTGTAGTTCGCGTGGAGCAGGGAATCGTTCCCCATGGCCTGGTGCTTAAGGCGCCCGAAGCGAATATCTCGATCAATGCAGACCTGAGCCGGGAGTCCCAAACATTCACCTTCACCCCAAGCGCGCCCGGCAGGTATGCTTTCTATTGCCCAAAGAAGCTGCTCTTTTTCAAGAGCCACAGGGAACACGGGATGGAGGGTATTCTGGAAGTCGTTGAGTAGCCGGCATCGGTCTCAATGTATCTGCGCCGGAAAGAGATCGAATCGGGCGGGTTTGATGAAAACCTGATCACCCCGGATCAATTGTAATTCGCGGAAACGCTCCTTGCTGATTTCGACCTGTATCAGTTCCCCGCTGCTGTCGCCGTCGCGGATCAGCTCAAGACGCACTACGGGGCCGACCGAGAGAATATGAGAGATGCGCGCCGCAAGCGCGCCGCTACCGTTAACCGCTCGGTCCACGTGGATATCATGAGGACGCACGTAAGCTACCGCCGCCAGTTCCTCTGCTTCTATGTGCTCGGGCGCGTCGACCTCGATACCGTCTATCCACGCGCGTCCCTTATGTAACCGGCCGTGGAACAGATTCACCTTGCCTAGAAATTCGTACACGAATGGACTTGCCGGCTGCTCATACACCTCGTCCGGCGTGCCGATCTGCTCGATACGGCCCTCATTCATGACCACTACCCGGTCAGCCACTTCCAATGCTTCCTCCTGATCATGGGTAACGAACACGCTGGTGATATGCATTTCGTCGTGTAGCCTTCGCAACCAGGCGCGGAGTTCTTTCCGTACCTTGGCGTCGAGTGCTCCAAAAGGCTCATCCAATAATAACACTTTAGGTTCTACCGCCAGCGCCCGCGCAAGGGCGACGCGCTGGCGCTGGCCCCCCGAAAGCTGGTGCGGGTGGCGGTCCGCCAGCCAGTCGAGTTGTACCAGCTTCAGCAAATTATGCACCCGGTCGTTGATCTCCGTGTTGGTCGGGCGGACGTTTTTAGCACGTACGCGCAAGCCGAATGCGACATTCTCGAAGATGGTCATATTCCGGAACAGCGCATAGTGCTGAAATACGAAACCTACCTGGCGGTCGCGCACATGCTGCCCGGTTGCGTCTTCGCCCTGGAACAGCACATGGCCGGCATCTGCAGCCTCCAGCCCGGCAATGACACGCAGTAATGTTGTCTTTCCAGAGCCCGACGGTCCGAGCAATGCAAGCAATTCACCCGTGCGGACCTCAAGGCTGACGTCTCGCAATGCAGCAAAATTTCCAAATTGCTTGGAAAGGTTACGTACTTCGATGCTCATTGGCATTCTCCATCTGCTGTTTGTTTCTGGATTCAACGAACGCCTTCAGCGCGAGCGTCACCAATGCAAGCAACGCCAGCAGTGACGCTACCGCAAAGGCAGCGGCGAAGTTGTATTCGTTGTAAAGGATCTCGACGTGAAGCGGCAGGGTATTGGTACTGCCGCGAATGTGGCCGGATACCACGGATACCGCGCCGAATTCGCCCATTGCCCGGGCATTGCAGAGGATGGTGCCATACAACAGGCCCCACTTGATGTTCGGGAGCGTAACACGGAAGAATATCTGCCAGCCGTTGGCGCCCAGTACCACCGCCGCCTCCTCCTCTTCGGTACCCTGTGCCTGCATCAATGGGATCAGCTCACGTGCGATAAAAGGAACGGTCACGAAGATAGTGGCGAGGACGATGCCGGGTATCGCAAAAATTATCTTGATGTCGTTTTCCGCCAGCCAGGGTCCCAGCCAGCCCTGCAGGCCGAAGATAAGTACATAGATCAGTCCCGCCACCACTGGCGAAACCGAGAAGGGCAAATCGATAAGCGTTATCAGCAGGCTCTTGCCGCGGAACTCGAACTTGGCAATAGCCCAAGCGGCTGCTACGCCGAATATCAAGTTGAGTGGCACTGCGATCGCCGCGGCCGTCAGGGTAAGTTGGATCGCCGCTACTGCATCGGGTTCCGTGATGGCGGCCACGTAGACATCCACGCCTTTTTTCAAGGCCTCGTAGAAGACCAGGATCAATGGTATGAAGAGAAACAGCGCCAGGAAGGCGAGCGCCAGTCCAATCAAGACCCAACGTACCCAGCCAGGCTCGTCCGTAACCACCCGACGTTTGCCGACGGGTATTGGAAGGACAGTAGTACTCATCGGCGCATCCTCATATGGCGGCGCTCCGGCGCCGGCTCCACCATTGCAGCAGATTGATGATCAACAGCATCACAAACGAAATGACGAGCATGACCACCGCCAATGCCGTGGCGCCTGCATAATCGTATTGCTCAAGCTTGGTAACGATCAGGAGAGGTGTGATCTCGGATATCATCGGCATATTGCCGGCAATAAAAATTACCGAGCCGTATTCACCGATGGCGCGGGCGAAGGCGAGCGCAAAGCCGGTTGTCAGGGCAGGAAAAATCGTGGGAAAAATGACTTTCGCGAAAGTTTGCAGCCGGGATGCACCCAGCGTAGCGGCCGCTTCCTCCAATTCCCATTCGATATCTTCGAGTACCGGCTGTACCGTTCTTACGACAAAAGGCAAACCGATAAAAGTCAGTGCGATGAAAATACCAATTGGCGTAAAAGCGATCTTGATCCCGAGCGGTTCGAAATATTGGCCGATCCAGCCATTTCCCGAATAGAGTGCAGTCAGCACAATGCCCGCCACCGCCGTCGGCAACGCAAACGGAAGATCTACCAACGCATCCACCAGTTTCTTGCCCGGAAAGCGATAGCGTACCAGTATCCACGCCACCAGAAGACCGAATACAGCATTGACCAGTGCCGCTGCAAATGAAGCACCGAACGTCAATCGGTACGATGCCATTACCCGCGGAGTCGTCACCATGGCCCAGAATTCCGGCCATGTGAGCGCAGACGTACGGATGAATGCAGCCGAAAGAGGGATAAGCACGATCAGGCTCAGATAAACCAGGGTAAATCCAAGTGCCAGGTTGAACCCCGGCAGAACGCTATGTCGTTTGAATGTACTCAACCTTGCACTCCGGTCAGCTGAAATTTATATCTGGATTCATCGATCGGCCGCCTGCGGGTTGATGCACATTCACGGCGCCGCCCGGTCCATCCACTTCGACCGTGCGGGCCGGTTCCCCAAGGAAACGACCTTGCAATAGATCCGCACCTGAGCGAACCGCAGCGATCACCTGCTGCCTGGTTTCGATACCTCTTGCCAGGATGACGGCCCCCAGGCGATGGGCTGTGTCCAGCAGCGTATCTATTCCATCATGTTGCAGCAGGGTGGAAGCATTCAGCCTCACGACGTCCGGGTACAGGCTCCCCAGTTCCGCCATGTCGCCGTCATTTGGGCCGCTGTGATTCACCGCAATGCGATAACCACGCGATCGATAGTTTCCGATTACGCGCCTGAGCAACCTCAAGTCGCGATTCACTTCGCTCGGAATCTCGATCACCACCCGGGAGGTTCTGATTCCGATGAGATTCAGTATGTTCTCAAACGCCAGTCCGTGGTCGTCCTTGACGCTCTCCAGAAGGCGGGGGTGCACGCTGACGAAAAGACTGCCTTGTCCGGAGGCAACCTCGAAATAATTGATCGCATGCAGCGTACGGCAGAGGCGATCCACGCTGACCAGTAAAGCGTCCTCGGAAGCCAGGGCGAAGACTCCCCAGGGCGACATCACAGCATCGCGATCCGGCTTGGACCGGATGTAAGCAGAATGCCCCGCCACACGGCGTTCATTTGCACTGAATACTGGCTGAAAGACACTGGATAGCTGATTGTTTAAAAAATAGCCAACTATCCAGCCATCTTCCGCGCGCTGTAAAAGATGATCGGTAACTGCCTGGATTTGCTCGAATTCGTAATGTTTATTTCTTGCTTCCATATTCATGTGCCTCTCCTCTTCAGGCATGAATCCGGTCCAACCCGGTAAAGTTGCCTGGATGCCAGCGTGTCAATCCGTTCATGAATTCCGACCCGATTGGGTAGCCGTCGCGACAGGGACTCTCCGCTAATTCGAGCCTCTCCAGCTTTTGGCGCAGGTCATGCGTCGAGCTGCGGCAGAACACCAGCGGTATGTCTCTTCTATACGCTTGCTGCTTCAAAGCGTTCGACACGCCATGGCTGACATAATCGTGCAGTATCACCACCAGCCGGGCACTAACGGGAATCGCGCGTCGGGTAACTCTTGGCTGCCGGCCATCCCAGTGTTCGACACGCCTCAAGCCGTGCGCGAGGAGTTCCCGCCTTAACGTTTCAATGTAATCTCCGCCGATGATCAATGCTGTCATGTCAACCCCCGATTTATGATTTACTTCCACGAGTCGAAGTTTTCAGCCCAAATTTTCATTGCTGATAAATCTGGTCAAACGTGCCTCCATCGGCAAAATGTAGCTTATGCGCGTTCTTCCAGCCGCCAAACGCGTCATCGATCTTGAACAGCTTGATGGCCGGGAATCGATCTGCATATTTCGCTGCAACCTTCGAATCGGTGGGCCGGTAGAAGTTTTTCGCGGCTATTTCCTGGCCTTGTTCCGAGTAGAGATATTTGAGATAAGCTTCCGCGATATCGCGTGTGCCTTTCCTGTCGACGACCTTGTCTATCACCGTGACGGGCGGCTCCGCCAAGATGCTGATCGAGGGCGCGACAATCTCGAATTTACCGATACCAAGCTCCTTGATAGCGAGAAAGGCCTCGTTTTCCCACGAGATGAAGACATCGCCAATGCCGCGCTCAACGAAAGTCGTGGTAGAACCGCGTGCACCGGAATCCAGCACGGGAACATTCCTGTAAATCCTGGCCACAAACTCCTTTGCCTTGGCGTCGTTACCATAGCTCCGCTTTCCATACTCCCAGGCCGCCAGATAATTCCAGCGCGCGCCCCCCGAAGTTTTAGGGTTGGGGGTAATTACCGATATGCCGGGCCTGGCCAGGTCGTTCCAGTCCTTGATATTCTTGGGATTGCCTTTGCGCACCAGTAGCACGATGGTCGATGTGTAGGGTGTGCTGTTATGTGGCAAACGCTTCTGCCAATCTCCTGGAATCAGCTTCGCCTTCTCTGCAATTTCGTTGATATCGTTGGCCAGCGCCAATGTCACCACATCGGCATCAAGACCATCGATGACGGACCGTGCCTGCTTGCCGGAGCCGCCGTGAGACTGCTTGATGGCGACCTTTTCCCCGGTTTTTGTCTCCCAGTGCTTCACGAATGCCGCGTTGAATTCCTGATAAAGCTCACGCGTTGGATCATAGGAAACATTCAACAGCGTTCTGTCCGCCGCCGCGCTTCCGCCAGCCAGGAGGCCTCCAATCAGCAGACCCGTTGTCAGCCATGGTTTGAATTTCATAAATTCCTCTAATGAGTTAGTGGGGATAAGTCCAAAAGTTGGTTAAAAAGCTTAAAAAGCGCTGACAACCACTTCAACATAAAAAAAGTCGGAACTGCCGGGGCTCTTGCCAAGCGCCGCTATTTGCCTGTTACGCGTGAAATCGCCGCTTGTAAAGTGTGAGTAACCCACAGTTGTGCTGATATGTTTCGCAATCTTGTAGCGTGCACGGACATCAAAGGAGTGGCCAATGAAATCACCGCTTCTTCCGGTAATATCCCGATTAAAACCTGGATTTGGGATGGCGCTGTTATTACCATCAAGAAGATTGTTAAAGCGATCCGTACTGCTGGCAAGCCAGAACCAGCTGTAACCGCCGTCTATACGCAAGTCCGCGGTCGGCTGAAACTCAAGCTTGATTTTGGGCGCCTTGATGTTTTCGAAAACGATGTAATCGTCCGCCGACCAAGGCCGCGCAAAACCAAAGAACCGCTCAAAGCGATTGTTTACACCATCATTGGGATGCCGATCGCCGCTTGCATACCCATAAAACGCGCTGATACGGGGTTTCCAACTGTACTCAAGGTTATATCCCACCTCAGTGATATAAGCATGCGCCTCATGTTCTTCCGTGCCATTCCGCCCGAACTGATAGATCAGGTTGAAATCGAAGTCCAGACCGGTATTCCCTATTTTTCCGTAACCTCGCAGGGCAGGCGCGTGAATATGCCGGTCGATCTGCCCTGTCTTGCTGCCATCCTGCATGAGGCCCATGTAATACGGCTGGAGTGTGATAATGTCAGACCACTTCCGCCAATGGCCGATTGCACCATAGAACCACTGATTCTCGATGCGCTCGTCAAACTCGGTCAGCAGGCGCTTGACAGGTTGGTAAGCCCATAAATCGACTTCCCAGTCGTTTGCTTCCTGGCCCAGATTGAGTCGAAAACCCTCGAACGTGTTCGTGGTATTACGCCATTCGTTCCGGCCGATCAGACGCCGATCCAATGCTTCATATGCCATGCGGCCAACGCGAAACCTGATGGGGCGTTGTTGTTTCCGGTCGTCTTCACCCAATGCGCTTTTGAAGTAGAGCTCGCCATATGCCTGAATCAGTTCATAGTCGTTGAAATCACGGTCGTCATGCGGAAAATTGCCGTTGTAGCGGCGCGAATCCTGAAACTCGACAGCGCCCCGAAATGGATCTAGAATTTCCCTTATCCCGACATATGCGCGCGAGCGCAGCAGAAAAGGCTGGTCGAGTCTCATGTCGGTGCGCCGAATATCGTTACTGCGAAATTCGTAACGCGTCCGGTGGTCCAGGCCAATATCCAGCCAGTAGATATCTTTGAATGCTTCAATACCGGTTTTGCTGAGTGTCTGCACGTATCGAGGCGGATCGGATTCCGGTTGGGTGGAATAGCTGCTGGAAGGCTTGAAGTAGCTTGTCGATTTCTTTTCCGCTTTCGGCGCGGATGATTTTTTCGCATCCGCTTTATTAATAGTTTCAGTAAGTTGCGACTCTAAAGCTTTGCCTCCATCTTCTCGGGCAATTCGAGCGTCTTCTTTACTCATTCCCGGCGCCTCGAATTTTCCGGTATTCACATCCGCTTGAATCACGCCTATCGGCAATATTGAAATTGTAGATACAAGCATGATTCGCCAATAAAGTTTCATTTCCCCTCTCCTGAATCGCCTTCCGGTATTCCGGTCAGGCGCCGCTCTAGATTTGTTGTTTATCGCCTCCAATCGCTTGGTCGGCAGTTCTTCTTTTTGCAGCATCCTGGTTTTATCAGTGGATCGAGTGACTCGGGTCGTGGAATTACGCTACCGCGGCCAAACCGGCTTCGCGTGCGTTCACGTGCCTGACGTACCTTGGTGCACTAACTTATGCGAGTTCTTTCACGACACTCGATCTGCACCACTTTGCCTCCATGAATGATTATCTCTACCGAGCCATATTCGATATCGGCGATCGCCAACAGAATTCGCTGTTTGATATCCATGGGTATCTGTTTGCCGACCTTTTCGGATCCTGCCTGTCTTTCTTCCAAACCCGTAATTTTCCCTATCGCTACCATTCGCTTTCCCAGAGTGAGGCATGCGGACACAAACGAAAGTTACCAGTCGCGACTTATAATTGAAACTAATAACATTTCACTTGGTTATCTATTTTTTTCATATTGAAAAATCTGCATGAAGATCTTTCCGAAATCGAAATGTTCCAGGAAGCAGTAACCCGCTCTTCAAGCTCCTGTCAGTGAAGGGCTCAGTCTGGCAAACTTTCTTGATCCATGAGCGTTGCGATCGTCTGCTCCGGGACCGCGCTGTCCAAACTGAGCTTAATCTGGGAAAATGTCTGAAGATTAGTTAAAACCCAGATAATTCATTAGGCGGCTCTGCGAGCCTACGCGAGTGCTGGCGGTCAGTTTGCGGCCATTTTCGCCGCTTGCTCGGCGTCCATAGACCAAGCTATGGACTTCTCTCAACCGGCAAAACTGTCTCGCAACCTGCCTCGTCATCATCTCGCGTCCTAATGGATTGTCTGGGTTAATAATGCTTGTCTTCAAGCGCTACGGCGCTACGGCGGGTTTTTCCGATCAGTGCAGGGATGAGGTTGGCGATGGGAATGATGTCCAGAAAAGAACAACACAATGTCAATAAACTGCATAAGCGGTTGAGGCGCCTTGTCGGCACGGCCATTGCGGATTTCAACATGATCGAGAATGGGGACCGTGTGATGGTATGTCTTTCGGGCGGTAAGGATAGCTATGCCTTGCTCGATATCCTGCGTAATTTGCAGGCGCATGCGCCAATAGAATTCGAATTGATCGCGGTGAACCTGGACCAGAAACAGCCGGGATTCCCGGAGCACGTATTGCCGGGCTACCTCACCAGCATCGAAATGCCCTTTCAGATTGTCGAACAGGATACTTACAGCGTGGTGAAACGCGTCATTGCGGAAGGTAAAACCACCTGCAGTCTCTGCTCGCGCTTGCGCCGCGGTGTACTCTACCGTGTTGCCGGCGAACTGGGCGCGACCAAGATTGCACTGGGACACCACAGGGACGACATTCTCGAGACGCTGTTCCTCAACTTGTTCTATGGTGGCAAGCTGAAAACCATGCCGCCCAAGCTGGTGAGCGATGATGGACGGCATATCGTGATCCGTCCATTGGCCTATTGTAAGGAGAAAGATCTGGCGGCTTATGCCGAGATAGAAGATTTTCCCATCATTCCTTGCAACCTGTGCGGATCGCAGAAAAATCTTCAGCGCCAGGCTGTGAAGGAAATGCTGCAGCAATGGGATAAAAAGTTTCCCGGCAGGCTGGAAACCATGTTCACTGCATTGCAGAATATCCAGCCTTCACATCTGGCGGATCCTCTGCTCTATGATTTTCATGGGCTCAAGGCTGGAAACGGGCCTGTTGCGGACGGCGACAAGGCTTTCGATCCGGAAATATTCGAGACTGGCGTGGAAGAAATGTTGAGTCTGAGCGCCGAGTTGAATGAACCCAGATAATCCATTAGGAAGCGAGATGATGGCGAGGCAGGTTGCGAGACAGTTTTGCCGGTTGAGAGAAGTCCATAGCTTGGTCTATGGACGCCGAGCAAGCGGCGAAAATGGCCGCAAACTGACCGCCAGCACTCGCGTAGGCTCGCAGAGCCGCCTAATGAATTATCTGGGTTGAATAGGTATTTCGTTTGACCCCACCAAAAATACCCGGCCCACCAATGCAAAAGTCCTTCAGGATTATTTTACGCTACACCAGTTTCATTGCTTTGCTGGCGGTGGTGTTGCCCGGCTACTCCGCTCTGCCATTCACCAACAGCAAGAATGGCCTGCCTACGTTGGCGCCGCTACTTCATGACGTGACTCCGGCAGTCGTCAATATTTCCGTGCTGACGCCTTCGGCCATCGAAGACAATCCATTGTTTCGCGACCCGTTTTTCCGCCGTTTTTTTGAGCTCCCCGACCAGGCGGCGCGCCCCGAGCGTAGCGCCGGATCCGGTGTTATCGTAGATGCAGCAAACGGTTATGTCGTGACAAATTACCATGTGATAAAGAACGCCCGGCAGGTGATGGTCACGCTCAAGGATCGACGCCAGTTTCAGGCGAAGCTGGTGGGAACTGATCCGGGCACGGACATCGCCGTGCTGCAGATCGAGGCAAAGGATCTGCAGGCTTTACGCCTTGGCGATTCCGAGCGGCTCGACGTCGGAGACTTCGTGGTTGCAATCGGCAATCCATTCGGACTGGGGCAGACCGTGACCTCGGGTATCGTGAGCGCGCTGGGAAGAAGCGGGCTCGATATCGAGGGTTATGAGGATTTCATACAGACCGATGCCTCCATCAATCCGGGTAATTCCGGGGGCGCGCTGGTCGATCTCAAGGGAGAGCTGATCGGTATCAACACAGCGATCGTAGGTCCATCCGGCGCCAGCGTGGGCATCGGCCTCGCCATACCCAGCGTCATGGTCAAGGCCGTGCTCGATCAGATTGTGCGTTTTGGCGAAGTGCGCCGAGGCAGGCTGGGCGCGAGCGGCGAAGACATCACCTACGACCTGGCTGCATCCCTCGGGCTGGGTTCCACCGAAGGTGCGATCATCAGCACGGTCGAGCCCAACTCGACCGCGGAAAAGGCAGGCCTGAGGCTTCGTGACGTGGTAACGGCGGTCAATGGGCGGCCCGTGAGGAATTCCGTTGATTTGCGCAACAAGATAGGGATGACGCCTATTGGCGAAACGATAAATCTAAGGCTCTTGAGGGAAGGTAAAGTTATTAACGCTAAGGTCAAGATCGTAAAGCCGCTCGATGAATCCGGCACCGGGGCGGAAACAGTGCCTCAACTCGCCGGTGCAACGGTGGCGAATCTCAAAAGCGGGTCGTCACGCGGGAAGGTTGAAGGTGTGCTGGTGACCAAGGCAGATGCAAATAGCCCCGCCTGGCTGCATGGTCTGAGGCCTGGCGATATCATTGTCGGGGTCAACCGTAGAAAGGTCCGCACGGTACAGGAATTTCTGGCGGTGTTGCAAACGAGCAAAGATGTCATCGTTCTCAATCTGCTGCGTGGCGATTTCAGGCTGACCCTCATAATCCAGTAAAACGGTGATCCTGACAAGAGCGCCGAGGCGGTTGGAGCCAGCGCTGGCTGACGAACAGCCTTTGCGTCTAATACTTTGCCCGGATGAATTCGTCAGACAGTATTTGACGAGGCGTGCGAGAGCACATGGCGCATTGCGCATTGCAGCGCGTGATCTGCAATTTTTATCTTGATATAAATCAACATGCGTAACGTGGGGAATTTTGGATAGCGGTATAATTCCATGTTTTGTGGCAGGAAAGCCGAATTTTATGCAGGAAAAATATCACCCACAGGAAATCGAAGCGGAAGCCCAGCGGCACTGGAACGATACCGCTGCGTTCAGAGCCGTAGAGATCCCCGAAAAGCAAAAATATTACTGCCTCTCCATGTTTCCCTATCCATCGGGCAAGCTGCACATGGGGCACGTACGCAATTATACGATTGGCGACGTGCTGTCACGCTATCGCCGTATGCTCGGTTACAACGTTCTGCAACCCATGGGCTGGGATGCTTTCGGTTTACCTGCGGAGAATGCGGCGATGCAAAACAATGTGCCGCCGGCGAAGTGGACGCACGATAACATCGCTTACATGCGCAAGCAGCTGCAGAGTCTGGGGCTCGCCATCGACTGGAGCCGCGAGCTCGCAACCTGCAGTCCGGAGTACTACCGGTGGAATCAATGGCTGTTTCTGCGAATGCTGGAAAAAGGATTGGCTTACAGAACGACCGGCACGGTCAACTGGGATCCGGTCGATCAGACGGTGCTGGCCAATGAGCAGGTCATAGACGGACGGGGCTGGCGCACCGGCGCATTGGTAGAAAAGCGCGAAATCCCGATGTATTACATGAAGATTACCGCGTATGCCGATGAGCTGCTGGACACATTGGATACGCTCCCCGGTTGGCCTGAACGGGTAAAGACCATGCAGGCCAACTGGATCGGCAAGAGCTTCGGGGTCGACGTGACGTTTCCCGCCGATGTCGCATCCGGCACGCCCCAGGCGTTGAAAGTTTTTACCACACGCGCGGATACGCTGCTGGGCGTAACGTACGTTGCTGTGGCAGCGGAGCATCCGGTTGCATTATACGCGGCGGAAAACAGACCCGACCTCGCTGAGTTCATCGAGGTGTGCAAGCATGGCGGCACCATGGAGGCGGAACTCGCGACCCAGGAAAAGAAAGGGATGGACACAGGGCTGTTTGTCATCCATCCGCTGACGGGAGCAAGACTTCCGGTATGGATAGCCAATTACGTACTCATGGGTTACGGCGAAGGCGCGGTAATGGCGGTGCCGGCGCACGACGAGCGTGATTTTGAGTTCGCGACAAAATACTCGCTACCGATCAAGCCCGTGATCAAACCGGTTGGTTCCGATCTGGGTATGCCGCTTACGCAGGCGTACGCGGAGTACGGTCTTACGTTTGATTCAGGTGAATTTTCCGGTCTTGTATTTCAGGCGGCAGTGGACGCAATCGCGGCAGCGTTGAAACATAAGGGGTTGGGTGAAAAACGTGTGCACTACCGTCTCCGCGACTGGGGCATTTCACGCCAGCGCTACTGGGGCTGTCCTATTCCTCTTATTTATTGTGAGGCATGTGGTGTGGTACCGGTGCCTGATGACCAGCTTCCCGTCGTGCTGCCGGACAACCTTGTGCCGGACGGGTCCGGTAACCCGTTAGCGAAGACCCCATCATTTTACGCATGCCAGTGTCCCCGCTGCGGCAAGCCGGCGCGGCGGGAAACAGACACCATGGATACTTTTGTCGACTCGTCATGGTATTACATCCGCTACGCCTGTGCCGACCAGAACAAGAGCATGGTCGATGCGCGTGTGAATTACTGGCTGCCGGTGGACCAGTACATCGGCGGCATCGAACACGCCATCTTGCATCTTCTCTACTCTCGTTTCTGGAGCAAGGTCATGCACGATCTCGGGCTGGTTGCGTTCGACGAGCCATTCGCCAACCTGCTGACTCAAGGCATGGTTCTGAACGAGATCATGTTTCGAAAAACGGAAACCGGACGTATCGTATATTTCAATCCGGCGGACGTGGATATTCAAACCGATGAACAAGGCCGGCGTATTGGCGCATTGCTGCGTGCGGATGGTCGACCGGTGGAGTTGGGCGGAATCGGTACCATGTCGAAATCCAGGAATAACGGCGTCGATCCGCAAAAACTGGTGGAACAATATGGGGCCGATACCGCACGGCTGTTCATGATGTTCGCGAGCCCGCCCGAGCAGACCCTCGAATGGGCAGATGCCGGGATAGATGGCGCATTCCGCTTTCTGAAGCGGTTATGGAAACAGGTATATGAACATATGCAGCAAGGCGGGGCGATTGACCGTTCGGCTCAAAATGAAGACCTCGGCCCGGAACTACGGTCCTTGCGTTACCAATTGCATCAGACTATCGCCAAGGTTGGCGACGATCTGGGCAGGCGGCACACCTTCAATACCGCCATTGCAGCCGTGATGGAGTTAATGAACGCGCTTGGAAAGCTGCAGGATCCCAGCCCGGCTGCGCGCAGCTTGATGCAGGAAGCGATGGAAAGCATTGTATTGCTGTTATCGCCCATCATTCCCCACATCTGTCACGCCCTATGGCGTGAACTTAAGCCGGGAACCGAACTCCTAGATCAGTCCTGGCCGCAAGTCGATAGCACGGCGCTTGTCCAGGATGAGATTGAACTGATAGTCCAGGTCAACGGCAAACTGCGCGGCAAGATACGCGTCGCCAGGGATACAGAGTCCGCGGTTATTGAGCGTCTCGCGCTGGAAAGCGAGCCGGTGCGTAAATTCATCGCTGGCGAAGTGAGGAAGATCGTGATCGTGCCGGGCAGGTTGGTGAACATCGTTGTCTGAAGAAATTCCTGAACAAGTCCGATGGGGGCGTAAAGGCGCTTTGCGGGACCTGTTCAGAGGTTCCTTAAACCTAAATCCGGTAGTTGACCGCTCATTTAATAGATCAGTACCTTGATTAATAACACTATTTCATATTATTTTACGCTCGCCTTCCGGGTGAGACCGCTACGGGGTGAATTGCACGGTTTTTGCGGCACATGGCTGCGTTGCAACTCCTTGGAATGGAACGGCGCCCCGAAGCGTCGCCCGAGGGGCCCCGCGAAGCGGGGATCGGGCAGCGCAGGGGATGCCGCGATCGCGTTCCACACGCAAGGGGGCGCCCGCATCCCGCTTCGGGGTCGCACCTTCCTGCGGAAGGCACTGCTCCGCCCTACGCGGTCGCATTCCGCGTCGTTGCGCCTTGCCCTGCACCCCAAAAACCGTACACTTCTCCCCGTCCAACTACCGGATTTAGGTTAAAACTGAATGTGAGGATTCCCGCATGAGAAAAATTCTGCTGATTGTATTCTGTTTTTTTCTGACTGCCTGTGGCTTTCAATTGCGCGGCCAGGCTAACCTGCCATTTGAAACACTCTATATAGCATTCCCCGCGGGGCATACTATTGGTACCGATCTCAGGCGCCTCATCAAGGGCGGCACGAATACCCGTATTGTTGAGAAGTCGAAAGATGCCCAGGCTATACTGGAAATTGTCAGTGTAACGAATAACAAACAAATCATGTCGGTATCGGGAGGCGGACGGGTGCGGGAATTTGAGATCTTCTATCGGATTTCATTTCGCCTGGTCGATGCCAAGGGAGCAGAACTCATCCCTACCAACGAGATTGTACAGCGTCGCATTCTCCCTTATACCGACGCGCAAGTAGTGGGGAAAGAGGGAGAGGAAGCGATGCTCGTCAGAGAAATGCAAAGCGATTCCGCGGGGCAGATCATGCGGCGATTGGAAGCGATTAAGGTAGCGAAAGGATAATGGCGCCGCAAGAATGGCCGGATCTCGTGCCGTAAAGGAATGCCATGCGTATTACCTCCGATAACCTTTTCCAGCATCTTCGGAAGCAGCTTGCGCCGCTCTATACGGTATTCGGCGACGAGTTGCTGCTGACTATCGAGGCTGCGGATCTGATTCGTGCCAGGGCACATCAGGCAGGCTATATCGAGCGTGAGATTTTTACCATAGACCATCATTTCAACTGGATGGATCTGCAGCAGCGCAGCAGCAGCCTGTCGCTATTCGGTGAAAGACGTATAATGGATATCCGTATACCGTCCGGTAAACCGGGAAATCCGGGCAGTGCGGTAATGGAAGGATATTGCCGTTCGCTGCCGCCCGATACCGTCACGCTCGTTACTTTGCCCAAAATCGACAAGCAGGCCGCAGCAACAAAGTGGTTCAAGGCGCTTGAAGGCGGGGGGGTGATGGTTCAGGTCTATCCCGTGGAACGCACCCGCTTGCCCATGTGGATCGGCCAACGCTTGGACATGCAAGCACAGAAAACCGATCCGGATACCGTGCAGTTTCTGGCCGACAAGGTTGAGGGTAACCTGATTGCGGCTTATCAGGAACTCAAGAAACTTGCATTGCTTTATCCGCCTGGGGTGTTGTCCTTCGATCAGGTAAAAGATGCGGTACTGGATGTGGCGCGCTACGACGTTTTCAAGTTATCCGGTGCAATGATGGCGGGCGAAACCGCGCGTTATACCCGCATGCTGGAAGGTTTGCAGGGCGAGGGCGCGGCATTGCCGCTGATCGTGAACACGCTTGCGGGGCAAATACGCTCGTTGATAACGATTCGTAAAGGACTGGATTCGGGTAGGTCTCTCACGCAACTGATGAGTCAGATAAGAGCCTGGGGAGATCAACAGAAAGCAATGGAAAGCGCCGCCAGGCGTCTTGATCTCAAGCCATTGGTGTCGGCCTTGATGCATGCCGCGAAAATAGACAGGATCAGCAAGGGTGTTGCCAAGGGGGATGCGTGGGATGAATTACTGCAACTGGGGTTGCGCTTCGCGGTTACCAAGCGCTAGCAACATTGCTGGTGTTCTCATGCTATTTATCCGCGGGGTGATAGGGTCGGGTTCGTCGTTCCGGGGTGAGCCGGAATATGGTCCAAGCCCGGAGGGATGTTTTACCAGTCGCTGGATATTGGCCTCCGCCGTATGACGCCTTTATAGTTTGCTCGCCATTCTTAATACCAGCGATATCGCCAGCGTATAGCGCCGGCTAATATCGCTGGAATTTCGCACTTATTTAATTCATTGTCTAAATGGGACTGTGGCATGGACATCATCGACATCAAGACTTACATGCAATCAATAGGACGTGAAGCTCGCGCCGCATCACGTCTGATGGCCAAGGCCGAGCCCGCGGACAAAAACCGGGCGCTCACGCTCATGGCCTTGGCCATCAAGCGTGACGAGCAGCAACTGTTGGCCGCAAATGCCGGCGACGTGGACAATGCGAAAACCCGGGGGCTGGAACCGGCTTTGATCGATCGCCTGACGCTCACCCCCAAAAGCATTGCGGGCATGGCGGAAGGTCTGTTGCAAATCGCGGCGCTGTCCGATCCGGTGGGCGAAATCAGCGACCTGAAGTACCGTCCCGCTGGCATCCAGGTCGGAAAAATGCGCGTGCCGCTTGGCGTGATCGGCATCATTTATGAGGCGCGGCCTAATGTCACGGCGGACGCGGCGGGACTATGCCTCAAGGCAGGCAACGCGGCGATACTGCGCGGCGGATCGGAAGCGATCCTTAGTAATCAGGCGATCGCAGCATGCGTGAAGGAAGGGTTGAAAGCTGCCGGGCTGCCGGAAACGGCTATACAGATAGTAGAAACCACGGATAGGGCAGCCGTGGGCGAGCTCATCACCATGAAAGAATTCGTTGACGTAATCGTGCCGCGCGGGGGCAAGGGGCTGATCGAGCGTATCTCCAACGAAGCGCGTATTCCTGTCATCAAGCATTTGCACGGCGTCTGTCATGTTTATATCGATGACGGCGCCGATCTCGCCAAGGCTATTCGCGTCGCAGACAACGCGAAAACCCAGCGCTACGGCACTTGCAATACCATGGAAACACTGCTGGTGCATGAGGCCATCGCGGGGGAAGTACTGCCTTCCCTTTGCCAGATCTATCTGGACAAGGGTGTGGAACTGCGCGGCGATGCCGCTTCCCGCGCCATTGTTGCGCAGATGAGCGAAGCGACGGAAGAAGACTGGCATACCGAGTATCTCGCGCCGATTCTGAGCATACGTGTGGTAAGCGGGCTGGATCAGGCTATCGAGCACATTGCCGTTTATGGCTCGCAGCATACCGATTCGATCATTACAGAAGACTATGGTCGCGCCCGCCGTTTCCTGCGTGAGGTGGATTCCAGCTCAGTGATGGTGAATGCCTCCACCCGTTTCGCCGATGGGTTCGAGTATGGCCTCGGTGCGGAAATAGGCATCTCGACCGACAAAATACACGCCCGTGGCCCGGTGGGGCTGGAAGGGCTGACCAGCCAGAAATTCATTGTGCTGGGTGACGGACACGTCAGGCAATAGATCCGGTAATAAACTTCCAACAGGGAGTTCAGTTTTTTCCCTCAATCAAGGTTGTCATGGCTCAACTTATCGAAATCAAAATCCCCGATATCGGTGACTTCAAGGATGTTCCCGTTATCGAAATCCTGGTGAAACCGGGCGAGACGGTGGAAAAGGAAACGTCGCTTATCACGCTTGAAACCGAAAAGGCGGCGATGGAGATTCCTTCGCCTCAAGCCGGCATTGTGAAGGAAATCAACGTCAAGCTTGGCGATAAGGTTTCAGAAGGATCAGTCATACTGATGCTGGAGGCGGCTGAGCAGAACGGAAAAATTTCTCCCGACGCCACGCTTGATCCAGATCAAAAAAAAGACGAAGGGGAGCAAGGTCAACCTGTCATCGTCGATCTGAAAACTACAACAGACAATTCCACCACCGCTGTGCCGCGCGGCGACATCCATGCCGATATCGTAGTGCTGGGTGCGGGCCCGGGCGGCTACACCGCTGCGTTCCGTGCCGCCGATCTTGGCAAGAAGGTGGTATTGATCGAGCGTTACCCAACGCTGGGCGGTGTATGCCTCAATGTCGGCTGTATTCCATCCAAGGCACTGCTGCACGTGGCAAAAGTCATTACCGATGCCGAGGAAACGGCTCAGCAGGGCATTGTTTTCGGCAAGCCCGGCATAGAAATAGACAAACTGCGAAAATGGAAGGATTCCATCACCGGCAAGCTCACAAAAGGGTTGTCGGGGTTGGCGCAGAAGCGCAAGGTCGAGGTTGTGCGAGGCATCGGCAAGTTCACCTCGCCCAATATGATGCAGGTGGAAACAGCAGACGGTCAGAAAAATGTGTCGTTTGAACATTGCATCATCGCCGCGGGTTCAAGCGCGGCACGTATTCCCGGTTTTCCATATGATGATCCCCGTATCATCGATTCGACCGGCGCGTTGAAGCTGGAGGAAATTCCAAAGCGCATGCTCATTATCGGTGGCGGCATAATCGGCCTGGAAATGGCAACGGTTTATGACGCGCTGGGTTCGAAAGTGAGCGTGGTCGAATTGATGGATCAATTGATTCCCGGCGCGGATTCAGACCTTATCAAACCGCTGCACAAGCGCATACAGAAGCGCTACGAGGCGATCTATCTGAAAACCAGGGTTACCGGAATCGAGTCTCAAGAAAATGGACTGAAAGTGACATTTGAGGAAGAACAGAACTCAAACACTACGCCGGAAACTACGCTGGAGCCGCAAACGTATGACTGCATTCTCATGGCGGTGGGCCGCCGCCCCAACGGACGCGATATCGGCGCCGAACGTGCCGGCGTCAACGTGAATGAGCGTGGCTTCATCTCCGTGGATAAGCAGTTGCGCACCAATGTGCCGCATATTTTTGCAATCGGCGATATCGTCGGCGAGCCCATGCTGGCGCACAAAGCCTCGCACGAAGGCAAGCTTGCCGCGGAAATCATTGCCGGCGGGGAAAAAATGAAAAATGCGGCATTCGACGCACGCGCCATTCCGTCGGTGGCCTACACCGATCCGGAAATTGCCTGGATGGGATTAACCGAAACGGAAGCCAAAAAGCAAGGCGTGGAATATGAAAAGGCGGCGTTCCCGTGGGCCGCAAGCGGCCGCGCACTTGCCATGGCGCGGGATGAAGGCTTTACCAAGCTATTGCTGGACAAGAAAACCCGCCGCATTCTCGGTGCCGGCATAGTAGGCGTCAACGCGGGCGAACTGATCTCTGAAACCGTACTGGGGTTGGAAATGGGCGCAGATATGGAAGATATCGGGCTCACCATTCATCCGCATCCGACATTATCTGAAACGGTGTTTTTTGCAGCTGAAATTGCAGAAGGGACGATAACTGATCTCTATATGCCGAAGAGATGATTGATCGTTGTGAGTGATTGCAAGATTTGATTGGGTAATAATCGAAATACGGATTGTCGCAGGAGCAAATGCGCGGGAAAGATCACCGAATAGGGATCACGTTTGCTGGAGGAACTCACGCGCACCTGTTTGGCGATCAGCAGCAAGTTCGCGCGACGCTGCTGACCAATGCGATTGGCTTGGGCCACACCTAAGCCACAGCGATTCTCGCTATCGAGGAAACCCTCCTCGATTTCCATCCGTGCCTGATACAGCTTCATGATCTGTCCTGGCGGTAAACGAGTAGAGCGATAGGAAGGCCGCCGGTAGCCAGGGCTCTTTTTTCGCGCCTGGCTTGTTTTTTACTGTAGCATGACCGACTCTGCTGACCCGATTGATTGCATCGCCACGGCCCTTTCCTGGGCTGGCTTGGGTTGCCGCACCAGGACGAGAAAAGCGGCAAGCGCGCACCGCCATTCCCACTGCACCGTACCCAAGTCAGTGGGTTGGGTGTTGGCCTTCGAATACAACGACGTCGCCTGAACCATGAATCGGTGGTGTTCTGCCAACGGATAAAATCATGGTTACGAATACGCTCCACCCAATACCGGCCCAATGTGTGCTCGAGGTAACGATAGAACGGCATCCGGAATCCGCTACGATTGTGACCCCATAGGTTCTATGGATTTGACCTGGATTTGCCATGGATTCCCGCAACCTCGTAGGCGGCCAGGGTCGACATGGCAACTGTCATGATGATGCTGTGGCCGAAAGTTTCTTCCAGTTGCTCAAGCGGCAGCGGCTATGTCGAAGGGTCCATGTCAACCGCGAACAAGCTTGCGTGATATGTTCGATTACATCGAAATGTTTTATAACCCAATCCGGCAATATGGTTACACCATGGCCTGTCTCCAGTAGAGTGCGAAAAGCGCTATATCAACCAACTCAACCAACTCAACCAGCTCGATAGCGTCTAGTGAAAACAGCGCAATTCAAGATTTTGCAAAACCTCATCTTATAAAATATGGAATATCGGCGCGAAATTGACGGGCTACGCGCCTTGGCAGTCGTTCCAGTCATACTTTTTCACGCAGGTTCTGACACATTCAGCGGTGGTTTTGTTGGCGTTGACGTATTCTTCGTGATCAGCGGCTATCTCATTACGTCCATCATTCTTACGGAAAAAGAAGCAGGCACATTCTCGTTAGTGGATTTTTATGAGCGAAGAATGAGAAGAATATTGCCCGCACTGTTTTTCGTCATGCTTGCGTATATTCCGTTCGCATGGTATTGGTTGCCGCCACGCGATATGAAGGACTTCTCCGAGAGCCTTATTGCTGTTCCGGTTGCTGTATCAAACTTTTTGTTCTGGCAAAGAAGTGGCTATTTTGATACGGCGTCCGAACTTAAGGCATTACTACATACATGGAGTTTGGCTGTTGAGGAGCAATACTACTTATTGTTTCCTGCTTTCCTGGTGCTGACATGGCGACTTCGAAGGCATTGGGTTATTGGCATATTAATCGTAGTGGCACTAACCAGTTTGGCACTAGCCCACTGGGGTGCATCAAATCATCCACAAGCCACTTTTTTTCTGTTGCCGACTCGTATATGGGAACTGATAATCGGCGTATTTGCAGCATTTCATTTATTTGGTAGAGAGGGTACAAAAATAAAATCCGGTGACTCCTCTCACCTCATTCAATTTCTGAGTATTTTTGGTTTATTTTTAATCGTATATTCCATATTTGTTTTTGACAGGAAAACGCTTTTTCCAAGTCTGTATACGCTCATGCCAACTGTAGGCGCCGCATTCATTGTCTTGTTTGCCACACAGCAAACAATAGTCGGCAAAATACTTTCAAGCAAGGTTTTAGTTGGTCTTGGACTAATAAGCTACAGCGTATATCTATGGCATCAGCCGTTATTTGCTTTTGCTCGCCACGTAGCCCTTGCGGATCCCGGTACAGATGTTTTTATACCGCTGATACTTTTAGCCATTGCTGCTGCTTACTTGAGTTGGCGCTTTGTTGAGAGACCATTCAGAAATAAGCGTGAGGTGAGCAGAAAGAGTCTCGTTACATCAACTCTATTCTTTACGGCGTTCTTTGTTCTGTTCGGTTTAGCGGGGGTTTTGACGCGAGGATTTGTCGATATAAGAACAAATTATATGCAAAAACAGATTCTTGCAACAGTTGCTCGAAGCCCAAAAAGAAAGGAGTGCCACACAAGTGGGTCGAACTATAGAAAACCGGAGAATGCTTGTCAGTATTACGTACCCAATGGAAGTTGGGCTGTTTTAGGTGATAGTCATGCGGTCGAACTTGCTTACGCGCTCGCCAAAGTTCTGGAAAAGGATAATAAAGGTGTAAAACATTTTTCCTTTAGCGGTTGCGCTCCAGCATACGGCAGAATTGATAAAACTCATTCAGATAGTATCAATTGCTCTCATTGGACCGAGGAAGTGATGGCGCACATTATTGCTGATAAGAGTATTGATACCGTAGTGGTTTCCTATCACACAGAGGGTTGGGCAGCTTCTGATTCCAATGAAAATGCGGCTCCCTGGCAGTCTTATAAAGGGATCCTGCACGCATTTAAAGCTGCAGGCAAGGATGTCGTGCTTGTTCTACAGGCTCCATCTCTTGATGAAGATATGGAACATCTTGTTTTCAGATTAGATTCACCACCATTAAATATTCCGGGTAAAAAAAGAAAAGAGTGGGAAGAACGACAAAAATATATCACAGAGAGAAAAAATGAAATCTCGGATGAGGTTACGATAATAAATCCATCAGATCTGTTTTGTGATGAAAACAGTTGTTATGCAGTAAGGGATGGTAAGGCGCTCTATTTTGATATCCACCATATGTCGGTTGCTGGCGCTCTTCTCGTTGCCGAGAAAGTCGTTGAACGCGTTACTGATAGACCCATTGGGAGCGAAGCTACAATCGAATGAATCCATTGAACCGGGTTTCGCATTACGGGGGTTGCCGTTCTCCCAGATGGTCTGCAATCGCTACAAACTGCTCCACCGACAAATTCTCCGCGCGTGAAATTGGATCGATATCCAGCGCCAGATAATCTTCCGGCTTGAGATGGGCGTGCAGCGTATTGCGCAAGGTTTTGCGCCGCTGGGAAAATGCGGCGGACACAATACGCGCAAATAACCCTTCCTTGCCGGCTTCAATCAGTGGTTGCCCGCGTGGAATCATGCGAACAACCGCCGACTCCACCTTTGGAGCGGGGCGGAAACATTCTGGTGGGACGATGAAGAGTTGTTCCATTTCGAAGCGGTATTGCAGCATCACCGAAAGCCGTCCGTAATCCGAAGTGGAGGACGCAGCCACCATGCGGGCTACCACTTCCTTTTGCAGCATGAAATGCATGTCCCGTATATTGCTGGCGAATTTACTTAAATGAAAAAGGATAGGCGTGGAAATATTGTAGGGAAGATTTCCAATAACTCGCAGATTTTCTCCCAGAGCGGCGAAATCGAATTGCAATGCATCGGCTGAGTAAACCGTCAGTTTCTTCTCGGAAAACTCCCGGCGCAAACGCTCGACGATATCGCGGTCAATTTCCACGACATGTAAATGATTGAGTGATTGCAGCAAGGGTCGCGTCAATGCGCCCAGCCCCGGCCCGATCTCCACCAGCAGATCGTCTATGGAAGGATGGATAGCGCGAACTATGTCTGTTACGATCCCGGAATCAATTAGAAAATTCTGGCCGAAGCGCTTGCGGGGAATGTGCATGGTTTATCCGGCAACGTGAGTGCCGCGCGTACGGTTCGGCGCTGCCATTCGGAGGTTCTATTTCTGATTTCCAGCCAGCATCGCCGCCATTTCAATTGCCGCGATCAAACTGCCTGGATCGGCGCGGCCGGTTCCTGCCAGGTCAAGAGCAGTGCCATGGTCCACCGAGGTGCGGATGAGGGGCAATCCCAACGTTACATTGACAGCGCTGCCAAAGCTCGCATACTTCAATACTGGCAGGCCCTGGTCGTGGTACATCGCGAATATGCAATCGTATTCCTTCAGTTTTGATGGATTGAACAGGGTATCGGCTGGCAGCGGACCGATCAAATCCATACCTTCGGCACGCAGTTTATCGAGCACCGGAATGATGGTTTCTATCTCTTCTTTGCCAAGATGACCTGATTCACCCGCATGAGGGTTCAATCCAGCGACGGCGATGCGGGGAGTGGGAATGGCAAAGCGTGTCGCCAGGTCGTGCTGGATGATGCGCAGCTTCTGTTCGAGTGTTTCCGACGTGATCGCCGCTGCCACATCCTTGAGCGGCAAATGAGTGGTTGCGAGCGTTACTCGCATGCCGCCACCGACGAGCATCATTACCGCCCGGCTGTTGGTAAGTTGCGCGAGGTATTCCGTGTGGCCGGTGAATGCGATGCCGGCGTCATTGATGGTGCCTTTATGTACCGGGGCGGTTATCATTGCACTGAATTCGCCATTGACGCATCCGTCGACGGCGCGTTCCAGCGTTTTTAAAACATAGCGCGCATTCGCCGACTCCAGCTTTCCTGGAGCCGGACGTTCGGCCAGCGGTAGGTGCAGTACCTGCAACCCGCCGGTTTTATGCTCAACCTCGATGTCGGGCAAGTAGTCTGCTATCTCCAGCGGAAGCCGAAGTAGCCTGGCGCGCTCCTGCAATAAATGACGGTCGGCAATGACAATCAGATTGTATGGCAGATCCAATTGAGCGATTTGCACACACAAGTCAGGACCAATCCCTGCGGGCTCTCCCACGGTGAGCGCGAGCTTGGGTCTTTTGACCCCCTCAGGGTGGGATCTCTTATTCAGCGGCGTGCCGATCCTGACCTTCCAGCCGATATTCGACATAGGCGCGATCACGCAACTGCTGCAGCCACTCCTGAAAAGCTTCGTCCGCTTTGCGTGTCCGAATGGACTGGCGTGCAGCTTGGCGCTGGCGCTCCTGGCTGACATCCTGCGAACGGCGCGCGAGAACCTGGATCAAATGCCAGCCAAACGGGGACTGCACCGGTTCGCTGACCTGCTTGGGTGCAAGCGCGTTCATGGCGTGTTCGAATTCGGGCACGGTATCGCCTGGCGAGACCCAGCCCAGATCACCACCGGAGGAGGATGCGGAATCTTCAGAATGAAGTTTTGCCAGTTCCTCAAAACTGCCGCCATGGTCTAAGCGCTCTTTCAGGTCGGCTATACGCCGTCTGGCATCGGCTTCAGATGTAAGCTCGCTGACTTTTACAAGAATGTGACGAACATGGGTCTGATCTACGACTGTTACGGCGCCTTGCGGGGTGCGGCGGTCGACCAGTTTGAGGATGTGGAACCCACCCGGGCTCGAAACGATCGGCGTTATTCCGCCGGGTTTCATCGGGGTCAACAACTCGGCAAATTTTTTCGTTAATTGAGCAGCGGGCCGCCACTCAAGTAGACCGCCTGTCATCGCGTCGGGAGAATCGGAGTATTCGGCAGCGACCTGCGCAAATTCAGCGCCGCTTGTCAAGAGCGCCAGGGCAGCTTCTGCCCTCAACCGCCGGGCTTCGCTTTGTGAAGGGGTTGCGCCTTGCGGTATCGTTACCAGAATATGCGCAATGCGATATTCGTCATTATTTCCGGACGAGATTTCCTGAGTTTCCAGAAAATTATCGACCTCTCCTTCGGACACGCTTACCCGGTTGCTTACCTCGCGTTCTTTCAGTCGCACCAGAATGATCTCATCGCGAATTTCATCCCGAAATTTACTGAAAGCCACCCCATCCTGCTCAAGGGCGCTGGTAAACTCCGTTAACGACATCTTGTTTTCCTGAGCGATGCGGCGCAGCGTTTGATCGAGCTCGGTATCGCCTACTGTCAAGCCGGTTTCTTTTGCAAGTTGTAACTGGACCCGATTGACGATAATGCGGTCCAGTATCTGTTTTTCGAGAATAGCGGGCGGGGGAGGCTGCACGCCCTGCTTCTCCAACTGTTTGAGTGTGGCGCTGAGCACCTCGTCCAGTTCGTGACGTGTAATCACATTCTCATTCACAACCGCGACAATATGATCGATGGTCTCAATATTGCCTGAATGGGCCGGTTGCGCGGCAGCAATCACTCCGGCAGTCAGTAACGTCACCAGAACAGGGGGACGCAAAAAAAATTTCGTACCCATGTGAATAAGCGTTATCAGGGAATATAGGATGAGGTGACGGTGGTTTGAGCGAATAACGCCAGTTTAGTGATCTCGCTGATCAGACGGACTGCTTCCTTGACTGCCTATCTGGGTATACCCAGGAATACTACGCTGCAGGACAGTTAGCGGGTTTGAGCCGATTTGCATCAGCCCATTCAACTCAAGTTGCAAAAAAGCCGCTGTGGTTGATTTCGAGGTGGCGGTGACGAGATGCTGGAGCACGAATCGCAACGACCAGCAGCACGCATTATACTCAAGTCCCGCCAATCCTTCCAGAATTCTCTTGTCTTGCAGTGAGTAATTCAGGCGCGCCACGGATTGCCAGTTCTGCGACCATCGCCATTGGCTTGAGGCATCAACCTGATGCAATACGTCGCGGGTAAACCGGTAGCCCACATTTAATACCCTGCCCGGCTCCGGGCGGTAGCTCAATCCTGAGCGTATCACATCGACCATGTACCTGGTCTGATCATATTGCATGCTCGAATCGGTGCTGATTGTCGGCGTGATAAACCCGGTTACCGCAGCGACGAAATCCGGCCGACGGCTTATTGTGCCTGGTGAATCCAGATTTATCCTGCGATCGATGAAGCTTATCTGCTGCCCAACGGCGACACGCAAGCGCTCCCTTCCCGAGCCAGGTTCTATCAGACGCGTAGTAAGCGCCATCGTCACCTGGTTGGCGTCGTTGATACGATCGCTGCCGCTGAAGCGGTTTTCGGTAAACATCTGAGCAAAACCGAAGTCCGTCCTGGCAGAGTCAAAATTGGGCAACTGACTCTGGTCACGGAACGGTACATACACATAAAAGAGGCGTGGCTCAATGGTCTGAGTGAAGCGCTCGCCACGCAACTCGATCTCGCGGTCAAACGCAATACCGCTGTCCAGGCTGAGGACGGGCAGGGTACGGGTCGGATTCTCGTCCGGCGCGGTCGCGTCCAGATAATATCTGGTATGGTGTACCGCGACCTTTGGGGTAATGTAGGCAAACGAGTTGCGAAGCGGGTAACTAACGCTGGGAAAGAGCATGAGGCGAGTGCCGTTTATCAGGGTAGGATGCGAAAAGTTCGTCCAGCTTCCGATAAAATTCACGTCCGCTCCGAGAATGTCCGGTTTATTTGCGGCGAGCGTAAACTGTGGCAAACGCTTGTAGGGTGGAGTAATGGGCGCGCGCGGATCCTGGATGGTCTGAAAACTCTGTACGAGCGTACTGACATTAAGCGTGCCGTCATCTCCCAGTGCGCGATTGTAAGACACTACGCCCTGCTGCAGCAGGTTTGTCCTGGACGTAATATTCAGATTATTGCCGAGATCGCGAAAATAGAAGTCGTCGGAAACCCTGTTATAGTCGAGGCGGGTCGACACGCCATTGCCCAGATAGCGGTTATCGAAGAACGATGTACGCCAGCGTGTGTGTCCGGTAACCAAGTCATTCGGCAATATATCGCCCAGCAAGGTGCCGCTTGATCTTTCGTCCATGTAGCGGAATTCATTGTTGAATGAAACACCGCGCCGCGACATGAGACGCGCCGAAAGTGTCGCATCATAATTGGGTGCGATGTTCCAGTAGAAAGGCACGGTAACATCAATACCCGTTCTGGCGTTGTAGCCGTACAGGGGGGCAAGCAATCCGGATTTGCGCTGTCCGCTATATGAGAAATTCATCCAGGGCGTATACAATATGGGTACGTCCAGGAACGTAAGTTTAACCATTTTGGCAGTGCCTTTCTTCGTTTCATTGTCGAGCTTCAGGTCCGTCACCTGAAGGAACCAATCATTATCCCCGGCCGGACATGTGGTATAAGTTGCTTTTTGAAGCCGATAGTGGTTCTCGCCCTCAAATAGCAGCGTCTCAGCGTAGCCTCGGCTGCTGGCATCCTTCAAGCGATAATTGGGCTGGCTCAGTTGTCCGGTTTTGCTTGCCAAGTTGAACTTGAGCTTGGAACCCTCCAGTATGTCGCCATGTTGCTCGACACGCACGCTGCCTTCGGCCTCCGCATCATCGGTATCCTGATGATATTTCATTCGCTCGGCGGAGATGAACTGATCGCCATTAGACAGCTCGGCCCTGCCTATCGCTTCGATTTCCTTGCCTGAGTGTCCTTGTAAACGATCGGCTACAACGAATACCTTCTTGTTTTTCTTTGGATCTGTCTCCGCGTCGGATGCTGCAAGCCCGGTTTCAATCTCGGGTTCAGCCGCCCCGCCGAGCCGCAGCTTTGCTTCACCCTCTTGTGCCAGGTGTCCGTGAATGTGCTGAGCCTCGGTAAAAGCCGAAGCGTTTTTATCCGGTTTGATGCCAGGTATCGCGGCTACGCTGACGGGACGAGGCCCGGTGCTGCTGCGCAGCGTGGCTTCATCTTCTTCCGCCATATGGCCTTGCGCACGCTCAACCCCGGCGCGGGCCGCCGCGTTTTCACCTATTTCCGTTTCAATGGACGAGCCGCCCAAAGCAGACTCATTTTCTTCTGCTGGTGATCGTGTATAGTTCTGCTTCGGCCTGGATTGAGCGTTTTCCGGCGTGCTGCCGAGTTGTTCAATGGATGCGTTATTTCCGAGTGCCTTATCATCGGTTTTTTGACGACCTTTCATTTGTTCGGCCGAGCGCAGACGATCACGCCGCAGCTCGGCCTCGCCCCTGGCTTCAGCCTCATATTCATGGCGGCCCTGTATGCGTTCCGTGTCGATAAGCACAGGCTTGTTGTCATTGGTTGTCCGGGCAGGCGGCGCTGTACTTTCGGATGTGCTGCCGGAGGCGGGCGAAGGCGTATCTGCGCGCGCATCATATGCGAGGCAAAATAAAAGAACTGACCAGCAAATGGGGCGGGAAAAACGCGATTTCATTTGGGAATAGCCAGCCTGAAGAGGAAATCTTCTTGATACGGATGAATTTCCGTTTTCAGATTTATAAGTCTCGTATCACAGACATCGAAGCGTGAGAGCACGTAGCGTATTTGAACCAGGCTTGTGAAAATCGAGGGATGCCTTGCGTTGAGCCTGCTGCTAGCTGGCCTTGATGATGAGTTAACGGGGAACAAAGCTGTAAGTGTAACAAAAAACAGAAGATAAGCTATGCCGGCTAAGCGTAACAATGCCCAGGCCCCGAGTCATCGGTTGGTACGGAACCGCGAAACGCAGCGCCATCGTACTTCGGGTATACGCCCCAAGTTCTTGTTAGTGCATAGGTCTGCATGAGGATATTTGCAGCATTGATCGGCTTGCCAGGTTACTGCGCCGACGATCTATCCCCTTTGTCTTTTTCATGAGGAGCGGTCGATTGCGCTTCAATTTTACGCTGTAAGGTACGGGTTGGCGCGTGCTCATTTTCATATTCACGAAATTCAGGGGCTAAGCTTGCATATTCATATTCTCGGTATTTGCGGCACATTCATGGGGGGTATTGCGACGATCGCGCGAGCAGCCGGCCATAAGGTAACCGGCTGCGACGCGGGCGTGTATCCTCCCATGAGCAGTCAACTCATTTCGCAGGGGATCGAGTTGATCGAAGGATTCTCGCCGGAACAAATCCGGCTGAATCCCGACCTGTTCGTCATCGGTAACATAGTGACGCGTGGCAATCCGCTCATGGAGGAAATCCTCAATCGTAGCCTTCCCTATGTTTCGGGGCCGCAGTGGCTTTCGGATAATGTCTTGCGCGACAAGTGGGTTCTGGCTGTTGCCGGCACGCACGGCAAGACGACAACGAGCGCGATGCTGGCGTGGATTCTTGAATACGCGGGATTGGGACCGGGATTCCTCATCGGGGGCATTCCGGAAAACTTCGGATTGTCGGCCAGACTTGGCAGCTCAAGCTTTTTTGTCATCGAGGCAGACGAATATGACACCGCTTTTTTCGATAAGCGCTCCAAGTTTGTCCACTTTCACCCAAGAACGGTAATACTCAATAATCTGGAGTTTGATCATGCGGATATCTTTGCCGACCTTGCCGCGATAGAACAGCAGTTTCACCATTTCGTACGCATCATTCCCGGCAACGGCCTTGTCATCGCCAATGGCCGGGAAGAGAGCCTGGAGCGTGTGCTGAACAGGGGGTGCTGGACACCCGTGGAAAGGGTAGGGGTAGCGAACGGTTGGCAGGCCGATATTCTGGCCGACAGCCGGGTCGCTATTTCTTTAATGGGGGAATTCCAGGGAACGCTGCATTGGAAGTTGCTGGGCGAGCACAACCGGATGAATGCGCTGGCTGCTTTGGCTGCGGCCCGCCACGCCGGTATCCCCGTGAATATTTCCATCAGTGCGCTGATGGAATTCAAGAACGTCAAACGCCGGATGGAAGTCCGAGGTGTAGTAGAAGGCATCACCGTTTACGATGATTTTGCCCATCACCCCACGGCCATCCGGACGACTCTCCAGGGGTTGCGCGATAAGACAAGAAATGCGCGCGTCATCGCGGTGCTGGAGCCTCGTTCCAACACGATGAAGATGGGTTTATGGAAAGACAGTCTGGCGGACAGCCTTGTGGCGGCGGACCTGGTGTTCAGCTATACGGCCAATCTGGGTTGGGATGTGAAAGAGGCGCTGGTTTCCCTGGGTGAGAAAGCCATATACCACGACGACCTGGGCGCGTTGATCGGAGCCATTACAGCTGCCGCATCGCCCGGCGATCACATACTCATCATGAGCAATGGCGGTTTCGGCGGAATCCATGAAAAGCTGCTGGTAGCCATGCGCGACCGTTACGGAGTGACGAGCTGATTAAACCTAAATCCGGTAGTTGACCGCTCATTTAATGATCAGTGTTATGATTAATAACAATGTTTCATATTATTTGATGCTCACCTTCCGGGTGAGAACGCTACGGGGTGAATTGCACAGTTTTTGCGGCACATGGCTGCGTTGCAACTCCTTGGAATGGAACGGCGCCCCAAAGCGTCGCCCGAGGTACCCCGCGAAGCGGGGATCGGGCAGCGCAGGGGATGCCGCGATCGCGTTCCACACGCAAGCGGGCGCCCGCATCCCGCTTCGGGGTCGCACCTTCCTGCGGAAGGCACTGCTCCGCCCTACGCGGTCGCATTCCGCGTCGTTGCGCCTTGCCCTGCACCCCAAGAACCATGCACTTCACCCCGTCCAACTACTGATTTAGGTTAAAAGATAAGTGCGAGATCAGTGCGCTGATTTCACCGTTCCACAACTTGCACTGATCCACCGGCCACTGGTATCCGCGTGCTCATTGACAGGATTATCCTGTACAGTACCATTGAATACGGTCCATCCCAAGAAGCGCTCGGGCGTTGTAAACGTCCCCTCAGCTCTTCCATTGCCTTTTAGTTGAGGATGGGTACAGACAAGATCCATCTTGTAGCTGTTTTCTGCCCGAATCGCATTTTTGATGCTGCAACCCGATTCCTGCACATGAAAATAAGATGGAATTTCTTCATCCGCCATTTGCTGGGTAATGCAGACTCTGGATGTCGCCGCACCATCCTGGATCTGGGGCATGTCCAATCCATATTGCTTGGCCAGGCTGGTCAGTTTCTGCATTTGCTCCGGCGGAATCTGGGGCACCAGCGCCAGCAGCATCGACGTAGTTGTGACTTCCCATAATCCGGGACGGATGTGATTTTCGGCAGCATTTACAGTTGAAACTAGCGGTAGCAATGATAGTAATAAAAAAATTTTTCGCATTGATTCCTCAAAAACGATAATCCTGAATCGCATACCGTAGCGAGCTCACCAAAAAAGTGAAGCTTAAGAGGTAAAAAGGGGTACAGAAAATCCTTTTCGGTTATAGCGCCTGGTTGACAATGAGCGGTCAACTGCCGGATTCAGGATAATACATCACTTCGATATTTATCGAACTGGACAAATGTAGAGTACTGCCGTCAAAACTGAAAGGATGACTGTATTTCCGGATCGACTTACTTCGGCGGTGCGGCAGGAATCAATCGAATCAGCGGGAACGGCGAACACAATGTGAGCCGGAACGACGGCAGCGCAACTATCAGTCCTGCCGCAACTCAAATCAGGAATATGAGGATTGGTATGAAAAACGAAATTGGAATAATCGGCAGAAGTTTCTCTATTTTCGGCGCGCTATTTTTATTGTGCGCGTCAGCGAATACGTGGGCTGATAAAGATGAGGAAAGTCTTATTGCTGCATCCAGCAACGGCGATCTCTCGCGGGTCAAGACGCTGCTCGTCACAAAAGTCAATGTGAATGCGCGCGCACCCGACGGTGTTACCGCCTTGATAGCGGCGTCCCAGGGCGGCTATGAAGAGGTGGCGCAAGTGCTGATCCAGGCCAAGGCGGATGTAAACGCAAAGACGAGCAACGGCACTACCGCGTTGATGCAGGCTTCGCAGAAAGGTCACCGGCAGGTGGTGCAGGAACTGATTGCCGCCAAGGCCGACGTGAATGCCAGGAGAGGCGATGGCGTTACCGTATTGATGCAGGCATCGCAGGAGGGACAACGGCAGATCGTACAAATGCTGCTCGCCGCCGGGGCCGATGTAAATGCCAGATTAAGCAATGGCGCTACCGCACTCATGCTGGCGTCTCAGATCGGCCATACGGGAGTGGTGCAAACACTGCTCGCCGCCAAGGCCGATGTGAACGCGACAGCAGGTAACGGCGCAACCGCACTCATGCTGGCATCCAAGTATCGTCACCAGGATGTGGTAACACTCCTCAAGGATGCGGGAGCCAGATAAGCACGGTACGGAGCTGCACCCTGGCGCAGACCTGCCCCAACCGCAGCGGCAGTCTTATCCGCAGATCGACTCGCTGCGTCCGGATGATGCAGTCTTCATTGTGAAGTCCAGGAAAGGTGGTACTGTTCCGGGAAAGGGCCGGCCTTATAGTCGATTGGAGCTTTAGCCGCAATATTCTGCCGGATCAGGACCTGGCGTACCATCTCCGGGATCATGACCATGCCGACGTAGCGCCCCAGGCACTCATGGCTACCGAAGCCGAAATGAAAATAGTTATACCAGTTACGCTTCGGGATAAACTCGTCTGGTGACTCGAACGCTCTCTCATCGAACATTGCCGACAAGGTTATCGGCAGCACATAGGTTCCCGCACGAAGCAACGTTGCATGTTCCGTGCCCTTGGCTGCGGTATAGTCGCTTTCGCAAGTGCGGAACAAATAAGGCGTGATCGGCACGAAACGCAGGGCCTCCCAGACGAAGCCATCGAATTCAGCGGTGTTTTCCTGCTGAGCAGCGGTTGTTGCCTTGGCGAGCCATTCTGGGTGATCCAGCAGATACTGCATCACCTGCGCAACGGCCTGCGAGGTCGTCTCGATGGCGCCGATCAAAAGACCGCCCGCGTTAATCCCCAGGCGTTTGATATCAAAATCCAGTTGTTTTGGATAATCCGTGCGCAACATTCTGGTCACGATATCATCGTCCAGCCGAATGAGGGTCGAAAAGGTGAGTTGTTCAGCCTTTACTTGCAGCAAGCGGCGAGCAATAAGTTCGACGATGAACTTTCCAAGTTCTTTGGAAGTTTCATTGTGACGATCGATGATGTATTGGGATTTTTCCGGCGGCAGCGCGTCAAAAGGATGGTTATGAAAGGTATCGCATTGGTTCCAGTAAGACCATTCGATCAAATCGGCCCGCTTTGCTCCGGTAAGTCCGAAATATTCCCGCACCAGCGTGGCAGGCACCATGCGGCAATAATTGCCGACCAACTCGATGTTGCCATGGGCATTGTCGAGTATCTCCCTGGAAATATTGCCCACCATTTCGCGCACCGCCGGCAGGTCATCGCGATTCAGCATGCACTGCATCAGGGATTTTTCACGTGTGTGCAGGGCATCGTCATCATGCATCATCAGGTAGTTGCCCATTTTTGGGGCATAAGGCGCAACCGTGAATACCTTGGGCATATTCAGCACTTCCCTGACGTCATCGAAGCGTGTGACCAAGGTGCATTTTGACGTCACCAGAATAGGTCGCTTTTCGCGCAATTCCTTAAAAAACGGCAAGGGTTCCGTATCGATCCAACGGCGTACCAATGCAAACTTATCTGAATCGGCGGCGGCATCATATTGCTCGAGGTAACGGCTAGTGCTCGCATTCATCTGTGGCTCCCTATGAGTTTTTAGCTATAAAATGTCAAATGATCAGGATTAAACCCAGATAAATCCATTAGACGGCTCTGCGAGCCTACCCGAGTGCTGGCGGTCAGTTTGCGGCCATTTTTGCCGCCATTTCTGCTACCCGCGCGGCGTCCATAGACCAGGCTATGGACTTCTCCCAACCGGCAAAACTGTCTCGCAACCTGCCTCGCCATCATCTCGTGTCCTAATGGATTATCTGGGTTAAAGCGTCTTCAGGTATTCAAGCAAGTCGAGGCGATCCTCCCTGGACATGGGGTACAGGCATTTGTCTTTAATGGAGGGGTCCTCGTCCTTAATGTTTTCATCTGTGCATTGGTCCTTGATCTTCTGGTCTACCGGTCCGTTAGACTCGTCGGCCATGCGTCTTGCCCCGTATTCGTGCCCCGCGTTGCTGTTTCCTTTGGTATAGCCCCCCCGATCGTCCTTGATGCCTTTCGTATTGAAGGGAAAGCCGCCGTAACCGCTGCTTTTAAAACCCACTTTGGCTGGATCGAACTCGCGCGATCCGACTTCAAACTCGTCAGGGCGGTATTCACCATCGTCCGGGTCTCCGGCACGTTTTTTCGGCAGCAGCAAATCGTAGAGCGTCGGCACCGAACCATTATGCAAATAAGGCGCAGTCGCCCAGATACCATTTAGCGGCCGTGCCTTATAAGCTTTCAGCGAGGCAACCGGATTGGCCGTGGTGTCGGGATCGTATTCGCCGCGCTTGATTGAGGGCTTGATCTTATTATCGCGAAAGCCTGTCGCCAAATTGTAGAGCCACTCGGACCAACGCTGTAAAAACCATTTATCCGGTTCCGGGTTGGCGACCACCCCTATGGTCGCTTTGGTCAGCAAGGCCGAGACCGGCGCACGCTGATCGAGCAGGATATCGCCTACACCACCGGCGGAAACATACAGGTTGCGCTGAATACCCGAGAAGCCCTGGTAATTTACGCTATTCTCAGCCATCTGGGGATCAGTGCCGACATCGCTGGCGCGTGACATATGTGCCACGACACGGCGATCGGGATCATCCCGCTTTATATTCGAATGGCAACTGATGCAGTGCCTGTTGAACAGGGACTTTCCTTTCTCAAGACGAGACCTGTCGATCGGCGGAAGGATATTCTCGGGCCATTGCGGAGACTGCAGGCTCAACAGGCGTGCTTCGATACGGCGCAGGTTAAGGACATTGACGGAAGAGTCGTAGCTGATATGCCTGCCGAACAGACCCTGGCCGGTAATAAGTGCAGGTAAAGAAAATCCGTCTCTTTCCGTCCAATCGAGGGTGCCGAATACGCCAATCGCTTCCCCCGCGTTGCGGGCGATTGCCTTCAATCCCGAATTTTCGGTAAGACCGTTCCATTGAACGTAATCATGCTGAGGCGTATCCCATAGAAATGGGTAGCTGACCGGCGCGTTAGGCGGATTAAACAGCTTTTTCCTCAGCTTTCCGAGCGGTTCCAATCCCTCCAGGCTTCTGTTCCTGGTCAAGACTGCGAGGAGGTTGTGGACGATCTGGTCACGCTGCTCGCCACTGAGAACCCTGTCCGTATTTCCTGCTATCGACTCCAGCTCTTCTTCGCTTATCGCCGCGTTTTTCATTATCCACGGATCACTCAGCAAATCCTTGAGTTCCTTGACGGTCACGATATGTTCCAGGACGCGGTTGTAAATGCGTCCAAAGGCATCCAGTCGTGCATAACCGTAATGGGTCGTGCTGTAGTTGATCGTGATGTAACTGGCGAGACGCTCGGTATATTTCTGGAGGTCGGCCTTTACGTCAGCCTCTTTTTTGTATGCTCCCCGCGCCAATACATTTTTCACAAACCGGTTTTGGACCTCTTCATTTTCGCGAGTTGCCTTCATGGCGCGGACGATATCCGCCATGAATGTTTCCATATCAGCCCCTGCCGGGCCGCCATCGATACGGATACCCTTGCCCTTGTAGTTTATTTGTCCGGTATGGCAGGCAGCGCAAGTCAGGCCCACGTAGTCGTTACCTTTGTATGTATCCTTGACGAAGCCAACCGGCAGCGCATCGGGATTGCTGGAAGTCGCCTTCTGCGGCAAATAGCGGTAGCGATTCATGTTCTCATTGGATCGAAACGGCTCGGTGGTGTCCTTTTTCTCGAGCACCATGAAAAAATCGTAGGGCATCATATCCGACCCCTGCGTCACGCTATAAAACCATAGGCTGTCGGCAGGCTGCCAGTTCTGGCTGGGAAGGTACTCCACTGTATTGAACTGATCGCCAAACACATCCTGCTTTACCGTGGTTGCGCCCCGGTCCGGGTCTTTATCAAATGCTGCACAGGCAGGCAGGAGTGCGGTCAAAAAAACCAGCACGGGAATGAAAAATGCGCGCCGTTTTGCTAACACAGCAGAAGATTGCTTCACGATGGTTCCCTTTACCGAGAATGAGAGGAGGAGAATAAGAGCAACGCTCTAATATAATTATAGTTTATTTCCGCAAAATATCTGGCGGCGGCAATGGGCTGTGCTGTTCGGCACAGCCCTGATCACGCAGTCTCCAAAAGCGATTGACCCCGAAAACCGGCTCGACAGGTGTACGACGCATCTTGAGTAACTCCGCATGAGCGCGTCGGCCGACATCAGCTTGATGGGCCTGAGCGTTCCAGAGGCTGGCAAAAACATGGCAACGGCTGGGTTCCCCTCGTTTCCCCGTGAGACAACCGGACAGACGGCCGCTCCAGCACTGCCCCATACGGGATTGCTCGCTGTGTTAGTATCCTCGGCAGCTCAACGTGGAATCATTGCCTATTACTACCCGCTTAGCGGGTGTTTGCGGTGTCCCGGTGTTGCCGGCGATGCACTCTCTGGAGCTATACGCGAGTCCCTGACAGTCTTTGTTATGTAAACGGACGCGCGGAAGAAAACTTTTGCCCCGAATTACAATCAAAGGCACGTATTGTGTGGTTTTCCCGGCATCCCGAGTTGGCAAGCGCCGAAAAGCCGGTGCCGCGCATCGGTATCCACTTCATCGTCAAGTATTCTACCCCAGCCAGAGCGAGTCCTCCGAATCCTGGAAAGGCTACGTTTCGGGCTATAATTTGAGCGGCGGTATGCGACTGAACCGGTGCATTTGCGCTTCCTATAATCTTTTACGGCGTTCTCCGCAAACCATTTCATGAATGTTTTTTACGAAGAGGAAGGCACCTTCAAGGTGGGTTCAATACTTGCCGACAACACGACCTCGCTTCAAGTGGAGGCGCCTCACGGCAAGCGTGCAAAAATAAAAGCGGCTTCGGTGCTGCTTCGGTTTGACGCGCCCTCGCTGTCCGAATTCATGGATCTTGCGCAAAAGAAAGCAGAAGATCTGGACCCCAATTTTCTTTGGGAATGTTGCGAGATCGAGGCGGAGTTCGCCAGCGATGCGCTGGCTGCGGATTATTTCGGTCACGTTGCTACGCCGGAGGAAGCGGCGGCGGTGTTGATACGGCTGCACAGTGCGCCAATGTATTTTTACAAGAAGGGTCGCGGGCGCTACAAGGCTGCGCCACCGAAAGCGCTCGAGGCGGCGCTTGCGAGCCAGGAAAAAAGACGTCGCCAAGCGGAACAACAGGCGCGCTATATACAATTATTGAGCGAGTTCACGCTACCGGAAGAATTCAAGCCGTCGCTATCCAGCCTGCTCTATCGTCCCGACAAGAATACAGTCGAGTGGAAAGCACTTGATGCCGCTTGTACTGCAAGCAAACTGAGCGTTTCCCGGTTGCTGGAGAAATGCGGTGCCATCCCCTCCACGCATGACTATCATCTCAACCGTTTTCTGCTGGAGCATTTTCCTGAAGGTACGGAGTTCGATGTATTCGATTGCGGGGAGCTGCATGCCCCGGTAGATTTGCCCATTGCAGATGTGGCTGCCTTTAGTATAGATGATGTCACCACTACGGAAATTGACGATGCCTTTTCGGTGACTCCGCTGACGCTGGGGAGCGTCCGCATCGGTATCCATATCGCTGTCCCGACGTTGGGCATCGCACCGGGTTCACCGATGGATGCCCTGGCGGCAGAGCGCCTATCAACCGTATACATTCCGGGCCAGAAGATCACGATGTTTCCGGACGCCGTCATACAACACTATACGTTGTGCGAAAAACGGCTGTGCCCGGTGGTCTCGATGTATCTCGACGTCGCGGATGACTTCACGGTTTTCGCCACAAGCAGCCGTATCGAACAAGTGAGGGTCGTCGCCAACCTCAGACATGACACGCTGGAAGCGCATTTTAACGAACATACCCTGGCGGGAGGAAAGCTGGATCATCCTTTCGGAAAAGAGTTGCTGTCGCTCTGGAACTTCGCCTGCAGGGCGGAAGCACTCCGGGGCAAGGCCAACGACAGCAATAACGAGCGAATCGATTATTGCTTCAGCGTCAAGGATGATCGTATCGATATCAGTCAGCGCCGGCGGGGCTCCCCGATTGACAAGGTGGTATCGGAATTGATGATTTACGTTAATTCCGAATGGGGTAAGCTGCTTGCAGATAACAGCGTTGCCGGCATCTATCGTAGCCAGGGTGGCGGCAAGGTTAAAATAAGTACCTCTCCCGCACCGCACCAGGCACTGGGCGTTTCGCAGTATGCCTGGATCAGCTCGCCTATGCGCCGGTATGTCGATTTCATCAATCAGCGTCAACTGATTGCGCTGTTGCGCGGAGAGACACCGCCTTACACGAGAGAGAGCGAGAGTCTGCAGACGTTCATGCGGGATTTCGAAGCGACTTATGAGGTTTACGGAGATTTTCAGCGCAACATGGAGCGCTACTGGTGCCTGCGTTGGCTGTTGCAGGAAGATATCAGCACAACCGGGGCGCAGGTATTGAAAGAAAATCTGGTGAAGCTGGACCGCCTTCCACTGGTAGCACGGGTTGCCTCGTTACCGGAAGTGCCGCCTGAAACGAATATCGAAGTCGAGATTTCCAATATCGATTTGCTGGAACTTACTTTCAACGCAAAATTCCTGCATAAACAGGAAGCATGAAATTATTCTTGCATTCCATGTGACGAATGGGGTTTTATTGTTTAGAATGACGCCGGAAACATCGAACAAGTCGGCCGTCGTGCCTCTGCTTCCAGCTCGGGAATTCATCCGCATGCTCCATAAAAACCTTCCCTCAATCTAGTGTCCGCACGGTTCCGAGATTGAGCACCGTTCCGAATATAACTGGTTTCGACACGATGGCAACTCGCGGCTGGTTGCTGAATGGGTCTTCGCGCCTGCAGCTGGCGATATTGATATCCGTGGTCTGCCATGCGGCAGTTTTGTTCGGCATCAACTTCAAGTCTCCCATTCCGAAAGATAGCAAAACCGGTAACCCCCTGGAAGTGGTATTGGTGAACAGCAAGTCCGCGTCCAAACAGAGCAAGGCAGATGCGTTGGCGCAGGCCAATCGGGATGGTGGAGGCAATACCCGCAGCGATCGCCGGGCGGAAACCCCATTTCCGCTTGCGCTAAAGAGTAATCAAGCGGTGGAGACTGATACAGCAAGCCAGGAAGCAAAGCAGCTTGAACAGGAAGCGCAACAACTGACGACTGAGGCCAATAGGGACGAACTCATGTACCAGGCCGAGCCTCCTTTAGCGCAATCCGAACGTAGCCGGAATGCGATTGACACCGCCGGTCTGGTTCAGCGCAGCCTGGAGATCGCACGGCTCGAAGCGCAGACCCCGGTGAATTATGAGGCTCATCAACACGGCCTGAAGCGCAAATTCATCGGCGTCCGTACCCGGGAATTCCGTTTCGCTCGTTATGCCGAAGATTGGCGCCTCAAGGTGGAACGGATCGGCAACCTTAACTACCCTGAAGCAGCCAGACGGGAGGGGCTTTATGGAAAACTGCAACTCACCGTTGGGATCAAGTCCGATGGCAGCCTTGAATCCATTGAAATAAACCGCTCATCGGGGAGAAAGGTTCTGGATGAAGCAGCGATACGCATCGTCAACCTGGCCGGGCAAAATGGATTCGCTCCTTTTCCCCCCGACATCAGTCGAGATACCGACATCCTCCACATTACGCGCACCTGGGTATTTACCCGTTCGGACGAACTGGCAAGCGAATGAAAACGCAGGCTCCAAGCCTGCCGCCGTTCATATATCTTTTACCATTCAAGCAGTTGGCTAATGACCGATTTCTATGCCGTCATCGGCAACCCTGTTGCCCACAGCAAGTCACCGCTGATTCATGCCGAGTTTGCGCGGCAAACAGGTCAAGATATACATTATGAGGCCATTCTGGCGCCGACGGATGCGTTCGCCGCAACGATAGCGGGTTTCAGGGCGCGTGGCGGCAAAGGCGTGAACGTCACTGTTCCGTTCAAGCTTGAAGCCTGCAGGATTTCCACCCGCCTCACCGAGCGGGCAGAGGCGGCGGAGGCGGCGAACACGTTGGCGTTTGATGCTGGAGGCATCTTCGGTGATAACACCGATGGTGCCGGATTATTGCGTGACATCGTAGCCAATCTGAAATTTTCACTTACAGGCAAGCAGGTTCTGCTCATGGGCGCCGGAGGAGCGGCTCGCGGTGTAGTGTTGCCCTTATTGGAACACAACCCTTGCCTGTTGACTGTTGCAAATCGTACCAGACAAAAAGCCGCTGCGTTGCAGCAGCGGTTTTTGCGCTATGGAAACATCGTGTCCGCCGGTTACGATGATCTGGGCGGAACGAAATTCGATCTCGTCATTAACGCCACCTCTGCCAGCCTGGGTGGTAAACTTCCAGTGCTGCCGTCCGGCATTTTTTCCAGTGCATCGCTGGCTTACGACATGATGTACGGCAATGGGTATACCCCTTTCCTGCAATTTGCAAAGCAACAGGGCGCAGGTCGTTTGGCTGATGGTATCGGCATGCTGGTGGAGCAGGCGGCGGAATCGTTCTTCCTGTGGCGTGGACTGAGGCCACGAACAAAGCCGGTGATTGAAATGCTCGGATCGCATGGCGCGATACGTTGAAAACATAAGGTTGCGGCAGCAAACGCATGAGAATGTTCTTCAAGCGCTGGTTCTGGCGCCTCTTTTTGCTGCTTGTCGGCATCGTCTTCGCCTATCAATCCTGGATTTTCGGCCATGTTGTCTATTGGAATTCTTACAACCCTTCTTCCAGCGCCTTCATGGAAGATCGTTTGGCAGTATTACGGCAAGGAAATACAGCGGCGGCATTGCGCATGCAATGGGTTCCTTACGAACGGATTTCTCCCAATCTCAAGCGGGCGATCATCGCTGCGGAGGACAGCAAATTCCTGGCGCACGAAGGGTTCGATTTCGATGCTATTCAGAACGCGTATCAGAAAAACGTGAAAAAGCGCAAGCTTGTTGCGGGCGGTTCCACCATCAGTCAGCAACTGGCAAAGAATTTATTTCTTTCCAGTGAAAAAACCCCGGGACGCAAGATTCAGGAAGCCATCATCACATTGATGCTGGAAAACGTGATGTCCAAACGCCGTATCCTGGAAATTTATCTGAATGTGATTGAATGGGGAAACGGAGTGTTCGGGGCAGGGGCTGCCATCCCCTATTATTACGGCGTTTCCGCTTCTTCAATTACTGCGGAACAAGCCGCCCGCCTTGCGGCCATGGTTACCAACCCTCGCTTTTACGACAAGCACCGTAATACCCCCTGGCTATCGAAGAAAACCGGGATCATCCTCAGCCGAATGGCATCGGCACAAATTCCATGACAATATAAAAGGGTTGGAATGCGGCGGATGGAGTAATGCTTATTTTGCATTCTGCACCCCCGCTGTCATAATATCCGACCCAATTTTTCCCTACAATCAGGCCATCCGGTTCCAGGGCGACCCGTCATGACAAAAGCAAGCAACCTCAGGGAAACAGAAAATCTGCAAGAGCATCTGCAACGGGTAATCTACTTGTTGCACGAGCACAAGCTTGCCGAAAGCCTTGCGCATGCCCAGGCAGCGCCAGACCGGGGTTTCGAGGAAGAACGGCTGGATAAGCAGAATCTGGCTGAGCTGCAAAAGCTCCTGGACAAGCTTCACCCCGCGGATATTGCGCATATTCTGGAGGCGATGCCGCTTGAAGACCGCCTTTTGATCTGGGACCTGGTCAACGCGGAGCGTGACGGCGAAATTCTTCTGGAAGTTTCGGACGCCGTACGTGAGACGCTGATCGCCACGATGGACAGGCGCGAGATGCGGGCCGCGGCAGAGCAGCTTGATGCCGACGAAATTGCCGATATCGCCTCGGATTTTCCACGTTATATTCTCGATGATGTATTCCAGTCGCTTCCGATGGAGGAGCGCGAGAAATTGCGCGCCGCCATGTCTTATTCGGAGGACTCGGTGGGCGCACTGATGGATTTTGACGTTGTGACTATTCGTGAGGATGTGACGCTGGAAGTGGTGCTGCGCTATTTGCGGCGGCTGGATGAATTACCGGACCATACTGACCAATTATTCGTCGTGGATCGGGAAGAGTATCTCAAGGGCGTGCTACCGCTGAACCGCCTGTTGGTCAGCGATCCCAGCGCCCAGGTCGCTTCGGTGATGACCACCGAAATGAAGGTGTTTCACCCCGATGAGAAGGCGCATCGGGCGGCGCAGGCATTCGAGCGCTACGATCTTGTTTCGGCTGTCGTGGTAAATGCGGAAGATAAGCTTGTTGGGCGCGTGACCGTTAATGCGGTAATGGACTTTATCCGCGAGGAATCGGAAAGCGAGGCGTTGAGCCTGGCTGGCCTGCGACAGGAAGAGGATCTGTTTGCGCCGGTATGGAAAAGCTTGAAGAACCGCTGGACATGGCTAGCCATTAATCTGGTGACCGCTTTTATTGCCTCGCGCGTAATAGGCATATTTGAAGATTCGATTGAAAAACTGGTAGCGCTGGCGGCGCTGATGCCGATTATTGCCGGGGTCGGTGGCAACTCCGGCAATCAGACAATTACCATGATTGTGCGGGCGCTTGCCCTGGGGCAACTTGACCCAAGAAATGCCCGGATGTTGCTTGGCAAGGAAATCAGTTTGAGCGCCGTGAATGGCCTGATGTGGGGCAGCGTGGTAGGGATATTCGCTTTCCTTATTTACCGCAGCATTCCCCTCAGCCTGGTAATGATGTTGGCAATGATATTGAATTTACTGCTGGCAGCAACAGTAGGTGTGCTGATACCGCTGACTCTTCATAAATTCGGCCGCGACCCGGCGGCAGGCTCCAGCGTAATGATTACCGCCGTTACCGATAGTGGAGGTTTTTTTATTTTTCTGGGGCTGGCTACCATTTTTCTGGTGTAACAAATTCAGGAGCGGCATCGCATCAGTTGAAACTGTGCAGTGCCAAGCTAGGGCAGGATTTTCTCGCCGGCGGTTAATTGCTCTATGGATTCGCGTTCGCGAACAAGATGAACATGGTCGCCATCGACCATCACTTCGGCGGCGCGAGAGCGAGTGTTGTAATTCGAGCTCATGCTCATGCCGTATGCCCCGGCGGACATGATCGCAAGCAAATCTCCCTGGCGCAATGCGAGGTTCCGGTCATGCCCCAGAAAGTCGCCCGTTTCGCAAACGGGGCCGACCACCTGATAAGTTTTAGCGCCAATGTCATTCTCGGTAATAACGGGAAGAATTTCATGATAAGCATCGTATAACGCCGGGCGCATCAGATCATTCATCGCCGCATCCACAATGGCAAAGTCGCGATGGGGCGTATGCTTGAGATACTCAATCCGCGTAAGCAATATACCGGCGTTTCCCACCAAGGCGCGGCCAGGCTCGATCAGGATGCGCTGCTTACGCTGACCAACCTCGGCGCACAGCACATCGACATATTCCCGGACGAGGGGCGGATTTTCCCCAGAATAACGAATTCCCAACCCGCCGCCCAAATCCAGGTGATCGATTTGCAAGCCCTGTGCTTCGAGACGGTCCAGCAGTCTCAGCATTTTTTTGCAGCTTTCGATGAAAGGGTCGAGCTCGGTCAACTGCGAGCCTATGTGGCAATCGAGTCCGGTAATGCATATGTTGGAGAACTCATGGGATGAAACATAAAGCGATTCCGCCTCATCGAAGGGAATACCGAATTTATTCTCCTTGAGGCCGGTGGAAATATACGGGTGGGTTCTGGCATCGACATCGGGATTGACCCGCAGGCTCACGGGCGCGATTTTATTCATCTCTCCGGCGACCTGATTCAATACCCTCAATTCCGCTTCCGATTCCACATTGAAGCAGAGTATCCCTGCGTCAAGCGCTGCCCGCATCTCTTCAGGCCGCTTGCCGATTCCCGAAAAAACGACTTTTTTCGGATCGCCCCCGGCTTTCAGCACCCTCTGCAGTTCACCGCCCGAGACAATATCGAAGCCGCTACCGAGGCGGGCGAACAGATTGAGAATAGCCAGATTGGAATTGGCCTTGACTGCGTAGCACACCAGGTGGTCGCGCGCGCCAAAAGCGGCGTCGAATTCCCGGTAGGCGGCAGTGAGCGCGGCGCGCGAATAAATATAACAAGGCGTGCCAAATTCCCGGGCAATGCGGTCAAGCTCAACCGATTCACCACATAGCCTGCCATTGCGATAACTGAATGAAGGGAAGCCGCTCACTACATCTTCTCTTCATCTGAAGGCTGTTGAGGCTGGGGGGCAGGTGACTGCTGCGGGGTGGACGATTTCTGTGGCGGAGGCGCCTTCTGCGGAAGATAGAGAGGCGCTTTAAGGCCGCAGGCACTGAGCAGCATGACTGTCACGACGACGGAAGAGAGCGTACGCATGGGTTAACCCAGGAATGATGAGGTGGAAATACTAACACAAAGATCAGCAACCACTGACTACGTCCCGAGGTTTTCCAGCAATGTCCTCAGAGCAATGCCCTCAGCGTTTTCAGAGCCTGATTTATCGAGGCAGCCAGGGTATTTTGCTTTCGCCGGCTACGCTGCGTGAATCATTTTCCGCCAGCGCGGCAGACGCGGAGCTCGAACCAAGGAAAAGCTTTTCCCGGCACCCGGAAAAGGCGGCTGCCGGTGGAAAAATACAGGCAAGTCTGTTAGCCTAATGCTATGGACGAAACGAAAAGGCCGAGCCTCATCCCACCTGGCGGCGAAAAAAAGGTATTGCTGCATTCTTGTTGCGCGCCCTGCTCGGGGGAAGTCATGGAGGCCATGCTGGTCTCCGGGATCAACTACACCATTTTTTTCTACAACCCCAACATTCATCCCGAGCGCGAATACCTTCTGCGCAAGAATGAAAACATCCGGTTTGCGGACAAGCACGGCATCGAATTCATAGATGCCGATTACGACACGGAAAACTGGTTTGCGCGCGCCAAAGGCATGGAGTGGGAGCCCGAACGCGGCATCCGATGCACCATGTGTTTCGACATGCGCTTCGAACGCACTGCGCTATATGCATTCGAGAACGGCTTTCCGGTGATAACGAGCTCTCTCGGCATTTCGCGCTGGAAGAACATGGAGCAGATCAACGATTGCGGCCGCCGCGCGGCAGGGCGCTATGATGGGCTGGTCTACTGGGATTACAACTGGCGAAAGGGTGGCGGTTCCGCGCGCATGATCGAAATCAGCAAGCGCGAGGAGTTTTATCAGCAGGAGTATTGTGGTTGCGTCTACTCGCTGCGCGATACCAACCGGCACCGGAGAAGCCAGGGCCGCTCCCTGATCGAACTCGGCTCCCAGTTTTACGGTTTCCCGGCGGAGAAGGATGAGCCGTCGAGCTAACGGCCTGCGGAATTTGTTTACACCCGTTCAGCCCGCCACCAGGTCTTGATGAAGTAGCCGGTCCCTGATCGAAAAGCAAAGACCGGTTTCGAGCGCTTTGTTCAAGCTGCTGAATAATCCCGATTAGGCAAGGTCGCAAGGCGTCCTAGGAGCGATGTTTCGCATGAAGAAGATAGACATTGGTTAACTGGGGCGCGCCGGAAAGCGGGCCGCATAGCCGTGCACATTTGCGATAAAAAAACAAGAAGGAGACATTCAGCATGAACCTGGAACAATGGTCGGCCGTCGATGCGTATTTTTCGGAGATGCTGATACCCACCGACCCGGTGCTGGAAGCAGCGCTGAAGCATTGTACCGACGCAGGATTGCCGTCGATAAATGTCGCGCCCAACCAGGGGAAGCTGCTGCACATGCTGGCGCAAATCCGGGGCGCCCGCCGCATCCTGGAAATCGGCACGCTGGGTGGTTACAGTACCATCTGGCTGGCGCGGGCGCTTCCACCCGGTGGCTCGCTCGTTTCGCTGGAGGTGAGCCCCATCCATGCAGAGGTCGCCCGGAAAAACATCGAGGCGGCCGGTTTATCGGATATTGTCTCGATTATTGTCGGCAGGGGTGCCGATACCCTGGAAAAGCTCGTAGCCGATCATGTAGAACCGTTCGATCTCGTATTCATCGATGCGGATAAGGAAAACAATCCGGCGTACCTGAAGGGCGCGCTGAAGCTGTCGCAGCAGGGGACGCTGATCATTTGCGATAATGTCGTTCGCAAGGGCCGGGTGATGGATGCGGACAGCAGCGACCCGGACGTGCAGGGAACACGGCACTTCTTTGAACTTCTGGCCGCCGAACCACGATTGAATTCGACTGCGATTCAGACCGTAGGTATAAAGGGATGGGATGGTTTGTCGATTTCCATTTTTACAGGTCCTGGCTGATCGGAATGTGATTCGGAATCCCCTCCAGGCTGGGCGGGGGATTTCAGGCGACAGTTATTGCATTGAAAACGAGGAAACCTCATGAATGAGCAGGGATCAGATATTAGCTAATTAGTTTGTCTTCTTTAGTTCCTCCAATTCGTATGAGTACGTGGGTTTATAGTTCATCACCCATAAGAATGGGACGAAAAGAAAGAGGCCGCCGATAAGCGCTCCAACGTTCACATTATCATTACGGCTGAACGAAGCAAGGAAATCTTGATACCCATCCTTTTTTAATAATACGGTGTTAGTGGAGCCTATTATTTTTGTATCGCTATAGGCGTAGGGAGTTGTCCCAGCTTTTTCTCCGTTGACATAAACTTGCGCGCCATTCGGTGTGGAGTTGATTATGGTGTTACTGGCGCATGCTGTAACGGATATTGCAAGAATGAGGCAAAGAAGTCTTTTCATTTTATGGGCTTTTTTTTTGCGCCTAGCTTTATTGGGGGCTATGCTACCCCGTTTTTTTACCATCAGCTGTTGAGCTTTTTAAGCCACGAGTGTAATCATATTCTTGAGCTTGAGCAATGCAATTCTATACCGTTTTTTTATGCTAGCAGCCTGTCGGCCTTCCCATCAATTACGCCTGCGACCCCTGATCGCGCGAGGCCAGTTTTTGTCCCTTGTATTTTTCCTGCCGCCTTGGTCTTGGCGATACTTGTCCGTAGGCAATAAAAAACCCGCCGAAGCGGGTTGATCAGGGGAAGCCATAGTACCGTTGCCTTCCTTCTGCCAGTTGGGACTGGCAATGAAGATCCTTTACGTTGGCCTCCTGGGCAGCCCGGCAGTAAAGGCCCAGGGCGGGCGGCATGGGTTGAATGAGCGCGCTTGCCATCGACATGGCCCTGGGCTGCGACTCAGGATACTAGCCACAGAGATTTCCTGGAGAAGAATCCTAAACGTTGAGAACGATGCTTGCCTTGAGCGCCAGCGTACTGCACCGTCGACGATCAAACCTTGACGGCGCCATGCTGGCTCGGTTGCTGCATTACGCACACATCGTGCAGATCTGCGGGGAAAGCTACTGGCTCAAGGATAAACGCAAAGCCGGCCAAGTGTATAGAATTAGGGACAGATCACGGTTTTCCATGACTTTCCAGTGTTCGCGGGCAAATCGTGGTCTGTCCCCTATTCTTGCTATTCGTCAGTATCGAGCAGGGATCTTTTTATTTCAGCCAAGTAGTCCACCTGGGCTATTACATAATACGGTTGGAACGATTCTAATATCTGCGTAGGCTAATCTCGGATTGTAATATCTCTTCCTCTTTCGGAGTTCAATCATGAAACTTACCTCTTTGCTTTTCTTCATCCTCAGCATGCTATACGCAGGAATTTCAGGCGCTGTCAATGTTCCGCTGCAGAACGCCACCGCCACGTACTCTCAGACCAATCCCCAATTTCCCGAGCTCTGGGTTCCAGGTAAAACCATAGACGGGATGCCCTTCGGAAGCTTTACTTCTTGGGCCATCTTTGAACAACCTGCCATCAAGGCCCAGACCATAGTCTGGGAAACGCAGTCGAATGTGGGTTCCAGCTCTGGACTGGATTTCAAATTCGATCTCTACCACGGCGACAATATTCCCTCCTTGACCCATTATCTGGGGCACTTCCGTCTCTCATACACGACCGACGACCGTGCTTCGTTTGCAAACGGTTTGGCGAATGGGGGAGATGTGAGCGCCAACTGGACGGTGATCACGCCCACCAGCGTAAGTTCCAGCGGCGGAGATGTCTTCTCAATTCTTGGAGACGACTCGATGCTGGTAACCAAGCTGAACAGTAACTCGAGTACGCACCCCACCTATACCGTCCTGGCTACTATCAACGCAGCTGACATTACTGGTTTTCGCCTCGAAGCGATGAAAGATCCCTCCCTTCCCTTTGGCGGACCCGGTCTCGACCCTACCGCCGGCAACTTCCACTTGTCCGAATTCGTCGTTACCGCCGTCCCTGAACCCAAAACCTACGCCATGTTAATAGCTGGGTTTGGCTTGATGGGTTTTATGGCGCGTCGTCGCAAGGGTTCTTTAAGGATGACCAGTCGATGAGAATAATGGGGTAGCAACCTCCGCACCAGCCATTGCGTCAGCGCGGTATAAAGACTCCATCGGTCCTGATAGAGCCCAGTGTTGCCGATCGAACGATCCATGCGCTTGATCTTGTGTTTGACGAAGGTTGCACTTGGAAGGCTTCGACCTAAGGTCGTGATCGATACCTGAGCACCGTATAAGACCGACAACAGCCATTAATGCTTTGAGTCGCGTACGATGGATTGACGGAACCGCTTTTTGAAGGTGTTTGTGTAATACCGTGAGGGTGCATGGGACCTCCTGAAAAAGTTATGTATTCAAGGAAAAGTTTCATGCACTCGCTGTTTTTGATTAAGCGTATATCATAAATATCTGTGATGTTAAAATATTTTTTAGGGATAACTCAGGAACAGGCCACGGTTTTATTTTTGTTTGAAGGTTTGATAATGGCGCTTTCCAGTAATTAGCATCTGACACAGGCTGCCAGATCAGGAGTGCAATATATCGGACCTTGCCATCACCCAACTCCCCTCAATTTCTTCCTAGCCGCCGCATAACCCGGATATACGCTTCCCACCGTTTGCCAGAATGCCTTGGAGTGATTCATTTCAATGAGATGCGACAACTCATGCGCTACGACATAATCCACCAGATCGAGCGGCTTCTGGAGAATTAGGGGGCAGACCACGGTTTTCCGTGACTTTCCGGTGTTCGCGAGCAAATCGTGGTCTGTCCCCTATTATTCGAGAAAAAAGACCAATCGAGTCTGACCCTATAGATTTTCTATAGATTTTTGTATTCCTTTATGTGTTGTGGAATATTTCCCGAAATATCAAGATCTTGTTCAAGAGAATTACAAGAGAATTAGGGACAGACCACGGTTTTATGCTGATATTGTCCAGTTATTGCAGCTCGACATAAAACCTATCAGGCATGCAATTTACTTTCCTTTACTCAACTCCTCCTCAGCTTCCTCCTGACTACCGCATAGCCTGGATATGCTCCGTCTGTCAAAACGCTTTGGAGTGGTTCATTTCAATGAGGTGCGACAACTCGTACGCCACGACGTTATCCACCTGATCAAGGGACAAGAAACAAGACTTGACCCGTTTGATGGGCCTGGCCCCATTTGATGTGTTTTTCTTTTTCTGTTTTGAGTTAAGCGGGTTGCTCTCCGCGAAGGGAATTCAGGTACTGGATTACTTTATCGTATTCGTTTACTCTATCCTGCGCATTATTCTTGCGAAGCCATTTCTGGTTCTCAATAGCATGGTGAAGTATGCTATCACCCCACTCCCCACTAAAGAAAGTGTCAAGAAAGGCTGGATATTCAATACCGTATGTCAATTTTCCGTTCACTACATACCCTACGTTCATAAATATTCGTGTCCTTTCAGCAAACGTGAGGTGCTGTTCATCCGCAAAAGCTGGAAATTTTCTAACGAAATTGGAAAAACATTTTTCAGCATTTTCTTTGTTTCCTTGATTCAGGAACAAAACACCCATAGCCCAATAACAGTACACGCTTCCCTTAGCCGCTCCCTGCTTATAAGTGTCAAGGGCTTTTCTTTCGTCTGCAGGCACGCCCTCTCCTCGATTGTATATCTCTGCTATTTGGCCATAGGCGGGTAAGGAACCTAACTTTGCGGCTTGGCGGTATAGACGAAAAGCTTCGTCGTAGTCTTGAAGGTACTCGCCTAAGCCATAATAATAGTTTTCGGCCGCTTCAAAAATGGCTGACCAGACATAACGTTCCTCCTCTTCTTCATCCTCGAGTAGGACATATTCTTCATTATCGTCCTCAAGCAGATCGTCTTCCTCATCTGGCTCGATCTCATCAAGTTCGCTATCGATCGCCCCTGGAGCTAGTGCTATCGCTCTGACAACCTGATTTACTGGGGCATTAAAAAATTCCCTGTTTTCTGAAATCCTAAAACCTTGTTGGGCTAGATAAGCGTGAACAAAAGATTCAGCAAAGCTGCATTCCTTAAACAGTTGCTCATAAACAACAATGAATGGTGAAGGTAATCCGGTTGCAGCAGAGAGTTCTGCTGCTCTTTCTTCAGAAGTGCGGGTCGTTTTTCCGACCTTAACTAAACCGGGCATGGCACTATTAGCAAGTACATAAAGATATCCCACATCTTGCATTTTCTTCATCCCCATCGAAAAAAGCTGAAGCTCTGCATTTTAACGCTAACGTTTTACAAATATCGGCAATTTAACGGTGGGAGATGTGGCGCATGTCACCATATTGCAGAATTGGGGACACAGCACAGAATTGGGGACAGACCATGGTTTCATTTTCGTTTGAGTGGTAATGGCACATTCCAGTAATGGCGTCGGGCACGGGCTGGCAGTTCAAAGTTTGCAACTTATCGAGAATTAGGGGACAGACCACAATTTTCCGTGACTTCTCGGTGTTCGCGAGCAAATCGTGGTCTGTCCCCTATTATTCAATACGGCACCCCTAGGCGATCCAAAGAAAGGGTATCGAAGTTCTAACTGTGATAACAAACGTGGTAACTCATGTTTATGCCGATGATAAGATACAGTAACAGTGAGGCTTTCAGAGCATAGTGTGAATGACACCCTCCCACCAATTTAGCATCCACATTTATCCGGTTAACATTCAAATTTATCAATAACACCTTGGCTTATACGTACTTATTGTCCAGGGTAGTGTGGTAACGTGACCTGCTCTCGTTTTTTATAGCCAATTCGAAAGTGAGCCTTCGGGTTCGAGTACTATAGTTGACGACCGTTCCCGACCTGCTTCAGCCGGGGTTCGATTGCCAAGTGAAGAATGGGGACGCTCGTTGTTGTAGAACTGCCGCCATTTCTCGATCAATATCTTTGCCTCGTGTCGCGTTATGAACCATTCGCGATTCAGGCATTCGTCTCGCAGCTTGCCGTTGAAGCTTTCCACAAATCCGTTCTGCCAAGGGCTGCCCGGTTTGATGTAAGCCGGTCCAACATTCTGGTCTCGCAGCCATTTCATTACTGCTGTGGCGGTAAATTCCGCTCCATTGTCTGATCGAATAAATGCTGGTTTCCCGTACAGTCGCATTAACCGCGACAGGGTCAGAATCACATCCTGGCTGCGCAAGGATTTCCCGACCTCGATTGCAAGGCATTCACGCGTATGCTCATCCAACACACATAACAGCTTGAGTGGATTTCCATTAGCCAGACGATCATGCACGAAATCGTACGACCAGACATTATTTGGCCGGGTTGCACCAGGAATGCGTATGTCAGTGCCACAGCGCCGCTTCCTGGGCCGCCGTTTGGGCAAATTCAGTCCCAGTCTATTCCACAGTCGCCATACGCGGCTAGCACTTTGGCACGTCATCACAGCAATGCGCCGATAACCAAACCGCGGATATCGGCTCGATGCCTCAACCAATGAAGCAGTTAGTATTCGATCCTTGTCAGGTTGCTTGAGTTCGTAGCTGCCAACCTGTCGGCTCACCCCGGTCATACGGCAGGCCGCACGCTCCGATAAACCTTTATTCTTCAGCAGGGCCAGCGCTTCGCGCCGCGCTACCGGGGTTACCATTTTTTTGCTGCAATTTCCTTCAAGCCTTCGATTGCCAACACCTGCTCGGCAACAATCTTCTTCAGTTTGGCATTCTCCGACTCCAGATCCTTAAGCTTGCGTGCATCTGACACAGTCATCCCACCATATTTGTTCCGCCAGCGGAAAAACGTCTGTTCCGTAATATTGTGCTTGCGGCAAATGTCGCGGATGACTGCTCCATCTGCTTCGCCTTCACGCAAAATACCAATGATCTGCTCTTCACTAAATCGCTTCTTCATGTTCGCCTCCATGTCAAAATTAACATGAAGGCTCACTCCGTGGGTGGCTACAATATTCTTAGCAGATCAAACGCCCTGTCGAGTACGTTCAATGTTGTACTTTAGTCCAATGGGCAAAGCGGATACAGGCTGTAAGATATAATTACGCAAACGGTAGCGTCCGATGCCGTTATGGAATGACCTTAAATGATGACACGACCGGTTCAAGTGTATCTATTTGCTGCGTTAATTTGTGCTGTCACGTTCCATGGCTACGCTGATGTCGTCACGATACCTGACGCGGTATTTTCTAGTAATATCCGGCAACCAGCAGCACAACAGCACCGACCGCAAGAAGAGCAGAGACCATGTGTTGGCATTGAAGACCCCAGGCAGCGGATCGCGTGCTTAATGATTAAAACAGACTTAGCCGACAATCCAGAAAAGTTAATGAAGCTTGCAAACATTGCCGCCATCCACGGGGCAACGGATGGATTGCCTCCATTTGCAGCAATGGCTCAAAAAGCAAAGCGAAGAGCCGAGATAAAAACCTTCCAAAGTCTTATGCTGGGTAATGTAGATGGTGCTATTGATGCAGCAAAACTAAGCGGCAGCCCATTCGCTGATCGTCCAGTGAAGATTAAGCCGAATGATCCAAACGATTTTGCATGGAAAATCTTGCAAGAGGGGGTGCTGAAACGGTTGTCAACGTCAAGACCATGTTTGAGCTGTATTCTCAGATTGCCCAGTCTGAAGATAATGACCTAAATGTGGCTTCCGAGCGCCAGGCGATCAGAAAGGAACGGGAAGCCCGTCAGGAACTCATGGAAGAGCAAAAGCGCGCCTTGAGCGAGCAGCGCCGCCGGTCGTCAACTGAAGATCTGAGGGATAGGTTACTGATTGATTTTATGCTTGCGCCGGGCAGGTTTTAATCGAAAAATTATCCCGACTTACAGGCCGCATGCTCGTCAAGGCAATGGAGCAATAGTAAGACAAGGGGTCAAGTCTTGTTTCTTGTCAATCGTTGCTGTTTCTCGATGTGACTCACTCGGGAATAGTGCAAAATCATCCAAACCTACTTCAAACTGTAACCGCCGCTGGTGTAGGCATCAAGGATCGCCTCGTCGCGCCCATGTGCTTCGGCGATCTGAGCTGACGGTTCCGGTGGGTGGCCGTCGTCGGACATGACTGTCAGATCAAGTATGCAGCATACCGGACCTCACCATCATCCAACCCCCCTCAACTTCTTCCTAGCCACCGCATAACCCGGATATACACTTCCCACTATCCGCCAAAACGCCTTGGAGTGATTCATTTCAATCAGGTGAGACAATTCGTGCGCCACGACATAATCCACCAGATCGAGCGGCTTCTGGATCAGCCGCCAGTTGAGATGGACAATGCCGCGCGAGTTGCAACTGCCCCATAGGGTTCTTGCCTGCGATAATCGTAGTTGCGGTAACGCCACGCCAAGCTTACGTGCATACAGCACGATGCGTTCGCTGAAACACGCCATGGCGTGATGACGATACCAGTCCATTACCGCTTTTTCGATTTGGTGGGCGGTCAGCATGGATGGGAGTGGTAATTTCAGCTGTGTCTCCTCCACCGCTGCGTTCACCGTGGCCGGCACCATTTGCACAACCCCGGCAGGGGTAACCTTCACCTGCCAAAGTTCGCCCAGTAATGGAAAAATCGCGCCTTCGACCCACTCGGGCTTGCTTGATTTTTTATTCTTCCATTCATCGAGTTTTTTTACGATCCAATCGGCTCGTTTTTGCAATACAGATTCGACCCAGCACAATGGTTCTCGCGGCGGAATACGAACCGTTAACCCCTCGCTGTTGATTTTCATGCCGATGGTTTTTCGCCTGCAGCGCATGAGGACATACGCGACATCTTTGCCGTTCAGGCTGATACGGCGTTGTTCGCTTGCTGCAAGTTTGCTTGTTTTTGGGCGTTGGTTTGGATGCTGGTTTGAGCGCGGGTTTAAACTTTGAGACAGTGGTTTCTTTTCGTCATGCATTATCCTGAATCCGGCAATAGGAACCTTACCAAGTGAAGGTCAAGTAGAAAAAAACTTTAACAGTCATAGTACGGAACTGAAACATAATGGAATTAACGGCCGGATTCGCGATCGCCTGAAGCGGGATTATCGATACGTGCCACCTCTGCTTCAATCCATGATTCCACGCTGGCATTGAGGTCGCCAGGTTCCATCCCTGCGGGGTCGATCGGCGCGCCGATACTGACGGTAATCGTGCCGGGCAGTTTGATGAGCGCATTCTTGCCCCAGAACCGTCCCGCGTTGTGCGCCACCGGTACGACCGGTGCGCCGGTATGCGTGGCAAGCCATGCGCCGCCAATGCCGTATCTGCCTTTCTCGCCGGGCGCTATGCGCGTACCTTCCGGAAAAACCACGATCCAGAACCCCCGCTTGAGCCGGTCTTTCCCTTGACTGACGATCTGTCTCAGCGCGGCTTTTTTCGAACTGCGGTCGATGGCGATGGGGCTGGTCATGGCCAATCCCCAGCCAAAAAATGGAACCAGCAACAACTCTTTTTTCAGGACCCACACCTGGGGCGGGAATATCAGCTGAAACGCGAGTGTCTCCCACGCCGATTGATGCTTGGAGAGCACAATGCTGGGCATTTGGGGAATATGTTCCGCGCCGATCACGCGGTACTGGATGCCGCAGACAACACGGAGCAAAAACAGCATCAGATGTGCCCAGCCGGAAGTGATGCGGTAGCGGTCGTGCGGCGAGAGCGGAAACGAAGCAAGTATGATTACGAAATAAAGCGGAGTAATGATGATTTGCAATAGACTATATAGCGCCGAGCGAAGCACTACCGAAATCGAATTCATTGTGTCAGCGCATCGACGGCCGCTGAGAGATTCGGAAAAATCCGGGTGTTTTCCGGCAATCCTCCCTTCGTCTTGGTCTTTTTACCTTTGCCTGAAAGTACCAGAATCGGTATGGCGCCGACTTCGGCCGCGGCCTGTAAATCACGCAGCGAGTCGCCGATCGCCGGCACGCCGTTCAGCTCCAGGCCAAAGCGATCGGAGATCTCCTTGAACATTCCGGTCGCCGGCTTGCGGCAATTACAATTGTCCGTACTGGCGTGAGGACAGAAAAACATCGCATCGATGCGTCCGCCCACCTGATTGACTGCCTTGCACATCTTGTCGTTAATGGCGTTGAGCGTCACCATATCCAGCAATCCGCGGCTGATGCCCGATTGATTGGTTGCAATGACGACGCGATAACCTGCCTGCGTGAGATGGGCGATCGCTTCGAGACTGCCGGGAATGGGCTTCCATTCATCAGGCGTCTTGATGAAAGCGTCGCTGTCGTAATTGATGACGCCGTCGCGATCGAGAATGATCAATTTCACTTCAAGCCACCAGCCTGGAAATATCGGCGACGCGATTCATGGCGTGTTGCAACTGGGCTAATAACGCGAGGCGATTGGCGCGCAGCGCCGGGTCATCGGTGTTCACCAGCACATTGTCAAAAAATGCATCAACAGGTGCTTTCAGCACCGCAAGTTCCTGTAACGCCAAACTGAACTCTCCTCGACCGAAGGCAACATCTGCTTTAGGCATCACACTGTTGAGCGCGATATGCAGCGCCCGCTCGGCGGGCTCCTGTAGCAGTTCGGCGTTTACCTTGTCGTTGACTGAACCCTCAACCTTTTTCAGGATATTGCTTACCCGTTTATTTGCAATCGCAAGGCTTTCAGCCTCGGGCAAGGCGGAAAAAGCGCGTACCGCGGCAAGACGTTGCGGAATCTCCATCAATAATTGCGGTCTTTTCGCGATGACTGCCTCGATCTGCTGTATTGAGTAACCTTGTTCGCGCAATTGGCTGGACATGCGTTCGTAGATGAAATCAAGTAACCGGCAAGATTCAGCGTCGCCAAATTTAATCGTGTTATTGAAGACCCCGCTCGAAATTTTGATCATTTCTTCCAGAGCGATCTGGAGCTTTTTTTCGATCAGAATGCGAGTCACGCCTAACGCATGACGGCGCAACGCAAACGGGTCCTTGTCACCGGTCGGAATCTGTCCACTACCGAACATGCCAATCAGTATTTCCAGCTTATCCGCTAATGCCACGCAGGTGCCGGTCATATTACGCGGCAATTCGTCGCCCGCAAACCGTGGTTTGTAGTGATCCTCGATGGCAAACGCAATGTTATCCGGCAGCCCGTCATGCTTGGCATAATAACGTCCCATGATACCTTGCAGTTCGGGAAATTCACCCACCATATCGGTGAGCAAGTCCGCCTTGCATAGCATTGCCGCTTCTCCTGCCTGCGCCGCAAGCGCATTACCGCCCAGGCGCAAACCTATCGCCTGCGCAATCGCCCATATCCTTTCCACCCTTTCCGCCTGGCTGCCGAGCTTATTGTGATAAACGACCTTATCCAAACCAGCCACACGCGAATAAAGCTTTTTTTTGCGATCCCGGTCGAAAAAGAATTTCGCATCCGCCAAACGTGAGCGCAGCACGCGTTCATTCCCATCGATGACCTGGCGGGGGTCGGCCGGCCGGATGTTCGATACCAGCAGGAATTTATGAGAAAGCTTACCGTTTGCATCCAGCAGCGGGAAATACTTCTGATGGGTTTTCATGGTCAGAATCAGGCATTCCTGCGGTACATCCAGGAATTCGGATTCAAATTTGCCCATCAACACGTTAGGACGTTCAACCAGCGCTGTCACTTCATCCAGCAAGGCTTCGTCCTCTACCGGTTTCAGACCCTCCGCCGCGGCAGCCACGTTAAGCTGCCGCACTATCTCATCGCGACGCGCAGCAAAACCGGGAATGACCGCGCCTGCACTTTCAAGCTGTTGCGCATAACAGTCCGCATCTCGCAGCACGACCGCCTTGGTCCCGGCTTCAAAGCGATGTCCTTGTGTCTCGCGTCCGGCAGTCAAGCCCAGCACGCCGACCGGTATGGTCTCATCGCCATGCAGCGCTACCAGACCGTGTGCGGGACGCACAAAACTTATCGTCGTCCAGCCATCGGCCAATTGATAAGTCATCAGTTTGGCGATTGGAAGTTTAGTGATCAAAGTACTCAGAACTTGCTGCACGTTTACGGCTACAGGTATCCCGACAGCCACATCCGTGTGGAACAGAAATTCAGTCTTTCCCTCAAATTCGCGTGAAATTCGCTCTTCGAGAATGCTGCGATTTACATCATCAGGGTATCCGCAGCTTTGCCGCAGTTTTTTATGAAATGCCGGGGTGTATTCGCCATCCGCACCCACCCCAACCGATACCGGCATGAGCTTTACTTTCTGCGAAGGTTGCAAGGCGATGTCCAGAACGTGGGTGATATGCGCGGCAAGACGCCTGGGAGACGCAAATGTAGTCAGTTGCGAGCCGTCTCCAAGATTATGCAGTTTTTGCAATCCCTGAAACAATAATGTTCCAAATGACTGGCCCAACTGTTTCAGTGACTTCGGTGGCAGTTCCTCTACCAGCAATTCTATAAGCACGCTTCTGGCTGTGTTACTCAAGCGACATTCTCCGTCAACTGCTCGACCCACTCGCGTGGCGCCATGGGGAAACCCAGGCGTTCCCGGCTCTCATAATAGGCCTTCGCCACGTTGCGGGCGAGGTCGCGAATTCGCGCCATGTATGCAGCCCGCTCCGTAACGGAAATGGCGCCGCGTGCATCCAGCAGATTGAAAGCGTGTGCTGTTTTCAGCACCTGTTCGTAAGCCGGCAATGCCAACCCATTTTCCATCAGATACCTGGCTTGTCTTTCGTGACCTGAAAAGGCAGTCAACAGGAAATCGACGTCGCTGTGCTCGAAATTGTAGGTGGATTGTTCGACCTCGTTCTGGTGGTATACATCGCGATAGGAGAGACCTTTTGTCCAGATGAGATCGAACACATTCTCCACGCCTTGCAAATACATCGCAAGGCGCTCCAGGCCATAAGTGATCTCGCCCGTAATCGGCCGGCAATTGATGCCGCCGACTTGCTGAAAATAGGTGAACTGCGTCACTTCCATGCCATTCAACCACACTTCCCACCCCAGGCCCCAGGCGCCAAGGGTTGGATTTTCCCAGTCATCCTCGACGAATCGAATATCGTTTTGTTTCAGGTCAAAGCCGAGTTCTTCGAGCGAGCCGAGGTACAGTTCCAGGATATTGCCGGGCGCCGGTTTCAGAACAACCTGAAACTGATAATAGTGCTGCAAGCGGTTGGGATTTTCCCCATAGCGGCCATCCTTGGGCCGCCGGGTAGGCTGCACGTAAGCCGCTTTCCAGGGCTCGGGGCCGAGGGCACGAAGGAAGGTCGCGGTGTGCGAAGTGCCCGCGCCCACTTCCATGTCATAGGGTTGGAGCAGCGCGCAACCCTGCCTGTCCCAATAATGCTGCAGGGTGAGAATAATTTCCTGGAATGTGCGCATGAAAACGCCTGAGAAATGGTGATAGTGGTTTTAACCTAAATCCGGTAGTTGGACGGGGGCGTTAAATAATAAGAAATATTGTTATTAATCATAACACTGATCTATCAAATGAGCGGTCAACTACCGGATTTAGGTTTAATAACCACAACAGTGGGATTTTACAGGTTTTTACGCGTACCGCGAAAAACCGGCAACAAGGCAATCAAAAGTATTATTCCGGCAAGCCCCCATAGCAGACTATTGCCGAACCGGACGTAGGGTGTTGCACCGGTATAGCCCTGCGCCAAGCCATGCAGCGCGGTTGTGGTAAAAATTTCCGCTTCCTGCAGCACGATACCACGCTCGTTGATAATGGCGGTAACGCCCGTGTTGGTGGCACGCAGCATATAACGGCCGGTTTCCAGCGCGCGCATTTGTGAAATCTGCAGGTGTTGCCGCGGACCGATGGACCGGCCGAACCAGGCATCATTGCTGACGTTGGCGAGCAACGTTGCTTCCGGCAGTTGCTGGATTATTTCCTCCCCGAATACATCTTCATAGCAGATGTTCACTGCGACCCTTTGCCCCGCAATATTCAAGGGCTTCTGGTCGAGGCCGCCGCGCGAGAAATCCGACAATGGAAATACGTTGACGACCCAGCCGAACAGGAATTTCAACGGAATAAATTCACCGAACGGGACCAGATGGTGTTTTCGGTAGCTCTGATCGGGCGAAGTGCCGAAGCTGAACATGGAATTATAGAATCCGTGGCCATCCTCCGGCACTTCAACCATGCCGACCAGGATGTCACCGTCATTCTGACGCGCATGCGCGGCGAGTTGCGCTAGGTAACTGGCCGGCACCTCCTTACGATACAGCGGTATGGAGATTTCCGGTGTGACAATCAGACGGCTGTTACTCTCCAGTGTAAGGGCGGCATACCTTTCCAGGGAATTCACGAGTTGATCCGCGCGCCACTTCAGATCCTGGGAGATATTCCCTTGCAGTAGGCTCACCGTTACCGGCTCGCCTTGTGGTTCAGTCCACCGGATATGCTGTAAGCCGAAGCCGGCAATCCAGATAGCGAACAGCGTGATCAGATAATTTTTTTTGCGGAATTCTCTTTCAAAAAGCAGGCACATGAGTGCCGAACTGCAGACGAGTATCATTGAAACGCCATAGACGCCTATTACTGGAGCGAAACCGCCCAATGGGCTCTGCGGCGCTTGCGAATAGCCCAATGTCAGCCATGGGAAACCAGTGAACAATACGCTGCGCAGCCAGTCGGAGAGCCCCCACAGCGCGCCGGCAACCAAAAACCAGACATATGCCGAAGTGATTGGAAGTTTTTTCAGTATCCAGCCTGTCAGCGCGGGGAACAGTGCGAGATAAGCGCACAGGACAAATAGCGCGAGCACCGCGGCCGCCATCGGCATACCGCCAAAATCATGCAGGCTGACGTAAATCCAGGTCACTCCTGCGCTGAACATGCCCATGCCGAAAGAGAAACCCAGCATTGCCGCATTGAAGGGCGTCGCGCTTCTGCGCCAGAAACGGCACAGCAATGCGAGCGTGAAAAGGGGAATCGGAAAAAGATAAAACGGCGCAAAACCGAGAACGGTAAGTGCGCCGACCAGAAAGGAAATACTGAATTCCGTGCGGATTCTATTCAAATGCTTCAATAACTCATCCCGCCAGTTGATGTCCAGGGTGGGCCGATTCGCTGGCCGGGTACGTAGGGTACGTCAAAAATAATAACAATAACGAGTGACCCTGTAAAACCGGGAAAGTATAGGAGAGACGATTGCTCACCGCTGAGGCAATATCAATCGGAAGGTCGATCCGGCATTAATTTTCGACTCGACTTCCAGCATGCCACCCAGGAGTCTGGTGGCATGGGATACGATGGAGAGTCCCAGTCCTACTCCAGGGGCGCCATACGTATCACCGCGCCGGAACGCATCGAACAGATGCGCTAAACTTTCCAAGGCGATGCCGGGGCCTTGATCACTAATGCTGATTACCCACTCACTTTCTTCGCCGTCTGATCTGTTGCCAGCTGTTATTCTTATTTTTCCCGTTGAGCTGTATTTTATTGCATTAGAGAGCAGGTTATGCAATACAAGCCCCAGCAGATCTTCATCGCTCTCTGTTTGGGCTTCCTCCGGCACGTCCACATCCAGCTCCAGTCCCTTGGATTCTGCTTCATGGTGCAACTGCTTTGCGACATCCTTCAGTACGAAATTCAAATCCACGGGCTGGATATGGGGCTCCACCGAGCCTTGCCGGAGTTGTTCGGCCTGTAGTATTCGGTCCATCCCCGATATTGTCTGCAATATGGCTCGATTGACTGATCGAATATCCTCCACGCTCTCGGAATATTCCGGAGCCTGGGCAAGCTTTGCGGTGAGAAGCTGCAAATGAAGCGTTGCACGGTTGAGATGATTCCGAACATCATGCGACAAAAAAGAGAGATATTTGGACTGGATCTCGGCAGCGGCTTTAATCTGCTGTTGCAAGTCCTCGGTAAACGTAACCACGCCGCTCTGGAGTGCTGTATCTATCGCCATGTTCAAGGCCACGGTGCTTCTCGTATCCAGCACCTCGTTCAGGTCCTCTGAAATTTGTTCCATGATTATTCTACGGAGCAGCTGGTATTCGATAATCAGCTCTTTTATGCTGTAGCTTTCGTGAAAGCGCGTAGACCCGTGGCTTCTGCTGCCCTCGATGAGTTCGCGGGTGGCACGGGGCTCATTCGACTCGAATACATCGACGATGTCTTGCAGAATCGCGGGCAGCGAATTTCGAAGCTGCTGGAGAGTGAGTTCATCGGCGGCGGGCAGCATGGAACGTACAGCGGTTTCCCACTTCTGTATGATGACATCGGAGCGTGATCGCAAGGCGGAAGCAAGACGGGGAAATGCGTGGAACGTCAGCAAATCAAGCGTAAGGTCTTCTGTAGACATACGGTGCTCGTCTGAAAATGCGCAGAGGGGTTAAATGCCCATGCAACGGATTAGAGATGGCGGTTCAGATCGGCGTAATTCGAAGAACAACTACGCTAAGGATGTCTCTTGAATCCGAGAAAAAGATGGATTGCCTGCTGGAGTTTCTGAGCTCCACGTGGTGATTTACGCAGTGTTTCTTGAAGCTGCGGGATTATACAATAGCTGTCGCTGTACCGAAAAGTAAACATTGAATCCCGATATTGGGGCACTGTTTCCAGAGGTATGCTTATTATTGCCTTGGCATTGGGTGGCATTGCGAAAGTCTGGCAAGGTTGATTATGACTCAACGGATATCAACGGTATGTCTCGACTCCGGTCAACTGGTCTGCATTTCCCGTGGCGGACAAATTTTATGTTAGACTCTATGCCCTCAACGGTTGTGGGGGAAAGCATGCAGGGCGACAAAAGTAGTGTTCTAGCGCAAAAGCCGCGGATACTGACAAAAAAAAGGCTGCGCTGGCTCATTCTGTTATCCAGTTTTCCCTTATTCGGCATGATGGCCGCTTTTGGTATCGCACCGGATACCTCCGTAGAAGAATTACCCATCGAGCAGGTGGTTCTCAGCCTCGAGCTTCCTGAAACTCCCCTGACCTCCGACGCCGATATGACATTCTGGCGTCAGGAACGCATCCAGCGTGGGGATACCATTGCGACGCTACTTTCGCGCCTCAACGTGAATACCCAGGACGCAGCCAGTTTTCTCCGGGATACAAGAGATATCAAGACGGTGCACCAGTTGGTAGCCGGCAAAACGATGCATGCGCAAACCACGGCAGCGGGCGAACTGCTTTTACTTCGCTATTTTTCCGGCGGCAGTGAGCAGTTGGTGATGGAAAAGGCCGCCGGCGCCTTCAAGCTGAGCGAACAACCGGCAAAGCTGGAGACGCACATCCAGATGAAATCCGGCGTAATAAACAGCTCGCTGTTTGCCGCCGTCGATAGTGCGGGTGTGCCCGACAGCATTGCTACCCAGATTGTCGATATCTTGGCGTCCGAAATCGACTTTCATCGGGATTTGCGCAAGGGCGACCGTTTTACGGTGGTATACGATTCGCTCTATGGCAATGGCGAACCCGCTAGAGCGGGTCGAGTACTGGCGGTGGAGTTCGTTAACCAGGGAACGCCTTACAGGGCCTTGTATTTCCAGGTGGACAACGAGGAAAGCGGTTATTACACGCCTGACGGCAAGAGCCTGCGAAAAGCATTCCTGCGTTCGCCGCTGGAGTTTTCCCGCATCAGTTCCGGTTTTTCCAACGGTCGTTTCCATCCGATCCTGAAAACATGGCGCGCTCATAAAGGGATAGACTATGCTGCGCCGACGGGCACCGGCGTCAAGGCCGCCGCCGATGGGGTTGTGGCAGTTGCCGGTTGGCAGGATGGGTACGGTAATGTCATCATTCTGGAGCATCAGGGATCCTATTCCACCGTTTACGGCCACTTGTCGGCTTTTGCGAAGGGTTTGAAAAAAGGGCAACCTGTCCGCCAGGGCGACATTATCGGCCATGTCGGCTCAACCGGAATGGCTACGGGACCACATCTACACTATGAATTCCGGTTCAAGGGCGTCCAGCGTGACCCCTTGAAGGTGGCGATGCCGACCGCCAATCCTGTCTCATCCCGGCAAATGGCCGCATTCTACGAATATACAAAGTCGTCGATGGCCAGGCTGGATGCGCTGCGCGGCACCAGCCTCGCATTCCTGGACTAGTCTTGAGCTAGTCCTTGGTTGGATACCCCCAGGCGTCCAGGCGGAAAAATTTGAAAGCCGCTTACTATATTGGACTCATGTCAGGCACCAGCCTGGACGGGATAGATGCGGTGCTGGCCGACTTGAGTCCGTCTCCCGCGTTACTGTTGCACACCTTTTATCTGCCATACGACGCAGCCCTTCGCAGTCAATTGCTTGCCCTGCACTATCCGGACCATGATGAACTGCATACTGCCGCCATGCTTGGCAATGAGCTTGCACGACGCTATGCAGAGGCCGTAGCCGGTTTACTTGCCGAAAGCGGCGTAGACCCAGAGGAGGTTACCGCGATCGGCTGCCACGGCCAGACGGTGCGTCATTGCCCGGAATCCGGAAGAGCTTATACCATCCAGTTGTGCAACGCCGCATTGCTGGTTGAACTCAGCGGCATCACTGTCGTGGCAGACTTTCGAAGCCGTGATATAGCCGCGGGAGGCCAGGGTGCGCCGCTGGTCCCGGCGTTTCATCATATCTCGTTCACCCATCCTCAAATTCATCGTCTCGTTGTCAACATCGGCGGGATTAGTAATCTCACCAGCCTACCGCCCCGGGGAGAGGTCATCGGGTTCGACTGCGGACCGGGCAATATGATGATGGACGCATGGTGCCTGCAACATACCGGCAAGATATATGACGAAAATGGCTCGTGGGCCGGGTCGGGGAGAATAATACAGGGCCTGCTCAAAAAACTTCTGACACTTCCATTTTTTTCTCTTCCGCCCCCCAAAAGCGCGGGAAGAGAAACATTCAATCTCGCCTGGCTGGGGAGTTGCTTAACTGGAAAAGAGGCACCGGCGGACGTGCAGGCCACCCTGCTACAGTTAACCGTTCTGGGAATTGCCAAGCCGATACTCGATTATTTCCCGGATGCAGCAGAAATTTATTTGTGCGGAGGTGGGGCGCGTAACAGTATGTTGGTTGCCGCGCTGCGAACAGCACTGCCTGGCAGGAAGGTGGAATTGACAGACAGCCTTGGCATCGATGCGGATTGGCTGGAAGCGTTTGCTTTTGCCTGGTTGGCTAAGCAAGTCATCCAGGGGGTTTCCGCCAATCTGCCTGCGGTAACCGGCGCTAGGGGCCCCAGGTTGCTCGGTGCAATTTACCCGGCTTAGGTTTACCTGGCCTGAGTTTACCTGTGATGCAACTATCATTTACAAATAAAAACGGAAGCCTGCGCTTCCGTTTTTATTTGTAAATGATCTTGTTTAAATAGCACAAGCAGAACTGAGCAGGACTAAACAGAAAATGAAGATCCGCAACCGCAAGTGCTGGCAGCGCCTGGGTTTCGGATGACAAACTGCGCACCTTCGGCATTTTCCTGATAATCGATTTCCGCTCCTGCGAGGTACTGAAAGCTCATCGGGTCTACCAGAAGTTTCACGCCGTTCTTTTCCATTACGGTGTCGTCTTCGCTCGTCAGTTCGTCAAACGTGAAGCCGTACTTGAAACCGGAGCATCCTCCACCCGCCACAAATACTCTCAGTTTGAGCTCATTGTTCCCTTCTTCTTCAATCAATTGTCGGACTTTGCTTGCCGCACTATCGGTAAAGATCAAGGGAACTTGCATTTCTGCGGCCAAATTCACGTCTGCTGATGCGTTCATATCGATTCACAAATAAAATTAATCAAAAAAATTATCCCCCCCTACTAAACAAAGGTCAATCACTGTGGGAAGCCGGTATTAACGTCACCACCTTATTGTCGAGCTGCATCGTATCCTGATGATGCAGCATTCCTCGAACGGATGCGCCAAGCTGAATTTCCATGGTTTTGTAGTGTATATCTCCAGAGACTCTGGCCTTGGCTTGTAGTTCCACATACTCGCTCACTTGTACGGCGCCGACTACGGTGCCGTTGATAACCGCGTGAGACACCTGGATAACCCCTTCAACGATTGCTTCGTCGCTTAGCACTAAAGTGCTGGGCTTGTCGCCCAGCGCGGTAATATTACCTTTGATATGGCCATCTACGCGCAAACCGCCACTGAAGCTTATATTGCCGTCGATCCGGGTGCTTGCACCGATGAGCGAATCAATCTGGTTCTGGGGTTTGCCTGTCTTTTTCCCAAACATTTTCTCTCCTTCACAAGGACAAATTGACGGTTTGTACCAGCTTAGCCTGGGCCACACCTTTTTCAAACACTTTCACCTGCATACTTTCCACGATGGCATCGGGCGGCACACGGAAAATATCTTCCACTCTCTGGTAAAACTTGAAGCTAACCTCTGCATTTGATATGCCGTTTGCAAGTGGCATCGTCATTTTTTTACCATTTTGCTGGAAATTGATGGTGAACTCCAGACTACCATGGAAATCGCCGGGGCGCTGCTTGCCTTGGACCAGCAGCAAGCTGTAATGATATTCTCCGGGAAAATTGCCTCGTTCCAGTTTCAAGCGGCCGATGGAAATTCGTTGTTCGTTTTTTCCGGGAGCTGACCCAAGATTCTGGAAAAATGCGAGATCTTCTTTCAGACGGGTATTCTCGTGTTCCAGCGTTTTAACCTGCTTGGCGATATCTTCTCGTGCCACGAGATCCATCTGCAACTGACGATCAAGTCCGGCTAACCTCACACGCAATTCCTCGTTATCTCGCTGAAGGTCGGTGTTTAACTGGGATAGGCGATCCAGCTCATACGTGACTTCGTTCTTGTCGAAACCTGCGAACTTGCGCCCGGCATCATACATTGCCCAGGACAGACCGAGCGCCACCAGGATAAGCACGGCAATGACCAACCATCGGACATACGCCGGAGTTTGCGGGCGGACCGCCACTCGCGACGCGGATATGCCGGATTTTCTTTTAAACGATTTGATCATAACCCAAGCTTATGCCGTGCGGCAGCGAATTACCGAGACACGGCGCGACTAAAAACACTGCAAAACACTCAAATAAAATGGATGAAGCATTCTCGCCCGGTCGAAATAAAGATTGGGTTAATACCGTTATTGCCGGGTTAATACGGTTATTGGCGTTGCGTCCCCCATGAGGTTTATTCAATGCCTACTTAAGGCAATAATGGAGCATGATTGATCGCCAGGGCTTCCGGCAGGCCGAACATGAGATTCATGTTTTGCACTGCTTGTCCCGCCGCACCCTTTACAAGATTGTCTGTTACCGACAGTATAACTGCTGTGTTGCCGCCTTGCGGGCGATGGACAGCGATACGGCAGAGATTTGAGCCGCGCACTGAGCGGGTTTCGGGATGAGTACCTGCCGGAAGCACGTCAACAAATGGTTCATCGGCGTACCGTTGCTCATATAAAGCCTGCAAATCGATATCCGCGGCCAGTCTTGCATAAAGCGTGGCGTGGATGCCACGAATCATCGGTGTAAGGTGCGGCACAAAGGTCAGTCCGACCGGACGTGTTGCGACGTTCGACAGGCCCTGCCTGATCTCGGGTAAATGACGATGTCCGGCAACGCCATAGGCCTTGAAGTTATCGGCCGCTTCCGCAAACAGCGTATGGATTTCCGCATTGCGCCCCGCACCGGAGACGCCGGATTTCACATCTGCGATGAGGTGGTCCAGATCGACGATACCGGCCTCGATCAAGGGTAGGAAGCCCAGTTGCACCGCAGTCGGATAGCAGCCGGGATTCGCTATGAGTCGAGCACTTCTGATTTTGTCGCGATTGATTTCCGGCAAGCCATAGACAGCCTCCGCCACAAGGTCGGGGCAGGCGTGAGGCATGCCGTACCATTTTTCCCATACCGCCACATCCTTGATGCGAAAATCCGCAGCAAGATCTATTACGCGCACCCCTGCGGCGAGCAAAGATCGGGTTTGCTGCATGGCGATACCGTTAGGGGTGGCAAAGAAGACCACATCGCATTTCTCCAATCCTGCTTCCGCGGGATCGCAAAACTTGAGCGATACCCGGCCGCGCAAATTGGGAAATAGTTCAGCTACGCCAATACCTGCTTCTTTACGTGACGTAATTGCCTGGATGCTTGCTTCAGGATGTTGCGACAAAATGCGCAGCAATTCCACACCGGTGTAACCGGTTCCGCCTACGATACCAATTTTAAGCATGGTGTCTCCAGGTTTCAAAGGACGAGTCAGGCTTCATAGACGACGCTTCGGAACGGAAGCCCACCCGTGGGCATCCGCTACGCCAATTGGCTCTCCTTGCTTCAACGCAGCAATTCCGCTGTCGACGAAAAATTCCCCGATACAACCTCATTTTCAAGCCGGATATTCGCACAGATCTCAATCGTCACCTCATGCCGGACGAATTTCTCCATAAGCTTGAGCGTTGGATTTTGAAGCGTTATCCGGCTATTTGTCTTGCAGGGACGCAAATTTCATCGATTGATTATAAGCAACAAATAAAAAAGCCGCCAGAAGCGGGCGGCTTTTCGTATAGCATCGTGCAATGCTTATCTCTTCGAGAATTGTTTGCGCCGGCGTGCCTTGCGAAAACCCACCTTCTTTCGCTCCACTTCACGTGCATCACGTGTGACGAGTCCGGCACTGCTCAATACAGGTTTAAGCGTCGGGTCGAAATCAATCAATGCGCGGGTAATACCATGCCGCACCGCGCCTGCCTGACCCGATTCACCGCCCCCGTGGATATTGACCATGATGTCGAAACTCGTCAGATTTCCCGTCAGCTCAAGTGGTTGACGGACAACCATGCGCCCGGTTTCACGGGAAAAAAATTCGTCGACCGGTTTGTCGTTGACAGTGATCAGCCCCTTTCCCGGTTTGATGAATACCCGCGCCACTGCACTTTTCCGGCGGCCGGTACCGTAACTATAGGTTGTGCTCATGGTATCAAGCCCTGACTTCGAGTTGTCGCGGTTGTTGCGCCGCGTGCGGGTGAGAAGCACCCGCATAGATTTTAAGTTTCTTTAGCATTGCGTACCCGAGCGGGCCTTTCGGCAGCATACCCTTGACTGCCTTTTCCAGGGGACGCCCTGGAAAACGTGCATGCATTTTCGCGAAACTCGTTTCGTAAATACCGCCGGGGTAACCACTATGACGATAATAAGTCTTGTTTTCCGCTTTATTGCCGGTGACGCGTAGCTTATCGACGTTGATGACAACAATAAAATCGCCGGTATCCACATGAGGAGTGAAAATGGGCTTGTGTTTGCCGCGCAAACGATGGGCGATCTCTGCCGCGAGACGTCCCAACACCTTGTCGGCCGCATCGATCACAAACCAGTCGCGGATTACTTCATGTGGTTTGGCTGAAAAGGTTTTCACAAAACCTACCCCTGCTTATTTCGGTAAAGCGGCGCATTCTATGCCAGAGACCCGCGAATGTCAAACTTGAGTATTTTCCGGTAGTGGTTCAGTCTGAAATTCGACGATCTAGACCCTCTAGCAGCCTGTCGGACTTAAAGGAAATCGGCTGCAAAAGCGTCTGGTTGGTTCATATTTCGCCGCTTTTTCGGCCAATAGAATAACTATTGGCCATCAAAATCTGCCCTCACCCAGTCACTTTTTCGCTGCGATTCTTTAAGTCCGACAGGCTGCTAGCATCACTATGCTAGGGCCTGTTAACACAATCTAAGTGCTTCGACGATCAAAGCAAAGTGGATGAAACCAGTGAACATTACATCCAGTTTCTCGAAGCGCGAGAAGATACGGCGGAATCCTTTCAGTCTCCTGAACAATCGCTCAATCTCGTTACGCCGCCGGTACATAACCTTGTCGTATTCCCAAGGCTCAACCCGGTTGGCCTTGGGCGGAACTACCGGAATGAAACCAAGATCCAACGCCAGTTGCCGTGTTTCATTTCCCTCGTAGGCGCGATCCATTACCAGATGAACTGGCCAACGGGGCTTGTCCAGGCTGCCGAGCAGCTTACGCCCCTCCACCGCATCGTGAGCCTGTCCGGGGGACAGTGCAAACGTTATAGCCGTTCGAGCATCCGCGGCAACCATATGAATCTTGGTGGTCCACCCGCCTCTGGATCTGCCGATGGATTGGGGACCGTTTTTTTTAATGCCCCGGTGCCGTCCGGATGAACCTTCACAATGGTGCTGTCCAGGGAAACGGCCTCGATCTTGACGCGAACGATCTGTTCACGCTGCAACTGCTCAAACACCTGATCCAGTACACCGCTTTTGCTCCAGCGGTTCATGCGCGTGTAGATGGTATGCCAATTACCGAAGCGTTTGGGCAGACCGCGCCACTTGCAGCCATGCTCGGCCACATACAGAATGGCGTTCAATACGTTCAGATTACTGAGACTGACATTGCCTCGCTGAAGCGGCAGGCAGTGTACGATTCGCTCGTACTGGGCTTGAGTGATTTCCATGCCCGCAAGTATACCTGAATACATGCGATATGATTATTAGAGTTAACAGGCCCTAGTAAAGGCGCCAAGAATCTCGGGGCGGCTTGGCAACCCAAAGAGCGGGGTTTCCAGAGCCTCTAAACTAACATCCGAACAACGCTCTGGGATTGCCAAAAAAGCTGCAAAGAAACGGTGGGAAGGTTAATGCTGTACTGGTAAATATAACGTCATCTGTACTTGAGTCCTACCATATCTTTCTGCCATTCGTTGCCTTAGTTCAGGCATTGTTTGGCAGGCCGAAGCCATGCCTATAACCATCCATATATGCTCTGTTAGCTTTTTCAGTCCATATTGGCCACTCAACCATTGATGGTAGCTTTGCCCCCTTATTGGTTTAGGTGCGTTTTCCTTGAGCCATTTAGCAACATCTGCATCAAGATAGCCATAAATTAACTCCATTACTAATTTACCCCAGTACTTCGGGCGGTGGTGGACAGACCCCTTCCAATTTGTTAAGCGTCCAAATTCATTCCATAGTGGATCTGGGAAGGTTTTCTCCCACTTTCTCATATCCTCTTCGAGATATAGCTTGAGTTTTATACGAAGCGCATCTTCTGCTCTTTCATACTGATAGCCCGTGGCCTCGTCTACCAATGCAACAAGTCCTACATCAGACGAAGCCTGCAGGAAACGAACGGCGGTAGTAGCTATTTGAAGCTGTCGATCTGTTAAAGCAATTTTTGTTGAATCATGTGCGCTGAGGTGGTGGTCTAGTAATGCGCTTGAATAGGCTCTAAGCAATTCGTTGAATCTCTCGATCTTTATACCTACTGCATATTTCGTAAATCCCTCGCCACCTGTATCGAACTTAAATAAAGCCGGAATTTCGCCATTTTCTGCAGGTAACAAATCTGACGGTAGGTGAGGTTGCAAGGCTCTAACTTTCAAGTATTCCACAAGCTGCCCACCATCTGTCCCCATTAAGCCAACCACCACCCCTTTTAAACTGAAGACTCTATCCCCTGTATTAAGCACGTAGCATGGGATTTCTTTCTCCCCGATAGTTAGTTCTCCCCAATGTGTCGCCTTTGGTAGCGAGGATTCTGCAGGTAACAAATTTTTTTCATCGTCTATAGGAATGAAGTCGACAGGCTGCAAATCAATTGCTTGATTTTTTGCAATTTCCAACAACTTGCCGTGCCACGAAACTGGAACAGTTCCTTTTTTGGCCCAATAACCAACCGTACTTTGCCTTTTACCTATTAAACCGGCTAACGCAGATTGCCCACCAAAACGATCAATTATTTTCTCTGCAGAATTCATAGTAAGCCCTCTTGTTATTTGATAACAGTTTTATTATAACAAGAATTTTGTTAGGCTGTGAGAGATGCTTTTGATAGACTTCGCCAACAGTCTGTATCTCATGTTCTACAATTCCTGCAAAATTCACAAATCGCTTCGCGTTACCCCTGCAATGGAAGCTGATTTAACCTGTCATGTTTGGAGTATGACTAAGGTTGTTGCAACCATTCCAGAGGAATAGCCCAAGAAACGTGGCCCGTACAAAAAGAAGCGATAAAACCTCCGTTGGGGCGGGTTGGGTATGGTGCCCCCTCCATAGATAGGAGGAAAGAAGCAACAAAAAAGCCCACGTCTTAGGTGGGCTATTGGGGATGAGGACGAAACTATTAAGCTGCAAGCCTAGATGGGAATCTTTCTTCCAAGTGTTGGGTAATGCAATTAATTTGCTTGTGCAGATCCTTGGCCATCTCTATAGCTTGGTCAAGTTGAGCGATAAACTCTCTGATTTTTGCTTCGTTAGAAAAATTTATGGTTGGGCTCATGGTAAATTCTCCTGTTAGTTATAAGTTTTAGGATTAATTCAGCGTGTTAGAACGCTGCTTGCTTCTCCAAAGCTGCTATCCAAATATTGTAGTCATCTTCATTGTTATCGATTAACGCAGTTGCTACACGCTCAAGTTTTCGTAACTGCTCACGAGCATTCAATATCAATCTAATCTCGTCATGCTCAACATTTAATATCCCAGCATTTGCGATAATTTTATCCATGAAGTCAGTAAAGATCTGTAGGCTACCTAACATAGTATGAATGTTTGGATCAGGACTCTGTTTCATAATCAGAAAACCAAACTTTTTTGATTGACTGATCACTTCATTACTTGACGCAAACACTGCTTCCCATACTATAGCAACACGTTGTTGTATGTGTAAACTGCTATATAAACTGATTGTCTTGGCATTGGCTGAGGCAGAGCTCATTCTGTTTCTTTCCGGTTATTGAGTGCAGTCTGTGCAAAGCAATTTATAGGCCAGGTGCAAAAAACCAAAATACTCAAGCACATCCATAAAGCCGTAATAATATTGTGGAAAATTTATCGACAGCTATTGCAACAACTCCGCCAATTCTCCCTCAATTTCAAACTGAACCACTACCTATTTTCCATGAATCGTTCCCTATAAGAAAAAATTGATTGCGGGCAAGCTATTTGCTCACAAGCGTGAAATGACCTTTATCCTCAACCGTTGCCACCAAAATTATTAAAAAAACAGTTATCATTACGCTGCTCGAGATTTGCTGAAATCAGCGAAACCACTGACGCAAAGCCCCATAACATCTTATTATCCTGAGGAGAAAGCCTGTATGTCACAAAAGCACCCCGTCATCGCCGTTACCGGGTCTTCCGGCGCCGGTACGTCGACGGTCAAGAACAGTTTCGAGCATATTTTTCGGCGCGAGACACTGACTGCTGCGGTGGTAGAAGGCGATAGCTTCCATCGCTACGATCGCGAGGGAATGAAAAACGCCGTAAGTGATTCGGAGAAAGATGGCGGTCATGCCATTAGCCATTTCGGTCCCGAAGCGAACGAGTTCGAGAAGCTCGAAGCGCTATTCAAGGAATATGGCGAGACTGGAAGCGGCCAGACTCGCCTGTACCTGCACAATGATGAAGAAGCCGCGCCATATCAGCAGAAAGCGGGTACCTTCACCCCATGGTCGCCGATAAAACCCGGTTCCGATCTACTATTTTACGAAGGCTTGCATGGCGGGGTGGAAAGCGATACCGTCGACGTTACGCAATATGTCGATCTGCTGGTAGGTGTGACGCCCATTGTCAATCTGGAATGGATACAGAAAATCCATCGCGATATGAATGCGCGGGGGTATTCCGCAGAAGCGGTAACCCACACCATTCTTCGTCGCATGCATGATTATGTGCATTATATTACGCCGCAATTTTCACGTTCGCATATCAACTTTCAGCGTGTGCCGACGGTGGATACGTCCAATCCTTTTATCGCACGGGATATACCTACCCTGGACGAAAGTTTTGTCGTGATTCGATTCCGCGACCCCAAGAACGTCGATTTTCCGTACCTGCTTTCGATGATTCACGACTCGTTCATGTCTCGCCCGAACACGATTGTAGTGCCGGGCGGTAAAATGGGTCTGGCGATAGAATTGGTTCTGACGCCGCTTATTCTGGATCTGGTGAGGAAAAGCCGAAGCAAATAGTCATGTAACATTATCGATAAGGGTGCCCTATAAAAACCCGCTTCAACGGTTCATCCAATTGGATTGCCTGTTGTTTTCACACTCACAGCGCTACATAATGCCGCGGAGCTGGAATTTATAGCGGTGCCATATCTTCTTTTTGCCCGACTGCTCCACAAATTGCATACACGCCGGTAACTCCGAGCCCAGCAGTTATCGTCAAGCCATACAGGACTCGTCGTGCCCTGCCTGCACGCCGAGTCTTTACCCAATTTCGGAATTCAAGATTATTCCGGAACATCTGACCGGAAGCCCTCTCCATAATGCCTTCTCCTTCTCTTTCCGCACTGAATCTTTCCGCACTGAATCCTGAACAACGCGAAGCGGTCACTTTGCCGCACCAGTCGGCATTGGTGTTGGCGGGTGCGGGTAGCGGCAAGACACGGGTACTCACTACGCGCATTGTTTATTTGATCCAGTCCAGCCAGGTGAGTCCTCACGGCATACTGGCCGTCACTTTCACCAACAAGGCGGCGAAGGAAATGCTTACCCGCATTTCTTCAATGCTGCCGATCAATACGCGCGGTATGTGGATAGGCACGTTCCACGGCCTGTGCAATCGCATGCTTCGCGCCCATCATCAGGATGCCGGATTGCCGCAGGCTTTTCAGATTCTGGATTCCGCCGATCAACTGGCGGTAATCAAGCGCATCCTGAAGAATCTGGGTGCGGATGACGAAAAATTTCCGCCGCGGCAGGTCCAATGGTTCATCAACAACGCAAAAGATGGGGGGTTGAGGGCGTCGCAGGTTGAAACCTATGACGATTTTGCGCGTAAGGCGGTCGAGTTTTACCTTTCTTACGAGCAGCAATGCAATAAGGAAGGCGTGGTTGACTTTGCTGAGCTGCTGCTGCGCAGTTACGAGCTGCTGAGCCGGAATGAAATCGTTCGCGAACATTATCGCAGCCGCTTCCGCCATATTCTGGTGGATGAATTTCAGGACACGAGCCGTCTGCAATACAGATGGTTAAGGCTGCTTGCCGGCGAACAGGCTGCTGTATTTGCCGTTGGAGATGACGACCAGAGTATCTATGCATTTCGTGGCGCCAACACCGGCAATATGAAGGAGTTTGAAAGCGATTTTCGTATTTCGAAAATCATCAAGCTGGAGCAGAACTATCGCTCGCACGGCAATATACTGGATGCCGCCAACACGCTGATACGCAACAATAGCGGCCGGCTCGGCAAGAATCTGTGGACCTCCGAGGGCCATGGCGAACCGATACGCGTATATAACGCGCCGAACGATTTCGATGAGGCTGCATTCATCGTGGGCGAAGCAAAATCGCTGCGTGCGGAAGGCGTGTCGCTGTCCCAGATGGCATTGCTCTACCGTTCCAATGCGCAATCCAGGGTGCTGGAGCACGCTTTGTTCAACGCCTCGTTGCCGTATCGGGTCTATGGCGGAATGCGGTTTTTCGAGCGGCAGGAAATCAAGCATGCCCTGGCGTATCTCCGGCTATTGGTCAACCTCGGCGACGACAATGCGCTGCTGAGGATTGTTAACTTTCCTGCGCGCGGTATCGGTATGCGAAGTTTGGAACAGTTACAGGACGAAGCCGAGCGGCAAGGAGGAAGCCTTTGGGAAGCAATGATCGAGAAATGCGGAGGTGGAGCGCTTTCTCTACCGGAAGCGGAGGATAAAAACCCTGCGAGACCCGAGGGTGGTAAGGGGCCGGAGAAGTCAAAGAAAGGAATTGGTGGTTTTGTCGCGATGATCGAATCCATGCGCCAGGTATGCGAGAAGTTGCCGCTACCGGAGGTAGTGGAACACGTCCTGGAGCATAGTGGGTTAGTGGCGCATTATCGTGCCGAACGCGAAGGAGCCGATCGACTGGAAAACTTGAATGAATTGGTCACCGCAGCCGCGAGCTTCGTACATGAGGCGGAGGACGATAGCCTCACGGTATTTCTTGCCCATGCGTCGCTGGAAGCGGGCGAGCATCAGGCTGGCGGTGGAGAGGATGCGCTGCAGTTGATGACAGTGCATTCGGCCAAGGGTCTTGAGTTTCACAGCGTGTTCATGAGTGGGCTGGAAGAAGGCCTGTTTCCACATGATAACAGTCGTAACGAAGCAGCCGGCCTGGAAGAGGAACGGCGGTTGATGTATGTCGCGTTGACTCGGGCCAGGCGCAGGTTGTATTTGAGTTTCGCCCAAAGCCGCATGCTTCATGGCCAGACCCGCTATAACGTTCCTTCGCGGTTTTTGCAGGAAATTCCGGATAACTTGCTGAAGTGGTTGCAACCGCTGCAGAAGACTGGAATTCGAAATCACGAACCAGGCTCCGGGGATTACGGCCATGGGTATGGCAAGGCAATCCAGCAGCCCGTGAGGCACGACTCACCGGCATCGCCCTGGCGAGTAGGACAGAATGTCGTGCATGCCAAGTTTGGCGCGGGTGTAATCGTCAATTGCGAAGGAAGCGGCGCGGACGCTCGTGTCGAGGTCAAGTTCAGCCGTGCCGGCACAAAGTGGTTATTGCTGGAGTATGCAAAACTGGTCGGTGCGTAAAGCTGGATGAATCGGGAGCTTTTGAAGAATTGTTTTGAAGAATTGTTACGCGACCTCCGCCGAATCCTGGAAAATGTCGCGGTAACTCGCATAAATGGAAGCGAACAAGATCGGCGACATGGCCGTGATGACTGCTAACTGTACCATTAGCGAAGGGCCTAGCAGGACGCTGACCAGCATCATCAGTATCGTCATGACGACTACGAGCGTAATAACATAAACCTGGAGTGGAACGATATTTTTCAGACAGGCAACAAAGCTGGACCGCATTGCGTCCAACGCCTGCATGTTGCCGAATTTCACCAGCAGTGGCGCGAACCAGACAGCCATCAAAAGCGGAATGGTCAACACGAGCGCCACCAGGGATGCGGAGAGCATATCGCCTGATACATTCCGCAATTCATTCTCATCGACCCTTTTCCCCTCCAGCAACAAGCTCATCAGTACGTCGCCTCCGACCAGCATGAACATTCCAACAATCAGTACCTGCCCCACCAGATAGATTCCCCCTATCGTTATCAACGGAGATGCAGTGCCGCGAAAGCCCGCCAGCAAGTGGGTAATCTCCAGTCGGCCACCCTCGTTCAGGGTTTTGCATCCTGTCATCACGCCCGCCAGGAATACCGGCGAGAGTAAGGTGAAAATAAACTGTCCTGCCATCGGAATAAGCGCCAGTGTGGCAGCGATCAGCAGCAAGGTGGCACACAGGATAATCCATACCAGAGGAGCTCTGCGGAACAAAAGGAGGCCAGACATTATCCACTGCCATCCCTGTTTTGCATCCACTTGCCTGACTTGCATTTTTTATCTCCGATAGGGCTGTGCCTGCCGCAAAGCGTTGCCCCGGTTTTATACTCAAACCCAAACCGGCGTCAGTCTGGCGTGGGTTGACGCATGGTTCTTCAGTATACGCATGAAGTGGGCGGGGTCTTTGACATGAGTGAGTTCACCCATGCGCGGCAAATGATAATCCTGGAGCCGCGATAACCAGAAACGCAAAGCCGCGGCGCGCAGCATTACTGGCCAAGCACTGTGTTCGCTGGCAGTAAGCGGGCGGGTGCGGTGATAGGCCTGGAGTAAAGACGATGTACGTGCCTCGTCCAGTTCGCCATTTTCGTTCAGGCACCAGTCGTTGGCGGCAATGGCGAGATCGTACAGCAAGACATCGTTGCAAGCGAAATAGAAATCGATCACGCCGCCCATCGCGTTGTCGTTGAACAGAACATTGTCGCGAAACAGATCTGCATGAATTACGCCGCGAGGGAGGTTTTCAAAACGATACAATGACTGAAAACGTAATTCTTCCCGAAGAACTTTCGCATCCTCCGCGGCAAGAAATGGCATGACGCCAGGTGCCGTGGCCTTCCACCACTTCGGCCCACGTGAGTTCTCCATTTTCTCGGGATAGGAAAGGCCGGATAAATGCATGCTTGCCAGGAGTTCGCCGACTTCAGCGCAGTGCAGGATAGTCGGATGTTCCTGGGATTTTCCGTGCAGGCAGCTAACGATGCTCGCCGGTTTGCCGTTGAGTTCGCCAAGAAATTTATTGTCGAGATCCGCGATTGGGCTGGGGCACGGAATGCCATGGCGTGACAGGTAGGCCATCAGGTTCAGGTAGTAGGGCAAGTCGGAAGCGCTCAGCTTTTCAAACAGGGTAAGAACGTACTTGCCGTGATTGGTCGTGACGAAATAATTGGTGTTTTCGATGCCCGAGGAGATGCCCTGCAGATCGATCAATGACCCGAGAGAGTAGTTTTTCAGCCAGACGGAAAGCTGGTGATGCGTGACAGTGGTATAGACGGACATGAACGGGAGCAAAGAAGGCTAAGCAGCAACAGGACGAAAAAGCCAGGCAGCAACAGGAAGAAGAATCTCGCTGCCTTTAATCAAAGGTCAAAACTCGCGTATTACCCACATCGGAGGACGAATGCGCTGGTCGAGGCCGCCGGTGTCATGGGCAGCAAATGTTCCATCTCCACGATTATCCATCAGATAATACGGCAGGCCAATACGGGGCGTCACCTTGATCATGTAAAGCTGGCCATTGATCCGGTATTCCTCGATCTGGTCCTCTCCGCGCTTCGTGATCGTAACCTGCGGCTCCAGCGAGGCGTCCTCTTCCGCACCCGGTGAAGGCAAAGGTAATTCCGGTGGTTCCGGAACCTCGGGCAAGGGCCGGAGATCCTTGGGCTCATTGGATTGCGCTGCTGCGGGTAGTGCAGAGATCAATAATAATGCAAGAACTATACGACGCATGGCGCCTCCCGGCAGGGTCAGGGTCAATATGTCATTCTATCCGAAATGACCCGCCATTACAGATTGAGTTGGACTTCGCGCTCGGCTGCGGAAGGCTCGAAACCCCGGGTTTCATAATATTTGAATATGGCATCGACAACCTCGCCCGGCTCATCGATCATCTGTATCAGGTTCATATCTTCCGGACCGATCATGCCTTCCAAGACAAGCACTTGCTGGAGCCAATCAATCATGCCGCGCCAAAAATCCGAACAAACGAGGATAATAGGCATTTTCCGGGTCTTGCCGGTCTGAACCAGCGTAAGCGCTTCCATTAGTTCATCAAGGGTACCAAAACCGCCCGGTAAAACGACGTACGCGCTGGCGAACTTGACGAACATATATTTACGCGCAAAAAAATGACGAAAGGTCTGGCTGACATCCTGGTAGACATTGCGGTGCTGTTCATGAGGGAGCTGGATGTTCAGGCCGATACTGGGTGATTTCCCAAAATAAGCACCCTTGTTAGCCGCTTCCATGATACCGGGGCCACCGCCGGAGATTACGGCAAAACCCGCATCGGACAATTGGCGGGTGATCTGCTCGGTCAGTTTATAGTATGGATGCTCAGGGAGCGTACGTGCACTACCAAAAATACTTACGGCGGGCCTGATCGAACTCAAGCGTTCCGTCGCTTCGACAAATTCTGCCATAATTCTGAATACGCGCCACGATTCGCTCGCCGACCAGGTTTGTTCCCGAAATTCGTTTGTCATGGTGCGGGCTAGTAGCTTGTCTTTCGGGCTCATTGTCAAAAACCTTTGGAGTTAGATGAAAACATTACTGCTGGTTGACGGTTCATCCTACCTATATCGCGCTTTTCATGCGTTACCAGACTTCCGCAACCGCAACAACGAGCCGACGGGGGCGATTTATGGCGTGATCAATATGTTGCGCCGCCTTCACAAGGATTACGAAGCCCATTATAGCGCGTGCGTATTTGATGCAAAAGGCAAGACTTTTCGCGATGACCTTTACGCGCAGTATAAATCGCATCGGCCTCCCATGCCGGATGATCTCGTTGCCCAGATAGCGCCGCTTTATGAATGCATCAATGCCATGGGATGGCCGATGCTGATTGTGGAAGGGGTGGAAGCGGATGATGTGATCGCTACGCTGGCTAAACAGGCTGAACGGGAGAATATGCGTTGCATAATTTCTACCGGCGACAAGGATATCGCGCAGCTTGTGAATCAGCAGGTAACGCTGGTGAATACCATGACAAACGAAACGCTTGATGAAGCCGGTGTGGTGGCCCGGTTCGGCGTTACGCCGGCGCGCATGATCGATTACCTGGCGCTGGTCGGCGACACATCCGACAACATTCCGGGCGTGCCGAAGGTCGGTCCTAAAACCGCGGTAAAATGGCTCACGCAATACGGTACGCTGGACAATATCGTCACCCATGCCGATGAAATCGGCGGCGTGGTCGGCGAAAATTTACGCGGCGCGCTCGATTGGTTGAGCAGGTCTCGCGAGCTCCTCACGATCAAGTGCGATGTCGCCTTACCGGTAAGCCTGCATGGCCTTGGGCTGCAGCCGCAAAATACCGCCAAACTGGCGGAACTGTATGAGCGACTGGACTTTAAAACATGGCTGCGAGAGTTGCGGGACCCGGGCTCAGGAGAAAAGGGCGGTGAGCTTTCCTTTTCCCTGGCTCGGACTTATCCGCAAGCGAGTGCGGGCGAGGTACGCGCCGATCGGGTGCCGGTGGACTACCAAACCATTGTTACACCGGCCCAGCTCGATGAATGGGTCATGCGTATCGATGCCGCACCGGTGGTATCACTGGATACCGAAACCACCGGGCTGGACCCGATGCAGGCGCGGCTCGTCGGCATCGCATTTTCCGTTGAGCCTCATCAGGCCGCTTACTTGCCGTTGGCGCACCAGTATGCCGGCGCGCCGCAGCAACTGCCGCTCGATCTTGTTCTCGATAAGCTCAGGCCCTGGCTGACTAATCCGGCCAAGCTAAAACTCGGGCAGAACCTGAAGTACGATAAGCATATTTTTGCCAGTTATGGCATTGCCTTGAACGGTATCGTTCATGACACGCTGCTCCAGTCCTATGTGCTTGAATCCCACCGACCGCACGATATGGATAACCTTGCATTGCGGCATCTCGGCGTCAAGACCGTCAGTTATGATGAGATCACGGGCAAGGGAGCCGGCCGGATAAATTTTGATCAGGTGGACATCGAACGCGCCTCGCAATATGCGGCTGAAGATGCCGACATCACGCTGCAACTGCATCAGCACCTGTACCCTGTAATTGCGGCGGATGCAAAGCTTGAATATATTTATCGCGTTCTTGAAATGCCGGCGATGGAGATACTATTCGACATAGAGCGCACCGGCGTACTGCTGGACTTGAAGTTGCTGGAAAATCAAAGCCGCGAACTCGGCGAAAAAATGCTGTTACTGGAGAGTCAAGCGTGTTTAATCGCCGGACAGCCGTTCAATCTGAATTCAACGAAGCAGATTCAGGAAATCCTGTTCAACAAGCTCAAGTTGCCCGTCATTAAAAAAACGCCCGGCGGTGTGCCTTCCACGGACGAAGATGTGCTGCAACGGCTTGCACTGGACTATCCCCTTGCAAAAGTCCTGCTCGATTACCGTGGCGTCGCCAAGCTCAAGTCTACCTATACCGACAAGCTCCCGCGTATGGTGGATGCCGCTACCGGGCGGGTGCATACCAATTACGCGCAGGCGGTAGCGGTGACCGGGCGGCTCGCCAGCAACGAACCCAATCTGCAAAATATCCCCGTGCGTACTGTCGAAGGCCGCCGCATTCGCGAAGCATTTATCGCATCGCCGGGGCATAGCATAGTCTCTGCCGATTATTCGCAGATCGAGCTACGCATCATGGCGCATATTTCGCATGATGCAGGGATGCTCAAAGCCTTCGCCGCGGGTGAGGACATACATCGTGCGACAGCGTCGGAAGTGTTCGGCGTCCCGCTGGAAGCGGTGAGCAGCGAACAGCGGCGCTACGCAAAAATCATTAACTTCGGCTTGATATACGGGATGTCCGAATTCGGACTTGCCTCTCAACTCGGCATTGAGCGCGCGGCCGCCCGGGCTTACATGGACCGTTATTTCGCCCGCTATCCGGGTGTGGCAGACTATATGCAGCGGACCAGGGAAACCGCCAAGGAAACGGGCTGGGTCGAGACCGTATTCGGCCGACGATTACGGCTCCCGGAGATCAACAGTGCCAACGGCAATCGCAGGCAGGCTGCGGAACGTGCCGCAATCAATGCACCGATGCAAGGCACTGCAGCGGACATCATCAAGCTCGCCATGATTGCGGTGCATGGTTGGCTGGAACGGGAAAACCTTCGCAGCAAACTTATCATGCAGGTCCACGACGAGCTGGTGCTGGAAGTGCCGGCTGACGAAATCGAAATGATGAAACGTGAATTGCCGAAATTCATGGGTAACGTGGCCGAGCTCGATGTGCCGCTGTTAGTGGAGGTGGGTGTCGGCTCAAATTGGGAGCAGGCACATTAAGGTAAGAGACCAAATTGTTTTGCCAGCTCGGCCACTCATCCACGCTGGCAGGCGAGCAGGGAAGACTTGATGGAGATTCCGGGCTTTAATGGAAGGACTGCCTTAGCCGTGGACGTAGCTGGCTTGCCCGATCAGCATGTGGTAATCTATGGGTTCTACGCCTTCCATCCCTATTGGCAAGCGGAAGTATTACTTGCTAATCCGGCAAAAATTACCGTAAAATCACACCCTTTTCAGTTTTAGACCTCAATAGGCAATATATACATGGTCATTATTCGATTGGCACGCGGCGGCGCCAAGAATCGCCCGTTTTTCAATATGGTAGTAGCGGACTCACGCAACGCTCGTGATGGCAAATTCATCGAGCGCGTCGGTTTTTATAACCCGAGAGCGGCTGAAGGTGAAGAAGGGCTGCGGGTCAAACTGGATCGAGTCACTTATTGGCAATCACAGGGTGCGCAGCTGTCGGATACCGTAACGAGGCTGGTCAAGCAGTTTGGCGCGAAACAAGAAGCCGCAGGAAGTTAGACCGGGCACAGCGGTCGAGCCGATGGTGGTGATGGGGCATATCGTTGGCCCTTACGGTTTGTCAGGTTGGATCAAGGTTTTTCCCTATACCGAATATATAGATGGGCTGGCTGACTACCCGATATGGTGGTTGGGCAGCGGCAATGGCGAATGGCGCAACTTTATAGTTAACGCAAGCGGTGTTCACGGGAACAGACTGACCGCGTTACTTGAGCAATGCGCCGATCGTAATGCAGCGACGGAACTGAAAGGCCTGAAAATTGCAATTCCTCGCAGTCAGTTGCCGGTCTTGTCGAATAGCGGTAGAGACGGCTATTACTGGTCGGACCTGATCGGACTTGAAATCATTAACCAGCAGGGCGAAGCACTGGGGAAAGTGACCGGATTACTTGAAACCGGCGCCAACGATGTGCTTCAGGTGCAAGATTTGAAAGATCCCGAAAGGGAAAGATTGATTCCTTTCATCAGCCAAGTAATTGTAAAAGTAGATTTGAAGGCGTGCCGGATAACGGTGGATTGGGGCGTGGACTACTAAGACATGGCGCGTGAGTTTGATGTCGTTACCCTGTTCCCCGAGATGTTCGACGCGATTACCAAGCATGGCGTGACCGGGAGGGCGAACGGAAACGATATCTATCGTCTGCATACCTGGAATCCGCGTGAGTTTACCGTGGATAATTATCATACGATAGATGATCGGCCTTATGGTGGCGGGCCAGGGATGGTAATGCTGGCTGAGCCGCTTGAAAAAGCGCTTACTGCTGCGAGGAACAGGCAGACAGCCCTCGGCATCGCGGAAACGAAAGTGATTTATCTTTCTCCCCAGGGACGTCCGCTGGATCATGGCCTGGTTGTGGAGTTGGGCGAGTTACCGGCGCTGATATTGCTGGCTGGACGCTATGAGGGGGTGGATGAGCGTTTGATAGGGCGTCAGGTCGATTATGAAATTTCTATCGGCGATTACGTACTTTCTGGCGGCGAGCTGGCCGCAATGGTACTGATAGACTGTCTGGTGCGGCAGATGCCAGGCGTGCTGGGTGATCCCGAATCGGCGAGCCAGGACTCATTTGTGGCAGGATTGCTGGATTTTCCCCAATACACGCGGCCGGAGATATACCGGGGAAATGCGGTGCCTGAAGTTCTGATGTCTGGCAATCATGCCAGGATCAAGCGGTGGCGTTTACAGCAGTCCCTGGGCAGGACATGGCTCAGGCGACCGGATTTGCTGGCATTGAAAGTTGAACATGGCCTGACGAGAGAAGAAAAGGAGTTGTTGGAAGAGTTCCAGCATATCCATATCACCAATTGAAACCAGGAATATAAAGTAAGGAGCACAAATGAACCTGATCGAACAACTTGAAAATGAAGAAATCAGCCGCCTCGGCAAGACAATTCCGGATTTTGCTCCTGGAGATACCGTAATCGTTAACGTCAACGTGGTGGAAGGTGACCGTAAACGAATACAGGCTTATGAAGGTGTTGTTATCGCGAAGCGCAACCGTGGTCTCAATTCGGCCTTTACCGTACGTAAAGTATCCAGCGGGGAGGGTGTGGAGCGGACTTTCCAGAGCTATTCACCGCTGATTGCCAGCATAGAGATCAAACGTCGCGGGGATGTCCGTCGCGCCAAGCTTTATTACCTGCGGGATCGTTCCGGCAAGTCGGCGCGCATCCGGGAAAAGCTTCCCGCCCGTGCTGCGGTAAAGAAGGCGGCACCGAAAGCGAGCCAGCCAGAGGGTTAAGCGTAGCCGCTCTTGACGAGGAGTGAGAGCGGCGTTGAATTGCCGGCCGCTATCCTGACAGCCTGTCGGGCTTGAAGGATTTCGCCGCTTTTCCGGCCAATAGAATAACTATTGGCCTTCAAAATCCCCCAAAATCCGTCCTCACCAGTCACTTTTTAGCTGCGATTCTTCAAGTCCGACGGACTGCTAGATAAGATAGGGAAACAGTCGGCCGCCTGATCGGCTTGGTGGGGGCTTTCGCATGTTCCCGTTTCCTTTGAGAGGGAATCATCGCTCCTTGGGCGGCTTGGGCGAAACCTGGTCGCCTTTTTCAGGCTTAGACCCAGGTCTGAACCCGAAAAATGGCGTTACGCCAGTTATCCCAAAAGCCAGTTATCCCAAAACAACGCAGCAAATAGTCTGCGCTCAGCTTCGTTTCGGCTCCGGCTTAACCTCAATTTCCTTATACCAGATATCGTAGACTTCATCCGGCCATAGCGATTTGATCCAGACGATCACGTCATCGATTTCCTGATTCGTCAATTTTCCATTCCACGCCGGCATACCGGCACCCGGGCTACCGTCCCGGATCATTGTTTCCAATGTTTCGGTTGAGTGATGCCAGGCATGAGCACTACCGTCCAGTGGAGGCGGTGGATATCTGCCGTCAGCCGCCGGTATTCGCCAACCTGGAGTGGCTTCGCCATTGGGTCCGTGGCAGCTTGCACAATTTTTGGTATAAGTGGCCTCGCCACGCTTGATTTTTTCCGGGTCCAGCTTGCGTGCGGCCAGATTTTTTGGTTGTTCCGCCGGTGCCGGGACAGATGCCGCAGCCAGCGGCTCCGGTTCAGCGACAGGCGGGGAAGGTTCGGCAGCGGGTGATGCTGGCGCAGCGGCGGGTGAAGCAGGCGGTGTTGATGTTGTGGCAGGCGGCTTGGATTCGCCGCAGCTTGCAATGATGCCGATTACCGCACTTACGAGAATGAAACGATGCACGTTCAAGGCCGCTTGCCTCCCGCGCCAGCCATTCCTTGCGCGGCATGCGGCGGAATGGTCAGGGCTGCAAAGAAACCTATTGGCGATGTCAGGGAAACCCTGCTGGATCTCTCTTTCATGCGCTGCGGGTTAAGGTTACAGAGTTTGATACGCTTCATTTCAGCCTCATCACTGAATCTTTTGAGTCGGATGGACGATGCTGGCTGTAAACAGTAGTATCGCCTTGTTTGTTTATTAAAAGCACATCATACGGATCGCTGCGCGCCCCTTCCATACCCGGAGAACCATGAGGCATACCCGGGGCGGTCAGGCCGATAGCACGGGGACGCTCCTTGAGAAGGCGTTTGATATCCTGGGCGGGCACGTGGCCTTCAATCGCATAACCGTCGACCAGGGCAGTATGGCATGACCCGAGGGTAGTGGAAATCCCGGCTCGCTCGCGGGCCTCCTTATTGCCTACATCGTGGGTATTGACCGTAAACCCGTTTGCTCGCATGTGATCAACCCATTTCGCACAGCATTTGCAGGTCGAACTCTTGTAAACCTCGACCGTCGTTGCGGTGGCATGAGCGCCGCTTCCCGCCAAGGCGCCGATGAGGATGGATCCTGCCAATAATGCCTGCTTTGATATTTTCATTTGGTCTCCACTTCGATTGTTCCTTTCATACCTGGAAAATTCATACCCTTGAAATGCCCTGGCAACGGGCAGGCGAAATCAACCGTTCCGGCTTCGGTGAAATGCCACACCAGTTCCGCGGTCTTGCCTGGCGCGACGCTGACCATGTCGGGCTCGTCAGGGTGCTCCATATCGGGAAATTTTTTCAGCATTTTATTATGTTTATCGATATCTTCCGGCGTACCGATCATCATCTCATGCTTTTTCTTGCCTGTATTATTAAGCAGGAATCTAACTGTTTCACCTTGTTTTACTTTAATTTCCGAAGGCTTGAAGCGGTTATCCACCATTGTTATTTCGATGGTTCGCGAAACCTTGCCGGGATCACCGGGGCTGCCCAGGGAGGAGTCTTTTTCCCCACCGTGATGATCGTACTGCGCAAAGGCGGCGGATGAGGCCAAACCCAAAGTTAATGCAGATAGGATCAAGATCTTTTTCATGTGATTTTCCTCTCGGCTGAGATTCGAATTCCCATTTTCAATATCAACCCAATCGTTATTGGGGGTACCTCAATAACAATATAGCAAAAAAAAGCTCACCGGCCCGTTTTGCCCCAAGCTCTGCCAGTTGCGATCCAATTTTCCGTACGCAGGTAGGAGGACATTCATTTTACATTATTATCCAGACATTATCCGATGGCTGGCTTCCATTCAATGCCTCAAGCCTCAAGCCGCACGCCGCCGACATGAATTAACATCTTGACCGCGGGGATTGGAAAGAGGTAATGTCTTGCCGGAAATAGACTGAGAAGCGGCAGCGGAGTTCCTTTCTTTCAGGCTGGCGGAGCCGATACCCGCCTTGGGTTTTTGGGCATATAGGCAGCGCTGAGCCAATTTCTCGACATCCGCGGATTATACAGGTAGACCTGCGAAGCGCTATGCCTTGAGCCGAACCCGTATCGTCCTGAGCATTTACTTTAAACCCAGATAATCCATTAGGACGCGAGATGATGGCGAGGCAGGTTGCGAGACAGTTTTGCCGGTTGGGAGAAGTCCATAGCTTGATCTATGGACGCCGAGCAAGCGGCGAAAATGGCCGCAAACTGACCGCCAGCACTTGCGTAGGCTCGCAGAGCCGCCTAATGAATTATCTGGGTTAAATACAACAAGAATCCGTTATCCCGCTCCCATTCGGCACGCCTAATCCGTTTATCCAGATGAAACTACAGTATATGGGCAGTTTTTGCTCTCGCCCTCAACGTTCGCTATGCATGTTATTTGGCCTGATAGCCACGCTGGTGCTGCCGGGTTGCCTATCTCCCATCACGCTCAACAGAGCGGTCGGCGCGTACGATGATGCGATAACCAGCGCGGCATCCAAGCAGCTATTGATGAACATCGCGCGCGCGCATCACCATCAACCCATACATTTTACGGGTGTATCGAACGTTGCTGCCACCTTTGATTTTCGTTTCAGCGCGGGTGGAACGCCTGCATTGACGGGAAATGCCGGTGGCATTCTCATGCCGGTATTCGGTGGTAGCGTCGCGGAAAATCCGACCATCAGCATTGTTCCCATCGAAGGGGAAGAATTTACCAAACGGATTCTTACCCCATTTCAGCAAAACAAGTTTACCCTGCTGCTCCGGCAGCGCTTCGATATTGATCTCTTGCTGAGGCTGATGGCTCAAGAAGTACGAATTCAGCATTCCATACAGCATGTCGCCTATCGCAACAGGCCATCCGATAAGGCGGGCTACGAAATGTTTCGCCGCGTGGTGCTTCACCTCTCGGCCATCCAGGATCAGGATCAGCTTTATGTCGAACCGTTGACCCTGGAGCACACCTGGACCATTCCGGCGGGTTCGGTCACCGCAGAAGGTTTTCAAGCACTGGAGAAAGAGTTTTCCATGCTCTATAACGAGCTGGATAATACTTTCACGCTTCGTAAACAAGTGCCTGGGCCTATCCTCATTACTAACTATGATCCAAATGTCTTGTCTCCTGAAGAACGCACAAAGTTGAGCAGGGAGGCAGGGAACTGGATGAGCAATGATGTTGCGTTCGACATCCGCCCCGGCCTTTTAGGAGGGGAGTGGCCTGTCAGAGGCGTTTTTCGGCTGAGAAGCTTCCACGCCATCCTCAGTTTCCTGGGCCGTTCAATCGGCGACGAGTCGGAGTACGATGTCGATAAGGATCCAAGAACTCCACCGATCGCCAACGATGAAAATCCCGCTGCCACAATGGAACTCGTTGTGTCGGACTCAGACCCGAAGAAAGCTGACCTCTCGATCTACTCGCACGGCCGGTATTACGCAGTGAACACAGCGGGGCCGCTCGCCAACTGGAACCGGGACGCCTTTCAGATGTTGTACCTTCTGTTTCAGATGACCGTCACCGATTTGCCCCGTGTTGGCGTGCCCAGCATCACTATCGCCAAATGACTTGCCGAAGACGTTAGTCAGTATCCGCATTCCTGGCACATTTCCATAGCACGCTGGGGTCACGAAGCGGATGGCTGATCTCAACCACTTTACGCCGGGATTTAATCCCGTGCTTGAGCGTCACCTGGCATTGGCGCACCCCGAATATTCCGGCGAGAAATTCGACTAGCGCGGCGTTGGCGGCACCTTCTACAGGTGGTGCAGCCAGCCTGATTTTCATGGCGTCGCCATGCAACCCAACCGCTTCCGTTTGCTTCGCACCCGGCTGTACATGCAGGGTAAGGGTAAGCCGTTGTCCGCCACTATCACAGCGGTACCAGGTGGAAGATGGTATACCCGGCATCAGAACAGGCGGGAGATTTCGCCTTCCGTCCTCGCCACTATGAACAGCAGCAATTGGATAATTATCAGCACAAACAGTGGCGACAGATCGATGTTGCCGATTGGGGGGATACGTGCCCGGATAACCCCGAGGAATGGCCGGGTAAAACTGTCGAGTACCGGCGCCAGTGCGCTATAGGGATTGAACCAGGAAAGCACCGCCTGGATGATTACCGCCGCCATGATGATGTACAGCGTCATCTTGACGATTTCCACGAGCGCCAGAAGCGCCAGGGCGCCGGCTGCGAGGCCGACAGTCGAGGTGAAGTTGTACCCCTGAAGTATGTACACGCCCGCCAATAATATGAGTTGCGTGAGCCATGCCAGCAGCAACGTGGGGAAATCGATACCGCCGAAGCCGGGGATCATGCGTCGTGCCGGTCGTACCAGAAAATCCGTAATCGCGATGAGAAATTGCGATAGTGGATTACGGTGGGGCGCCCGCAGCAACTGCATATAAAAGCGCAGCAGCAGCACCAGGGAAAACAGCCCGAGAAGGGTGTCGAGGAGGAATATCAACATCTGGTTGAGCATTCAATTTCCTGAAATAATAATCGGCGAAGTGTATAAAGTTTATATTTTGCCAAACTCATCGCCCAGTTCGCGCGAGCGCTCGTTCGCGACATATATCGCCCGCAGGATGGCGCTCTTGACCCCTTCGTCTTCAAGAACTCGTATTGCGCGTTCGGTGGTGCCCCCTGGCGATGTCACGCGAGCGCGCAGCGTGGCGGCGTCTTCACTACTCTGGCTTGCAAGCCTTGCAGCGCCAACGAAAGTATCAATACTCAACTGCCGTGCCTGGGCCGCATCCAGGCCTAGTTCATGCGCTGCCTTTTGCATCGCTTCAATGAAATAAAATACATAAGCCGGGCCGCTGCCGGAGACGGCTGTAACCGCGTGCAGCAATTCCTCATGCGCAACCCACAGTATGGAGCCTACTGCGGCGAGTATGGCCTCTGCATCACCTCTTTCCGCTTCATGCACGCCAGCCATGGCATATAGGCCGGTAACAGCCGCGCCAACCAAGGCCGGCGTGTTGGGCATGGCTCGCACAATACGTGTATAGCCGCCCAGCCAGCGGGAAATATCTTTTGCGCAAATACCGGCGGCGATAGAAATAACCAGGTGATTGTTGAGCAGCGGCGCAAGCTCTCGTGCCACAGCGGGTAGCTGCTGCGGCTTTACCGCCAGCACAACCACGTTGCTGTTGGCTACGCCTTGGAAGAGTTCCGCTACGGCCTCTACGTTAAACGCTTGCTTTATCCTTTCACGGCCGCCGGCGCTGGTTTCCACCACGCATATCCGGGTGGGGAGATAGCCTTGTTGCAACAGGCCGCCGATCAAGGCGGAGGCCATGTTGCCGCCGCCGATGAAAGTAATGTTCATAGTGACCTTATGTCTGCCCAGGCTGTCTGTCCAGGCATCAGAAAACTGGATGATATACCAACCCGGAATTTTTAATGAATTGGAATGAGATGCATCCGGATCATGGATGCATTTGGTACCAGTGAGAGGGCGATCTTCATCCGGCGTTCCGAAGAGCGTGGTTCTTTAACGTTTCTGTCACCCACGCGTTTCAAGGCCGTCGTTCGCGGCGATTCGCTTTCAGCTAAAACTCGGCATGAACTCTCATCCCATAGATATTTACCGGGCCCCGATCCGCATTAAAGCCCGGGTTGGTAATATGCTGATAATCCGCCGTCACCCACAGCGGCAAATTCAATAGATTGGCGCTGTAAAAAATATCCACTACGTGTTCCGCACCCGCCTTGATCCGGCCATCGCCGACAAATCCATCGACGCCGCCCATGTTCAGATATCTGGCATGTTGACTCGAAATCCAGCCTGCGGCAAATCCGATGCCCAATGAATCCTTTTTTCGTTCCCACCGGGAACCATTGGCCAAAGCACCCAGCGAGATCGATCTGTCGGTAGAAGTGTAGGAAAACACTTCGGTTTTGCCATCGCTATACATTCCCCGGAAGAATAAGCCGATATCATCCGCTACCTGCTGCTCGATATTGATGCCTATACCTATTTTATCATTGGGTTTGCGTGCCCAGCATAAATCCGGGGCGCCCGCGTTTCCTGATCCATAATTAAAGCCGGTGCAGGTGGTGGCGTTTTTGTTATGGTTGGATTGGAAAGCGGAAATGGCATCACTGAATTTACCCATGTTTTCATGATTCCTGTAAGCCAGTATTCGTATGGAGCCAGGCCTGTCATATAACCGATGCTTATGCTCGAGCTCTATCTGCTGTCCGTAATAGGTGAATATTCTGCTGTCGATAGCGAGTTGGTTGGGATCGATGGAAGTGGCTACATGGCCGAAGCGCACTGCCCAATCATCATGAAAGTATTCGCTTACCATACCCCAGGTATATCCTCTTGCATCCGCGGCAAAATCGAAGGCGGCGTACGTCATGAAGGCCATGTTCAAAAATTGCCGACGGAGGTCGCCCGAGTACGAATTCTTGTCGAAGAAATCGATAACGCTAAAATTGCCGATCCTGACGACGAGGCGTCTGCTATCCACCGTTGTTCCGAGTTGCATCGGATCGGAGTCGAGTCGTATGCGATCCCCGCCAAATCCCCAGGTTTGCTTGAAAAACAATCTTGATTGGTAATAGACAGGCGTTTCGGAGCCGCCCTTTTGCATCTCGAAGTTCTGTATCGCTCCGCCCAAGCCCTTCAGATCCGATAAAGGCCGCATGGATATCATTTCCGGCACAAAATAAACTTCTCCACCCTGCCATGTCTTGAACCCCAGATACAGCGTGGCGGTTCCGCTAAAGCTTCTTTCGCTTCCCGGCAACAGGGAATTGATGCTTCCATTCAGGTTTGTATACGACGCCGGAAATGCCCCCTTCCAACTGGAAATATAGGTGAACTGGCCATAAGCATTCCAGCGCTCGTCCTCCAGATCATGCAATCCCTTTTTTGACAATAAATTCATGAAATCGAATTCCTCCTGGGCGCGCGGATCCGGCTCAGTAACGCCGGCCCATGCCGGTACGACCGAAAACAGCAGGTAGAAGAGAGTAAGCGCCAGAAAAAAAGTATCGCTGTGCCGGAGGCTTCCAATAGTTTTTCCCAGCACATCACGCCATCGGGACCTTCGATTGGTTGGTGCGCATGATTTTTTGTGGGGTATCATTGGTATTGCACCCCAGGCTGGGGAATCGGCTTTTTATCGCAGCTCAATTTAGCTACCGTGTGATATCAATACGCATCGATTGATTGCGCTGCACTAGTCGAAGCGCGTAGAACAATTTGCCAATCAGTAGTGTCCGGTTAAATCAGTAATGAGTGCGCAGAGATCGAGCTCTGGCGCGGCTTTTCAAGCAAATTACTTTGGTGCCGATTTGAAATCAACTGGTTCATATTCGAGTAGCTTTCCGAGATTGATTCCTCGGGAGGTAGCTTATGAATTCGGGCAAGACGATGTTCGCGCAGATCATGGAGTTTGTGCCATGGACGAGCTTTACCCGCATTGTGGCGCGTCACGGCGGCGATTCGGGGGTGCGGCGCCTGAGTTGCACCGAACAGTTCCGCGTGATGGCGTTTGCGCAACTGACTTATCGCGAGAGTCTGCGCGACATCGAAGCCTGTCTTTTGGTCAATCAGTCCAAGCTGTACGGCATGGGCTTTCGCACGCTGGTCAGGCGTTCCACGCTGGCCGACGCCAACGAAGGGCGCGATTGGCGCATCTGGGCCGATCTGGCGGCAGTGCTCATTCGCCGCGCGCGCAAGCTCTATTGCAACGACAGCTTCGGTGTCGAGCTTGCCAACACTGTCTATGCGCTGGACGCCACTACTATCGACCTGTGCCTGTCGCTGTTTCCCTGGGCGCCGTTTCGTTCCACCAAAGCAGCGGTCAAGCTGCATACGCTGCTGGATTTGCGCGGCAGCATTCCTGCCTTCATCCATATCAGCGACGGCAAGACCCACGAGGTCAGTGTGCTGGACATGCTGCCCGTGGAAGCCGGTGCGTTCTACTTGATGGACCGGGGCTATCTGGACTTCTCCAGGCTGTACGTTTTGCATCAGGCTGGCGCTTTCTTCGTGACCCGCGCCAAGCGGGGCATGAATGCGCGCCGGGTGTATTCGATGTCCACCGACCGGGGCACAGGCATGATTTGCGATCAACGCATCACGCTCAACGGCCACTATTCTGCCAAAGCCTATCCCGAACAGTTGCGGCGCATCCGGTTCAAAGATCCGGAGTCCGGCAAGACGCTGATGTTCCTGAGCAACAACACGGCATTGCCGGCTTCGACCATCGCCGCACTGTACAAGAGTCGCTGGCAGGTGGAACTGTTCTTCAAGTGGATCAAACAGCATCTGCGCATCAAGCACTTTATCGGCAACAGCGAGAACGCAGTGAAGACGCAGATCTGGTGCGCCATCGCCACCTATGTGCTGATTGCCATCGTCAAAAAGGAGCTGCAAATTGATGCCTCGCTCTACACTTTGCTACAGATTCTGTCGGTCTCAGTATTCGAGAAAACCCAGCTACAGCAAGCCTTCGCAGGCATCGACAACATTTCCGAACAGACTGACCTCAATAACCAACTAAATTTGTTCGACTTTTAACCGGACACTACTGTTTGCCAATAAACGTTTGAATAACTTGACACAGTAATGACGGTGATCATGGTCATCGCAGGACAACGGCGTGATGTCGGAGTTATACATGCGAAAGCCCAGGTATTAAGTCTGAACCGAAGATTCAGCAGTCATTAGATATTTGGAGCAACCCGGATGTTGACGGTAGAGTATGACGTTAAGGTATCGCCACATTCACATTCACATACAACCATCAGTCTTGCTCCTGAATGGAGGCGCGATCACTTTTCATTCGGGCAAAAAAATTCATCGAGTTCAATTATTCCGGCCTGTTTGACAGCGCGGACAATAAAAGCTTGAACGCTGCCCCTGCCGGGTTTGCATGATATTTGTGCCGCATTTACGGCATGGCTGGCCGGTTCGGTGGTATACCCAGTACTGCTGCTGGAAATAGCCGGGATTGCCGCTGCTGTCGACAAAATCGCGCAAGCTGCTGCCGCCCGCTTCAATCGCCAGATTGAGTGTCTCTTTTACGGCCTGTGCCAGGGTTTTGCATTTGCTCATCTCAAGCTCACCCGCCGGTGTCATGGGATTGATGCCTGCCCGAAAAAGCGCTTCATTCGCGTAAATATTACCGACACCGGCGACGATGCGGCTATTCATCAGCACTTCCTTGATGCTGGCACTACGGTTCCGGGTCCGTTCATATAGCAGGAATCCATTGAACGCTTCGGTGAGCGGCTCGGGACCAAGCTGAGCCAATAACGGATGGTGCATGGCATCAGCCGATGTCCACAGTATTGCGCCGAAGCGGCGTGGGTCCTTGAAGCGGAGAATCGTGCCGTTATCTAAAGTCAGATCGGCATGGTCATGTTTTTCCGGTGCGGTTATCGCTGCGGCGGGCAGTAACCTCAAGCTGCCCGACATACCAAGATGCAGGATCAGCGTGCCTTTGCCACAGTCGAACAAGAGGTATTTTCCGCGCCGCACTACCTTGTCGATTGTCACGCCGCCAAGCGTTTTTCCCAGATCGGATGGCACCGGCCAGCGCAGATTTGGATTCCGTATCGTGACGCAAGCCACGCGATGGCCTTCAAGATGGGGCGCGATTCCGCAGCGAATGACTTCGACTTCAGGCAGTTCAGGCAATTGAGATTACCAAAAATATGGTTCAGCTTATGAAAGAATCACTCAAAAAAAACACAACGCGTCGACTTAAGCGCATCTCCGCTGGATCGATTCAGCATGCCCGGACCGGCCAGCGAAATGATGGCAGAGGCACTAGCCGGCATGGCGGCTGAGGCGAACTGTTCGGCCATGAGAATATCATGATGATTCGGATTCGGGCATCCCTCCCTTATCAGCCGATCTCCGTGCTTCTTCATACGATTTGAGAAGGCATTTTTGAATTAACAGAGCCGACGATAAACACATTTACGACATCGTCGTTCTGATGTGCACTTGTGATAAGCGTAAAATATACCTAATATGTGGATTGTACTGAAGGACAGGCTCGTCCTTGACAGCCTTTTTTCGAACGTTGCGGACTTCCCCATGAGCTTTAAGATTTTTGGCGCATTGCCGCTGCTTCTCCTCGCTGCCTGTGCGCAGTTTCCTGCCAAGACCGATGTCACGGCGAGCAATCAGTCGCAAAAAACAGGCGCTGGACAGTCGAAATTGCCCAGCCAGGACTTGACTCCTCCCATGCTGTTCGATTTCCTGCTGGGAGAGACGGCTTTTCAGCGCGGTGATCCGGAGATAGCTACCCATACTTATCTCAAGCTGGCGAGAACCACGCGTGACCCGCGTGTCGCTCAGAGAGCGACAGAAATCGCCCTTCAATCACGCCAACCCGTGCCCGCGCTTGAAGCAGCGAACATCTGGGCAACGCTTGATCCGGATTCGGTCGGTGCCCGCCAGACGCTGGCAGCGCTGCTGGTCAACTTCAACAGGCTCGACGAAGCCCGGCCCCATCTGGAGAAATTGCTGGCCTCTGGTGGAAACAATATCGATGAGGCTTTTATGCAGTTGAATAGCCTGTTGGTACGCAGCTCGGACAAAAATGCGACATTTGAGCTGGTCAGGAAACTTGCCGAACCTTATCCAAAGCTGCCGGAAGCGCATTTCGCCGTGTCTCAGGCAGCGTGGCTCGCCAATCGTTTCGATATTGCGCTGGCAGAGATGAGAAAGGCATTGGCACTTCGCCCGGAGTGGGAGATGGCAGCAATTTATGAGGGCCGAATTCTCGCGCGTGAATCCAATGCCAGCGCTATCAGATTTTTTGAACGCTATCTTGAGACTTATCCCAAGGCCAACGATACGCGCATTACCTACGCCCGGTTATTGCTGGCGGAAAAAGATTACACCAAGGCACGCGACCAATTTCAGCAATTGCTGGCGGAAAATCCGGATAACGCCGATGTCGCCGTGGCTGTAGGTTTGCTTTCGATGGAATTGCGGGAATATGGCTTGGCCGAATCCAATTTCAAGAGAGCGCTGGAGCTGGATTACAGAGATCCGGGCCTGGTGCGTTTTTATCTGGGTGGCATCCATGAAAAAACCCAGGATGATGTCACCGCGATGGAGTGGTATCGCTCGGTAACGGCTGGGACCCAGTATCTTCCGGCACAGATAAAGTATGCCATTCTGCTGAGCAGAAAAGGCAAGACCGATGAGGCTCTACAGCACTTGCAGCAATTGCCGGTAACGAACGACCAGCAGCGTGCGCAGTTAATGATCGCCGAGGCGCAATTGCTGCGCGAAAGCGGTGCGTACCAGAAAGCGTTCCAATTGCTGAGTAAGGGCCTCCAAAAACTTCCTGATTCTCCCGATCTGCTCTACGATCGCGCGCTGGCAGCGGAAAAGATCGGTAAATACGAAATCATGGAGCAGGATTTGCGTAAGCTGATCCAATTGAGGCCAGATCATGCTCATGCTTACAACGCGCTCGGTTATAGCCTTGCGGAACATACCGACCGCCTGCCGGAAGCGCTCGAACTCATCGAGAAGGCTATCGCCCTTTCTCCTGCTGATCCATACATAATGGATAGCCTGGGTTGGGTGCATTACCGCATGGGCAATCTCAACCAGGGACTCAGCTATCTGAGACAAGCATTCGAAATGGCGCCGGACCCGGAAATTGCGGCGCATCTGGGAGAGGTGCTATGGATGCAGGGGAAAAAGAAAGAGGCGGCAGATGTCTGGGTGTCAGCGCTCGAGACTCATTCTGGTAATGAGGTATTGCTCAGCACAATGAAGAAGTTCATGAAGTAGTATAATCCCAGATAATCCATTGGGACGCGAGATGATGGCGAGGCAGGTTGCGGGACAGTTTTGCCGGTTGAGAGAAGTCCATAGCCTGGTCTATGGACGCCGCGCAGGTAGCAAAAATGGCGGCGAAAATGGCCGCAAACTGACCGCCAGCACTCGCGTAGGCTCGTAGAGCCGCCTAATGAATTATCTGGGATAATGATGAGTCATTCTGGTATTGCGACGATGCAGTCGGTAATCCGGGTGAGTTCGTCGTTAAAACAAGATTTCGTTTTCTCCTGGCAGGTTTTCATATTCTGCATACCGTTCATACCGGTTCTTTTTTCGGGGTGCGCCACTCTCAGCACTCATGCCCCCAAAAATGCCGTCCGCACTATTGTTATTGAACCTGTTGCCGGGTTGACTAACGCGATATCAGCAGATTTCGGGCTCATTGGCAGGGTATCGGTGAAGGGCGGCAAAGAAAGTTTCTCAGGTGGAGTACAATGGCATCACAGCGGCGGAGGCGATGAAATTCTTCTGCTCTCCCCATTAGGTCAGACGCTGGCGCAAATTCAACGCACGCCTGAAGGCGTATACCTGACTACCTCCGAGCACAAGCGTTATTACGCGACTGATGTGGAAAGTCTGACGGAGCAGGCGTTGGGTTGGCGATTGCCCCTCATGGGGTTGCAATACTGGGTACAAAGCCTGAATGCGCCCACTACGGCATCGGCGATAGACCTTGACATGGATGGGTCCGTGGCGGCTATTCGGCAGGACGGATGGGAGATTGATTATTCGGGCCATGCCCCTGTGGCGCTGACACAAACCGGGCAGTCCGGGACTACGTATCCGAGGTTATTGGTACTCAGGCGAAATGGTCTTCAGATAAAACTCATAATAGATAACTGGAACCCAGGGGATCGCTGAAGCACGTAGATTTGATGACCAGACTTGCCTGCCCTGCGCCCGCCAAACTTAATCTGTTCCTGCATGTAGTCGGACGTCGGGAGGATGGCTATCACCTGTTGCAAACCGTGTTCCGATTGCTGGATTTCTCGGATCAGCTTCATTTGGCGCCACGGAAAGACGGCTTGGTAAAGTTGCATACGCCAACCCCCGGTGTACCCGAAGACAATGATCTGTGTGTGCGTGCTGCAAGGTTGCTGCAACAGGAAAGCGGCATTTCTCTGGGTGTCGATATCTTTCTGGAAAAGCGTATTCCGATGGGAGGTGGGTTGGGCGGCGGCAGTTCCGATGCGGCCACGACATTGCTGGGGCTCAACCGTTTGTGGGGTCTGGGCTGGAAAAAGAGCCGGCTATTGGAACTGGGGCTCAAGCTGGGCGCGGACGTGCCGGTATTCATCTTCGGAACGAATGCTTTTGCTGAAGGCATAGGCGAAGCGCTTTCGGCTATCGCCTTGCCGGTTGCGTGGTATCTGGTCCTGACCCCACCGGTGCACGTGCCGACCATGCAGGTTTTTAGCAGCGAGGAATTGACACGAAACACAATCCCAATCAAAATACCGCCCTTTTCCATCGAGCACGGGCATAATGATCTGGAACCGGTGGTATGCCGGCTATATCCCGAGGTGGCGCGCCATCTTGAATGGCTGAAGCAGCTCGATGGCCCCCGGATAACTGCAATGACGGGCTCGGGCGCTTGCGTATTTGCGGAGTTCGCCACAGAGCGGGCAGCAAGGTCAGCGCTGTCGCAAGTTCCATCCGGTATGAATGGTTTTGTGGCACAGGGATTGGATCATCATCCCATGCATGATTTTGCGGAATAGTTATTGGGGAGTCGCCAAGTGGTAAGGCACCGGATTTTGATTCCGGCATTCGTAGGTTCGATCCCTACCTCCCCAGCCAGTTTTCAGGTTTTGAAGTATAAGGAACCTCCGAATAATCCCACGCGCGCTCCACGGAAGGCGTAGTCAGGCTTTCCAGGCCCAGTCAGATCAGATGTGCGAGAGCCACTTGTATTCGCTTGAATCCCTCGGTTCCAGGTTCAGAATTTTCAAACTTATAGCTTCCAGCCATGGCCTACGATAGCTTGATGGTTTTTACCGGCAACGCCAATCCCAAGCTGGCGCAGGATGTGGTGCGGCATCTGAATATCCGTATTGGCCGTGCGACGGTGGGTCGCTTCAGCGACGGCGAGGTAATGGTGGAAATCCTCGAGAACGTCCGGGGCAAGGATGTATTCGTTTTGCAATCCACCTGCATGCCCACCAACGATACGCTGGTAGAGCTGCTGGTCCTGGTGGATGCGCTGAAGCGGGCCTCTGCCGGGCGAATTACGGCGGCGATACCTTATTTCGGCTATGCCCGCCAGGATAGAAGGCCGCGTTCGGTGCGGGTGCCAATCACCGCCAAAGTGGTGGCGAACATGCTGACCACCGTCGGGATAGATCGATTGCTGACCATGGATCTGCATTCGGACCAGATTCAGGGATTTTTCGATATTCCCGTGGACAATATTTATAGCATGCCGATCCTGCTGGGCGATCTTTGGAAAAACGATTACCAGAATCTGGTAGTGGTTTCTCCTGATGTGGGCGGCGTGGTGCGGGCCAGACAGATGGCAAAACGCCTGGAATGTGATCTGGCAATCATAGATAAGCGCCGCCCGAAATTTAACGTTGCCAAGGTAATGAACATAATCGGCGAGGTTGATGGGCGTACCTGCGTAATCATGGATGACATGGTGGATACGGCCAACACCCTGTGTGAAGCAGCCCGGGCTTTAAAGGAGCAAGGGGCGGAGCGTGTACTCGCTTATTGCACCCATCCGGTACTGTCGGGCAATGCCGTGGAGCGCATCGAGAATTCCGCCCTTGACAAATTGGTGGTCACCGACACGATTCCATTACGGGAGGACGCCAAAGCCTGTGCCCGTATCCATCAGTTGAGCGTGGCAAGTCTGTTGGGGGAAACGATGCTGAGGATCAGCAATGAAGATTCGGTGAGTTCACTGTTCATGGAATAAAAAGGACATATCTGCGAATTCGAAGGAAGAGAAAAAAAGAAACATCTCGACAAGAATTCGGAGACCGGTACAAGTTTTATTAATCAGGATCATCTGGTCGCGGATGATCCACATTGTGGAGAAAACAGATGCAAATTGAAATCAGCGCCAGAAAGCGCGTACTGCAGGGCAAAGGTGCGAGCCGCCGCCTGCGTGGTTCCGGCGTCGTCCCGGGAATCATCTACGGCGGAGAAAACCCGGCCCAGGCAATCGAGCTGGATCATAATAATCTTTATCATAAGCTCAAGCTCGAAGCCTTCCATGCCTCCATCCTGTCCATGGATGTGGAAGGCCAGAAAGAACCGGTTCTCTTGCGCGACATCCAGATGCACCCATTCAAGCTCCAGGTGTTGCATATCGATTTCCAGCGTGTCGACCCGAACAAGAAAATACACATGAAAGTGCCGCTGCACTTCGTTAACGCGGACATTGCTCCCGGAGTGAAACTCTCCGGCGGGATCGTCAGCCACGTGCTTACCGAACTGGATATTTCCTGTTTGCCCAAGGATCTGCCTGAATTCATTTCGGTTGATCTGGCCGAGCTAGCCTCAGGAAACACGCTGCATCTGAGCGATCTCAAGCTGCCGGAAGGCGTGGAAATCCCAGCCCTCGCCAAGGGCGACAATTTGCCTGTAGCGACCATCGTCATTCCGCGGGGAGTGGCTGCGGAAGAAGCAGCGGTCGTGGCCGCGGGCGATATCCCGACAACGGTACAGAAGAAAGAAGCTCCAAAGGAAGGAGAGAAAAAGGATTCCGGCAAGAAAGACGGGGGAAAGAAGAAGTAAACCCTGTAGTTTACGTAAGGCCCGCTGGAGCCATGTTTGTTCCGGCGGGCTTTTCTTTAATATGCCTATGCACCATTCTCAGTTTGACGCGGGTAGGGCTTGGGTAGGGCTCGGGTAGGATGGGTGGAGCGTAGCGCAACCCATCAAAACTACGCAACATGACACATTAACCACAGCCGTATATCAGCGATGTTGCTTTGGCAGGGCGTTGAGAATAACAAAATGATGAGTTGCACCACGCTCCGCAGTCCCTGCTGAAAACCGTACAGAGGCATATTGTTTAATGAACAAGCGTATTTTTCCTTCTGTCGGATTCAATGAAACTCATCGTCGGCCTGGGCAACCCCGGTAAGGAATATGCGGCCACGCGCCACAATGCGGGCACCTGGTGGATATGCAGGCTTGCGGATGAATTGCGTATCACGTTAAAAGCAGAAGCGCGGTTTCATGGCTTGTGTGCGCGCATCGGCCAAGGCGATTCGGAATTGTGGCTGCTCAATCCCCAAACCTACATGAACGCCAGTGGAAAAGCCGTCGCCGCTTTATGTCGTTTTTACAAAATCCAGCCCGAAGAAATCCTCATAGTCCATGACGAACTGGATTTGCCGCCGGGCACCTCCAGGCTGAAGCTGGATGGCGGACTGGGTGGGCATAATGGCTTAAAGGATATTGCCGCGCATCTTGCCACCAGGGAATTCTGGCGCCTGCGCATTGGCATCGGCCATCCAGGCGACAGAAATGCCGTGGTTAATTATGTCTTGCAGCCGCCGCGCAAGGAAGAAGCGGCGCTGATAGACGAGGCTATTCACCGCAGTCTGGCGGTATGGCCGCTCATCGCGGAAGGAAATTGTCAGGCTGCCATGATGAAATTGCATACCAAAAGTAGTAAAGAATAAAGGGTAAGTCTTGAGAAAGACTGCGCATTCATTTTCTCCTTCTCACCTCTGCCATTCGTGACCGTTTCTGGTCGGTTCGGCATTTACCTCTCCAAATAAGCTATGAGCCTGAAATGCGGTATCGTTGGGTTGCCCAACGTAGGAAAATCAACTCTATTCAATGCACTGACCAAGGCCGGCATCGCCGCGGAAAATTACCCCTTTTGCACCATCGAGCCCAATATCGGCATAGTCGAGGTGCCTGATCAGCGTCTGGCCAAACTCAGCGCGATCGTCAAACCGCAAAAGATCCAGCCGGCCATCGTCGAGTTCGTCGATATCGCCGGCCTTGTGGCGGGTGCATCCAAGGGCGAAGGGTTGGGCAACAAGTTTCTGGCCACCATCCGTGAAACTGATGGGATCGTCAACATGGTGCGCTGCTTCATCAATGACAACGTCGTGCACGTCGCCGGCAGTGTTGATCCGGTGTCGGACATCGAGACCATACAGACCGAACTGGCGCTGGCCGATCTTGCTACCGTCGAAAAGACATTGCAACGTGAAACCAAGCTGGCCAAGTCCGGCGCCAAGGATGCCATCAAGCTGGTGGCATTGCTGGAAATGACGCAGGCACACCTTGACCAGGGCAAACCCGTCAGGAACCTTGGGCTGGACAAGGAACAACAGCAATTGCTGAAGCCGCTCTGCCTGTTGACCGCCAAACCGGCCATTTACGTGGCAAATGTTGACGAAAAAGGATTCACCGGCAATCCACTGCTTGAACGCGTGCAGGAATACGCCGCGCGCGAGGGCGCACCGGTGGTGGTGGTATGCGCAGCCCTGGAAGCGGAAATTGCGGAGATGCCCGACGAGGACAAGCAAATCTTCCTGGACGACATGAACCTGGAAGAGCCGGGACTGAATCGGCTGGTCCGCGCTGCGTACCAGTTACTCGGCCTGCAAACCTATTTCACTGCCGGCGTGAAAGAAGTGCGCGCCTGGACCATATCAAAAGGGGATACTGCTCCCCAGGCTGCCGCCGTGATTCATACCGATTTCGAGAAAGGCTTCATCCGTGCCGAGGTCATCGCTTACGAGGACTTCATTGCGTGCAAAGGTGAGCAAGGAGCCAAGGAGGCCGGCAAGATGCGGCTCGAAGGCAAGGAATATGTGGTCAAGGATGGAGATGTGATGCACTTTCGGTTTAATGTCTGACGATTTTTTCTGATCTCAGGAGCGTTCAGTAGCGCTCAGTGGATTAAGTAGGCCTTTTTAAATCAATGGCTTGTAAAACATACGCTTTGCTGAGCGTCCCTATCGTTCATCGAGGTCTGAAAAATTCGGGGGTAGCGTTGGGGGTACTCGTGTTCAACCGTGGGGGTACTTTTCCCCGCAGTGGAGTCCAACGATGCCCGAGAATCTGCTCACCGACGCCAAGGTCAAGGCGGTCAAACCTGCTGATCGAGACTGGAAACTTTCAGACGTCGGGGGTTTGTTCCTGCTGGTCAAGCCCACCGGCGGCAAGCTTTGGCGGTGGAAGTATCGCCTGCAAGGCAAGGAAAACCTCTTTGCCATCGGCAGCTTTCCCCAGGTAGGCCTTGCTGAGGCACGTGCTGTCCGAGAGAAGGCGCGCTCCTTGGTCAAGCAAGGCATCACCCCGCCCATGAGCGGCAGCGGGTCAACAGCGCAATCTGGAGGCGCTGGAGGAACGCAAGCGCGCCCGTGAAAGCTCATTCGCCAAGGAGGCGCAGGCGTACCTGGCCGAAATCAAACTCGCCAAGGAGGCGCAGGCGTACCTGGCCGAAATCAAACTAGCCGTAGCGCTCAGTTCCTACCGCACGAAGGAATCCCGCATCAGGAAGTACCTGTCTCCAAAGTTCGATGGGATGCCAATGAGCGATATTGGTGTCAAGCAGATTCGCCCGCGGCTGGAAGAATGCAAGGCCCATGGCGCGTGGGCGGCCATCCACGTGAAGGGAGACCTTTCGGCCATTTTCGAGTTTGCGCTGGTGCGCGGTCTGGTTGAAGTCAACCCAATCCCTGGCCTGCGCGGGCTGCTGCGCGTGCCAAGTCAGCGAGAGCAAGGCCGCGGTGACTCGCGCGCAGGTCCAGAGGTTCTACCAGGCGTTGCGTGGCTACAGGGGGTATCCAGAAACCGCGCTGTGCCTGCGCCTGATCGCATTGACAGCATGCCGCCCAGGGGAAGCCGCCGATGCCGAGTGGGAGGAGTTCGATTTTGAGGATGCTGTGTGGGACCACATCAGCCAGCTATCCACGCAAGCTATTGCCGTTTTGAAAGACTTGCAGCACATCACTGGTGGCGGGCGCTATTTGTTCCCGTACAAGAGTGGAAAAGGCTTTACTACGCCCAATCGTCTTACCTACGCTATGCGCGATATGAACCTGGAGCGCGGAACGACACCGCATTGTTGGCGTACAACGTTCTCGACATGGGCCAATGAGAACGGATTCCGGCCCGATGCGATTGAGCGGCAGCTTGCCCATGTGGAAAGCAACAAGGTTCGGGCGACCTACAACAAGGCACTTTTGCTGGATCAGAGAAGGTCACTGTTACAGGCTTGGGCGAACTATCTGAGTGCGACAGAACACGACGGCACCGAATAAGGATGAAAACACTCCACCCAAATGCTGCAAGCGTGATCGGACTGTCGACGGATGGGGCCCGCCGGGCAATTGGTAGGGAGCGGCTTGGGCTTGAGGGCTGCCTTTTGCTTTTCTGGGTAGGGCCATTGTTCCTTGTGCGCCATTCCCTTGCCATTTGCCTTTGCAAATGATCGGAGGCTAAGAATAGGGTAATCTAAGCCCTAAATGGGGTAGTTTAGGTCAATGATGCCCTTTTTCTGAACCCTGGTTGACTACTTCTTGGGCGCCTTGCTGCGGGCCTACCGCGAGTTCGAGGAGCGTGTCGGTACCATGGAGCGTGGCCGTGGCAGCAAGGGTGACCGGGTGCGCACGGAAGTGCTGGGGCGCAGTCTGCCGTTTTCGATTTCGGAGATCGAGGAAGCCTGCCCAGGCGTGAGTCGGGACATGGTGCGGCTAGTGCTGCGGGCAATGAAAGCCGAAGGATTGATCGAATCAACAGGGCAAAGGACGTGGGGCGAAGTGGGCTCGCATCGTCGAAAAGCTGGACACCGCAGAAGACGCAGAGTCGGCATCCAACCAGGCCGGCAACAATGATGGATATTGAAGTGACAAGTACCGAAAAGAAGATCGAGCGCTTTATCAGCACGCTCGAAGCAATGGGCGGTTCCGCTGGTAACCAGCGGCTGCGCGAAGCATTGGGATGGCAGGAATCCACCTATGACAGCATCAAGCAGCAATTACTTGATGAGAGCCGGATTGTTTCCGGCCGTGGGCGCGGCGGCTCGGTCGCCTTGTCCGCAACTGTCTATGCTGCAGATGCGGAGGCCCCTACATTGCTGGGGGTCCGTGAAGCATCAGCGCCATACCTGAAGACAAAGGCGAAAACAGGTTCGTCATTAGAAGCGAAAGCTTCTGCTGCGCCGACGACCTCCCTCCCCACGCCGCGCAACAGCGTGGTCAAGAAGTCCGACCTCTACAGCTCCATCTGGGCATCGTGCGACGAGCTGCGCGGCGGCATGGACGCCAGCCAGTACAAGGACTACGTCCTGTTCATGCTGTTCATCAAGTACATCAGCGACAAGTACGGTGACAGCGACGACTTTGTCCCGCCCGTCGTCATCCCGCCCGGCGCTTCGTTCAAGGACATGGTGGCGCTCAAGGGCAAGGACGACATCGGCGACAAGATCAACACCCAGATCATCCAGAAGCTGATCGAGTCCAACACCAAGCTGGCGCGCAGCGATTTCCCGGACTTCAACGATCCCAACAAACTCGGCGAAGGCGCCGCGATGATCGAGCGCCTGGGCAACCTGATCGCCATCTTCGAGAAGCCTGAACTGAACTTCGGCAACAACCGCGCCGACAACGACGACCTGCTCGGCGATGCCTACGAATACCTGATGCGCCACTTCGCCCAGGATTCCGGCAAGAGCAAGGGCCAGTTCTACACACCGTCCGAAGTCAGCCGCATCATCGCCCAGGTCATCGGCATCTCACGCGAGAACACCAAAGGCTCTACCACTGCTTACGATCCGACCTGCGGCTCGGGCTCGCTGCTATTGAAGGTGGCTGCCGAGGCGGGCAGGCAGATCACCCTGGAAGGGCAGGAAAAGGATGTGACCACCGCGGGCCTCGCGCGGATGAACATGATCCTGCACGACTTCCCCACTGCGACCATTCTCAGCGGCGACACGCTGGTCAATCCCAAGTTCAAGGACGGCGAGCAACTGCGCACCTACGACTACGTGGTCGCCAATCCGCCGTTTTCGGACAAGAAGTGGTCCACCGGTCTGAATCCGAGCAACGACCCCTACCAACGCTTCACCTGGGGCCAGCCGCCGGCTAAGCAGGGCGACTACGCCTACCTGCTGCACGTCATCCGCAGCATGAAGGCCACCACCGGCAAGGGCGCCATCATCCTGCCGCACGGCGTGCTGTTCCGCGGCAATGCCGAGGCCGCCATGCGCCGGCATCTGGTGCGCTCCGGCATCCTCAAGGGCATCATCGGCCTGCCGGCCAACCTGTTCTTCGGCACCGGCATCCCCGCCTGCATCTTGGTGCTGGACAAGGAAAACACAGCAGCGCGCAAGGGCATCTTCATGATCGATGCCAGCAAGGGCTTCATCAAAGACGGCCCCAAGAACCGGCTGTGCGAGCAGGACATCCACCGCATCGTCGATACCTTCCGCCGGGGCATAGATGTGCCCCGCTACGCCCGCATGGTGCCGTTGGACGAGATCGCCAGCAACAAGAACGACTACAACCTCAACCTGTCACGCTACATCGGCAGTAGCGAACCGGAAGACCTACACGACATCGACGCCCACCTGAACGGCGGCATCCCCGAGCACGACATCGATGCTTTTGCCGCCGACTGGCAGGAAATGCCCGGCCTGCGCAGTACATTATTCGAGGCTGAGCGTTTCGGCTATGCGCGGCTGCGCCAGCCTGTGGCCGAGGTACGCCAGACCATCCTGGCCCACCCGGAATTCCAGCGCTTCCGCACCAAGGTGGAAACGCTGTTCGACAAATGGTGCCGGGCCGTTACCCCGCTGCTGACCGGCATCCAGCCCGGCGACAACCCCAAGGCGCTGATCGCGAAAGTCTCCGAAACTCTGCTCGCCACCTTCCAGGCCGCACCCCTGCTCGACCCTTACGACGTCTACCAGCATCTGATGGACTACTGGGCCGAGACCATGCAGGACGATGCCTACTTGATCGCCGCCGACGGCTGGGTAGCCCTGTCTCGGCGTATCCTGGAAACCGATAAAAAGGGCAAGACCAAGGACAAGGGCTGGACCTGCGACCTGCTGCCCAAGCCTTATATCGTTGCTCGCTACTTCGCCTCCGAGCGGGCCGAACTGGACGCGAAGCAGGCTGAACTCGAAGGTCTCACCAGCCAGATCGCTGAATTGGAAGAGGAACACGGCGGCGAGTATGGACTTCTTTTCGAAGCTCAGGATGAAAAAGGAGCGCTGATCAAAGCTAGCGTCAGCCATCGTTTGAGTGCCGCTGAAGAAGGTGGTATCGACGTTGCCGAGCCTGGTGAAATCCCGCTGCTGTGCAAATGGTTGAAACTAAACGTGAAAGAAACTGCGCTGAAAAAAACGGTCAAGACACTGGAGGTGAGACTCGACCAGAAAGCCTATGAACACTACGCCGCCCTGACCGAAGTCGAAGTCAAGACGCTGGTGGTAGAAGACAAGTGGATGGCCCGTCTGCAACAGGACGTGCAGCAGGAACTGGAGCGCGTCTCGCAGACACTGACTCAGCGCATCCGCGAACTGGCCGCACGCTACGAAACCCCGTTGCCGAAGCTGGAAAGTGACGTGGCGGCTCTCAGCGCCAAGGTGGAAGAGCACCTGAAAAGGATGGGGGCGACATGGAAGTAAGGCCGGGCTACAAGCAAACGGAAGTGGGAGTGATTCCGGAGGATTGGGATATTCGGGGATTGCTTGACGTCGCCCGAATTGCGAACGGTCAGGTTGATCCCAAAAATGAACCTTTCCGCTCTATGGTCTTGGTTGCTCCAGATCACATTGAAAGCGGTTCTGGTCGCTTGCTTGAAAAGCGAACTGCTGCGGAGCAGCAGGCTATCAGCGGAAAGTATCTTTTTCACCTCGGTGATGTTGTCTATAGCAAAATTCGGCCATATCTGCGCAAGGCAATTCTTGCAGACTTCGCAGGGCTCTGCAGCGCAGACATGTATCCCCTGACACCAACTGAGGCGATGCTTGGCGGATACTTACTCCCGATGCTCCTGGCGCATCGATTTTCAAAATATGCTGAATCTGTATCTATTCGAAGCGGGATGCCGAAGATTAATCGGGCTGAGCTTGCTGATTTCTCTTTGCCTGTTCCTGATATTTCAGAACAACGCGCTATCGCCACGGCCCTCAGCGACATGGACGCGCTGCTGGACGGACTGGATCGCCTGATCACCAAAAAACATGCCATCAAGCAGGCCGCCATGCAGCAACTCCTCACCGGCCAAACCCGCCTACCGGGGTTCAGTGGAGAGTGGGAGGTGAAGCGCTTGGGCGATCACCTGAATTTCTTGAAGAACGGTGTGAATGCGCGCGCCGAGCTTTCGAGTGCTGGGGATATCCGGTACCTACACTACGGCGATATTCACGGATCTCAGCACCTGCTATTGGACCCCGCCAAGACAGCAATGCCTTATCTGCCAAGCGCCAAGGCAAAACGATTGGATCGCCTGAGAGATGGCGATCTGATCTTCGCTGATGCTTCCGAGGATTTGGACGGAGTAGGCAAATCGGTCGAGATTCAGAATGCTGAAGGCGTCGAATTGGTTTCAGGGTTACATACCATGGCCGTTAGGCTCGACAAAGCTGTACTAGCTGATGGCTTCAAAGCCTACATCCAGTTCATCCCATCATTCCGTTCACATCTGCGACAGTTGACATCGGGAACCAAGGTTTATGCCACCAATCGAGCGCATATTGTTGGTGCCGAGTTGAAGCTCCCCGGAACGGATGAGCAGAAAGCCATAGCATTATTGCTCAGTGATATGGAGGCCGAAATCACGGCCCTCGAAACCCGCCGCAACAAGACCCGCGCTCTTAAGCAGGCCATAATGCAGGAACTGTTAACTGGGAGAACGAGGCTTGTATGAAGATCTTGACGATCCTTCCACAGGAGGGAGAGTGCTGTGGCCAATAGAAAGCGCATTGCTGATAACGGGTCAGTGGCTGAAATGCTCCGGCTTATTCAAGGTGCCAGCAGCATCGAAAGTCTATGGCGAGCTTTTCCACTGCTTCAGCAAGTGTTCCCCCAGCTCAAGGGTGCGTCGGAGAAGCTCGCGGAACTGAAGGAACAATCCAAGATCCTCTTGCTCCCGGATCGTTTCAACGAACTCTTCGCTTCCTCAGGGTGGATCGCTTATGAGTCCATGAGCCTGGAGGTGATGAAACAGGCTATAGGAACGTTCGAAGAAAAAGGTCTGGATGCAGCAGAAGACTATCTGGCCAGTTCCTATGATGCAGATGCCTTAAAGTGGGGCCTTCTGAGATTTAACGGGCATCCTGAGTTCAGGAAAAGGATTCGCTTGGCCGAACTGGCAAGAGATGATTATTTGGCAGACCGTTATTATGCCTGCATTCCTTTGCTTCTGAGTCTGCTGGATGGCTTGGTTAGCGATGTTTCCCGGCATGTTGGGTTCTTTGCTGACAATGCCGACCTGACTGCATGGGACTGCATCGCAGCCCATGAGTCCGGGCTTCAGACGTTGGCGGGATTGATGACCAAGGGAAGGAATAAAACGAACGAAGAACCCATTTCAGTTCCATACCGCCACGGCATTCTCCACGGGCGAGAACTGGCATTCGACAATCGCATCGTGGCAGCGAAGACGTGGGCGGCACTGTTCGCAGCACGAGATTGGGCAGGAGCACTTGCCGAAGGCAAGAAGAGTCCGACTCCCAAACAAGATTCAACCTGGAGTGAAATCTTCCAGTCGCTTCGGAAAAATCAGGAAACCAAACGCCTCCTTGATGCATGGAAACCGAGAGTACCAGGCGACCTTGCCCACCTTCCGTGCGAGGACCTGTTGCCCTTGTTACCGGATAACTCACCAGAACATGCAGTGGCTGAATTCATGGAAAACTGGAAGCAAGGAAGGTTTGGTCCGCTTGCCGACGCTTTGTCTCACACATACGACATGGCGATGGGGAAGAAAGCCGGGGAAGCGAAGCGCGATTTTGGGGGCCAGACGGTTATTTCCTTTCAGATCATGGACGTAGAAGACAGTACGCCTGCATTTTCTACCGTTACCATCAAGGCAGCCTTTAGCGGGGAAAACGGAGTTTTCGAGATCGAACTGAAAGTGGCTGCTGCCTACCAGGATGAAAAGGGATTTCCCATGTGTCGTCTTGGATCTGACGGTAAATGGAAGCTGATCCAAAACTCATTTCGTAGCGTAATTTATGGCCATGACTAAATCGGTCGATCAGGTCTGGTCGCCAAAGCATGTTGAGGCTACAGCATGAGCCAGATATCGCGCAGCGAACGCGCCACGCAGAACCGCGTGGTCAAGTATTTCACGTCCCCGCCAGCGGATGGTGGCCTCGGCTACGACTACCTTTGCAACTGGAGCAAGCGCGACAACAACCGCGCCATCGAAGTCGAATTGTTGCGCGCCAATCTGAGTGCGCGCGGTTACTCGCCCGCCCACATCAGCGCCGCGTTGCAGAAGCTGGAAACCGCAGTGGACGTCACGGGCATGACACCCTACCAGGCCAACCTGCGTGCGTACCAGTTGCTGCGCTACGGCGTACAAGTGCAGGTTGCCATCGGCCAATCCCATGAAACGGTGCAGTTGATCGATTGGGTGCATCCAGAACGCAATCACTTCGCGTTGGCCGAGGAGGTCACGCTGAAAGGAGGGAACACGCGCCGGCCGGACATCGTGCTCTACCTCAATGGCCTGGCCGTGGTGGTGATCGAACTTAAGCGCAGTTCGGTGGAGGTGGGTGATGGCGTTCGCCAGTTGATCAGCAACCAGGAACAGATCTTCAACCAGAGATTCTTCAGCACCGTGCAGTTGCTGTTGGCGGGCAGCGATGCGCAGGGACTGCACTATGGCACCATCGGCACGCCGGAACAATTCTTTGTGCAGTGGAAGGACGAGGAACCGGGAGTGGCCCTTTCGGGAACGTCGGGTGCCTTGCTGGACCGTCCACTGGCGCAGATATGCCGGCCGGATCGGTTGCTCGACCTGATCCGCAATTTCTTGATCTTCGATGCCGGTCAGAAGAAGGTGCCGAGGCCGCACCAGTACCAAGGCATCAAGGCCGCGCAGGCACGCATCCGGCAGCGCGAAGGCGGCGTGATCTGGCACACGCAGGGCAGTGGCAAGAGCATCTTGATGGTGTTGCTAGCCAAGTGGTTGCTGGAGCACGACCCGCAGGCGCGGGTGCTAGTGGTGACGGACCGCGACGAGTTAGACAAGCAGATCGAAGGGGTGATGCGCAACTCCAGGGTGATCGATCCGGAATCGCCCTCGCCGCGCATCACCACGCGAGCAGAGTTCGTGCAGAAGCTCGGTGCCACCGCGCCGCGCCTGCTGTGCGCGCTGATCCACAAGTTCGATGCGGCCGACCTCAAGGGCGAGCCGCCGCCCATCCATGGGCGTTTCTACGTGTTCGTGGATGAGTGCCACCGCACCCAGGGCGGCAACATGAACAAGCAGATGAAGCGCTGGCTGACCGACTCCATCTTCATCGGCTTCACCGGCACGCCGCTACTGCGAAAGGATCGGCAGACCACGCGCAACATATTCGGCACTTACATCCACACCTACAAATTCCATGAGGCTGTGGCCGACAAGGTGGTGCTGGATCTCAAGTACGAAGCCCGCGACGTGCCGCAACGGTTGACCTCGCGCAAGGCCATCGACGCCTGGTTCGAGAACAAGACGCGCGGACTGAACAATTTCCAGAAGGCCATCCTGCGCAAGCGCTGGGCGACGATGGAAGAGTTGATGAGCGCCAAGGAGCGCAAGGATCGCATCGTTGCCGACATCATTGAGGACTTCAGCCTCAAGCCGCGCCTGAACAATGATCGAGGTACGGCGATCCTGGTAGCGGCGTCGATCTACGATGCCTGCCATTACTACCGGCTGTTCCAGAACACGCCGTTTGGCCGGCAGGTGGGCGTCATCACCTCCTACGAGCCCAATCCTGCTACAATTTCCCGCGAATCATCCGGTAGCGACGAACGCTACAAATACGACACGTACAAGCAGTACGTGTTGCGCGACGACCGCAGCACTAAACAGTACGAGGACGAGATCAAGCGCCGATTCATCGAGGAACCGGCACGCATGAAGCTACTGATCGTGGTCAGCAAGCTGCTCACCGGCTTCGATGCGCCCAGTTGCACCTACATCTATTTGGACAACGAGCTGCACGACCACAATCTGTTCCAGGCCATCTGCCGTACCAACCGACTCGATGGCAACGACAAGGACTATGGCCATATCGTCGATTACAAGGAACTGTTCGGCGACGTGCAGCAGGCGATTGCGGTGTACAGCTCCGACGAACTGGACATCGACAAGGGCAACGGCGGCGACAACAACGTCTACCTGAAGAACTGGCTGGATGAGGGCCGCAAGCAACTGGACGAGGCGCGCGAAGCGCTGCACTACCTGTGCGAACCGGTGCCGCAGCCGCGCGAGCTGGAGCAGTTCATCCACTATTTCTGCGGCCATGCCGGCAACCCGGAAGCCCTGGTGAAAACCGAGGCGCTGCGCATCGCTTTTTACAAGGCCGTGACGACCTATCTGCGCGCCTTTGCTGCTATCGCTCAGGATCTGACCGGGGCGGGCTATTCGGACGCCGAAACCGAGACCCTGCGGAGGGAAACCGAGTTCTATGCAGAAGTGCGTTCGGCGATCAAGCACTACAGCGGCGAAGAGCTGGACATCAAGCCCTACGAGGCCGACATGCGCCATCTCATCAACACCTACATCCAGGCGGAACCGGCGCAGGCCCTGGGTGAACTCGGCGAACTGTCACTGACCGAGCTGATCATCGAGACCGGCATCCACGATGCCATCGCCCGCAAGCTCAACGAGAAGGGCCGGCTGTCGAAGAATGCCATTGCGGAAACCATCATCAACAACGTCCGCAAGACCATCATCCGCGACCGCCTGACCGATCCACGTTTCTACGAGCAGATGTCCAAGCTGCTCGATGATCTGATTCAGCAAAGCCGTGAGGGCACCGAAGCCTATGAAAAATTCCTGCGTGATGCCGAAGCCCTGGTGAAGAAGTTGCACGAGCAGCAGCCCGACAGCGATGAGCCCGCCGTCTTGCGCGGCAACGCCAGTGCGCTGGTGATCTACCGCAACCTGCCGGATATTGTTTCCGACGACACTTTATCCGAGGAAAACGTCGTAAGGGAGCCGGCGGCAGATTACGGCGACCAGCTGGCCCTGCTGGCGCTGAAGATCGACCGCATCATGCGTGAGGAAGCTCCAGCGAGCTGGCGCGGCGACGAAGCCAAGGAGCGCATCGTCCAGAACTTCCTGCATCCGCTGACAGGCCGGGATCGTAAGGCCACACTCAGGCTGTTCGATTTGCTGAAGAATCAGCCAGGCTACCCATGACGCAGACGCACATACGGCTGGGCGGACTGGACATCGCCGTCACCTTCAAGGCGGTGAAGAACGTCCACCTTTCCGTGCATCCACCTCAGGGCAAGGTGACTCTGGTGGCACCGACCGGCACGCGACTGGAGGTGGCGCGCGTCTATGCCATTTCCAAACTGGGCTGGATTCGCCAGCAACAGGCGCAGTTGCATGCACAGGCGCGCGAAACGCCCCGCCAGTTCGTCACGCGGGAAAGCCATTACATCTGGGGCCGCCGATATCTGCTCACGGTGGTGGAGCAGGATGTCCCGCCTGCCGTGAAAATGGATCACCGGCGTATCACCCTGAACGTCCGTCCTGAAACCGATACAAGTAGGCGCGAGGCCATCTACCAAGCTTGGCAACGATCCTTGCTGCACCACGCTATCCCTCCCTTGATCGAACGTTGGGAACAGCGCATCGGTGTCAAGGCGGCTGGCTACTTCCTTCAGCGCATGAAAACTAAATGGGGCAGTTGCAATCACCGGCGCACTCATATCCGACTCAATACGGAACTGGTCAAGAAGCCTCGGGACCTGCTCGAATACGTGATCGTGCACGAGATGATCCATTTGATTGAGCCGACGCACAGTGAGCGCTTCATCGCGTTGCTGGATCAGCACTATCCCGCTTGGCGGGAGGCCCGTGCGGAATTGAATGCGCTCCCGTTGGGGCAAGCAGCCTGAATGCTGTTCTACCGGCCTAGGTAAATCGAGACGACACCGATCCACTCATGCCCTAGATCACGACTGATGATCTGCCGAGCTTGTCGATCTTGAACACGTTGAGCAGGGGGCATGCTCGAATGATGAATCCCACCAGTCGCTGGTGCTTTCCAGCCCGTCAATACTTCATACCGCATCTGTGCATAATGATGCCGCAGCCCGCACATGTTGCTCAGCGCCGCCACCTTGCACTGCCCGTCATAGACATGTCGCTGCTGGATGTAGGCCTTGTGTGCTGGGATCAATGAGCCCGAGCCCACCAGCCGATGGATTTCGTCTAGCACTGCACGTTGCTCCGGCGTCGTGATCAGCACTGTTCGGCCGCGGCCGCCTTTGGCCCAGGAGCCCTTGATGGCGATATGGTCGTCACGGTCGACATAGCTGAGCTGGAACTTGATGGACTCTTCGCGACGCAGCCCGAAGACCGCTTGCAGGCGCAGGCTCATGCGGACGTGGGGATCGGTGATCCTGTCCAGCCTGTCCCCCAGATCCTTCGCCTTATACTCGTTGATCACGTAACAGTGTTCGGGAATGCCCAGCCTGGTGTTTGGTGTTGTCCGCTGGCAGGGCACCTGCCTTGCCGATCTTCTCGGCCCATCAGCGTAGGTGCGCCAGGCGGTTCAGCGGATGTCCTGGACGGAAGAATCTGGACGGAAGAACACCGGATGGCGTGTGACAGCGAAGATGGCTGGATGAACCAGCCCGAGGATGAGGAAGGCTCTGCCCGTGGGTAGGTTGGCACACCAAAACGAGCCGAGGTGTGCCAGGGATGGTTCTTGTCGGAGCGTGGATCGGACCATCTGTAACAACATAACCACACAGAAGCTATTACTCAATGCTTGAATAGCGAGAAAAACCCCCTTCTTCTTTTCTGATTACCCCTGTTTTACCTGCTCCATACTTCTTTCAGTCTCTTTTAGTTCTGATTTCGGGTCAGCCAAGGCAGCACCTGCGGCTGGATCCTCAAACCATCCATTAGCGACAGTATTCTCCAGTTTCCCTCCGTTAAGGAGGCGGTGACAAGCTCCAACGCCCTCGTGGCGGGGGAGTCGAAAATCAATAATTAATAAGAGCGCACTGCGCAATTGTACCGCCAGGCATCAACTGACCTGTATTCCGGGGCGACCCGGCATCCAAGTCAGCTTGATCCATTCAACCGGGAGGTTTCCGAAATTCGTCGATAACTTGTGACTCTCGCTCATAAGGATTAGGTGTTGGCGTACACGTTGACACTCAAATCTTTCATGCAACGTGAGGCAGCAGGAACGCGACGGATCCATGAGATATCCCGATTCATTAATCAAGAGGGGAGATAAATCTTGAAAATCAAAGTTCTATCCTGTATTGGCAGCATTCTATCCACCTTGGCCTTGCTCGTGCCCCCGGCTTTAACCGCCGCCGAACCCGTGCTCATGGACCAAGGCACGAAATGGACAGCCTCAGATCGAAAGGATTTCTATAGTCGTGACCAAGGGTCACGCATCATGCCGTTGCGCTGGATCTCCGCACTGAAGCAGCCAAACGGCCAGCCATTCATGGCTGAAAGCCTTGGCCGATACGGCTACCTGCCCAATAAAACCAGTAAGCCCGCAGGACTACCTATTGGATTTACCGTTGCCAGTGGAAGCGAAGAACAGGAAATTGGCATGAATTGTTCCGCCTGCCATACCCGCCAAATTGAGGTTGACGGCACCGCATATCTGATCGACGGTGGGCCGGGAATCATCGATTTCCAGAGTTTCCTGGCTGACCTCGATGTCGCCGTGAACGCCATCCTGACAAATAAACAGGCGTTCACGGATTTCGCGCACGCTGTACTGGGTCCGTCGGCGACCTCAAAGGACAAGGAGACGTTGCGAGCGGCAGTGAAGGCCTGGTATTTGCCCTATCACACGTTGATTGGACGTTCACTTCCTGACCAGCCCTGGGGGCCGGCGCGACTCGACGCCGTATCGATGATCTTCAACCGGCTCGCCGGCCTCGATATTGGTTCTTCGCCTACTCGCATGATCCCGGAGAACATTCAGCCAGCCATCGCGCCGGTACGCTATCCGTTCCTCTGGAATGCCGCAATTCAGGACAAGACCCAGTGGCCTGGTTTCTCCAGCAATGGCAACGATATTCTTGGCCTTGCCAGAAATCTTGGAGAAGTTTATGGCGTATTTGGGATTTTTCGTCCAAAGAAAGATGCGTGGCATCTGCTCGGAATCGACTACCTCCACAAAAACTCGGCTGAATTTCAGGGGTTGGGCGCATTGGAAGATTTGGTAAAAAAAATAGGCCCTCCCAAATGGATATGGAAGGTAGATCAGGCACTTGCCGATAAAGGCAAGGAGATCTTTGTACGCAATACTGCACAGGGTGGCTGCGCCGATTGCCATAGCATCAAACCGGGGCAAACCCGATTTCCCAACCAAAAAACCTGGGCCACGCCCGTGATGGATGTCGGTACGGATTCCAGGGAGTACGAGGTTCTCGGCCGGACCGTCAAGACGGGTGTGCTTGACGGCGCGAAAATTCCGCTTCTCGCCAAGCCGCTAAAGCCCGTCGATACCGCCTTCAATGTTCTGAGCACGGCCGTCCTCGGCTCCATTCTTCAGCACTACGTTCCCGTTCTGATGAAAACCGAAGACGAAGCTCGGATGAAGGGTGCACAGTCTCCTTTTCCGCCGGAAACAGAATCTCTTCGCGATGCGTTCATGGCGCCCCCAATGGCTGCCACAGCCACACCTTCCTACGCGTATGAATCGCGCGTCCTCGAGGGCATCTGGGCTGCTGCTCCCTATCTTCATAATGGATCAGTTCCCACGCTGGCGGAGTTGCTGAAACCGGCGGCTGAACGGGTGAGTTCCTTCAAGGTCGGTCCGGCTTACGATACAGTTAATGTAGGCCTTGCCATTGAGCAGACCAAGTTCGACTATACGCTGGCGACTACGGATTGCAGTGATCGGAATTCCGGCAACAGCCGCTGTGGTCATGAATTTGGTACTACACTTTCGGCTGACGAGAAAAAGGCATTGCTGGAGTACCTCAAAACGCTTTAATCGAACCATATCAAATGCTGCTTCTTCGATATCGAAGAAGCAGTTTTCAGGCATCAAGAATATTTCCTGTTTAACGTCCGTTCGCCACTCGCGTCTTTTTGACATTTCGAGAAGTATCAGGAGTTCCGAAAATCTTCAAGGAGGACCGCACCCCATATCACTGATGCGCACTACTGAGGGGCCGAGCCCGAGGGCAAGCGCTACCGTGTGATTACCAGGGCGTTTTATCGAGGTGCCGGCGTGGGCGCCAATTATTGCCTATACTGTATTTGTATAGCCCGATAAATCGTGACTGAATAAAATTTTTCGAAATCAGGTGCGAGATAAATATGGAGGAGTTATGAGATACAAAGTCCTTATAACACCTGCCGAGCCATCGATAAACGGCGAGCCTAATTACAGCGGCGTTCTAGCTGATTACGATATCGAAGCCGACTCCGAAACTGAGGCTGGAGATCTGGCGTTCACTCGATTTTGTCAGGAAAAACCTTATCGTTCTCTCAATCGCGACGATTACATCATAAACGTGCATTGAGATGGGATGTGCTATGCCGACCTGATCTGCGCTGTAGATCTGCCTGAGAATATGCTCGACCCATTTTCAATATCCACGCATCAGTATTTTACTCGGGGGCACTTTCCTGTTTCCTATGTCCACTTCCTACCCTAATCACACAAACTCCGTATCCCAGCATTAATCCGAGGCTCATCCAGACGTATGCCTATGAACCATTCTCCGTTTGACATTTGTACAGCTTGGGTAGGATGGGTGGAGCGTAGCGCAACCCATCAAAACTACGCAACGCGGCACATTAACCGTGATCGGACACCCCCGCTGTCGATTTGGCAAGGCGCGGGAATAAGTGAGTGATGGGTTGCGCTACGCTTCACCCATCCTACTGCTACCACCGCTGATCGCACAAGCTCCGTATCCCGACATTAATTCGAGCTCATCCAGGTATATCCGGCAGCCCCATCTTGTAATCCCCGCTTGCAGCCCATATTTCCCGGTTAACCAAGTGGTTGAGGTATAATTTCATTTTTTCTATTCCGCTGTATTGGAGGGCTGTCATGCCGATCTATGAATACCGTTGCGGGTCCTGTGGTTTTGAAAAAGAATATCTGCAAAAGGTGAACGATGCGCCGGTTGCGGCGTGTCCTTCGTGCGGCAGCGATGCTTATGTCAAGCTTATTTCCGCTGCGGGTTTTCAATTGAAGGGTAGCGGCTGGTACGCTACCGATTTCAAGAACGGTGCAAAGCCGAAACCGAAATCCGATGTGGAAGCGCCAGCCGCCGTCAAGAGTGAAACCGGACCTGCGGCAACACCGGCTGCGGGTGCCGCGTGCCCGGCCTGTCCTGGTGAGTAAGTTTCCAATCACCTGATATGAAACGCTATTTCATTACCGGGCTTCTGATCTGGGTGCCTCTTGGCATTACCGCCTGGGCGTTGAGATTTCTCATTGGTACCATGGATCAGTCTCTGCTGCTCTTGCCGGAGAACCTGCGTCCTGAAGCGTTTGTGGGCGTATATGTGCCCGGTGTCGGTACGGTGTTAACCTTGCTGGTGGTATTTCTCACCGGCTTGCTGACGACCAATATTATCGGCCAGCGGCTGGTGATATTCTGGGAAGGTGTTTTATGGCGCATACCGGTCGTAAAATCGATCTATTACGGGGTCAAGCAAGTCAGCGATACGCTATTTTCCAGTCAGGGGGAGGCGTTTCGTAAGGCATTGCTGGTGCAATATCCGCGTAAGGGTTCGTGGACCATTGCGTTCATGACCGGACATCCGGGCGGCGATGTAGCCAATCATCTCAAGGGAGACTATGTGAGCGTCTATGTGCCGACTACGCCCAACCCCACTTCCGGATTCTTCCTGATGATGCCGAAAAGTGATGTGATCGAGCTCGACATGAGTGTGGATGCGGCATTGAAATATATTATTTCCATGGGTGTCGTCGCACCCAGCAATGGTAAAAAAGACGCGAATCAATCACAGGCAGCGCTGCTGCATGGCAGCGGCGCTGCCAGTTCCGCTTCAAGCGACAAATCCTGATTTCTTATTCCCCCAATTACAGAGCTGTCATGCGTACTGACTACTGCGGCCTCATTGATGCCAAATATCTGAAGCAGAATGTCACCCTCTATGGCTGGGTGCATCGCCGTCGCGACCATGGTGGCGTCATATTCATCGATCTGCGAGACCGCGAGGGGTTGGTGCAGGTGGTATGCGACCCCGACAATGCGCCCGCTTTTCAAAGCGCGGAGAAAATTCGCAACGAGTTCGTACTCCGAGTTACCGGCACGGTGAGACCGCGTCCGACTGGCACAGTCAACCCCGACCTCGTCAGTGGCGAAATTGAGGTGCTGGTACAGTCCATTGAGATACTCAATGCTTCGCTTACGCCACCGTTTCTGATGGATGACGAAAACCTGAGTGAAGCCGTGCGTCTGGAACATCGCTATCTCGATCTGCGACGTCCGAAAATGCAGGAAAACCTGCGATTGCGCTACAAGGTGGCGATGGCGGTCCGCGTATTTCTCGATCAGCACGGCTTCATCGATGTTGAAACACCGATGCTGACCAAATCCACGCCTGAGGGTGCGCGGGATTACCTGGTGCCGTCCCGTGTCAACACGGGGCATTTTTTTGCGCTTCCGCAATCGCCGCAGTTGTTCAAGCAACTCCTGATGGTCGCCGGATTCGACCGTTACTACCAGATCACCAAATGCTTTCGCGATGAGGATTTGCGCGCCGATCGCCAGCCCGAATTCACCCAGATCGATATCGAGACATCTTTCCTGAATGAAGCCCAGATCATGGCGCTGATGGAGGAGATGATTTGCAGAATATTCAAAAACACAATGAATATTGATCTGCCAAGTCCCTTCCCGCGCCTGGCATACGGAGAAGCGATGTCCCGGTACGGTTCGGACAAACCGGATTTGCGTGTCTCGCTGGTTCTGACCGAGCTCACCGATGTGATGCGGGATGTGGAATTCAAGGTCTTCCGCGAAGCTGCCCTTAAAACCGGGGGCCGAGTGGCTGCGCTTCGGGTACCGGCGGGGGGGACATTGTCCCGCAAGGAAATAGATGACTACACCAGTTTCGCAGCAATATATGGGGCGAAGGGGCTCGCATATATCAAAGTCAACGCGCTGGAAAAAGGTCTTGAAGGCCTGCAGTCGCCGATACTGAAGTTTCTGCCAGAGGCAGTGATACAAGTTATCCTGGAGCGTACGGGCGCGGAAGATGGCGATCTCATATTCTTCGGTGCGGACAAGGCCCAGGTGGTGAATGAGGCGCTTGGTGCGTTGCGCGCCAAGGTCGGGCATGACCGTGGACTTGCCGAATCCGGTTGGAAGCCTCTGTGGGTAGTCGATTTTCCCATGTTCGAACGCGATGAGGAAGAAAACCGCTGGAAAGCCTTGCATCATCCGTTTACCTCTCCCGCGGACGGCCACGAAGACTTGCTGGAGAGCGATCCCGGAAACGCATTATCCAGGGCGTACGATATGGTGTTGAATGGCTCGGAAATTGGCGGTGGTTCAGTGCGTATCCATCGCCAGGAAGTACAGTCAAAGGTATTCCGCGCGCTCAATATCGGGGCCGATGAGGCACGTGAGAAATTTGGTTTTCTGCTGGAAGCATTGCAATATGGTGCGCCACCGCATGGCGGCATTGCATTTGGACTCGATCGTATCGTTGCGATGATGACGGGTTCCGAATCAATCCGTGATGTCATTGCTTTTCCGAAGACGCAGCGCGCACAATGCCTGTTGACGCATGCGCCCAGTACGGTGGGTGAAAAGCAGTTGCGGGAACTGCATATCAAGCTTCGCAATATGTAAGCTGCAGGCGCCAAAAGTAAAATCCTGGTGCGTGGTCAGCGGAGATCCGGATTGAAAACAATGCGCTCCGCAGGTCGGAGCAATTTTCCAATCTCTATTCCTTGCGAAATCTTCGCGGTGAAAATTTATAAGACACCGATTTCCGTCCTGGTAATCATCCACACGCCGGATAGGCAGGTTCTGTTGCTGGAGAGGGCGGATCATCCCGGGTATTGGCAATCGGTTACGGGGAGTCAGAATCAAGGCGAAACGCTTCTGCAAACGGCAACGCGCGAAGTGGCTGAGGAAACCGGACTGGATGCCGGTCGCTACGAATTGACCGACTGGAACATTCAGAACGAATACGAGATTTATGAGGAATGGCGCTGGCGGTATGCACCGGAGGTGACGCACAATACCGAGCATGTCTTCGGCCTGCTCGTGCCAGAGCCGGTTCCGGTCTCGGTGGCAGCAAGAGAGCATCTCCGCTTTGCCTGGTTTCCCTGGGAGAACGCAGTGGAAAAGGTTTTTTCCCCGACTAACGCGGAGGCGATACGAAAGCTGGCTTCAGATAAAAGCGACAGAAATAATCGCAGCGAAAAAAATCCATACCTGGAGCCTGGTAGAACCGATAGTTAGGATATTGGTCTGACAGTATTTGCCGGGCAGCCTTTGCATAGCTACCCGAGTTTGCCGGCGGGATACTGGAGCATGATCTTGGCAAGATAGCATCCGGAATGAGATGTAGTTAAAAAAGAAATGCCCTGTGCAGATGATCGCGTCAACAGCCTCATCATATGCTAGTGAATTATTCCGGCTTTAACGGCTCAGTTACATTGCAGTTGCCAGCTTGGCGCTTGGTAAGCGATCCACACAGGTCCTATTAGAGGTTGTCTAACCGTTTCTTGAGGAAAAAACAGGAGTAGCCATGCCAGCGGAAGCTATTGCATTTGAACGTTTTGATACCTTGAAAGATGACGACTGCGCGCAGCGCATTGTGGAGGCTAAAGCCGCACTCGGAAAGCGCGTCGTAATACTCGCCCATCATTATCAGCGTGCGGATGTTTATAAGCATGCCGATCTCACCGGCGATTCCCTGAAGCTGTCGCGCCTTGCCGTGGAAACGGATGCGGATTATCTGGTGTTTTGTGGCGTCCATTTCATGGCCGAAGTGGCGGATGTTCTCTCCAAGCCGGAGCAGGTTACCATCCTGCCTGATCTCGCGGCCGGTTGCTCGATGGCGGATATGGCAAGTCTTTCCAAGGTGGAGCGTGCCTGGCGCGAGTTGTCGGAAGTGCTCGACCCTGATGAGGCGGTCACGCCCGTGACCTATATTAATTCGGCCGCTGATCTAAAAGCCTTTTGCGGCGAGCACGGCGGCATCGTCTGCACTTCCAGTAATGCGACAAAGATTCTGGAGTGGTCCTTTTCGCGCCGGGAAAAAGTACTGTTTTTTCCGGACCAGCATCTGGGACGCTGGAGCGGCCACAAGCTGGGGGTCCCACTGGACGAGATGGTGGTGTGGGATTTTGATGAGCCGCTGGGTGGGCTTACACCGGAGCAAATCAGGAAAGCAAAAATCCTGCTATGGAAAGGGCATTGTTCGGTGCATCAGATGTTTCAGCCGCAGCACATACTGCGATTCCGCAATCAGCATCCGGACGGAAAGGTGATTTCACATCCGGAATGCAGTTTCGAGGTATGTAAAAATTCCGATTTTGTTGGTTCTACCGAGTACATCATCAAGACCATCCGTGAAGCGGAGGCGGGAACCCGCTGGCTGGTGGGTACCGAGCTGAACCTGGTCAGCCGTATCGCGGAGGAGTTCAAATCCGAAGGGAAAATAGTGCAGTTCATGGCCTCGACAATCTGCATGTGCTCCACCATGGCCCGCATCGATCCGCAACATCTGGCGTGGACGCTGGAAAACCTGATCGCGGACAAGGTCGTGAATCAGATCAAGGTGCCGGCTGCCGAAGCGGTACTTGCAAAATTGGCACTGGAACGGATGCTGGAGGTTTCAATATAATGAAAAAATACGATTTCTCCAGGGACCGGAAATGGATATTGGCAGGTAGCATGCATATCAATTTTCCGGGATAAGCTGACGTTCACCATATGCTCAATACGCTGCATATCGCGACCTATAACATTCACAAAGGTTTTTCTCATTTTAATCGGCGCGTAGTGCTGCATCAGTTGCGTGACGGCTTGCGCGCGCTTGATGCAGACATCATTTTTTTGCAGGAAGTGGTCGGCTTCCACAAGGGGCATGCGGCGCGTTTCGAAAACTGGCCATGCAACCCCCAGTACGAGTTTCTCGCCGATTCGGTTTGGTCGGATTTCGCCTACGGAAAAAACGCGGTATACAATGAAGGGCATCACGGCAATGCAATTCTAAGCCGTTACCCTATCATGCGATGGGCCAATCTCGATGTTTCGGCGCATCGTTTCGAGAGCCGGGGCCTGCTCCATTGCGAGATCGATGTTCCTGGCTGGCCGGAAAGACTCCACTGCATATGCGTGCACCTGGGGCTGTTCAAGAGAGGACAATCGCAGCAATTACAAGTGTTGGGGCAGCATATCGAGCAACTGGTGCCTCAACAGGCGCCGCTGGTCATTGCCGGAGATTTCAACGATTGGCGCGAAATAGCGAGCCGGGTTCTGGTTGAGCGATTCAGCCTGATCGAGGCTTTTGAGTCGACTGAGGGGAGAGCCGCGCGCAGCTATCCCTCCGCGTTGCCGTTGTTCCGGCTCGATCGCATTTATGTGCGAGGGTTCCAGGTAGAAAAGACGCAGGTGCATCGGGGTCATCCCTGGTCGCAAACTTCCGATCATGCTGTGCTGTCGGCGAGAATGACGCTTAGATGACGTCACTGGAACCGCACAGCCAGATCATCGCTGCTGCTGCGCTGCTAAGGGCGGGCGGGGTCGTGGCCTTTCCCACCGAAACGGTTTATGGCCTTGGGGCGGATATCTCCAGCCCTTCCGCGGTACGACGTCTGTTCGAGATAAAAAAGCGGCCGGTGAATCATCCCCTCATCGTTCATTTTGCCGGTTCATCCCATTTGCAACGCTGGGCGCAAGAAGTCCCCGAACAGGCTTGGCAACTGGCCGAATACTTCTGGCCGGGGCCGCTGACTTTGATATTGCGGCGCAGCCGACACGTGCCGGAAAGTGTAACGGGAGGTCAGGATACGGTTGGATTGCGGGTGCCGGATCACCCCGTCGCGCTTGCCTTATTGAATGCACTGGGGCCGGAGAAAGTGCTTGCCGCACCGTCCGCTAACCGGTTTGGGCGTATAAGCCCTACAACGGCGGCTCATGTGCAGGAAGAGCTGGGTAAGTCGGTAGATATGATTCTAGATGGTGGTCCATGTCGAGTTGGCCTGGAAAGCACAATTGTCGGCTTTGACGGCGAGATGGCCGTCATATTGCGGCCGGGGGGTATTCCGTTGCCGGCGCTGGCAGAGGTATTGAAAGGCAGAGTGGTACTATCCGGACAAGAGAAGCGCGCTGTACGCGTGCCCGGTGCGCTCAAGTCTCACTATGCGCCGGAAACGCCGCTGGAGCTTTGGCATTCGGAATTATTATCTCATCGTGCTCTCGAACTCGGGACAAAAGGATTGCGCATTGTGATAATAGCGTGGTCTGACCGGCAAATGGATCACGCCGAAAATAAAAACATCGCCCATTTTCCCATGCCTGCTGAACCAGCGGCATACGGTCGCCTGTTGTATGGAACGTTGCGCCGGTTCGACCAGGAACGGTTCGACCGCCTGCTGGTGGAAGCGCCTCCGGATAAACCAGGCTGGATGGCGATCGCGGATCGGTTACAGCGCGCCAGTTGTGCTGCGCAGCGCGATGATTGAAACATGTCGTGCCATGACAAAGAATATCGAAAATAAAGCGACAAGATGAAGGAGATAGTGATGAATAGCGCGGTTCGTGCGGTACTGTTTGACGTTGACGGCACATTGGCTGATACCGAGCGTGACGGACATCGTCTCGCTTTCAATGCCGCGTTCGAAGAGTTCGGCCTAAACTGGGAATGGGAAGTCGAACTTTATGGTGAACTGCTGGCTATAACAGGCGGAAAAGAGCGCATTCGGCATTTCATGGAAAGCCATGCACCTGCGGAGCTGAGCAGAAGCGGACTGGATGACTGGATAGCCGGCTTGCATAAGGTGAAAACGAAGCATTATGTGAATTTGCTCGAAAACGGCGGAATTCCGCTACGTCCCGGTGTAGCTCGCCTGATCCATCACTTGCGCGATACGAATATAAAAATGGCTATTGCGACTACCACGACACCGGAAAACGTAACTGCACTTTTGAAATCTACGCTGGGGGAGGATTCCCCCGGTTGGTTCGACGTTATTGGTGCGGGAGATATTGTTCCCGGAAAAAAACCTGAGCCGGATATTTATCACTGGGTACTTGATCAACTGGGGTTACCGGCGCAACAATGCGTGGCAATAGAAGATTCTGAAAACGGGCTGAGAGCATCGCTCGCTGCAGGGCTCGATACGATAATCACCATCAGCGATTACACTCGACTACAGGATTTTAGCGGAGCGGCGGTGGTATTGTCGGATCTAGGCGAACCAGCGCAACCATTCACTGTGCTAGAGGGGAATCTGCCTTTCACCGGTTGGGTGGATAGTGCACTACTGCTGAGTTTGAAGGGTGAATACGGCGGAAGGCCATAGAGCCGCCTGCAATAATGGTTACCCGCTTCAATCGAAATCGACGCCAGAAATTGGAATTGTCATCTGGAAAAGGTAGTATTGGCTTTGATTGCTGGCAAACCATCACAGAAAAATAAAATGCTGAATCCCCGCACCACTATTTATTCCCACCGGATGCTTCGACTCTTTGAAGCTGCGGGACTCATCGTTATTGCGTTGGCCACGATTTTTGCAGGTTATCAGGAAACCATGCTGATGGTACACAACGCCAGAGTTACGCTCGCAGATTTGCTGCTGATGTTTCTCTATCTTGAAATCCTGACGATGGTGGGGTTATATTTCGAGTCCGGCAAGCTGCCGGTACGATTCCCTCTTTACATCGCAATGGTGGCGATGGCGCGATATGTGACGGTTGATATCAAGGAGATGGATAGTATGAGGCTGCTTGGTGTCTCCGCCTCGATTGTGCTGGTCGCGTTGGCGGTTCTGGTTATCCGTTTTGGGCATGTGCGTTATCCCTACCTGGAAGACCTGGATGATCTGGAAGACGCGACGTCCAGAAAAACGCGTCCCCTCGATTGAAATGAAGGGCATTAAATGAACAACCCCGTGGTTGGCGTAATAATGGGTAGCAGTAGCGACTGGGAAGTCATGAAGCATGCGGCCGATATATTGAGTGAGTTTAATGTACCTTACGAGGCCGAGGTGGTGTCTGCTCATCGTACTCCGGATCGTATGTTCGAGTATGCGGAAACTGCGGTCAGGCGTGGGCTCAAGTGTATTATCGCCGGCGCGGGCGGTGCGGCCCATCTCCCTGGAATGATTGCCGCCAAAACTATCTTGCCGGTGCTGGGTGTGCCGGTTACTTCCAGGCAGCTTAAAGGGCTGGATTCGCTTCTTTCCATTGTGCAGATGCCCAAGGGTATCCCTGTCGCCACCTTCGCCATAGGCGATTCGGGTGCATCCAACGCGGCATTGTTTGCCGTTGCGCTGCTGGCGGTGGAAGATACAAAACTCGCAACGCGTCTTGCCGCATTTCGCGAGACTCAGGCAGCAACGGTCGCGGCATCGACACTACCTGAATTATGAGCATCAGGCCGGGAGCGATGCTTGGCCTTCTGGGCGGCGGCCAGCTCGGCCGCATGTTTATCATGGCTGCGCAGAGCATGGGCTACTGCGTCACCGTACTCGATCCAGCAGAAGGGAACCCATCGAGCAGCGTGGCTGACCGCCATTTGCATGCGGATTATCTCGACACCGATGCGCTGGGTGAACTCGCATCCACCTGCGCGGGTGTTACCACGGAATTCGAGAATGTTCCCGCTGAATCTCTTCGAATACTGGCTGAGCACTGCGTGGTCAGTCCGGCTGCGAACAGTGTAGCGGTTGCGCAAGATCGCATTCTTGAAAAAAATTTCCTTGCGGCGAACGGGCTGGGGGTCGTGCCGTATGCGGTAATACAGAATTCACATGAATTGCATAAATCGCTCGATCTGGATGAGGCATCACCACGAAAGCGTCCGGAACTGTTCCCTGGATTGTTTCCAGGTATTCTCAAAGTTAGCCGTTTCGGTTACGACGGCAAGGGACAGGTGCGGGTAAAAAACGCAATAGAACTGGATCATGCACTGAGCGGAATGAAAGGGGCTGCATGCGTACTGGAGAAACTGTTGTCATTGGAGTGCGAAGTGTCGGTTATCGTATCGCGCGGATTCGATGGCGAGGTAAACACTTTTCCCGTATCGGAGAACCAACATCGTAACGGCATACTCGATGTCAGCATTGTTCCAGCCAGGGTATCGGAGACTATCGTTCAGAAAGCACGCGAAATTGCGGTTCGCGTCGCGGAGAAGCTCGATTACCATGGCATATTATGCGTGGAATTCTTTGTGCTGGCCGATGGCAGGTTGCTGGTGAACGAAATTGCTCCGCGCCCTCACAACAGCGGCCATTACACTATTGATGCCTGCGTCACCTCCCAGTTCGAACAACAGGTGAGAATACTTTGTGGCCTGCCGCTCGGCAGCACAGCCATGCATGGGGCGGCGGTGATGGTGAATTTATTGGGCGATCTATGGCAGCGGGGAGAGCCGGAATGGGAACAGTTGCAGCGGCATCCCAACGTCAAATTACACTTGTACGGCAAGCTGGACGCTCGGCCAGGACGAAAAATGGGACACTACACCGTGATTGCCGAGACGACTGAAGCTGCGTTGCAGCTTGCGCTGGAAGTCAAGCAATCGCTAGAATCCCAGTATCGTGCCGCTATATGAAAATCGTGCCTGCATAAATACAACCATGAGTAATCAGCCCGTGCTATTTGAAGCATCGATACAAAGCCTGCCTCTTTTGCATCGGGGCAAGGTACGCGACATCTATGCGGTGGATGAAAACAAGCTCTTGATTATACAGACTGATCGGGTTTCCGCATTCGATGTGATCCTGCCGACGCCGGTGCCGGGCAAGGGAAGATTGTTGACTGCGTTATCCGGCTTCTGGTTTGAAAAACTCGCTCACATAATCCCCAACCACCTCACCGGCATTTCACCGGAATCTATTGTAGCGGAGGGCGAGCGCAAACAAGTAGTCGGCCGTGCATTTGTGGTGAAGCGGCTGAGGCCGTTGCGGATAGAAGCCATCGTTCGAGGCTACGTCGCGGGTTCCGGATGGAAGGATTATAAAAATACCGGCATGATCTGCGGCATCACGCTCCCACCCGGGTTGCAGGAAGCCGCCAGACTGCCGAGTGGAGCGATCTTTACGCCTTCGACCAAAGCTGCGCAGGGAGCGCATGACGAAAACATTTCTTTTGCCAAAGCAGAAAAGCTGCTGGGCAAGGAGCTGGCTGCGCAGGTGCGCGAAAAGGCAATCGCTCTGTACACGGAAGCAGCGGATTATGCGATTACAAGAGGCATTATTATCGCCGATACCAAGTTTGAATTCGGCCAGGATGACGCGGGCAGGCTTTATCTCATAGATGAGGCGCTTACTCCCGATTCTTCCCGCTTCTGGCCGGCCGACCAGTATGCGCCAGGGAAAAATCCACCCAGCTATGACAAGCAGTTCGTGCGTGACTGGCTCGAGACGCAGGACTGGAACAAGAAAGCCCCCGCTCCTGCGCTACCGCCCGATATTCTCGCAAAAACTGCCGAAAAATATGAGGAGGCGCTAAAGCGCCTGGTATTCAGCGCTTGACGCTGAGTGCTACAGACTCATAAGTTACCGGCTGCTAAAAAAGCCCAATCAACATCTTCGTTCCCAGCAAATAAAGCAGCACCACAAAAATCCACCTTAGCGTCGTGGTTCGCATGCTATGAGTCATTTTCGCGCCTAGCGGCGCGGTCAGCGTACTGGCCAGCACCACCCACCCCAACGCTGGTAAATAAACATATCCCAGGCTATATTCCGGCAGCGGTTGTGATTGTGCCATGCCATTGACGATATAGCCGATGGCTCCTGCCACAGCAATGGGGAAGCCTATTGCTGCCGCCGTGCCGATAGCATGTTGCAACTTGACATTGCAACTGGAAAGAAAAGGAATCGTCAGCAAGCCGCCGCCGATCGCGACAAAGCTCGAAATCATACCGATTATGCTGCCTGCCGCAAACATCCCCGCACGTCCAGGGAGCTTACGGCTGGGTTTGGGCGTAATTTTGAGCAGCATCTGGGTAGCTGCAAAATAGATGAACACAACAAAAAAAATACTGAGAATCCGGCTGGGCAGCATGCTCACCAGTGTGGCACCGCCGAGCGTACCGACGATAATTCCCGGCGTTATATATTTCACGACCCGCCAGTTCACCGCGCCGTGAAGATGATGGGTACGAAGGCTGGAAACCGAAGTAAATATGATGGCAGCCATCGTAGTGCCGAGGGCTAGATGGAGGATACGGTCGGGAGGAAAATATTGTGCACTGAAAATGAAAGTGAGTACCGGCACGATGATCAACCCGCCGCCGATACCCAATAGCCCGGCAAAGAAGCCAACGACCGTGCCTAATATCAGATAAACCGGCCACCATTCCACGTTAAATTTTGCGGGGATTGATGTTCGGTTTCAGAATTTCCAAACGGCTTCCGGGTTTGGCGGGTCCTCTCCATAAGCGGGCCATTACATTATAAAATTCCCGCAATGAAATCCCATTCTGCTGGATCCACCGGTGTAATGGACAGACGGCTACCTTTCTGCAAAATACGCAGGGTGGCCAGTTCGGGATAACTCCTTAATTCCTTGATGCTGACCAAGCGCGTCTTTTTGACGAGCCGAACGTCAACGTTGAACCAGCGCGGGCTCTGCGGTGTCGCTTTCGGATCGAAGTATTTACTACCGGGATCGAATTGCGTAGCGTCCGGGTAGGCGAGCTTGCTAACCTCGGCGATACCGGCGATCCCCGGTTGTTTGCAGCTCGAATGATAGAAAAAAACCCGATCGCCGACGCGCATCTGATCGCGCATGAAATTGCGTGCCTGGTAGTTACGCACGCCATACCAGGTGACGGTTTGTTGGTGCATTGCGCCAAGGTCGTCAATACTTACGTCGGACGGTTCGGATTTCATTAGCCAGTAACGCATGTCAGTTCCTTGTTGTTCCTATAAGTTCCAAGAGTGTTCCAACCCAGATAATTCATTAGGCGGTTCTACGAGCCTACGCGAGTGCTGGCGGTCAGTTTGCGGCCATTTTCGCCGGGTGGCGGTTGATTTCCGCGATACGACCAAGGGAACGACGATATGGTCATGGCTTTGAATTGCCCGGCCATGAATTGCAGGGACGCTGCACATTACTCTCCAGACTACTTGCTAAACCGAATGATGCTTGGCCGCGACAGTACGCCTCAGGTTGAACGCGAGAAGTTTTCCCAGCCGTTCGTTGCCCACCGGCCCCCTGCCGATCCGCTGGAGCATGTCGAAATCCGGTGCTTTGTTAATTGCGACCATGCATGGTCCGTTGTCAAGCAGGGCGACGTCCCAGCCGATCAGCACCTGGTCAGAGAATGCGCTGCCATGGGCATATCGGACCAGATCGATCAGCTCGGGCCAGTATGGAAGCTTGCGATGCAGAATCTGCGCGCCATTTTCGTAATACTGCTCATACCATCCATCCACGGTAGACCCCCAGGCCCCACAGGTGGCCCTCCCCAACTCGCCGGTATGAATATCCACATTGGCCGCGATTCCCCCTGTATGAAAATTGTCGACAACGGCAGTGCTATTTTGCGCCATGCGAAAAACCGCATTGGTAACTTCGAATTCGCCTCGCTCATTACGGCAACTCATCACCCGGATCGTTGCAAGGGTGCCATTGCCGAGGTCGGCGATCTCCCTGTGATTCACGAGCCGCGGCTGCACCAGGAAAGCTCTTCGTTGTGATGCCTGGCGCAAGCATTCAAGCACCTCGTTCGCGGTAGCATTTTTACCGTCATTGCGTCGATATTGCCCCGAACCCAGATAATCCCAGCGCGTGGCATTTTTTCCGTTCTGACCCTGCAACGGCTTCACGAAGAGATCGATCTCCGGGAGGCCTGGTCCGCTCCAATCAATTGCCGTAATCTTTCCCTTTGCGACGCTCAGAAGGGCAGGCGCAGTGGCAATACCGAATTCACGGCAGCGGGACATGAAGCGTAATTTGTCTTTGATGCACGCCGTGCTGCGCTCCGTCGGGACGGGAAGGCCACCATTGTAGTCGCGCAGGAGGCGATATAACCCGCTTTTCATCTCAAAACGGTTCACGTATTCGGAGGCGTGCTGTCGCTTATCATCGTCATGCAGTTCAAAAATATAGTACCAGGGAGGCAAAATCGCGCACCGGAGCGCGAGTCCGATCTGCTCGCGGGCTTGGCGGGTTATCCCTTTCCCGGTCCTCTGCTTTATTGCCTGCCCGTTTAGCGCGGTAAAGACTGTTGCTAGCACCGCGATCACCAATGGCACAAACGGTAGCGCCGCACAAATTACGATACGTTCGCGGAGCCTGATCTCGTGCCAAATCTCGTGCTGGAAGCATCGGTGGACAAAAGTTGCTGCCGAGTTATCGTCAGGCAAGCGGGAAAACGTCCACATCGCACCGCTCAATTCCCGCGTGATCCTGTCAAAGCCCCAGCCGCTTACAATCTTCGTCATGGCAATCCAAAATTATAGCTTCAATATATTTATTATAAATCAATAACCTGCGTCCGACGTCCTATCGCAAGCATTGAGTGCTTGAGTAAAGAGTCAGGGCTTAAATTGAGGATTCCCACTGTTTCCTCCGGTCTGCCTGGGGAGGGGGCAGAGCAGTACGCAACCGCCGAGGTAATGGTGATGGCTCGGGATCTCCGGGATCTTCTCTCGTCGGACCGACAGGACCGTCTTGGCGAGTCCTGTCGGCCGTTGCTCGCTTAAACCAAGGCCTCGCCGGTCAGCCTCTCCAGAATGCGAAGCGATGAACGCGACGGATCGTTCATCGCCTCCACCGGCAGGTAGAACGTCTGATCGAAGCTGTGCTGCCCTGACACCGCGCCGTGCAACACCAGGTCGGTGATCGCGATCCAACTCGAGCCGGGCGGGAACTTCATGAACTTGTGCGGTGCTGTCTGCTGGTATTCCTTGTCGCCCATACCAAGGGCGCGAAGCGCCGCAATGTACTGATCGTATTTGGTCTTGGTTCCATCGACGATGCCGAGGCGGGCCAGAATAGAAGAAATAAAACCCGGCTCCTTGAGGCGCACGTAAGGCAGGAAGCGGCGCACGAAGGGCTCAAACGGTTCGCCGAGCTGCCAGATGCGCGGTCGAGTGGTGGGATGGATGTTGGAGAAAATGCGCAACATGCCGCGCCCCTGGGTAGGATACCCGTAGCTCGAGTCGATGTGCAGGGCCTGGATGTTGCTGCGCTGAAAAGGCCGATAGGTGACCCGTTTGCGGTCCAGCGTTCCCTGATAGCTGGGGAACAATTGGCCGATCACACTCTCGGTCCACTTGCCGTAGCGCGCCATGGCCGCTTCGAGATCAGGACGCGCCGTATCTCTGACCTTGGCGCGCATCATCTTGCCGCGCACGCGCGCGTAATGATATTTTTTGATACTGCCGCGCGCCGGATCGAAGATGATTGTGGGCCGGCCGTCCTGAACGTCGGGCTCCCGGGTCAGAATCTTCGCCGTGTCAGAGATCAGCTCCCGCTCTTGCTCGGTAAGCTCGAAACCGCTTTTGGGCAGGTAGATGACGCCTCCCCCTTCCAGCGTCTCAATGGCTATGCGTCGCATCTCCGGCGTCGATAGATCGGCTCCGGGCTCGATCGTCAACATCTTCACGGTTTCAGCTTCACATACGGAAACATGTTCTTCATTTACCATGGCATGGCATCCCCTCGATGTGTAAGAACGTAATAGTCTGACAGTAAATTAATAACGCTGCATCATCCCTTTTCTGTCAGATAGTAATTGTCTTGATCCATATTTTAGTACCGGTAGCAGCAAATTGGCGGTACGTCTGTCCGGCCCCGGAACCACGGCCGGACAGAAGTGGAAAATTTAACTCCATAGGTATACGGGATGAGCCGCGATTCCCTCGCCCAGCGGGCGAATTACGCCAGCGCTGCCCTTGCAAGCAGAGTGGGGCGCGCCAGGTCACCACTTTATCAATTCTGCGCTTGGCATTCCCTAAAGACAATAGCCACTGTGCATGGAAGCGCTCCTGTCTCAAGTGTCCATTGAAGCTTTTCAACATGACGCCGCCGGTCTGCTTGCCGGAGGCGGTTGAAGTCGAGTTCAACGCTGGCCCAATCCGGACCCATACCAGACCCATACCAGACCTGTAGGTAGGTCTGGGTTTCAAGTCGGCGACACACAACGCGTCGGGCTGAGCCTGAACTAATACGGATTAACCAGGCTTGGACGCTATAAATGTATCGTCTTCCCCGCATCAATAACTGCAATTATTACCCTATGCGCTATATTGAATTCATCGATCTTCGTTGATGTGTTTCTATCGCAGTCAACAGGGTCAACCGCAATCAAACGCATTGGCGCGATCCGGCGATGAAGAATCCCGAAAATTCCGGACATGTAAACCGGCAACTGGAGCGGCGCCAGTTTATCGGTTATGCGCTGACTGCGGGAATCACCATTGCAGTTCGGCCAATGTGCGCCCAGGCGATCACAATTGATACCGGCAACAACGCCGCCGAAGCCGGAAGCTTATCGATAGATAGTGAACAAACCACCAGCGGCCAGCATCCACAGTCCCTCCACCCGATTACCTTGTTTCTCTGTGGCGATGTCATGACGGGAAGGGGCATTGACCAGGCATTGCCACATCCCGGTGACCCCATCCTCTTTGAGAGTTACATGAAAAGCGCGAGAGGATATGTGGAGCTTGCCGAAGAGGCAAACGGCCCAATTCCAAAGCCCGTCGATTTTTCCTATATCTGGGGCGATGCACTTTCCGAACTGGAGCGAAGAAAGCCCGATGTGCGCATTATCAATCTGGAAACCGCGGTCACCCGCAGTAATGACGTGGAAAACAAGGCGGTCAATTATCGGATGAATCCCGACAATATCCCCTGTATCACGGCGGCGAATATCGATTGTTGCGCTCTGGCGAACAATCATGTTCTGGACTGGGGATATCCGGGACTTGCGGAAACGCTGAAAATGTTAAAAGATGCGCATATCAAAATTGCGGGAGCCGGGCGCGATATTCAGGAGGCGCAGGCTCCCGCTGTGATGACTATTCCTGAGAAGGGGAGGGTGCTGGTCTTCTCATTTGGGTCAGAAACCAGCGGCATACCCTGGAGCTGGGCTGCTGCGCCGGACAGGCCGGGAGTGAACATGTTGCCCGATTTTTCCGCTGTAACGGTTCGAGGCATTTACGACAATATCGGAAAAGCGAGATTGGCGGGCGATATCGTGATCGCGTCGATTCATTGGGGCGATAATTGGGGCTATCAGATCCCGCGCGGTCAACAGGAATTTGCTCATCAGCTAATCGATGACGCAGATGTTGACATCGTTCATGGCCACTCTTCTCACCATGTGAAGGGGATCGAGGTTTATAAAGGAAAACTGATTCTTTACGGCTGCGGCGACTTCCTGAACGATTATGAAGGCATTTCCGGGCACGAAGCTTATCGGAGCGATCTGGCCCTGATGTATTTCGTACGCGCGGATCCCTCGACCGGCAAGCTGGTCAGCTTATTCATGACGCCCATGCAGGTCAAGCGCTTCAGGTTAAATCATGCGGTTGAGAATGATGCCCTATGGTTAAGGGATATCCTGAACAGGGAAGGCAAAAAATTCGGGACTTCGGTCGAGCTTCAGGCAGGCAATATATTGGCTCTGAGATGGGTGTCGTCGCACTAGCCGAAACCGGTGGTTCAAGGGTGGCTCAAGGTTGCCCAGCGCCCGGTAGATTGAGGAATTCGCGCCGTGTCTTCGGCCCGTAGGTCAGGAAATGCGGTTCGGGATGTTCCAGGTAAGCCAGTCGCTCGCGGGCAATACGGTCGCGTTGGGTATATTTCTTCACTTCGTCCGGGCTGATCGAGTAAACCTTTGCAGCGTTTAGTCCGAAAATCCTGGCGCGTAGCTGCGGAGTCATTTCAGGATAGCCATACCTGGCGCGTAATTCGGGGGCGATCTGGAACGCGCGGAATGCCTGAATCTGATCCTGCGGCGAGCCATACCAGATGGAGTCCGTGCCCCAGAGTACGTTATTCTCGCCGCAGTACTTCAAGAGCTTGCCCAGCGCATGCGCTGCTGCTTCCGGGTCGCGCATCAGGTAGCGCCATGTGCTGCCCAGCTCCGCATAAACGTTGCTATTTGGCGATACTCCGTTCTCGATAAGCGAGCGGATCAGTGTATCGATGCCGTTGTCAGCGCCCCTGCCCTCGAAGGCGCGTTCGGGGACAGTGGTAACGAAGCCGGAGTGATAGACCAGGAAGGCAACGTCGGGGAAGCGCTTGGCGACGACGCCGATATCACTGCATTGGCTGTGCTCGTAGGATTGCTTACCGAAGGGCAAACCCTTGTGTACGCAGATGACCTTGACGCCGAGTTTGCGTGCTTTTTCGATGAAACGCGTACCGATGTCATCCGACAAAAAATAGCCTTTGCCACCGGGGCCGAACTGGGTGTAGGTCTTCCAGGCAGACACGCTCCAGCGCTCTTTCAACTCATCCATCGCTTCAAGGTCATGTTCCTGGTTGGGGTTGACGCGTCCATGGATCAGCAAGCGGTGCATTCCTTCCATCCGATCGACAATCCTGCGCACCGCGTCGGCCTCCTGGATGGTAAGCGGTTCGGCGTCAGGTTTCGATGGTACAAAGGAGAGCACCATCATATCGGTATCGGAATCGAGGAACACGTCCTTGATGAACTCATCAGGCCCCAGGCAACGCAGGTAGCTGTGCGAGCCAGGCTCCGACGCGAGTGCGCAGCCCGTTTTGGGCATCTGGCTCAGGGGTTTTACGCCGGGCGCGAACTTCTGCAACCAGGCGCCGTTCGGGTCCACAAAGTGGCCCTGCACGTCGAAGATGAATTCGCCCTTGCCCCCGATTCGCGCCTGTGCGAGTTCGGGATCGAGCGCAGCTTCGATCGGCAGATCGAAAAAGCCGCCTGCCTTGCCTGCTGCGGCGTTTGCTGCGTTGAAGGCAAGCAAGGTGGAGGCCGCGCCGCAAGCGGAGATTAGAAAATCTCTTCGAGAAACAGCCAAACGCTTTGAATTCTTATCCGCCGCTTCATGTGCGAGGCGGTTCGCGGCCTGATTCACGGGGGATAACGGTACCGGCTCAAACTCCCCGTTGGATGTCGTGTCGAGCTTGATGGGGAGTCGGGTGCCGTCCGGATCAACGAGTGGTTTAGCTGAGTTCATATGGGCAGGTCCTTTCAAAAAAATAAATGCAGAGCGCAGGAGAGTTCGCCGCCGAGAAAGACATGTGCATTATTCAATTTCACCTTAAGTTCGCACACCCCGTCCTCCCAGATTTGATCTTGAATGAGACGTTCCACTCGCAACCCAAATGCAAGCTCCACTTGGAAAATTAGGTAAGGAGACGCTGCTAGACAGGTTAATACAGGGAAATCGATTTGGCAAAGCGCGTATTTCAGATCGTTGCTTGGCCCGCTGACGCGGCAGGGCTTGCGCAAACGGTATCAAGCAGGTCAAAGCGAAATATGCGCCTCCTTTCTCGCAATGTTGCCGGCCGCTTTTACTTGCCTTTTTGGTAATTTTGGCAAGCGTGATCTACACTGGGTTATCGGAAGAGCGCGTATCAAATCTCGCGCCGGGCTCAATTGCGTTTTGTCAGATCAGGCTAGCAAGGCGCCGCTCGGGTTTGTCATGTTTATAGCGCCTTCCGCAGGCAGCCGCTGTTATTACAACTGAGTACTCGCTAATTCATTCCAGCATATGATCCCGAAGGGACAGGGGGCTATGATGAACTTCCACCGACGCGACATTTTTCTGAAAATTGAATCGCTGCCGAGTTATAGTCCGCTCGCACCTGTGGCCTGCGCGCGTCACTTTGGGCGTGATTGCATGTTCAACCCGGGCCACGAATCGGGCCGCGTATCCGCGCAGGAAATTCTGGCCAGTACCGCCGATGGCCTGGTCTACCGCGAATATCTGGACGCGCACTATACGATTCCGAACAAGGCGAAGCTCATCGAGGCGGATGTCAACGAACCGCCGTGGGATCGGAGGATTCCGGGCTGCCTGCTCTATGCAAAACCGTGGGAACGGCTGTACATTCATGTCTGGAACGCGGATACAAGCGACTGTCACAGTTTCCATATTCACGGGCTACGTTACGGAATCGAATCAGATGGAGCCTGGCCACTGGGTGTCGCGGGGCGGGATGGACGGCGCAGCGATGAAATTCTTCCTGGTCAGAAGTGGATTTACGTTTATGACGTTACGCCCGACATGGTCGGTGCCTGGGGATTTCATGACCACGCGCACGACGTTGCGCGAAACATTAATCTGGGCTTGTTCGGTGGTTTGATCGTCCGAAATCCGGCCGCGCCTTGTGCAGATCATGAGGTCCCGATTTTTATTCATCAATTTGCCGGAAGCTCGGGTGTCGCGTTTCAAAGCAAACCGCTTGCTCATGGCGATTCGTTCAATTTCGTTTTTGCCGATGCGAAGATTGTTCACTATTACTGCGCGATCCACGGTCCCACGATGAATGGAACAGTCCAGGTCACGGCGGGCGCACCGGCCAGCGCAAACGTCAGCGTCCAGGACAACAAATTCGTTCCGTCCCTGGTCCAGGTGCGTCCTGGTGGAAGCATCCACTGGCAAAATGACGGCGACCATGAACATATTGTATTTTCTGCTGGAGGCGGCGCTCCAAACTTCTGCCTCAATGGCCGCGCGTTTGTCGGGAACACGCCGACAGTGGTGGGGGATACTGGCGAGAGGCTACGCTGGTATATATTCAACCTGGATGTCTCCGGTATCTGGCACAACTTTCACCCCCATTCGGTTCGCTGGGCGCTCCCGATCCCTCTTGGAGGCGCATCCGATGTACACGGGATAAGTTCTCTGGAAACATTTATCACTGAGACCGAGATTCCTCCCGCCATGCGACTTCCGCACGCTCTCGAGCAGTTTCAGAGGGATCCGCCGGAAAACGCCTGTCGCGTACGAATCCGCGGAGATTTCCTTTTCCATTGCCACGTTGAAGAGCACATGATGGCCGGTTTGGCCGGCTTGGTTCGTGCTCGCCAGTACATCTGGATTTCTGGCGAATTGAGCAAGGCGCTCGAGGTGGAATTGCCCTTTGACAACGGAATGAATGAGTGTCCATCGGTCGATATTCTGCGCTGCCTGCATGACCGCAATGCATCGCCTCCTATATCCGGCCACGGCCATTCGAGCGACGCTGCCGAGCGCCTGCCTTCAGCCATAGAAACGAGGGGTATGCCCGGCATGGGTGGAATGGGTGCCGGGATGGGTGGCATGAACGCCATGCCTGCGGAGGATATCCTTGAAGCAGCCACGAAAGGAAGATGGGAATTGCTGCCCTGTCCCGCACCGATACTCGCTATTCATGGTGCCGTGTTGCATACCGGTAAAGTTTTGTTGTTCGCTGGCTCGGGCAATGATGAACTTTTCACCACCGGCTTGCGCAGTGCGGTGTGGGATTATGAAAACGGAGAGTTTATTTCCCCTTTTACTCCTGTGGACTTCTTCTGCGCAGGCCAGGCATTTCTGCCTGATGGCCGGTTGCTTGTCGCGGGCGGCACAAAGGAGTATGACAGGGATGGCCGCCCCTTCGTTGGGCTCGAAACCAGCTATCTGTTTGATCCGCTCTCCGAATCGTGGATCCGCTTGGCTTCGATGGCCGAGGGTCGATGGTATCCCACGCTGGTTACGCTCGGAGATGGCAGAATCTTTACCGTCTCAGGCGGACCCAACCGGGCGGAAATCTATTCGAGCGTGACGGGATGGAGCCAGATGCCTGCTCAGGAAGGCTGGCCTCTTTTCCCGCACCTGTTTCTCATGCGCGATGGGCGGCTATTCTACGACGGCGGAAATATGTTTCCGAATCCGGTGGGAGTGTTGCCAGGGTTCCTGGATATAGCCACAAGCACAATGACCAATGTCACGTTACCGGAAGGATTCAGCCAGAGCAGAGATCACTGCGGCAGCGTGTTGCTGGCGCCGGCGCAAGACCAGCGGGTCATGATCCTGGGGGGAGGTGACCCCGCGATCAACAGTGCGCACATCATCGATCTGAAAGCTTCCGCGCCGGCCTATGAGCCGGTTGCGTCCATGACTCACGCGCGGTTTCACGTAAATGCGGTTCTACTGCCGGATCGAACCGTATTTGTCTCAGGTGGAAATGGCCAGTCTGAAGTTGTGGCGACGGCGGTTCTGGAGGCCGAGATATACGACCCTGCTACCAACACCTGGATTACGGCCGCTACGGCACAAGCCGGGCGGCTGTATCATTCAATTGCCCTTCTGCTGCCTGACGGCCGCGTGCTTGCGGCCGGATCCAACCCGAACAGGCGAGACGACGAATTGCGGCTTGAAATCTATCATCCGCCATATCTGTTCCGGGGCCCTCGGCCCTTCATCGAGACAGTACCGCAGCAGATCCTGTACGGCGGAGAATTTAAAATCCATACCCCGCAGGCTGAAGAGATTCAATGGGTCGAACTGATCTGGCCCATGGCGACAACCCACTCATGCGAGACCGGGCAGCGCGTGGTAGACCTTGAGTTCAAGACGCACGATTTTTGTCGTTTACATGTCAATGTCCTGAGCGATCAGAACATCGCCCCACCGGGATGGTATATGTTGTTCCTGGTCAACAAACGGGGCGTGCCTTCGGTTGCCAGGTGGGTACAATTGACGGGAGGCGGAAAGCCTGACCATGAACCTGCGGAAATAAAACAGCACCTTGACATGCACGTCACCAGCAAAGATAACCCTGCGCCAGGGACGAAGAAGCCGAGTGACTGACCCCAAAATGCATGATTCAGCCAGGATTGATTACGAAAATTTTAATTGAAGGAAACAAAAAAGCGGCATAGCCGCTTTTTTGTTTCCTGATAAGGTCCCCGCAGATGCCGTCAACCCATTTATCTTGAACCTTAGGGTCCAAGGCGGTCACTAGCCGGATGCATCAGGCGCTTCCTTGGAGGACTCGCACAACAGCATCACTATGGTTTGCAACCAGTTCTTAAAAAGTTGGTTCAAAGAATATAGGGCTAAACAAACACCGCAGGGAACAACTTTGGTCCATTTTTGCCTGCATTCAATACCTGACTCGGCCGGCCGAAATGAAGAATTTGTTCGGGCTGGCTTGAATTTGTTATCCGGTTAAAACAACTTATCCTGTTCCGGCATCACCGCATCAAGCGCTGCCTGCATGTGATCGATTCTACGCTTAAATTCTTCCATGTCAAAGCCTCCTCTGTTCCTCGTGGTGAGCAATTCGTGAGTAATGTTGAGCGCGGCCATGATAGCGACGCGCTCCGACCCGACCACTTTGCCGCTATCCCTGATTTCGCGCATCTTCTTGTTGAGATAGGCCACTGCTTGCAGTAGGTCCTCGCGCTCTTCGTCGGGGCAGGCAACGCGGAATTCCCGCCCCATGATGGTTACATCCAGGGTTTTGCCGGTCTTCATTCTTCGCTTTCCGGAATCTGCATCAGGATGGCCTCGAGGCGAGTGGTTGCGGCACCTATTTTTTCGGCCAAACGCTTGTTTTCACTGATGGCGCCAGCCAAGTCCTGGCGGAGCTGGATATTTTCCAACCGCAATTGATGACATAAATGCACGAATTGATCAATTTTCTCTTCGAGGGACTTCAGTTCCGATTCCATCAAGTCACTATAGTTTGGAAATCCCTGTCGAGTCAACTCCCTGTTGAGTCAACTGCTAACGTGATTTTTTAAATGTAGTTTCAACTAATCTGCAGCGGTCAGTCATGATCCATCGGGCAATTTTGCAGCGATAGATTTGATAGGGGAAGCCGAACCATCAGTTTACGCCCGAAACTGATGGTTCTGGTAGAATGCCGGCCACGTTTGAGGTGCTCTGGCCGCTTTGCGCGGTCGAGTTAAACGGGAACCAGGTTAAGCAACCTCTGAATATAAATCCTCCGGCAGGACTTATTCAGCGGTTTCTTGAATGCCTGGGCTGCCCCCGCAACGGTAAGCAGGTGTGGGCGTATCGAATAAGAAGCTCTGGACAAGAAGTGTTCCGTAGAACGCTGGGTTGGCAATTACGTTGCCAACCCAGTTGCCAGACCCGGGAATTTTTTCAGAGAACTCTTGATGCCACTGTGAATGTTCCAATTCATGGGAAGGTGATACGTCAAATCCTGCGAGCCCGGATACCGGCCTTGAACGCATATGGAAATATCGCGTGGGGCGATATCCTGATCGATATCTGTTCGCTCAAAAGCCTCCGCGGTATTTTCTTGTTCTCGTCCGGATGTTTCATAAATTCGCGTGATGATTGCGCAGGATTTTGTTTTGTAGGGAGATTTCGTGAAGGAGTGGCGTAGTTATTCATACGCCCGACTGAACGAAATTTTCATACGAAACAAAAAACCAGCAAGGGCGCGCGTCAATTTATGAAACATCCGGGCTCGATACATGGTGGATACGACTCCTCCAATTACAAGCTGATACCATGGGTCTATTCCACAAACTGCTCTTGCCATTTTTTGTCATGTCTGCGTCTTCATGGGCGATCGCCGAATCTAATGATCCGGCGAAACTCCCGCTTGAAGAGGTCGTTGTTACCGCCACGCGCTTTAATCAGCGTGTCGAGAAGTTGCCGATAGGCGTTTCGGTTATTCACGCGGAGCAGATCAAGAATAGTGCTGCTTCGACTTTGCCGGAGTTGTTGCAGCAACTGGCTGGCATTCATACCCGTAATGTCGATGGCAGCCCGGACCCACAGATCGACATGCGCGGATTCGGCATTACGGGCAACCAGAACACGCTGGTTTTGCTCGATGGCCAGCGGATGAATGAAAACGAACTGGTGGGTATCCGCTGGTCCACGGTTCCGCTTGATTCAATCGAGCGCATCGAAGTGCTGCGGAGCAGCGGTGCTGTGACCTATGGGGCTGGCGCCACGGGTGGTGTAATCAATATCGTCACACGCGCTGCCGCGCCTGGTCGTGTGGCAGGCACCGGCGGCGTTTCAATTGGCAGCTATAGCGCAACGGAATTCAATGGAACGCTAAACGCCGCAGGCAAGGACCTTGGGCTGGCGCTCAGCGGTAACGCGCTGCAAACGGATAACTATCGCGTCAACAATGCATTGCGTCAACTGAACCTGCAAGGAGATCTACGCTATAAGTTCACCGATGGGAGGGCATTGCTGAAGTTCGGCGTGGATGATCAAAAATTGGAATTACCGGGTACTCGCACCGAAGCACAGCTGAAAACAGACCGAAAAGGGACCTCGACACCGCGCGATTTCAGTACGCGCGAGGGCGCGTACGTGACGCTCCGGGGAGAACGTACTACTGGATTTGGCGAGCTTGCCGCGGATCTTTCCTTTCGCGATATCCATCGCACGGCATTGTTTGACGATTACCGCATTGACGGCTTCAACTCCAAAACGTTTGTCAATTCACAATCCGATGTATGGTTGTTCAATCCGAGGGCGAAACTGCCGTTTCAGGCTTTCGGAATGAATCACGAACTGATACTGGGCGCAAATCTGGAATGGTGGGATTATCGTGCCGAACGTCTTACCGGATCAGAAACCATACCGGGTTCGGCATCCGCCACCACCCCACAGACCGATGTCGTGGCGACTCAGCAGAATCGCGCAGTTTACCTTCAACACACCTCTACTTTACCCAAAGGTATGACTGTTACGCTGGGAGGGCGGCTGCAATGGGTGGACAATAAGGCCAACGATCGTTTCAATCCCTCAGCGCATGCCCGCGGTCAACAGAGCCGCACCGTTCATGCCTATGACATTGGCGTACGCCAGCCTCTGGGGTCTGTATTTTCGTTCTACGGCAAGTTTGGCCGCAGTTTCCGCATACCCACGGTAGACGAAAACTTCAATCAGTTCGGCGGGCCGGCATTCGATTCCATAATCAAGATACTTGAGCCTCAAACCGCTCATACCGGAGAAATCGGACTGGATTATCAGCAAGGGCCGGTACGGGCCCGCACCTCGCTTTACCGGATCAATCTCAACAATGAAATCAACTTCATCAACATAGACCCGTTTCGGTTCTTTGCTAACACGAACCTCCCCCCTACCCGGCGGCAGGGCTTCGAACTGGAAGGATCCTGGGCCGTTAATAGCGCAATCGATGTGTCCGGCAGCTACACTTATAGTGATGCACATTTTCGTCAGGGGAATTTTGGCGGCGTCGATGTTTCAGGAAACATCATTCCGTTGGTGCCGCGCCATAAGGTTTCGGCGGGCGGTACCATTCGGCTTGCACCGACGACGCGTTTCGCTGCGACGATGAACTATGTCGGGGAACAGGTATTCGATAACGATCAGGCCAATACAGCCACGCGTCGCATGCCCGATTACGTTACCGTGGATCTCAAGTTTACTCACCAGCTAAGAAAGCTGTTGCTGAGCATGGCAGTAAACAATTTATTCGACGAAAAATATTTTTCATATGCGATTCGCAACGCGCCGGGCACGAGCTTCAATGCGCTACCGGCTCGCGAACGAAATGTCTGGTTCACCGTAAAATATCAGTTCGACTGAGATCATTCGTAACCCGGATGTTTCATAAATTCGCGTGAGGATGCGCAGGATTTTGTTTTGTAGGGAGATTTTGTGAAGGAGTGGCGTAGTTATTCATACGTCCGACTGAACGAAATTTTCATACGAAACAAAAGACCAGCAAGGGCGCGCGTCAATCTATGAAACATCCGGAGTAATAACGTTCCGCGAAGCATCTTATCGCGCATGGAAGCAGATGACATAATACGGCTTTGCCAGAACGCCTGGTAGTGCACTGTCTCCCGATTCTGCTTGCGCATGCAAAACACGCAAATCCCCACCCGCCGTCAACTATACCTGCGCCTGATAAGGTATATCGCGCCCTATTGGGACGCGGTCATACTGGGATTAATCAGCATGATTGCGATGGCGGCAACTGCGCCTATGCTGGTCGCATTGGTGCAGCCGATGATGGACGGCGCTATTGCCGGCAAGAACCTGGAATTGATGCAACTCGTTCTGCTGGGAATCATCGGCCTGTTTGCGGTTCGGGGAGTGGCCGGCCATATCGGCGCCTATGCGGTCAACTGGCTGGGAAGCAAACTGGTGCTGGACTTGCAGGTGGAGATGTTCGCTAAATTATTGACCTTGCCTGCTGCCTATTGCGCCAGTCACGAGAGCGGTAGCCTCGTTTCCGGGATCACATCCGATACCGAGCAGGTCGCCCGTGCTTTTACCGATGTCATGACGGTGATGGTCAAGGACTTGCTTGTGATTCTTGGACTGTTGGGATGGATGCTTTATCTCGACTGGCCGCTTGCCTTGCTGACGTTATTGATGGCCTCTGTGATGCCGCTGATCATGCGGCTCATCACGGTACGACTGCAAAAAATGGCAATGGAAGCCCAACAAACAATGACAACCTTCAACCAGGTGCTGGAGGATGCCATCGAGAACTACCATGTGGTCAAGCTTCACGGCGGTGAGCAGTATGAAAACCAGCGCATGAGGGAACAAGCGGAGGAAGTGCATCGTTTTGCTAAAAGACGGATGGCCATGGCCTCACTCCGTGTACCGTTGATACAGATAGCCGCCGCAGTTGCGCTGGCCGTTATTGTTTATGTTACGGCTCAGCAAGCGTTTGCCGATGAGATGACGGCAGGCGGCTTTGCTTCTTTCATGGCAGCCATGCTGATGCTGATTTCTCCGGTAAAACGTGTTGCCGGCCTGAAGGAGATTCTGCGGCATGGACTAGGAGCAGCCGAGAGCGTATTTTCGCTGCTTGACCAGGAGCCTGAACCGGACACGGGAACAATTATCGTCGAGCGTGCGCGCGGCGAATTGCGATTCGAGCAGGTCCGTTTCTACCACGATCAGGAAAAGAGCCTTGAAGCCGGTTCCAAAGCAACTCCAGAACCAGGTGGCCAGCAGGGTACCGGAGCATGTTCGACGCTGCCGGGCATCACGTTGACCATACAGCCTGGCGAAATGGTGGCGTTAGTAGGTTTTTCAGGAAGCACCGCTGTGCTCGCGAATCTGGTGCCGCGTTTCATTAATCCCGCATCGGGAAAAATTCTGCTTGATGGCCATGATCTAAGGAGCCTTAAATTGGCCAGCCTGCGCGCCAATATTGCCCTGGTATCATCGAAGACAACACTCTTCAATGACACGATAGCAGCCAATATCGCTTATGGCGCACTGGGCCGCGCAACAGAAGCAACGATCACTGCCGCAGCACAAGCCGCGCATGCAACGGAGTTCATCCGGAAAATGCCCCAGGGATTGCAAACCCTCGTAGGAGAACACGGTGTAAACCTTACGGGTGGACAGCGGCTACGTATCGCCATTGCGCGAGCACTGATTAAAAATTCGCCTATCCTGATCCTGGATGAAGTAGCCGAAACATTGGACATCGAATCTGCGCATCATGTCCAGGCAGCATTGGACACCGTCGTGCAGGAGCGTACCACGCTTGTTATCGCCGATCGTTTAGCCACCGTGGAGAAGGCGGATCGCGTCGTCCTGCTGGGTAAAGGCGGAGCCGTTGAGATCGGCAGCCACCGGGATTTACTTGCGAGAGGTGGGGCTTACGCCAAGCTCGTCCAGGCTTTGTGTGTGCAAAAGGATGTGGCCGCCAGGCAACTCTGAGTCGTCGCCTGAATAAATGGCGCGGGAAGCATGGAAATCATTGCCCGGTTCCTGGTTTGAGTATTCCGGAACCCATCTTTTCAAATCCTGTTTGACTTCCTCATCGCTCAATGCCGGATGCTTGTTTATCCATGCCAGCAGTTCCGTCAGCCACTGTTTCTCGACCTGGCGGGCCTGGGCAATGCGCAATTTGGGATGGGGTGTCGGCAAAGTGTTCTCATCGTCCGCCAACAACTCTTCGTAGAGTTTCTCCCCCGGGCGTAATCCGTTATATACAATTTGAATATCGCTCTCGCTCAATCCGGAAAGACGGATCAAGTCTTTTGCGAGGTCGGCTATCTTCACGGGATCGCCCATATCCAGCACGAAAATTTCACCGCCACCTTTCCCGCTGCCCATTAATCCCGCTTGCAGAACCAGTTGCGTGGCTTCAGGTATGGACATGAAGTAGCGGGTTATTTCCGAGTGGGTGACTGTGATCGGGCCACCCTTTGCGATCTGTTCGCGGAATTTTGGAATGACACTGCCCGCGCTGCCCAGCACGTTCCCGAAACGCACCATGACGAAACCTGGCTCATGCTTCCCGTCAATCAAATCATTTTTCCCAGAGGCGTTTTCAGAAATGGAGATGGGCTGCCGCAATGCCTGGCATACCATCTCCGCCAGGCGCTTGCTGGCGCCCATGACATTCGTAGGATTCACCGCTTTATCGGTCGAGATCAATACGAATTTTTCCACGCCATGCTTGATCGCGGCCTGTGCCAGCACATAGGTTCCAAAAACATTGTTCAAAACAGCTTGCCAGGCATTTTCATGCTCCATCAGCGGCACATGCTTATAGGCTGCGGCATGGAATACAACCTTCGGCTGGTACTGCGAGAACACTTGAGTCAGTCGCGCGGCATCCTTGATATCGCCGATGGCGAATACCATGGGTATGTTCGGAAAATTGGCCTGGAATTCCTGCTCGACGCTGTAAAGCGCGAATTCGTTCAACTCGAACAGTACCAGGCGGCCCGGTCTGAATATCGCAATCTGGCGGCATAATTCCGATCCGATCGAGCCGCCAGCACCCGTAACCAGAACCGTTTTTCCTGTCAGCAGGCCGTGCAAGCCGTCGTTATCCAACACCACCGAGTCCCGGCCCAGCAAGTCTTCCGGCTCGACAGTGCGGATCTGCGACACGGTGATTTTACCGCTGATCAAATCGTCGTACGAAGGGACGATCAATGCCTTTACCCCAGCGGTCGAACACATCTGCATCGCCCGCCGGCGATTGCGGAGATGGCGGTCCGGTTGGCGCCTGTCGGGTTGGGATCGGTATATTTTGCGGCGGTCGGATGACGATGATGTCATGGCGATGATGGCATGATCCACGCGAAACTTTTTTGCGATGGCCGGGAGCTCGCTGATTTGACCCATGACCTTGAAGCCGTGTAACATCAGGCCACGTTTCGCGGGATCATCGTCCAGGAATCCCACTACTTCCCATTGCATGCTCCGGGCAAGCTCTTTCACCAAACTGACTGCGGCATCCCCCGCCCCAAGTACCAGGACGAGATTTTTTTTCAGTTTCTTGCGTCCATAAAGTCGATGTTCCTTCCATAACCGATAGGCAATGCGGCTTCCTCCCATGATGAACAGAAGCAGGATGGGGGCCAGCAGCAACACAGTGCGTGGTACGCCGCTGTGTACTTGCAACAGGTATAACGCCAGGGGTACTGCGGCTGCCGATGCCGATACAGCGAAGAGGATGCGCTGTAAATCGGGCAGACTGGCATAATGCCAGAGCCCGCGATACAGGCCGAACCATAGAAACGCCGCAGCGTGTATCAACACCGTAAATGGCAGGATTTCCTTCAATGCCGCCAGGTAAAAAGGAGGTATTTCGAAATTGAAACGGAACAAATAAGCGAACCACCACGCAGCGACTACTGCGGCAAGATCATGAACGAAGGCAATTCCCGCCCGTATATTAAGTTTAGGTACGGGCATGCTATGAGCCGCCGGGATGGCGTTTCCAGTAGTGGTCGGATACCCATATCATGATCAAATAAATTCCTCCCCATGCGACGCCGACCCCGAGCTGAACGGCAGTCTGCTGCCCCATTGCCCATATTGCGCTGGTACCCGCGGCTAACATGAGAACATAACCGAGCAGGGCTGTATTGCGATGACCCAAGCCGCTTTGCACCATGTGTTGATAATAATGCTCACGATGCGCCTGCCAGACTTTTTCACCGCACAGGCCGCGTTTCAAGAGAGTAACAGAAGCATCGATAATGAATGGTGAAAATATGAGCAACGGCAACCATAGCGGCCAGTCACCCTTTATCCAGCCCATGATACCCAATATTGCAGCCAGGAATCCTAGCGGAATTGATCCCGCATCTCCCATGAAAATACGTGCGGGATGAAAATTGAACAACAAGAAAGCTGCCGCTGCCGCGGCGATGCAGAAATTGATCATGGCAAACGGTTCATTCCCGGCTAGCCATGCAGTCACACCGTAGCAACTGAAACCTATCAGCGTCATTCCCCCCGCCAAGCCATCCGAGCCGTCCATGAAGTTATAAAGATTGAGCATCCAGGTAATTGCGACCGCGGCCACCGCTGTGATCATCCAGCCATGGGTATCGGATAGCATTGCTGTGGAGAACCAGACCGCAATCACCCCATGCATCAGAAACCTTGTCCAGGCCGGCAGGCCCGAAACATCGTCGGCAAATGAGATTGCTACCAGTAATATAACGCTTGCCCATATAAACAACGGCAGCACGCCGGGGAGAAGCGCCCATGAGACGAGGATCCCGGACATCAAGCCCAGTCCTCCGGTCCGCGGAATGGCCTTGCTGTGAAGAGAGCGGGGATTAGGGTGGTCCAGCACTTTGATAATGCCACCCTTGCTCAAATAAGAAATCAGCGCGAACGCCACCATGAACGCGGCGAACGGTGCTGCAAAAGCTGAAAAAGACATGCCGGTATCCATGATAACGGATTATAGTTTCTGAGAATGCCGCGGCAGATTCCCCGATGGACGCGATGCTTTAAACATAGGGAAGCTACCAATAAGGCAAACTGATAAAACAATGGCGAAAGCCAATTTTCGGAAGAGTCTGGATTTATTTCTACCTGCCGAGTTTTGCTTAACCCCTACTCTCCCAGCTTCTTCCGATCAAAAAATCTGGTATTGTTGCTCGCAACTTTTGCAGCGTTTTCAGGACGGTGCTTTCACTCATCGTTCAAATGATCACCGCGAACAAGAATTTTTCACAGCGTATCAAAAATCAACCTCATAAAGCAGCGGACCGATGAGAAAGACATCGCTGAATGCGCAAATTCTGGCTGGTGTGCTGGCTGGTCTCCTGCTGGGCTTGGGGTTATCCCTGCTTGGAAAGGAATCCACAGCCGCGCAAACCGGGTTATATATCGCCGAACTCGTCGGAACACTGTTTATCGACTTGTTGAAAATGGTGATGATTCCACTGGTGTTTACTTCCATCGCGGTAGGCGTTGCCAATTTACGCGCACACCGGCAGATGCACAAGGTATGGAAAGCAACGCTGGGCTTCTTCATATTCTCCATGGCGCTCGCGATCATGCTGGGGTTGACTGCCGCCAACCTTGTCCGTCCCGGCGCAGGGCTGCAGCTCGCGATGTTTCAGGATGCCATGCAGGGGTTTCGAGCCGAACAAATGGCATTGTCTGATTTTTTTGCTCACTTCCTCCATTCGTTGTTCCAGAATCCAATGACTGCGCTGGCGCAGGGGAATGTGATTGCGGTGGTGGTTTTCGCGCTTTTGCTCGGGATTGCCCTGGTGGTGGGCGGCGAGCGCTACGCCAATATTCTCATTCTGTTACAGGAACTGCTGGAGTTGATGCTGATGCTGGTGGGCTGGATCATGCGGTTGGCGCCGCTCGGCATCATGGCATTGCTGTTGAAGCTGGCGGCCACGCAGGACGCGGCTTTGCTCGCCACATTGGTGGAATTTATCGCCGTGGTGGTGACGACAACGTTGTTGCACGGCATGGTGGTTCTGCCGTTGATTCTTTATCTGGTTACAGGCATGACCCCGCTGAAATTCTGGCGCGGGGCACGGGAGGCCTTGATAACGGCCTTCGCCACCAGTTCCAGTTCCGCCACTTTGCCGGTCACCTTGCGCTGTGTCGAGCAGCATCTGCACGTCAAACGCGATATTGCCGGTTTTGTCGTGCCGCTGGGCGCTACACTCAATATGGACGGTACCGCGTTGTACGAAGCGGTGGCCGCCCTGTTCATCGCTAATCTGGCAGGCATCGAGCTCAACCTCATGCAACAAATGATAGTGTTCCTGACGGCCATGCTGGCTGCAATGGGTGCGCCCGGCATACCCAGTGCCGGGATGGTGACGATGGTAGTGGTGCTGCAATCGGTCGGGCTACCCGCCGAAGGCATTGCCATCCTGTTGCCCATTGATCGCCTCCTGGACACATTTCGCACTGCGGTGAATGTCGAAGGCGACATGGTGGGAAGTCTGGTGGTACAGAAATGGGTGGGGCATGAGCAGCACATCAACGAACATTAGCAGCCTGTCGGACTTAAAGGAAATCGGCTGCAAAAGCGTCTGGCCGGTTCATATTTCGCTGATTTTTCAACCAATAGAATAACTATTGGCCTTCAAAATCCGCAAAATCTGCCCTCACCCAGTCACTTTTTCGCTGCGATTCTTCAAGTCCGACAGGCTGCTAGCAGCAAACCCTGGAAAATACCCGGATGGGCGCTCGGATTGCTGCCGCGACAGCGGCAGAGGCAATAACCGGAAATGCGGAAATACAGATACATAGGGTATTGCTTTTCAATCGTTTACCACGCTTCCCACTCTCGGGTTCCTGAGATCGCAACGATCAAGTGCGACAATTTGCCACATTCCCATGTTTCGGTAAATAGATTATTCTCGACCTCAACATTGTTAATGGGAGCGAGAGATGTATCGGGTTCTTCATATGGCATCCATTTTCCTGATAAGCGTTTCGGCAACTGCGCTCGCAAGTCAGCCGGATTCAGCTAATGGAGGGCAAAACCATTCAATGTCGCATGCACCAAAGGCTATGCTGGCGGTGGGCGCAACGCTGGATGAGAATGGACGATTATGGATAGCAAGGGTTGAGAAGCAGCAACTGTTGATTTCCTGGTCGGACGACGATGGAAAGAACTTTTCCACGCCGGTTATCGTCACGCCCGAGCCGGAAACCATATCGGCTGATGGCGAGAGCCGGCCCAAGATTGCGGTTGCCCGCGACGGTACCGTACTTTTGACCTGGGTGCAGTCCCTGCCTCAGAAATATGCCGGCAACGTCCGGTTTGCGCGCTCGACGGATTCAGGTAAGAGCTTTTCCGCACCCATTACGCTGAATGACGATGGCCGCATCACCAGCCATCGGTTTGATTCGATGGCGATCGATGGCAACGGGCGGGTGGTGATTGCATGGCTGGATGCCCGTGATCGGGATGCGGCGAAGGAAAAAGGCGAAAAGTTCACGGGCACATCGATATATACAGCTAAATCAGACAATAACGGCAAAAGTTTTGGCCCGAATCACCGATTTCACGAACATACATGCGAGTGTTGCAAAATTACGCTCGCCTGGACGAAAGACGGACCGGTCGCCCTCTGGCGGAATATTTTTGGTGCCAACACGCGCGATTTCGCCATTGCTAACCTGGATAAGGGTGGAGTGAGGCGTGCGACGCGTGACGAATGGCAAATTGATGCCTGTCCACATAATGGCGGGAGCCTCGCGGCTGACAGGTGGGGCAAGCTGCACCTGGCCTGGTTTACCAATGGCACGGCTCGCCAGGGATTGTTCTACAAGAATATTGACGGTGATTGGGAGTCCCGGCCCATGCCCATCGGCAATCCGGCGGCCCAGGCAAACCATGCCTCGGTCGTCGTGGAGGATAAAATCGTTATCCTATCCTGGCGCGAATTTGATGGGCAATCCTATTCCGTGCAGATGATGTATTCGGTTAATGGCGGTGTGTCCTGGAGCGAACCTGCACGTTTGATGTTGTCGGCTGGCGCAACGGATTATCCAGTACCACTGATTAGCGGCGAGAAAGTGCTGGTGGTGTGGAATACCGCAAAAGAGGGGCTGCGAATTGTGCCGATTGAACGGATCACTGCCGGGCGCTCCAGCTGATCTTTAATGGATTGGGATAAATTGTAGTGCTGGCGCAACATTTGAAGCATATGTTGGTAAAGATCCTGGTTGATCGTTATCAGTAAGAGCGATCACGTAATATAAGAATAAATATGAGATCTTTCTCGTTTTTCCTGGTGGGTCTGCTTTGGGTATCTCCGGCCTCTGCAGCCGAAGATTCGGATCAATCAAAAAAATCTCTGCCGAAATACGATAATACGGGTCCCCGCACAGAGGGAGTTGCCACCCAAATATCCCCTTCCGCTGGTGCCGTCAACGGGTTAATCGTGCAGTCAGGCAACCCAGCTTCATCGGCGGAAGATACGGATCGGATGCCGTCTGGCGCCGGTTCACTCCCTGGTTCTGACACGAAGGCGGCGGGTGAGGTCTCCGGCAAGAACAAGCGCAAGGATGGAAATAAGGATAATCCGGCGCAAGACAGCGTATCGGAAACGGTATTCAAGGAAATGGTCGTTACCGGCGAGACCGAGCGTGACACCCATTACACTTCGCCTTCGACGCGCGTGACCCGGTCACAGATCGAGCTGCAAAACGCGCAAACCACGGAGGAGGTACTGAAATATCAACCGAGCCTGCAAATCCGGCAGCGTTATGTCGGTGATCCCAACGGTGTTCTCGGCATTCGGGGTGCGGATATGTTCTCGACCGCGCGCAATATGGTCTATGCAGATGGCTTGCCGCTGCACAACTTTCTGCAGGCTTCCTTTAACGGGGCGCCGCGCTGGTCGTTGGTAGGTCCAAATGAAATCGATTCGGTCGATATCGTTTACGGACCCTTCTCGGCGGAATATAGCGGCAACTCCATCGGCGGTGTGGTAAACATAAAAACGCGCATGCCGCGCAAGCAGGAATTTTATGTCGAGAGCAGCCTGTTCATTCAGCCTTATAAACTTTACGGGCCGGATCAAGGAACGTTCATAGGCGATCGGCAATACGTTTCCTATGGCAACCGGATTCAGGACCGGTTTACGGTATTCCTGGCCTACAACCGTCTTGAAGCACAGAGCCATCCACAGTCCTACTTCATCGACAATACGGGGCTATTCAATGAGCCGGGCGGAACTTCGGTCACGGGCGGCATACGGACACCCGATACTCGCGGTACGCCCAGCATCATCTACGGCGATACCGGGCCGGAAAAGGTACAAACCCACTTGTTCAAGGGCAAGTTTGGGTACGACATTACTCAGGATCTCCAGGCAATCTTTACTGTTGCATACGAGGATCGCACACGCAATCAGAATCGTCCTCGTAACTATGTAAGCGACACAACTGGACAGCCATTTTGGGGAGGGGCAGCACCGGCCTGCTGCGATACGGCAGGTAATGCTTCACTGGATGGGACCCGGTTCGATGTCGTGCAACGTGGTTTTGGCGGCAGCCAAGATAAACGCGAAACGCTAAACCTTGGCTTGCAATTTCGAGGAGCATTCAGCCAAAACTGGAATGTTGATACGACAATAAGCCATTTTGATGTTCTCAAGGATACCCGTGCCACCGCTTTTTTCAATAAAAATGATCCGGCGAATACCGGGGCAGGTCAAATCCAGGATTTCAAAAAATTCAGTTGGCTGAATGCTGACCTCAAGCTGAGTACCCCAGCATTATTCGGGTATGAAAAAATATCGCTGCTGGGTGGCTATCATTTCGATCAATACAATTTGAGCTTCCGGCAGTATTCCTTGATTGATTACGCTACGCTTACACGTGGAGCACTGCAGGCCAATCGAAATAATGACGGTCGCACCTCGACTCAAGCAATGTTCGCGCAAGCTGCATATCGGTTTTTTCCGGCCTGGGATATAACGGTAGGCGCGCGCCAGGAATGGTGGTCAGCCAGCAATGGTGTTGTTGGAAGTACACCAGTACCGGATCGTGATGTGTCTGCACTCTCGCCCAAGGTTTCCCTGGGCTATGAGCCTGGGCCGTGGAAAGTTCGTTATTCCTTTGGCAGAGCCCATCGATTCCCGGTAATTGCCGAGCTGTTTCAATCACTCAGCTCACCGACCAGCATTCTTACAGCCAATGCGCTGCTCAAGCCGGAGAATGGCGTACATCACAACTTCATGGTCGAATACACGTTGCCGAAGGGCTACATTCGGGTAAATGCTTTTCGTGACGATATCAAGGATGCCATCCAGCAGGTGCAGCGAGCCTCAGGCGTGCTCACATCCAGTGCATTCCAGAATATTGATCAGACCAGTACCACCGGTGTTGAGCTTATTTTCGATCAACGGCGTATCCTTGGATCGAAATTCGACTTCATGTTCAACGGTACCTGGATGAATGCGAAAGTGGACAAGGGAGGGATCGTCAAATTCACGGATCCAACGGGCGCAAATGCCGATTTTAATCTCGACGGCAAACAGCGTATCCGTTTACCGCACTGGCGCGCGAATTTCTTCACCACCTATCATGCCACGGAGGCATGGGATATCGCATTTTCCGGCCGTTATACCAGCGATTCGTTTAACGATCTCGATAACCGGGATCATGTGAACAACGTTTTCGGGTCTCAGAGCGATTTCTTCTTCATGGACTTCAAAACCAGCTATCGGCACAAGTTCCAGAGCGGCCTTAAAAGCCGATTCTCGTTCGGTATTACCAACCTGAACAATGACAAGGCCTTCGTTTTTCACCCCTATCCCCAACGCACCTTCCTGGTTGAAGCTGCGTTCAGCTATTAACGTAGCGAGTTTGCATAATCAGGATGGCGCGGCCCATGCGAATAAATTGGCTACTCCATCCAGACCCACGTGATTGATAGCATAAGTGGCCTTCTCCTGTACGATGGGCTTCGCATGATAAGCGATGCTGACCCCGGCCTCTTCCATCATTTTGAGGTCATTGGCGCCATCGCCGATGGCGATTACTTGCTCGCGCCTCAAGCCCAGCTTTTCGCGCACACTTTTTAGCACTTCGGCTTTTCCCGAGGCGCCAATAATTTCCCCCAGTACCTTGCCGGTGAGTTTTCCATCCGCAATTTCGAGTTTGTTGGCTGCGGCGTAATCGAGATTCAGTTTTGTTTTTATTCTATCCGTAAAAAACGTGAATCCGCCAGAGATGACCATGCTCCTGAGGCCGGCGGATTTCATTCGTTGCAGCATTTCTTCTGCACCAGGACTTAATCGCACGCGCTCATCGTAAACCTGTTGCAATGCATCCTGGTCCAGTCCTTGCAGCAAGGCGGTGCGCTGCCTCAAGCTTTCCGCGAAGACGATTTCACCACGCATGGTTCTCTGCGTAATTTCCGATACTTGAGGTTTCACCCCGTGCATATCGGCTATCTCATCGATGGATTCGATTGCAAGCAGGGTTGAATCCATATCCATCGCGACCAGCCCGAAATCGGAGAGCTGCACCGTTTGTTCGACAAATGCGAAATCCAGTTCGGCGTCGGCGCAGTATTCAGCCACATGCTCGCGGCGGCTTGCGTTTTCCAGCCGAAATGCCTGGCCTGTGATCCGTTCGATATGGTCAGCGCCGGCGAGTTTCGCCAACTCTCTCAAATCGCTGTTTGCTACCTCAAGCCCTTGTATTATCAGATTCATATACCGTTCCATTTATTGTTAAAGATATTTCCAGTCCCCTTCGAGCGCGCTCGAAGATAGCTTGGGCAGTCCAAGCATGCTATTGCTTCAAGAGAGAATAGACGGAGTAGCCGCGCCTGTGCGCCTTCCTGTACACTTGTAGGGCGGTCCGAGGCAGGCCTCCACATTTTTATGCCGCGGAGAAGGCCAATGTAGCGGGACTGATATTTTGCTGGCAACCCGACATTTTGCCAGCAATCGCTACCAACTTCCACATAGATTTGCTGGAGCGCTGTTTACGCAGTGGTTCCGGTACCCGGATACACGCCTGCCTGAAGATACAATCACCCATGTCGGCTCGACCTTTCAAGGTCTCGAAAAGCGCTTTCAGGTCTTGACGATCAAGCCAATGAGGATGTGCTTGTCGGCGCACCGCTCTATATCTGCTGCTCCGTTCGATGAGCGGGACGGCAAGCCGGCACGCTAATAAATTTTATCTGGCCAGCCTCAGACCACACATTGAAAGTGGTGATGCTTACCACATAAACCGGAACTGAGCGATAATATCTGCTTCAATATCAGGATGCGGAGATAACCGAGTCATGGCACCATTGAAGCGGTCAGTTAAGCGCTATAGTCTTTCAAAGCTTCAGCCAGTACATATGCCGGGCCGGATAGTTTTCGGCCTTATCGGCGTGATCATGACGGGATGCAGCATTCTTCCAAAAGCATCTCCGTCCCAAGCTGAAATTGCTGGCTCCCTCTGGTCATCCTGCGTTGGGAAGCAGCAGGAAATCGAGCGCCTGCAAAAGCTGCTTGTGGAAAAAGAGGCGCAGCAGCAGGAAATCGAACGCTTGCAGAAGCTGGTGGCGGAAAAGGAGGCGCAGATCCGCAGCCAGGAGGCCCGGCAGCAGGATCAGGCAAAGACGTTACAGGAAACCAGCAGCCAGGCTGCTCATGCGCAGGTAAAACTCAGGCGTTTGGCTACACGTCCTGCCGCTGCCTCTACCATTGCGGAAGTTGAAATGGTCATGGAAAACCTGAAGTCATCCCCAGCCACAGGCTCCGATCAGTTATTGCAAGCTCAGGCAGCGCGCCTGCTGAAGGCGGCCGCTACATCGTACGCTGAGGACAACTATGCCGCGGCAATGGATTATGCTGCGCAGGCTCGCGAGTTTATCAACATGATGACAAACAGCCACGGCCGCAAGAGCGCGGAGTCGCGTCAAGTAACGGTCTCGTTGCAGGTTCCTATCCCGCTTCGCGCCATTGCCAATAGCAATCTGCGCCAGAAGCCGGGCTTGAATGCTGCGGTACTTGGCGTATTAAAGAAGGAATCCCTGATGATAGCGGATGCCTATCAGGGCCAATGGCTGTTGATCTCGGCCGATGGACGGTCGGGATGGGTACTTAACACGCTGGTAGAAGCTCACTTGGGCAAACAGTAGGTATGCGTGGACAAACAGCGTGGGGCTTAGCGCGATAAATGTCAGGGATTAACGATCGCTATATGCCGGTTGCGACCAGCCCGCTTTGCTTGATAGAGCGCTTTATCAGCGCGAGCAAACACTGCGGTCGGCGTCATATCGTCGGGTTGACACTGCACGATACCGATACTCACCGTTACTGCAATCATCGAGCCGTTGGCGCCATATTGCGCATTTTCTACATGTGAACGGATGCGTTCCGCGGTTTTCGCTGCCAGGTCTGCAGAAGTATCAACCAGAATAATGATAAGTTCATCACCCCCATAGCGTGCCGCATAGTCGATACTACGGACAGACTGAAGCAGTATCCGGGCTACGCTTCGCAGGATTTCATCGCCGATGACGTGGCCATGGGTATCATTTAATGTCTTGAAGTGATCGATATCCAGCATTAATAATGCAAACTGCCGCTGGGTGCGTTTAAAGCGCGCAAGCTCATCGGCCAGAATCGCATCGAGTTTACTGCGATTGTACAGACCGGTAAGGCTATCGGTGATGGAGAGTGTCTCCAGCACCTGATTCTGCTGTTGCATGGCTTCATTGGCGGCCATGATCTCGGCGTGACTCTGGCGCAACCGGTCCGCCATCTGATCGAATACCACTGTAAGACGACCGAGCTCGTCATTTCGTTTTGCCGAAAGCCGTACCTCCAGATCGCCCCCGGCAATGCGGTCCGCGGCACGGATCAGCCGTTGCAACGGCGCAACAATCGAGCGTCCCAGCTGGAAGGCCACGGCTGCCACTACCAGAACCAGTGCGCCTACCAGCCCCAGAAACATATTCCGAAGTTCTATCCACTGACTATAAACCGCAGCGCGATCGAGCTCTGCCACAATGACGACTCCCGGCTCCGCGGATACCTCGGCCAATCCAATTACGTTGCGATGCGTCAGGCCATGAAAAGCCATGGAGTTGCCCGGTTGAGCGAGCAGATACCGCAGCACCGACGGATCCAGCTGCGGCAATTTATCTGTGCCGGCCTGACTGCTGACAAGCGCTCTGCCATCTGAATCAAGCAGGATCACTTCGCCTGGCGGCGATTTTATCTCACTTTTCAGACGGGGTTGCAGGCTATGAAGATCCAGCACGGCCACCAATGCACCCATCAATAAATTGTCGTAGGACAATACCGGAACTGCAACGCTAAGTGTGGCGGTAGCATATCCCTTGTCCCAGTGGGGCGGTGCAACCACAAGGCCTTCCGTGAGGGAACTCTGGGGCCAATCATCGGGGAGTGTCACTGTGACGGGTGTTTCCGCACTGCTCGCCACAACTTTACCGGTAGCATCCACGACAGTCAGTTCCAGTATTGTGTCGAGTTTTGCCTGTACCGACCGCAGATAATGCGCCAGGGCTTGCGGATTTCCACCCGGCAAGCTTGTTTCGGGATGGTTGACCGCTGATAAACCGTCTATGACGGCACTGGACGTGGACGTTACGTGCACCTCGTGGACACGTTTATCAATCCAGAGTTCTATTTCGCGGCTGGCATAACTCGTCATGGCGCGGAGTTCACGGGTTACATTATCGCTTATCTGTGCCTCGTTCTGCCGAAAGGACAACAACCCCAGCCCTAACGACGGGATGAGTGTGGCCATCACGGCAAACACAACAATTTTGCTTTTAATGCTCCTTAGCCACGACATCAGGATGGTTTTCCGGCATAAACGATTATTAACGGACAGGTTATGCCCGAATGAAGGGCGATTATCCTGAAAAGCTGCGATTAAGCATGTATTTTTTCGGACAGACCGGAAACGCCATAATCGCCAATAGTACTCATCTGAAGGAATACCAAAACGCTTGATCGACGCCACACCATTTTGCGCAACTGGATTTTCAGCGACTCAATTCGGTGATCAAATTTTTTATCCGCGTTACCCGTTCTTTCACTCCCGGGATCCGTACTTTTATTTTCAGGCGATCGGGACCGGAAAGTTCATAATCGCGGCTGCGTTGAAGGAGTGCGACGATTGTTGCGGCATCGACCGGTGGGTTGGGAATGAATTGCACCTGGATGGCGTCAGCGCTCGCTTCAATGCGAGTAATTCCCATGGGTGTAGCAGCAATACGCAAACGGTGGCAATCCAGCAGTGCTCTGACGGGATCCGGCAAGAGACCGAAGCGGTCCGATAATTCTATTTGAATATCATCCAGCTGATCATCATTTGTGCAATTCGCCATGCGCTTGTACAGTACCAGGCGTTCATGTACGTCATTGCAGTATCCCTCAGGCAGCAAGGCGGGAACATGTAAATTTATTTCGGTGGCAACGCCCAGGGGATGCTGCATATCGGGTTCTTTGCCCTCCTTTAGTGATCGAACCGCAGCATCAAGCATGGTGGAGTAGAGAGTGAAGCCGATTTCCTGCATCTCGCCGCTTTGCGATTCGCCCAGTACTTCGCCGGCGCCGCGAATTTCCAGATCATGCATGGCGAGATAAAAACCCGCACCCAGTTCTTCCATGGCTTGAATGGCTTCCAGACGTTTCCTGGCCTGTGTTCCAAGCGCCTCTTCCTCCGGTACCAATAGATAAGCGTATGCCTGATGGTGGGAGCGGCCTACGCGTCCGCGCAACTGATGTAATTGCGCCAGACCGAATTTGTCCGCGCGATTGATGACAATGGTATTGGCAGTGGGAACATCGATACCCGTCTCGATGATGGTCGTGCAAAGCAGCAGATTGAAGCGCTGCTGATAAAAATCCTTCATCACATGTTCCAGTTCGCGTTCGCGCATTTGCCCATGGGCAATGCTTACGCGCGCCTCCGGCAACAACCGGGCAAGCTTGTCATGCATGGGTTGAATAGTGCTCACTTCGTTGTGCAGGAAATATATCTGCCCGCCGCGTTTTAATTCGCGCAAGCATGCTTCACGGATGATGCCTTCGGAAAAACGATTGACAAAAGTTTTGATGGCGAGCCGTCTTTGCGGGGCGGTAGCGATCACGGAAAAGTCACGCAGACCTTCCAGCGACATGGCAAGCGTACGGGGAATGGGTGTGGCGGTAAGCGTCAATACGTCCACTTCAGAACGCAAACTTTTCAGTTGTTCCTTGTGACGTACACCGAAGCGATGCTCCTCATCGATGATGACCAGGCCCAGGTTGCTGAATTTCACCCCTTTCTGGACCAGTTTATGCGTACCGATGACGATGTCGATTTGCCCGGTAGCCAACCCCGCCAAGGCCTGGGTTTGTTCCTTCGACGAGCGGAAACGCGACAGCTCCGCAATTTTTATGGGCCATTCGTTCGCGATCAGGCTGAAGCGATCGGAAAAATTCTGGAAATGTTGCTCAGCCAGGAGCGTGGTGGGTACCAGTACAGCCACCTGTTTACCATCGGCAACTGCGACAAAGGCTGCTCGCAAGGCCACTTCGGTCTTGCCGAAACCAACATCTCCGCAGATCAGGCGGTCCATGGGCTTGGCCGAGGCCAGATCCTCGATTACCGCATCGATCGCGGTGGCCTGATCGGGCGTTTCCTCGAAACCGAAACCTTCAACAAATGCTTCATAATCATGTTGCCTTAGCCTGAACGCGTGGCCCACACGGGCGGTACGTTGAGCATAAAGATTCAGCAGTTCCGCAGCGGTATCGCGCACCTGTTGCATCGCTTTACGCTTGGCTTTATCCCATTGACCGCTGCCGAGTTTATGCAGCGGCGCCGCTTCAGGCGTCGCCCCGCTGTATCGCCCAATAAGGTGCAGTTGCGAAACCGGTACATATAACTTATCTCCACCGGCGTATTCAAGTGATAGAAATTCTGTTGCGCCTTCTCCCATATCCATGCTTACCAGCCCGAGGTAGCGGCCGATGCCGTGCTGCTCATGCACAACCGGGTCGCCGGATTTGATCTCGGACAAATCGCGCAACATCGCATCGGCCACTGCGGAAGTCTTGCGCGAATCACGTTCGCGGCGGCCGTGCAAATGCCTTGCATACAGCTCGTTTTCCGTAATGAAGGCCGTTCCTTCGCCCCGGAATATAAAACCGTTGTGCAAGGGCCCCACGCCAAGCATGAAAGCTTTGTTACTTGACCGAAATTGCGCGTAGTCATCGCAGATATCGATATCCAGCCCATACTGTTTCAGATGATCTGAAATCAGCTCCCGCCTGCCGAGGCTCTCCGCCAATAGCAATGTTCGCCCACCGGGAGAGGTGAACTCGGAGGCGAATTCCGCGATAAAATTATCAAGTCTCTCAGCTGGATTGTCAGCGCGGCGATCAATCTGAAGAGGCGGTAGCGGGCGGGTCCAGCTTTGAGTTTCCGCTTTCGAGGTTTGAGCATCGGACGGGATTTCGATGCGCGCGTAGGGCTTCAGTGCGCCGAAGAAAGCCTCCGTCGTGACGAATAATTCTCCCGGTGCCAGCAATGGATGATTATTGTCGCCACGCAGCAGTTGATAGCGTGATTGCGTGTCGCGCCAGAAGTTTTCCACTGCCGGATGGATTTCATGGTGCAGGCATAGCAGCGTCGCTGGCGGAAGGTAATCGAAGATTGTCGCGGTGTCCTCAAAAAAAAGCGGCAAATAATATTCGATACCCGCAGGCGTGGCGCCCTTGCTTATGTCTCTATAGATGCGACTTTTCGATGGATCGCCTTCGAAATGTTCGCGAAAACTACCTCGAAAACGACTGCGGGCTTCTTCGTCGAGGGGGAATTCACGCGCCGGCAGTAATCTTATCTCGGTGACGGGGTAGACACTTCTCTGCGTATCCACATCAAACGTACGGATGGTTTCGATTTCGTTATCCAGCAAGTCGATGCGGTAAGGCAGCGGGCTGCCCATGGGAAACAGATCCACCAGCCCGCCACGCACGCTGTATTCCCCCGGCGAGAGAACTTGCGTTACATGACTGTAGCCCGCCAAAGTCATCTGGCCGCGTAGCGTGTTCAGATTAAGCGTTTCTCCCCGTTTGAGAAAAAAAGTATGCGCCGCCAGATACGCTCGCGGTGGCATCCGGTATAACGCGGTGGTGACAGGAATGATCAGTACATCGCAGGCGCCGCTCATGAGCTGGTAAAGCGTGGCAAGCCGGTCCGAGACGAGATCCTGATGAGGTGAAAAGGTATCGTAGGGCAAAGTCTCCCAGTCCGGCAGCAGCCGTGTTTTCAACTCGGGGGCAAAGAAGGGGATTTCCTCCAGCAGCCTTTGGGCGGCAAGTGCGCTTGCCGTAATGATGGCGACAGGTTTTGCATCCTGCGCCAGTTTTGCCAAAGCCAGGGCATCGCCTGAACCGTCGAAATGACCATGGCGGGTCATCGAACCGCGCTGGGGAATAGTCAACTTGAATGGCATCTGTACTGTTTTCAATGGCCGCAACCGATAAATGTCGCGCTCCACATAAAAAAGAGAGACATTATATGCCAGTTATAATGCCGTATATCCAGCAGACGGATGGCTTGCTGCGAAAGTATTCTTTCATCCGCCCTCGTCAAAATGGAGAGCGATAAAAAAGTGCATATCAGGTTAATCGCGCTTGAGCAGGCGTAACTTGAGCATCAGGCACGGGCTGAAACCAATGCTCCAGGATGAATTGCAGGGTAGAGCTGCCATTGAACTCGTTTATCTGCAGCCTGTAAATCGCCTCGATGACATCCGGAAGCGGATTTGCGTGAGAGAATAATATGGCGTCATAAAGAATATCCGCTTTCATTCCACCGTCATCTCTGATTCTTGTTTCCTGCCTCCTCAGTTTTAATTTCAGGTGTCTTTGCCCAACCACCCGCTGATCTTCCACGCAAAAGCGGGTGCTGAATGTGGGCGGCGCAAAACCCTGACCCCATATTTGTTCCGTGAGATGCCGTGCCAGTTCCAGATTCATTTCAGATTCGTCCAAGTCTCCGTCGGTCTCGATAATACGCTTGAGATCGGCCGGCGCGAGCAGTGCCTGTGCAGTTTGCTCGAACGCATCACGAAATTTTTCGAAATTGCCGGTAAGTATGGTCAACCCGGCCGCGGCTGAATGACCACCGAATTTCAGCAAAAGACCTGGGTAGCGTTTGGAAACGAGATCCAACGCATCCCGTAAATGAAATCCCGTAATGGATCTCCCCGAACCTTTCAATTCGCCATTGCTGCCAGGCGCGAATGCGATGACGGGGCGATGGAACTTATCCTTGATGCGCGATGCAAGTATGCCTATCACGCCTTGATGCCAGGCGGGATCGAACAGACTCAGGCTGTGGGTATCCAGCGCCTTTATAGTTGGGTATTGTGAATGGGGTGTCGGTGCCGGAAGGAGAGCGTTCTCCAGCATCGTTAACGCACTATCCTGCATATCCGCCTCGATTTCCCGGCGTTTGCGGTTAAGCGTATCGAGTTGCAGGGCTATTTGCGAAGCGCGGGATGCATCATCTGTAATGAGACACTCAATGCCCAGGGACATATCGTCGAGCCTTCCCGCTGCGTTCAATCTCGGCCCCAGCATGAAACCCAGTTCATAGGCGGAAACGTGCTGAAAATCCCGCCGTGAAACTTGCAGGAGAGCGTTGATACCTGCGCAGGCGCGCCCTTTGCGGATACGCTGCAAACCCTGGTGTACTAAAATCCGGTTGTTGTCATCGAGTTTTACGACATCGGCTACGGTGCCCAGTGCAACCAGGTCCATCAAGCTGGCAAGGTTAGGTTCCTTTTGAGGAGGGCGAAAAACCCCATTGGCCCGCAACTCGGCCCGTAGCGCCAGCATCAGATAAAACATCACGCCGACGCCGGCGAGATGTTTGCTGGGGAAATCGCAGCCGGGCTGATTGGGATTCACGATCACAGCGGCATCCGGCAATTCATCCCCGGGCAGGTGATGATCGGTAACGAGCACTTGCATACCGAGCCGGTTAGCTTCAGCAACGCCTTCCACGCTGGCTATGCCATTATCCACTGTGATCAGTATATCGGGACGGGTTGCCCCGTCGGTTGCGGTTGCGCCTGTGGCACCGGCTGCAAGACGCACGATCTCCGGCGTGAGACCATAACCGTATTCGAAGCGGTTGGGAACAAGATAATCGACTACCGCGCCGAACTGCCTCAAGGCACGGATGCCGACTGCGCATGCGGTGGCACCGTCGGAATCATAATCGGCTACGATCAGGAAACGTTTTCGAGCGAGGATTGCCTCGGCAAGAAATCGCGCCATTAATGAAACATTCTTCAGGCGATCGAATGGGATCAGTTTAGACCAGTCCACTTCGAGCTGGGCTGGTTCTTCGATACCGCGTGCAGCAAAAACGCGAGCCAGTACGGGATGGAAGCCGTGCCCGAGCAGGGCATCGAAAGCATGCGACGGATAGACCCGCTGGATGGTGTTGGACATGCGTCAGGAAATCTTGGAACAGCCGCTACCGGAGTACACTGCAGTCAGGGTTCATCGACCTGTTCAGCAATAGTCCGTCCGACTGAATAGTTAGGTTGAAGTGCAACTCCCGGACGGGCATCCATTCAGCATTTGCTGACCAGTTTAAAAATGGTAGTGCGCGCCGAAACCAAGGTAGTCGACTCTTTGTCTGAAAAATTGCCCGGTGGGAGAATTTCCATGAAAATATTCTACCAGGAACAGGAGTTTCCGACCAAATGCCTGGAAGTGATCCAATTGTACACCTGCCCTCGCGGATACATCGGCGTTCCAGTTATTCTGTTCATGGTTTTTGATGTCAACCGCTGCGATTGGTCTCATTGATACAGACTCGATGCGCCAGGGACTTCTGAACTCGACGCCATATTGTATTGACCAGGGTTTGATTGTCGACGGTTCCTTGTGAAAGATGCCTCCTCCTCCGCCGTAGACTCGTAGTCCATACGGGAGCTCATACGACAGCCTGAGATCGGCTCCTTCATAGCTGAGGTTGATCCGCTCGAAATCGGTTAACCTGCGCAGCAAAAACTCGTCGCCAAGATGTGAGCTCTGGTGATAGATGCGGCCGAAAGCGGAAAAGTTGCCTGCTCGCATACTTCCGTAGGCCGAAGCGATAAAATCGGTATTGATGAGATCCGCAGAGGGCGCACCGAGATTGAAGTCGCTGAAGACAGCGGCCTGGAGGCCGGCTTCCCATTGCACCGTGGATTTTCCGAAATTACCGCGGTAGAACGGGATCGTTTCCCCGAAGCTGACAGCGCCATTGCTATTTCCATCAATGTTGTTTCCGACATAATTACGATATGCGGCCGAGAAATGGGCCCATCGGGGATCAGCCAGCAATGGTTTGAACAGATGACCTTCAGGCAGCATTCCGGTGGCGAGAACCGCCGGACCCGCTGCGGGTACTCCTTCACTCGCAACTGCCTCTTCTGGCGCCGGCCCCCGCTAGGTAGCGGCAGGTTGCTGAATAGGTTTGAACGCATCGCGCTGAGCGGGACCACCAGCAATACTTTCCGACACAGTCACCCCAGTGACTCCCGGAATCTGTGCCAGTGCCTGCACAATCGAGATACGGTTGTCCGGTGTCAGTTTATTTGCCGGCACTGTAATGATGCCATTCCGCACGATCAACGTCGGAATTTCGACCTTGAAGCCATGCTTGAGAATCCCAGCGGCATAACCGGCAATATAGGCGTCCTCGGTTACCGCAGCGTTGACCGTTGATGTAAAAAACAACAGCGTCGCTGCGATGATGGAAAGATATCGCACGGTATTTCCCTTTTTTAAAGTCTTGTTTGAGGATGAGGTAGTTCTGTAGCTTTTGCTTTTTTTAGCTTGCAACTCATGGATTATCATTTCCAGCAGCCGCACGTCTGAATTCTTGAACATTATTGAGGAGCAAAAATCTGGTCGGTACGGTGGCGCACATAAAATACCTGGGTAGCCTTTCGATTATCACCGATGTTGCCACTTGGGGTATTATGTCGATAAGGTCAATTTCGGGTGCCCGATCAGGCAGGAGCCGGCAATGCAATGGCTTTTCCTTTCCATCGCAATTACCAGTGAAGTCATTGCGACTTCCGCTTTGAAGTCGAGTAACGGATTCACGCAGCTGTGGCCGTCCCTTGTAGTGATAGCGGGCTACGCCGCCGCCTTCTTTTTCCTGTCTCTTACCTTGCGCACAATCCCCGTGGGAATCGCCTACGCTATCTGGTCTGGCGCCGGCATCGTGCTCGTCACGCTTATTGCCTGGTTCGTTTTCGGGCAAACACTCGATGGCCCCGCTATACTTGGACTGGCGCTTATCGTCGCTGGCGTGATTGTCCTGAACGTGTTTTCCAGGTCAGTAACTCATTAACCTACATTCACCTTGAAGCGGGAGAACATCATGAGGATACTTGAAATGGCGGTCGGGAACACCACCAAGAAATTATCGCGCGTCCAGCGCGGGGGAGAGCAGCACTGGGTTGGCGACGGCTTCCCCGTGCGAACGCTTTTCGCTTATTCGAACCTGGGGCCGATGATCACCCCTTTTCTGCTTCTCGATCATGCTGGCCCCATGGAATTTCCGCCGACGGAAAAACGCCTGGGTGTCGGCGAACACCCGCATCGCGGATTCGAGACGGTCACTATCGTATATAGCGGCGAGGTGGAGCATCGCGACAGTTCCGGCAGCGGTGGCATTATTGGCCCCGGTGACGTGCAATGGATGACGGCGGCGTCCGGCCTGGTTCATGAAGAATTTCATGGCGGCGATTTTGCGCGGCAAGGCGGTATGCTGGAAATGGTGCAGTTGTGGGTCAATCTGCCCGCAAAAGACAAGAGTTCCCCACCGCGCTACCAAAGCATATCGAATAGCCAGATTCCCGCACTGAATCTTCCCAGCGGTTATGGAACGCTGCGCGTCATCGCCGGCGAGTTTGGCGGTATAAAGGGACCTGCGCGAACGTTTACGCCGATTCATGTGTGGGATCTTCATCTGGCGAGCGAGCAGCCGTTCTGCCTCCCGACACCCGAAGGGTACACCACGTTGCTGGTGGTGCTCAAAGGGTCGGTAAACGTGAACGGCTCTGAAACGATCCGGGCGGCAGAGGTTGGCCTGTTTGATCGGGCTGGCGACCAAATTTGCATGGATAGCGCACAAAATGCAACGGTGCTGCTGCTTTGCGGCGAGCCGATCGATGAACCGATTGTGGGAAGCGGCCCTTTCGTTATGAACAAGCCAGAGGAAATCAGGCAGGCGATTACCGATTACCAAAGCGGCAGGATGGGACGTTTGTCATAATTCCCACATTTGCCGCAGCTGTCATGAAGAGCAGGCAAGTTCGCCCAGGTCAAGATTTTCCTTCCTGAATGAGTCTGTATCACTACCATGGTCGTTTAATCTTCGCTTCTGGCGACAGACGGTGACGTCATCAAATAGCCGGTTACATCTTGCTATCCCGATGTGTATTGGTGTGATTCCGATCGTCCATGCTGGATGGGCTGCGGTTTTGGTGCCGTGCCGCCTGAAGAGCGGATGATCGATTGCCACGCACTTCTCCAAAGTAGTTATTCATTCCCGCCCTGCACGTCCGTTAGTACATCTTCCCGCCCGGTACTCACCGTTAACTGTTTTTTCCTTCCTGCCCTCACCGGCTTCGTCCGTACTGCTCGCGACGCCGATAGGATGGAGTGTCAATTTGTCCTTGAACTCGGGACGTAGTGATCCATTTGCGCCCTGAAGGTGTACCAAGGTCCAATTGACCCTACTGCCGAGGTTGTTACGATGCGCACATGACTTGAAAGGTTTTTTTCTTGGGCTTGAATCCTGATCACACTGCCCGGACTGCATTGATCTTCAAGTTTTTACCTCAGTTATCAGATGAGCATCGGTAAATCGGAGTACGCGTAGCGTGAGCATAAAAATTTTCTTGCGAGCAGGGGTATTTCTAATACTTTTATTTTCTGCAAGCACCCATGCAATTCCCATATTTCAGCTCGACTTTGCGCGTTCTTTGGATGGAGATGCCCATGACGCGCAATACGGCAGCCTCACCAGGATCAGCACGAGGGTGGATGATGTTCCGATACTTGCAAATCCTCTCTCGTGGAATCAGCCTACTGCCGCGAATGCTGCGCCATTGACTGATTATCCGGGCGGAATCGGTATATTTTATGGCGTTCACTTGGTCTTTGGAAATGATTTGCAGGGTCAGGATATGATGAGTTTTCTCATCCTGGACCATCCGTTTGCGGATTTCATCGACGCAGCGCATATTGTCGGATCAGGTGATGATAAAAACGCCGCTGATGAATTTTTTGCCCTGTTAGGTATTTCACTGGAGGACCCGCTAACAGTCGAAAAACATTCACAGGCATTTATTCGGAAAACCTCACCGGCTGCGGCGCCTGCAATAGTTCGGCAAAGTTCGCGAGATGATTGTCTGCAACCGCGCCAGGAGCAGTCGCACAAGCGAGGAGGAAGTCTTTGCTCCGAAGAGATTGGGTCGGGCGGCGGTAGCGGTTCTGGCAGGGGTGGCAGGGGCCGAGTCTCAATGCCCGGGGGTGGCGGAAGTGCTGGCTTGGGTCCCCAAAAGAGCATTATGGATGGTAGCGGCTTCGGTGGCGGTGGCGGCCTTGGTGGAAGCGGAGGCGGTGGTGGTACTGGCCAAAGCGACGCTGGAGGCGCTGGCGCCGATACAGGTTCCGATAGTGCTAACCCTGGTACTGGTATAGCAGGTAACGAGGATGCCGATAGCGGGTTCGATTTTGACAATCCGGAAGGTGGGGGTGCGGGTGGTGGTTCCGGCATGGGCGGTGCCGATGGCGGCGGGGCTGGTGGAAACGGAAATCAGGGCGAGGACGGAATCATCCCCAATGAAATCAGCACTGTTCCGGAACCGTCGACATTAGCGCTTCTTGCGCTTGGCTTTATCGGTCTCTTCATCGCGCGTAAAAGTGGCCGGAAGCAATCAGGATAAGTATCGGAAGTTTTCTCAAAAATTGGAGCTGTCGGTAGATGCCGATTATTGATCCAATGCTTGCTCGTCGCGTTTCCTTTAAAGGATGCAGAACGGGAGCGGCGAACTATATCTTTTACGCGGACATATCCGGGTTTTTGCTTCGGGGGCTTCCTTCTCTTTTTTCTTCTTCTTGCTGGGCGGGGCAATATAATAGCCGGCTATTATTTATAGTAATGTCGGAGAATCTGGCGTAGGTTTTCTTGTCAAATCCGAGTGTGCGACTTATTGTTGATCAAGGGGTGGCGATGGTGTGTGAGGTTCATGGACGGAATCAATCTTAAACCCAGATAATTCATTAGGCGGCTCTGCGAGCCTACGCGAGTGCCGGCGGTCAGTTTGCGGCCATTTTCGCCGCTTGCTCGGCGTCCATAGACCAAGCTATGGACTTCTCCCAACCGGCAAAACTGTCTCGCAACCTGCCTCGCCATCATCTCGCGTCCTAATGGATTATCTGGGTTTAATCTTGAGGAATTTATCGGAATCTTTTGGTTTTCGTCTGCGATAAGGAGATTTCATTGATGAAGCGGAGCCTGGGCATAAAACGCTTGCTGCTGGTTTCGGCGGGAATATGGCTGGCTTTAGCTGCTGTGGCGCCACCCGCATTTTCTGATAATGCCGTCAAGCTAAGAATACTGGTCATCACGACAGGTGAGGTAGCGGAAGATCTGGGATTCGCCTACATCGGCCCCGTCCTTGACGAAATGGAAGTGTCATACGATGTATTGAATGCCCGGACACAGGATTTAACGGCCGCCATGCTCGCCTCATCTTCGGCCGGCGTCGGTTGCAAGGCTGAGGATGCAGGCTGTGTAGGCAACTATAACGGCGTCATCCTTACCGACGCCGATCTGGTTCCAAACTTCACGCCATCGGAATGGGACATACTGCATAATTACCAGAAAAACTTCGGCGTCCGCCAAGCGGTACTGTCAGGATGGCCAGCCACCTATACGGATCCGCAACCTCCTCATGGAGTCTACCTGGATTATGGTCTTGTCTATTCGTCAAGCGGCAATGACTTCGATGCCAAGTGGACGGTGCCTGCCGCCTATAGCAAGGAGATTTTTGAGTATGTGAACCAGGCGAGTCCATTTCAAATTACGGACTTTGCCTTCGCGACCAACCCTCGAAATGATGCCAACCGCCTGCGGGACGGTTCCATACCGCATGTCGATCCCATTCTGCGAACCCGAAATGGCGAGGCGCTGATATCGATTGTGCGATACATGATGCCTTCCCAGGCAACGCCTGTACGCGAGGTTATGATCTCGACTATCACTAACGCGTCGTTCCTGGTCCATTCCAATGTTTTGGCCTACGAGTTCATCAACTGGGTGACGCAAGGCATATTCGTGGGCTCACGCTTTGTCTATATGGCTGCCCATATGGACGACTTGTTTCGCCATAGTAAATTATGGAATCCCGGTCTCAAAAAAGAACATCCCGTCATGACCTATCGCTTGAACAGTGCTGACATCGACAATACAGTGCGTAGACAGCAGGCGTTTCGTGTCGCACATCCACTAGCCGGTAATTTCAAGCTGGATTTTCCATTCAACGGTGCGGGCGCGGTTGTCGATCCAGAAGCGGCGCCGCTGGCCGCGAACTTGACGGAAGACCTGGTTGCGGCGGTAGTGGCCAACAAAGCAGATTTTCGTTTTATCAACCATACCTTCACTCACGCGGATTTGGATAAGGCGCCGATTCCAGCGGATGCCCCCTGCGATGAGGCTAGATTTACCAACGTCGCGGCCATCCGCGCGGAAATTACCAAGAACCAGGCGGTTTGGGCGCTTCTGGATCTTCCCGAGAGAAGTCAAAACAACCGAGTGCTGATAAGCGGCGCCCACTCGGGCTTGAGAGACCGCAAATGCACGGAGGATCCTGCTTTGCACCCTGATATGTTTGACCTTCAAGCTGATGACATAGCATTTGATGCGGGTGGCGCCAATCCGCTATTCCTTGAAGCGGCCGCCAGCGTGGGCGTGGAGTATCTCGGTGCCGACGCATCGCAACGGGCGGAGAACGTCGAACAATATATCGCTCAGTACGAAGACGGCAGCGGAACGGATCGACTGATGTTGCCACGCTGGCCAACCAATATTTTCTATAACGTGACGAATCCATCCCAGTTGGAAGATGAGTACAACTATATTTACAATGGGAGATTTATCAATGCGGGACGAAATCCATGTGAAATACCCGAAGCTATCTGCTCTCCCCGGAATTATGCTGAAATCCTCATGGTGGAAGCAGATATGGCGTTACGGCATATGCTGACATTCAATATGTGGCCTCATTTTTTCCATCAGGCGAACTTGGCTAAATACGACGAAAGCGGTAATACACTGGAATTTGACTGGCTGAATGCGGTTTTCGTGGAATATGAGCAACTATTCAATTTGCCCGTCAGGAATTTACCATATTATCTGATCGGTGACGGTACCGCGGAAAGTCTCAACGTCAAGTCTGCGATTATCCACGCGCAATGGAATCGCACGACCAATCAGATTATCCTGTCTGCAAACAAAGCTGTACCGAACCTTCGTGTCACGGGACTCTCTGGTGGAGAGCTGTACGGGGGCCAATTTATCCGCGCTGTCAACGTAGATACAAACGCAACGGCGCACGTTGTCGACCGCGGGTTGACCCAATGAGTATGCAACGCTTCTTGGCTTTTCGCATCCTGCTGGTTATTGCGCTTTCCGTTTTCATTGTCACAGGAACCCCGGTGGCGGCACAGACGGCATCGAAAAAAACTGATGACGCAACTCAGCAAGCCAGTGATGAGGCTAGAAAGAAGATACGAAAGGCAAATGACTTCAAGCTAAAAACAGGAGAGCCGTTGTTTCCCAAACAGGCAGAATCCCTGGCGAAGGGTTATAAAGAGACGGCGGAGATTATCGCCCGACAAGGCGGCGACCCCAAGCCCATTCTTGACGCCGCAGCTTATTTCGAGGGCCAGTCCGAGCTTGTTTCAAGAGTCAATGCGAGTAATAAGCCTTCCGTTCGATGAACACACTCACATGCGTTTTTTTTCCGGCAAGGCAAGTTTCTCCTTGGCAGCGGGCAGCACGGTCTTGTCCGCGAATTTGTGCTTGAGCGTGAGCTTCTGACCGATTTGCAGCAGACGGCCCGTACCCCCGTTCCATGACCTTATTTGCTCTATCGTGACATCATGGCGTTTGGCAATGCCCAGGAGCGAATCGCCTTTTCTGACAGCGTAGACGAAGCTGTGTTCGAGCATTTTCGGCGTGGCGGGTTTGTCGCTCATAACCGAAATATCCATACCTTCAGCGCTCCCGTTACGGGGAACGAGCAAAATCTGTCCTGCCGTTATCGCGCCGCTCGTATCAATATCGTTGATTTCCTTCAGTCGCCCGACGCTGATCCCATACCGAGCAGAGATTTTTTCGATCGTCTCGTCTTTTTTTGCTTCGTAGGCTTGCCACGATACCAGGGGTCTGTCATGAATTTTCAGATTTTCCACAAAGACATCCACTTTTTCCGCCGGAAGCAGCAGCGTGCGCGATCCGTCGATATTAATGACCGGCCGGTTGTGGCCTGGATTAAGCGCTTTAAACTCATCCACGGAAATTTCGGCAAGCTTCGCTGCCACCTTTACGTCGATATGACGGGTCGCTTCGACCTGGCCGAAATAAGGCTCGTTGGGAATGGATTCAAGCTCTATCCCGAAGGCGGCCGGGTTCAAGATAATATTTCTGATTGCGATCAGTCTGGGAACATAGTTTCGGGTTTCAGGCGGCAGCGCGATATTATGAAAATCCTCCGGAAGTCCGCTGCTGCGGTTCTTCATGAGCGAACGTCCCACCGCACCTTCACCCCAATTATATGAAGCCAGTACCAGCTCCCAACTGCCGAAGATGCGATGGAGGTTTTGCAGATAATCAAGTGCGGCGCCGGTGGCGGTGACTATGTCTCGACGTTCGTCATACCACCAATTCTGTTTCAAGCCATAATTCTTCCCCGTGGATGGGATGAACTGCCAGATGCCGGCGGCACTTCGATTGGAATAGGCCTTTGGATTGAAAGCACTTTCGATAATAGGCAGCAGGGCGATCTCGGCAGGCATGCCGCGGCGCTCCACCTCTTCAACGATATGAAAGAGGTAGCGTTTACCGCGCTCGACGATGCGCTTCATATATTCAGGACGATCAACGTAAAAATCTTCGTTGCTGCGCACCTTTTCACCATCCAGTTTAGCCATGGCGAAGCCATTGCGAATGCGTTGCCATAAATCAATGGGGAGAGGAGGCGCTATCTTGCGCGCGGGCGGGCTCGCTTCAATGGTGGGAATGACTGGATCGCTTTCTGCGATGGGAAGCGTGTTCGATTTGTCGTGCGCAAGCTCCGCAATCGACTGACCAGCATGTTCTTCTGCATTTGCTGCGAGACTCGCGGCTGTCAGCGTGAGACTGGTAATCAAAACTAAAGTGAGCCGTTGAACTTCCATGGTTATTATTGACCTTTTGCCGAGGTTTTATTTGGAGAAAATTCGTCGGGGTAAGGCCTCATTCTAAAATTGAACCTAAATCCGGTAGTTGGACGGGGTGAAGTGTACGGTTTTTGGGGTGCAGGGCAAGGCGCAATGACGCGGAATACAACCGCGCAGGGCGGAGCAGTGCCTTCCGCAGGAAGGTGCGACCCCGAAGCGGTATGCGGGTCCCCGCTTGCGTGTGGAACGCGATCGCGGCATCCCCTGCGCTGCCCGATCCCCGCTTCGCGGGGCCCCTCGGGCGACGCTTCGGGGCGCCGTTCCATTCCAAGGAGTTGCAACGCAGCCATGTGCCGCAAAAACTGTGCAATTCACTCCGTAGCGGCCTCACCCGGAAGGTGAGTGTCAAATAATATGAAATATTGTTATTAATCATAACACTGATCCATTAAATGAGCGGTCAACTACCGGATTTAGGTTTAATCAAGCTGCACAAGGCATTATTCCGTTGCAGCAATCGCTAAACGGATATCAATCCCATTAAAAAGCAATAGGTGAGCTATAACGGCGGGACCTGCCCCGTGCATGGCTGCTACGGCCCAGACAAGAAATTTATCCTCGTGTTGCAGGTTGAGCCCCGAATGCCGCCAGCTCTACCGCCGGCAGTGGTTGCCACCCTGGTTTCCGATGTTCTGCGATAACATTGGTAAAAATACCGCCGCGCACATAAAATTTGGCAGTGAGACGTAGATACCTTGGCTCCAGGACGGCAACGAGGTCATCGGCAATACGGTTGGTTACGGCCTCGTGAAACGCTTTTTCATTCCGATAAGACCAGATGTAGAGCTTGAGGCTTTTAAGCTCGACGCAGTTTACGTTTGGAATGTAATCCAGAATCAGGGTGGCAAAATCCGGTTGTCCGGTTTTTGGACAAAGGCAGGTAAACTCCGGAATTTCCATATGAATATGATAATCCCGCGCCGGTGCGGGGTTCGGAAAAACTTCCAAGTCGGTCGTGGGGTTGCTGGGCATTCTCTTATCTCTTTCAAATCGGTTAGAATTGTCTACCCTGGGGTGTGGTCGTTGCACAATAGCCCAAAATAACTTCAGGGTTTTTTTCAAGGCTATCTTTTCGATCTGCTCAATTATAACTGGTTGCGAACGACAAGTTGCGTCTCTCCCGCATCAAACTAGCCGGGTTCAAATCCTTTGTCGACCCTACCGAGATTCCCCTTCCAGGGGATCTGGTCGGGGTTGTGGGCCCCAATGGCTGCGGAAAATCCAATGTGATCGACGCCGTGCGCTGGGTCTTGGGCGAATCGCGCGCGTCTGCGTTGCGCGGCGAATCCATGCAGGATGTGATTTTTAACGGTTCCGCGAATCGCAAACCAGTGGGAAGAGCCAGCGTAGAGCTGATGTTCGACAACAATCTTGGCAGGGCGGCCGGGCAGTGGTCGAGCTATGCGGAGATTTCCATCAAGCGAATATTGCGTCGCGATGGTGAATCAACCTATCACATCAATAATATCCATGTCCGCCGGCGGGACGTCGCGGATATCTTTCTTGGCACTGGAGTGGGTGGGCGTGGCTACGCCATTATCGAGCAGGGAATGATTTCCCGCATTATCGAAGCAAGGCCGGAGGAGTTGCGCGTACTTCTGGAGGAGGCAGCAGGCATTTCCAGATATCGCGAGCGCCGCCGTGAAACTGAATCGCGCCTGGCCGATACACGCGACAACCTTCTGCGGATAAGCGATATTTGCCAGGAACTGGAAAAGCAGTTAATACGCCTGGAACGACAGGCCGAGGTGGCCCGACGCTTTAATGACTTGAAAGATCAATTGCATAAAGCGCAAAATCTTTTATGGTGCGCCCGCAAACAGGAAGCCGCCACGCAACGTACCCTTGCGGAAAAAGAGCTCCGATCGCTGCAGACTTCGCTGGAAATGGAAAGCGCGAGCCTGCGCGATGCAGAAAAACGCCTGGAAGAGAAGCGCGCTCATCATTATGCCATGGGCGACCTCCTGCATGAGTATCAGGGCGAGCTTTATACAGCCAATGCGGAAGTGGCACATACCGAACAGCAAATCCGGCATGTGCGTGAAAACCATCATCGCATGGCGCAACAAATCAAGGCAGTGAAGAGCCAGCTTGAGAACCACAAAAAACAAGTGGAAGATGCGGCTGAAAGTTTGAGCCGCTGGCGTGGGGAATTTGAACGGGCGCGCTTGGCTCGTGAAGCCGGCAAACAAAAAGCTGTGGCAGAGAACGAAAAATTGCCGGTGGCGGACTCCACTTTTCGCTTATGCCAGGAGAAATTTACCGAAACACAGCGTGAGGTGTTGCTGGTTGAGCAGGCTGGTCAACTGGAAGAAAGTAATCGGGCACACGCGGCAAAAAACTTCCAGCAGCTTGAGTTGCGACGAGTACGGCTAACGGCTGAGCGAAATTCCTCGCCCCAACCGGAAATCGAAACACTATCCGGTTTAGCCCGGCAAGCGGAGGCCAGCGCGGCTGATCTCAAAAACAAACAGGAAACGCTCTCGCAAACTGAAAGCCTGCTGCTGAATGCCGAGGAAGTGAAAGGTGAGTTTTCGCGTAAAGTGCAAATGCTGGAGCAACAGATTGTACGGACTGAAGCGCGGCTTGGCGCCTTGGAGCGCTTGCAGAGCCGTCTCGAAGGCAGCGAGGGACTGAGCGCATGGATCGCCAGGCATCAGCTCGATACACTGCCGCGTTTGTGGCAACACATCCAGATTGAGAAAGGGTGGGAAGATGCGCTTGAAGCGGTGCTGCGCGAGCGCCTGAACAGTGTGCGGCTCGGCCAATTGGAGATGGCGCGTGAGTGGGCGGACGATCCTCCTCCGGGAAAATGGACGCTGTTCGAGTTAGCCAGGCCAGCGACCCAAGGGTTACAGGGAATATCGGGCGAACAACAGCAAGACCCGAGAGGAAGGGAGAGTTGGATACCGTTGCAATCGTATCTGGCTTGCGATCATGCAGAAACAAAACCTGTGCTGGACGAATGGCTGGGTGGAATATTCGTGGCCGAGGATGTGCGGACTGGTCTTTCGCAACGAACAAGTTTATCTTCGCGTGAATTGCTGGTCACTCGCGAGGGCCATATGATTACATGCCACAGTCTTACCTATTATGCTCCCGATTCGCAGTTACATGGCGTACTCGCCCGGCAACGCGAGATAGCCCAGATTAAAGTCGAAGCGGATGCGCTGAGAGTAAGCCTCGCGGATGAGAAAGCCGAGCTGGATATGGCGGAGGAAGCCTGCCATGCGCTCGAATCGTCCGTGTCTTGTCTGCGTGATGATATCGGGGATCTCCAGCAACTGCATCACAACGTACAAATGCAGGCGTTGAAGCTCACTCAACTCGCTGACCGTACTAGTCAGCGGCATAAGCAGATTGACAGCGAACTGGCTGAAATCGGGCAGCAGGCAACGGCAGAGTCCTTCCGGAAGCAGGAGGCCGAAGAAAAATTGATGCGGTATCGGGTTCAGGCCGAAGCGCTGCAACAGCAGGTACAAAAGGAAAAACAAGCGCGGGAAGCAGCGGAACAGTTTTTGGATGCACAGCGCCAGCGCGTACGGATTGCCGAGAAGGAAATGCAGGAGGGGGCATTTCACGAAAAAACCTGCTTGAATAAAATTGCGGAAGCGGAAAATTCCATTCGGTATATTGGTGAAAATGCCGTTGAGCTCGAAGCTCATCTGGAAAAATTGCAAGCCACGCAGAGTGATTTTGATGAAACGCAACTGAGCAGTCTGCTTCAGGAACGACTGGCGTTGCGTGAACAGCGTGAAGAGAGATTGGCGGTTGCGCGCAATGCCCTTGAAGATGCAGCCAGTGAACTGCGGGAAATAGAGCAGGAGCGCATGACTTCCGAGCAAAAATTGCACCCGCTGCGGGAAGGCATCAACCAGGTGCGCCTCAAGGAACAAGAGGCGCGAATTGCCGAGGATCAGTTTGGCGAGCAGTTAAAGGAATCAGGTGCCTCGGAGCAGGAACTGATCCACTCCCTCGGGAAAACACGGCCTTTCGCTTTGCAGGCCGAGATAAACCGAATGAATGGAGAAATCGCTGCCTTGGGAGCGGTTAATCCAGGTGCGCTCGATGAGCTGGAATCTTGCCAGACGCGCAAAACCTATCTGGATTCACAATCGCAGGATCTGGAGGAGGCATCGGAGACGCTTAAGAATGCCATCCGGCAAATAGATCGTGAAACCCGCGAACGACTGCTGGAAACGGTCGAAAAGGTCAACGGCCATCTGGAAGATATGTTCCCCACCATGTTCGGTGGCGGGCAGGCGAAGCTGATATTGAGAGGGGAGGAAATTCTTGATGCAGGCATACAAATTTTCGCCCAACCACCGGGTAAGAAGAACAGTTCCATCAACCTTCTGTCCGGCGGTGAAAAAGCGCTCACTGCGCTGGCATTTGTGTTCTCGCTGTTTCAGCTCAATCCCGCGCCGTTTTGCCTGTTGGATGAAGTGGATGCCCCTCTGGATGATAGCAACACCGAGCGGTTCTGCAATCTGGTGCGGAAGATGTCGCTTCGGACCCAGTTCGTATTTATCAGTCACAATAAGATCACGATGGGCATCGCTCAGCAATTAATTGGCGTCACCATGCAGGAAAAAGGCGTTTCACGGGTGGTTGCGGTAGAAATCGAAGAGGCTGTCAGGCTGAGTAGCGCTTCCATGGCGACTTGAACATATGATGAACATGAGCGAATTGCAAATCAGCTTGATAGCCATTGGAATCATCGTGGTTATGGGTGTTGTCCTTTTTAACTGGATGCAGCAACGCCGCTATCGGCAGGGCGCGGAAGAAGCGTTCGGGCCAAAACATGAGGACGTATTGCTGAGAGAAACCCTGTCCGGCGAACAAAATGAAAGGATTGAACCGCAGCTCGATAAGGCGTTCTTGCAAGAACCCCGGATGGAGCCCCGGGGGGAATCAACCGAAAAACCGATCGAAGAAACTAACGAAGGGCCAAATGAAGAACCAGCAGTAGAAGAATCAATCGAAGAATCATGCGAAGAACCGGCGGAGGCTGCGGAAACTGCCCGACCTAGGCCGGAACCGGCCATAGGCCCGGTCAGGGCCGTAACGGCGGTTGAGCAGGAGCCAGCGCCGCTTGAGGAGGATAACTCCCCGGATAGTGTGGATTATGTGATTGAAATCCGTAGCGAAAAACCGATCATGAATTCGAGCCTGGCAGAGGTGTTACAGCGAAAATTCGATTTCAGCAAGCCCGTGCGGTGGCTGGGGCAGAGAAGCACGGAAGCATTTTGGGAAGAAATTACAACAGAGGCCAACGGCAAGGGTGGCTATACCCATCTGCGCGGTTGCCTGCAACTCGCCGATCGAGCCGGTCCGGTAAGCGAAGTCAGTTTGTCCGAATTTCGCGACATGGCGGAAAATTTCGCCACGCATGTGGCGGCAGCGGTAAATTGCCCTAATATACATAAGGCGTATGCGCGAGCAATATTACTTGACGAATTCTGCACCCAGGTGGACGTCATGGTAGGCATCAACATTATCAGCAAGGATAACAGCGTGTTTACCGGCGCCAAAATTCGCGTCCTGGCAGAAACGTCAGGTTTCAAGCTGGGCGCCGAAGGCCTGTTTCATTACCGTGACGAAAATAATGTGGTCTTATTTTCCCTCGGCAATTATGAACCCTCTCCTTTTCTCCCTGGCAGCGTCCGCACGCTCACGACGCGTGGTATTACATTTCTTCTTGACGTACCGGGCGTAGCAAACGGCGAAGCCGTTTTTGGGCAAATGATGCATCTCGCCGGTGTTTTCACGGACAATCTCGGGGGGGTCATGGTGGATGATAATCGCATACCTTTGAGCGACAGCGGCATCCGCAAAATCAAACAGCAATTAATTGCAATACAGTCCACCATGCTGTCGCGCAATATTCCTGCCGGTGGCGAAACTGCGCTGAGGCTGTTTGCGTGAGTGAGCGTCCGGATGAAGTCTCCCAAGTAGCGCGCCGCATACAGGAACTGCGCGGCAATATCGAACTGCATAATTATAGCTACTACGCACAGAATACCCCGACTATTCCGGACGCGGAGTACGACAAGCTATTCCGGGAATTGCAGGAACTCGAACAGCGCTATCCGCAACTCGTTACGTCTGATTCCCCTACCCAGCGCATAGGCGCTGCTGCGCTCACTGAGTTTCCCCAGATTGTCCATCGCATCCCGATGCTCTCCCTCGGCAATGCATTTGAACCGGCGGAGGTGGAGGCGTTTGACCGGCGCGTGCGCCAGACCTTGGGGGTGAGCTGCGTGGAGTATGCGGTGGAGCCCAAATTCGACGGTCTGGCGGTAAGCCTGTGTTATGAAAACGGTATATTCAGGACGGGCGCCACCCGTGGCGATGGCTATGTTGGCGAAGATGTCACCCTGAATTTACGCACAGTCCAATCTATTCCTTTGGCGCTTAAAACCGACGCTGGTATCGGTGACACCCCTTCCTTTCTCGAAGTGCGTGGCGAGGTACTGATGTTGAAGGCTGATTTCGAGAAACTTAATCGGCAACAGCGCACAAAAAATGAAAAGGAGTTCATCAATCCCCGCAATGCCGCAGCAGGTGCACTACGCCAGCTCGATCCCGCCATTACGGCAAACCGTAGACTGAGGTTCTTCGCATATGGCATCGGCGCTTTTGAAGGCGGAAGCGTGCCTCGTGATAAACATCATCATATAACGGACTACCTTGCGTCGCTGCGTTTTCCGGTTGCGCAAGAACGCAGTACCGTAACCGGTGTGGCGGCATTGCTGGAATATCACCGGGAAATACGCATAAAGCGCGAACGCCTGCCGTACGATATCGATGGCACGGTATATAAGGTCAACGATCTCGCGCAGCAGGAGAAGCTCGGGTTTGTGTCACGTGCCCCCCGGTTTGCCCTTGCTCATAAATTTCCGGCGCAGGAAGCGATAACGGAATTGCTGGGAATCGACGTACAAGTCGGTAGAACCGGCGCCATGACGCCAGTTGCGCGATTGAAACCGGTGTTTGTGGGGGGCGCCACCGTTACCAATGCAACGCTGCACAACGAGGATGAAATCAGGCGTAAAGATGTCATGATCGGGGATACGGTAACAGTGCGGCGGGCGGGCGATGTGATTCCCGAAGTGGTGTCAGTACAGAAGGAGAGCCGGCCGCCGCATGCAAGGCCATTCGTTATGCCTGATCACTGCCCGGTATGTGGCTCGAAAGCGATGCGCCTGCCCGGTGAGGCGTTAACCCGTTGCACGGGCGGGCTGTTCTGTCCGGCGCAGCGAAAACAGTCGATTTTGCATTTTGCCTCACGCCGCGCTATGGATATCAACGGCTTGGGCGATAAGCTCGTGGAGCAACTGGTAGATAACGCCATTATCAGAACGCCGGCGGATCTTTATAAACTGGGTATAACCGGACTTGCCGCCCTGGAGAGAATGGCGGACAAATCCGCAGGCAATACCATAAGCGCCATCGAAAAAAGTAAAAGTACCACACTGGCCCGATTTATTTATTCGTTGGGTATCCGTAATGTGGGCGAGACCACTGCCAAGGATCTGGCCCGGTACTTCGGCGGTCTGGACAGGTTGATCGCAGCGGATGCGGAAAGTTTGCGCCTGGTGCCGAATATTGGTCCCGTGGTGGCTGAGAGCATTGCCGATTTTTTTGGCGAAAGACACAATCTCGAAGTTATCGAGCAATTGCGCGCCAGCGGAGTACGGTGGAAAGAGGACGAGGGCATCCAGGCGAAGGCGAGTTTCGACGGTACCTCGGATATGGGCAAAGCCGGCGGCAAGATTTTCGTGTTGACGGGGAGCCTGCCGAATCTGACACGAGAAGATGCCAAGGAAAGAATAGAAGCCGTTGGGGGAAGAGTAACAGGCAGCGTTTCGGCGAAAACCGATTATGTTGTGGCTGGTGCGGACCCGGGCAGCAAGTATGACAAGGCTGTTGAATTGGGAATAACGGTCCTTGACGAGGCAGGATTGCTACAATTATTGCGAGATTCACAGGGTTGATTCAAGTTCATTTTCCTGAAATTCCAATACTAAGCGAGTGCGTTCATGGCCAGAATAACTAAAGCGGTTTTCCCCGTGGCAGGGATGGGTACCCGTTTCCTCCCCGCCACCAAGGCGAGCCCCAAAGAAATGATGCCCGTGGTGGATAAGCCGTTGATCCAGTATGCGGTTGAAGAGGCCGTGGCGGCGGGCATAACAGAGATGATTTTTATAACCGGCCGTCATAAACGTGCTATCGAGGATCATTTCGACAAAGCTTACGAGATGGAAGCAGAGCTGGAAGCGCGTGGTAAAACGGAAACGCTGGAAGTACTGCGAAATATTTTGCCGAAAAATGTTTCCTGCATCTATATCCGTCAATCGGAAGCGCTCGGGTTAGGCCATGCAATATTATGTGCTCGTCCTGCAGTGGGTAATGAACCATTCGCAGTACTGCTTGCGGATGACTTGCTTGCGGATGACGAACCAATCATGCAACAGTTGTGCCGAGTGTATGAACAGAACGGTTGCTCGATACTGGCCGTACAAGAGGTCGAGCCGGAAGATACGGTGAATTATGGTATTGTGAAATGCGGGCCGGGGATGAACCGCCTGCACCCTATCACCGGTATTGTCGAAAAACCCAAGCCAGAGAATGCACCTTCAACATTAGGTGTTGTGGGCCGTTATATTTTGACTCCCAAGATTTTTGAGCATCTGGAAAAAATCGATCCCGGTGCGGGTGGGGAAATCCAACTGACGGACGGCATCGCCTCGCTATTATTGGAAGAGCGCGCGTTGGCGTATGAATTCTCGGGTACCCGTTACGATTGTGGAAGCAAGATAGGTTACCTCAAGGCCACTATCGCGCTGGCGCTAGAGCATCCGGAAGTGCGCCAGGAATTTTCCGACTATCTGGATGCCAGATGCCGCGACATTCCTTCTGTTTGATGATTTTTTTCTTTTCACGGTTTCAACTGATATCCATATTGACCTGATGCTTTCTTGCGAAGAAGCGAAGAAGATCCTCGGCGCGGCGGAGCAGATATTTTCTGCTGACGTGGTATCCCAGACGGTCAAACACATGGCAGCCGAGATTACTGCGGCACTATCGCATCGGTATCCATTGGTATTGAGCATAATGGGCGGCGCCGTGGTGTTTACCGGTCAATTGCTGCCGCTGCTGGAATTTCCGCTCAATTTCGATTATCTCCATGTCAGCCGCTACGATAATGAAACCCGGGGTGGTAAAATCAATTGGAAGGTATCACCTCCCGAGAACGTGCGAAACAGGGTAGTGTTAGTGCTGGATGACGTCCTCGATGAAGGGATCACGCTTGCGGCAATCCGTGAACGGGTTATGAGCCAAGGCGCAACAGCCTTCTACAGTGCTGTTTTTGCTGAGAAGGTCATAGGCAAACCCAAGCCCATCAGCGCGGATTTTGTGGGTGTCATGCTGCCGGATCGCTTTGTGTTTGGCTTCGGAATGGATATCTATGGCGCATGGCGGAATCTCCCCGCGATTTACGCCTTGAAGGCGTAGGAGAAACCTGAAAAAATATGCGGCTGCAAAATCGCTAACGTTGCTAATTCGCTAACATGCGACAAGAATGAAAGCTGCGGAGTGAACGCTCGCGAGCCATGGTTTTTTTAAAAGCGATCAAGGGTACTTTTCAATCTCTCTGGATTTCTGAAAGACATGCTTGCAATCATCGGTGGCACAGGTATGGCCCAGCTTGCCTGTCTTGAGATATCGCATCGACGCATTATGACGACACCCTATGGTGAACCGTCGAGCCCGCTGACTTTCGGCAAAATCAATGACCATGAGGTTGTATTCCTGGCGCGCCACGGCTATGGACACACCATTCCACCTCATGAGGTAAATTACCGTGCCAACCTCTGGGCGTTACACTCATTGGAACTGACCCGGGTGATAGCTGTTGCTTCGGTAGGCGGCATCCGCTCGGATTTAACACCCGGCGTGGTTGCAGTTCCCGACCAGATTATCGATTATACCCACGGCCGCAAGTATACTTATCACGACAACACAGCCAAGTCGGTTACTCATGTCGATTTCACCGAACCCTACTGCCAGCTGACTCGTGGACGCTTGCTCGAGGCGGCGGCACGCGCCAATGAAAACGTGATTGATGGTGGTGTCTATGGCGCAACTCAAGGGCCACGGCTGGAAACCGCCGCCGAAATCAATCGCATGGAACGGGACGGGGTGGATATGGTAGGGATGACCGGTATGCCCGAAGCGGCACTCGCCAAGGAATTAGGCCTTTGCTATGCGTCTATCACGGTAGTGGCCAATTATGCTGCAGGACGTAAAACGAGCGTGCATGCGATTCGTCTGGAAGATGCTCATGCTGTTCTGGAGAAAGCGATGGTGGGTGTCAGGAATATTCTCGAGCATGCGGTGGAGCTCGATGTCGATTAAGCCGGTCTTGAGAATGGGCGATCCCGGATTGCTCGAAGTGGCCCGCAAAGTGGAGGCGTTCGGCACCCCCGAGCTCGAGGCCCTGATTCGTGATATGCATGACACCATGGAAGCCCTCAACGGCGCAGGACTGGCTGCACCTCAGATTGGAGTCGGCCTGCAAGTCGTGATCTTCGGGGTGAAGCGCAATCCACGCTATCCTGATGCGGAGGAGGTACCTTATACCGTGCTGGTGAATCCGGTGTTAACGCCGCTGGCAACGACCATGGAACAGGGTTGGGAGGGCTGTCTGAGTGTTCCAGGCATGCGCGGCATGGTTCCACGCTTTACCAACGTGCGCTATCAGGGTTCGGATCAGTATGGTGAATCCATCGATCGCAGTGTCGACGGGTTCCATGCCCGTGTCGTACAACACGAGTGCGACCATTTGAATGGCATTCTCTACCCCATGCGTATTACTGATTTTCGTACATTCGGTTTTACCGACGTTCTGTTTCCCGATGAGGCGCCAATGGACGAGTAAGCCGAGCTATCCGTCCCCATCCCTACTTATCAGCCTGTCAATTTATAGGACGCCGGGCCGAAGCAATGCACATCAATGTACATTGCTGCTGCGGCAACCCTTCTTTTCAAATTTCATCCATTCCCAAACCGGAGCAGGCCAGTTGCTGTGCCAGCAATTGCGCCAGATGGCGTGCACTTCGTTTTCCGCTTTCAACGATGATATGCGCTGTCTCCCGGTAAAGGGGATCCCGTTGTGCATAAAGTTCAGTCAGTTTCGTGCGAGGATCCTGAGTCTGGAGCAATGGACGATTCTTGTCATGTCGCGTTCGACGCCACAAATCATCGATTGTGGCTCTCAAGTAGATCACGGTGCCGCTACGCTTCAGCATCTCGCGGTTTTCCGCGCTTAACACTGCGCCGCCGCCTGTGGCAAGTACAATATTTCCGGTTTTCACCAGTTCGGAGAGCATTTCTGTTTCCCGCTTGCGGAAACCAGCCTCGCCCTCAATTTCAAAAATAAGGGGTATGCTGACGCCGGTTCGCTTCTGGATTTCCCGGTCCGAGTCATAAAACTTTTTTTCCAGAAAGTTTGCCAGAAGCCTGCCAACCGTTGTTTTTCCCGCACCCATCATTCCGACCAGAAAAATATTTCCGCTTGTCTCGCCCAGGATGGCTTCGCCTACCATGTTATCCAGCGTCGTTATTGCTTTAATTGCATACATTCGCGAATTGTAGCCGAAATGCCCGATCCACGTTAAATACAAGATGTTCAGGTTTTGGCTGCCAGAGCTAAAACGATACCTGCCCGGTCAGACCGAGTATGAATGTATTTTGATGACAGTGATAACTTCCAGCAGAACGAGGAAACGAGGAGAATGAGGAGACGAAAACTACAACCGATGACCCACAGCCCAGGCGGTGTTCGGGTAAGTTCAGGTGGGGGATATCACTTCAACCTGATGCGAGGCGCCTTAGCGAACTCATCCCGATTCAGCCGTCCATCCCGGTCAATGTCCAGACCCTGGCATGTTGAAAAATATCTCACGGGACCGCCTTTATGATAGTGGTAGTGGCTCGCGCCCCGGCCAGAAGAAATGCCCAGCTAGAGCAGCAATGCAGATCAACATCCCTCAATTCATCAAGAAGTAAATTATTATTAAGACAAACGCGGGTACGCCCAGAATCCAGGCAAGAACATATTTACCCATGATAACTCTCCTCAAAAAAAGCAGAAGCGGCTTGTTTCGGTCACACCATATTCACATCCACATTTTTTCGTTGCCGAATCACGGGCGGCGGTTACGCGATCGTAGCGAGCTTATCACCGAGGGCAGGACCTGACGCATCACCAATGTTCTTGCGCTGCTGCCCAGTATTCCTGCCGTGAGCGCTATGCTGCCTTTTACCGCTTTGTTCAGCCTTACGCGTGAAACCAGCGACAGCGCAACAAGCGCGCCGGAGACGTAATACGGATGTCGCATTATGAATTTAAATGTATGACTGCGTGGGAACGCATGCGTATCATGGATCTGCTCGTGTTCATCCTCATGGACAAACATGGCTCGATAATTCCTGCGACTGGCATCCATCCGTTCCAATAGCGCTTTTTGTTCATTTTCGAGAGCGCTGCTCATACCACATCCTTCATCAGCTTTATATCCTGCTGCAATTCGTCACGCACGACATCGAAGGCTGAAACAGAAGCTGTCTGCTTTGGCGCTGCGGCGTAGACCAGAAAAGCTATCAAAGCGTAAATGCCGGCAATACCCCATGCGGAGAGTATGCGATAAGGGGTGTCCCAACAGGTGATGATGACGGCCAACCCCAGGAAGATCAGGCTCAAGGCAGAAAAAAGCGCCACCATCAGATAACTGATCGCTTGTTTCTTCCAATTCTGAACCTGAATCTCCGCTGATAACCTTACCAACTCGAGATAGTCGTCGACGCGCTCCAAGGCAAGTGCTCCGAGTTGTTTGGCTTTTTTGATGGACTCAAACATGGCGATTATCTCGACTGATGTGCTGGGGCCGGAAGGACGGTCAACGGCGCGTCATCAGCAAGCCGATTAGCAAGCCGATACCGGCGGCATAACCTACCGATTGCAGGGGATGCTCCTTTATACACTCCCTGGAACATTCAACACCGTAGTCGAACTGTTCGCGGGCATCATGGGCCAGGTCCGCAGCCGCTTCGCGCGTGGAGGCAACCTTTGTCATCAGTTTTTCCTTGGCTTCCTCCAGGTCGATATCGGATAAACTGGGAATTCGCGAAATAAGGTCATCCAGATCGGCTCGGAGATTGGCCAGTTCGTCACTCGCGGCATCACCTACCTGCTTGCCCGCTGACCTGGCTGCATTTCCGACCCGCTGAGCTGCCGCACCCGCCCGATCCGCCATGTTTTCCGCCGCGGCTTTTGCGTCATCAATCTTATCCGAAGTATTCTGTTCCATAATGGCTCCTTCAATTGTTAGTCAGAAGATATACGCAGTACTCGGTTGCGAGCGCCTTGTCATCAATGATCAGTTTCTCACAATTGTTGACATGGCTATGTACGTTGACACACATAATTCCAAGTCCGGCAGTCGACCGCTCACCGCTCTTCCAACTGCCGAATTCAGGATAATTGAATTGCTATCGACGCGATCCTACTATTTCTCTTCTGTGATCTCAATATACAGGCCCTTCCGCGCCGGAAACGCAACGCACGCCAGAGGTATATATCGTATTTCGCAGGTTCAAATTGAGTGAATCCCGGCAAAAATGATATAATTTCGCGCTAATCTGGCTTTGCGTCAAGTTCGTTCCCGAGTTTCGGGAAGAGTTTTCCGCAAGTCAGCTTAAATTCGCATATCCGTCTGTTTCAAATAGGGTGCTCTTGAGAAGAGCGACTATGGCGGATAGAGGCTCAACCCCAAAGGAGAAATTCATGTCAGTAACCATGCGGCAAATGCTGGAGGCAGGCGTCCATTTCGGGCATCAGACCCGTTTCTGGAATCCCAAGATGGCACAGTACATTTTCGGCCATCGCAACAAGATACACATCATCAATCTCGAAAAAACCCTGACGATGTACCAGGACGCGATGAACTATGTACGCCAGCTATCGGCCAACAAGGGCAATATCCTGTTTGTCGGCACCAAACGCCAGGCGCGCGATATCGTGCGTGAGGAAGCCCTCCGCTGTGGTGCTCCCTATGTCGATCAGCGCTGGCTCGGCGGTATGCTCACCAACTTCAAGACGATAAAGCTGTCGGTCAAGCGTCTGCATGATATGGAGGCGATGGCGGAGGATGGCACTCTCGACAAGCTTTCCAAGAAAGAAGCGCTGGATATTCAACGCGATCTGGAAAAGCTCGATCGCAGCCTCGGCGGCATCAAGAATATGAAAGGTTTGCCCGATGCCATGTTTGTGATCGATGTCGGCTACCAGAAAGGAGCGATTACCGAGGCCAAGAAGCTCGGTATACCGATAGTCGGCGTGGTGGACACCAACCACAGTCCAGAGGGGCTGAACTACGTAATCCCCGGCAATGATGATTCGAGCCAGGCGATACGCCTTTATGCACGCGGTGTCGCAGATGCGATTCTGGAAGGGCGCAACCAGGCCATGCAGGAGATCATTAAAAATGAGCTGGTAGAGGCGGATGAGGCAATAGCCGCGGAATAACAAGGGTTGCCGTTAGCTGGCCAGATGGACTTTCCTCTGCGAAGCGATACTGGCGATATGATCCACGCCCGGCTACTTTAACAAATTATATCTGGAGTGAATATGGCGGACATCACCGCAAAAATGGTGAAGGAATTGCGCGACATGACCGGTCTAGGCATGATGGAATGCAAGAAAGCGTTGACTGAAACCGGCGGGGACATCAAAGCGGCGGAGGATCTGCTGCGCATCAAGAGTGGCGCCAAGGCAAGCAAGGCGGCTGGGCGTGTTGCGGCGGAAGGAATGGTGGCGGCGTATATTACGCCGGATGGCAAGAGCGGCGCCCTGGTGGAAGTCAACTGCGAAACCGATTTTGTCGCCCGAAACGAAGACTTTATCGGTTTTGTCCGCGATCTTGCGCAACTGGCAGCGACGAAAAATTTAGCCGATACCGAAGCATTGGCGAGCGCTACGCTACCGGGCGGGGAAAACGTGGATGCGTTCCGGGAAGCGCTGGTAATGAGATTAGGCGAAAATATCAGCCTGCGCCGTTTCGCGCGCCATGTAACGCAGGGGCATCTTGCGTCCTACCTGCATGGTGCAAAAATTGGCGTAATGGTCGATTACACGGGGGGTGACCAGACGCTGGGCAAGGATCTGGCGATGCACATCGCGGCCAGCAAGCCGATATGTGTGTCAAGCGAGCAGGTGTCGCCCGAGTTGCTGGCGCGCGAAAGGCAGATCTATACGGCACAAGCGGCGGAAAGCGGCAAGCCTGCCGATATCGTCACAAAGATGGTTGATGGGCGTGTTGTTAAATATCTTGCTGAAGTGACTCTTCTCGGCCAACCATTCGTCAAGAATCCGGATCAGACCGTGGAGAAACTACTTGCTGCAAAGTCTGCAAAGGTTAATGGCTTTACCTTGTTTATCGTGGGTGAGGGCATCGAAAAGAAAACTGGTGATTTTGCCGCCGAAGTGATGGCGCAGGTAAACCAGGCCAAAGAAGACAACACATCGCAGCCAAATTGATTATTCACTATTCATGACGATCGCCTCTTACAAGCGTATTCTGCTTAAGCTCTCCGGCGAAGCCCTTATGGGCGATGATAGCTATGGCATCAATCGGGCGGTAATTGAACGAATCGTAGCCGAGATCGCCGATGTAATTCAGTTGGGTGTCCAGGTGGCCGTGGTAATTGGTGGCGGCAATATTTTTCGCGGAATAACGTCCGCTGAAGATGGGATGGATCGCGCCACCGCGGATTACATGGGGATGCTGGCTACGGTTATGAATGCCTTGGCGCTGCAGGATGCCATGCGCCGCGGCGGTTTGGTAAGTCGGGTACAATCGGCATTGCGTATTGATCAAGTCGTGGAGCCTTATATTCGCGGAAAGGCCATACGTTATCTGGAGACCGGGAAAGTGGTGATTTTTGCCGCCGGTACAGGCAATCCTTTTTTCACGACCGATACGGCTGCCGCGCTGCGCGGGATGGAAATGAACGTCGATATCGTGCTCAAGGGCACCAAGGTGGATGGCGTTTATACCACTGATCCCCAGACGAATGCCGACGCCATCCGCTATCAAAAGCTATCATTTGATGTGGCCATTGCTCAGAATCTCAAGGTGATGGATGCGACGGCATTGACTCTGTGCCGCGATCAGAAGTTGCCGCTCAATGTATTCAGCATCTTCAAGCCCGGTGCGCTGAAACGGGTGGTGATGGGGGAAGATGAGGGAACGCTCGTGCAGGCTTGAAATGGCCAATTTTTACTACTCAATTCCCATTGGAATCACCGTAAAATAGGGGCTGTCAACGAACAGCGCAAAATCCCGTTATTCTGTAAACGACAATCATGATCGCCGAGATAAAAAAATCCGCTGAACAAAAAATGCAGAAGAGCCTGGACGCGCTGAAACTGGATCTGGGCAAGATACGGACCGGCCGGGCCCACACGGGTCTGCTGGATCACGTTACGGTCGACTATTATGGCGCACCCACGCTCATCAACCAGGTCGCGAACGTCAACCTGGCGGACGCACGCACTATTACCGTCGCGCCATGGGAAAAGAAAATGCTGGGTGCGATTGAAAAAGCGATTCGGAATTCCGATCTGGGGCTAAATCCTGTAACCGTCGGCGAGTTGATCCGCGTGCCCATGCCGGCACTCACCGAAGAGCGTCGTCGCGATCTCACCAAGGTGGTAAAGCATGAGGGTGAAACTGCGCGGGTGGCGGTGCGAAATATCCGCCGTGACGCAAATACGCATCTGAAGGATCTGCTGAAGGAAAAAGAAATAGCGGAGGACGACGAACGTCGCGGACAGGATGAGATTCAGAAAATCACCGACCGCCATATCGCGGAAATAGACAAACTTCTACAGATCAAGGAAGCCGAACTGATGGCGATCTGAGGTTAAGCAACGTAGCACAAAGATATTGTGGAGGTTAGCATCCGCTTTCGCGAACCGGTGCTGCGAATCACTGGATTTTAAATGTCCTTGACTCAACCGTATCCCCATGCCCGTTACCACCAGTTCAACCCGGGAAATACCTGAAACCGACCTGATTCCGCGGCATATCGCCATCATCATGGATGGCAATGGCCGCTGGGCGAAAAATCGCTTCATGCCGCGAATGGCTGGGCATAAACGCGGCGTGGAAACAGTACGCACGGCGATCAAGGCTTGTATGGAGCGCGGTGTGGAATATCTCACCCTATTCGCGTTCAGCAGCGAAAATTGGCGCAGGCCAACGGACGAGGTCGCATTCCTGATGCAGCTTTTCATCAGCGTCCTCGAGCAGGAGGTTACAAAACTGCACGAGAACGGCATTTGCTTCAAAGTGATCGGCGATTTGGCTAAATTTGATCCAAAAATAGTCGAATTTGTGCGTAATGGCGAAGCGCTTACAGCCGGGAACAGTCGATTTACACTTACCATCGCGGCCAATTACGGCGGGCGCTGGGATATGATGCAGGCTGTTCGGAAAATGCTGGAGAAAAGCCCGCAATTAATTGATTGTTTTGATGAAAATGATTTGATGAAGCATTTTTCTTTGAACTATGCTCCCGAACCGGATCTATTTATCCGTACCGGTGGCGAAAAACGCATCAGCAATTTTCTGTTATGGCAACTGGCTTATACCGAGCTCTATTTCACCGATACGCTTTGGCCTGATTTTGATGCGCGTGCGCTGGACCTCGCGATTCAGTCTTATCAACAGCGTGAACGCCGGTTTGGGCGCACCAGCGAGCAACTTCAAACGACGCCATCCGTTCATGGAGGAAGAGAAGCTGTCGTCAAAAAAACGGCATAACTTCTACGCCTTTCCAATCCGTGCCGTTTCTTCTTTACCTTCCCAGTCATGCTTAGGGCTCGGATTTTAACCGCCGTCGTTATATTATGCCTTTTCCTGGCGGCATTATTTTACCTGTCGCCTATTTTCTGGATGGCATTGCTGCTTCTCCTGACTGCGGCAGGCTCATTGGAATGGACCCGGCTCGCACAGTTTTCCCTCAAGCATTCCATCATTTATCTTTTATTTACCGTGTTGCTGACGGGTGAACTACTGTTCCTGTTAAGCGGCGCCGTTTTGGCTGATCCATACACCACGTCATTTCTCTGGATTTACGTCGCATCACTGGTGTTCTGGACGCTGGGTGTTCCGTTTCTGTTGAAATCAAGACGTCCGATCGGAAATACGACCTTGCTGGCCTTGGCGGGTTGGTTGCTGTTATTACCGACATGTTTTGCCCTGTACCAGTTGCGGGCCATCAATCCGCTTCTCCTGCTGGGGTTCATGTCCACTGTCTGGATATCCGATACGGCAGCGTATTTTTCCGGCCGTGCCTGGGGAAAGCATAAGCTTGCGCCCACCATCAGTCCGGGAAAGACCTGGGAAGGCGTGGCGGGAGCGCTGGCCGCGGTGTTTATTTATGCGCTGATATGGAGTTACGCCGGGGGAAACGAAGTTCCAGCCAGGCTACTGATACCACTGTTACTTTTACTTGCCGCAATGGGGATCATCGGAGATTTGTTTGAGTCTTTGATGAAACGTCATGCCGGACTCAAGGATAGCGGGAATATTTTGCCGGGCCACGGTGGTATACTTGACCGTATTGATGCGCTGACTTCAACCCTGCCCCTAGCCGTTTTGTCACTTCTATTGTTACAGTCCGAATTATGATAGCAGTTCGTCACCTCACTATTCTTGGTTCTACCGGCAGCATCGGCGTAAGTACCCTTGACGTGGTTTCACGCCATCCGGACCGGTTTCGTATCGTTGCCCTTGCTGCCAACAAGAGCGCCAAAAAAATGCTGGAGCAATGTCTTCGCTTTCAGCCGCGTTATGCAGTCCTGCTGGAGGAGGCGAGCGCTGAATGGCTGCGGGCAGAAGCGCATGCGGCAGGGCTTGCTACCGAGGTGCTCTGCGGTGTCGAGTCTCTGGAAAAAGTGGCGTCGCTAGCAGAAGTCGATACCGTGATGGCTGCGATCGTTGGTGCGGCGGGCATACGTCCCACTTTTGCCGCCGCCCGTGCGGGCAAGCAGGTACTGCTCGCCAACAAGGAAACCATGGTCATGGCGGGTCGGATTTTTATGGATGTGGTCAAAGAGAATAACGCCACTCTACTACCGATTGACAGCGAACATAATGCGATTTTCCAATCGTTACCGCAGCATTTCAATGGTGATTTAGGCGCAATCGGGGTACGCCGCATTTTACTGACGGCATCAGGCGGTCCGTTTCGGCAATCTCCACTGAGCTCGCTGGAGCAGGTAACGCCGGGACAGGCATGCGCTCATCCCAATTGGGTAATGGGGCGGAAGATTTCAGTCGACTCCGCTACCATGATGAACAAGGGGCTGGAAGTCATTGAGGCGCATTGGTTGTTTGAAGCTCCGCCGGACCAGATCCAGGTAGTGATTCATCCGCAAAGCATCATCCATTCCATGGTCGAATATGTGGATGGCTCGGTATTGGCGCAGCTTGGTAATCCGGACATGCGTACACCGATTGCACATGCCCTGGGTTTTCCGGATCGAATTGAAACGGGTGTGACACCCCTGGATATGTTCAAAGTCGGCCGGCTGGATTTCGAAGCACCGGATTTCAGACGCTTTCCCTGTTTGAGGCTGGCATACCAGGCGCTGGCAACCGGAGGCAGCGCACCAGCGATACTCAACGCAGCGAACGAAGTAGCGGTAGAGTCTTTTCTGGCATGTAAAATGCCTTTTACCGCGATCCCGGCCATGATTGAAGACGTCATGCAGACTATTGGCCGCCAGGATATCGCCACCCTTGATGATGTGCTGGATGCGGATAGCATAGCGCGTGAAGCCGCACATGAGTGGCTGACGTGCCTGGCATAAAGTATCGGCGTTTCCCCCGTTGTGCCTGACGTCAATCTGATCATCTCTCACCGATCACGCTGTCATCCTGCCTTGCGGAAGACAGCAAGCCGTTTCTTCCGGATATTTGAAGCTCCCTTGGGCCGCGTTAGTCGCCGGCATGCCGCATGACATTCATTTTTACCCTCGTTGCTTTCGTTGTCGCCTTAGGGCTGCTGATCGTATTTCATGAATTTGGCCATTTTCTGGTGGCGCGCTGGTGTGGAATAAAGGTGCTGCGTTTTTCGATCGGCTTTGGTCAGCCTTTATTACGGAAGCGCTGGGGAAAAGACCAAACCGAGTGGGTAATAGCTGCCTTTCCTCTCGGCGGTTACGTGAAGATGCTCGATGAAAGCGAGGGCGCCGTTCCACCTGAGGAACTGACGCGCACTTTCAATCGCAAGCCCGTGGCACAGCGGCTAGCGGTTGTGGCGGCAGGGCCTATCGCCAACTTTCTTCTGGCCATCGTGCTTTACTGGCTTCTGTTCGTGCTCGGCGTCAGCGCTATGAAACCCGTCGTGGGGCCCGTGGTGCCGGCAACGCCAGCAGCGGTTGCAGGTTTCGAGAAGGGCGATACTATCGTGAAGATCGAAGCTGAACCCGTCGCCACCTGGCAGGATGCTCGCTGGCTATTGCTGTCGAGTGCAGTGGAAAGGTCACCCGCCGTGACCGTGGAGACACTTGATACACACGGACAACTTGTCTCGCGGCAAATGGACTTCAGCGGCATTCATGCCGACGATCTGGACGGTGATTTTCTGAAGAAAGTCGGCTTGAGCAGTTATCAGCCCGCGGTGAAACCCATCATTTCGCAGGTGACGCCGGATAGCGCAGGTAGTCGCGCCGGCTTGCAGGCGGGCGATGAGATTCTGGCAATAGACGGTAAGCGGATCACGTTTTGGGAAGATCTGGTGCAAAAGATACGGGCCAGTCCGGGAATTCCGCTAATGCTGGATATTCACCGTAATGACACGACGCTGAGTATAGAAGTCGTTCCCGATACGACCACCGACAGCGGAGAGAAAATCGGAAAAATAGGTATCGGACCCCGGATCGACCATGACGAACTGAAAAAACTGCTCATAGAAGTCAGTTATCCGGCGGGCACGGCCATGGTCAAGGCCATGAGCAAAACCTGGGAAACGTCGATATTTACTTTGCATATGCTGTGGAAAATGGTTGCGGGTGAAGTATCCTGGAAGAATGTGAGCGGCCCCATCACGATCGCCGACTACGCAGGCAAGTCGGCGCAGATGGGCCTGTCATCCTATCTGGGCTTTGTCGCCCTCATCAGCATCAGTCTGGGTGTGCTGAACCTGTTACCTATTCCCGTACTGGACGGGGGGCATTTAATGTATTATGTGATCGAAATCGTCAAAGGCACTCCTGTTTCTGCGAAAACCATCGAAATGGGCCAGCAGGTCGGGATGATACTGTTATTTGCCCTGATGGCTTTTGCCATATACAACGATATCAGTCGGCTTATCCCCAGTTAAAGTATGAAAGTCAGGTATCTCGTCGCGCTCGTTTCTGCCTTCTGCGCTTCGGTTTCATGGGCGCGTGAGCCATTCGTAGTGAGAGACATACGGGTGGAAGGCATACAGAGAACCGAGGCGGGGACAGTGTTCAGTTATCTTCCCGTGAAGGTGGGAGATACGCTTGACGATGAAAAGGCCGCGGCTGCCATCAAGGTGCTCTATGCCACCGGTTTTTTCAAGGATGTACGGCTCGAATCTGAAAACGGCATTTTGATAGTAGTGGTTGAGGAGCGTCCCGCTATTGCACAGATCAGCATTATCGGCGCGAAGGAATTCGAGAAAGATAAACTGAAAGAAGGGCTGAAACAGGCTGGGTTGGCGGAATCGCGGATATTCGATCGCTCAGTGCTGGAAAGAGCCGAACACGAACTCAAGCAGCAGTACATCAGCCGTGGTAAATACGGGGTAAAAATTACCACTACCACAACACCGCTTGAACGTAACCGCATCGGAATCAATTTCCATGTGGATGAAGGCAAGACCGCCAAAATTCGCAAGATCAATATCGTCGGGAACCGGGCTTTTAAGGAAAAAGAGTTGCTGAGCGCGCTCGTGTTGAGGACACCTGGTCTGCTTACCTGGTTCACCAAGGAGGATCAATATTCAAAACAGAAGCTCTCCGCTGATCTTGAGTCGCTACGATCCTATTATCTCAATCGCGGTTATCTCGAGTTCAGCATTGAATCCACTCAGGTTTCCATCACCGCCGACATGCAGGATATTTACATTACGGTAAATATCGTTGAGGGTCCCCAATATAAGGTTTCCGAGATAAAGCTTGCCGGCGAACTGCTGGTACCGGAAGAAGAATTGCGCAAGCTTATAAAAATTGAAGAGGGTGCGGTTTTTTCACGCGAGCGGTTGACTGAATCCATTAAGCTCATTACCGACCGGCTTGGCGACGATGGCTACGCATTTGCAAATATCAATGCGTCGCCTCAACTGGATAAGGAAACGCAACAAGTAGCGTTTACTTTTTTTATAGATCCCGGGCGGAGGGTGTACGTAAGACGTATCAACATAACGGGCAACAACCGCACCCGTGATGAAGTGATACGCCGGGAAATGCGCCAATTCGAGGGAGGATGGTATTCGACCAGCAAGATAAATCAGTCCAAGACACGTATAGACCGGCTGAATTTTTTCCTTGCCGTTAACCTTGAGACCCCGGCGGTTTCGGGCACTACCGATCAGATTGACGTGAACGTCGAGGTTAAGGAAAAGCCCACTGGCGCGGTAATGTTTGGAGCGGGTTATTCCAATATGGAGGGACTGATACTGAGCGGTTCCATTGCCCAGGACAACATTTTCGGTACAGGTAAATTTGTCAATCTCATGATCAATACCGGTCGTGTAAACAAGACCTATTCGCTATCTTATACCGATCCTTATTTCACCCGCGACGGCGTTAACGCCGGATTCGATCTTTATAAGCGAGTTCTGAATACAAGTTCGCTATCATCTGTGATGAACTTCAATACCGACACCACCGGTGCCGGTGTACGCTTTGGCATTCCGATCAACGAAAACGACAGAATCATAGGTGGATTGGGGATCGAGAATACAGTGATCGATCTAGGCGCCAACAGTCCACAGCGCAACATCAATTTTGTGGAAAAATTCGGGCGGAGCACCATTAATATACCGCTAACGTTCAGTTGGCGGCGCGATGGCCGCAATAGCGCCATCTGGACGACCGAAGGCACTACACAGCGGGTATTTGCGGAAGCAGGTTTGCCTGGAGGCGATCTGACCTATTATAAAGTGAGTTATGACCTCAGTTGGTATTATCCTATTACGCAACTCTTTACTCTTATGTTGAAGGGCGAATTCGGATACGGTGGTGGTTACAACGGCAAGGACCTTCCCTTTTTCAAGAACTTTTTTGCCGGTGGCAATACCTCGGTTCGAGGCTATAACATCAGTTCGTTGGGTCCACGTGACGCGACCAATAGGGCCCTTGGCGGCAACAAGCGCGGTGTAGGCAGCGTGGAAGTACTGTTCCCGATGCCCGGCATGAGAAACGATCGAACAGTGCGCCTGAGCGTATTCCTTGATGGCGGCACGGTCTGGGGTCCCGATGGTGAAAGGCCGCAGCAGGAAGGCTTGCGTTATTCCGCGGGAGTCGCAGTAATGTGGATTTCACCGATGGGGCCACTTAAAGTCAGTGCCGCACAACCGTTGAATGATAAACCGGGCGACAGTTTACAGCGGTTTCAGTTTCAATTTGGGCAGCAGTTCTAAATTAAATGAACAATCCGGAGATAAAATTGAAACAAAAGGTTCTAAGGCTAAGAACTTTAACGGCGGCAGCATGCGTGATTCTTGTATCTGCTTGGGGATCGGCGGGTGCCCTTGCGGATGAGATCAAGATCGGTGTTGTCGATACCGAGAGAATTCTAGCCGAATCAGCGCCTGCGGTAAGAGCGCTGAAAAAAATAGAGAAGGAATTCTTGCCGCGCGACCAGGAAATCAAGAAGTTAGCCCTGCAGTCGAAAGCGCTTCAGGATCTTCTTGAAAATGAGGGAAAAGCGATGCCGGAAGCGGACCGGCGCAGCAAGGAGCGCGAACTTGCCACCCTTAACCGCGAACTTCAGCGCGCTCAACGGCAAATGCGCGAAGACTTGAGCCTGCGCCAGAACGATGAAGTCGCCACACTTCAGTTGACCGCCAGTAAAGCCATTCAAATAATCGCGGAGGCAGAAAAGTACGACTTGATATTGCCCCTGCGCGATCTCGTCTACCGTAGTGCACGTGTCGACATTACCGAGAAGGTGATCAAAGCCTTGGCGGACAAATAGCAGCCTGATAGTTCACCCGCGGAAATACGCGGGGTCGGCATTGCTTATCCAGACTGTTATCATTACGGACTCAGGAGATATTATCACCCATGGATATTCAGGAAATTCTAAAGTATCTCCCCCATCGCTATCCTTTTTTACTCGTTGACCGCGTTTTAACCTGCGATCCGGGGAAGAGCATCACCGCGCTCAAGAATGTGACCATTAACGAGCCGTTCTTCGGTGGTCATTTTCCTCATTACCCAGTTATGCCGGGCGTTCTCATAATCGAGGCATTGGCACAAGCGGCTGCCATTCTGACGCTCAAGAGCGCGAATCTGGAAACTGACGAGAATTCGGTTTACTATTTTGTCGGCATAGATGGTGCTCGTTTCAAGAAGCCGGTAGTGCCGGGTGACCAACTGATACTCAAGGCCACGATTCTGCGCGAGCGGATTGGAATCTGGAAATATGCTGTCCAGGCGGAAGTGGAAGGCCGGACTGTTGCCGTGGCCGAATTGATGTGCACAATGCGCCGCAAGGAGTAAGGGTGCCGAAAATATTTTGGCTAAGCAGTTGCGAGCATTGAGAAAGGGAAGCTGCAAGAAGTGATGGCAAGCGAATCTAGCTGGGTTTGTGGGGTGGATGAGTCCGGCAGGGGACCGTTGGCAGGACCGGTATTCGCCGCCTGCGTAATACTCGATCCAGACTATTGCATTGAGGGTCTGGCGGATTCAAAAACGCTAAGCGAAGCCAAGCGCAACAGTTTGACTGTTGCCATTAAAGCACATTCCATCGCCTGGGCTATCGGTTTCGCATCAGTTAAGGAAATCGATCGAATCAATATTCTTCAGGCAAGTTTGCTGGCCATGAAACGTGCTGTAGAGAGTCTGTCTCTGATTCCTTCCAGGGTATTGGTAGATGGGAACCAGAAACCTCGCCTGCGATGTCCCGTGACCACAATCGTCAGAGGCGATAGCCTGATACCCGAGATCTCCGCCGCTTCCATACTGGCAAAGACGGCGCGTGACGCGGAGATGGTGGCGTTACACCAGCGCTTCCCACATTATGGTTTTGACCAGCATAAGGGATATTCCACAGAACGACACATTGCGGCGCTAAGAACTCATGGGATCTCGGTAGTGCACCGACGCAGCTTTGCGCCAGTCAGAGAATTGATTGGAACTTGTAAAAACCTGTGAATCTGCGAATAAGGCTTGCATTGGCCATATAGAGATTCCCTCGAGGCAGAACTTTATTCATTTCATAATTACTAATGCAATTATGGTTGCTCTCGATAAGCCACATTGATAGCATATGCGCGCACTTGGGAGCGAGCGGTTTTCTTGAGAATAACGCAAGAAATATTATCGCTCATCTTTATTGCAACAATTAACCTATATTAACCTATGGCCTTGATAATATGAGAATCGAAAAAGACAGCGTGGTGTCACTCAACTATAAATTATCTGATTTGGCCGGCAAGATCATGGAAGAGCCCGATGCGCCAATCAGCTACCTGCATGGAGGCTACGATGGAATCTTCCCGATGGTGGAAGAAGAATTGCATCGCAAGGAAGTGGGCTATAGTTGCTCAGTTTTGATGGAACCGGAAAATACTTTTGGTGAATACGATAGCGACTTGGTGCGAGTCGAGCCTCGCGATCTTTTTCCCGACAATGTAACGGTCGGAATGCAGTTTGAAGGAGGCGAAGAAGGTTCCGACGATGCCTTTATCTATACCGTAACCGATATTGCCGAAGACAAAGTGGTGGTAGACGGCAATCATCCATTCGCGGGCGTGACACTGCGCTTCGATTGTACAGTTACCGCAGTACGGCCCGCCACCGCAGAGGAACTGGCTCACGGCCACGTCCACGGTGCCCATGGGCACGAACATTAAACCTAAATCCGGTAGTTGACTGCTCAATAGATCATTGTCATGATTTCATATTATTTGACGCTCACTTCCGGGTGAGGGCGCTACGGGGTGAAGTGTACGGTTTTTGCGGTACATGGCTGCGTTGCAACTCCTTGGAGTGGAACGGCGCCCCGAAGCGTCGCCCGAGGGGCCCCGCGAAGCGGGGATCGGGCAGCGCAGGGGATGCCGCGATCGCGTTTCACACGCAAGGGGGTGCCTGCATCCCGCTTCGGGGTCGCACCTTCCTGCGGAAGGCACTGCTCCGCCCTGCGCGGTCGCATTCCGCGTCGTTGCGCCTTGCCCTGCACCCCAAAAACGTACACTTCACCCCGTCCAACTACCGGATTTAGGTTGAAGAGAAATTCGCGAACCCGCAGTAACTAGGACTGGTCTTTCTCTGCGGCTTTTTTCAGCGCATAGAGCTCTTCCAGCGCTTGCTTCGGGCTTAGCTCGTCCGGTACGATCGCGCGTAGCAGTTTGAGTACGGAGTGTTCGGGCAGGGTTTGCGGGTTTTCTTTTGCGGCGATTGATGCTGCCGCGAATAAATCCCGTTGTGGGTGTCTGCCAACCGCTTCTTCCTCAAGTTTCGCCAGATATTTTCTTGCTGTTCTGATCACTTGCTCCGGCACCCCGGCCAGCGCAGCCACTTGAAGCCCGTAGCTCTGACTTGCAGCGCCCTCATCGACCGAGTGCAGGAATACAATATGATGCTTGTGTTCCACCGCACGCAGATGCACGTTGGCGGCCTGCGTAAACTCCTCCGCGAGCCTCGTCAGCTCAAAATAGTGAGTCGCGAACAATGTGTAACAGCGGTTGTACTTCAATAGATACCTGGCAATCGCAAAGGCCAGCGCCAAGCCATCGAAAGTAGAAGTTCCCCGTCCTATCTCATCCATCAATACCAGGCTTTGTGCAGTGGCGTTATGCAGGATATTGGCGGCTTCCGTCATTTCCATCATGAAGGTTGAGCGTCCCCCGGCCAGATCATCGGAAGCGCCGATACGGGTAAAGACCTGATCCAGCGGACCGAAGCGCGCATTTTTTGCCGGTACGTAGCTGCCGCAATGTGCGAGTAACGCAATCAGTGCGACTTGTCGCATATAGGTGGATTTCCCCCCCATGTTGGGGCCGGTAATGACGAGCATTTGCCGTCCGGCATCGCCGCAAGCGCCGAGTCGGACATTGTTGGCGATGAAATTTTCCACCTGTTTTTCCACCACCGGATGACGGCCCGCCTCAATTTCAATAGCGGCTTCATCGGTGAAGGTCGGCACGATATAGTCCAGGGCCAGTGCGCGTTCGGCGAAGGCGGCTAATACATCCAGTTCGGCAATACTGCGGGCGACCTGCTGCAAGTGACTGATATGCGGCAAAAGCCCTTCCAGCAGCTCATCATATAAAAGCTTTTCCCGTTCCAGCGCGCGGTCCTGAGCGGAGAGTGCCTTTTCTTCAAAAACCTTGAGCTCTGGCGTAACATAGCGCTCGGCATTCTTCAGCGTTTGTCTTCTACGGTAGTCCTCCGGGATTTTCTCGGTATGCGCGTGCGTCACTTCGATATAAAAACCATGCAGCCGGTTGTATTCCACTTTGAGATTCGAAATGCCGGTGCGCGCTTTTTCCCGTGTTTCGAGTTGCAGCAAAAATTCACCGCAATTGTTCTGTATGGCGCGCAGCTCATCCAGTTCGGCATCATAGCCATCCGCGATCACACCGCCTGCGCGTAGCACAACCTCCGGCTCTTCGCGCAAGGACGCTTCCAGAAGCCCGACAAGCATCGCATCCGGGGTCATCGATCGCGCCAGCGCGGCAATATGTTCGCCAATTCCGTTCATGACTTCAGCAATAGCGGCGACATCAGCAATAGCCGCAATCGCTTCCGGCAAGCGTTTGAGACTATCGCGCAATCCGGACAGATCCCGTGGACGGGCCGATCTCAGCCCGATGCGGGCGGTGATACGCTCGATGTCGGCTACCCGCTTGAGGCATCCTCGAATGGAAAGGTATGGTCCTGAGCCCGCTTCGCCGATTAAAAACGACACGCTATCAAGCCGGTTCTGAATCGCTGCCCGGTCGCGCAGGGGATGATGCAGCCAGTGCCGCAACAGACGGCTGCCCATATTGGTCGAGCAGGTATCGAACAGGGATAACAGAGTGGGCGACGCACCACCAAGTATGGTTTCGGAAATTTCCAGATTACGGCGAGTGACAGCATCCATGCGCAAATAGGCGTCGTCCCGTTCCACTCGCAATGCCTTGATATGGGCGATACTGCTGCCTTGCGTGAGGCGGGCATATTCCAGCAGCGCACCAGCCGCGCCCAGCGACGAATGCAGGCCCTCGCAACCGAAGCCGGAAAGGTCATGGGTTCCCAGTTGGCGGGAGAGAATGCGAACAGCAGCCTCGACGTCGAACTGCCAAAAGGGCAGACGCTTAAGAGATGTTTTGGCTGCACCTGCACCGTTAAGCCCGGCAGGCGTATCCAGCGAATCCGGCAAAAGAATCTCCGCTGGCTTCAGGCGTTCAAGCTCGCTTGCCAGATTATCGAGTGATGTTTCCAATACCCAAAATTGCCCTGCCGCCAGATTGAGCCATGCCAACCCCAGCGTTGTTTCATGCACGCACAGGGCAAGTAAAATGCTTTCCCGTTTTTCATCCAGCAACGCCGAATCGGTCAATGTTCCGGGCGTGATAATCCGCATGACCTGGCGTTCTACCGGACCTTTGGACGTAGCGGGATCGCCGGTCTGTTCACAGATTGCCACCGATTCGCCAAGTTTGATGAGTTTTGCCAGATACTGTTCGGCGGAATGATAAGGCACACCCGCCATCTTGATCGGCTCGCCCGCCGAGGTGCCGCGCCGGGTCAGGGTAATGTCGAGCAGCTTGGCCGCTTTTTCCGCATCTTCAAAGAACAGCTCGTAGAAATCCCCCATGCGATAAAACATTAGCATGTCGGGATGCTGCGCCTTGATGCGGAGATATTGCTGCATCATGGGAGTATGATTTATTAGTGCCATCTCTGGGAACTTAAAACTGGCTGGACGTCCAGTGTTTGACACGTTTACGCCATTCATACTTCACGAATGTTTTTTGAATAACGTCGAGGATCGCGGCAACATAATCGCCTTGCTATGAATAGGGTATGTATTTGCGAGTGTATAGATGTGCCTGAAAATGTTTTTGGACCTACGGTCTGGCATTAATTCTGTAATTGGATCTGCTGCGTGGGGAACAAGAGATCTATAAAACCACGATAAGAACTTCAATTTGAAAGTGGCAGCTATTCTGCTCGCCCTCTAGGGAAGTTGCTTTAGAGAAATACTTTACTTTGAAATCAATCCCACCCGTAATATAACCTATCGAACAAGCACGCAAGTTTTCGAAAGTATGTTGAATAGCTTGATGTTGAATCGAAGTTCCGAAGGTTATCAAGCAGAAAACGATTTACCAAAGGAAAATTGAACTTGTCTTTCGGTAAAAAAGCCAAAAAAATCGCCGCTTTTTCAGGCGGATTTGTTTCGATTATTTCTTCCGCATTCTTATTCTTTTCTGTCCGAACAAAGGCTTTTGCATACTGTTTCGTAATATAGGACGTGAGGTCTGGCAATACGTGACGATCTACTTGGAATTTGGAGGCTTTGTATTTTTCGGCTGAATCGATACCACATGCTTTTAGGTATTTGAAAATGGGGACATACGTTGCGCCACGACCAATGGAAGGTATGGAAGTTTCAAGTAATTTTCTAGCGTCAAACTTCTGGTCTTCTATTAATCCGTCCTCAAACAAATCAAGGAGAGAGATACCTTGATAGCCAAGTTGGCTTGCTAGTACGCTGGCTACTCCAACGCCGACAACAAACTCAATGTCCTTCTTATTATCGAGGTCGTCAATATCGGCGACGAATAGCTTTGCCTCCGGCGTTGACGACTTCACCAGTTCATATAGCTGTTCTTTACAATAGCGCAAAACTCTTGCGGGAATGCGGCGTTTTACCTCATCGAGCGCCTCATACACGGGCACGTAAGACTCGGTTCGGATAATGGTAATCGGAATTTGGCCTTCGTCTATCGTCATGTAAGTCTGGCTATATTCAGATTCATTATTTTTCTCTCGTTGAACAAAAACAAGGTTATTTTGCAGTTTTTCAAGCTTATCCTCACCAAGGACAGAAACGATCGATTTCAGCAGCCCGCGTATGTTTGGATCAGTTAACGAGTAGCCTATAAAAACAATCGGATGTTCAACAAAAAGGGTTATGAGTTTTGCAGCTAAGTATGGATTCTTGTTGTCAAACTCTGTGTAATCTTCTTTTGTCAGCACGAGAGAAGCAGGTCTTGACGCCGATCCGTGTATTTTGTAGATCTCTGCAATTGACTGCGGATTTGAAAATAGGAGCTCGCTTTGGCCGATGAAAATTTTATAATCGGGGAATAGCTTTTCGAGCAATAGATCCCAATTTGTTGTGATAACGCCATCCACGTTTAGACGCGACAGTATTTCAATTTCTTCCTTATGTTTCAATGCCATAAGGTCGGTGAGCGAGATTGAATTCAAATAGGCACATATTTCAATCCGCAATGCAGAGGTTCGATCCTTCGCCTTCGCTTTGTGTTTTTCTCTACTGACTTCATAAGCTGGACTAGTCCACCAGAGGTTATGAAAATCATCTGCCATGAGCGAAGCGACAAGAGAAAGGTCTTCATCTGCGGTTGAAAAGTAATACTCGAAAGGCCGCAGCCCTTCAGAAAATCGTCTTAGCAGCCCTTCCCAGTCTTGAAGACCTAGATAGCGCTGAGAAAAACCAGAACCCACGAATAGGAAAGGAGAAGATGGAGCCGTTCGAAAATGGCTGATGAGTTTCTGTTTTAAATCCATCTTATTGATTTAGGGTTTTCAAAATATAGTGGTAGCGAGTTGAAACAGTAAGCAGATCGAGCTTCAGTATCTAGTGTAGTGAGTCACTCTAATGGAAACATAAGAAAACGTTCATCTATGCGGGTTTAGGAGAATTATAAAGTTCTCGCGAGAATGACTCATTACATTAGCACTTTTGGAGGGGAATAACATTTATTGCTAGGTTCTCTCAGAGAAAGAAAAAATGAGAAATTGCCAAAACTTTAGTATTGCTACATCATAATTTTGACTTATCCTAAATTGACCATTTCCCCAGTCCTTCCTATGCTATTACCGTTCAGGTGGGGAAGTGGTTGCCTGCTGCTTCCAGAACTCCGGTATGTCTGCATGATAGCGACGCAGCACGAGGTTCGCCACCAGCCCGCTCCAGCCGGTTTGATGGGCAGCCCCCAGGCCTTGGCCCGTTTCGCCGTGAAAATATTCATGAAACAGCAGCAGGTCGCGCCAATGCGGATCGGTCTGATGCGGGCTGTCGACAGGAAAGGCCGGAATCAGGTCGGATTCGTCACGGCGGAAGATATCTGCAAGCCGCTCGGCCAGCAAATTGGCGGCGTATTTGAGATTAATCTCGTAGCCATTCAGGCAAGGTGCCGGAAAAGTAAAGGCGTCGCCCAGGTAACGATACATTTTTTCGATTGCCTGAACCAATAAATAGTTGGTTTGCATCCATATCGGCCCACGCCAGTTGGAATTTCCGCCGAATAGTCCAGAGTCGGATTCCCCCGGCTCATACCGGATGACGGCGCTGCCGATACCGGGAATATGGCCCAGATTCCGGTCCGTGGCATGGCGTTTGGAGACGCTGCGCATGCCAAACGGGGAAAGAAACTCCGATTCGTTAAAAATACGCGGCAGCATTTTCACCAGCATGGAAGGGGCCACCACCGACAACAAGTGCTCCCCGCGCTCATTCGTATCTGTCGGGCAGGCGCAGATGATGCTTCCGTCAAACATACCGCCTTTATGCTCCCAGAGGAGCGCATTGAAGCGGGCACAATTTGCAAGCAGCCGCGCGTCTATCACCTCGCAGGCAAATAGCGGAATGATGCCAACCCAGGAAAATACATCGATACGATGTATGTCGCCATTCGGTTCGACCACGAGATCCTTGAAGAAGCCATCCACATTGTCCCATAGCGATACGCCCGCACCGGTATGACCGGCAATCGTATTGGCAATCGCCAAAAACTGGCTGTAGGACTGAATTGCAATATTTTCATAGGCTGGGTCTTCAACGGTGATCTCCAGTGCCATCACCGTGAGTTGCAGGGAAAACATCGCCATCCAGCCGGTAGCGTCGGCTTGCTTCAACGTATAGCCGGGCGGCAACGGCCGGGAGCGATCGTATACCGAAATGTTGTCCAACCCGAGAAAACCGCCTTCGAACACGTTCATGCCGGTGGTATCCTTGAGGTTGATCCACCAGGTGTGATTCAGCAATAGCTTGTGCAGCACGCGTTTGAGAAAAGCAGTATCGCCTTTGCCGCGCTGTACCCGCTCAGCGCGAAATACCTTGAGCGCACCCATCGCCTGCACGGGGGGGTTCACGTCGCCGAACGCCCACTCGTAGGCCGGGATCTGGCCGTTGGGGTGCAGATAGTTTTCATTCAGCAGCAGTTCGATTTGCTCTTTCGCAAAATCAACATCGACGAGCGCCAGCACTGCGCAATGAAAGGCGAGATCCCAAGCGGCAAACCAGGGAAATTCCCAAGTGTCCGGCATGGAAATAACGTGGCTTGCCTTGAGATGACTCCAATTGTGGTTGCGTCCATGCTTCCTCGACGGCGATGGGGTGGCTCCGTCGCCTTTCAGCCAGTCGGAAACATCATAGTGAAAGAACTGCTTGTTCCATATCATGCCTGCTAATGCCTGGCGCAGGATGCGCTTATCCTGACCGGTAGCATCAGGTAGTAAGGCCTTGAAAAAAGCATCCGCTTCTGTGCGACGCTGGGCAAAAATCTGCTCCTGGTCCGCGAATGGTTGAGGCAGAAGTGTGGCCGACAGCACCAGGTCGATCATTCCGGTCCCGCCTGGCTCAATAGTGAGTTTGTGCACTGCGCCGAACTTGGTTCCCTGCTGCGCCGGATTTACTGCTGTATGTTCACCATCCACCAGGTAGCGATGAAATGCATCTTTGACATAGGACTCTGCATTGGGCGCGCCCCACAAGCGGGAGCTGTTGCTCTCATTTTCGGTATAAAGGAGGTTGGCGTGCTGCCGCCCGTAGAGATTGTAATTTCCGAGCGCCGGATGCTCAGCCATGACTGCCCAGGCAGCGCCGTCGGGTGCGGGCATGGCGTGCAAGACCGGTTTCACTTCGTCTTTTCCCGACCACGACCAATAATTTCGAAACCAGAGTTGCGGCAACAACCATAGGATAGCCTCGTCTGGCCCTCGATTACTGGCGAGTATGCGGATGCGTAACTCGTCGGGAGATGCCTTTGCGTAGAATACTTCCACGTCCCAATAGCGTCCATCGGCGAAAGCGCCGCTATCGATCAGACCAAAAGGAGGATCCTTGCGGGAACGGCGAGCGTTTTCATCCACCAGTCGAGCATAGGGGAATGGGGACTGGGGATATTTATAGAGGTAATGGAGCCAGGAATGCGAAGGTGTCGCGTCAAGATAGAAATAGCATTCTTTTACATCTTCGCCCCGATTGCCCTGGTTGCCGGTAAGGCCGAAAGCGCGCTCTTTGAGAATGGCATCCTTGCCGTTCCAGAGCGCCAGCCCGAAACAGAGATGCTGTGCCTCGTCCGAAATTCCACCGAGACCGTCCTCGTTCCAGCGATAGGCGCGGGAACGGGATTGGTCGTGATCAAAATATTCCCAGGCGGTGCCATCCGGGCTATAGTCTTCGCGAACCGTGCCCCAGGCGCGCTCGGACAGATAGGGTCCCCACAAACGCCAAGCTTCTCTGCCTTGCCGCTGATTCTCCAGCCGTTGCCGTTCGGCATCCAGTTTCGTGGACATTGACCATTACTCCTCTTCTTTTGCCGTGCTTTCTTTCCCCATCGATCGAGCACGCTCCAGCTTGACCCAGGCTTCCAGCACGCAGGCCACACTCCATGCCTGTGACGGGGCGCCACGCGACGCATGAGGCGGTTCGCCGTCGAAAATTTCCGATATTGTACCCAGCCCCGCATCCAGCAAGTGATCACGAAAGGGAGCCAGGCGTGATTGAGCCATCTCGGCATCGCCCGTGACCCGGTACTCCGCCATCGCATAGTGAGGCAATAGCCAACTCCAGGCCGTACCTTGATGATACGCGGAATCTCGTTCCCATACACCGCCTCCATAGCGGGGACGGTAACCGGGATAGTCCGGGGACAATGAGCATAAACCGTAAGAAGTGAGCAAATGCCGCCTTGTCTCGGCCACTACCCGCGTCTGCGCCTGTGGCGCAAGCGGGGAGTGGTGCAGGGTCACTGCCATGATCTGGTTGGGACGCACGCTGCCGTCATTGCCCTCCGGGCCGTCCAGCACATCGTACAAACCCGCGTCCGCCTTCAGAAAACGGGAAAAACCGGTTTGTGCCCGCGCAGCCAGCGTTTTGAAGACTTGATTCTTTCTTTCCAGCAAGCGGCTGAATTCCGTCATGCACATGAGCGCGTTGAACCATAGCGCGTTGATCTCCACCGGTTTTCCGCACCGCGGCGTGATCACCCGATCGTTCACCTTGGCATCCATCCAGGTCAGTTGCATGCCGGGTTCGCCCGCACGCAACAGGCCATCCGCGGAGTCGACAATGATACCGTGGCGGGTGCCGCGCACATGCCACTCCACCATCGCCTGGAGTAAGGGATAAATTTCCCGCAGTGCCGCGATGTCATGGCTGGTGGCGATATAGGCGCGCCAAGCCTCGAAGTACCATAGCGCACCATCGACAGTATTGTATTGCGGTAGTCCGCCACCATCCGGGAATGTATTCGGGAGCATGCCCTGATCGATAAAACGGGCAAACGTCATGAGGATGTTCCGGGCAGAAGCATGGCGTCCGGTAACAAGCATCAACCCTGGCAGCGCGATCATCGCATCGCGTCCCCAGTCGCTGAACCAGGGGTAGCCCGCGATAATCGATTCTCCGCGCTTCTGCTTGTTTCCCTCTTGTTCCTTCAATGGCCGCACTATCGGGAAACTGTCTGCGGCCACGACAAGTTGATGGATCCATGGCGGTGCACAGCGTAATTCCTGTGTTTGCGCCACGGCGGCTGCCAGCCGCGCGGCATCATGAGCGCGGCGCCGCAACAGCAGGGTATCGCAGTGCGGCGGAGAACCATCCGCCAAGGTCGCGATCAGGCCGCTCCATTTGACGCTCAACCGCAAATGCAAATGCGCAGCACAAAAGTGCGTGTCGCGGTCCGGAAGCCCCCGCTCGCGTTCCCGCGGAAGGTCAAAATCCTTGATCCACTGATGCCTGCGGAAGAGTTGGCCATCATGGGTATGAAAATGCAGCGGCGGTCCACCGGGGTGCCTGACGCTGATATGCTTTTCGTCGCCTTCAATTGCAGGGACGAATTTGTGCGGCTGGCTTTCGCCATGATGATCGCGGCTATTCACGAGCAGGTCGATGCCGAGATGCACGGGACGCTCCACGGCATGAATCAGGCGCCAGGCAATACAAGTGGTCTGCTCCTCCCGCTCCATCCAGATGCACTGTTCCAGAATCAGATCGCCAACGGCAAAGCGCCAGACCGGTATACCGCCATCCAGTCCGAACGATTCGATATGTATGAGCCCCTGGGGCTCAACCGCTCCACTGCCCCAGCAATTGGTAAACAGCGGCCAGCTACGCTCGTTGTCATGCAACGTAGCGTCGGCTTTGGCAAAAACCAGGCGACGGCCGAGAGGAGGATGTGCGGCAGCGATCAGGAGACCGTGATAACGACGTGTCAGACATTGCGCAATCGTGCCGCCGGCATATCCGCCGAGGCCATTTGCAAGCCACCATTCACGCCGGCTGGCTTGGTCAAGATCGCAGCAGATGGCACGGCCGAAGTGAACGAATTTGGGCAGTTCCATTTTCGCTACTTCAAATGCATGAGGACTCCTTTCCGCTCGTGTCTTTAGTTCGTCTTCAGTTCGGCTGTCAGATGCGGTGCAATCACCTGCAACAACTGTCCGAAAATCCTGGGATTTCCCGCAAGCACGTTGCCGCTCTGCAAATAAGAGTCGTTGCCTTCCATGTCACCCACGAGCCCGCCGGCTTCGGTAATAAGTAGGCAACCGGCAGCCATGTCCCAGGGAGAGAGCCCAAATTCCCAGAAGCCGTCATAGCGTCCCGCGGCCACGTAGGCCAGGTCCAGCGCGGCCGACCCTGGGCGGCGAATGCCGGCGACCCTGGGCATGATATCCTTGAACATCGCAAGATACGCTTCAGCATGCGTAAATTCGCGAAACGGAAAGCCCGTGCCAATCAGGGAATCAGCGAGCTGAGCGCGCTTGCTCACACGTAAACGATGATCATTTAGATAGGCTCCCGCACCACGGCTAGCGGTAAATAGCTCATTGGCGGCCGGGTTGTAGACAACCGCCTGAAACAGTATGTTTTTATGCATCAGTCCGATGGATACCGAATAATGCGGAAAGCCGTGGAGAAAATTGGTGGTGCCATCGAGCGGGTCGATAATCCATTGGTACTCGGACTTGCCCGGATCACCTTGAGCGCCGCTTTCTTCTGCTAGAATGGAATGATTCGGGTAGGCATCCAGCAGTATCCCGATAATGGCTTCTTCAGCCGCACCGTCCACTTCACTGACAAAATCGCTGTGCGCTTTACGCGAGACGTGCAGCAAATCGAGATTCTGCGCGGCACGATTGATGATACTGCCTGCGCGGCGTGCGGCTTTTACCGCAATGGTGAGCATAGGATGCATTGGCTGGATTCAGAGTTGGACGAGCGTGAATCTTAACCTAAATCCGGCAGTAAGGCGGGGTGGAGTGCTCGATCTGTCCTGTAACGGTTCAGCTCAGCGGGCAAAGTGAAGGTCAAGTGGCACAAAAAGTCTTTGCTCTGCACCCCAAAAACCGTCCACTCCACCTTGTCTAACTGCCGGATCTAGGTTGAACTGAAATGAGCGATCAATTGCCTTATCCGGACTTGATATGAATCTTACCGATCCACTTGACAATGTTCGCGTGGTATTAAGCCATACCAGCCATCCGGGCAATATCGGCGCGGCCGCGAGAGCGATGAAGACAATGGGGCTGGATTCGCTCTATCTGGTGAATCCCAGGTCGTTTCCCGACAAGGAAGCGGAAAGACGCGCCGCCGGCGCGTGGAGCGTGCTCAATAATGCCAAGGTTTGCCGGAATCTTGACGAGGCTCTAAGCGGCACGGTTCTGGCCGCGGCAATTACCGCGCGCCAGCGCGATCTTTCGCATGAAGTTTTTGATGCCCGCCGGGGAGCGCAGGAACTGCTCTGTCATGCGCGGCAAAATCCGGTAGCACTGGTTTTTGGTACGGAAATGTCCGGTCTGACTACGCCGGAAGTGAGCAAGTGCCAAATTATCCTGCATATTCCCGCGAATCCCGAATATTCCTCCCTTAATCTCGCCAGCGCCGTGCAATTGATGGCGTATGAATTACGCATGGCGCTTCCATCGATCGAGCCTTTATCAACGGCTGGCGTGCCAGCAGGCTTTGATGAAATCGAATTACTTTACCATCACCTGGAGCGGGTAGCGATCAATAGCGGTTTTCTGGATCCGCAGCAACCAAAACGTTTGATGCAGCGAATTCGACGGATGTTTGCCCGCACCCACCTGGAAAAGGACGAAGTCAATATTTTGCGCGGTATGCTGGGTGCTTGTGAAAAACAGATGCAGGCCGCGCATCAGCGTATTTCTTCGAACGGCTCGACCGCTACTCCGGGAAATCTGGATTAGAACCTGTAGTCATCTGGCAGCCTGTCGGACTTCCCTATCTTTGTCCTCGCCCTCATCATCCAATTACTTTTGTTGCGACGCACTCCCCACGAACCAAGCCAGAGGTTATCAGGCCGGTAAAGGGGAGAAAAGTTGACAACGGTCAAGTTTGATTCAAATTAGCTAAATAGCTGAACAAAATAGTTGACCGGGATGGAGGGGATTTATATACTTGACTAACGTTGTCGGGTATTAAGCCGATAACTCCAGCAGATGTTAATTTGGTATAAATCCTTATTGGAGCAGAAAATGCGATTAACGACTAAAGGGCGTTTCGCGGTAACCGCGATGATTGATCTTGCGTTGCACAGCGCGCAGGGGCCGGTTACGCTGGCGGGTATCAGCGAACGGCAGAAAATTTCGTTGTCCTATCTGGAGCAATTATTTGGAAAACTGCGTCGTAATAAGCTAGTGGGTAGTGTGCGCGGACCGGGCGGCGGCTATCGCTTGACGAAACCGATGAACGAGGTATCCGTAGTCGACATCATTTTTGCGGTGGATGAGCCGATCGATGCAACGCAATGCGGAGGCAAGGAAAATTGCCACAACGATCAGCGTTGTATGACCCACGACCTGTGGGCCACTCTTAATGCCAGGATACGAGATTATCTGGCATTGGTTACGCTGGATCAACTCGTGGCAAATCCAAAGGTGAAGGATATTGCTGTACTGCAAGACATGAGGGCCTGCAAGAAATCTCATGAAACGGTCCTGGCTTGAGTGAGGGCTCATATCTACAAACGGCTCATATCGGCGAAGGTAGAATCCGATCCAAACCAGATTTCCCAAAAATCAGTATTTGCCGGGGGCGGAGAAAGTGACTTACGCTTATTTCGACCATAACGCCACGACCGCGGTTGATGACGCAGTGCTGGATGCAATGCTGCCATATTTTCAAAAAGAGTACGGCAATCCTTCCAGTCGTCATGCGCCAGGCGTGGCTGCCCGCCGCGCAGTGAATCAGGCGCGGGAGCGGGTGGCGGATTCGGTAGGCGTGCAGCCGGCGCAGGTTGTTTTCACGAGTGGCGGGTCGGAAGCGAATAATCTGTTCATCCAGGGAGCGGCAGGTTACCTGAAGCCGGCGCGAATTGCCGTGAGCGCGGTTGAGCATCCCTGTGTGATGCGATCCGCCCAGGCATTGGTCCGGAATCCGTACGGATGGAATTTGCATCGATTGACAGTGGATAGCCTGGGACGGGTAGATGTGGCCGATCTGGATAATGCCTTGCCGGAACGGCAACCCGGCCTGGTATCGGTAATGCTCGCAAACAACGAAACGGGCGTTATTCAGGATGTAGCGGCGATTGCCGAGAAAGCGCGATCACACGGCGCCTGGGTTCATACCGACGCGGTACAGGCGTTCGGCAAAATTCCTGTGGATTTCGCTTCGCTCAATGTGCATGCGCTGACGTTGTCCGGCCACAAGATTTATGGACCCAAGGGCGCGGCGGCGTTGATTATCGATAAACGGTTATTACTTAAGCCCCTTATCTATGGTGGCGGTCATGAGAATGGATTGCGCTCCGGTACTGAAAATGTTCCTGCCATTGTGGGACTTGGCGTGGCCTGTGGATTAGTCAAGGCAAGGATAGCGGAAAGAACGGGGCACATTTCGGCGTTGCGCGTCCGACTGGAGCAAGGGTTGGTTGAGATGGGCGCTGTTATTTTCGGGTTAGGCGCCGCGCGTTTGCCCAATACCTGCTATTTTGCATTGCCTGACATCGAAGGCGACACGCTGGTCGTGCGCCTCGACAAAGCAGGTTTTGCAGTCGCCAGTGGAGCGGCTTGCTCCAGCGTAAATCCCGGCAGAAGCCATGTCCTGGACGCCATGGGGGTGGAATCCGCCTTGGCGCGCTGCGCGGTGCGTGTAAGCTTGGGCAGTGACAATTCAGCGGCACAGGTGGAGGATTTTCTTAAGGCCTTAAGTAGCGTGGTTCAGGAATTAAAGCAAATGAACATGGCCTCGATTTGAGTACTACCTTGATTATGGATGGGCTCCTGGTGGGATTTATGGTTGAGCGCGGATCACGGCATTTGTCTTGAATGCCGGTCTCTTCCGGGTCCGCCCGTATCGTAGTCTTACAACTGCAAACTGCAGAATGAGTCGATGCTTAGTCTATCAGTCGAAAAGATGATTGACGGTATATTTTCCGTTCTCGCCGGAGGTACCAGGAAGCGTTAACGGGGAAATATTGTCTTCCCGGAATAATTGAATAATCTTACCCGTTATCTGACTGTTTATGGTTATACTCTGATCTCATCCAGAGGGAATCGATGCCTCACTGATTCTCGGAAGTTCTAATCAACCGTGTCATTTCACTTAATTATCCAATCGTGAGACATAATTATTCCACTTCCCTCCTGTTGTTGATATGCATGGCGCTGCTATCGGGTTGCGCTACCACACGCCCGCACGATCAAAGTGCAGAGTCGTTCGATCCGATCGATCCTTACGAAAGAATGAACCGCAAGTTCTATACGTTCACCGATGTACTTGACCGAAAGATCATGGAGCCGGTTGCCGATTTCTATATCGATTACCTGCCCAATCGTGCACAGCGGTCCGTCGGGAATTTTTTCGACAATCTCCAATATCCGAATGTCATTCTGAATGACTTCCTGCAAGGCAAGGTACGTCAGGGATTTCGGGATAGTCTTCGTTTTGCTATCAATTCGACCATTGGCGGCGTTGGACTCTTCGACGTGGCGTCACCTATGGGTTTGGCGCAGCACGACGAAGATTTTGGGCAAACACTGGGTGTATGGGGTGTTGATGCAAAAACCTATCTGTTTGTTCCTCTGCTTGGCCCCAGCAGTAACCGCGATGCACCGGGGATTCCTGTCACCGTCCTCACCAATGTTCTCTTTTGGACCGGTATTTTCGTAATCGGCGCACCTGTTACCGTGCCGCTTGGCGTTCTCGGTGCCATTGACAAGCGGGCGAGGCTGGCCGGCCCCATGCGCATTCGTGACCAGGCAGCGCTGGAGCCTTATCTCTTTGTGCGCGATGCGTACTTGCAGCAGCGCAAGCACGTGATTTATGACGGGGAGCCGCCACCCGAAGCTTACGATCAACCCGCCGAGGATCAGTCTGAGGATAAATCTGCCGATAAATCGGCGGATGTAGCTGCGGATAAATTATAGTAGCACCGAAGGTACCCAGGGGTGTTTGCGCGATGATATCGCAAACACCTCATCTTCCAGGCCGGGTTTCGCGCGATTATTCACCCGGAGGCGGATATTCAAGACATGAGCGAATTCGACCCCCGAGTTGTGCTTGCCGTCCCTCCGGCGGACCTCGTCCGTCTTACACACATCATTTATTTACTGCATGGTTTCAGCGTCCTGATGGGTATTCTAGGGCCGGCGCTTATCATTGCGACATTTCTCAGCGGCTGGCCTTCAATTATCGCTGTGATCCTTAACTATTTGAAGCGTAAAGAAGTACGCCACACTTATCTTGATTCCCATTTCCGCTGGCAAATACAGACGTTCTGGTATGCCTTGCCCTGGTTGGTCATTGCGGCAATGCCTTTTGCAACAGTCATCGGTATCACATTTGCATACATACTCGCGGTAGGCACGGGTATCTGGGTCATCTACCGCGTCAGGCGCGGCTGGATGGCTCTTAATGAGGGCAGGTCCATGCCGCGTTGAACCGGCATCCTTCGAATCAAAGCATTTCCTACGGACCCGCTGCACGCCTCAACTCAAGTTTGTACGGCTGGGCCGGGTATGCTCGATTCTTGCTTATCCCATATGATTGATGGTTTTACTGCCATCATAGTCACCCCGAATTTTCTTCCACCGATTTGATCCACAGAGGCCTTGTACCTATGTGTGTCGCCGTACAGAACCACCTGATCCCGGGTATTAATATTCTCACCAACCTGAGCTTCCAATGGCAGAGATGGTGTCCTGGAGCACGCGCCCAAAAGCATCAATACATCGCGGCTAAACGCATACTCTCGGCCGGATGGCGAGACGTATTCTTTCAATACCAGAACCGATATCGGGATTTATCATGCCTCCGCCTCAAAGCCCCAAGCAGAACAGAATGCTGGCAGCACTTTCCCTCGCGGATTACACACACCTGCTACCCCTCCTTGAGCTGGTATCGATGCCGGCGGGTTACGTAATTTACGAGATTGGGTTCCCCATAAGGTATCTATATTTTCCGACAACCTGCATCGTCACGCGACTATATGAGACGGAAAGCGGTGCGTGCACGCAGATTGGTATCATAGGTAACGAAGGTTTGGCCGATATTTCTGTTCTTTTTGGCGGCGAAAGCAGTCATGCACGCGTAATAGTACAGAGTACAGGTGAGGCCTATCGAATCAAGGCAGGCTTATTAAAAAGCGAATTTGAGGCGGGAACCGAGCTACGACATCTTCTCTTGCGTTTTGCACATGCGCTGATGATCCAGACGGAACAGATAGCGGTTTCAAATCGATATCATACTGTCGATCAGCAGCTTGCCTACTTTCTGCTGATGAGCCTGGAGCGCCTCTCGGGCAATGAGCTTCACATCACGCATGAACAGGCTGGGATTATGCTGGGAGTACGCCGGGAAAGCGTAACGGTAGCGGCGAACAAACTACACATGGCCGGCGCGATTCATTGCAGACGAGGCCACATCGCGATAGCGGACCGCAAACAGCTGGAAGCCAGCGCGGGCGAGAACTACAAGATCGTAAAGGAAGAGTATGAGCGATTGCTGGAAACTTATCTATCGTCTGCCACCCATTTTGGACGGCTTCCCGAGAAACAATTCAAGCGGTTTTTCCAATCAATCGAGTAGATCACGAATTTTCCCGAACATGACGGTTGAACATTGGAGAAAGAGAAAGGCGTCTACTGTCGAGCATGAGGTCAAAAGAGAATGCTCAATCCCCGGCGGCTTGTCGGATTTAAAGGAATCGGCTGCAAAAGCATCTGGCCGATTCATATTTCGCCGCTTTTGCGGTCAATAGGATAATTATGGGCTTTCAAAATCCTCAAAATCTGCCTTAGGCCAGCCACTTTTTCACTGCGATTTCTTCAAGCCTGACAGGCTGCTAGTGTGCGGTTTCGCACAGAACTGCTCTCAGGGGCATGGGACTATCCATATTGACTAATTAAACGTGTGGGATATCCGAAAAAATGGCCGTGAAGAGTTGATAACGCTTTCCGCAATCAAGAAGGGAGATCTATCATGAAAAGATTGGGTTTTCTGGTGTTCGGCTTGGGATTGGCCACGGGAAGCACTTTCGGTCAGAACGATTACGATACCCGCTCGGCAGATCCACAATCGCAGGATGCTGTCGTCCGCGCTCAGACTGCACGTGAAACACGCGTTATCCGGCCCGAACAGCAGAAGAATGAGCATGACCGTTCCAGCGAGTTTTCCGCCACGAATACGATGCCTTCTTCACCCGCTTTTGAAAACCAGCCAGACAAGGGAAAAACACTGGGATTCGAATTTTATCGTGATCCCCTGAACGCGAAAAAGCCAATGCAGACCTTCGAGGAAACCATGAAAGCCGATGTGGCCGCTCGTCCCAAGGTCATGAAAACACAGCGAGAACTTCTCCTGCGGCGATACGATTTAACCCCCCGGCTTGATAGAGAAGCGAAAATGTCGCGTGGAAAACCTCTGGCTGTTGGGCCGACCGCGCGTCTACCGGCGGGAATGACCTGGCAAAAATTAGCCGACATGTCTCCGCCAGAAATACGGGTAAAAAATATGTTCCCGTATCCGGCGTTACCTCATCCGAAACAATCCCCAGGGGGACAAGTCTTCACCCAGGCTCAAATCGACATGTTCCCACGCCTGGAGCGGTTTGACGTCGAACATGATTTGCCCGAAGCATTTCTTCCGGAATTCCCTCCGGCCATGTTTCTTCAGAACCGGCCTGAACTAGGGGACGTCTCGCGGGGCGAAGTGGTATCGATCAACAATTATTATCGCCTGTTCAAGGATATTTTGACGCCAGTACAACTGGATGGTTTGAGGATGTTGCTCACCCCTTTCCCGCAGGAAGAATTCAACCCGACGGACGATCGCAAAAGTGCCCAACCCAGCCTGGGAGTGACTTGTCTCGACTGTCATATAAATGGTCATACGACAGGGCAGTTTCATCTCAGCCCCGATATCCGGCCCGAGGAGCGGCGTTTCCGCCTCGATACGGTCAGCTTGCGCGGGTTATTCAACCAGCAGATTCATGGTTCCAAGCGCAGCCTTCGTTCGGTGGAAGACTTCACCGAGTTCGAATTCCGTACCGCCTACTTCAATGGAGACGCGATCCATTCGATGAAAAAGGGCCTTACGATATTCGATCGAATTCACGTGAGTCATATGGCGCAGCTTCAGAATATGCTGGATTTCCCCCCCGCGCCAAAACTCAATACGCAAGGTCGGCTCGATCCGTCCAAAGCGACCGCACATGAACTTCGCGGTGAGAAAGTTTTTTTCGGGAAAGGCCAGTGCGTGAGCTGTCATCAGCCGCCCTCTTTTCTTGATCAGCAAATGCACGACCTGAAGCTCGAGCGCTTCGTAAACGAGCCAGGAGACGGGCCAATAAAGACCTTCACGTTGCGAGGCATCAAGGACAGTCCCCCTTATCTGCATGATGGCCGTTTGCTGACCCTCGAAGATACGGTTGAATTCTTCAATCTCGTGTTGCAGCTCAAACTGACTGATGAAGAGAAATCCGACCTGGTAGCTTATATGCGTCAACTCTAGTTAATGCTTTGCAACGTCGGGCGCAGGAGAAAAACTGGATTTATATGTATTGAATGAAACACAGCGGAACGCATCCTTAGAATTTTATGGCTGGAATATAAACGATTGATGTAAAGATGACGACATAATCAGGGAGAGGACTCATGAGTATTTCTGCTGCAACTGCAACTCCAAACCGAAAAGAAGTCGTGTCATTTAGTGGCGCATCTATTCATAAATCTACAAAATTGGTGCGAAAGGCCGTATTTCCCGTGGCCGGGCTCGGCACGCGTTTTCTGCCTGCGACCAAGGCAGTAGCTAAGGAAATGTTGCCAATTGTGGATCGGCCACTGATTCAATATGCTGTGGATGAAGCAGCGGCGGCAGGTATCGAAGAGATCGTTTTTGTCACTCATCGCAGCAAGCGATCTATTGAAGACCATCTCCATCGTGCAGTGGAACTGGAAAACGAACTGGCTTCACAAGAGAAACATGCGTCATTGAAGATGTTGCGGCAACTCACGCCCAACGGGGTCCGTTTCACTTTTGTGCGCCAGGAAGAGCCTAGGGGACTGGGGCACGCGATTTTATGCGCCCGGCATCAAATCGGAAACGAGCCTTTCGCTGTGCTGCTTCCAGATGATCTGATTGATGCCCAACCCCCTGTACTGGCGCAGATGATTTCCCAGTACGAGCAAGCACCGAGCAGTCTCGTGGCTGTCCGGACGGTGCCCCGCGAAGATACCTGTCATTATGGGATTGTGGACGCTTTCGGGGAGGATGCCAAAAGCCTTATCATGAAAATTCGAAGCGTGGTGGAGAAGCCTTCGCCCGATGTGGCCCCATCTAACTTGGCCATCGTAGGTCGTTATATACTTTCGCCCATGATTTTCGAATGCTTAGCAAATCTGGACCCGGGAGTAGGGGGAGAAATCCAGCTTACGGACGGCATCGCGCGTCTTCTCAAACTGGAATCTGTGATGAGTTACCGTTACCAGGGCAAGCATTATGATTGCGGCAGCAAGATAGGTTTTTTGGAAGCCACGGTAGCGTATGGTTTGCAGCATCCAGAGGTAGGCAGGCAATTTCGGGAAGTGATACTGCGAGTAGGGCGTGAACTCGCGGCCGAACGTTCCTATCCATCGAATCTTGCTATCGACAAGCCTGATACCCGCCCGGTAGTGCTGAAGAGTGCCTCAGCCTGAACAATCCAGAGTAGGCTTCTGAATCAGTGCTGAGTTGGCGAGCGACGCGCTTCTGATGTAGCTTGTTTCGGGGCTTTTAATAACAGTGGGATTTCAAGAAAGCGGGCTATCTGATTTCACGGAACTAGGTTTACTATACATCCCGATTGTTGTCGCTGGTTCCAATGGCCATCATTTCGCCGAAACGTATGGCTCGCATGGGCGTCCAAAGTGAATTGAATTGCATTGTATTTTTGGGAAATAACATCACCACCGTTGAGCCTAGCTGAAAACGGCCCATTTCATCGCCTTTTCTGAGGACCAGGTTTTGCGAATCGTACCGCCACTCGCGAACACGTCCAGGGCGTTTAGGATTTACGACACCATGCCACGTCGTGGCAATACTTCCAACGATGGTGGCGCCTACCAGCGCTAGCACAAATGGCCCACGCTCCGACTCGAATACACAAATCACACGCTCGTTGCGGGCGAAAAGGCTTGGAATGCCGCGGGCTGTAAGAGGATTTACGGAGAACAACACGCCTGGGACATATATCATACGAGTCAATCGGCCATCGCAAGGCATATGTACCCGATGGTAATCCTTAGGGCTCAGATACAGCGTCGCAAACTTACCTCCGCGAAATTTCTCAGCCAACTCGCTATCGCCGCCGACCAACGCGGTCGTAGAATAATTATGCCCCTTGGCCTGAAATATTTGATCGCCGCGAATAACGCCTAGCTGACTTATACTGCCGTCGACCGGACAAATAAAATCCGCTTGGGCCAAGGGCCGCTTCCCGGGGAGCAACGCGCGAGTAAAAAAATCATTAAAGGTCCTATAACTGTGAATATCCGGATTAACCGTTTCATCCATATTCACATCGTAGCGCTTGATAAACCAGCGAATCAAAAATGCCGTCAGACGACCCGCACGGGCGCTTGCAACCTTTCCGGCAAATACGGTAATTGCCTGCTTGGGTAGCAGATATTGCGGAAGAACCGAAAAAGACGCCTTGGACACTTTGGGTACCTTTGGAAGCCGGACGGTAATTATATTAGGTTGGGTAAATTAAGTCTTGCTAAAACGCCTTGTGGATTCCGTTTGTGTTCTATGGATCAAAAATATTTTGACCGCTCAATATTTTCTGACAGGGAAAGCGATAAAAAATTTCAGCCGGATTCCTCTGGGCTGGCCAATGGCATTCCCGATATCATCGGGGTATATCCGGTACCCTCTCTCCTCGATAATACGAATGATGGTTAATGGAAAACTCAACCTGCGCCCGCGGCGGCGCCCGCTTGCGCTTCGGGGCCATCCAGCAGTTGCCTAGTTTGTTCTTCCTGCTGCTGCAGTTCCCACATGTGGGCATAAGTACCGTTTGCTGCTAATAGCTCCCAGTGGGTGCCACGTTCGGTAATACTGCCGCTCTCCATGACCAGAATCTGGTCGGCATCCGCGATAGTGGACAATCGGTGCGCAATGGTCAGTGTAGTCCGATCCACGGCAATACGCTTCAACTCTGCCTGGATGGCTTTTTCCGATTTTGAATCGAGTGCCGACGTGGCCTCATCGAAAATAATAATTTTGGGATTTTTCAGAATTGCGCGTGCAATCGCGACACGTTGTTTTTCTCCACCCGAAAGTTTCAATCCTCGTTCTCCTACGGTAGTTTCATACTTTCCCGGCAGGCTTTCGATGAAGTCGTGAATGTGCGCCAGCTTAGCGGCTTCGAGTACTTCTTCGCGGGCTGCATCCGGGCGCCCGTAGGCAATATTGTAATAAATACTGTCATTGAATAGCACGGTGTCCTGGGGTACGATGCCCACCGCTGCACGCAGGCTTTGCTGGGTGACATCGCGAATATCCTGGTTGTTTATCAAAATACGGCCGCTGTTGATATCGTAGAAACGGAACAGCAGGCGGGCCAATGTCGATTTACCGGATCCGCTATGCCCGACCACTGCTACGTTACGACCAGCCGGTATGTCGAAGCTCACGTTAAACAGAATCTGGCGATTGGGCTCATAGCTAAAATTCACTTCCTCGAAGCGAACCGCTGCATGTCCGGGAATGAGATCGGCTGCGCCTGATTTGTCTTTTATCTCCTCATTCTCCGCCAATAAGCTGAACATTTTTTCCATATCCGCCAGGGAATGCTTGATTTCGCGATAGACGAATCCCAGAAAATGCAGAGGCATATATAGCTGGAGCATAAAGGTGTTGACCAGTACCAGGTCGCCCAACGACATTGTGCCCTCGATGACGCCATCCGCTGCCAACCACAGCAGCAGAGTGACACCGACCGCGATAATGGCGCTTTGCCCGGAATTGAGCGCTGCCAGCGAAGTCTGGTTTCGCACGGCCGCAGTCTCCCATTTTTGCATATGCTCGTCGTAGCGCCGCGCCTCCCATGCCTCATTGCCGAAATATTTGACTGTTTCATAGTTCAGCAAACTGTCTATGGCCTGGGTATTGGCTTTCGAATCCATGTCGTTCATGGTGCGACGAAAGATCATGCGCCACTCGGTAACGATCAGCGTGAGCGCAATATAGGCAGCCAGCGTCGCAAAAATAACCACGGAGAACCAGATGTCGTATCTGGAGAGAAGAATAGCGGCTACCAAGCCGATTTCCAGCAGCGTAGGGAGGATGTTGAACAACATGAAGTTAAGCAGAAACGAGATACCTCGTGTGCCGCGCTCGATGTCGCGGGAGACACCGCCTGTTTGACGCTCCAGGTGAAAACGTAGCGACAATGCGTGCAAGTGGTTGAACACTCTGATTGCTACCCGCCGAATGGCGCGCTGTGTCACCTTGGCGAATACGGCATCGCGCAGTTCACCGAACAGCGTGCTGCACAGGCGCAAGATGCCGTAACCCAAGAGCATCAGAGCCGGCAGAACCATCAGTGCGCGCGGACGGTCAAGCGCGTCTATGATTTCTTTGAGAATCAGCGGTACGGATACGTTGGCGAGCTTGGCCAGGATCAGCAGTGTCAATGCCGTGATTACCCGGCCTTTGAATTCCCACAGGTAGGGCAGCAAGGAACGAATGGTCTGCCAATCGTTGCGATTGTCGGATGGTTTTTCCAGGCGGGTGGGACGCATCAGTTATTTTTTTGGATGAATGTCAAATGGTTGAATAAGTATAACGTGGTGCTGTCGCTAATGACGTGGCAGATGACCCGCAGGCATGTCGTTCCGCTATGCAAAAAAAAGGGCGCCCGAGTGGGCGCCCTCATGTCACGCTTTGATAATTTCAGTGTCGTTTTATTATGAATTGATATATCAGATCAACCGATTGACGGTATCTCATTCGCTCCCTCATCGCCATCCAGATCCACCGCGCCTTCCTTGAACACCCGGCTTGCGCGGATGTCTTCGGCTTCGATAGTCATCAGGTCTATTCGCGAAAGGTTTTTCTTCGCCCCGGCGAACAGGCGATTGGCTTGGCGCAGACGCGCTCGATCCAGGGCATTGCGAACGGAACGGGCATTCGCAAAATGCTCCAGCTTCATTCTTAGCCCGATATATTCGCGGAAAGCTTTCTCGCCCTCCGGGCTGAAGCGGTAGTTTTGCGCAGCCAGCATGAGCTTGGCGATGGCGACCAACTCATCGGCGCCATAGTCCGGGAAGTCGATATGATGCGCTATGCGCGAACGCATGCCCGGGTTGCTATGGAAAAATTTATCCATCCGGTCTTTGTAACCTGCCAGTATTACAACCAGGTCTTCACGGTTGTTCTCCATGGCCTGTAACAGAATCTCTATCGATTCGGCACCATAGTCGCGTTCATTCTCGGGTTTATAAAGATAGTAGGCTTCGTCAATGAACAGGACGCCGCCCATTGCTTTCTTCAATACCTCTTTGGTTTTAGGTGCGGTGTGGCCGATATATTGACCCACCAGGTCATCACGTGTGACTGAGACAAGATGCCCTTCACGCACATATCCCAGGCGGTGCAGGATTTCGGACATGCGTAACGCCACGGTTGTCTTCCCCGTACCAGGGTTGCCAGTGAAACACATGTGCAGGCTGGGTGCCCCCGCCGTCAGGTCCAGCTTTTTGCGCAGGCGATCGACAAGCAACAGCGCAGCTGTTTCGCGAATACGCGTTTTAACCGGCTTAAGACCGATCAGCTCGAGGTCCAGCTTGTCCAACACCTCCTTGATGTTGGAGTCGCGAAATTCCGCAGCCAGATCAACCGGGTTATCATCATCCGAAGAAATGGGTTCTTTTGAAGGTTTTTTCACGTTTGATCCACACAAAATAGCCATACAAAGCTTGTACGGGGTAAATTATAAAGTTATTCGCGCCCGCCAGACACTATAGGTGTCGCGTGTGACGCCTTGCTACTAGTTGAAATCAGGGTAGTGCTAAGAGCAATCAGGGAAGAGGCAGAAGTCGATTGAGCGCTGTTGGCTACCCATTCGTTTCCTGCCTCTAATCAGCCCCTATCCGTCAAAAGGGATAGGGGAAAACCTGATTAATATCGCTCGGCTTCCGGTTTGTCGGTTGCGTAGGAATGAATGGTGTAGCGAATGCAGCGACCTTCCGTTTCCTGACGTACCACGCCAAAGCCCGGTTCGGTTTTGGGACGGTTGACGATGTACGACATGGTTGGACTCTCGACCCCACGAGTGGAGTTGAATGCCGTTACCCGTATGTAATGATTCGGATAGGTTTTACGGCAGTCATTGATCTCGCCCAATATGCCGGCGGGATCCTTCAGATCGAACATCGGATTGCCGAACATCTCCCAATAAGTGTTGCGTGGATGCGGGTCATCGGTATATTCAATGCCTATTGCCCAATTGTTCTTCAGCGCATATTTAATTTGCGCCGAGATTTGTTTGTCCGTCAATGGGGGCAGGAAAGAAAACTGCCCCTGCGTGACGAGATTTCCTACATTGGTCATCATGGTTTATATATCTCCTTGAATATGATTAAACGCTGGCCGTGGTGGACGGCACAAAATCGGCAGTATCAGTGGATTCGTAGTTGAAGGTGATGTCTTTCCAGGTATCCAGCGCTTGCTTGAGCGGCGTACACCATTTGGCGGCGGCTTCGAGAATCTTGGGGCCTTCATTCACGTAGTCGCGACCTTCATTACGCGCCAGGACCATCGCTTCCAGCGCAACACGATTGGCAACAGCACCGGCCTGTATGCCCATCGGGTGACCGATCGTTCCGCCGCCAAACTGCAATATCACGTCTTCGCCGAGATAATCAAGCAACTGGTGCATCTGACCCGCATGAATGCCGCCTGAAGCGACCGGCATGACCTTGTTCAGAGAAGCCCAGTCCTGCTCGAAGAACAGGCCGGTTTCGAGATTCTTCGGAGTATGCGTGTCGCGCAGTGTGTCGTAAAAGCCTTTGATCATGAGTGGGTCACCCTCAAGCTTCCCAACCACCGTACCCGCATGTATGTGATCCACGCCCGCCATACGCATCCATTTGCAGATCACGCGGAAATTCATGCCGTGATTCTTCTGGCGCGAGTAGGTTGAGTTGCCGGCACGGTGCAGGTGCAGAATCATGTCGTTCTGGCGTGCCCATTTGGCCATCGACTGGATGGCCGTGTAGCCGATCACCAGATCAATCATGATGATGACCGAGCCCAGCGATTTGGCGAATTCGGCGCGCTCGTACATTTCTTCCATCGTGCCTGCCGTGACGTTCAGGTAGTGGCCCTTGACTTCACCTGTCGCAGCGGACGCCTTGTTGACAGCTTCCATGCAATACAGAAAACGGTCGCGCCAGTGCATAAAGGCCTGAGAATTGATATTCTCGTCGTCTTTCATGAAGTCGAGACCACCCTTGAGCCCTTCATATACCACGCGCCCATAATTACGTCCTGACAAACCAAGCTTCGGTTTGGTTGTCGCGCCCAGCAATGGACGGCCGAATTTGTCGAGGCGTTCGCGTTCTACCACGATCCCGGTAGCGGGACCCTGGAAAGTTTTCAGGTAAGCGACCGGAATGCGCATGTCTTCCAGGCGTAGTGCTTTTACGGCCTTGAAACCAAATACGTTGCCAATGATCGATGCGGTCAGGTTGGCGATGGAACCACCTTCGAACAAGTCCAGATCGTAGGCAATGTAGGCGAAATACTGAGGCTCGTTCTTGGTGCCGGGCCCGGTGTTGGGCACCAGTTCGGAGCGATAGGCCTTGGCGCGGTAGAGCTCGGCGGCGGTTAACCGGTCGGTCCATACCACGGTCCAGGTTGCGGTGGAAGATTCGCCGGCAACAGCGGCAGCGGCTTCCTCATGGTCCACCCCTGGCTGAGGGGTAATACGAAACACAGCAATGACATCCGTATCCTTGGGTACGTAATCGGAATCCCAGTAACCCATTTTTTTGTATGGCAGTACGCCGGATTTGTAGCGTTCCTTGCCGGTTAATTCTTCACTCATGTTGATTCTCCTCATAGGGGTAGATAAAAGTACTACAGGGTGCATTGTAACCGGAATTATCATAAACAACAGTCACGTGTTTTGATTGTTATGATAATCTTTATCTTATATGGTTCCTCAAAATCTACCCCCGGCAAAACGACGATGCTACATCTCACTTTGAGGCAATTAAAGGTTTTTGAGTCCGTTGCCAGCTACCTGAGTTTTTCGCGCGCGGCCGAAAGCCTTTTCCTGACCCAACCCGCGGTTTCGATGCAGATCAAGCAGCTGGAGCAAAGTATCGGTCTGCCGCTGTTCGAACAGATGGGCAAGAAAATCTATCTGACGGATGCCGGGCGCGAACTTTATCATTACAGCCGCGCAATCTCACAACAACTGGCCGATATGGAGCTGGCGCTCGATGAATTGAAGGGTCTGGAACGAGGCAAATTGAATATCGCGGTGGTAAGCACCGCCAATTATTTCGCCCCGCACCTGCTCGCCAGATTTTGCCAGCGCTATAGCGGCGTTACCGTCAGCCTGAATGTCGCCAACCGGGAAACGGTTTTGAAGCAATTATCCGACAACGTGGTTGATATGGCCATCATGGGGCAGCCACCGGATGATCTGGATATCGCCACAGAATCTTTTATGGAAAATCCACTGGTGGTCATTGCTCCCCCGAATCACCCCTTGTGCAAAAAGCGCCGTATTCCCGTAAAACGGCTGGAGCGGGAAACTTTCCTCGTGCGTGAGCCCGGTTCGGGCACGCGCGGTGCGATGGAACGTTTTTTTGCGGCGCACCATATTGCCATTAACCGGGGGATGGAAACGGATACCAGTGAGGCGATCAAGCAGGCAGTACAAGCGGGGATGGGGCTGGGCATCATGTCGTTGCATACGGCCGAGCTGGAATTGGAGACAAAGCGTCTCTCGATTCTGGATGTGCAGGATTTTCCAATCATTCGCCATTGGCATGTGGTACACCGAAAAAACAAGCGGCTTTCAAGCGTAGCGCAAGCATTCAGGGAATTTTTGTTGAAGGAGGCACCGGCGCTGATGCCGGGAATAACAGGAGCAAAGGATTAAAGAAGCGTCCTGTTATTCACCTTATTACGACCGAGACGGCTGATTCCGGCAGCCAACATTTGTGCTGTTCGCATAGCCGCTATAGTTTTTCTTCAGGAGGCAAATCGCCAGCCGGAATCTGCTGAGGCTCGGCTGTGAGTCGCTTGCTTCGCCGAGCGATCTTGCCGATCATGACAAAAAAGAGCGGTACAAAAAAAATGGCCAGGAATGTGGCAGCCAGCATACCGCCGAACACGCCCGTCCCGATGGAATTCCGGCTCGCCGCTCCTGCCCCGGACGCAACCACAAGGGGAAACACACCCAGGATGAAGGCCATGGAGGTCATGATGATAGGCCGAAAACGAAGCCGTGCCGCTTCGAGCGCGGCATCGACCAGTGGCACGCCCTCGGCGTAGCGTTGGTTCGCAAATTCAACAATCAGGATTGCATTTTTTGCCGTTAGACCAATCAACGTTATCAACCCGATTTGAAAATAGATGTCATTCGTTAACCCACGAGTCCATATAGCCAGCAGTGCGCCCAGAACGCCGAAAGGTATCGCGAGAATGACTGCGAAGGGAACAGACCAGCTTTCGTACAGGGCGGCCAGTACCAGAAAGACCATGAGCAGAGCGAAGGCAAACACCATGATGGACTGTCCTCCAGCGTTTTGCTCCTGAAAAGATATCCCGCTCCAGTCGATTGTATAACCGCGAGGTATCAGAATTTCATTTGCTGCTTGCTCCAGCGCTTCCAGCGCCTGCCCCGAGCTGTATCCCGGTGCGGCGCCGCCCAGCACGAGTGCTGTATTGTATCCGTTGAAATGGGTAACCGGATCCGGGCCGCTGCTGAATTCGGTGGACACGACCGAGTCCAACGGGATCATGGTATGTTCCGTCCCATTCCTGGCGCGCACATATACCTTGCTGATGTCATCCGGGCGGGAACGATACTCCGGTAGCGCCTCTGTTTGCACCCGGTAGACGCGACCGAATTTCACAAAATCGTTTACATACAGATTTCCAAAATAAGCCTGCATGGTATCGAAGACTTCAGAAATGGGCACGCCCAGTGCTTTAGCCCGCTCGCGGTCTACCTGGGCATACAACCGCGGGGTACTCACGCGAAAATTCGTATTGGCAGCCGCGATCGCCGGATATTCCACCGCCTTGGCTACAAACTCCTGAGCGACAGCGGCGAACTCCGTAAAATCGCCACCGCTGGGATCTTGCAATTGAAGCGAAAAACCTCCCGTGGAACCAAGACCCGGGATAGAGGGCGCATTAAATGCAAGAATCAAGGCTTCGGGAATTTTGGCAAATTCCCCGAAAGCCGCCGCAATAAGACCCGGGACCTGATCGCTGGGATTGGTGCGTGTATCCCAATGTTGCAACGGCACGAACATCGTTGCTTGATTCGTGCCCCGCGTGCCGAACACAAAATTCTGGCCCGCCAGGACATCCGTTGAATGGACCGCCGGATTCGCCATGAAATAGCGTTCTATCTTTTTCAAGACTTCGATTGTTCGTGTCTTGGAGGCACCCTCCGGCAGTTGGACGATGGTAATAAAATAGCCTTGATCTTCTTCCGGAAGGAAACTGCCCGGAATGGTTTTGAACAGCCCGAGGATGACGATTACCAGCGTTGCGAAGATGACCAGGGCAATCAAGGATCGCTTCAGAATCATCCCCACGGTTCCAACATAGCGGCTCTGGAGCCAGTCAAACGACCGGTTGAAAATATTCCAGAACTTATTAGCCGAGTCATGGCCCGGCTTGAGAACCAGCGCACAAAGCGCGGGGCTGAGCGTGAGCGCCACGAACCCGGAAATCGCCACAGACAGGGCAATGGTGATGGCAAACTGTTTATACAGCTCGCCAGTGATACCGCCTAAAAAAGCGACCGGAACAAAGACGGCAGCCAGCACAAGGACAATTGCAACCACTGGCCCCGTTACCTCATCCATGGCTTTTTTGGCTGCGTCCCTGGGTGACAGGCCTCCCTTGGTCATATGTCGCTCTACATTCTCCACCACAACGATCGCATCATCCACGACGATGCCGATTGCCAGAACCATGCCGAACAGGGTCAGCGTATTGATCGAGAATCCCAGCGCTTCCATCCCGGCCAGCGTTCCGATGAGTGAAATTGGAACGGCGACGGCAGGGATGAGCGTCGCACGCCAGCTCTGAAGAAAAAGAAAGACGACCAGGATGACCAGGAGCGTGGCTTCAATAAGGGTTTTCACCACTTCCTTGATGGAGACATCAATGAATGTGGTCGTGTCATAGGGAATATCGTAGGACACGCCTGCCGGAAAACTTCTCGACAGCTTTTCCACTTCCTGGCGAACGTGTTTGACGGTCTCGAGCGCATTGGCGCCCGGGGAAAGAAAGGTCAGCAGGAACGCATTGGGCTGTCCGTTCCATCGCCCTTCGAGGTCATACGATTGAGCACCGAGTTCCACCCGCGCGATATCCCTCATTCGGACCATGGAACCATCCGGATACGCTCGAACGATCATGTCCTCGAATTCCTTGACCTCGCTCATTCGGCCACGTGTAATGACGGGAATGGTGAGTTCGGTGCCTTTGGGCGTGGGTTCGCGGCCTATCCTTCCGGCTGGGAAATCCCGATTCTGCTCGCGAACCACGGCCGCAACTTCGGTCGGCGTGATATCGAGTTGAGCCATGCGGACAGGATTGAGGATCAACCGCATCGAATAATTTTGCGCACCGAAGATGATGGCGTCGCCGACACCCGGGATTCGTTTGACGTTGTCGAGAACGCGAAGTAGGGCATAGTTCGAGAGAAAAACAGTCTCATGCCTGGGATCGGTTGAGGTCAGCATGATGACCGCCAGCAAATCCGGCGACATCTTTTTTACGGTTACACCCTGGCGGATGACTTCATCGGGCAACTGGGGTTCGGCAAGGCGTTGCCTGTTCTGCGTCTGGACCTGCGCGATATCCACGTCCGTGCCAATCTCGAACGTGAGCCTCATCGTCATGTGCCCATCATTCGTACTGGTGGAGTCGTAGTAGAGGAGATTGTCGATACCGGGAAGCTGTACCTCGATCGGCCGCGCCACGGCTTCTGCGACAACTTCCGCGCTTGCGCCGGGATAATCCGCATCGATTTGCACCATAGGTGGCGTGATTTGCGGAAATTGCGCTATCGGCAGCTTTTGCAAAGACACTAGGCCCAGCACCACAATAATGATGGACAGGACCGAGGCAAAAATTGGACGATCAATAAAAAAATGGGAACTCATGGTGCGTTCTGCGTGGGTTTTTCCTCCGGAAGACTATTGGGAGTCTTTCCACCCTGGAATGGGACAGCGGTCACCTGAACCCCTGGCCGAACCCGATGAAAACCTTCCACCACCACCCGTTCCCCTGGCTGAAGGCCATCGTCGATCAACCACTCGTTTTCATACCACAAGCTCGCTTGAACCGGACGAAGCTCCGCCTTGCCGCCCTCGCCGATCACGTAGACAAACGATCCGGTAGGCATTTGTTGAACGGCTCGCTGCGGGATGAGGATCGCATCGGGCCGGATATACCCCTTGAGGCGAATTTTGACGAACTGCCCAGGATAAAAATAGGACTGCCCCGGCGCAAATCCTCCTTCCGGATTAGGAAATGTGAATCGCGTCTGTAGCATACCTGTCTCGGATCGTAAGTTGACATCCGCGAAATCAAGCAACCCTTCTCCCGGGTATACGCTTCCGTCGGAAAAAGTCATCACGCCCCGTAACTGAAAAATATCCGGCCTTTCGATCCTGCGCTCGGCAAGATCGCGACGCCGACGGAGAAGGTAGCTTTCCGGGACGCTCACATTGACGTACATGGGGTCCAACTGATCGATAGTCGTTAAAAGGGTTGTCTGTGCGGAGACCAGCCTCCCTTCGTAGAACTGGCTACGGCCGATTCGGCCGCCTACCGGCGCCGTGATCAGCGTATTGTCCATATCGAATTTTGCCTTCACCAGGTCGCTGCGCGCCGCTTCCAGCGCGGCTTTGGCCGCCAGTGTCTCCGCCACGGCATCGTCGACATTTTTTCTGCTGACAGCCTGTTCCTCAAGAAGGGGCCTCACACGGACCAGATCCTGCTCCGCCTGGACCAGTCGCGCCTGAGCCTGGGCCACGCGAGCGTTGGCACTAAGATAAACAGCTTTAAAGGGAACAGGGTCAATGAGATATAACTGTTCACCTTTGCGAATATTCCGGCCTTCGGTAAAAAATATTTTTTGAATGATACCGGTAACCTGTGGCCGAATTTCCACGGGGCGGAAGGCCTCCGTTCGTCCGATAAACTCCGGCTCGTCCGGAATCGTTTGTGTGGTTACGGTAATGACTTCCACTTCAGGGGCAGGCTGGGCTGGGGGTGGCGCTGATTTCTCAGAGCACGCGGTGAGGAGGATCAGGAGTAATCCCACGCTCATGCGAATAACGAGGATTCCATCCCGGATGACTAATGCTATTAACCGCTGAGTTAGCAGATTCATATGCCCCGGCTCTCGGATTGCCCTGGATAAAAGACAGGTTCCCCAGGGATAGGATTACCGGCGATTGGGTTTTGCCGGAAATTCAGCTCTGGGTAGTCGATAATCGATATTCGTATTTCGGTTTCGGTTGAGACCACGACTGGCGCATAGCGGAAAGCCATAAGCTATGAATGCCGTTTTGTTTCGCCTCGCTACTCTAGACTCCCGCCGCGGCTTACGCCGCAATTCACTGTGAAGTTTGAACTCGTCGCAGATGCGGATTCAACTGAAGAAAGTTCTGGATAAAAAACTAAGCGTTTCCTTGCATCTTCTTCCATTATGAGTGATACGCAGCAGAGCAGTGAAGCAATATAAAAATGTAGCGAAGCTCGCCAAGGGTACTGGTACATGAGGAAACGTCTGGCCACTGCTTAAACGTCAAACCTGCAAGTCTTGCAAAAAGACCGGGTATAAAGAAAATACGTTAAGAACTGAAGGACAGGTTCCATTGCTGGCCGAGGCTAACTGGCATCGTGTACTCGTTTACGCTGGCAACCATCCTCCGCCCAGCGCCTTATAGAGCTGAATGACAGACACCAGATGCATCCGGCGCGTTGCCGAGAGCCCAAACTCGGCATCGAACAGATTGCGCTTGGCAAGAAGTACATCCACATAGCTGGTAATGCCCCCCTTGTAGCGAAGGTCTGCCACACGCAACGCCGAGCGCAACGCCTCGACCTGTTCCTGTTGCGCCGTACGTTGATCATTGAACGTCCGAACAGCCACCAGGGCATCTTCAACCTCCTTGAAGGCCACAAGAATGGTCTGCTCGTATTTGGCCAGCACCTGCCTTGCCTGAGCCTCAGTTGCCCGCTGTTCGAACCCCAGGCTTTGCGGATTCAGCAATGGGCCCGCCAGGCCGACGCCCGCCGCTCCAAATTCGCTTCCCGTAACAAGCAGCTTGGACAATGCCGGACTGGCCACGCCCAGAAAACCGGTGATCGAAATTCTGGGAAACCGCGCCGCTTTGGCCATTCCAATCCTGGCGGTTGCTGCTGCCAGCGTCTGTTCCGCTTGCAGGATATCGGGGCGCCGCTGCAACAGCTCCGAGGGAAGGCCGGCCGGCACCACGGGCGGCAACAGTTGCTCTGTCAATGCAATCCCCCGACTGATCGGTACCGGATTCTTGCCCAGCAATACGCTCAGCTCATTCTCTTTTTGAACCATTTGACGCTCGATCTCCGCCACGCGCGTTGCCGCGTTGGCCCGTTCTGCCTCGAACTGATCCAGATCAAGTCTCGAGATGAGGCCGCCGCGTAGTTGTGCCCGGGAGAGGGCGACTGATTCTTCCCATGACCGTAGTGCATTTTGCGCAATGCCCAACTGCATGTCGAATTGCAAAAGATCGAAATAGGATTGTGCTACCGAGCTCACCAGTGTGAGGACAACGGCCCGGCGATTTTCTTCGCGCGACATCAAGTCGGCACGAGTGGCCTCGTTGGCGCGGCGGAGCCTGCCCCAGACATCTATTTCCCAAGCCACGTTATTTTGTGCGAAGTAACTGTACGGTGTGGGAAATCCGGGGAAAAGGAATCCACCGAGAGTGCCGAATGCAGGCGCGTTGATGTTGTATTCGAGCTTCGGGAGCAGGTCAAAACGGCTGATTGCGCTGCGGGCCTCGAGTTCCTCAACGCTTGCCACGGCCTGCTTGAGATCTTTATTTTCTGCTAAAGCCTGCCGGATAAGCTGTTGAAGTACATCATCGTGAAGCAACTCCCACCATGGCAGATTGGCGATGGAGTGCCCTTCATTTTCAGCCATGCGAAACCTGTCAGCGGTGTCGATATGGGGACGGACATAGTCGGGCCCCATGGCGCAAGAGGTTACGACCAGGGTCGGGAGTAAGAACAGTATTCTGATCCATGCATCATAGTGGCGCATTTGCCCTTTCCTCTTGTACATGTTGTACATGTTCAGCCCGCTTTCCCGAGTTCTTGCGGGTAAGCCAGGTGAAGAATAACGGAATGAATATGGTTGCGACAAAAGTCGCAAGCAGCATGCCGCCAAAGACGCCGGTTCCCATTGAGCGGCGTGCGGCGGCTCCGGCCCCGGTCGCGATGACCAGCGGTACGATCCCCAGCACAAAAGCCATGGAAGTCATGACAATGGGGCGAAAACGCAAACGTGCAGCTTCAACCGCGGCTTCTGCAACCGGCATTCCTTCTTTCATTTTCTGACTGGCGAATTCCACGATCAGGATTGCATTTTTTGCCGCCAAGCCTATCAGTGTAATCAAGCCCACCTGAAAGTAAATATCATTCGGCATCCCGCGTACCAGCACCGCCAGAAGCGCACCTGTCAGCGCAAAGGGCACGGCCATGATAACGGCCAGAGGCAATCCCCAGGTTTCGAATTGCGCAGCCAGAATCAGAAATACCATAATAATGGCAAAACTGAAAGCGAGAGTTGCTGCGGAACCGGTGCGTTTCTCCTGGAAGGCCTGTGCTGTCCAGCTAATCTGATAATTATCCGGCAGGTTTTTTGCCGCGATCTCTTCCACGAGTTTAATGGCGTCACCTGAGCTTACGCCGGGTGCGCCACTTCCCATGATTTTAGCGGCAAGAAGACCATTATAGCGCTCGAGTTGTTCCGCACCGACGATGCTTTTTATCGTGCTCAGCGCCGACATGGGCACCATCGCACCGGATTCGGAACGCACGTACACTCTGCCGAGATCTTCCGGCTTCATACGGTATTGGGGTTCTGCCTGCAATTGCACCCGGTAGGTACGGCCAGACTTGTTGAAATCGTTGATATAGAGCGAACCCATGGTGCTTTGCAAGGTGGCATACAGGTCAGCAATCGATACTCCCTGCGAGATCGCCTTGGCCTCATCTACTTCAATGAAAAATTGCGGCACTGTGGGACGGAAGAAAGTATTGATGCCGGCGAGGCGCGGTTCCTGGTTCAATGCGTCGATGAGGTTGCTCACGACACCTGACAACTTCAAGGGGTCCGACCCTCCGCGAGCTTGCACATAAACCTCAAAACCCCCAGCGGTGCCCAATCCACGGATGGCGGGGGGATTAAATGCTATCGCGATGCCATCAGGTTGCTGCATGCCGATACCAAACAGCTTGTTGACAATATCCTCTGCGGTGGCAGTCCGTTCGGACCAGTCTTTGAATGTCACGAACATGGTTGCCGAGCTTGTCTTGTTTCCGCCGCCGATAAGATCGTAACCATTAACCACAAACTGGTGGGAAACTGCCGGGTCTTCCGCAATGGCAGCGCGCACAGCTTCAGCCGTCCTGGTTGTTCGAGACAGCGTTGCGCCATCAGGCAGAATCGTTGCGGTCACCACATAGCCCTGGTCTTCAGGCGGCACGAAGCTCTCGGGAACCGTCTTGCCCAGATAAATTGCCACGCCAACGATCCCTGCGAACACGAGCGCACCAATAATGGGATGATGTAATGTCAGGTTGACCGTATGCGTATAGAAATTAGTCAGGCCCTTGAATCCGCTGTTGAATTTCCGGAAGAACGCAGATTCGCCATGAGTGGTTTTCAGGATGATGGCACACAACGCAGGCGTGAGCGTCAGCGCTACTATGCCGGAAATTACCACGGCGACGGCAACCGTCACGGCAAACTGGCGATATAGCTCACCGGCGATGCCGCCCATGAAGGCTACAGGCACAAACACTGCACACAGCACCAATACAATGGCTACAACGGCTCGTGAAACCTGTTCCATGGACTTGATGGCGGCTTTCATCGGTGATAATTGTTCCTCGTCCATCAAGCGCTCGATATTTTCCAGCACGACTATCGCATCGTCCACCACAATGCCGATAGACAGCACCATCGCAAACAGCGTAAGCGTGTTGATCGAGAAGCCGAACAACCATAGTCCTGCAAACGAGCCAATGAGAGAGATCGGTACCGCAACAAGGGGAATCAGCGTGGCGCGCCAGCTTTGCAGGAAAAGGTACACAACCAATATCACCAGTATCATCGCTTCGCCCAGCGTTTTAACGACTTCCCAGATCGAGGCAGTAACGAACAGGCTGGTATCGTAAGGCACTACATAGTCCATTCCTTCAGGGAAATGAGTCTTCAATTCCTCCATCTTGGCGACGAGGGCTTCTTTCGTCTCCAGCGCATTCGCACCGGGCTGCAGGAAGATGGGGATGCCCGCGCCGGGTTGACCGTTGAGCGCGGTGCGCACATCGTAGCTTTGCGCGCCCAGTTCGATACGGGCGACATCCTTGAGATAAAGCGCACCGCGCGGCCCATCGGCGCGCAGGATAATATTACCGAATTGCTCAGGTTCCAGCAGGCGACCTTTGGCGTTAACGGTATAAATCAGCTGCTGATCCGCAGGTGCAGGTTCCTGCCCTATCTTGCCGGCAGCATATTGCGCATTTTGAGATCGAATGGCCGCGGCAATATCCGTGGTAGTAACGCCTAATTGAGCCATGCGGTCAGGGCGCAGCCAGATACGCATGGAATAATCCTGTCCCCCGAAAACTATCGCGTCACCAACCCCCTTGGTGCGCTTTAGCTCGTCCAGCACGTTAAGCGTCGCATAATTGCTCAGATACAAGGGGTCAAACTTGCCCTTCTCCTTGGAGACGAGCATAAAAACCAGAAGAATGTCGTTGGAACGCTTTTGTATTATCAGACCGGTGCGGCGGACTTCCTCCGGTAAGCGCGGCAGAGCAATATTTACCTGGTTGCTTACATTGAAAGTTGCCTGATCGACATCCGTGCCGACTTCAAAGGTCACGGTTATTGTCAGCGTACCGCTCGAATCGGCGCTGGAGTTGAAATACAATAGATTCTCGACACCGCTCAACTGCTCTTCAATCGGCGCCGCGACCGTTTTAGCCAAGGTATCGGCGCTGGCGCCCGGGAAGGTCGCCGTGATCAGCACGGTCGGCGGCGCAATTTGCGGATACTGTGCGATAGGCAATTGCATCGCGGCTGCCAACCCGGCAAGCACGATGATAATGGATACTACGGACGCAAAAATAGGTCGCGTGATGAAGAATCTTGTCATGATGATTTCCGCCTAAGTCTGTTTCTCTGGGTCGGGCCGAGCAGGAGTCTCAGCAGGCGGTGATCCCGGAGCATGGGTCGCCACGGGTGTCTCTGAACGAAGCGGGTTAGGCGCCACAGCGGCCCCGGGGCGAAGCTTGATGATATTGTCGACTATGACTTTATCACCCGCTTTGAGACCGCCCAGGATGACCCACTCCTTGCCCAACCAATGGCCGGTTACAACCGGTTGTACGGTTGCTTCATTTTTGTCATTGACGATATACACGATATTTCCCAGATCGGACGTCTGCACCGCAACCTGGGGTACAAGAAAAACGCCATCACGTTCGCCTGTGGTTACGCGCGCACGCACAAACTGCCCCGGCAAAAGCCGCTGATCCGCGTTCTCGAATGTTGCGCGCAATTGCTGCGTACCCAGCGCCGGATCGATTTCGCTGGCTGCAAAATTCAGTTTGCCCTTTTTACCGTATTCCGAGCCATCCGGCAGTATCAAGGTTACCTGCTGCACGTTTTGTTCATGCAGCGGACCGCCGATCTGCGCCAGTTCGTTATCCGATAAACTGAAGCGTACCCAGATGGGTGATAATTGGACTATCGTCGTCAGAAGACTGGTGTTGGCCTCAACCAGCGTCCCCTCGGAAAATTGGAAGCGGCCGGATACTCCGGTCACCGGGGCCGGCACGGAGGTATAAGAGAGATTCAGTTCGGCGTCGCGCACGCGAACTTCTGCCTGCTCCAGGGAGGCGTTTGCGATTGCGTTATCGGAGACGGCATTATCGTACTCGCGCTGGCTGACGGCCTGCATTCCAAGAAGATCGTGCAAGCGCTTTTCTTCGCGCTCTGTTTGAGCAATGCGGGCTTTCTGTTCAGCAAGTTGCGCTTTTGCTTGTGCCAGAGCGTTTATATAGGGTACAGGATCGATCAGAAACATGGGTTGACCCAGCTTTACCGCCGCCCCCTCTTCGTACAGGCGTTTGAGCAAAATACCCCCGACGCGAGGCCGTATCTCGACTTCCTTGGCGCCTTCGGTTTGTGCGACCGCTTCGGCACTGATCGGCACGCTGGTGGGTTGTACTTCGATCACGCTTACCGGCAGCGCCATTCCAGCAGGTGGTTGATTGGCTGCCTGGTCATTTTTGCCACAGGCGGCCAATGCAATGTTCATGGCAATGCCAATGACAAGTGCGATGGTGGCTTTCGAATGCAAAGCCGCCATCAGATTGCCAAGTCTGTTTTTATCATTTTTATAATATCTGGCAGCTGACATCTTTAACCCCATGGCGGTAAACGAAAACAGTCAAAAAGAAAAAAGAAACATCTTGCATACATTCGTGTATGTATGTAAATTATATACAAAAGAAGAGCAGCAATGTAAATAAATTAGTGACTGGAAAGTAACTGGAACCATGGCCCGGAAAACAAAGGAAAATTCGGAACTGACCCGGCAACGCCTGATCGAGGCGGCGCGCCAGGTATTTTTGACGCGCGGTGTCAGTCGCACAACGATGGAGCATATCGCCGTCCAGGCTGGGGTCACGCGGGGTGCGATTTATTGGCACTTCAGTAATAAAGTCGATTTGTTTCAGGCAATGCGTGAGCAAGTACTGCTGCCATTGATCGATCGCATGGACGATACTCTGCTGATCGACGGTTGTGAAGATGCGCTTACTTGTATAGAAAATTTTTTATGTGGAACCATTCAATCATTGATTGACAGCGCTGAAACGCGCCAGGTTTACGAGATCCTGATGATCAAGTGCGAATATGTAGACGAGTTCGCTACCGTTTTGCAACAGATTCTATGTAATTGTTCCAGCATCGAGGAAAAATTACGGCTGATTTACGAGCGGGCGGAAGCTCAGGAGCAACTGCATCCATCGTGCGACCCTGCTCAGTTGGCGATGGATACGCATCTATTCTTTATCGGCCTGTTGCATATGTGGGTAAAAGATACGGATGGTAATCAGTTTCGCCATCAGGCGATTGAGCTGGTAAAAGCCCATATGAATCTCCGTCGCCGCACGAGTACCCTGGTGCAACCCTCCAGTTAGCTGGATTCACTAGGTAACCTCTCCCGCCTGTCGCAAATCTCCGGAAAACCATTCCTAAACTTTAAATCCGGTTGATCGTACCCGTAAGCTTCATCTTTTTGGTGAGTTCGCTACAACTGCCGATTCAGGTTAAGGCAAGCTGCAATTGGCGCGCTGCGTGCGTCCGGCGTTCCTGAAGGGAGTCTGCCAGAAAAACCTCATTTATATTTCCCTCGGTCTTCTTGCGGCAGATATTGACCCTTCTGCCGGCGATGTTTGTTATAGTTGACTAAATCAATCGGGTATCTTATAGTTGACCAAATCAGTCATGTATTGATAGTGGCTGAACCGGTTTATGATCAATATCCCTATTTGATTGAATCACAAGAGTAAAGAGGAGTTTATCATGCGGCTAACAACCAAAGGGCGGTTTGCGGTAACGGCACTCCTGGATCTTGCAATGCAGCATAGCGCTCACCCTGTGACGCTCGCCGAAATTAGTCAGCGTCAGCAAATCTCGCTATCCTATCTTGAGCAACTGTTTGCCAAACTGCGCCAGCGCAGGCTTGTCGACAGTGTGCGAGGGCCCGGGGGCGGTTATTGCCTGGCGAAGGACACGGCGCACGTATCGATTGCGGAAATTATCCTCGCTGTTGACGAGCCGATCGACTCGACGCAGTGCAACGGAAAGGAAAATTGTCACAACGATAAAAAGTGCATGACTCACGATTTATGGGTGAAGCTCAATGAGCTCATTTTCGATCACCTTGGCGCAGTGACATTGAAGCAGCTGGTTGATGACCAGAAAGCAAGAAGTGATGCGCACAAGGCGAGAGAGGGTGGCATTATGCAAATACTCGATATGCGAAACGTGATTCCGTCAGAAAAGGCTGTGCCTGAGCTTGGACATGCCGCATTTTCGGCGTGACCCCGATCACGGATATCCACCTTTTATTCTGGCCACCATATTTTGCGAATGGTAATTGGAGAATAGTATGGCGGTAACATTAACCGAAAACGCAGCAAAACAGATCCGGAAGCAGCTTGCAAAGCGAGGCACGGGATTGGCGCTGCGCATCGGTGTGAAAAAGGTGGGCTGCTCCGGGTTTGCTTATACGTTCGACTATGCTGACGAAATTCTTGCTGACGACCAAATGTTCGAGTCTTATGACGCTCATGTAGTGGTTGATGCCGACAGTCTGCCGTTCCTTGATGGTTCCCGCGTGGATTTTGTCAGGGAAGGTCTCAACGATTCGTTCAAATTTGAAAATCCCAACGTCGACAATACATGCGGCTGCGGTGAGAGCTTCAGTTTGAAAGAACCAGTCAAAGTTTAGTTGTGTCAAAGATCTGAGAAGTAAAAAAACAAGAGCCGTATACGGAGCGGCAGATTCCTCGATATATCCTCGAGGCAAACGACATTGGAGCAATCTAGATGAGCGCAGTATTACAAAAACTGGTCAATCAGCCTTATAAGCACGGTTTTGTTACCGAGATCGAGTCCGATATCGCGCCAAAAGGGCTTAACGAAGACATTATCCGCCTCATTTCATCAAAGAAAGAGGAGCCGGAATGGCTGCTTGAGTTTCGGCTGAAGGCGTATGAGCAATGGCTCAAGATGGAAGAGCCACGGTGGCCTAATGTCAAGTATCCGAAGGTTGATTTTCAGTCAATCAGCTACTATGCAGCGCCGAAGCAGAAAAAGAAGCTGAACAGCATGGACGAGGTCGACCCCGAATTGCTGCGCACTTTCGAGAAGCTCGGGGTGCCGATGCACGAGCGGGCAGCGCTCGCCGGCGTAGCGGTGGACGTGATTTTCGACAGCGTGTCGGTTGCGACGACCTACAAGCAGAGGCTTGCCGAGGTGGGCATAATTTTTTGCTCGATCTCGGAAGCCGTTCATGAGCATCCGGACCTGGTGAAGCAGTATCTTGGCACTGTGGTGCCGGTAGGCGACAATTACTACGCGGCGCTCAACTCGGCTGTTTTTACGGATGGTACATTCTGCTTTATTCCCAAAGGCGTAAAATGCCCCATGGACCTGGCTACGTACTTCCGAATCAATACGGAGGAATCGGGACAATTCGAGCGCACTCTGATCATCGGCGCGGAGGGTTCGTCGGTATCCTATCTCGAGGGTTGTACCGCGCCCAAATTCGATACCAATCAATTACACGCCGCAGTGGTTGAACTGGTCGCGATGGACAATGCCGACATCAAGTACTCGACGGTGCAAAACTGGTATGCGGGCGATGAAAACGGCATGGGCGGCATTTACAACTTCGTTACCAAGCGTGGCTTGGCCAAGGGCGTCAATTCGCGCATTTCGTGGACTCAGGTTGAAACCGGCTCGGCTATCACCTGGAAGTATCCTTCATGTATTCTCCAGGGCGAAAACTCGGTAGGAGAGTTTTATTCGGTGGCTGTGACCAATAACTATCAGCAGGCAGACACCGGCACCAAAATGGTTCACATTGGAAAAAATACGCGCAGCACCATAGTCAGCAAGGGTATCTCCGCCGGCCATTCCAATAACAGTTACCGCGGACTGGTCAGAATCGCGCCTACCGCCACCGGGGCGCGCAATTATTCGCAGTGCGATTCAATGCTGATCGGCGACAAATGCGGAGCCCATACCTTTCCTTACATACAGGTTCGCAACCAGGACGCCAAAGTCGAGCATGAAGCATCCACATCAAAGATCGGTGAAGACCAACTATTTTACTTTGCCCAGCGTGGTATCGGCAGCGAGGAAGCGGTATCGATGATCATTAATGGATTCTGCAAGGATGTTTTTCAACAGTTGCCGATGGAGTTCGCGGTCGAAGCGACCAAGCTGCTCGGATTCAAGCTCGAAGGGAGCGTCGGATGATTTATCAGGATAGCAAAACGTTACTTGAAATACGCGGGCTGCGGGCGACTGTCAACGGTATCGAAATCCTCAAGGGTATAGACCTTACGGTCAGATTCGGTGAAGTGCACGCGATCATGGGAACAAACGGTTCGGGCAAAAGCACCCTTGCAAAGGTGCTGGCCGGCCACGACGCATACCAGGTAACCGGCGGTTCGGTAGCGTTCGAAGGAAATGATCTGTTTGACCTGAAACCGGAAGAGCGCGCGCGCGCTGGCGTATTTCTCGCCTTTCAGTACCCGGTCGAGATCCCCGGCGTTGCCAATAGCCATTTTTTGCGTCTCGCCTACAATACAGTACAGGCACAACGCGGCAAGGACGAGCTTGATCCACTCGAATTTGATGACCTGGTGCGTGAAAAAATGAAATTGCTGGACATGAACCCCGATTTTCTCGATCGTGGCGTCAATGAAGGTTTTTCCGGCGGCGAGAAAAAGCGGAACGAGATATTGCAAATGGCGCTGCTCGAGCCACGGCTGGCAATTCTCGACGAGACCGACTCCGGACTCGACATCGATGCGCTGAGGATCGTCACCAAGGGCGTGAACCAGCTTGCCAACAAGGATAATGCGATCATATTGGTCACGCATTATCAACGCCTTCTTAATTACATCGTGCCGGACTACGTGCACGTAATGGAGTCGGGTCGCATCATCAAGACAGGCGGTAAAGAGCTTGCGCTCGATCTCGAAAACCGTGGGTATGACTGGGTCGGCGCCGAGCAGCGTGCTGCGGTCGGGGCATGAGCATGAACATGGTTGCCGGCAACAGCTATCTCGAAAGCCTGCTTCAGGGGCAGCCACAACTGCCGCCCAGCCCGCTCGCATGGTTTAATCGGTTGAGAGCAAATGCGGTTGATTGTGCCAGCAGATTAAAGGTGCCGACGACTCGCGACGAAGAGTGGCGCTTTACCGATATTTCACCGCTTGCCAAGCTGTCCTTCCAGCCGCTGCGTGGTGCGTCGACGGTGAAAGCAGCCGATGTGGAACGTTTCCATCTGGACGAGGCGGCGGTCAGGCTCGTGTTCGTCGATGGCACGTACATGCCGCAGTTTTCCACATCGCCGGACAGGGTGAGGGAGCTCGGTTTGGTAGTCACGGATCTGTCAACGGCTATATCTACGCACGGCGTGGCAATAGAGCCGCATCTCGGACGCCATGCCGGGTTTGAGCATAACCTGTTCACCGCACTGAATACCGCGTTTCTCCATGACGGAGCACTAGTCGTGGTACCGCGTGATACGGCGGCGGGGGAGCCGGTGCATGTGTTGTTCATTGCAACACAGCCAGAGGCGGCAAGTCATCCGCGTTGCCTTCTGATTGCCGAACCGGGTAGTTCAGTCACGCTGGTCGAGGATTATATTACGCTTCATGAAGGCGCCTATGTCACCAATGCAGTGGCGGAAATCGCGCTGGGAGATAATGCCGAGGTTAATCACATCCGGGTGCAGCGTGACAGCATCCACGCGTTTCATATCGCAAACTGTGCGGTATCGCTAGCGCGCGCAAGCCGCTATCGATCGGTCAGCGTCGCGCTTGGTGCGCGTATTTCACGATATGATTTGAGTGTGCTGCTTGCGGCGGAGGGAGCCGAGTGCGCGATTGATGGGCTGGCCTTGATTACGGAACGCCAGCTTGCGGATACCCATTCCTGCATTGATCATGCGGTGCCGAATTGCACAAGCCGCCAGTTACATAAATGCATCGTCGATGGCGCTGCGCACGCCGTGTTCAACGGTAAGATAATAGTACGCCCAGGGGCGCAGCGCACCGATTCCACGCAATCGAGCCGCAACTTGCTGCTGGGTGCGAAGGCGCGTATCGACACCAAGCCACAGCTTGAAATCTTCGCGGATGACGTAAAATGCGCGCACGGCGCAACCGTTGGTCAGCTCGCCAGCGAGGAACTGTTTTATCTCAAGAGCCGCGGGCTATCCGAGGTAATGGCGCGCAATCTGTTGACTTATGCATTTGGCGCCGAAATTATCGACCGCATTTCCATTGCATCCCTCAAGCACCGGCTTGAGCAAATGGTACTTGAGCGGACTCAACGAGATTGACCATGAAGATCATAGATTCTAACCTAAAGCCGCAATTCGCTTCGACGTTCGACATTGACCGCGTTCGCGCTGATTTTCCGATCCTCGAGCTCCAGGTTGAGGGCAAACCACTGGTCTACCTCGACAATGCGGCGTCCAGCCAGATGCCGCAACCGGTAATCGACCGGCTGGTATGCTACCAGACGACCCAGCACGCCAATATCAATCGCGGCGTGCACTATTTATCCGAATTGGCCACTGCGGAATATGAAGGGTCGCGCCGCAGGTTGCAACGTTTCATCAACGCGCGCGAAGACAGGGAAGTCATTTTCACCAGTGGCACCACCGATGCGATCAATCTCGTAATGCATGGTTACGGCCGAAAATTCATCGGTGCCGGCGACGAAATCATTCTGACTACACTTGAGCATCATTCCAACATCGTGCCTTGGCAGATGCTCGCGGAAGAGAAGGGCGCGAAGATCCGTGTCGTGCCCATCAATGATGCCGGGGAGCTCCTCATCGATGAATACGAAAAACTGTTTACCGAGCGTACCAAATTCGTAGGTGTGTTGCATGTGTCGAATGCACTGGGTACCGTTAATCCGGTCAAGGAAATGATTGCGTTCGCACATGCGCGCAATGTACCGGTGCTGATCGATGGCGCGCAGGCCGTGCCGCACATGACAGTGGACGTGCAAGATCTCGACTGCGACTTCTATGCTTTTTCCGGCCACAAGCTGTGCGGCCCGACAGGTATAGGCGTGCTCTATGGCAAGGCTGAGCTACTTGAGCGTATGCAGCCATTCAAGGGCGGCGGAGACATGATTTTGTCGGTGACTTTCGAAAAAACCACCTACAATTCCATACCGCACAAATTTGAAGCAGGTACACCGCCGATCGCGGCTGCGATCGGGCTCGGCACCGCGGTTGATTATTTATCCTCGATCGGTTTGGATGCAATCGCCGCGTACGAGCTCGATCTTCTCAACTACGCGACTGAACAGATGAGCCGCATGCCGGGCGTGCGTATTATCGGCACCGCTGCAACGAAGACCGCGGTACTGTCGTTTGAGGTCGAGGGCGTGCATCCGCATGATATCGGCACGCTCCTGAATCAGGAAGGGGTTGCGGTACGGACCGGTCACCACTGCGTGCAGCCGGTAATGCTGCGCCTCAAAGTACCGGCGACGACGCGTGCTTCGTTTGCTTTTTATAATACGATGGCCGAGGTGGACGCATTTATCGCGGGCGTTCGCACCGTGCAAAAAATATTCATGTAATGATCACGAAATCGCTCTATCAAGAAGTTATTCTCGACCACAACAAGAAGCCCCGCAATTATGGCACGCTGGATAAAGCAAGCCATCACGCGGTTGGCCATAACCCGTTATGCGGCGATCACCTCGACATTGCGCTAAACCTCGAGGGAGAGCGCATCGACGGCATCGCGTTCCACGGTGAATCATGCGCGATCTGCAAGGCATCGGCCTCGATGATGACCACTGTCGTGAAAGGCAAAACGCGCGCGGATGCAGAGACGCTGATCAAGGAGTTTCGTGATATGGCGACCGGCACGCTCGATCTCGAGGGCCAGCATCACCTGGGGCGGCTCACGGTATTTGCAGGCGTGCGTGATCTGCCGACGCGTGTAAAATGTGCCATTTTGCCGTGGCATACGCTGCATGCTGCGCTCAACGCCGTTACCACCACCTCGACCGAGTCCGAGGATGATCCGATGCATGCTCCGATAGGGGATGCCTGAAAGGAACAGGAAATGCCAAAAATAGCGGAAATAGAAGGTACCCCAAATCGAAACGCGCTGAAATTCATCCTGAAGGAGCCATTGACCTGGGGGGTGACATGCTCTTATGACAACGCCGAGCAGGCGAAAGACGACCCACTTGCCGCTGCGTTGTTCGACATCGATCATGTGACTAACGTATTTTATGTCGATCGCTGGATCACGGTAACGCAAGACGGCGGCGCCGACTGGCAAGACCTTGCGCGCGAGGTCGCCGATCCAATCCGCGCCGCGCCCGCGGCCGATGCGCAATCAGCCGCAACAGTCGCTGCGGCAACCAGTGCAATTGCCGGGTTAAGTCCGGAGGACCAGCAGCGGCTCGATACCATCAATATCATGCTCGACGAGGAGGTGCGCCCTTATCTCCAGAGTGACGGCGGCGACCTGCATGTACTCGGGCTGGAGGGCAACAAGCTCAGCGTTCATTATCAAGGTGCTTGCGGCACATGCCCGAGCTCGATCTCAGGCACGCTGCGAGGTATTCAGAATATGCTGAGATCAATAGAACCCGATATCGAGGTTGTCGCGCTATAACAACCGGGTTCCATATGCTTTTTTATAGCATGTAGATTTCCCTGCCGGCTTCCTGCTGCGCCAAGATGCGTTCTTGATGATATTCCTTTTCCCATCCCGGGGTGATCAGCTATAGTATGCTCGATTGCTGCAAGGTGCTGGCTTACAGGCATCCGATGAAATAATCGGCTGCTGTGTTTTTCGCTGTTTTTGTGGTTCTCGCAGGGTGGGTCGCCCGGTTCTCGTGGCAGATGCCCGTGCTCGCTCTCCGCGCCATAATCACCCCCGACCTCATATATAGATGCCTGGTTCAGGTTAAAAAGAATCACAGATGCTCTGGATAAAATCGCTACACATCATTTTCATGGTGACCTGGTTTGCGGGATTGTTTTACTTGCCGCGCCTGTTTGTCTATCACGCGATGAGCGATGATGTGCCGGGCGTCGAACGCTTCAAGGTGATGGAGCGCAAACTTTATTATGGGATCATGACGCCCGGCGCCGTGCTGACAGTTCTCTTTGGTCTTTGGCTCTGGCTGGGTTATGGAATTTCTGGTGGCTGGTTGCATGCAAAACTTGCGCTAGTGATCGTGCTGATCGCGTATCACCTCTACTGCGGAAAACTGCTTGCAGATTTCAAGTATGATCGCAATCGGCGCAGCCATGTTTATTACCGGTGGTTCAATGAATTTCCAGTGGTGATCCTGATTGCGGTGGTAATCCTGGTTGTGGTAAAGCCGTTTTGAAAGATCGCTTGCTATCTCATCATGAGCTCCTCCGAACAAAAACCTGTTGATCATCAGGTAGACAAGAATCTTGATCGCACACCACTAAACCATGCAAACAATCACGGTAGATTTTGCCTCTACGCCAAGTGAGCGTAGTTACCCGATCCATATCGGCAATGGTATTCTGAGCCATTCCGAAATTATCCTCGACCATGTGCCGCGAAAGCGCGCCGCAATCGTCACAAACACTACGGTAGCGCCCCTTTATATGGAAAGGCTGCGTAACGCGCTGGAAGGCCAGGGCGTGGCGACCGTTCCCATCGTTCTCCCTGACGGGGAAGCGCACAAGAATTGGCAGACGCTGAACTTCATATTCGATGCGCTTCTTCGTCACCGCTGTGAACGGAGCACGCCCATCATCGCCCTTGGCGGCGGCGTCGTCGGTGATTTGGCCGGGTTTGCCGCCGCGACCTATCTGCGGGGAGTGCCGTTTATCCAAATTCCAACGACGCTTCTGGCACAGGTCGATTCTTCGGTCGGCGGTAAGACAGGTATCAATCATCCGCTTGGCAAAAACATGATCGGCGCTTTTTATCAGCCTCGGGTCGTACTGGCAGACACAGCAACGCTCGATACGTTGCCGGAAAGGGAGTTGCGGGCAGGCATTGCCGAGATCATCAAATATGGTCTGATTCGGGACCTCGGCTTCCTGGAGTGGTTAGAACGGAATATGGCCAAGCTCCTTATCCGCGACGCCGATGTATTGGTCGAAGCGATACGCCGAAGTTGCATAAACAAGGCGGAGGTTGTGCAAGCCGATGAACGAGAAAGCGGTGTTCGGGCATTACTCAACCTCGGGCATACCTTTGGTCATGCTATCGAAAATGCGATGGGTTACGGTGTCTGGCTCCATGGCGAAGCAGTTGCAGCCGGTACGATGCTGGCTGTGGAACTATCGAAGCGCATGGGGATGATCGGCGAGGCCGAGGTGGAGCGAATCCGGAAAATTTATGCGCAAGCAGGGCTTTCTGCCGTGGCGCCCAATCTCGGTCCGGAAAAATACCTGACCCTGATGGGGCTGGACAAGAAGGTAGAGGGAGGGAATATGCGTTTCATTTTACTCCGGCATATAGGCGAGGCCGTACTCCATTCCGACGTGCCGGCAGAGATATTGGCTGAAACGCTCATGGAATGTACTGCCGATGCATGAGCTGGCGCCTTATGCAGTAACCCCGGCCAGTTCGCGCGGCCGTCGCATCGCGGAAGAATCAGCACCGGGACGTACCGCCTTCCAGCGTGATCGCGATCGCATCATTCATTCCACCGCATTTCGCAGGCTTGTATACAAAACTCAGGTTTTTGTAAATCACGAAGGCGACCTGTTTCGCACGCGCTTGACGCATAGCCTGGAGGTAGCGCAAATCGGCCGCTCGGTCGCGCGCAATCTGCATCTCAACGAAGATCTGGTTGAAGCCATTGCCTTGGCGCATGACCTCGGCCATACGCCATTTGGTCATGCTGGGCAGGAAGCGCTGAACGACTGCATGAAAGATTACGGCGGCTTCGAGCACAACTTGCAGTCTCTGCGTGTGGTAGATGTGCTGGAAGAACGTTATGGCGCATTTGACGGCTTGAATTTGTGCTTTGAAACGCGTGAAGGCATCCTCAAGCACTGTGCCAGAAAGAATGCCGTTAAACTTGGAGATGTGGGCGAGCGCTTCCTTTCGGGTCAGCGGCCGTCGCTGGAGGCACAACTGGCCAACCTCGCCGATGAAATTGCCTACAACAACCACGACGTAGACGATGGCTTGCGCTCCGGCCTGATTACGCTGGAGCAGCTTGCGGAGGTCAAAATATTCGCGCGGCATTTGTCGATGGCAAAAAGTCATTACCCTGATATCTCTGGGCGGCGTTTGATCCATGAAACCGTCCGGCGCATGATCAATACGCTGGTGGGGGATCTGATCAGGCAAAGTGCCGCCAATATCGCGCATAGCCGCCCGGATAATCTTGAAGCTGTGCGGGCGGCCCCATACCTCGTTGGTTTCAGCGAGGAAATCTGGCAGGAGCAGCAGGAACTGAAAAAATTTCTGCGGGACTATCTGTACCGGCACTACAAAGTGGCGCGCATGAGTGCCAAGGCGCGACACACGATCGAAGCACTTTTCAAGGCGTTTTGCTCGGATATCCGGTTGCTTCCTCCAGTATTTCAGTCAAAGTATCGTCACGATAAACATCAGGCAGTTGCCGATTATATTGCCGGCATGACGGATCGATATGCAATTCGGGAATATCGGCGGTTATTCGCCATCGAGGAGAGCTGACGCTTCTGCTATGCCTTTGCTGCCGCTAAACCTTCAATACCCTTATTGATATTCGTGATCACTATACAGGCTGGCGCCGGCAAGGATAAAGCTCCACCACAATCGCCACTGGCCGTGAGCATGTACCCGGAAGCCAATAGCTGATAACATTAGTAGGTTAAGCTCATGAACAACCTGCCCACAGGAAGATGAGTTCAACAGGTATGATCCGGGATACAAGCTGTTACCCGGGAACTGGCGCATAAACGATGCTGTTTCTTGCTGAGTTTGTACGATTAAACTGGAGTCGATGACAAGATTGAAGAACGATACCCTGCTGCGGGCTCTCCTGCGGCAACCTACTGAATACACCCCGGTGTGGATGATGCGTCAGGCTGGGCGATATTTACCCGAGTACAACCAGACGCGCGCTCGTGCCGGTAACTTTCTCGCTCTATGCAAAAACCCGGATTTCGCGACTGAAGTTACGATGCAGCCCCTGGCGCGGTTCCCGCTGGATGCCGCGATATTGTTTTCGGATATTCTGACTATTCCCGATGCAATGGGGCTGGGGCTCTACTTCTCGGATGGCGAGGGGCCCAAGTTCGAGCGGCCTTTACGTGAAGAATGGGAGATTCGTGCACTGACGGTACCTGATCCCGGGGTACACCTGCGTTACGTGATGGATGCGGTTTCACAAATCCGAAGGACGCTGGACAACCGGGTTCCACTGATCGGCTTTTCCGGCAGCCCTTTCACGCTTGCCTGTTATATGGTGGAGGGTTGCGGCGGTACCGATTTCCGTCAGATCAAAACCATGTTGTACCAGCGGCCGGATCTGTTGCATCACATTCTCGATATTACCGCGCAGGCGGCAATCGCTTATCTGAATGCACAAATCGAATCCGGTGCTCAGGCTGTGATGATTTTCGATACCTGGGGCGGCGCCTTGTCCCACGCAGCCTATCGGGAATTTTCCTTGCGCTATATCAGTCAGATACTAGCGGGACTAAAGCGGGAGCATGGCGGCGAGCGCGTGCCTAACATCGTTTTTACGAAAGGCGGCGGGCTATGGCTGGAGAGCATTGCGGATAGCGGTTGTGATGCGGTTGGGCTCGACTGGACCGTGGATATCGCCGAGGCGCGCCGACGGGTTGGGCACAAGGTTGCCTTGCAAGGAAATCTCGACCCCGCGGTGCTATTCTCGACACCGGAAGTGATTGCTGCTGAAGTGGAAAAAATTCTTTCCGGTTACGGAAAAGGCAACGGTCACGTTTTCAATCTTGGTCATGGCATTTCGCAGTTTACTCCACCGGAGAATGCCCTGACACTGGTGGAAGCAGTTCATGCCCTCAGCCGAAAATATCGCTAGCACCCAATTTTATAAATAAAAAAGGCACTAAATACCAACAAAACATATCGAACTGTGCTAGATTCTCAACGAAGCCTCAGGTCGACCAAACGCGAGTAGCGACCTGGATCGACGTTGATTTATTTCTACCGGAATCAGCTACATTTTACAAATCGGGCATATTCTCCAGGTGTCGTTAAAACCGATAAGCCGTTTTATCTTATAATTTTTTAGTAAGCCTTCCCGTGCATATACTTATTATTGAAGATGATCCGGCCATCGCCACAAACCTCTACGATTTTCTCGAGGCCCGCGGTCACAGTGTCGATGCTGCCGCTGACGGCATCACGGGTCTGCATCTCGCGGTAACGCAGAAATTTGATGGGATTCTGCTTGATCTTGGTCTGCCGGCCATGGACGGCATCACATTGTGCCGGAAACTTCGCCAGGAAGCAGACCTTGACACGCCGGTGCTGATGCTGACCGCGCGCGATACGCTGGAGGATAAACTCAAAGGATTTGATCACGGCGCCGACGATTACATGATCAAGCCGTTTGCGTTGAAAGAGGTCGAAGCCCGTCTCGTCGCGATGCATAAACGGCATGGCGGAAAGGTTACCAGCCGCATGCTGGAAACCGGCGATCTGTCATTTGATCCCAAAACGCTATCAGTACTTTTTGCCGGCACACCCGTCAAGCTGCCCCCCAAATGTATCCGGCTGCTCGCACTCATGATGAGCGAGCCCGGCCGCGTGTTCAGCCGCAGGGAACTTGAATCGGAAGTCTGGGGCGACACGCAGGGAACCAGCGATACATTGCGCAGCCACATGCATGAACTACGCCGTTCCTTGAGCCGCGCGGGCGGCTACGATCCGATCGAGACAATTCATGGACTTGGGTACCGCCTCATTTCCCGTGCCAGGGATTAAACGTGGCCTACGCCGACGAGTTGCGCTGGCCTTTGCGGTATTCTGCATAGTCGTCGTCGGAACGCTTGGTATCAGCTTGTATATTGCTTCTGACGATATCGAAGAGGCGCATATCGAGCAGATCATGGAAACCGAGATGGACTATCTGCTCGAGCGCTATCGCCAGAGTAGTGATTTTGTTCCCCAGGTGGGCTCAAATCTCGAAAAGTACATCATCCATGATCCCGCCGAGGAATCCAAACTCCCACAGTACTTGCAAGGGCTCAACTATAGACGCCACAAGGTTTTCAGGGGCCCGGAGGAGATTCGGGTCGCGGTACGCCATGTCGACGGCGTCAAATTTCTTGTTGCCTATGAAATCGGGCTTCATGATCAGCGGCAACAGGAACTCAGGCTTCTTATCATTTTATCGCTCCTTTCGGTGGTCGGGGTTGCGTTGCTGGTGGGGTATCTGCTTGCAGGAGTACTTGTCAGGCAAGTTACCGATCTCGCGGAGCGAGTAAGACATCTGGCGCCCGGTGCGGGACAGGACGCAACAATGATCCAGCCCGGCCAGGACGAGGAAGTGGCGCAACTCGCCCGTGCACTGGACGACTATCAGAACCGCATCACGCGCATGCTGCGGCGCGAGCAGGAGTTCACCGCGAACATAAGTCACGAGTTGCGTACTCCGATCACCACCATCCTGACGAGTTGCGAACTGCTCGTTACGGAACCGGGCTTCTCCGAGAGGGCACGGGCGCGCATCGGAATGATCGAGGTCGCGGCGACTCGCATGGGAGAACAATTGCAGGCACTGTTATTCCTTGCTCGCGAACAGGCGCTGGGTATCATGGAACCGGTCGCAATCGCCGAGTGTGTTTACGATGCAGTAGAGCCTGTATGCACTGAAATATATCGAAAGCGCCTCATGTTCGAGGTTGCAGTAGAGCCGAATGCCGTTCTCACGCTAAACCGGCAAGCATTGCACACGGCTCTTGTGAATCTGCTTCGCAATGCAGTGCAATATACAGAGCGCGGTTTCATTCGCGTGAATTTCAGCCGGAAGCGTCTTTCAATCTCCGATTCCGGCATCGGTATCGAACCTTCTTATCTGCCCCTCCTTTATGAGCGCTTCTTCCGCGGGTCGACGAAAGGCGAAGGCCTGGGAATCGGCCTTGCGATTGTCAAGCGTATCTGCGACCACTATGGCTGGATTATAGAGGTCGACAGCACGCCGGGAAAAGGCGCAACTTTCCACATCACCTTTCCGTAATTCCCCCTGCATTTGCGGTTTCCACAAACGTCACGCTTCGTGATCGTTCTTTTTTCGCCTTTCACAAATTAATCACAACCCCGCGACAGGTTCTTCACATGGGTTGTGGCAATCTGTGTTTCATGGCAGCACAACTATAACGTTTGTTTCGTAGCCATAAAGCAGCGAGTTGTTCCATGATTTCACTGATATTAAAAAAACTATTGTTACCGTTGCAGCTTTCGACATTCTATACATTTTCGATTTACAAGTAAGGATAAACTAATTTTACAAACAAGGATAACCAATGCGAATCCAGCAAGGAATCGTTACCGGTTCCGTCACCGTTCCAGAAACCTTCATTCACCTTCGGAGGGCTATATGACAGTCATATACTTGAGAGATGCAAAAAAGTCCCGTGCTGAGAACAGGCCCGCGAAAAGTGCGAACCCCACCACCGTGGAAATATTGCGGAGATCGGATCGGAGATCTTCATTGGCGGAAACTTCCACACGCTTGCGGGCGCGGCTGCTCTCCCGCCAGTCGGTGAAGTACTCTCCATCGAGCTCCTGGCCGCTCGAACACACGAGCCAATGGCTCGAGTGCGCTCATCCCGGCTGATCCTGAAGGCCGGGTGATCGTAATCGTAGGTAAGTTAATAACTACATAAGGAGGGTTTACCATGTCAATTACCAGTCTTCTCGTACCGGCGATACTATTTTTCGCCCTCGGTATGTTCGCGCAGGTGATCAAATCGGATCTCAAGTTTCCACCCGATATGCACAAGATGATCGTAATCTACTTGCTGATAGGTATCGGACTGCATGGGGGCAAGGCTCTGACTCAGGGGTCTATGGGCGATGCCCTGCCCGCCGTGGGAGCGGCTTTTCTGTTCGGCATTGGCTTGCCTATTGTCGCATACGTTATTTTGCGGGGGCTTGGAAAGATTGACCCGCTCAATGCCGCGGCAATTTCGGCGCATTATGGCTCGGTGAGCGCGGGCACTTACATGACGGCGGTGGCTTTCCTGGGCGGCATCGGCGTTACCTTTGAAGCCTATCCGGTCATCATGCTGGCAATCATGGAGTCTCCTGCCATTATGATCGGTTTGGTGCTGGCCGGTTATTCGCGGAAAATAATGGGGGGGGCGGCCAAGGGCGAGAAGGGGATGTATATGCACCTGCTGCGCGAAGCCTTCACCAATGGCAGTATTCTGCTGCTATTTTGCTCAATGGGAATCGGTGCAGTGGTCTCGGACCCGAGCTATCACAAGATCGAGCCGTTTTTTGAAACCATATTCATGGGCGCCTTGTGCCTGTTCCTGTGCGATATGGGAATGGAAGCGGGAAAAAGGCTGTCGGAATTTAAGGCGGTAGGGGTCTTCCTCGTCTGTTTCGGTGTCGCGATGCCTTTGATCGGTGCGATTTGTGGCCTCATGGTCGGTCACTTCTGGCTTGGCTACTCGGTAGGTGGAGTGACGCTGGTCACGGTGCTCGCAGCGAGCTGTTCCTATATCGCGGTACCCCCGGCGATGCGGCTGGCTGTTCCGGAGGCCAACCCGTCTTTTTACCTGACTCTGTCACTCGGCGTGACTTTTCCGTTTAATGTGGTAATCGGTATTCCCATGTATTACGGTGCCGCCCAGTATCTAGCGGGTGTGTAGCGAAAACGGATGCCGTTGTTATCTGGGGATGATTCATCAATTTATTGAAATCCTTTCGAGATGTATTTCGGCCCGGCTGAGTATTCAAATCCGACTATCAATGCATAAATATTCTGGGGAGAGAAACCATGTTTAATAGAGCAGACGTTTTAATTTCGATGATTCGCATCGAGATCGTCATCGATGAAGAAAAGCTCGGTGATCTGATTGCCTTGTTACGAACAGCCGATGTGCGCGGCTACACGTTTATGAGACATGGAGGCGGCCTTGGGTCGCGCGGCGAACGGCGCCCGGATGACATTGCTCTGGAAGAAAGAAATGCCATAGTGATTCTGGCTTGTGAAGAAAAGCAGGCTGAAAGAGTGGTAATGGCGATTCGCCCAAAATTGAAGGAATATGGTGGAATGTGCCTGATTTCGGACTGCAAATGGATCATAGGGCCTGCTGCTTCCTACTGATCCGTCTATTAGCATGGCGCTTCAAGGATATGAAGTAAGAAGAAAGAGAATGCGCCTTTTTGAGTTTTTAAATCGACCATTGCCTGTTTCTAATAACCTGAGGAGTTGATTATGCCAAAACATCAATTTCCCGAAAAGACGTTGCTGGTTGGCGTTGCGCCTCTACCGTCGTTCTGTTTATTAGTTACAGCAACTATTCTTGAGGGAGTGCCATTTAAGTTCCCCGGCTTTTGCCAAGCGCAACAGCCGGGGAGCTGATCCCTTCCTCTCAATGCAGGGAGCCGATTTATGGATTTCGCACTTCAATCCCAAAGATACGAAAGGCAGCAAAGCAGCACTCCCGGTGAAGTTGGCCTTGGGCGGCCTGAATCGGAAGATGACGATTGAGACCAGCTCGATTCAAAAGCTGACTGCAGCTTCCGGCTCAAGTCCAACGTTCCAACTAACGATCAATCTGCCGACGAAATTGAATCGTGGCTGAAATTAACCGAATGATTCGGTATAAACCCGAGCTGAGAATACAAATGGCGAGACCTGCGACAGGACGGGAATTTGTGGAAGCGGCGAAGGAAAAAATCGCCTCAGCCAAAACAGTCGAGGCGTTGCGTGCTGCTCAGGCATTACTCCTTCCGCTGGAATTTGGCATGTCATTGGAACAGACGGCCGTCATCATCGGTTTATCTAAAAGTAGAACAGGAAAACTGCGGACGCGGTTTCAGCGTATCGAGGCCGGCGCTGAACAGGTCAAAACAAAAAAGGGCCTTCGCAATCATGCACGGATGAGCCTCGATGAAGAAGTACAGTTTCTGGCTCCATTCGTTGCCCATGCCCAGGCCGCAGGCATTCTGCCGATACACCAACTGAAAGCCGAGCTTGAAAGGCGAGTAGGCGGATCGGTGTCGACATCGACGGTATATCAGTTGCTTCGCCGCCACGGATGGTCAAAGCTGGCGCACCACGTAAAAACGGATGCAACGGCCATGCACCCATCGCAAAGAACGGCTCAGAAGAAAAATAATCCGGAAGCGTGAAGTCCGGGTCGTGCTGTCGAAATGCCACGGCCGCGTTCCGGGTGCCTACTCCTCATGGGTAATGCCATCCCTTCGGAGACGCTGCTCCGCCTCGATGGGCAGTCCTTCGGTATTACCGTCGCTTCTCGTCTACCTGCATCTATCCAGATTCATGCTATGCCTGACCTTGTCTCCGCGCGCCTTTGATTCTAACAGGGAAATGCGGTTCGGCTCAACAAGGAACAGCAAAGAACGGGCGGTATCCGCCACCGAACAAGTCCTCTCTTAAACCTGAACCAGGCAGTTGGTCGAGGCGAAAAACCCCCTTTTCGACTAGGAGCGCCTAGTTGAAAAATGGGTGGTCAACTGTCTTATTCAGGTTAAACGCGTCACCCTCCAAGTTGTCGTGAACGGGAAATACGGTTCGCGTGACTGTCGCCAGATTTTCCAGAATCCGGATGATGTTCAAGCTGTTTCGCAGCACTGTCGGCGGCGCAAATCGCCGTGCCTGGCATAGTAGAAATATGGCCAGCTTAGGCCTGATTACCATCCCGGTTTTTCATCGGGTTGACACACGCCTCCTGAATTAATTGACTTAAGCACGTGATTAATTCCCCATATAAGTGTTCCAACTTACCTACATAAAATTGACATATGTCACTAATACACCGATCTCCTGCTCGTCATATTCTTAGGTTTTAATTATATAAGTCATTGTTTGTACTGAAATTACACGCCAAACAGCCTGCATCTGAACATGTCCATTTTGGCATGATGTGAAGTAGATATTAAAAACTTCACAATTTCTTGACATTTAACATACATATTCTTCACATCGCTAATGCTATGTTAGCGTTGCTTTTAATGCCTTAATGAATTTGTAGAGATTTGAATGTTGAATCCACTGCGAAAGTGGCTGCTAAAGCCGGCTGAGCAAATGCTTCAGCATCTGATTGGGGGCGAGCCAGTCAAGGACTTGAGGTTACTTCCAGATCAGCTGTTTTTTAACTTATGACGAAATTGAGCAGACGTCGAACAACCACCGGAAAGCAGGTCACCCTCTCGGTTTCTTCTTCGTTTGAAGTTATGTTTAAATTTTTTAAAAAGGAAGGATAGGTACCATGAGTTCATCTACTTTAGATAAGCCGCTGTCAACCGACGATCATGCGCCCGGCGCCACTGCGGAACAAGTTGTCGCGCCAGGATCGGCGGGGTTTCAGGCCAAGTATCTCGCTCGTGACATTCAGGCTGGAATTATAACTGGAACCATGGCGGTCCCACTATCGATCGGCATTGCCATGATGTCGGAGTATCCTATCAAAGTAGCGCTGGCGACGGTCGTTTTTGCCTGTTTCATCGGATGGGTCAATGCATTTTTCAAGCCCGGCAATTTTATCGGCGTGCCGGGGGTGGCAGCCGGTCTCGCGCCTGCCCTGGCGATGGGCGTTCACACCTTCGGTATCGAGAATATGGCGTTTGTCATTTTCCTGACAGCCAGCATGCAAGCGGTCGTATGGAAATACAATTGGCAACGGTATATCTTGCAGGCGGTACCGGTTTATCTCGTAGAAGGGCTATTGGCGGGAGTGGGCCTGAAGATAGGCCTCAAATTTGCCACATTTTGCTATGAGATACCGGCAGAACTGGAAACGGCCGATGTATTCTGGAACGAGGCACGAATCCAGATCGTGCTGATATCGATAGTCGGTTTCGCCGCGTTTGTATACCTGTTTTCCAAATTCAAGGATACGAAACCCGCAATTCCTTATTTCCTATTGATAATAGCAAGTATCGTGCTCGCTCAATACATGCCGATGTCCATGCTATTCGTGGAGGATGTTCCGTTTGTGCTTGCCCTCCCGATACCGCATATCGAGAGCGCAATGATGTGGGTGTACATCGTGGGATTCGCGGCAATGCTCGCCACGATCGATGTGATAGAGCAGGTAATGAGCAACGCCGCGATCGAAAAAATAGATCCGCTGGGGCGCAAATGCAACACCAATAACAGCTTGTGGTCTATCTGGATAAGCAACATGGGCGCGAGTTTTTTTGGCGGCATGACCAACCTGGACGGATTGGCTAAAAGCACCACCAACAGACTGGCTGGGGCATATACCAAGTTTTCGAATGTTGTCGTCGGTTCGGTCGTTCTCTTCTTCTTCTTCAATTCGCACTATCTTGAATATCTGCCGAAGTTCTCGCTGGCCGCAATCATGATTTTCTCCGGCTGGAAAATGGTCATGGGATTGTGGCATGTTGCCAATTATGGGCAATACGCGCTGATACTTTCAGTTCTTACCGCCTTGCTGGTCTTCAAGATAGGCATCTTCGAAGGCATGCTGGTGGCGCTGGCGATTCACGGGCTTATCAATTACCTGGTTTTTCATCAGGCCGGCAAGATACCCAGCAAGGTCATCATCAAGAAATATTTCGAGAAATTTTCGACAGGCGGCACCGCTGACTAGCTGACCTGGGGATACTATCCTAATTGAGGCGGGCACGTGATGCCCGCCTCTTTTCATGAATCACTATAAGAGGAGTTCTAATGTACAAGAAGATCATGGTAGCTATCGCCGACGATGAAATTTCCCGCAGCGCATTGGAAGAGGCCCAGTATATCGCAGCTACCGATGGAGCCGTACTGTGCATCGTCCATACCGTGACGAAAGGGATGAAAGGGATCGACGATGACGGGGCTGATAACCGAAAAGCTGGAGCGGCGCTGCTGGAACGTGCCAGGACTACGGCAACTACCGATGCGACGCCAATAGTGGAAACCCGTTTACTGGACGCGGAAGAAAGATATGGCCGGACTGCCATCATGGAGGCCATCGCTGCTGCCGTCACGGAATGGGGGGCGGATCTGGTCGTTGTGGGTACGGAAGGCCGTCGGGGTCTGGAGCGTTTGGTCACCGGTTCTGTGGCAGAGCAATTGGTGAAAACTGTCGAAATTTCAATTTTGCTGGTTCGTCCCCACTAGGAGCATCTCAAAAGGCAGAAAAAATTTTATCCAGGGTGTGAAGAATCTGTGGTGAATACATAAAATAGTTGTGAATTTGTGAAGAATGTGTATACTTCACGTTAAGTATTTGTGAAGTAGTTAAATACCCTTAGTCCGTTTAAAAATGTGTCAACAAGCGGTTCAAGAGGGGAAAAAATGTCAGGGAAGTGCGATTTGGTGGTCGAGCTTCTTTATAAGATGGACGAAGCAAATGTTCATCTCGGTGTAAAGATCGGCATGAAAGCGTAATTCTTACCCTGGTTGTCATATAGTCAGTAACACATTTGTCATTGAGTGACGAGTTACACATGCAGAACTTGGGCGTTTTACTTTAACCAGCTAACCTATTTATAGGCATCCATCATGCTAACATCGACTAACACATTTCTTTATTTCGCATACGGCGCGAATATGTTCTCTCGCAGGATAAACGCCTCGAATATCGCGCCATCAGCGGTAGCAGTAGACATTGGCTTTATTGAAGGACGCAGGTTTACCTTTGGAAAGGTCAGCCGTGACGGTTCCGGGAAAAGCAATATCGAAGCAACCGGTAATCAGAGAAATCGGGTTTATGGCGTTCTCTATAAGATCAACGTAAAGGATAGAGAAAGCCTGAATCAGGCGGAAGGCCTTGGAACAGGCTATAGCGAACTGAATATACCGGTCGTTACGTCAACCGGCACACACACCGCGTTGACTTTTGCCGGGAGCTACAAAGAGGCGGTTCTCCGGCCTTACCACTGGCATAAAGCGATGGTTATCCTGGGCGCCATCGAGCATGACCTGCCGAGCGAGTACATCGAATGGCTGCGGATATTCGAAGCGCAGGGCGATGCCAACGTAGAGCGTTGCGCCGAGAGAGAAGCGCTGTTGTACGGTGATTTGCCTCTAGCGCGATTCGAGGTCGATACAGATGTGCGTCGGGCGGCGGTCAACGAGGTCTAAGACGAAAGCGGTTTCCGTTTCGGGAACATTAATTCTGCGGGAGGTACTTGTTAAAGTACCTCCCGTTGTTTTTCCAGAATACCTGCTCTTTTCATTTAGATCCATGTTGCACCAGTTAAGCCCATCCTGCTCACGATATGGGATGAAGTTATATAGGGTGAGCTATTTAGCCAGCTTTTGATAAAAAGCAAGGCGTCGAGCGCTGATTTTGCCTTCCTGAACAGCCTGCACAAGCGCGCAGCCAGGTTCATTCGCGTGGCGGCAATTATTGAACCTGCATAGCCCCATGTACTGGCGAAATTCAACAAACCCCCACGCCAACGCATCCCTGTCAATATGGTGAAGACCGAATTCCTGCATGCCGGGAGAATCGATTATCCGGCTATTGTCGTCGAGGTGGTAGAGTCGCGCATGGGTAGTAGTATGTCGTCCGGTATCGAGCGCAACGGAAATACTGGAAGTGGCGCGCTCCGCCGCGGGGATGAGCGCATTGATAAGAGTAGATTTGCCCATTCCGGACTGACCTACCAGGACACTGAGATGACCGTGCAGATGGGGTAATAGCGGTTCGATATTTGTCTTCGCGCTGAGTTGCAGCGACGAATAGCCAAGTTCCCGATAGAGGGAAAGGATGTTGGAAGCAGTGTTTGTGGGCTGGATCAGGTCAGCCTTGTTAAGTACGATCAGTACTTTTATGCGCTGGTTCTCAGCAGCAGCAATGCAGCGATTGATCAATTCTTCGCTAAAACTCGGCACCGCAGCCACCACGATAATAACCTGTGTAATATTGGCGGCGATGAGTTTTTCGCGGAAAGCATCGCTACGATACAATAGGGCGCTACGAGGCATTATGTTTTCAATGACGCCTTGCCCCGATTCAGTCGGCTGAATCTCCACCACATCGCCGCATGCCACGCCGCCTTTTTTTCCACGCATTACACACGACAGCGCTGCGCCGCTTACGGTTTTAACGAGAAAAGATCTGCCGAATGCAGCGACTATCTGTCCGGTAATCGGCGACGCGGTTGGACCCTGCCGAATTGTTCTCAAATGTTGAATAGAGTATCGATTTTCGCTGCGCAAATGAAGTCATTCTCGGATAACCCATTGATTGCATGGGTGGTATACTCGACCTTGCATCTATTGTAACCGACCATGATGTCCGGGTGATGATCTTCGCGATGGGAAATCCAGGCAATGGCATTAACAAAAGCCATGGTCTGATAGTAGTTCTTGAAATTATAGCTTTTTCTAATTATCTTATCGAAAAACTCCCACCCCTCGAGCTGCTGCATCAGCAGCGTTATTTCATTGGGAGAAAGCGGGGGCATGTTGCCCTCGCAGGGTTTGCATTGCTTTCTGATGAGGTCGTTGGCAGTGGCGTTCATTGTTACTCCCGCTGGTCAGTTTGAAAAATAGCTAGCCTGGATGTTTCATAAATTCGCGTGATGATTGCGCAGGATTTTGTTTTGTAGGGAGATTTTGTGAAAGAGTAGCGTAGTTATTCATACGCCCGACTGAACGAAATTTTCATACGAAATAAAAGACCAGCAAGGGCGCGCGTCAATTTATGAACATCCGGGCTAATACTCCAGAAGTTCAATTATGCGCCAGGTTTTGCAGACGCGCTATTCTCATCGCGGCGGGCGGATGGGAATCATAAAATGCCGAATGCAAGGGATCCGGGGTCAACGTCGCGGCGTTATCCTGGTAGAGTTTTATCAGTGCGCGTATGAGGTCGGTGGCCGAGGCATTACCTGCAGCATACTCGTCAGCCTCGAACTCATGCTTGCGCGAATATAGACTTGCCACCGGTTGAAACAGAAAAGTAAACGTGGGCATCACTAAAAAAAACAGCAGCAGCGCCATGGCGGAGGAAGACACGTGTGAAACGGAAACGCCTAATCCCGCGTAAAACCAGTCCTGCTGCATCAAGTAGCCCAGCGCCCATAAAAATATAAGGCTCATGGCAAACGTCCATACGATACGTTTGATAACGTGGCGTCGTTTGAAATGTCCCAATTCATGCGCTAGCACCGCCTCGATCTCGGGCGTATCCAGACGAGAAAGCAACGTATCGAAAAAAACGATCCGCTTCGTCCTGCCGAAGCCGGTAAAATAAGCGTTGCCGTGGTTGCTGCGACGCGAACCATCCATTACGAAAAGACCGCTGGATTTAAAGCCGCATCGACGCATCAATTGTTCAATACGTGCCTTGAGCGGAGCATCCTCAAGCGGGGTAAACTTATTGAAAAGCGGCGCGATCCAGGTCGGGAAGATGGCGAGAAGCACCACGTTGAAGCCCATCCATGCAAGCCAGGCATAGAACCACCAGCTCGGCCCCATTTTCTGCATCAACCATAAGATACCGAGTAGCAGCGGGAAGCCCAGCAGTCCTCCCAGTAGCGCGCGTTTGATCAGGTCGAGAAAAAACATGCGGGGACTCATCTTGTTGAAACCAAATTTTTGTTCAATAACAAAAGTACGGTAATAACCAACCGGGATTCCTGCTACGCTCATCATTAGCGCCGCGCTGACAATGAGCGCTATGCCGTGTATCAACGGGTCGCTAAACCAGTTTGACCAGAAATCCGCCAAGGCATTTAATCCGCCGCCCAAGGTAAGTATAAGCAAAAGCAACGTATCGAGCGTTATGCTGATATATCCCAACCGCGTTTTGGCACAGGTGTAGTCAGCCGCTTTTTGATGTGACGCTAATGTAATTCGCGAAGAGAAATCGTCAGGCACATGATCGCGATGGGCGAGAACATGATGGATGTGCCGTGTTGCCAGCCATATCCGCGCTAAAAAAGCAAGCGTCAGGGCGGCAAGAAAGAGGGTCGTGAACGTTTGCATGGTCTATAGGTGGGCGAAGCGGCAACGCAATGAAAGGTGACGGGTCAGTACCGATATGACACAATTACACGTTGAAAATTCAGTAAAGTGATCTAATTATGGCACAAGACAACAACAACCTCATCTGGATAGATATGGAAATGAGCGGGCTTAGTCCGCAGGATGATCATATCCTCGAGGTCGCTCTCGTGATAACGGATTCTCAATTGAACCTGGTGGCGGAAGCGCCGGTGCTGGTTCTATCTCAGCCCGAAGCGGTGCTCGACGGCATGGACAACTGGAATAAGTCTACGCATGCAAAATCCGGCCTCGTGGACAAGGTGAGATCTTCCAGCCTGAAAGAAGCTGAGGTGGAGGCGTCCATGATCACGTTTCTGCAAGATTATATTGCCACGGGAGTCTCTCCCATGTGCGGCAATTCGATATGCCAGGATCGGCGTTTTCTGGCACGCTGGATGCCCCAGCTGGAGTCCTATTTTCATTATCGTAATCTGGACGTAAGCAGCCTGAAGGAATTGGTAAAACGTTGGAAACCGGAAATCTCGGCAGGCTTGACAAAGCAATGCAAGCACGAGGCGCTGGCGGATATTTACGACTCCATTGCCGAGATGAAATACTATCGCGAGCACTTTCTCCGAGCATAGCGCTAAATAAGCCTGAATCCGGTAGATGGACGGGGGAAAGTGTTTCATTCCAGGAAGTTGCACCGCAGCCACGTGCCGCAAAAACCGTGCAATTCACCCCCGTAGCGCCCTCACCCGGGAGGTGAGCGTCAAATAATATGAAATATTGTTATTTATCATAACGCTGATCTATTAAATGAGCGGTCAACTACCGGATTCAGGTTAAATCCGGCTACGCGATTCCCCCCTCGGCTTTCGGGTTGAGGCAACTCTTCACTTATCGAAAATTACCCATGTCCGGCACCGTATTCACTATTGCTGTCAATCCAAAAATACCTCCCCGCCTGGCGCGGCTCGAGGAACTGGCAAATGATCTCTGGTATAGCTGGGATCGCGCTACGCGCTCGCTATTTTCCCGACTGGATCCCAGTCTTTGGGCGACAGTGGGGCACAACCCCAAAGATTTTCTCAAGCGCGTGGATGAGTCGCTGCTGCTGAGAGCCGCCGAAGACCAGGTATTTCTCGCCAATTACAACAGCATTCTTTCGGCTTACGATTCATATCATTCGGAACCGGTGCGAAACGGCGCAACGACCGGTTTGCACCCTGATGATCAGGTGGCATATTTTTGTTTCGAGTTCGGTTTCCATGAGAGCTTTCCAATCTATTCGGGTGGCCTCGGTATCCTGGCAGGTGACCATTGCAAAGCAGCGAGCGATTTGCGCTTGCCATTGGTCGGCGTGGGTTTGCTCTACCGTCAGGGATATTTCTTCCAGACCATCGATAATTTGGGTAATCAACGAGTTATTTATACAGATTCGGATTTTGAGGATTTGCCCGTAGCGCCCGTGTTGGGCAGCAATGGTTCGGAAATACGAATCGAAGTGGAAATGCCGCAACGCAAGGTCGTCGTCAAGGTCTGGCAGGCGAAGATCGGTCACGTTACACTTTACCTGCTCGATACGAATTTAGCTGAAAATTCGCCGGATGACCGCGATATCACGCATCAACTCTACGGCGGCGACCGGAACCTGCGCATCAAGCAGGAGATCCTGCTTGGCATTGGCGGTGTCCGGGCGTTGAGGGAGGTGGGAATCAAGCCAACGATATGGCATATCAATGAAGGGCATGCTGCGTTCATGATGCTGGAACGTATGCGTAATCTGGTGCAGCAGGGGCTGGATTTCCCGAGTTCACTGGAGGCAGTGGCGGCAAGCACGGTGTTCACAACCCATACCTCGGTACCGGCGGGACATGACCACTTCGGCGATGACATGATGGCTGCCTATTTCGAAGGGTTTTACCGTGATCTTGAAATTACCCGGGAAGAATTCATGGCGCTGGGTCGCGTTCGCGGCAGTCACGATTTCAACATGACAAATCTTGCCATTCATGGTTCGCGCTTTCAGAACGGCGTGAGCAAGATACATGGCAACGTTTCCGCGCGAATCTGCAGGGATTTGTGGCCACAGATCGAGCCGGAAGAAAATCCGATGGAACATATCACGAACGGCGTGCATGTGCCGACCTTCCTGGCTCAGGAATGGCCGGATTTATTCGACCGTTATCTCGGCTATGAATGGCGTAACCATATGTGTGATACCGATTACTGGTCGCGTATCAACGCCATTCCCGATCACCTGTTCTGGAGCGTGCGGCAAACCCTGAAATCACAGATGCTATATAGCATACGTGCTCGTCTCGCCGTCCAGATTTCCCGTAATCATGGTTCTGAAGCGCATCTCGACCGCCTGCTGAGATTCACTGATCCTATAAACCCGAACATTCTGACACTCGGCTTCGCTCGCCGTTTTGCCACGTACAAACGCGCAACACTGCTATTTGACAATCTCGACTGGTTGCGCAGGATCATGCTCGATCAGGACCGCCCAGTTATCATAATTTTTGCAGGCAAGGCACATCCTGCCGATGTTCCGGGACAGGACCTGATTCGTCATATCAACCAGGTTGCTCAGATGCCTGAATTTCAAGGACAACTTCTGTTGGTCGAGGATTACGATTTGCGTCTCGCCCGGCGGTTGGTGGCCGGAGTCGATGTGTGGCTCAACAGCCCGGTATATCCGCTGGAAGCAAGTGGGACCTCAGGCATGAAAGCAGGTATAAACGGTACGCTCAACCTGAGCGTACTCGATGGCTGGTGGGGCGAGGGCTATAACGGCAGGAATGGCTGGGCGATCAAGCCCGGGCCGGAAAATATGGATCTGGCGCGGCGCGACAAGGAAGAGAGCAGGGATTTTTACGAAACGCTGCAGGACCACGTCGTGCCGCTCTACTATACCCGCGATAAATTGGGTTACTCCTCGGGTTGGGTAAAAATGGCGAAGGACTCGATGATGTCGTTGCTGCCGCGTTACACGGCCGCGCGCATGGTAAGCGAGTACACCCAGAAGTTTTATGTACCGGCAAGCAAGCAGGGAGCGCTTTATGCCGCCGATGACTTCAGCGGGGCGAAGAAAGTCGCGGCCTGGAAAGCTTTCGTGCGGAAAACATGGGAAGGCGTAGCGATTCGTCGATTGAATACACCATGCAAGCGTATCAGTTTTGGTGATACCGCGCAGTTTGATGTCGCGGTAAGGTTGAATGGTTTACAGCCTGAGGACGTGATAGTGGAAATGTTGATTTGCCGTCAGCGCAATAAGGTTACGCTGCGCGAGTTCAATCATGTCAGGTTTGAATTCAGCGGGATCGAAGAATCGGGCGAGCACCTGTATTCACTGAGCCTCACTCCGAATTTATGCGGAAAGCTGGACTATTACATACGCGTTTATCCATATCAACCTTTGCTGACGCATCCATTTGAAATGGGCATGATGGTGTGGGTGTAATTTTTCTTTTTTTCAATTTGGTCCAAGGGTTTGTCAGCTCCATGCTTTACCGCCCAATGCGGTCATGAAATAAAAACCTCCCCGTGATTCAAAACGCTGAATAAGTCTCCAGGTTTCCCCGTGATTGTTCTATCTCGACCGGGAGCTCAGGAGAAAAGCGACAGATAGATTTGCCGGTACGCAGCAGCGCTCGAATGCCAGCTGAAATCTTTTGTCATGCCATTTTTCTTCAAGCGGCACCACACTGATTTATCGTGATAAGCAACGGCAACCCGCTGTATCGCACTGAGAAAACTGTCGGCGGTCATGTCGTGGAACAAAAAACCACTGGCATTTTTATCGGCCAGAGTTGCGGGCGTGCAATCGACTACGGTGTCGCGCAAGCCGCCGGTTGCGTGAACCAGCGGGGGCGTACCGTAGCGCTGGCTATACATCTGATTCAGGCCACACGGTTCGAAGCGGGAAGGCATCAGGAAGCTATCCGCGCCCGCTTCTATCAAGTGGGCAAGTTTTTCTTCGAAGCCGATACGGACCGCCATTTTCCCCGGATAATTTTTCGCCAGCCTGGTGAACTCCTGCTCCAGCGCGGTTTCACCGCTGCCCAGAAGCACAAGCTGGGCAGGTATTTCGGTCAACCGCGCTGCAACTTGCAATAAAAGATCGTAACCTTTCTGATAAGTAAAACGGCCGACGGCGCCGAATAACGGAATATGCGGATCGGCAGCCAACCCCAGCAATTGTTGTAATGCGGTTTTGTTGTGCGCTTTGGCTGCAAGATTGGTAATAGCGTAATTTTGCGTAATATAGCGATCAGTAGCAGGGTTCCATTCCGAAGAGATACCATTAATGATTCCACTGATGTGCCCGCGTCGCGCAGCCAGCAGACCTTCCATGCCGAAGCCCAGTGGTGTCGTCTGAATTTCTTCCGCATATGTCGGGCTCACAGTAGCGATATGGTCGGAATAATGGAGCCCCGCCTTGAGAAACGACATATTGCCATAATATTCCATGCCATTTATATCGAAACTTTCGGCAGGCAAACCCAGTTGAGCCACCGTATCGGGCGGAAATATGCCCTGGAAAGCGAGATTGTGTATAGTCATCAGCGATGCCGCTTTTTTCCCTCTATGGAAATGCAGATAAGCCGGTACCAGGCCGCTTTGCCAATCGTTGCAATGAACAACTCGTGGGCGCCAGACGAGCGGGCTCGCATCACTCGCCAGAATTGCGCCAATTTTCGAGAGAAGTCCGAAACGCAAGGCATTATCCGGCCAGTCGCGCCCAGCATTATCCACGTATGGCCCCCCTTCCCGCTGGTACAGTACGGGGCAATCAATGATGAAAATGGGAAGAGATGCGGATGCGCCCAACGGCAGCTTTGCGGATAGCAGCGTCGACGGCGGAAATGGGGATTGATCCCTGAATTCGGCTATCTTTTGCTTTTTTTTGAGACCCGACAGCACTTGCGGATAGCCTGGGATGAGTACACGTACGTCGATCTTCAATTGGCGCAACGCCAGCGGTAGCGCCGCGCTGACATCCGCGAGACCCCCGGTTTTACTCAGAGGATAAATTTCCGGCGTGATAAACAGAACACCGGGGTTGGGATTTGATAAAGCTCGTGGCATTGCGGTCCACCGATTAAGATTTTCTTGGAAAGAGTGAGAAATGAGGCTCAGTCCGGAATTTCACTGATTTCCATCCGACACCGGCCGGTCGAGTAAAGCGCATCGTCTTGATGCCGCTATTCATCAGAAAAGGAATAAGCGGGCGCAGCCCACCGCAAGTTATCCCTCGCGGTTGCTGTGCCAAATGAGCTTGATTGCTCGGTACGCTTTGCTACTGCTGTGTTGGGACGGCAGACGGCCGGTAGCGCCCCGTTAAATTAACGTATCTTCCCGAACTCGACCGAATCAAGCATTTGTCGGGCGATTATCGATCAGAAGCGCGATGGGCCGTGCGGCAAGCTCCACCTCATCCATTCATATCACGCCGGGAGAGCATTATCCAAGCGAAAGAATGATTCCTGCAAGTGGCGGGAGACTGATAACGATCGAGTCGGGCCGACCCATCCAGGGTTCGCCGGTCGTATCGATGCGCCCCATGTTGCCCAGATTACTGCCGCCGTAGTGTAAGGAATCGCTGTTGAATAATTCATGGTACATGCCTTTCGCAGGGACACCGATGCGATAACGTGTGCGCGGCACAGGCGTGAAATTGAGAACGATCAGGACGAATGAGCCATCGCATGCGCGGCGCAGATAGCTTATGACGGAGTTGTCGGCATCATGGCAGTCTACCCACGCAAAACCATCAGGCAAGAAATCGAGTTGGTGTAATGCGGCGATACCGCTATATAAATGGTTGAGGTCGCGCAGCGCAGCCTTGACGCCGCGGTGCTGTTCGTCGCGTAATTGATCCCAGTCCAGTTCCCATCCCGAGTTCCATTCACGTCCCTGGGCGAAGTCGCTGCCCATGAAATTGAGCTTTTTACCGGGATAAGTCATCTGATAAGTAAATAGCAGGCGTACGTTTGCGAATTGCTGCCAGGCATCGCCCGGCATTTTGCCCAGCAGCGATCCTTTGCCATGCACTACTTCGTCATGTGAAAGTGGCAGGACGAAATTTTCCGTATACGCATACAACTGGCCGAAAGTAAGTTGGTCCTGATGGAAGCGCCGATAAACCGGATTATTGCGCATGTAGGATAGCGTATCGTTCATCCAGCCCATATTCCATTTCATGGAAAATCCCAGACCGCCAGTATAGGCGGGACGAGATACCGCCGGCCATGAAGTGGATTCTTCCGCCAGCGTCAACGCACCCGGAAATTCCTCGTGTACCATAATGTTCAGTTCGCGCAGGAAATTTATAGCTTCCAGATTTTCCCTGCCGCCGTATTTGTTGGGTAGCCATTCACCCGGCTTGCGTGAATAGTCGAGATAGAGCATGGATGCAACAGCATCCACGCGCAACCCATCAAGATGAAATTCCGCTAACCAGAAATGGGCGCTGGACAATAGAAACGATTTCACTTCGTTGCGCCCAAAATTGAAGATATGCGTTCCCCAGTCCTGATGTAGTCCAATACGCGGATCCTCGTGCTCATACAATGCGCTGCCATCAAATCGGGACAACGCAAATGCATCTTGAGGAAAATGCGCCGGCACCCAGTCGAGCATTACGCCGATACCCTCCAGATGACAGGCATTGATGAAATATTTCAGGTCGCCCGGTGAGCCAAAACGACTGGTGGGTGCGAAATAGCCGGTCGTCTGATAACCCCAGGATTCATCGAGCGGATGCTCTGAAATTGGCATCAGCTCAATATGGGTGTAGCCCATTTCACGCACGTAAGGAATCAGATGCCGGGCGAGTTCACGGTAAGAGTAAAAACGTCCATCAGGATGCCGCTTCCAGGACCCGACGTGAATTTCGTAAATATTCAGCGGTGCGTGCAACCAATCCCACGTTGCACGGTTTATCATCCATTCGGCATCATCCCATGCTGTTTCGTCGACCACGGGCGTGCGCGCCGCATTGTTGGGGCGCAATTCATAGTGCCTGGCATAAGGATCGGTTTTAAGAAGGATCGTGCCGCTGTCGCGGTTGCGTATTTCATATTTGTAGAGTGAATCGGGGGGGAGGCCGGGAATAAAGAGCTCCCAAACGCCACTGAAGCCATGAACCGCCATCGGATGCACTCGGCCATCCCACCGGTTAAAGCCGCCTACCACACTCACGCGCTCGGCATTAGGCGCCCATACCGAAAAAAGTATGCCGGCGATGCCCCCTCTTTCCGCGATATGCGAACCCAGTGTTCGATAAGCTTGCCGTAACCGGCCTTCATTGAACAAATAGACGTCATAATCGGAAATTTGCGGCTGGAAGGCATAGGCGTCATAAGTTTCATACAAGCATGCTTCCGGCCATGCGTTACCGTCTTCGACGCGCAATAGATATGGCATGGACGGCAATGCGGCGCCGCGCCATTCGAAAATCCCGGCGGGATGTGCCCGCTTCATCGCCTCCAAGCTGCCCTCTATATTGATCCATACATTTATCGCATACGGATAAAATACCCGAATCAAGCCATGGCCATGCTCCATGCGAGCACCGAGATAACTGAAAGGATCATGAAGTCGAGCTGCCAGCAGCGCTTCCAGGGACGGGTTGACTTTGACCGTTACGCCATGATGTGTCGGATCGGATTGCATAAGCCGATTATAGCTTGCGCAAGGATACGGCGATACGGCGGAGTATGGCCGTGAATTGAAATTCTATGCAGGCAATCGCATCTCCCGAATCTCCTGCAACCTTCTTGTCCGTTTCAATGTTCCCCTCCTTTGGGATAACATAAAACCGGACAGATCATTTGCTACAGACCCGGACAGTTTATTTGTTCTCTACAAACTGAAATGGGCTACTTGACGGGGAATATGGAGAGGGGCACAATCTGATTCCCTTCATTGATTCGCTCCAGTATCTTGGGGATAAATAAAATAAGGAAAAACAGATGCATACATGTTCTCACGCTGTGTTTGGATGTATGGACTTTCGGATTCAGGGCACAATTGAAAAATTACTTGAGCACCTGAATGTTAAAGAGGGAACGTTTGATCGGGTGATATGCGCCGGCGGCGCGGCAAATACGGAACAACTTGAAACGCATCTGGAGTTGTCGAAGAGGCTGCATGATAGCCACGTGGCTGTGCTCTCCGTTCACGAGGACTGTGGTGCCGGTGCGGTAAAGGAGGACCTTTACAAGGCGGGGGATACTGCCCGTTCGCTTGGGTTCGAGCCAAAACTGTTCTATATTAAACTTGATGGAACCTGGGAAGAAGTTCAGCCACAGGGAGTCTCTGGATAAGCATCCGAATGGATGCGAGGCAGCCTCGGGCTTTTACAGAGAAGGGATTTCCTGAGACGTAAGAGCCCGCAAATGGCGCCCCGTGTACGGGGCTTCTTGCCACGACGCCTCTGGGGGCGGTTCTTTTCGGTTTCGAGCCTGCACAGCAGGCGGCTCAATTTGAATGGCGCGGTTCAGCCATTGATGAGTGCGTCACCGCGAACTTCTTCAGAGGTGAGATTCTCTAGACAAAAGGAGCTGACTTGCGTTATATCAGCCAGATTACGCGTAATTCGGTAGCGATGATACTGGCTGGCGGGCGCGGTAGCCGCTTGCGACAGCTTACAGACTGGCGTGCCAAGCCTGCCATGCCGTTTGGCGGCAAATTCCGCATTATCGATTTTCCTCTCTCCAATTGCGTTAATTCCGGCATTCGCCGTATCGGGATCGCAACACAGTACAAAGCGCAGAGCCTGATCAGCCATATCCAGCACGGCTGGGGATTTCTCGATGGGCGATTCGATGAATTTGTCGAGTTATTGCCAGCTCAACAGCGCATCGAAGAAACCTGGTATCAGGGAACCGCCGATGCGGTCTATCAGAATATCGATATACTTCGAGTTCATAATCCGGATTACGTGCTGATTCTGGGCGGTGATCACGTTTACAAAATGGACTATGGCAAGCTGCTCGCCGACCATGTCGAAAGAGCCGCCGAGATGACAATAGCCTGCCACGACGTGCCCTTGGAGACGGCAAGCGGACTTGGGATCATGAGCGTCGATGACGAATGGCGCGTCAACGGTTTCGAAGAAAAGCCTTCAGTGCCCACCGCGATGCCCGGCCAGCCCGGGCATGCGCTGGCGAGCATGGGTATCTACGTGTTCAATGCTGCATTTCTTTTCGAACAATTGATTCATGACCATGACGACGAGCATTCGTCCCATGATTTCGGCAAGGATGTGATCCCGTACCTGGTGCCACGTGGAAGGGTATTTGCCCACCGTTTCGTCCACAGTTGTGTCAATATGGCATCGGGTGTGCCGTATTGGCGCGACGTCGGCACCATAGACGCCTATTGGGAGGCGAACCTGGATCTCACCCGTATTACGCCGGACCTCAATCTATATGACAAGGATTGGCCGATCTGGACTCACCAGGAACAATTGCCGCCCGCCAAGTTTATTTTCGACGACGATGACCGGCGCGGGCAGGCGCTGGATACAATGGTTTCTGGCGGGTGCATCATTAGTGGGTCAACCGTGCGCCGCTCGCTGTTATTTTCAAATGTACAGGTACGCAGCTACAGCAGTATCGAGGATTCAGTGATATTGCCCAACGTGGATATCGGTCGCAATGTGCGACTGAGACGCGTCGTTGTCGACAAGAATTGTATAATTCCTCCTGGGCTGATGGCTGGTTTTGACCCGGAGCAGGACCGCGAGCGCTTTTATGTCACCGAAAATGGCGTTACGCTTATTACTCCGGAAATGCTGGGGCAGAAAATACATTATGTCAGATGATAAACGGGATGAAATAAGACAGTGAGCGCATAAAGCGAACAATTTGTGGCGATCGAACAGGTTCCGCGCCGAACGCAGGGCTTGTCCAGACGCCTCCTTCCATCGGGTCAGATAGAAATGCAACCAATACATTTAGTCTTGCTGTGGCATATGCACCAGCCGGATTATCGCAATTACGAAACTGGCGAATTTACGTTGCCATGGGTGTATCTGCACGCCATCAAGGACTACAGCGACATGGTGGCCCACCTTGAAGCGCATCCGTCCATAAAAGCGGTGGTGAATTTCGTGCCGGTACTGCTGGATCAACTGGAGGATTATGCGGCACAGTTCGCGTCGGGTCAGTTTCGGGACCCGCTCTTGCGCTTGCTGGCGACGCCCGATCTGGAACAGGTTTCCGCGCGAGATCGCATACGGGCGTTCGACAGTTGTTTTCGCAGCAATCACGTCACCATGATGCAACCGTACCCGACCTACAAGCGGTTGCATGATATGCACGAAACATTGCGGGCTCGCGGCGAGGCGGAACTGTCCTATCTTTCGGGCCAGTATCTGGCGGACCTGATCATGTGGTATCACTTGGCATGGACAGGAGAGAGCGTACGCAGGACCAATGAAGCGGTAGTGCGATTGATGACGCAGGACAGAGGCTTCAGCCATGCCGACCGGCTAGACTTGCTCAATGTGATCGGGGACTTGATACAGGGATTGATTCCTCGCTATCGCAAGCTGGCTGAATCCGGCCAGATCGAATTGTCCACCACGCCCCATTACCACCCCCTGGCTCCGCTATTGATAGACTTTTCTTCCGCGCGCGATAACATGCCCGACGTGCACTTGCCGGTGGAAAGCTGTTATCCCGGAGGGAAAGGCCGTGTCGCGTTTCAGTTGACATCAGCTATCGAGAGTCATGCGCGTCGCTTCGGGATAACACCCTGCGGCGTATGGCCCGCGGAAGGTGCGATATCAGCGGCCATGCTCGAGATTCTTGCGGACCACGATTGTCAATGGAGCGCCAGCGGGGAAAACGTGCTGGCGAATAGCCTGCGCAAATCGTATGGGGGCAGACCCTTGCCGGAGCGAGGCCGCTACCTCTACAAACCCTATCATGTGGAAGGTAAGGCCAATAGCGTCACGTGCTTCTTCCGTGACGAAAAACTATCCGACATGATCGGCTTCGAGTACTCGAAGTGGTTTGGGCGAGATGCCGCCGAGCATTTGGTGCACTCTCTCGAAGATATCGGCCGCAACGCATTATCCGGGGAAAATCCAGTGGTAAGTATTATTCTCGATGGCGAGAATGCGTGGGAATACTATCCTTACAATGGCTATTACTTTCTCAATGATCTCTACGGAATACTTGAAAATCACCCCGCAATCGAGGTGACTACTTATAAGGATTATCTGGGAAGCATCCAGCAGGCTGATGTCGCCCGCTTGCCGGTATTGACGGCAGGGAGTTGGGTGTACGGAACGTTTTCCACATGGATCGGCGATCAGGACAAAAACCGTGCCTGGGATTTGCTCTGTGCGGCCAAGCACAGTTATGACCTGGTGATGCAAAGCAAACGCTTGACCGACGAGGAAAGAGCTAAAGCCGAACGTCAACTCGCTTCCTGCGAAAGCTCCGACTGGTTCTGGTGGCTAGGTGATTACAATCCGCCGAGCGTAGTGTCGAGCTTTGATCAATTATTCCGGGACAATCTGGCTAATCTCTATTCTTTACTGAAATTGCCGGTACCCGTATCCGTGCATCAGCCTATCAGCCACGGCGGCGGCGTTGTGGCTCAAGATTCGGGCACAATGCGGCGCGCCTCTTGAAGAAAACCTGCAGCGCACTATTGCCGGCGCAAGCCCGAGAGCGATATTTCGACCAGGAAAAGCCAAGTTTGTTTTCCAGGCCACATAACGCAATATGATACATTTCACCTGACCAGCGCCAGCCTGGGCCGGAAGTAGCGGCGCTAGCGAGTGGCTAAGCTTTCTCTGAGGAGAACTCGATGTCCCGATCCGTCTCCCTGCTTTTCGGCGTTCATGCTCACCAACCGGTCGGCAATTTTCCAGAGGTGCTGGCTGATGCCCACCTGCGCTGTTACCAGCCTTTCCTGCAAGTTCTTCACCGATATCCCAGCTTTTGTTTTGCGGTGCATATTTCCGGCTGGTTGCTGGACTATCTGTTTGATCACTACCCGGAAGACATGGCGTTGCTTCGGGACATGGTGATGCGCGGTCAGGTCGAGCTATTCGGTGCGGGCGATACAGAACCGGTCCTGGCTGCGATTCCGAACCGCGATCGCATCGGGCAGATACAGACATTTTCCGATAAGCTGGAGAGGAAGTTGGGGCGGCGCCCGCAAGGTGCATGGCTGACCGAGCGCGTGTGGGAAGCAACGGTAGTTCCGGCGTTAGCGGATTGTGGCATCCGCTACGTGATCGTGGACGATTATCATTTTCTTTGTGCTGGCAAAACAGCGGCAGAACTGGATGGTTATTTCACTACCGAAGAGGACGAGCGCAAACTCGATCTGTTTCCCATCTCCGAAGCGCTGCGTTACCGGTTGCCGTTTTCTCCGGCGGATGAAGCGGTAGCGTACATAGAGTCTCTGGCTGAAAACAGTACAACCGGCCATGGCAATGCCGCTGTCTATTTTGACGATATCGAAAAATTCGGTATCTGGCCGGAAACTTATCAGTGGGTATATGAAAAAGGCTGGCTGGATAACTTTATCCAAGGGGTGCTGGCGTCGCCCATAATTCGTCCCCAGCACTACCGGGACTATCATGCTGCCGAGAAAACCCGGGGTGTAGTGTATCTCCCAACCACTTCATATATGGAAATGAACGAGTGGACACTTCCTGCAGGGCCTGCCAATATTTATGCCGACCTGGTGCAGCAGGCCAAGGCAGTGGGTTGGTATGACGGCAACAAGGCGTTCCTGCGCGGTGGTATCTGGAAAAATTTTTTTTCGCGCTATCCCGAATCCAACTGGATGCACAAACGCATGCTGGGCCTTTCCCGGCGGCTGGCCTCGCTGCCGGAGCGGCAACGTAGCGTTGCCATGAAGCATAAGCTGTATGAGTCCCAGGCTAATGATGCGTATTGGCATGGCTTGTTTGGAGGCTTGTATCTCCCTCATCTCAGGCGCGCAGTATTTAAAGCCATCGTCGAGTTGGAAGCGATGCTCGACGCCTGCGCCCCCCGCCCGACAAGATTTCTGGAAGATACCGATCTCGATGGGATCGAGGAAATGTATTTGCAGACCGGTAAAATCCAAGCGGTGTTGAAGATGAATGACGGAGGTATCATTTGCGAACTGGATTCCTATCTGCTGACGCATAATTTTGGTGATACGTTGCGGCGCCAGGTTGAGCATTATTATCGGAAAATCCATCAACGCGAAGATAGCCCGCATGGGTACAGCGGTGCCGGGATCGCCTCGGCGCATGAACGGCTCAGCTTCAAGAATAAGATAACTGCCGGGGATATGGTGGCCGACGACCACGCTCGTGGGTTGTTCGTGGATCGCCTGAATGGCGATTTCATAACCTATCGGCATGAACCATCCAGTGCTGATGATTCAACCTGCCAGACGGAGGTGTATTCGCAATACGTAAAAAAAAGTATCGCCCTTGCGGGCAACTGGTTGCAGGTGTCATATTTGTTCGCCGCTGAGGCGGAGGGCGTATTCTGTACCGAGATCAACCTTGCAATGCCAAGTTGCGATGGCTGGGGGGGGCGCTATATTTACCGGGGACAAATTCCGGGTGGTTTCGGTCAACTGCTCGAGTTGTCCGCCATGACCGATATAACGCTCGATGATGATGTGCTGGGAGGAAGTGTCGAGCTGAAAGTATCTGTTCCAGCCGAATTGCACGCACAGCCTTATTATTCGGTATCGCAGTCGGAAGAGGGATTCGAAAAAATCATGCAGGCTGTGACACTGAAATTGCAATGGCCGGTGATGGTTGGCGCATTGGTTGTCTCGCTGGCGATCAATGCAAGACAAAACGTTGTGGCGGGACACCTTCCGTAGCCGCGGCGGATAGGTCGGAATTATACCAACGCTCAAGTACAAACGTGCAAAAAGAAAAGGCGGCCGGGCCGCAGCCCATCCTGTAGGGCTGTTATATACAGCGTGGCATACTCCGCTTTCAGCAGCGGTATCCCAGCTTGCTTCGCACCTTAAACCCATACTGGCAGGCTGGTCTGGGTTGTAGAGTTATAGCGGCATTCGTAAAATTTCTGGTAAAATTGAGAATTCTCAAAGAGCCCAGCAAGGATCCGTCATGACCTATGTAGTAACTGAAAGCTGTATCAAGTGCAAATACACTGATTGTGTAGATGTGTGCCCGGTGGATTGCTTTCGCGAGGGGCCTAATTTTCTGGTAATTGATCCGGATGAATGTATTGATTGCACCCTGTGTGTAGCTGAATGTCCAGTGGATGCAATTTATGCCGAGGATGACGTGCCGACGGATCAGCAGCATTTCACCGCACTCAACGCCGAGTTATCGAAAGCATGGAAACCCATCATCGAGAAAAAAGATTCCCCCCCCGATGCCGATGACTGGGCAAAGGTAACCGGGAAACTGGACAAGCTGGAACGCTGATCCGGCAGCGGTCGTTTTTTGCCGCATGTCCTCCATTCTGAATTTCCCCCAAGTTCTTCTGACGGAAATTTTTGCGAGCCGTGACGTCGGCTTAGTAGATGACGTCACGATCGTCACGCCTAATCGGCGACTCGCAGCCGCGCTGAAACGCGAGTTTGACGGTGCGCGGTCAGCGGAAGGCATTTCTGCCTGGGATTCGGCGGATATCCTGCCGATCTCCACATTCATCGAACGTATCTACGAGGACGCGCTTTACTCCGCGCAAGCCTCTCATCTGCCCGCGTTGCTCAGACCAGCTCAGGAGCAGGTTCTATGGGAAGATGCCATTGCCCGTTCGGATACAGGCACGGTTTTGCTTGCCGTCGCGGAGGCCGCACAGCTTGCTCGCGAGGCGTGGCAGCTCGCCCATGCATGGCACTTTATCCCGCGGCTCGGGAATTTCCCGCTGAACGAAGACGGTAAGGCATTTCGGGATTGGTCGCGATACTACGAGGAAACAACCCGCCGCGCACGGCAGATTGATCGCGCACGGCTTTGCGATCTCGTAGCCGGGCTGTGCCTGAGGCCTGAAATCAATAAGCCGAAGCGCTTGATCTGCTATGGTTTCGATATCATTACACCGCAACAGGCAGCCTTGTTGGTCAAGCTTGAGGATGCGGGCTGTGAAGTAATGCTGGCGCAACCGCAGCCGCAACCGCAGTTACAACAGCCGCCGCATAATCCCGGTTCGCGACGTGTGCAATATGACGACGCCGGTGAGGAGATTTATTGCGCGGCGGCTTGGGCACGGGCACGAATCGAAGCAAATGGCTCCGCTCGCATTGGCGTCGTTGTTCCGGCCTTTTCAGAGCACCGAAGCGCCATCCTGCGCATCTTCAGTTCGGTGATGGACCCCGATGTCCAGCGATCACTACCGGGTGCGGCCAAGCGCGTATTGCCGTTTAATGCATCGCTTGGCAAAGCTCTGGTTTCGTATCCTCTGATAAACGCCGCCTTCCTGATACTCGAACTCGGCGAGGGAGAAATCGGATTCGAGCGCGCAAGCCTCTTGCTCCGATCGCCCTTTCTCAGCGGCGGCGAAACTGAAATGGCGCAGCGCGCAAGCCTTGATGCTCAACTGCGCAATCGTACCGAGCCCACAATTACACTTGAACGGCTGCTTGCTCTTATCGAGCGCGAACATGGCGGTGAAAGCTGCCCGGTTCTAGCGGAGGTTCTGTCGGCCTATGCCGAGCTCCGCAAAGTAAAGCTGCGCGGTTCGCAAACGCCCTCAGCGCTGGCCAGGGTTATTTCCGAGGTTTTGAGGATCGCCGGTTTTCCTGGCGAACGCGCTCTGGATTCGGCGGAATATCAGACATTGAAGAAATGGCATGAGGTTCTCGCCGACTTCGCCGCCCTCGGCGGCGTCATGCCGTACGCCAGCTACGGCAAAGCACTATCGCGTTTGCGTCATATGGCTGCCGAGGTGTCGTTCCAGCCTGAGACGCCGAATGTTCCTATCCAGATACTCGGTGTTCTCGAAGCCGCCGGCATGTCGTTCGATCATCTTTGGGTAATGGGCTTGTCTGACGAAGCCTGGCCGCCGCAGCCACGCCCCAATCCTTTTCTGCCGATTGAATTTCAGCAAGCCGCCGGATTGCCGCAGGGTTCGGCCGGCGCTTCCCTGGCGCTTGCGTCCCGGCTTACCGATGCATGGTTGTCGGCAGCGAGCGAAGTCATCCTGAGTCATCCACGGCATGGCAACGGCCGCGATGGGCGGGCGCTCGCACCCAGCCCGCTGATAGCGGATATTGCCGTTTGCGAGCTTGAGCTACCCGATTATGCAAGTCACCGCGACCTGATCCATCGCGCAGGCCGGCTTGAACGCATAAAAAATGACGAAGCACCGGCAATAGGTGCAGGCAATGGCGCTAACGGTATGGCCAGTGGCGGAATGGCGGTGATAAAAGATCAGGCCGCCTGCCCATTCCGGGCATTCGCTGTCCATCGATTGGGCGCATCCGGAACGAAATTGCCGGGCACCGGGCTGGATGCAATGCAGCGCGGCATATTGGTGCATCACGTGCTTGCACAGGTTTGGAGCCAGCTCAAAACCAAAAATGCGCTTGACGCCATGAGTGATGACGATCTGGAAGCGATGCTCATGCTGGCCGCGAAAGACGCGACCGCGCATATCCATCGCGACCGTCCAGCTATGCTTTCAGGACGTTTTGCAGTGATCGAGCAGCGGCGCCTGGTGCGGTTGGCCCAAGAATGGCTCAACGAAGACAAGAAGCGGAATGACTTTGCGGTCGTTGCTATCGAAGACAAGCGCAGCATCGAAATCGGCGGGCTTGAACTGACGACGCGGCTCGATCGTGTAGACGAGCTCAGCGACGGACGCCGTATCATCATCGATTATAAAACGCGGGCGCCATCGGTAAGCGCCATGCTTGGCGAGCGTCCGGAAGAACCGCAACTGCCCCTGTATCTCGTTACTGCCGAACCAGCTGCGGTTGCGGTCGCATTTGCGCAGGTTAAAACGGGAGAGATGCGATTCACGGCACTTGCGCGTGATGGCAATCTGCTGCCGGGCGGAAAAGCGCTGCACGAATCACGCCAGGCTGATCAGTATGGATCGTGGGAAGACCTGGTTTCGGCCTGGCACGCCGATCTTGCCCGTATCGCGGCCGATTTCATCGGCGGAGATGCCAAAATCGATCCCAAGACCTATCCGCACACTTGCCGCTACTGTGACGTGCGATCCGTTTGCCGTATTCATGAACGTGCAGGGAAGGAGCTTATCGAGCAGGAAGAGGAAGGATGAGCAGCACATTACCTATGTTCTCTACGCCGGAACTCGCGCCGCACCAGGGACCCGGCCTGGCGCCGGACTTTGCCGAGCGCCGCCGTGCGCTTGATCCGGCCCATTCCTTTATTGTTCAGGCACCGGCCGGATCAGGCAAAACCGGACTTCTGATACAGCGCTATCTCAAGTTGTTGACGCTTGTGGATGAGCCGGAAGAAATCGTTGCGATTACATTCACGCGAAAAGCGGCTGCAGAGATGCGTGAACGCTTGATGGCGGCGCTTGTCCAGGCACGCGATACGTCCTCTTATCCGTCTGAAACGTTTCAAACCGAGTACGAACGGCTGACGCGAGAGCTGGCTGGCGCTGTCTTGCAGCGGGACGCCGGCGCTGGCTGGCATATTCTCGATAATCCGGCGCGATTGCGTGTCCGGACATTCGATTCGCTGTGCGCATCGTTGACGCGGCAGATGCCTGTGCTGTCGGAGTTCGGTTCTCAGCCGGAAACCATCGAGGACGCGTCCGATTTATATGCCGAAGCAGCGCGTGCCACCATTGGTCTTGTCGAGAACAACGATGCCGTGGCGCAGGATGTCGAGCATTTGCTGGAGCATCTCGACAATGATGTGGTGCGCGTCGAGATATTGCTCATCGGAATGCTGGCCCGACGCGATCACTGGCTGCGGCATATTCACGGCAAGGACCGCGATGAGCTGGAAGGGGCGTTGAAGAACGCACGACATGATGCGCTCCGGCGCCTGTGTTCACTATTTCCCGCCTCGAGCCGGGACGAACTGGTTGAACTGGTGCGCTACGCCGCACGTAATCTGGCAGATAGCGGCAGGGATTCGCTTATCGTCGACTACGCACAACTTTGCGAACTCAGCACGTTTCCTGGCGATGACGAGGGGGATGTTCCCTGCTGGCATGCCATCGCCGAGCTGTTGCTGACAAAAACAAAAGAAGGCGCCTGGCGCAAGCAACACACGGTAAAAGAGGGTTTTCCCCCGGAGCCCAAGGCCAGGAAAGGCATGGCGGACTCATGGAAGGATAGGGCGCGGGCATTGGTTTCGCATCTGGCTGAGCAAGACGACAACGCGCTTTGCCAGGCGTTATATGACGTTCGTGAAAAGCTTCCGCCTCCCGCATACACCGAACGGCAATGGCAAGTGCTCAGCTCGATAATGCGGCTGCTCCCGCGTGCGGTGGCACAGCTCAGGCTCGTGTTTCAAGTCCATAACAAGGTGGACTTTACCGAGGTCGCGCAAGGTGCCCTGCGAGCGCTCGGCGAACCCGAAATGCCTACCGATCTTGCACTCGCGCTCGACTATCGCATTCGGCACTTATTGATAGATGAGTTCCAGGATACATCGATCAGCCAGTATGATCTGGCCGTGAAATTGACTGCCGGATGGGAACCGGGGGATGGCCGCAGCGTGCTGGCGGTCGGCGACCCCATGCAATCCATCTATCGATTCCGCGAGGCTGAGGTTGGGTTATTCCTCCGCGCCCGTGCAGAGGGGATAGGCAATGTGGCATTGCAGCCGAGTGCTCTTTCCGCTAATTTCCGATCGCAACGCGGCATCGTCGATTGGGTCAACGCCACGTTCTCGCAGGTGATGCCGGGGCGGGAGAATATCGCCCTTGGCGCGGTATCTTACGCACGATCCATCGCAACGCGCAGCTTGTTGGAGGGCACAGGGGTCAGCGTATATCCGTTTTTCAATGATGACCACGCAGCCGAGGCGGTAAAAGTGGCGGAGATTGTCGCGCAAGCGCAGTGCGATGATCCCGGCTCCACTACGGCAATCCTGGTGCGCAACCGTAGCCATCTCGGTGAAATCATACCTCGGCTGAAGAAAGCCGGCATTCGCTTTCGCGCGATAGAAATTGAAGGGCTGGCGCGCAGGCCCATCGTTCAGGATCTGCTGGCGTTGACCCGCGCACTGGCGCATCCTGCCGATCGAATGGCGTGGCTCGCTTTGCTGCGCGCGCCTTGGTGCGGCCTCACGCTCGCGGACATGCACGCGCTCGTATCGGTGCGTTCCGAACCCGCTTCTGGCGATGTTACTGATGTGGTCGCTGGCGATGCCCAGGCAGACAGAAGAGATGGCGGAGCGAAGCCACCTGATCGTACAGTGTGGGAATTGATCAACGACGACGCCCGCATGGCGTCGGTTTCCGCCGATGGCTATGTCCGGCTTCTGCGCGTGCGGGAAGTGTTGGCGGAATGCATGGCTAATCGTTGCCGCCAATCGCTGCGGAACACTGTTGAGGCAGCATGGCTTGCGCTGGGAGGCCCCGCCTGTATTGAAGATGCGACAGACTTTGAAGATGCCGCGGCCTACCTCGATTACCTCGAAGCAAACGAAAACAAAGGTAGCGTTCTCACCGTCGCTGCCTTGGAGGAAGGGCTCGTCAGGCTTTTCGCGCTACCTGACGTAAAAGCCGACGATACCCTGCAAATCATGACGATTCACAAGGCCAAGGGCCTGGAATTCGATCATGTGATCGTACCCGGTCTTGGTCGCTCATCGCGCGGCAACGATAAGAAGCTATTCATGTGGATGGAGTATTTACGGCCTGCGGTTACCACGGAAGAGCCAAGCGAAGGTAACGACCTGTTGCTCGCGCCGATTCAGGAAACGGGTGGGGAGGCCGACCGCATTTATTCATGGCTGGAGAAACTCGAGGATGAGAAGGAACGCCTGGAGGATGGGCGTTTGCTCTACGTGGCTGCGACACGTGCCAGGCAGCGCCTGCATCTGCTGGGCAGCGCGGGTATACGCGAAGGGAAAGACTCTTCTGAACCTTTTGAGCTGAAACCGTCAGCGGGAAAAACACTGCTGAGTAAAATCTGGCCGATGGTGGAGCATATTTATGCAGAAGCTGCAGCACAAGCGATGTCCTCAGGCGGGTTATTTGCCGTTGATGATAAAGAGCAGCGCGCGGCGGGCGAACATGCTATCGATCAGTCTCTGCGGCGCCTTGTCTCAGGGTGGACACTGTCGGTCGCGCCGCCCTCGGTACAGTGGAAGGCTCAGCGGCAGGGATCGCCGATTCAGGGCGAGATCGAATATTCATGGGCAGGGGAAACGGCGCGCACTATCGGAAACATCGTACACCGCTGGCTGCAGCGCATCGCCGAGGATGGGGTGGGGAACTGGGATGCGCCGAAAATTTCCGGGTTACGGGATATCTTCAAGCGTCAGCTCGCTGCTTGCGGCATGGCCGGCAATGAGGGCGATACCGATGCGGCTGTCAAACGGGTAATAACCGCGCTTACCCAAGCGGTGAGTGATCGGCGTGGACAATGGTTGCTCGGCCCGCAGCGGGATGCTCGCAACGAATTGCGCATGACAACGATAGCCGAAGGCGAGTATATCGATCTCGTCATCGATCGGACCTTTCGTGATGAGAGCGGCCAGCGGTGGGTGGTGGACTACAAGACCAGCAGTCATGAAGGCTCGAACCTGGAAGGCTTTCTCGACAGCGAGCAGGAGCGCTATCGCGCCCAGCTCGACCGTTACGCGGCGCTGATGCGCTCAGTCGATGGCCAGCCGGTGAGGCGAGGGCTTTATTTTCCGATGCTGAAGGGATGGCGGGAATGGGGCGATACGCGGTAAAGTGTTTTTTCCGGCAAGCCATCCTGCAAGCCGCCGTTGTGTCCCTGCGAAAAAGAGAGTTAATTCAGCGTTTTTCGAAAAGCGATGAGTTTACTGAAGAGAATGAAGCCGATCGAGAATTATCGATCGCCTGCATCAATTGTGATCAATAGTGAAAAAGACAAACGGCTTTCTGTATTTGAAAATTAGGGAGAATTCATGCGACTGTTACTCTATGCCTTCGGATTTCTGACGCTCGCTGGATGTGCGACGGGTACGACCGGCGCCACCGCGGCGGCACCGCCACTGCGGCCGGAACTCGAAGCTTTCATCGGCCAGATGGTGGAAAGGCATGGATTCGCCCAGGCTGAACTTGAAAGTATTTTCCGTTTGGCCCAGTTTCAGCCTTCCATCGTCAATGCAATTTCGCGCCCGGCGACTTCCAAGCCATGGTACGAATTCCGCCCAATACTTGTTACCCCCCAGCGTGTCACTGATGGCGTTGTTTTCTGGAACAGCCATGCCTCGACCTTGGAGCGGGCGCGCAAGGAGTTTGGTGTTCCTGAAGAAATCATTACTGCCATAATTGGTGTCGAAACAAACTATGGCGTACAAACCGGCAAGCATCGCGTGTTGGATGCATTGACTACGCTGGCGTTTGATTATCCGAAGCGTGCCGCTTTTTTTCGCGATGAACTGGAACATTACTTGCTGCTGGGGCGGGAACAGCGTTCAGACCTGCTGAGCATCAAAGGCTCGTATGCAGGGGCTATTGGCATCCCGCAATTCATGCCCAGCAGCTATCGGCGATATGCCGTGGATTTCGATAATGATGGCAAGGTCGATTTGTCCGGCAGCACCGTGGATGCGATTGGCAGCGTCGCCAATTATCTGAAGGGCTACGGCTGGGAAACAGAGCAAGCGATAGTCGCGTCCGCCCTCGTCAACGGCGAGAGTTACCGTGAGGCAATATACGCAGGGGAAAGACCGGCATATACCGTGGAGAGAATGAGAAAATTGGGCATTGCGCCGCAAGTCGCTCTACCGGTTGACCGCCAGGCTACGCTGATCGAACTGGAAAATAAAACCGGAAACGAACATTGGCTGGGCTTCAATAACTTCTACGTCATCACTCGCTATAACCGCAGCGTGAATTACGCCATGAGTGTGCTGCAACTGGCTGACGAGATTCGTGCGGCAAGAAATTCTAATTGAAGTTGCTTGTGCAAGATTTTGGCCACATCCATATCGGTAGTTACCCCGGTATTCCGCACTGGGAAAATACTGCCTGAATTATTGTAATCGATCAGGGACGATACTTCATTTTTATAAACAGCCGCTCGGTTTTGCTATCTATGCGGGGTTAGAAGGAAAACGCTTTCCTGTAACCGGCTCAAGCCGCGTTCCTGAAAGCGTGGTTCTTGCGTAAGCACGTCCAATTGCGACAGTAGCCGTATCGTGAACCGCTCGTGGTAGAGCGCCTCGACTTCGTTCGCAGAAACCGCAAACGGTGGGCCCGCCATTTCCTGTTGGGGATAGTCCAGGGTGATCAGCAGGATTGGCGCTGCAGGCGGCAGGATGCTCAACAGGTGATCTGCATAACGTTCGCGCATTTCCGGCGGCAGCGCGATTAGTGATGCGCGATCGTACACCGCGCTTGTTTTCGCCAGGTCGTGTTTGCTCAGGTCAAAAAAATCCCCGCACAGGATTCGGACCCCGCTTGCATCGTAGCGGTCGAAATTTTCGCTGCTTGTTTGATTCGGGATGTAGCCGTTCTCTTTGAAGAACGATTGCACTGCGACCGCGCTGGTTTCCACCCCTAGCACTGCATATCCCTGTTCACTTAGCCATAACATGTCGCGGCTTTTGCCGCACAGCGGCACGAATACCTCGCTGCCGGTGGCAAGATGCAACTCCTGCCAGTATTGGCGCAAATACGGATTAACCTCGTTTTGGTGAAAACCGGTTTCTTCCTGCTTCCAGCGCTCCAGCCAATAATCTTTTTCCATTTTTATATCCCGACCACTCGTATTGCGCAATACGCTGCGCTTATTGCTGCCTTACACATTGTGTCGATTACAAGTAACTTTAATCGGCGAGTTACTTTTCTGAATATGTAGAACATTTACGCTGCGATTATGGCTGTGCAATCATGGTGCAGGTTGACCGAATGCCATGACCGATCCACCTCCGACATGATACCGATTTTTTTGCCTATTGCGTGATTATGATAATTGGGTATCGGCGGCAGCGCCGTGCCACTGCTGGGCCGGTGCTGGATGTACATGATGTCGGTGTCTTGGAAAGTCTTTTGCATGACGAGGCTTGAAGGAGCCTGGCATCATCAGGCGCGATGTCATCCGCGCGCATGAATACATTTTCGGGATTCCTCGCGCGGTATAGCGATGGACTCACCTGAAGCGTATGACTAATATAAACTAAGCGGAATATTCAAGTTCATTTCATGGACGGGCGAAACGGTAGATTGAATTGATCGAATGATGAAAGCCTTTAATGACCAGCCAGGATAAAAGACACGTGGATGCGGCCCATCACCCCATTGATGAGCATGCAAATGCAGGTCAGGCGCTGCGCGAGCGTCTGAAAGAAATTACCTGTCTCTACGAAATTCGCCGTGGTATGGGGCCGGAACTATCGGTGGATAATGTCTGCCAGCAGATTTTTGAGCACCTGATACCCGCCATGCAATTCCCGGAAATCGCTACCGCCGTGATCGAACTCGATGGCAGGCGCTTCGCTTCTGATAATCACGGCCCGGGCCGTAAGCACGAACTGCACTCGAAGATTAACGCCAACAACGAGCTCTGCGGCCAACTGCGTGTTTTCTATCCGGAAGACACGCGATTCCTGGTGCCGGAGGAGCAGCGGCTCATCGACGCGGTCGCGACTGATCTGGAGAGGTGGTTTGAGCGGAAACAGATCGATGAGGCGCTGAGCGAGCGCCTGAAGGAAATCACCTGTCTCTATGAGATTCGCCGAGGTATGGGGCTGGAATTATCGGTAGATAACGTCTGCCAGCAGATTTTCGAGCACCTGATACCCGCCATGCAATTCCCGGAAATCGCTACCGCCATGATCGAACTCGATGGCAGGCACTTCACTTCTGACAATCACGGCCAAGGCCGTAAGCATGCACTGCACTCGGAGATTAACGCCAACAACGAACTCTGCGGCCAGTTGCGTGTTTTCTATCCGGAAGACAAGCCATTCCTGGTGCCGGAAGAGCAGCGGCTCATCGATGCGGTCGCGACTGATCTGGAGAGATGGCTTGAGCGCAAACGTCTGGAACAGACACTGGTTTCCATAGCGGAAGAACACCAGCGTTCGATCGGACAGGAATTGCACGATAATCTTGGGCAGCAGATTGCAGCGATTGGTTATCAAGCCAAGGCATTGGAGAAAAGAATATCCGCGTCGGGAAGTGGGGATGCGGCGACGATTGCTGCCTCCATTGCCACCCAAGCGCAGGTTGCCGTAATGCAATGCAAGCAGCTTGCACAGGGACTGCTTCCATTTGAACTGGAGACAAATGGCCTCATGGGCGCATTGCGGGTATTTGCATCGAGAATCGCAATTACCTATAAGATTACATGTGATTTCGTATGCAAAAGTGAAGTCGTTATCGAGGATAAGAATTTCGCACTTAATCTTTACCGGATTGCCCAGGAAGCTACCAATAATGCGATACGGCACGGCCGCGCGCGGCAAGTGACAATTTTGCTGTTTTCAGAGGAAGGAATGCTCCACCTGTCGATCCGCGATGACGGCAGTGGTTTTGCCGATTCCAAAAAAAAATACGGCGCAACCCCGGGAATGGGCATTAAAATCATGCAATATCGTGCCCGGCAGCTTGGCGCGGGGTTGGAATTCCTGTCGCACCCGGAAGGGGGAATGGAAGTGCGGCTCGCAATGCGAATGGTGTAGGAGTTTCCTGATATGTCAGCCTTGAAAGCACGAGTAATGCTGGTGGACGATCACGCCATGTTACGGCATGGTATGGCAATGCTCATCAATCTCGAGCCGGACATGGAGGTATCGGGTGAAGCGGGCGACGGCGAAGAAGCGCTGGCCGCCCTCAAAGCGGAGCATCATGCCGATATCGTTTTAATGGATGTGTCTCTCAAGACCCTCTCCGGTTTTGAGGTCATAAAAAGCATACATATTTCGATGCCGGCATTGCCCGTACTCGTCGTTTCCATGCACGACGAAGGCGTGTATGCGGAACGTGCTTTGCGGGCAGGCGCGCGTGGCTACGTGATGAAGCAGGAGCCGGGTGAAGTGCTGATAACTGCTATCCGCGAGGTGTTAAAGGGAAATATTTATCTGAGCAAGCCCATGTATGCCAGGCTGTTGAATCGCGTGGTGACCGGAAATTCGGAGTCTGAACCGTTGGTCAACAGTCTGACCCCGAGCGAGTTTGAGGTGCTGCACTTGATCGGATCCGGGCATAGCAGTCAGGAAATTGCCCGGTTGCTTAGCCGCAGTATTAAAACTATCGAAACGCATCGCTTCCACATCCGTACCAAATTGAACCTGAAAGACGGCGCGGATTTGATACGTTATGCTACCCACTGGATTTCCGAACCGCAATAGCAGACATTGCCCTCAAGTTTTCCGTCAGATTGTCCGGATGTTTTCCGTCCGATCTTCTTTAGAACCGCATCGTACCATCAACATTTATATTAGCCACTTCCACCATATAAAAGTTGCATAAAGGTTTCCCTTAGAAAAAAAACAGGGTTTCCCCAATATATTCAGTGGTGTGAACCGAGTTAGCATGAAGCCACTTTCATCCTACCCGGGTCCCATCGTGAAAACAAAATCAGGAACATTCGTTGCGATCTTGTCTGCCCTTGGTTTGTTGGCCTCCTGCGCGCAAATGAGTCCTCTCGAAGCGCAGAATGACAATATCAACAGGGCTGGAAAGAGTGCGAAAACTTATGCTGATCACGAAAAATTGGCAAAGCAATACCAAAATACCGCCAAAGAGATGCTGAGAAAAGCGGAGGAACAAAAGAAACTGCTTCAGCATTATGAAGAAAAAAGCTACCTTTATGGTAGGCAGGCACAAGATAAGCAATCGTATACTTCGGCTTTGCTGCACAAATATGAGCGAATCGCCGAGGAAGACATAAAGCTGGCTGCTTTTCACCGGCAAATGGCGTCAGAACTTGCCCCGCGCGATCACGCCACCCCAGCGGAAAAACGGCAGGAGCGAAACCACGAGAACAACGCCAAGGTCGAATCTGATCCCAATGAGCAGATTTAAACCCAGATAATTCATTAGGCGGCTCTGCGAGCCTACGCGAGTGCTGGCGGCCATTTTCGCCGCCATTTTTGCCACCTGCGCGGCGTCCATAGACCAAGCTATGGATTTCTCCCAACCGGCAAAACTGTCTTGCAACCTGCCTCGCCATCATCTCGCGTCCTAATGAATTATCTGGGTTTAAGTTTTGGCAATCCCATAAGAAGGCAGGGTACACGCTGAATCAGGGAATATATGATGCGCGTTTCGCTTGAGTGCTGCAGGAACCGATAAGCGATTGACGCGGTTGCGTTGAGGCTTCAGATGGATGCAGATTGGCTGAATGCCACAACGTGATCCGCCTCCAGTTTGATACCGATTTTTTCGCCTATTGCATGGTTATGGTGGCTCGGTACCAGTGATAGGGCGGTGCCACCGCCGGGCAGGCGCAGCGTATACATGATGTCGGCGCCACGGAAAGCCTTGTGCATCACGGCGGCTTGAAGGGGGCTTGCGTCATCGTGCACAATATCATCCGGTCGTATGAGCACATCCACGGGATTTCCCTCGCGACATAGTTGGCAGTCCGGCATGCACTGATGCGGCACCTCTCCTGCCAGAGTCCCTAGCTCGATTTCCACGTGATGTGGATCCAGTATTTTGCCGGGGAGAAAAACGCCCTGGCCGATGAAATTTGCAACGAACCGGTTGGCGGGCCTGTGATAGAGGTTATAGCCGGTATCCCATTGCTGGATTTCGCCCTGGTGCATGACGCCGATTTCATCCGCTATGGCAAAAGCCTCGTCCTGGTCATGCGTTACCAAAATGGCGGTAGCATTCTGGCTCTTGAGAATGTCGCGCACCTCCAAGCTCAAGCGGCCACGCAGCGTCACATCCAGATTGGAGAAAGGCTCATCCAGCAACAGTAAGTCAGGCTTTGGTGCAAGTGCTCTCGCCAGGGCGACGCGTTGCTGCTGGCCGCCCGAAAGCTGGTGTGGATACTTGTCTGCCACATCAGCAAGACCTACGGTTTTGAGCATTTCAGCGGTGCGTGCCGCACGCTCCGTTTTTTGCATGCGATGCAGGCCAAAGCCAACATTGGCCTGAACGGTCAGGTGAGGAAATAATGCATAGTCCTGAAACACCATACCGATGTGTCGCCGTTCCGGCGGCAAGCTAAAATCCGCGTTACTTATCACTACGCCATTGAGCGCAATCTCGCCGGCCGAGATGGGCTCAAACCCGGCGATACATCGCAGTACCGTTGTCTTGCCGCACCCGCTCGGTCCCAGCAGGCAGCCGATGGCACCTTTTTTTAGCGCGAGCGATAAGTCGTTCACCACTGTTTGCCGGCCATAGGCATGCCGGATATTTCTGAGCTCAAGCAGCGTATTCATGGCAGTCGCTCAAATCAACTTTCGGTTTGCCGCATAAAAAATATCAGGGGAAGCAGGCCTGCCAGTACCAGCGTCACGGCAGGTAACGCGGCCTGCTCCCATTGGCCTTCCGTCGTCATTTCGAAAATCCGCACCGAGAGGGTATCCCAGCCGAAAGGCCGGGTCATCAACGTGATGGGCATCTCTTTCATGACATCCACGAATACCAGCGCGGCGGCGGTGAATATGCCGCCCTTCAGAATGGGCAAGTGTACGCGGCGGAGTGTCGCCCATCCGCTTAAACCAAGCCCCATGGCGGCCTCATCGATGCTGCCGGTTACACGCTGCATGGCACTGTCTATGGGGCTGTGGCTGACCGCGAGAAAACGCGTCATATAGGCAATCAGCATCGTGACGAGGGTGCCCTGGATGAGCAAGCCGGTTTCTATATGAAATAGCTGCATGGCCATTTCGCTCAGCCAGCCATCCAGCCAGGCTATGGGGATGAAAATTCCAACCGCGAGAACAGCGCCTGGCAGAGCATATCCAATAGTGGATATGCGCACTGCGCCACGCGTGGCGGAGTCCGGGCAGCGTCGTGCAGCGTAGACCATGAGCAGCGCAACGGTGCAGGTGAGTAGGGCGGCAAAAGCGGATAATAGCAGCGAGTGCCAGAGAAATTCCAGGTAACGCTGGTCGAAATCACGTTCGACAACGCCCACTGCCCAAATGCCCAGTTGCATGACGGGTAACAGGAACGCAAAGAAAAGCGTGCCTGACGCAAATCCTGAGATCAGCCATGCGCGCCAGCCGGTGAGCGGGATGGGGATCGCCTTCGCACTTTGCCTGGTTTCGGCATAGCGCATGCGTGAACGAAATTGCTGCTCCACGATTATCACGGCAAAAACGATAACGATCAGCAGCGAGGCGAGTTGAGAAGCTGCGGTCAGGGAAAACATCGCAAACCAGGCTTTATAAATAGCAGTGGTGAACGTATCGTAATTGAAGACTGCCACTGTCCCGAAATCGGCAAGCGTTTCCATCAGTGCCAGCATTGTCCCGCCTGCAATCCACGGGCGCGCCATCGGCAACGCCAATTTGAAAAATCCTTGTGTGCGATTAAAGCCTAACGACTGGGCAACCTCCAGCGAGCGTTTCCCTTGAGTAAGAAACGCATTTCGCGCCAGCAAATAGACGTAAGGATAAAACGCCAGAACCATGACAATGATAACGCCCAGCCTGCTGCGTATATCCGGAAACCAGAATAGATCGGGCCCCAGCCAGGTGCGTAGCGCCGTTTGCACCGGGCCGATGTAATCGAACAGGCCCAAAGCCACGAACGCGGTAACATATGCGGGAATGGCAAGCGGCAGCAATAATGCCCACGAAAAGAATTTACGGCCGGGGAACTCGCACACCGCAGTAAACCAGGCCAGGCTTACTCCCAATAGCGCGGAACCTGCGGCCACGCCCACCGCGAGCCAGAACGTATTGACCAGCAGACCGGCCAGTGTCGTTTCCACCAGATGTTGCCAGACATCGCCCGCCGGCACGAACAAGGACGAGATGACCGTACCAACTGGCACGAGCACCATCGCAGCTACCAGAAAGGGGATTAGACGCCAGCCGTTTGAGGTCCGGTAGGCGGAGCTCGAGGCACTTAAAAACCCATTTTTCGTGCCTGAATCAGCCTCCGCTGAGCTAAGCGTTTCATCTCTCACATCCTTGACGCCTTATCGATAGCCCGCGCGATCCATCAGTTTTACCGCTTCTGCCTGCAATTCCCCGGCTGTGGTTACGTTTATCGTATTCTGCTTGAAGGTGCCCCAGGCGGCGACAGCCGGGTCGGGTTTTACCCTGGGATTGACCGGGTATTCCATATTCACGTCGGCAAAGAGATTCTGGGCTTTTTCGGATGACAGAAATTCGAGCAATCTGGTTGCAGCCGGTATGTTATGCGCGTATTTTGTAATTCCTGCCCCCGAGATATTGACGTGAACGCCGCTGCCTTCCTGGTTAGGCCAGAAAATCGCAAGTGGCAATGCCGGATTTTTTTCCATCAGGCGGCCATAGTAATAGCTGTTGGCTATTGTGACATCGCATCGCCCTGCGGCGACGAATTCCATTGCCTTGGTTTCGTCGGACAGAGGGTCGATAGCGAGATTGGCGACCCAGCCTTTGATAATTTCTTCGGTCCTGGCCGCGCCATGCTCAGCGATCATCATCGCGACCAGCGACTGGTTGTATACTTTCTTGGAAGTGCGCAGGCACAACCGTCCTTTCCATTGAGGTTCAGCCAGCGCTTCGTAGGTAGAAAGATCCGAAGGCTTTACTTTCTGTGTGTTATATATGATAGTGCGGGCCCGCACGGATAGGCCGAACCACTGATTCCGGGGATCACGGAGGTAGGCGGGAACATTTGCCTGGAGCGTTTTTGACTCGACGGGCCTCAACAGGCCTTCCTGGGCGGCCTCCCACAAATTGCCCGCATCCGAGGTGATCAGCATGTCGGCAGGTGTGTTTTTCCCTTCCGCCTTGAGGCGCGCCAGCAATGGGCCTTCCTTGTCAGTGACGAATTTCACGTTGATGCCGGTATCTTTAGTGAAAGCGTCGAACATTGGTTTGATGAGCTGTTCGATCCGAGCAGAATAGACTACTACTTGCTCTGCATGAGATGCGCTGGCGCCAAAGAAAATGGCAAAGCAAAATATTGCAGTAATATATTGATTGAGGACTCGCGGAATAAGCCTCTGAGTTTCCCCACCAAGGCGCGAGGGCGACCTATAATGTATTATTGTGTGGGTAAAATCGGGCGCTCCCTGCATTGTGATTTCCGGCCGTGGCATCGTCGTAGAAGCGTATGTTGCGATCCTTGTCGTCCTCCCGATTCTTCCGGTAGAGTTACCAGCCAAGCGCTGCATGCGAGTCTTGTTCAGATATTTTTTTAACCAGGTATTTAACATTATTATTTACTCCGGATATCAACAGTGAGATCAACCAAATACCATTATAAATGATAATAATTATCAGTAGAGCATCGCATTAAATATACTATGGATAAACTACAGCCGAGTCCGCCTAATATTCGCCTGCAAGAGCTTCTTGCTATTCCGGAAAGACAACGTACCGAAGCAGAATGGGATGAGATCAACGAGCTTGAGATTACGCTTACTCCTGCCAATCGCGCCATGACTTCCGAGCGGGGCACCTCGGAGCGGAACAACGCAGAGCGAAACGCTTCGGAACGAAACGCCTCGGAGCGCAACTCTTCGGCTGAGCGAAACGTGCGACGCAAGGGGATGCCGACACCCGATCAGTTCAAGTCCCGTGACGGTACGCAAGGAAAGCGCCCTCTGAAGAAGCTTCGTAAAAGACCCAAACCCGCTGCGCCGCAGTAACAGCGCCTTGCCATGGATAAGCGGTACAGATAGCCCACTATGGCTTGTTACTTATTTATTGAAGAACGTCAATGGGAGGCTTATGCAACTTACCACTACCCCGAGCATTGAGGGAAAGCGCATTACGAAATACTGCGGGGTCATCGCCGGCGAAGCGATCCTCGGCGCCAATTTGTTTAAAGACCTTTTTGCTGGAATCCGTGACCTAGTGGGAGGACGCTCCGCAACCTATGAGAAAGAATTGCAGCGCGCGCGGGAAATCGCGCTTGACGAGCTACAGCGCCGCACCCAGGATCTTGGTGCAAACGCTGTAATCGGCATCGATATCGATTACGAGATAATGGGCAAGGAAAATGGAATGCTGATGGTTTCGGCTAGCGGGACGGCGGTAATCGTTGAATAAGGGGCTGCTAAAGCGCAATCTCTCCGAATTGATCAAGCCGCTATCGACGAGAGGCGGAGGCGGGCTCACGAGCCAACATCCGGACTGACAAGATCATATCGAATGGCAGCGGCTGCTGCTGCGGAGAGCGAGCACTTACCACGGAATCGGCTTGCCATCATAGGCGATGAATTTACCTGAATCCGCCAACGTGAGGCCGCTGATGACATGCCGCATGCCGGACACGCTTTTTGCCGTGGAGATGAGCGCATTCTTGCCGCCCATATCGGTCTGCACCCATCCGGGATGCAATACCACTGCAATGATTCCCACTGTTTTCAGGTCAATGGCAAGGCTTTTGATAACCATATTTACGGCTGCCTTGCTGGACCGGTACAGGTAGCTGCCGCCGCTGTCGTTCTCCGCAATGCTGCCCATCTTGCTGCTGATGGTCACGATCATTTTTTGACTGCTTCCGGCAACATGCGAGTTGAATGCCTGGGCCATCTTGAGCGTTGCCATGGTATTGACACGAAATTCATGGGCCCAGGCCTCATAATCGATACTATTGAAAGCGCCTGCATGAGAGCCCGTATAAATTCCCGCGTTGTTGAGAAGCAGATCGATCGGTTCGCCAGCTAACGATTGCGCCAATCCCTCGATTTGCGCATGATCAGCAACATCAAGCGCATGTACGGTAACCTGCCCAGGATAGCCTGCGGCCAGCATATCAAGCGCATCTGATTTTTCCGGATGACGAGTGCAAGCCAGAATGCGCCAGTTCTCTGCGGCATACTGTCTGCAAAATTCCAGCCCAATTCCGCGGTTGGCTCCTGTGATTAATGCGGTTTTCATATTTCTCTCCTCATGCGCTTGCCGGTCTACCGGAAAATGCCGCGCTGCCTGATGCTATAAAGAAATATCGGAGAACGAATATCTCAGGGTTACCGAGACACCGCCGTTTAATTGCATGCTCCCTTATTATGTATAAAAAGTGAAACGAATGGCAATATAAAAGGAGCGAACGACATGACTCAGCGGATCGCATTGGTAACGGGTGCATCCAGCGGTATCGGAAGGGCTGCGGCTGAGCTTCTTGCTCAGAATGGTTATTATGTATTTGCCGTGGCGCGGCGCCTGTACAGGCTGGAAGAGATTCGTTCTGATCGCATCGAGCCGATAGAACTGGACGTGACCGATGAAGAAGGCATTAACCGTGCCGTGAGTCACATTATATCGACCAAGGGGCGCATCGATGTGCTGGTCAACAACGCAGCGCTCTGCCAGTTGGGCGCTATCGAATGTGTTTCGATGGAGGCTGCCCATCGGCAGTTCGAAGTCAACGTTTTCGGCTATGCACGATTCATGCAAGCGGTCCTCCCGCATATGCGGGAGCAGAAATCGGGATCGATAGTCAATATCGTTTCCGCGCTGAGCAGGATATCGGTGCCCGGTTTTGGTTGGTACGCGGCTAGCAAGCATGCTATTGAAGCGCTAACCGATGCCCTGCGGAGTGAGGTGATGGAGTTCGGAATCAAAGTTGTGCTCATTGCGCCTGGCTTGATAAAGACGGAGTTTGTTCCCAACCAGCTAAGGTTATTAAAGACCATTGGGCATCCGCCAGCCTACAAAAAACTTATCGACGGCGTGCATAACCTTCTGGCTGGCGAACCCAGGGCGCCCGGTCCGGAAATTATCGCTAAAGCGGTGCTTGATGCCGTCACGTCTTCGGTTCCACCGGTAAGACATGCACTTCCCTTCGATTCCAGGATATCGGTCATAGCCAGGTGGCTGTTGGGTGGCCGCATCTTTGCCTGGACGGTCCGGCTCCAGATGAGATTCTCCAGGCGGTAACCGACTTGACGATTTGAAGAGTTCCGGACCATTCGATCGCACAGCTTCCTTACTTGCGTCTTTTGCAGAACGGCTTGCTGCCAGCCAGTTCGCGCCGTCAGTCCGTCGGTGCTTCTTTCGATGAGGAAAAGAGATCCCATGCCGCGATGAAGAGCGCCGCAATTACCGGTCCGATAACGAAGCCGTTAAGGCCGAAAAGGACCATGCCTCCCAGCGTCGAGATGAGAATCACATAATCGGGTATTTTGGTATCCCTGCCGACGAGTATGGGGCGCAAGATGTTATCCACGAGCCCGATAACGAGTACGCCGAAAGCGATGAGAGTGACACCCTGCCAAATAGCTCCCGTAAACAGAAAGTAGATTGCTACCGGCATCCAGATCAGCCCGGCCCCGACCGCGGGCAACAGGGATAGGAAGGCCATCACAAAGCCCCATAGCAGGGCTCCTTGAATGCCGAGGAACGAAAACATTATTCCCCCCAGCGTGCCTTGCGCCGCGGCGACAACAACGTTGCCCTTTACGGTGGCGCGAATAACCGTAGTGAACTTGCTGAACAGATGCCGCTTGTGCTCCATGCTGAGGGGCATCGCATGTTTGATCCTGATGGAGAGAGCGGCGCCGTCGCGCAGCAGGAAAAACAGCAGATACAGCATAATGCCAAAGCTGATGACGAATTCAAAGGCATTCTGACCGATACTGAGAGCGTGCATTGCGATAAATTGACTACCCTGCAAAGCGCCGGTCGATAGCATATCCTGCAGCTCGGAAATATTGGTGAGCCCGAGCCGATCCAGCAAGTGGATGACCCACGGTGGCATGGCCCCCATGATCTGCTGAAAATAAGCGCCGAAATTAAGCTGTCCAGACCGGATTCCCTGGTAGACGAGCGCTCCTTCCTGCAGCAGCGAAATCGTCATTATCGTAACCGGAAGAATCACTATGATCAGGCAGAGCAGGAGGGTGGTGAGCGCGGCAAGATTCTGCCGCTGGTTCATGACGGCCAGCAATCGGCGATGAAACGGTGTAAAGATGATGGCAAGAACCGAGCCCCAAAATACCGCACCGTAGAATGGCCAGAGAATCCACCCGAATGCGAGGGTGACGACAACCAATAGGAGCAAGAAGGTTTTTTGTTGAAGCTCCACGGAATTCATATAATCCAGATGGTCAGGTAAAGAACATATTTGTAGGCCGAATCGTATCTTAACTCAGCCCCAGGATAGATAGTGGTGTTGAAAAAAATGAGACCAAGTTTGTGCAGTTAATCTGTGTTCAGGACACGGCAATGGCCGGGGTGGCCTCTCCGGGAAGCGCCCTGAAGAGCGTCTCGGGCATACGATGCGTGGGAATGTTTGGCTCTAAATACCTGTCCGGTAACGAAGACCGAAGCGCTCATAACAGGCGTGGAATATACTCATGACAGCGTTTTCTGTTTGAATTGACCATGAGGTGGACAGGTGACGGTTTAATTATCGAGCCACCGAGTTCGACGATCAACATATCAGCTTTTTAGCATTGCATTCAATCCCGCCTGTGCAATTTGTGCATCCTCATGAGATCTCACACCGCTCACTCCTATTGCGCCGATGAACTGGCCATCCACTGTGATGGGTAAGCCACCTTCGATCGGCAGGGTTCCAGGCAGGCCGAGATAACGCAGGCGTCCGTCAGTGACGTGTTCTTCCCACACTTTGGTGGGACGTCGAAATGCAATCGCAGCGCAGGCCTTCTGAATTGCGACATCAACGCTGCCGAACTGGGTGTTGTCGAGGCGCAGCAGGTAAACCAGGTGAGCCCCATCATCAACGATTGCGATCACCACCGGCCAGTTATTGCGTTTGGCCTCCGCTTCCGATGCGGCGGCAATGATTTTGGCGTCATCGAGCGTGAGGGCGATCTTGTTATTCATGATTATTGATCCGGTAGGTAAGTAACTGTGTGAATATGTCATTGCCGGCCTGGATCGGGCTCCGGGTCAAGCTTGAAGTGACGAAGTTCATGATATTCCTCGCAGAATATATAACATCCGAGAATCTGGAAAGTTTGAAAGAGCAGTATGTGAGCTTTGGTGCACAAAAAAAAGCACGCCATAATTTCTCGGCGTGCCTTGTCTGCGAATAAAAGGCTCATAACAGCGGGACAATCAATAAGGCAACAATGTTCATGATCTTGATGAGTGGGTTGATCGCGGGCCCTGCGGTGTCTTTGTAGGGGTCGCCGACAGTATCGCCGGTTACGGCCGCTTTATGCGCCTCCGAACCCTTGCCGCCAAAGTGGCCATCCTCAATGTATTTTTTGGCATTATCCCAGGCTCCGCCACCGGCAGTCATGGAAATCGCTACAAAAATACCCGTGATAATGGCGCCAATCAGCACACCACCCAAGGCGACGGGGCCAAGCATGAGGCCGACGAGCAGGGGCACCGCCACGGGCAGCAACGAGGGGATAATCATTTCCTTGATGGCAGCCTTCGTTACCATATCAACCGCTCTGGAATAGTCCGGTTTCGCGGTACCTTCCATGATCCCGGGAATTTCCCTGAACTGGCGGCGTACTTCCACCACCACCGAACCGGCAGCCCGACCGACAGCCTCCATCGCCATGGCGCCGAACAGGTATGGCACCATGCCGCCAAGGAACAAGCCGATGATTACCATGTGATCGGATAAATCAAAACTCACGAGCTTGCCGCCGGTGGAAAGCGCGTGAGTGTAATCGGCAAACAGTACCAGCGCGGCCAAACCGGCAGAGCCGATGGCGTAGCCTTTCGTTACCGCCTTGGTAGTGTTTCCTACCGCATCCAGCGGGTCGGTGATATCGCGTATCTCCGATGGTAAACCAGCCATTTCCGCAATTCCGCCGGCATTGTCGGTAATCGGCCCATATGCGTCGAGCGCCACGATGATGCCTGCCATCGACAGCATGGAGGTGGCGGCGATGGCGATGCCATAAAGGCCCGCCAGCTCCTGGGCGCACCAGATGGAGACGCAGACGGCAAGTACCGGAGCGGCGGTCGATTTCATGGACACACCCAGCCCGGCGATTACGTTGGTTCCGTGGCCGGTGCTGGAGGCTTCCGCGATATGCTGTACCGGCCCATATTCGGTAGAGGTGTAGTACTCGGTGATCCACACCATTGCGGCAGTCAGCACCAGACCTACAAGCCCGGCAAGATATAGATTCATCGATGAAACCAGCTTGCCGTCAATCATCACTCCGTCGCCCAGCATCGTCGTCGTGATGGGATAAAAGGCGACCGCCGCCAGCACACCGGCAACCGAGAGGCCGCGATAAAGCGCGTTCATGATCTTTCCGCCCTCGCGTGCCTTGACGAAGTAACAACCGATGATGGAAGCGATAATGGAAAATCCGCCCAGTACCAGCGGGTAGAGAACCGCATTGGGACCGGCATCCGTGATCACCAACCCACCCAACAGCATGGTGGCGATAATGGTCACGGCGTATGTCTCGAACAGATCGGCTGCCATCCCCGCGCAGTCGCCGACATTGTCGCCCACGTTGTCGGCAATGACTGCCGGGTTGCGCGGATCGTCCTCGGGAATGCCGGCTTCGACCTTGCCCACCAGATCGGCGCCTACGTCGGCGCCTTTAGTGAAAATACCGCCACCGAGACGGGCGAAGATGGAGATCAGCGAGCTACCGAAAGCCAGACCTACCAAAGCGTGAGTCGCATCCGATGCATTGGTGCCCAAGCCGGCGGTAAGGAAGGCATAGTAGCCTGCCACGCCCATCAAGCCCAGACCCACCACGAGCATGCCGGTTATCGCGCCGCCTCTGAATGCCACGTTCAGCGCCGCATTGAGTCCCTCCCTTGCAGCTTCTGCGGTACGGACATTGGCTCGCACCGAAACGTTCATGCCGATATAGCCTGTCAGACCCGACAAAAAAGCACCGATGAAAAACCCGACTGCGGTTTTCCAGCCCAATGCCAGAAAAATGGCTACCAGTAGAATCACCCCAACGATACTTATGGTCGTGTATTGCCGATTCAGGTATGCGGAAGCGCCCTCTTGAATGGCAGTGGCAATCTCCCGCATGCGTTCGTTACCTGTCGGCAACGCGACAATCCACTTTATCGAAACCACTCCGTATAGTAGCGCAGCCATCGCACAAGCAATCGCGATGATTAAACCAGTAGCCATTTAAATCTCCAGTTAAAGTCGGACTGCTTGAAAACACTCAGCGTTCTCAATCCCCCGTTAAACTTGAAGGATTTAGATCGTAAAGTCACCCAGTTTTTTTGCAACTGCTACATTCTTCAGTCGTACGTAGTCCGGTAGGCCATCCTTATAAGGGGGGTAGTCCTCTCCCTGGATAAGGGGCACCAGATATTCCCTGCATTTGTCGGTGATGCCGAAGCCATCCTCGCTGATAAAATCCTCGGGCATCATTTTCTCGACGTTGGCAACTTCGGAGAGTTGCGCCATGCCCACCTTCCACTCATAGGGCTGGTTGGAAACACGCTCTATGGTAGGCATTACGGCGTTATGTCCATTGACGGCGAATTCCACCGCTGCCTTGCCCATCGCGTAAGCCTGCTCTACATCGGTCTTCGAGGCGATATGACGTGCGGCACGTTGCAGATAATCCGCAACTGCCCAATGGTATTTAAGGCCGAGCTCCTCTCTGACGATATTTGCCACAACAGGGGCAACACCACCCAGTTGAGCGTGACCGAAAGCGTCACGTATGCCCTGGTCGGAAAGGAATTTACCGTCTTCCCCTTTTACACCCTCGGATACCACTACCGAGCAGTAGCCGAATTTTTTGACATTGCTATCCACCTTGGCGGTAAATTTCGCTTTATCGAAAGGAATTTCGGGAAAGAGAATGACAACCGGGATTTCACGGTCGATACTGGATGCCAGGCCGCCCGCCGCCGCGATCCATCCGGCATGGCGCCCCATCACTTCCAGCACGAATACCTTCGTCGATGTCTTTGACATGCTGGCGACGTCAAAGCTGGCCTCGAGCGTGGATACGGCGATATATTTTGCCACCGAGCCGTAGCCGGGGCAGCAGTCTGTAATGGGAAGGTCGTTATCCACCGTTTTCGGTACATGAATGGCCTGGATGGGATAGCCCAGGGTATCTGCGAGTTGCGAGACCTTGAGGCAAGTGTCGGCGGAATCGCCGCCGCCATTATAAAAAAAGTAGCCGATATCATGCGCCTTGAATACCTCGATCAATCGTTCGTACTCACGCCGGTTTTGTTCGAGGCTTTTCAATTTGTAACGGCAAGAGCCGAATGCTCCCGAGGGAGTATGACGCAGGGCGCTGATTGCCGAGGCGGAATCCTTGCTGGTATCGATCAGATCTTCAGTCAGGGCACCGATGATGCCGTTACGACCCGCATAAACCGTGCCTATCTTCCCTTGTTGCTGACGGGCAGCTTCGATAAGGCCAGCGGCCGAGGCATTGATGACGGCGGTGACGCCGCCGGATTGAGCATAAAAAGCATTTTTTGCTACCATGATTTTCCCCTGATTATTCTAAAATTTTATCTGCTGCGCATTGCGCCGATGCGTTTGCTCCCTGGCAGCCTGTCGGACTTAAAGGGAATTGGCTGCAAAAGCGTCTGGGCGGTTCATATTTCGCTGATTTTTCGACCAATAGAAAATTGACCTTCAAAATCCTCAAAATCTGCCCTCACTCAGTCACTTTTTCGCTGCGATTCTTCAAGTCCGACAGGCTGTTAGTGCTACCGTCCTGGCCGCGCAACGATGCATCAGACTGCAGTTTGTTAAGGCTGCTGCTGTGTTGTTGTTCACGGATTAAAACGGCGGTGATATCATAAAGCTCAAGTCCGCCAAGGGTCTTGATCGAGGTTTATTTCAGTGAAGCGAAAATGGCGTCGCGGATATTTTCCACCGATCCTACCCCCGCAATTTTGACGTACTTGGGGGCACCCCTTCCGCCGCTGACTGACCATTTGGCATAGTATTCCACCAATGGCTCGGTCTGGGCATGATAGGTTTCCAGCCGCTTTCTCACGGTTCCCTCTTTATCGTCGTCGCGCTGTATCAGTGGTTCGCCGGTTACGTCGTCTCTCTCATCCCTGGCGGGTGGATTGAATATCACGTGATAAATACGGCCCGAGGCGGGATGCATGCGCCGGCCCGACAAGCGCCTGATGATCTCTTCGTCAGGCACGTAAATTTCGATCACAAAATTGATGGGTACGCCGGCGGCCTTCATTGCATCCGCCTGGGGAATAGTGCGGGGAAAACCGTCGAAGAGGAAACCTTTTACGCAATCGGGCTGTGCGATACGCGCTTTGACCAGGCCGATAATAATGTCATCGGAAACCAGCCCACCCTCATCCATGATTTTCTTGGCCATGATACCGAGTTCGGTACCCGCCCTGACTGCCGCGCGGAGCATGTCGCCCGTGGATATCTGGGGAATGCCGAAATGTTCCTTGATGTAATTGGCCTGCGTCCCTTTTCCCGCGCCGGGGCCGCCTAATAGAACAATTATGATTATTTCCCCTTATCTCTTTCCATGAGCTCCACCTTATAAGTTGGAGCTAGAGGTATTTCTTCATTATTTCCGGTAAGTATAGCGCAGCCGAGCATGAGGCTCGAACTTTTTGCTTCAATTTTATGAATCGAGAAGTTTCAATATATTCTTCCTGCTTCATCGGGCGCGCTGCCGGCAAAATCTGAAATCCATTCACAGGGTCGGCGAGTTATCCAGCTTCAGCAACTGCTCTTTCAGCTTCACCAGCGTTGCACAAAAATTGCCAAGCCTGTTTTTTTCCTGCTCCACCACCTTGGCGGGAGCACGCTCGATGAAGCTGTTATTGGCCAGTTTGCTCTCCGCTTTGGCGACTTCTGCTTCGATGCGGCCAATTTCCCGAGCCAGTCGTTCGCGCTCGGCCACTATATTCACTTCGATTTTAAGCATTAATCGAAATTCGCCCACGATTGCAACCGGCGCATCGGCGTGGGGCAAGTCGCCGTGCACGATTTCGACGCTTGAGAGTTTAGCCAGCGCCATCAGGTAAGGAACAAATTCAGAGAGCGTTTGCTCATCTCCTGCAGCCAGCAGCGGAACCCTCGATGCTGGAGACAGACTCATTTCGCCGCGCAAAGTCCGGCAGGCGTTGATCATTTCCTTGAGTGCGGCTATCCGGCCAATTGCATCTTCGCTGATCTTCCCGGGGTCAGCTTTCGGATAGGGCTGCAGCATGATGCTCGCGCCTTGCTTGCCGGCCAGCGGCGCGATGTTCTGCCACAATTCTTCGGTAATAAAGGGAATAATGGGATGCGCCAACCGTAACGCTGTCTCCAATACGCGCGCCAGCGTGCGGCGGGTGGCGCGCTGTGCAGCAGCGCTGCCGTCATTCAACTGTACTTTGGCAAACTCCAGATACCAGTCGCAATACTCATCCCAGACTAATTCATAGATTTCCCGTGCCGCCATGTCGAAGCGGTAATCGCGATAAGCCTGAGTGACCGCGATTTCCGCCAATTGCAAACGGCTGATGATCCACCTGTCGGCACCGGAATATGCCAATGCCGGTACTTCATCGAGCACTGAAGTCAAACCAGCCGTTAAACCCGTATCTTTTCCCTCGCAATTCATTAAAACGTAGCGACTGGCGTTCCACAGCTTGTTACAAAAATTCCGGTAGCCCTCGCAGCGCTGCATATCGAACTTTATATCACGGCCATGAGATGCGAGACTGGCAAACGTAAAGCGCAGCGCATCGGTACCAAACGCGGGAATGCCTGCAGGGAAATGCTTACGCGTGATTTTTTCGATGGATTCCGCCTGTGCGGGGTTCATGAGACCTGTGGTGCGCTTTGAGATCAAGTCCGGTAGCGCGATGCCGTCAATGAGATCCAGCGGGTCCAGCACGTTACCCTTGGACTTGCTCATCTTATGACCTTCCGCATCGCGTATCAGCCCGGTTATATACACCTCCCGGAACGGCACTTTGCCGGTGAAATACAGCGACATCATCACCATGCGTGCCACCCAGAAAAAAATGATGTCGAAACCCGTGATCAGAACCGACGTTGGCAGAAAAGTCCGGAGTTCGGGTGTTTCTGCAGGCCAGCCCAGGGTGGAGAATGGCCATAGCGCCGATGAAAACCAGGTATCGAGCACGTCCTCGTCCTGGGTGAGCTTGCGTTCGCCAGCCAACCGCCGTGCTTCCTCCAGGCTATGCGCGACAAAGATGTTGTTATCCTCGTCATACCAGGCCGGAATTCGGTGTCCCCACCACAATTGACGCGAAATACACCAGTCCTGGATGTTTTCGAGCCATTGGTTGTATACATGACTCCAGTTTTCCGGAATAAAACCGATCTCACCGCTCGCTACCACTTTCAGCCCGGCTTTGGCCAGATTATCCATCGCCACATACCATTGGTCGGTGAGCATTGGCTCGATGACCGCGTGGGTTCGGTCTCCGCGGGGCACCATCAGTTTGTGCGGCCTGGTTTCGATCAGAAGACCTTGTTCTTCCAGATCGGAAATGATTTTTTTGCGAGCATCCGAACGGTCCATGCCCTGATACTGCGCAGGCGCCAATTCATTGATTTTTCCGTCCAGCGTGAGGATACCGAGCGGAACGAGCTTGTGCCGCTTCCCGACCTGGTAGTCATTGAAATCATGCGCGGGGGTAATTTTCAAGCAGCCGGTACCAAATTCCGGATCGACATACGTGTCGGCGATTATGGGAATGCTTCGCTCACATAATGGAAGGCGCACGTGGCGACCGATCAGGTGGCGATAGCGGGGGTCGTCCGGATGCACGGCGACCGCCATATCGCCCAGCATGGTTTCGGGACGTGTCGTGGCGACAATAACGCTTACTGGCTCTGCGTCGTCCAGAGCTATTTCTCCGTCTTTCTCGAGCGGATAGAGAATATGCCAGAGAGATCCTTCCTCCTCTACGGATATCACTTCCAGATCGGAAACCGCGGTCTGCAGCACCGGATCCCAATTTACCAGCCTTTTGCCCCGATAGATGAGGCCATCGCGATAAAGCCGAACGAAAGCTTCAGTAACGGCTCGGGATAATCCTGTGTCCATGGTGAAGCGTTCGCGCGACCAGTCGCAGGAAGCACCCAGCCGCCTCATCTGGCGACTGATGGTGGAGCCGGATTCCGTTTTCCATTGCCATACGCGCTCGATGAATTCTTCCCGCCCCAGGTCGCGGCGATCGATATTCTGCTGGTCCAGTTGACGTTCCACCACAATTTGCGTTGCAATCCCGGCATGATCCGTACCCGGCTGCCATAGCGTGTTTTCCCCACACATGCGGTGATAACGCGAAAGCGCATCCATCAAGGTATGCTGGAAAGCGTGGCCCATGTGCAGTGTGCCGGTTACGTTGGGGGGAGGCAGCATAATACAGTAGGCGGGAACCGCCCCTGTTCCGGCATGTGTTTCATCGGACATGGATTTGAAATAGCCGGCGGATTCCCATTGCGAATACCAGCGGTTTTCGATGGTACGGGGATTGAAGCTTTTTTCGAGTTCCATGGATGTTGACGGGGAGGCGGAAAACAGGGAATTATAACGGAAGGTGCGGACGCAAACAGCGACGGTTATCGTCGGGTGATGTTTATCCTGAAGCGGTGGCCGGCCAGAATGCGGCTAAGCTGATGCGCGGGTGGGGCCGGAAGCCGGAAGCCGCTCAAAGTCCGAATAAGCGGGATTCCAGCGACTGAACCAATATTTTTCTCGCATCGGCATGCAGGTCGACCTTCGCATCCCCGAGCGCGGCATCCAGAATTTGCTCCAGCAGCGATGTAATGTCAGGCTGAGGCGACAGTGTTTCAGGCGCCAGATATACTATTTCAGTGAGTGTTGGTATCTCGTCTACCGTTATCAACGGTCTCTGCTCTAATGCAGTTCCGTGAGCAGTACTATGAAAAGCCTCGGCTTTGCCATCCGTTTCAACCGAGGCTGAAGCCGATGGGGTGCCCTGGTGCTTGCGCAGCAACGCTTCGAGCTTGCTCAGAATTTCGTTGTAATCAGCTTCTGGCGTCGTTTCATCGCTGCTGTCTGTCATGGAAGTGCCGGCATTCGTGAATAGGTGGAAGGGTGGGGGAGAAGAGTATCCGGGAGAGGGACGGATGCAGAATATATTCGCAACTCTACCTGGTTTAACTATACCGCTCCAAGCTTATGATGGCGAATTTCATATCCCCGATCCTGGTAGAAGCGATAGCGTTTTCGCGCCGCTTGCGTATCTTCCGGCGCGGTGCCGGCGATTTCGATCAAACGCCGGAAGCGGCTGAAGAACGAAGGATTTTCAACATCCAGGTTGAGCAGGACATCATCGTGTGGAAGATTCGCGGCGTAGCCAAGTATGACTGGTGTGACATCGGCCAGCTTGTCGTCAGCACGGCAGTGAGGAATAAAATCGATTGAAGAAAAAGTCCATAGAAGTTTATCCAGCCGCTCGATCATTGTTGTATCGGTCGTATAAATCATTACCTTGAAGCCTTTCTGCAACGCTTTGGCGACGAGACGGCAAGCGGTATGAAGTTTATCCTCGCTGCCGGAGTAGAAGTCGATCTCGGTCATGCCAGTCTATTTCGATTTATGCTCAGCAGGCCCTTTTTTCGCCGCTCGCCCGATCAGGAATTGTGTCAGCAGGGGCACAGGTCGGCCTGTGGCTCCTTTTTCCTTGCCGGATTTCCAGGCAGTACCCGCTATGTCCAAGTGAGCCCATCGATATTTCTTCGTGAAACGCGACAGGAAGCAGGCTGCGGTAATGGTTCCGGCGGCGCGGCCACCAATGTTGGCGATATCGGCAAAATTACTTTTCAGTTGCTCCTGGTACTCGTCCCATAACGGCAGTCGCCAAGCGGGATCCGCCGCTTTCCCGGAAGCGTGCAGCAATTCCTCCGCCAGTTCTTCATCCGCGCTGAGCAATCCCGACGCAACATGGCCGAGCGCGATGACACAAGCACCGGTAAGGGTGGCAATATCTATTACGGTCTCGGGTTCATAGCGTTCGGCATAAGTCAGTGCATCGCACAGGATCAGTCGTCCTTCAGCATCAGTATTGAGAATTTCCACGGTTTGCCCGGACATGCTGGTAACGACGTCGGCGGGCTTGGTGGCATTGCCACCCGGCATATTTTCGGTGGTGGGGATGATGCCGATCACATTGACGGGAAGCCGCATTTTCGCCACCGCTGTAATGGTACCGAGCACGCTGGCCGCGCCGCACATGTCGTACTTCATTTCATCCATTTCCGCTGCGGGCTTCAAGGAAATGCCGCCGGTATCAAAAGTGACGCCCTTGCCCACCAGTACGACCGGTTTTTCCTTCTTCGTCCGTCCCCAGTATTCCAGCGCGATCAGCTTGGCGGGTTGATGGCTGCCACGGGCAACAGCCAGCAATGCGCCCATGCCGAGCTTCTCCATGTCCTTCTGCTCCAGAACGGTAACCTTGAGCTTATAAGCCTTGGCCACGTCGATGGCCTGCTCTGCAAGGTAGGTCGGGGTACAGATGTTGGGCGCGAGATTGCCTAAATCTTTGGCCAGATTCATACCATCGGCAATGGCAAGGCCCTGCTGCAGGGCTTCCTCGCTGGCGGCAAGTTCTCCGCGGCTGCCCTCGTTCATGGTGTAAAGCGTAACTTTACGAAGATGCGGTTTGGTTTCTTCAACCTGGCTCTTTAGCCGATCGAAGCGATACCTGCTTTCCATCGCGATAATGGCGGTTTGTGAAATTTTCCATGCGGTTTCACGGTTTTTGACAGGCACCTCATTCAAAAACAGGGCGGCGTCGGTAGCGCCTGTGCCATGCAGCGCCTTGAATGCGCCGCGCACCACATCGCAGTACGCTTTATCGCTGAGCGCTTGTTCCTTGCCGAGTCCCACCAGCAGTATTCGATCGCACAAGGTGTTGGGCACATTGTGCAGCACCAATGCAGAGCCTGCCTTACCCTCCATATCGCCGCTGCGCAATAGGCCGCCGATATATCCATCGGCGATCTTGTCCATGGCTTCCGCCGCCGCGGTCAATTTGCGCGGCTCGAATACGCCTACCACCACACACGCGCTGCGCTGCTTCTCCGGGTTTCCGCTTTTTATATTAAATTTCACCACTTGCTCCTCGATCAGGGGTCTTGTCGATAGATTACTCAAACCGAATAATGGTTGATTATCGCCGGACTGTCCGCATAAAGTCAAAGCGGACAGTATACTGTTTACAAAAGCCTCTCTGACTGAATTCTCTGTCTCAGGCGGCACGGTAAGTACGATGAATAAACGATCCCAACCCGGATATTTCATAAATTGACGCGCGCCCTTGCTGGTCTTTTGTTTCGTATGAAAATTTCGTTCAGTCGAGCGTATGAATAACTACGCCACTCTTTCACAAAATCTCCCTACGAAACAAAATCCTGCGCAATCATCACGCGAATTTATGAAACATCTGGGTTAATATTGTCATGATGAAGCCTAAGGTTGCTCATAAAGAAAAATCAGCAGATGACTATCAAGCAAAGCTCGCTGCCCCATTTGCCGTACTCGGTCTTCGTATCGAGGAAGACTGGCTGACCGATATAGCGTACCTGCCCGCCGATACGCCTTTACTCGCACCGCGCACCGCTTTGGCCAAGGAAGTCTGCGAGCAGCTGCAGGCGTATCTGGCTGATCCGAGCTTTATATTCGATCTATCGATGCACATTGGCGGCACGGTTCACCAGCGCAGGGTATGGCGTGCCATCCAGGACATCTCCAGCGGGACTACACGTAGTTATGGCGATATTGCTGCACAACTGCATTCAGCCCCGCGTGCCGTGGGGCAGGCATGCGGAGCCAACCGCCTTCCGATAATTATTCCCTGTCATCGCGTTATTGCTAAGAACGGCGGGCTGGGCGGGTTTATGAATGCGAGCGATGGCGTCCCGCTTACTATCAAACGCTGGCTGTTGCACCATGAAGGGGCCTGAGCTTGACTCATGCTTGCTGGACGAATTCTCGGATGCCTTGTGGCTGGAAGATGGTTTATCGCGTAATACGCTGGAAAGCTATCGCAGCGACCTGCAACAATTCAGCCAATGGCTGGCTAAACAGAGTGAGCGAAAACAAAATGATAGCTTGCTCATAGCGGCGACTCATCCGGACCTGTTGGAGTTTCTTGCCTGTAAGGTTTCCGCCAGGGTGAAGGCGAGCACTACCAGCCGCGAACTGTCGAGTTTAAAGCGGTTCTACCGTTTCCTGTTGCGCCAGGGAAGAATTCAGGTTGATCCAAGTCTCAATATTGATACGCCCAAGCTGCCCCGTAATTTGCCCGCGAGCCTCACCGAGGCGGATGTGGAAGCCTTGCTTGATGCGCCCGATGTCAAGGTCCCATTGGGATTGCGTGACCGCACCATGCTTGAAGTGCTATACGCGAGCGGACTTCGCGTATCTGAACTGATCAGCCTGGAAAGCCCGCAAATCAGCCTGAACATGGGTATCGTACGAGTAATCGGCAAGGGCGGGAAAGAGCGGTTGACGCCCTTGGGCGAAGACGCGCTGGAATGGGTCGCTCGCTACACTAGAGAGACCAGACCGGAGTTGCTGAAGGGGAGATTGAGTAACGCACTGTTCATTACCACCCGCGGCTCGGCCATGACACGCCAGGCTTTCTGGTATCTGATCAAACGTTATGCGCGCCAGGCAGGCATTGCCAAGCCGTTGTCGCCACACACGTTGCGCCATGCTTTTGCTACGCATCTGCTCAATCATGGTGCTGATTTACGCGTTGTGCAATTGCTGCTGGGCCATGCAGATATTTCCACCACACAAATCTATACTCACGTGGCGCGCGAACGGTTGAAGCGCATTCATGCTCTGCATCATCCACGAGGGTAATTGATAGCTTTTTTCACCCATCACGATCCTGAGGAAGAGATACAAATAGAATAGCTGCACTTCTACAGGTAAAAAAATTCGTTTTCATCCATCCTCTGCTAGAGTTAGCTTAAGCGAGCTGATGATGTGAAGAAATAATCGCCGCTCCGCATAACTTTACCGATAAATAAGGAGAAAATCATGCGTAATCAATTATCAATTATTTCCATCGCGATAGTCTTGGCGATGGGTGGCTGTGCCAGCACGCCTGAAACGCAAAATAACAGAACTCGAGACACGGCTATAGGCGCGGGGATCGGTGCAGGTACAGGCGCAATAATTGGCGCTCTTGCAGGTAAAGGGACAGGTGCGGCGATTGGCGCCGCTGCGGGTGCCGGCCTTGGGGCCATTGCCGGGAATGTGTGGTCCAGAAGAATGGAACAGCAAAAAAAGGAAATGGAACAAGCTACCTCAGGTACGGGTGTACACGTCGTCAAGACATCGGATAACCGCCTGAAGCTGGATATCCCCAGCGATATTTCATTTGATACCGGCCGCGCGGAGATCAAAAATGATTTCAAACCGGTGCTGGATAGTTTTGCGACGAGCCTGAGCAATAACACTGCTTCCCAGGTAACGATCATTGGACATACCGACAACTCGGGTAGCGATGCAATCAATAATCCCTTGTCTATAAACCGTGCGGCCAGTACGCGGGAATATCTGGTGAGCCGGGGCGTTTCCCCGAATCGCATCAGTATCGATGGTCGTGGTTCCCGCGAGCCTCTCGTCGCTAACGATACACCTGCAAACAGAGCTAAAAACCGTCGTGTTGAAATTTTCGTGGCTGAGCCGCAAGCCGCTTCAGAGTAAGACCGTCGGCGACGCAGTAAACAACGGGTGGTTAAAATGAGGCTGGTTGCATCGTCTCTCGCTCATTGGAGCGAATTGAATGCACCAGTCCGCCACGGGTTGTCATCGACTGTGCGCGCTGTCATGGAACGGCAGGCAAATCCCTGACAGGTATGCGCCAGATAAACACAACCAGGATGATGCCCAGCACAGCCAGCATCACCTGATGCCAGACAGACGGCATCATCAGGATGGAGCTGCCGAATGATATCGCCAGCAGGAAGTAAACCCAGCGCTTGACCCGCCGTGGAATGCTGCGGTGTTCGATCCATTCGCGGATGATCGGACCTGCAATGCGATTAGCCAGAAGCCTGTCATGGAAGTGTTTCGAGCTGCGCGCGAAGCAGGCCGCAGCCAGCAGTATAAAAGGAGTGGTAGGCAATATCGGCAGCACTATGCCTGCCACGGCAAGTATCAGCGCAGCGAACCCCGCTGCCAGATAGAGATACCGTATGACAGGCGAATCATGCAGCCGTATTGACGGCGGCTCTTGCTGCTCCTGGCATACCTCATCATTCAGACGCTCTTGCATATGCTTGGGCTTATGGAAATATCGACGAGTTCAAAAATTTAACCGCTCTTTTATCAAGCGTGGGTGGTTAACCGGTATAATAAAATGTTGAGGGCGTGCAAAATACTAATTCAATCTTGGGGCAATCATGTCTAAGGTAAACACACTGATCAATTTGAGCATACTACTACTGGGTATGGTTTTATTGCCCCAGGCCGCATTTTCTGAAACCAGGCAGGGAGTGTCCAACGTGACCGAACTTATAAAAGAAGATACCAAGATAGGCACCGGCGAAGAGGCGGTGGTCGGTAAGGCGGTTGAAGTGCATTATACCGGCTGGCTTTACGATCCCAGCGTGCCTGATAAAAAAGGAACGAAATTTGATAGCTCGCGTGATCGCGGCGCGCCTTTTTCGTTTCTGCTGGGTGCGGGCCGCGTAATCAAAGGCTGGGATCGAGGTGTGGCCGGCATGAAGGTGGGGGGGCAACGGACTTTGATCATTCCCGCCGATATGGCGTATGGCGCGCGAGGGGCGGGGCAAGGGGTCATTCCACCGAACGCGGCACTGATTTTCGAGGTTGAGCTGTTAGGTTTGCGCCAAGGATCTACACACTGATTCTCTTGGCGATGAGATATTGCCATCTTCTCAAGCTGACTAATTCAGATGATAGAATCCGGCCAGTTCATCATCTTGAGTGTCTGCGGTTGCCAAGCAAAAAACCCTGAAATGCACGTTGACTTATCAGCTTAAAGCATTCACAATTGGCAGTTTCGTTTGGAGGGGTTCCCGAGCGGTTAAAGGGATCAGACTGTAAATCTGACGGCTCTGCCTTCGAAGGTTCGAATCCTTCCCCCTCCACCAAATCAGGTGGTGTATACAGAGGTATGGCAGGGCTGCGAGGCGCTGGTAACGTCTGCAATCCTGATGAGCCCGATTTTAGATAGCGGGCGACGCATGGTGGTGCGCGACGCCTTTTCTCTGATGAGTTGATTGGGCGCTTCAATCCAGATCGATGGCTAGATGCGGGTGTAGCTCAATGGTAGAGCAGAAGCCTTCCAAGCTTACGACGAGGGTTCGATTCCCTTCACCCGCTCCAGGTTCGGAGCCAGAGAAAAGCCGAAAGTGTTGGCAAATTGTTTGCAGGATACCGAAGGTAAGTGACAGGTTTTAGGCAGGAAGACGCTTGCCCATGTAGCTCAGTGGCAGAGCACTCCCTTGGTAAGGGAGAGGTCGCCAGTTCAATCCTGGCCATGGGCTCCATAGGACGTGAATATAAAGGTGCTTTAAAAAGGAACGATCATGGCAAAGAGTAAATTTGAGCGGACGAAGCCGCACGTAAACGTTGGTACGATAGGGCATGTGGATCATGGCAAGACCACATTGACGGCGGCGATCACCATGGTATTGACGAAGAAGTTTGGTGGTGAAGCGAAGAGTTACGCGCAGATAGACTCGGCGCCGGAAGAGAAGGCACGGGGCATCACCATCAACACATCGCACGTCGAGTACGAGACGGTGAAGCGGCACTATGCGCACGTTGACTGTCCGGGCCACGCCGACTACGTCAAGAACATGATTACCGGTGCGGCGCAGATGGATGGCGCGATACTGGTAGTATCGGCTGCGGACGGGCCGATGCCGCAGACCCGCGAACACATCCTTCTGGCGCGTCAGGTAGGGGTGCCCTACATCGTCGTCTACATGAACAAAGCGGACATGGTGGATGACGACGAACTGCTGGAACTGGTGGAAATGGAAGTGCGCGAACTGCTGTCCAAATACAACTTTCCGGGAGACGACACCCCCATCGTCATCGGTTCTGCCCTGAAAGCACTCGAAGGCGACCAGAGCGACATAGGCGAGCCCTCCATATTCAAGCTGGCCGATGCGCTGGACAGCTACATACCCGAACCCGTTCGCGCGATAGACGGCCCCTTCCTGATGCCGGTGGAAGACGTTTTCTCCATCTCCGGGCGCGGCACCGTGGTCACCGGACGGGTAGAGCGCGGCATCGTCAAAGTGGGCGAGGAAATCGAGATAGTAGGACTCAAACCCACCATCAAGACAGTATGTACCGGCGTGGAAATGTTCAGGAAACTGCTGGACCAGGGGCAGGCTGGCGACAACGTTGGCGTATTGCTGCGAGGCACCAAGCGGGAAGACGTCGAGCGCGGCCAAGTATTGGCCAAGCCTGGCAGCATCAACCCGCACACCAAGTTCACTGCCGAGATATACGTACTGAGCAAAGAAGAAGGTGGGCGTCACACCCCGTTTTTCCAGGGCTATCGTCCCCAGTTCTACTTTCGTACCACCGACGTAACAGGTGCGATTGAATTGCCTGCGGGCACCGAGATGGTTATGCCGGGGGACAACGTCTCCGTGACGGTCAACCTGATCGCGCCGATAGCGATGGAAGAAGGTCTGCGTTTTGCCATTCGCGAGGGCGGCAGAACCGTTGGCGCCGGCGTGGTGGCAAAGATTATCGAGTGACGTCGCCAAGCGCATTCCAAACATTGAAGACCTTTGTATTCATGTCCGAAATACAGGCCAGTAGCTCAATTGGCAGAGCGTCGGTCTCCAAAACCGAAGGTTGGGGGTTCGATGCCCTCCTGGCCTGCCACCCTAAGAGACGCTATTGAGAGTCATCATAGCTTACTGCATATTTTTCTAGGGAAGCAAAAGCTTCATAATACCACCAACATATTGCATGAAGAGCTGAGGTTGCAAGTCGTATGATCAGCTCCTGCACCGCTTCATTTACTGATAAGCATTACAGGCAGAGTGGGATAGAGTAGTGGATAAGATCAAGTTGGGATTCGCGCTTCTGCTGTTGATCGCGGGTATTGCCGGTTTCTATTACCTGAGCGATAGCGCCATGGTAATACGCGTTATTTCCGTGCTCGCCGGTATCGTTCTTGCGGCGGTGGTGGTCTGGTTTACTACCCAAGGCAAACAGTTCTATGCGTTCAGTAGAGAGTCATCGGAAGAAACCCGGAAAGTTGTATGGCCGACCCGTAAAGAAACGATGCAAACTACCGGAATAGTTTTTGGTTTTGTTCTGGTAATGGCTCTGTTTTTATGGATGGTAGACGCGGGCTTGTTGATGGCGGTGAAATATCTGATGGGACAGGAGGGGTGATGGATAAAAAGTGGTATGTGGTTCATGCCTACTCCGGATTTGAAAAGGGTGTGCAGCGCGCGTTGAAGGAACGAATCAATCGTGCCGGAATGCAGGAAAAATTTGGACAGATACTTGTTCCGGTAGAAGAAGTTATTGAGATGAAAGGAGGTCAGAAGAATCTCAGCGAACGGAAATTTTTTCCGGGCTATGTACTGGTCGAGATGGAGATGACCGACGAGACATGGCACCTGGTCAAGAATACGGCTAAGGTAACGGGCTTTATCGGGGGTTCGGCCATGAAGCCGACACCCATCAGCGACAAGGAAGTACAGAATATTCTTCATCAGATTCAGGAAGGAGTGGAGAAACCCAAGCCCAAGGTTCTTTTTGAAACGGGCGAGGCAGTTCGCGTCAAGGAAGGGCCGTTCACCGATTTCCACGGTAACGTGGAAGATGTCAACTATGACAAGAGCAAGATCAGGGTTTCGGTTTCCATTTTTGGCCGGCCCACGCCAGTAGAGCTGGATTTCAGTCAAGTCGAAAAAGCCTAGAGATAGAGTGGAATGGGTTGGCGCTCAGGATTGAGCATGCCGCCCTGTTTGTTGTTAACGGGGAGAGCGTAGTAACGTTCGTTTGTACCCAAAAGGAGAATTATTGTGGCAAAAAAGATAGTCGGCTATATCAAATTGCAAGTCGCGGCAGGCAAAGCCAACCCTAGCCCACCGATAGGTCCTGCGCTTGGCCAGCGAGGATTGAATATCATGGAGTTTTGTAAGGCGTTTAACGCCGCGACTCAGAAAATGGAAGTTGGGCTGCCGGTACCGGTTGTTATTACCGCTTACGCCGACAAGAGCTTCACTTTCACCATGAAAACTACGCCGGCGACCGTTCTGATAAAGAAAGCGGTGGGCGTCAGCAAAGGCAGTCCCAAGCCTCATTCCGATAAAATAGGCCGGTTGACACGGAAACAGGCAGAAGAAATCGCCAAAATAAAAACACCGGACTTGACAGCGGCGGACATGGATGCCGCAGTGCGCACTATTGCCGGCAGTGCCCGCAGCATGGGCGTCGAAGTGGAGGGCATATAAATGGCACACGTATCCAAACGTTTCAAGGCGATTATCGAAAAAGTCGATCGTAGCAAGTTTTATCCCCTACCGGACGCTCTCAAGATCATCAAGGAAACCGCCACTGCAAAATTTGACGAATCCATCGACGTGGCGGTGAATTTAGGTATTGATGCAAAAAAATCCGACCAGGCTGTTCGCGGCTCGGTGGTTCTGCCTGCAGGCATTGGCAAAACAGTGCGTGTCGCCGTGTTTGCCCAGGGTGATAAGGCTAAGGAGGCGCTTGCAGCCGGTGCGGATATTGTCGGGTTTGAGGATCTTGCGGAACAGATCAAAGCAGGCAATATCGATTTTGATGTGGCTATCGCAAGCCCTGATGCCATGCGTATTGTCGGACAATTGGGGCAGATACTGGGGCCGCGCGGGTTGATGCCCAATCCCAAGGTGGGTACGGTGACGCCGGATGTTGCGGGTGCGGTAAAAAATGCCAAGGCAGGTCAAGTGCAATATCGCGCTGATAAAGCTGGCATCGTTCAGTGCACTATCGGCCGCGCATCGTTTACCGTAGACGCGCTGATACAAAATATGCTGGCGCTGCTGGATGCGCTCAACAAGTCTAAACCCGCTGCCTCCAAAGGTGTTTATCTTAGAAAGATCTCGGTTTCCAGCACCATGGGAACAGGCGTCCGTGTGGATCAGGCTAGCATGCGTTAAGCTTTAAATGCGTCAACTTTTAATGGTTTTGTTTGTAAGGCTTTGGGCCGTCGGAAAGGCATGCTGTACCTAACATGTTGTACCTATTCGACGGGTTGTCAAAGACCGTTGGGGTTGTTAAGCAGTGGCAGAGCGTAACAATAAGCTGTGAAGCAGTCTATTGAATGCAAACCATTGCTTGGAACTTAATTGCAAGTAGAGATGGGAGAGAGGCTGAGCAGTGCTTGTATCGCTCTCGCTTCTGTTTTTCTCCATCTCAGGCACCCAGCGCAGATGGCGTGCCGCAAAAACAGGAACAGATTGAACTCCTGATTTAAGGTCGCCGGTTCGCGATAGCTGAGTAGATTGTCAGGTTGGTTTTGAGTTTTATGGGTATACCCATATCAATCAATATCAATACCAAAATCTGAGCTCGGCGTCGCTTTTTACTGATGGAGAATGCCCTTGAGTCTAAATTTAGAAGAAAAGAAAGCGGTAATTGCTGAAGTAAGCGCTCAGGTGGCGAATGCGCAGGCAATCATTATCGCGGAGTACCGCGGTCTTACCGTTGGACATATGACGCAATTGCGCGCGAAGGCGCGTCAATCGGGAATATATTTCAGGGTCGTCAAAAACTCGCTCGCGCGTAGAGCAATTTCAGATACACCATTTTCGAAGCTTTCCGGACACATGGTCGGTCCGCTCGTCTATGGTATCGGAAGTGATCCAGTTGCGGCGGCCAAGGTGCTGTATGAGTTTTCCAGGACCAATGATAAGTTGGTGATCAAAGCTGGCGCCATGGCTAATTTGTTGATGTCCAGCAATGACGTCGCAAGTCTTGCTTCTCTCCCAAGCCGTGACGAGCTGCTTGCGAAACTGTTGGGTACGATGCAAGCACCCATCGCCAATTTTGTTCGAACACTCAATGAAGTGCCTACCCGTTTTGTCCGCGGCGTTGCAGCTGTCCGTGACCAAAAACAAGCCGCTTAGTCCGGTTTTAGTATTTCGAGATCGTAATCAATCAGGTTAATTATCAGGAGAAAACCATGGCGATAGCCAAAGCAGAAATTTTAGAATCGATTGCAAATATGACCGTGCTGGAGCTTTCTCAGCTGATTAAGGAAATGGAAGAGAAATTTGGCGTTTCCGCTGCCGCTGCTACCGTCGTGGCGGCTGCACCCGCCGCAGGTGGTGCCGCAGCCGCTGTGGAAGAGCAAACGGAATTTACCGTAATGCTGACCGCCGTGGGCGATAGCAAGGTAAACGTGATCAAAGTAGTGCGCGCGGTTACCGGACTGGGTTTGAAAGAAGCGAAAGATCTGGTGGACGGTGCACCCAAAGCCGTCAAGGAAGGTATCGCCAAAGCCGATGCGGAGGCCATCCAGAAACAGCTGACCGAAGCCGGCGCAACTGCCGAGATCAAATAAGATAAAACGATAAGACCAGCTGGCGGCGTGAAAGACGCCGCCAGATACTGGCTATTTTAACGTTCGGATTCCCGCATTTTTATGCGCCAGAACACTCAGCACGGTAGCTAAAAAAAGGTACTCTGCTCCAATTTTCTGTCCATCTGTCTTCTGACCCCCCGGAGAGATTCCATGAGCTATTCGTTTACCGAGAAAAAACGTATCCGTAAAAGTTTCGCAAAGCGTGCCAGCGTTTTGCCGATTCCCTTTCTTCTCGCTACTCAAATCGAGTCTTACGCAGCTTTTCTGCAAGCTCAAGTCGACCCTGATTTTCGCGCCACCGAAGGATTGCAGGCCGCGTTCATGTCGATTTTTCCGATCGAGAGCCATTCCAAGAATGCCCGCCTCGACTTCGTTAATTACGTGCTTGGCATGCCGCCGTTTGACGTCAAGGAATGCCAGCAGCGCGGCCTAACCTACGCTTCTCCCTTGCGGGCAAAAGTCCGCTTGACGATCATGGATAAGGAGGCTTCCAAGCCAACCGTGAAGGAGGTAAAGGAACAGGAAGTCTACATGGGCGAGATTCCGCTCATGACCAACACGGGTTCGTTCGTTATCAATGGAACTGAGCGCGTGATCGTGTCTCAATTGCACCGCTCACCCGGGGTATTTTTCGAGCATGATCGGGGTAAAACACATTCGTCCGGTAAATTGCTCTTCTCTGCGCGCATTATTCCCTACCGCGGTTCCTGGCTGGATTTCGAGTTTGACCCCAAGGATTACCTCTACTTCCGCGTCGACCGTCGTCGCAAAATGCCGATTACTGTTTTGCTCAAAGCAATAGGCTATACGCCGGAGCAAATTCTTGCGGGCTTCTTTTCATTTGATACCTTCCACCTGCCGCAGAAGGGAATCCTCTTTGAACTGATACCGGAACGTTTGCGTGGTGATACCGCCCGTTTCGATATCGTGTCCAAAAGCGGCAAAGTCATTGTCCAGAAAGACAAGCGTATCACCGTCAAGCACGTTCGTGAGATGCAGCAAGCCGGCATAGACAAACTTGCAGTTTCGGAAGACTTTCTGCTGGGCCGCATACTAGGCCATAACGTGGTAGATAAGGAAACAGGCGAAGTCCTGGCGCTTGCCAACGACGAGATCACGGAAACGCTGCTCGCTAAGCTGCGCGAGGCGGATATAAAAGAGATCCACACCATTTACACAAACGATCTTGATCAGGGTGCATATATATCGCAAACACTGAGAATAGACGAGACCGCGGACCAGATGGCGGCGCAGGTAGCCATCTACCGGATGATGCGCCCCGGTGAACCACCTACCGAAGACGCTGTCAAGGCGTTGTTCAACGGATTGTTCTACGCACCCGAACGCTATGATCTTTCAGTGGTGGGGCGGATGAAATTCAATCGCCGCATAGGCAAGACTGAACTGGATGGTTCTACAACGCTGTCCAATGACGACATTATTGCAGTGATCAGGATTCTGGTCGAATTGCGTAATGGCCGTGGTGAAATCGACGATATCGATCACCTAGGTAATCGTCGCGTGCGCTCGGTCGGCGAACTGGCGGAAAATCAGTTTCGTTCGGGCCTAGTACGGGTCGAAAGAGCGGTAAAAGAGCGGCTCAGCCAGGCTGAGTCAGATAATCTGATGCCGCATGATTTGATCAACGCGAAGCCGGTATCGGCTGCGGTACGCGAGTTCTTTGGCTCCAGTCAACTATCGCAATTCATGGATCAGACCAATCCGCTTTCCGAAATCACGCATAAACGCCGAGTGTCCGCGTTGGGCCCGGGCGGGTTGACGCGCGAGCGGGCAGGGTTTGAGGTGCGTGACGTACACCCCACTCACTATGGCCGGGTATGTCCGATTGAGACACCGGAAGGCCCCAATATCGGATTGATAAACTCACTGGCGCTGTATGCCCGGACCAATGAATATGGCTTCATGGAAACCCCATACAGTAAAGTGAAGAACGGCCATGTCACCGAAGAGATCGACTATCTGTCGGCGATTGAAGAAGGTCAATTTGTGATTGCCCAGGCAAATGCAGAACTGGATAGCAGTGGGAATTTTACCAACGACATTGTTTCTTGCCGTCACAAGAACGAATTTACCCTTTCAAGCCCGGATCGGATCGAGTACATGGATGTGGCGCCCGCTCAGATCGTGTCGGTAGCCGCGTCGTTGATTCCCTTTCTGGAACACGATGACGCCAATCGCGCGCTGATGGGCTCCAACATGCAACGGCAGGCGGTCCCGTGCCTGCGTGCGGAGAAGCCTCTGGTTGGCACCGGTATCGAACGGGTGGTTGCGGTGGATTCCGGAACAGCGGTAAAGGCGGTACGAGGCGGTATCGTGGATTATGTGGATGCGAGCCGTATCGTGGTGCGGGTACATGATATTGAAACGCGCGTGGGCGAAGTGGGTGTAGACATATACAACCTGATCAAATACACCCGCTCCAACCAGAACACCAATATCAACCAGCGGCCACTGGTGAAAGTGGGCGACATAATTGCACGCGGCGACGTGGTGGCGGACGGCGCCTCAACGGACAAAGGTGAACTGGCGCTGGGGCAGAATATGTTGGTGGCATTTATGCCATGGAATGGCTACAACTTCGAGGATTCGATTCTCATCTCCGAGCGTATCGTTGCCAACGATCGTTTCACGTCTATCCATATCGAAGAACTGTCGGTGGTGAGCCGTGATACAAAACTGGGAACGGAGGAGATTACGGGTGATATTTCCAACCTGTCGGAAGTACAGCTTGGACGCCTGGATGCCTCCGGCATCGTTCATATCGGGGCAGAAGTAGAGGCCGGCGACGTATTGGTAGGAAAAGTCACGCCCAAAGGCGAAACCCAATTGACGCCTGAAGAAAAGCTTCTGCGTGCTATTTTTGGCGAGAAGGCTTCCGACGTCAAGGATACATCGCTGCGAGTGCCGTCAGGTATTTCCGGTACGGTCATCGACGTGCAGGTCTTTACCCGGGAAGGTATAGAACGTGACAAACGCGCCCAGCAGATCATCGATGATGAACTGAAGCGATACAAGAAGGATCTGGCTGACCAGATGCGGATTGTGGAAGGGGACGCATTTGCTCGTATCGAGCGCTTGCTCAAGGGTAAGATAGCAACTGGTGGGCCTAAAAAGCTCGTCAAGGGCGCACCTGTCACCAAGGAATATCTCGATAGTATCGATCCGCATCACTGGTTCGACATTCGTCTTTCCGATGAAGAGACAAGCCTGCAGCTCGAACAGATCGAGGAAGGTCTGGCGCAGAAACGCAAGGCATTCGATGACGCTTTCGAGGAGAAGAAAAAGAAGCTTACCCAAGGCGATGAATTACCGCCGGGCGTGCAGAAAATGGTAAAGGTTTATGTCGCGGTAAAGCGGCGGCTGCAGCCGGGAGACAAAATGGCTGGGCGTCATGGTAATAAGGGTGTTATTTCGAAGATAGTGCCGGTAGAAGATATGCCTTACATGGCGGATGGTACTCCCGTAGACGTAGTACTGAACCCCTTGGGTGTACCGTCGCGCATGAACGTGGGCCAGATTCTGGAAACCCATCTCGGATGGGCAGCGAAGGGATTGGGAATCAAGATCGGCGATATGCTTCGCGTCGGCGGCCAGACTGCCGAGATCCGGGATTTTCTCGACAAGATCTATAATACGAGTGGTAAGCAAGAAGACATTGCTTCGCTTACGGATGTGGAGATCCTGGATCTGGCGACAAATCTGACGGATGGCGTGCCTTTCGCAACCCCTGTGTTCGACGGCGCTACCGAGCACGAAATCAAGGATATGCTGGAACTTGCGGGTCTCCCCAGGTCCGGTCAGGTGACGCTTCACGACGGCAGAACCGGTGAGGCGTTCGATCGTCCTGTTACTGTGGGCTATATGCATGTGCTGAAGTTGCATCATCTGGTGGACGATAAGATGCATGCGCGATCAACCGGCCCTTACAGCCTCGTAACCCAGCAACCGCTTGGTGGCAAGGCTCAGTTCGGAGGTCAGCGCTTTGGCGAAATGGAAGTGTGGGCACTGGAAGCGTACGGCGCCGCCTATACCCTGCAGGAAATGCTGACGGTCAAGTCCGACGATGTGAATGGGCGCACCAAGGTGTACGAGAGCATTGTCAAGGGCGACCACAAGATCGACGCGGGCATGCCTGAATCATTCAACGTACTGGTGAAGGAAATCCGCTCGCTGGCAATGGATATTGATTTGGATCGGCATTAGCCATGTTGTGTAGAGGTATGGAAGGGTTATTTTTTCCTCGCTTTTCCACCGGAAATTTTATGTATCGATCCCTGATCAACAGGAGTGACAAATGAAAGCACTGCTTGATTTATTCAAACAGGTTACCCAGAAGGAAGAGTTCGATTCGATCAAGATCGGTCTGGCTTCTCCCGAGAAAATACGCTCTTGGTCCTATGGTGAGGTCAAGAAGCCGGAAACCATCAATTACCGTACATTCAAGCCGGAACGGGACGGCCTGTTCTGCGCAAAGATCTTCGGCCCGGTAAAGGATTACGAGTGTCTGTGCGGAAAATATAAACGTCTGAAACATCGCGGCGTGATCTGCGAGAAATGCGGTGTTGAAGTTACGCTGTCGAAGGTTCGGCGTGAGCGTATGGGTCATATTGAACTGGCTTCGCCGGTAGCGCACATCTGGTTCCTGAAATCGTTGCCATCCCGCTTGGGCATGGTTCTGGATATGACCTTGCGTGATATTGAGCGCGTACTCTATTTCGAAGCTTATGTGGTAACGGATCCCGGCATGACGCCTCTTCAGCGGTGTCAGTTGTTGACGGATGACGACTATCGTGCAAAAACAGAAGAATACGGCGACGATTTTCGAGCGAGCATGGGCGCGGAAGGTGTACGCGATTTATTGGGCAATCTCAACATTCGTGTTGAGATTGATAATCTTCGGCGCGAGATGGGAACAACCGGCTCGGAAACGAAGATGAAGAAAATCTCCAAGCGCCTGAAAGTATTGGAGGCATTCTGTAAATCCGGGATTAAACCGGAGTGGATGGTTTTGGCTGTCCTGCCCGTACTGCCGCCCGAATTGCGCCCCTTGGTGCCGCTGGATGGTGGGCGCTTCGCCACTTCTGATCTGAATGACTTGTATCGTCGCGTTATAAACCGCAACAATCGCTTGAAGCGTTTGCTAGAGTTGAAGGCGCCGGAAATTATCGTGCGCAATGAGAAGCGCATGCTGCAGGAGGCGGTTGATTCATTGCTGGATAACGGCCGCCGCGGCAAAGCCATGACCGGCGCCAATAAGCGGCCGTTAAAATCACTCGCCGACATGATCAAGGGCAAAGGTGGGCGGTTCCGCCAGAACCTGCTGGGCAAACGTGTGGATTACTCCGGACGGTCGGTCATCGTGGTCGGCCCGCAGCTCAAGCTGCACCAATGTGGCTTGCCGAAGAAAATGGCGTTGGAATTATTCAAGCCGTTTATCTTCAATAAACTCGAAATAATGGGTATCGCGAGTACCATAAAGGCGGCCAAGCGGGAGGTGGAAAACGAGAGCCCTGTCGTCTGGGATATTCTTGAGGACGTTATTCGCCAGCATCCGGTAATGCTGAACCGGGCTCCGACATTGCATCGGCTTGGAATTCAGGCATTCGAGCCGGTACTGATCGAAGGCAAGGCAATCCAGTTGCATCCATTGGTATGCGCCGCATTCAACGCCGACTTCGACGGCGACCAGATGGCGGTTCACGTGCCGCTATCGCTGGAAGCGCAAATGGAATGCCGCACACTCATGATGTCGACCAACAATGTCTTGTCGCCGGCAAATGGGGAACCGGTCATCGTGCCGTCTCAGGATATCGTGCTGGGGTTGTACTACACCACACGGGAAAAAATCAATGCTCGTGGCGAAGGCATGATGTTCGCCAACATCAGCGAAGTTTCTCGCGCCTATGAAAGCCGCATAATCGAGCTGAATGCCAGAATTACAGTGAGAATCAAGGAGTATGACGTAGACGCCGATGGCGAACGTCATGAGAAAACCACGCGTTATGACACCACTGTAGGGCGAGCGCTGCTGTCCGAAATTCTCCCCGCCGGCCTGCCTTTTCCGCTGATGAACAAGGTGCTCAAGAAGAAGGAGATTTCCAAGCTCATCAATGCCAGCTTCCGGCGCTGCGGACTTCGCGAAACAGTCATTTTTGCGGACAAATTGATGTACGCGGGGTTCACTTATGCCACGCGCGCGGGGATATCGATCTGTCTGGACGACATGCTGACGCCGGTACAGAAGAATGACATCATCGGTGCTTCAGAAAGGGAAGTGCAGGAAATTGAGGTTCAGTACACTTCAGGTTTGGTGACACAAGGCGAACGCTATAACAAGGTAGTGGATATATGGGGTCGTGCTGGCGATCAGGTGGCTAAAGCCATGATGGATCAGTTGGGGGTCGAGCCGATACTCGATCTGGAAACTGGAGAAGTCAAAAAAGACAAGAAAGGCAAGGCACTGACGCAAGAATCCTTCAATTCGATATATATGATGGCAGATTCGGGTGCGCGAGGTTCCGCTGCCCAGATTCGCCAGTTGGCAGGTATGCGCGGCTTGATGGCCAAACCTGATGGTTCGATCATCGAGACGCCCATCACGGCGAACTTCCGCGAAGGGTTGAACGTACTGCAGTATTTCATTTCAACCCATGGTGCCCGCAAAGGCTTGGCCGATACCGCATTGAAGACTGCCAACTCCGGTTATCTTACCCGTCGCCTCGTCGATGTAACACAGGATCTCGTGGTGACCCAGGACGACTGCGGCACGAGTAATGGCGTTGTAATGAAGGCCTTGGTCGAAGGTGGCGAGGTCATTGAAGCACTGAGAGAACGCATACTCGGACGGGTGGTCGCGAACGATGTCATCAATCCGGAGCAGCAAGCCGTGATTTATCCGGCCGGCGCCCTGCTGGATGAGAGCGCAGTCGACACCATTGAAGCATTGGGTATAGATGAGGTAAAAGTACGTACCCCGCTGACCTGCGAAACCCGTTATGGTTTATGTGCCAAGTGCTATGGGCGCGACCTGGGACGCGGCACGCCGGTGAACGTAGGTGAAGCCGTGGGGGTGATTGCTGCCCAGTCGATAGGTGAGCCGGGTACTCAGCTCACGATGCGCACGTTCCACATCGGTGGCGCTGCTTCCAGAACCGCTGTAGCAAGTCAGGTCGAGAGCAAGTCCAACGGTATTGTGCGTTATTCTCCGACCATGCGGTATGTTACCAATTCGCGCAACGAGCTGATTGCAATCTCCCGCAGCGGCGAAGTGGTGGTACATGACGATAACGGCCGCGAGCGCGAACGTCATAAAGCGCCTTATGGAGCGACATTGCTGATCCGCGACGGTGAAGTGGTCAAAGCAGGGCAGATCCTGGCGGCGTGGGATCCGCATACTCGCCCCATCATTACCGAGTACGCCGGCAAGGTTCGCTTCGAGAACGTGGAAGAAGGCGTGACGGTGGCTAAGCAGATAGACGAAGTCACTGGCTTGTCTACGCTTGTCGTGATTGATCCGAAGCGGCGTGGCGTGGTGCAGACGAAGGGTTTGCGTCCGATGGTGAAGCTTCTGGATGAAGATGGCAAGGAAGTGCGGCTTGCCGGGAGTGTTTTATCGGTCAGCATCACCTTTCAAATCGGTTCCGTTATTACGGTCCGGGATGGGCAGCAGGTCAGCGTAGGCGAAGTACTGGCGCGTATCCCGCAGGAAAGTTCAAAAACACGCGACATCACCGGCGGCCTGCCCCGTGTCGCGGAACTGTTTGAAGCGCGTTCTCCCAAGGATGCCGGCGTATTGGCGGAGGTCACCGGTATCGTATCCTTCGGCAAGGATACCAAAGGTAAGCAACGCCTGGTAATTACCGATCTGGACGGGATCTCGCATGAGTATCTGATTCCCAAGGAAAAGCACGTCACGGCCCACGATGGCCAGGTCGTTAATAAAGGAGAGAGCATCGTCGATGGGCCCGCCGATCCGCACGATATTCTCCGTTTGCTAGGCGTAGAAGCGCTTGCACGTTATATCACTGACGAGGTCCAGGATGTGTATCGACTGCAAGGTGTCAAGATCAATGACAAGCACATCGAAGTAATCGTGCGCCAGATGTTGCGGCGTATCCAAATTGTGGATGCGGGGGATACACGCTTTATTCCGGGTGAGCAAGTTGAACGTGCGGACATGCTGTCGGAAAACGAAAGCGTGGTGGCCGAGGACAAGCAGCCGGCAACCTATGAATTCATGCTCCTGGGTATCACCAAGGCGTCGCTTTCCACCGATTCGTTCATTTCGGCAGCTTCCTTTCAGGAAACCACACGCGTGCTCACTGAAGCGGCTATCATGGGCAAGCGGGATGATCTGCGAGGCTTGAAAGAAAATGTCATCGTCGGTCGGCTTATTCCTGCGGGCACGGGTCTTGCCTTTCATAATACGCGCAAAAAACAGAAACTGTTGTTAAACGCAGGAGAGAAGTCTGGTCTGGGAGAGGAAGATGCGGGGGAAATGCGAAATAGCGGATATACTGTCTAACGAATAAAGGGATTGATCAGAGACTGCCATGCGAGATAACGCCAACATCATATTTATGTCTGGTGGAAAACTAAATTATGCCTATTGATATTGAAGCCATAATTGCCGAGACACGTGGCAAAAACTTCGAACTTTACGAAGATTATATAAATCCGGTGTTCGTCAAGGTACTACGCACGCTCGGTTTCAATCGAACGTGGGTGCGAGGCGAGGGTCCTTATCTTTGGGATGAGCATGGCACGCGCTACCTTGATTTCCTGACCAACTGGGGCGTTTTCAATTTTGGACGCCGCCATCCTGCCATTCGCGGTGCGTTGCAGCAGGTGCTGGACTCCGACTTTCCCGGATGGATCGGTTTCGACGCTCCACCCCTCGCGGCTGCGCTGGCACGCGAACTCGTGAAGCGCATGCCGCCCGGTCTGGATACCGTTTATTTCAGCAACTCCGGGACCGAAGCGATCGAAGCTGCGATCAAATTCGCGCGTGCGTATACAGGGCGGCCTTGCACCGCGCATCTTGCCAAGGCCTTCCATGGTCTGACCATGGGGGCGCTATCACTGAATGGAGAAGCGAGTTTTCGGAGGGGTTTCGAACCAATGCTTCCCGGTAGCTCGGAAGTAAAACTTGGTGATCTGGTCGGCCTCGAGTCACGTCTTGCTCGGGGCGACGTTGCTGCCTTTGTCCTTGAGCCTATCCAAGGCAAGGGTGTTAATATAGCCAGTGATGAATATATCCTTGGCGCTCAGGAGTTGTGCCGGAAATATGGCACGCTGATGATTTGTGACGAAGTTCAATCGGGCATGGGGCGGACGGGGCGGTTTCTGGCCAGCCAATGGGTTGAGGGACTCCGCCCTGATATCATCTGTCTCTCCAAAGCGATTTCGGGTGGCTATATCCCGCTGGGTGCGACTATTACGCGCCGTGCAGTTTATGATAGCGTTTACGACGGCATGCATCGCGCGATCGTTCATGCTTCGACGTTCGGTATGGGGAATATGGCAATGGCGGCGGGCTTGGCCTCACTCAGCGTTCTGGACGATGAGAAGCTTACCGATCGCGCCATCGAGTTGGGTGCGCGTTTTCGCGAGGGTATCGAGGCCATGGTGCCCCGCTTCGAATTTCTGAAGGGGGTGCGTCAACGTGGCCTCATGATTGCCATCGAGTTCGGCCAACCGGAATCGATGTCTCTCAGAGCGGCATGGGCCATGGTCAACAAGATGGATGAGAATCTCTTTGCCCAGGCGATCGTTCTTCCTCTCCTGGACGATCATCATATCTTGACTCAGGTAGCAGGGCACGCCATGCCTATCGTAAAAATTCTTCCACCCTTGAATATCAGCGAAGCTGATGTGGATTGGTTCCTGGAAGCACTTGAGGATGTGATGATAAAATTGCACAAGTTTCCTGGACCGGCCTGGGAGGTATTGAAGAAGCTGGGCAGCCATGCGCTTACCGCAAAGCGGCGCGAAGTTCGTGCTGTCTCGAGCTGACATTAAATACCGGATATGCCGACGTTTGGTTTTCGCGTAAATAATCCAGTCGAGCAGATTCCCAGTCTAGCTTTCCGGCTAATGCGGGTTGATCGCCGAAGTAGGCGCGTTCTGCAGTAGGCATCTTATAAATACTATTTTGATGCTATTGCCGGGCAGCGATAAGCGCGATCCAGATCACAGGTGCTGCCGCTATCACGCAGATGGCAGCTATACCATGAATGCATCGTCCTGCCAGAGAGCCTTCCAGCCGTACGCACGCCATTTGCCCGGATAAGAGTACGAGGGACGCCCAAAGACCATTTGAGAACAGGCATTTAAGATCCGGAGAATTGTCTTTTCATCAGAAACCAAAAAAGACTTTAGCTTGACATCACATGATAAACCCCCTAGAATTCGCAGTTTTTTAGCCGTCCCTGGATAGAAATATCTGGCGCGAAAGGGTAAAAAATTTCATATTGCCAGCGGGACGGTTATAACACCTTCCCGATTTTGTAGAGAATAAAATGCCGACAATCAGTCAGTTAGTACGCAAGCCTCGTGCGGCGAGACGTGTGAAGAGCAAGGTTCCAGCGCTGGGAAACAGCCCCCAAAAACGGGGAGTATGCACGCGCGTCTATACCACTACGCCAAAAAAACCGAACTCGGCTTTACGCAAGGTGGCGAGGGTTCGCCTGACTAACGGTTTTGAGGTGTCCAGTTATATCGGCGGAGAGGGGCATAATCTACAGGAACACTCCGTAGTGCTGATTCGTGGCGGTCGCGTCAAGGATTTGCCGGGTGTTCGCTATCACACTGTTAGAGGTAGTCTGGATACCGCCGGCGTAAAGGATCGCAAACAGAGTCGTTCCAAATATGGTGCCAAAAGGCCGAAATAGGCTTAAGAACGGCTTGAAGGCCGGGCGCTGGATAATAAATATCGAACTGAACACATTGTCACTTAAGCTGAATAATTACCCCCAAGGTTAGAAAATGCCAAGACGGAGAGAAGTTCCCAAACGAGAAATTTTGCCGGACCCCAAGTATCACAGTACCGAGGTGGCGAAATTCGTCAATGTGCTGATGACTCGGGGAAAGAAATCGGTAGCGGAACGAATTATTTATGGCGCAATGGATCAGATCCAGAAGAAAACGGGCAAGGATCCGGTAGAAGTATTCACGCAAGCGCTATCCAATGTTCGTCCCATGGTGGAAGTAAAAAGCCGTCGTGTCGGCGGAGCCAACTATCAGGTCCCGGTAGAGGTGCGATCCATTCGGCGTAATGCGCTGGCGATGCGTTGGCTGCGCGATGCTGCACGGAAACGAGCGGAAAAATCAATGGGCGCGCGGCTTGCCGGTGAATTGGCGGAAGCAGCCGAAGGTCGAGGCGGCGCGGTCAAGAAGCGTGAGGAAGTTCATCGTATGGCCGAAGCCAATAAGGCATTTGCACATTATCGGTTCTAGCGGCAGTGACGGTAACAATCACCGAAATTCAGGTTCCTGGCTGACCTGTTCCCGCAAAAAATTCATTTTATTACTTGTCGGGACGCTTTGCTCCCGACAAATAAAACCTTAAGGTTCAAGAATCGTGGCAAGAAAAACTCCTATCGAGCGTTATCGGAATATCGGCGTAATGGCGCATATCGACGCCGGCAAGACTACGACCACGGAACGTATATTGTTCTATACCGGTGTATCGCACAAAATTGGCGAAGTGCATGACGGCGCGGCGACGATGGATTGGATGGAGCAGGAGCAGGAGCGCGGCATCACCATCACTTCCGCGGCGACCACTTGCTTTTGGAAGGGGATGGAAAAGAACTATCCCGATCATCGCATCAATATTATCGACACCCCGGGTCACGTTGACTTCACCATCGAAGTCGAGCGATCGCTGCGTGTCCTCGACGGGGCTTGCACCGTATTCTGCGCCGTTGGCGGAGTGCAGCCTCAGACTGAAACAGTATGGCGTCAAGCCAATAAATACAAGGTTCCGCGACTCGCATTCGTCAATAAGATGGATCGCGCTGGTGCCAATTTCATGCGCGTTCATGAACAGATTCAATCTCGTCTGAAAGCGCATCCGGTACCCGTACAGTTACCTATCGGTGCGGAAGATAAATTTGAAGGTGTTATCGATCTGATAAAGATGAAAGGCATCTACTGGGACGATGCGAGCCAGGGGCTTAAGTTTGAGGAGCGCGATATACCTGCCGATTTACTAGGGAATGCCAAGCAGTGGCGTGAAAAAATGGTGGAAACCGCCGCCGAAGCGAATGAAGAGTTGATGAACAAATATCTTGAAGAGGGTGATTTATCTCCCGCTGACATCAAGAAAGGGCTGCGCATTCGTACGATCAGCAACGAGATCGTTCCCATGCTTTGTGGTTCGGCATTCAAGAACAAGGGTGTACAGGCGATGCTGGACGCCGTGCTGGACTACTTGCCTTCACCAGTAGATATCAGCGCGATCAATGGAGAAGATGAGAAGGGTGGGCATGATGAACGCCATGCGGATGACGCGGAGCCGTTTTCTGGATTGGCATTCAAAATTGCCACCGACCCCTATGTTGGCCAATTGATCTTTTTCCGCGTTTACTCTGGCGTGGTGTCTTCCGGTGATACCATCTATAACCCCCTTAAGGGACGAAAGGAACGGATTGGAAGGTTGCTGCAGATGCATGCCAATCAGCGAGAGGAAATCAAGGAAGTGAGGGCTGGCGACATCGCCGCCGCGGTAGGCTTGAAAGAAGCCGTTACCGGTGACACCTTGTGCGATCCAACCGCAGTGATCACGTTGGAACGGATGATATTTCCGGAGCCCGTGATTCACGTTGCGGTGGAGCCGAAGACAAAGCTTGACCAGGAAAAAATGGGAATGGCATTGAACCGTCTGGCGCAGGAAGATCCGTCCTTTCGCGTTCGCACCGACGAAGAGTCTGGTCAAACTATTATTTCCGGCATGGGTGAACTGCATCTCGAAATTATTGTAGAGCGGATGAAGCGGGAATTTGGTGTGGAAGCCAACGTGGGTGCTCCACAAGTGGCTTATCGTGAAGCCATCAAGAAGTCGGTGGAGATCGAAGGTAAATTCATCAAGCAGTCCGGTGGACGGGGTCAGTATGGTCACGTCTGGCTCAAGCTGGAGCCGAACGAAGCGGGTAAGGGATTTGAGTTCGTTGATGCCATCAAGGGTGGAACGGTGCCGCGCGAATACATTCCGGCGGTAGAAAAAGGATTGCTGGAGACACTGCCGAATGGGGTGTTGGCAGGCTTTCCAGTAGTGGACGCTAAAGTTACTTTATTTGATGGTTCTTATCACGACGTTGATTCGAACGAGAATGCGTTCAAAATGGCCGCTTCTATTGCGTTCAAGGACGGGATGCGCAAGGCGAGTCCAGTGTTGCTGGAACCGATGATGGCGGTGGAAGTGGAAACGCCAGCGGATTTCATGGGCAATGTAGTAGGCGACTTGTCATCCCGTCGCGGAATGATCCAGGGTATGGACGACTTGCCCGGCCTCAAGGTGATACGTGCGGAAGTTCCGCTGGCGGAAATGTTTGGCTACTCCACTTCGCTGCGATCCGCGACTCAGGGGCGTGCGACTTATACCATGGAATTCAAACAGTATTCCGAAGCGCCGAGAAGTGTGGCTGAAGCAATTATTAATAAGAAATAACGGTAATCAAGTAAAGGAACGATCATGGCAAAGAGTAAATTTGAGCGGACGAAGCCGCACGTAAACGTTGGCACGATAGGGCATGTGGATCATGGCAAGACCACATTGACGGCGGCGATCACCATGGTATTGACGAAGAAGTTTGGTGGTGAAGCGAAGAGTTACGCGCAGATAGACTCGGCGCCGGAAGAGAAGGCACGGGGCATCACCATCAACACATCGCACGTCGAGTACGAGACGGTGAAGCGGCACTATGCGCACGTTGACTGTCCGGGCCACGCCGACTACGTCAAGAACATGATTACCGGTGCGGCGCAGATGGATGGCGCGATACTGGTAGTATCGGCTGCGGACGGGCCGATGCCGCAGACCCGCGAACACATCCTTCTGGCGCGTCAGGTAGGGGTGCCCTACATCGTCGTCTACATGAACAAAGCGGACATGGTGGATGACGACGAACTGCTGGAACTGGTGGAAATGGAAGTGCGCGAACTGCTGTCCAAATACAACTTTCCGGGAGACGACACCCCCATCGTCATCGGTTCTGCCCTGAAAGCACTCGAAGGCGACCAGAGCGACATAGGCGAGCCCTCCATATTCAAGCTGGCCGATGCGCTGGACAGCTACATACCCGAACCCGTTCGCGCGATAGACGGCCCCTTCCTGATGCCGGTGGAAGACGTTTTCTCCATCTCCGGGCGCGGCACCGTGGTCACCGGACGGGTAGAGCGCGGCATCGTCAAAGTGGGCGAGGAAATCGAGATAGTAGGACTCAAACCCACCATCAAGACAGTATGTACCGGCGTGGAAATGTTCAGGAAACTGCTGGACCAGGGGCAGGCTGGCGACAACGTTGGCGTATTGCTGCGAGGCACCAAGCGGGAAGACGTCGAGCGCGGCCAAGTATTGGCCAAGCCTGGCAGCATCAACCCGCACACCAAGTTCACTGCCGAGATATACGTACTGAGCAAAGAAGAAGGTGGGCGTCACACCCCGTTTTTCCAGGGCTATCGTCCCCAGTTCTACTTTCGTACCACCGACGTAACAGGTGCGATTGAATTGCCTGCGGGCACCGAGATGGTTATGCCGGGGGACAACGTCTCCGTGACGGTCAACCTGATCGCGCCGATAGCGATGGAAGAAGGTCTGCGTTTTGCCATTCGCGAGGGCGGCAGAACCGTTGGCGCCGGCGTGGTGGCAAAGATTATCGAGTAATAACAGGATCAAGGATAGGATTCAAGATTTAGTGCCACAACGCCGAATCATCAATTCGAAATCCAAATCCTCAACCTGAGGTTCGTTTATGCAAAGCCAAAAAATACGTATTCGTCTGAAAGCGTTTGATTACCGATTGATCGATAAATCCGCGATGGAGATCGTTGAGACCGCCAAACGGACGGGGGCGGTGGTTAAAGGACCTGTGCCTCTGCCGACGCGCATTGAGCGCTTCGACGTATTGCGATCCCCTCATGTCAACAAGACGTCGCGCGATCAGTTCGAGATTCGGACTCATCTGCGCCTGATGGACATTATGGACCCTACTGATAAAACAGTGGATGCCTTGATGAAGCTGGACCTTCCCGCTGGGGTGGATGTGGAAATAAAGTTGTGAGTTTTTGAATTTAATTTTTAGTTAATCGTTTTTTGACGAATAATCTGAATCCCTGATTTAAACAAATGCACCTGCCGGTCAATTGTAATCGGCACCTTTTTTGAAAAGGTAATTAAAATGAGTTTAGGGCTCGTCGGCCGCAAGGTTGGCATGACTCGTATTTTCACCGATGATGGCGATAGCCAGCCGGTCACAGTACTTGACGTGTCCAACAATCGTGTCACCCAAGTCAAAACGCCCGCCACTGACGGTTATTCCGCGGTGCAGGTCACTTTCGGCAAGCGCCGCGCCATTCGCGTCAATAAACCTTCAGCGGGGCATTTTGCCAAGGCTGCAGTGGAAGCCGGTCATGTGCTCAAGGAATTTCGCGTGGGACAGGAAGTAGCTGATAGTCTCAAGCCCGGTGCAGTCGTAGGTTCGGAGATTTTCCGGGTTGGGCAAAAAGTGGATGTAACCGGTATCACCATCGGAAAAGGTTATGCTGGTGTAATCAAGCGTCACGGTTTCTCTTCAAATCGCGCCAGCCATGGCAACTCCAGATCCCATAACGTTCCAGGCTCCATCGGAATGGCGCAGGACCCTGGTCGTGTCTTTCCCGGAAAGCGCATGTCCGGGCATCTAGGTAGCGTAAAACGCACAACCCAGAACCTCGAAGTGCTGCGGGTTGATACCGAGCGAGGCCTGTTGCTCATCAAGGGTGCGATACCCGGATCGAGAGGCGGCGACGTGGTGGTGCATCCAAGCGTAAAGATCAGCAAGATCGTTGTAAAGCCTGCTGCAAAGCTTGATGCAAAAGCCGCGGCAAAAAGTGGTACGAAGTCCGGCAAGAAGGGAGGTGCATAATGGAACTTAAGCTCATTGGCGAGGATGGCCAGTCGGCTGCCAGTGTTTCGGTTCCTGATTCGCTTTTCGGTCGGGAGTACAACGAAGCCCTGGTACATCAGGTGGTGACGGCTTATCTTGCCAACGCGCGTAGCGCAAACCGTGCCCAAAAGGGACGTTCGGATGTTGCCAAATCCACCCGCAAACCCTGGCGGCAAAAAGGTACGGGACGTGCACGCGCCGGTATGGCGTCGAGCCCGTTGTGGCGTGGTGGAGGAAAAATCTTTCCCAACAGTCCTGAAGAGAATTTTAGCCACAAGGTCAATCGTAAAATGTATCGGGCAGGTATGGGGGCGATCCTATCCCAGCTCGTCCGTGAAAATCGATTGTCAGTGGTAGAAAATTTCGTCCTGGATACGCCAAAAACCAAAATCCTGGCCGGAAAACTGAAAGATATGAAATTGGGTGAGGTCATGATCGTTACCGATAGCGTGGATGAGAATCTCTATTTATCATCACGGAATCTGCCTCTCGTAAAGGTGGTGGAAGCGGGTCACGTCGACCCGGTCAGCCTTTTGCGTTTTGCCAACGTGCTGATAACTCGCGGTGCATTGGCCAAAATGGAGGAAATGCTCGCATGAGTACGCAAACATTCAATCCGGAACGCCTGATGCAGGTCATTTTGTCACCGCAAGTGTCGGAAAAGGCTACCTACATCGCGGAAAAGCATAACCAGGTGATTTTTCGCGTGACGCAGGATGCGACGAAGCCCGAGATCAAAGCAGCGGTTGAGCTGATGTGGAAGGGCCAGAATATCGTGGTGGAGAGCGTGCAGGTCGCAAACGTCAAAGGCAAGGAAAAGCGTTTTGGCCGTTTCATGGGGCGCCGCCGCAACTGGAAGAAAGCTTATGTCAACATCAAGACTGGTCAGGAAATAAATTTTTCTGAAATTGCTCAAGGGGAGGTCAAATAATGGCACTGGTTAAAGTCAAACCAACCTCTCCCGGCCGTCGCGCAGTTGTCAAAGTCGTTAATCCGGGTTTGCATAAAGGCGAACCTTATGCCAGGCTCCTGGAGAAGCAAAATCACACTGCGGGGCGCAACAATAAAGGTCGCATTACCACCCGCCACATGGGAGGCGGCCACAAGCAGCATTATCGTATCGTGGACTTCCGTCGTAACAAGGATGGTATCGCCGCCAAGGTGGAGCGGCTGGAATACGATCCGAATCGCAGCGCAAATCTCGCTTTGCTTTGCTATGTCGATGGAGAGCGGCGTTATATCGTCGCGCCGAGCGGCATTGCTGCCGGTATGCAATTGATGAGCGGGGTGGATGCGCCGATCAAGAACGGTAACGCGCTGCCACTGCGCAATATTCCGGTGGGCAGCACAATTCACTGCGTGGAAATGATGCCGGGGAAAGGCGCGCAACTGGCCCGTTCCGCGGGTACGTCGGTGCAGCTTCTGGCACGTGAGGGGGATTACGCTCAGCTTCGCCTGCGTTCCGGCGAAATCCGAAGGGTGCACGTAAACTGCCGCGCCACTATCGGCGAGGTCGGCAACGAGGAGCACAATTTGCGATCGATCGGTAAAGCAGGTGCACAGCGCTGGCGTGGCATCCGGCCAACGGTGCGCGGGGTGGTGATGAATCCCGTAGATCATCCCCATGGTGGGGGTGAAGGTAAAACCGCTGCGGGGCGCCATCCGGTGAGCCCATGGGGAACGCCTGCCAAAGGTTTCCGTACTCGCGCCAATAAGCGTACCGATGGTATGATTGTGCGGCGCCGTTATTCAAATAAAGGGTAATGAATCATGGGACGTTCCGTAAAAAAAGGTCCATTTGTTGACTTGCATCTGATAGCCAAGGTGGAGACTGCGCGTGCAACCAATGACAAGCGCCCGATCAAAACCTGGTCGCGTCGTTCAACCGTTCTGCCGGATTTCATTGGTTTAACGATTGCCGTACATAATGGTAAACAGCATATCCCGGTATACGTTACCGAGAACATGGTGGGGCACAAGCTTGGAGAATTCTCTCACACCCGTACTTTCAAGGGGCATTCAGGCGACCGAAAAGTCGCGGCTGGATCGAAGAGATAGGGATAATCAATTATGCAAACAACTGCCGTATTGCGTGGGGTCAGGTTATCCGAACAGAAGGGCCGGTTGGTAGCGGACCAGATTCGTGGATTACCGGTGGACCGGGCACTTAATCTGCTTGCCTTCAGTCCGAAAAAAGGCGCCGTCATTATTCGTAAACTGCTTGAGTCGGCTATCGCCAATGCTGAGCATAACGATGGAGCGGATATAGACGAATTAAAGGTATCGACGATATATGTGGATCGCGGACCGTCGATGATGCGTACCAGCGCTCGCGCCAAAGGCCGCGGCAACCGCATCGTCAAGCCGACTTGTCATATTCTTCTTACTGTTGGCGACAAAGCCGGCAACAAAAAATAAGGACGTACCAGGACATTATGGGACAAAAAATAAATCCGACGGGTTTCCGGCTTTCCGTACTTAAAAACTGGTCGTCGAAGTGGTATGCCAATACAAAAAATTTCCCAGGGATGCTGAACGAGGATATCAAGGTTCGGGAATATCTTAAAAAGAAATTGGCGCATGCATCAGTCGGTCGCGTAATCATCGAGCGGCCATCCAAGAATGCGCGCATTACCATTTACAGTTCACGTCCCGGCGTCGTAATCGGCAAGAAAGGCGAGGATATAGAAGTTCTGCGCGGCGTGCTGCAAAAGCTCATGGGTGTTCCGGTGCACGTAAACATCGAGGAAATCCGCAAGCCGGAAATTGATGCGCAACTGATCGCAGACAATATTGCGCAGCAGTTAGAGAAACGAATCATGTTTCGTCGCGCCATGAAACGTGCGATGCAGAACGCCATGCGTTTAGGCGCCCAAGGCATCAAAATCATGAGTGCCGGTCGATTGAACGGCATCGAAATTGCTCGTACCGAATGGTATCGTGAAGGCCGTGTTCCGCTTCACACCCTGCGTGCTGATCTGGATTACGGTGTTTCAGAGGCCAAGACCACATACGGCGTAATCGGAATCAAGGTTTGGGTATTCAAGGGCGAAGTGATTGGACGTAATGATCAATCGGGGGCAATTGGACCAGCAACGCAGGTACCGACTCCCGCGGGAGAACCAGAGGCCAGACGTCCGGCAAGGAAGCCGGCCGGCAGGGCTGAACCCCGGACCGACGCAAGAACCAGCGAGAGGAAAATTGCCAGAAAACCTGAAAACACGGTTGAGGGAGCTTCCTCCAAGTCTGCAACTATAAAGCCAGGAGCAAAAGATGCAGCAACCAGCTAGAACGAAGTACCGCAAACAGCAAAAAGGACGTAATACCGGGGTTGCAACCCGCGGTGCAAAAGTCAGTTTTGGGGAATATGGCCTCAAAGCAGTTGGCCGTGGTCGATTAACCGCGCGACAGATCGAGGCTGCGCGGCGGGCGATGAGTCGTCACATCAAGCGCGGCGGGCGTATCTGGATCCGCATATTCCCTGACAAACCGATCTCCCATAAACCGGCAGAGGTTCGGATGGGTAATGGTAAGGGAAATCCGGAGTACTTCGTGGCTGAAATTCAACCCGGCAAAATGCTGTATGAAATGGACGGGGTTGATGAAGCGCTGGCGCGACAAGCATTTCGTCTGGCCGCGTCCAAGTTGCCGATTCTGACTACATTTGTTGTAAGACAGGTAGGCGGTTAATTATGAAAACGAAAACTAAAGACCTCAGGTCCCTGAATCCAGCAGAGTTGCAGAAAGAGTTGTTAGAGCTTTTGCGGGCTCAGTTTGGCCTGCGGATGCAGCATACGACACAGCAGCTGAGTAATACCAACCAATTACTTAACGTGCGCCGGGATATCGCGCGCGCGAAAACCATACTTAGCCAGAAGGCAAAGCAGTCATGAGTGAAGCTAATTTAAATCGCACCCTCAGTGGAAAAGTGTTGAGCGATAAGATGGATAAGACCATTACTGTCTTGGTCGAACGTAAGGTTAAGCATCCGCTCTATGGAAAGATTATGGTTCGTTCGAAAAAATACCATGTTCATGACGAGAGTAATGAGTTTCACCCGGGTGATATGGTAGTCATCGAAGAATGCCGGCCTCTCTCTAAGACAAAAGCCTGGCGCGTAGTTAAGTTGATGGAGAAGGACAGCCAAGTCAGTTGATTTATTGACGGGTCCGATAGGCGAATGTTTGTTTTACCTTGTTTTCCTGACAAGATTAGCTTATAATTCGGCCTCTTCGTTTTTCAGATCTTTAATTTTTGCAGTCACCAATTGGTGATTTCATAACCCGGACGGGTTCCAATACTGTCCACGCCTCGATCCCGGGGCGGGAAAAGTTGGAAAGAGTGAGTAAAAAATGATCCAAATGCAATCGATTCTGCAGGTCGCGGATAATACTGGTGCTCGTTCAATCATGTGCATCAAAGTGCTGGGTGGATCCAGGCGACGGTACGCTGGTATTGGCGATATCATAAAAGTCAGCATCAAGGATGTTGCGCCACGTGGGCGTGTCAAGAAAGGCGAGGTGTACAATGCGGTGGTGGTTCGTACTTCGAAAGGAGTGCGCCGTGCTGACGGTTCGTTGATCAAATTTGACAGTAACGCAGCCGTGCTGTTGAACGCCAAGCTGGAGCCAATCGGTACGCGCATTTTTGGGCCGGTAACGCGGGAATTGCGTAATGCACGCTTCATGAAAATTGTTTCGCTTGCGCCAGAAGTTTTGTAAGCACGGTAAGGATCGAATATGCGAAAGATAAAAAAAGGTGATGATGTTATCGTCATCACCGGCAAGGACAAAGGCAAGCGTGGCACGGTGCTTCGCGCAGTAAATGCCGACTTAGTGGTGGTCGAGGGCGTCAATAAAGTCAAGAAGCACCAGCGACCCAACCCGAATAAGGGGGCAACGGGTGGAATCGTCGAGATTGAGAATCCAATTCAGGTTTCGAATGTGGCGATTTATAATCCCTTCACTCGCAAAGCTGACCGCGTTGGTTTCAGAATTCAGGAAGGCAAGGGCAAAGTTCGTTATTTCAAGTCGAGCGGTGAACTGCTTGATGCCTGAATAGGTTAAGGGAAAGATTATGGCTCGTCTACAAGAGTATTACCGCAGCACCGTGGTTCAGCAATTGATGCAGCAATTTGGCTATAAATCCGTGATGGAAGTGCCTCGCATCGAGAAAATAACGCTCAATATGGGCGTAGGCGAGGCTGTCGCCGACAAGAAGGTCATGGATAGCGCAGTAAGCGATATGCAAAAAATCGCCGGGCAGAAACCGGTGGTGACGAAGGCAAAAAAATCCATCGCCACGTTTAAGGTTCGTGATGGATATCCGGTTGGCTGCATGGTTACATTGCGTCGTGTTCGCATGTACGAGTTCCTGGATCGGTTGGTTAGCGTGGCCATACCGCGTATTCGTGATTTTCGTGGGGTTTCCGGCAGAGCATTCGATGGGCGGGGAAATTACAACATGGGTGTAAAAGAGCAAATCATTTTCCCCGAAATTGAATATGACAAAATCGACGCGCTAAGGGGTATGAATATAACCATCACCACCACCGCGAAAACGGATGCAGAGGCGAAAGCGTTGCTGGCAGCATTTAAATTTCCATTTAAAAATTGAGAATTGTATGGCCAAAATAGCTGTGATTAACCGCGACTTGAAGCGACGTGAAGTCGTAAAGAAATATGCGCCACGGCGTGCTGAATTGTCGGCCATAATTAACGATGCCAATTCGAGCGATGAGGATCGTCACTCTGCCAGGATCAAGCTTCAGATGTTGCCGCGCAACTCAAGTCCCGTGCGCTTGCGTAATCGTTGTTCCCTGACTGGCCGTCCACGTGGCGTATACAGCAAGTTCGGTCTCGGCCGCAGCAAGCTCCGCGATATTGCTATGAGTGGTGAAATTCCCGGCATCATTAAGGCCAGTTGGTAGATTGAGCCGTCAGATATTTTAGGCATGTTTGAATTCTGGTGGTCCAAATGCGACTTTGGTCCATATAGACGGGGCAAGCCCAATATGATCGATTTAATAATTTCAGAGATTTGTATATTTTCCGCTTACGGAATCTGGATTTCTAGAGGTATCCCTAGATGAGCATGAGTGACCCTATCGCCGATATGCTGACGCGGATTCGTAACGCGCAGCTTTCCGAAAAAACATCCGTTGTAATGCCAGCGTCCAAGCTCAAGGCTGCGATCGCGCAGGTATTGAAGGATGAAGGTTACGTTGAGGATTTCGCAGTTCACCCGGCGGACGGAAAACCACAGTTGGATATCAGTTTAAAATATTATGCTGGGCGTCCTGTAATTGAAAAAATAGAACGTGTTAGCCGTCCCGGCTTGAGGATTTACAAGGCCAGCGACAAGCTTCCTAATGTGATGAACGGCCTAGGCGTGGCGATCGTTTCCACTTCAAAAGGTGTGATGACGGAGCGAAAGGCGCGCGCCAATGGTGTTGGCGGTGAAGTATTGTGCATAGTGGCTTAAGGATATAAAAAATGTCTCGAGTGGGTAAAAATCCTGTGCTGATTCCCGCAGGTGTTGAGGTAATCCTTTCGGCCTCTGAAGTATCGATAAAGGGGCCGCTGGGCGCGTTGACGCGCAATCTGGTTTCAGACATCTCCGTCGAGCGTGACGGCGATAGTTTATTGGTTAAAGCAACGAACGAGTCGAAACATGCCAATGCAATGTCTGGTACGATGCGCGCGCTGCTTGCCAATATGGTCAAGGGGGTAACCAGCGGTTTCCAGAAGAAATTGATGCTGGTTGGGGTGGGATATCGGGCGCAGGCGGCAAATGATGTTCTTAACCTTACCTTGGGATTTTCACACCCGGTGGCTCACAAGATGCCCGAGGGCATAAAAGTTGAGACGCCCACTCAAACAGAGGTCATTATCAAGGGAATGGACAAGCAGCAGGTCGGCCAGGTAGCGGCTGACGTACGTGCCTACCGTAAGCCAGAACCTTATAAGGGCAAGGGTGTTCGTTATTCCGACGAAGTTATCGTCATGAAAGAAACCAAGAAAAAATAATTGGGGTAGATATGCCGAATCCAACAAAATCCCGTTTGCGCCGTGCTCGTCGGACGCGCGCCAAGATCGCCGAGCTGAAGATGGTGCGTTTGGCGGTGCATCGCAGCAATTGTCATATCTATGCGCAGCTGATAGATGGCTCTGGCGGAAGGGTCTTGACCAGCGCATCCACCTTGGAACCGGAGGTTCGCAAGGAGTTGCCCAACGGTGGCACCGTTGATGCGGCAGCGGCAGTGGGGAAGCGGGTTGCGGAAAAAGCCAAGGGTTTAGGTATCGAGACGGTTTCATTCGACCGCTCGGGGTTCAAGTATCATGGGCGCGTAAAGGCATTGGCCGAAGCTGCTCGTGAACATGGCCTCAAATTCTAACTGAGGAAAGATAATGGCTAAAATGCAAGGACGAATGCAAGGGAAGGTGCCTCAGGGTGATGATCGGGGTGATGGCCTGAAGGAAAAAATGGTGGCGATCAATCGGGTCACCAAAGTGGTCAAGGGAGGCCGCATCCTCGGGTTTGCCGCACTGACAGTGGTCGGAAACGGCGATGGCGGTGTCGGCATGGGTAAAGGTAAATCCCGGGAAGTGCCAGTCGCTGTACAGAAGGCGATGGATGAAGCGCGCCGGAAGATGATCAAGGTAAGCCTGAAGAATGGTACGTTACACCACCCGGTCATCGGCAGGCATGGCGCCGCTACGGTCTATATGCAACCGGCGTCCGAAGGGACCGGTATTATTGCTGGAGGCCCAATGCGTGCGATATTTGAAGTGATGGGTGTTCATAATATCCTCGCCAAATGCATCGGTTCAACCAACCCTTATAACGTGGTGCGTGCGACCTTGCATGGACTGCAAGCGATGAATACGCCAGCGGAAATCGCGGCCAAAAGGGGCAAGAGCGTAGAAGAAATCATGGGGCTGGCGAAATGACCGAGGATAAAAAAAAGATTAAGGTTACTTTGGTCAAGAGCCTGATCGGTACGAAACGATCGCATCGTGCGACTGCGCGTGGATTGGGATTGCGCGGAATAAACAGTAGCGCTGAGCTGGAGGATACTCCAGCCGTGCGAGGTATGATCAATAATATTTATTACCTTGTAAAGAGTGAGGCGTAGATGCAGCTGAATTCCATTAAACCCGCCGGTGGCGCCAAGCATGCAAGGCGGCGTTTGGGGCGTGGCATTGGTTCCGGCCTCGGTAAAACTGCCGGACGAGGTCACAAAGGACAAAAATCCCGCTCGGGTGGCTTTCATAAGGTGGGTTTCGAAGGCGGGCAGATGCCTCTCCAACGTCGCCTGCCCAAACGCGGTTTTGTATCACTTACCCGGAGTGATACCGCTGAGGTGCGACTGTCGGCCTTGGGAAGTTTACCCGGGGACGAAATAGATATTCTGGTTCTGAAGCAGGCGGGGGTTATTCCCGGATCTGCCTTGAGCGCCAAAGTGATACTTTCCGGAAAGGTGGAACGCGCATTTAAGTTGCAAGGCATTGCAGTCACAAAAGGCGCCAAAGCTGCCATCGAAGCCGTTGGCGGCAGCGTTGAATAAACTCGAGAGGAGACAGATTGGCCGCTAGTGAATCCCTGCGGGGACTCTCCGGAAAGCTGGGCGACTTGAAACGTCGGCTGTGGTTTCTGTTGCTCGCATTGGTTGTTTATCGTATCGGGGCGCATGTTCCGGTGCCAGGTATCGACCCTCTGGTGCTGAAAGACTTATTCGAGTCGCAGCAGGGGGGCATCCTTGGTATGTTCAACATGTTTTCGGGTGGCGCGCTCTCCCGTTTTTCGATCTTTGCCCTTGGGATCATGCCGTATATTTCGGCGTCGATCATCATGCAATTGGGTACTGTTGCGTTTCCCTATCTCGAAGCGCTGAAGAAGGAAGGTGAATCGGGTCGCAGGAAAATTACCCAATACACTCGATACGGTACATTGGGACTGGCGTTGCTGCAGGGGTATGGCATATCGATCGCATTGCAAGCCCAGCCTGGATTGGTGATCGAGCCCGGACCAATGTTCCTGTTGACGACGGTGATAACGTTGGTTACCGGTACGATATTTTTGATGTGGCTAGGCGAGCAGATTACTGAACGCGGCATCGGCAATGGCATATCGCTCATAATTTTCGCCGGCATTGCAGCGGGACTCCCCAGCGCAATCGGGGGTACGTTGGAACTGGTCAGAACGGGTGCGATGCATTTTCTGGTGGCGTTGGGGATCTTCGTGGCGGCAACGGCGGTGACAGCCTTCGTGGTTTTCGTCGAACGCGGTCAGCGGAAGATACTGGTGAATTATGCGAAACGCCAGGTTGGACGAAAGGTTTATGGCGGCCAAAGTTCTCATTTGCCGTTGAAGCTGAATATGTCGGGTGTCATTCCCCCGATCTTCGCTTCCAGCATTATTTTATTTCCGGCTACGTTGGCGGGGTGGTTTGCGACGGGCGAATCTATGAGCTGGTTGAAGGATATGAGCGGTGCGCTATCGCCGGGCCAACCGATCTACGTGATGATGTATGCGGCGATGATCATATTTTTCTGTTTTTTTTATACCGCGCTTGTATTTAATCCGAGAGAAACTGCCGAGAATCTGAAAAAAAGTGGGGCTTTCATCCCTGGAATTCGTCCGGGCGAGCAAACTGCCAAGTATATCGAACGCATTATGCTGAGACTTACCCTGGCCGGAGCGATTTACGTAACACTCGTGTGCTTGTTGCCGGAATTCCTGATCTTGAAATGGAACGTGCCATTTTACTTTGGAGGGACGTCTCTCCTCATTATCGTGGTGGTAACCATGGACTTCATGGCGCAGGTTCAGGCGTACATAATGTCTCATCAGTATGAAAGCTTGCTGAAGAAAACCAACTTCAAGGGCGGCGGTGGATTGCCGGCGAGATAGTTACATCTAAGGATAGGATGGCCAAAGAAGAAACAATACAAATGCAGGGCGAGATATTGGAAACGTTGCCAAATGCGACCTTCCGTGTCAAGCTGGAAAATGGGCACATCGTGCTGGGGCATATTTCTGGAAAAATGCGAATGCATTACATTCGGATTTTACCCGGGGATAAGGTAACGGTGGATTTGACGCCTTACGATTTAAGCAGAGCGCGAATAACATTTCGCGCTAAATAGCCGGGAAGGAGCATTTATGAAAGTATTAGCCTCTGTTAAAAAAATCTGCCGTAATTGCAAGATCATTAAACGCAATCGGATAGTTCGGGTAATTTGTTCCGATCCAAGGCATAAGCAACGTCAAGGTTGATCGAATAAGCATCACTTTCGATGTTATAATTCAAAATTTTTGTGGGAAACCTGTATGGCCCGTATCGCTGGAGTAAATATCCCGAATCATCAGCATGCCGAAATTGCGTTAACTTCAATCTACGGCATAGGTCGCACCAGAGCGCGGGAGATTTGTGCTGCGGTTGGCATCGGTGCTTCCACCAAGATCAAGGATGTAACCGATGCTCAAATGGATAAGCTGAGAGATAACGTCGCTAAATTTGCGGTCGAGGGCGACCTGCGGCGTGAAATCTCAATGAATATCAAGCGTTTGATGGATTTGGGTTGTTATCGTGGATTGCGTCACCGTCGTGGTTTGCCGGTACGGGGTCAGCGTACTCGTACGAATGCAAGGACGCGTAAGGGGCCACGCAAGGCAGTTCGGGCTTCCAACGCAAAGGCAGCAAGATAAATTTCAGCCAACTGAACGGTAGCATACAGGAATAATTCGATATGGTAAAAGCAGCCACACGGGTTCGTAAGAAGGTCAAGAAAAATGTAGCGGAGGGTATTGCCCACGTTCATGCATCGTTTAATAACACTATCGTGACTATCACGGACCGCCAGGGCAATGCTTTGTCATGGGCAACTTCCGGGGGTGCCGGATTCAAGGGGTCGCGTAAAAGTACTCCATTCGCTGCTCAAGTGGCAGCCGAGCAGGCAAGTAAGGTTGCTCAGGAATGTGGAGTAAAGAATTTGGAAGTGCGTATCAAAGGTCCTGGTCCAGGACGTGAATCCGCTGTGCGGGCTTTGAACGCAGCCGGTTTTAAAATCACCAGTATTTCGGATGTGACGCCGGTTCCGCATAACGGTTGCCGTCCACCGAAGAAACGCCGTATTTAAGGAGTGGTCTGTGGCTAGAAATCTTGATCCTAAATGTCGCCAATGTCGCCGGGAAGGGGAGAAGTTATTCCTGAAAGGCGAGAAGTGTTTTACCGACAAATGCGCAATCGAGCGCAGGAACTATGCGCCCGGTCAGCACGGTCAGAAAAGTACGCGATTGTCTGATTATGGGGTCCAGTTGCGCGAGAAACAGAAGTTGCGCAGGATATATGGCATATTGGAACGCCAGTTCCATAACAATTATGAACTGGCGGAAAGGCAGCGCGGTATTACCGGTGAAAATTTGCTGCAGTTGCTGGAATGTCGCCTGGATACGGTTTCATACCGCATGGGATTTGGTGCATCACGGTCAGAGGCGCGCCAGATTGTGCGTCATAACGGCATCCTGGTAAATGGACGCCGGACCAATATTCCTTCCTATCAGGTTAAGCCCGGTGATGTGATAGAAGTTGCAGAAAAGGCTAAAGGCCATCTGCGCATCAAGGCTGCGGTGGAAGCAGCTGAGCACCGTAATTTTCCAGAGTGGATAGAGATGGATGTCAAGGCGATGAAAGGAACGTTTAAAGTTAAACCTGAGCGTTCTGATTTACCTTCGAGCATCAATGAATCTCTAGTCATTGAGTTGTATTCCAAGTAATTACCGCCCAGGTTTCGGCAAAAGGATCAGGCTATGCCAAGTAACACTTTTCTTACGCCCCGCATTATTGACGTGCAGAATATTTCCCCGCTGCATGCCAAAATTATCATGGAACCGTTTGAACGTGGGTACGGACACACGTTGGGAAATGCGTTACGTCGAATTTTGTTATCGTCCATGCCGGGATTCGCACCAACCGAGGTTCAGATTAGCGGTGTAGTGCATGAGTATTCTGCGCTGGATGGTGTACAAGAGGATGTGGTCGATATTCTGCTCAATCTCAAGGGTATCGTTTTAAAGCTGCACAGCCGAACCGAGGCCATTCTGATCCTCAAAAAGAAAGGTGAAGGTACGGTCACTGCCGGCGACATCGAGGCGGGACATGATGTGGAGATCATTAATCCAGATCATGTGGTGGCACACCTTACTGCCGGCGGGAAGCTGGATATGCAAATCAAGGTTGAACTTGGGCGCGGTTATGTACCTGGAACCGTGCGGCAATTGACAAGTGAAGGGCGTGCTCTTGGCAGTATTTTGCTGGATGCATCTTTCAGTCCGGTGCGGCGCGTAAGTTATGCGGTGGAGAGTGCTCGGGTTGAGCAGCGTACCGACCTCGACAAGCTCGTTATGGATATTGAAACCAACGGCGTTGTCGATCCAGAGGAAGCAATCCGTTATGCAGCGAAGGTACTGGTTGAGCAACTCTCCATATTTGCCGACCTGAAGGGCACGCCGTTACCGGTGGAGCAGCCAAAATTGCCCCAGATCGATCCAGTATTACTTCGACCGGTGGATGATTTGGAGCTTACCGTGCGCTCGGCCAATTGCCTGAAAGCGGAGAATATCTATTATATTGGCGACCTGATTCAGCGCACAGAAACGGAATTGCTGAAAACCCCCAATTTGGGAAGAAAATCTCTCAATGAAATAAAGGAGGTATTGGCGTCCCGCGGGTTGACGCTGGGCATGAAGCTGGAAAGTTGGCCGCCTTCCAATCTTGATAAGGGAAAAAAGGAAACAAGTCATGCGGCACCATAATGGGCTACGAAAGCTAAATCGAACGAGCAGCCACCGGTTGGCGATGCTACGTAACATGACCAATTCATTGTTGCGGCATGAGGTGATTAAAACCACCCTACCTAAGGCCAAGGAGTTGCGTCGTGTAATCGAGCCGATGATAACGCTGGGCAAAAAACCATCGCTGGCAAATCGACGTCTGGCCTTTAATCGCTTGCGCGATCGTGACATGGTCGGGAAATTATTCGGTGAACTGGGTCCCCGATATCAAACACGTAACGGCGGTTACTTGCGTATTCTTAAATTCGGTTTTCGCAAGGGTGACAACGCACCGATGGCATTGGTGGAATTGCTGGATCGACCAGAGCAATTAACTGCGACTACAGCTGGAAAAGCCGATACGTAAGTGCTGGCAATAGGTAAAAAAAGAAGCCGGGTTATCCCGGCTTCTTTATGTCTGATCGACATTGATAAACTGATGCGGTTTAGCATCGTGGAACAAAATCTGCTTTATCTCCGCGCAAGCATAAACCATTGTCTGGTCCGGAGAATTCTTGTATGCTTCCAACATACACTGGTCTGAGCTATCGCTAGCATGGACATTCAATCGGTTATGTATCTTTTATTTCAGCTGGGGCTATTCCGATGGATTTAACGACTTGGACCGTGGCGGAACTTGTTTCGATACGTGAGAAACTTCTTGCGTGGCGTCTCCAACGTGAAGCCCCGACGTGGGGAAACAAGTTCTTGAACTGGAATGGTATAGCGGGTGCGTTTGCATTGCTGACCGGGCTTATGGATATGTTTTTCGGCGGCCCGACCGGGACCAACCTTCTCTTGGTCTTGCTTGGTACTCTTGCCTGCTTTACCTGGTACAAGGGCGAAAAACAGCGGAAAAAAAATATAAGTTTTCTCGAAAAAATTGATGAGGAACTTTCCCGTCGCGGTCATCAATTTTAACGCACTATACCATCCCGGCATATCCGTCAAAAATTTGCCCGAGCGCAGCTAAACTTTGGGGAAAGAATAAACTTCATTGATACTGCGTTGGCAATGTCTTCAAAAAAAGAGATAAACACCCATACTCCTGATCTTGATGAAGACGATGCAGCGCTTTTTACGTCTCTTTGCCAGTTTGTATGGATTCAAGGGGAGGCGCTGCCTTTAATTTATAATCCGGAGCATGCGGTTTATACAAAACAGGGTATCAACTTGCGAGTATTAAAACATTTGGAGTCGATCGGCCTGATATCCTTTGAGGCCGCTGGATATGTGAAGAGATGGTTCGGCAAGCATACCCGCCTGTTTTATTTCGGCCGGGCTACGAAGATCCAGTTTGTGGAGGAAGCGAACAATCAACTTGATCTTGGTCACGTTCTCCTGACAGAAAAAGGAAAAGCATTGGCGACTGTTTTCAGCAATAAGCAAAATCAGGAGTTCTATGAATATGTGATCGGTAAATGGTTTCAGCAGGGCATGGTTATATCGTCTATCCTGGCGAATCGTTGATACCGAATACTTTACCGGCTCAACTATCCTTCTTTAACGATATGGTATTGTTAAACGATATTGCTAAACCAGGCATTCAAGCTTAAACCAGATACGTATCGATTCCCGTCAGCAATAAATCGTATTGAGCCTCTACCATCTCCTTGATCATCAACGCCGGCATGCCGCCCACCACGTTGCCTTCGAGTGCCAGCCAGCCGACGGCATCCGATGGTCCGAGACTGATGACGTAACCCAAGTCGCGATGAAAATACGGCTCCAGCAACTTCAATGAGCCGGAGTGACGTAAAATATTTCTTGCTGCCAGCATTCCTTTGCGAACACCGGATTGCGCTGTCATGGTATTGGAACCGGCAGAGTTATATATGGAACAATCGCCGGCGGTAAAAATATTCTCCATCTGTTTCTGCTCGATCACAATCTGTCCGAATGCATTGGCGAAGAGTGGTGTGTCAAGTTTTTTGCCGAGAAACAGGAGTGAGATGATGGATGAGAGCTTGAATTGGCGACCCGTATCGCTTTCTTCGAGCAAAATCTCATTTGCTGCCTGGCCGCGGTAACGCGTATTAGGATAAAAATCAATATCCAGTTCAGACATGCGCGCCTGGGTATATTCCGAAAAACCTGCTCCAAACTGGTTAAGTACGCGATCTTCCCCGTGAATCAAGCGTAACTTCCATCCGAATTTCCGGCGCCGAAGAAAATGGGCGATTTCAAAAAGAAATTGAATACCTGTGGCGCCTCCGCCTATTACCGAAATGATGTTCTCGCCGGACCCATGTATATCGCGTTGACGGTTCAGCAAGTCGGAGCCGGCGGTGATCATGAAATCACTCAGGTCGAAAATATCGTCTGATTTACTCAGCTGCGCAAGGGGCGAACCTGAGGCCACCAGAAGATAATCAAATGCCAGTATTTCATCGTTGACGACGATAAATCCATCTTTCTGGCACTGCTGGAGAATGCAGTCGTTCAGGATCAACTGGGCGCAAACGTGCCGGCAGCCAAAGCGATTTTCAAGATCGGAAAACGATACGAGGAAGTCGTCCAGTGGATACCGGAACGTTTCATGTATATGCGTAATCTTGAGATGATGAAGCCTGGGATCGATGATCGTGATGCGGGCCTCGGGCATATAGCGCAGAAGAGTTACCAGCGCTGCAATTCCCGCATAACCGCCACCCACTATCACAATTTTGAGTTGCTTATGCCTGGGTATGTAAAATGGTAGAAAAGGCACTACCCCTCCTTCGCAATGCAAATCAGTTCTGTTATTTCATTCATCAGTACCCCATCCGGGATCCCCGGCATGGCTATATTAAACCCAGATAATTCATTAGGCGGCTCTACGAGCCTACGCGAGTGCTAGCGGTCAGTTTGCGGCCATTTTCGCCGCCATTTTTGCTACCTGCGCGGCGTCCATAGACCAGGCTATGGATTTCTCCCAACCGGCAAAACTGTCTCGCAACCTGCCTCGCCATCATCTCGCGTCCTAATGGATTATCCGGCTTTATTTCGTATAACATTTTAACGGGTTACTCAGCCGCTATCGTAATCAGGGCAGCAGCGTAGCACGAATGTCTTGCTGAGGGGCCATCTTGGCTGAATTCAATTTCTGCTGGAAGTTTCCTTATTTTCAGGAATGCTCCCAGGCTTCCAGTTTTCTGTTGCCCACTTCCAAAATGAACTGATATCGCTTCCAATCAATTCCACCGGCGGCGCTTGACCCAGGAAACGTATAGCCATCATTAATTGCGGCATCGGATCGGAAACATCAAGAGGCGTAGCGCAGGTCTGTTTACTGAGTTTCTCACCTTGAGCGTTAACCACTACCGGAAGATGCAGATAGGAGGGGGTCGGATAACCCAGCAATTGTTGCAGGTATATCTGACGAGAAGTGGAATTCAGCAAATCTTTCCCACGTACCACATGAGTGACCCTTTGCTCGGCGTCGTCAACGACCACCGCCAACTGATAAGCAAAAACCCCATCGGCACGGCGCAGCACGAAATCCCCAATATCACTGTGCAATCGATGTAGAACCAGCCCTTGCAACGAATCCTTGAACTGGATCAGTCTGTCATCCGTTCGTATTCGCCGTGCCCCTGGGCATTTGTCATGAAGGGAGCGTCCACGGCAGGTGCCAGGATAAATGGGTCCATCTATTCCTGTGATCGTGGAATCCGCAATTTCCTTGCGGCTACAGACGCAAGGATAAATCAAATGTTGTCTTTCAAGTACAGCGAGCGCTGCCTGGTACGTTTTGTACCGCTGTTTTTGATAGACAATCTCACCATCCCATTCCATTCCCAGCGCTTGCAGGGTATTCAGGATTTTCCCCGATACGCCGGCAATTTCGCGCGTCGGATCCAGGTTTTCGATCCTGACCATCCACTTGCCCTGGCGTGATTTCGCCTCGAGATAGCTGCCAACGGCAGCGACAAGGGAGCCGAAATGCAGCGGTCCGGTCGGAGATGGAGCAAAGCGTCCACAATAGGCTGGAAAAATGGGTAGACTATTAGCCACCGGTCAACTTAATCGATCTGAGGTATCAAGGGTGGGCAGTAATTAAATCGACGAAAAAATCGACAAGAAAATGTGGTAACAGTGATAATACGCTTCCAGAATTATCTTAGCTTATTCTGCCACTAGCCGGATAACTTCCATTAGGACCCGCCAAGAAAAACGGAACCATATCATTGTTTACTGCTTTTTTCCAAGCGACGGCGGGCTGAGGGATGCCCAACTTGACTGACATGCCGAAAGTTTTATGTAAAACCCCAACAAATTTGGCATGGAAATTGCTATAAGATTTGCTCTATTGTAGCCCCGACAAACTGCTTGACTTAGTGCATCTTCGGGGATAGTCTTTATGGGGTTATGGGTATGTAACGTATTGGTAACACCGTATTCAGAAACGCAGGCATAGAGAAACACATGAAACAAGTTGGACCGTATCGAGCAACATCCGCAGCATAAGCAACACCGGAAATCAAGCAACACCCGAAGTATTGAGCAGTAAACCAGACAAAACGAGCAACACCAGATTGAAGGAAAGCAGGACAGCAACAAATTATCGAAGTTTCTACCGGCGTAGAGTAGTTCAGGAACAGAGGCAAGTTCAGGAACAGAGGGGCAGGACAAGCCGGTAGAGCGCGCAGCACTTGATCAACGAAACAAGGCAACAGGAGGAAACAACATGGCAACAACACTAGGAACGTCGGGTCACGCCAAGGCAAGCGGCCGCGACTACGACATGTCGGAGTGGTATGACTCGAGGTGGTACAAATTCGGGCTCATCACCATGCTGCTGGTAGCGATATTCTGGGTCTGGTATCAACGGACCTTCGCCTACTCGCACGGCATGGACTCCATGGAACCCGAGTTTGAAAAAGTATGGATGGGACTGTGGCGCGTCCACATGATCGTCATGCCGATCTTTGCCCTCATCACCTGGGGCTGGATCTGGAAGACCCGCGACACCAACCTGGACAACCTTGACCCCAAACTGGAAGTCAAGCGTTACTTCTACTGGATGATGTGGCTGGGCGTCTACCTGTTTGGCGTATACTGGGGCGGCAGTTTCTTCACCGAGCAGGACGCCTCCTGGCACCAGGTCATCATCCGCGACACCAGCTTCACCCCCAGCCACGTCGTCGTGTTCTACGGCTCCTTCCCCATGTACATCGTCTGCGGCGTGGCAAGCTACCTGTACGCCATGACCCGCCTGCCGCTGTACTCCCGTGGCACCTCGTTCCCGCTCGTCATGGCCATTGCCGGACCGCTCATGATCCTGCCGAACGTAGGCCTGAACGAATGGGGTCATGCCTTCTGGTTCATGGAAGAACTCTTCAGCGCACCGCTGCACTGGGGCTTCGTCATCCTGGGCTGGTCGGGACTGTTTGCAGGCGGGATCGCAGCACAGATCATCACCCGCTACTCCAACCTGACCGACGTCGTCTGGAATGGCCAAAGCAAAGTCATCCTCAACAACCGGATCGTACCGTAACCTGAAAGACCGGCTGAACCCAAGTTCAGCCGGTCTTTTTGATTTGGCACCACCCGGACTCGAGGAACCCTGAGGAACCTTGGGCCGCTCTGCCGCCGCAACCCGACGGCAGAGCGGCCCGCCGCTACCGCCGCTGCGGCGAACAAAGACCCAGCCCAAAAAAAACAAGCTGGGGCGGAAAGAGGACAAGCAGCACCAAGCAACACGCAACAGCAACACATCATTCACGTATTAAGATCGTAGACATTTGAGGGGAGGGTGCGATGAGCAGAACCGATGAAATACTGAAGGCGGCCAAGATGCCGCCGGAAGCAGTAAAGATGTCCAGGATGATAGACGCGGTATATTTCCCGATTCTATGTATCCTTCTGGTTGGAACCTACCACATGCACTTCATGCTGCTGGCAGGCGACTGGGACTTCTGGCTGGACTGGAAAGACCGCCAATGGTGGCCGGTAGTGACCCCCATCGTGGGCATCACCTATTGCGCCGCCATCATGTACTACCTGTGGGTCAACTACCGGCTGCCCTTTGGCGCCACCCTCTGCGTCGTCTGCCTGCTGACCGGCGAATGGCTGACCCGCTACTGGGGCTTCTACTGGTGGTCGCACTACCCCATCAGCTTCGTCTTCCCCTCCACCATGATACCGGGCGCACTGGTCATGGACACCGTCATGCTGCTCACCCGCAACTGGATGATCACAGCCTTAGTCGGCGGAGGCGCATTCGGACTCCTGTTCTACCCGGGTAACTGGCCCATCTTTGGCCCGACCCACCTGCCGCTGGTAGCGGAAGGCGTACTGTTGTCCGTTGCTGACTACACCGGCTTCCTGTACGTTCGCACCGGCACCCCCGAGTACGTACGCAACATCGAACAAGGCTCACTCAGAACCTTTGGCGGCCACACCACCGTCATCGCCTCATTCTTTGCCGCCTTCGTCTCCATGCTCATGTTCTGCCTCTGGTGGTACTTCGGCAAACTTTACTGCACCGCATTCTTCTACGTCAAAGGGGCCCGTGGCCGCGTCACCATGAAAAACGACGTCACTGCATTTGGCGAAGAAGGCTTTCCCGAGGGGATCAAATAATGGAATTCAACAACCTCATCAAGCGCAGCCTGACCGGCCTGTGCGGCATGGCAGCCCTGGGCATGACCTTCATGCTCGACGTCACCCCGGCCCAGGCCCACGGCGAACGCTCCCAGGAACCCTTCCTGCGCATGCGTACCATCCAGTGGTACGACATGAAATGGGGACCTGAGACCACCAAAGTGAACGACCTGGCCAGCATGACCGGCAAATTTCACCTGGCCGAAGACTGGCCGCGCGCTGTTGGCAAACCGGGCCGCGCCTTCTTCAACGTCGGCAGCCCCAGCCCCGTGTTCGTACGCCTCTCCACCAAGCTGAACGGCGAACCGACCATGATTGCCGGCCCGCTCGAAATCGGACGCGACTACGCCTTCGAAGTCAGGCTCAAAGCCCGCATCCCGGGTCGCCATCACATGCACGCCATGCTGAACATCAAGGATGCAGGCCCGATTGCCGGCCCCGCCGCCTGGATGAACATCACCGGCAGCTGGGATGACTTCACCAACCCCGTCAAACTGCTGACAGGCGAGACCATCGATACCGAAACCTTCAACCTGGGCAACGGCCTCTTCTGGCACGCCCTGTGGATGGGATTGGGCATCTTCTGGATCGGCTACTACGTTGCCCGGCCCATGTTCCTGCCGCGCAGCCGCGTACTGCTGGCCTACGGCGACGAACTGCTGCTGGACCCGATGGACACCAAAGTGGCCTGGATCGTACTGCTTGCCACCATTGGGCTCGTATGGGGCGGCTACCGTTACACCGAAAACAAGCATCCCTACACCGTGCCCATCCAGGCGGGTGAATCCAAGGTTGCCCCGTTGCCGGTGAAACCCAACCCCATCTCCATCAAAGTGACCCACGCCAACTACGACGTACCGGGGCGGGCACTGCGGGTTACCATGAGCGTCACCAACAGCGGCGATTCAGCCTACCGCATTGGCGAATTCACCACGGCCGGCATCCGGTTCATCAACAAAGTGGGCTTGAAGCACATGGACCGCAACTATCCGAAGGAACTCGTGGCCACCGGCTTATCGTTTGACAACGAGACCCCGATACAGCCGGGCGAGACCCGTGAAGTGAAGATGGAAGCGAAAGACGCACTGTGGGAAGTACAGCGGCTCATGGCCTTGCTGGGCGACCCGGAAAGCCGTTTTGGCGGATTGCTCATGACATGGAGCGATAGTGGCGATCGCAACATCAACAGCATAGCGGGCGCCGTCATACCGGTCTTCACCAAGCTCTAAGCCGCATGGGACGCAAGGCCTAGCCCCGTCCCGCAAGGCATTGACACCGGTCCGCCGCCGTCGCCAGACGGAAAGGTGGATCGGTGTTTTTATGCAGCATAAAAATAGAAATAGCAGGCTTCTTTTATCCCTTTAAATCTCTCACGGGTAAGAAGACAGCCTGACAATAAAATGATTGCGGAGCCAAGCTGGCTCACCAATCAAGTAGACTCCTACGGATTGTGCGGCTGATAGAGACCGGATAGCTTAAAGGGGTGATCCCGATAAGCTGCGTTTATCCGCTCCTGCAGAAGCGGAATTTTCTGGCAGACCCGCAAATGCATCAGCCATACGTCTTACTCCTGCTCGAATCTGATGCTCATTAAGGCAAGAAAAACCAAGCACAAGAGTGTGCTTGCTAAAGCTGCACGTCCCGAAATCATGAGCGAGACCGGGACCAATGGAATAGATACCCACCCCATGACGCAGCGCAAGCGCCTGAAGCTCGGATGCATCAGGATAGTCGGCAGGCAGATGCCAAGCGAGGTGCAGGCCGCTCTCCAGCCCCGAAAGTTGGACTGCGCCGAAATGTCTGCGTAGCGCCTCTATGAGGCAATCGTGGCGCTTGGAGTAGATGCTGCGCATGCGCCTCAAATGGTTGCCGTAGGCACCACTACGAATAAATTCAGCCATCGTTGCCTGGTCCAGCCACGCATGGCCATTATTGAGTAATGCCTTGGCTGCCCGCGCAGCAGGGATCAGCGCTTTGGGTACCACAAGATAGCCCAGGCGCAGCCCCGCACCCATTGATTTGGAGAATGTCCCCAGATACATGACGCAGCCGTGATCATCCAGCCCCATGAGCGCTGTCAATGGTGAGCCACGGTACCGGAAATCGGAGTCGTAATCATCTTCTATAATGTATGCGCCACAACGTCGAGCCCATTCCAGAAGCTTCAAACGTCGCTCATTCGATAGCGTGAAGCCAAGGGGAAATTGATGAGAGGGGGTAACGTACAGAAGCGCAGCGCCATCCTCAGGCAATTGCGCTACATCCAGTCCCGCCTCATCTACTGGCACCTGAACCAATTTCGCGTAATAACTTTCAAACAGGGATGCCGCACCCCGATAACAGGGATTCTCCATGGCAACGCGCGTGCCTTCCTTTATCAGTAACCGGGCTGCGAGATTCAGCCCCTCCTGCGAGCCGGCGGTAATAATCACCTGGTCAGCGGAAACGCTGATTCCGCGCGCTACCCCAAGGTATTCGGCTATCACTTCTCTCAGCTGTGGCAAACCACCCGAATCACAGGATTCCGTAAACTGGGTGCCGGTGGAGGTAAATATCCTGTTGATGAAACGGCGCCATATTTTATGGGGGAATAAATCGAGTCCAATTCGGTCCGGGCAAAAATCAAAATCCAGGCGCTGCGCGCTGCTTTTGACCGGCATCCGGCCGATAAAAGGAATTACGGGAGGTTTTGCCATCTCGCCTTGAACAGGAACAGAAGCAGCAGTTCTGCGTGTCGCAGCCAGGCAGGTTTCGGGTAGCTCAAGATTTACGTATGTTCCAATCGCCTTTCGTGCCTGAAGGTAGCCTTCGGCGATTAAACGTTCGTATACGAGCAGGACGGTATTACGGGAAATGCCTAGCTGTTCGGCAAGTACCCGGCTCGCAGGAATCAGCGTGCCGGGCTTTAGCCTCCCGCCAAGGATGAGGTAGCGTAATTGCTCGAATATCTGACCCTGCAGCGATTGGCCGCTGCCGTGGTCAAGTACAATGGGAATTGCCATATTTCTTCCTGGCGGGACGCCAGCCCGCTGGATTCCGGTTCCGAGTAAACATGCGATTCCGACATATTCGCAGAGCTGGCGTAAACCGGCTGGTACTGATATACCAGCCCCTATCGTAAATGATGAGAGTGGCGTCTATTTCGATAGCTCAGCACGACCCACTCACTCCTCCTCATCCTCCTCGTCGTCATCCTTCTTTTCGGGTTTGAGGACCAGTTTGCCCTGTTTCTTGCTCTCGTTCAAGTCGGTCTCGGGGGCCTCTTTGTGCACCAGGTTCTGATGGCAGTCGATGCAGGTCGCCCCTTCCGTCTCCATCTTCTTGTGCGCAGCCTTGGCGTCGGCACCGGGCGGTTGCGGATTCTTGTGGCATTCACGACAGGTGCGGCTGTCCCACTTCTTCAGGTTCATGCGCGCATCGTGCGCCATGATCAGCCGGCGCTCGTTGAACTTCTCCAGGGTGGAGTAATCCTCGGCAAACTCCATGTACAGCTCGCGCGCCCCATCCACCACGTGGGTGGCCACCGCCAGGTGGAAGTTCTTGAAGCCCTGCGGGATATGGCAATCCTTGCAGCCGGGGTTGGCCCCCAGCGCACCATAGTGCGAGGAGGTCTTGAGCTCCTCCGCGGGATAACTCATGGAATGGCAACTGGTGCAGAATTCGGTGGTGGAGACGGCGGCCTCGCCGCCGAATACCACCGCCACCATCACGATCCCCAGTACGGCACCTGTGAGCAGGGTGCCGCCTGCTTTCATTCCCGCCATCAGTCCTCCGAACCTTTCACACCCACCTTGGCCTTGGCCTGGAAGTCGTCATGGTACTTGAACTTCGGCTCTCCAGTGAAGGTGCCGTCCAGCTTGTAGTGCTCATGCATGGCCTTGGTGTCCTTGACGTACTTGTCAAAGTCGAAGGTGTACTTCTTGTCCACCGCGGGGGTGAAGGGAGTGTAGGGCTTCTTGGCGCCCTTCCACGGGCTGCCTTCGTAGTTCAGGTGGCAGGCGTTGCAGCTTTCTTCAAAGCTGAAGTCCTGTCCGGCATCGGCCAGGGTCTGGCGCGGAGCGGTCTTCTTCGATTTTTCATAAGCAGCACCAGCCTTGCGGTGGGTGCCGCGATACTTGGAGCCGGGACCATGGCACGATTCGCAACCGACGCCGGTGGTGAACTTGCTCGGGTCTTCGACGGTGTAGCCGCCTTCCTTGCCCCAGCCGTCGACGTGACAGCCTACGCAGTCTTTGTCCTTGGTGTAGTCCTTGGTCGGGTCGAGCTTGGCTTTCTTCTTGGCCTCGGCCTTGGTGTTGGGCTTCAGGGAGTCCATGGCCTTGGCGTGCGCGGTGTCGCCCCACGATTCGGCCTGGCTCTTGTGACAGGAACTGCACTTCTTGCGGCCTTCATACGATTGCGCGGTAGCACTGCCTGCAACTACCGCCAGCATGGCGGCTGCGGCGAGGACTAATGTCATGCGATGGCTCATGGTTTCTCCTTTTTTTCTGGCGAGACAAAATTATCCGGGTGTTATTAAAACCTTTTTTTATCCTGAATCCGACGCTTGCAGCGTGCCCCTGAAAGCGAAGCTCACGGGAAACGTAAAATCCTTTGTATTATAACGCTTAAGCGACAAATGCGCGGTCTACTACCGGATTCCGGATTTTGCCCATACTGTATCTCCGGTTTCTGTAAACGGGTAGCACCAGTACCATGACTCTTTCTGGTACCACTGGTACCGCCAGCCCGCCGCAGGCGGGTGGGCCGGGGCGGTGGTCTGATGGAGCTGGCGGGTCTGGGGTCTGCTCGGTGGGTCTGTCGCTGTGTCTGCGTTATATCGCCGGAATCAGGTGCCTTCCGGGAGGTCGGCGCCGCTTGCGCTTGCGCTGTCGCCGGGGGCGGGGATCTTGTAGACCCAGTAGCCGCCTTGCTGGTAGATGAGCTGGAGGGCTTGCAGTTCCAGGGGCTGGGATTCGGTGAAGGGCAGCATCTGGGCGATGAGGCTCTCGCTGTTGGGCCCTTTGTGCAGGAAGTAGGCACGCACCATTTTGTCGGAGATGGATTGCAGGGTGTAGGTGTCGAACTGGTTGCTCTGCATCCAGGTCTTGAGGTAGCCGATCAGGCCGTGCATGTTGCCTTCCATGGGGAAGTTCTTGTAGGTGACGTCAAACTGTTTGGGACGCATGAGCCCCAGTTTGTAGAGGTCGTTGACGTGGATGGCGATGTAGGCTTCGCGGTTGCCGGCCAGTTCGCGCAGCAGGGCGGCGCCGGTCTCGGGCGGGGCCAGGAGGGCGTCGGCGAAGCGCTGGAAGGTGGCGCGTTCCTGCTCGCCGGCGGGCGCGCCCCAGAATTCGTTCTCGTAGCGTTTGATGGCGTCGGTGCGCTCAAGCCACGGGGTGGGGACGATCAGGGGTTCGCCGATGCGGGTGGTGAACAGGGTGTCGCGTCCGGCCAGGAGGTTGACCTGGCGCGAGGTGTCCCACCAGGCGAGGATGAGTGCGTCTTTGGGCGCATGCTTGGCGATGGCCACCGACAGGGCGGCAAGTTCGCTGAGTTTGTTGTCGACGGTGACGAGCAGTTCGCTGGTGTGGTTTTCCCAGTCGAGCCGCACGGGGGGCTCGGTGCCCAGCCTTGCGGTGTGGGTGAGTGCCAGGGGCTGGTCGACGCCTTCGGCATAGACTTCATATTGGGCCAGCTTGAGGGCGGGGTCGATGCCTGCCGGCAGGCCCAGTTGCGGAAACTGGTCGATGCCGCCTTCGGTGACGAGTTGGTAGCGATAGGGGGCGGGGCCGGGGTTGAACCAGAGCCAGCCAAACCAGAGGAGTAAAAGAATTCCTCCCGCCACCAGAAGGATGCCCAGTGAGGGGAGGAGTTTGGTGTTGCGCCGCGCCACGGGGGCGCGGGTTGAAGTTGAGGTGCTCAAATGTTAGCGTTCGCTTTTTTCACGGCGGCGCCAGCCAGCTAAGGCTAAGGTGCCGGCCAGGAGCATGCCGCCGCCCAAGCCGCCCAGGGAGAGCTTGTCATCGGTGCTCTGGATGTCAAGCAGGCTGGAGCGTCGACTGGATTCCATCTTGGCGACCCGTGCCTGCAAGGCGGCCATTTCGCGAATCTTGGTGTTTTCGTCCATGACTTCGACGTAGTCGCGGTTCATGGGTCCCCAGCCTTCGGTGTAGGTCCAGCCGCCCGGGTTGACGTGGGCCAGGCCTACGTGCAGTTTGGGCAGGTTGTTCTCGCCCATTTCCAGGACTTTGAGCTCGATGGCGGCAGGGTTGTTGTCCTTGGACCAGTAGAGCTGGGTGAAGCCGGCAAACATTTCTTTGTCGGGTGCCATGGGGGCGGGACGGTTGGTCTTCTGGCCGGTGAGCAGGCCATCCTTGTAGAGTTTCTCGGCTACGCCGTGGGCTTCCTTGAATTTGGCCAGGCCATGCAGGGTGCCTTTGTCCATGAATTCGAGGTAGGAGCGGGCGAAGCGTTCGGAGTGGCACTGGGTGCAGGTCTTGACCCAGGAGTCAAGCCGCTCTTCGGACCATTCGCTGGTGATGTTCTCGGCTATGCCGGGAACGGCGGGGTAGTTGGCCCAGCGTATCTTCCGTACGACGTTGTGGGCGTATTTGCCTTCATACTCGAAGTGGCAGCCGGCACAGGTGGGGGCGGTCTGCCCGCCTTTGGCGTAGGCGTCCTTCAGGGGGACTTCCCAGTTCCATTTGTCACCCATGAGGGACACGATCTTGCCGTGCTTGCTCATGGAGTAGGCTTCCCAGTTGTTGTGGTCTACGCCGCTGTGGCAGGTGGCGCACGCTTCGGGCTGACGCGATTCGGCCGCGGAGAATTCGTGCCGGGTGTGGCACATGTCGCATTTGTTCTGGTTGGTGTGGCACATGCTGCAGCCTTCGGCGATTTCGCGCTGGGGCATGGCGGCAAATACGGCAACTTCGACGTTGGCTTTCCAGTCAAGGGCGTGCGAGGGGCGTCCCTGCGGCCATTGTTTGTTGGGCCAGATGAGGGTGTCGCGCTCGGATTCGCGTTCGGCAAATTCCTGCAGGTGGCAGGTGCCGCAGACGTCTGCGGTGGGCATGCGCAGGTCTTTCATGTGGTCGGCTTTGCCTTTGGCGTTGATGTCGACGTGGCAGTCGATGCAACCAACTTCCTTGAGCTTTTCGTTGGCGCCGAGCCGGTTCATGGAGCGAAGGTTCTTCTCGACGTCTTCCAGTTTGGCTTTCTTGTAGTAAATGGGGTCGTCAGGCTTTAAGTTGCGGATCTTGTCCAGGTTGGCGTGGGTGCTCTTTTTCCAGGCGTTGACCCAGACCGGCGATTCGTCGGTGTGGCATTTGACGCATTCGTCGCGCGCTGCCACTTCTTTCATGGAGGTGGGCGGTTTGTAGAAGGAGGCAGGGTCAAAGTACATGCTCATGGGAATCGGTTCCCAGTATTTGGCCAGGGTGCCACGGCCCGCACCTTGTGCCGGGTCTTTGTAGCGCTTGACCAGCGCCTGGTGCAATTCTTTCGGTGAGGCCGATTGCTGCAGGTTCAGCGCTTTGTACGTTTCTTTGGGGACGCTGGGAAAGTCCGCGTAGGCAGACGCCGCCAATAAGGCGCCGCATGCGAGCGTGACCAGCCTCAGCCAAGGCTTGACAACCATTTTTCTCTCCTTACTCCGTGTTGATTTGTTGTGTCCGATATCCAGACTCGAAACCTAAATCGCTAAGCAATCAGGCGACATCACTGCGGGAGACGAAATGCCATGGAGCCGATCAATGGACTCTCTTTATAGGCAAGGCTAACCCCGCGTAATTTTTTGAATTTATTATGACCATACTTTATAGCTGGTTTATATAAACGTGTAGCACCAGCACCATGACTCTTTCTGGTACCACTGATACCGCTTCAGCAGCCAGATAAAGCCGCCGGTAGGATTGCGGCCTTCATGTACCTGCAGCAGTGGGCGCATGCAGGCTTTGATAAGGAAGTATCGGGCGATGGAAAATCAGAAAAACAAGATAAACCCAGATAATTCATTAGGCGGCTCTGCGAACCTACGCGAGTGCTGGCGGTCAGTTTGCGGCCATTTTCACCGCTTGCTCGGCGTCCATAGACCAAGCTATGGACTTCTCCCAACCGGCAAAACTGTCTCGCAACCTGCCTCGCCATCATCCCACGTCCTAATGGATTATCTGGGTTAAACATTTTTGGCTTTTTCATACCGGACTGTCGATATCAATGAACTGATGCGTGATCCCAAATTTCTGTGCGATATGCTCGCCCAATGCCTGTACCCCGTACCGCTCGGTCGCATGATGCCCGGCCGCAATAAAAGCAACGCCGGACTCGCGGGCGTCATGAACGGTTCGCTCAGAAATTTCCCCGGTGATATACGCATCTACGCCCAGACGGATAGCTTCGTCGAAATAATCTTGAGCACCACCGGTACACCAGGCTATGCGTGTCACTGTCTTCGAATCCTCGCCGATTACCAAAGGTTCGCGCCCCAGGACACGTTCGATATTCATGCGCAGTCCTTTCACGTTCTGCATATCTGGCGAAAGCGTTCCGTGCATGGCAATATTCTGATCGCCAAAACGGCCGGTTTCAACCAGACCCAACTTGTGGGCCAGTTGAGCGTTGTTGCCCAGTTCCGGGTAGGCGTCCAGCGGCAAATGATAAGAGAGAAGCCCGACGTCGTGCGCAATCAGCCGCGCAATACGGCGGTGTTTCCTGCCAATAAGGCATGGGTCCTCACCGCGCCAGAAATAACCATGATGTACGAGCAGAGCATCTGCGCCTGCTTCAATAGCGGCGTGAAGGAAATCCAATGAGGCCGTTACACCGCTAACCAGATGATGCACCTCACTTCGGCCTTCCACTTGCAGCCCATTTGGGCAATAATCACGGAAATGGGCAATGTTCAGGAGTTGGTTCAAATAGATTTCGAGCTTATCCAATCGCATCATATTCGTCTGGTCTTTATAAAAATCATACTAAATCTCGAAACCTAAATCCCAAATGCACAAGCTCTGGCTGATTTTCGCACAAACGGTAACGATAGTCCTTGCCGCATTGTTTGTCGTTTCCACTTTAAGACCCGAACTGCTGCCCTGGCAATCGCGTGGCGGCGGCGGTGGCGCCGTGGTAACCATAAAAGAAGCGGTTTCCGACACGACGCGCCAGAATGCGTCCCTGCCCGCCAGCTTCAGCGATGCGGCGCAAAAGGCCATGCCATCGGTGGTCAACGTTTTTACCAGCAAAGAAGTGAAGATAGCCTCCCATCCGCTGATGGAAGATCCCATGTTCCGGCGTTTCTTTGGCGATCGCTTCGAATCGCCGCAGAGCCGGCGCGCATCGAGTCTCGGGTCCGGGGTAATTGTCAGTTCCGAAGGCTATATTCTTACCAATCATCATGTGATAGAGGCGGCGGATGAAATCGAGGTTGCGCTGGCCGACGGCAGAAAGGCCAAGGCCCGCGTCATCGGGTCAGATCCGGAGACCGACCTTGCGGTTGTAAGAGTGGATATGGAGGCGCTTCCGACGATGACCTTCGGGCACTCCGATAATGCCAGGGTCGGCGATATCGTGCTTGCAATCGGAAATCCCTTCGGTGTGGGACAGACGGTTACCATGGGTATCATCAGTGCCCTGGGCCGGACACATATGGGCATCAATACCTTTGAAAATTTCATTCAGACCGATGCCGCCATCAACCCTGGCAATTCAGGGGGCGCCCTGGTCGACGTCTCCGGCAATCTGATTGGCATCAATACGGCGATTGTATCTCGCACCGGCGGATCGCTCGGCATCGGCTTTGCCATTACAACCAGCGTAGCCAAGCAGATAATGGAGCAGATTATTCAGACCGGTGGCGTAACGCGCGGCTGGATTGGAGTGGAAGTGCAAGACTTGACCCCGGAACTGGCTGAATCGTTCAAGCGCCCCAACACCAACGGTGCCTTGATCGCCGGAGTGCTCAAGGGTGGACCCGCAGATCGGGCTGGTGTAAAACCAGGGGATATCATTGTGGCAGTGAAGGGAAGCCCGGTAGTTGATTCATCCGTGATGCTCAATCTGATCGCGGCATTGTTGCCGGGAGAAGCAGCCGACATTACCGTGATGCGCAATCAGACGGAGAAATCCATTCAGATCAATGTAGGCAAGCGCCCCACGCCCGCACCTCAGGAGCAGTACCAAGACCCGGATACGATGGAATAGTTTGAGGTACGAGGTCAATGGCTGAATTTTCCGTACCGAAGTTGCAAAGAAAAGCTTATCCGTGTAATACACGGCGGCGAGGTGGTTACCGCGGCGCAGATAGCGGTACGGAATCTGCAGCAGGACTTCCTGAGGGTGGTTGGCCAAATCCGCGGCCGTTCAGAAATTCTTTAGCTGTTTCTTTTCCTTGTTTCAGCCTCCTCCAGTTCCTGCTCCGTATCCATGTCGTTTGACGGCTGGTGAGCTGATAGCCTCGCCGGTTGGATAACGAGCCCCGCCACCAGTATGCCTAATTCGTACAGCAAATAAAGCGGCACCGCCAGCATGAATTGCGAAACCACATCCGGGGGGGTGAATATCGCGCCGATGACGAATGCACCGACAAGAACATAGCGCCGTATCGCCTTTAGTTTTTCGATCGAGACAATGCCTGCCCGGACAAGTATCACGACCAATATCGGTACCTCGAAGGTAATGCCGAAGGCAATGAACATAGTCAACACAAAATCGAGATACCTGCCGATATCGGTCATGACCGCCACGCCCTCTGGTGCGAATTGGGTAATGAATTCGAATACCACGGGCAGAGCGGCAAAATAAGCAAACCCCATGCCGCATATGAACAGGAGGCTGCTGGTGAAGACGAGCGGCAGGACAAGGCGTTTTTCGTGGGAATACAACCCAGGTGCGACAAACGCCCATATTTGATAGAGCGTGTGCGGCAGGGTAATGATGAAAGCGGCCATCATGGCAACTTTCATCGGTACGAAAAAGGGCGTCACCACTTCGGTTGCAATCATCTGACCCCCCTGTGGAAGCTTATCCAGCAGAGGCTGTGCCAGCAATGAGTAGAGTTCCCGTGCGTAGTAGGCGCAGGGGATAAAACCCAGCAGGAGTCCGCCGAATGCACGTATCAGCCTGGCACGAAGTTCCACAAGATGGGAAATGAATGTTTCGTCGGTACTCATTATCTTAAATCGGGCAGTTGGACGGGGTGGAGTGCGAAAAATCCTTTTCGATTGTAGCGCTTAGTTGACAAATGAACTGGAAAATAAGCGGTCAACTGCCGGGTTTAGGATTATTGTGAGCGGGAGCCAAAAGAATTGAACCGGATGGATACCGGTTCGCGTCAGCGAGTATATGTTATCCGGCGCTGAACTACTCGCGATGTACTTCTGCTCCGGCTGTTTCGTGGCTTGATTCCGATTTGATCGACGACGTGGCGGGGCTGACTGGAGTGGGGGAAGGGAACGATGCTGAAGCTTCCTCCGTGGCTTCGGGAGAAGACACAGAAGTAGTCGTGGAAGGTTTTGATCCTGTTTCCGTTTCCATCATGTCCTGGAACTGCGTCATTTCTTTTTGTACCGAGTCTTCGATGGAACGAGCGGTTCCCTCCACGGAAGCTTTCCATTTTTTGAGTTCTTCCAGTTCCATTTCGCGCTGGATGTCATTCTTGACATCGTTGGCGTAACGCTGCGCCCGGCCGAACAGATGCCCTAGCGTACGTGCCACCTTGGGAAGCCGCTCAGGACCGATGACGACCAGCCCCACGACTGCTATAACGAGAATTTCTGCGAAGCTGATATCGAACATTTTTTATGGGAATTACCGGTGAAGCGTAGCGAACGGCTATCTGATGGTATTTCCGCGATTCGCGATTCGTTACATCCCATTAGCCGAATTTTTACTTCTGCTCGCTGGCCTCAGGATTTTGACTGCGCTTTTTCCCTGGCATCCGCTTCGATAGTCCGGGCACCTGCTTCATGAGACACGGAAGACAGCACCTCTTCATCAGCCGTTTTTACGCCCTCCTTGAAGCCTTTCACCGCACCGCCCAGATCGCTGCCGATATTGCGGAGTTTCTTGGTGCCAAATACTAGAACAACAATCAGCAGAACGATCAGCCAGTGCCAAATGCTGAATGATCCCATCATTTACTCCTTTATCTTGGATGAGGAATCATAGGCGGCAAGCGTTCCCTGCCGCCTATGATATGAATATGCAGGTGATGAACCTCCTGTCCCCCGACGCGCCCAGTGTTGATAATGGTACGAAAGCCATCCGTGCAGCCTTGCTCCCTCGCCAGCCTGGGTATCAGTACCATCATCTCGCCCAGCAAACTGCGGTGCTTATCTTCGACTTCGTCAAGCGAACCGATGTGTAGCTTGGGTATCAACATGAAATGTATCGGCGCTGCGGGGTGAATATCGTGAAAAGCAAAAACATCAGCGTCTTCATAGATTTTTTCACTGGGAATTTCTCCCCGCACGATTTTACAGAAAACACAGCTGTCCATTTTTATCGCGCCTTCCGCGCTGCTTTTTCATCCACCCCCGAAACACCCTCTCTGCGCCGTAGCTCGTTCAGCACATCGTCGGGCCCCAGGTTGTGGTGGGCCAGCAGCACCAGGCAGTGAAACCACAGGTCCGCAACCTCTCGTACTACATGCGATTTGTCCTGCTCTTTCGATGCCAGCAAGACTTCCGCCGACTCTTCCGCAATTTTCTTCAGAATCTTGTCCTGCCCGTCATACAGCAACTTTGCGACATATGAAGCTGCAGGATCGGCATTTTTCCGGACTTCAATAACTTCAGCCAACCGGTAAAGCATAGCTGGATCGGTCATTTTCTGTATATCTCTTCCGGACTCTTGATTACCGGCGCTGCCACTGTCCATTGGCCGTTTTCCAGTTTATTGAAAAAACAATTATGTCTGCCGGTATGACAAGCGATGCCATCCACTTGTTCCACCGTCAGCAACAGAACGTCTTCGTCGCAATCCAGCCGGATTTCTTTTACTTTCTGAACGTGCCCTGATTCTTCACCTTTATGCCAGAGTTTCCTGCGAGAGCGCGACCAATAATGTGCCTCGCCGGTTTGCACGGTGAGCTTCAATGCTTCACGATTCATCCAGGCGACCATCAGCACCGCCTTGCTGCCGGCCTCCTGCGTAACGACTTGCACAAGTCCGTCGTCAGACCAGTTTATCTTGTTGAGCCAAATGTCGGACATGGATATGCTTTAGGATCAGGTTATTCGGAACGCTTTAAATATAGGTCTTCAATGGAGCGCTTGGTGGTGAAGAGCTGATTCCGGGTTTCAGCTTGACTGGCATTGATGGATGCTCAGAAGGTGCGATAAAGGCTGTCTGATTCGACGGCGCGCACCGGGGATAATAGATAAACAGTGAGCGCCTGCTTCTACAGATCGGGTGGAATGAAGGGTTTTCGGAATCTGGTGTATCGGTTTTCCTCGCTCCGGAAAGGAAAGCAGAATGCCAGTCATTCGCGTACTTGCCACTCCTTATCTTTGAGACATCCCATCCCTGCCTCGCTGCAGCGGTCGTCGCTTTCGTGGCATCCTATTCGTGGTATCCATGTGAGTGGACTGGTTATTCTACTACTAAAGCCGTACTTCAATGCCATGTTCCGCCATATACTCTTTGGCCTGAAGTATAGCGTAATCGCCATAATGGAAAATACTGGCCGCCAGCACCGCGTCGGCATGACCTTCTACGATTCCTTCCACCAGGTGATGCAAATTACCGACGCCACCACTCGCGATCACCGGCACATCCACTGCGTCGGATACAGCGCGAGTCAGTGCGAGATCAAACCCGTTGCGGGTACCATCCTTGTCCATGCTGGTGAGCAATATTTCGCCTGCCCCCAGCGATTGCAGTTTTTGGGCCCACTCGACCGCATCCATGCCGGTAGCCTGACGCCCCCCGTGAGTAAATACTTCCCAGCTATCGCCGACCCGCTTGGCGTCTATCGCCACCACGATGCATTGAGACCCGTAACGGTTCGCGGCATCCGCCACCAGTTGAGGATTCTGTACCGCCGAAGTATTGATGCTTACTTTATCGGCACCCGCATTCAGCAGCCTTCGCACATCCTCAACCTTGCGCACCCCACCACCGACGGTTAATGGAATGAATACCTGGGCTGCAACTTCCTCGATGATACGAAGAATCAAGTCACGATTATCAGAACTGGCAGTGATGTCGAGGAAGGTCAGTTCATCCGCTCCCTGATCACCATAACGGCGTGATATTTCGACAGGATCGCCCGCGTCCCGAAGCCCGACAAAATTGATGCCTTTGACAACACGGCCATTTGTTACGTCAAGGCAGGGAATGATACGCTTGGCAAGACCCATACGATACCTTTATAAATTGCAAATTTGCCGACATCCGCTTTCGAGCAGATGCTCAACCACTTCGTACCCTTAGTAGCAGATCATCTACCCGGAAGCCGAATTTACCGCAGTTCTATTTTTTTGAAATGAAGACGGAGCTTTATCAGGAGAGAGATTTGTCGTTGGATATTTTCATACTCAGCTCATCCGCCAATGCTTGCGCCAGTTTGAAATCCAGAGCGCCTTCATACAGGGCGCGTCCCGTAATTGCACCCATGATACCTTCCAACTCGAGGTCGCAGAGCGCTTTCACATCGTCAAGATTGCCGATGCCCCCGCTGGCAATGACGGGAATAGTAAGCGCCCTAGCCAGTTCCACCGTGGCCTGCACATTGACGCCGCTCAACATGCCGTCGCGCCCGATATCGGTATAGATGATCGCTTCGACCCCGTAATCCTGGAATTTTTTGGCGAGATCCACGACGTCGTGACCAGTCACTTTAGACCAGCCGTTGACAGCTACCTTTCCGTCCTTCGCGTCCAGTCCTACCATGATATGACCGGGGAAAGCGTTGCAGGCATCATGCAGGAATCCCGGCGTCTTCACCGCTGCCGTGCCGATGATAATGTAAGTAATGCCATCGTCGAGATAACGCTCGATAGTTTCCAGGTCACGTATGCCGCCCCCGAGTTGGGTCGGAATTTCGTCACCAATAGCCTCAACAATATCACGTATGGCCGGCTCATTTTTTGGCCTGCCGGCAAACGCGCCGTTCAGGTCCACCAGATGCAATCGGCGGGCGCCCTGGCTCAGCCAATGTCTGGCTATGGCGCCGGGATCTTCGGAAAATACCGTGGCGTTTTCCATCACGCCCTGTTTCAGGCGTACGCATTGGCCGTCTTTCAGGTCTATCGCAGGAATAATCAGCATTTTTGAGTCAGGTTTAAAGTGTAGAAGTGAGTTTTGAAGTTTGGAGCGGGAAGAGGTCACGCCTGGACTTGATTATCCCTTCCTGAAACTGAAACGGCTCCCATCGCACAAAATTATTCAGCAGCGCCAACCCTGCGTCATGGCTTTTTTCCGGGTGGAACTGGACGGCAAAAATATTATCCTTGACCACTGCGCTAGTAAATGAAAAGGGATAGTTGGTGGTAGCCGCCGTCGATTCCGGGTTGGCGGTTTCCACATAATAACTGTGCACGAAATAAAAGCGTGCATCGCTGGGGATATCTTTCCACAAGGGATGTTCAATGGTTTGATGAACCTGGTTCCAGCCCATGTGCGGCACTTTGAATCGCTGCCCGCTGATATCAGCCACCGCCGCGGAAGGAAAGCGCCGCACGGTGCCAGCCACAATGCCGAGGCCTTCCACGTTGCCTTCCTCGCTGCTGTCACACAGCATTTGCAGGCCGATGCAGATACCGAGAAAAGGCTTGCTCATCGCTGCATAACGCACCGCACCGCGCAATCCGCGTTTATCCAGTTCGCGCAGGCAGTCGGGCATTGCGCCTTGGCCTGGAACCACTACACGCCCAGCCTTCCGTACGACCTCCGGATCGTCGGTAATGACAATGGAGGCGGTCGGCGCGACATGTTCCAGCGCTTTGGACACCGAGCGCAAATTACCCATGCCGTAGTCAACGATTGCAATATCAATCATGCTGTGTAAATGATGAGGGTTTGAGGATGTCTACAAAGAGCCCTTGGTGGACGGAATCGTGTCCATGGCGCGGGGGTCGGTTTCGATTGCCATGCGTAATGCACGCCCAAATGCCTTGAATACGGTTTCTGCCTGATGATGCGCGTTGCAGCCGGACAGATTGTCAATATGCACGGTCACCATGGCATGATTGATAAACCCTTGAAAGAACTCTTTTATCAAATCCACGTCGAATTCGCCGATGCGGGCGCGTACAAATTCGACGTTAAACGCTATGCCGGGGCGTCCTGAGAGATCCACGACCACCCGCGTCAGCGCCTCATCCAGCGGCACATAAGCATGGCCGTAACGGCGCAGACCCTTCTTGTCCCCGATAGCTTGCTTGAATGCCTGTCCAAGGGTGATGCCGATATCCTCTACCGTATGATGGGCATCGATGTGCAGATCGCCTGTCGCGGCGATCTCCATGTCTATCATGCCGTGGCGCGCCACCTGGTCCAGCATATGATCGAGAAATGGTACTCCCGTATTCAGCGCTACCTTTCCAGTACCATCCAGATTAACTTTGACGTCAATTTGGGTTTCCAGGGTGTTTCGGTTGATTTGGGCCAGACGCATGGATAGGTTAATTTAATTGTTGGATTTGTTAAGCGAAGCCTGAAGCGCCATCAAAAATTTTGTGTTTTCGTCGGGTTTGCCCACTGTCACGCGAAGGCAATTCTTCAGTAACGGGTGGTACCCATCAAGATTCTTGATCAATATACCGCGCTCTTTAAGTCCCATAAATACCCGATTGGCTTCATTCTCGTCACCCTCTCGAGCCACGCGGAACAAAATGAAATTCGCATCCGTCGGGAAAACCTCGATACCGTTCAGTACTTCCAGTCGTTCACCCATTATCGCGCGTTCAGCTTTGATCGCTGCGGCCTGTTGCATCAGGACATCGTGATGCTGTAATACCTTTTCCGCGATCAGTTGGGTGACAACACCTACATTATACGGCAAACGCAGTTTTTCAAGCTGAATCAACCATTCAGGTCTTCCGGCAAGAAGCCCCAGCCTTAAACCCGCCAATCCCAGCTTGGAAAGCGTGCGCATCAATAACAGATTGGGGTATTGCGCCAGCTTGCCCATAAAGCTGGCATCGGCGAAGACATGATAAGCCTCATCCACGACCACCACGCCGGGAGCAGCTTCAATAATACGTGAGATTGCTTCGCTGTCAAACAGGTTGCCAGTGGGGTTATTAGGGTATGCAATAAAAATTACCGCTGGCTGGTGCCGTGCAATGGCGGCAAGCATCGCGTCCATATCAAGCGAAAAATCAGCGTTTAACGGCACCCCTGCATATTTCATCCCGGCGAACACAGCGGTCATGCGAAACATGACAAAGGCAGGTTCGACGCTCATCAATACCGCGCCAGGTCTGGCAAAGGCCAGAGCGATGATCTGGATGATCTCGTCCGAACCGTTACCCAGCATGACTTCCATTCCATCGGGAATTGCCAGTGCTTGGCGTAACGAAGCCTTGAGCGAAGCGGCACTTGCATCGGGATAGCGATTAATCGGCGCATCCGCAACCAGCCGCGCGATCTCATCGCGCAGTTCGGGTGGCAGCGAGTAAGGATTTTCCATTGCGTCCAGCTTCACCATGTCGCTTGCAGGCGGTACGTGATACGCGGAGAGTGCGAGGATTTCGGGTCGAATGATTTGATTGGGCGATCCAGGCATTTTTATATGATTTAGCCTCGATTTACGGTCGGCATTTTGCGGCATACAGTTTGGGTTGGCTCATGGAAGAATCTGTCGAGTTACTTTATGTCGGCGCCATTCACGATCCGATATTCCGCTGACATCGCATGGGCTTGCAAACCTTCTCCATGAGCAAGGATGGAAGCGATCGGCCCCAGTTTTGCCGCGCCCTGTTCCGACACCTTGATAATACTGCTGCGTTTCTGAAAATCGTATACGCCCAACGGTGAAGAAAAGCGCGCGGTACGAGAGGTGGGCAACACATGATTGGGACCGGCACAATAATCGCCGAGCGCTTCGGAAGTGTAACGGCCCAGGAAAATGGCGCCGGCATGCCTGATCTTTTCCAGCCATTTTTCCGGCTGTTCGACCGACAGCTCAAGATGTTCCGGTGCAATATGGTTGGCTATGGCGCAGGCTTCACCCAGATCACGTACCTGGATCAGCGCACCGCGGCCTTCCAGCGAGGCCCGTATTACCGCCTTGCGCGGCATTGCTTCCAGCTGCCGATCAATACTTGCCGCTACCGCGTCGATAAAATCGGCATCGGACGAAAGCAGGATCGCTTGCGCCAGTTCATCGTGCTCCGCCTGCGAAAACAGATCCATGGCGATCCAGTCCGGATTTGTTTTGCCGTCGCAAATCACCAGGATTTCCGAAGGCCCGGCTATCATGTCTATGCCTACCATACCGAATACACGGCGTTTGGCTGCGGCCACGTACGCGTTGCCGGGACCGACGATCTTATCCACCTGCGGCACTGTCGAGGTGCCATAAGCCAGTGCGCCGATCGCTTGAGCGCCGCCAATGGTAAATACTCGATCAACCTCGCAAATGGCTGCGGCAGCCAGCACCAGATCATTTGTCTCGCCGGCGGGGGTGGGCACGACCATGACAAGTTCGCCCACTCCCGCCACCTTGGCGGGAATTGCGTTCATCAGTACCGAGGAGGGATAAGACGCCTTGCCGCCGGGAACGTACAGGCCAACACGATCCAGCGGAGTTATTTTCTGGCCAAGCAGCGTACCGTCAGGTTCGATATAGCTCCAGGATTGTGCCAACTGCTTTTCGTGGTAGACACGCACGCGCAATGCGGCTTGTTCCAGGGCATCACGCTGTTCCGTGGGTAGATCTTGCAGGGCTTGTTGCAAGCGTTGGCGGGGCAATTCGAGTGCCGCTGCCGAAGCTGGATCCCAACGGTCAAAACGGCGCGTATATTCCAGCAGGGCTTCATCACCCCGCTTCTTGATATCGTCAAGAATATCCGCGACGGCCGCATCCAGCTTCTCATCCTGGGCGCTTTCAAAGGCCAGTAGTTCCATTAGCGCTTCATTGAAGCTGGCATCGGTGGAGGAAAGCCGTTTGATTTGAATCATGAGTAGGAACGTTGATTTATTGGTTGTGACGTTTTTGCTGATTCACTGCCTTATTTGATGATTGCCGCCGAGAAAGCTTCCAGCATCGGCTGTATCGCTTCCCGCTTCAATTTCAGTGCTGCCTGATTGATGATCAGCCGCGCCGAAATCGGCATGATCTCTTCCACTGCCTTGAGATGGTTCGCCTTTAGCGTGCCACCGCTGGAAACCAGATCCACAATCGCATCCGCCAACCCTACCAGCGGCGCAAGTTCCATCGAGCCATAGAGCTTGATGAGATCCACGTGCATGCCTTTTTCGGCAAAGTGTTCACGTGCGGTTTGCAGATATTTCGTTGCGACGCGCACTCGCGCTCGCCGGTTTACGACGTCTTCGTAATCGAAATCATCGCGCACTGCCACCATCATGCGGCAGCAGGCAATATTCAAGTCCAGCGGCTGATAAAGCCCCGCGCCGCCATGCTCCAGCAATACGTCCTTTCCCGCGATGCCCATATCGGCAGCACCGTACTGTACATAAGTCGGCACATCCGAAGCGCGCACAATGATGAGCCGCACGTCATCACGATTGGTGGCGAGGATCAGCTTGCGCGATGTTTCGGGATCGTCGAGCGCGACGATCCCTGCCGCTTTCAATAGCGGTGCGGTATCGTCAAAAATGCGCCCCTTGGAAAGGGCAATGGTGATGCTCGTCATGGAAGAACTCGTAAAAGCCGCATTTTACGCTAAAGGGCCACGCTGGGCTTGCCGAAGGTATTCAAAGACGATGCCGCCTTGCTGAAATTCTCGATATGACAGCTTTTCCCCGCGAAAAAATCGCCCATACCGTCATCGGCTCTTTCAATCAGAATCCGGAACTGGAAAAAAACAGGGAGAAGAAAAGAAAGCGGATCTTCACGACGCGAATTCAGACCCAGTCAGCTGTCATATGTGAATTGCGCGTTTGTCCACCGCTAGCGCCGCCTCATGCAATACTTCCGACAGCGATGGATGGGCGTGAACGATGCGAGCGATATCTTCGCTGCTGGCTGCGAATTCCATCGCCGTTACCGCTTCGGCGATCATTTCGGAAACGTAGGGGCCGATCATGTGGATGCCGAGGATACGGTCGTTGGTCGCGTCCGCCAGCACTTTGACGAAACCGCCGGTCTCGCCCAGTGCGCGTGCGCGGCCGTTGGCCATGAAGGGGAATTGACCGGCTTTGTATTGAATCCCCGCGGCTTTCAGTTCCTGTTCGTTTTTGCCTACCCAGGCGATTTCGGGCGAGGTGTATATAACCCAAGGGATGGTGTCAAGGTTCACGTGTCCAGCCTGTCCCGCGATGTTTTCAGCGACGGCGACCCCTTCCTCGGAAGCCTTATGCGCCAGCATGGGCCCGCGCACCACATCTCCCACGGCATATATATTGGGCAGATTCGTGCGGCAATCGCTGTCCACCTCGATAAACCCGCGATTATCCAGCTTCAGGCCGACATTGTCCGCACCCAGTCCAGCCGTGTTGGGAACCCGACCGACTGCGATGATGAGTTTATCGACTTCCAGTTTTTGCACGTTGCCCTCTTTGTCCTGGGCGTTAACGTACTCCACGGCGATGCTCGCTTCGCTGGTCTGGATTCCGCTTATTCTGATATCCGTATTGATGACCAGACCTGATCCTCTGGTAAAGATTTTTAGCGCTTCTTTTGCGACTTGCTCGTCAGCCGCCGGTAGAAGCGTGGGCAACGCTTCAAGGATGGTGACTTCGGAACCGAGTCTCCGCCACAGGCTGCCCATTTCCAGGCCGATGACGCCGGCGCCAATCACGCCCAGCCGCCTGGGTGCTTCTGTCAGCGCCAGCGCGCCGGCATTGTCCAGTATGCGCTGGTTGTCTATCTGTGCGAACGGTAAAGACCGCGGGGCGGAACCGGTGGCGATAATGACGTGTTTTGCCTCGACGGTATCCACTGTTTCCCCGTTTTTGACTTCGATCTGCCAGCCGCTGTTGTTGTCGCCATGCTCCTCGATGCTTCTGAGCAGTGTTCCGCGTCCGTGCAGGGAGGCGACTTTATTTTTTTTAAGCAGCATGGCAACCCCGCCGGTGAAGGCAGCGACAATTTTATCCTTACGAGACATCATTACCGGGATATCCACCGACAGGCCTTCCACCTTGATCCCATGAGCCGCAAATTTATGCGCCGCGCGTTCATAATTCTCCGACGACTCCAGCAGCGCCTTGGATGGAATGCAGCCGACATTCAGGCAGGTTCCACCCAGGCTGGGCTTTCCTTGCGGATTTTTCCACTCATCTATACAAACAGTGCTGAGCCCCAGTTGGGCACAACGAATGGCGGCGACATAACCGCCGGGGCCGGCACCGATTACTGCTACATCAAAAGATCGAGGCATATTGAAGTTAATGAAAATGATGGAAAAATTATTTTGCAGGAATGCGATTTACGTTCGATACCCTCAACCTTCAAACAACGGGCTCATGGGATATTCCAGGGCCTCTTTCATTGCCACCAGGGAAAGCACCGCTTCGCGCCCATCGACAATGCGGTGATCATAGGATAACGCGAGATAGCACATCGGACGAATCACTACTTGCCCATTCTCGGCCACAGGGCGCTCTTTAGTCGCGTGAATGCCAAGAATCGCACTTTGCGGCGGATTGATAATGGGAGTGGAGAGCATCGAGCCGAATATGCCGCCATTGGTGATCGAGAAGGTGCCGCCCGTCAGCTCTTCCATCGTCAATTTGCTGTCGAGGGCGCGTTTGCCGAAGTCTGCGATCTGCCTTTCAATCTCCGCCTGTGATAAAGCGTCCGCATTTCGGATGATGGGAACCACGAGCCCGCGCGGGCTGCTCACCGCGATGCCTATGTCGTAATACCCGTGATAGACGATGTCATTTCCATCCACAGATGCGTTGACGACAGGAAATTTTTTCAACGCCGCCACCGCCGCCTTGACAAAAAACGACATGAGACCGAGCTTGATGCCGTGCTCTTTTTCAAAACTCACTTTATAGCGAGCGCGCAAATCCATTATCGCTTGCATGTTCACTTCGTTGAACGTGGTGAGTATCGCTGCGGTGGACTGCGACTGCACGAGTCGCTCGGCAATACGCGCCCGCAGTCGGGACATCGCCACCCGCTGTTCAGGTCTGTTACCCATAGGCGCAGAAGGTGTGGTAGTTGCCAAAGGTGTCGGAGTTGCCGAAGGCTCAGGGGCTGCCGGTGACGGCGCACTGAAGGGCGAAGACTTCTTTTCCACGTGGGCCGCCACATCCTCTTTGGTAATCCGGCCATCGCGTCCGCTACCTTTAATCGAGCTGATTTCGCCGACGTCGAGGGCTGCCTGCGCCGCCATATTTCGGGCGGCGGGCATCATCGTCGCCATAGACGCCGATGCCGCAACGGCTGAGGTGCCCTCAGGCTCAGGAGCGGGTTTCGCACTTAAGGGAGCCGCCGCAGTGTCACCTGGAACCGCCTTGGTTTCGGCCGGAGTGGCCTCGGTGTCTATGGTGGCAATGATTTCACCACCGGCTACTATCGCTCCGTCGCCCTTGACGATTTTGGTCAATATGCCGGCCGCTGGCGCCGGCAATTCCATCACGATTTTATCTGTTTCGATATCAATCAGATTCTCGTCTCTATCAACATGTTCGCCTTCTTTTCTATGCCAGGAAAGCAATGTGGCTTCCGCCACCGATTCGGATAAAACCGGAACTTTGACATCGACGAGCATGGTTCTTCCTTTGGCTTAAATTTTTTCGCGAAACGCTGCCACTATCAATTCATTCTGCTGGAATTTGTGTTTTGCCAGATACCCCACCGCCGGAGACGCTGAGGATGGCCGCAATGCATAGCCTAAAATCTGATCGGGACGCTTGTGCCGCAGCAGGTAGTGCTGAATACGGTGCCAGGCACCCTGGTTGCCGGGTTCCTCCTGACACCAGAGTATATCTTTAGCGTGAGGGTAGCGGTCAACCTCAATCTGGAAATCATGATGCGGAAAAGGGTACAGCTGCTCGATACGAACAATTGCGATATCCTTGATTCTCTGTTCCCGGCGATAAGCCAGCAGTTCGTAATATATCTTGCCGCAGCAGGCGATGACGCGTCGTACATTTTGCGGATCGAGCTTTTCCATTTCCGGAATCACGTTCTGGAAACTGCCATCGGCCAGATCTTCGAGACTTGAGAAGGACTCCTTATGCCGCAACAGGCTTTTGGGGCTCATGATGATAAGCGGCTTACGCAACGGCCGGATCATTTGCCGCCGGAGCATGTGAAACATCTGTGCGGAGGTGGATGGAACGCACACCTGAATATTGTATTCGGCGCAGAGTTGCAGAAAACGCTCCAGACGTGCGGAGGAGTGCTCGGGTCCTTGCCCTTCGTAGCCGTGCGGCAGCATCATCACCAGGCCGCATAACCGACCCCATTTGGCTTCGCCGGAGGCGATGAACTGGTCTATCACAACCTGCGCACCGTTTGCAAAATCACCAAACTGCGCCTCCCACACTACCAGTTCATTTGGTTCCGCGGTTGCGTAGCCGTACTCGAAGCCCAGCACGGCTTCTTCCGAAAGTACGGAATCGATGATGACGAAACCAGGCTGCTCTGGAGCAATATGGCGAAGGGGAACGTATGTTCCCTCGTTCCATCGCGCGCGGTTCTGGTCATGCAGCACAGCATGGCGGTGAAAAAAAGTTCCACGCCCCGAATCTTGCCCTGAAATGCGCACAGCATAACCGTCCTTCAGAAGCGCCGCATAAGCAAGGGTTTCAGCCATTCCCCAATCCAGCGGTAATTTTCCTTCGCCCATCAGGCGGCGGTCGGTGATGACCTTTTCCACTCGTGCATGTAATTTAAACTTGGAGGGAATATCCGTTAATCGCGCGGCCAGCTTTCTTAATTCCGCTATCGGCAGTCCGGTCTGTACCTTCATGTCCCACTTGTTATTCTTCAGGAAGGGTGTCCAATCCACTGCGTTCGAAGATTTGTAGCCATAAAGGATGGTTTTGTTGGGGTTGCGGCCTCCATCCATGTCATCCCGATAGGCTTTTACCATCAGCTCCGCCTGGTCGGCGCCGATGACACCTTCGGCTTCCAGTTTATCGGCATAGAGCTTGCGTGTGCCGGGATGGCGGCCGATGATCTTGTACATCAGCGGCTGAGTCACCATGGGCTCGTCCTGCTCGTTGTGGCCGAGGGTGCGGAAACAAACCATGTCCACGACCACATCCTTATGAAACTTCATCCGAAAATCGAGCGCGATCTCAGCCACCATGACGACTGCCTCAGGATCGTCCCCGTTGACATGGAGAATCGGCGCTTCGATCATTTTCGACACATCAGTGCAATAAAGCGTGGAGCGCGTATCACGCGGATCAGAAGTTGTGAAACCGATCTGGTTGTTGATGATGACGTGTATCGTGCCACCGGTGCCATAGCCGCGCGTTTGCGACAGATTCAGTGTTTCCATCACCACGCCCTGGGCCGAGTACGCGGCGTCGCCATGCAGAAGCACGGGCAGCGCCAGATCGCCATGCCTGTCTCGCAGGCGCTGCTGACGGGCACGCACCGAGCCTTGCACTACCGGGTCTACAATTTCCAGATGCGAGGGGTTGAATGCCAACGTCAGGCGCATCGTACCGCCGGGAGTGGATACCGCTGAGGAAAAACCCTGATGATATTTGACATCGCCTTCAGTCAGGTCCTGCGCATATTTGCCTTCGAATTCCTGGAACAGATCGCTCGGCAACTTTCCCAATGTGTTGACCAGGACATTAAGCCGTGCACGGTGGGCCATGCCGATGATAACCTGCTGCACGCCCATCTGGCCTGCGCGCTGCAGCAGGTTATCCAATAGCGGAATCAGGCTTTCGCCGCCTTCGCCGGAAAAGCGCTTCTGCCCGACATAGCGTGTGTGCAAATACTTTTCCAATCCTTCTGCCGCATTGAGGCGTTCCAGGATATGGCGTTTGTATTCGGGGGAGAACCGGGGTTGTGCGCGCGAACCTTCGATGCGATTCTGTAGCCACCGTTTTTGCTCGGTATCGGTAATGTACATATACTCGACGCCGATACTGCCGCAGTAAGTTTCCCGCAGTATGCGCAGAATTTCCGCCAGCGATGCGCGCGGTGGCCCGATCAATGAACCGGTGCCGAAAACCGTACTCATGTCCGACTCTGTCAGGCCGTAATAGGCGGGCTCAAGTTCGGGAATATGCGGTTTTTCCTGATGCTTGAGCGGATCGAGATCGGCGTGGCGCACGCCGAGAAAGCGGTATGCGTTGATGATTTGCAATACCGATATCTGCTTGCGTTCTGTTTCCAGGTCGGAATCGTCCTGTAGAGGTTCCTCGTCGGGGCTATGCCCGCTGAGCCGCCAAGGCGCTGCCGCCGCTCGGCTGAACGATTCGATTTCCGATGAGTATGGCACGTTTTGAGAGGCCTGCCCGGCCAGTCCGGCCGTTTCATCCGTCAGTCGCAGTTTGTCGAAGTATTCATGCCATTCCGGTGGAATCGATTCCGGATTGTGCAGGTACTTTTCATAAAGCCCTTCAATGAAGGACGCATTGGTACCAAACAGCAAGGAATCCTCAAACAGTTGCTTCATCATGGCTGGAGATCTCCTGGCTGGCAGAACGAGACTACTTGCGTAACGCAATCGAGACGACATCTCGCGTGGTGGCCCCGGTATAGAGCTGACGTGGCCGCCCTATTTTATAGTCCGGATCGGAAATCATTTCGTTCCACTGCGCAATCCAGCCTACCGTGCGCGCCATGGTAAAAATGGCAGTGAACATGGAGACCGGGATTCCCAAAGCACGCTGCACAATGCCGGAGTAAAAGTCAACATTGGGATAGAGTTTCTTGGAGATGAAATATTCGTCTTCAAGCGCAATTTTCTCCAGCTTCAGCGCCAGCTTGAACAAGCGGTCGTCATGCAGCCCCAGTTCGCTCAGCACTTCATGGCAGGTCTCGCGCATCAGCTTGGCGCGGGGATCAAAATTCTTGTATACACGGTGGCCGAAGCCCACCAGTCTGAAAGGATCGTTTTTGTCTTTGGCACGTTCGATATATTCGCCGATGCGCGAGTCGTCGCCGATTTCCTCCAGCATGTTCAGGCAGGCTTCGTTTGCTCCGCCATGCGCGGGTCCCCATAAGCAGGCGATACCGGCTGAAATGCAGGCAAATGGATTGGCGCCGCTGGACCCAGCGAGCCGCACGGTGGAAGTGGAAGCGTTCTGCTCGTGATCGGCATGCAGGATCAAAATACGGTCCAGCGCCCGTGCCAACACCGGGTTGGGCTTATATTCCTCGGCGGGCGTGGCGAACATCATATGCATGAAATTTTCCGCATAGCTGAGATCGTTGCGCGGATATATGAAAGGCTGGCCGATATTGTATTTATAGGTCATTGCAGTGATGGTGGGCAGCTTTGCTACCAGCCGAAAGGCCGATAATTCACGGTGGCTGGCATCGGAAATGTCCATCGCATCATGATAAAATGCCGACAATGCACCGACTACTCCGACCATCACCGCCATGGGATGGGCATCGCGGCGAAAACCGGTAAAAAAGCGCGCGAGTTGCTCATGCACCATCGTATGATCCTTGATGGTCTTGTCGAACGCGGACTTCTGTTTTCTGGTCGGCAGTTCCCCATTCATCAGCAAATGGCACACTTCCATAAAATCACATCGCTTGGCCAACTGTTCGATCGGGTAGCCCCGATAAAGCAGAATGCCCTCATCGCCATCAATGTAAGTTATTTTGGAACTGCAACTGGCGGTGGACAGGAAGCCGGGGTCGTAAGTGAATACGCCGCTCTTGGCATGCAGAGTACGAATATCCACCACATCCGGCCCCATGCTGCCGGCCATGATGGGAAACTCGGTCGGATTGCCGTTATCCAGATTGAGAGTCGCTATATGTTTTTGTTCCATGTCGTTCCCCTGTTATTTTCTTTCCGGCAAAAAAGCCACGATGCAATTAAACCTGAATCCGGTAGTTGGACGGGGTGAAGTGTACGGTTTTTGGGGCGCAGGGTGGAGCAGTGCCTTTCGTAGGAAGGTGCGACCCCGAAGCGGGATGCGGGCGCCTCCTTGTGTGTGGAACGCGATCACGGCATCCCCTGCGCTGCCTGCCCCGCTTCGCGGATCCCTTCGGGTGACGCTTCGGGGCGCCGTTCCATTCCAAGGAGTTGCAACGCAGCCATGCGCCGCAAAAACTGTGCAATTCACCCCGTAGCGCCCTCCCGGAAGGTGAGCGTCAAGTATGTTATTAATCATAACACTGATCTATTAAATGAGCAGTCAACTACCGGATTTAGGTTAAATAGTCTGCAAGAGATGCAGTACGGGTTTCAGTTTCATATCCTCCACTTCTTTTTTTAGCGCGATCATATCCCACAAGTCATTATCGGGAAGATCCAGCAATATCTCAAATTGCCGGAGTTCGGCTTCATCCAGTTTAGCGTAATACGCATCCATAAACCGTTGCAGCACGATATCCAGTTCCAGCAGGCCACGACGGCAACGCCATCGAGCGCGCTCCAGTTTCCTCATACCGTTCTTTTAACCATCATGTCTTTGATCCGCCCGATGGCGCTGGTGGGATTCAATTCCTTGGGGCATACGTCCACGCAGTTCATGATGGAATGGCAGCGGAACAGGCGGTAGGGGTCCTCCAGATAATCCAGGCGCTCGGCTGTCGCCTGGTCGCGGCTGTCGGCGAGAAAGCGGTATGCTTGCAATAGCCCGGCGGGGCCCACGAATTTATCAGGATTCCACCAGAATGAAGGACACGCAGTGGAGCAGCATGCGCAAAGAATGCATTCGTATAGTCCATCCAGCTTTGCCCGGTCTTCAGGCGATTGCAACCGCTCGGTTTCCGGAGGGGGATCGTTGTTGATGAGGTAAGGCTTGATCGAATGATACTGCTGGAAAAATTGCGTCATATCCACGATCAGGTCGCGTATCACGGGGAGCCCTGGCAATGGCCGCAGTTCCACGGGCTCTTTCAATCCAGCCACTGGAGTAATGCACGCCAGTCCATTGCGCCCGTTGATATTCATTCCGTCCGATCCACATACCCCTTCCCCGCAGGAACGGCGCAAACTCAAGCTGTCATCCACGGTTTTTATCCGGATGAGCGCATCCAGCAGCATCCTGTCGGCCGGTTCCAGCGCGACATCATAATCCTGCATATAAGGTTTTTCGTCCTTGTCGGGATCGAAGCGAAAAATGGAGAATTTCATAGTCTGTTAACCTTTCAGTGGATGTGAGCGAGCATCGGGCGCTACTCTTGCGATTCGCAGGAGATAACACATCGACGCTTCCTCATCATCCGCGATAAAAAAAGCCGCAAAACAACCCGACCAGTCCCGGAAAGACAATTGAGGCCGTCCGATCGGTCTTTACTCGATAGGAATGACCGGTTTTGCATCCCATATCTTGCTGGCATATTGCATGATGGTATGATCACTGGAAAATTTACCCATGTTGGCAATATTCAGAATTGCCTTTCGTATCCACTCGTCCTGGTTCTGGTATGCGATTGCGACCTTTTCCTGGCAAGCGATGTAAGCGGCATAATCCGCCAGCAGCATGTACTTGTCGCCGCCCTGCAAGAGAGAATCTACAATGGGTTTAAAACGGCCCGGCTCACCCACCGAAAAAAAGCCCGAAGCGATCATGTCCAGCGCCGTCCGCAATTCGGCGTTATCGTGGTAAAAATCCCAAGGTTGATAACCCTTTGCTTTCACCTCGGCGACCTCTGCCGCTGTGAGGCCGAATATGAATATATTATCCTCTCCGACCTCGTTGCGGATTTCGATATTTGCGCCGTCCAGGGTGCCGATCGTGAGTGCGCCATTCAATGCCAACTTCATGTTCCCGGTACCGGACGCCTCCGTACCTGCTGTTGAAATCTGCTCGGAGAGGTCCGCTGCCGGAATCATTTCTTCCGCGGTCGATACGTCGTAATTGGGTATGAATACCACTTTCAGACGCTCCGCCACCTTTGGATCATTATTGACGACATCGGCGATATCGTTGATAAGCTTGATGATGAGCTTGGCAGTGGCATAGCCGGGTGCCGCCTTGCCCCCGAAAATGATGGTACGCGGAACGTACTGGGCATTTCTATCCTCGCGAAGGCGGTTATAAAGCGTCACGATATGCAATACGTTGAGAAGTTGCCGTTTGTATTCATGGATCCGTTTGATCTGGACGTCGAACAGCGAATCAGCGCTGATATCAATATTGTGCTTATGCTTCAGCATGGTTACGAACCGCTCTTTGTCCGCCCGTTTCACGTCAGCAAACTCCTTGCGAAAAGAAGCGTCGTCGGCAAGCGGAATCAGATGTTTCAACTGACTCAGGTTCTTGACCCAGCCAACGCCGATGCGCGAAGTGATGAGTTCGGCCAGCCGCCGATTGGCCTGGTTCAGCCAGCGGCGCGGCGTGATACCGTTGGTGATATTGATGATCTTGCCGGGAAAAAACCTGTCGAAATCCGCGAATATGGTCTGCTTCATCAGTTCGGTATGAATTTGTGCTACCCCGTTCACCTTATGGCTGCCAACAATGGCGAGATGTGCCATGCGGACCCGCCTGCCTCCTTCCTCATCAATGATGGACATGCGGCGCAGTATCGCGGTATCGCCGGGATATCGGTGCATCACATCCTTCAGGAAGCGGCGATTGATTTCGTAGATGATTTGCATATGGCGCGGCAAGACATTCTCGAACAGGGTGACTGCCCACGTTTCGAGCGCCTCGGGCATCAGCGTATGGTTGGTGTAGGCGAAAGTGCGGACCGTGATATCCCACGCTTTTTCCCAGTCGAGACGGCGCAAATCCACTAATATGCGCATCAGCTCCGGGATCGCGATGGCGGGGTGCGTGTCATTCAACTGGATCGCGACTTTATCCGGAAGGGCATCGAAATTGGTCTGGTATTTGTTATAGCGATGGAGAATGTCATGCAGCGAAGCGCATACGAAGAAGTATTGCTGTTTCAGGCGCAGCTCGCGTCCCATTGCGGTGGTGTCGTCCGGGTAGAGTACTTTGGACAAATTTTCGGAATCGTTCTTATCCTCCACCGCTTTGACATAATTGCCCTCGTTGAAGTAGCGTAATTCGAAATCGCGCGTCGCCTTCGCAGACCATAAACGCATGTTGTTGACGGTATGGGTGCCATAACCGGGGATGGGGGTATCAAATGCCATTGCCATTACGTCATCGGTATCGATCCAGTGGTAGCGCGATATGTCATTCTCATCTTCATATTGAACCACATGGCCGTGAAATTTGACCTGATGCAACACCTCCGGGCGGGGGAACTCCCAGGGGTTGCCATAGCGTAACCAGTTATCCGGATGTTCCACCTGCCTGCCGTCCTCGATACGCTGCGCAAACATGCCGTATTCGTAGCGAATGCCATAGCCGTAACCCGGAAGGCTGAGCGTCGCCATGGAATCGAGGAAGCAGGCAGCGAGACGCCCCAGGCCGCCGTTTCCCAAGGCGGCATCCGGCTCTATTTCACGTACGTCGTCCAGATCGATCCCCAATTCACTGCACGCCTCACGGAATTGCTGATCAAAACCGAGATTGTGTACGCTGTTCATCAGGGTGCGCCCCATCAGGAACTCCAGGGAGAAGTAATAAACCCGTTTGGTGTCATTGATGTAATAGCTGCGCATGGTCTCCATCCAGCGGTCGATCAGGCGGTTGCGCACCATGTAGGCCGCAGCAAAGAATCTGTCGCGATTGGTGGCGGTAATCGTGTCTTTACCTACCGAATAGATCAAGCCGTTGGAAAGAGAGTGTTTGACTGAATCCGTGTCGAGACCGACTTTTTCATGTTCAAAGATGGAAAGCTTTAAGGGATTATTCATGATTTATCCTGTTAGGTTTACGATAAATACAAAGACGTCCACTAGACGATACTGCTCTCACAAAAACAGGTACGGCATCAAACAGGTACGCATCAATAAGCTTGTAAATCAGCGCCTTCGGGATCCAGTGAATGGCGCCAGAACTGATCATCACTATCAAACAGGCGATAGGTACCTCGTGGTCCCCAACTGCCGGCGTTATAACCGTTGATGAAGTCGCGCTCCATCGCCCATACCTTGATGATGGGATCGACTGCGCGCCAAGCCCATTCCACCTCATCAATACGAAGAAATAATGAATGGTCACCCTGCATCACATCCAGCAGCAAGCCCTCGTAGGCGTCATGCTCCTGGTCGCTTTGCTTGCGGTAGGTGGCATCCAGGCTGATGGTGCGAGTCGTCAGATCAAATCCCGGCACCTTGACCTGAATTTCCATTTTTAAGGAGTCATTGGGCTGAATGCCCAGCATGATCCAGTTCGGGCGCGATGACTCATGATGCTCCTGGTGCATGCGGCGCAGCAAATCCTGGGGCGGCCTCTTGAAGCGGATACAAATTGCAGAACTGTTTTCCGCCATGCGTTTGCCGGTGCGCAGATAAAACGGCACGCCAGCCCAACGCCAATTGTCGATGAACAGTTTCAGCGCGGCATAAGTTTCCGTGGCGCTGTCCGGCGCCACACCAGGTTCATCCACATAGGCGGGAACAGGTATGCCATCAATGGTGCCGCTGGTATATTGCCCGCGAAAGGCATGCGCATGTACCGAATTCTGCGTGATTGGCCGTATTGCCTGCAGCACTTTTACTTTTTCGTCCCGCAGATGTTCCGCGGCCAATGTTACCGGCGGTTCCATCGCCACGAGAGCAAGCAACTGCATCAGGTGGCTCTGGATCATGTCGCGAAGCGCCCCGGCCCCCTCGTAATAATCAGCGCGCCCAGCAATGCCCAGGGTTTCCGAATGTGTAATTTGCACATGGTCGATATAATGATTGTTCCATATCGGCTCCAGCAATATGTTGGCGAAGCGAAATACTATTACGTTTTGCACCGTACCCTTGCCCAGGTAGTGGTCGATGCGGTAGATTTGCGGCTCATTCAAATGCCGGTACAGGCTTCCCTGCAAAGTCTGCGCACTCAGCAAGTCATAGCCGAAAGGCTTTTCAATGACTACGCGGCACCAGCCTCTCTGCTGATTCAGCAACCCTATCACGCCGAGCTTGTCGATAATCGCCGGAAACGCTGAAGGTCGAACAGCCATGTAAAACACGGTGTTGGGTGGGAACCCCGGTGTTTCTTCCAACACTTTCTTTAATCTGAGATAAGCATCGCCGTTGGTGGGGGAGTTGGGATGATAATGCAGCCGGGCACGAAAACGCTCAAAGGCCTGCTCATCGATGCCGTCAGCAAATTTCGACTGAAGCATCTTCGCCACCTCTTCGATCCACTGATCATTGCTCCACGGTTCAAGGCTGCAACCGAGTATTGCCATTTTATCCGGCAAGCGCCCGGCCACGTCCAGTCGAAACAGCGCAGGAATCAATTTGAGCCGCGACAGGTTCCCGCTTGCTCCGAAGATCACCAAGACACAAGGTTCAATAGTTTTCATTCTGTATTCCCTCTTGTTTTATTGCCGGCGCCGAAAGCGGTACAAATTCTGAAACATGACTGGCGACAGCCCATGACCATTTTTGTCTTATCTGGCCATTCTTAAATGTCCCATTTATGCTGGGTTTTCATTTGACATGGGACGCGCTTGATATTCGTCATTGCCATTTGTGGTGCGTTTAAAACAAAGTAGATGCGTAATAAAATCCATAATTGAATGTTTTCGTCAATAGGTTCTCGCCTTCGGCGGGAAAGAATCCACGGTCAACGGCTTCAACCGAACCGGCTTGTAATCCAGCCGGCGGCCTTCGCTGAAATACAACGTATGCTTGAGCCACTTGTCGTCATCCCGGCTGGAAAAATCATCGCGCGCATGGGCGCCGCGGCTTTCCGTGCGCGCTTCCGCCGAAATCATGCTGGCCACAGCCACTTCCACTAAATTGTCGAGTTCCAGTGCTTCCACCCGGGCGGTATTGAATACTCTGCTTTTGTCCCTGATCTCGGTGTGTCTGGCGCGTTCGGCCACTTCTTCGATCTTTTCCACCCCCTGCCTGAGCGTGTCCGGGAAACGGAATACGCCACAATGCGTCTGCATGGTCTTGCGTAAATCGTCGCTTACTTGCGCTACGTTTTCGCCATCCTTCTGATTGTTCAGGCGGTCAAGGCGCGCGAGCGCTTTATCTGCGGCATCGGCAGGCAGTCGTTTATGATGCGGATGCCTGTTCAAATCCTCAATAATCTGGTTGCCGGCAGCGCGGCCGAAAACGATGATGTCGAGGAGCGAATTGGTGCCGAGGCGATTGGCGCCGTGTACGGATACGCAAGCGCACTCCCCCACGGCATAGAATCCCTGCACGACCTCCTCAGGCCCGGTTTTATACGGCGCAACCACTTGCCCATACAAATTGGTGGGGATTCCCCCCATCATATAATGCGCGGTAGGCACCACTGGAATCGGGTCATGGATCGGGTCTGTATGGGCAAATTTCATGGCGATTTCACGAATACCGGGCAATCGCGCTTTAATCACATCCGCACCGAGATGATCAAGTTTTAGCAGCAGATGGTCGGCATCCCTGCCGCAGCCGCGCCCTTCCTTTATTTCCATCGTCAGCGCACGCGACACCACATCCCTGCTGGCCAGGTCTTTGGCATGGGGCGCATAGCGTTCCATGAAACGCTCGCCGTTTTTATTGAGCAAATAGCCGCCTTCGCCGCGCACCGCTTCGCTGATAAGTATGCCGACTCCATACACGCCAGTGGGGTGAAACTGCCAGAATTCCATATCCTCCAGAGGGAGGCCTGCGCGTACCGCCATGCCGAGACCATCGCCTGTATTGATCAATGCATTAGTGCTGGCACTGAATATGCGGGCGCCGCCCCCGGTCGCGAACAGCGTCGCCCTTGCCTGCAGGAGCATGACATCGCCGGTTTCGATGTCCAACGCCGTCACGCCGCACACATCTCCTTCTTCATCACGGATCAGATCCAGCCCCATCCATTCAATAAAAAACTGGGTGTTGGCCTGCACATTGCGCTGGTATAACGTATGCAGCATGGCATGGCCGGTGCGATCCGCCACGGCGCACGAGCGCGTTGCCTGGGCGCCGCCGAAATTCTGTGATTGACCGCCAAATGGACGCTGGTAAATTTTCCCGCTCTCCAGGCGATCGAACGGCATACCGAAATGCTCCAGTTCATACACCACTTCGCTGGCCTGACGACACATGAATTCGATAGCGTCCTGGTCGCCGAGATAATCCGAGCCTTTCACGGTATCGTACATATGCCAGTGCCAGTTATCCTCCGTGACATTTCCGAGCGCCGCGGCAATGCCACCCTGCGCAGAAACCGTGTGGGAACGGGTGGGGAAGACCTTGGATAAGACGGCGACCTTGAGTCCCGCCTCGGATAATTGTAATGCCGCGCGCATGCCGGCGCCGCCGGCACCCACGATCACCGCGTCGAATTTTCGCTTACTTATTGTCATGCCATCTCCAAAGCCCACAAAATTTCCGCAGACCAGATCGTATAAAATATCAGGGACAGGATGACCAGTATCTGTAACGTCAGGCGAATGCCGGTAGCGTGAACATAATCCATCAGAATATTGCGCATTCCGATCCAGGCATGCCAGAAGAGGCTGACAAGAAACAGGAAGGAGGCGATTCGCATCCATCGATTACTGAATATTGCTTTCCAGGATGCTTCATCATGCGGCGGCGAAATCATTAATATTGCTGCAAGTAAAAGCGTAAAGACAACCATGACCACTGCGGTGATGCGCTGAGCCAGCCAGTCACGCAGGCCGTAATGAGCGCCGGTTACGACGCGCTTTACCATATCCACGCTGCGATCAGTAGCGTGAGAATGATCCCCACGGTCAGCACCAGCTTGCTAGTGAAGCGTGCCTGTTCCAGTTTGCCGCCATAATGCAGATCCAGCGCCAGAAAACGAATGCCGGCAAAAAGATGATGCAGGAAAAACCACAAGAAGAGTGTTAACGCGACCTTGAAAAGTGGGTTCTCCAGGAAAGATTGAAATTGAGCGTAGCCTTGCGGTGAGTTTAATATCAGGTCAAGGCCGCAAAGGAGAAGCGGAATGCCCGGAAAGAACAGCAACGCTCCGCTCAAGCGATGCAGGATCGAGATCACGGCAGGGAGGGGCTGCCTGATTTCCAGCAGATTAAGATACTTGGGACGTTTTCTCTGCAATTTTTTTCGCTCTCCGGTAGGTCGGATCCTGCCTCTACGGATTAGTGTAGACCCTTATACCGAGCGGCACAACATGAGTTCCCTCATAAATAATCCCTAAAAAAACTAAGGCATTACATTCGGATTCAGCCCGAATGTATCTTGAACGATTTTAAATTGGCAGCAGCGCGGAATATTTTTTATCCGAATTACTTGGTGTACTAAAGGTGTGCTAAAAAATCTTTTTTTTAAATCCTTCACATCGAGCGGGATGCTTGAGCATAAAATGCGAATACGAAGGAAGGTGCATTACTCATCCATTTGATGGGTGAGTTTCGGACTTCGCTACGTTGGATAAGCGTGCCGGATGCGTGTTAGACAAGCGCGTCGGATGCGTGGTAAATTCCAAGAAATTTCTTGTCCCGGCAACTCACCTACAGGAGTGCAGGAATGGATCGTCCTATTCGCATAGCGATCACGGGTGCAGCCGGCCAGATCGGTTACAGTCTACTGTTTCGCATCGCTGCGGGAGATATGCTTGGCCAGGACCAGCCTGTCATTCTGCAGTTGCTGGACATACCGCCGTCATTGCCTTCGCTCAAGGGCGTCGTAATGGAGCTCGATGATTGCGCATTCCCCCTGCTGGCGGACGTAACCATCGCCGATGATCCCAAATCCGCTTTCCGCGACGCCGATATCGCAATGCTCGTGGGTGCGCGCCCACGCAGCAAGGGTATGGAGCGTAAAGATTTGCTGGAGGCGAACGGCACGATATTCATCGGTCAGGGCAGGGCGCTGAATGAAGTTGCCCACCGCGACGTAAAGGTCCTGATCGTGGGCAATCCCTGCAACACCAATGCCTACATCGCCATGAAAAATGCGCCCGACCTGAAGCCGGCCAATTTTTCGTCAATGATGAGGCTGGATCATAATCGCGCATTATCACAAATTGCCATCAAACTGGGGCAATCGGTGGGCAGCGTAAAAAAAATGATCGTCTGGGGCAACCATTCCGCCACGCAGTACCCCGACTTGAATCATGTCGAGGTTGGCGGCAATAAGGCCACCTCCCTCATCGATGACCCTGTCTGGGTAGAAGATTATTTCATCCCTACCGTGCAGCATCGCGGTACGGAGGTCATCGAGGCGCGTGGTATGTCGAGCGCAGCAAGCGCCGCTAATGCTGCCATTGCTCATATCCGTGATTGGGTTTATGGCACGCAAGAAAATGACTGGGTATCCATGGGCATCCCTTCCGATGGCAGCTACGGGATTCCTGATGGTGTCATGTATGGTTTCCCCGTGGTATGCGAGAAGGGGGCCTACCATATCGTTCCTGATCTTGAGATCAGCGAATTCAGTAAGGAAAAAATGCAGGCTGCCTATCGGGAACTGGTGGATGAGCGGGATTCCGTGAAGCATTTATTTGGGAAGTCCGCAGCTTGATTTTTCAACGCCTATGATCATCTCCGCTGGTTCTCGTTTTCGCGCTGCGCTTGCCGAAGAGAAGCCTTTGCAGGTGGCGGGTTGCATCAATGCGTACGCAGCGCGCCTCGCGGCCCGAACCGGGTTCAAAGCACTCTATCTTTCTGGCGGCGGTGTGGCAGCGGCGTCGCTGGGCGTGCCCGATCTTGCTATTTCGACGCTGGACGATGTACTGACCGATGTGCGCCGCATCACGGACATCACCGATCTGCCGCTACTGGTGGATGTGGATACCGGCTTCGGCGGTGCTCTCAATGTCGCCCGCACGGTGAAATCAATGATCAAAGCCGGCGCAGCGGCGATGCACATCGAAGATCAGGTTGAGGCGAAGCGTTGCGGTCATCTGCCGGGCAAGATGATCGTGAGCGAGGCGCAAATGGTGGATCGCATCAAGGCTGCGGTGGACGCCAGGACCGATCCCGAGTTTGTCATTATGGCGCGCACCGATGCACTGGCGGTGGAAGGACTGCAATCTGCCATGGATAGGGCCTGCGCTTGTGTGGAAGCGGGCGCGGATATGATCTTTCCGGAAGCCGTGACTGAACTGGACACCTACCGCCAATTCGCCGCGACCGTGCGCGTGCCGGTCCTGGCCAACATAACCGAGTTTGGCGCGACGCCCCTTTACACAGTCGAGGAATTGGCCAAGGCCGACGTTTCACTGGTGCTTTATCCACTATCCGCATTTCGCGCCATGAGCGCCGCCGCCCTGAACGTGTACCGGGCAATCCGCAACGAAGGCACCCAAAAGAAGACGATCGAAGCCATGCAGACTCGCGCCGAGCTATATGACTTTCTCGACTACCATGCCTACGAGGAGAAATTGAATAGCATGTATTCCGAATCCAGAAAGCCTGAAAATGAGTAAGACCACCGAAAGCGCTCCCGCCAGAATCAAGAAATCCGTGGTGTTGTCAGGTGTGATAGCGGGAAATACCGCCATCTGTAGCGTCGGCAGAACGGGCAACGACCTGCATTATCGCGGTTATGACATTCTCGACATGGCCGACAGCTGTGAATTCGAAGAGATTGCCTATCTGCTGGTGCATGAGAAGTTGCCCACGCTGGACGAACTGGCTGCGTATAAGGAGAAACTCAAAAGCCTGCGCGATCTGCCTGTCGACGTTAAAACCATTCTGGAAGCGATTCCGGCAATCGCTCATCCGATGGATGTGATGCGCACCGGTGTATCCGCATTGGGCACGATAGTGCCGGAGGCGGAGAAACATACCGTCGAGGGCGCGCGCGATCTGGCGGACCGGCTTCTGGCCTGTCTCGGCTCCATTTTGCTTTACTGGTACCACTACTCGCACAATAATCGTCGTATAGAGCTGGCAGCTGATGAGGATTCCATAGGGGGACATTTCCTGCACTTGCTGCACGGCAAGCCACCACCCCAGTCGTGGGTGAAGGCAATGCATACTTCACTGGTGCTGTACGCGGAGCACGAGTTCAATGCTTCCACTTTTGCCGCTCGCGTGATTGCCGGCACCGGGTCCGATTTCTACTCGGCGATCACCGGCGCTATTGGCGCGTTACGCGGCCCCAAGCACGGCGGCGCCAATGAGGTTGCATTCGATATCCAGGCGCGCTATGGCAGCCCGGATGAGGCCGAGGCGGACATCCGCCGCCGCGTGGCCGATAAGGAAATCATCATCGGATTCGGCCACCCAGTATATACAAGCGGCGATCCACGTAACAGGATCATCCGGGAGGTTGCGAGGAACCTTTCAGTGGAAGCTGGCAATACGGAAATGTTCAGTATTGCGGAGAGATTGGAAACGGTAATGTGGGACATTAAGAAGATGTTCCCTAACCTCGACTGGTTTTCCGCCGTGGGTTATCACATGATGGGGGTACCGACAGCGATGTTCACGCCGCTGTTTGCGATTGCACGAACCAGCGGATGGGCCGCACATATCATCGAGCAACGGGTGGACAACAAGATTATCCGGCCATCTGCGAATTATATCGGGCCGGAGGAGCGGGGGTTTGTGCCGATTTCGGCACGGACGTAGCCGGATTGATTGGAATCCTAATTATAAGCAAGAAACAAGGAACCTCTCTGTACAAGACGCATGCAAAAGAGATATCCAGACCGAACAGGTGTAATAATAGACAACATATCAGTTCTCAAACCGTCGCGTGTAACTTCAATCCTTGCGCTTTCATTACTGCCGATGCGCATTACTTTTCTCTTCGTTATGGGTGCCTTGGTCGGCTGTACTCACTTCTCCCATTCGAACGCACCTTTTTCTCGAAAATCCGGTAGTGACTCGCCAATCGCATATCACTGCAAGAGTGGTTATACAGTCGATGCATCTTATCGCTCCGACACCACGGCCATTATGCAGTATGAGGGTAGAGCCCGGGAAATGATTGTGGCGATATCGGGCAGCGGTGCACGCTACGTCGGTGGTGGGCTGGAATGGTGGACGAAGGGTGTGGGGCAAGGGTCACAAGGGACACTCTTCCGTCATGAAGATGATGGGACTACAGGAGAAATAATCGAGATGTGTGTTCAAGTGACGAGTACAAGATCCCAAGATTAATGAAGGGGTTATCGGATAGATCGTTCGATGCAGAGAGGTTGGTTGTTAATTCAAAGTAGTAGGTCGGGCTCTGCCCGACGATGAAAAAGTTGTCGGGCAGAGCCCGACCTACCATTCCTGCCGATCACGTATTTATTACAGTGCCAGCGTTCAAATAGTAAAAAAGTCTTGGATTTCCGTTCCCAGGAAAGACGATATTTATTGTTAAATCATCGGTCTTATAATACGTATTCGCCACTCTAATAAATAGCCATATGTCATCCAACATCTCCAATATTCGCCCCCAACCCGATCAAGTGCTGGTGGATATCGCTGATTACGTTGTTGATCGCAATATCTCGAGCACCCTTGCTTACGAAACCGCACGCCATTGCCTGATGGATTCACTGGGTTGTGCGATGGAAGCGCTTACTTACCCGGCCTGTACCAAGCTGCTGGGGCCGCTCATTCCCGGAACCACGGTGCCGGGCGGAGCGAGAATTCCCGGTACACGATTCGAGCTCGATCCGGTGCAGGCGGCATTCAATATCGGCACGATGATTCGCTGGCTCGATTTCAACGATACGTGGCTGGCAGCGGAATGGGGTCATCCATCGGATAATCTGGGTGGGATACTTGCCGTTGCGGACTGGTGTTCGCGCAAGGCTGTGGCCGAGGGAGAGAAGCCTTTCACGATGCGCGACGTACTGACCGCGATGATCAAGGCCCACGAAATTCAGGGTTGCCTTGCGTTGGAGAACAGCTTCAACAAGGTTGGGCTGGATCATGTCGTGCTGGTGAAAGTGGCTTCTGTCGCGGTCGTGATGCATCTGCTCGGGGGAAACCGCGACCAGATCGTTGACGCACTCTCACAGGCCTGGGTGGATGGACAATCGCTACGCACCTATCGCCATGCCCCCAATACCGGATCGCGCAAATCCTGGGCGGCGGGCGATGCCACCAGTCGAGCCGTCTGGCTGGCGCTGATTACGCTTAAAGGCGAAATGGGCTACCCCTCGGCACTCACTGCCAGGACCTGGGGTTTTTACGATGTACTGTTCAAGGGCCAATCGTTCAAATTCCCGAGGCCGGTCAAACAATGGGGTTCGTACGTCATGGAAAACGTGTTGTTCAAGATTTCCTTTCCCGCCGAATTTCATTCCCAGACGGCAGCAGAATGCGCAATGCAATTGCACGTCCATTTGAGGGAGCGAATCGCCGATATCAAGAGAATCATCATCCGCACTCACGAGGCTGCGATTCGCATCATCGACAAGAAAGGGCCGCTCAACAACCCTGCGGACCGCGATCATTGCATTCAGTACATCGTTGCGGTGCCGCTTATTTTTGGAAGACTTACCGCTGCCGATTATGAGGATACTGTTGCCGCCGATCCGCGAATCGACGAGCTCCGCGAAAAAATAACGTGTGTCGAGGATCCGCAGTTTACCAGGGATTATTACGATCCTGAAAAGCGTTCCATTGCCAACGGTCTGACGGTGGAATTCAAGGACGGCAGTAAGCTGGATGAGGTCGTCGTGGAATACCCCATTGGCCACCGATTCCGCCGCAGCGAAGGCACTCCACTACTGGAGGAAAAATTCAGAATCAATCTTGCGCGCCGTTTCCCGGCAAAGCAACAAAAGGCGATATTCGACCTTTGCCTTGATCCAGGAAAATTCGAAGAGATACCGGTCAATCAGTTTGTCGATATGCTTGTGATTTAACCCGGGGATTCTTCCAGTGGAATACCTGGATCCATATCAGCCCGATCCATGCTCACCAGTATCCGGATTGCTACGGTTTTCCGGCAGAGCAGGATCGATATCGAGCAATATTTTAATTGCTGCCAGTCTGACCTTCCACGATGGACTTGTCGCGGGGTCCGTCGATAATCCCGCCACCAGCTGTTCCACTCCGTCGACCTTTGCGGCATCGCAACTGGCCAGAAAATGACGCAATTCATCACTACTTGCAATACCGGTGCGTCGAACGAAATCCGGATAGTCTTCCCGCAAGTGGGTGGCAAGCCAAGCCTGGTCTATCCATTGCTTCAGCTGGCCGTAGCTGAAACTGGTGCGTACCGCCAGATCCACGGCATCGGCGTTGCTCAGGTTTTCAATATTATCGAAACCCTCCCGTTCCAGCCTCAGTTCGTGCGTATAGCTCATTCCCGCAAGCATGGAAAGTGGAAGCGCGCGATAACTATCGTCGGAAACGATACCCTTCATTATCCTGAGTGCGATACGTTCGATTGCCAGTGTCGCCCGTTTTGGATAGAAGCCAAAGAAAAAGGCCATGACCGGAAGCAGACTCAGGCTTGCCGGAAGCGCTGCACTTGCCCTCTCAGAATTGCCTTGCAGGCCGCTCCGTGCGCCGTCTCGTGCGCCATCTTGTACCGCTTCGCCAGTAGTCGAGGCGGCAGTGGAGGGCAAGGATTCGGCCGCAGGCATGGAATCGGCGTCTTGTTCAACAGCTGAGGTAGAGGCTAATTTAAGCTCGGTAGGGAAAGCGAAGTCGAAGGCGAAGGAGAGCACCAATGCCAGTATGCTCGCGACGATCATGCGGATAGCGCCATCGACGAAAGTGAGAGAGGTCAGATCCATTGTGAAGTACGCACGGACTACGGAACCGACGAAATAGACATATGCGCCCAGGAAACCAAACTGGAAGGCGATCTGGTTTCGGATAAGATGGGAATAATAGGCTTCCGGATTTCTTTCGTATAATTCTGCGAAAGGCCCCATCATCAACATGTTTGCACCAAGACTGAAATCCACACCTATTCCACCTGCTGAAGAGATGGGTTTGAACAGCAACAGGATCGAGGTGCCAAGCAGCACGATAGTCGTGGTCAACCAGACACTCCCCCGATAGGCACTAAAGGAAGCACGCCGCCCCATCCTTCGGCGGATTTCGCTACGACGCTCGGCTGGAACCTCGCGTTGCAATCGTTGTTCCTTGCGGTTCGACATGATTTGTATATAGCTTAGAGCAAGCGATGGCACGACCAGTACCGTCAGCAATGTCATGACGAGGTTATACTGGAAAAATACCGGGTCAAACCAGTGCGCAATAGCCCGGAAATCGCGGTACGGAAGCCCATCAGGGCCTGTTGGAGAACCAAGTGCGGACTCGAGCCCAAGGCCGATAATAAAGGCCCCTGGCACTACAAATATCGACCAGTCGTACCAGGGCATGTGCCATTTCTTTCCTTCGTTTTGATCCATGCTATTCCCCTTTACTTGTTTTTTCCTCTGCCGCGGCGATAGCCTCGGCGGCTGCCCGTTTCCAAAAACGGAGGTGATCGAAAGGCCTCTCGGATCGAATATCAGGCAAGCTCAGGCTCCACCCGAGCAGTTCCACGTGATCCGCGCGCATGATGCCACGAAATTTTCCCCATTGCGCGGAGCTAAGCGGAACCATTCCGTCGTTATCCTCGGAAATAATGCACCCATAGGGTTTGAGCCAGAATGGAAGCTCATCAGCAGGACGGCAGCCCGCGTAGGAAGCGTAATCCACATCCTCGCGGTCCGGGATAGACATGGCTGCACATGCCTTTGGGGTCAGTTCATCCAGCGCCGGGCGGCCAATGTACCGAAACCAGGCCGGAATCGGCCCGCGCGATTCAAGCATCCATGCTGCCAATGGGCTGCCGCGGTGCGGAGTGGAAATAGTAAGCAAACTTTTTATGCGGTGATCCGGATCGAGATAGCTAATCAGATATCTGGCATCCAGCCCGCCCATGCTATGCCCCACCAAGGCAAAGGTAGATGTGTTGCCGCGAAGAAGTTTTGAGGCAAGCGTTTCCGCGCGCTCGGCTATGGTGCCGGCGGTGGGCACTTCGGGGATAAGGGGCGTAATATGCATATCGCGCAATGCTCCCTTTACGCCGCGAAAATATTCAATAGGCCCTCTATGTGAGAAACCGAGAAAACCATGCAACAGAGCCAGCGTGGTGCGTGCCATAAAAAGTGTTCTTATAAGAAAACCCAGCGAGCCGCATCCAGATCAGCGGCAAAGGTTGCGGCATGCTGCGCGCCCAGATAGGGGGCCGAACTGCATTATCACCGTCCTCTTCTTCATACTAGACAATATTCCGGGTTCAAGCGCCATTTAGGGATTATGCTACTAACATTAATGGTCGTGAGAAAGTAATCTCTTCGCTGGGCTCCAATGATAGACTCGTCCCTTTCCTCTTGTTCCATCGGATACAAGCGTTGACTGAATCTAGAACCTCAACGGCTCAAAATCGCGAGACATAAGGAAGTTCTGAATAAGAGCTGCGCGGAACGGTTCAAGCGGAATATAATTGAATGCGTGTTCATGGTTAGCCAGATCGACATCGATTCAAGCCAAACCAATGTTATACATAAAATGAAAATAACCTGCGACATCAAAGGCAAGATAGCACTTGTCACGGGAGCGAATCGCGGAATAGGCAGCGCGATAGTCGATGCTTTCCTGCATCATGGCGCAACGAAAGTCTATGCCGCGGTTCGCAACCTGGATTCTGCCATACCCCTGACCGAGCATTATGGCGACATGGTGGAACCTGTTCAGTTGAATCTGGCTGAACCGGAGACTATCACAGCGCTGGCGGATAGAACGAGCGATGTTCAGGTGGTGGTTAACAATGCAGCTGTCTTCAAGGCTTCAACCCCGCTGGACAGCGATGCGATAGATTCGCTCGAGTTGGCGATGAAGATCAATGTATTCGGGCTGATCCGCATGGCGCAAGCCTTTGCTCCCATTCTGAAGTCTAATGGCGGCGGTGCGTTCGTCCAGCTCAACTCGATCGCATCATTGAAATGCGCTTCGAACTTTGCGACCCACTCCGCTTCCAAGGCGGCCACTTACTCTCTCACGCAGGCGTTGCGCGAGTTGCTGGGCCAACAGGGCACAGCAGTGCTCAGCGTGCATCCCGGCCTTATCGCCACTGACATGTCCGATATGGCTGGCTTGAGTGGAAATGCCGAGCCTTCGTCCGTCGTGGCGGAAGGTATAATCGCCGCACTGAAATCGGGAGATTTCCATCTTTTTCCCGACACAATGGCCAAACGCATCGGGCTTGCCTACCAGAGTTTTTCCAGGAGCGTAATCGAAGCTGATATTGCAGAATATAAGGCGGAAAAAAATAACAAAGATATCGCCAGGTGATCTTGATCGAGGATCGTCAAACGGCTCGCTCAGTTTGGCTTGCTCGGTTCAGGGGTCGCAGATTCTGATCCATCCGGTGGGAATGATTTCCGCAAATCCTGGTTCGACCGATACGGCAATTTTTTAAGGAGTATCCATGACTCACAATCCATTCAACACACAAAAGGAAATCGCTCTTTCCACGAACAGGAAAGCAAAATTTTATTCTTTGCCTGCACTCGAAGCATCGGGCGTGGGTAAGATTTCACGTCTGCCGATCTCCCTTCGTATTGTGCTGGAATCGGTTTTGCGCCATTGCGATGGCAAGAAAGTCACAGAGGCCCATGTGAGGCGGCTCGCCAACTGGCAACCCAATGCAGCGCGGATGGATGAGATTCCCTTTGTGGTATCGCGCATCCTGCTGCAGGATTTCACCGGTGTACCGCTCCTGGTCGATCTGGCGGCAATGCGTGGTGTGGCGGAAAAAATGGGCAGGGACCCTAAGCTCATCGAGCCGCTGGTGCCTGTTGATCTAGTGGTTGACCATTCGGTTCAGGTCGATTACTACGGTAACGATCAGGCGCTCAAGCTCAACATGGAAATTGAATTCCGTCGCAACAATGAGCGTTATGAATTTATAAAGTGGGGCATGCAGGCATTCGACACGTTTACGGTAGTGCCCCCGGGCATCGGTATTGTGCACCAGGTGAATCTGGAGTATCTCGCCCGCGGGGTGCACCAGAAAGATGGCGTGGTGTATCCGGATACATTGGTCGGCACGGATTCACATACCACTATGATCAATGGCATCGGAGTCATAGGCTGGGGCGTCGGGGGGATCGAAGCGGAAGCTGGAATGCTGGGGCAGCCGGTTTATCTTCTCACTCCCGACGTGGTCGGTGTAAATCTTACAGGCCGTTTGCGTGACGGCGTCACCGCCACCGATCTCGTTCTGACCGTTACCGAGATGTTGCGCAAAGCTCACGTGGTGGGCAAGTTCGTGGAATTTTTCGGCGAAGGTACCGCGTCGTTATCCGTGCCCGATCGCGCCACTATCGCCAATATGGCACCTGAATATGGCGCTACCATGGGTTTCTTTCCCGTGGATGACGCCACCATCGAGTACTTCCGCGGTACTGGGCGTAGCGAAGAGGAAGTCGCCGCGCTTCAATCCTATTTTCAGGCTCAGGAGATGTACGGTACACCCCGCAAGGGAGACATCGATTACACACGTGAACTGGAGCTTGATCTGGGCAAGGTTTCGCCCTCGCTGGCAGGGCCTCGGCGCCCTCAGGACCGCATTGAAATCGACAATATTAAATCCAGGTTTACCGAACTCTTTACCAAACCCGTTGTGGAAAGCGGCTACGGTAAAAGCGCGACAGATTTGAACCTACGTCATCCAGTGCGCAGTTGTAATGACAAAGAAATGGGCAGAGAGGCTCACATCGTCGGCGCAGGGCAGGAAAATATTCCCTTGCAACTGGGGAGCGCAAGGAATGTTACGGAGATGGTCAGCAATCGTCCAATACTGGATACGGACGAAGCACCGGTATGCATATCGAACGGCCCATTCGATCTGGGCCACGGCGATGTGGTGATTGCGGCGATTACGTCCTGCACCAACACTTCGAATCCCAGTGTGCTGCTTGCAGCGGGCCTGCTGGCAAAGAAGGCAGTAGAGAAAGGACTGATGGTAAAGCGGCATATCAAGACTTCGCTGGCCCCTGGGTCGCGTGTGGTGACGGAGTATCTCAAGGCTACCGGCTTGTTGGCCTACCTGGAAAAACTTGGTTTTAATCTTGTAGGCTATGGCTGTACCACTTGCATAGGCAACTCAGGGCCGCTATCCGAACCCATCGAGGAAGCGATGGGAGCAAATGATCTGGTTTGCGCCGCGGTGCTCTCCGGCAATCGCAATTTCGAAGCGCGAATTCACTCCAGCATCCGCGCAAATTTCCTTGCTTCTCCGCCGCTGGTGGTGGCATATGCCATTGCCGGGACCATGCTCAGGGATTTGACGACTGAGCCATTGGGTTTCGCGGAGGATGGGACAGCTGTCATGCTTGCGGATGTCTGGCCGCGCGAGGATGAGATCCACGCATTGATGAAATTCGCCACCAATGGGGAAACGTTCCGTCGGCTCTACAGCAATTTGACCAAGGATCATCCATTATGGAACGATGTTTCGGCGGTTTCAGGCCAAGTGTACACTTGGCCAAAGTCCACCTATATTGCCGAGCCACCGTTCTTTGAAGATTTTTCCATGCAGCCCGGGCAGATCGGCGAAGTACGGAATGCGCGCGTCCTGGGCGTTTTCGGTGACTCCGTGACTACCGATCACATCAGTCCTGCCGGTGCCATCAAAGATACTTCGCCCGCGGGAAAATACCTGCTCTCAAGCGGCGTATCAAAGCACGATTTCAATAGTTATGGGGCGCGCCGGGGGAACCATGACGTGATGATGCGAGGTACCTTCGCTAATGTACGTATCAAAAACCTGATGATACCGGGCAGCGAGGGGGGCATAACCCTGCATTATCCTGATGCTCAGCAGATGAGCATTTACGATGCAGCCATGAAATATGTGGCGGAGGGCGTACCGACGCTGGTATTTGGAGGAGAAGAATACGGTGCTGGATCAAGTCGCGACTGGGCTGCGAAGGGAGCACAATTACTCGGTGTCAAGGCGGTAATTGCCAGGAGCTTCGAACGTATACACCGCAGCAATCTGGTTGGCATGGGCGTGTTGCCGTTACAATTCAAAGGGGACGACAGCGCCCAATCGCTCGGCATCAAAGGTAATGAACAATTTGATCTTCTGGGTTTGCACGATGTCCGCCCGCAGCAGGATGTGACACTCGTCATCCGTGAAGAAGATGGTTCAAGCCGGAAAATCGATTTACTGTGCAGAATTGATACGACCATCGAGGTGGACTATTACCTGCATGGCGGCATCTTACCTTACGTTCTCAGAGAACTCATGACAGATTAGCAGCCTGTCATCATGCGACAAGCCGGACTACTCAGCTTGAATCAGGTTGGGGAGGGCGAAACCTGGTTTTCGCTGAAGTAGTCCGGGGCTCTCCTCAGTTTACGGTCCGTAGCTCTTCTTCCTTGTTTCGGCTCGTGTTTCGCACAACCCGATCCAGACCCTGCTGAGCAGGAAAATAAGGGGTATCATTCCATAGCAGGCGGTCATACTCGGTGTTTACCACCGTATAACATTCGCATACTGAATTTTCCAGCTCTTCACGATCCAAAACCGTGATATGACCACGGCTGTAGTGGATTGCACCTATTGTTTGCAGCTTGAGAGCAGCCTGAGTCACGCTTTCGCGGCGGACACCCAGCATGATCGCAATCTGCTCATGTGTCATTTTCAACTGCCGACGCGGCAATCGGTCCAGGCTCATCAGCAGGAAGCGGCATAACTGCTGCTCTATATTATGGTGGCGGTTGCAAACAGCGTTCTGCGCTGTTTGGGTAATCTGCGCTTGAGTAAAACGAAGTACCAGGTGCTGTAATCCGCCCCTCAAATCGAACTCTTTTTTCAGTATCCCTGCTTTCACCCGGTAGCCCTCACCCGTGCTTTGTACAACCACGCCGGCAGGCATGCTGCCGCTGCCTAAAAGAGACGAAATACCGGTGAGCCCTTCATTACCGATTATTGAAAGTTGCACGGATGCCCCGTTCTCGACGCCATATAAAGGCGCAACAATGCTGGTCGTGGGAAAATATGCATGAGTAATAGGCGAACCCGGCTCATGAATTATTTTTCCCAATGGCATTGATATGAACTCAAGAAATGCGAAGAGTCGTCCATAATCCTCTCGCGGCAGGGCGGCGAGAATGCGATTTTGCTTCGGGCTGTGCAGTGGAGACATAATGAGAACTCCTTTGTGTTGAGCCGTGCCGCCGAAGTGTATCCTTCGCTCGTGACACTACTATGATGACAGTGATTTAGAGGAAATCCGCTGACCTTGGCTTGATGTGCTTTACGCTGGCGCCTATTTCCTCTGCCAGCCTTCCAACAGGAGGATAAATGCTTTGATCAGGCTGGTACTTCAGATGATCCTGACCTTGGTACTGCAATTGATATATAAAGAAGCATTTATCATGCCAGGCGCTATTAAACCTTCGTGAACAGGAGGTTATATAAAATAAAGGGACAAAAGCAGAATATGACAATATTTTATGTTGCCTATGAGCAACATAAAAGGATCGCCTAACTATAACTCATTGATAGTTATGGATTATTAGCTGTCTCCAGATAGAGACTAGCTAAATATACATTAAATCAATAGGTTATATAGATGTGCGAAAGAGCGCTAGCGGCTAAGGGTAATAACAGCGACGGGATGAGATGAGTTTGGCTCGTATGCGGGGCGATGCTACTCTATGTTTGAGTCGTTTTGGCGTGTCGTTACCCGCTTACAAAATTCCAATGGCAGATCATACGCACGCCTTACCGATGTTTTTAATTCAATTTTTGACAGAAATTTCCAGATTGTCTATCAACCGGGTTTTGCCCAGCCGGGCCGCTCCCAGTATCACCAGGTTTTCATCTTCCTTGCACGCTGGAGCCAGCGTATCGCGTTGCCGGATGGAAATGTAATCAATTTTCCAGTGATGTTCGTGGAGCGGTTTCTTTGCGTTTTCCTCCAATCCATGAAAATTTCTGTTGCCGTTCTCTATCTCCTGCTTCACCTTCAGCAGCACTTGATAAAGCCGTGCTGACTCGACGCGTTCCTCGTTCGTCAGATAGCGATTACGAGAACTCGACGCCAGATTGTCTGGTGCGCGTACCGTTTCTCCCGCGACGATCTTCACCGGCAAATTCAACTGCCGTACCAGTTCACGCATGATATGCAGTTGCTGGTAATCTTTTTTACCGAATATCGCTGTCTGGGGCTGCACGATATTCAGGAGTTTCAGTACAACTGTGGCTACGCCGCGGAAAAACCCGGGGCGAAATTCACCCTCGAGAATATTGGCTACGGGTGGTGGTTCCAGCATGAACTGCTGCGGCACAGGATAAAGATCTTTTTCCCCGGGTGCAAAAACCATATTGGCGCCCCCGTGATTTTCCAGCAATTCGCAGTCATCAGCCAGAGCCCGGGGATACCGGTCAAAATCTTCTCCCGGCGCGAATTGCAGACGGTTGACGAAAATGCTGACCACGACGAAATCCGCTTCCTGCTGTGCGAGACGCACTAGCGACAGATGACCCTCATGCAGGCTACCCATGGTCGGCACAAAAGCAATGGAAGACTTATGCCTAAGGCGCGCCCGCAAGGATGAGATATCGGCAACAAGCTCCATGCTTCAATCCAAAAGTCAGAATGCATGCTCCGGCCCGGGAAATTCTCCAGCTTTCACCGCCCTGACATAATTTTCAACCGCTTCATGTATCCCGTTCGCGCCAGTCAGGAAATTTTTCATGAACCTGGCTTTCTTTCCGGAATAGATCCCCAGCATGTCATACAACACCAGTACCTGCCCCGAGCAATCTATCCCGGCTCCGATGCCGATGGTGGGAATGGACAGTTTGTTGGTAACTTCTTTTGCGAGCGCAGCGGGGACTACTTCCATCAAGAGCATTGCGGCACCGGCGCTTTCCAGGGTGACCGCGTCTTCCAGTAACTGTTTTGCCTGGTGGTCAGTCTTGCCTTGCACCTTATAGCCGCCTAACTGGTGTACGGATTGAGGTGTCAAGCCGATATGGGCGCAAACCGGAATACCGCGACGGGTCAGGAATTCAACGGTTTCAGCCATGACGGAACCCCCTTCAAGCTTGACCATATTTGCTCCCACGGCCATTAGCTCGGCCGCGTTCTCGAAAGTGTCCTGGGGGCTTACCTGGGACGTGCCAAAAGGCATATCGGCCATAATGAATGCCTTGGTCGAACCGCGTGAGACGCAACGGGTATGATAGATCATGTCATCCAGCGTAACGGGGAGGGTGCTCTCCTCTCCCTGAAGCACATTACCCAGCGAATCGCCCACAAGCAGAATATCAACACCGGCGTTTTCCAGTAACGTCGCAAAGCTTGAATCGTAGCAGGTGAGGATCGCGATTTTCTCCCCATCATCCCGCATCTTCTGTAAAGCGTCCTGTGTAGTGCGCATGCTTGAGCTCCTGATGTAGTGCGTCAGATAGTCCTGACTTGAAATGACCTGATATTGCTATCGACCTGGCTAAATCCCAAGATTGAAATACTCCCGAGGGCCGCGCATCTGCTCCACCTGCCTCAACAATAGATCAAAATCCGCCTGCCTATCGACAAAGTTGAGATTTTCGCTGTTAATTATCATTAATGGCGCATCTTCGTACTGATGAAAAAAACGGGTATAGCTCTCTGTCAGCCGGTACAGGTATTCCGACGTAATATTATTTTCAAAAGCACTGCCGCGTCGTTTGACCCGTTCAATCAGCGTCGCGGGAGACGCCTGCAAATAAATCACCAGGTCGGGTGACGGCGCCTCGGGCTGGAGGTGCTGATAAATTTTTCGATACAGGTCATACTCAGCGTCGCTCAGGGTCAGCCTGGCAAAAAGCGGATCCTTGTCGAGCAGAAAATCGCTGATGGTGGGCTTGGCGAACATATCGATTTGCGCCAGGCCCTGTAATTGATTGGCTCGCTGGAACAGAAAGAACAATTGTGTCGGTAGCGCATGGCGGGAAATATCATCGTAGAATTTTGCCAGAAAAGGATTTTCGCCCGGCTTTTCCAGCAGCAATTCGCTGCCCAGGTGACCGGCGAGACGCCGCGCCAGACTGGTCTTGCCCACGCCTATCGGCCCTTCCACCACGATGTAGCGATATTCTTCCAGCTTCACTGCGCTTGCTCTCGTTCGACTTGCTGTCCTGCGCACGCAGCCAGCAATTCGGCAATCGAGCCGTGCCCGGGAATATGGCAGTGTGGCGTAATTTCCTGAAGCGGTTGCAATACAAACGCCCTTTGATGCATGCGCGGATGCGGCAGAATCAGGCAATCCTCGTCCCATTGCAGCCCATCATACATCAATATATCGAGATCAAGCGTTCGCGGCGCGTTGAGATATTCACGCACGCGCCCGTGATAATGCTCGATTTCAAGCAGGGCTTTGAGCAGGTCGTGGGGGGCGAGCGCAGTTTCAATCAGCGCTACCGCGTTGATGAAATCAGGCTGATCGGTACGCCCCATTGGCGCGCTGCGATAAAGCGAGGAATGCGCCAGCAGATGGCTTGATGGAAGGCGCGCCAGCTCCTCAAACGCTTTCCGTATCTGCGACGCAGGATTATCCATGTTGCTGCCTAATCCGATATATGCCTGGGAAACGGCGTGACGATCTGATATGCGATTCATGGTACCGGACTATTCCGGCTCGTCCGCAACTGCATTATCGGGGCTCGCGGCATCGGAGGAGGCGGATGTTCGTCGGCCACGGCTTCTTCGGCGCTTCTTTTTCGCCTCATCCTTGAAAAGCATGGCTTCACGTTCGCTGGTACTGGCATGCTGGAACGTTTCCCACCATTTCCCCAGCTCCATGTCGACCTCGCCGCTCTGGCAACGCAGCAACATGAAGTCATATGCGGCGCGAAAACGCGGATGTTCCACTAAACGAAATGGCCTGCGTCCTGACCTGCCCATGAAGCGTGGCTGCATTGCCCAGATTTCCTTCATGATGGCATCGTACCTGCGCGGGATCGCGAGATTTCCATTTTGTATCGCCAGCACGTCATCCATCGCCTGATGCAAAGCAGGAATCAATTTTTCTTCCGCAGCCTGGCGAACGTTCCACCTCGCAAGTACTTCGTGCCATAACAGGGCCGCAAACAAGAAGCCGGGCGAAACCGGTTTTTCCTGACGAACACGCTCATCCGTATTTTTGAGCGCGAGCGTAATGAAGCGCTCACCCAGCGGTTGCTCCAGTATAACGTCCAGCATCGGCAACAAGCCGTGATGCAATCCGCGTTTACGCAAATCGGTTACGCAGGTCAGCGCGTGACCGGATAGAAGTAATTTCAACATTTCGTCAAATAGCCGCGACGGCGGCACATTCCGCAACAGAGGAGCAAGATCGCCAATCGGCTCGGCGGTAGCCGGATCAATCTGCATATCGAGCTTTGCCGCAAGCCGAACTACCCGCAGCATCCGCACCGGATCTTCGCGATATCGACGCATGGCGTCGCCGATGATGCGCAAGCGTCGTGCCTTGATGTCGTCATAACCGTTCAGGTAGTCCCAGATTTCTTCGTGGACAGGATCGAAAAATAATGCATTGACGGTAAAATCACGCCGCCTGGCATCTTCTTCCTGGCTGCCGAATATATTGTCGCGCAGAAGGCGTCCATGCTCGTCAGCATGCGCGTCGGCTACAGTCCCTTCATCCTCGCTGGCGGATGTGCTCCCGCGAAAAGTGGAAACCTCCACTGTCTCGGCGCCGCACATCACATGCACCAGCCGAAAACGGCGGCCAATGATGCGCGAACGGCGGAAAACGGCGCGTACTTCCTCAGGTGTCGCATTCGTGGCGACGTCATAATCTTTCGGCTCCAGTCCAAGAAGCAGGTCACGTGCTGCGCCACCGACGACGAAAGCGGAATATCCAGCTTCCTGCAGGCCTGATGTGACTTTCAGCGCGCAGGGATTGATGTGGCCGCGCATAATGCCATGTTGTTCACGTGGAATGATATGCGGCTCAGCGGAAGAAGAGCGGGTAGAAGGGACGGGAGCAGATGAGTTGCGGCTGAAGACGCGGCGGAGCAGTTTACGGATCATTACGAAATCGGGAAGCCTCTGAATAAGTCTCGCACGGGCGAACTCATCAAAAAGGTGAGGTTAAGTGATGCAGAAAGTACACTGCTGAACATGGTGCCCACAAAAAGATGAGCTGAAAATCGCCGTCGGCTGCTGGATATGGAATTATCCTAAATCCGGCAGTTGGACGGGGTGGAGTGTGCGGTTTTTGGGGTGCAGGGCAAGGCGCAACGACGCGGAATGGTCGTTCCATTCCAAGGAGTTGCAACGCAGCCATGTGCCGCAAAAACCGTTCAATTCGCCCCGTAGCGAACTCACTAATAAGGTGAAGGCCAAGTGATACAAAAAATCTTTGTGGATCATTGCGCTAAACTAAAAAATAAGCGGTCAACTGCCGGATTTAGGATTATACACGCGGCATCGTTTCCGGCACGAAATGGCGGGTGCTTCCGAGAACGAATTCTGTCATATTACACTGGTAAAGTGCTTCGAGATTATCCCGGCTAAGTACTTCTTCAGTGGTTCCCGCAATGGTGCGGCCATTGTCGAACAGCATGAGAATATGGTCGCAGAAGCGATTTGCCCAGCCAATATCGTGGAGCACCATGACGAGCGCCTTGCCCTGAGCGGCCAATTTGCTGAATCGTCTCATTGCACTCGCTTGATGGCGCAGATCCAGGTGTTGCAGCGGTTCATCCAGCAAATAACATTGTGGCGCCTGGGCGAGCAACAAAGCAATACGCGCGCGCTGGCGCTCGCCGCCTGAAAGCGTAATAAATGGACGGCGGGTGAGTTCGGTCAATTCCATTTCCTTGATGGCTTCACTTGCGATTTCGTGGTCGACAGCCTGCCAGCCAAACATATTTTGGGCATGGGGATATCGTCCAAGCAACACATATTCATGTACATTTCCCCAGAACTCGCCCGACTCTTCCTGCAGCATAACGCCCAGAATGCGGGCAAGTTCGCGCTGAGACCAGGCTTGTGGCGTTTTTCCCGCCACTATTACCGGTGGCTCATCGTTTCCATTGGCGCGGCCCAGACCGGCCAATGCATGGATCAATGTCGTCTTGCCGCAACCGTTCTGGCCGAGTATTGCCCAGCATTCGCCTGGATTGATGGTCAAGCTCAGGTTTTGGCACAGTATTTTGTCGGGATATCGAAGATTTAGATTCCTGATCTGTAAAACAACCTTTCTCTCCATTTGTGGCGCCATGTTTAATTCATGAAGCAATCCGAATCACAAACGTCGATACCGGTGCTTTTTATACCCGCAGGTATTCAATTTTTCTTCCCATCCAACGCTGAAGATGGTGTTTCGCAGCTTCCGGATAGTCACGCAATAATTCCTCGGCGGCGGTGCGAGCCGCATCAAGTAAATCCGCGTCCTGTTCCGGATCGGCAAAGCGCAGCAGGGGTACACCGCTTTGGCGGGCACCGAGAAACTCGCCCGGACCGCGAAGGCGCAAATCCTGACGCGCGATTTCGAAACCGTCGGTTTGCTCGAAAATAATTTTGAGCCGCTCCCGGGCCGTCGCGGATAAAGGCTTCTGATACAGCAATATGCATATCCCTCCTTCTGCTCCCCGTCCCACGCGACCTCTTAATTGATGCAATTGTGCCAAGCCCATACGTTCGGCATGTTCGATCACCATTAGCGAGGCATTCGGCACATCCACTCCTACCTCGATAACGGTGGTGGCGATCAGTAGATGGATCTCACCTTGCGCGAATGATTCCATCACTGCCGACTTTTCCTGGGAGGGGAGTCGTCCATGCACCAGGCCGATTTTCAATTCCGGGAAAGTCAGGCTCAACGTTTCGTAAGTCTCCAGGGCTGTCTTGAGTTGCAGGGCCTCGGATTCCTCGATCAACGGACAAACCCAGTAGGCCTGTTTGCCCGCACGGCAGGCTTCCTGAATACGGGCGGTGACTTCATGGCGCCGCGTATCCGCGACCAGCTTGGTCAGGACCCGGGTTCTGCCGGGCGGCAGCCCGTCAATCAACGACACATCAAGGTCGGCATAATAGCTCATCGAGAGGGTGCGCGGAATGGGCGTGGCGCTCATCATCAACTGATGCGGTCTGGCGCCGCTTTTCGTGCCCTTTTCTCGTAATGCCAGCCGTTGGTGAACGCCAAACCGATGCTGTTCATCAATGATCACAAGGCCCAGTCTGTCGAATTCGACTTGCTCCTGGAATAGTGCGTGGGTGCCGATGGCAAGCATGGCTTTACCTTCGGCGATATCGGCCAGCATGATTTCCCGCTGTTTTTTTTTCTGATTGCCGGATAACCGGGCAATCGTCATGTCCAGATGAGCCACGAGCGGAGCAAGCCAGGCGGAAAGCTTCTGATAATGCTGTTCAGCAAGGATCTCGGTCGGGGCCATCAGTGCGGCCTGATAATTATTTTCGATGGCTTGTAACATGGCCAATGCCGCCACGACGGTTTTGCCGCTGCCTACATCTCCTTGCAACAGTCGTTGCATCGGATGGGCCACAGCCAGATCGCGGCTGATTTCAGAAAAAGCCTTTTTCTGCCCGCTGGTGAGTTCAAACGGCAGCGATGCCAGCAGTGCTTCAGTCAACTTGTTTCTGGAAGACAGAACGGGTGCGCTGCCGCTGCGGCGCTGCCGATAATGCAAGCGCATGGACAATTGCTGAGCCAGCAGTTCATCGAACTTGATCCGGCGCCAGGCGGGATGGGTACGTTCCTGCAATAGAGCGACCGGCGCATCCGGTGGAGGTTGATGCAGGAACAAGACGCTGTCCTCGAAACCCGGGAGCTGATAATGCGTTAATACCGCATCAGGCAGCGTTTCCGAAAGATAGTCCCATTGACTGCCTGCATCCACGGTCTGCTGAAGTACTCGACGGATCAGCTTGCGTATCGTTTCCGAAGAAAGTCCGGCAGTGGTGGGATAAACCGGCGTCAGCGCATCGGCCAGCGGTTCCTGCTCCCCCACGAGCCGGCATTTTGGATGGACCATTTCAACGCCAAAAAAACCTGCCCGGGCTTCTCCAAGCAATCGCACTCGCGTGCCGGCGGAGTATGTTTTCGCCAGGCTACCGTAGAAATTGAGGAAACGCATAAACAACGTGCCACTGCCGTCTTCTATCTGACAAACGAGTTGCCGGCGGGGGCGATACATGATTTCGCTGCGGGTAATGACGCCCTCGACCTGTACTGTCTTGCTGGCAGGCACATCATTGATGGGATAAAGATGTGTTTCATCTTCATAGCGCAGCGGCAAGTGCAGCACCAGATCGAACTCATCGGCAATGCCCAGCTTGACGAGTTTCTCCTGCACCGTCTTGCTGCCCAGATGAGAAGGGGCATGAGGCGTGGGAGTACATTCTGTGTTGCCCTTCACCCCGGCAATACCAGCACCGCGTCCATTTCCACCAGCGCGCCACGCGGCAGCGCCGCTACGCCTACTGCAGCGCGTGCCGGATAGGGCGCATCAAAGTAGCTGGCCATGATTTCGTTTACTTTTTGAAAATTGGCGAGGTCTATCAGATAGACATTCAATTTGACGATATCGCCGAGGGCACCGCCACTTGCCGCTGCCACGGCATTCAAGTTTAAAAATACCCGATGGATTTGCTCCTCGATTCCATTTACCATCTGCATGGAAATCGGGTCCAGGCCGATCTGGCCCGAAACATAAACCGTATCTCCGCCGCTTACACGTATCCCCTGGGAATAGGTGCCGATTGCCTGGGGCGCATCCATAGTTTGTATTGTCTTTTTTTTCATGTATTCTCCTCGGGTTGTAATGTGACTTCGCTCTAAAGGCCTGCAAATTTGGAACTATGAAGGTTGGCTTTGCGATATGATGACGGGAATTTCCGCACATTTCAACCGTAAAATCCCAAGCTCGATACTCATCATTGCCACTAAAAAAATAGAATGCACTTATAGACTTATCATCAGCCTCAAGGTGCGGACACAAAATTCACATGGCATATGATCAACCTTCAGCGGAACGTGAATTTTACACGCGTCCATATTGCCGCAATATCGGGCTTGAGAAACTTATTATCGCTAATCCGATAATAAGTAGCGCATGTATTGCTCATAACTTATAAGTAACAGTCTATGCAAAAACTGATCATACAGGGCGGCGAGCCTCTTTTCGGAGAAGTCCGCATTTCGGGTGCAAAAAATGCTGCCTTGCCAATTCTATGCGCTTCTTTGCTTACGGGTGAAACCCTCACGATAGAGAACGTTCCGCATCTGAACGACGTAACGACCATGCTGAGTCTTCTTGAGCAGATGGGCATCGGCGTCGCAGCGAACGACGACAGGACAGAACTGACTGCCGCGCAACTTTCTCATCTGGTTGCGCCTTATGAGATGGTAAAAACCATGCGTGCCGCAATTCTGGTGCTGGGCCCGATGCTGGCGCGCGCAGGTGCGGCAAGCGTGTCGCTGCCGGGCGGTTGTGCTATCGGCCTGCGGCCTGTTGACCAGCATATCAAAGGGTTGCAGGCGATGGGTGCGGAGATCGATATCGAGCATGGCTACATTCATGCAAAGGCCAAGCGCCTCAACGGTGCGCACATCGTCATGGATATCGTCACTGTCACCGGCACCGAAAACCTGATGATGGCGGCAACGCTGGCCGATGGGACGACCATACTCGAAAACGCAGCGCGAGAGCCGGAAGTAACGGATCTGGCTAACTGTCTTATCGCAATGGGTGCGAAAATTCATGGCGTCGGCACCGATATCATCACGATCGAGGGCGTGGAGGCCTTGCATGGCGCAACGTATCGCGTCATGCCCGATCGCATTGAGACCGGTACGTTCCTGGTCGCCGCTGCTGCCAGCGGCGGCGAGATACACCTCAGGCAAACCCGCTCCGGCACGCTCGATGCGGTGCTCGACAAGCTGATGGAGGCAGGTGCGGCGATTGAATCCGGAGAAGACTGGATATATCTGAAAATGAATAATCCATTAAAGTCGGTAAATCTGCGAACCGCGCCTTATCCGGCGTTTCCTACCGATATGCAGGCACAATTCATGGTGCTGAACAGCGTCGCCACGGGTACTGCAATCATTACCGAAACCATATTCGAAAATCGCTTCATGCACGTGCAGGAATTAAAACGCATGAATGCCGATATCAAGGTCGAGGGCAACACTGCAGTAGTATGTGGCGTGGCCGGTCTCGACGGCGCCAATGTCATGGCCACTGACCTTCGCGCCTCCGCCAGCCTGGTACTGGCAGGACTGATTGCCAGGGGTGAAACCATCATTGATCGTATCTATCACCTCGATCGCGGCTATGAGCACATCGAGGACAAGCTATCCCGGTTGGGGGCGAAAATCAGACGAGCAAACTAGCAAGTCCAGTTATTCTATTGGCCAAAAAAGCGGCGAAATATGAACCGGCCAGACGCTTTTGCAAGCTGCTGCGCACTTCAGGGCAATGTCATGGCAAGACGAAAACCCAGATAGCGCATGCGTTTGTTCGTATCGAACCAGTTGCGGGTGATAGCCCGCATGTCCTGAGGCCGGTGATTCCACGAGCCGCCAAAAAACATACGCTTTGCGCAATTGCCTTGCCAGCAGGTATCCGTCCATTGCCAGACATTTCCCATCATGTCGTATATCCCGAAGGCATTGGGCTTGAAACTACCTACCGGCGCGGTTTTTCTGTTATCCCACTCGCTTCCGCAGCCATCGCAGTTGGCATTATTACGTCCGACATCGTTGCCCCAGTAATAGTCGCTGGTTGAGCCCGCCTGCGCGGCGATTTCCCATTCGTCTTTAGTCGGCAGACGGTAGGCTTTCCCGGTTTTTCCCGATATCCACTGTATATAAGCTTGTGCATCGTCCCAGCTCACATTGATCACGGGTCTGCTGCCGCGTCCCCAGCCATTGTCCGGGGCTTGATATCCCCCGCAGCCCCCCGCCGCCACACAAGCATCCCATTCTTTGAAAGTGACGGTATATTTCCCGATCGCAAATTTATTGCCCGGAATGGGTATCATTTCAGGACACTCGGAACAAGCTCCGCCGTCTTCGTTCTGACGTCCGGCTGAATTGGATAAAGCTACCGTTTGTACCGTTTGCTGCTGTTTGCCTACCTCATGCTGGGAGGTTAATCGTATGCCGCTCGTTGTTGCCGCTAGTATTACTTTCTGAGCCATATGACCGTCTATCCGGCGTTTACCTTCAAATGTCTCGCCATTATCGCCACGGGTTCTTTCCTGTATTTCCGCAATTTGCATGCGTTTATCGTTGAATTCGCCGGTGGTCATTCCCCTCACGGCATTATCTTTATAATCGGGCTGGGCACTGGATGCGAATGTACCCGCTTCGGTAGATGCTGCAAAGACCAAGGCGAGCAGGACAGTAGACAAAACTGATTTCATGAATTCCATTTGAACGCGGATGGGGGGATTTTTTCGATTCATGTGTGGGTACCGGGAGCATAGCTGCCGGGGTGCATGGCACATAGCCACTATCATGAGTGCTTCCAGCCTATATGGTAGCTGATGCCAGCCAGATATGGGGAAAAATAGACTTGCAGAGGGGGCCCAATTCCCATTAAAGCGATCATTTGTTAAATCCCGAATTCAAGCGTAGTCTTTCCTAATTCCTTTAATTGCTCCGGATAAAATGAATACGGTAGCGGTTCGCTGTTGCATCGCGGGTGGGGGTCCGGCCGGCATAATGATGGGGCTGCTATTGGCTCGCGCGGGTGTTGAGGTGCTGGTTCTGGAAAAGCATGCGGATTTTCTGCGGGACTTTCGAGGGGATACCATCCATCCATCCACATTGGAAGCCATGCATGAGCTTGGATTTCTCGAAGCGCTACTGGAATTGCCGCATCAAAAAGCACATCGGGTTAATGGTCAGTTTGGCGCGCTTGCGTTGACGGTGGCTGACTTTGGTTACTTGCAAACCCGATGTCCCTTTATCGTTTTTATGCCGCAGTGGGATTTCCTGAGTTTTCTTGCTGAACGGGCAGCTCGATATCCTACGTTCAGCTTGCGAATGAACGCTGAAGTGACTGGACTCATCGAGCAGGAGGGACGTATCGTCGGGTTGCAGGCGGTGACACCGGAGGGTCTGCTGGACGTGCATGCGAGCCTTGTGGTCGGAGCGGATGGCCGGCATTCCACTGTGCGTGCGCGTGCCGGACTGAAGGGTATCGAGTATGGCGCGCCTATGGATGTATTATGGTTTCGGCTGTCTCGGCGCGCCGGGGATCCGAAAGATCCTGTCGGACGTTTCGATGCGGGCAGGGTCTTTGTCATGCTGAACCGGGACGCCTACTGGCAATGCGGTTTCGTGATCCCGAAAGGTTCCTATGCGCAGGTTCGCGAGCGAGGGTTGCCGTCATTACGCGACACGATTGCGGAGCTGGCACCGTTTGTAGCTGATCGTGTCGGTGAACTGCAAGACTGGGAAGCGGTCAAGCTACTCACTGTTCAGGTCGATCGGCTGCATCAGTGGTATTGCCCGGGCCTTCTCTGCCTTGGTGACGCGGCACATGCCATGTCCCCAATCGGCGGTGTTGGAATCAACCTGGCAATTCAGGATGCAATTGCCGCATCGAATGCACTGGCCGCGCCGTTACGGGAGGATAGACCTACTATTACGGCGCTGCGGCGGATTCAACAGCGTCGCGCCTGGCCAACGCGCATGACGCAGCGATTGCAGCTCTTTCTCCAGAAACAGGTCATTGGCCGTGTATTACTGGGCGATGATTCTCTTTCGCCGCCAATTTTTTTCCGTCTACTTGCGCGCTTTCCCTTGCTGAGGTGGATTCCTGCCCGATTAATCGGTATCGGGTTTCGTCCCGAGCATGTCAAGACGCCTGACATATGGCCTCGCTGAGCTGGACCGATCGCTAATCTGCTCACGGCATGTCAGTTGGCACGTTGGTTTTGTTTTCCCCGGGAACTCGAAGGCACCATCCCTGCCGGTCGATTAAACTATCACATGCCGGTTTTTTTTATGGCCGACTGATAGTTGGTGCGCTAGCGCACCGAACCCTCCGGAAAATTCACATAAATTAAATCGCAGCAATATTGCTGAGTTGATAAAGGATGCAGCCATGAAATTTTCTACAAAATTGAGAGCTAAGTTATTGGCACTGGCAAGCGCGCTGGTTTTCGGCGTGGCCGGTACCGGGATAGTTCATGCGGCTGAGGGTGATTACGACATGCCGGATTCGATAGCGCCCGGTGATTCCGGGGCCGTGAGGGACACGGGTTCCCCGAACCAGGACGAAAGCATAAAAGAGAAATGGAGTAAAAAAGATCGGGCCGCGACCAAGACCACCCCCAAGTATGACAACTCAAGATACAGCACCGACGGAACGGAAAGGTATGACGACGATGAAGGAGACAGCGGCACAGGCCCCAAGCTTCCAGGCCGCTATTAACGATGGTGGTGAGGGCTGACATCGGGGTCAGGCTGCTGGCAGAGTCACGCTTACCGGGGAACCCCTCTCCTCCATTTAGAGTCCGTGGGGTGTTGATTGCCCGAGCAGAGGACACAGGTGCGATGCAGAAGCCGACCTGAGGTCAACGCCGTCTGCCGATATTACCGGTTAATCGGTTTATACCTGATCCGTTTAGGTTTTGCGCCTTCTTCACCAAGACGTTTCCGTTTGTCGGCTTCGTATTCCTGATAGTTGCCACTGAAGAACGCGACCTGTGAATTGCCCTCGAACGACAGGATGTGAGTTGCAATACGGTCGAGAAACCAGCGGTCGTGCGAGATGACCAGCACACATCCGGCAAACTCCAGCAATGCATCTTCCAATGCCCGCAGCGTTTCCACGTCCAGATCATTGGAAGGCTCATCCAGTAACAGGACGTTGCCACCGGAGATGAGCATTTTTGCCAAATGGAGCCTGCCACGCTCGCCACCTGAAAGATTGCCGACGTTCTTCTGCTGATCCGCCCCCTTGAAGTTGAAACGCCCCAGATAGGCGCGAGCAGGCGTTTCATACCTGCCGACGGTGAGGATATCATGTCCATCTGAAATGGTATCGAATACGGTTTTTCCACTTTCGAGGGCGTCACGCGATTGATCCACATGCGCGATCTTGACGGTTGTGCCAACCGTTAATTCTCCCGAGTCCGGCTGCTCTTTTCCCGTAATCATGCGAAACAGGGTGGATTTTCCCGCCCCGTTGGGTCCGATAATCCCGACAATGGCTCCCGGCGGCACTTTAAAGCTCAGGTTGTCGATCAGCAACCTGTCTCCATACGCTTTGGATACTCCCTTCAACTCGATGACTTCATTGCCGAGCCTGTCCGCGACAGGGATGAATATCTCCTGCGTTTCGTTGCGCTTCTGGTATTCCTGCGAGTTAAGTTCATCGAAGCGCGCAATACGGGCCTTGGATTTGGACTGACGCCCCTTGGGATTCTGCCTGACCCACTCGAGTTCTTTTTTCAACGCTTTCTGGCGAGCAGACTCAGTCGATTCCTCCTGTTTCAGGCGATTTTCTTTCTGTTCCAGCCACGAACTGTAGTTGCCCTTCCAGGGGATGCCATGGCCACGGTCCAGTTCCAGTATCCACTCCGCAGCGTTGTCGAGGAAGTAGCGGTCATGCGTGACTGCCACGACAGTGCCGGGGAACCGGGTAAGGAACTGCTCCAGCCATTCCACTGATTCCGCATCCAGATGGTTGGTGGGCTCGTCCAATAGCAACATGTCGGGCTTGGATAGTAAAAGTTTGCACAAGGCTACCCTGCGTTTCTCGCCACCCGAAAGATTTCCGATAATGGCATCCCATTCCGGCAGGCGTAGCGCATCGGCGGCGATCTCCATCTGTTGACTTCCATCTCCGCCGCTGACGGCCAGGATAGCCTCCAGCCGGACCTGTTCGGACGCCAGCGCATCGAAGTCTGCGTCCGGCTCGGCATAAGCCGCATAGACCTCTTCCAGCTTCTGCTGCGCACCGAACACTTCGCCCAGTCCCTCCTGTACAGCGTCGCGCACAGTCTGCACGGGGTTGAGTTGCGGTTCCTGCGGAAGATAGCCGATATTGAGGTTGGGCATCGCCGTCACCTCGCCTTCGATGTCCTTGTCCAGGCCTGCCATGATTTTCAGTACGGTTGATTTACCGGAACCGTTCAGGCCAAGCAACCCTATCTTTGCGCCCGGAAAAAAACTGATGGAAATATCCTTGAGAATCGTGCGCCGGGGCGGGACAACTTTGCCCACTCGATTCATGGTGAGTACGTATTGAGCCATAAAAATATCAGATCAGCAAAATACTTGAGTTTAACGCATGGAGAACCGACAGACAAAAGAATGACATAAACCCAGTTATGCAGACCATTCTCCCTTCCGGGTAAGGTCTGAAATATTGCCTTGATAATGCCGCAAACGCCAACAGGCGATAAGAAAAAAAATTCCTGGAACCTTTATTTTCAAACTGCTGAGTATGAGTTAATATCTCGACCCTTAAACAGATTCCGATTGTTGGTTACTGATCCCGTTTACATAAATTCAGGCGAGGCCACATGAATACAAGATTATCGATTGTATGCGCAGTATTGATGTTGAGTGCCTGTGCAAGCCCTACCCGCACAGTGCAAGAAGGCGTTAAAGACCCTGGGCCTAGGGTGGCCGCACGGCCTTTGCCTGCCGCCGAACGCATGACAGTCGGTATCGCGCGTTTCACCAATGAATCAATTTACGGTAGTGGTCTTTTTACTGATGCTTCCGGTGACCGTATCGGAAAGCAGGCATCTGATCTGCTGGCCCGGCACCTGATGGCAACGCAACGTTTCAACGTGGTCGAGCGGCAGGACATTGGCAAGCTGGCAGCGGAAGCTGACCTGATGGGCATCAGCAAAGAGCAGTTCAAGCAAAATCTGAAAGGGGTCGATGCCTTGATTCTTGGTTCGGTTGCCGAGTTAGGGCGAGATACCACCGGAAATACATGGTTAGTGGGCAAGCAAAAAACGCAACGAGCGCGGGCACGTGTTGTATTGAGGCTGGTCGATCCCAAGACGGGTCAACTGTTCTATACACAGGAAGGCTCGGGAGAAGCGGATTTGTCATCCAGCAGCACCTTCGGCTTCGGTGGTGCGACGGGTTTTGATTCAACCCTGGAAGGAAAAGCGATTGATGCCGCAATCGTCAATATGATTAACAGCGTGGCGCAAACCCTGGATGCACGCCGCGCAATGGGGAAGTAAAAAATATGAAAAACGATCACTATTCCCTGAGTGATCCTGAACGGATCTATTCCAGGTTTTTGATTCTGGTCGTCGCAATGGGCCTCGCAGGTTGTAGCGCGCCATCCATCTACCATTGGGGTCGGTTTGAGGATGGGCTACATGACCGCTATGTCAGCCAGAACCATCCACAAGCCGATGCTTATTTGCTCGAAACCATCACTAAGGCCGAGCAGGAAAATTTAAGAATTCCCCCCGGCGCGTATGCGGACTACGGCTTTTTATTGTTCAAACGGGGTGATCGTGAAGGAGCGATTGCCTATTTTGAAAAAGAAAAACGCATTTTTCCGGAATCTGACGCCTTTATGACCAAACTGATTGAGCGCATCAAGCAAAAGGAATCTGATTCTGCTGAAAAGCAGCAGCCACAGGCAGCCATAACTCAAGGAACTCAGCCATGAAGTCAATTCTGGCTATTGCTGCGTGTGTCGCTTTGAACCTGCTTTCCGGTTGTGCCGTGCAGCCAGAGAAAATTGATCTATCGGCCTTCCACACATATAAACCACGTTCGATAGTGATTGTGCCGGTACTTAACGAGACGACCGAAATCAGCGCACCATCCGTTTTTGTCTCTACCATCACAAGGCCGTTGGCAGAACGTGGCTATTACGTTTTTCCGATATATCTGACTGATCTGGTATTACGGGATTTCGGACTGGCTGAGGCCGGGCATATCCACCAACTGGATACGCAACGTTTGTTTGAATTATTCGGGGCAGACGCGGCACTGTTTATTACTATCAAGGATTGGAGCAGCAAATATATCGTTCTCGCCTCGACGGTCGTCGTGGAGATGGATTACGAGTTGAAGGATACTAAAACGGGTACTGTCCTATGGCGTTCAAAACAACAGGTTGCCCAAAGTTCCGGGGGAGGCGACCTGATAAGCATGGCGGTAAGCGCCGCGATAACAGCTATGCTTGCCGATTATCTTCCGCTGGCGAGACAGGCAAATAACCAGGCATTCATACCCCCTCGAGGCTTGCCCGCCGGGCCTTATAACGCCGATTATGGCAGGGATCAGGACAAGTTTTAACGCGCAGTGCAGTTAGCAGTTAGCATCACGATTAATCTGCTTGCAGTTTCAAGATCCAAGCAAAGCCTGATGTCTGGATCGGGCGATTGAGTGATGCCAGTTCAACGAGTCGGATATTCAGAAATTTTTCGCCGATGCAATCACACAAACGCAAGTATTTTCTACCCTCCATTGTTCCTCGGCGATGTAGCTCGGGTGAGGCGCTCGGCATTATCCCTGGTATCGTAAATATTGATGTGTGGACGATTTTCGGCCGCCTTTTCCATGCGTTCGCGAATTTCGGTTGCCATTTCATTGTTGCGCCGTACGGCCGGGCGTGCTTCCATGGCCTCGAACCAGCGGATGAAATTGGGAAAAGCAACACTGTCGATGCCGCGATCCTTATGCCCTTTACACCACGGATAAGTGGCGATATCGGCGATAGTATATTCGCTGGAAGCAAGCCACTGGTATTTGCTCAAGCGGTTTTCCAGTACCCGGTACAGACGTAGCGATTCATTGTTGTAGCGATCCCGGGCGTACTGATTATCCTTCGCCTGGCCATTGAAGTGATTAGCCTGGCCGAACATGGGCCCGATATGCGCTACCTGGAAAAACAGCCACTGCAATGTGTCATAGCGCCCGCGCGCATCCTTTGGCATGAATCTTCCGGATTTCTCGGCGAGATAAACAAGGATAGCGCCCGATTCCATCATTGTGTAGGGTCCACCGCCTGGTCCGTTCGTATCCACGATGGCAGGAATCTTGTTATTGGGGCTGAGCTTCAGGTGTTCGGGCTCGAACTGTTCACCAACGCCGATATTCACGTCGATATGCTTCCATTCGACTCCCATCTCCTCAAGCATGATCATCACCTTCTGGCCATTAGGCGTTGGGCTCGAATGCAATTCAATCATGGTTTCCTCCTTGTTTGCTTCGTGCATCGACGTCAATTATCGGGATAATTCTGCCGTTTCATGGCGGATATATTGCTGCGAACTGCGCAAGGCTTCGGTAAACTGATTCAAAATCAATTTTTTCAAATTAATCAGCGGGAATCATGTTATTCAAAATAATCGGGGTTTTATTAGGTTATCACTTCTTCGGCATTTTCGGCGCATTGATCGGCTATATCGTCGGGGGTATCGTCGACCGTTACGTAGCTTACGGCTCGGGTGCGGTCAATCCATTTACGAATGCTCATCGGCAGTCGGTTTTTATCGAAGCTGTTTTTTTGCTGATGGGAAAGCTTGCCAAAGCGGACGGCCATATTTCGCAGGATGAAATCACCCATGTTGAAGATTTCATGCAAAAGCTGCAGATGTCGTCCGAACACCGTGAGCGCGCGATTGCCCTGTTCAGGCAGGGGGCGGAGCCGGATTTTGATTTTGAGCCGAAGCTGAACGAATTTATCGCTGTCTGCGGACACACCCATAGCCTGAAGCAGATGTTGCTGGTTTACCTCATTGTCATGGCGCTATCCGACGGGCGGATGGATACGGCTGAGGAGAGCTTATTAAAAGGTATTGCGCTCCGCCTGGGCTATGATCAGCTTGCGTTTTCAAAACTGCTGGAGATGGTTTTAAACCAGTCACATTTTGCGGGTGGCCGGGTATCTTCCGCCAACGCACTGGATGAGGCTTATAAAGCATTGGGTGTAAAGAAGGAGGGCAGCGACCAGGAAATCAAACGTGCCTATCGGAAGCTGATAAGCCAGTATCACCCCGACAAATTAATGGGGCAGGGGGTCCCGGAAGATATGATTGCTGTGGCTACCGCACAAACTCAGGAAGTACAGACCGCTTATGACCTGATTAAAAAGAGCCGAAATATGTAAATTTAACCTAAATCCGGTAGTTGACCGCTCATTTAATAGGTTGGTGTTTTGATTAATAACAATATTTCATATTTATTTGATGCTCACCTTCCGGGTGAGGTCGCTACGGGGAGAATTGCACAGTTTTTGCGGCACATGGCTGCGTTGCAACTCCTTGGAATGGAACGACCATTCCGCGTCATTGCGCCTTGCCCTGCACCTCAAAAACCGTACACTTCACCCCGTCCAACTACCGGACTTAGGTTAAACGGATCGGGTTTTTAGTCCGGTTCAGGTAATTTTAGTCGAGAGGTTGAAATGAAAGTTGCCGTGTGTAGTGCAAAACCCTATGACCGTCAATTTTTGGAGGCGGCCAATCTTAACATCGGACATGAACTAGCGTTTTTTGATTTGCCGTTATGCGAAGAGACGCAGAAGATGGTGGAGGGCTTTCCCGCCGTGTGCATATTCGTGAACGATACGCTCAATGCCGATGTGCTAAGGATTCTGTTCTCCCAGGGCACGCGCCTGATCGCCCTGCGCTGTGCCGGCTTCAACAATGTCGACATACAGGCGGCGGTTGACTTGGGGCTTCATGTCGTGCGCGTTCCGGCTTATTCACCGCATTCGGTGGCAGAGCATTGTGTAGGACTGATGCTGGCGCTCAACCGGCGTCTTTGCCAAGCTTATAATCGTGTGCGCAGCGGTAATTTTGAATTGCAGGGGTTGCTTGGTTTTGAATTGCGCGGCAAAACAGTTGGCATAATCGGTACGGGACGTATCGGTACGGCAGTTGTTCAAATACTGCACGGATTTGGTTGCCGCCTGATTGCATATGATCCGCAGCACAGCTCTGAATGCATCAGGCTGGGTGTGGAATATGTTCCGCTGGAAAAGCTCTACGCAGACAGCGACATCATTACGGTGCATTGCCCGCTGAACCAGAAAACTCACCATTTAATCGGTAGAGCGGCAATCATGCGCATGAAGCAGGGCATCATGCTGATCAACACCAGTCGTGGCGCGGTGATCGATACGCAGGCGGTGATTGAAGGGCTTAAGTCATCGAAAATCGGTTACCTGGGCCTGGATGTGTATGAGCAGGAAGGAGATCTGTTTTTTCAGGATTTGTCTGATCAGGTGATACAGGACGATGTGTTTCTGCGCCTACTGACTTTTCCAAATGTACTGATTACCGGGCATCAGGGGTTCTTCACCGTTGATGCCCTATCCAGCATTGCGCAAACTACCCTGCAAAACATCAGCACCTTCGAGCGCGATGGCATATGTCGGAACGAGGTGACGCCGGCGCTATTAAGAATGAGCTGAAGAACCTCTGGAAGCGCCAACGGCGGAGGTTCTCATCGCCGTCCTCATCGCCGCCATTGCCGCAGAATAACCGGCGCCCGGACGAGAAGAGTACCGGTATATGTGGTCGCAATTCACCTGATCCAGCTTGAATTGAGTGAAGTTACCGGAAGCATCGCAAATCCCGCGCATGCCCATACTTTACTGCGTCCTGTCCCGAATTCGTCATATCTCCCTCGCCATACAGCTATGCATTCGCCAGTGGCAGAACAAATTTTTCATCCATCATCCAGATACTTTGGCTGATTCGGATCGCATATTCCAGGAACATTCTCTTCGGATCTCCTGAACAAATCCCGCAGCCGAAAGCTTATCCAGTTCCTCGATCATAATTCTCGACGGTTGATATGAATAAGCCATGGCCCGGCTTTGTTTGTTGGCTATCGTACAGAACACACCTGCGAGATGAACCAGACTAAAGCTCTACATCCTGGGTCTCGCCAGGATCGACTAAAGGACGGAAGTCCAAGGAGCCTGGTCCGTGAATACGCCGGTACAATTGACTGAGGTCTGGCCTCTGGTGGCTTACTTCCTACTCGTCATTGCGCTGATGGGCGTAGTCCTGTTGCTTTCGCATGTCATTGGTGAACGCCACCGGGCTGGGGCGGCGGATGAGCCGTTCGAGGGCGGTGTTGTCACCGTCGGTTTTGCGCGATTGCGCCTGTCCGCCAAATTTTATCTGATCGCAATGTTCTTTGTGATCTTCGACGTGGAAGCCGTGTTCCTCTTTGCCTGGGCGGTTGCTTTTCGCGAACTGGGCTGGGCTGGGTATATCGAGGTGGTTATCTTCATCGGTGTTCTGGGCGCGGCACTGGCTTATTTATGGATGCTGGGCGCGCTGGACTGGGGTTCCAGCGGACATCGTTCCCATGGACAAAGGGGGAGCAAACGATGCAATGGTCGCTGAGCAAGGTAACCAACGCGGCTGAGTCAACCGTGCCAATCGAGTCCCGCGAGCCCACTGGGTCAATTGAGCCGCCACGCCACCAGCCAGTCATGCGCAGCAACCATGGTATCGAAGAAGACGGACAACGCAGTGTATTGTTGGCGCGGCTGCAAGACCTCGTTGCGTGGGGCCGCAAAAATTCCGTCTGGCCTTACAACTTCGGTCTCTCGTGTTGTTACGTGGAGATGGCCACGAGTTTCACCAGCAAGTATGACATTGCCCGATTCGGTTCCGAAGTGATCCGCGCCTCACCCCGCCAGGCCGACTTGATCGTCATCTCGGGCACCGTATTCATGAAGATGGCGCCGGTGATCCAGCGGCTTTACGAGCAAATGCTGGAACCGCGCTGGGTTATCTCGATGGGCTCCTGCGCAAATTCGGGGGGTATGTACGATATTTACAGCGTGGTACAGGGGGTGGATGCATTCATCCCGGTGGATATTTATGTTCCAGGGTGTCCGCCGCGTCCGGATGCATTCATGCAGGGCCTGAATCTGCTCCAGGACGCGATTGGCAAGGAAAGGCGTCCGCTGAGCTGGGTCATCGGACCGCAAGGGGTCGAGCGGTCGGCCCGGCCGTCGCAGCGGGATATCAACAGAACGCGGAGAATGCGCGAGACAGTGTTGCGTAGTCCCGACGAGGTTTGAACCTTGAGCGCGCCTTCATCCAGCGTTGTCCTGGAACAGAACGTTCCCGGCATTCTTGCGGAATTGAAGGACCGCTTTGGCGCGGCAATCGGGGCCACGCAGGAAACCTGCGATGGTATGCCCACACAGTGGGTTGTGCGGAATAGCGTGTGCGATGTTTTGCGCTACCTGAAACTGGAGGCGCAGCGTCCTTATCGCATGCTGTATGACCTTACTGCCATCGACGAGCGCACCCGCGTTCACCGGGGCGATCAGCCGCCGAGTGATTTCACTGTAATTTATCACTTGCTGTCGTTCGAGCGCAACGCGGACATCCGTCTCAAGCTCGCGCTTTCTGCTGACGATCTGCTGGTGCCCACCATCACCGGCATCTGGCCTGCAGCGAACTGGTATGAGCGAGAGATATGGGACATGTTCGGCATCGTTTTCACGGGGCATCCACATCTGCGCCGTATCCTGTTGCCCTCCTGGTGGAAAGGCCACGCGCTACATAAGGATCATCCCGCTCGCGCCACGGAAATGGAACCTTTCCGGTTACCGCAGGATAAGGGGGATGCTGAGCAGGAGATGCTACGCTTCCATCCGGAAGAGTGGGGAATGCGGCGTGCACATGAAAGCACCGATTTCATGTTTCTCAACCTGGGACCCAACCACCCATCGGTGCATGGCGTCTTTCGCATCGTATTGCAACTCGATGGGGAAGAAATCATCGACGCCGTGCCCGATATAGGTTTTCATCACCGCGGCGCGGAAAAAATGGGTGAGCGCCAATCTTGGCATACCTACATCCCTTATACCGACCGCGTCGACTATCTGGGAGGGGTGATGAACAACCTTCCCTATGTGCTGGCGGTGGAAAAGCTGGCGGGCATCGAAGTGCCCGAGCGGGTAAAGGTGATTCGCGTGATGATGGCCGAGTTTTTCCGCATCGCGAGCCATCTGGTGTTCTACGGTACGTATGCACAGGATCTGGGCGCGTTATCGCCCGTATTTTTCATGTTCAGCGACCGGGAGCGGGTATTCGATGTCGTCGAGGCGATTTGCGGAGGCCGCATGCACCCGAGCTGGTATCGCATCGGCGGCGTGGCGCAGGATCTGCCTGATGGGTGGGATCGGCTGGTGCGCGACTTCCTCGATTATCTCCCCCCCCGGCTCGACGAGTATGACAAGATCGCGCTGGGCAATCGCATCCTCAAGGCACGCAGCCGCGGCATCGGTACGTATACAGTGGATGAGGCGATTGAGTGGGGCGTGACGGGGCCGGGTCTGCGTGCCTGCGGTTTTGCGTGGGATTTTCGCAAGGAGCGGCCTTACTCGGGCTATGACCAGTTCGAGTTCGATATACCCACCGGCCAGCATGGTGATTGTTACGACCGCTGTGCCGTTCGCGCCGAGGAGATTCGCCAGAGCCTGCGCATCATCGAGCAGTGCCTCAACCATATGCCGGCGGGGCCTTATAAGGCGGATCATCCATTGACCACGCCGCCGCTCAAGAAGTACACCCTGCATGACATCGAGACCCTCATCAATCACTTTCTGGGCGTGAGTTGGGGACCGGTCATCCCGCCCGGCGAAGCATTCGTCGGCATCGAGGCGACCAAAGGGAACAACGGCTATTACCTGATCAGCGACGGTAGCACCATGGCCTACCGGGTACGCATCCGCACACCTTCTTTTCCGCACCTGCAAATGATTCCCCTGATCAGCCGCGGGCTGATGATTTCCGATTTGATCGCCATTCTGGGTAGCATTGATTTTGTCATGGCCGACGTGGACCGCTGAGGCGAATATGCTGAGCGAGCAGGAAAGACACGAAATAGCGGCACAGTCGCACCACTACCCGAACAATCGGGCGCTGTGTATCGAAGCACTCAAGATCGTGCAGGCGCACCGGGGCTGGGTGTCGGACGAGGGCATTGCGGACGTGGCTGAAGCCCTGCAAATGGCTGCGGCGGAATTAGAGGGTGTCGCGACCTTCTACAACATGATTTTTCGGAAACCGGTGGGCAGGCATGTGATTTTGCTGTGCGACAGCGTGAGTTGCTGGATCATGGGTTACGACGGGCTGCGTGAACATTTGCATGCACGGTTGGGTATCGGGCTGGGCGAGACCACCGCCGATGGCTGTTTCACCCTGTTGCCGAATGTATGCCTTGGTGCCTGCGACCATGCGCCGGCGATGATGATAGACAGCGCGCATTATCAAGACCTGGACCCTGCCGGGATCGATGAAATCCTGGCGAAATATCAGATGAACGAAATACGGGAAGAAAAAAAGGAAAAAAGAGAGCCGCCTGATGGAAACACCGCTGACTCGTAACATCGCGCTGGGAAAAATGCCGCCCGATCTCGCGCAGTATGAAAAAGCGGGCGGTTACGCGGCGCTGCGCAAGGCGTTGCGCATGGCGCCCGGCGAGGTGATGGCGGTAGTGAAGGAGGCAAACCTGCGTGGACGCGGCGGTGCAGGTTTTCCTACGGCGCAGAAATGGAGTTTCGTGCCAATGGGAGACGACGCGCCCCATCCAAAATATCTCATCTGCAATGCGGACGAGATGGAACCCGGCACATTCAAGGACCGCCTGTTGCTCGAAGGCGACCCGCACCAGCTATTGGAAGGCATGATCGTAAGTGCGTATGCGGTTCAGGCCGATGTCAGCTACATTTTCCTGCGCTGGGCTTACAAGCTGGCGGCGCAGCGGCTGGAGCAGGCAATCGCCGAGGCCTACCGCCAGGGCTACCTGGGCAGGAATATTGCCGGTTCGGGGTATAGCCTGGAGCTTCACCTCCACGTCAGCGCCGGGCGCTACATGTGCGGGGAAGAGACCGCGTTGCTGAACGCACTCGAGGGCAAGCGCGCCAATCCAAGAGCCAAGCCTCCCTATCCCCAGGTAAGTGGCCTGTGGGGCAAGCCCACCGTCGTCGACAATGTCGAAACGCTATGCTGCGTACCGCATATCGTGAACCACGGCGCGGCATGGTTCAAGAGCCTGAGCCGTTGCTCGGATGGCGGCACCAAGCTGTATGGCGTGAGCGGAAGAGTGAATAAACCGGGACTGTGGGAATTGCCGATGGGCACGCCCATCCGCGAAATTCTGGAAGAGCACGCTGGCGGCATGCGGGATGGATACAAGTTTCGTGGTCTCCTGCCGGGCGGTGCATCGACTGATTTCATGATCACCGACCACCTTGATGTGGCGATGGATTTTGACTCGATGCAGGCGGCGGGTAGCCGCCTTGGCACCGGCACCATGATTATCCTCGACGACAAGACCTGCCCTGTCGGCATGTTGCACAATCTGGAACACTTCTTTGCGCAGGAATCGTGCGGCTGGTGCACGCCTTGCTGGTCTGGGCTGTCATGGGTGGAACAGATACTGAAAGGCCTGGAAGATGGCAAAGGGCAAGCCTCGGACCTGGAGCGGCTCCAATCTCATGCGCGCCTGCTGGGCCCGGGGCATACGTTTTGCGCACTGGCACCCGGCGCCGCGGAACCACTGCAAAGCGGCCTCAAGTATTTCGCGGATGATTTCGATTGGCACATCCACGAGAAGCGGTGTCCTTGGAAATGAAGATGGCGACGATTCACATCGATAATCGACCCTATTCGGTAAAGGACGGAGAAAACCTGCTGCAACAATGTCTTTCACTGGGGTTCAACCTTCCATATTTCTGCTGGCACCCCGCATTAGGCTCGGTAGGCGCGTGTCGGCAATGCGCCATCAAGCAGTTCAAGAACGAAGAGGACAAGCACGGCAAGATTGTCATGGCCTGCATGACGCCAGCCACAGACGGTGCCCGCATCTCGATCGAGGATCCCGAGGCGCGGGAATTCCGTGCAAGCATAATCGAATGGCTGATGGTCAACCACCCACACGACTGCCCGGTGTGCGATGAGGGCGGCGAATGCCATCTGCAGGACATGACGGTGATGACGGGGCATACTTACCGCCGTTATCGCGGCCGGAAGCGTACCTTTCACAACCAGGACCTCGGTCCTCTCGTTAACCACGAGATGAACCGCTGCATCCAGTGCTACCGCTGCACACGCTTCTACCGCGACTATGCCGGCGGACGTGATTTCGATGCGCTGGTGCTTGGCAACCGGGTCTACTTTGGCCGTCATCAGGACGGTACTCTCGAAAGCGAGTTCAGCGGGAATCTGGTGGAGGTCTGCCCCACCGGTGTTTTTACCGACAAGTCCCTGAAGCAGCATTACACGCGCAAGTGGGATTTTCAGACCGCGCCTTCAGTATGTGTGCACTGCGGGTTGGGCTGCAACACGATTCCCGGCGAGCGCTACGGCACATTGCGTCGAATTCACAATCGTTTCAACGGCGCGGTCAACGGCTATTTTCTATGCGACCGCGGACGTTACGGGTACGACTTCGTCAATAGCGAACAGCGTATCCGGTGTCCGGCTCTGCGGAAAACCCGAAGCGCACCCTTTCAGTCCATCAGCAAAGGCGAAGCCATACAATTTCTGGCCGGGCTGGTGGCCAACGGAACCCGAACAATTGGTATCGGGTCTCCGCGCGCCTCGATCGAAGCCAATTTTGCGTTACGCACGCTGGTTGGGCCCGAACGGTTTTATGCCGGCGTTTCCGAACAGGATGGTCGTCTACTCGCTTCCATGCTGGATATTCTGGGGCAAGGTCCAGCGCGTTCGCCATCATTGCACGAGGTGGAGCTTGCCGACGCCGTTCTGGTGCTGGGCGAAGATGTAACCAATACCGCGCCGCTACTGGCGCTTGCGCTACGCCAGTCGATTCGTCGCCAGGCGCAGAAGATTGCCGAGAAGATGCATATTCCACACTGGAACGACCATGCGGTGCGTGCGGCAGTGCAGCAGGAGCGGGGACCGCTATTTGTCGCCGCCATCGCCGCCACCAGGCTCGACGATGTTGCTACGCAGACGTTTCGCGGGGTACCCGACGATTTGGCCCGTCTCGGGTTCGCGGTGGCGCATGCGCTCGATTCGAGGGCGCCGCCGGTACCGGACTTACCGGATACGATGCGGACGGCGGCCGATACCATCGCAAAAGTGCTAAAGGCCGCGGAGCGTCCACTCGTCGTTTCCGGCATGGGTTGCGCCAGTGCGGCCGTCCTGGAGGCGGCAGCCAGCGTGGCGTGGGCGCTATGCAATACGGGGCATCCAGCGGAGCTTTGCTTCGCGGTTCCCGAATGCAACAGTCTGGGCGCGGCAATGATCGGCGGCGCCAGTCTTGAACTGGCGTTCGAGACAGTGCTCGGCACCGTTGCATATACGGGGGTTGCCGCCGACACCGTTATTATCCTGGAAAATGATCTTTACCACCGCGCTGACGCTGCAGCGGTCGATCAGTTCCTTGCGGCCGCAAGGAACGTTGTGGTCATCGACCACATCAGCCATGCGACCAGCGCGGGGGCAGACATGGTGTTGCCAGCCGGTACTTTCGCCGAGGCGGACGGCACGCTGGTGAATAATGAAGGCCGGGCGCAGCGCTTCTTTCAGGTGTTCGTCCCCCAGGGCGATATCCAGGAAAGCTGGCGTTGGGCGCAAGACCTCATAACGGCAGCCGGGGCTGATAAGGGCGATTCCTGGCTGAACCTGGACCAGGTGACTGCCGCCTGCGCTGCTTCAATTCCAGGATTACAACCTATTTTGCGAGCTGCGCCGACGGCAAATTTTCGTATTGGCGGCCAGAAGGTCCCCCGCCAGCCACACCGTTACAGCGGGCGCACCGCCATGCTGGCGAACATCGACGTGCATGAACCCGAGCCACCCGAAGATCCGGATGCACCACTCTCATTCTCGATGGAAGGATATCCGAACCATCCTCCTCCGGCGCTCAATCCGCGTTTTTGGGCACCCGGCTGGAATTCGGTACAGGCACTCAACAAATTCCAGGACGAGGTGGGGGGGGCGCTCACCGGCGGGGATCCGGGTGTGCGTCTGATCGAGCCGCTACCGGCCGGAAAAGTCGAGTACTTTACTAACATACCGTCAGCATTTGAGCGGCGCGCGGGCGAATGGCTGGTCGTGCCGCTTCGTCATATCTTCGGCACAGAGGAGTTGAGTGCGCTTGCGCCTGCGCTGGCAGAACTTGCCGCAAAGCCATACCTTGCCCTCAATCCAGGCGATGCAGCGGAGCTCGGCCTTGCCGCCGGAGACGACTCGCAACTGCAGTTACAACGGAATCCCGGCCAGAAGTATAGGCTGCCGGTGCGGTTGGAGCCCGGGTTGCAGCGCGGCTCCGCCGGCATCCCCGTCGGTTTGCTGCCATTGGCTGGAATCATCGTGCCGGCATGGGGCAAGGTGACAAGGATGGGGAAGGAGACTCCACCATGAGCGAACTGGCGCTCGCCTGGTCGAACGTGATCCTGATTCTGGCCGTTGTGTTCAGTTTCGCGGCGCTGTTGTCCTGGATCGAGCGTCGCCTGCTCGGCGTCTGGCAGGACCGCTATGGGCCGAACCGGGTCGGACCGTTCGGTCTGCTGCAGATCGTCGCCGATGCGATCAAGCTCCTCGCCAAGGAAGACTGGGTGCCGCCGTTTGCTGAAAAAACCCTGTTCGTGCTGGCGCCGGTAATCATCGCCATCACCACGCTGCTTGCGTTCGCCGTTGTGCCCGTTGCGCCGGGCATCGGCGTAGTCGATCTGAACATTGGCTTATTATTTTTCCTCGCCATGTCCTCGCTGGGGGTTTACAGCATTGTTCTGGGCGGATGGGCCTCGAATAACAAATACTCGTTGCTGGGCGGGTTCCGGGCAGCAGCACAGATGCTGAGCTACGAGGTCTTCATGGGGCTCTCGCTGATGGGCGTGGTCATGCTGACCGGCTCGTTCAATCTGCGCGATATTGTCGCGGCGCAGGAAGACCTGTGGTTTTGCATTCCGCAGATCCTCGGGTTCATCACCTTTACCGTTGCCGGCATTGCCGAAGCGCGCCGGCTGCCTTTCGATCTCCCAGAGGCGGAGAACGAGTTGGTCGCCGGTTTCCACACCGAATACTCCAGCATGAAGTTCGGGCTGTTTTTTATCGGCGAATACGTCGGCGTCATTCTCATTTCGGCGATGATGGTGACACTGTTCTTTGGCGGCTGGCTGGGGCCGCTATTGTCTCCATTGATGTGGTTTCTGCTTAAAACCTTCATTGTCATCGGTTTCTTCATTCTTTTGCGAGCGTCATTGCCGCGGCCCCGCTACGACCAATTGATGGCCTATGGCTGGAAAGTGATGTTGCCCCTCACCCTGGTCAATCTGCTGGTCACGGGGGCGATCGTATTGGCATGGGAATCATGAGAGTGCCGGTGGATTGTGACTTGAGGAGAAAAATGACATGTGGAATTCTCTGAAAACGATGTGGACGATCCTTCTGCACATGTTCCGGCGCCGGGTAACAATCCAGTACCCGGACGAAAAGCCTGTTATTCCGCCACGTTGGCGCGGGCGCATCATCCTGAGCCGCGACCCTGACGGAGAAGAACGTTGTGTGGCTTGCTATCTCTGCGCCGCGGCGTGTCCGGTGGACTGCATCGCACTCCAGGCCACGGAAGATGAATATGGCCGGCGTTACCCGTCATTTTTCCGCATCAATTTTTCACGCTGCATTTTCTGCGGCTACTGCGAGGAAGCGTGTCCCACCGATGCAATCCAGCTTACCCCGGATTTTGAAATGGGCGAATACGACCGGAAAAACCTGGTGTACGAAAAAGAGGATCTGTTGATCGATGGCACTGGAAAATACCCCGGCTATAACTTCTACCGGGTGGCGGGCCTTGCGATCAGGGACAAGGACAAGGGCGAGGCCGAGAACGAGGCGCCCCCCGTGGATCTCCATCGCCTGCTGCCCTGATTCCGAAAACAGAATGGGAAGTACGGAGGCACCATGGAATTCACATTTTATCTTTCCGGGGCCATCGCCATTGCGGCCACGCTGATGGTCATCGTCCGCTTGAGCGCCGTGCATGCGCTGCTCTACCTGATCGTTTCCCTGCTTGCCGTGGCAATCGTATTCTATGTGCTGGGCGCACCCTTTGCGGCCGCGCTGGAAGTCATCATTTACGCAGGTGCGATCATGGTGCTGTTCGTGTTTGTCATGATGATGCTCAACCTCGGCAAAACGGCCGCGGCAAAAGAGAGAGACTGGCTGAACCCCGGCATGTGGGCGGGACCCGCTGTCCTGGCGGCGCTGCTGCTGGCCGAGCTGATTTATATCCTCATGCAAGACGGCAGCACGCCCGCCAGCGCTGCCGTGGTGGACGCGAAGGCGGTCGGCATCATCCTTTTCGGTCCCTATCTTCTGGGGGTTGAACTGGCTTCACTGCTGCTGCTGGCAGGATTGGTAGGAGCGTGTCATCTGGGATGGTACGAAGGCCGGCGCGGGAACGGGCGTGACCATGAGAACGGCTGAGGCCATTGCCGCGATCCCCATGCATCACGGGCTGATGCTGGCGGCAATCCTGTTCGCATTGGGGGTGATCGGTGTCTTGGTGCGGCGCAACCTGATTTTCATCCTGATGTCGATCGAGATCATGCTCAATGCGGCCGGGCTTGCCTTCGTGGTTGCCGGTGCGCGATGGGAGCAGGCCGATGGCCAGGTGATGCTCATCTTCATCCTCGCGGTGGCAGCGGTGGAAGTCTCGGTCGGCCTCGCACTGCTGCTGTTGCTCCATCGCCGCTTCCAGACCCTGGATGCCGATGCGGTGAGCAAGATGCGGGGATAACATGCTGTCCCTGCTCTGGCTTATTCCCACGCTGCCTCTGGCCGGTTTCCTGGTGCTGGCGCTCAGCGGAAGATATCTGGGGCATCGCAGTATTGCGGTAATTGGGACGAGCTCGGTGGCTCTCTCGGCACTCATCGCCATCCTGATCGGGATAGACTTCATCGCTGCGCCACCGCCGGGTTTTTTCTTTCGGCAGGAAGCATGGACCTGGATTGCTGTGGCCGGTTTCTCGCCAGGGATCGGCTTTTATCTCGACGCGTTATCACTGGTAATGGTCCTGGTTGTGACCGTCATCAGTTTCCTGATCCACCTTTATTCGACGGAATTCATGATTGGCGATGACGGCTATGCGCGCTTTTTCGCCTATATGAATCTCTTTGTCGGCTCGATGTGTATCCTGGTTCTTGCCGACAATCTGCTGTTTCTTTACCTTGGCTGGGAAGGGGTGGGGCTTTGTAGCTATCTGCTGATCGGATTCTGGTATCGAGATCCTGGCAACGGGCGTGCCGCGCGCAAGGCGTTCATCGTTACGCGGGTCGGCGATACCGCTATGGCGATCGGCCTTTTTCTGCTGTTTACCCATCTGGGAACCCTTGATATCCAGCCGCTGATGCAGCGTGCCGACCAACAGTGGCCGGAGGGGTCGGAGCTCGCTATTCTCGCTGCGGCGCTTCTGCTTGCCGGTGCGGTGGGCAAATCTGCTCAGCTCCCGCTACAGACCTGGCTGCCTGACGCAATGGCCGGCCCCACGCCGGTGAGCGCGCTGATCCATGCTGCGACGATGGTAACGGCAGGTGTATATCTGATCGCCCGCACGCATGTGCTCTTTTCTCTTGCGCCACCCGTACAACTGGCGGTTGCAGTAATAGGCGCCCTTACCCTGCTGCTGGCGGGGTTCAGTGCACTTGCCCAAAAAGACATCAAGCGCGTGCTCGCGTATTCGACCATCAGCCAGATCGGCTATATGTTCCTCGCGCTAGGGGTGGGCGCCTGGTCGGCAGCCATTTTTCACCTGATGACTCACGCCTTCTTCAAGGCTCTGCTGTTCCTGAGCGCAGGTGTGGTCATCAAGAGCCTGCATGAGGAACATGATATTTTCCGGATGGGTGGGTTGAGGAAAAAACTTCCCGTTGCATTCTGGACTTTTCTGATTGGCAGCGCATCGCTCGCGGCGCTGCCAATCGTTACTGCGGGCTTCTACAGCAAGGACCTGATTCTTTGGCAGGCCTGGTCGTCAGCAGGAGGGAGGCCATGGTTATGGGCCGCGGGATGGGCAGGTGCAATACTGACCGGCCTCTATATCTTTCGCGTGGTGTTTCTCGTCTTTTTTGGCGAAGCGAGGACTGCGACGCCTCCCGAAACCAGACAGCCAGGGCCGCGCATAACTATACCGCTTATAGTTCTTGCCGCATTCTCTCTAGTCGGTGGATGGATTGAAACTCCACCTTTTCTCGGCAATTTAACGCTGTTTTCCAGCTTTGTTCAGCATGCCTTGCCGCCGGCTCAGGTCGTTCATGACGGTAAAAATGACGAAACCATTCTGGAGTTGCTCGCAATTGCTGCCTCTCTTGGCAGTATCGGGTTGGCGTACCTGTTGTTTCTGAGATATCCCGCTTTTCTCCACGGACTGATGCTGATCCCGGCATTGGCAAGAATCCGGAAGTTCTGGCATTTTGGCTGGGGTTTCGATCGTTTTTATCAGTTCCTGTTCGTCCGGCCCTATCTCTGGCTTGCGTACGCCGACCGGCATGACGTGATCGACAATATCTACCGCATGGCGATTTCATGCACGCTCAGGTGGCTCCAGAAGATCGATCGGCACGACGTGATCGACAATATCTACAGCGGCCTGGCCGAGCTTTGTCTGTTTCTCTACCGCGCCTTGAGTGCAACGCAAAGCGGACAGGTACGCCGCTACGCGGCGGCGATTGCCGCCGGGTCGATCGGTATTATATTCATCGGGATATTCGCATGATTCTCTCCGCATTAATTTTCATCCTCGCGGCTGGCGGTTTACTGTCATGGGTGGCTGAACGCTGGCGCCAAGGCTCTGCGAAGTGGGTTGCGCTGGCTACGGCGGGCATCGAGCTCGCATTGACGATATGGCTTTGGCTGCAGTCTGCCAGCGCTATGGCTCTTCCCGCTCACGGAGGGTGGCTTGCCGAGATCAGGGCGGAGTGGATTCCGCGTTTCGGAGTGAGCTTTCATCTGGCCATGGATGGAATAAGCCTCGTCCTGGTCGTGCTGACCGCTTTTCTGGGGGTGGTATCGGTGGCATGTTCCTGGATGGAAATCCAGGAGCGTGCCGGGTTCTTTTACTTCAACCTGCTATGGACTCTGGCAGGGGCGGTCGGTGTATTCCTTGCGCTGGACCTGTTCCTGTTTTTCTTCTTCTGGGAGCTGATGCTGGTGCCGATGTATTTCATGATTGCGATCTGGGGCCATGAGAAGCGGCATTATGCATCGATCAAGTTCTTCATTTTCGCCGAGGGGAGCGGTCTGCTCATGCTGGTGGCAATTCTTGCGTTGGTATTCGTCCACTTCCGCAGCACTGGAGTCCTGACATTCGATTATTTCGAGCTGTTGAATACGGCCATGTCTCCCTCCACCGAGCTGTGGATCATGCTCGGCTTTTTCATTGCGTTCGCAGTCAAGGCGCCCATCGTGCCATTTCACACCTGGCTGCCGGACGCACATACCGAGGCGCCGACAGCAGGAAGCGTGATTCTTGCAGGGGTGCTGCTGAAAACCGGAGCCTATGGGCTATTGCGCTTCGTTGTTCCGCTATTTCCCGAGGCGGCGGGGTATTTTGCGCCAGTGGCGATGACGTTGGGAGCAACCGGAGTTGTCTATGGCGCTTTCCTGGCGTTCGCCCAGACGGATTTCAAGCGCCTCGTGGCCTACACCAGCGTGAGTCACCTGGGTTTTGCGGTGCTCGGGATATTCGGTTGGAATCCCTGGTCGCTTGGGGGGGCCGTGATGCAAATGATCGCGCACGGCATCAGTACGGGAGCACTGTTTGTAATCGCAGGCATTTTGCAGGAGCGGACCCACACACGCGATATGCGCCGCTTTGAAGGCCTGTGGAGCGTCATGCCGCGCCTGGCGGCAATGGGATTGTTTTTTGCCATTGCCGTGCTTGGGCTGCCGGGAATGGGTAATTTCGTCGGAGAATTCCTGATACTGATGGGATTATACCGTGCCAGCAGCGTGCTGGCTTCCGTCGCGGCCATAGCATTTGTCGCCAGTGTCGTGTATGCGCTTGCGCTGGTGCAGAAGACTTTTCATGGCGAGAATCCGCATGGTTGGCAACTACATGATCTGTCAGGCCGGGAAATGGCGACCTTGTATTCGATGGCGGCCATTACCCTATGGCTGGGGCTGTACCCGCAGCCGGTGCTTGATACGGCAGCGCTCGCCATCGATGTTCTGCCGAATATTGCAGCCGGGCAATATCACTTGGGTGCCGAATGATCCTGACGCGCTCCGATCTGCTAGTCTTGCTACCGCTCATCATCGTTGCGGTGAGTGCGGTATCAGTGATGCTCGTCGCCGGTTTTTATCGCCGCTCGCAGCCGGTGATGGTGCTGACGCTGCTTGGACTGATCATCTCCCTTGCGGCGTTGCCTTTGGCGGCGAGCTTCGGGCCGCGCCAGGTTACCTCGCTACTGATCATGGATAACTACGCGCTGTTCTACATAGGCCTCATCTTTGCTGCGACCTTTGTCGTCACGGTGTTGTGCTACCGTTATTTCGGTGGGCGGGAAAGCCGCCATGAGGCACTTTACATCCTGCTGCTGCTGGCTGCGCTGGGTGGCGCGGTACTGGTCGCGAGCAGCCACTTCGCCTCACTCCTGCTCGGGTTGGAGTTGCTCAGTGTTTCGCTTTTCGCGCTGATAGCCTATCCGCGAAGCGCCGAGCGTCCGCTCGAGGCAGGCATTAAATACCTGATTCTGGCAGGCTTTTCCTCGGCATTCCTGCTGTTCGGCATGGCGTTGATCTATGCGCAACTGGGTACGATGCAGTTCGCACAGATTGGCGCCATGCCTGCCGTCTTTGCGCAAGGGCTCGACGCTTATGGACTTGCCGGGCTTGCGCTGATCCTGGTCGGCGCCGGATTCAAGCTCGCGCTGGTGCCATTCCATATGTGGACGCCAGACGTGTATGAAGGCGCGCCTGCGCCGATATCCGCGTTCATTGCAACGGTTTCGAAAGGCGCCATGCTTGCTATGCTGCTACGTTATTTCGTCGTGGCAGACGCACACCAGTCGCAATCGGTCGTGATGGCGTTGAGCCTCGTCGCAATCGTTACGATATTGGCAGGAAACCTGCTCGCCTTGCGCCAGGATAATATCAAGCGAATTCTTGCCTATTCATCTATCGCACAGCTTGGCTATCTGCTGGTCGGGTTCCTGGCGTTCGGCGCGATGGCGGTCGAGGCAGTGGCATACTACCTGGCTGCTTATTTCATTATGATGCTGGGTGCTTTCGGCGTTGTTACGGTATTGTCCAGGGGGACGCCGGAACAGGACAGCGATATGCTTACCGATTATGCGGGTTTGTTCTGGCGCAGGCCTTGGCTCGCGGGCGTACTTACCGCCATGCTGCTGTCACTTGCAGGTATTCCGCTGACAATGGGGTTCATCGGCAAGTTCTACGTGCTTGCAGCCGCCATCGGTGAATCCTTGTGGCTGCTGGTCATCGTTCTGGCGGTTGGCAGCGCGATCGGGCTGTATTATTATTTGCGCATCATTGCAGTCATGTGCGCGCAAGGCCCCGAGGCAGCAACTGGGCAAATGGCTGCGCCCAAGGTGAAGGCTTCGTTGGCGGAAAGTTTCACACTCACGGTGCTCGCATTACTTCTGATATGGTTGGGCGTTTATCCAGATCCGCTCATCCGTATGCTTGAAACAACGGCCATTCATCTGACCTGATTATACTCATAGCTTCAGCGATTCTACATACCCGGTCATTTCAAAATAGCCGCGGCCCGCAGGTTTCCCATCGCGGCTTACCGTGACCGCGCCTTCCCAATAAACCGCACCCGTCGATTGCCGGGAGTCGAGCTCCTGGTCGTCTTGCAGTGGCGTAAGCAGCCATACGGTCGAGCCGGTTTGAATTCGCATTTCTACCGGATAAACAGCATCGGTATGCGGGGAGCGCCAGGTACGCTGCGGCTGAAAGCTCACCTGTTCCGGCGCGAACTGCGTAAAGTGGCCGGAAGCATCGCGGATTCCGGCGTATGCCCATACTTTACGACCGTCTTTTCCGCGAATCAGAAATGCCATCAGGGAAGAGCCGTCGTCGAGGTTGGCGCCTACCCAATCCCATCCCTCGGCGCTGGGATCGAGATAGGCTGTAGACCACTCATGGTCGAGCCAGGCAATACCCTTGACAGCCATCTCCTTGTCGTTGTGAGTGACGGTTCCCGTCACTTGCAGCTGCGGTTCACTATAATAATAACTGGCTTGTTCCGGTAGCGGCCCTTTGTGTGAAAAGCCGTTGTCATCCTGCAGCATTGGCTTTTGCGTGGGTGTCAGCGAGAAGCGCAGCATGAAGTCGAGTGCCTTTATAGTCGTCTGGTAGCGGCCATTTTCCTCGCGCAACATGTACCAATCGCCCAGCTTCACATCCGTATCGCCTTCTTTGGTATAAGCCAGGCCGAGGCCCTCGCGCGCGCTTTTCTGGTCATGCAACAGTTTACCTACCGCAGGATCCGATAACGCCGCGTGTGCGATGATGAGTTGTTTGGGAGCAAAGCGGCTCGGATTGGCCCGGTTGTGCTCGGTTGCCACACGGAAAAACGTGATCTGGAAGCCAAGCGGTTTTTTGTCTGGTGTTTCCAGCCAGCCTGTGACATACCACCACTCGTTGCGGAAGTCGGGGTGAGACCCGAAATCCTGCGGAAAGACGAGGGGCACGCCCGGGACAACCTGGGAAAATCTGGGTGGCTCAGCGGAGGCGGGTGTAGCCAGGAACCCGGCAATGAATAGCGTAACGACCATGTTCAGTATCCGCACCGACCCTTTCGTGATGCCGAAAAGCCGGTATTTCCGTTTGCGGGAAGAATCGATATGGGCAGTGCTGCATTTCAAAATTTCCATCACCAATCCTCCCTTACTGCACGTATTGCATTGCCTGATACCGCGTGGCGGCCCGACAGCAGCGCGGTCAAAGCGGCCGATGCCGTTAATACGAAAGCTACCGCCAGCAATCCTCTCCATGGCAGGCTCAACTGCATGGTCCAGTGGAATGATTGAGGATTGACAATGAAGACGAGAATGAGGCTGATGCAACCGCCAAGCGCGAAGCCGAGCACAATGCCCAGCACAGTCACCAGGCCGCCTTCTACTGCCAGCATCGCCAGGATCTGGCGGCGGGTCGCGCCGATGTGGCGCAGCATGCCGAATTCCTTGCCGCGTGCTAAAGCTTGCGCCGAAAAACTTGCTGCGACCCCGAGCAGTCCTATGACGATCGCAACCATTTCCAGCAGGTAGGTTACCGCAAAGCTTCGGTCGAAAAATTTCAGGCTGGACGCGTGTATCTCGCCGGGTTCGGAGAATTCCAGCGCATCGCCGAACGGCAAGCGCTTCATCGATGCAATCGCCTGCTCAGGTGTAACGCCTTCTTGCAGCCAAAGCGCGGCATCATTTACTTTTTTGTCCCCGGACAGCGCCTGATAATCCGCCAGCCGCATCTGTATCGCGCCGAATTGCCGCCCATAATCGCGCCATACCCCGGCAACGACGAAAACGGGGGGAGGGGTCGCTATTGGCAGCGTTACCCGTGTGCCTGGCGTATAGCCGTATAGATCAACCATTGCTTCAGATACCCAGATCGGTATCGCATCCTTGGGCAGCAAGGCGGGTGCGACCACTTCGCCCGTCATCGGCAGCGTGTTGCCGGGATCGGCTGCGTCAATGGGCCGGGCAATCAGCGCGATGCTGGGCCGGCGTGGATCGAGCGTCAGTTGCGATGAGCGAAAAAAGTCCACACGAGAGATACCGGGCGTGGCCGCGAGCGTCGCCATCTCATCTGGAGTAAGACCGCGCGTATCTCCGCTCGTCGCTGTCTTTACGTATAACTGGGCAGGCAGGATATGTTTCAACCAGTCATCGACCGAAATACGAAAACTGGCAACCATGATTGCCATCGATACCATCAGCGTAAAGCTGGCCAGGACGCCACCCAGCGCGATGGAGGCCTGATTGGGGGCATTGGTCAGCCGGGCCAGCGCCAATAACGGCATGGCTTGGGATGTGCGTTTGCTTATCGCGGAAAATACAGCGGAGAAAATCAATGCTGACAGACGCGGCATGAGCGCAATGCCGCCTATCAGTAACAGCACCACCGCAAGATAGCCGAAGATCGGCAACTCGAAGATTGGGGGCAACTGCGTGAGCACACCCGCCAACGCCAGACATACCAGGGCAGGCCAGGACGTGGCCAGCTTCGAGAGTGCGGCGTCTTCGCTACCGGATTTCAGCGCCGGCGCCGGCTTGGCAGTTGCTGCTTCCCAGGCGGGCGCGGCGCTACCCAGCAAGGTGGTGCTGAGTCCCAGAAAAAAAAGGACCGTCGCTACCACCGGGTCAAAATGCACGCTCGGTTTCACCCCGGAAAAAAACCCGCTTCCCAGGTCTCCGCCAAAAACATGCAACGCGGTAGCGGCCGCTACGTAACCCAAGGCGAGACCCAACAGCGAACCAACGATGCCAAGGGAACCCCCCTCAAGCAAAATTTGACCCAGCAGTTGCCGCCGCGTCAGTCCGAGCACACGCAACAAAGCGAATTGGTGGCGCCGCCGAACGACCGAAAGCGCCTGGGTCGAAAATACCAGGAATGTGCCGGTGAACAGCGCCACCATGGCGAGCATGTTCAGATTGACGCGATAAGCGCGCGACATGTTGGCAACGCGGGTTTCCTGATCTGCAGGTTCCATAACAAGAAAGTGCCCGCGCAGCTCCAGTTCCTGTTCAAGCGCTGCCTTGAATGCGGCATGACCGATACCCGGCACCAGTTTCAATTCGATGCGCGATAACTGGCCGATGCGCTGGAAGCGCCATTGCGCCGCGCCAATATCCATCACGCCGATCCGTTGTCCTGCGCGGGCTCGCGTCAAACCGCCGGCAACCCGTAGTGTGATAGCTTGGGTTCCCACGCGTAATTGCAGTGGATCGCCCAATTTTACGCCCAGCCATTCCATTGCAGCAGGAGACAGGAAGATGGCGTCGTCCGCCAGGATATCGAAAAGCTTGTCTTCAGCCGGGATGCCGATCAGGTCCGGCGTCATGATCGAGGCGCGAAAAATATCCAGCCCGAGAATTTTCAGGGTGGCGCCCTTGTTTTCGTCGCGATTGCCGGGAATGGCGACATCGAGCTCCAACACCGGATTGGCGAGTTCGACACCATCGTGTTCCGCCAGAACCGGGAACAGTGATTCGTCGAAGGTGGCTTGTGCGCCGCGCACCTGAAGGTCGGATTGACCGGAAAGACTTCTGGCGGCGGCCGAAAATTCATTGAAGGCGGCCGCGTTGATCAGATGTATCGCAAACCCAAGCGCCACCCCTATCGCGATTGCGGTGACGGCGACTGCGGCTTGCGACCGGTGGGCCCGCCATTCGCCCCACAACAACCAGCGGGACAGCGCGCCGCTATGCGTCAGCTTCGCCATCTCTGCTTTGATGTGAAGCTGCCGAACTTTCCGGGTTTAATGGATGCAATCCATCTTTTGTCAGCACCAGCACGCGGTCTGCGGTTGCCGCCGCTGCGTGCGAGTGGGTAACAATAATGCCGGAGGCGCCATTCGCCTTGATTTCGGCGCGCATCAGCGTGAGGATGTCGTGTGCCGTATCCGGGTCGAGGTTGCCCGTGGGTTCATCCGCCAGGATCAGCTTCGGGCGGTGGACCAGCGCCCGGGCGATTGCAACGCGCTGCAACTCGCCACCGGACAGTTGGCGCGAGAAGTGTTCTCCTCTGCCGCTCAAGCCAACAGCGAGCAGCATTTGCCCGGCTCGTTCCGTGGCCTCTTTAGCCTGGATACCATTCAGCAGCAAGGGCAGGGCGACGTTCTGGCTCAGCGTCAAATGCGGCAGGATGTGAAAAGCCTGAAAAATGAAGCCGAGTTCCTTGCGTCGCAACCGTGTTGCCGCATCGTCATCCAATGAAGACATGGCGATGCCGTCGATAAGTACCTCGCCCGAGTCCGGGGCATCCAAACCGGCGATCAGGTTCAACAGTGTTGATTTGCCGACTCCGGACTCGCCCATGATCGCCACATACTCGCCGGCATCGAGAATATAGGATAAATCGGCTAACACCCGCAGTCCGCTCGCATAGGCTTTTCCGATATGGCGCAGTTCCAGCATGATGGACTTTAACCGCCGGCTTGCCGGATGGAGCGGTACGCAGCCATATACCGTAACGATGGCTGCGTCGTATCCGCACAGCAGGCAGGATAGAAGGCAGGAAATGGAAATTGCATGAAGCTGTTCATTTGGAAGAAAGCCCTATTGTACTTCGAACTGAAAATCATAAAACCGGCTTTCTCTAGCTACGTTCCGAGCATTCGTCTCCAAATACGGCTCAGTTTGCTTACCGAACACATGGATGGTGCTTTTTTCCTTTGCCAAAATTCTTTAGCAGAAACTGGGGGGTGGCAGATAGCCTAGTTTTGAGTGCAATCGTACGCGCTGTTATAGAAGCCGACGATGTATTCGGCACTGGTGTTAACGCAGTGTGCTATCAATAATCATGGTTGAGGTGATCTGCTAAGAATATTGTAGCCACCCACGGAGTGAGCCTTCATGTTAATTTTGACATGGAGGCGAACATGAAGAAGCGATTTAGTGAAGAGCAGATCATTGGTATTTTGCGTGAAGGCGAAGCAGATGGAGCAGTCATCCGCGACATTTGCCGCAAGCACAATATTACGGAACAGACGTTTTTCCGCTGGCGGAACAAATATGGTGGGATGACTGTGTCAGATGCACGCAAGCTTAAGGATCTGGAGTCGGAGAATGCCAAACTGAAGAAGATTGTTGCCGAGCAGGTGTTGGCAATCGAAGGCTTGAAGGAAATTGCAGCAAAAAAATGGTAACCCCGGTAGCGCGGCGCGAAGCGCTGGCCCTGCTGAAGAATAAAGGTTTATCGGAGCGTGCGGCCTGCCGTATGACCGGGGTGAGCCGACAGGTTGGCAGCTACGAACTCAAGCAACCTGACAAGGATCGAATACTAACTGCTTCATTGGTTGAGGCATCGAGCCGATATCCGCGGTTTGGTTATCGGCGCATTGCTGTGATGACGTGCCAAAGTGCTAGCCGCGTATGGCGACTGTGGAATAGACTGGGACTGAATTTGCCCAAACGGCGGCCCAGGAAGCGGCGCTGTGGCACTGACATACGCATTCCTGGTGCAACCCGGCCAAATAATGTCTGGTCGTACGATTTCGTGCATGATCGTCTGGCTAATGGAAATCCACTCAAGCTGTTATGTGTGTTGGATGAGCATACGCGTGAATGCCTTGCAATCGAGGTCGGGAAATCCTTGCGCAGCCAGGATGTGATTCTGACCCTGTCGCGGTTAATGCGACTGTACGGGAAACCAGCATTTATTCGATCAGACAATGGAGCGGAATTTACCGCCACAGCAGTAATGAAATGGCTGCGAGACCAGAATGTTGGACCGGCTTACATCAAACCGGGCAGCCCTTGGCAGAACGGATTTGTGGAAAGCTTCAACGGCAAGCTGCGAGACGAATGCCTGAATCGCGAATGGTTCATAACGCGACACGAGGCAAAGATATTGATCGAGAAATGGCGGCAGTTCTACAACAACGAGCGTCCCCATTCTTCACTTGGCAATCGAACCCCGGCTGAAGCAGGTCGGGAACGGTCGTCAACTATAGTACTCGAACCCGAAGGCTCACTTTCGAATTGGCTATAAAAAACGAGAGCAGGTCAATAATACATCTGTCGCCTACCTCCTTTTTTTATAACCTAACAACCGGATAGATGGTTAAAAAAGAATAGTAAAAATCGTCAAGGATAGGATCACATGACAGTCGTCTCGATTAATAAATGTCTAGACCCATAGAGGACTCTTGATTAACTGTTATGTGGCGGAGGGAGCTTATGAATAGGTATGATATTCAATGGATCGCTTTCATCGTCAGGGAGGTTGTGGCGCCACTCTTCGCACTGATAATGACTGTCTTCATGGCGGTGATCGCATATCGAAAGGGGTTGTTCCGTGAGATTACAAAAAAGCCAGAGATTCACGAAGCGCCGCACCCAGCAGTAGCGATTACGCCCTCCGAACTTCAGCGGCAGCTTACATACGACGTAAACAAGTTTGATGACTACCATCAACAGAGCATAAATCAGTCGCGAATTAGCTTCTGGTTTAGTTTGGCTTTCGCGTCTATCGGTTTCATTCTTATCGCCACATCCGTCTTCGCGTATTCCGACAAGTCCGGATACCTTGGCGTCGTGGCTGGCACTATTATCGATGTGGTATCAGGTCTATTCTTTTATCAGTCACACAAGGCGCGTCAGCTTATGTCGGATTTCTTCGACAAGCTCCGGTCCGATAGGAAGTTGGAGGAATCCTTAAAGCTCTGTGAGACGATCGATAGCGCGCAAATGCGAAACGCCCTCAAGCTAAAGCTGTCTCTGTTCTTTTCTGGCCTAGACAACACCGACCAGATAGCTTTAGAGATTCTGCGCCTAACGAATACCCCTGTACCTATCCCAGGAGTCGGGCAACCGCATATCGTGTCGGTTGACGAGACAACCCAAAAGCTCCCTGAAGCCGATGGTTCCACATAACCTGCCATTACAGCGCACGGACACATTGGACTTTCCCCGGTTTGGTTAAGCCTAAAGCATTGCAAGGAGGAGCAAATGCAGCAGGCTAACGGCGGTAGTTTCCACGATATTTAGAGGCGGCTCAAGATCAAGTGCTGACGTAGGAATGAGTGTAAGCTGGCGATTTATATACAGGGAAGCACACAGAATTCGGAAAAAATCGTACGCTAACAAATCATAAAGTAAATGATTACAGTAACTTACAAAGCTTAGTTGGTAATAATTTTTGATTTAATTTTATAGCCAGTAAAAAATTATAGTAATCAATATCTTGTAAAATGTTAACGTACTTTAAATGCCGAATTCTGAGGCGACCCCCAGTAGAGAGAGAATTCCCAGCAGCACTTTTTCCTATTATTTTTTACACATTGCATTTGATGCAGCATCTCCCGCCGCAATAACGATGGAAATTGCGGACCCAGCGAACACACTTACGCCCGGTATGGCTCCAAGAATTCCCTTCAATGCAGTTAATGCGGTTCTTGCGCTCGGCCAGATGCCGCAGAAATCTACTCCCATAGCCTCAGCTTTAGAGACTTCAGATTTCTTTATCAGCTCTGTGAGTTCTTGGATTTGCTTTGTTTCTTCTGTACTAGGCATTATTTTTTCCTCTTTTCATGGAAGGTTAAAAATGGAGTAAGGCGCGGCTCCTGTCGCGGCAATAGCCGCGCCGTCCAAGACCGCTTCGTTAGGTTGCGCCGGGGACAGACCGGTATAATTGGTGAAAAGGAGATTAAAGTCACAGCGTGATGCGAAGGGCTGAGCCTTTTTGAGCGCGGAAAAAACTTTTTCGCCCGTGATCGTATCTTTGCTTTCCTCTACATCCAAGTAAAACCGAAGTCGATCTACTAACTTGGAAAGCCCGAAACTAAATTTAGGAAGACCCATTTCAGCAGCAGAAAGAAATTGTTCTAGTGCCACTTTATGTTGACCATCTCTTGCAGCTAATTCGGCCTGAAGAACATAAGTATCAGTGTCTGGAGCAGTTTCCGCTAGTCTAGCAATAATCTTTCTTATCGCAGTGAGCTCACTTACCTGCAATACAATATAGACGGTAGCAATAGCCGCTGTCGCATTTACCTCAGCAATACTTATAATGTCAGATTCGGTCAAAGAAGTTGCCACTCCGATTAGCTCGGATAGACGCCCCGCACTTCTCAACCTAATTAGCTCATCAACTACAGGAACACCCAATTCCGTCACAGTATTAAGACCCACACCTGCCACACTTTTCAAAACAACCACGCTGGATTGAGATGGAATTATGATATTTAGCGCTGGCTCATGCACTTGAAGCAACTGGAGAGTGGCGGTTAAGGAAGTTCGATTTTCAATGCAGACTCCTCCTTTACTTGAGGTCAATAACGGTTTTGGATCGGAAGAATTAAATTGCGATTCTGTAAAGGCATCCTTAAAGACGCGTATCCATATAGTCGTTGCTCCGTTAACGGTCCCTGGGATCTCCTTCCCTTGTTCGGTCGGCCCCATTGATTCTATTTCTAATCCGGCTGGCAAGGACCCGAACGAAGCAGGTGTGTTTAAATGTGAATATGAAATATTCTCTAGTATTGCCCCAAAGGTAGTACTTTTGACCACCTCTGTAACGAGCGGGTGCTCGATGATTGCCTTATAATTTTCCGAGGACTCTATAGTACTAATTACCCGGTGAGCTATTTTCTCTAGATCAATTGAACCATCCGCAGTAATTGAAATTGGTTGAATAATATTGACACCAAGAGGTAAGGATATGTTTGTTAGGTATTCTCCACTCGGAAGGGAGTGTGCCATGTCGCCGATATTTGCAAGTGATCCCCGACTTACAAGTGTGTAATCGGGTTCACGAATTTCGACTGGCGTGCTCCCTGCCGCTTCAAATACTTTTCCCAGAATCTGACGAATATCACTCATTCTGTTCTCTTTCACAAGGCGGATCAGGTGTGAAACGACAAAGCGTAATTAAAAAAAGGACCTCGTACATTAACTAATTCCTCCGGCAAGTCGCGTAACCTTGGTTTCATAGTAGATGGCACTGCCGCGTCTATTGCATAGATGCCGGCGGGCTTCGAGCATAAAAAAGGATTCTCAAAAGGACCGCTCATCCGTCCCGACGAATTCACACCCGGAGAATCGAATCTGACAGAAGCAAACTTGGCAGCTTCATCCGGCTCAAAATTCAGAAAACAGCGTACGGAGGGAGTCTCAGTTAGTTTGCAAAAGGGTTGGTCACTTGAAAGTGAATTTAACTTGTCAATATTGAGAGAACGTACTCCTATTTTCGAATTCGCATTGTGATAGTTGACTAGTTTGCTCATTGCCTCAGCCAATGTTCCTACAGTAACGTACCAACCCCGCTTACCATTTAGCAGCGCAATTTTGTCACCTGCCGCGCCATCAAGACAGTCCAAAAGATCTTTCCCAAATAATGTTCTCTGGCCCTTGATGCCATATGTTGAATAGCCTGCAGCAGAAGCAAAGAATATTGGGGCAGTCCTGTCATCAATGCCACCCGCTTCAATCCTAAAAACCGATGAGGGTTGCTGAGTTTCAAATTCACGCAATTTTTGAATATCAGCGCGACAGGCATCAATAAAGTAAATTTGTGTCTTTGGAAGATTTGGAATTGACTCGAAATTCGCCATTCCATTGTAAATATTGCTCACATTTACAGCATATTCAAGTATGTTCTCACTAGGTCCCCGCAAGAAATCCTCCAAGAGGAGAATAGAATCTCCCCGGCTTTGTTGGATTCCATGGCCGCCAAAATAAAAAAGAGTTCCGTTCCCCGGCGAGAAAGATGAAGCGTCTCGCCAATTTATCAATGCGGATTGCACGTTTTCGAGGGTGGCGGGCGCGAGTTGCTTTAGCGAATTATCGTTGCTCACTTCGAGTGAAGAAGGCGAGGCAAGAAGATGAATCGATTTGAGGGGCAAGAAAAGATTTTTTGAATGGGCAATAAGCCAGTCGGCAATATCCTTTACTGTCTTTACTGGAGCTGACAACTGCCCTATCCCATATGTTTCAGTAACTGCTGCTTTCCCGCTTGACGCATATGGGTAATTACTAACCCCAATGAGAAGGACATAGAGCGCAGGATCTTTAAGAGACTTGTCCTCCCAATAGATTGTGCCCATTGCTCTCTCCTAGTCAATCATGTAAGGATATGATTCACTGCTTTGGTCTCCCTTTGCACTTCAAATTTTGGATTTATTTTGAAGATATCCTTCCACAGGAGATTTGCCGACAGTAATAACTTTTATAGTTCATTTTTCTATTTTTTTCCAAAATTGGTGTAATACAGGCAAAAAGGATCTAATGGAACAAATATTGAACTGACTATACGGAGGAGGTTTTTTTGAAAAACCATCAAAAATTGCTACGGGGGATCCGAGCTCAGATACAGGAGGTCACAAGATCGGCATTCTTGAGTAGCTGCACTAAAAAGAAAAGGTGACTTCATCCAATATATGCTGAAAACATCTATCATCCTAACGATGTTGCTGTTAACCGGTTGTGCAACAACGATCCAATCACGGGTAACGGTCTTTCATGAACTTTCGTCTGAACCTAAAACCTTCGCTTTTATTCAACTAAAAGAACAGGAGGGGAGCCTTGAACATAAGCGCTACGAAGAACTGGTAAGATCGCGCCTTGTTCAACGAGGATTCAATGAAGTGACATTGTCCGAGGCCAACTACGCTGTTGGTATTGCGTATAGCATTGGATCACAACAAGTTACCGGGTCTTATCCCATCTTCGGGCAGACTGGAGTTTCGTCGGCTACAACCTACGGCTCGATGTCGGCCTATGGCAACACTGGTACGTACTCCGGCACCACAACTTACACACCGAGATACGGAGTTGTCGGCTCGCAAACATATACGTCTACAGTTTACAAACGGCAGCTCAACCTAACTTTCTACGACAAAAAATATTTTGATGAGCAACGCAAACTTCGTTCCGTGTATGAAATTCGTCAGATTGGCTTGAAGATAGTTTGGTTCCCGCCGTACAGACGTTCATAAAACTCGGCAGCGTATCGGTCTGTCATTCCCGCGACAAAATCACAGATGACACGCATTTTCGCTTCTTCGCTCTTTGCTCTCGAGTGCAACTCCTGAAAGTCTTTTGGAAGCAAGCTCTCTCCGTCAGTTTTGGAGAGCGCGACAAAGATCTTCTTCACGATCTCGTAGCCTCTGAAGTGAACCAATCGTAACCGGGGAGACCGTATGACGAGCTCGTAATTCAAGTGTTTCAAAGTCTCCACAAGAAGCAGAGTATTCTCCTCCAGCCATACCTTCGACAGAGCTGGATGCTGCTTATCGTACTTAAAACGAACCCCTTGAATGAATGTTCCGATAAGGTCCGACGTAAAGTCTGTTCTCATGTATCCATTGGCACCAAGCGTCTGGGAAGCAGAATGCGCCGACATGCAGATAGTCATCGCCTCAGCCTTGATATTTTTGAGTGGATGTTCAGGGATGATCTGACCGAAAATGTGATATGCAATTGCAATTATGTTGTCTTCAGTTACAGTCTTGTTAGCGTGTGCTGCAGGGAAACCCGACTCCATCATCGCGCTGCGCACTTTTCGGACGACGTTCTCTCTGACTGTGTTATTGCTATGGATGTCGTCGAGAATTTGAAGAGGACTCAAGAATCCTCCCTTCAATGAGTCCTCCAGATCATAAGTGGAGTACGATATGTCGTCCGCTATGTCCATGATCTGGCATTCGACAGTCTTGAATTTTCCAGCTACGTGGCTACCATTGAGAACGCGTCTCTTGATCTCCTTGACGAGTTCGGCTTCAGAACCGTAATAGCCTTTCACCAAACCTGGTTGGTTGCGCTTCGGAATCTCCTTGTCGTACTTCAGTGTTGCAGCGAGCGCTCGATAGGTAAGATCAAGACCCAACCTCCCGTCTTCGTCTGCAAATTTTGCTTCGGTGTCTAAAACCTTCTTCTCGATCCGAGCAAGAATTCGCAAGGTTTGTGCATTTCCTTCAAACCCACCATATTTGTACATTAGGTCATCAAGCGCGACCTCGCCGTTGTGACCGAATGGCGGATGACCAAGATCGTGGGCCAGTCCCGCGAACGCCACCAAGTCCGTATCAAGGGGAGAATCCTTGAGCTCAGCAATCTCGGTATTCAGCTTGATTGCAATAGAGGATGCGATCTGCGACACCTCTAGGGAGTGGGTAAGCCGATTTCGGAAAAAGTCTGATTCAATCCCAGGGTAGAGTTGGGTTTTATTTTGCAACCTACGGAACGAAGGGGCGTGGATCAGGCGCGCATAGTCCTTCCTGAAACTGGTTCGATACAATTCTTTTGCATCTTGTCCTCCCTTACCGCTTATCCGTTCACGTTCAGCCGCGTTGTACATGTTCTCCCCAAAAAAATAGGGCCGCTCAAACGACCCTATTGATACACGATCTTTAACTCTTTTTTCCAACCTTCGTTGTGGCAAATTGACCTGATTTTGTACTGTGAACAAATACGGGCAACTCAGATCGGAATGGTTTACTACTTACAATAACTGTGGCAAGTGCTGCCCCTTTGACGCTGCCTGCTTGCACAGCTTTCACTAAACCTTGGTTGTGCAAAGGCGGAAATCCAAGTTTTGTAGTCATCTATTTCTCCTGCTATTTGTTTATATGTGAGTGTACAGATAGCTCGCCCTCTGAGGCAAGCAGTCCATCGGCAATCTCATGCAACATGCCGCTTTCCGAAGCAGACTGTTAGCTGCTTCTTGAGCGAAAGGTGCCGAACGGTGTTCAGGGAAGTGCAACTGAGTGGTTTGAGCTTGTCCCTAGCTCCAGCAAGAGTGATCTCGCACACTTTATCTGCAAATGGTGAGCCTCTTGCAAAAGTCCCTGAGCAAGCGATCGCGATGAGTGCGGCTCGCCGCTCAGGGCGATTTTTTGTTGATCAGTTCTGTTTCTGCGGCCTCTTCAGACCCAAATCGTCATTTTTCCCTTGTTACGCCGATACCTCTCCAGGCACTGCTGGTGTCAGCGCCCGCGCATGTGTCCCGATGCCTGCCAGCTACGTGAGCAAGCGCAACAACTGGTCCGCCGTCAGCCCCAGGAGGCCAAACATGAGGTGGCTCATCACCTTGGTGTGGCCTCGGACCCAGATCTGTCTGCCACCGAATTCATGCTTGAGGCGCGCATTCGCGCGCTCAGCCTGGCTGCGTTCCTTGTAGCGCTGCTTCTGCGCCGGGTCAAACTCGATTTTCTCGCCCCCGCGCGGGTTGTGGTCAATGAGCGGCACATGCCCCAAACTGCGGCTGTGATCCCGAATCTCCGCGCTGCAATAGGCCGCATCCATCAGGTCATAGCAGTGGGTCACCCGCTCTTGCGTCATCAGTGCCAGGGGAACCGCTGTCTGGCTGTCATGCACCGAGGCGCTGGTGAGCAGCGCGCTCACCACGACCCCGCAGTCGGCTGTGTCCAGGTGCAACTTGTAGCCGTTCCAATTGATCTTGTAACCTTGCGCGTTGCACTTGCTGCCACGATCACATGCCTTGGGCAGCGCGGCCAGTATCTCGGTCAAGCTCTGCCCCAGTTGTCGCGCAATCGTCTTGAGCCTGGGCGCGCGCACTTCGTCTTTACGCGGACGGCCACGCTTCGCCTGGGCAGCGGGTGGGGTCTTCTCCTTGCGGGCCGGCCGCTCTCTCGCCACGATCGCCGTGCCATCCCGGCTGATGTGGCCAATCAGCGCTTGGCCCAGATGTGCCTTGACCAGCGCTTCATGCACGCGCTGCGCCAGCTTCGCCTGCGCGAATTGGTCAAAGGCCCGCGAGAAGGTCGAGGGCGCAGGCAGCCGCTTCCACATCGAAAAACCGCATATCCGCCGCAGCGCCCGGTCCATCTGTAGCCGTTCGGTCAACGCCTCGGTCGTGGTCAAGCCCAGTACCGCTTTGGCGACAAACGCGCTCGCCAAAGCAGACCGATCATGCGGCGACCGGCCCACTCCACGCCAGGCCGATTCGACAAATCCTTCGATCCGCACCCATTCCAGCACGTGGATCACTTTCTCCAGCCGCGGCGTGAGCGGCCCAACTTCCCATCTCAGCTCAGGTATCAACGCCTGCTGAACCACCGACCACCGTTGCATTATCAATCCGCGTTGCGTACTATCCATTTTGGGCGTAGATGTTTGTCTCGATAACTCACATCATGCCAGCAATGGCTGCGCCCAACCTCTCCTCACACCCCTACACGTGAAATAAATTCCGCTCATCAAGCGAGTTTTGCAAGTGCCTCAGTATTGAAATAGCAAACTCTATTTCTCCACTTTCCATCAAAAAATCGATCTGCCGGCTGTTGCTATTTTGAACCGCGGTTAAAGAAATGGATCTGTTTTTTGAACGATTTTCGCACTTCTTCTGTTTTTGCATATCAAGCCGCCTGCTTTCAGCAGGCGGTCGGGCGCGGCCTTAGCCGCGCTGCACTTTTTATTTCAGCCTCCAAACTCTTTTTTTTTTGATCTCGTCGTGCATGGCGTCCGGTGCCAGGTCAAGTTCACCCGGCCAGGTTACTGCACCAAGTTCGACGTACACCTGGGCGAATAAATCCGGATCGGCCAGCACGGCAAAAACACCGGCATCGGATGCGCGTACAAACTCTGACATATCGACTTCGCCTTCCAGTCCATCGATGAAGCGAACGTGTAGCCGATAGCCGTCAAGTGGTTCTACTGCCTTCACCCGCCAAGGTGCCTTTACCTGTATAGGCGGGACTACAGAAGAGGCGATATCTTCTTTGGTGATTGCCTGAGTTGACATAATTCCCAATCCTCCATGGGTTCTTCACGGTGTTCCTGCGCCCATTCCAGCACCAGCGCCCGCCGTGACATTTTTCCTCTTAATACGCCTAGTGTGCGTATGTCGATCACTACGTCATCCTCCGCATAAACCGCATGAAAATGCGGAGGCGAATGATCGCGCCAATACATCTGAATTATAATCCCATAAAACGTACTTATGATTGGCATGGTTCTCTCTCCTCGGTTAAGCGGCTTTCAGTTTCGGATTGGTCGTTTTTCACTAAACCCATAATATAGCGGTGTGCTTTGCTGGCTTGGTTGGCTGCGGTGAAAATTGCACGTTTGTTGCTTTTCAGCACCTTCAGCCATGATTCGATATATCCGGCATGATTCGGCAAAACCAAGTTCCGCATTCAGGAAAGCATTTCCAAGCTCAGCAATCAATTCCTCGAAAGCGTAGGATTCTGTACCGAATCGGCTGCCGAAGTCACGCGCTAAACGGTACTTGGCTTCGGTCCAGTGTGTCAGCTCATGCAGGGCTACGCCGTAGAACTCGATCTCGGAAGCAAAACGGGTGCGTTCCGGCAAGTAAATCTCATCGGTCGAGGGACGGTAAAACGCTTTCTCGCATTGTTCCGCGGATGACTGCGCCTGAATGCCTGACAACGCTCTCGGCTGCATCGATCTGCTGAAATTCGTTAAGCCGCGTTGTGGCCTTGGCTTGTCTATGCCGTCTATCTGGTTAAGATCGAACAACCAGAACGGACTGATTATCCGTGCCGACTCGGCTTTCTCGGCGTCGCCTTTGCGCGGTTCTCGTTCAATCGCCTTGAAAAAAAAGCACGTAACGCTTTTTTCACCTTTGCGAACTTGGCCGCGCATATCTGCGGCTTGCTTGTAGGTCAGCCACCTGTCACTTGAATAGCCGTGAGTCATGGCCGAGGCCCACAACAAAAGCACGTTTACGCCCTGATAGGCTGCGCCGGTCTTATGGTTGCGGGGCAAACCATTGCCGGTTCGTGCCCAAGTAATCTCACTTTTTTCCGCTTTCCAACATAGCGATGACTTCATCTACGATCTGCGTGTACATGTCTTTCTTAGGGGTGCTAGGAACTTCCGTCGCCGGATAAGTTCCGTTATTGCCGGTTGGGTCGCAAGCTGAGACCAGTTGAGCGCTGTCACAGGATTTACTCAGAGATTCTCCTGGCTGTTCAGGTGCCCTTCCTCAGGTGGCTTCACGGTTCTAAATATCCGAAGCAATAGCAAATCATAGATAATTTTCAGCCCGCCCGCGATAACCAGAGGCCAGCCGAAGGACGATATGCTTAACAGATAACCTGCCAGGAAAGGACCCGCGGCCGATGCCAGGCTGCGCGGAACCGAAGTCATACTCGCCGCCGCCGCGCGTTCCTCCGGGGGCACGATCGCCATGACATATGAGCTTCGCGCCGGCACATCCATTTGCGAAAGACTGCTCCGTATCAGCAATAGCGCAATTGCCCAGCCCAGCGTCGGCATGAATGGGAGGAGAATCAAAAGTATATTCGCGGGCAAATGCGTAAATACCATCGTATTTATCAATCCAAACCGGTTGGCAATGCGAATCGCCGCAAGGTAGGAGAGCGCGGAGAATATACCCGTCCAAAAAAAAATAGTCCCGGCCATCGAAATGGAAAGCTGAAACTTCTGGAACAACCATAACGCCAGCATAGATTGCACCACAAAGCCGCCGCCGAATGCATCCAGGCTGAATAGTGCAGCGAGAGTAAAGATGATCTTTCTGGATTTCTTTAATGGAGCGGAGCGGGCCTTGTTTGCGGTTCCTGTCTCGGTAGCCGCCGTTTCTTTTGGCAGGGTTGCATAAATTGCCGCGCACAACAATCCCGTTATGCCGTACAACACAAACATGGCTTGCAGTGCGCCTCTGGCATCGATCTGGATTGACGCCGCTGCAAAGTCAGGTAATCCGGCAGCGAGCGCCCCAGCGGCTGCCACAAGGGCACCGACCATGCTATAGCGTACGAAGACGGCGGTACGCTGGCGGTCCTCAACAAATCGAGAGAGAACCGCATGCTCAAGCGGTAAAAACAGGCTGACGTCGCCGCTGGAAGGGTTCAATGTCCCCACGAAAGCCACCAGCAGCAAGGGCCAGAACTCGGTGACAGTCGCAAAGCTGAAGCCGGTTGCGGCCATCAGCGCAGTCGCCATCAGCAACAACGTCTTATAGGTGAAGCGATAGGCCTGGAAACCAGCCAATAATGTCACGATGCCGGAGCCGATCAGGGTGGCGGTCGTGATGATGCCAACCTGAAACGGGTTCATGCCCAGCTCGATCAGATAGATCGGCAGCAGAAGACTGACGTAGCCGTCGCCAAAGGCCCGCAGGCCGCGAACCCATAAAATGCGGATGAGAATGGGTGAATTCACTTCGAGCTCAAGCGTGAAAGACAGACAAGATATATATCACGAGCACGCTGGATTCATCTCCTTTCGAGAGTTTTCGGCAGGAAGGCGTTGTCCTGTTTGATGGATGGTTACATAATATTAACAGTAGGTCAGGCGTCACTACCCGACTCAATTTGCCAGAAAAACCGGTGCAGCATCGCAGCATATCGGAGTTCAATCTCATGAAATCTGCCAATACGGCCGAAATGCGGGAAACGCGCATGCGGAACGCGCTTTGGGGGCTTTTTATCGGCGATGCGCTGGCAATGCCCGCGCATTGGTTTTACAGCCTGAGTAACATCCGGCAATATTTCGATGGTGGTATCAGAAAATATGAGGCCGCGCCTCATCCTCACCCTGAAAGCTTCATGGTCGGGATGACATACTCTCCGGACGTTAAGACCGCAAATCGCCTGGGTCGTCCCTATGACATCCTTCACGAACACGCCCGTTTCTATGAAACCAGTTATAGCGAGTCGACTATCCAGTCTTTGGAACAGGAGAGCGAGCACGGCAATCATGTTCCCCGGCTGGAAGACCGCTTCCATTACCATCACGGATTGATGGCTGGGGAGAACACGCTTGCTGCCCACCTGGTCCGCGTGCTCATGCGTTCGGTAATACGCCTGGGCCGCTATGATCCACAAGACTTTCTTGAAGGGTTTATAAAGCATCTCACTACACCGGGGAAAAACCGCGATCCCTATACCGAAATCTATATCCGGCGATGGTTCGAGAATTATTCCCGGGGGTTTCCGCCTCATGCCTGTGCGGAACTGCAACGCAACATATGGTCTATCGGCTCCCATGGCGGCGTTTTACGTCCCATGGTTCTCGCGATGCTGGTTGAGAGCGCTTATCAAGGGCTTGGGTTCGCCATGGAACATCAGTGTCTCACCCACCGCTCCGAAAATGCAGCAAGCGCGCTGGGTGTTCTTGTTCCGCTTTTGAATTCACTGGTAAACGGTGCCGATCCGGTCGAGGCCATTTCTGCGCATGCCAGGCCGATACGCACGCCTCATATCACCGGTGAGGCGCTTTTCGCGGCTTATCGCAAGCATAATGGCCCCGGCAACATCCCGAAAGATGAGATGTGGCGGCTTCATGTGACACTTGACGATGCGCCTTATGAAGTCGTGCAATTCGCGCGGCAGTATACCGAGCGTGAAGTGATACGTCATGTTCTTGCAACTGCGTGCTATCCGGAACACGGTCTTCCGCTGCTCCTGTATCTCATCATGAAACATGATCTTGGAGTGGAGGAATCTCTTTTGGCCAACGCCAACGCCGGCGGGGACAGCGTCCACAGAGGCATGATCATGGGGCTGATTGCCGGGGCGGCCAATGACGACCTGCCGGAGCATCTGATAAGAGGGTTGGTTGCTCGCGACGAATTGAAGGTCGAGATTGATGCATTCGTGGACATCGCGCTGCGGGGAAACGCTATCTGACCGGTATTCCAGGTGTGCTGTAATTTCGCTCGCAGTGTGTCACAGGGTTCTGGATATTGGCGGCCTGTGCCGTTTTCAGGGAAAATAATTTCATGAGCATAAAGATAAGTTTTGCCAGCAATTCAGATAAGTAAACCTGGTGGGAGAGGAAACCATAATGCGGCATTTGCGTGCGATTAAATATTCTATTGAAGATCGAAATACACGGTTCGTGGCCTATTGGGTCACCGCTGTGGTGGGGTCGTGCCTTATTGCGATAAATCAGGGAATTCCATTGTTTCTGGGAGAACCGATGACGCCCGGACGGTGGATTTCGGCCTGCATCACTCCAGTGGTTCCGTTTCTGGTCAGTTGCCACGGACAAGGAATGAAGAAGACGGGCTAGCGTTTTCTTCGCGAGATTAAAACCGCAATACTTGAGACCTGATGGTGATGACCTGAAGTGGCTTAATCCCGGGTTCGGGGCTGAGTCGAGCGACACGCGGGAACATGCGATCAACCTTGGACGCCGCAAAGCTCGCCATGCCCGGCGTACCGACGGGAAGCGATACCCTACGTTTGTTCTCCACTATGGAGGATGGCTTGCTATCCCAAAGTCTATAATCTATAAAGATTGAGGCAGCATTCGTTTATTAGTTGCTCACGCTGAGTAATCGGCTTGAAACTCGCGCCAGAAGCGGCTTCCATCAACCTTATGCAGTGGGGATCTTATGAGACTGCTTCTTTTTGGATCATTGTTTCCCGCCATGAGCCGTCTTGTTTTTTCCGGTATGCTGCTCTTCGGATTCGCGCCGCATGTTGCATTCGCCCAAGCTCCAGTGCCGGTTGAGACGACGATGGAAAACATGCTTTCAGCTATCCAATCCGATTCATTGGCAGCTTTTGTGTCCTCCGGGGATCCAGCGTTCAAAGCCGGTATAACAGAAGAGATATTCGATAACATCAGCGAATCTCTCGGCTCCCGCCTCAAGCAAGGCTATACCGCCAAATTTCTGACCCAGCTGAATCAGCAGGGTTTCACGGTTTATTTATGGAAGCTGGAGTTCAAGGATGCCGGTGACGATGTCCTTGTCAGTGCTGCCATAAAGGATGGGAACGTCAGTGGGTTCTGGTTGCGGTAGCAATCCACTCGACTAGTTTTCAGATTCTCCATGATTAGAGGCGTCTTGCGAAGTGTGGATTGGAGACCGTCGGTACGTGTTGGAAACTCATAAAGCCCTAGTCCAGTCTAATAAATGGCACATGAATTGGAAGTATGCATTGGGAAAATAGGGGAGTTGATGGGCATATCGAGGGGATTCAGAGTCTGAGCGTTTATAAAATTAACAGTACAATTTTTAAGGGGTAATTTTCGGGCCAATCACGAGAATTCCATGAAAAAAGTCCAATCAGCCTGCCTTATCGCCATCTTGCTGGGTTCGATTCCCGGTGGCTTGGCATGGGCGCGCGGCGGCGTCGGTGGGGGGCAAATGGGAGGTGGGCATTTTGGAGGTGGAAACGTTGGCGGGGGCCACGTTGGCGGGGGCCACGTTGGGGAAGGCCACGGAGGCGCAGGTTTCAGGGGAGGGGGAGGTGTAGGCGGCCCGTGGGTGGGGACGCATCGCGGAGGAATACACTGGGGAGGTTATTACCGTGGTTATCGGGGCTATGGTTATCGCGGATATGGATACGGTTTTGGTGGGTACGGCCTGGGCCTGGGGTTAGGCTTGGGCTATGGTCTGGGCTATTACGGTTATGGCTGGGGTCCGCCTTATTATTACCCACCCTACTACGCATCTCTACCCACAACTGTCGTGCCCCCGGTGCCGCTAGTGTATATACAGCGTCCGGATACGGTGCCGCCCACGTCGGCGCCCGTATTACAATCCAATTACTGGTATTACTGTGAGAACCCGGAGGGTTATTATCCAGAGGTTAAAGAGTGCGCCGAGGGCTGGCTGCAGGTTGCGCCTCGACCGCCCAATCAATGAAAGGAATACCGTCATGTATAGCATGCTCAGAAGGTCCGTTTTACTGTTGTTATTCTCGCTGGGCGCGTGCGTGAGCATACCGTCGGGTCCCAGCGTAATGGCTCTGCCAGGTTCGGGTAAAACCTTCGATCAGTTTCGAAATGACGACTTCTACTGTAAACAATATGCCAGTGAACAAGTTAGTGGGGTAACGCCGAATCAGGCCTCCATTTCCAGCGGGCTAGGGAGTGCCGCCGTGGGTACGGGGCTTGGTGCGGCGGCTGGCGCGGCTTTGGGTGGCGGGACCGGTGCCGCGATTGGCGCGGGTAGTGGATTGTTGGGCGGGGGGTTGGTGGGAAGCAGCACCGCCAGCGAATCAGGATATATTAATCAGCAACGCTACGATATGGGTTATATACAATGCATGTACGCCAAGGGTAATCGCGTCCCGATAGCCGGTCAGATCATGGATAACGCTTCCATGAGCGGTCCCGGTCAGAGTATAAGTGCGCCACCTCGGGCAGTCGATTCACGCCGTTCTCCCCCTCCACCGCCGCCCGGTAATCCACCCCCTCCGCCACCGCCATGAAGCGCTTGTGGACTCCGTTGCTAACCCGGATATTTCATAAATTGACGCGCGCCCTTGCTGGTCTTTTGTTTCGTATGAAAATTTCGTTCAGTCGGGCGTATGAATAACTACGCCACTCTTTCACAAAATCTCGCTACAAAACAAAAGCCTGCGCAATCATCACGCGAATTTATGAAACATCCGGGCTAATAGCAGCTACTCGTAGCGCAAAAATTCCTCTGCCAGCGAGTCAGCGCCGTAGCGCCTGATCAGCGCTTCAATCTCCGAAAGCAGGGCGTCGTCTTCATCGTCCTCCAGGACGCCATCGCCGACCAGCCTGGCTGGCAGGCCCGAGGCGATGGCATCTCTTACCGTTTCCAGCGTCGGTGGATTCTCCCGGTTCTCGTCGTTCATCACAGTTTCAATCACCCGGGAAAGCGGCTCGCTGGCGGTGCTGCGGGAAAAGTCGATAGCGAGCGCATCATCGCCGAACTCCTCGATCAGTACGTCGAGCTCGTCAAGCAGCGATGCGTCGATATCGATATGGTGCAACCGCTCCGCTTCGCTCAACGAAGCGGGCAACAGGTTCGTGATAAAGGCGCGTACCGAAGCGAGCGTTGCAGGTTGCTCGGCATCCGGATCGTTGACCTGGCTTTCAATAAGCGCCGACAGATTGGGGCTGACGTAAGTGGCAATATCAATCGAATTTTGAATCATGGTGTTTTCCCCGGTGCAAAATGCTCGAATGGCAGTGCATGAAGGTACTTGATTCGTTTTAAAAAAGTGGAGTTTGGTTGGTATTTACCTTCCCCAACTGCTGTGTCAGACTTTGTGTAAAAGAAGATGTCATGTTCCTCAGTTTAGGCCGCATGACAAAAAAGTCAATATTCGGCTTCCATGCTTTTACGCTTGAAGTTGAAGCTGCGGATTTTCGCACCGCGAACTCATTCGGAAGTTTCGTAGTTAAACGGCAGTATCAAATAAAGGTATATGTGTTTGTTCCGATCCCGGAAAGATTAGCGATCTTTTCGAAGATCGCGGCAATGTCGGCATTCGGGCTTGGCATGCGAATATTTCACGGTTCGACCTCTGTGAATATATTGGTAGACCGTCGCGGAGAGCAGTTTCCTTGCGTTTGCACGATCCATTCGGTAACACCGAGGGGTCATATAGCAGGGCCGGTATCGGCACAATACGTTTGATTTACACTTGACAGGTCTTGTGGGTTCTCCTATAGCTACTAATAGGATATTCGTTCTGAGTGAGGGTAAATACGGCAGACCAGGCGCTTACCAAAGGAGTATCAGGGGTCTTGCCAACCCAATTTCCATCACATTTCGAACACACGCGGATTGGCATTTCCGGTCCAGAAGCAGCTGCTGAGCGTGCCAAGGAATGATATTTCCGGGGATAGCAATGTATCAAAATATTCTGGTTCCAGTTGACGGTAGTACAACTTCCAACCTTGCAATACAGGAAGCCGCCCGGCTTGCCCAACACCAAGAGCAAAGTACGCACTTGGAGCTGGTGCACGTGGTCGCCGACATTCATCTTATGGACGCAAACAGCTATATCAATTACGACGAGATGAAAGAAATAGAAACGAGCATCGGCAAAAAAATACTGGCACAAGCACAAACGTTGGCGCGGCAAGCAGGCATGACAGCGGAGGTAAAGCTGCTCGAGGCCGGTGGTAATCGCATCGCCAGTGTACTCGTAGCGGAAGCCAGCCGCTGGCCAGCCGATTTGATCGTCATCGGGACCCATGGCCGCTCCGGCTTCAGCCGCGTACTGTTCGGCAGTGTCGCCGAAGGAGTGGTGCGCACCGCCCATATACCTGTGCTCCTGATTCGCGGCGCTTAGGCCAGGACCCAGATAAATGCAAATATCATCCCAGCTCATTATGAAGCCATGCCGTCCGGTTTACCCTGGCGGGCTGCACAATATGAATCATCGAGAGGATATAGCCATGAAATTCCAACTGCAAATCACGACACGCGATGTTCCCCATTCTGAAGCACTGGAGAACCATATCCGGCAAAAAGCGGAAAAGCTCGAGACGTTTTATTCGAATATCATTGGATGCCGTGTGGTCATCGAGGTCCCGCACAAACACAAACATCAAGGCCGCGTGTTCGATGTGCGTCTCGACATTACTGTGCCGGGCAAGGAGCTTGTGGTGACCCGAGAGGCGGATGAGGATGTGTATGTTGCACTGCGGGACGCATTTGGCGCTGCCAAGCGCCAGCTTGAAGACTACGGCCGCCGCCAGCGGGGAGACATCAAGGCGCACGCGCCTGTGCTGCGCGGGAAAGTAGTGCGTCTGGTAGCAGAGGAAGATTATGGATTCATCGAGACGCCCGACGGGCAGGAACTATACTTTCATCGCGAAAACCTCGCTAACGTCAATTTTGATCAACTGGTGGCAGGCAGTGAGGTGCAATTCCTGGAGGATATCGGCAGTGAGGGCTTTCAGGCGAAACGGGTGAGCACGGGTAAGCGCCATGCTGGAGAAGGCGAGGAAGAGGAAGAGGAAGAGTAAGAAATGACCGGCAAACTGTAAATCATGAATAAACAATAGGGAATCCGGCTGCTTGCAAAGTTATTCGAAAAGGTGAAGGCGCTGACTTGAAAATGAGCTTGAAAATGAGCCGTTATCTGTGCGGACCGGGGCCGGGCGCGTGACAGCCAAGCTGGCTGCTGGAGACGCGCTGATTTTCGTGGACGTGCAGAACGATTTTCTCCCTGGCGGCAGCTTGGCCGTGCCTGCCGGCAACGAGATCATTCCGATACTCAATCGTTACATAGCGCTTTTTCATGCATATGGGTTGGCTATTTTCGCCACTCGCGATTGGCATCCGCCGGACCACTGCTCCTTTATCCGACAGGGAGGGCCGTGGCCGCCTCACTGCATCGAAGCAAGCCCGGGCGCGGCATTTCCCGCCAGCCTTCAGTTTCCCTGCGATATACACATCATTTCCAAGGCGACCACCAAAGAAAAGGACGCGTATTCCGGCTTTACCGATACCCCCCTCGATGCTTTACTGAAATCGTCTGGCATCGGGCGCGTATTTATCGGGGGGCTCGCTACAGAATATTGTGTGCTCAATACCGTGAAAGATGCCCTCCAGCTTGGCTATGCGACTTTCATCCTCACGGACGCGGTTCGTGCGATCAATTCAAACTCGAATGACGGTTTGCATGCGCTTGAAGAAATGGAGCATCTTGGCGCTGTCCCCATCCATTTTGAAGCGATTTCGGCGTGAATCCGCTTTCCAGTCCGCTATTGACTGACCATTATCAGCTTATGATGTTGCAGAGCTACCTTGAGCAGCACATGGAGGAAACCGCGGTATTTGAGCTTTTCATACGCAAGCGCGCCCCGGGGCGAAATTTCATGGTTGCGGCCGGGCTGGAACAGGTGCTTGATTTTCTAGAAAATATAAGATTTTCGCCGGAAGAGCTGGCTTGGTTGGCTCCACGTTTCGCACCTTCTCTTATCGCCTATCTCGAGCAATTTCGTTTTAACGGCGATGTTCATGCCATGCCGGAGGGAAGCCTGTTTTTTCCGGATGAGCCTATCCTGCGGATTACCGCTACGCTGCCACAAGCTCAGCTGGTTGAATCGCGCATTATGAATCTGATGCATTTTGAAACGTTGATCGCCTCCAAGGCGGCCCGCTCCGTGCTGGTTGCGCCGGACAAGTTGCTGGTTGATTTTGGCATGCGCCGTGCACACGGGGCGGAGGCGGCGCTGCTCGCCGCGCGGGCGAGCTATCTGGCAGGATTTTCCGGTACTGCTACCGTATTAGCCGGGGCAGTGTATGGAATCCCGCTGTTCGGTACCCAGGCTCATTCCTACATTCAGGCACACGAGAACGAAGCAATCGCTTTCGAGCATTTTGCACGTTGCCATCCGGACAACGTGATTCTGTTGATCGATACCTACGACACCGAGGTCGCCGCAGCCAAGGTGGTTGCGCTGGCCCGCAAACTTCGAGCATGTGGTATCCATGTCAAGGGTGTGCGGCTCGATAGCGGCGATCTTGCGGTCCATGCCCGGCAGGTGCGTGAAATACTGAACGAGGGCGGATTGGAAGAGGCGACCATTTTTGCCAGCGGAAACCTGGATGAATACCGGTTGCGCGCGCTGTTGTCTTCCGACTCATCGCCCGCTGCGCCAATAGACGGTTTTGGTATAGGGACTGCACTCGATGTCTCCAGCGATGCGCCTTCCCTGGACTGTGCGTACAAGCTCCAGGAATATGCGGGTAAGGCGCGGCGCAAGCGCTCGGAAGGGAAGGCCACCTGGCCGGGACGAAAACAGGTTTATCGTAAATATAATAGTGCTGACGGCTCCATGGCGGGCGATATTGTCGCGCTGGCGGAAAATGATTCTCATGATGGAGAGCCGCTTATTGTGCCCGTAATGCAGGCCGGCAGACGTATTAACGAAAGTACTCCCCTGAATGAGATACGTCGGCGGACTTTGGAGAACTATACCCGTCTTCCGAAACCTATGACGACTCTAGAGGTGGTTACGGCTTACCCGGTAGAAATTTCCACCTCGTTGCGAGCGTTAGCGAAGCATCTGGACGAGACGCAAAGCCCAGACGCTATAATCTGGCGAACGCAAGGCCCCTCGCTGGGCACGATGTAACTTTTTTAGACGCGGGCGCCAATAAGCGAAGCACGTTGCGTTGCATGTCCAAATTTATGGTTCGCTATAAAGCTCATGATAGCTCATGCATAGTTTATGCAGCAGCGTCCCGAGGGCGCTCCAAACATCAAATTACGTAACGCATCATCTATCCCTTCGAATTGCCGGGATATCCTTATCGCCATGTGTTGGGAGCAATCGAGCCAATTTTTTCCATGCCTCCAAATCGGTTGCAGAACTGTCGCCCTCATTGAAAAACTCTACCGTATGGAGCCGCTCCTGCGGCGATAGCGCTTCCTGCTTTTCCTGCAATGATTCCAGAACGGCGAGATTCGCTTCAGATGCATCCTTCGCATCGCTCTGCCGCTGAGCGATGCGCGCGCGCAGGGTGGCTGCGCCGGCCTGCAGCGACGCGATGGCAAACGGTGTCCCAAGCTCATGTGCGAGCTGGCGAAAATGCTCGCGCTCATTCTGTTTGAGAAAAGCCGCATCAACAATTACCAAAGCGCCGTCAGTAAGTAGTTCCCGTGCCAGTTCATGGAGACGGGCATAGGTGCGCCGTGTCACGTCTGCACCGTATATGTCGCCTATCTGCGAGCGGCTGTCCGCCAGCGGCGGTAATCCGAATAAACGCTTGCGCTCCACGTCGGAGCGGATGCGTATTGCCTGGAACCGTTCCAATGCGGCCTGCGCAAAGGTCGTCTTGCCCGATCCCGGCAAGCCATGGGTGATGATGAGCCCAGGGCAGCGCTTGGCGATGCGCTCCGCAGCCAGCGCAAGAAAACTGCGACAGCTTGCCAATGCCTTCCCCCTGGCACGCTGAGGCAGGCTTGCCTGTCCGGCGCGGATAGCCTTGACCATGGCGCGCACTGCGGCACGGTAGTAGATATAGTAACGCAGCACCGATACGCCGCTATAGTCGCCGGTGGTTTCCAGATAGGCATTCAGGAAACGGTAGGCGAGATCAGGCCGCCGGCAGTGCAGCAAGTCCATCACAGTAAAGGCGACTTCGCTAATCACGTCGATCCAGCGTAATGCAGGATCGAATTCGATGCCGTCGAAGGGAATGGGCTGCTGACCGATAAGCGCAATATTGCCGAGGTGCAGATCGCCATGACATTCGCGAATAAAGCCTCCTGCATGGCGCTGTTCGAACCGAACCAGGCATTTAGCATATTCAGCCTCGCCGGCGTGGCGCAGTGCAATCACGCCGGCCTCATCCTTGCTATCCTTCAACAAAACTTGTAATTGCTCGAAAATTTTCGATACCGCCGAATATACGGCAGCAGTGGAACCATACTCGGACCCCGCTTCTGCCGCAGGCAGGCTGGCATGAAAATCCGCGATAGTTACGGCGAGACTATCTATATGACGCGGCAGGATTTGGCCGCGCGATACCAACTGATCCAGTTGCTTGGACGAAGCAAAACGTCGCATCCGCACAGCATATTCTAAAGCCGGCAGTGCATTGAACTCAGGCATTTCCAGTGTTCCCCCGATGGGGACGACATCGAGATATATCTGCGGCGCGAGACGGCGGTTAAGCCGAATCTCTTCTTCACAGTAATAGCGGCGTAAGGCCAGGCTGGTAAAATTGACAAAGCCCAGGTCGATTGATTTTTTTATCTTATAGGCATATCGCCCCGCCAGAAGCACCCACGAAATGTGAGTTTCGGTCAGCCGCACGTTCTTCACCGCATGAGGATAGCGGCGGGGATCCAGCAAGGCATTGACCAGGTTGCGTTGAGCACGTTCGTCAGTGGATGGACCCTTGGAGGGCTGCTGCGATTGTTTGAACGTATTGGTCATGATGCCGTTTTTCGACTAAGAAGAAATCAGACGATCCAGACTATGTCATGAGCCTATGCAGGGCTTGACCCCTTGAGGTAAATCGCTCGGCTGAGGCGCTAGTCAAATTGTTCCGCAAAAATCGCGAGAAATCGATCAAGCTCATCCATTGGCAGACGGTTGATGCCTGCCGCCGCTTTACGCCCACCCCCAGTCTCAAACTTCATGCAAAGCACGTCTGCGCCCTCTGGCTTTGCTATCGGCGCACGCACACTGACGGCATAGTCTCCGTAGCGAGTTGGTGTAATCACCGCATGCGCGCGCGAGGGGTGATCGGTGGCCAGTTTGTTTGCAAAGACGCCCACCACGCGCCTTGCCCAAGGTGCGTCGGGCAACAAATAAGCAGCATGACTGGGATCCTCGGACAACGGAAGCAATGAACCTGCCATGCTCATATCATCGCGAAATCCCACTGCGAGCAGATTGAAGGCAGTTGACCTGGCAATAAAGTCGAATGGATCAGGATACGGCTTCATTTCTTCATAAAGCTTGACCGGATGAAAATGCAAGTCATCCACGTTATCGCCGTAGCCATTGTAATTCAGGTATTTTCCCAGACGTGCCAGTTGCTCTGTTTGTGATTCGGCAAGTCCCATCGATTTCGCAAGTAAGCGGGCGCTTTGTCCGAGATTATCGCCAAAGGCAGCGACAACAGCCCAAAGGCGGAACCGCCCTTCCAGGGATCGATCAACCAGAATGCTGGTGCATACATCGGCGGACACATCGATATGAGAAACCAGATTGATGTGTCGTGGTATTTCGCCGGCATAGTGATGATCGAAATACTCGACATGCACCGCCGCTTCCAATAACTGCATGAGCCGCGAACGGTTGCTATCCAGCGAAATGTCGAGTACGGTTACCCGGTCACCGGTACCGGCCTGCACCCTGTCAAGCAGCTTGATATCGCGCTTGACCCCGGTTACCAACTCTGCTTTTACCGGCTTCGCCAGCCGAAGCTGATGCAGCGCGCATAACCCGTCGGCGTCGCCATTGAATACATCGTAGTTCATATTATGTCTTGGAAATGTGGGCGCTTTTTGATTTATCGATAGTACTCTCAGCTACACTCCTGACAGTGCCGAATTTTGATTAACCGCTCGGATGATCATTCACCATGAAAAATATCATATTAACTGCAATATTGTTATTCGTGAGTTCGATGGCGCAAGCTGAAGTGCAGGGTCAGGAGGTGACTTACCGTGCCAATGGCACCTTATTGAAGGGCTATATTGCTTACGACGATGCGATTCAGGGCAAGCGTCCTGGCGTGTTGGTGGTGCATGAATGGTGGGGGCTGGGCGACTATGCACGCAAGCGGGCGCGGATGCTGGCGCAATTGGGCTATACCGCGCTGGCGCTGGACATGTATGGCGAGGGCAGGGAGGCTCATCATCCGGATGATGCCGGCAAGTTTGCGGGTGAATTGGCGAAGAATCTGCCGCTGGCGAAAATACGTTTTGAAGCGGCGATGGAATACCTGCGGCAACAAAAAAACGTGGATGCGAAAAATATCGCTGCGCTGGGCTACTGTTTCGGGGGGAGCGTGGTGTTGCAGATGGTTCGCCTGGGCGAGGATTTGAAAGGCGTGGCCAGCTTCCATGGCAATCTGGCGACAGAACATCCCGCGCAACCGGGTGAAGTCAGGGCACGGATCATTTCTTTTACCGGTACCGACGATCCCATGATTCCGGCAGAGCAAGTGGCGGCTTTCAAGCAGGAGATGGAAAAAGCCGGGGCAGATTATAAGGTCGTGACTTTCGCTGGCGCCAGGCACAGCTTCACCAATCCTGCTGCTGACGGGTACGGGCGCAAGTTCAACCTTCCGCTCGCTTACGATGCAGCGGCGGACAAGGCATCGTGGAACGAGACAATAAATTTTCTTGCCGACATATTCAAGCAGGAGTGATATTCGGCGTGCGCAGCACGCGGCTTTATCGCGAAATCCCTATGTAAGTTGAGGCGTTCACGCGCGATACTGCACGTGGTACCGATTCTTTAGTTCAGTTTTAGTAGACACCCTTGCCGTTACCACGTGTACCCGCCGCGCCATCCGGTTTTTTTGCGGGTTGGGCGATGCGCACGGTATCGCCAGTGGCGATACCGTCGGGCGGGCTTTCAATGATGTGATCGTCGGGAGCAAGGCCCGAACCCAACTCGATGATCTTGCCGAGATCGCGCAAGATCGTGACTGTCTTCAGCACAACCTTATTGTCGGCGCCCACCGTGGCAACACGCAGTCCGGCTTTGTCGAACATCAAAGCGCTGGCTGGCACGCTCAGCACGACAACGTCGTGAGGCAGCTCGAAACTTACGTTCGCGAAGGCGCCCGGCAGCAGTTCACCCTCCGCGTTATCGACCAGGATCTGCATCAGTGTCGAGCCTGATGCCATATCGACCGCCTGGGCCGAAGATGCCACGGCCGCAACGTAACTCTGGCCTGGACGTTCGGGCACCGTGATTTTTGCCTGGGTATTGGGGCGGATACTGGGTACGTAGGTCTGCGGCACGTTGACATATACACGCAACTTCTTCGTATTCGATATCTGGAAGAGTTCCTGGCCCACTCCGCCGGTACTGCCGGCACCGCTTCCTGTGCCAGTGCCGGGGCTGATGCCGACACCACTACCGCTGCCCCCGTTGATCAGCGCGCCGATGTCGGTGCCGCGAGCGGTGACAATGCCATCGAACGGCGCGACGATGCGCGCGAAATTCTTCAATGTCTTCAAGCGGTCGACATTCGCCCGAGCGGATTGCGCCAACGCCTGCTTGGTCATGAAATCGCCATTTTTTTCGTCGGCTGCCTGCTTCGATACATACTTGGAATCCACCAGCAATTGCCAGCGTTTTGCCGTGATTTCAGCGAGTGCCGCGGTTGCCTCTGCGCTGGCGAGATCGGCTTTTGCCTGTAGCAACTGCTGGTCGAGGTCCGGGGTCTCGATCTCGGCAAGCAACTGGCCAGCCTTGACCGGTTTGCCGATGTCGACTTTCCAGCTCTTCAGGTAGCCACTGACGCGGGCATAAAGCGACGCGTTTGAAAAGGCTTCCAGGCGACCGGGTAGATCAAGGGTGGCGACATTGCCGCGCTTGCCGGGCTTGAGTATGGCAACGGTCGGAATCGCCTGGTCGTCGGTCCAGGCACGAAGCTGCTTGTCGTCGGATTTCCGCATGACGAGACCGGTGATGACGATGACCATAACGATGATCGCCGCGACGATGGCGGCGCCGCGAAGCTTGCGCGGAGAAACTTCCTTGACGGGCATTTCAGGTGGCACGAAGTTCTCCAACGGCGGGGTTTGGGGCAGAACCCTTGCCGTGTTTTTCATGTACGATACTAAAAACGACGGGGACGAAGATCAGCGTCGCGATAGTTGCAAAGATCAGGCCGCCGATGACCGCGCGGCCCAGCGGTGCATTCTGCTCGCCGCCCTCGCCCAGGCCCAGCGCCATCGGCACCATGCCGATGATCATCGCCAACGCTGTCATCAATACGGGGCGGGAACGCACGAATCCAGCGTCAAGCGCGGCTGCGGTCGCATCACCTATCGCGTCGAGACGCTCGCGCGCGAAGCTGATCATGAGCACGCTGTTCGAGGTCGCGACGCCCATGCACATGATTGCGCCGGTCAACGCCGGCACCGAGATCGGAGTGAATGTCACGAATAGCATCCAGACGATGCCGGCAAGCGCAGCCGGCAACGCGGTGATGATGACGAACGGGTCTGTCCAGGATTGGAAGTTTACGACAATCAGCAGGTATATGAGCACGATTGCACCGAGCAAGCCAAACTGCAGGCCCGAGAACGCGCTTTCCATCGTGCGTACCTGACCGAGCAATCTGACGGTCGATGCTTTCGGTACCAGACTTGCAGTATCGTCAAGAATGCGGCGAAGTTCGACCGCAACCGCGCCGAGGTCGCGCCCCTGCGTAGTTGCGAAGATCTGCACCATTGGCTGGATGTCATATTGACTGACCAGCGCGTTGCCGCTGGTGCGTGTGAAATTGGCAAGCGCGCCGAGCACCTGTGGGTTGCCGGCACTGCCGCCAACCGGCAGGTTGGCAAGCGCGGCGAGTGTATCGAGCCGGTACTGCGGCGTCTGTATCACGATTGGATACTGTACGCCATTCTGCGGATTCAGCCAGAAAGTCGGCGCTACCTGGCTGCTGCCAGCCAGGTTGGCCACCAAGGCGCTTGTGACATCCTGCATGGTGACACCGACCTGCTGCGCGCGCGTGCGGTCGACATCGACATCGAAAATCGGCCGGCTTCGCGACTGCTGAATGCGCACGTCGGCGATGCCGCTGATCATACGTATCCTGGACAGCAGCAAGTTGGCGTAATCGAAATTCGCATCCAGATCATTACCGCGGATTTGTAGCTCGATTGGTGCCGGCGAACCGAAATTCAGGATTTGGCTGACGATGTCAGCCGGAGGAAACGAAAATGTCACACCGGGAAATTGGCGCGGAAGTTCCTCGCGCAACCTGCGCACGTAGTCGGCAGTGGGCTGGTGGCCTTCTTTCAGCGCGATCTGGATGTCGCCATCCTGGGTTCCCATGACGCCGGTATTGTTGTAGGTCAGGTTGATGCTGCTGGGCGGAAGGCCGATGTTGTCAACCATGGCGCCGATCTCGTGCGGCGGAATGATTTTTCGGATTGCTTTCTGTATTTCCGCGAACTGATTCGCGCTCTCCTCCACACGAGTGCCCACCTGGGTGCGCGCGTGCATGAGGATCTGGCCACTATCGACCGCGGGAAAGAAATTGCGGCCGAGGAATGGCAGGAGCAAAAATGAGGCAAGCACGAACGCAAGAAAACCGATAACGAACACGCGCCGATGTGTGAGCGCAAGCTTCAGATATTCTCGATAGCTCGTGCGCAGGCGCTCGAATCCGGCTTCGAAGCGGCGTTGGAAACGCACCAGGAAATTCTGCGACGGTTTCTCCCCCTCGTCGCGCGGCGTATGCGGATGCAGCAGGTACTTCGACATCGTCGGCACTAGCGTACGCGACAGGATGAACGACCACGCTATCGCAAAAATGACCGCCAGCGCCATGGGTACGAACAGGAAGCGTGCGACGCCTTCAAGGAGGAACATCGGTACGAAAACGATAGAGATGCACAGCAGCGCAACGAATGCCGGGGTTGCGATTTGTGTCGCGCCATCCATGATTGCGGTCTCGACATCCTTGCCCTGCTCGAGATGCAGGTTGATGCTCTCGATAGTTACTGTGGCATCATCGACGAGAATGCCGACCGCAAGCGCGAGGCCGCCAAGCGTCATGATATTGAGGGTTTCGCCGAGCGCCGCGAGACAGATGATCGAGCCGAGAACCGACAGCGGAATGGACACTGCAACAATCAGGGTCGAGCGCCAGCTGCCGAGAAATAGCAGTATCATGATGCTTGTCAGCACCGCTGCAATGGTCCCCTCTAACGCAACACCCTTGATTGCAGCCCGCACGAACAACGATTGATCGTTAAGCGGCTTGACCTCAAGCTCTTCCGGCAGCGACGGTTTGATCTCGGCAAGCTTGGCCTTGATGCCGGCGACGATGGAGAGCGTCGAAGTCACGCCATTCTTCAGTACCGACATCACCACCGAGCGCGCGCCGTCAACATGTACGATATTCGTTTGCGGCGCATTACCGTCGCGCACATTGGCGACGTCGCGGATATAAATCGTTGCGCCGTCGACAGTCTTGACCGGCAAATCGCCCAGGTCATCGACCAGGGTTGCCGCATTGTTCAACTGCAACGTATATTCGAATGAGTCTATTTTTTGCGTACCAATCGGGGTGATCAGGTTCTGCGTGGCAAGTGCATTGCCCAGGTCTTGCGCGGACAACCCGCGTGCCTGAAGCGCCGATGGGTCCATGTCAATCTGTATCTGTCGTGTCTTGCCGCCGTATGGATAGGGAATCGCGGCGCCCGGCACGGTGACCAGGCGCGTGCGAACCGTGTTGAGGGCGAGATCGGACAGCGATTGCTCCGACAGGCCTTTTCCAGATAACGCGAGCTGCAGGATCGGCACTGTCGAGGCGTTATAATTGAGGATCAGCGGCGGCGTCGTACCCAGCGGCATCTGCCTCACGACGGTTTGAGCGATTGCCGTGACCTGGGCGTTGGCCGTCGCTATATCCACGCCCGGCTGAAAGAATATCTTGATGACGCCGGAACCCACATATGAGTTCGCTTCGATGTGCTCGATGTCATTGACGGTGGTTGTCAGCGAGCGCTGGAACAGGGTGGTGATGCGCCCAGCCATCTCATCCGGGGGCAGGCCAGTATACTGCCACACCACCGCAACTACCGGAATGCGAATGTCCGGGAAGATGTCGGTTGGCGTGCGAAGGGCTGCCAGCGGACCGATAATCAGGAGAAGGATCGCTAGTACAATGAAAGTATACGGGCGCCGCAAGGCAACGCGGACGATCTCAATCATGCGGCATAGCGAAATGAAATTTGGTGTGGTACGTCAAAATAAGCGCTTTTGCCAAGGAACCTCTGAATGAACCCTCAAGTTTGCCAGCAAGGGCGCGACGGCGGCAATGGCATAGCAATACGAATGTGAGCGTGCGAGTGGCGGACTCCCTTGGTCAGAAGCATGTCCAAGCGGGCCGCCGGGAATTGTTCAAAATTGTTCAATACGGCTGAGCAAGATGCGCTACTTGCTGCTTATCGCCGCGTTACTTTCACGGGCATCATAGTAGAGCAGGTATCAATCATAACAGGTGCTACAGCCTGGTAAGCCCCGTTTGGCCGTTGCTACCGCTCGATTGGGGAATGACAGGGTACCCATAATAAATAGCTAATTCCAGTCTAGAGTATAACCAATTTTTCAGGTATACGAGGTCGGCGGAGTTGCTAACCCGAAGATCCGCAACCAAGTTTGGCGACGTGTCTATCATTAATCGTAATCAGCTATCGATAAAATATGTTATCCATAGTAAATGGTAGAAAAAAACGCTATTCATCCGTGAGAATTTGTCGCAGGATCCTGTTTAAGGGCACAGTAAAAGATAGACCCGAAAGGACGTGGGTTCAATGAACAGCAACCGGGTAAGTTCAACCTGAAAAAGAAAAGGGTTCGTAACACTGCGGGGAGGTGCGACGAACCCAGAATGTAAAGGAAGGTAATACGTTAAAACCGACTACGAGACTACTTGCGACAACAGATAAAACATGATTACAGATACCCTTATTACATCTTGGCAGTTTTTCAACTTCAAGAAGAATATCTGTCAACAGGATAATCGATTTTTATCACTATAGGAATGTGACAAATTGTCGCGCGACAATTTGTCGCAGATGCTTTAAGAGGCCGTGATTCGGGAAAAAGGTGGCAAGCTTTTATTCCTGCGCGAGCCGGTACCCTTAAATATTGCAGACAACGACACGCCCCTCAATACCGCAATGGCTCGGGTCGGAGAATAGTCAGATGTTGAAGGCGAGTTTCAGCGCCCGGTAAAATGGTGAAAACACCTTTATTCTCATAGCCGTGGTTCGTGCTGTGCTTATGGTTTGTCAATAAATACAGGTTTGCAGCAACCTCTTGATGCGGTTCTGTCCGAAGTGGGCAAGTCTCTAAAAGACGAACAACCATAGGTAGACGAGTCCACTGGCCACTAATAGAACGGGTAGAGAGAACGCATGAAACGTCAGCCACGCTCTTCCGTCATGGGCCATGCGAAGTGCAATGATATTGGCAAGTGAACCCAATATAAAGCCAAAGCCGCCGACATTCACGGCATAGGCTATGAGCTTCCAGTCATCCGAATACTCGGCCAGCAGTATCGCGGTCGGCACATTGCTGATGAGCTGTGAAATGATGATGCCTGCGAAATAAATTCGCTGAGGATCGCTTAGCCCTATCTGCTCGATAGCTGAGTTGACTATTGGATCCCGCGCGATCAATCGCATGTCGACAAACATGAGTATGAATACCAGAATTAGTGTCCAATCGACCCGCGCGAGCACTTGGCGCTGGATAACCAAAAAGATTACAAGCACCAGAACTACCGCTGCTTCTGCCTGATGCGAGTCAATGCATACCAGAAATGGAAGATACAATGCCAGGGACAGATACAGCAGCCTCTTATTCAGCGGGAGCCGATTGGTGTCGTCTCTGCTGACGATGCTGCGGCCGGTAAATGTAAAGGTCGTAAGCAAAAGGAGCGGAACAAGTAAAATCAAGGCGAGCGGCAGCATCGCCCCAGTGTATTCATAAAACGACAACTGCGAGAGTTGGGAGAGAAACAGATTCTGTGGATTTCCAATGGGCGTTAGCGCAGACCCTGCATTTACTGCAAGTGCCTCAAAGACGATAAGTCGCGTTACCGGTACGGTACTCACCGCACGCAGGCCTACGGTCAGCGGAACGACAATGAAGAGCGCGACATCGTTGGTTAGCAAGGTCGACAGCATGGCCGCTATCAGCACAAGAAGGATAGCCACGGCCCGATCGGTAGGCATCCGCAAGATCAGGCGCTTGCCAAGATGATGCAGGTAGCCCGAGAGTTCTACCCCCTTGGTGAGTACCAGCAGGCCGGTCAGTGCGGCGATGGTCGGCCAATCCACCAGCGTGGGGTAGGTGGTGAGTTGCCCGGGTTCCGCTACGGTCAGCAAGACAAGAAGCCCAAGAAGTACCCAAAAAAAATAATCCTTGAGGAGCGCTTGCAGCGGTGAGGGGATGGAGATAGCTTTTTCGTCCACTTTTGTCTGTTCTTTTTTAAAGATAAGCGTGAGGCATGCGCCGTCCCGCTGGCTGTCCCTTTTCGTGTATTAGAAAGCGGTCCTGCTGGAGGATAGGCGATTTGCTGAAATACCGGAGCCTGGATTTCTGTTTGCCGTGATCAGTACGGCCTGGGTTGAGCAGGATCATCACATATTGGCCTGTCCAAGTTTCTGGATTCGCTTGATCCGGCTTTGCTGCGGCGTGGAGCCTTGAGATCGAACTTGTCCGTTCAGTGAACTTCGCTTGTCTCTAAAGTGGACACACCGCTGATAGCATGACTCGTTCCTCACTTATTAATCAGTTGTTGATTAGTGGCACGTACCTTGCTGGATATTTTCTGCTAGACCTTATGCGCGGCTACTGCCTCCCACGCAAAGATCGAGCTGACAGTGCGTAAATCTGCTTAATTGCCGGGAGATGATGATGAGGATTTGCAGGACGTACTTCTTGCTGGCGCCCGGACCCACCCCATGATCCTGCTCTCGATATCCCACTTTCTCCATCGCCATCTGCTCTGGTTCCTGATTACCGCATATGTCATCGCCATATTTGTGCCTGGCGCGGGATTATGGATCAGGAGTGTTTCTTTCGGCGAGATCACCATCTTTCAGCAGAAAACAAATATTTCGTTGCTGATGATCATGCTCGCCATGCTGATGTTCAACGCGGGCCTGGGGCTGAAAATATCCCATTTGAAAAACATCTTGCAGAAACAATACGTATTGCTGGCCGGGTTGGCAGCAAACCTGGCTATTCCCATCGTTTATGTTTTTGGCATAACGATAGCGATGCGGCTCTGGTATGAACCAATAGAAGTCCAGCATATTCTCGTGGGTCTGGCATTGGTGGCAGCCATGCCGATCGCCGGATCGTCAACCGCATGGGCGCAAAACGCCAATGGTAATCTGGCCCTGAGCCTGGGGCTGGTCTTTTTTTCCACGATTTTGAGCCCAGTCGTCACGCCGGTAGCATTTCACGTATTTGGCGAAATGGCCTCGGAGGAGTACGAGGCGGTATTGCACGGTCTGGCAGCGTATGGCTCGGGGACCTTTCTGGGTCTTTGGGTGGTGTTTCCGTCATTGCTGGGCATCGCGGTGCGCTTGATAGTTAACGAGGATTGGCAAACCAGCGGCATGCCTTATCTGAAGTTCATCAATAGTATCGTTTTATTGCTGCTTAATTACTCCAATGCTTCAGTATCGTTGCCACAAGCCATGGCTGAGGGTGATTACGACTTCCTTGCGATCACATTGGCCATTACTGCAGGGCTATGCTGCACGCTGTTTGCCGCAGGGTATGGCATGAGCCGTTTTTTCAAGCTGGACCAGGCTGAGCGCGTTTCGCTCATGTTCGGGCTGGGGATGAACAATAACGGGACCGGCTTGGTACTGGCATCTTTAGTCTTATCTTCTTACCCAAATGTAATGGTGCCGATTATCTTCTATAACCTGGTGCAGCACATCGCAGCGGGGACTGTGCAAGAGATCATAAGCAGGAGATCGAATGACCTGGACGCTTGAGATGGTCAGCGGGAATTGTGTCGAATACCTGCACAGATGCCCCAACAAGTCTATCAGCGGTAAACTGGCGAGAGATATTGTCTTCGACTTGCACGTCTTATCGATTGAAAGAGTTGGAATGCAGAAAATTTGTGAAGCGCTAGAAAGGAAGACCGTCGGAAAGGGCTATTAACGATACTTTCTGATTCAGCGAGCGAAGCGGTTACGGCAGGCGCTGCGGTGTTCGGATGCCGTCTTCATCATCTCAACCTTTCGCTTGCTTGAGATGTAGCTCGATGTTTTTATGTGTTGGTTCGATAATAAGCTGCGTCCTAACGCCAATTTTGTATATGCTAAAAGCCATTAGGCTTTAGCCGAAAGTGCGATTGAGTGATATTCCTATGACTTCTTTTTCCCCAGCAATCGTCCACGCACCGTTTTCTGCCTTCAGCGTCCTTGGCGGTGAACGAGTATTGCAGACCCACCCGCGTTCCACAATTGAGTGGATCGACCTGGTGCGCAAGGGCATACCCGCCTCCGCGATCGATGCAGTCATGCAACGGCTAAACGTGCGGCAGGCCGAACTCTCCCGCGCGCTGGACATTCCCGAACGCACACTGGTTCGACGCAAGAAGGAAGGGGTACTCAATCGTGAGGAATCTGGCAAATTGCTGCGCTTGGCACGGGTTATTGAACGTGCCGCCGAAGTGTTTGAAGATGGGCCGGTTGCGCTGGATTGGATGAAATCACCCAACGCCAGCCTCGGCGGTGCTACGCCGCTATCCATGCTGGATACCGATCTCGGGGCCGCCTCTGTGATAGATACACTGGGTAGAATTGAACACGGCGTTTTTGCGTGACGGAAGTAGTATGGCGCATCGTTACCCACCGCTTAGCCGCAACGGCTTTTTCCGGCGAGGGCGCGCGTCTGTTCGGCGGCCGTTGGAACCGCAAAGGTGAGGCGGTGGTTTACACCGCTCAGAGCAGATCACTGGCTTTTCTCGAAATGCTGGTCCAGGATGAACCGCTACGCGCCAACTACGTATTGATTCCCGCAGAAATTCCCGGCGATATTGCGAGGCTAAAAATCGATTTCAAACAGCTCCCCGAGCATTGGCGCACTCTCGAAGCGCGCGAGACCCTTCTGGAAATCGGTAGTCGATGGCTGCACAGTACCAAATATTGCATACTGGAAGTGCCCAGTGCGGTAATTCCGGCTGAGCTCAATCTGTTGCTTAATCCCGCGCACCGTGACTTTGCCAGGATTAAAATCGGCCAAGCCGAGGCGCTTGAGAGCGATTTGAGGTTGATGCGCAATTTGTCGGAAAGTCTAAAGAAAATACCAGATGAGTTGTAGTCATCCGTGTCGCGATAGCCCTCTGCTGAACCTATTAGGAGCCTATCAGCAAATCGAGTTAATCTTAACTCGCAACCAATCGCCATTGAAAAGTCTTTAAGGACCCTGAGAATAGTGCGAGAGTGTTTCTCGCGAGATGATGCCCAAAGGTTAAAGATTGCGAATGACGGATAACTGGCGGAGTGGTGCGACGTTCTTAAACACAGTAAATTCCATTCCTATGACTTGTGGTGGAGAGTGGGCTTCCCCCAGTTTCACGGACACATCGTTAAGCACATTGCAGATTTTCGAACTGTACCGGACTGATGTAGCCGATAGTCTGATGTACTCCCGATAAAAAGTGCCAACTGAAATCTAGGGCCTGTTAACACAATCTAAGTGCTTCGACGATCAAGGCGAAGTGGATGAAGCCAGTGAACATTACATCAAGTTTCTCGAAGCGCGAGAAGATACGGCGGAATCCTTTCAGTCTCCTGAACAGTCGCTCAATCTCGTTACGCCGCCGGTACATAACCTTATCGTATTCCCAAGGCTCAAGCCGGTTGATCTTGGGTGGGACTACCGGAATGAAACCCAGGTCCAACGCTAGTTGCCGTGTTTCCTTTCCCTCGTAGGCGCGATCCATTAGCAGATAAACTGGCCAGCGGGGCTTGTCCAGGCTGCCGAGCAGCTTGCGCCCCTCCAGCGCATCGTGAGCCTGTCCGGGGGACAGCGCAAACGTTATAGCCGTTCGAGCATCCGCGGCAACCATATGAATCTTGGTGGTCCACCCGCCTCTGGATTTGCCAATGGATTGGGGGCCGTTTTTTTTAATGCCCCAGTGCCGTCCGGATGAACCTTCACAATGGTGCTATCCAGGGAAACGGCCTCGATCTTGATGCGAGCAATCTGTGTGCGCTGCAACTGCTCAAACACCCGATCCAGCACACCACTCTTGCTCCAGCGATTCATGCGAGTGTAGATAGTGTGCCAATTACCGAAGCGTTTGGGCAGACCGCGCTACCTGCAGCCATGCTCGGCCACATACAAAATGGCGTTCAATACGCTTAGATTGCTGAGACTGACATTGCCCCGCTGAAGTGGCAGACAGTGTACGATTCGCTCGTACTGGGCTTGAGTGATTTCCATGCCCGTAAGTATAGCTGAATACATGCAATATAGTTATTAGAGTTAACAGGCCCTAGTTCTAGTCCTAGTTCGCTCGAAATGAATTGAAATAAAGAGGACGGGATGAGTTTGCTAATACTGGAGAAGGCAGTTTGGATTTGCTTCTATGCATCGCTGATCGGGATGCTGCTGTCCGCCTTGCTCAAGTCAAGGGCTACACGGGAACTACTTGTAAAACTCTGGATTGGAACAACGGAACGGCTCGAAGATACTCAATCAAGCTCTGCCCTTGCATTGGCCACGCAGTTCATTCATGCCATTTATACGGGTCCAAATCGTGTGTTATCCAAAAAAAAGATAGCGTTGCTTACATTTGTCGGCTCGCTTATATGGTGGACAGTAATAACACAGCTAGCAAACTCATGGCAAAAGCAGTGGCCCTTTGCTACCGATCCAAGAATAGTTATCACATTGACTATTGTCTTCTGCTCAATTGTATCGTTTCCGGTCTACTTCTTGATGGAGCTACTTCTGGCCAAATGGGTAGTACGCTCCGCGACAGCACCTACAAAAAAAACCCTGAGTCGACTGATCATCAACATTGGCATTGGAGTGATATCGTACTATACATTTCCAACCGTCATCGTGTTTCTGCCTTTAGCTACTTACGTGTACCTGACTAATGATGTCCCAATCCTCGCTTCCATACCGGCTGCTGGCGCGATACTGCTTGGGGGACCATCGGTAGCGCCAATGGTCTTATCTCTTATGATGACTTTTACAGATCGTACGGTCCACTTATCCCTGATCGTTATAATGATCGCTACGTCTTCGTCCGTCATACTGATAACTTCCACCTTGGCAGTTGCAATTGTGCACTTCAAACCATTACTTCGCGCAGTAGCCTTTGTGGCAGAACAGCTATCAGCTGAATCTTATGATCGGATCTTTAATGTCAGCCTAGTCATTTTCACACTGGCTACCGGCCTCATGCAAGCGTTGACATTCAAGCTACCGTAAGCTCCCTCGTCAAGTAGACAGATCGGAAGTAGAATTTTTCCCTGCGTGACGTCCCCCAATTCTGCTGGGATTCAAAACTAGAATCTGGCCGCTTGTGGCAGTCTGACCTGGTTGGATTTAACGTATTCGCTTGGGGTCAGTTTTCCAAGTGAACCGTGGGGTCCGTGATCATTATAATCGTGTCGCAAGCCTTGATGATACGCTTTGCCTGCGCCAGGGATTCGAATTCGTGAGTATTCAGACATTCATAGCGTAGCCGACCATTGAATGACTCGCAAAGCTCGTTGCCGTAGGCTTTCCAGGGCGCGTGAAGTCAAGCTGCACCTTGTTCTCCCAAGCCCAGAAGTCCAATGCCCTGGAAGTAAATTCGGTGCCATGGTCCACCGTGATGCATGCGGGCAGGCGAACCGTCTTGCCAACCCGGCTGAGTGTCTCAGCCACGTTGCTGCCGGTTAACCGAAATCCCACCTCTAATACCGGGCTCTCACGACTCCAATTATCGACGACCGTCAGAACCCGCAGCGGTTGTCCATTGACCAGTTGATCGTGCACAAAATCCATGCTCCAACGCTGTCCTGGTCCTGTGGGCGTCGGTGCCGGCCCACGGTGCAGGCTCATGCGCTTCTTCCGGCGTACCCGCATGCGCACTTGAAGCCCTTCCAGGCATACAACCTATGGACACGCTTGAGATTGACATGCCAGCCTTCGCGCCGTAGCAGGACATGAATGCGCTCGTAACCAAACCGTGGACGGCTCATGGCAATGTTGCGGATACGCATGCGCAATCCTGACTGATCCCTGGCCGTACTCTTGCGGTACCAACCGCCGCGAGAGAAATTGCCCAGCCGACACGCCCGTTCAACGCTCACTTTGCACATATCGATGAGCCATTGAACAATTTCCCGGCGGCGTGTCGGCGTCAGACTTTTTTCGGATGACCTCCTGCAGGATGTTCTTGTCCAGCGTAGAATCAGCCACCACGCGCTCAACCTTGCATTCTCTTCTTCAAGCTGGCGCAACCGCCTGACCTCGCTGGCACCCAGGTCGCCATACTTCTTCTTCCAGATGTGAGATCGTCGCTTCGGATATGCCAAGGCTGCGGCACACGTCTATCACTGGCATGCCGGCTTCTGCCTGTCGCAACGCGTATGCCACCTGTACTTCCGTAAATCAGGATCTCTTCATCGCTTCAAACTCCTTCAGTAGGGGGAGCCAGATGCGACTTTACTCTAATTTAGAGCTACCCTAGTTTTTGGGGATGACGTCACCTGCCAGAAAGTTCTACTTCTTGCTTGTCTCTTAAAGGAAGAAGCTTACGGCTGAATCCTCACGCAGTTCTACGGTGCCGCTCGCCCGCTCTTACCAGAGGATACTTGTAATAATAGCCCGGCAGTATTTTCTCCGGGCTATTATTCGGCTAAATTCTAAGGATGCCTCAGGCACACGTTCTAATAATTAAATATCCATTTAGTTTGCTGCAGGAGAATTATGTTGTTGTTGGAGGAGATTCTCGTTCTTTAATCGCTGAATTTCGTTAAGGAGTAAATCTCCTTGGGCCTTGGTCAGGACGCCTTCATCCTGTATTCGTTTGATACGCAAAGTTAACAATTCCCCTGGAATAGCGATTATTGCTTCAAGAATCTCCAGTGGCACTTTAAGGCCCCCCACTACTGAACTAGGTTTATCAATGTCGATCTTATTTAACATACCATCCGCTATTGTTAAATTGGTCTTTTTTGTTACAAATCGAGCTCGGCTAACATCCACGGCATAGACCGGACCATTATTCGGCAGCATTAAGCTGTATTCCCTAATGTCATTAGTTATAACTATTCCTTTGCACCATTTAATGTCATCTGGAAGTTTCGCATTAATTCGAACGGTCACGCCATAGTCTGTCAGGCCTCGGAAAAGCACGCTAGAGTTTTCCCCAAGAGGGGGAGAGTCTGCAGTCGTACATTTTTTGCCGTCGCTCGCTGAATTGCAATCTGGAGTTACAACAAATTCAATACCGTGGTCGGCCAATAACTCATTCAATTTCGCTCGCGAAAACATTCTTTCATTGGGTGCCGTAACATCCAAATATGTATTGATTTTAATATCGTCCCGGTAGGCACACTTATTAGTTTGATCTATTTTATACTTTGAAGGACTGGCGCCCTCCCAAAAACTCATCATCACTATCTTTGCGATGTCTATTCCAATTTTCGCAAGCAAAGTAACTGCTTGCCCCGACTGATCAGTTGAAATTGTGTTGACTGTTTGAAGCAATTGATTAGGTCCCACCCCGATTGACACATTATCATCTGTAATAGCTTCAGATTCGTAGTTTAAGAAATACGTCCTCGAGGTATCCGCTATCAGCTTAGGCGTACCGATGTTTATTTCATAAGTCTTTGGTGCTGATTCGGGTGGTTTGTTTGGTTTAACAGGAGAGACGTTTACGTTTATGTTGTTTGTTACAGTCTGAGTAGTGGCAGTTGCAGTTGTAGAATTTGCGGTTTTATTATCGCCACCGGTAGCAGCTTCAGAAGACTTACTGCCAAAAGTGATTGTTATTGGAATTAATGCCTTAGGAAGATAGTAGACAATACCAGTGGCAGGATCTCCACTAACCGCTGGTACTGAAGTGGTCTTCAATATTCGTGACGCACATCCACTTATTGTTAATACCATACTCAACAATAGCATCGCGATTTTCATTTTTATTCTCCAAGCTTTGGGCGCCACGAATCTAGAGATGGGTATAGTAAAACCACTCTTATATAAAGATAGCAGAGAATTTTACGAATACAACTCAAACACATCCGATTCTCAACGCGGAAGAAAGTATCGGAATTGAGAGCACCTCTGGATCTTTTGCAGAGGAATAATGTTTTATTCCTCTCCTCGCCCTCCCAACCATCCTCTACTGCTAGCGTTTCAATACCCTGATCCGCTTTGGCAATACCTACACAGACCCGGTCGTGAGCGGCTCGAAAGTTCGACCTACGGATTAAGAGTTTTTAAAACCGATATGTTCCATCTGGCAATTTCCCGGTTTACCATGGACCATCGCTTCACGGTCAAACCGCATCAGCTAATCGCAAAAGAAATGGGGGTTAGAAGGTGGGCAAGAAAAAATAACAGAGATAAAACGACTTGCTTACAAAGCAATTGGCGGATCAGCGAGTCATGAGTAAACCATTCTCTGTTAGAGATTTCCCTTAAATTCCCATTAACAGGGAAATCTGCAAGGAAATTTAACATGTTTCCATCTATCTGCGCCTAAACCATTGTCTATTATTTCTTATACCAAGCCCCTTTTAGCGGTTTTAGATTCTACCTAGGAAGGAATAACAGGGAATTTATTAATGGATTACAGAGAATATTATTATGCACTGCAGGGAGCTACACAGAAATACAGTGAGCATCCGTAAGTTTCCCCGTAGATATTTTCCCCCTGTAAGCAGTTAGCTTATTGAGCACAGCGTTGGACCACTCTTCCAGCGCTTCTTCTCAATCCACCACACGCACGTTGATCACCTCTCTGAAAGAGTTGAACCAGCAGCTCTTCCGATACTATTTTCAATTTTCGCCCGCGAAAATCTTTTTGCATCCAGTTAAACGTCGATATAGGGATTCCCTCGTTTTCAGTGCAATAACTGACGGTACGCAAAGCCTGCAACGACGCGGGGGTTGTTTAGCTAATTATTGATAATGCTGGTATTGCTGTTCATTTGTAATGCGAGTTCTATGCCATGAATAGTGGTCGATTTCAGCCAACGGCAGTAGTTTTCGCGGCACTTTCCCCCTCAAGCCGTGTGTGTGCAATCTTACCGATCAACTTGGGCGGAACGATCTGCCTGCGGTTGGCCCAGCGATACAGGATTGCCTGCATCTCATCGACACACCTGGCCCGCGCGGGACTCACCCGTCCGGTGTAAATGGCGCGCTTGAGGGCGTTGACCGCTTCGCCACGGTTGAGCACCCGGCGCAGCTCACCCCGGATTCCTGGCAGTTTTGCACGCTGATTAACACCCTGGGGCGGTCGAGCCGAAACGCGCCAACACCGCCACCGCGCCGGTGTGGTCGCTCATCACTGAGGCAGTCAAGTGCACCAGCGCATCCCAATGTGATTCGATCAGTGCCGTGTCGACATTGGCGACGCACACGGCCGCGATTTCAGCCGGGGTTACCATGCCGCGGGGCACATACAGTTGACGTTGCTTGAGTTCCTTTAGCAGGATGTTGAAATTTCCCCTTGTGCCCTCGGCCACTGACCACTGATGGCGACGAATTGGATTCGGCAGCGTACTCTCTGATGTCGCGTTGAATTTCTTATCCTTAAAGTCATAAAAAAGTCTTTTAATTCGAGATCTGAGTTTTATTAAGGCATCAATGTATCAGCATAGGGAAACATGCCGAACACCGACTGCACCGCGTTGTATAAAATGGCCCGTGCAGAATCACTGATGCGCGGGTCGCCGAGTACGCGGTAATACAACCGCAGCACAATCTGGCGCCCGACATCGGGGCCGAATGCGTCGCGGATTCTGCGCAACTGCTGCGGTACGTCGAAGTCAGGACGGTCGCCGCCGCTGGTTGGAATGCGATGATAGAGTTCACGCAATTCGGCATAGATTTCCGTTTCGAGGTAGCCATAGGCGCTGTATACCGAATTCACACCACTGACTGCCTCGCGGCGTTCTTCGGGAGTAAGGCCGGCCAGCGTTGCGCGCATGATCTCCCACGACCAGGTGGCGCCGAACTCTTCGTGGCCGCCGAGTTCATGCGCGATACTCTGCCAGACGCTGCGCGGATTACCCTCGGCGTCCTCGACCCAACTGCGGCCGAAATAGAGTTGGTTCGCGCCGACCACATACGCATAGGCATTGAGCCGTTCAGACTCCTCTGGATTGAACACCAGTCTGCCCCGCGCCAGGATTGGTTCGAGATCGGTGCCGCGCACACTTTCGATAACATTGGCGATCACCACGGCGGCGCGGCGCCGCCACTCCGCCTGCACGTCATCGGACAGATCGGGCCAGGTCGCGCGTGAACCGCCGTAACCGGTGCTGCTGACCGTGCCGCGGATCACCGCGCCCGCGCCGGATGGACTATTGCTGGCCTCGGGGCGACTGCGCAGAAACGTGGTATGCGCGGCGACCAGCGCATGGAATTCATCGCGGATCGCGCGCAGCCGTGCGAGGAATGCCGGGAACTGCACCCGATCCTCGTCGGGCAATTCCTCCTCCAGCCGGTTGAATACGCCTTCGTTGATCATGCGCCCCACCACTGTGCGCAGCTCTTGCGATTCCAGACCCATCAGTGACGTCAACGCACGATGCGCATCATCGTCGGTAATCGCCCAGTCGAAGAAGCCGTAACTCAGGCGATCGATAATCCAGTTGGCCGAATGCGAGACGGAGCGGTGTCGGTTGATGCGGCCGATCAGCACCGCATAGCGTTCCTCGTCCTCACGGGTGAGATTGTCGAGCAGCCGGTCGACCAGCCCGTCACGATCCATTGCCGCGACCGTGTCGGCGAGATCGCGGTCCGACAGCCCGTCGAGCAGGGTCAGTACTTCGTGCGCCTCGACATCGGTGATCGCCCAGTCGATGATGCCGTAGGTGAGATTGCTTTCGATGGTGTCGTAATCCGGGCTGACGGCGCGATACGCCGTGCCGCTGTCCGCACCGCGCTGTTGCTGCGCGACATGAGTGAGTTCGTGCGCGAGCAGGTGTTGTCCTGTGCTGCTTTCCGGCGCGTAGCGCCGTGCAGCGAAACCGATGTCGTGTCCCAGCGTGAAGGCCTCCGCATGCAAATGCCGCGCAGTGCGCGCCGTGTCCGGATCGGTATGGACGCGGACCCCACGTAGATCGATATCCAGTTGCGGCTCGAAACGTTCGCGGGTGTCGTTCGGTAACGGCGTGCCGGTATTTGCGAACAAGCCATGTGTGTCCGGTGCTGGTTGCGGGGCTGCGCGCGGCATCGCTGTCTGCCGCGTTGCTTCGGCGGGCTCCTGCATCTGATCCGCGAACTGATTCGCTTCACGCTCCGGAGTGTCGCCGGGTGCGCTCACCGGGATGTCTTGTGTCGAGGAGGCAGTGCGACAACGCGGACAAATGCCACCGCAAATGCATGTCGCTTGAGAGGCGTCCGGTATACGTGGACCACTTGCCGGCGCACGCCTCGCAAGCAGGGGGCCACGTGGAGGTTTTCCGGTCATCAGGCGCTGGATGAGATGCATGTGATGCTCACCTCCGAATCCTTGTAGTCAAATACAGCAATCCCCAAGCACTGCGTTTGGCACTCGGCGATAATGCATTCCTGCCGGGATGCGGAACTTCAATGTGCCGCCTTGCCAGACATGCGCTGCATGATGAGATGCACAGGAGTGAGCGTGTCATGGCCCAACCGGTGTCTGTAGCAACGGCGCGCGATAGTCCGTCGAAGTGACCGTGGTGACATTGATCAGCCTTTCGATCACCGTGCGATAGAATGCGCTCTTGAAATTGTGGATCGGGTCACTGTAGGCGAAGCTCGCATCCACGATATGAATCGTGTTGCCGCTGAGGTTGACCTCGACGATATCGGGTCGCTTGCTGCCGACTGTGCCGAGGAAGAAACCCGACATGTCGCCGGCGCGGCTGGACAGCTTGAATTCTCGCCAGCGTTGCCGGATTTGCGGATCGGCATGGGTCTCCAGGGCGTTGTACGCGGGTGTCAGGGTCGGATCGTTCTGCGCCAGCATCTCGCGGACAAAGTCCCAGACACTCCAACCGAGGATCGCATCATGCATCGTGTGTCCAGTGCTGCCCGCATCGACGGCGCGTTGCAGACTGGTGGCAACCTGATTGAAGTTCTGATTCGGATTGGCCATCACGAAATCGGTGCGCGTCGCGCGTCCCAGCCAGTCGGCGCGCGCCTGCGCAACGACAATTGCCTCAAGCCAGCCGGGCTGGTTCGGGAACATGTCCATGATCGCCTGATCGTCGAGTGTCGACAATTCGACTCGCCGTCCCTGACTGTCGCGCACTCTTTCGAAACGACCGCGAATGAATTCGACGCCGGTCGCGGTCAGATCGCCGGTGCCGGACTGCAGATCGCGCGGCAGCGGCGTACCACCGGTGCCGACGATGGTCTGGCCGGTGGTCGCGCCCGGACTGACGTGCGGCGCGGGTGTCTCTGGCGTGCCGGATTCCGAGCGCGCGCCGGGCGGCCCGAAGCCGGTGCCTGCGTCGCGACCGAGTGAGCGGACATACGCCTGAATATCGCGGATCATCGCCTCGTAGGTTGGGGATCCCGGCTCGACGTGGATGGTGCGATCGCCCCAATAGGCGTGATAGGAGCCGTCATGCGCGAAGCGCAGCGTCTGCGAGGTGCCGTCGGGGCGGTTGATGGTGACGTAGAACGGCTCGGGATTGCCGGGGTTGATGCCGTACTCGGTGCGTCCGCGTCCGACACCGGGAATATCGAACTCGATGAATTCACGCACCAGCCCGCCTTCCCCGTACAGCCGGAACATCAGGCCGCGGAAATCCTGCGGCGCGGGCAGGCGGAACGTTAGTGTGTTACTCTCATTGGGGTGATAGTGCAGCAAGGCATTCCAGCTCACATGGGACGGTGCACCGACGCCAGTTTCGGAACCGATCCGCACGCGGTATTCACCGGTGGTTGGATTGTGATAGATCGCGACCTCGCGGCCGGCCGAGACCGCGAGCGCTTCGTTGTAAGCGCGATACGCCGCATCGGGTGTGGTCAGACCGGTGCGGTAATCACCGGGGAGCGGCGGGTGCGGCACCTGATCGGCCGGTCGCGGCGGCGGCAGTGAACGATCGATACCCTGGCCGAGTTGATCGAACAGGTGCTCGGGTGAGCCGCGCGGCGCGGGGGTCGTGGGCGTGTCTGCGGCCGCTGCATGCGGCGGCGGGACTGCGGGCGGTGTCGGCGGTCGGTCACCGCTCCCTGCCATCGTGCGATCGCCGGGTGCCGGTGCGCCTTCGATCGGTGGATGGAAGCCTGGTGCGTCGGGTGGCGGTGTGACGGTGGCGGATTCTTCGCCACCGCCGGGTGACCTGCGTCCCTGATAGCGTGCATGCGCGATCATGCCGCCGGCCTGTATGCCGATCTGCAGCATCGCATTGCCGAGTATCTCCAGCATATGCGCGGCGCGTTCATGTTCGGGCAGATTCTGCAGTTCAGCCAACTGCGCCATGATGCCCGCGCCCATCAACAGGATGCCGGCGCCGTCAGCGCCGATACCCATGATCATCAACGCCTGACCGACCCGCACCATGCGCAGCGGCGTGGCAACCTGCGCCAAACCGATCACGCCCCCGACGATGTTCACCACATCCATTACCGAAGCGAGATCCAAGCGCAGGCGGTTTTCATCGTAACGCTGATAGAGACGATAGGCCGACGGGATTGCGCCGATGGCGCCGACGGGCAGCAGAATCATCAGGCTGGCGCCCTGTGTGAACGGCGCCGCGGCGATGGCCGCGATTGACAGCACCATTGCGCCGGATTCCATCGCTTCGGACAACATGCGGCCGGTGCCCGCCTCGACACGCAGCGTGGAGATCTCGCCCTCGATATTAATGGCGACACGTCCGCGCCCATAGTCGCTGCTGGTCTCGAGCAATGCGCGCAGGCCATCCAATATCGCTGCACGGCGCGGGTGGGTTGCGGTCATCGGCGAGGTGCCGAGCACCTGGCCGCTGTCGGGCGTGGTCAGATCGAAGATGAATACCTGATAGGTGCCATCGAGCTCGCCGCGGTCGTACATCTCCAGCGCCAGCGAGATGCTGTGGCCGAGATCGGAGACGAAGGTGGTATGCGGGATGAAGCGTGTGCCGGTCTCGTCGGCAATGCTAGCCGTGCGGGTGTTCAGCATGTTCTGCACTGTCTCGCGTTGCGTTTCCAGCGCGCGCAACTGACGAGTCTCATCCCAGGCGTTGCCGGCGTCGCCACCGGCCGCGCTCAATTCGCGGCGCAACGACGCTAGGCGCGTCTGATCACGTTGGGCCTCCAGTTGCGTTTCAATTGACAGAATCTGCTGGCGCAATTCGAGACGCCGATTCAGCACTCTGATCTGCTGATCGAGTATGTCGAGGCGTTGCGACAACTGCTCGCCCGGTTCGGCGAGCATCGCGCGCAGTTCCGCCAGCTCGCGCTGCAGCGACTCGGCATCTTCCGGCGCAAACGGCGCCGTCAGCAGGGATTGAATCTCCGCCATGCGCAGACGCATCTGGAATTCACTGCGGGTTTGTTCCTGAACCCGTGTGATCGCCATCTCATCGGGGTTGCGCGCAACGGCGGGCAACAGCGCGACGCTCGGCATGCGCACGACTTCCTCGTCGCCTTCCAAGACTGGTATCGCGCGGCAACGCACCACGTACATGCCGGCGCTCGGGAAAACGATGCGCGTCACGTAACGCGGTTCGGTGGCGCGGTCGAGGAAGGTGCGGATCACTGTGCCGACGGTGCGCAAAGCGTTATTGACCTGGATGAGATCCTCCGCGGATTCTCCGAATGGCATGCCCCCCAGGCGTTCGCGGACGCGTTCGAGATCGGTGGCGTTGTAACGTCGTGCACGCGCCAGCCGGGTGTCGAGCGTAGTGCCGAAGCTCGGGCGTTCGCCGGCTGCCATGGTCAGATCCGGTGCAGTGGTCAGTGTCGACTCGGGGATACGGATGAACTCCCAGCGATAGGCGTAGATCGCGAAGGCATCGATCCAGTGTCCATACGTCAATGACATGGTGAATGCGTGGTCGGTCTCCAATACCGCGTCGTAGAGCGGTGGCTGCAACACCGGTGAGCTGGACATGGTTGCACGCCAAGCCGGCGCATTGGCGCGCGCCGGCTGGCTGAGCAGCCGTTCATCGCCGGTCGTCCCGTGCGCGACGCGCAGCAGGAAGCGGGTGAAGCGAGCCACCAGCGCGCGGCGCGTGGCATGGCTCGCGGGATCGATCGCCTCCGACAACAGCGCGGATTGGGTGCGCACGAAGGCGAGAAAATTTAATGCATGCTCCTGTTGTACCGGTCCGCCGGGCGCCTCGGTTTGACGCTGCGTCGGCGAGAGTTGCAGGTTCCACAATGCCGCATAACCGAATGAGCAATCCTGTTTGTCTCGCCGCTCAAGGATGTCTCCGGTTTCATCATGAATCTCATTGGCCAGCGTAAAATCCTCACGCACAGCCTCCAGGACATCGATCGCCGTCCCGAGCGCGCCGAGTATCAGGCCGGTCACCCCCCCGATTGCTGTCTGATCGCTGCGGTCGACGTCGCGCCAGGCGCGCAGCAGCGTGGCATGCTGTGCCATTTCACGCCGGAACATGAATTCGGTGTACCAGTACGGGAACGCGTCATGGACTTCCGCCCAGGCCGTAGTCGCGGCCAGGCCGAGTTGCAACAGTTCACGATGCGTGTCGTTCAGTGCGACATGCAGGTTGAATTCCATCTCCAGGACGTTGAGGAGTAACAGCGTAACCGGTCCGCTCACCCGCTTGCGGCCGATCTGCTGACCGACGGTGGCGGTGCGGGTCGTGACGAGGTCGTCGATCATAGTGCTGCTGATCGTACTCATACGCGCTTCCCATTGAGTGATGACCTCCTCTTCCAGCCCCGCCCGGTATTGCGTGCCGATCAACCTGCGCAGCATCAAGGCCATTAACTGGGGGCGGGTCGCGCCGGCCTGATAGGTGAGCTGCTGAAAATCGAAGACGATGCCGTCCATCGACACGGACATGGTGATGCCGGATTCAGGTACCGGCCCGTTGCCGTTGCGCATCAGCAGCGGTTGCCGAACACCCTGTCGCGAGGCGAACACATGTACCAGTTCGTGCGCGAGCAAGCGGTCACCGGTAGCGGTGCCCGGTGCATAATGGCCGTCCGCGAAAACGATATGATCCCCCACAGTGAAGGCACGTGCGTTGACAGCGTGGTTGGCCGCTGCGGCCTGTTGTCCGATGTGAACGCGGATCCGGCCGAGGCCCAATTCATCGCTCGGCGGATCATCCGATGCTGCCGATAACTGTTGCATCACGGCATTGGCGATCGCATCCGCCTCGCATTCCTGAGGTTCCGATTCGGCACTGATCGATCGTTCAGGTGTTACCGTGGTGTCATGTATGCGATGATGGTTGCGGACGCTGTCAGACATGAAGGCATACTGCATGCGGCTGCGCGTGGCGACATTCAGTGTCGTGCCCGGCGTTGCGAGTGATGCCGACACCAGGCCCGGCAACTGTGTCAGCGCCGATCTTGTCGGCAGTGCGGGTGACGTCGAGGCTATGTGCTGGCGCATCATTGACGGCGGATCGCCGGATGGCCTGGGCAATGATGCCTGTACCGCGTGCAAGTCCTTGCTTTCCCGCAGGTCCTCGAAATCCTCCTCTGTCGCGACGTCACTGAATGTTGCCAGAGAGGGTGTATGCGGCTTGCAGCGAGGACATCCGCCGCCGCACGCACAGCCGCCACGTTGTGGCGCGGCACCCGGCCGTATCGCCACGGGTTTCTTGGTTGCGGATTGCGGCGCATCGGCGCGCACCTGGGTTTTAGCCGCCACCGTATTCATGGCGTCATGCCCGTTCGGATCGCGTGTGGCCGCCACCGTTGTAGGAGCGCCGTCTCAACGCGATAGGTCTGGTGCGAGATTGAACCTCGCATTACGGCGCATTGCGCTGCTCCTACAATATATGTTGCCGTCAGTATCATTGCTTAGGCTTGAGTTTCGACGGCTTACGGTCGTCGTCAATTTGTGAAGACTTATAGTCTTTATCCAGGCAGGGCGATGATGTCGGGCCGCCTTCCGGTGCGCGGCATTCCGCCGGCGGTTCACCGAGCGTGATCTCGCGGTAATCGACCTGACCGGGGCGCGGTGTCAGTGGCGGTTTGTCGGTGTGTAGGACTTTGTTGCTGCGGTCGGTGATACGCAAATAGACCTGTGTCTCACGCCCGGCTTCAGGTTTGTCCGACGCCGTCTTGACCTTCTCCACACTGAGCCTGAAATAACCGCGTTTGTCGGTGCAGGCATAACCGAGTTCACGCACCCAGCCGCCCTTGGCGTCGATTAGCGTGCTCGTGAGTCCGGATTGTCCCTCCCGTGCACGATCAAGCACGCGTCCGTGCAGCAGCCAGGTATTGTCGTTGATGTCGATCTCCGGTGTCGCGGCACGCGCCAGATCGAGGTTCACCTCGCGCAGCAGCGCGGCATTCACCTCGCGTTTGTGCGCAAGCGCCTTGACGCGCGGATGTAACGCCCCAAGTTTCTCGGCGAGACGTTTCTGTTCACGCGCTTGCGCGGTCATCTTGGCGCTGCGCACCCGCGACAGTTGCGCCAGCGCGGCCTCGCGCTGCGGGTCAGCTTGGTCCAGCGTCCTGTCGAGATTCACGGCGATCTCGGTGAAGGGGATTCTTTTATCGGGAGTATAGGTGCTCATAGGAATTTACCTCGTTTGAAGCCGGCGCCGATCAGACTGTCCTTGCCGCGCTGGCAATAATTGTTTAGGAATGCAGTCAGCAGAGTGCGGTTGCCGGTATCGACCTTGAGTGCCGGCAGATAGCCGAGCACCAACAGGCAGTGCGTCGACTGATTGTTGGTGGTGGCGTTGAATAGTCCGGCGGTCATGGCTGAATACAGGGCATTGGCGATGCCTTCCTTGAAGCGGTTGTCGCTCGCGCGCACCGCTGCGCCGAGCAGCACGGCGTGACTGTAGACGAAATCGTCGATCAGATTGCATTCGCATTGATTGGCATGGAAACCGATATCGTCGAGGCTGATGATCATGATCGAACTCAGCGCGAAACCGATGCCGGTCTCCATTAGGTCTAGTGTGCACTGGTTGTTCGCAAACAGTACGTTGCCATTGGCGAGATACCGGCCCGCCTTCGCGTCATCGAGCCCCGGCAACACCAGCGCGTCGTCGGTCGCATCCGACGCACCACTGAACGGCGTGGTCGCCAACCCCGAGAAATTTGTGAGCTGTCCATAAAGCTCGTTCGACAGACCGAGATTGAGGATGGCCACGGTGGCGGCGATGAACGAGGTGGAGAGCGGATTCAGCCGGATGATCATGCCGCGACTGGTGAATTGATTGTTCACCACCGATACCGGTCCGAGCGCGCCCAGCAACAGCGCCTGCCCGAGCGGCTGGCTGACGATGTTGTCGTGGATTTTGATCGCCGGGACGCCGTTCTGCACCGGATAGATGCTACCGAAAATCGTCGTCGGCACGGTCGTCGGCACCGCCAGCACGATGTTGATCCCGGCGCGCGCACCGTCCTTCCCGGTGTGCATCGGCTGCGCGTTCTTGGCGCCGTTGTTGACGATGCGATTGTCGCTGATGTCGACGCCTTCGCCATGCAACACGAAGATGCCGCATACCGGCTCGATATGACTGGGCCCGTTGTCGATCAGCGTATTGGTGCGGATCACCAGGTTCTCGACATCGGCCAGCGAGATCGCGCCGTAGCCCATCGCATTCAGCATTTTCGGTTCGATCTCAGCTAGGCGGCGCCACAGGCAGTAGCGGATCTCGTTGTGATCGATGGTGAGGCTTTCGACGCTGATGAACTCGTCGACCTCGGCGATGCTGAAGAACGCGGCCACGCCGATCCCATTCAGGCCCATGTTGTAGATGCGGTTGTGCTCGATCAGGATGTCGTACAGCGGACCGACGGACTGATATTCCGGCGTGTCATCATCGTCGCCGCGCGGCGGCACATGACCGTCGCCGGGTGCGCAGGGATCGCAGGGGTCGAAGGCGTTGACGACCCAGCCGATGATGCCGCCGGGTCCGCCGTCGGCGATGATCTCTTCGAGCGAGCCGAGCGTGATGCCGTTACCGATGCCGCCGTCGATCAGGTTGTCGATCACGCGCACGCGTTCCGAGGTGCCGCCGATCTGTAACCCGCCACGGCCTGCGGCGACGGTGTGCGGCCCGGCACCACTCGGACCGATTTCAGCGTCGACCAGTATGTTGTCGAGACTGCGCTGCACACGCAGGACGTTGTCCTCGATCAGCACATCCTCGGCCTGTACGAACACCGCTGGCCACGGACTCGATACATCGTTCATAACAATGGTGCTGTCGGTCAGCGTGACGAACTGCCCGGCATCGATTTGAATGCCGCTGCGGGTTGCGGCGCTGATGCGCAGCTTGTGGAACACCAGATTCTCGCAGACTGGATCGGCATCGACTTGGATGCCGATCCCGTTCTGGTGCGCGAACACCGCCAGCGAGTCGATGCGGATATTGTCCGAGCCGGTGATGCGGATCACCGGCTCGGGATTCAGCGCGTCCATTGCCGCGGCGGACCGGATGCGCGTACGCGGACCGCAGCCGCTCAGCGTGATGTTGCGGCGATTGTTGATATGGATGTCTTCGATATACAAGCCGGGCAAGATGCAGACTTCGCCGCCGGACGCCGACAGTGCGTTGATCGCACTCTGTATCGAGGCGTAATCCCCGAAACTCGACAGGCCGTCGCCGACCTTGACGGTGCAGCAGGTCTGCAGTTTGGTCAACGGCTGGAACACGCGGCGGCAATCGTGAATTTCGTCCGCGGCGGCAGTCGCCGAGACCGGCACCGGCCCGCTCCAGGTGATAATCGCCAGCGGTGCGCGATGATAATGCACACCCTGAGGCACGGCATTGGTCGGCCATACCGATGGATCGAAGTCGACACCGGCGGTACGTGCGGGGAAGGTCCAGAAATCGCTCGGTGTGTAATTACTGAGATCCGCCAGCGGCGTGTCGAAGGCGAGGCGGATACCGTTGTGCAGTTCATCGGCGAGCGCCAGACCGGTCGGGAAGTTGCTGACGAGATCGATGCCGTTCCAGAGTCGGAAGAAACCAGTCGTGCCCACCGGCCAGGTGCCGATGATGTTGGTCAGCGACAGGTTGTCGTCCGACGGCAGCGTCGTATCGGCGGACAGCACCACGCGCCACTGACCCAATGCGACATCGAACTCCAGCGCCTCCAGATAAAACGTATCTAGGCCGCATTGATTGATCATCTGGTTGTTCGCGATGACCGCGACATCGCCAGTGGTCGCGCCGGCCGGAGTGAAGACGCCGCGCCCGACCAGGCCGCCATTGTATTGCGACCATTTGAAGCGCGCCTGGCCGGCTTCCGGCGCGGCGATCTCCACTCTATATAGATAGTGCTCAAATCCGCTGTAACCACCACTCTCCGGTACCGGGCACGACCCGGCGACGATAACGGTCGGCGAAGGTGTCACGGTGAGGTGCCCCTTGGCGTTGAAATCATCGGCGAGGGCGAGATTGCCGCAATCGTCGTCGGCGTCGAGGCGTAACAGTTTCAAGGCCATCGCGGTATACACGCGCTCTGTGGTGTCGGGACCGCCGAGTGCGGGTTCGAGCAGATGCAGCGGATCCTGGAAGGCGCTGAATACCTCGTCCCAGACTTCAAGGATGACGGCGTCGCGCACATCGGTGGCGATGGTCGCGACACTGGCCTGCGGCGACTGCAATGGCGGCTCGAGATATTCGGCGCTGAGCGTCGCTCCGGTGTAATGCAGATGCACACCGTCTGCCCACAAGCGGCCGGGTTGCAGCGTGATATCGACGCCCGCTGCGGTGGCATTGGCCTGTGTGACCTTGAGGCTGTCGGGCTGCGCCGCAGGCACCGCGGCGATGCCGGTGCCGATCACATCCGCGGCGGCGGTCTCGCGCCACAATCGATCGATCTGTTCGGCCGCGTTCCAATCCTGATCCAACAGCACACGGCCCTGCTGATGCAGCACGCCGCTGAAATTGTCGGTGGGATCAAGCCCCCACTTCGAAAAGTCGCCTTTCATGCTCGTGTCCTATAGTAAATATTAAAAAATCCATCCGTGGACCTTTTTGGTATTTCCTGGCTGTACCAAAACAGAGTGTCCACTCTCCCTCCGGGAGAGGGAGTGATTCAGTGGTATGAATGTCATGGTATTAGTCATCCCTAAGTCACCGTGATCAACACCGGACGGATGCCGACCGGCTGGTATTCGCGATAGCGGATATGGATGTTTTTCCACTTGTGGGTGTTCTTCAGGAAACCGAACGCGCCCATTTCGTCGTTGTCCGGTCCCTGTTCGAGAATATGGCTGTCGCAGCGTTGCGACAGTTGCGCGTAGCCCGGCATGCCGAAGGTTTCGGCGCTGAAGCGCAGATCGTCGCCGTTGCCAAACACGCAGGCATGCTGCGGCGGCAGGCGGTTGACGCTGGCGGTGAAGCGGCTGAATTTGATGCAGCCCTTCTGGTTGTCATGCACCTGCAAGGCATGACACCAGATGCCGCCGCGCCCGCTCGCCGAGGCGACGCGCATGCGACCGAAGCAGGTCATGCCGGCCACCGTCAACGCCGGACCCCACAACAATTCCGGATTGCCGGTCGCGGCGCCAAGCGCCAGCGCAGGTGTGGTGTCGGCAACGCCGCTGCCGGCGTCGATGACACTGTCGCTGAGGCTGAGTTGATACTGATCGTCGATCGCCAGCGGCCCGCACAGACTGCGGTCGATGATGATCTCAGGTGTCTGGTCGAAGGCGGTTTCCTCGGCGGGATTCGCAAAGCCATAGGTGTTGTTCAGATGCATCGCCGTGCGCAGCGCTGCGCGCGTGCCGTCGAGAGCAATGTAGCCGCCGGGATCAAGCGTACAGCCGTCGATATGTAATTGGTTCAGCGCCGCGCGTTCGATCAGCGCGGCATTGGCATTGAAGGTCGCGGCACGAGTGAGGTAGAGCCCTTCGAGGCGCACCGTCAATGAAGCCATAATCGCGGGTGCGCCGGCGCCGGTAACATCGTCAGGCCGGAACGCCAGCGGCCGTGCCAGCTGGATCACTGGTCGTTCGCCGTCCGCCGCGCGTATCCATAGTGAGCGGCCGAGGCGCAGTGTGCGCAGGCCGCCTTCATTGGCGCTGCCGACCACCGCATTCAGATCCAACGGGTGCGCAAGGCTGTCGCGGATCTCGATGATTAGCGGTGCGGTCAGCGCGGGCAGGTTCGCGAGTGCGTTCTGCAAGGTGAAGCCGGGTGTATTCAGCGTATCGATGATCAGTGTGTTCGGCGCCTGCGCAAGCCACACTGCGGGTGACGCGGTGCGCGCAACCGGTTCGGCGCCGACCGGTCCCTGGAATCCGTGCGTCGGTGCGATGAACAGACCTGCCGCCAGCGGATTCGCCTCGTCGGCCTGCGCCGCACCCATTACGCCGAACACCACGCGACCGCGTGCCGGATCGATGGCGATTTCATGCCCGCGCAACGGCGGATGCAGACCGTCTTCCCAGGCGCACAGATTCGCACCGCGGAACCGCCAAGGTGTCGCGGGCGTGAACGGCGGTTGCGGCACCTGCAAGGTCAGGCCGAGGCGTTCGATGCGTGGCGGCACCGTGCCGGTGGGATACGGTGCAACCTCGACATATTCCTGCGGCCGGCCGGCGCGCGAGTCTTCGGTCAGTCGCGCCCACGGCATCGGGCCCGGCACCGCGTCGGAATGCGTCAAGTCCGGCGGTTCGTCATCGGCGTGATAACGATGGGTGTTGAACAGCACCATCGGCTCGGCCTGCGGATGCAATTCGACGCGCACCGCGAAGCGCGCATTGCCAGCCGGCACCGGCGTCAGATCGACGACTTGCACAAAGCCCGGCCGCGAGTGCGCCACGGTGTAGGCCTCCAGTCGCCACAGGAATACCGCGAGGTTCGGCAGATTGTGCAGGCCGCAGCCGTTAGTCGCGGGTTTCACATCGACGACATGCGCGAACGGATCGAACGGTCCGCTCAACAGACTTAGCAATGCCGGGTCGCGCAGGTTCACGCTGCCGCCGCGGCGCGCATCGCTCAGATGCCTGATCAAAGTTAACGGCGGTGTCCCACCGGCATCCGGGCGCTGATGATTCAGATGCTGATTCCAGACCAGCCGCTCGAACATCTCGACGCTGTGCACCGCCCAGCCGGACAGCGCATAGGTCAACGATTCGATCGCGCCGAGCGTGCCCTTGCGGCGGCGGTGATTGATGGTGCGCGCGACATCGGCGCGCAAGGTCCACGCATCGCCGGACAGATGCGAGGTGCCGAGAAGATCGCCGATATAAGGAATCACCCAGTCCGAGCAGGTCTCGATGAACAGATCATGATGGAGCGTCTCGATGTTGTCGCGCAGGGCGGCATGCACGGCATCGATCAGACCGACATAGGCCTCGAGCTGGCCGGCCGGGAACTGCTCGCCGTCACGGATCCGGTAGATCTCGGGCAGGCGTTGATACAGCGGCTGGCGCGGGCTGCTCATGCCGGACACTCCGCCTGGATCGCGGCCGAGGTGAAGCTGAGCACGCAATGCGTGGTATGCAGAGCAAGCAGCCGACTCGCTGGACAGGCGATCACCGGCGAAGGGATCAAGTTCACGGTCGGCAGCGGCAGCAGGGTCGGATCGGTCTGCGGCGGTATGCCGAGCGCCAGCGGCCGAGCCGCCAATAGCTTGACCCACACGACACCGGTGATGTTTTGCATCGCACCGATGGCTTCCGAGGTATGTACAGATTCATGGAACCCCCGGCGTTGCAGGCCGAACAGACCGCGCGCGGCGTCGATGCCGTTATCCTCTTCGCCTGCGACACCGAGCACGAGTTTGATTTCACGCGTCAGGTCCTCGATGCGGTAGGCCGGACCGTAACCGATCACCGCATTGAGATGAATGTATTCGCGCACACCGTTGATCACCAGGATCGGATGCCGTGCCGGACCGCGACAACGGCTGTAGCCGGTCAATGCATCGCGCACGGCGGCAAGATCCGCGCTGCCGCCGCTGCTCAGTACCGTCATGACGATCGCCGGCACGCCGTCCGGCGCATCCCAGCGTGCGGCCGCCTTCAGTACATTCGGCAGCATGCGTGTCTCGGCTTCATAGTCGGCGAAGCTGACCAGGCGGCCGAGACTCTGAAGTTTCGCCGGTGCTGCTTCGCGTGCATTGTCGGCGGACTCCGGGTCGGCGCCGGTGGTGACCTCGAGCGGTAGCAGCACCTTGTCGAGGCCGGTAAGTTTGCCCGTGGCCTGCGCCTTGGTGTCGGGTTTTTGCGCGCCGTGCGCACCAATGCCGACGCGGTAGCTTGCGACGACATTGTTGCGGCCGCTGGTCAGCCGCGCGCCGGTCTTGCCGTCGCCGAATTGCGCGATGCTGTTGCCGTATTGATCCTCGCGCACGATATACACCTGATCCAGAGGACCGGCGTTGAACAGCGCGTCGACACGCGTCCACTTGATGCGGTCGACATAAATATCCAGGGCCGGCACCTGCGCGGGCGTGCGTGTCGCATCGAACAGATAGCACAGCGGCACCTTCGGTATCGGGCAACTTTGAAACACCGCACGCGCATCCCCCGAGCCGATCGGTGTCTCGGCGATGGTCTTGCCCTGCGAGGCATCGACGATATTGCCGTAGGCGGTGATGGTCGGTGTGTCATAGCCGTAATCCGCGTAGGTCACGTTCTTGCTGAGCACCACACTATGAAACGCGGCACCGGCACCGCCGGTCGTGACCGATTGCACCGTGGCATCATCGACCTCGTTTTCAGCATCGACCAGTAACAACCGTCGGCCCTTCAATGCCGCAGCGTCCGCGCCAGTACCGTAGTAGCGCAGCGAGGCGCCGCTGGTTGCGCTAGTGTTGATATAGTCGGCATAGACCATGAACGGCGCCGCGGTGATCTGCATGAAACTCAGCGAACGCACATCCAAATAGGGATGGGTGTGACTGAGATGACTGACCACCAGATTGCTGTTCAAGGTCAGCATCGTGCACTGGCCGGTCTGCATGCCCCAGGTCAGTGAGGTGTTCTCGACATCGGTGATTTTGCGCACTAGCGTGTGGCGATACTTCGATGACGTGGCCGTCTGCGAGAAGCTGCCCTGGATCACCAGTCGGTCACCGGTTTGCATGCCGTAGAATTCGCGGTCCAGCGGCATCTTCAATTGACCAAGATCAGGATCGACGCCCAGCGTCGTCGTGGTGTCGACCCGCCGCTGATACGAAGTCGGCGTGGTGCTGGGCACGCCTTGGCTGTTGACAGTGGTGACGGTGTTCGGCGCGTTGTGGCCGAAATGCCTGAGCGTCTCGCCGAGTTTGTAGGCCTGCAACGAGCCGATCGAAGAGCTGCGCACGATCGGCGCTTTGAGCCGGACATAACGTTTGCCGAACGCCTCCCAGGTCTCGTCGACGGTCACCACCTGTGGTGACAGCAGTTGCGTCGGGTTATCCGCGCCGAGTGATGGCTGGCCGAGCAGCAGGCGATCATCAGCTTTCAGCGTTGCCGCATTCGCGGCCAGCCGCAACACGGTCATGCCATTGACGATCGATTGTGTGGTGCGCGGCCGATATAGAGAGAATGCGGAGAGTGCCGGCACGGCCTCCAATGCCGCGCGCGCCTCGAACTCGACCGGTTTGTCGACATCCTCGATCTGCGCCTTCAGACCGAAGCCCATCGGCACCGTGACCGGACGCTCGCCCTTGACGGTCAATGCGAAACTCGCCTCGCCGGCGACGCCGGGCGCCAAACGGTAACCGCCGAGCCGCACCAGGTCGGCGATGCTCTGCTGCCACTCGGCGGTGCGCAGATAGGCCTCGTTCGCATACAGGCTTTGATAGAAAGTCAGGATGTCGGTGACGATCGCCGCGCCTTCGAGCAACGCGATGGCCGGGTCGTCGGTCTCGCGGTGCGTCCACGCCGACAGCACCGGCTGCTTGTCGAGTTGATCGAGCAGATGTGCGCGTACCTCGGCATAGTTGCCGATACGGTAGTCGATGTGCGACAGGCCCGGCCGGTTGAAGATTGGCTTCGGAAACAGCGGCGGCTGTTCGCAGTCGTGCTCGCAGCTCATTGCCGGCCTCCCTGGATTTCGAAGTTGAGACGCCCGGTCTCCAGGAGCCCGGGATTATTGGCGACCTGGATGATCTCGAAGCCGCGCACTTCCAGTTTTTCCGGCACCGGCAGCGTGACATTCTCCGGCGCGACGGTGATCGTCGCCAGTGACGGACCGCTGATGCCGTGCAGGCGGCGGATGCTAACCAGCAGCACGCGGTCGACGCCCTGTACCGACAACGCACGGCCGATCAATTGCGAGACGTGCAAGGATTGGCCGAAGCTCCATGCATCGGGATAAAAGAAGCCGCGCCGGCCGTCGGCGGTGTAACCGTCGGAAAATTCCAGTTCGAGCAATGCGCGCAGATCTTCCGGCCAGTAATCCGGATGCGCGCACACGCGCATGAAGATATCCAGCGGCACGAACGCGGCCGGTCTGACCTCCAGGTCTTCGCCGATCAGTCGCACCGCATCGAGGTGCGCGGCGATCTGCAGACGCAACGGTTCGGACAGTTCGATGGTGCCCTTTGGGTCGATCGCGACTCGCACGGTGCGCCACGAGCCCGTCCAGGCATAACGCGCATTGGCGCGCGCGACGCCGGGCAGTTCCTCGGCGCGGCGTGCATAGTCTTCCAGTGTCACTGCGCGCAACTGCCGTGCGCGATACGCCTCGGGCACACGGCGGATAATCTCGGCGACCGGTTCCGGTGCGCGGCCGCCAGTGACATCGAACGGATTCCAGACGCGCGCGACATTTGGATTCGCGGCAGCGTCGAAACTGCTGATGACATCGGCGCCGACATTGCCGTCGATACCGTCGCCGATCTGATAACGACAGGTAACGGCAGCATCGGCCGGCAGGGCGCGGCCGTTGACGCCATTACCGAAACGCAGGCGACTGACGCGGTATTCGTCGGTCTCGACGAGGAAGTGTTCGTGATCGCCCTGCGATTCGATCAGGTCGCTTTGCTCCTGCCAGGGATCGGCGAAGCCGCTGACCGTGACGGCGAGCGTGCTGCGTGTTGCCGCGATGCCGCCGGGCGCGGTGTCGCGATAGGCGAGTGGTGAGTGGGGCAGAGTGCCGAGCATGCCCCAGGCGGGGGATTCGTAATAGGCCTCGTCGATGTATTCGAAGGCCGCGGGATTCGCGACCGCCAGCGGGCTGCCCGGCGTGCGAAATATCGTGCGGTACGGACGGCCGTGCGTGATGCGTGCAAGATTGCCGTGAAACAGACTGACCGTGTCGACCGGCAAGGCCAGGTCACAATGTGTGATGAAACAATAGCGACGCATCAGGCGATCGGTATCCTGCCAGTGCACGCGCACGCACCACTCGCCGACAACGCCGGCCATCGGATCGAACACCGCCTCGGCATTGGCCAGCAATGGCAGCAATTGGCGCGCGCGTGGATTGCGGCCGTTAACAGTGCTGGTCTCGGGATTCAGCGTTTCCTGGATCAGCAGATGACGCGGCGCATTGCTGTTGAGCAGAACGCGCAGCGTGATCGCGTCGGCGGGATTGGCCGCATTCAGCGGCGCAGGCAGTGCCAGATCGGCACTGGTGCTGCCGGCCTCCAGTGCTGTGACGCTGTTGCCCCAAGTATACAGTTCGAGTTCATTCAACAACGGATCGCAATCGACGGCTGCGCTGTTGATGAAGATACGGCTGCCGTTATCCTGCCATGCAACACCGGTCCAAGCGCCGAAACCGGCCGGCAATGTCAACGCCGCATTGACCTCCAGCGCCAGCCAGGTGGCAGCCTGATTACCCTGATGGATATGGTAATCCATCAGGCGCGCGTGGCGCGCTAGGGAGACGCGCTTGCGCGCGCTAATCAGATAGGCCTCATTGAGCGTGCGGTCCTGAAAATCCGACAGCTCGTCGGCATCGGCCGCGATCAGATCGATCAGCACCTGATCGAGACCGGCCTCGCTGGTCGGCGACCAGTCCGGCACGCGCTGCTGCATCGCGCTGATCAGCGTGTGCTTGAACGAATCGAAATCCTTGGCTAGATAATCGATCACCGGCAGCGGCAACGGTGCGGGCGGACGCACTATGTCGGCACAATTCATGTTGAAGCAGGCTGGGCGGAACTTGAATTCGATATCGGCGAACAGCGGATCGATGTTGGCGAAGTTCACTGCCAGCGTGTAGGTCGAATAGTCGCCGATTGGCGTGACGTGCAACCGCAGTTGATTGAGCGCCGAGCCGGCCACCACCTGTTCGACACGTACTTGGCCTGCCGCCGCACCGGCACGCACGCGCACGCCACCGCTGATCGGGAAAATCGAGTGCGGCGTCGCGCCGCCACCAATCGCGGCGAGGATGTTGACGAGTTCATGCGTAGTTTGGAACTCGACATCCAGCCGTGCTTCGGTCGGCGCCGCCGCCGGCAACAGTGTGGCGAACACTAGACGGATGCCGTTCAGGCCGCGTGCATCGAGATTATGCGCGCGTTCCTCCAGTACCTCGGTGTCGAGAATTCTTCCGACCGGCTGATGCATCACGTACCTCCGCCGCGCTCGAAGCGCAGTCTGCGTTGCTCGCCGGTGTCGACGACCTGATAAGCCAGTTCGATCACTAGCTTCGCGTCCTCATTCACGACATCCAGATTGATCACCTTGACGCGGTGACCCAGCCAGTGCGTCAAGGCCTGACTGATGTTGGACTTGGCAAGCCCGGCGGTGATGTCGTCGTTGCCCTCGAACACCAGCCGGCGCAGGTTGCCGCCGAAGCTCGGCAGCATCGGTCGCTCGCCGCTGTTGGTCAGCAGCAGTTGCATGATCTCGCCGCGGATGTGCGCCTCCAGCGAATCGGGGGTCGCGCTGCGGCCGTCCGCGCCGATGCGAAACGGAAATGCCAGATGCCGGCCGTTCACAGGTTCAACTCCAGTTGCGTGACGAGGAAGTTTTCGTCGGTACCGCTGGCGCCTGGTTCGCGCAAGGTGATATTGGTTATGAACTCGTCTTCATGCTCCTTCAGAAAATCGAACAGCCCGCGTGCGATCGCGACGAACAGCAGGCGGCGGTCCTCTTCGCCCTGATTCGGCAATGCGACGCCCTTGACCGCCTGCCATTCGGTCTTCATCGCCTGTTCCATCGCCGCGGCGAGGGAACTGCTGAAATCCGCAACACTGCCTGCTTTCAATGCCATCGCGCGCGCCTCACCCGGTTTTGACCTTGATCGACAGCAGCGCCGGCGTGGCCGGCGGCATCGGCGGCAACGGCGTCATCGGTGTGACCGGAAATACACCGAGCGCCATCTCGCCGGGATGCGTGTGGGTCTGGTAAATGTTGATCATCTGGTTGAGGAAGTTCAGCAGGTCGTCGCCGAACACCAGCGGGTGTGTCGCTTTCTCGACCAGTTCGATCTGCGGCGCCTCGACAACGACCTTGGCGGTGGCCTGAATCCTGACCTTGCCGCCCTGCACCTCGATGGTGATGATGTTGCTGGCGTCGGCATCACTGATCGAAATTTTCTGCGCGTCATCATCGAGCGCGGCCATCAGACCGGATTCACTGCGCAAGATTTTGCGCGGTGGCGCGGCGGCGGCGCCAGCCTCGTTCTGTGGCGGTTCACCATCGCCCCACCAAGTGCCGGACCAGATTGGCCGCGATGGATCGCCGGCCTCGAATTCGATCCACACTCCTGCACCGACTGGCGGAATCGCATACAGTCCTTGATTCGGTCCGGCATAGGGCGTACATGGCAGAGCCCATGGCGTGATCACGTCCTGCAACACCTCAGGCACCTCGGCGCGAATGCGACCGAGATTGTCCGGATCCTGATCGTCATTGACGATGCCGCGGTATTTGCCATAGAAACGGCTGCGCGACTGTTCGGTCAGCTCAACAAGTAACTGTTCGTATCCGGCGCCGGGCATCAGAACACGCCTCCCACCAGGCCGCCGCCATCGCTGCCGGCGGAGCGAGCATTACGTTTCAAAGTCAGGGTCTGCATATAGCCCCCATCGGTAATGACGTGATGCACGCGGCTGATCAGATACAAGCCGCCGAGGTGGCCGCCGGGACCCGCTACGCTGATGACCTGATGCGGCGACAATACGGTATTGTAATCGTTCGCGTCGATCTCGGCGGTGGCGGTATACGCGAAGGCAGACAAATCCACCGCGGCGGTCGCGGCGGCATCAAGATCGTTTTGTTCCTCACGGGTGCGCGCCAGCAGGCTGACTCCGGGCGTGGTGATCACATCATGGGTGCCTTCATCGCCGAGTAGTGTGAGTGCCGGCGCATCGACTTCGCTGGTTATCACGGCCTTGTCGGAGATACGCACGCTGCCGGCACGTGCGGTGAGCGGCTGCAGCGCATCGAACTCGGCGGAGAATTTGTGGATGTTGCGGTCCTCGCCGAGCAGCAACAGTTCAGGGGCCTCGCCCAGTTCCATTGACGGTGTGGCGAATACGCCGATGCTGTGACCGGGTATCTCGCCGGGCTTGACGTAGACAAACATACCGTGGCGGCGTGCCAGATCGCGCAGCAATTGCATGGCGGTGCCACGCTGCACGACGTAACGCGTATAGGTACTGCCGGCGGCCGGTACGCTGTCGACCTCGAATTCCAGATCGAATTCGCCGAACAGCGATTCGGCGATCTCGTGCACGGCCATGTCTTCGAACAACTGTACGGTCTCGGTCATATTCAGCAACACGCTGTCGTCGTGCACCACCAGTGTCATCCCGCTTTCGCCCGGGCCTGAACCGAGTTCGAAGCGTTGCGCGATAATCGGCCCGTCGATCAGCGGTGCGAAGTCGCCGTCGCCGAGCTTGACCTCGACACGGATGCGCTGGAACGGTTGCGCGAACGATTCCTCGATACTGGACCAGGTGCCTTCATCATCCAGCGTCAGATCGACATCGAGTTCCGCCTCGGCGGCGATGCCGATCGCCTGATCGACACGAATCTCGCGGAACAGATCGAGCTGCTCCTCGGTCGCGGCGGTGTCGTTCAGATAGACGCGGAATTCGGCCAGTGCCATGGCTCCCTCACTTCACCGGTACATTGATGCGGCGGCCGGTGGTGCGCACCAGCTCGTTGGCTTCGAGTTCGCTGTTGGCATCGGCGATATGCCAATAGCGCGTGCCGTCCTTGTAACGGCGGTGGCTCATCACATCGAGCTGATCGTGATCGCGAATTTCGGTGTCCTCACCATCGGTCACCGGCAGCCGTCGCAGCATCACCGCCTGCACCGCATGGCCGAGCGCATCGGTCGCGGTCACCGTCGGCAGATTGTAGTAGCGGGAGTTTTTCAGGAACATGGCGATCTCCGGAACACAACGTTTTTGTAGGAGCGGCCTTCCAGTCGCGATAGGTCCGGCACGAGGTTGAACCGCGCGTCGCGGCGAGACGCCGCTCCTACCGGTGTAAATGTGATGTCGTTGTCGGTCATATCTAAAACGCCACAATGTCCACGGCCAATTCCACCGCCTTGGCCAGATTCAGAATCGCCTGCGCGTCCTTGACCGCCTTGCTGTAGGTCAGCGCGCCCTTACCGATCACGTCGGTGCTGGTCTTGGCGAAATTCACCACCGACAGGCCGATCTGGATCTCGGCCTGCACCGGGTTCAGCAGGAAATCGAATTTCTGTTCGGTAATCGACATCGACTTCACGCTGACCGGCAGCACGCGTGACGGGCCCCAGATGAACAGGATGCGTGGCAGCGCCTCGCGCGGGATCGGCCGGGTCGGAGCATCATCATTGCCGCCAAGACCGAGCGCATCACCGACCGCGTCGATCGCCTGACCGAGCAGGCCGCTGAGCGGGCCGGTGGGATACACCATCTTTTCCAGCGCCGCGATCTGCGGACCGATACCGAACACCCGCGGGATCGCTGATACCGCGCCGCCAGCGCCGAGGTCGTCGGCGGCGGAGAATTTCGCGGTCAGCGTGAATTCCTCGCTCGGCGGTGTACTGGTCTGCGCCGGTTCGCGTTGGCGTGCCTGATTGCGGCCTGCTGATGCGGTGGCGTGCTGTGGAATCTGGATGGTGCGCGCGAGTTGTTCGGGATTGAATTGGAACAGCACGATATTCGGAATCGGACCGAGGAATTCGCCGCTGTATTCGACCAGCGCGCCACGCAGATAAAAGCCGGACATCAGTTAGCCTCCGTATCGGCGTTCCGCGTCACGGGCGGACTCAGGAAGGCCATCAGGCCGTCGGCAATCAATGTGCGCAGCGTTTCGGCATCGACCGCGCTACCCGCTTCGATGGTCGGCAGGCGTATCGCCGGCATAACATCGCGCAACACCGCGGCGTCCAGGCCGCGCACGCTGAGACGTCGCGCCAGTTCGCCCTCCAAGCCGTCGATCGCGGACTGCGCGATTTCGGCGGAGACGCCGTTCAGCGTCAGGACGATGCGGTCTATGCGCAGGTCGCTCATCGGCGCGCCTCGTCGTATAGCGGCAGGATCAGCTCGCGATAGGCCCCGAAGCTCTCGGGCGAATTCGGCCGGTTGAGTTTGTCGAGTTCGCGCTTGACGGCGAACAGCACTGTTGGCATCGCGATCCTCGGGCCGCTGTAACGGCCGGCCTGCAGGCAGGCATTGAAAGCGATCGAACGGATATGGCCGCCGGCCAGCGGAAACTGGCGCGCCAGATAATCGATATCGAGCTCGCTGATATCGACCGCCTGCGGAAACACATAACGCCACAGGCGCACGCGTTCGGCCTCGCCGGGCAACGGAAACTCGATCAGGTAACGCAAGCGCCGCAGAAACGCCTCGTCGAGATCCTTGCGGCGGTTGGTGGCGAGCACCGCGATACCCTTGAAGCGTTCCATGCGTTCGAGCAGATAACTGATCTCGATATTGGCGAAGCGGTCGTGCGCGTCCTTGACGCCGGTGCGCTTGCCAAACAGCGCGTCGGCCTCGTCGAAGAACATCAGGCAGTCGCTGTCCTCGGCGGCGTCGAACACGCGTTTGAGATTCTTTTCGGTCTCGCCGATGTACTTGTTGACCACCTGCGACAGGTCGATGCGGAACATCGGCAGTTCCAGGTCGTGCGCGATCGCCTCGGCGGCCATGGTCTTGCCGGTGCCGGGCGGCCCACAGAACAGCACCGACAGGCCGGCATCATTCCAGGCGCGTGCGGTGCCGAAGTGGTAATGTACCCAGGTCAGCGCGCGCATCGCGCCGGTGATCTCGGTCAGTTGCAGCATCTGCGCGGGCGGCAGCACCAGTTCATCGAGTGTGAAGCGCGGTGTCACCGGTTGCGCGAGACTGCCGAGATCCGGGTGTGCGCGTGCGCGGCACAAGGTGTGCAGCGTCTCGGCAGTGAGCGGTGCATCGAGTGCGTCGGCAGCCGCGCCAATGGCATCGATGACTGCCGCCGGTACGCGGAAGCGTCGCGCCATTTCCTCGATCGCCTCATCAAGACCATCGGCGAGCGGACCGAGTGCGCGTTGCAGACGCGTGACGCGGGCAGTGAAGCCGGTGTGCGGCAATTGCAACGGCGTCTGCAGCAGTTCGACCGGCAGCCGGCGCATCGCTTGCGGATCGGACAGCGGTGCCAGCCACCGCACCGGTGCGGTGGGCCATGTCGTCATCCGGCTGTGTTGATGCTCGTCCTGCATAGTTGTCGGCGGCAGTAGCACGTCGCAGTCGTGCAACCAACACCAAGCGGCGAGCGCGGTCAGCCTTGCGGTGTCTGGCAACGGTGTTTGGGTGAGTTCGACAAGCGGGCGGCCGGTGAGTTGCGCAATCCCACGCAGCCATTCGGCGACATCGCAACCAATGTCACCGAGCAGCGGCACCAGTTGCGGCGTGCGCGGCACGCCTTGCAACACGGACACCGCCGCGCACACTGCCGGTGAGTCGGCCTGCACGAATGGTCCCGCCTGCAACATGCGCAACTCGGCGGGCACACATCCGTCTTCGCTGATGCAGGCGTGCGCGATCAGCGAAGACATTTCGAATGACTGATGCCAGCCGGCCGGGTCCGCGCCGGTTTCGAGCAGGCCGAAACGGAACAGCACATGCCCCATATCGATGCGCAGCAGAGCGGCCGGATCGTCATACAGACGCTGCGCGAGTGCCAGCGTCGGCAGCGTCCGGTTCATGTCGTTGAGGCAACTGCCGATGATTGCGCCACAGGCGGGGTCGGTGCGTGCGAGCAATCCCAGCGCCAGTACGAATTGCGCGCAGTCATCGAGTGCCAGCCGATAGACAATCGCCGACCACGGTCCCGGTGTGTCGCGGCGGGCGGTGCGTAGTGCGTCGATCTGTTCGGTCAGATAATGCGCGGTAACATCGCTGTCGAGGAAACGGCGCTTGTCATCGGCGAAGCGTGTCAGGTCAAGTTGTTCCGCAGTCGCATTGGCGGGCGGCGGCACGGCGCCGACCGGTGCGGGCGAGCCGATGCGCAGCTGCCAAAGCCAGCAGATCTCGCGTCGCAGCCGCAGCGTGATCTCGGTGAGCCAGCTTGCCGCCAGCATATCGGCGACATCGAGTCGCGGCGTGAAGGCAACCGGCAAGGGTGAGACCGCACTCATGGCGTCCACGCGATTTGCGGTGTGTGGGTGGCCTGCGCACCGTTGACGCGCAGGATCAGATAATAGGTGCCGGGCGGCAACGCATGCGCATTGTCGACGCTGGCCGTCAACGAAGTCTGCGCGGCGATACCGGTGACTTCGAGATTCAGCGCCACCGCGCCGTCGCGATAGAACGCGACGAAGATGGTGTCGTCCGGTCCGCCGAGACGTTGGCCGGTAAGTGTGATATCGCCGAACAGATTCGGGCCGTTCGGGGTCAGCGCGCCGACGCTGGCGCCGGTCAGCGTCGGCCGCAGTGTCGCGAGCAGCGGATTGCTCGACATCAGGCGGCCGCTCGGCAGTGTGCGTGCCACGGCGATCACGTGATGACCGGCCGAGAGTGCGGGAATGGCGGGGATTTGAGTCTGCACCGCTCCGTCGCGTGCGGCGGTGACCGGAAGCACCAAGGATCCCAGCAGCACGCTGTCGATTGCCGTGTTGATGTCATCGCCCGACAATTCCAATGTCGTACTGACTTCGAATTGGGACGGTGTGACCTGCTTAAGTTGCGGACCGAGTGTCGGCAAGACCGTCACGCCTTCGACAGCGGGCGGTCCGACCGTGAGCACTGCCGGTGCGTATTCGGGGGCGACATCCGGTGCGATCAATACCGGCCGCACCTGGAACGCCACAGAGATTCGATATTTTTCGTCGCTACCCTGCATGAGTTTCGACAGCAGTTCGACGTCGGCGGATTCGAAGCTGATTTTCAGCGGTTCTGGATTGTCCGCCAGCGCGGGCACGGTCGGCGATAGGAAATTTATTTCCTGCAGATTGGCGAGGCCGCGCGCGAGCAGGCGGTGCGCGGCGACCGAGTCGCTGTCATGCGTCTGATCGTAGGCGGTGAGCAGATAACGCAATACCAGCCACAATGGTGCGGGCCGGCCTTCGTCGAGCGAATAATTCTTCAGATGGCCGTCGAACTCGACCTGATACAGGAACAGATTCAGTTTCGGTTCTTCATCAGAGGCCGCCGCGATATCCGGGCGACTCACGGTGACCAGCATCTGGGCGCGCAAAGCAAGCTGCGACCGCACCGCCTCCGATACTGCACCGATCGCCTCGTTGGTTGCCGCCAGTGCCATTACAGACCCCGCAGATAATAACGGCGTGGATTGAACGAGGCGCTGCGTCGTGTCGGGGCTGCCGGTGGTGCGACCGGCGTCTGGGCCGGTGCAATGGCCGGCGACGACTGATGCACTTCGAGTTCAATCCGGCCAATATGGACTTGCAGCGGTACGTGTATTGAGGCAACGGCCGGTTGCGGCGATTGTGTATCGGTGTGCGGGAGCGGTCTGGCGCGCGGTGTCGGCAGTGCGTGGGATTGGAGATCCGTGTCTCGCGCCACTGACTGTACGGACCGTCCGGCCGTCACATGTGTTGTTGATGATGATGTGTCGACGTATTCGCCCAGTTGCGCATGCAGCGGCAGCGCCGCATCGTGGGGCCTAGCAACGGCGCCCGCGGCCGCGTGTCTCGCCGTGGAAATCTCGGTGTGCGCGGGCGCTGCGGCGAAGATCGATAATACCTGTTGCGCCAGATCGTCGTCGCCGCGATTCGGCAGTGCGGGCTCGGCGTCATCCGGTGCAGACACTGACGGGTGCGCTTCGGTGGAGGCAGGGCGCGCGGCCGACGTCGCGACGACGGGCGGCTCACGTCGCGCAGACGTTTCCTGTGCCGGCGCACGCGGCGAGAGTGCCATCTCGGTCTCCATGCCGAGTGACAGCTCGGGCGATGCTAACGAAGACGATGCAACAGTTTTTGTCTCGGTAGGCGGTGACACGATGGATATCGGGCCGGACGCCGTGACCGCGGTGTCGGCCGCCGTGACAACCACTTCAGTGTGTTGTTCGAGCGCGCCGCCGTCGGCGTGTGAAAATCCCGCCGGTGCGTGCGGCGCCATGACCGCGGGCGCGACATCGGAGCGTTGAGCGAGACGTGCGAAATAGTTGTGCATTATGAGTGCGCCCGGGATTGTGCATGAATGCGCGACAGATAACCCGCGCGCCGCCACGACGGCAACGCAAGGATGTCGGCCTCAGACCAATGATAACTGCCGGCGATTTGATGAATATCATCGAGCAACGTGCGCTGCTGCCGACGCAGATCTTCAAGCAGCAGATATTCCAGATCGACTTCGACCTCGAATTGCGCGTCGCAGGCGGGGCAGTGCGCGGTAATGTTGAGCGCGGTGAGCGGATCGGCGCTGTCCAGCGCGGCGCCGAGTGGTGCCAGCCAGGCGGCCGGTAGCTGCCAGCCCGCGGCGGGCACTGTCGCATCCAGACGCATGATCAAACGGCGCGCCAGCCAAGCGGCGTCCACGCCGCGGCGGTCGCGGCTGTGCGCATACCACGCCAGTTGATCGCTCCCCGTGGGTAGGCGAATACTCGCTTGTTGTTGCAACGGGGTCCGCCAATTGATCGATTCGCCTGCGGTCAGCGCGAAATTTTCGAGCGCCAATTCCAGTTCGATGCGTTCACCGCAGTCGGCATGATTGCAGGTCGCGACCGCAGTGGTAATCGGGCCGGTGGTTGCATGGGCGATGGCGAGCAGCCCTTGCAGTCGTGCGGCGACACCCCATTCCCAGAGCGTTGCGGCGTCGATGTTGCGACCGTCCGTTTGTTGCAGGCACAGCGCAAGTAGCCCGGTCACCACGCTTGCGCGTGGTGTGGCGCAGAAGTCGACGTCGAGATCCGCGCGGGCGGACCCATAATGGCGGGTCAGAAAGCGCGCGGCGGCCGCATCGGCATCGGGTGGCCAGGGGAGCGGTGTCGAATAGGTCATAACGTACGCTTAACCGGCCTCGGACGGCTCCGCGGTATCCGGGTCGCGCTCCCAGCCTTCCAGTTCGATCTTGACACTCTCGATGGCGATCGCATTAGCGTTCGCGTCCAGATCCGGTATGGCAGTGTATTCGCTGACCCAGCAGGCGTGCAGAAAATAGCGCTTGGCGACTTGGCCCTTCTCGTTCATCACTTCGAGCGTCAGTTCCTTCTTGTAGCCGGCCAGATCCATGGTCGGATCGCCGGCGAAGGCGTGAACCTTGTTAGCCCATAACTCGAACTCGGGATCGTGGGTAAGGCCGCGTTCCAGCGTCAGCGGTTCATAGCTAGTGCGGCCGGGCGACTTGTGGTCGATGCTGTTTTCGCCGCCGCTGCGGTGCTTGACGATTTCGGTAGTGCGCTTGAGCGAACTTGCCTTGCTGACGCCGAGCACCGGCTTGTTATCCCATAGAACACGGAATTTGAAATTCTTGTACGGATCGAAGCGGTGCGTGTTGACGACAAAACCTGTGTTGGCCATTGTTGCTCTCCTGTTGAGTTCGGCTTACAGATCGCCGGCGATCTGTTGAATCTTGATGATGACAAATTCAGCGGGTTTGAGCGGTGCGAAACCCACTTCGATATTGACGATGCCCTTGTTGCGGTCGTCCTGGGTAGTGGTCTCCTTGTCGCACTTGACGAAGAACGCCTCCCTCGGGCTGGTGCCCTGGAACGCACCCTGGCGGAACAGTGACATCATGTAGGCGTTGAGATTCAGACGGATCTTTGCCCACAGCGGTTCGTCGTTCGGTTCGAACACCACCCATTTGGTGCCGCGGAACAATGATTCCTCGATGTTCAACGCGAGCCTGCGGATCGGGATATATTTCCATTCGCTGCCGAAATCATCGTCACCGGCGAGTGAGCGTGCCCCCCAGTTGACCAGGCCGTTTGGAAACACGCGCAGGCAGTTCACGGCCTTTTTGTTCAACACGCCGTTTTCCAGATCGGTGAGTTTCACATTGACCCCAAGCACGTCGCGCACGTCGGCCTCGATGCCAGCCGGAGCTTTCCAGACACCGCGGGTCGAATCGATACGTGACATTAAACCTGCTATTGCGCCACTCGCGCCAGTGTTTTTCTTGATGCCGTTGCCGTTGAACACCAGTTGTGGATAGAACACTGCGGCGTTCGTTTTCACCGAGACATTCAGTTCGCTAATCATCACGGTGTTGCCGACCACTGCGGGCCGGCCATCGTTGCCAGTCCAGGTCGGTGGCGCATCGACCAGCAGGAACGCACGCCGCGATGCGCAATAATTGCTCGCCGGTCCCCACAGTTGCAGATGATCATTGGTACTGACCTCGGCATCCGGCGGGATTGCCATCAGGTTAAACAGATCGACCGGATCAAGGGCATGAAAGCCGCTTTGATCAGTGGGGTTGCCGAGATAATCGACGACGGTCGGTGCATTACCATCCAGGCCGTTGCTACCGCCGGTCACGAATGCGCTGTTGCTGGCGATACCGAGCGAGTACTGGCGGTTGTTGCGGATGATGCCGTTGTTGAAGGCCGCGTTGCTGGTGGTGATGTTGGCCGGGATTGCATTCAGCGTGCCGGACTTGGCGAGTACAGCGAGATGATAGCCCCAGACTTCGGCGCGCCACGGCAGTGTCGCGCTGGCGTTGATCGCGGTGGCAATGATGCGAAGTTTTTCGCGCACACCGTCGTTATCGCCGGTGACGGCGCTGGCGCCGGCGGCGTTTAGCGTCCAAGGATCGACGCCGGCAGTGGTAACCAGATTGTTCGGTGCAACATTCAGCGGAATGACGGTACCGTCGATGTCGATCTGCGTAATGGTAGCCTGGGTCAGAGCCGAGATCGCGTTCAGCGACGCGATGGTGCCGGGTGCGGCAGGGTCGCCGAGTCGCAGGATCGAGGCGGTTGGCGCCGGACGGAAGTTGCTGAAGCGGGTGTTTTCCAAGCCGCCTTGATCGACACCGAGCATCAGCGCGGTGGCGATGTCATTCGATGAAGAACGGCGGATGCGCACTGAGGAGGTGTTGCCGGAAGTGGCGGTGATGGTGATCAGGCGGCCGACCCCGGCGACATTATTGACCAGGCAGTTGACGGTCTGCACCGGCGACAACGTGGCCAGCGCATTGTTGTTGATGATGTCGGTCAGCTCGGTCTGCATGGTGCCAAAGTTGGCCGGCACCGTCCAACCGGTCAGATCGACGGTGACAAAGGCGCTGCCATTGACACTGATGTCGAAGTGCGACTGCGGCAGGGTCGGCGCCACCGGCGTGATCAAGTCGTTTAAGGTCCCGGCAGCGGTCGGGGCGGTGTTGCTGAGTCCGCGACGCGATTGTGAGAAGCCCGCGAAACTGTTGCCGATCGTATTGATGAACGAAGCCGGGTTGGCCGGGTCGCCCATGACGGCGTCGAGCGAGAGGTTGATCAGCGCGGAACTTTGCGTGACGAAACTCGGCGCGAAACGCGGCGAGGTCGGGTTCATGGACAGGTTAGTATAGCTTTCGGTCGTGACAACTGCGCCGCCTTCCTCCTGCAGGACGCGCAAGTTGAAGGTGTCGTGCGGATTCGCGGTGCTGTAATCGATTTCCAGGCGCACCGTGTTGGCCCATTCACCTTCCGCCTTGGCGGTGGCGGCCAGCACCGGCTGCGTGGCGCCGGCGAGACTGCGTAGTGTAATAGCGGCGGAGGTCGCGTTGTTCGCCAGACGCACGACATAGCAGTCGGTACCGCCGTTGGCAAAGAAATGCCGCACCGCGTGCGCCAAATCGCTTTGCGGATGCGGCGCGCCGAAGTTGCGAGCGAAGTCGGCCGTGCTCAGGCAGCGTGTCGCGTGATTGATCTTGCCCTTGCTGGTGCGCCCAAAAAACGCGGCGATCGACGTAGCGACGCTCGTGATGGTATGTACGCCGCTCGATACTTCTTCTATATATACGCCTGGGTAGCTTACTTGTACCATCGCTCGAGTCTCCTTAACTGGGTATGTCGTCGATTGCGCCGGTCGGCGCGACAGGATTGCCTTCCGGCCCCGTTGTCATTCCGCCCCTGCGCATTAAACATAGTCCATTTCTGAGGTGAATGTCTAAAAAATACGGCATTAATAAAATAATACTTTACTCCTGCTTAATTCATGTGGTTGAAAGTGGGTAGGGCGCAAACCGCCGGCTGATCCGAATAATGGAAAGAGTTGCTAACACCCTCCGCTAGAAATCAGTACTTGTCTCAGGTTATTAGTAGTCCGGAATGGCCAATTCTCATCTCTTCGACACAATTGGGAATTACCGCTTAACCTGGACTCTTTTATTTTTATAGCAGACAAAACGAAGAAAACAAGGAGTTTCTCAGAATCGAAAAATTACCTCTGGTAAGAGGCAATGGATTCCGCCACGTATCGGAGAGTTGCGACGCTGTGACTGAACGCACGAGATACACCCGATCCCTAGCGCGGCTGGCTGCCACGTTGAACCGCTGCTCAGACAGATTTCCGGCAACCGTCTTGCAGCTATTTGGATCAATCACCAGCAATAGGAACATGATATAGCGTTTCCTGCCCTGGAACGTTCTAGCATCGCCGCATTCAAATTTCCAGTGTAGGAGTTCAGCGATTGAGCAGCGTTGGCGAACTGTGGGATCAATGTATTTGGCTTGCTCCCTGCCAAGAAGAGAGACAACACTAAGGTGGGTTGCGCCCGCATTGGCACTTCGTCGACTTCAATTTTGTATAGCTGTGCAAGGGCGATTTCATCGACTCGGTGGTCTATCGTTTCCAGTTCGGCGTGAGCACGGTTGATAGCTTGTTGGAGAGTCTGAATTTCTTCGCGCGTTTGATCTGGACTAAGCTGGGAGACACGGTGTTGGATGACTTCAACAGAGGCCTGAAATTGCCGAATACCCTCCCGTTCCTTGCCAGAAGGGCCACTGTAAGTGGTCGTATTCCTACAAGGAAGTTCTGGCACACGGTGACCCATTACCTAAGTGTGGGAGAGCAATTAGTCGTAACTGACGCCTGAGTTCTATTGGCGCGTCCGCGCAGCAACAATTACCTCGTCGATGACATAAACCCTTGCTATTCAGGTTCGTTGCCACCAACTTCAGGAGGAGAAATAATCAAATGTTGTGTATGGCAGCTTAATCAGGCGGCGATTCTTTGATGATTTTCTGCTTTCGTTATGATCCCGTTTTTGAACTGGATGCCAGCAATAACCTTGGCGATTAATTTAGATTCTCGCAGAAGCAGTCAGCGGTGTTCAGCGCTCTTCGCCAGTTTAAATACCATTGATAAAATACTTGCCCACGAGACGCACCCCCGGGTTTTAGCGGTTCGTAGCCGCACCGTCGTAAACGTCGATTTGATCGGATTCGTGGTCCACAGGTGTATCTAGTGCTCGGCTGGAAAGTCATAAAGATCAGTAAAGCTTCTTTATCCTTATTCAGGCACTCAGCCGCCTTCGGGTATTTCGGCTGGTATGTTTGCACGAATAGATCGAAGGCCAGGCGTGCGTTCCCGCGTGTTCGCCATCCAGATCTGGTGCAAATCCGATTTGGCTTTGGGTTGCAAATGCTTTGGCAGTTTGTTCAACACATTTGTGGTCTTATGCACCCAGTAGCGCCGTACCCCGGTTTCACCAAACACTTGCGGCAGCGCTTTCCACAAACCCAATGCCCCATGGCCGACGGCAAGCTTGGGATCGATGGTAAGGCCGCGACGTTTCAAATCCAGCAATACTTCTTTCCACAATTGCTCCGATTCCCGAAATCCGTCCGCCAAAATGACTAATTCCTTCTTGCCCTCAGCCGTGGCGCCAATGATCACCAGGATGCATTGGTTTGCGGCTTCCAGCCGCAAACCAAAATGAATGCCATCCACCCACCAATACACATACTGCTTGTTGCTTAAATCTCGCCGCTCCCATTTGGCGTGCTCATTTTGCCAGACCACTTTTAATCGGCTGATCGTGGCCGCGGCCAATCCCGGCGCATCCCGGCCCCAAGAGGGATGCCAAGGCTTCAGAAAAATCGCCGGTCGAGATGCCTTTCAAGTACAACCAAGGCAGTAACTCTTCCATCGTCTTCGTACGCCGCAAATACGACGGCAGGATCGCGGAGGTAAACCAAATCTTGCTTGCCCGATCTCGCACCCGCGGCGCTTCGATGCCAACCTCGCCTAGACCTGTCTGGATCGTACGTTCCGGCAAGTACCCATTGCGTACCATGCGCGCCTGCCCCGCTTCATCCATATCAAAACGATAACGTTCGAGAAATTCCGTAACCTCCACTTCGATCGCTCGCACCAGCATCTGCTGCGCTCCGTCGCGCAGCACTTGCATCAATACATCCGACACTTTGCTAGCAATCCCTGGATTTTTTAAGGCTAAAACGTTATCTTTGCTCATGGCGTATTCCCCCTTCTTTTGAAGTTGATGATCTTGGTCGACCATCAAGAATACGCTACCCTCTCAACACTCGTCATACACAAGTTTCGATCATAGCTCCTTCAGGAGATCGGTATAGCTGCTGGGTCAAAGGGGGTCACCGGACGGTCTATGTGCTTGGCCAGATGCTCCCGGGCGACATTTTCAACCTCCGCTGCTCCAATGACTCCGCATGTGACAAACGCATCCAATTCCATCCGAGTATCGGTGGCCCGAGGCCGGACATCGAGCGCCATACTCTTTTTGTCGAGCGAGATTTCTACGACCTGAGTCAATAGCGGGTACTGAAATGAGAATGGCTTTCCTTCGTAGAACATTTGCCAAGTCGCTACCCCTACTCCCAGACGAGTTCCATTGGCTTCGCCGTCTCTTCTGACTCCATCTGATGCTTCAGGGCGAAAAGATCTCCAGACGTCACTGGGACGAGTCGGTGTCACGCGTGCCTGGCGTGACACCCATCTTGTGGCGCTTGGGCAATTTCGAGCGCAACTACTGTTGCTCCAGACGATAAATAAGGCAAATATGCCTGGTTCTTGCCTAACTGCTTGCTTTTAACTTAAGCTGATTCACATCATGGACCTCGACGACAATTTCGCCCACGAACTGAAACAGTCGCTTGCGCAAATTCTTGCAGAACCCGAAACCAGGGATTATCTGCAGCGGGAAGTCTTTCTTCCATTGATCAGGCTTGCAAGGAATCCCAAGAGTGATCTGAACAAGTTCTTGAAATTAGCGAGCCAATGGGTTAATGAAAATGAATCGGCGCTGACCCTGCATATTGATGAACTCAAAAAAGCGGATGCGCGCGCAGAGGAATTATTGAAACAGATGGACGCCATCAGTCTCAAGGAATTCCTGAGCCTCGAACCGATTGACCCCTACACTTTATTGTTAATTGCCCATAAACTCGATAATCGGGCCAATGCCGATGCAAAATACGGCCAGAAAATGCGCACTGGCAGGAAGCCCGGCTCGGTCGGAAAACTCACGAAGCTCGTGGCGAAGCACCTCCAAAAAAATCCCGCTGCCACTGCGGGACAAATGTGGGATACCTTCAAAAAAAAGAAGCCGAAAGAAATGGAGTTCATGGATACTTCTTCAGGTAGATATATCGAGTACTTCGATAAAAAGGGCATGAAAGGCCAGTCCGATACGAGCTATCGGCGCTTCCAGAATATTGTGAGTGAACAGCGTGGAATCCTGAAATCTACCAGGCGGGTCACGGAATAGCGAAGCCGTGAAAAGGGTATGATCCTATATCACCTCCTTATTTTTATTTTGGAGGTGAACATGGAAACTTCTACTACGCTGTCCATTCGCTATCAACCGATCACCGCTCTACACCTCGATCCCCGCAATCCGCGGGTCCATACCTCCCAGCAAATCCGCAAGATCGGTCAGAGCATCGAGAGCTTCGGCTTCAACGTTCCAGTCCTCATTGATGATACCGGCAAGGTCCTGGCAGGTCACGGCCGCGTCATGGCCTCTCAGAAACTCGGCTGGGCCGCGGTTCCCACCATTCAGCTGAGTCACTTGACCTCCGAGCAAGCCCGGGCGTTTTCCATCGCCGACAACCGCCTCACCGAAATTGCGGAATGGGACGATCAGCTGCTGGCGCAAAGCCTACGCGAATTGGCCGCCGTCGATCTCGACTTCAGCATTGAAGCCACCGGCTTTACCATGGGTGAGATCGACTTGCGCATCGATGATCCGGCCTTGGGTAAAGCGGCTGAACCGGATCCCGCTGACCGGATAGAAGAGATCGTAACGAATCATCCGGTGAGCCAGACCGGCGACTTGTGGCAGCTCGGCCGCCATCGTCTGCTGTGCGGCAATGCCCCGCGGCCGGAGAATTATGCCGTGCTGCTGGAAGACAGGCAGGCCAATATGGTATTTACCGATCCGCCCTATAACGTTCCCATCAACGGCCATGTCAGCGGCAAAGGTGTCATGCAGCACCGCGAGTTTGCTATGGCCGCGGGAGAAATGACCGAGGCCGAGTTTGCTGATTTTCTCACCGAGGTGTTCCGGTGTCTGGTCCGGCACACCCTCTCCGGCTCGCTGCACTACCTCTGCATGGACTGGCGTCATATTCATGAGATTACCGCTGCCGGCAAAGCTGCCTATAGCGGCCTCAAGAACCTCTGCGTCTGGGTCAAGGATAACGGCGGCATGGGTTCTCTCTACCGCAGCCGCCATGAACTCGTGTTCGTGTTCAAGAATGGCACCGCCCAGCACCGCAACAATGTCCAGCTGGGCACCTATGGCAGGTACCGCACCAACGTATGGGAATATCCCGGCGCGCATACACTCAGCCGCCAGGGGGAAGAAGGCAATCTGCTGGCGCTGCATCCGACCGTCAAGCCGGTACAGATGGTCGCTGACGCAATGCTTGATTGCTCGGCACGCGGGGATCTCGTGCTCGACCCGTTTCTCGGCAGCGGCACCAGCCTGATTGCCGCAGAACGTGTAGGACGCATCTGCCTCGGCATGGAACTCGATCCGGGTTATGTGGATGTAGCGATACGCCGCTGGCAAACGCATACCGGAGCAGAGGCCATCCATGCCGCCTCGGGCATAACGTATGCCGCGCGCGAAACATGGATGCGGGAGCAAAGCGAGATACCGGCACAAGACAGGTCACAGGAACAAACCAGAATGCATGAGCAAGCCATGACGCAGGAGGCGGGCTATGTCTGAAAAGAATCCCAATGACAATGCCTACGAGATAGGCTACAAGCGCCCGCCCCGGTCCACACGCTTTAAGCCCGGCAGGAGCGGCAATCCCAAGGGGCGCCAAAAGGGTTCCAGAAATTTCGCCACGGTGCTGGAAGCAGAGTTGAACACGCGTATTTCGGTCACGGAGAATGGCATCCGCAAGACCATATCCAAGCGCGAAGCCACCGCCAAGCATCTGGTCAATAAAGCCGCCACAGGCCTGTTGCCCGCTGTCAAGCTCCTGCTGGAGCAGGAACGCCAGCAGGAGAATGAACAATCTCCGCTATCGAATGCGCCGCGGGATCTGCTGCCTCCCGACCACTTGGTACTAAAGAGCCTGTACCGGCGGCTGATGCAGATGGAAGTCACGCCGGCAACCACTGTGGCCGATGAAGTCCGGTCACCGCAGCAACGGATGGAAGATGCCCAGGCAGATGATGTCCGCTCATCCCAGCAGCAGATAGCAGACACTAGTAGTGCAAGCAGTACAGCGGCGGATGCAAATCGCCAGCCAGGCAATGCCCGTGGCAGCCGGCCGTCAGTCAATGCTCCCCGCAATCACCCTTTGGTTCATCCCCCGGAGCGTTTTCCATTGGGCTGTGATCCTCTTTATTCGCCTCGCCAGGACAGTGGCCATGAATCTGACTAGCCTGGGTCCGACCAGCCTCGAGATGGACGCTGTGTTGCGCCATGACCTTTATAGTTTCATCGAACGGGCTTTCTACGAATTGAATCCGGAAACCCAGTTCGTGCCCGCCTGGCATATCGATGTGATCGCAGCCAAGCTGGAAGCCTGCCATCGGGGAGAGATCCACCGCCTGATCGTGAACCTGCCGCCGCGGCATCTGAAATCCCATTGCATCAGCATTGCGTTCGTGGCCTGGTATCTGGGTCATCATCCCGCCGGACATGTCATCTGTGCCAGCTACGGCAAGGACCTGGCCGAGAAACTGGCACGCGATTGCCGCGCGGTGATGCAGAGCACGTGGTACCGCTCTGCCTTCGGCACGCGTATCTCGCATCTGCGCCAGGCGGTCGACGACTTCATGACCACACAGCAGGGCACCCGCATGGCCACCTCGGTGGGTGGCGTGCTCACCGGCCGCGGCGCGGACTTGATCATTATCGACGACCCGCTCAAACCGGATGAGGCCTTATCCGACACCGCCCGCAAGACCGTGAACGGCTGGTACGACAACTCCCTGCTCAGCCGCCTCAACGATAAGGAAAAGGGTTGTATCATTGTCACCATGCAGCGCCTGCATCAGGACGATCTGGTGGGTCATGTGCTGGAACAGGAAGGCTGGGAGGTCCTGTCGCTGCCGGCGATCGCGGAAGAGTTCCAATCCTTCGTGATTGATGGAGTGTTCGGCCGGCGGGAATACCGCCGCGCTATCGATGAAGTGCTGCATCCTGAGCGCGAATCGCTGGCGTTGCTGGAACGCATACGCGGTAACATCGGCGCCTATAACTTCGCCAGCCAGTACCAGCAAAGCCCCGTTCCTCTGGGCGGGGCCATCGTCAAAACCCACTGGCTACGGTATTGCGAAGCAGCCGATTGGCCCAAGCGCTTCAGCCGCATGGTGCAAAGCTGGGATACCGCCAACAAGACCACCGAGCTGAGCGATTACAGCGTATGCACGACCTGGGGCGAATATGAGCGCCGCTTCTACCTGCTGGATGTATTCCGCAAACGCATGGAATACCCTGAGCTCAAGAAAGTGGCCAAGGAACAGCGGCGCCGCTACCCGGCAGCGAAGCTGCTGATCGAAGACAAGGCCTCAGGCACGCAGCTCATCCAGGAGCTCAAACGCGAGGGGATCTACAGTATCGAATCCGTCCTGCCACCCGCAGGCATGGATAAAATCATGCGGCTGTATATGCACACGACCTTGTTCGAGGAGGATAAAGTAATTCTGCCGAAATATGCCCCTTGGCTGGCTGGCTATGTGCAGGAGCTGACGGGATTCCCCGGCGGCAAATACGACGACCAGGTCGATTCGACCACGCAGGCGCTGCAGTATTTGAAGCAGCGCCGATCCACGATATATGATGTGCTATAGGCGTCATACGAGTTCAGTTTGCTGGGATGAGACGAGGTTGCCAGTCCGCTTGATCTGCCTTTAAGCTTGCGTGATGCGCTTGGTTGGCATAGATGGTCCATATTCGACTGGGGCCAACACGTCATCATCGCATCGCGATCAACGACTGCTATCGAAACGCGAATTTCCGTTCCCGACAAGAAGGGGTCAGTTGATATGCGAACCGAAAGCTGCTGTTCGCATGGTAAATATGAACCTTCAGTGCGTGACTGCCTTACCCGCTAGGGCATCAGGATGTAATTTGCACAACTATGTAATTTGGCTTGGCATGACGCACGCTCAAGTCGCCCGAGGCCAATCCTCAGGGACGAGTTTCACACCATTACGCCAACGCTGGGCCACCGCGGACTGGTACCAATCTTCAGCGATGTCAGCATGCTCAGTGATGACCACCTGCAGCCCTGGTGCAAGCTCCCCGACGACATCGAGCACCAAGCGGAACATCCGTATCACGGCCAGGCGGTCTTCCTCTTTACCGGAACTCAGCGTGCCGTCGACATCCCTCTCCGGCGGGAAATATACCTGTGAAGGCTGGTCCAGGAACAGAAACCCGGGAACGGGCCGGTTCCTCTTCACGAACCACTCATGTAGTGCAAGATGGCTAATCAAGTGGTAGCTTACCCAGTTCTCCCCACTGCCCATGCGTATCATTGGGATAGGGCCGTCGACCGTGTCCGCAATGACGGTCAACTTCTTGAGGTCCAGCCGGAGTGGCGCATCTGAGTGCTCAAGCAGCAGCTTCTTGGACCACTCGGTCATCCGGTTGCCCAGAAGGGTGGAAATTGACGTCAGGCGTTCTTGGATCCTCTCATCGCTAAGCAGTTCCTCAAGCACTTCGCATTGACGGCGCAATTGTTGTGCTCGCTCTTCCAGATTTTTGGAGTCTGGAAGCTCCGGCATGCTTTCCATGTACAGCGCGATTTGTCCGAGAATATAAGCCCGTCTCGTTTCATCGTCTGATGCCTTTTGGAGTGCTTCGCTAGAGCCTCGTACAACCTCCATTTCCGCTCTGTTCTTCGCGACGCGCGTGCGGACGCCTTGTAGGCACCCTTCCAGCTCCGCTACGGCTTTCACAATCTGAGGCGCAATTCGGGTAACAGAGGCCAGTTGGCTTGAAATCTCCGAGAGCTCTCGTCGAATCTGCTCCACCTGAGGTGGAGCAGATTCGACCGGTAATGCCTGGGCGCACAGGGGGCAAGAATGGCTACCTGAGCCGGAGCCCTCAAATATCCCAATCGAAACGAGCCTTGCGCGCTGTTCGCCTGCCTCGGTTGCATAGCCGCGCTCATCGCGTTCAACTGCCTGTACGGCCGCGATTTCTTCACGCAATCGGCGTTGCTCTTCACGGAGCAAGCGGCGTTCATCTAAAAGTCGACCCAATTCGGCACCGGAGCTTTCGCTGGCTTCCATGGGGTCCACCCCAGACAGTGGCATTCGAGCAACTACTTTAAGGGTTTCTATTGTCTCCTCCCACGAAGCGGCCAACGCATTGGTAAGCCCGACCTCTCGAGCCTGCGCAAGCAAGCCAGCAGCCTTACTGATACCATCGCCACGTAGATTCTTCATTTCACTGAGCTGGCGCTCGACAGCGCGAAGTTCATCTCTCAGGCGACGAAGTTCTGCGCGCCTTCTGACGTAGTTATCGTCAACCGCACCCAAGAAGTAGGGCAAGGTGTCTCGAATAGCATCAGCCATGTACCGGTCGTCAGCTTGGTGAAAGAGCTGCTGCCGACGGATGATTTCGTCTTGAGGCTGGAAGCACAGCAGCAATGCGTGCCGGACACCTGCCGACAATGCTGCCCTTGTGTGTCCAGGAGGTGGTTTGTGCAAATTTTCTTTAATTCCGTTCCATTGGTTCAGTAGCGCAATCAGGCCATCGGTATTTGTTGTTTGCCGAAGCTCGCCATGGTCCGGCAAGGTGACTTCGTTTGCCATGGCGACAAAGCAATCCTCGCTCGACTGTGAAGTGGGTGCCGGACAACGACGGGCAATGAACGCCTGACCACCGGCGAGTTGCAGCCGCAAGCCGAACCAAGAAATCGCGCGACGAATCGGTCCCTCTGGTACCTCGCACTTCCCTGAGCCGAAGCAGTAATTGACCACCTCGATGAGTGCGGATTTCCCACTTTTGGAAGAGCCCGTTACAATGTTCACTGTGCCCACCTTGAGTTGCAGTTCGCGGCGCCTACCATCGTGGCTGTAAACCACGATATCCAGAATCTGAGTAGTCATGGTCGAACTCCCAGTAGTGCAAGGACTGTCGAAGATGATCCGGCCTTGCCGAACCACTTCCCGACGAACTCGGCCTTCAAAGCGCAATTGCGAACTTCTTCACTAGCTTGTTTGAGCACCTTCTTAACCACCTTTCCAGAATCTATCGACGGCATAACACGTGTTCCTTCAAGGCGAAGCAGTCCATGCATAGCTCCAAAGGTTAGCGCAGTTCTGGTGAACGGCAATAAAGCCTTCGCACGCTCTGCGATACGTCGCTGTTCTATGGGGTTTTCTGCGAGCCATACTGGGAGGGAAGTCGTTATGGCCCCAGGCAGCGCTTCACGTGTGGATGCTGGCAAAACCAAGGGCAGCACCACGAAGGTCTCCTCAATTGAAAGCAACTCTTTCCCTCCAGCTTCTCGCCCTCTGGCTGCATGCCACAGCAGAGTCGAACAGAACGCAGGATTCAAAAGCGTTCGTTCTTCCAGCGTCCGATTTTCCCATGCAATCACGATATGACACCTTTATTCAAAAGAGATGCCAACTGCTCATGGAATCGTGGATGCCAACCCACCCGACCTACATCCGCAAGCATATGAAGTGACCCTCTCGAAACGAATTCCGCGGTAACACTGGGGCGAATTGGGACCAGATTAGTTTCAGCCCATTGCAGCAACGTTTGACCAGCGGTTTTCATAACGCTCTCAGTGGTCGCATCGCCAAGTTCGTCGCGCATGTTCTCATATATCAATTCCCACTCTTCGACTAGTCGTCTCTCGTACTTGTCTAGTTCGAGCCCGAGAACAATGTCCTGCCGTAGCCATCGCGCTCTTTGCTCGTAGGCTCTGAAGTAGTCACGTATGGCGAAGCCAATACGTTTGGCGTTGTCGGTAACCATTTCAATTTGTTTGACAAACAATCTGTCGCGGCAAGCATCCTGAAGTGCCTCATTCAATTCGATGCCAAGAATGTCGTCATCTATGGGCAAGGCTTCCCGCTTGAATTGCTCGCGCAGGTTTCCATATGTAAGTCTATCTCCCTCGACTCGATGAGTGGAGCCGCCTTGGTCAATTGCTTGAGAACACGACGAAACCACCACCCCTCTAAACGCTGTAGGAATGCATCCTCATGTTTTATGGGAGCTAACCAACGAACCTGCTGTCGAAGTACCTCGTCCAGGTTGGATATGTTAGGGGCTACGTCGATAACATAAACTTGATTTAGGAGGGAACGCCGGTCAGCTAAGCTGAGCCTCGAATAAGCCAAATACGCCAACTTATTCTTTTCGTTGCCAGACGTGAGCGCTGTTGCGTTCAGCGCATCTATTGCGGCACTTGGATCGCGCTCATCTGAATGTCCGCGCAACTTTGCTGCAGCGCTTGCGCTGGATGCAGTAGCTGTCGTGATGAGGTAAAGCTTTGCAGTTGGCGGAATGGCACCGGATTCACGCCCTTCAATCCAGATGCGCAACGTCTTCCAAAGATCGACCGCTGCGTCTGTGAGAGCTGACTTGCTGCCCAGGTGGTGCTTCGTCTGAAGAAGCTCTAACGGTTCCCCACCAGTTGCTGTGAAAGTAACATCATCCAAGGTCTCAATGCCCACTTCAAAATCCTCGCCATTTCGGGCGTGTACCAGCGAGTGCACGAGCGCACACCGAACTTGATATGCGTAGCCTAGCGTCGCATCGACCGCAGAGAACTTTGACTCTGACATTATTTGCCACTTAATCACGTCGCTCATCGAGGTAGCCCTCATATTAACGACGCGATTTCTCCCTTGTATTTTTAATCTAATTTTTTCATTATATTAGAATACTTTCGCTCCTGCATCCCAAGGGAATTGTCAACGCCGATTTAAAACTGATACACCCCCATTACGTTCGCATACTGCTTATGCGTTGGGAGCGGTCTCTCGCTTACTCTTTACCATTCCCGCCGCACGCTGATTTTTGAGGCGGTAGCTCTCGCCGGCAATCGGCACGATGCGCGCATGATGTAACAGGCGATCAAGCAGCGCGGCGGTCAGTTTGGCGCCCCGAGTAAAGGTGACATCCCATTGGCCGAAAGGTAAGTCACTGGTAACAATCAAGCTCCCTTCTCATAGCGAGGTCGCGATCACCTGGAAGAACAGGTTGGCCTACTCGCGGTTTATCGATAGATAGCCGATTTCATCAATGATGAGCAGGGGATAGCTGTTGATGGGGCGGGATGCATGACACTTTTCAGTTGATTCTGCGTGTGCGCGGTAGTCAGTGTTAGCGGGTTATGGCTTATCTGCTGCCAGCTGGAGGTTTGTATCATAAATGGACCCCACATTAAAACCTGTTTTAGAAACGATGTGCGACTTTCAAAGCTAGGTCAACGTTCCGGATAATTTCAGCAAAACTGTCGCAAATGACTTGATAGGGCCGGATATTCGAGCGTTACTGGTATTACTGCAGCGATAGGGCTGCAGATAACCGGAGAACGCCATGCCTAGTAAAGCCCCCCAATCTACCCGAATCATTCCATCGGTCCCGCGCTTAGGTAATAAATCAACCCCCGTTCGGCGATCTACCCGAAAACGAGCAACCCAAAAACAGTCTCCTCGCAGTACGGGCTACCCTTCCGATCCAACTATTGGCGGCAGCGTCCACCAAAAACCTCTACAAAAAACTCCGCAAAAACCCAGAACGGTCTTACCCTTAGTTATCCCCGCACCACCGTCATCCATGGCCGCACAGACTGATCCGGTCCTTCAAACCAGCCTACCGGCTCATAGCAGTCAAGTTACTTCTCCCATCCAAACTGTCCACTCCGGCGAGCCTGCTTCGCCCAGCAAACAATCCCGGTTGATTGAGCTACTGCATCAGCCTGCCGGAGCCAGCCTTGCTGATTTAATGCAGGCCACCGGCTGGCAAGCTCATTCGGTACGTGGCGTGATCTCAGGAGTGCTGCGCAAGCGGCTCGGCCTCGCCGTGATCTGCCAAGCCAATCAGGATGGCAAGCGGATCTACCGTATCAAGCCGGCAGTGAATGTGGCCGGGACAGACAGCGCAGAGATAACTAAATGATGGATATCGGTAAATCTTTGGCCGAATTGGGAACCCTTGACCGGACAACCCTGCTGGAGCGCTGGCAATCTGCCTTCGGCCATGTTGCCCCCCGGCATATCCGCAGTGAAATGATACAGCGCACCCTCGGCTGGCATGTGCAAGTCCAAGCCTACGGTGGTTTGGATGGTGAGATGCGGCGCAAACTGCGTCGTATCTCACCAGGATTAAAGCTTGCTACGGGTACTCGCCTGATCCGTGTTTGGCAGGGAGTGAGCCATCAGGTCACGGTACTCGATACCGGCTTTGCCTATGAAGGTAAAACCTGGCGCAGTCTTTCAGCTATTGCCAGAGCCATCACCGGCACTTCTTGGAACGGCAAAGTCTTCTTTGGGGTGATTGCATGAGCGATCACCTTTCGGGCTCTCAACACAGTTCTGATTCACGGCGTCGCTCTGCTTCCCGCCATGGCTCCGCTTCTCGGCAAGGCTCTGCTTCCCGCACGGTTGCCTGCGCGGTCTACACCCGCAAATCCTCCGAGGAAGGATTAGAACAAAGCTTTAATTCCATTGATGCCCAGCGGGAAGCCTGCGAGGCGTATATCCAGAGCCAGCGGCATGAGGGATGGAAAGCGCTGGACACGACGTATGACGACGGAGGTTTCTCGGGCGGCAATATGGAACGTCCCGGCCTGAAGCAACTCATGCGTGACATCGTCGCCAGGAAGATTCGCGTGGTGGTGGTATACAAGGTGGACCGTCTTACCCGCTCTCTGGCCGACTTCGCGAAGATGGTGGAATTGTTCGATGCCCATGAGGTATCTTTTGTCTCGGTCACCCAGCAATTCAATACCACCACGTCCATGGGAAGGTTGACCCTGAATGTTCTGCTGTCGTTTGCGCAATTTGAGCGCGAAGTCACCGGTGAACGCATCCGCGACAAGATCGCGGCATCCAAGGCCAAAGGGATGTGGATGGGCGGTAGTCCACCGATGGGTTATATTCCGCAGGACCGTAGCCTGGTGATCAATGAGGATGGCGCGCAGCTGGTACGAGATATCTTCGATCTTTACCTCAACCTCGGGTGTGTGAGCAGCTTGAAGCTTGAGGTGGACCGGCGTGGATTAATGACGCCAGCCCGCATCAGTCAGCGATCAGGGCAAAGCGGCAACCGGCCCTTTAGCCGCGGTCACCTCTACCGGATTCTGTCCAATCCGATCTATATCGGACAGATTGCCCATAAGGATAAGACCTATCCGGGGCAGCATGCGCCGATCATCGACCGGATGGTGTGGGATGCGGTACAGGCAAAGCTGACAGACAACCGGCAGGGAAATAAACTACGTGGTAAAGCCAAATCCCCGAGCCTGTTTGCCGGATTGGTATGGGATGAACACGGGAATCGACTGACTCCCAGCCACAGCAAGAAGGGCAGCCGCCGTTACCGCTATTACGTCTCCGATAGTCTGATTCAGAACTGCCGGGGTCAGGCAGCCGATGCACTAAGGATACCGGCTCATGAGCTGGAACAGGCAGTGATTCACAGTTTGATAGAATTCCTACGAAAGGATACGGATATCCTGAGCCTATTGGATGAATGGCGTATCACCGATGCTCATCAGGTTCATGCCATTCTGCGTCGGGCGCATAGACTGGCAAAGCAGCTCAAAGCTCCTGAATCGGTAACCGCTAGCCCTAAGCAGGGCAATGATGGGAAAGTCATCTCCGGCAATCGAACTCATAGTCAAGAATTAGCTACCTTCGGTCATGAACAATTATCTGTCTTCCCGGAATCAGCATCCCGCAGATCACCTTCTGCCAGAACTGTCTCCATGGAGCCTGTGCACCTCGGCAATGCTGGGCTTATCCACCTGCTGCAGGCTCTAGTAAAAAAAATTATTGTCAGTGTTGATCATCTACAGATAAGTGTCCGATTGAATGTGATTCTGTATGACGAAGAGGAGAAATCGGATTGGTCGAGTCCGGATCGGCCGAGCGAAGTTCCGGTCGTGTGCAGCGATGCAGAATCAGGTATTACGAATGCCTGCGCAGGTATAGGCACATTCGGCCAGCACGAAGGAGAGACGCATCACCCTATCCAAACGAGAGAATCCGGACCAGGCTTAGTGCCAGGCTCATCGGAGAACGATCAGGATATGCACACACTCATCCTGCCAGTAAAGCTCAAGCGCACTGGCTTAGCCATGCGGCTGATTGTGCCGGGACATGGGATTCATCGGGCACCCGACCCGCGGCTGGTGCAATTGCTAATCAGAGCCTATGATTGGTTCGACCGCCTGAGATCGGGCAAGGCCAAAAGTATGCTGGCGATTGCAAATGAGGAGGAAATCACGAGCTCTTATGTTACACGAGTGATCTATCTGGCATTCCTGGCGCCCGATATCGTTAAGGCGATATTGCAGGGGCAGCAGCCTGATACACTGAGCGCGGATTCCCTGTTGCGTTGCGTGCCGCTGCCTATCGATTGGAGTGAGCAGAGAAAGCTGTTAGGGTTTGTTTCCTGAGGTCTCCCATTTAATTCCAGCTTTCCCTCAGTCCCTCAGTTCTATATTATTCCGTTACTATCGGTCGGCACCTTAATAACCGGCCATCGTTACGCAGCCGATTCATACCGATATCAGTCTGAGAGTTATCACCAAATATAAATCGGAGACATGATCGAAGATGATGCCGTGGCACTTCCTTCCACACGAACCATTTCCGTGCGACGACTGCCAAGTGGCAAGTCAGTACGACATTCTCACCGGATGCTTGGTTAAAAAACTATTAAGAATTAACTGCACACTGAGAATGCTCGGGAATGAAGCCCGAAATAAGGGAGTTATTGAGACTGAGAAAAAAATAGAGAATGATATGTGGTGTCCCAGCCCGCGTACACACGGCACCGTTCCGGATAAAAACTTATTATTCAATATTGCTAAGACTTAGTGGCGGAGAGAGAGGGATTCGAACCCTCGGTACGGTTTGAGCCGTACGCACGCTTTCCAGGCGTGTACCTTAAACCACTCGGCCATCTCTCCGAATACAAAATCATCTGCCGGAACCGGCAAGGGGCGCAAAGAATAAACCAGAACGGTGTTTCCGGCAACTTTTCCGGTATTATAAAGGATTAACGCCGTTTGCTCTCGAAAAACCATAATGCGAACTGCGTTATTGCCAATTTATAGCTGTTTTCATGTCCCGCTTCTCAAATTGAAGAGTTCATCATTTTTACTCGAATAGCGGAGCGCCACGCTATGACGGGACGTAGATTCCCGGGTGTCGAAGAAACTAAAATCAGAAAAACAGGACTTCTTATGCAAATTAAATCCCGCATTCGCACTATCGCGCATTATCCTCATGAAGGCATCATGTTTCGGGATATCACAACACTGTTGAAAGACCCGGTGGGTTTACGCGCCACCATTCAGGAAATAGCTGCGCGTCATAAAAACATAAAGATCGACAAGGTTGCCGGGATCGAGTCGCGAGGTTTCATCATTGGGGCGCCGGTTGCTTACGAGCTTGGCATAGGCTTTGTGCCAGTACGAAAAAAAGGCAAGCTGCCTGCTGAAACACGTGGCCGCGATTATCAACTGGAATACGGGAGCGACCGTATCGAGATTCATGTGGATGCGATTCAGAAAGGCGATCGGGTGTTGCTCGTGGATGATCTCATTGCGACTGGCGGAACGGCGGAGGCCGCTGCTAAGCTGATAGAGGAAATGGGTGGCGAAGTGGTGGAATGCTGTTTCGTTATCGACCTGCCGGATATCGGCGGCAGGTCGCGTCTGGAAAATCAGGGGCTGAAGGTATTTGCCCTATGCGAGTTTGAGGGTGATTGAGCATCACAACAGGATATCTTGATAGTCCAGATCATGACGGGGGCACGCTATGAGGCTGTGCCGGATGGCATGCTCCCCTCACGGGCATTTTCAACTTTGGTGAAGTGAACGAGGTTTTTTAAACATTTTCATACGGCGCAATGCGCGTTGCTTATTGCGTATATGGACACCTCCCGTTTTGCAAGCAACCCGTGTTGATGGTTTTGGTTCAACTGCTTCCGTATATCCGGCTTCCTGTTGGGTAGCGAGCTACCCGAGCCATGATGGAATTCGCGCGTAAGTCTCAAATCGCCCTAGCGGCTTTGTCGATTGTTGCTTCGCCAGTGAGCCAACACAATAAGCTGAGTCACTTACGCCGGTCTGACCTGTTTGCCATCAATTCGTTTTGCTACCCAATCGTTGTTTGATATCTCCTGCTAAACTTTCCTGGAACTGCCTACTGTTATACCGCTGCTCGATACGTTTCCTCACGGCTCAGGATTGACCATGCAATACGGGCGTTCTTGTTCGCCAGTGCCACCGTCGCGATGTTTTTGTTGCGCCGTTTCGCCAGCCCCGTCACCCAGCGGCTACGGGCGTCTTCCTTGTTCTCCGCCGCCTTGAGCGCCGCTCGTGTGCCGTGTATCAGCAACATGCGTATGTATTTATCGCCGCGTTTGCTGATGCGCCCCAATTGGCTCTTGCCGCCACTGGAATGCTGGCTTGGCGTCAATCCCAGCCAAGCTACCATGTCCCGGCCTTTGCAAAACTGTTTTCCGTTACCTACCGCAGACACTAGGGCGCTGGCGACGACCGGACCAATTCCTTCTACGCGCAGGAGCCGTTGGATGCGTTCGTCTTCCCGCGCCCTCTGGGCAATGCGGGCATCGTATTCTTTGATGTTGTCATCCAGCTTGCGCAATTCTTCCCCCAGCAGGCAGAGCAGTCGGCGGAAATCACTCAGCAGGCCATTCTCGCCATCTTCCAGCAGTTCGGGTATGGCTCGGCGCAATCTCGTCAGGGAGGCGGGAAGTACAATGCCGAATTCACCGAGCAAGCCGCGTATCTCATTGCTGAGTGCCGTGCGCGCCTTGATGAGTCGGGCGCGAATTCGGTGTTCCGCTTGCATCACTTGCTCCACGCTCTTGACCTGAACACAGCGCATGCTGGGACGGCTTACGGCTTCACAGATCGCTTCGGCATCATGCGCGTCGTTCTTGCCGCTCTTGACGTAGGGCTTGACGAATTGCGGCGACATCAGGCGTGCGTCGTGTCCCATCTCGCCCAACTCACGTGCCCAGTAGTGGGCACTACCGCAGGCTTCCATGCCGATCAAAGTCGGCGCCGGCTTGCGGAAGTACGACAGCATCTGACCGCGCCGTAGCTGTTTCTTTACTACTGCCTTGCCGTGATGATCAACACCGTGAATCTGAAATACTTGCTTTGCCAAGTCTATGCCAATACAGGTAACATCCATTTCATACCTCCTCCTTCGACTGATTGGTTGGAATCTTCAGTCTGGCACATTACGATGCCTTCTAGGTAGGAGGTGTCCATTCCATTGCCCTACGTTTTTACTCATCCTGAAGCCATGTATCTTTTCTCATGCAATCATATTGATTGCGTGTTTCCTGGCCAATCAGAAACGGAAGTTGTACTGAACGTAGAAGAGGCTAGGCGATACGCCCGGTGCTCTTGCCTTTAGAAAATTCCCTGCAAATAACTTCGAATACCCCACCAGGATGTCCTGGTGCCGGTCGACGTGCACATTGAGACGGAAGTCGATTTCATCACCGACATAGCTGCCTGATTGACCTGTCGGATCTCGCAAGGTAGCGGCGCCTGCGGCGTTGTATAGAAAGTCGCGCTTGTTTGCCAGATAGAACCGATGATACTGGGCTGTGAAAGTTGCCCATGGCTGGGGATGAAGATTGATCTGGGCATTGAAATCGTGGATATTCTGCCTGCCAACGCGATCGATCCAACCCAGGTAATAGTTTCCGAAGGGGAAGAGCTGATTGAACGTGTTGCGGCTGCCGTCAGCCGAGTTATTATCCCCGGAGGCGAAGTCATAGCGCAGCCAGAACTGGGGATTCATCGGCGTTCCCTTGAAGTGATAGCCTGCACCGGACGCGACTGCAAAGGCCGAGATGTCCTGATTGGAATACTGGCCAAACTGGTACATGCCTTCCAACTCGTACAGAAAACGGTTGTAGTCGCCTGCAATTCGACTGCCGAGGGTATGCACGATTGAATTGCCTCTCGCATTATTTCTTCCAATCGCCATATCCCTATTGTCGGCCAGGCTCAGGAAATAAAAATCCGCCAGTTGGCCCTTCATGGGCTTGTACGTTCCCCACAAGCCGAAGAATTCACGCTTTGTGTCCCAGTTATCGAATGCATCTCTTTCCGTATTCATCGGGCGTACCCAGAACGCGTCCAGATCGAATGTCGGGGTTCGCCAGAAGCCCTTCACACCTTGAAATGTGCGCCGCGTATTAACCCAGTCCAGGGTGGAGATCAGCCTCTGCGAGCCATAGAGCAATTCCTGGCGGCCGACGCGCAGATAAGCCGGGCCGTCCTTGATGCTGGCGATCTTGATATCCGCAAAAAGATTCAGCATGTCCGTATGGTTGACATCCGTGGCAAGTGGCGTCAGGCCTTGGCCGAAGCTGCGTGCATCCAGAAACTCGGCAAATAGCCGGACCCGGTCCTGATACCAGAAATCGGCATGGAACCGGCTGCGTATCAAATGGTAATTATCATTTGCGGAAGTCAGCCGGACATCGGATTCCCGCATATACCGGTACCAGAAGCTGCCCCCAAACGACAGAAGAAAGTCATTGCCGATATGGATGCGCTTGATGGGGTCGAAGAGATCCTTTTCATGCCCCGGTTTTTCCAGGTAACGGAAATCGATATCAAAAGCCGGTGTGGTCATGAGCGCATAGGGCGCGTAAGGCGAGACCGGCGGAGTTTGGCGTTGATTGCCGGTGGCATGATCCAGGAGCGAGTAATATCCCGGCCCGGATGGCGCTATCGAGAACAGGCCGGGGCGCGACGGAGCAGTGACAGGAGGAACTTTCGACCAATCGAATGGAGCCGTGATGGTTGGGTCCGCCGAGGTTTCTGAAGTCGCTGAAGCTGACGCGGTAGCCGGTGCCGTTACAGTACTGCCGGCCGATAGGGAATCCGCCGCCCACACTTGAAGCGTCAAACTCAGCGCGCTTGCCCCGAGGCAGAATTTCAATAAGGGTGAGCGCGTGAGTGGGGTGGATAGAATGGAAAGCATCTTTGGCACGGCCGCGCTTGTGGCTACCGAAGCCGGGGAACTGATCAGGGTCATAGTGGAGGTTATTTCGAACTTCAGTTCAGATTAAAAATTGGCCGCGACTATAGCAGAATCAGGGCAGCCTTTGAACAACTGAGCAGTTGACAGGCATCGCTTTCTCCCACTGGACCCCGAGGTTTCCGCAGGGTCATTTCAGTTTCAGCAAGGCATGGTAAGGCGTAGGGCGGCAACAAGTGCCGCGCATTGCTCAGTACGAATAAATCAATCCGACTGAGAGTATGGCTGATGGGTCAAGCAAGTGAATGAGCCGCCCTATGCGACCTTTCTCCGCTGGATAAAAATGAACAGTTATCCAGCGGATCGGTCAGGCGTCGATGGAGATGCGTTTGAAGTGAAGCTGACATACCGCGCAATCGCTGCGTTTATTGCCGCCCGTTTATCGGTGCTTGTTGCTTTCTTCTGGTTCTATTCGGGGCGTTGCTCCAAGGCTCTAACGGTAGAATTTTCCTTCGCGTTCCGGTTGGTAGACGATTTCCACTATCCGTACCTTTATCATGCCTCCACCTGGCCGCGGCCACTCTATTTCATCCCCGGTGGAGAGGCCCAGGAGGGCGCTGCCTACCGGGGCGAGGATGGATATCCTGTCGCCGGAGCCGTCAACGTCTTTGGGATAGACCAGAGTCAGGCAGAAGTCCTCGCCGGAAGAATCGATACTGAAGCGTACGGTTGAATTCATGGTTACCACGGAAGGCGGTATCTGCTCGGGCTCGACGATTTCGGAGCGGTCAAGCTCGGCTCGCAATTCCTTGGCGGGAAAAGCATTGGCTGGAAGAGTCTCGAGCAAAGCTTCAAGCCGGTCCAGATCCTGAGACGTTAGTACAACTTGCGGTCTGCTATTCATTTCATCCTCATTTCAAGTTTGGATTTTGGTTCAGGCTATCAAGGCAACAGTTTGCCTTAGCCGATTTGCGTGAGAGTTGCTGAGGCCCACGCCAACGGAAACAATGCGACTGGGTTTTTCGTTATCTGTTTGACCGGCACTGTACAGATTAGTGCGGCGCCTTACTTCAGGTACATTGCGCAGGTACATCTACCGGCGATCCAAATGTGATAACCCGATTTGGAAAGGAAGAAATACATTCTACACCAAATGGCATCAATATTACTCAGCGGTGCTCTGCCTGCCAATGCCGGTGATTCACCTTGTTTGGTCAGCAAATATGATTCCTTCAGGATACGCGTTCGTGGTGCCGGGTATTGTGTTTCCATGCGATCAGAATGGATCTCCGATTTTAATCGATTCCGCCATTTTATATCTACATAACATAACAGTGAATTTGAAGGCCTCGGCGATATAAAAGCTTACCCACAGGCATGCGCCATTGGGCACGGCCCCCCATGTGCTGACCCGTCCTTGCCGTTGACCCCTCCCTACGTTGAGCGTAGAGTCAATCATTGAATCCAGGTTCAGCGGGCAGTTTCCATTCCTGTTTGTTTCTTGAGGAGCAATCATCGAAATGCAATCTCCTACCGTTTCAAATCCCGTCGTATTAGCCCCGGTTAATCCGGCAATTGAAAAATACATGCGCAGCCTGGTTAGCCAGACCGATCATCCAGTTCTGGCCGAAATGGAAGCTGTAGCGGAGGAAAACAATTTTCCTATCGTAGGCCGCCTGGTAGGTGTTTTTCTGGAAACCCTGGCAATGACTGTCAATGCGAAACGAATATTCGAATTCGGCAGCGGCTATGGTTATTCCGCCTATTGGTTTGCGAAGGCAGCGGGTGTAGATGGACGAGTGATTTGTACCGATGGAGATCCTCTCAACAAAGAGAAGGCCGAGCGATATCTCGAGTCTGCGGATTTAGCGCAGCGAGTCGATTTCCATGTTGGAATCGCGCAGGAGACGTTCGTGCAGACCGAAGGTATATTCGATATTTGCTACAACGATGCCGACAAGGGCGATTACCCCCAGATCTGGCGTATGGCTAGAGACCGGATTCGCCCCGGCGGGCTTTACATCGCTGATAACGTACTTTGGCATGGAAGGGTTGCGCTGGAGCATTATGTCGATATTGTTCCCGGTTGGACGGAAGCCATTCTTGAGCACAATTTGCTCATCTTTAACGATCCCGAGTTTGATGCTTTTATAAATCCAACTCGTGATGGAGTTGTCGTTGCGCGTAAAAAAGCAATGTAACGAGAATACGGGATAGCAAGCTAAGCCCGCTGCTGCGGCGAGCTGGGCTTATACAAAGGTTAAGTATTGCTTTTTTGGATGAGGTGTGTAAAACTATTTTTTACCTGAAACAGTTGCGCCTGAATTGCAACTTCTTTAAAGAAACACGCCGCGGTGTAGCGCGGTTGAAGTAAAGCGAAACTAGGGTTCCGGCTTTCTGCTGAAAGTGTCTGGTCCGAGAGTTTCCGGCTTCGTCGTGACGAGGCTCCACGGAGGGATAAAAGCCCGGGAGATAATGTAAGTAATACATTAACTCTTGGAATTTGATCCGCTGATAAAGGAGACCGGTCATGCACTTCTCTTCGATTTTTTTTCCTCTTTTTGCAGCAATTGATAGCGTCGGGGCCTGTTTGGGCCTCTCGAACGGCGCTTCTCCAGCATGAGTTGGCGCGTGAATCATCGGCCAGGCATGGTTGTTCCGCTTCTCTCGGGATGGGTATCATGCCAATGAGGGGGAACCGGTATACGCCTCCCCCCCCTGCCACCGTTGCTGCAGCGACGCCCGTCATCGACGATAAACTCCACCGTAGCATGAGTGTCTGGAGTAGCCTCATCCTCGGCTTCGCCGTTGTTTCGCCGGTAGTGGGCCTGTATGCCATCATTGGTGTACAAACCGTCGTGACAGGCGGTGGCTGGTTTGGCGCGCTGATACTCTGCCTCGTGATGCAATTGCTTGTCGCCACCGTCTACGCAGAGCTTTCCTCGCAGTTTCCAATCGCTGGCGGCGCTTACAAATGGGCGCATCAGCTCGGTGGTGTCATCACCGGTAAATATGCTGGCGTGATATACGTCAGCTCCACGGTTGCGATGCTGACCACAACCGCCTATACCGGGGGAGTCTGGCTTTCCCTCTTCGTCGGATCAGAGAGTGAAACAGGGCTTGGGCTGGTGGTGTGGGGCGCAGTATTTCTATTGCTCTGCACGCTGATCAACCTGGCGCACATCAATATTTTCAAGCTGATCATTTCACTGGGCGTTTATGCGGAGATGATCGGGTCCGTGGGTGTGGCTCTGTTGCTGTTTCTTTTTTTTCGGCAGCATTCATTTTCGGAGTTGTTTCAGCATCTGGGTACGGGCACGGCGCCCAACGAGATCAGCGCCTTTCTGGCGGCACTTGCCATCGCGGGCTGGGCGTTTATCGGTTTTGACGCCTGTTCCACCATTGCCGAAGAAACGCATGATCCCAAGCGCATGGTGCCGCGCGCGGTCTTCTTTTCGCTATGCATGGTGGGGTCAGTCGTGCTGTTCAATTCCGCGGCGCTGACGCTGGCTTTCGACCGCGATACGCTGATTGCCAGCGCGACGTCCGACCCGATCACACCCGTGATCATCGCCAGCTTCGGCGCGTGGGCGGCGAAGCCATTCCTGGGTATTGTCATGATCGCCTTTCTGGCCTGCGGGGCATCTGTGGTGAAGTACACGTCGCGCATCATTTATTCGATGGCCCGCGAAGGCAATATGCCCGCCGTGTTGAGCCGGCTGGCGCCCGACAAGACGCCACGCAACGCGGTGATATGCACGGTATCGATGTCCGCGCTTGGGCTGCTGTTCGGGCTGAATGATGGCGCCGTGGCTACGGTGATTGCGTTTGGTACGGGGGGACTCTACGCCATGTTTTCCATGACCACCGGCGTGGGCTTGTACGCCCGCCTTTCCGGCCGCTGGAATCCGGCTCTCGGTGAGCTCAAGCTTGGTATCTGGGGGCTGCTGATCAACCTGGTAGCCTTTGCCTGGTCGGTGTTTGAATTCGTCAACATTGCTTGGCCGCGTGCCTACGCAGTTGCTCCGAATGCACCCTGGTGGCAGCTCTGGGCGGTGCCTCTGGTGCTGGGCGGCATCCTGGGAATAACGACTCTTCATATCCTGATGTCCCGAACGCAGCAAAAAGATTTTGAAAAAAAGATTTTATCCAAATGAAGTGCGATATCGGCCTTCTCGAAATTTATCCAATTGAAAATTTATTACGATGAGGAGAAAAACATGAACCAACCGGACACATTGATTTGGGAACAGCACATCCCCGGCGGGTGCCACTGGTCTGGCATTGTGCGTCGGGGTACGACACTACGCCTGGTGGACGTGATAGGACGAGCCAATGCTGCCGTACTATTTTTTAATCAGGAGGAAAAACTGGAACGTTACAACATGGCCGATACACTCAAAACCCAACATACGTTCCGTTTGACCAGGGGACATGCGTGCCATTCGGATATGGGCCGTATTTTCTGCTGCATTACCGAAGATACCGCCGGGTGGCACGATACCGTGTGCGGCATGAGCGATGCCGAATCGATACGCCAGAAATATGGTACGGCGCGGTTCGAAGAGCGCCGTAACGAGATGTTTCGCAACGGACTGGATGGCATGCTGATCGAATTGGGAAAATGGGGGCTGGGCATACGTGATGTCGTATCCAATATCAATTTCTTCAGCAAGGTAACCGCCAATTCATCCGGTGAGCTGGCGTTCCACCCCGGCAGCGGCAAGGCAGGAGATTATGTGGATCTGAGTTTTGAAATGGATACGCTGATGGTGTTATCTGCTGCACCACACCCACTTGATTCCTCAAAAACCTATCAGCCCGGAGCGGTCAATCTGGCAGCTTTTTTGACGCCGCCGTCGGTAATAGCGGATTGCACTCGCATTGCCGAGAACGCGCGCGCGCTACTGAATACCCAGAATTTATACGCTTGTCATGGAGGTGCGGCATGAGCAAGAAGCAATTTGTGGAAAGCAGGCTTGATCCCGAAACGGCAACGGTGGACGAAGTCTGCCCGGCGGGCGAGCCTTGGGTCAGGCTGCTGACAGAGAAACAGGTGTTCCGCATTGTCGATCTGGGGGGTAACCAGGCGGTTGACACTTTGTTCTACAACGCATCCCACGCCTTTGAGCGATACAGCGCAACCGATACCATCCGCCGCCAGAAGCAGCTCTATCTGACCACCGGCAGCAAGCTGTATTCCAACTTCGGCAATGTCATGCTCAGCATCGTGGCGGATACATGCGGACGGCATGACACCATAGGCGGGGCCTGCGCTGCGGAGAGCAATACGGTTCGGTACGGGCTGGAAAAATTTCCAATGCACAGTTGCCGCGACAACTTTCTGCATGCGCTGGCCCATGAACCGGTCTGTGAGCATCTCGACATGAGCAAGCGCGACCTGCCCAGCAACATCAATTTCTTCATGAACGTACCCGTGTCGGAGGCCGGCGGCCTGGAGTTTGCAGATGGTATGTCCGCCCCATTCAAATATGTGGAAATGAGAACTGAAATGGATGTGGTCGTGCTGATTTCGAATTGTCCGCAACTGAACAATCCGTGCAACGCCTACAACCCTACACCGATCCGTCTCCTGATCTGGGATGATCCTGAAGACATGTCGTTTGATTAATCATTCCCGGGTTGCGAGTGGATTGCGGGGGTCTTGCAGATCGCCATTGTGATTCCTTCGAATTACGATGGCGATGCTGCAGCAGAGGTTCGCGCGCATCATGCGGCAATCGAGCAGGACTAAACAGGAAATAGACCATGTTTAAGAAGGTATTGATAGCTAATCGCGGCGCCATCGCCTGCCGCATCATCCGTACACTGCGTCGAATCGGTGTGAAAAGCGTGGCGGTCTATACGGATGCCGATGCGCTGTCGCAGCATGTGATAGAAGCCGATGAAGCATACTGTATCGGTAGCGGCGTTGCTGCGGAAAGCTATCTGCGTGCCGACAAGATCCTGGAGGTTGCCGCACACTCGGGCGCCAAGGCTATTCATCCTGGCTATGGTTTCCTCAGCGAAAAGGCGGATTTTGCCGAGCAATGCGCTGCGCATGGCATTTGTTTCATCGGCCCCACCCCGCAGCAGATGCGGGCGTTCGGGCTGAAACATACGGCACGGGAACTGGCTTTGCAGAACCAGGTGCCGCTGCTGCCGGGGACCGGTCTTTTGGAAGACCTGGAAGATGCGCTCCGTCAGGCGGCCCACATCGGTTATCCAGTTATGCTGAAAAGTACCGCGGGAGGCGGCGGTATCGGCATGCGGTTGTGCTGGAACGGGGAAGAGCTGAGTGCCGCCTACGAATCGGTGAAATACCTGGCGCAAAATAATTTTAAGGATGCGGGTCTGTTCCTGGAAAAATATGTGGAGAATGCTCGCCATATCGAAGTCCAGATTTTTGGCGACGGTAAGGGCGGGGTTATCGCGCTGGGCGAGCGTGACTGTTCCATGCAGCGGCGCAACCAGAAGGTGATCGAAGAAACGCCGGCACCCCACTTACCATCGCGTGTGCGCCAGGCATTATTGGGTGCAGCGGTACGTTTGGGTAAAACGGTCAACTATCAGTCGGCCGGTACGGTGGAATATATTTTCGATGCCTCCACCAGCGAATTTTATTTCCTTGAGGTAAATACCCGGTTGCAGGTCGAGCATGGCGTGACAGAAGAAGTGACCGGTATCGACCTGGTGGAGTGGATGGTCCGGCAAGCTGCCGAAGAGCTGCCGCCTCTGGATTCATTCGATATCGAACCGCGCGGCGTGTCAATCCAAGTGCGGGTATATGCCGAGAACCCCGCGAAGGATTTTCAGCCATCCTGCGGTACGCTCACCTCGGCGCAGTTTCCGCCCGCGTCTGTGGCGCGGGTTGAAACCTGGGTGGAACGCGGCGTCGAAGTTTCACCGTTCTATGACCCGATGCTGGCGAAAATAATCGTGCACGCGGCAGACCGTGAGCAGGCTATCGTTCGACTCCTGGCCGCATTGGACGCTACCGCGCTGAACGGCATTGAAACCAACGTGGGTTATCTCAAGCAGATCCTGCGCGGTGCGGTGTTTCGCGGCGGACAGCACACGACGAGCTTCCTGAATGGTTTCCGTTATTTTGCTCATACCGTCGATGTGATGAGCCCCGGCGTGCAGACCACGGTGCAGGATTACCCAGGCCGAACGGGCTACTGGAATATCGGCGTGCCGCTATCCGGCCCGATGGATGGGTTGGCCTTCCGCCTGGCTAATCGGCTGGTTGCGAACGCCGAAGATAAGGCCGGGCTCGAGATCACCCTGGCGGGTCCGACACTGCGTTTCAACTGCGACTCTATAATTGCGGTGTGCGGCGCGCCGATGGAGGTGCGCCTGGATGGCGAGCCGCTGACCTTTTGGCGATCGTATCCGGTCAAGGCGGGTGCAATATTACAATTCGGAAAGCTCGTGGGCAATGGCTGCCGCGCCTATCTGGCGGTTCAGGGCGGTTTCCAGGTTCCTGACTATCTGGGCAGCAAATCCACCTTCACCCTCGGACAGTTTGGCGGCCATGCTGGGCGGACTCTGCTTACCGGCGATGTGCTGCATATCGTTGCGGCCGATGCCAGTGATACCTCAGACCATGAAGGCACCCGCAGTGCCCGTGCAAACGGTGCTGGAAACCTGTTACCGGAGGAACTGGTTCCTCATTACAGTGATAAATGGGAAATCGACGTGCTTTATGGCCCGCACGGTGCGCCGGATTTTTTTACCGAAGAGGACATTCGGACACTCTTCGCTGTTGACTGGGAGGTTCACTACAATTCAAGTCGCAGCGGCGTGCGGCTGATCGGTCCCAAGCCAGAATGGGCAAGAAGCGATGGCGGCGAAGCGGGACTGCATCCGTCCAACATCCATGACAATGCATATGCTATCGGCACAGTGGACTTTACTGGCGATATGCCGGTGATACTCGGCCCGGATGGCCCAAGTTTGGGCGGGTTTGTCTGTCCCGTTACGATAATTCAGGCTGAATTGTGGAAAATGGGCCAGCTCAAGCCGGGTGATAGCGTCCGTTTTCGCAGGGTTTCAATGGACGAGGCGCTTGCACTCGAAAAATTGCAGGATACCACCATCGAAAACCTCCGGGTGCCGAAAGCCATTCCGCCGGAAATCGAACGGAAAACACCGGCCACAGCAGCGGCGACAACAACGACACCCATCCTCCACGCTATCCCGCAGGCTGCCCAGCAGATACAGGTAGTATATCGCCAGGCGGGTGACAAGAACCTGCTGGTTGAATATGGCCCGCCTGAACTCGATCTCAATCTGCGCTTCCGTGCCCATGCCCTCATGGAGTGGGTTCAAGCTGCTCTCGATAACGGCAGCCTGAAAGGCATCCTGGATCTGACGCCCGGCATCCGGACTTTGCAAATCCATTTCGATTCACGCCTGCTGGCGCGGGATAAGCTGCTGGATTCTTTGATTGCAGCGGAAAAGAAGCTGCCGGACATCGAACACCTGGAGATTCCCACACGCATCGTGCATTTGCCGTTGTCATGGGATGACGCGGCAACGCGATTGGCGATCGATAAATACATGCAATCCGTGCGAAGCGACGCGCCATGGTGCCCGAGCAATATCGAATTCATTCGCCGGATAAACGGACTGGACAGCATAGAGGAAGTGCAGCGCATCCTGTTCGAGGCGAGCTACCTGGTGATGGGGTTGGGCGACGTGTACCTGGGTGCGCCGGTCGCGACCCCGGTCGATCCCCGCCACCGTCTGGTCACTACGAAGTATAACCCCGCGCGTACCTGGACACCCGAAAACGCGGTCGGTATAGGTGGGGCTTATCTATGCATATATGGCATGGAAGGCCCTGGCGGTTACCAGTTTGTCGGGCGCACCGTACAGATGTGGAATCGCTATCGTCAGACCGCTGATTTCAAGGATGGCAAACCCTGGCTGCTGCGATTCTTCGATCAGATCAGATTCTATCCAGTGAGCGAGAGCGAGTTGCTCAAGCTGCGCCGCGATTTCATCACTGGACACTTCAAGCTGCGCGTGGAAGAAAACCGGTTCAGTTTGAAACAATATAATGCCTTTCTACAAGAGAATGCGGCGTCGATCAGCGCTTTCAAGGCAAAACAGCAAGCTGCGTTTGAAGCCGAGCGCGAACGCTGGGATGCCGAGGGCAAGGTTGAGTATGTAAGCGAGATTACCCTTGAGGAAGCCGATGCGCAAAGCGAACTGGACCTTCCGGATGGGGCGCATGCGATCAGCTCGCATGTGACCGGCACGGTATGGAAACTGCTCGTCGAGGAGAGGCAACATGTCGAAGCGGGAACGCCGGTTCTTATCGTTGAATCGATGAAAATGGAGTTTGCCGTGGAAGCGATAGTGAGCGGCACGATTGGTCAGCTTTTCTGCAAGGTAGGCGGACATGTGTCCGCCGGCCAGTTGCTGCTGGTGATTCAGGAGGATTAACTTGAATAAATTGATGCCTCTGGGCGACATACCCTCGGTGCTGCAGCGCTATGCCAGCAGCGAGTTCACACCCAGTCAGATGGTGGAAGCGGTGCATGCACTGATCCAGAACGATACGGCTCATGTATGGATATATAAACTGCCGCTTGAGGCACTGAGAGGCTATGCCAGTGCGGTGGAGGCCAAGGCGAGGATCGTGGATAAGGCAGCGCTGCCGCTGTACGGTATCCCTTTTGCCATTAAGGACAACATCGATCTGGCAGGTGTGCCGACCACGGCGGCTTGCCCTGGCTTTGCCTATACGTCGCAGCGCAGCGCAACGGTGGTGCAGAGATTGATTGACGCGGGCGCAATTCCTATCGGCAAAACCAATCTTGATCAGTTTGCAACCGGGTTAAATGGTACTCGCTCTCCTTACGGGGCTTGCCGCAATGCGTTCAATCCCGATTATATTTCGGGTGGGTCGAGCTCCGGCTCGGCGGTGGCTGTGGCAAAAGGCTGGGTATGTTTCAGTCTGGGAACCGACACAGCCGGTTCCGGCAGGGTGCCCGCTGCATTCAATAATCTTATAGGGTATAAGCCAACCGGGGGCTGGCTTTCGACGCGCGGAGTGGTGCCTGCCTGTCGCTCGCTTGACTGTGTTTCCATCTTTGCCCTTACCGCAAACGATGCTGAGCGAGTTCTTGAAGTCACCGCCAGCTACGATGCTGAAGACATTTATTCGCGAGCGAGACAAGGTCGCGGCCATGACTCTGCTACACAGCGCTTTTCCGAACGTAGTTTTCGCTTTGGTATTCCCCGCAAGGACCAATTGCAATTCTTCGGCAATCAAGAGTACGAACGGCTGTTCGGCGAGGCTATCGTAAAACTGCAAGGCCTGGGCGGCAAATCTGTTGAGATAGACTTTGCGCCATTTCTGGAAGCAGCGCGCTTGCTCTATGAAGGCCCTTGGGTGGCCGAGCGTTATGCGGCGATTCAGCAATTCTTTGACTCGCATAGCGAGCAGATCATTGCGCCGGTACGGGAAATAATGGGGAGCGCCAAACGGTACTCGGCTGCCGACGCCTATAATGGGATATACCGATTGCGTGGGCTTAAACGGCAGACTGATCGAGCCTGGACCGAAGTGGATTGTCTACTGACGCCCACCGCCGGGACCATTTATACGATTCAGGCGATGCAGCAGGACCCCATGCGCCTCAATGCAAATCTTGGTTACTATACCAACTTCATGAATCTGCTGGACTATTCGGCGGTAGCGGTGCCCGCTGGTTTTCAAGATGGTGGGTTGCCGTTCGGCATAACCCTTGCAGCGCCAGCCCACCAGGATGGGATGCTGCTGCATCTCGCAGGGCGTCTGCAACAAGCCTATGCGCTGCCCCTCGGGGCCACCGGCATTTACCTGCGAGAAGAGGGTTTGCCGGAACAGCTCTTGATCCCGGGCTCATCACAGGCACCGCAATCCGATCAGCAGTCCGGCCACGTACGCGTGGCGGTTTGTGGCGCGCATTTGTCCGGTCTTCCGTTGAACGGACAACTGACCAGCCGCAGCGGACGCTTGGTGTTGAGCACCATGACTTCACCAGACTATAAACTTTACGCGCTACCAGGCGGGCCGCCCTATCGGCCCGGATTGGTGCGGGTGGAAAAGAATGAACAAGGAAGCGCCATCGAAGTCGAAGTGTGGGAATTACCCACGCGGGAATTCGGCAGTTTTGTGGCAGGTATTCCTGCGCCTCTGGGCATCGGTACCATTACCCTGGCAAATGGCGACGCAGTGCAGAGCTTTCTGTGTGAGGGATATGCGGTGGCAGATGCGGAGGATATCAGCCGGTTTGGAGGCTGGCGAGCTTACATGCAACAGCTACCGCCTGATTAAATTAGGTTCACGGTAGTCGTAGGGCGGGCTGCGCCCGCCATCGTTTCTTTGATCGTCGGGCGGAGCCCGACCTACCTGCAACTCCGAGTTTTGTTGATTACGCGCGATTTGGCTGATGCTGGCAAACGCCACTATCAGGGTTTGATATTGCACCGGGAAATGTCGTTTCAATTCAAACAGGCTTGCGGATCGGCTGAAGAGATTGGAAGCTGCCGGACTAAATTACGCTTACCGTAGGGCGAGCTGCGCCCGCGATCGTTTCTTCAATCGTCGGGCGGAGCCCGACCTACCGCCGCAACTCCAAACGTTGTTGATAATGGTTGTGAACACCGGTGAATTTTGCCATTATGGTTATAGCTTACTTTTCGGTGTCGCCATGACCACCATAAATATTCCCGATCGGTGTCCGCGTTAGCGTGAACTCGCTGCAAGGATTTAACCGACAAGAGTTCCTGAGTACTCACAAATGATTAGCCAGTGTACTTACAGCAGGGTTCCATGAATATTTTCAGGCTTTCTTTCCGGATGCTTCGCCGCGATTGGCGTGCGGGGGAGTTACGTGTACTGACGTTCGCTCTGGTTATTGCGATCGGTGGGATGACCACGGTCGGTTTTTTTGCCGATCGTGTGCAATTGGCGCTTTCCCGCCAGGGCAACCAGTTGCTGGGCGCAGACCTGATCGTTTTTTCAGACCATCCGCTGGCCCCGCGTTATGCCGATGAAGCGAAACGGCTGGGGTTGGCAGTTTCCACTGCGCTTAAATTCCCCAGTATGACCGGGAAGGGGGAGAGCAATTTACTGACGGAGATCAAGGCGGTCACCGCTGGGTATCCTTTGCGCGGTACCTTACGTATCACCGAGGACTTCAGCAATGTATCCCCTGAAGCCACACGGGTTGCAAATGCAATTCCGGCGCCTGGTTCGGCATGGGTGGATGAGAAGCTTATGGTCCGCCTTGATCTCCATCGAGGCGATAAGATAGAGGTGGGGGCGGTACACCTTACTGTTGACGCACTGATAACGCAGGAACCGGATTATTCCATCGGGTTCCTCAACCTGAGGCCCCGGGTGCTGATCAATGCGGCGGATCTGCCCGCAACCGGGTTGGTGCAGGAGGGTAGCCGGATCGGCTATCGTCTTCTGGTTTCTGGAGAATCCGGCGACGTGGAAAATTTCCGGAGATGGGCCCAATCACATTTGATGCTTGGGGAAAGGATAGAGGGGATTCGCGATGCTCGTCCTGAAATCAAGGCCGCTCTGGAGCGCGCGGAAAAATTCCTCAGCCTGGCCGCGCTGGCAAGCGTAGTACTGGCGGCTGCGGCGGTAGCGCTTGCCGTACGGCGTTTCACTCAGCGCCATCTCGACGGTTGCGCGGTCATGCGTTGCCTGGGCGCCAGCCAGGGGGCCATGCTACGCCTGTACCTGTATCATTTTATTACACTGGGGTTGATCGCCAGCGGGGCAGGATGCCTGCTCGGTTTTGTTTCGCAGGAGGCGCTGACTTTCTGGCTTTCAGGGTTGGTGGAAGCTGAATTGCCGTGGCCCAGTATATGGCCTGGCGTGCACGGGTTGTTGACCGGCATGGTGCTGCTACTTGGGTTTGCATTGCCGCCCCTGCTCAATTTGCGAAGCGTACCGGCGCTACGCGTATTGCGACGCGATATCGGTATGCCGAATACCTTCAGCATTACCGGCTATGGGCTGGGGTTGGCCGCGTTATCGGTATTGTTTTTATGGAAAGCCGGCGACGTGCGCCTGGGTATGTCTGTCATCGGCGGGTTCGTTGCGGCGATCGCGGTTTTTGGTTTGATTGGATGGCTGCTGTTAAAGGCCCTGACGCACATGCGTGTTCATACAGCAGGCGCATGGCGTTACGGATTGGCCAGTATCCGCCGGCGCGCGACTTCCAGCGTGGTTCAGGCCGTAGCATTGGGATTGGGTTTGATGGCGATGCTCGCGCTGACGCTCATCCGGGATGATCTGCTGCAGGATTGGCGTACCAGCCTGCCACCCGATGCACCCAATCATTTTCTGATAAATATACAGGAAGACCAATTGCAGCCACTGGCGGCATTTTTTAGCCAGCATAACATGGAACGCCCACCCGTCTTTCCAATGGTGCGCGGACGCTTGACGGAGATCAATGGCAAGTCGATAGCGTCAAGTGAATATGCGGACATCCGCGCGAAACGACTCGTGGAACGTGAGTTCAATCTGTCCTGGGCGGACGAAATACAGAGTGACAATCAGATTGTCAGCGGCCACTGGTGGAAAAAGGGGGACAGCGGAAAAGCGGAATTGTCCATGGAGGAGGATATCGCGAAGACAATCGGTATCAAGCTGGGCGACAGTCTGACTTACGATGTGGCGGGCAGCGTATTTTCCGCCAAGGTGACCAGCCTGCGGAAAGTAAACTGGGATTCCTTTCGCGTCAATTTTTTCGTGGTGACGCCGCCGGGTGTGCTGGAGAAATACCCGGTGAGCTACATTACCAGTTTCCATCTGCCGTCTCAGCAGATAGAAGTGACGAACCAGTTGATCAAGGCCTTCCCCAACCTGCTTGTGCTTGACGTGGCGAACATCATCAGTCAGGTCCAGAAGGTAATTGAACAAGTGACTAAGGCGATCGAATTTGTTTTCCTTTTCACATTGCTGGCAGGACTGACAGTGTTGTATGCCGCCATTGTCTCTACTCAGGATGAGCGGATTCATGAGGCCGCCATTTTCCGCACGTTGGGCGCGAAGCGTCGGCAGCTCGCGGGCGCATGGGCAGCCGAATTCGCCATATTGGGCGGCCTTGCCGGGCTTTTTGCCGCAGCGGGCGCCAACGCGCTGGGGTATGTCGTCGGCGAATATGCGTTGAATCTGAGCTATACATTCAACCCGTGGATATGGCTGACCGGCTTATTTGCAGGGGTTGTGGGCGTAACTGCAGCGGGGTTGATGGGCACTCGCTCCGCGCTCTCGACGCCGCCGCTTATGACGTTGCGTAAAGTTTGATGAAAAACCATCAAAATTTGTTGTTTCAGATTTAAATCCCGGGGTTGCTAAGTGCACCGGCGTATTGCTCATCTTGATATGGATGCCTTCTACGCATCGGTCGAACTGCTCCGCTACCCTGAATTGCGCGGGTCGCCGGTCGTGATTGGCGGGCGGGGCAATCGGCAGCCGGATATCCTCAAAGACGGCAGCAGGCGTTTTGCGCGGTTGCGGGACTATGCCGGCAGAGGCGTGATCACTACCGCTACCTATGAAGCGCGTGTTTTCGGTGTCTCCTCGGGTATGGGTCTGATGAAAGCTGCGCAACTTGCGCCGGACACCATCTTGCTGCCTGCCGACTTCAGCGCATATCGCCACTATTCACGACTGTTCAAAGCAGCTGTGGCGGCTGTTGCTCCCCATATTGAAGACCATGGCATTGACGAGATTTACATCGACCTGAGCGAACTGCAGGGTGATGCGCTGATACTTGCCCAGCGCATCAAGCAGGCTGTGCGTGACAGCACCGGGCTTTCCTGCTCCATTGGCGTTTCCCCCAACAAGCTGTTATCGAAAATTTGCTCCGATCTCGAGAAACCGGATGGTCTCATCATCCTGGGTCCGGCGGATATCCCACGCCGGATATGGCCGCTTCCGGTCAGCAAAATCAGCGGAATCGGGCCAAAAGCCACTCAAAAGCTGGCGATGCTGGGCATTACTACCATTGGTGAGTTGGCGCAAGTTGATGCTGCGCTTCTTCAAAGGTACTTCGGCCGCAGCTATTGCCGCTGGCTGCAAGAAGTTTCCCATGGCATCGACGAGCGACCGGTAATAGTGAATTCAGAACCCAAGTCGATCAGTCGCGAAACGACGTTCGAAAGAGATCTGCATGTTCAGCATGATCGCTCCCTTCTGTCGGAAATCTTCACGGGCCTTTGTGCAGACCTGGCAAAAGACCTCCAGCGCAGGGGTTACGTTGCCCAAACCATTAGCATCAAGGTGCGGTATGAAAACTTCCGCACCATAACCCGCGATATTACCTTATCCCTTCCTGCCGCCGATGCTGTCGCAATTCGCCGAGCGGGGGAAGAGTGCTTGCGGCGCACCCCACTGAAGCACAGGTTACGATTGCTGGGCATCCGTGCCAGTTCGTTATCCTCGGGCAGCACCTTGCAGAGCATGGGCATGGTACACCAGGTGGAGCTGCCGCTGACTGTACTGGAAGCATGATACTGGACGCTACGATCGCAAACGGCAGCTATAATTCATTTGTGAAAACCGCCACTCTTGCCACCGTAAGCGCCATTAATAATAATCCGGAGCACTACGAGCAGAATAGGTACCCGACATGCAGCACTCTACTGTTGCTCTTGCGCTACTTATATTTATTGCCTTCCCCAGCTTGGCCCGTGCTGATCTCACCGGCAAGGTAATCCATATCACGGATGGCGATAACCTTACCGTGATAATAAACAATGAGTGGGTAAGGGTCCGCCTGGCGGGAATCGACGCGCCCGAAACAAACCAGCCCTTCGGCACGCGTTCAAGGCAATCCCTTTCTGATCTGTGCTTTTGGGAAAAAGTGACGGTGTTTCCAAAAGGCAAGGACCAGTATGGCCGCATGTTTGCGAAGGTCCGCTGCGGTGATGTCGATGCCGGCGAGGAACAAGTGAGGCGCGGCATGGCGTGGGTATACGACCGTTATGTGGAAGACCCGACCCTCGACCCCCTCGAGGATGAAGCCAAGGCCGCCAAGCGAGGATTATGGGCTGACCCTTATTCCTCTCCACCTTGGGAATGGCGCGAAATATGGGAGTAGCTTATATTCATTCAAATCCCATCTGTGCGTTCAGGCTGAATAGCTGAGGTAATGGTACAAGTCCTGAATCGTGGGGGCGCGTAGGCGATGCCTATTGCGCTGCATGAGTTCACTCGCCGCTATTGCCGTACCTGATTTGACCGCAAAACCACTCGAGTTCTCAATCCTTACAAAGACCGCTTGTCTCTGCGCAGCCAGCGAAAAAAGAATACATAGATAAAAGCTGGAAGAAACGGCAGAATCCATGGAAACATCTGCGAAAACCATGCAGCATAAAAACTATTCAGATAACGCGCCTTGGCCGAGGCGCAGGCCTCGGCAGCAGGCACGCGGCAGGAAAGCGCGATCTCCAGGGATACCTGGGTATGGGCCCGCCATATCCAGTATGTCATTGCTGTAGCAAAAACAATCAACAACAGCGCGAGCAGGGTTATGCCTTTTTGTCGTGGCATAGGTTGCAATTCTCCGAATACAGGAAGAGTTTGTTAAAAAAGAGGAAATTCAGCAGCTTGACTGATGCTCGGGAAATTCATGGGGATGATAACGACTCCATGAACGTGTAATTCCTCGTTCAATGATGTCCTCCAGTTAAGATATTGTCAAGAGGTGAGCGAGCATATGAGGCAGTTGCAACTGAACAACTGAACTTCAATGAAATATTAGGCGGGATGAAATAAATGTTTTGCAGCCTGAACGGTTCAGGCATTGCGAAATCGGGTGCGCTTGACCAGCAGGATAGCCAGTAGCGGCAGCGCAAAGCCAATTGCCGTTACCGCGATCAATAGCATGCCAAGCTGACTGTAGTCCGCAGGAACCACGATCTGGCCGGTAAGGGGATCGTCTACCTCGCGCGTGACGATGAAAATCTGGTTCATATATTTGGTGGCGAGCTGCGAAGCGGACAGGGCAAGATTAGTGAATGAAGCCATCACCGCGAAGAAAGTCGCCTTGAGTCTTTCCGGCGCCGAGTTGGCGATCCACGCCAGCATGGGAATCATTGCGATTTGCCCCAGAGGTGATTCAAGCGCGGTATCGATCACGGCAATAAATCGCGCATCCACTATGCCGCCGGTCAGGAAGGCAGTCCACTCATGCAGCCCGAAGAACATGCCGATTATGGGCAGCGAAAGCAGTGTGCCCACCACCGTGAGAGCACCGATGATGTACGCGATCGACCGTTCAGCCATGAAACGGCGAAAAATGAACATTCCGGCCAGGGTCAGCGTCGCACCAATCAGAGACAATGCAGCAAGGAACTGCTGATCGAAGCCCAGGCTGTCGATCATCCACCAGGTGGACCCGGCGCCCGGCCCCGGTATCGCGCGAAATACAAATATCAGAATTGCCGTACCCACCAGCACGTTGCGCGCATCAGGCTCAAGCTCGCCCGTCAATCGCCACATCAGAAATAAAACAATCGCCATGGATACCGCGAAGATAATTTCTTCCCCACCGGGGATGCGGCTTAGGCCGACGCTCAGGGATACCGCAGTAAAGGCGAATCCGCCGCCAAGAATCCACCAGTTGACCGGGGGAGGGTCTGTATAAATGCCAAGCAGCACTTCAGACTCCTGGCGGCTATGCCCCTGCGCCGCAAACCGTGCCATATCGCGTCGCCGCAACCAGGAAGCGAACAAGACGCCAGCTATTGAAACCAGCGGGATTATCAACGCGAGCTCGTAGACGAACAGATAAGCGGCCGCTTTCTGCACCTCGGGTAATTCGCCCACGCCTTGCAACACGACGACATTCACGACCGAGACTAAAACACCGCCACTGATAATCGCAACCCGCCCGAGCGTCTGCATGGTGACATGCATGGATTTACGATTTTCAAGGGCCAACGGATGTCCGTTTGCATCCACTCGCGGCACGGCCTCCACCGTCATGGCGTCCGCTACCACATCCTGAACAACATAGCCGATGGGTGCGAGCAAGGCGGCGGTAACGTACCAGGTTTCCACTGTAGCGACAGCGCGCATGGCGTCGGTGTGCCCGAGCAGCCCGATCATGATCAGCAGGCTCAGCGTGATCAGCGCCGCGCCGAGATATACAAGCAGGCTCTTCCATCGCCACACCAGATCCACCAGATGGCCGAGCGGCATCTTCAATGCCCAGGGCAGCATCATCCAGAACCCGAGCGCCGCCAGAAACTCGGCGGAAAGCCCTAGCCGCTCTTTAACATAAAAGGTGCCGACGATTCCCGTCAGGCTGGAAATGCCTGCGGCGGTGTAGACCATGAGCGGGGGGAGATAAGACAAGCGCATTTCCCGCCCCAGCGCGAGAATATTGGCGTCGAGCCAGCGGCCCACAGTGGCGAAGAGCCCGATGGCTGGGGGAACGGCTGTCATAACAAGGGGCTTCTCATGAGCTTCATCGGTTGAACGGCAGGTTGGACGATGGGATTATTCCGGTCAAAAATTTTGCGGATTTTATCCTGTGGAGTATCTGCTTCACCCACTCAACTCGGGCGAATTACTGCTACGCGCTGTGCTAACCCGGTCCGCCGCTCAGTCAACCTGGTTTCTGAGATGGTCCCAGTATGAAGTCGCAACGTAACTGTTGGCGCAGGTAAGCGTTGTCAAGGCCATCACACGGTAAACCACGCTGCGCGGCACTTTGACATTCACGGCCGGGTTGAGCAAGTCGGGGGAGACCGCGACCCGTTTCAACGTTTCTCCGGCCAATAATATTGGCCACATGCAGGCCAATCTTTGGCGGATTTCGGAGACGGGAAGCGATATCGTATAAATCCATCCCTGATCCAGGTGTTCCATGGCAAGCCCGATGAGCTGGTTAAGGATGGGCCTGAATTTGGGGAGGTTGCCCTCAATCAGCAAATCAGCCGGTTTCAACCCGGCCTCTGCCAGAAGCGACTCCGGCATGTAGCAACGGCCGTTGTGCAGATCACGGGCGACGTCTTTAACAATATTGGTGAGCTGCAACCCTTTTCCGAATCTGACGCCGATGGCGGACATTTCTGCAACATTCCATCGGGCCATTGCCGGCCGGTGCGCGCAGACCATTCTGGTCCAGAATTCTCCTACGCAACCCGCAACATAATAAGTGTACTGGTCCAACTCGTCCAGCGTGGACAATGCGGCAAGTTGCCCACTTGACTCACCGGGGAAGCGGGTCAGGTCCATTTTCATTCCCTCGGGTAACACCTTCATCAACCATTGGATTCGCTCCCGGTCCCCCGCGGAGCATTGCTCATATAGTTTCAGGCAGTCTGCAAGGCGCTGAAGAAGAATGCTTTCTGCAGAGTCTTTCTGATGAGGAACAAGCGCTGCCTGAATCTCCTGGATGGCCTTCCAGTCGATCTCGGCATTTGCGAACTGTGCGGAGAACTGATTCAGGTATCTCAGGCGCTGCGGCCGATCGAGCAGATCCGTATCGGCGATGGTATCGGCTGCGCGTGCGAAGAGATACGACAATCCCATCTGGTCGCGCACGCCAACCGGCAGCACGTTCAGCGTGAGATAAAACGAACGGGAAACCTGCTTGAGGATATCGTGCAGGAGCTCATGTGTAACCGGGTCAGTACTCAATGATGGAATCCAAAGCCGCTCAATTAACAAGGGGCGAACATTACCTGTTGTGGAACCTGAAGGTCAAGACGTTATGTTCCTGAAACCGGTTTTTCAGTCGAGCAGCTTCGGATTTCTACTGGGCAAAAGCGGGTGAATAGTGAAGAAATGCGATTGGAGTTTAAGTTTGGGCGGGCAGCATTATTATGCTGTCGTCGTAGGATGATTTAATGGACGCCCCCTAGCCGAGCTGGCATCAAGGTGCCAAAGTGGAGGTGTTATACAGCCACTTCAACGGAGGGAAGTCATGGAAAAGCTTGCCTTATTGTAGTTGGACTGGATTTGGCAAAGAATGTGTTTCAGGTACATGGTGCTGATGACTGGGGCGCAACTAATCGAATATCGAGGAGGCTGGCCTCTAAGGATGTGTGCGCTGCCGCACGGAAGCGGCTGGTTTTCAATATTAGGCTGAATTCAATATCTCTGGTCTTGTGAGAGATGGACCCAACCCGCTGTTGAGAATTTTTTTCATATGGCGTTAAGAAAACACCTACTAAATTGGAGATAAAGATGAGCGCAGATAACAGAAAAGATGGCGGCCAAAATGACGGCCACAGCAATCGCGGCTTTGCCTCGATGGATAAAGATAAACAAAAGGAAATTGCCAGCAAGGGCGGAAAGGCCGCTCATGAGAAAGGGACCGCGCATGAGTTCGATTCCGAGGAAGCTCGTGAGGCGGGTCATAAAGGGGGTGAGCACAGCCATGGCGGCACTCACGAGCAGTACGTTAAAGCGGGTAGCCAAAGTCATAAAAATTCCGATAAGGGTGGTGATAAATCCCATTCGTCCGACTCCGGTCGTGGTGGCAGTTCTGAACAACCTCCCAAGGCCGGTAGCCAAAGCCAAAAAAGCGACGACGGTAGTAGCTCCCCTAGTCGCGGCGGCACCCACGAGCAGCATGTCAAAGCGGGTAGCCAAAGCCATAAAAACAAATAGTGATAAGGCTGGGCTGTAAAAGAGGCCCGGGAAAAGGGGAGGGTGAGTATCTCCATCCTCCCCTCTTCCCAATCCTGAAGGGATACGGAATATTCCTGTAGTGCGGTTTTGGCACTAGCTTCGCTTGTATTTTATTGGTATAGCGGAAATCAGGGACGGCGGCAACGAACGGAAGCAGGTGACCGGCGGCAATAATATTTTGTCGCGGGTAATCAACTTTGGCAGAAGAAAGCTGTCAAGGGTAGGAAGTGCCGGAATATGGCGTCGTGGCAGCAACAAGCTTTTGGAACTCAAATTTTCTTGTCAGAAGCATCCGTGTGCAAGCATGTATCCTCATTATCTCAACAATACAAAGAGGAGTTCCGCCCCGATGCATTGTGGGGCCGCCTAAGCAGGTTAAAAGCTATAACGGTTCATGCAATCGGCTTCAGGGAGAATATCCAGGGGATATCCATTAACTCCAAAGGGAGGAGATTGACATGCGAACAGTTGGCGATGTGATGATTCCGGATGTGCACACCATCAGCCCGGACGCAACAATCGAGGAAGCAGCGCAAGAGATGCGCGATGGAGATTTCGGCCTGATGCCGGTAGGAGAAGAAGATCAATTGCTTGGTGTGATAACCGACCGCGACATCATAATTCGTGCTGTCGCCGAAGGCCAAGGTTCGAGCTTTAAAGTTCGAGATGTCATGTCCAGTGAGCCCGTCTGGGCGCATCAGGACGATTCAGTAGGAAATGCAGCCCAAATCATGAGAGAGCATCAGATTCGTCGCTTACCGGTTGTGGATGACGATCAACGGCTCGTGGGGGTTGTGGCGCTTGGGGCTTTTGGCGTCGAGGACTCCGATATTGGACCTGTCTCCGAAGCGCTCTCCGGAACCTGAAACCATACCAAGAGAAAGAAGCGATATTTCCATGACACGCTGCTCGAAGCTGGCGGCTTGTGCCTGGACAGGAATGGTATTGTTTTTCCGGTATTCAGCCCGTCACTTGTGACGTGTTGTTGCGCCGGTAAGCTCATCCTCTGGCATATCCAGTTAGTCTGCGATAAAGCTGCATAGAGCGTTGTTGCATACTACCCGAGCACGGCTGCTACTTTTTATTTATGTCTTACATGTAGCGAAACGCCTCGCCCGTAGCGAGACAAGGACCATGCCTGCAAGAATCATCGCCCAACCCTCCGGTTCCGGTATGGCGGTGATCATTCCCACCTGACCATTGAGGCTCACCAGATACAAGTTACCGGCGGCATCCTCGCCAAATGAGGAGATGCTCCCTGAAATACCGCTAGGGGACAGCAATTCGGCCGTTCGGTCGGTAACATCGGCATTCGTAATGGGCGCGCCGGTAAAGTGGAAAGACATCACTTTATCGTTAATGAAGTCTGCGAAGAAATAAGTGCCGTCCAGCCCATCAATCGCCGACCCACGGTAAACATAACCACCCGTGATCGAGGCACCGCCGCCGTTGTGGTCATATTCGAAGATTGGCAATGTATGATGCGCAAGCGGCGGATCATCAGGAAAGTTCAATCGTGTGCCCTCGAACTTGCGCCATCCGTAATTAGCGCCCGCGGTGCCGATATTAATCTCTTCGCGATTATCCTGACCGACGTCGGCAATATAAAACGTGCCGGTTTCCCGGTCGAAGCTGTCGCGGTATGGATTGCGTAGCCCATAAGCATAGATTTCCGGGTTGCCGCCAGCAAGGTTGCCAGCAGGGATCGCATAGCCATACTGCGAGGGGTCGTTTGGCAAACGATCGGCCGATACATCAACCCTCAACATTTTTCCCAAATTTTCGGAAAGATTCTGTGCGCGATTCTGCGGATCATCGCGAGCTCCGCCGTCGCCGGTGCCGATGTAAAGGTTCGCGGCCTCGCCGGGGCGAAAACCGATCCAGCCTGCCTTGTGATTGTTGAGCCCGGCAGGTTGAGCGATAGTGATCACGGTTTGCCGGCTTGCGGTATCTGCTATGTTAGGCTGCCCCGCGCTGGCCTGATAAGTGGCGACGACCGTTTTGAGCGTGGTCCTGTCTATATAATCGACATAAAAGCGCCGATTGGTCGCGAAATTCGGATCAAACGCCATACCGAGCAGGCCGCGCTCGCCGTCGGTATTGACGGAGCCGGACAAATCGAGAAATGGAGTGGGACGCACCGTCCCGTTCTCGAGGATTTTAATCAATCCACCCTGCTCTACAATGAATAGCCGCGAATCGCCATTGGGTGAAGTGGCGAACAAGGGGCGGTTTAAACCGGTGGCGACAATTTGGGTTTGCAACTGCGCAAGAGCAGGTGGTATCCAAACGGTGGCGGCAAAAACTGCAGCGAGCAAGATGGAAAAAAACTTGTTCATGATAGCTCCTGGGAGTCGGGTTATACCAAGCTATACAAAGCTGTATAAAGAAAGCTGAAGCAGGAATACCAAAAGTGCCTATTCTTTATTTATATAGACAACGCCCAGTCAGTTGTCAAATGAGTGCGAGTTACGGCTGCTGATGAAGCATCATTTTGGTACATTGGAGTTGGACGTGCCCCATTTACATCTGTATCTATGAAGAGAAAATGCTTAAGCCCTGGAATAAGCTGGAGCTGGCATTCATGGGGGGGCTAGAGTAACGGGGTGCCCAACCACCAATTATGGGATTTTCGCAAGCGGATGCAGGTGCAGTGTCTGTTCGGGCGGCCCCGGGAGAAATGGGGTTGGTATGCTGTTAACCCAATCGGCATGCCCGCTGCCATAATAAGGTGAGAAGGGGTGCCCGCTCTGTCCGCCGGGCATTTCGAAATAACCTTGCTCTTCATTACCGGGGGCAACGGCAAAACGATTTGCGGCGCCGAAGCTTGGTCCCTGCACCCGCGGCATATTGCTGTCGCCGGGCAGTTCATCCTTTGGCATATTCAGCCATACGCCGATAAAGTCGGGTAGAGCACGGCTGAGGGGGTGTCTGATGCGGGCAGTGTTACGCTCACCCCAGCTACGAGCCGCGATACCGCCCGGTTGGCTTTGCATACGCTCCGCCACGCGTCTGGCAGAGCTACTCAGCAAGTCTTCCCAGTCGGCATAAACAGGCGGCAACAGGTGTTGTGGACGCTGCTCGATCAAAATCCACACAGCGTGTTCGGCCTGATTCAACTTTGGCAGCACGAAATCCGGCGCGTCATTGCGCACTGCTGCCGCAAAACCGTCAAGTACCCTGTTAGTAACCTCCTGGCGGAATGCGCGGACCAGACGATAGGCAACCGACGATGTCGAGGCATGTCCGTCCCAATCGCGGAGCGCTTGCTGCATTTCGGCCTGCCAAGGCGCCGCTTCTGCATGGTTCAGCGTCAGCTCGAGAAGTCTCCGCCAGCGCGCCAGGAATAACGCGCGATCATCCAGTTGGATTGCCAGCATGCTTGCGGGTGAGAAATGCTCGCTTCCGCGTAAGCCATCGCGGATCTGCTTCGCGCGGGCACCGAGGTCATAGCCTCCATCGCCCAGCCGGCCGAGCATGAGGCCGTCGACGGTACGTGCATTCGCCGTCCACAGGCGGTGCTGGGGCGGATTAACGATCAATGGGTACTGGGCGGGCTTGAGCCAGCCGCTCCATCCCATACCCGGCACGCTCCAGTCTGCCGGCATTGTTGGATCATAACCACCGGTTTTAACTGGAATACGCCCGGCGATGGTCCAGGCAATTTTGCCTTTTCGGTCACCAACAATAAAATTCTGGGCGGGAATACCCGCATTCTGCGCGATCACGACGGCTTCATCCACGGTTTCCGCCCCATCCAGCTGGGCGAGCTCCATATCGATCGCGCCGGGCCGGTGTGCTGTCCAGGCGAGCGCAAGTGGTACGCCATCGTGATCAGCGGCGAGTATAGGTCCCCACTCGGTCTCATAAACATCCAGGACCTCATCCGGTGCGCCGCGCGCATGCAGGGTTTCGCGATGAACAGTGATGGACTTCCACCCGGCCGCGTTGCGGTATCTTGACTTATCCGCCGGATCCAGCCTGACCCGCACCCAGTCCGTGAAATCGCCATAACTGTTTGTAAAACCCCAGGCGATATGGCGATTCGAACCCACTGCGATTGCGGGTGTCCCCGGAAGGCTGGCACCGATAATATCATTGTCAAGTCCGGGGTGCCGCAAGCTTGGGTAGATCAAACGGGTACGGAACCAGATATTTGGAACACGCAGTTCCAGATGCGTGTCGTTGGCGACCAGCGCCGCGCCCGCAGCTAATTCGCCGGCCACGGCAAAGCTATTGCTGCCAGGCAGGTCATCGCTGTGATCCTCGGTATCGCGCAAAAGACTGGGGTCTAGCTTGCGCAGGTCGAGCTCGTCAGCGGATGGAATTCGCGGCCAGTGGGATGCGGTGCCAATAAGCGGCGCATCCCAGTCACCCCCACCGGCGGTGAGAAATCGGTAGGGCGCTTCGGGTAATGTTGCATGCATGGTAGAGAACGCAAGCTCGCGAAAATTACTTCCGTCATTCAGCGTGAAATACATTGCATTAACGACCAGTATGCTATCTTCACTGCGCCATGCAACCGGGAGCGTGCGTGTCAGCAGATAGGGGAACGGTCGCATAGCGAGCGCATTCAAGCCTTCATTTACCCCATCACGATATACGTCGAGCAACTGCTGCTGGCTGGTCGGCAATTCCTGCAATATCGCCGATGCACGCGAACGCATACGGTGCTTCCGCGCTTTTCGGTCGGCTGGCAGGGCTGCTGGTCCGAACAACTCAGCCAATTCACCGGCTGCTTGTCGTCGCATCAGATCCATTTCGAAGAAGCGTTCCTGCGCATGGGCATAACCGAGCGCCCAAACCAGATCATGACGATCCTGCGCACGCAAAGTCACGCTACCCAGCGCATCGCGCTCGACAGTGACTGGGGCGGACAGGCCATTTACATTTACTGTGCCGGCATATTGCGGCAAACTCCCGCGCAGCACCAGCCAGCAGCCACCTGCCAACAATACCGCCAGTATGAGAAACACCAGTAGAACCCAGTAGATCGGGCGGAGCACAGCCGTCATGTTCAAGAAAGAGCGATTGAAAACGGGTTATTTTCGTGTCGGGACAGCGCGCCACGCGGACTTATTCGGGCGTTTTTTTACGATGGGCAGCGCTATGGCGAACCCAGCCATTTTGGCAGCGGTTCGATAATTCAAGAGGAACCGAGTTTATGACGAATGGATTCGATGCGCTCGCGGTTCACGCCGAGGTCCGATTTTCCCAAGCGGGATGCTGATCGAACTTGAATCACCCTATCGACCGGATCGAACCAGAACTCGGCATCATCCACGTACTTCATGAGCCGGGTAGTGAACTGTGCATAGAGGTAGTCCGGCTCTCTTTTCACTATCTTGGCGCCATCCATTGTCCTGATAACCTCGGCGATGCGGTCCAGTGTGGCGTCCGGATCGCCTTTCAGCGGCAGCGGTGCTATCTCGGCATAAGCGCGTTGGGGATGATCGGGGTAAAGCGATGCCTGGCTCGACACGCTATTAGGTGTTTTCGAGGGAGGTTTGAGCCTTCCGTCATGCACGCCCAGATCGGTGGGCGGCGTGCCTTTGAGTAGTCCGAGTTGACCGGCAAGCAACCCCGTGATGATGACAACGGCAATGACAACAAGTGCCCACTTTACAATAACCATGTCAATGCCCGGCGACCCCCAATGTGATGGACGAGAAACGTACTCCCTAAGCCGACGACGGCGTTACAAAATCGCCGACAGCGGCGGCGTCATCTAATCCCCTTTGCCCATGCCGGTCCTTTATCCGCCATGTCATCCGCTTTTGCCGGCATGGCTGCGCCATCAGTGCCAATAGAGGCTAACCAATGGGCCAGCTACTTGGTTTTGCTATTTGCCAGGACGAATTCCGCCAGACGTTGCGCCGGTTCGCCTTTAATATTGGGAAACGCGGTCATCCCCATGCTTCCTTTCTGAACTTTCTGAATGATGGCGTCCTTGTTCGCCATCGCGGTGCTTATAACCATCACGCTGCCGCTTTCCGGTTTGTGGCATTTTGTACAGTTTGTATAAAATATATCCTCCCCGCTGACATTCTCGGCCGGCGTGTAATTATCCGTCTTCGAGCAACCAACCAAACTCACCAATGCGGAAACAGCTAGCACCAAGACCATTTTTTTCATTTTGTGCACTCCAATTTTCATAAGATGGAAATATTTCTTTCAAGCTGCCATGGGGAGGCATTATATCGTCCTTACGGATCGTTCAGGTATTATCCTGAATCCGACTGTTGACTGCTATTTTTCAGCTCATTTGCCAATTCATTTACCAACTAGGCGCTATACCGGAAGGAATTTTTCGTACCCCATGGGCTTTACCTTCTTGGTAAGCTCACTCCACTCCGTCCAACTGCCGGATTCAGGATTATTGCCGCGATTGTCCATATTTGCGATGATCACCGCAGGGTTCGATGGAGAAGAAGGAGGAAAGACTTTACGCCTTATCCGTTTGCCGGCGGGTGACCAAGGAGTCGAAGGGCAAGCAGTACGGTGATCGGTAGATAAATGAACAGGCCCGTAACGCCCAGAAGCGATTCTCCAATCCAGAAAGTGATGACGAGATTGAAGATCAATACCCCATAATATAGACCGCAACCGAGCAGCACGCGTCCGGTCACCGATGGGGCAGGGAAGAGGCTGGCTTCAACCTGAAGTTTGCGATCGAGAGGAAGATAGGCGCGAAGAGAGAGAAAACCCACAACAATCCAGCCAATATAATTGGCTATCGGGATGCCGAAATGTGTGCCAGGATCAGGATAGTAGTATATTCGCCCGAGAAACCACCGCTCGCCGCGGAGCGCGACCGGATCGATGACGACATCGATGAACATGAAAAAAAGAATGGTGAGTACCACTACCGGCCAGCCGGTTCTGGCCGCGAGGGGAAACCCCATTCGGATCATACTCATACCAGGACGGGGGTTTGTGCTGTCGGCGGGCAGGAGAAAAGCCAGAGCCATGCAATAGCTCGCATAGAGAAGAAAGGGAAACGAGAGAGAATCCATGGCGGGAACATCCGCGATATACAATTCCTGCCCGACCGTTGAACCGGTATAGTAATACCAGCCGAAAGGAACCCCGGTGCGGGTGGAAGAGAGTTCGCACAGAAGCGCCACAGTGTATGTGATAGCCATGAAGCAGGCTGTCCTGCGCCAGCCGATCAGCCTGCTGGCGGAGAAGAGAAACGCGGCGAGGAACACAAATACATAGGGACGAAGCGTAATTGTCTTCAGCAGGAGGCTAAGGAATTCCATCGAATATTCCATTGGTCCGGTAGATGGACTCTTACCGGAGATTGATCTCCTGGACGTTCGTCTCCAGGAGCGAAGGAGCGCAATATTTTTTTTTTGTGCTATCCGGGCTTCGTGGCGTTTTGGCGCAGCCCATCGGCCTTTATTTGCCGGACGAGATTATATCCTGTCATATTTGATAACCGGAAACTATAAGGCAGCATGCAAACCTCTGCCGGATTTTTCCGGACGAGCAGGACTGGCAAGAATCGAATTTTCGCATAAAACCACACAAGCCAGATAGCCCGCGTCAGCAGAGCAATAGAAAGCTCAGCGCATCATGCACCGTCATCCGTATTTTTCGATTGCGATGAGAGTCCTGTTCTATGAAAACGCTGTCGTCAATGTAATCGATATGTGCCGTTTCCCTTCGATTTGGCGGGCTTTTACCCCTCAAATACGGCCGCGGAAAAGATTTCTCTTCCCTATACTTGTAAATCTTGTGGCTTGCTGTCTTCCAGGAATCTTTAGTGTTTTATTATTTTTGATGACTCCATCGTGAGGCGCATTCTCAGGTTTTTTGCCTTTGCTGTTTTGACTCTGCTTTTCGTCGCACTTGTTATTGCAGCCTTCCTTCTTTACCGGGAGGTTACAACGTCTTCCTATCAAGCACGGCAATTGTGGAATTTGGCCGATGATCTGCGCTGGGAAATGAAAAGCGGTCCAAGCGACCAGCCGCATTTCCCGCAGGCGGGTCCTTATGACATTCGCCTGGGTTATAGTCGCCTTCCGGAATTGGTTCAGCATCTGGCAAAGCACGGTTTTGAGGTTCATGCGCAGGCGCGGGTTTCTGCACGCATGGAGGAGCTTGTCGCGCAGGGCCTGTTTATTCCCTACCGCGAAAAATCCCAGGCTGGTCTGGAAATAACTGCCGACGATGGCGAGCCATTGTATCGCGCTGCGTTTCCGGCACGTGTTTACGCGGATTTCGAGTCAGTGCCGCCTGTAGTGGCGAATAGCCTGACGTTTATCGAAAATCGCGAATTGCTGGACCTGACTCAGCCAAAAAAAAATCCGGCCGTCGACTGGAACCGGTTGGGCAGGGCAGTGCTGGATAAGGCGATTCAGCTTTTTCGTCCCGAGCATGACGTATCAGGGGGCAGCACGCTGGCAACGCAAATTGAAAAATACCGCCACTCTCCCAACGGAATGACGCTGAATGCAACGGATAAGCTTCAACAGATTGCGTCCGCATCCGTGCGCACTTATCTGCAGGGCGAGTACACATTGCCCACGCGCAAGCAGATCCTGGTGGATTACCTTAATACAGTCCCGCTTTCGGCAGCCGCAGGTTTCGGAGAAACGAACGGGATTGGAGACGGCCTGTGGGCGTGGTATGGCCTGGATTTCGACGAAACCAATCACATCCTTAATTCGCGGTTTGCACAAGGAGATGCGCTTACCGAGAAGGCGCGCCTCTACAAGCATGTGTTGAGCCTGATGATTGCGCAGCGTAGACCTTCCTATTACCTGATAGCGGGGCGAAAAGAACTGGGTGAACTTACCGACAGTTATCTGAGGGTGCTGGCTCAGGCTGGCGTGATACCGGCTCGCTTCCGGGATGCGGCGCTTGAGCTGCCGCTGAATTTTCGTGTTGCGCACTCTCCGGAAGAAGGCCTGAATTTTGCTTCGAAGAAGGCTGTCAATGCTGTTCGCGTGCGACTCGCCTCTCAGCTCGGATTGCAGCGCATGTATGACCTGGACCGCCTGGATCTGTCAGTGCAAAGCACGCTTGACTTGGAGCTACAGAAAAAAACCACCGATATGTTGCGCGAGTTAAAGGATGTGGAACATGCGCAGGCTGCCGGGCTCTACGGGCAGCGCCTGCTGGGTACGGAAGATCCGGGAAAGATTATCTATAGCTTCACGCTTTCCGAATTGACGCCGCAAGGCGCCAAGTTTCGAATCCTGGCGGATAATTTTGAACAACCACTGGACATCAACAAGGGAACCAAGCTGGATCTGGGTTCCACCGCCAAATTGCGGACATTGGTGACCTATCTTGAAATTGTGGAAGCGCTGCATAATAAATATGCAACGCTGGCACCGAAAGTACTTAATGGACAAGAGGTTGACCCCGGCGATATTCTCAGCCGCTGGGCGATCGGTTATCTCCTGCAAAGCAGGGACAAGAGTTTGGCATCCATGCTGGATGCCGCTCTCGAGCGCAAGTACTCGGCTAATGCGGAAGAGCGATTCTTCACCGGCGGCGGATCACACGTCTTTCATAATTTCAAGCATGAGGACGACCGCAAGATCATGAGCGTGCGCGAAGCGACAAAGAATTCGGTCAACCTTGTCTATATTCGCTTGATGCGCGATATCGTGCGTTATCACATGTTTCAGGTAGGGGGTTCATCAGCCAGGATACTCAAGGACGTCGGGAATTCGGGACGTGTGGAGTACCTCAGACGCTTTGCAGACAAGGAAGGCACGGAATTCATCAATCGTTTTTATCTCAAGTACAAAGGTAAAACAACCGATCCGGGCGGGATCAGCAAGCTGCTTTTCTCCAGCTTCCGGCACACGCCGCGCCGTTTGGCGGCTGCTCACCGTTATATTTATCCAGAGTCCACGCTTGCAGAGTTCAAGAAATTCATGGCGCCGTATCTGCCCGGCTTTAAACGTGTGACCCCGACAATGGTTCAAGATCTGTATGAAGCGTATGCACCAGGCAAATATTCGTTGGCTGATCAGGGCTACATAGTAACCGTCCACCCACTGGAATTATGGTTGGTACGCTACCTGAATTCCCATCCACTTGCCCAGTACAAGGACGTGATCGCGGCGAGCACGGACGAGCGAATCGCTGTCTACCAGTGGTTGTTCAAGACCATACACAAGAATTCGCAGGATGTGCGGATTCGCGGTCTTCTGGAACTTGAAGCATTTCTCGAAATTCATCGTAGCTGGAAACGCCTCGGCTATCCATTCGATTCGCTGGTGCCCTCACTTGCCACAGCCATTGGGAGTTCCGCTGATCATCCTGCCGCGCTTGCGGAATTGATGGGTATCGTTCTGAACGATGGCGTGCGAATGCCAGCCATACTGATCGAACGCTTGCGTTTCGGCGCCGACACCCCCTTTGAGACAATGGTCGAACGAGCGCCTATTCAAGGAGAAAAAATGTTTTCTCCGGAATTGGCGGCGGCAGTGCGTGGCGTACTGACAGATGTGGTCGAGAGAGGTACAGCTTCGCGGTTGGCGCGAGCCATTGTGGAAGAGGATGGGGCTGAAATTTCGATTGGCGGAAAGACCGGGACGGGCGACCATCGTCATATCACGTTTTCTTCGCCGGGCGTCGTCAAGGAATCGCGCGTCGTAAATCGCTCAGCCACTTTTGTCTTCTTCATCGGAGACCGCTTCTTCGGAACGATGACCGCATTCGTGCCCGGCGCGGACGCCGCCAACTACACGTTTACCTCAGCGCTTTCTACGCAAGTCATGAAGCATCTCTTGCCCATCCTGAAACCCCTCATCGATCGGGCCCAGCCGTTGCCGGAGCAGATTCTGGCAAGAAACGCGACCAAGGGCGAGCTACCTGAAGAACGTAAAAAGGGGAGTAAAAAGAGGGATAAAAAAGAAAATGAAAAACTGGAGATGAGTCAGCTAGCGCGTCATTTAATCGAATTGCACTGAAAATATACGAAATACATCGATAATTCAGTCTTCGGTATTGATCCACCATAAGAAGACGACAATACCCAGCACAAGCCCGAGGCCCAGGATGGCCTTTACAAATTCCTTGACGAACCAGTACACCATCGCTTCATATAGATCCAATTGTTCATACCCTTTAAAAAAAACCGCTATTTACGAGACCACCACCATAGCAGTAACGATAGAAACAAGGATACCAGCAAGCCTGTTGTCAGCGGAAAGTAGAGCCTGAAGTTTTCCCGCTCGATCGTAATGTCTCCCGGTAGCCGCCCGAATGGTAGTTTCGATAACCACGGCCATGCAACGCCCGCAACCACCAGCAGTATCCCGAGAACGATGAGTAGACGTTGCATAAGGATTTCCTCGAGGATTTTTGGGGAATTTCTTCCGCATCATTTGGCAAGGGTACGCAAAAATCTACGGATTAGTGTAAACCGTTTTCTTCGGAAAGATCAATTGACTCCTTCTGCTTCTGCCTCGCCTCAATATTCATAAGATCAGGCTGGCAACGCCGCCTTCGCCGGTTTCAATTTCTTAAGTTATATTTTTCCAGCCCCAGCTTATCGCTTCGCTGATTCGCTTTCTTGTTAGTGTGCTAACACACGGAAGTACAGCACAGTCCCCGATAAAATTTTTTTATATTTCTTGAAATTCGGGGAAAAATGACCCATCACCTTATTCTATTCGTCGCGCTGTTCACGGTACCCGCCGCAATAGGCGCCGAGATAACTCGTTGCGCTATCACATCGGATATCCTGGGTGTAGAGGCGGACCTCAGCAGTGTGATTTGCACGGACGATCTCACTTGAGCGTCAATCTTTCAACCATTCTTTTAAGGAGAAGAATATGAATATTCTGATAAAGAACCCTCGTAACCTCCTGGTCGCCATCGCGGCGGTGTTTGGGCTATATGCCGGGTCTGGTGTTTATGCGCAAGACCCGATCGACAAATCCAATGCGAGCGAGAAATCGAAGCATGCGGAAAAAAGCAAACAAAATTCACAGACGAGGAAAAATGAGGGAGGAACCCTCGTTGAGGTGCCGGTGCTAATGATGGTTCCCGTGGAGGTATCGAGCGATATGTCGACGAATAGCGGGTGTTGGGTGAAGCTATACGATAAGAAAGACTATAGCGGCGATAGCTTTTTGCTGGTCGGTCCCGTCGAATTACCGGTGATGACCGGGCCCTTCGGCTTCAACTGGGAAAATAAGGTTCGCAGCCTCGAGGTCGGCCCCAACGCCAATCTCACGATTTTTGATAATCGCAATTTCCGGGACCAGGATAAATTCGTCGATGCAGGCAAAAAAATCCCCAACATGTCAAAAAAAATGGGATTCTTTGATGATTTCCGGTCGATGATGCTCACTTGCATATGAGCCGGTAAAAGGAAAGGAAGCTGGCGTTAGCTTGCCAATCCAGGCGCTGGCGCCAGCCCATCCATAAAGTTCCATGGCCGCCCGTGCTAGCCTTTCGGCTTTCTTCAGGATCAGCATGAATCGAGAACGATGCGTTTGAGGATATGCAGTCGGCGGTGAAAAAAATGTTCCGCGCCGGGCACGACCACCACAGGTAGTTCCTGGGGAGCGGCCCAATCCAGAACAGTTTGAAGGGGAACCACTTCATCCTGATCGCCTTGTATGATCAGGACCTGCCTGGTGCTTTCAATATCGCCTTTAATATCCGGTTTGGCAAGGTGGGGCGCGTTGAGCCGCTGAACGGCTGGAGCGACCAATACCACTATCTGTGGTTTGAGCCGTTGCGCAGCATACACCTGGATCGCCCCCCCGAAGGAGAAGCCCGCCAGCAGTAATAGCGGGGGGGTAGCAAAGGAGGTGGCGAATTGGTTTCTGATGGTTTCAACAACTGCAAGCACGTCTTCGGTTTCACCTGCCCCATTGTCCTTGCCAGAGTTAAGTTCGCCTTCGCTTTGTTCTACACCGCGAAAATTGAATTTGACTGCGACAAATCCCAACTCGAGAAACGCCTTGAATAGAGTGTGGACCACCTTGTTATTCATTGTTCCACCATATAATGGATGGGGATGCGCAATAATGGCAAAGCCACGACGGTAGCGGAAATCCGGTTCCGCCAGAACCGTTTCCAGCTTTCCTGCCGGGCCATCAATGAATAATTTCTGTGGAATGTGTGAATTCAACAGTATGCTTTCCAATATAAATGGAAAATACGTTTGTTGCCTGTCCTAAATTCGCAACCGCTCGACGATACGCCCGTTTTTCAAATGTTCTTCGATGATCTCGTCAATATCTTCTTTGTCCACATACGTGTACCAGACATCTTCGGGATAGACAACGATAACCGGACCTTCGTTGCAGCGATCGAGACAACCCGCATTATTAATCCGTATCCTCCTGCTCTTGCTATCGAGCTTGAGGGCCTTGATTCGCTCCTTGGCGTAATCACGCATGGCCTGAGCGCCATGATTGTTACAACACACGGCTCCCGGCTCGCGCTGGTTTACGCAGAAAAATACATGCCGCAGGTAGTAGCTCATAATGTGTTCAACGGGATGAGAAATAATGAATCAAAATTATTATACTGGAACAGTGATTACTTCTTCTACTGCTGAGTTAATAGGGTTATTGCCCCCGCATGGCTTGCTTCGCAGATACTTTCGAGGAGCGCGAACAACGAACCTGGAACGGACCGCTGCTGTTTTTCGCGATTTCTTCTTTATTATTTCGGATTGTGGGGTTTATCTCAATTTAATTTCGGTCCACAGGCGGCTTAACACGCGGCGTTGTTTACGGTCCAGGTCCCGCAGCATTTCAAGGCGGCTCAGCATTTCGGGGGTGGGGAATATGGCTTCATTGTCTGCGATTTCTGCCTGGATATATTGTATTGCATCCGTATTGGGATTGCCGGAACCTATGAGATTGGTGAGCTCGGCGGAATTCCTTCCCTCCAGCATGAAGTTGATGAATTGATGGGCGAGATCGGGACAACTTCCACTTCGATGCAGTACCATGCTGTCGAGCGCCAGAACCGCGCCTTCTTTCGGAGTCGAATAGACGATCGTAAATTTGCGCCCGGTATTTTTGGCATCAAGCGCCGCCTGGAACATATCGTTGGAATATCCTTGCGCCACCCACAAGTTGCCAACGGCCAACTCCTTGATATAACCGGTATTGCTGAAGGCGGCCCAGTAAGGCTTGGCGCGGACGATCAGGTTTGCGGCTTCTTTCCAGTGTTTCTCATCGGTATCATTAACCGAATAGCCTAAATATTTCAGCGCCGCAGCCATGAGTTCGCGCTGGCTGTCGAGCACGGTTACGCGTCCTTTGATTTTTTCGAGATATTTCGGCTCAAAAATGATTGCCCAGGTGTCGGTAGGCAGGCCAAGGCTCTTTACTTTCTCCTGATTGAAGCCGAGCAGGGTAAGCGTATAGGCATATGGAACGGAATATTCATTGCCGGGATCGAATGGTGTGTCGAGATATGCAGGATTGATATTCCCGAGATTGGGCAGCAAGGATTTATCCAGCGGCTTCAGCGCGCCCTGGCGAATAAGGGTGTCCATTGCATTGCCGGTGGGAATGATGAGATCGTAGCCGGTCGCGCCCGCCGACAGCTTCGCCAGCATTTCCTCATTGTCGGAATAGTAATCCTGGGAGAGCTTGCAATTGCAGAATTTCTCGAAGCGTCTGACCGTTTTCGGCGCGATGTAATTATTCCAGTTGAATAGATGCAGAACGTTTTCCTTGCTGGGGAGGACAATATTCTGATCCTGTCTCGCGCAGCCCGTGGTGAACAAAACCAGCCATGCAAGCAGGAACAGGAACGATGCGACCGGCGTCGGGTAGATGCACCGCGTATTCATCATTTTGCCTCGCGCGACGTTGCGTTCGCGCTTGATGAGGCGTGCGATTCGAGCCTGGCCGCAATGATGATCATGACCAGCGTGAGCAGCATCAGCAATGTGGAGATGGCATTCACTTCCGGCGTTACCGCAACCTTTATCATCGTATAGATATGGATGGGCAAAATTGGTTCACCCACCCCTTTTGTAAAGAATGTAATGACGAAGTCATCGATGGACAAGGTAAACGACATCAAGGCTCCCGCAACCACTGCGGGCATGATCAGCGGCAAGGTGACAAGACGAAAAGTCTGCCAGGGAGAGGCGCCGAGATCGCGTGCCGCTTCAAAAATACTTTCGTCCATGCCCTGGAGCCGCGCCCGTACGATGATGGCAACGAAACCGATACAAAATGTCGTGTGCGCGATGATGATGGACACCATGCCGAGCGTTAAATTAAGCACCTGCAAAAAGAATAAAAGCAGCGATACACCCAGAAGGATTTCGGGCATCGCTACCGGCGTGAACACCAATACCGGCAGGACCTTGAGCTTATACCGATGTATCGCCAGGCCAGCCATCGTACCGAGCAGGGTTGCGCTGAAACTTGCACTGAGCGCGATGATCAGCGAATTGCGCGCTGCGGTGAGCATTTCCGTATTCTGGAACAGCGTCTTATACCAGGACAATGTAAATCCCACCCACTCGGCATTCAGCTTTGAATCGTTGAACGAATACAAAACCACGATAGCCAGCGGAACGTACAGGAAGGCGTAAATCACGCCGGCTGCGGACCAAAGCCAGATATTGGTGCGGCTCATGCTATGCCGCGCGCTGCCCGGTGGCCGAGCGTGCGAACCAGGCGGTCAACCCGGCGACGGATAGCACCGCCAGCGTCAGCATGATTGATAGCGCTGAACCAAAAGGCCAGTCACGGGTGCCGAGGAATTGATCCTTGATCAGATTGCCGATGAGAATGTCGCCCGTGCCGCCGAGTATGTCCGGCACCGCGAACATGCCGAGTACCGGGATGAATACGAGTGCCGAGCCCGAGAAAACGCCGGGCAGGGATAGCGGCCACGTGACGCGCCAGAAGCGTTGCCAGCCGTTGGCGCCCAGATCCTGTGCCGCATCCAGAAGCGAGGGATCATGCTTTTCCAGGTTGGTATAAAGCGGCAGCACCATAAACGGCAGGTGTACATATACCATGCCGATCAATACGGCAAACGGCGAAAACAGCAACGTCACAGGGGCAATCCCGAATGCGCCGAGAATAGCATTGATGAAATGGCTGAGTCCGGATTCCGGCCCAAGAATAATCATCCAGGCATAAATACGAATGAGAAAATTACTGGCAAATGGCAACACTACCAGCAGCACCATCAGGTTTCGGAAGCGTTTTTCACTGCGCGCAATCAGCACCGCCAGCGGATAAGCCATAACAAGGCAAATGAGGGTGGTTGCCGACGCAACGCCGAAGGATTTGAGAAAAATTTCCGCGTAAAGAATATCGCTGAAAAAAAACCGGTAAGCTTCGGCGGTAAGGCCGTATTCGCCGTGGTCCGCGCCCGCGGGTGCAGTGATGGGTGCCAGGCCACCGAACTCGCCCGGAAAGCGGAACGAGGTGAGAATCATGATCAGGCTGGGAGCGACGAAGAATACGACCAGGAACAATAGCGGCGGTCCGCTTACCAGAAATCGGGCAGCGCGAGGCGCATTGGCTTCTTCTCTAGTCATTGAGAAAAATACCGGCGTCGTGATGCCAAGAGACGCTTACTTGATCCCCTACCTCGAAAAACTTTGCGCGTCCAGGTGCGGAATTAGGCAGCAAAGCCTCTATATCGGCGCCATTGGCGAGCTCAACGATATAGGTGGTAACATCTCCAACATATAAAAAATCACGTACTTTACCGAGGAAATGATTTTTCAGCCGTGGTTCTTCCGAGGGGTGGGAAATCAATACCTGTTCGGGACGAATCGCGATCGTACCTTTATCGCCCGGTTTGATGCCTTCCTTGCCCGCGGTTGTAATTTCCCCCACTTTGCCCACATCAAGTCTCAAATGGGTAGGCGAAGCTTCCAGGACCTGTGCGCTCATCATGCTGATCTTGCCGATAAAATCCGCAACAAAGCGATTTCTGGGAAAACCATAGATTTTGGAAGGTTCGTCGATTTGCTCGACATTGCCGCGGTTCATCACCGCGATGCGATGTGACAGCGCCAGCGCCTCATTCTGGGCATGGGTAACAAAAACGAATGTTACCCCAACTTCTTTCTGAAGATTGATCAACTCCATCTGCATTTCCTCGCGCAACTTGGCATCGAGCGCACCCAATGGTTCATCCAGCAGCAACAACCGGGGGCGGTTGACTAATCCTCTGGCAAACGCCACTCGCTGTTTCTGCCCACCTGATAATTCGTTGGGGAAACGGTTGCCGAAATTCGACAAGCGTACGCTGTCCAGGGCATCCGCTACTCTGGTTTTTATTTCATGTGGTTTTTTACCGGCCATCTTGAGCGGAAACGCAATATTGTCCGCTACGGTCATATGCGGGAACAATGCATATGTTTGAAATACGGTATGGACCGGGCGTTTTTCCGGCGGCGTGCCGACCATGTCTCTTCCGTCCAGCAGGATTTGGCCCGAATCCGGAAGATCAAACCCGGCTATCATCCGCAGGAGCGTTGTTTTACCACAACCCGACGGCCCCAGCAGCGTGAAGAATTCACCCGACTCCACGCTGACGCTGACATTATCGACCGCGGTATAGCTGCCAAAGCGCCGTGTGACATTACGGATTTCAAGTAGTGCCATTGTCGTGCCGGTTAAAAGACAAAAGACCGGGATTTTACCAAAATTTGTTCCGTCTGCCGCTCCCGATCCACATGCATCGATATGCTTATGGGCTGGCCTAAGTATAGGCAGAGTAGGGCCGGTGGTGAATGCGGGAAATTTGCCGGGACGACAACCCGCGCGTACACGCGGACAGAGAGCTTGGAGACTTGGAGCAGCCTGTCGGACTTAAAGGAAATCGGCTGAAAAAGCGTCTGGCTGGTTCATATTTCGCCGCTTTTTCGGCCAATAGAATAACTATTGGTCTTCAAAATCTGCAAAATCTGCCCTCAACCAGTCACTTTTTCGCTGCGATTCTTCAAGTCCGACAGGCTGCCAGCGTTTCAGTGCCATGTCTGCCACAGCAGCAATGCTGCCAGTATCGCTGCGATAGCAGCGAACAAGCGGCTTTGGCGTTTTTGTTCGGTGAGTATTTCGGTTATTTTTTCGTCCATCGCCTGTGTGCGATTTTCATTTAAAACCTGATGCAGCAAGCGTGGAAACTGCGGCATGATGACTGCCCAGCTCGATGCTTCCTTGGCCAGCCGCCGGGTTAGCCCGCGCCAGCCAAGCTGTTCGGCCATCCAGTTTTCCAGGTAGGGCTTCGCCGTCGTCCACAGGTCGAGATCGGGGTCGAGGTCGCGCCCCAGCCCTTCGATATTCAATAGGGTTTTTTGCAGCATTACCAGCTGCGGCTGGATTTCAACATTAAACTGGCGTGACGTCTGGAACAGCCGCAGCAGCACGCGGCCAAAGGAAATTTCCTTCAGCGGCTTGTCAAAGATGGGTTCGCATACGGCACGAATCGCAGTTTCGAAATCATCAACACGAGTATTCTTCGGTGCCCACCCCGCCTCCACATGTGCCTCGGCCACACGCTTGTAGTCGCGCCGAAAAAATGCCAGGAAATTCTGCGCCAGATAATTTTTGTCCTCGTCGGTGAGCGTTCCCATTATGCCGAAATCGACCGCGATGTAACGTCCGTCCTGACCAACAAAGATATTACCCGGATGCATATCGGCGTGGAAATAACCGTCCCGAAATACCTGAGTAAAAAATATTTCCACGCCGACTCTGGCAAGTCTTGGAATATCGACTCCCTGCTCGCGTAGTTTCGTCACCTGGCTGATGGGTATGCCTTTTACGCGCTGCATCACCATAACGCCGGAATAGCAATAATCCCAGTAAACTTCGGGCACTAACAGCAATGGAGAATCCAGAAAATTACGCCGCAGCTGACTGCAGTTCGATGCCTCGCGCATGAGGTCCAACTCGTCATCCAGGTGCCGGGCAAATTCGGTCACCACCTCGCGTGGCTTAAGCCGCTTGCCGTCGAGCCACAGCGCTTCAACCAGCAAAGCGCCGGAATCCATCAATGCCACGTCATGCGCGATGATGGGGGCGATGCCCGGTCGCAGCACCTTAACCGCAACTTCCGTTCCGTCATGCAGCACCGCCAGATGAACCTGTGCGATGGATGCACTGGCTACCGGTTCTGCGTCAAAGACCAGAAAGACCTCGGTGACCGGTTTTCCATAGATCTGCTCCAGCGTCTTGATGGCGAGACTGGAGGGAAACGGCGGGACCTGATCTTGCAGCTTGGCCAGTTCATCGGCGATATCCTGCGGCAGAAGATCCCGGCGAGTCGAAAGCATCTGGCCGAACTTGACGAATATAGGGCCCAGGGTTTCCAGCGCAAGGCGCAGGCGCTCGCCTCGCGCCCTATCCAGCTGCCGCCAGAACGTCGCCGCCTTGACAACAGGCCGCAGAAACCGAAGCCGCTCGTGGCCCAGAAAAAATTCATCCAGGCCAAAACGAAATGCTACCGAGAGTATTTTGAGAAGGCGAAAGAAACGCATTTATGCCCAGGAATGGTGGTACGTCTGTAATCTTCTCAATTTTGTTTGTCGTGAAGCCGACTTTTTAGCGATCCAACGCGTTCACGCGCATTTCCAGACTTGCGGCACGGTTCCGTAATGTGTTTATCTCATGAATAAGCTCGTGCATATCCATTGATTTTGCAAGCAATGGCTGCTCTTCTGTCAGATATTCCGCCAGCGTCTGCCATAAATTACGTGCGGTTTCAGCTTGCCAGTGCATCAGGCCTTCGCCGGCCCTCACTACCCGATGCGCGAGGATATCTCCCGTTACACCGCTAATATCCTGCTCCACATCCCAATGCAGGTTTTTTCCGATAAGGAGAATTTCTTCCGCAAACTCGCTATCACCCGAGATCCTGACTTCGCGATATGCATCTTCGTCATGGGCAAGCAAGCGCGGCAATAAACCTGGAATAAGCGTCAAGGTGGCGTCATCGAGTGCGCCCTTTGCCGCCGCCGAAACCTCACCGCTGGCCTGGATGGTCAGGGCGAGGTCAGGGAAGGGAGGGAGGCGGAAACGTGCCGTCCTGCCTGAATGAAGCTGCAACCGCTTACGCGCCCAACTCTCTCCGCGCAACAAGTGGTTAAGCGGGCCTATCGCAACGGATGCCAGCATTGCGGCCGGATCTATGAGACTTGCTGAATTCCTGCCAACAGCCAGACGGATTCAGGGTCCTTGATATTCTTCTGCACGTGCCAGATTTCATCAAACGCTTCCGGTGAATTGGAAGACTCCCGCAGTTGCCCGTTGAACCGGACACTGGCAATGGCCGTGTTGTTTTCGGTAACTACCTCAAGCAGTTCCGCATTGATACCCATCACCTCGGTTCTTTGCGGTTCAATGCCGCGTTCGGAGATCTGCATGCTGATCTCTGCAAACATTTCCGGCGTAGTGTATTCCCGGATGTCGCTCAGGTCCCGGGCATCATTGGCTGCTTGCAAGCGGATGAATGACGTTTTTGCATTGCGCAGGAATGGTTCGACCTGGAAGTCCGCGGGAATATTCGCAGTTTTGCTGGCAACAGCTTGTGCCTGGGCTGGTGCTGCCGTACTTTCCCCCGGTGCCGATGCGTGTTCTGTCGCCGTCGCTGTTCCGCTACTGCCGGGGCCTGCTCCCATGCCCGAATACTGCATCGGTCGTGCCGAATGTTCCTGCCGCGGTTTGCGCATCATGCGCACGACGAAGAAAACCGCAGCCATCAGCGCAGCCAGCATCAACACATCCATCATATTGATGCCTTCAAATGCGCCACCCATGAATAATGCTGCCAGCAATCCTCCCGCAGCCAATCCAGCCAGCGGGCCCATCCATCTATTGCCTGCCGCGGCGGGTGCCGACGCAGCAGGGGGTGTTTGCGCCGATTTGGGAGGCGTTTGCGGGCTGATGGCTTCACGTTGCTTGCCGATGCTCTTGCCGCCGCCAAAGCGCCTTGCTTCGGCATCAAAGGCGGCCAGTCCGAAGCTTAAAATGGCCAGAGTCAGCAGGGTCAATATTTTCTTCATGATGGTCTCCTGAGAGGACGGTGAAAGGAAGAGTATAGCATTATCGATTCACCTGGATGTTCCATAAATTGCATCGGATACGCCTGTCTGAAAGCGTTTGCCAACGTTAATCGCAATCTCGTCATGTCGCTGCCCGGATAAGGGAACGGCATTGAAAGACATGGCTGATTTTAGCGAGCGATCGATGATTGTCGGCATAGTGTTCTGACCACTAGCGATGCGGTAAGTGCGATCTTGTTACTTACTATTCCGATACGAGGATTTATCACTGTCGGCAGTGATGTACACCTTAGCCTGAACAGTTGTTCCGAAGCACTGCGGATTATGGCTGGGATCGAAATAGAAAGTCATATGTAATCTGGCGTACAGACTCCCATGCACAATCGGGTTTAATCAGAGAATCAAGTTGCCTGATGTCCAGTCTCGGTCGTTCCCAAGGCTCGCGACTGGCGATACGTTTTTGAGCCCATGACCACAACCATACTGACCGTTAATACTGGCAGTTCATCAGTTCGCCTGGCGGTCTTCGTTCGCGATGGCGATACATTCACGGAGGTGGCGACCATACGTCATGATCTTTCCGCCGGTGAACCATCTAGCGTACTGAAAGAATTCATGCAGAGGCATGCGCTCGGAGGAATCACCGTGGCGGCGCATCGAGTGGTTCACGGCGGTATGAATCTTACCGCGCCATGCCTGATCGACAGGAAAGTCGAGCAGGAGATCGAGCGATTGGCGCTGCTGGCGCCACTTCACAACCCTGTCGCGCTGCGGTGGATACGCGCAACCCGCGAGGTGTTAAAGGATATTGCCCAGGTCGCGGTGTTTGATACCGCGTTTTTTACGGCTCTGCCGGAAACTGCGCGAGCTTATGCTATTCCGCATGAGCTTGCTGAAAAGCATGGATTGCGCAGGTATGGCTTTCATGGGCTGGCGCATAAATCAATGTGGCAAAGCTGGCGGGCACTTCAACCGGGTTCTTTGCGAAGTGCGAGAATAATTTCGATGCAACTCGGGGCCGGTTGTTCGATCACGGCGACTGATGACGGATTGCCGCAAGATACTTCAATGGGATTTTCACCCTTGGAGGGGCTCGTGATGGCGACGCGCTCAGGCGATATAGATCCAGGGCTCACCACATTTCTCCAGCGTCAGGAAAGCCTGACGCCGCAGCAACTGGACCAACTGCTCAATGCGCGCTCGGGCCTGTTGGGTATTTCCGGGATCAGCGCCGATATACGTGAGTTGCTACGATCTCCGGATGAGCTTGCGCGGCTGGCGGTGGATTTATACTGTTACCGGGCACGTAAATATGTGGGCGCTTATCTTGCGGTATTGGGCGGCGCCGAAGCCATCGTTTTTGGAGGTGGCGTGGGCGAGAACGTGCCGGAAGTGAGAGAAAAGATTTTGACCGGCATGGGTTGGTGCGGAATTGAAGTCGATACCCAAAAAAACTACGGTGCCGGTGGAATGTCTTGCATCAGCAGCCCTTGCAGCCGGATTGAGGTCTGGGTTACACCCGTAAATGAGGCGGTTATCCTGGCGCGCGAAGCGGAGGTTTTAATGAAACCCGGAGCGAATTAACGATTACAGGAGAAAACCATGAGCGAGACCCAGCCGATAAGCACACCTGAAAATAAGCCGCTCTCAGCAGATGATCTGCGCAAGATGAACGCATACTGGCGCGCGGCGAATTATCTCTCCGTCGGACAAATCTATCTGCTGGACAACCCTTTACTCAAGGCGCCGCTCGCGCTTGAGCATATCAAGCCCCGATTACTTGGCCATTGGGGCACGACACCCGGTCTTAATTTTATTTATGTACATCTGAACCGTGTCATAAAAAAATATGACCTGAATATGTTCTATATAGCCGGGCCTGGCCACGGCGGACCGGCCATGGTCGCAAATACGTGGCTCGAGGGCAGCTACAGCGAATTCTATCCCCGTATTTCCCGCGATGCCAAAGGCATGCAACGGCTATTCAAGCAATTCTCGTTTCCCGGCGGCATTCCCAGCCATGTGGCGCCGGAAACGCCGGGCTCGATTAATGAAGGCGGGGAACTGGGTTACTCGCTGTCGCATGCCTTTGGGGCGGCTTTCGACAACCCGGATCTGATCGTGGCGTGCATGGTGGGGGATGGCGAAGCTGAAACCGGACCGCTTGCCGCCGCTTGGCACTCCAACAAATTTCTGAATCCGGCCCATGATGGCGCGGTGCTGCCGGTCCTGCACCTTAATGGCTATAAAATTGCAGGCCCCACGCTGCTCGCGCGCATCAGCCACGAAGAGTTGGAGAAACTATTCGCAGGCTATGGTTATGAGCCTCATTTCATCGAGGGGTCCGATCCGGAACTCATGCATCAGACGATGGCGGCTACGCTGGATGTCGTGATCGGCAAGATCAGGGCAATTCAGCAGGAAGCGCGTAGCAACGGCGTAACGACATACCCCCGCTGGCCGATGATTATTTTGCGCAGCCCCAAGGGGTGGACCGGCCCGGAAGAAGTTGACGGCAAGAAAGTCGAGGATTTCTGGCGCTCGCACCAGGTGCCGTTTGCGGAGATCGGTTCAAAGCCGTGGCATCTGAAGCTGCTCGAAGACTGGATGAAAAGCTACAAGCCGGAAGAGTTATTCGATGAAAAGGGGACATTAGTATCGGAGTTGGCAGCGCTGGCGCCGCAGGGCGAGCGGCGAATGGGCGCAAATCCCCATGCCAACGGTGGCCAACTGCTGAAAGACCTGGAAATACCGGATTTTCGCGATTACGCCATTGCTGTACCCACGCCAGGGTCCGTAGTAGGCGAAGCCACGCGGGAGATGGGAAAATTTTTACGCGATGTCATGAAACTCAACCTGGACAGCCGCAACTTTCGCGTGATGGGCCCGGACGAAACCAGTTCAAATCGCCTTGGCGCGTTGTTTGAGGTAACGGCTCGAACCTGGGTGGCGCGAATCCTGCCGGAAGATGAGCATCTTTCTCCGGATGGGCGCGTGATGGAAATTCTCTCCGAGCATACATGCCAGGGCTGGCTCGAAGGTTATCTGCTGACTGGCCGGCACGGCTTGTTTTCATGCTATGAAGCATTCATTCACATCATTGATTCCATGTTCAATCAGCATGCCAAATGGCTCAAGGTCACCAAGCAGATCCCCTGGCGCAGGCCAATCGCCTCGCTTAATTACCTTCTGACATCGCATGTATGGCGCCAGGATCACAACGGTTTTTCGCATCAGGACCCCGGGTTCATCGACCACGTGGTAAACAAGAAAGCGGATATCATCCGCGTCTATCTTCCGCCGGACGCCAACACGCTGCTGGTCATAACCGATAAATGCCTGTGCTCGCGCAATTATATCAACGTTGTCGTGGCGGGGAAGCAACCTGCGCTACAGTGGCTGGATATGGACGCGGCAATCACGCACAGTACCGCCGGCATCGGTATCTGGGCCTGGGCAAGCAACGATCAGGATGGCGAGCCGGATGTGGTGCTGGCCTGTGCCGGCGATGTCCCCACCCTGGAAACCCTTGCAGCGGTCGACCTGCTGCGCCATCACGTTCCTGAGCTGAGGATACGGGTGATAAATGTAGTGGACCTGATGACGCTACAGCCGAAAGAGGAGCACCCGCATGGCCTGTCTGGCCGCGATTTCGACACGCTGTTCACTACCTGCAAGCCCATAATTTTTGCTTACCACGGCTACCCGTGGCTCATTCACCGCTTGACGTACCGCCGGACCAACCATGAAAATCTGCACGTTCGGGGTTACAAGGAGGAGGGTACAACGACGACTCCGTTTGACATGACCGTGCTCAATGACCTGGACCGCTTTCATCTGGTAATGGACGTGGTCGACCGCGTACCGGCTCTGGGTTATAAGGGCGCTTATCTGAAGCAATTGATGCGGGATAAGTTGATCGAGCACGAGTGGTATATCAGGCAGTATGGTGAGGATATGCCCGAGATCCGCGACTGGAACTGGTCATGCTGATCAGATCAGGTTGGTCGACATAGGTTGTCTGCGAGTGGGAACGAGTTAAACCTAAATCCGGTAGTTGACCGCTCATTTGATTGATTAGTGTTATGATTAATAACAATATTTTATATTATTTGACGCTCACCTTTCGGGTGAGGGCGCTACGGGGTGAAGTGTACGGTTTTTGCGGCACATGGCTGCGTTGCAACTTCTTGGAATGGAACGACCATTCCGCGTCGTTGCGCCTTGCCCTGCACCCCAAAAACCGTACACTTCACCCCGTCCAACTACCGGATTTAGGTTGAATACAAGTTTGGCTACCTGGGAGAGGGAGGATTGATGATACTTCTCATCAATGCCATCGCAATTTTTGCTTCATTTTCGCTGAATCAGATATATGCTGTTTATTGGGGCGCTATCCTGCCGACGCTTTATGCAATTATCGTGGCGCCGCAGGCGTTGATCACCAGGCCCGAGATACCGACCTCGGCGATAACGAAGATTCTTGCTGACAAGTGGGACAATGCGGCGGATCTAACCGCTTATATCGTGAAATACTGGATGGCATTCGCCTATCCCGCCACATCATGGAAGAAGCAGCGTAACAGCGTGATTTTATACCTGACATCGTTTGTCCTGGGCATCGTATATTTTCTCAGGGAATTGTTCGCTGCCGGCATTATCCTGTTTATTATCGGATATGTTCTCTATCAGATGAGCCTGAGAGCGGACAGGCCGAGATCGGTATATGCCAATGTAGATTTCAGAGATAGCGACAACGAGTTTGCGAGGAAAGAATGGGAACTGGCAGCCATGTCGATCGTTGCAATTTCCGATTTGTACCCGGATGATCGCGCACTGAAGGTATCGGCAAACGAGGTGTCGGAAGATGGGGACGTCAAGTCGCTGTTGGCAAAATATCGTCATGACGGAAGAATAGGAGTAACTGGCTCACGCCCTGCGGCGTGAAGCGCCATGCAAGCTCCTGGTCAAGGACTTCAGGCACGCGACTGTGGCCACCCATGTGCTGGATCGTCAGGCGGACATTGCCAAGGTGCAGGAGTGGCTGGGGCGTGCGAATATTGCAACGACGCGGATCCATGATCACCGCAAGGCTCGGCCGGAGGATGGTCCGACGTTTAGGGTGAGCTACTAAAAACTCAGCTAAATTTCCCTGACTAAAAAATCAAATAGAGTGCAAACACCATCAAGTAATCGTTGCGTAAGCTTATCCGGGCACACGATATTTCTATTCGCTCAGACCCACTCTTTAGGAGACGAGCGTGTTTCAGCAACAAATTTGTGGGGATTCAAGTCGAACTGACCAACTCGTCATGCCTGGTATTCTCTACCTCATGCTTGGCACCCCAGCGTAACAACTCCAGAATTGCAGGTATCAGGTCCAGTCCTTTTTCGGTAACAGCGTAGATTATTCTGCAGCCGTTATCGGGATCAGGTTGCCGTAGAACCATACCAGCAGCCTCCAGTTTTCTCGGTCGATCAGAAAGTGTATTGGAAGCCATTTTCTCCGGCGATATCAGGAATTCCCGGAAATATCGCATGCGCATGAAAATGATGTCACGCAGGAAGAGCAAGGTCCATTTGTCGCCCAAGACATCCAGCTCACAACTGATTGGGCACGAAGAGCGATAAATTTGATTTTGTTTATCCATAAATAATAGTTTATCGATAGTGATTGCATTTTGCATGTGGGCGGCTTTAATGCAGGTCGAGCCGTTTTTCAAATACAGTCTGTTACACTTAACCAGCATGATGACAGCTTTAACAAGTTCATGGTTCCAGGCGATAAAAAGGGCTCTGTTGCAAAAAATAAAAAGGGTAGCGCACTATTGTGTTTTTCAGCGTAGATCGTCAATGGTCAGATTTAAAATGACGTCATTTCCGTGGGAAGCCTCATTGAAAGACAATTTGGTATCGACAGCGCTTAATCAATCAGATTGAGGACACAGTTCCGGTTTACTCTCTTTTTGCAACAGAGCCTTACATGTGAGAAAAGCATTATCGTGAACGATGGGGAACCTATTCAGAACCGTGAGAAATTGGTTACGCTGCGAGAAGACACAGTGCAATTTCGTGAAGATGCCGTCCATCTACGCGAAGATGCTGCCGGCTCGCGCGAGCAGATAATTTGTACGGCGAATACGGAACGGGAAGCGTCTGATGGTCATCTGGTTTTTGTGCGGGAAGCGAACGCACAACTGGTCATCTCTGGAATTGAGGCTGAGCGAGCTAGTCAGCTGAAGGACGAGTTTCTTGCGATGATCTCCCATGAACTCAAAACTCCCTTGAGTGTCATCCTGGGGTGGTCTCAACTCATCCTGGGGGGAAAGCTAGAGCAAGACGATGTTCGTAAAGGCATGCAAGCCATCGAGCGTAGCGCTCGTGCCCAAAACAAACTCATTGAAGATCTTCTCGAAATGAGCAGTATGATTTCCGGCAAAGTACGACTTGACATGCAGCAACTGGATATAGTCGGTCTGGTGGGCGCAACGGTTGAATCAATGAGGCCAACCGCGGAAACCAAAAGAATTATTCTGCAAGAAACGACTGATCGGGAAGCCGGGTGGATATCTGGTGACGCTAACAGGATGCAGCAGGTTTTCTGGAACCTTCTTTCCAACGCAATAAAATTCACGCCTACAGGCGGTAGAATAGAAATTGGTATGAAGCAGTCGGACTCATTTTTCGAAATCAGAATCGATGACTCGGGTCTGGGAATATCAGCCGACTTTCTGCCCTATGTGTTTGAGCGCTTCCTGCAGGCTGAAACTTCACTTGCGCGACAGCACAAAGGACTCGGCTTAGGCCTTGCTATCGTCAAACAGTTGGTGGAACTCCATGGTGGAATGGTCCGGGCAGAAAGTGCAGGGATTAATAAAGGGGCTTCATTTATTGTGCAACTGCCGCTGCTGCCGTAACTGCAACAGACAGCAATGCAACCAACATTCTCTTGTTCTTCACTTCATTCCCTCTTGCCTCATCTATTGAAATTGTAGGAGCATAGATGCGAGTTCCGTGGATTCGGCGCAGAAAAGCCAGATCCACGGCCAAGTACTTTAGATATCTTCGACGGCGCGAAAATTGCCCTGCACGTTGCCCGGCTGTCACAGATCACGGAATTTGTTCAAAAGTATTCCTCAATAAATCTTCCGCTCCAGTTTTGCCTGATGCAATATCGCGGTTGCGAGTTCTTCGATGGACTTGCTGGTTGCGTCAAGGTAGGAAATTCCTTCCCTTCGCATCAGCGTTTCTGCTTCGCGTACTTCATATTGGCAGTTCTTGAGAGAGGCGTATTCGCTGTCGGGTTTGCGCTCGCTACGTATGCGGTGCAGCCGGGCGGGATCGATGGTGAAGCCGTACAGTTTGTGGCGAATATCCTTGAGCTGGGCTGGCAACCCCAAGCGATTGAAGTCCTCGGGGATGAGCGGATAGTTGGCGGCAAAAATACCATATTGCAGCGCGAGGTAGAGGCAGGTGGGGGTTTTGCCGGTACGGGAAACACCTATCAGGGTAATATCCGCTTTGCGCCAATTCTTCCGGGAAAGGCCATCGTCGTGCTCAAGGGTATATTTTATTGCCTCGATGCGCGGGAGGTGATCGACGGCGCTATCGACCCGATGGGAAAGGCCCACGACATGCGACGAACGTACGTCAAGCTCAGCCTCCATCCGGCTGATAAAAATACTGAAGCAATCCAGATGCAGCGCGTTGACAGCGCCAAGAATGAGCCGGAATTCCGGATTTACGAAAGTACTAAATACCAGCGGGCGCACCCCATCAGCGTTAGCCCGCGCACTGATTTGCCCGGCAGCAGCCGCGACTTTTTCCGGGGTATCAAGATAGGGTAGGGCAATTTCCTCAAACGGCACATTTTCGAACTGCCTGAGAAGACTATGCCCCAGCGTTTCGACAGAAATACCCGTTCGGTCCGAGAGGAAAAACGCGGTTCGCTGGGGTGGCCTCGTTAGGGTTGACATTTATCACCGGTTCATCGATAACAATAATTTCGACTGGTCAAAATATCGCTTTTTAGCGTATAACACAACCGTTATCCCGGCGCGATTCACGCAATTCTGACCACTGGAACAGGAGCAGAAATTGAACGATTCACGATACGTGTTATGGTTTGATGAGTTGCGCATGACCGATGTGAGCAGCGTCGGGGGAAAGAATGCGTCCCTGGGAGAAATGATCAGCCAACTGGCAGAGGCAGGCGTCCGGGTTCCCGGTGGTTTTGCAACGACCGCTGATGCCTATCGCGATTTTCTGGATCAAGGCGGGCTGACGCAGCGTATCGAAAAGAGGCTCTCGGCGCTTGATACCGGAGATATCAAGGCGCTGGCAACGGCTGGCGCGCAGGTTCGCGGCTGGATTGTCGACACGCCGATACCGCCGCGTCTGGAAAAAGAAATTTCGGTTGCTTACGACAAAATGCTGCGCGATGCGGGGGAGAGCGGGATTTCCGTCGCAGTGCGTTCCTCCGCAACCGCCGAGGATTTGGCAGACGCTTCATTTGCGGGACAGCAGGAAACCTTTCTTAATATACATGGATTGGACAATTTGCTGAAGGCGGTCAAGGACGTGTTTGCGTCACTCTACAATGACCGTGCTATTTCTTATCGCGTGCACAAGGGTTTTATTCATTCTGAAGTGGCGCTATCCGTCGGCGTACAGCGGATGGTTCGCAGCGACATCGGCGCCGCCGGCGTGATGTTCACGCTGGATACCGAATCCGGTTTTGATGAGGTGGTTTTCATCACAGCCTCCTATGGACTCGGTGAAACCGTGGTCCAAGGTGCGGTGAATCCGGACGAATTCTACGTTTATAAACGTACGCTGGCGCAAGGGAAACCTGCAATTCTAAGGCGCAACCTCGGCTCCAAGCTCATCAAAATGCAATTCGCAGCAGGCAAGGATACCGGTCGTTCGGTGGGAACCCTGGATGTGGAAGAGGCCGAGCGCAGGAAGTTTTCCATTACCGATGCGGAGGTGGAGGAGTTGGCCCGTCACGCGGTTGTCATCGAGCGGCATTATCAGAGGCCGATGGATATCGAATGGGGCAAGGATGGCCTGGACGGCAAGCTCTATATATTGCAAGCTCGGCCCGAGACAGTGCAGGCGCTGGCCGGGGTGGATACGCTGCGGCGCTATCGCTTGAAGGGAAAGTCGGATGTGCTGGCTTCAGGGCGAGCCATCGGTCAGAAGATAGGCAGTGGACCGGTGCGCCTGATCCTGAACGCCAGCGAAATGTCGCGCGTGCGGGAAGGTGACGTTCTGGTGACCGACATGACCGATCCCGATTGGGAACCTGTTATGAAGCGCGCTTCGGCCATTGTGACCAATCGCGGTGGCCGGACCTGCCATGCCGCCATCATTGCACGTGAGTTGGGCATTCCGGCGGTGGTGGGCTGTGGTAACGCAACCGGTTTATTGACAGAAAACGAGATGGTCACGGTATCTTGCACGGAGGGCGACACCGGCCATATCTACCGCGGTGTCCTGGAAATCGAGGTGACCGATCTCGCGCTCAAAAGCATGCCGAAGCCGCCGGTCAAGATCACCATGAATGTAGGCAACCCCGAACTGGCATTTGGATTTCAGCGGTTGCCGAATGATGGCGTAGGTCTCGCGCGGTTGGAGTTCATCATTGCCCGCATGATCGGCATACATCCCAAAGCGGTGCTGCATTATCCCGATCTTCCACGGGAATTGAAACAGCAAGTGGAAAGCCAAAGTGCAGGGTACCCCGATCCGGTCAGCTTCTACGTGGAGAAGTTGACAGAGGGTGTCGCCATGCTGGGTGCCGCGTTTTTTCCCAAACCCGTCATTGTCCGTCTGTCCGACTTCAAGTCCAATGAATATTCCAGTCTTATTGGTGGGCAACAGTATGAGCCCACAGAGGAAAACCCCATGCTGGGCTTTCGCGGCGCTTCGCGCTATGTCGCAGCAGATTTTCGTGACTGTTTCGAACTGGAATGCCGGGCATTGAAAAAAGCACGAATTGAAATGGGTCTTACCAATCTGGAAATCATGGTTCCCTTCGTGCGGACGCTGGCTGAAGCCAGGCGAGTGATAGAGCTACTTGAAGAGAACGGCTTGAAGCGCGGCGAGAACGGATTGCGGCTCATCATGATGTGTGAAATTCCCTCCAATGCGCTGCTGGCGGATCAATTCCTGGCGTACTTCGATGGTTTTTCCATTGGATCCAATGATCTTACACAGCTCACTCTTGGGTTGGACCGCGATTCCAGCCTCGTCGCCGAATCCTTCGACGAGCGTGACCCGGCGGTGAAGGCACTGCTGCGGATGGCTATTCAAGCATGCCGTAGAGCGAATAAATACGTGGGGATATGCGGCCAAGGCCCATCCGATCATCCGGATTTGGCGCGATGGCTGATGGAAGAAGGAATCGAAAGCCTGTCGCTGAATCCTGATACAGTGGTCGATACTTGGCTGTATCTGGCAGAGGAAGCGAAAAAAAAGATATAATTTCAGCGCCCTGCCGCGCAATCTCGAATGTTTTGTATAAGGATATAAATGGCAAAAAACCGTATGCCACGTCATATCGGCTTCATTCCCGATGGTAATCGCCGCTGGGCTCAGCATCGCGGCCTGCCTAAAGAGGATGGGTATGGTTGCGGCATCGACCCGGGACTCGCCTTATACGAAATATGCAAAGATCGCGGGATAGATGAAGCTTCTATTTATTGTTTTACACAAGACAATACCAAACGGCCCAAGGCTCAGAAACTTGCTTTTACCGATGCGTCCGTGGCATTTGCTTTTGAAATTGCACGCAGGGGAGCGGCCCTGCTTGTTGTAGGCGATGAGACTTCAGCGCAGTTTCCCACCGTACTGGAAGAATTCAGGACGCGCCAAGGTACGGGCATGAAAGTCAATTTACTTATCAACTATGGCTGGGAATGGGATCTGGGAGGCCTTAAAGATGGCAATTTGCGTTCAAACGACGTTTCGCGCCTGGATCTCATTGTAAGATGGGGAGGAGGGCGTCGCCTTAGCGGCTTTCTGCCGGTGCAATCGGTTTATGCCGATTTCTATATTCGGGACGAATACTGGCCGGATTTCCAGCCTCAGCATTTTGAGAATGCCCTGACCTGGTTCAAGCGACAGGATAGGTCATTTGGCGGGTGATTCAAGGCCACGTCTTGAACCCAGATAATTCATTAGGCGGCTCTGCGAGCCTACCCGAGTGCTGGCGGTCAGTTTGCGGCCATTTTCGCCGCTTGCTCGGCGTCCATAGACCAAGCTATGGACTTCTCTCAACCGGCAAAACTGTCTCGCAACCTGCCTCGCCATCATCTCGCGTCCTAATGAATTATCTGGGTTGAATTGAACCTCAAACCCGTCAACTATTCATAGTACCGGAGATCTGACATGTCAGTTGCCTCAGATGCGAAAAGAATGTTTGTGGAAAATCTTAATTTGTATGGTGACGAGCAAGCCCAGCCGGAAAAATAATCTTTACCTTGGCCTTATCTATCTGGCTGCATCAGTGGAACAAATTCAGCAGGATTTAGAGCAAATCAAACAAGCGCTAGCCAAGCGCGATTAAACAGACTGCTTGGAAAAACACACAGCTCAAAAAACCCGCTTGGTACTCAGACGGTCAAATCTTCCATCCGCCAATTAATTTCAATTGTTAACAAGTTAATCACATTTATGTGACGTCTTCTTCACATATCTTGTGGCAGTCTAGTGCATAACATGTGGGAACCGCAAGGCTGCTTTATACGGCTCGAATCATACGAGACATAACATACAGCCATGAGACGGATACCTTAATTGATGAATTCGGCTGACTTACTAGGCTATTCCTGAAGTAACAATTCTTTGATACTTGTTTAGAGTCCAAAAGAGAAGGGGGAGCTATGAAACAGGCTTTTTTTCATGTTCTGATGATTTGTTTATTTCTCCCGATGTTATGGGTGATTTTCGTCTCGCTGAATAGTTTTGGTTATCCCTTGATGGAGCAATATGCGGACAAGTCCATCAAGTTCCTTATCGCACTTCCCTACTTTCTTCTTGTTGCGGCGGCATTATATGCGTCGGGCTGGATCGCCGAGCGATTGGCAGTGTATTTGGTAAGGAATTTTGGTAAACCGGAGGAACGGGACTGTCAGCCTGACGATATGGCATGGCCAGGCAAGGTGCTTGATTCGGTCTTGTCGGAAAAAAATCGTCCCGTTTTCACCCAGAAGGTCGAGGCTTGGCTAAAAGACAATATAGTGGCAAAAATCGTAGTGGGGGTTATTATTGGTTTTGTACTGACGATATAGAAATTCGATCTCGTAAGAGACGTCAGCGGGAATACTCCAGCCTATTCCCGCAATCCGGTGAGTGAATGAGAAGGGCTTCCTGATGGAAGCCTTTCTACATCAGCCCGTGGTATCGCTTATCGAAGCATCGGGGGCGTTTTTCTTAACCGACTCGATGCCATTATCCCGAGCAGATTCTGATTCATAAGACTCGCTCGTGCCGATTATCTGATGATTCCCTGATTTAAGGTTGAACCTGAACTTACCGCTCTCGGTTGTTTTGCGCTCATAGCGCGCATCGTCAGGCGCGTTTTTTTTGACGGATGCTATGCCGTTGGTGCAACCGGCTTTAGCTTCGTAACCTTCACTTGCGAGGATAGTTTGACCGTTGCTTGCTTTCAATCTGAATCTGAATTCATCCGCTTTATCTTTATAAATCTCGAATTTCCCCGCCATTTTGATATTCCTCTCTTGTTGTTGCAAAGCTTGAAGAAACTACATTACTTCTTAAGTGCTTGATTTTACGGAATTGTCTTATGATTTTTAAACTACATAAGTCAGAAGAGTTAACGCAGAGCAATTAGCTATGGTTGACGTTCTTATTATGTGACAGGGATAGTGATCTGAAAAGTAAATTTGCCCGAATGAAATAAAGGGTCAGGTCTTATTATTTGCTACAACGGCGGCTGTCACCGAAAACTTTAACCCAGATCGCCGAGGCAGATGAACGAGACGAGGTCTTCGATGCTATGCCAGCGGTGGTTACCGCTGACGGAGATCAGGGATCATTTCAGATTACATTACTCCCGTGTGAGTCACATTGTAAGCAGCAACGGTTGACAAGAAAGACTTGGCTTCCTTCCGTGCCAGAATCCCTGTATTGAATCCGGTTTTTGCCAGAGTGAAAATGATTCCGGTTGTTTTTTTGAAATGGTCGACTATGGTGAATGGTAAGTATGCGGAATCCAGATGATTCGGATACTCCAGGAGACAATAATTGAGTTTACATTCCCAGCTTCTATTTCCAGTTGTAATCATGATGCTGACAGGTGCGGCCCATGCACTTGTCGTTAATCCGGACGGCAGGGGCATTGATCCCGCCATAGATGTAAGCAGCATGAATTGGGAACCGGGCAATACATTACTAACACCGGTTGGTAATGCTTCGATATTTACCCACCCTATGGGTGATGTGTTCCAGCGCTACTCGCATGCCTCTCTGAATGGGTTCGAGGATAGCAATGGCGTTAGTGTAGGTGGGCCGGGGCTGGATAGGTGGGTATATATTGCAGGCTATCGGGAACAGGTAGTTTCTACAATTGGTAACAGCGTCGTGTTGGAGACTATCGGTGGGGGCGACAATTTCTTCCGATTATATTTCGATGCAACGCCGAATGCCAATGCAGGCAACGGCACCGGATATGGGCCTGACGCCACCAACGCGGACCCAGTGCTCATACTGTCTGGCATGATCGCGGCTTTCAGAGGGCAAACGGCAATTTCCGCCTTAGATGTGGTCCCAGGTAGTCTCGATAAATCCGGAGCTGACAATTATCCCGGTGTGGGCAGCATCACAGCAGTTGGAGCTGGAACGATGCCAGTCATTATCGAAAGCTTTGATCCAGCTTATTTTTCCAATGGAGTGCCAGCAGGCGTGGGTCTGGATTTTCAAATTACATATAACGTACCATTCACGCAAACTGACCCATCCTCCTGCTTCAAAAATGGCATGGGTACCCTGATAAATGGAGCGGGTCCGAATACCATTGGCGGCTTGGAGTGTGACATCAACACGGTGGGAAGTATCAATGGGATTGACGGGACAAATCTGATTTTGATGACGAACGCATCGACATTCTTTACCCCGATTGAGCCAGTTTCAGAGCCCATGTCATTGGCGTTGCTGGGAATTGGGCTGGTTGCCATGCGAACGGGCAGACGGGGTATGCTGAGAAAATCTTGTCCACCCGGAAATATAAATAATGAAGAATAAAGAGTCAGGTCTGAAGAATAAAGAGTCAGGTCTTGTTATTTGCTACAACGTCGGCTGCCGCCGAAAACGTTAACCCAGACGCCCTTCTATATCCTGACTTGAGATTTTTCGGAAATAGCGTGCAAATTTGCGATGCAGGTTGAGGGGAGTTGATAATGCGCGCGCAAATTATTGGGGGATTGGTTTTAAGTCTGAGTTGCATTGTTTCGTCCAATGGGTACGCGGATGAGCGAATGGTGCCGACGTGGCTGCATGAGGTCAAAATCGGGGTGCTTCACCACGACACGCCCATGTGGAGCGGCTTTCAGCGTGAAAGCGGCATAGACGTCAACCTCGAAGCAATTTTCTCGCCGCAAATCGGGGTTTTAGGTGGAGTCATACGTCCCGCCTTTGGCGGTTCGGTGAATACCGCGGGTGACACCTCCAAGCTTTATACGGGCCTTCGTTGGCAATACGAACACGTAAATGGTCTATTTTTTGGCGTCGGTCTAGGTGGCGCAGTCCACAATGGCAAGCTTCATTTACAGCACAACGACCGCAAGGCCCTTGGTTCAAGGGTTCTGTTTCACATTCCCATTGAAGCCGGATATCGCTTCGACGGCAAGAGCGCACTTTCCATCTATTTTGATCATGTCTCAAATGCCTATCTGGCCGATGAAAACGAGGGTATGGACACCTTGGGCATGCGGTACGGCTACCGATTTTAGCCAGAATCGCGGCAACGAATCAACGGGGTCAGACTCGATTGATTATGAAATAACGAGTTTCGGCCCTATAGACTTTCAAAGGGGCGGGTGATCCGAGCCGTTGGCATCTCAATACAGCACATGCCCAGCTATGAATCAGAAGTGAAAAGTTTTGGTTGTTAAATGTGAGAGGCAGGTTTTATCCCAGTTTGCAGCAAGGTGGCGAGTGCCTCTGCCGTTATCGGATGGCTGAAATAGTAGCCTTGGCCCTCATCGCAATGCTGAGCCAGAAGAAATGTACGCTGCTCCGGTGTTTCCACGCCCTCCGCGATGACGCGCAGCTTGAGGCTTTTGCTCATGTTGATTACGGCGCTGACAATGGTGGCATCGTCCGGGCTGTTGGTAATTCGACTCACGAACGACTGGTCGATCTTCAGGGTATCAATCGGAAACTGCCTCAAATAGCTGAGGCTGGAATAGCCCGTGCCGAAGTCATCGATTGCGAGCTTGATGCCCAGGTTTGCGAGCCTATGCAGCACGGAATCGGTAAACTCGGCATCCCGCATAAGGACGCTTTCGGTCAGTTCGAGCTCCAGATAGCGCGGCTCCAGGCCCGTGTCGTCAAGGGTCGCGCGTATACTTTCCAGAAAATCCGGAGCGTTGAACTCGAGTGCGGAGGTGTTGACTGCAATGGTGATCGGCGGCAAGCCGGCCCGTACCCAGGCTTGGGCCTGAAGACAGGCTTCGCGCAGAACCCATCGACCAATGGGCAGGATTAGCCCGCAGTCTTCGGCGATGGGTAAGAACTGCAATGGCGGCATCAGTCCTCGTTCCGGATGCTGCCAGCGAATAAGCGCCTCGACACCGACAATCAAGTTGCTGTGGAGATTTATTTTCGGCTGGTAATGCAGCACGAATTCCTGCCGTTCCAGTGCTCTGCGCAGACCGGCCTCGATCGACTGACGCTGAACGGCCCGAATATTCATGGCCTGCTCGAAGAATTTGTAATTATCGCGTCCATTTTCCTTGGCATGGTACATCGCCGTGTCCGCACTTTTGGTCAGGGCTTCCGCATCCTGCCCGTCGTCCGGGTAAATGCTAATGCCAATACTTACCGACACGTGGAGCTCAAGCTCGCCGATGAGGTGTGGAACAGCTAGCGCAGTAAGTATTTTTTGTGCACTGATTGCCGCGTCGTCGGGATGCTTGATAGTAGAAAGCAGCACCACGAATTCGTCGCCACCCTGGCGACTGACGGTATCCGAATGGCGCATACAACGCACCAGGCGGCGTGCAACCGACTGTAGCAGCTGGTCGCCAACCGCGTGCCCCAGGGAATCGTTGATGTGTTTAAATCGATCCAGATCCATGAACAGCATCGCAAATTGCCGACCTTGGCGACGGGCCAGTTCAATCTCATGACTAAGCCGGTCCTGCAGGAGCATTCGATTAGGCAAACCGGTAAGAACATCATGATGGGCCAGATGGTCCAGCTGAGCTTTAGCGGTTTCGACCTGTTGGGCCATTTTATGTGCTTCAATTCCAGCGATGACCAGCTGTGCGTTCGCGTCCTGCATCATACTCAGGCGATTTTCGGACCTTGTCACCTGTGCCGCATCTGCGGCGTGGATTATTCGCTCACGCAAGGTTGCGGCTTTTTCACGCAGATGCACGGCTTCTTCCTGTGCAGTAGCGGATTTTTCACGTCGCAGAACAGCCGCCTCATCGTCAACGACAGCGCTTTCCCTGCGTGAGACATTCTTTTCCCGAAAAGCTGTCAATCTATCCTTGTGCGGGCTTGAAAAGTCCGGTTGATCCGATTCGTCGGGATCGGAAGCGTGGTCATTGTCATTTCCGCTCATTGCCACCTTTGATCACCTGATCCCTAGCCAGGGCTGATGGTTGGTTTGCCCGACAGGATCCCGGCATACCCGGACAAGGCCTCACCGATAATGATGCCTTCGCCGGTAATATCAAACAATCGAACGTCCTTACTGTGATTGCTGCCACGGACTTTAACAACGGAGAAGACGCGTTTGAGCTGGCCTTCGAGTTCGACATAGCGCTGCACGATAATTGCATCGGCGAGAAAAGCACTTCCAAACGGACTGAAGCGCAAATCAGTGTAACGATCTTCCAGTTCAGAGGTCATTAATATGGTCACGCCCATGTTAGTAAGCTGGGCAATCATCCTGTACAGCGATCCGCGAAAATCTTCGCTAAACTCGGGTGCCAGTGCCAACTCAAATCCGGACAAGGAGTCAATGACGAGCCGCTTTGCCCCCATTTGATTAATCATTTCAATCAAATCCTGCAAGGTTTCGTCAATCGACAAATCCAGGGAACGTGTGTTAATCACCCCAACTTGCCCACTCTTCACCAAGGCAGACAGCTTGTTGCTCAGCAATTGGCTTGGGCTCTTCTCAAACGCCGCAATGACACCTGACTCCCCTCTGCGCGCACCTTCGCTGAGAAATTCCGTCGCCAATATTGTTTTTCCAGAGCCGGATGGCCCGACCACGAGTAGCGAATATCCCACTGGCAAACCGCCACCCAGCATTTCATCGAGGCCAGGTGTTCCCAGGGGAATGCGTTTCTCGCTGATAGATACCGACTCAACCGCTGTGCCTTGTTCGATAATCGCACGAGGAAAAACTTCGATTCCTTTATCACTGATACGAAACGTATGCAAACCCAGTGCCTGAGCTTGACCGCGCATTTTGATCACTTGCATCTTGCGCACCATTGAATTCCGATGCATATTCTGGGAAAGCCACAGAATGCCATCGGCCACTGTAAAGACGGGGCTTGACTCTGATTCCGGCGCCAGATATTCACCGATTAAAAATGTTGTTGCCTGCCAGGTCGTCATTTGCATGCCCAGTTGCTGGATAAACCGCTGCAGTTCGAACTCGCTCTGTTCCCCCCGCTTCGCTGCCTGTACGACCGATCGAAAAGAATCGACAAATACAAAGCTGGGAGAAAAGTTTTTCACTTCTTCCGCAATGCGCACTAATACGCGGTCAAAATTTCCCTCCATGAGATCGGCAGACAGGTTGATGAAGCGAATGGATTCCGCAATTTTATCAACTTCAAAAAACGGAAACTGCTGTTGATAACGAAGCATCTTTAAAGCAGGTTCGCCGAGTACCGTGAAGAACAGCGCTCGATTATTCGGCGTTGCCAACGAAAACATGATTTGATGAGCGAGGGTCGTTTTTCCACTTCCCGGCGAACCCGCAATCAAGTTAAACGAAAATTCCGGCAGGCCTCCACCCAACAGGCTGTCCAGGCCCGGTACACCTGTTGCCAGGCGACGTATGCTCAGCTTTTCACTCATTTTTGAACTCCTCGCCAGTCTCATTCGAGATTTCAGCGCCCCAAGCCAAAAGTAGAATACGATTGATTAACTGCTCGCCAATTAAAGAAGCCAGGATGTCGGTTAAAGTAATCAATAACAGACTATTTGCTTCGCTGGCTTGCGCAGGGGGTCGTCCTTCAAAGCTCATTTTTAAATCCACGAATGGGTGATCAGTCTGTGGTGGAAGAGAGTTCGTAGGAAGCCAGGGAAATGTACGTCGGTTCAAAAATATGCTTCTCACGTAAAGGGCATTGAAACCATCTTCACCTACGATCGAAATGATTTGGGTTGCCAGATGCTCCCATAAGATAATTGCGGCCTCGGCAACTCCCTCGGTATGCTTTGCCTTGAGACTTTTAATCAACTGATGTCGCGTCAGATCACTGGTTTCCATAATAAAAATACGCGGTTCAACTGATTGGACTAAAGATTCTAGAATTTTGCGACTGGATTTTGGATCTGTACATTGGACCGGCTTCAGGCACATGCCGATATCTGGTTAGTATGCCGTTAACGAAACGGCATATACAGCATGACTCTATGAGCGCGCATTCGGCGCAACCTTAGATAAAGCAGCCAACCGATAGCAAAAATATGAGTATCCGTGATTCCTTTCTGCCAACGCGAGAAACGACTTTACCGCATGAAAAAGGGAAAACTCACCAGTTGAAGGGCAGCACGATTAGATCATGCAGCGACATCTCTGAATAGCTGTAACATGTTACAGGTATGAAACCGATGGTAAGAGTGAGCGCCACAACAAACACTTCTTAGATTGAAGAGGGAAAGCTAAGCTTTTGTTTTTATTGGTGCCGACACCAAGAGTCGAACTCGGGACCTTCTGATTACAAATCAGCTGCTCTACCAACTGAGCTATGCCGGCGCGGGTGCAATTATAGAGACTGGGGGGCGGGGTGGCAAACCCTCAAGGAACTGATAAACAATGCGGATTATTTTACGATCTGAAAGCGACGCTTGTCACCCGTGGAGGGTGACGTACCTTCGGATGAGGGTAACTTGGCCGGTTCTTCAATATCAGCGTCCGCCGGCGTTGTGCTGGCGTCGCCCTCAAGGGTGAAAAGAACGCCCTGTGAGGTCTCCTTGGCAAATATTCCCTGGACCGCACCGACCGGAACTGAGATTTCGCGCGAGACACCGCTAAACCGGGCGGAGAACTGGATCACATCGTTACCTAGAGTAAGATGATGCGCGGCATCGGAGCTGATGTTAAGTATGATTTCACCATCTTTCACGAAATTGTTCGGTACGCGAGTCTGGGTATCTACTTTAACTGACAGATAAGGCGTCAGGCCGCTATCGGAACACCATTCGTAGATGGCGCGAATCAAATAGGGCTTGGTCGACAGTTCCTTCACTTTCGCATTGCCTTCTCGGAGGCTGTGAGTGCGTCAATGAAGGCGGGCCGGCTAAACAACCGTTCGGCGTATTTCAACAACGGCGCAGCCTGTTTGGGTAGCTGAATGCCATAATGATCCAGTCGCCACAGCAGTGGTGCGATCGCCACATCCAGCATGGAAAATTCATCCCCCAGCATGTGTTTCTGCTTGGCAAATACCGGCGCAATCACGGTCAGGTTATCGCGAATCGCCGCGCGTGCTTTATCCGCGGTTTTCGGATTTCCATGCTCGACCGCGTCAATATGGCAAAAAAGTTCCTGCTCAAAGCGATACAGGAACAAGCGCGCACGAGCCCGCATAACCGGATCGGCGGGCATTAGTTGTGGATGAGGAAACCGGTCATCAATATATTCATTGATGATGTTGGATTCGTACAGGATAAGATCACGCTCTACCAGCACGGGAACCCGGCTGTAGGGCGTCATTATCGCCAGATCTTCCGGCTTGTTATGCAGGTCGACATCGATGATCTGAAAATCCATGCCCTTCTCGTACAGCACAATACGGCAGCGGTGACTGAAAGGGCAGGTGGTTGCTGAGTATAACGTCATCATATTTGGTTACTTTCAGCGCAAACGAGCTGGGTGTATCTTTCGTAACGGGAAATAATCAATGAATGTCCTTCCAATATTCATGTTTCAGGGCGTAGGTAAGCGCCAGCATGCCAAACAGGAAGAGCATCACAATAATTCCTATTTGCACTCGCTTGGTCGCAGCCGGTTCACCTAGATAAACCAGGAAGTTCACCAGATCAGCCACATAGGCTTCATATTCTGTTTTCGAAAGCGTACCTGGTTTATCCAGCTTCAGTTCCTTTACCTCATGCGTGCCACCGTGACCGTCGTCGACGGTGTTCGTCACCAGCGATTGCTCGCCTTGCAACTGATAGAGTACATGAGGCATGGCAGCTTTATCGAATACAAGGTTATTCCAGCCCGTAGCGGTGGAGTCATCGCGATAAAACTTCCGGAGATACGTATAGAGCCAATCAGCACCACGAGAACGAGCGATTACCGATAGATCGGGCGGGGCGACCCCGAACCACTGTTTGGCCTCTTTGGCTTTCATGGCGACAGTCATGAGTTCACCTGCTTTCTGCCCGGTAAATATTAGATTGTCGCTGACCTGGGTCTCAGTCAGGCCGATATCGCGTAGCCGGTTGTAGCGCATGTATTCCGCGCTGTGGCACGACAGACAGTAGTTGACAAAGGTCTTGGCGCCGCGTTGCAGCGAGAGCTTATCGCCTGACCGGATCGGTGCATGATCCAGCTTTACGGTTGACTCGCTGGCAAATGCGACAAGCGGGGCCAAGCATAACATAACTAAAATAGTTGTTATTTTTCTCATTCTTTCACCCTGGTTGGTTCAGGCTTGGTTTTATCTATCTTGCTGTACCACGGCATAAGAATAAAGAAGGCGAAGTAGATGACCGTGAATATTTGCGCAAGTGTTGTGAACAGCGGGGTGGGCGATTTGGTGCCAAGATAGCCAAGCACAAAGACGCTGATGACAAAAAGCGTAAGGGCAAATTTGAAAATAGGGCCTTTGTAGCGAATGGACTTCACGGGGCTACGGTCCAGCCAAGGTAACAGCGCGAAGATTGCGACCGATCCGCCCATCAGCACGATGCCCCAGAGCTTGGCATCTATCCACAGGAAGTTGATGGTGACCGCTCTCAGCATCGAATAGTATGGCGTGAAGTACCATACCGGGGCGATGTGGTCAGGCGTCTGCAATGTATTGGCAGGAACGAAGTTGTTGTACTCAAGGAAATAGCCGCCCATCTCGGGTGCGAAAAATATGATTCCGCAGAACACGATCAGGAACACGATGACGCCGAAAATATCCTTGACTGTGTAGTACGGGTGGAACGGGATGCCATCGACGGGAATGTGCGTTACGGGATCTTTATATTTTTTGATTTCAATCCCATCCGGGTTACTCGAGCCGACCTCGTGTAGCGCCAATATGTGAACGACTACCAGGGTCACAAGTAAAACGGGCAGAGTCACGACATGGTAGGCAAAGAAACGATTGAGTGCGGCATCCGACAGCATGAAGTCACCCAGCAGCCAGTTCGAGAGCGTTTCGCCTACTACCGGAATCGCGCCGATCATGCTTACGATCACCTGCGCACCCCAATAGGACATTTGCCCCCATGGGAGGATGTATCCGGTAAACGCCAGCATCATCAGCATGAAGAATATTCCCATGCCGATTAGCCAGAGAAGCTCGCGCGGCTTGCGATACGAGCCGTACATCATCCCGCGGAACATGTGCAGATAGACCACCACGAAGAACATGGATGCACCGGTGGAGTGCATGTAACGGATCAACCAGCCGAAATCCACGTCCCGCATGATATATTCCACCGAGGCGAACGCCATGCTGGCGTCCGGCTTGTAGTTCATGGTGAGGAAAATGCCGGTAAGAAGCTGATTCACCAGCACGAGCATGGCCAGCGAGCCGAAGTAGTACCAGAAATTGAAGTTCTTCGGCGCGTAGTATTCGGTGAGATGAGCCTTCCAGTTGGAAGTCAGGGGAAAACGTGCGTCTATCCAGTCGACCATGGACGCTAATCGCTTGCTCATTTATGCGGACTCCTTGCGATCAGACCCGATCAACAGGGTGGTATCGCTTAAATACATGTGGGGGGGGACGACAAGGTTGGTAGGCGCAGGGACGCTTTTGTAGACGCGGCCCGCGAGATCGAACTTGGAGCCGTGGCAGGGGCAGAAAAAACCGCCCAGCCAGTCGGAACCGAGGTCCGCGGGCGCAATATCCTTGCGATATACGGGAGAACATCCCAGATGGGTACAGACCCCTTCGGCTACCAGAATCGCCGGTTTGATGGAGCGTGTTTCATTCTGCGCATACTTGGGTTGCTGGTCTTTTTCCGATTTTGGATCGGATACCTGACCGTCAAGCTTCTTCAGGTTAGCCAGCATTTCAGGGGTGCGATTCAATACCCATACGACCTTGCCGCGCCATTCGACCATCAGCAGCATGCCTGGTTCAACCTTGCTGATGTCCACCTCAACCGGTGCTCCCGCCGCTTTTGCGCGTTCGCTGGGCATCATGCTCATCATGAAAGGGGTTGCCACGGCAACGCCCGCGATCCCGCCCGCAATCGAAGTTGCGGCGATGAGAAAACGTCTCCTGCCGTTCATTTCCTGTTTTTTCTCAATATCTGCCATATTTTGCAGTCCCGTTTTTAATTTCGGACCTTCTAAAAAAACTCATAAAAAACTTAACCATTTTACCATAATACATATCGAAAAATAAATATGCATTATAAAAACTATTGATTGGATGGTGGAAAACCGCACCTGACCGTTTTTATCGATCAATGGGTTATGAGCGAGATACTTGTGTCGACACGCATTCTTTCCGGCGATATCTGCCATGAGTTTGACTTGATACAAAAACCGTAAACCGCGCAACATCGGTGGATATTTATGAGGTTACGACATTCATATGACATAATGTTATGTTTCCGACGGAGCGAGCGGTCCGGAACACTGTCCAGCAATCTGTCGGACTTAAAGTAAATCGGCTGCAAAAGCGTCCGGCCAGTTCATATTTCGCCGCTTTTTCAGCCAATGGAATAACTACTAGTCTTCAAAATCCTCAAAATCTGCCCTCGCCCAGTCACTTTTTCGCTGCGATTCTTCGAGCCCGACAGGGTGCTGGCTGGCTTGATTTGCACAATCAAGCCATAATAGCCAAGGGGTCTGGTGCTGTTTCAACGGATAGGATATTTTCAGGTTCACGATTATGAAGCAACCTATCGTCAATTGCCCACACTGCGGCAAGATTATCGTCTGGGATACGAGCAATCGTTATCGGCCTTTTTGTTCGGAGCGCTGCAAGATGATCGACCTGGGGCAATGGGCTTCGGAGTCCTATCGAATTCCCGATGCGGAAACGGACGCGGACACGGAAAAACCGAACGAAGATGTGTTTAAGGATAAGCAATAACGATCAGGCGCTGGCGTTCGAAGAATTGGCGCTATCGCAAAACGAATGACCTGAATAAATCCGAACATTACCCCAGTACTACCTCAGCCTCGGGCTGTTGCCTCATGTCTTTCGCCGCGGGTCCTTCAGTTGGCAAACCTTCCTTTGCTCTGCAGGGCTGAATTTTTAGCCGATACCCCGCATCATGGCCACGCCATGCCCGCCGTGTTCCCATGCCGTAGTTAAATCTTCCCGGCGCAACCCGCCTAGCGCGTAAACGGGTATCGAGCAATCCCGGATGAGTGCGGCAAATCTTTGCCAGCCTAGCGTCGCAGAGCCAGGGTGACTCAACGTCGGCAGTACCGGCGCAAGCACCGCAAAATCCATGCCTAATTGCTCAGCGCGAAAAAGCTCTTCTGCATTGTGGCAAGACGCACCACACCACTCGACATCCGGACGTTTCGCGATGTCCATCAATTGTCTTGACGCAAGATGTAGCCCATCCACGCCGGCTTTCCGATAAAAGTCGATGTTGTCTATGCTGCCGTTCACCAATACTCTGGCACCATGGCGGTGACCGAGTGCAATCACAGCGCCGATAAAAGAATTCAATGCTTTCTCCGGCATCGCCTTCTCGCGTACCTGCAACAGTCGTACACCTCCTTTCAACGCGCGTTCAATCCGGATTAGAGCAATATCCGTCCCTAATTCCGCAGCATGGGTTATTGCATAGATTGCCGGCAAATCCAGCGCCCGCAATACCGGTGTATTTGCCGGCAACATCGGTTCAACCCGGACATTGTCCGCGGATTGCCAGGCCAGCTCCTGGTTTTCGCGGGGCTGCGGCTTGCCATGCCATTTCACGACGCGGTAAAAATAGAGGCGGACAGAGGCATGACTATAGTTAAACGTGCGGGTGATCCAGGGGTAGGCATGCTCGACAAATATACCCAGCTCTTCCAGTAATTCGCGCCTTAACGCATCTAATATCGGTTCATCGGGGTTCACCTTGCCGCCGGGAAATTCCCAGTAACCCGCATAAGGCTTGCCCTCAGGCCTGCGCGCAAGAAGAAAACGGCCATCAGGGGCAGTGATAACCGCAACGGCGACTTCAGTGATATGGGTGGGAGAGGGCATGGTGAGGTGAATGAGCAGCAACCGACGACTGAAACACGCTATGCAAACGGTCAAATTTTAAATTTGCGCAAATCCGGCTCGCGTATCCCATGCTGACCCACGGGGGCAACGACCGGATTCTTCGAAAATCATGGCAGATTCTGCTTTCCCGCGCAGTCGCGTGCAAATTGCCATGCTACACGCCCACTTCGTGAACCGCGCCCCAGTGCCCATTGCAGAGCCGCTTCACGTATAAGGGGGGTCATTTCTTCGATACCGAAATGGTTGAGCCAATGCCCGGCAATGTCCAGGTACTGCTCTTGATCAAACGGGTAGAAGGATACCCATAGCCCAAAACGCTCGGATAAAGAGATCTTTTCTTCGACCGATTCGCTTGGATGGATTTCTTCCCCCAGATGCCGGGTGTCCAGATTGTCCCGCATGAAGTCGGGCATCAAGTGGCGGCGATTGGAAGTCGCGTATACAAGAACGTTCTCGGGCGCCGTGGCGATAGAACCATCGAGTACGACTTTCAATGCCTTATAGCCGGGGTCGCCCGGCTCGAATGACAGGTCGTCGCAATACAGAAGGAAGCGTTCAGGGCGCTGGTATATCTGTTCGACAATATCGTGCAGATCGGTAAGGTCATGCTTTTCCACTTCAATTAAGCGTAACCCTATGGCAGCATATTTATTCAGCATTGCTTTTACCAGCGATGACTTGCCTGTGCCGCGCGCGCCCGTAAGCAATACGTTATTGGCGGGATGCCCCTGTACGAACTGACGTGTATTTTGATCGATGAGATTTTTTTGACGTTCTATGCCTTGCAAAGCATCGAACGTTACGCGGTGAGGGTGGCTCACAGGTTGAATAGAGCCTGTACGGCCGGACTTTCGCCAGCGAAATGCAATGGCGGAATTCCAGTTGGGGTCAGCCTGGCCCGCCGGCAGCAGCCCTTCAAGACGGGAAAGCAGCGCTTCGGCCCGATCGTACAGCTTGTCCCAACCTTCCATAAGTCTCCAAACCAAACGTTAATTTCAAATTATAACAATTGCCCGACATGAGAATCATGCCCATTGTCATTGCGAATATCTCATATAACCGGGTAAATACGGTTTTCGCTTTTTGCAGGCAATTTTTTCCAGACAGTCCCGAGCGGAAAGTGGCGGTCTGAATAATATAAACCCAGATTCGAATGGAGTTCATATGTGTGCTATCGAACGGAACCGCTCAGCTAAGAAGGCCATGATTCGGCATGTTACGTCCAGCGTATGCAAGGTGCCGCAGTTAAGGCGTCTATCGTAACAGACTGTAAATAACGGAAACAAATAAGGTGGAATCATTGATGAGATGCAGCACTTATATTGCATGCTCTCCCGAAAGCTTCCTTTAAATCAAACAAAATATTTAGGAGAAAAACATCATGAATAATATGCCGAGTAAAAAATCAATTATTTCTCTTGCTTTGGGATCCGCGCTGGCCGCCACGCTGGGTACTGCATCCATTGCGTCTGCGGCCGAAAGCCCCTTCGCCATGCAATCCCTCAATAAAGGCTACATGGTCGCCGGGTCTCATGACTACGGCGACAAGAAGGACGACTACGGTGACAGGAAGGATGGATATGGTGACAAGAAGCGTGGAGAGGGCCGATGTGGAATGTCCATGGCCGATACCGACAATGATGGTCGAGTGAGCAGGGAAGAACATGCTCGCCATGCTGAAACAATGTTCGATAGGATGGATACCAACAAGGATGGGTACATCGATAAGGATGAAGCCAGCGCGATGAGGAAAAAGCATGGCCATCATTCCCGCAAGTCTGGGGATAAGTATGGGTCATCTGGTTCATCCGGGTCGGACTATAACTACGGCTCCGGGATGGATTGGACCAACCCCAACCTGGAACACATGAAGACAATGGGTGAGTAGAAGACGCTTGTTGACGATTTGCGCCATCTCGCCGGGATCGGAAGCCAGCAGGAAGAGCGGAAGAAAACTTGTCCATGAAAGTGCTGCAGTCGCATACGATTGGTGTGCGACTGACAGCTGACAGCGTGATGCTTTATTACGTTGCGCTCGCGCCGCTACCGGTTTGCCTGTTTGCTAACTACGATAATCCGCGTTGATCTTCACATAATCATACGATAGATCACATGTCCAGATGGTGGTCGAAGCCTGCCCTCTGTTGAGCACGACACGCACGGTGATTTCGGCTTGCTTCATTACTTTTTGACCATCTGCTTCCCGGTAAGTGCGCGCCCGGCCACCATTTTCTGCAACCAGAACGTCATCGAGATAGAGCTGCAATTTATTGACGTCAAGGTCTTCTATGCCCGCATAACCTATTGCCGCCAGTATTCGGCCAAGATTTGGATCAGATGCGAAAAAAGCGGTTTTAACCAGCGGAGAATGTGCAATGGCATAGGCAGCCTTGCTACATTCGTCGAGTGTCTTCCCACCCTCCACCCGGACCGTAATAAACTTGGTTGCCCCCTCACCGTCGCGTACGATAGCCTGCGCAAGCGATGCTGCGACCTCGGTTATCGCGTTTTGCACCTGTGTGAATTGGGCACTTTCATTATCTGAAATGACCGAATTGCCGCCCTGGCCCGTTCCTATCAGAACGAGCGCGTCATTGGTTGAAGTATCTCCATCCACGGTGATGCGATTAAATGTATTCTCCGCCGCATGCCGCACGATTTGTTCCAGCAGTGGCTGGCTCAGCGCGGCGTCGGTCGCAATGTAACCCAGCATCGTTGCCATGTTTGGATGGATCATTCCCGAACCCTTGGCAATGCCCGTAATGGTCACGGTTGTGCCGTCAAGGGAAATCTGTTTCGATACCGCCTTGGGCACGATATCCGTCGTCATGATTGCCTGGGCGGCCGCAAACCAGTTGTCTGCCTTGAGGTCGGCCACCGCCGCGGGCAACCCGGCAATAATTCTTTCCAACGGCAGCGGCTCCATAATGACACCAGTAGAAAATGGCAGCACCTGCCGACTATCACAACCGAGCAAGTTGGCGAGTTCGGCGCAGGTGGCACGGGCATCCGCAACGCCGCCTTCACCTGTGCCGGCATTGGCGTTGCCGGTATTGATAATCAATGCCCGGATCGGGCAGGCGGAAGTGGAGCCCGGATTCAAAAGATGGTCTTTAGCGACTGCCACAGGTGCCGCACAAAACCGATTTTGCGTAAATACGCCCGCTACCTTTGCGCATTCCGCCAAAACGATGACAAGCAGGTCCTTTCGGCCGGGTTTCTTGATTCCCGCTTCGGCGATGCCGAGCGTTATGCCTTTAATAGGAAGCAGATGTTCGGGTAGTGGAGGGGTAAAGTTGACTGGCATAATGACGCTATCGGTAATTCGCGGAATCTGACGTGTTGTCGAGTCTCAATCAAAACAACAAGGTGGTATTATCTTCGGCCCTCGTCTTTGAGGCTCGAAAAAAGATCTTCTCAAGCATATGCTAACTCATCTTTAACGCTTCTTTCATATTTTCGTTTTTTGGCTTCTAATGATTATCAATACCAGCGTAACAAACAGAACTTCCAGTTGCACCATAAATAACCGCTTATCCGTTTTTTTCTTGGATTTCTCGCAGATCATGAAAATAATTTTGGCAAATCACTTGCTGCATTCCATGGGCAGGCAACTATTCCGTAACCAGGAATCGAGGAGAAATGCATGAATTGCGATAAAGAACTGGATGTGTGCGGGCTGAACTGCCCATTGCCTATCCTGCGCACAAAAAAATCCCTGGTGGATATGACTACCGGGCAAGTGCTGAAAATAACCGCTACCGACCCTGGCTCAGTAATCGATTTCCAGGTCTTCGCCGATCAGACGGGCAACGAATTGCTGTCCTTGTCGGAGATAGCTGGAGAATTTATCTTTTATATGAGAAAGAGGTGACAACGAGGATTTATATTAGAGGATACTGCCGAGTTCGGGTTCTCGCCGTAGATGCGATCGAAGCCGGTTTATAAACTGCCTCGCCAGATTTTCTGTGTCGTCCCGCTAAATGTTGTATTCAAAGTGCTGTGCACGCATCGGCAGCTTCGGCAAATTTTCGGTATCGCGCCAGCCAAGGCAGCGGAATGGGAAATACAGAATCGTTTTGCATCGCTGCATGCGCTGCCACCAGGGCGCCGAGCATGATCGAGCGCCCACAGCTGTCTCCCCCGGCGCGAATGTTGGATTCTATTGCAGTACGATAGTCAGCGGCACGTTGCGCAATATGAAAAATGACCGGCAGTCCTTCCGCGACATGACACGTGCGGCCAAAGCGCTCCGTCGCCGCAATGCTATCCAGTGTCGGTATAGCAAGCGCTTGTTCCAGTAATGGTTCGAGGAAGGGCCCCGCAAATGGCAGAGCATCCGCCAGAGCCTGCGAAACCGGTGCCCCATGCAACAGCTTGAACAGTGCTACCGAGGAACACTGTGCTGCGACGATCGCCAGTTCATTATTATTGGTTACGCGTACCACCTCCTCGACGCAATTCATAAGATCTTCCAGCGTCCCGGAGTGGGTCGCAATCAATGCCGGAAGCGCTGCCAGGGCCGGTTGCTGATCGTCATCGGCGCCAGATGCCGCTGGAAATTCTGACGGTTCAAGGGATAACAATGTGCGTAACGTCAGGCGGGTCGGGGAATCGATATAACCGACGAATTCGCCGCCAGGCCCAAAATGCGCGCGGTATTCAACCTGATATTCATTACGGCGGAAGGTGCCGTGTTTTGCCAGATGCTTCAGCATCAATAAGCAGACTTCACCGTAGCCGGTAGACTCGCCGAGCGCCTTTCGACCATGCGCGAAATAGCCCTTTGCTCCGGCATAGTCTGCTGCCTCCGGTTGAAGAAATACGAGTCCCTTTGCTGCTTCAATCTCTGCAATGCGCACAGGATCATAAAGCCAGTGCAGGCCAAGTGCGGCGGAATCAGCAATAAGTGCACCCAAAATGGCGGCGCTATTCGCATTTTTCATCGTTTATATTCGGCTCCCATTCAGGAGAAAATACGTTCCATCAAAAATCGAAGCCTATTCGAAGTCCCGGGAATTTTCCACGAACTAAATTTCTTCTTCTACAGGTAGTCTTCGTGCCTCGTCTTCCAGCATTATGGGAATGCCATCCTTGATGGCGAAAGCCAACCGGTCTCCTTTGCAGACTAGTTCATTTTCGGATTTTCTGTAGAGCAGCGGGCCTTTGCACAGCGGACAAACCAGGATATCCAATAATTTTAAGTCCATAATTTCCTCGACTTCCTCAGCCTTAAAGGGTTACATCAATCAGATCGATTATACTCTCCTAGAGACGGCGGTTATGTAACGAAAACTTCACTTCGTGAAAGCGCTACATCGCAGTGTATTCTTCCCGCGCTGACATACGCCACCACCCGGTTGAATTGTTATGTTTCCCCCACAACCCCAAATACTATAGCTGTCCGCCGCGCCGGAAAGGCATGTTGCGCCAATGAGGAGCCCTATCTGGGGTTTTCAGTGGTGAAAGTGATATGGTTGTATCCCGCTAAACGCGCGGCTTCCATCACCGTTATAACGGATTGATGTGTAGCGTCGGCGTCCGCATTGATGACAATCACCGTGTCCGGCCGATCACCCGCGGCCACGCGCAATTCCTCACTAAGCCGCTCCATACTGGAATCTTTGACGGGGGTACGGTTGACGGTATAGTCCCCGCTGGCGTTTACCGAAATATCGATAACATTTGGATGATCAGCGGACTTGTCGGACGCTGCTTGCGGCAGACTGATTTCAAGTTCGGAAAACCTTGAGTAAGTAGTAGTGATCATCAGGAAAATAAGTATCACCAGCAACACGTCGATCATGGGCACCAGGTTGATTTCCGGGTCTTCTTTTTGCCTGCCGCGTTGAAAGTTCATCGTTTTTGCTATATTCCCGTAGGTGAACGGTAATCGGAAAAGCGGATCATGTCCGGAAATCGAGAGCTGATTCTATCAGTTGTGGGCGGATTGCTCGGCTCAACTACTTCCCTGTCCTGTCTCGGCAGGATATTTATAAGTCATTCCCCTCAGGAACCTGCCAGCGGCTGTACTATTCCTTGTCTCGCTGGAGAATCATCTTGACGTTCGCCATGAACGATTTCCACGAGCTTTAATGCCTGCAATTCCATTTCAATCACCAGTGCATCCACTTTAGCGCGGAAGTAACGATAAAACATCATGCTGGGAATGGCTACCAGGATGCCGAATGCGGCATTGTAGAGTGCAACGGAAATACCATGGGCGAGTTGTGCCGGGTTGCTACCGTTAGTAGGAGAATTCACGCCAAAAATTTCGATCATGCCGACCAGCGTTCCGAACAAGCCCATCAGTGGGCTCATGGAGGCAATAGTTCCTAAGGTAGTGAGATAACGCTCGAGGTCATGAGAGACAGCGCGACCGGCCTCTTCGATGGATTCTTTCATGACTTCGCGCGTGCTTCTATCGTTTCTCAATCCCACGGCAAAAATCTGCCCAAGTGGAGAATGTTTCTGGAGGCGCGCGATCATATCGGCACTCACGCCGCTGTTACGATACTCATATACCACTTTGGGCAGCAGATCTCTTGGCGTAACCATGCTCAGACGCAAGGCCCACATGCGTTCACCGATAATGCCCATAGCGACGATAGAAGCTAAAATGAGCGGCCAAATCGGCCAACCCGCCGCTTGAATCAAACCAAACACGCGATCACCTCCGGTACAAAAATCAGAGTTGTAATGTATCTTGCCCCTGTGATTTCGGCAAGGACGCGTTTTTTTTCTTGTCCACAATTACTGTGGATAAGTTTGTGGGTAATCTGCAAATAGGACCATTAAGTCGCCCTGCCATAACGACTTTTTCTGAATAGATTAATTTTTGTACTTATTAATATTGATTAAAAACAAATACTTATAAGTATGCTTTAGTATTCATGCGGGTTTGCCGGCACAATTACGCAATTTTCGTGACAGGTGGGGATTATTGTAGAATGTCAAGATGAATTTCATTATGGAAATGGAGATCGCTCGCACCGTCTTGAGCGTGAGCGAACTGAACCGTAGCGCCAAGGACTTGCTGGAGCAGGCTTTCCCATTGTTATGGGTAGGGGGCGAAATTTCGAATATCAAGCGCTACGGGTCGGGCCATTGGTATTTTTCACTCAAGGATGCGGATGCCCAGATACGTTGCGTTATGTTCCGCGATAAAAATCAGTATCTGGATTGGCAGCCCAGCGATGGTATGCGGGTAGAGGTGCGCGCACTGGTGACGTTGTATCAATCCCGCGGGGATTTTCAATTAAACGTCGAGACTATTCGACGCGCCGGACTTGGCTCGCTATTCGAAGCTTTCGAGCAACTCAAGGCCAGATTGGGAAAGGAGGGGCTGTTTGATCCTGCCCGCAAAAAACCGCTACCGCTATTCCCGAAGCAGATCGGTATCATCACCTCTCCGGCGGCGGCCGCCTTGCACGATGTACTGTCCACGCTGAAGCGGCGTATGTCTTTCGTACCACTGATCATTTATGGCACGCCGGTGCAGGGAGCCGGTGCTTCAGCCAAAATAGCGGCAGCCATTCGAACTGCGGGAAATCGTGCCGAGTGCGACGTGCTTATCCTCTGCCGCGGCGGGGGTAGTATCGAAGATCTGTGGGCATTCAATGAGGAGGCAGTAGCACGCGCAATCGCCGCCTGTCCCATTCCTATCGTGAGTGGCGTAGGTCATGAGACTGATTTCACCATTGCTGATTTTGTGGCTGACGTTCGCGCTCCGACGCCTACCGGCGCTTCCCAGCTCGTCTGCCCGGACCGGAAGGAATTAATACGGCATGGAGAAATCATGCACGGACGCCTGCAGCGGGCAATGCAGCGTGGCATTGAAAGCCGGATGCAGCATATCGATATGCTCGAATGCCGCCTGGTGCATCCTGGAAAACGGATTAATGAACAACTTGGGCATCTTCAGCATTTGCGCGAACGCCTGGCTCGCTCATGGCAGCAGGATCTGGCACGCTGCTATTGGCGTTTGCGTGAGCTTGACCAGCGTCTCCTGATCGCCAGCCCCGATATTCCGCGTTTGGTTGAACGCCAGCATGACCTCGGGCTGCGCTTGCGCCGGGCCATTGCCGTTCGCATCGAAACGCTTGTAATGAGCTTGCAGCGCCAGCAGGAGAATCTTGCCCATCTTAACCCCGAGTCAGTGTTGGAGCGGGGCTACAGTATTGTTTATGGCACCGGCGGTGCAGTGGTGAGAAGTAGTGACCAGATCGACGTGGGCGATACCATTCGGGTGGCGTTTGCCAAAGGGGGCAGCAAGGCGCGCGTGACAGAGAAAAATGAGTAACTTCCGACCATGTTTGAAATTTGCGATCGGTATAGACATTTGGGCAGGGGTGATGCAGACTACGAATGTTTTAAATATCCGTATCGATTTATCGATCCTTCTGTGTTCCGGCTGTCTTTGCAAGTAAAAAAGACGTATGCGCGGGCCTGCGTCGTGTCTGCTACATTCTTTAGTCCTCTCATCAGAAAATAGGTCTCCGATGTCAAGAGTTTTCCTCACCCTGGGTGCTGTCAATGCATTTTTATGCGTCGCTTTGGGCGCTTTCGGTGCGCATGGCTTAAAACAACGGCTTTCTACAGACATGCTCGCCGTATACCAGACGGGCGTGCAATATCATTTTTATCACGCGTTGGGCCTGATCGCCGTCGGCCTCATACTGCTGCATCTGCCTGCGTCCAGGCTGCTCACTTGGTCGGGCTGGCTGATGCTTGCCGGAATTGTTCTTTTTTCCGTCAGTCTTTATGTCCTGAGCCTGACGGGAATACGCGGGCTCGGTATAATCACGCCATTTGGCGGCGTCGCGTTCTTGAGCGCCTGGGCGATGCTTGGCTATGGGGCGTGGACTGCGAAATAAACAGTACGAAGTCACAATGATAATTGTTGTGCGCCCGGTCTTACCGTGACGCTTTACTATTTTTTTGCGCCCTGCCCGCGAGGACTGGAGTCGGCACTCGTGACCGAGCTGGAGCAGCTTGGGGCCTCTTTTGCAAAGGCGTGCGACGGCGGGGTCCAGTTCCAGGGCGACTGGCAAACCTGCTATCGGGCTAACATGGAAAGCCGCATCGCCAGTCGAATTCTTTGGCGGGTGGCGCGCAATCCCTACGTCGGCGAAGCCGATGTGTACGAAGCAGCCCGTGCATTGCCATGGAATGAATGGTTTGCCGCGGATTCAACGATTCGCGTCAATGTGGCTGCCATCAAGTGTCCGCTACGCAGCCTGGATTTTGTCACGCTCAAGATCAAGGATGCGGTCTGCGATAAATTCCGCAGTACGGTTGGCTGCCGTCCCAGTGTCGATACGGTGCGGCCGGATATTCGCATTCACGGTTTTTTGGATGCCCGGGAATTTTCGTTATATGTTGACACTTCCGGCGATGCCTTGTTCAAGCGCGGCCTCAGAAAAAATACTGTTGAAGCGCCCGTAAGAGAAAACCTTGCCGCCGGGATTCTGGCCTTGGCGGGTTGGCAGCCAGGCATTCCACTGCTCGATCCAATGTGTGGCAGCGGCACATTTCTGCTCGAAGCAGTGCAAATTTCATTGAATATCGCGCCGGGGCTGGGTCGCAGCTTTGCTTTTGAAAAACTGGCGAGCTTTGATAGAAGGCAATGGGAAGAGGTTAAAGAAGCAGCGCTGGCACGGCAGAAACCGAGAACGCTCCAGCCGATTTTCGGCAGTGACTTGTATGGGGATGCGGTTGCCGTCGCGCGTGCGAATCTAACTGCCGCGGGCTTCTCTGAAACGGTGACGCTCAAGCAGGCGAACCTGCTGGAAATATCCGCGCCCGCGGCTTCCGGATTTCTCGTAACCAACCCCCCTTATGGGGTACGTTTAAGTGAGCAGCAGGAGCTTGCGGAGTTTTATCCGAAACTGGGAGACGTACTGAAGAAAAAATTCAGTGGATGGAATGCCTATATTTTCACCGCCGACCCGTTTCTGCCAAAACTCATACGCTTGACACCCTCGCGCCGTGTTCCATTATTCAACGGTGCGCTGGAATGCCGTTTGCTGGAATATAAAATGGTGCCGGGCGGAATGCGAAGGGTGAAGAAAACCGACCTCAACCAGCAGCCCGATTAAACCTAAATCCGGTAGTTGACCGCTCATTTATAGATCAAAGTTATGATTAATAATAATATTTTATATTATTTGACGCGCCCCTTCCGGGTGAGGGCGCTACGGGGTGAATTGCACAGTTTTTGGGCACATGGCTGCGTTGCAACTTCTTGGAATGGAACGGCGCCCCGAAGCGTCGCCCGAGGGACCCCGCGAAGCGGGGATCGGGCAGCGCAGGGGATGCCGCGATCGCACGCTACACGCAAGGGGGCGTCCGCATCCCGCTTCGGGGTCGCACCTTCCTGCGGAAGGCACTGCTCCGCCCTGCGCGGGCGCATTCCGCGTCGTTGCGCCTTGCCCTGCACCCCAAAAACCGTACACTTCACCCCGTCCAACTACCGGATTTAGGTTAAATCCTTTAAGCCGGATCATGTGAGCCGCATGAAACCAGGAACAAGAGTCATTTTTCTATCGATATTTCTCGGTTGCGCCAGCCTGATCAGTTACGCCCTTTATCTACAGCTGGTAAAGAACCTGCTGCCTTGTCCACTTTGTGTCGTTCAGCGCATTGCGTATTGGCTGGTCGGATTAATCGCGCTATTAGCATTTTTTCACTCTCCCCGCGCAAAAGGGTCGGGAATATACAGCGGCTTGATGGCCGCCTTTGCGTTCTCCGGAGCGGCGGTTGCTTTGCGTCAGGCGTGGCTGGTGCGCTTTCCCGAGGCATTCGAATGCGGCATCAGTCCTGAAGAAAAGTTCTTGAACGCGTTGCCGTTAGCACAATGGTGGCCCAGCATGTTTGAAGCAAACGGGGACTGTGCCGATGTCACCTGGAAGTTCGCATTGCTTACGCTTCCGGACTGGTCCGCAATTTTTTTTATAATCTTTGGCAGCTTGGGAATATATATTTTATTTGCCGCGCGCAACGGCCATTGATGAGGTGAGCGGGAAAAAGCGTGCATTTAACCTGGCCGGATATTAACAAATTGCAGGAATAACGGCCTTGAAATCCCGGCTTGTGCCCCTATTTACAATGTGTCTTCTACAATTAGAAACGGAATACCCTCTATGAAACGAATTTTTCTGTTTGTAATCACTAACTTGGCAGTGTTATTGGTGCTAAGTATTACACTGCGGATATTGGGCGTGGATCGCATGCTGAATGCCGAGGGCGGTATAGACTTCAACTCATTGCTTATCATGTCCGGGGTGATAGGTTTTGGCGGTTCGTTGATTTCGCTTGCCATGTCCAAATGGTCTGCAAAACGCATGACCGGTGCAGTTGTCATCGAGCAGCCTTCTGACCCGACCGAGCGCTGGCTGGTTGAGACAGTCCGGCGCCAGGCCGAGTTTGTCGGTATCGGCATGCCGGAGGTGGCGATCTATGATGCACCGGATGTCAATGCATTCGCTACTGGCATGAGCCGCAACAACGCCTTGGTGGCAGTGAGCTCGGGCCTGCTCCAGAACATGCATAAAGACGAAATCGAAGGCGTATTGGCGCACGAAATAAGCCACGTCGCCAATGGTGACATGGTTACACTCGCACTGATCCAGGGCGTGGTCAATACGTTCGTAATTTTCCTGTCAAGAATAATTGGTCATTTCGTAGACAGGGTTATATTCAAAACCGAAAGGGATCAGGGTCCGGCTTTTCTGATTACCACCCTCGTGGCGCAAATGGTGCTGGGAATACTTGCCAGCATGATAGTCATGTGGTTTAGCCGCCAGCGTGAGTTCCGCGCAGACGCAGGGGGTGCGCGTCTGGCAGGACGTAACAAGATGATCGCCGCACTGGAGCGCTTGAAACAGCGGCATGAACCGGCACAATTGCCGGAGCGATTGGCGGCATTTGGTATTTCGGGCGGAGAGGGCGGCCTCAAGAGTTTATTTATGTCGCATCCGCCACTTGAAGTACGCATTGCAGCGCTACGTGCAATGCCCTGATTCATTAGTCGTTTTGAGATAAACGGCGGTAGGCTGATATGGCCACCGCCGTTTTTTCTTGCCCTCGACCATCCAGCAGAAAGTAGATCGGTTCACGCAGAAACGAGACCGTTCGCCAGGTGTTACGATATGCCCGGAAAGGCCAAACGTGACCGTACCAGTGCTTACGGGAAGCTAAGGGTTATTGGTCGCGGGAATTGCTGTGGACAGGCAGGCGCTGAATATGGAATATAGCTGGCAACGCAATCATTTACCTACAACGACCATGGATTGCGTTGCTTTCTTGAGCAGGGAACGAAATAATATCTTAAATCTTTTTTATAAGGAAGCAGAAGGAACGCAGGCGATTTCAATTTCAGAATTCAAAATTAATCGTTATCTTCATCCTCTTTTGGCTGAGGGGGATTTCCGTCATACACCAAATTGCGCCGCCGCTGGAGGTAGGCTTCACGCATGAACTCGTATTTATCCAGTGCAGCCTCGTCCAGCGCTTTCTCGGATTTGAGCATGCCAGCGCGCGTGTCGGCGGCTCTGCTTGCGCCTACCACCGGACCTATGAAGGGAGCAACGAAGAAGCTTCCTACGAAAACAGGATCGGAAGCTGCGTCGATTAAACGCGCGCCCGCATCACGAATCGAGCTGGGACCGAAAAAAGGAAGCACCAGATAAGGACCGCTTGCAACGCCGTGATACCCCAAGGTTTGCCCAAAGTCTTCATCATGTTTTTCCAGGCCGACATCGCTCGCCAGATCAAATATCCCCACCAGGCCAAAAGTGGTGTTGACTATTACCCGCATGCCGCTGGTCGCCGCATTGCCGAATTTCAGTTGCAGAAGGTTATTCAGCGTCACCGGTATGTCGTTGATGTTTGAAAAAACATTTCCCACCGCGGTTTCAAGCGGGTCGGGCATCAACCATCTATAGCCTTTGGCCATCGGCCTGAACACATAATCGTCAGCGGATTCGTTGAACCTGAATACGGCGCGGTTCATCGGTTCCCAGGGGTCTCTTTTACTAAAACCCGGATAGGTCGCTGGTGGGGCGGCATTCTTGAATACTGGACCTTCAAACGGTTCCCGCTGTTCTTTTATCAGGTTATCAGTCGTTGGGACAGTATCACTAACCGACGCGTTCGTGCTCGTGTTGAGCAGGATACCTGTATCATCCGAAGCGCTCGAGTTTATATTGGCCGAGGTGGTGGTATTCGTATCGGTGATTTTATCGGTGGTGGTGTTCTTGTTGGTTGTGGCGCAACCAGTGAGGAGAAACCCCAAAAGCACCATTGATAAGGTGGAATATCTGACGAAGTGAGTCATAGTCGGGAGATAGAATGTTCTGCCATTGATGGGGGTTGATTAACCTAACCATTATAGGGTTAATCCAAGTGGGACGTGCGAATTTTTTCCAATAAAAAAGAGGGGTTTTTCTTGTGCTTTCTTTTCGATGAACACGCCTATCGAAAGAAATGACCCAATGCAAAGATCAGACTGTTTATAAGGGATTCGCCCGAGCTGATCAGCAAAAGACATCGGAAAATAAAGGCGGAACGGCGTTAATTCATGCCTGGTCTCCGACCCTCGGGCCGGCCTTGATTTCAACGCCTATGTTCAGATATCAGGGTCAGGGTGCATGTTTATGCTTATTCCGCACCCCGCCGTGAGAAGTTCTTGAGACGGAAACCGAGCAGCCATAATGTGAAAAAGTAACTGGTTGCGCCGATCGCCACCACCCACGTCAGCCGTGCCGCGCGCTCGAAAGTGGAGCCCAGCAGCCACGACGCGTCACTGCTCGAGGCGAACCATAGCGTCCCGCCCATGATCGCCAGCGCTATCGATATCTTCACCATGAACATTGCCCATCCCGGCTGAGGTTGGTAGATTTGATGGCTGCGCAACTTGTAGTAGAGCAATCCGGCGTTAAGGCATGCGCCTAGCCCGATGGCCAACGCCAGTCCGGCATGGCGCAACGGTATAATGAATGCGAGGTTCATTAATTGAGTAACAACAAGTGTGATGACGGCAATTTTTACTGGTGTCCGGATATTCTGCCGGGCGTAAAATCCGGGAGCCAGCACTTTTACCAAAATCAGCCCCAGCAGTCCCGAGCTGTAAGCCACTAACGCATTGCGCGTCATCCATACATCGTTGGCGGAAAATTCGCCGTGATAAAAAAGGGTGGTGATGAGCGGTGTCGCAAGCAGTGCCAATGCCAGCGCCGCCGGCAGCGTAAAAAGCACGGTCAAGCGTAGGCCCCAATCCAGCAGGCGACTATATTCCTCAGTGCTGTTATCCGCATAATGCCGCGACAACGACGGCAGTAATACCGTTCCAAGCGCCACCCCTAGAAGGCCTGCGGGAAATTCCATCAAACGATCGGCATAGTAGAGCCAGGAAACGCTGCCGGTGACAAGAAAAGAAGCGAATATCGTATTGATCAACAAGCTGATCTGGCCGATCGATACACCGAACACCGCCGGCCCCATTTGCTTGATGACGCGCCATGCGCCGTTATCTCTCGATCTGAGACGCGGGCGTGGCATTAATCTGATACGCATGAGAAACGGTACCTGGAAGGCTAACTGGAGCACGCCGCCGATGAATACGGCCCATGCGAGCGCCAGTACCGGTGGGTCTACCAGCGGAACCAGCCACAGCGAACAGCCAATGAACGACAGGTTGAGCAATGCCGGGGTTAACGCCGGTACGGAAAACCTTCCAAAGGTGTTGAGAATGCCTCCCGCCAGTGATACAAGCGAGATAAAAAGAATGTACGGAAACGTGATACGCAGCAGTTCCACTGTTAATGCGAATTTCTGCGGGCTGGCGCTAAAGCCCGGTGCGCTCACATAAATTATGAGCGGCGCAGCAATGATGCCTATGGTCGTGACTAAAAATAAAGCGATGGACAACAGCGTCGCAACTTGATTGATTAGCTCACGTGTCTCCTCGGGTGTGCGGCGGTTCTTGTATTCCGCGAGTATTGGCACGAATGCCTGTGAAAACGCACCCTCGGCAAATAATCGGCGCAGCAGGTTGGGAATGCGAAAGGCCACAAAAAAAGCATCGGTTGCGACGCCTGCACCAAAAATACGGGCAATGAGCACATCCCGAACGAATCCCAGGATACGGGATATCATCGTCATTCCGCTGACGGTAGCGAGGGCTTTAAGCAGATTCATGGATGAGTATGTTAACCTGAATCTTCCCTGGGGTTCGGCTCGGTAGATGAACAACGGAAAAAGTTACGCATGAACGCATGAGTAAACCTCTTGACAAAAATATTCCGGATTTACCCACAATCAGCAACAATCGGCAGGGTAGGATTAACTCACCCACGATAAAGCAATGATGATCCATAGGGCGGGTTTCACCCGCCGCGTCAAGCTGACAAGTTCGCGAGTGTATGGGGAGACTCCCCCTATAGCATCATGTTGCAATGGCGCCGGTGTGAAGGTCGGCAGGAAGCTCGATAGCGTGAGGATCAATAGGTATCTTTGAGAAGAACCGGTTGATGTTTCGAGCATCGCGAGACGCTCATGGGTTATAATACTCCTCTGTTTTCCTTGCAATATCCCGGAAACATCCGTATCATTCAAAAAATTTGCGTAACATTTAATTCGAGGAATTTTAATGGCCAATAGTGCACAAGCCAGAAAACGTGCGAGACAAAATGTCAGCCAGCGGGACCGCAACACGAGCCTGCGCTCGGAATTGCGCACCGCGATCAAGCATGTGAGAAAAGCTATCGAGTCTGCAGATAAAACCATTGCGCAGGCTGCGTACGCGGCTTCCCTCGGTACGATAGATTCCATTGCGGACAAGGGTATCATCCACAAGAATAAGGCAGCGCGCCATAAAAGCCGACTATCTGCCGCGATCAAGACGATGGCCGCCTGATCGTTCGATCGCACAAAAAAGCCCGGGTTACCGGGCTTTTTTGTGCGCGCAACATGGGCGTATTCTTGTGGGTGAAAGCTCCACCGTAAGTTGATCGCAGCAAACGAAGTGGGGCTGGAGCGCAACTGCATGAGGGCACCGGTGTGGAAAGGAAGATGGAGCGGAGCTCCCGTGTCAGCGAACTTCTGGATTGCGATTCTTGAGCACATCCATCAGCGGCGATACCAGGTCCATAGGTATCGGAAAAATAATGGTATTGGATTTATCGCTGGCGATGTTCGTAAGCGTCTGGAGGTAGCGCAACTGCATTGCCCCGGTTTGCTGCGAAAGAATTTGCGCCGCTTGCATCAATTTGTCCGATGCCTGCAATTCGCCTTCAGCATGAATCACCTTTGCCCGCCGCTCACGTTCCGCCTCCGCCTGTCGGGCAATGGCTCTTATCATGGATTCATCGATATCCACATGTTTGATCTCGACGTTGGATACCTTGATGCCCCAAGCGTCCGTCTGAATATCCAGCACCTTCTGAATATCCAGATTGAGCTTTTCACGTTCCGCCAGCATTTCATCCAGCTCATGCTTGCCCAGTACGGAGCGCAGGGTAGTCTGTGCAAACTGACTGGTGGCGGCAAGGAAATTTTCCACCTGAATGATGGATTTTTGTGGGTCGACTACCCGAAAATACACCACGGCGTTGACTTTTACCGAAACGTTGTCGCGCGAAATCACGTCTTGGCTGGGGACATCCATGACGACAGTACGCAGGTCGACTCGTACCATTTTCTGAATACCGGGGATTATGATGATCAGGCCCGGGCCTTTTACATTTTGAAAGCGGCCAAGCAGGAAGATCACCCCACGTTCGTATTCGCGTAATATGCGAAATGCCGAGAAAAGCACTGCGATAAGAATGATAATGAGAGTACTAAAAAAACCGAAATTGGCTAACATGGAAATCTCCTTTGGTTATTTCTCTGCCTTATTTCTCTGTCGGGATTACATGTAAAACCAGACCGTCGATTCCTGTTACACGCACTTTCTGTCCTCGGGCCAGAGGTTGCTCACTATGTGCGTTCCACAGTTCGCCATGAACGCGTACCATGCCCTCGCCCGAAGTATCCTCCAGCATCTCGCCTATGGCGCCGATCATCGCTTCATGGCCGCTGACGATGGGGCTGCGCCGTGACTTCAGCGCCATGCCGACGACGAAAATCAGGAATAATGCGCTAGCCACGGATATCCCTGCGATCATGGGCCAGGGAATGCCGTAGCCGGGAAGGTCGGTGTCGATCAGCATCAACGAGCCGGCGATAAAAGCAATCATCCCGCCGACGCCAAGCGCACCGAAGCTTGGCAGGAAGGCTTCTGCCGTGATGAATGCGATGCCGAGCAGAATCAAGGCAAGTCCGGCATAGTTGACTGGCAGCAACTGGAATGCGTACAGGGCAAGCAAGAGGCAGATGGCGCCCGCCACGCCGGGCAACACAAAGCCTGGATTGGAAAATTCGAAGAACAATCCGTAAATGCCGATAAGCATCAGTATGTACGCGACGCTGGGGTTGGTGATGACGGCAAGCAGTCGTGTGCGCCAATCGGGCTCGACAACCTGTATGGTGGCTGAAAGGGTATCAAGGGTGAGGTTCTGCCCGAGTATGGTCACTTCCCGGCCATTCAGCTGCCTTAACAGATCCGGCACGTCAGCAGCGACATAATCGATGACGTTGAGATTCAGCGCGTCGACCGCTGATAAGCTTACGGCTTCATGCACAGCGCGTTCCGCCCATTCCACATTGCGTTTTCGCATCTGCGCCAGCGCGCGGATATAAGCGGCAGCGTCTTGGATCACTTTGCGCGACATTGCGTCTTTTTTCGGCATCTTGTCTTCCGCCGCTATATGTCCACCGCCGCTCTCGTCTGCCTGATTTGCGGATGAGCCCGGAGACGGTTTCGGCCTGGATTCCGGCTCAGGTCCGGGCTCAGGCAAACCGCCGATCTGTACCGGGGTCGCCGCGCCCAGATTGGTACCGGGTGCCATCGCTGCGATGTGGCTGGCATACAGGATATAAGTTCCGGCACTCGCTGCCCGCGCCCCGCTCGGCGCCACGAAGGCCGCTACCGGCACGGGTGAGGCAAGAATGCCACGTATGATCTGCCGCATCGAGGTATCGAGGCCACCCGGTGTATCCAGCTGCAATACGACAAGTAGCGCTCCCTCAGCGGCTGCACGCTCCAGGCTGCGCTGGACGAAGTCAGCGCTGGCCGGCGCAATAGGACCGTCTACCGTCGTTACCATCACCGGCGCTGCCGGAACGAACGTCGGCAACAGGAGCAGTATCGCTGCCATGCCACTACGCAGCATGAGGACGAACAGTTTCATCTTGTCACTATAGACTGTTCCAATCCAGCCTGCATTTCAGCCGGGAAAAATGCGACTCGCGCAGTTTATTTAGAGGTCCTGCGACTTGCAATCATCATTGTTTTGGCGCATAAAGCGATTTTCATATTTTAAGAAACGGTATTCATGAAGAAACCGACGAGCCGAATTCTCATCATCAATGATGAGAACCTGATACTGAAGGAATTCATCAAGGGATTGAATGGGGCCGCCAAGTCCCTGGAAAACCCGTTGGGCATCACTTTTGCCGGTGTTACCACCGCACGCGAAGCACTGCAAGCGATCCAGGATGACGGCGATATTCAATCGGTACTGGTGGACGATACGCTTTATACGCTGAGAAATGGCGAGAAGAGTTCCCGCAACCTCCAAATGACTGCATTGAAGCTGGTACAGGAAATTACCCGTTTTCGCCCTGAGCTGGATATCTATATTTTAATTGCCCAGGAGAAAGAAGATGAAGTGGTGGATGCCCTCTTTACCGAAACAGTCGATGGCTATTTCTACCGCGAAGAACGTGATTACCGGGGCATGTACCGTATCCTTAATGCTCAGCTTCAGGAAAAAGCACGCACACCTTTTTATGATCAGCTCAAAAATTACGTATTGATGGCAAAGGATGCCTGGCATACGCCGGGTCATTCCTCTGGCGATTCGCTACGCGACAGCCCGTGGGCCAGCGATTTTTATCAGTTTATCGGCGAGCATATTTTCCGTGCCGATCTATCGGTCTCGGTACCGATGCTCGATTCGCTGATGGAACCGACCGGCGTTATCGCCGAAGCGCAAAAGATTGCGGCAAAAGCATTCGGCGCGCGGAGAACCTTCTTTGCAACCAATGGCACCTCCACTGCCAATAAGGTGATATTCCAGACATTGCTCGCCCCGGGCGAGAAGTTGTTGCTGGATCGGAACTGCCACAAGTCCGTGCATCATGGAGTCGTATTATCCGGCGCTCATCCGATTTATCTCGACTCATCCGTCAACAAGAAATTCAGTGTTTACGGACCGGTACCGAAACAGACGCTGTTCAATGCCATCGAAGAACATTCCGATGCACAGGCACTTATCCTGACCAGTTGCACTTACGATGGCCTACGTTATGATTTGCCGCCCATCATCAAGGCAGCTCATGCGAAAGGTATAAAAGTTATCATCGACGAAGCCTGGTACGGTTTTGCCCGTTTTCATCCGGCTTTCCGCCCGACGGCGCTGGAGGCGGGCGCCGATTACGCGACCCAGAGTACGCACAAAGTGCTATCGGCTTTTTCTCAGTCCAGCATGATTCATATCAATGATCCCAGCTTCAATGAACACCTGTTTCGCGAGAATTTCAACATGCATACTTCCACCAGTCCGCAGTACAGCATGATTGCAAGCCTCGACGTTGCCCGTAAGCAGGCGACGCTGGAAGGGTACAAGTTGTTGTCGCGCACCCTGGAATTGGCGAAGGAGGTGCGCGAGCAGATCAATTCGACCGGCGTCTTTCGCGTGCTGGAACTCGCAGACCTGCTGCCCGATGAAGTAAAACATGACAATATCCAACTCGACAGTACCAAGGTTACCGTGGACATTTCCCGCTGCGGCTTTACCGTGGAGGATTTGATCCGGGAATTGTTCGAGCGTTATAATATTCAAGTGGAGAAGTCTACATTTAATACCCTTACTCTGCTTCTTACCATTGGTACTACCCGGAGTAAAGTATCGCGCCTGTATGATGCGCTGATGCGAATCGCACGTGAAGGTCGTGCCCCCAGAAGGCTCTATCAGATTCCGGAGATTCCCGGTTTTACCGACCTTAGGTATCTGCCGCGTGACGCGTTCTATTGCGGTGGCGAACTGATGCCTTTGCTGGATGAGCAGGAACGTATAAATAACGATCTGGATGGCAAGGTTTGCGCAGATCAAATTACTCCCTACCCGCCGGGTATCCCGGTGCTGGTGCCGGGGCAAACGATTACGCGCGAGGTCGTACAATACCTTGTCAGCATGTTGCGTTCCCAGAAGCGCGTTGAAGTGCATGGAATCGTATACGACGGCTACCTGCCATGTTTGAGGCTGCTTACCGCTGCTGAGGAAAAGGGCTTGAAAAAGCTGGTTAAATAGGTAAAGATAAGAGGTTGCATCTAACCCGGATGTTTCATAAATTGACGCGCGCCCTTGCTGGTCTTTTGTTTCGTATGAAAATTTCGTTCAGTCGGGCGTATGAATAACTACGCCACTCCTTCACGAAATCTCCCTACAAAACAAAATCCTGCGCAATCATCACGCGAATTTATGAAACATCCAGGCTAAAAATTATTCTTGCGGCGCACGGCGGCTTTGGCCGCCGTGCCGCTTTCAGGCTTGGCAAACATGTACCCACCTATGGAATTCCTGAACAAGTCCTCCACGGACCTGACGGCAGCACCGCCCCATGTGGACTGCAGCAGGAGGATATCTCTACCCTGGTATTGGTACCTTTTCCGGCTTTGTATAGTCGGCCCCTGCATTCGCTCCGCGCCACACAATCATCCGGATTTTTCCGGCAGTTTACTTCACAGAGAATTTATTCAGAGGCCTCTTAAATGTCCAATTTGATGAACACCTACCTGCCGCTGCCCGTTACATTTGCAAGGGGAGAGGGGGTATGGCTGTGGGATGAGGAGGGCAAACGTTATCTCGACGCCCTCGCCGGCGTCGCCGTGTGCGGCTTGGGGCATTGCCATCCAGAGCTTGTGAAGGCGCTTTGTCATCAGGTCGGGACACTTATTCATACTTCCAATCTTTACCATATCGGAAAGCAGGAGCAGCTAGCCAGCCAGCTTGCCATACTGTCGGGCATGGATAATGCGTTTTTCTGCAATTCGGGTGCCGAAGCAAACGAAGCCGCAATCAAACTGGCAAGGCTATATGGACATGGTAAAAATATCGATCTGCCCACCATTATCGTAATGGAGAAATCCTTTCACGGCCGAACCATGGCAACCTTGACTGCAAGTGGCAATCGCAAGGTGCAGGCAGGTTTCGAACCGTTGCTCACCGGATTTGCGCGGGTTCCATACAATGACCTGGAAGCAGTGGCGCAGGTGGGCGTGCACAATAAGAACGTCGTCGCCATATTGGTTGAGCCCTATCAGGGCGAAGGGGGCGTGAATGTGCCGCAAGCAAGCTATCTGCAAGGATTGCGCCACTTGTGCGATCAGAACGGCTGGTTGCTGATGCTGGATGAGGTGCAGTGTGGGATCGGCCGCAGCGGCAACTGGTTCGCTTTCCAGCACAGCGGCATCGTTCCTGATGTGGTAACACTGGCCAAGGGCTTGGGTTCGGGTGTGGCCATCGGCGCCTGTCTGGCAAAAGGTGTGGCATCGGAAGTATTCAAGCCCGGTAATCACGCCTCTACTTTTGGTGGCAACCCGCTGGCTTGTACTGCTGCGCTGACCACGCTCAGGGTAATCGAAGAAGCCGATTTGCTAAGGAACGCGATGGAGGTGGGCGACTTCATGCGCAGTATGTTCAAGGCACAGCTCGCCGACTTGCCCGATGTAAAACAAATTCGCGGTCAGGGATTGATGATCGGCATCGAACTCTCCAGACCTTGTGGCGAACTCGTAATCGCGGCGTTGAAGAAAGGACTTTTGATCAACGTAACCTCGGATAAAGTAGTGCGTCTGCTGCCGCCGTTAGTGATTCAGCGGAGCGAGGCCGAACAGGTGGTAAACATCTTGTCCGGTTTGGTGAAAGAATTTTTGGCGGCATGACAAAATAGTTAATCTCGAAAAATGAGCCTTGAAAAAACACGGCCAGCTCATGTTTTTCCAAATCGGCTCAATCTATGGTTCAGCATATCATGCAGATCAAGCATTTTTTACAGTTCAACGATTTCTCCCGGGAGGAGTTCGAATATCTGTTCGAGCGTACACGCTGGATCAAGCATGAGTTCAAGCAATACCGGCGCTATTGGCCGCTGCAGGATCGCACTCTCGCCATGATTTTCGATAAGCATTCGACTCGTACCCGGCTTTCGTTTGAAGCCGGTATGCATCAGTTGGGTGGTGCAGCAATTTATTTATCCACCCGGGATACCCAGTTGGGTAGAGGCGAACCGGTGGAAGACGCAGCGCGCGTGATCTCGCGTATGGTGGATATCGTCATGATCCGCACCTATGAGCACGACATCATCAGGCGTTTTGCGGCACATTCGCGGGTGCCCGTTATCAATGGACTGACCGACGAATATCATCCTTGCCAGATCATGGGCGATATTTTTACTTTTATTGAGCAATTCGGCACTATCTCCGGCAAGACGGTGGCGTGGATTGGAGATTCAAATAACGTCTGCAACACTTGGCTCCAGGCAGCTGAGGTGTTCGATTTTAACGTACATGTCTCCACGCCTCCCGGTTACGAAGTGGAGCCGGAACGAGCCGGGCTCTATGGCACAGATCATTATGAGGAATTTGCCGATCCGCATGACGCAGTGAGAGATGCTGATCTCGTTACGACGGACGTATGGACCAGCATGGGTTTTGAAGCGGAAACCGAGGAACGCAAAAAAGACTTTGCAGATTTTCGCGTAGATGCGGAAATGATGTCCTGCGCCAAGAAAGAAACGCTGTTCATGCACTGCCTGCCTGCCCATCGCGGCGAAGAGGTGGCGGCGGAGGTTATCGATGGTCCTCAATCCATCGTATGGGAAGAGGCCGAGAATCGTCTGCATACCCAAAAGGCGCTGATAGAATATCTACTGTTGGGAAGACTGGAAGAGATCTGATAACTCGCATTTTCAAACAGCTATCCCTTTCCCGCGGCCGATGGAGCGGTTTATTTAGCATGGGTAAAGTGCAGCGTAACCCATCAAGATCCGTTATAGCGCGGCACCATCAAGTGTCCATAAAACGCAAAGTTATATTGTAAAGAACGCATTCGCGCATTTTTATTGACGAGCCAAGCATGAAAAAAATAAAGCAAGTTGATGTATCAAAAATTAATAAGGTTGTTCTTGCGTTTTCCGGCGGTCTGGATACATCGGTAATTTTAAAGTGGCTGCAGGATACTTATCAGTGTGAAGTGGTGACCTTTACTGCCGACATCGGGCAAGGGGAGGAAGTAGAGCCGGCACGCGCAAAGGCGATGCAATTAGGGGTGAAAGAAATCTTCATCGAAGATCTGCGTGAAGAATTCGTCCGTGATTTCGTTTTTCCCATGTTTCGTGCCAATGCGGTATATGAGGGCGAATATCTGCTTGGCACCAGTATCGCCCGTCCGTTGATCGCCAAACGGCAAATCGAGATTGCGCAGCTAACCGGAGCAAATGCTGTTTCCCATGGGGCGACAGGAAAAGGTAATGACCAGGTGCGGTTTGAGCTCGGCTATTATGCGCTTCAGCCCGATATCCAGGTGATCGCGCCATGGCGCGAATGGGACCTTACTTCCAGGGAAAGCCTTTTGAATTATGCGGAAACACATGGCATTCCGGTGGAGATGAAGAAAAAAGGCGGTTCCCCTTACAGCATGGACGCCAATCTGCTGCATATTTCCTATGAAGGTCGAATCCTTGAAGATCCTGCGCATGAGGCGGAGGAATCCATGTGGCGATGGAGCGTATCGCCTGAGAACGCGCCGGATAAGGCGGAATACATCGAACTGGAATTCGGGCAAGGCGACATCATCGCCATAAACGGCCAGAAGCTCTCCCCGGCGGCGGTACTTGCCGAGCTTAATCAGTTAGGTGGCAAGCACGGGATCGGGCGTCTGGACTTGGTGGAAAATCGTTACGTCGGCATGAAATCCCGTGGATGCTATGAAACTCCCGGCGGCACCATCATGCTGCGCGCGCATCGGGCCATCGAATCCATCACCCTTGATCGCGAGGTGGCCCACCTGAAAGACGAGTTGATGCCGCGCTATGCCGAACTTATTTACAACGGTTACTGGTGGAGCCCGGAGCGCAGAATGATGCAAACGATGATTGATGCGTCCCAGGCACGTGTAAACGGCTGGGTGCGAATAAAGCTCTATAAAGGAAATGTAATCGTGGTCGGACGAGACTCAAAAACAGATTCTCTGTTCGATCCGCACATTGCCACTTTTGAGGAAGATCAGGGCGCGTATAACCAGACCGACGCAGCCGGATTCATCAAGCTCAATGCGCTACGGATGCGTATCGCCGCAAATCTGAAAAACAGGCAATAATTATTGAGGCTATACCTCATATACTCAGCGTATCAACTTGCCGCAGCCCCGAACCAGGAAGAGATATCATGCCCTCATTCGACATTGTCTCCGAAGTTGACAAGCAGGAAGTCAGGAATGCAATTGACCAAGTGAACAAGGAAGTCACCACGCGCTTTGATTTCAAGGGATCGGACGCGCGCGTGGAGCAGGCGGATTACACGCTCACCGTTTATGCGGATGACGACTTCAAGCTGAGCCAGGTTCTGGATATTCTGATGGCCAAGCTCGCCAAGCGCGGTGTCGATGTACGTTGCCTGGACGAAGGGAAGCCGGAAAAAATCAGCGGCAATAAAGTCAAACAGCAAGTCACGGTTAAAACGGGGGTGGAAAGCGAGCTTGCAAAAAAGATTATCAGGCTTATCAAGGATAGCAAACTCAAGGTACAAGGCAGTATCCAGGGTGAGGCGGTGCGTATTTCAGGTGCAAAGCGTGATACCTTGCAAGAGGCGATACAGCTCGTCAAGAAGTCGATTACCGAATTTCCGCTGCAATTCCAGAATTTCCGCGAATGATTCGCGCTACTATTTCAATCAGTCGTTTTGTTCATAAGACCGGAAATCCAACGCTCATATAAGCGGCAAGCGACCTGATTCAATGCCGATACCCGCTCGGTCAATCCCATCTGTATTGCCTCTACCGATTGCACCGATGGTCCGGGGTTGTTGGCAATTTCTTCAAAGCCTGCTTTGCACCAGACTTTTACCATTTCCTCAGTCATTTCGACATGGCACTGTAGCGCCAGATGCATGTCCATTGCGAATGCCTGATTTTCGCAGTAAGGACTTGAAAGCAGGAGAGTCGCTTCCTCCGGAACGGTAAAACCCTCGCCATGCCAGTGGAATGCCTCAAAGTTTGACAATTCTCCAAGCCAGTTATGTGCAATAGAGTTGTCCGCGACACTTACTTCACCCCAGCCGATTTCGCTGACGGGACTCCTGCTTACCACTCCCCCCAGTGCTTTCGACATTAATTGCCCGCCGAGGCAATGGCCCAAAACCGGAATATCGTCTCTCACCGCCTGCCGGATTAATGCAAGGGCTGGCGCAATCCACGGCAGATCGTCGTTTACGCTCATGGGTCCGCCCATGAATACCAACCCGCTAAAATAGTCGGCACGGGTAGGTAATGCCTCATTGGAGTCGATCTTGACGAGTTGGTAAGGGATAGAATAGGAATCAAGAAACGGGGCAAGATAACCCGGACCTTCTATTGGAAAGTGCCTGAAGATTGCAACGGGTTTCATGAAGCGCGCTATTTACAGTTGATGCGCCTGAGGTTGGCGCTGAGGCGAATACTGCTCTGCTCTTGGTGTCGGTGCAGTGCTGAAGGAAATGTTTGAATCATATAGCGGTATCGGTAGCGCATGGGGGCGCGTTGGTCGCGTGACGCTGTGCCGGATTTTTATTGAGTTGGGCGCCACGCCGCTATGTCCGCATCCGCAATCACTCTCTGGCCGGTGACCCTTATGCCATCGAAATCCGCCTGTTCGTGAGCGCCGACCAGATAGGTCCCCATCTCTACCAGAATCTCCACCTGTCCGTCAGCCACCGCAATAGTGCCGCCATTCACTCGTTTACTGACGCTGAAACGGGTGCCGACATCGTTGATATACGTAGTACCGACTTTCACTTGCAACTTGCCCGCTCCGCCGCCTTTGGCGTCAAAATAAGCATTGCCTCGCAGCAATTCGATCTGGGGAGGCTCGCCGTTGCTGACAGTGACGCTGCTGTCGGCATCCAGACTGATGTCAATATTCGGTGTGGCGGTAATGGTCAGCCGTTCTCCCGGTACAGTCTGGTGGATTCGAGTGGCCATCGGCTTGGCGATGAACCATGACATTAAACCCAGACCGAGAGCCGTGGTCGCAATGGAGCCATGCAGCAGAAGGCTTCGCCATCGGATGCGAGCGGCTAGAGCCATATAATCCTGACCACTAAGGCAGTAAGGCATTTGCCGCGTGGTATGCATATGCTCGAATTTCTGGCCATTGACATCGCGTTTCCCCAACCATGTTTCGGCAGTCCGTTATTATTGTGTAGTCGGATCGGTAACAAACCCGATTCGTACTAACCCGGCTTTTGCTGCGACAGACATCACCCTTGCCACGTGTTCGTACTGGACATGCTTATCAGCGCGGATATGCAGTTCGATATCGGGATTCTGTTTTGCCGCTGCGGCAAACCGGGGTGCCAACTCATCCATGGTTACCGGTTCACCATTCCAGTATAGGCTAGCGTCGCCCCGAAGCGCAAATTCAACGTGATCCGGTTGCGTAATATTCGGACTACTCGACGCTTTCGGCAGATCGACTTTAACTGAATGTGTCAGCAAAGGTGCGGTGATGATGAAGATCACAAGTAATACCAGCATCACGTCCACCAACGGCACCACGTTGATTTCGGACATCGGCATCTGACGGTTGCCGCCATCCATGCTGCCAAATGCCATCACGACCTCCTTTCATTGGGTGCAATCGCGGGATTCATTGCGGGGGCGACTACACGCAGCTGGCGCTCATCCCCAGCGGAGCTGTTATTTTTGGCGCCCACCGCAATCAGTACAAATAGATCGTGGGCAAAGGCATCCAGGCGCGCCAGCCAGATGCGATTGCGCCGCACAAATGTGTTATAGGCCAAAACCGCCGGAATTGCCACGGCCAGTCCCAACGCCGTCATAATCAGTGCTTCACCCACCGGGCCGGCTACTTTATCCAAGGTACCCTGGCCGGACAGTCCGATTTGCACCAGTGCATGATAGATGCCCCATACCGTGCCGAATAGCCCGATATAAGGCGCAGCGGAACCGGCCGAGGCTATTACCGTGAGTCCGTTTTCGACGCGGGTCGCTTCCTGGTCGAGGCCGTTACGCAGTACGCGTGTAATGAACTCGCTTGCGCCGCCCGCCGCGGCAAGTTTTTGCAAGCCGTGTTTTTCAGAGTCAGCCGCAGCCTCCAGCGCGAGGTGCGCCAATTGCGCAAATGCGTTATCGCCCGAACCTTCGTGCAACGTCGAGTTCACCTCCTGTAGCGAACCGGCCCCCCAGAAACGCTTGAGAAAAGCTTCGGCGTGCCGGTTTGCCAGAAAATTGGAGATACCTTTGGTGAGTATGAGATACCAGCTTGCCACGGAAAGCGTCAGCAGCAGTACAAGTACGCTGATACCGACGCCATCGAGCTGGGTAAGAAAATTTGAAAAGCCGAGACTTTTTTCCATCGATCAATCTCCTTGGAGTACAAAGTTGAAGGGTTGCAAAGCAATGGCACGGGCCGGCTGGCCATTGCGCACGGGCGGATTGCATCGCCAGGTTTTTACCGCGGCCATGGCGGCTTCGTCGAGACGCTTAAAACCGCTACTGTCGATTACCTGTACCACGTTGACGCGGCCTTTTTCATCCAGTTCCACTCGCAGCATCAGCTTGCCCTCTTCGCCGAGTCGCCGCGAAAGCGCAGGATAAGCGGGCGCATTCAGTTCGGGGCACGCGACAGATAGTTCCGAGGAGAGCGTAACGGGCCCCGGTGACATCTGAGGAGGAGCGGCTACCGCCACTGGCTCCGGTGCTGGTTCGGGCTCGAGTTCGGGAAGGGAAGGGGGTGCGACCCGCTCACTTTCGGCCACTACCGGTTTTTCCGCAACCAATTGCTGTGATTTAGGCTTCTTTGGCGGTTGAGGTTTGGGCAAGGGGGGAGGTGGCTCAGGCTTGGATTCTTCCTTCGGCTGGAAGGAAGGGATAAAATTGACCATCAACGTCGCCAGTTGTTGCGGCGGGGGGATCAATTGTTGCTTGAATAGATAGTAGAGTAGTGCCCCATGAACGGCAAGGACAAACATCAGGCCGGGTAAAAAGGCAGGATTGTGCTTCATCGCTTTATATTCGATATCACGAGTCGGTTGTCGCATTGCGCGCTAGCCAATCTTCTACAAACTTCTTGTTGATGAGGCCGGTCTTGGCCTCACGTTGGTGCTTGCGATCATAAAAATATGCCCGAGGTATTTCACCATACCAGCGACTATCGATTTCAAAACGCAAGCGTTCTGGCATGTCCTCTGCAAAAACCCATTGCTCAACCTTGTTCATACCGTAGCTCTCTGCCCGGGAGACGAGTTGAGGCGTGTCGCTTACTGTATCGGTGGCAATCAATACGACGTCCAGCTTGGGATGGCTGCGTTTGAGTTCGCTCAACATCTTCAACTCGGTCGGGCAATATTGGCATTCAAGAGACCACAAAACGAGGATGAAAGGCTTGCCTTCCCGGGGCGAAAGAACCTTCTGGAGACTCCCCGAGGTAAAAGGGCGAACGCTTTCAGCGGCAGCGACGGCCGTTACGAAACTTAGTATTAACATGAGAACTAAATGGCGCATTATTGAATGTTCTCCGCTGGGCTAAGTATGAGGGACAGCTTCTGTTGACTACCCATGAGCAGTGGTAAAATAACGGTACGATTCGGGATCAGAGCAGAAATTACAGATACAACAATTAACGGGCATTTTTACCATTAAGCCCGGCCCGGGCCCGAACATCAGTAATGTAAATCTAATTAAGAATCAATCGCAATCCGCATTTAAAATTTTACCACTAAACTTGGATATCTACGTATAGATATTATAGAGAGCGATACAGAAATTTTTAGGCTGAAGCCCCCTGCCGGATTTTCCACAGATTGAAACAAGGCCATAATAGGCGTGAAATATGATTATCACAATGCGGCATATTGTCGCATGCGCGCAAACCTGAGCTCGGCAAAATCCCGACGCTAACCCCTTCAGATTTCCAATCGGCTGGAGCACAGCATGGGAGTCGGAGTTGATAGCGCGTTCCGGAATCTTTCGCGCTGCTTTACGTGCAACTGCTTGGCGAGGAAATATGGCGCTTCACCTTGGTTCACTGTCTCGAGCCATATCACAGCGGGCCTGACTGGTATATGTCACTTTTCACTTTTGTAAACTCTTAAGGTATCAGAGCGTTATGGATCGGCCTTCTTGGAGGTAAACTGTTCCGGCAAACCAAAAATTTGCTAGTATTGTGGCGGGGACGTGAGATCATCTCACGTTTTTTCATTTTCCAATAGGCGAACCCTCCTGGCTACTCAACAGGAACTTTCCGGATTTTTAGCTGAAATCGAACGGCGCGCGTATAAGCAGGCATTGTTCGCAGTAAGAGACGAACATCTGGCGCTGGATGTTGTTCAGGATTCGATGACGAAACTGGTTGAAAAATATTCTGCCAAGCCATTGGAAGAATTGCCTCTCCTGTTTCAACGTATTCTGCAAAATACCATAAGGGATTTTTATCGGCGCCAGAAGACCCGCTCCTTGTGGACTACCCTGTTTTCATCATTTATACCCCGCAATCAGGAAAAGGAAAATGAAGATTACGATCCGCTGGAAACTTTACAGCTGGACGGTCCCTCCAGTTTTGGTGATCCACATCAGCAATTGGAACAATCGCAACTTCTCAATTTACTGGAAAAAGCGATTGAAACCCTTCCGGAACGTCAACGACAAGCTTTTCTTCTGCGTTACTGGGAGGAGATGGATGTTGCAGAAGCGGCAGCGGTCATGGGGTGTTCTGAAGGAAGCGTGAAAACTCACTGTTCGCGTGCAACCCATCGTCTTGCTGCACTGCTGGAAAAAAATGGAATCGAGTTATGAACGAACACGAAGCAGGTAAGAAGATAACGAAGTTATTGGATCTCGGCCTTGATGATATCAAGCAGAGTACGCTAAACCGACTTCAATCCGCACGCAGGGCTTCCCTGGAAAACTACCATGTGGCCGAATCAGTGGCTAATGTCGGACAAGGTGTCTCAGCGCGGAATGGGAATGATTGGCACGTCAAGTCTCGAAAGCTGCTATCGATTATTGCGCTGTTGTTTGCTCTGGCGGGTATTTTTTACTGGCAGGCTCTACAGCAGGGCGACGAAAATGATGAAATTGACATCCTGGTGCTTGCCGATGACTTGCCGATAAACGCTTATCTAGACGACGGGTTCGATGCATGGCTAGATCAGCACTAGTAGTAGCGTTCTGTTTATGTTTTTCACTTTCCGCCGACGCTTTATCCGGCGAGCCTTCCTGGGAGGAATTGAAACCGCAGCAAAGAGAAGTCCTGGCTCCGCTTGCGCAGGAGTGGAACAACATGGACTCCGCAAAAAAAAAGAAGTGGCTGGGCATTGCCAAGCGATACTCGGGCATGACTCCTGCCGAGCAGCATCGCGCCCAGTTGCAGATGCGCGACTGGTTTTCGCTCACTCCAGAGCAGCGCGAACTGGTCCGGGAGAAATATAAAACCATTAAAAAACTGCCACCGGAGAAGCGTCATGAAATAAAGCGAAAATGGCGCGAATACGAGCAGACATCCGAAGATCACAGAGGAAAATAGCAGATGAACGCGCTAGTTCCAAATATTTCTGGCGCTCTATCAGAGCAAGAATATCATCAAAAAAATAACAAGAACGTCCTGTGAGCGAGTTTTCCGAAGCGATAAAAATCGCCTCCCCGGGATTGGGGCGGCGACTGCTGAGCATGCTTTACGAATTTCTCATATTGATTGCCGTTCTGTTTATTGCGAGCTTTGTTTTTCATCTTGTGTTCCGGGATACCAGCTCCCTGTTTTTCCGGCCTGGGCTTCAGCTTTATCTCCTGGTAATTGCGGGCATGTATTTCACCTGGTTTTGGACCCATGGCGGACAAACGCTGCCCATGCAGACCTGGAAGCTTCGAGTGGTGAGCGCCAGCGGAGACCGGGTTTATCTGAAACAGGCGCTCGCACGCTATCTATTTGCTGTGATCGGTATTTTTTGCTTCGGTGCCGGAATAGTTTGGGCGTTATTCGATCGCGACCGTCAATTTCTGCATGACAGGCTGGCCGGTACCAGAATCGTGAGAATTGAGGGTAAGGCGGAGCAAATTTCGGATGAGAGCGACACAACCGGAACGTAGCTATTCATGTCCTCGGTTGCAGTTATCGATGTTATGCGCGGGGTTTCAGCTTCAAAAAGTGACTGATTACCGAAGTTTGCAGTGCTAGCGGAGATACTCCAGCTTATTTGCGTATTTATGGCCCTTAACCGGTTCCGCCTACCGTCAACCCATCTATGCGTAGCGTAGGCTGGCCGACGCCTACCGGCACACTTTGGCCCTCTTTACCGCAGGTGCCGACACCGGGATCGAGCGACATATCGTTACCGATCATCGAAACTCGGGTGAGTATATCGGGACCATTGCCTATCAGCGTTGCACCTTTCACCGGATAAGAAATTTTCCCATCCTCGATCATGTATGCTTCCGCAGCGGAAAATACGAATTTCCCGCTGGTGATATCCACCTGGCCGCCCCCAAAATTCACTGCGTATAAACCATGCTTCACCGACGCAATGATCTCTTCAGGGCTTTTATCCCCGTTCAGCATATACGTATTGGTCATGCGTGGCATGGGAATATGAGCAAACGATTCGCGTCTGCCGTTACCGGTGACCGGGACATTCATCAGTCGCGCATTCAAGCTGTCCTGCAAGTAGCCCTTCAGTATTCCGTTTTCGATCAAAACCGTGCACTGGGTGGGATTTCCTTCGTCATCGATATTAAGCGATCCGCGCCGCCGCGCGAGCGTGCCATCATCCACCACGGTAACGCCCGCCGCAGCCACACGTTCGCCGATGCGGCCAGAAAATGCGGAACTACCCTTGCGATTGAAATCTCCTTCCAGTCCATGACCGATGGCTTCATGCAACAGTATTCCTGGCCAACCTGCGCCCAATACTACCGTCATGGTTCCAGCCGGCGCAGGTTTCGCATTCAGGTTGACGATAGCCTGATGTACGGCTTTCTCGGCATAATCGCGCAACACCTCGTCCGTGAAATACGCATAATCAAAACGTCCGCCCCCTCCGGCGACGCCTTGTTCCCGTTTTCCGTTTTCTTCGGCGATGACTTGCACCGAGATCCGCACGAGAGGTCGAACATCAGCTGCCAGCAGGCCGTCGCTCCGCGCCACCAGCACCACTTCGTATTCTCCCGCAAGAGACGCCATAACCTGGATAATGCGCTTGTCAACAGCGCGCGCGTAACCCTCGAGTTTTTCGAGCAACGCCACCTTGTCGGTATCCTTGAGGCTGGCGATAGGGTCTTGCGGCAGATAAAGTTCGCGCCCCTTGCTGCGTCTGACCGCTTGTACGGACTGCCCGACACCGGTACGCGCAATGGCGCGAGTGGCTTCGGCTGCCGAAGCGAGAGCGGGCATGCTGATATCGTCGGAATAGGCGAACGCCGTCTTGTCGCCGCTCACCGCGCGTACGCCTACTCCTTGATCAATATTAAAGGTACCTGATTTGACTATACCTTCTTCCAGAGCCCAGCCTTCGGAACGACTGTATTGAAAATACAGGTCGGCATATTCGACATGGTGCGTAAGCATCTGACCAAACACCTTCTGCAGCCCGGCCGTATCTATCTGGTGAGGCGCCAGCAGGCATTGGTTGGCGGTGGCGAAAAGATCGCCAGGTTGAATGATGGGTTCTGTGATCATGATATCCAGGGGTCCAAAAAAATCATCGGTAATCTTAACAGTGATGCAAGGTACGGTGATTCAGCGCGGGCAAGCTATTGCGCAAACTGGCCTGATATTCGGGGTTGATCTCCGCAACTACTACGCCCGCTCCGCGTGGCAGTCGATTAAGTACTACCCCCCAGGGGTCGACGATCATGCTGTCGCCGTGCGTTTCCCGACCATTGATATGATAACCCCCCTGTGCGGGAGCAACCACATACGCGAGATTTTCAATTGCACGGGCACGAATCAACGTTTCCCAATGCGCCTTACCGGTAGTTGCGGTAAAGGCAGCCGGCGCAAAAATGATATCCACTTGCCCCATGGAACGGTAAAGTTCCGGAAAGCGCAGATCGTAACAAATTGAAAGACCGATCCGGCCAAACGGTGTCTCCAGGGCCACGACTTCACAACCTGCTTCGATGGTTTCTTCCTCGGCATAGCGCTCGTTCCCGAGCTCCAGGCCAAATAGATGTATCTTGTCGTATCGGGCAACCTGCTTCCCTTTGTCATCATACACCAGGCAACTATTTCTAACCTTGTCCGGCTTCGACGATACCAACGGTATGGAACCGCCCACCAACCAGATACCGAGGCGCTTCGCGATATTGCTCAGGAATTCCTGTATCGGCCCGCTATCCACCTGCTCGCGCACCGCTACCTTATCCGCATCCTCCATGCCCATAATACAGAAATATTCGGGTAGCGCCGCCAGCCTGGCCCCTTGGGCGGCGGCTATTTCAAGTAGTCGGGCAGCCTCTTCCAGGTTGCCGGCTATTTTTGGTCCCGCCGACATCTGAATGGCGGCAATACGGATAGGCCCGCTTTTTACTTCTCTTGAGACATCCGTGTCGCGAACAGCTGAGTTATCAAACATTATGATGCAGATTCCATAGACCGCAATAAGAAGGCCTCAGTTCACCCACACTTGGCGCCCCGGATAAATCAAGCGTGCAAGCGTGGCAGGGCAAGTGAGACAGAGTAACTGAAAACGATATCTTTATAAAGGGCGCGCTTAAAGCGAAATGTAGTGGAACACCACATACCATTTTCATTTTGCCGTTCTGCTTGGTCTCACGTCATTATTACACCGGGCTTAGACTGGACGAAGTTGCGGGCAAAACCACGAAAAAGCCATCTCTTGGTAATTCAATTAAAGGGCATTTACTAAGCGGGGTTCGGAGTGACCGTTCTACAAGAATTCAGAAGCACGATACTCGGCCCCGCTTTGGTAAAGATACTACTGGCAGACAAACGCCCTATTAAAAATAGTCAGCGGTTGACTGATTGAATTTGACCTGCCCGTTCTTGAGAGATGATTCTGCGAAGCTCTAATCTGAAGGGCTTATTCCTTATACGCAGGGAAATTTCGATTACAGTTGCCACACGATCCCAGCCAGCGCTTTCGAACGCTCTTAAGGACGGCATGTTCGATCGCCAGATGCGCGCATACACATATTTGAACCCTCTATGAGACATATCTCGTGTAGCAAATTGTATGAGGCTTTTACCGATGCCCTGCCCGCGCATTTCGGGAAGAACGAATAACTGCACTAACTTTGCTTCTTGATCTGTGAGCGGCCAGAAGTTTCTTTTTTTATAGCGCTCACCGTGCCAGAAAAAACATAGACCGACGATTCGAGAGCCTTCAATACAGGCATACGCGTGAGCATTCTGGCCATGATACCAAGCTTGATCGGCAATTATCCTATCTCTGGCGCTGTCAATTTCCTTTTTTTCGATTATCTCAAACCTTAATTCGTCTGTTAATAAAGGTTTTTCTTCGGCGCAGTTGCGCCTATAGATATGGTAGAAGGAATAATCTCGAAGCAAAAGCCGAGCCAAGCTTTTAAGGTGTTTTGTCATGAACAATATCAGGTTCCGAATAACAGCATCACTTTATTGACTGCAGGTGTTGAGTTTATTGAGTTGCGTAAAGTTTGCCTATTGGACTGAAGTACATCTTTTGCGAACGGGTCTACATCGTCACTCGCGAATTGCGCCGATTGGTGCGAAATGCATTTTTTCTAAGATGTACTATCGACCCTATATACCTATGTTAGCTGCAAGGGCTCGCGTTTATCCTTGGGTAAGAATTGCATCGGTGCAAACCGGCGCAGCAGGGAAGAGCGTTTGGGATAACAAAATAGGATCCGGATCAGTATGGCTAAGCATCCGAACGGTGGTCAAAAGGATGGGCGGATTCGGATGCCGATGTCGTCATATTCCATATGAGGGAGACCCCGATCACGATGTCTCATTGCCCCTCTCGTGATCGATCCTTGCCATCATGATTCCGGTTCGGGAAATTTCGGAATTCGACTGACGCGCTATCCGCTGCGCTCCGTTCATTTGTAGTTGATTTGGGGCCTCTGGCGTCATGGATGCAGTTTACATTGGAGAATCGCCCCAGAAAGCTGACTGGTGTCGTGTTCAATAAAAGTCGCTAAACGCTATCTACCTCACCCAATTTTATTGTTCATATTCGCTTGATTCGTGTGCTCCCCCGGTCTTTTTGATAACGGTCGGATCGGTCCAGGTACCGGTAATGTCGTATTCATTGGATGGGGTTGGGTTTTGCATTGCCGTATTTGCAATTGCAGAGGCCACGCCGACCACCGGAGCGGCCAATCCTAATGACGGATTCACTATGATATGTAATTTCTGGGTTTCTGCCTCCAGGTTTATTTCCCCGTTTATGGCAACCTTTGCAGCGGGTCCTTCTATTTTGAGATCATCGGTGACGGCCACCCCGCGGCCGATTTTCACATCACCAGAGATATTATCGAAACCGAAGCCTTCGCTGAATACATCATGGAAGTCCAATGTGATTCTTCGTGGTAATGATCGCAGGTCGAAAATACCGAACAGTCTGCCAATTCCCGGCTCGAATCTAGGAAACTGCCCTCGCTTGGCACTCACCTTGAAGTTGCCCGACAGCGTAGGGTAATCTACCGATTGAGGACCGCCGGACCACGACAAAACGCCCTCGAGCTTGCCGCTGCCGCGTTTCACGCGATCTGGATGGCCGAGGCGCGCCAGAAACAGGCCAATATCACTCGCCTCTACCGTAAGATTGGCTCGCATAACAGGTTGTGTGGCGCGATTGTGCCATAGGCCACGCGCCGTTATTGAACTGTCCGAATTGGATATATGCAATTTCTCGATGTGCCAGTTTCTCTCCTCCTGGTTAGCTATTAGTTCAAGTTGGCCCAGTTGTTTCTCGCCAATAAAAAAGTTATCCGCCGTTACGTCAAGGGCAGGCAAGTCTCTTTCCTGCTGGGTTTGTGCTCGTACCGCTGATTTGGGTGGGCGAGAATTGGCGGGAATTATCAACCTGTTCAATCGAGCCACTATTTTACCGTTGCCGGATGGGTCCCAGCTGATACCACCATTGATTTGCTCGCTTGTGATGGTGGAATACCATATCCCGTCTTCCCGGTCGGCGCTCAGCGTGACATCTTTCAGATGGCTTCCCAGAAAGTCGAGCGCGCCAATATGAAAATTGATGCTTGTCAGGCCGAAACCCGGCCCGGGTTCATTACTGCTTTGTGTCAGCAAGCTGCGCCATCGGTCCAGATTCAGGGATGGCATCTCGCCAGTCGCCGATATACCGTTCCGGGGCAAAATGGCGGGTGCCGAGCCAAAACTTACAATACCCCTCTCTACACGATAATTGCCGGCATCATCCCGGCCGCGTTCGAATTTTGCCATTACCAGATCGCCATAGCTCAAGCTTAGCTCGTCGCTATTCGAATCCATGGCTCTCCTTTCGAAACGTAGCCGTGCAGTATCGGTGGCAGCCTTCGAAAAAGGCTCGGGTAAATCGGAGGTAATGCCGACCAGCGATGATTCGATGGATACATCTGCCGACTTGTTGCGTATATCGACGGTTGCCAGCCAATCGGTATCGCCACGCAAATGGCGTCTCCATAACGGCGCGGCTCGCGCTGATCCCTGCGGCGGTTCGCTCATTTTGCTGAGGTTAACCTTGCCAACGGCGGATAAACGTATACTACCGTCTGGCATATCAGTGGAGTTTATAACCACCGGTCCGCCAAGGAAATGGGCAGTCATATTTTCTGCCTTTATCCCCGAGCCGGTAAAAGCCACGACACCGTTAATGTCATTCAGGTTGGGCAGGTGAGAGCCTGGATCAATGTGATTATCGATAAACCGATAGCTACCTGATACGTTGACTGCTTCGGGATGATCCAGCGGAATATTGAGCTCGAGCAGCAGTCTTCCCTCTCCAGCGATGTTGATGTTATCGACAAGGCTGCCATTGTCGCTGCTGTCCGTGCGCGATGTGGCGAATTTGAAGAATTGCTGTGTCGGGCCACTTGCTTCCATTTCGCTTCTTAACGTGGCATCGGGCGCAGCCATGTCGGCAATGTTCAAGTTCACCCTGCTTAATTTTGTTCCAGAGATATAGGCTTGGGAAGCATCAAATTCCATGCGGCTGTTATGAAATTGCAGATTCCCGGACATATTCTCTATGCGAGGCCATCCGGGGATGCGATCCAGCGTTACCCCGGACACCTTTGCCTGTAACCTGAAAATACCGTTTTCACCGTGGGCGAAAGGAAATTGGCTCAGGTCTCCTTTGAGATGAAGCCGGGCATCCAGCGCTCCCGCCTCAACGATCGAATCGTCGAGCCAGTCGCGATAATTCACCGCCATCGGCATGTAATGCATCAAATAACGTGCATCGGCGCGCGTCAGATTGGCTACCAGGTCGATCCTGCCTGGGCCGTCAACGGTGAAATGGTAAGTTCCGTAAGCCAATCCCGCAGCATTTTTATTGGAAAAGGAAATATTGTTGAACTTGAATGCAACGGAATCCTTATCGGCTAAAACATTCCAGCTCGCCTGACCGGTGATGATATCCAGCACCAGCGGCACACGAAATACTTCAGGCAATTCCACGGCGGCATTTTGAGAGTTCAGGGTCAGGGTGCCGCCTCGCTCGGTAATGTCGATATTGCCGGAAACGCCCTTGAACGCAGGCAGCCTGCCGGATTTTCTCATCCCCAGATTGGTGAATCCTCCTTTTGCACTGAAATGGGGTGGCACTGGCAGTTCACCACTCCAGTTCGCTCTCATATGACGAATTTCTCCGCGGGGCGCCATCTTGTTGAGCCGCTCACGCAATGATGCGCTAATTGGCAAGTATTTCGCCGCATCTTTCAAAACTTCCAGATTCAGATTGTCGATACTTAATTTCGTCCTATGAGGTTCAGTCACATTAGCAGGTATTGTCTGCAGCGAAAAACTTACCGGCTGTAATATCCATCTTCGTTTGCCACGAGCGGAAGTGCTCAGTTTTTGCGCGAAAATTTCGGTGCCTCCGCCGTTTATCTTTTGCCATCCGACTCTGCCCTGCAAACGGATAAGGTCAAATTCGGGTAAATCCGGTGCCAATTGTGCTCTGACATTACGTAAGCGCATGTCCGCAGTGAGCTTCTTCATATTCGCCCCGTCAATTCCGGCCCACATGCGTAGCGCTCCAACGCCTCGATTCAACCTGATTTCTTGTGGGAAAGGCAGCCAGACACCCCAGGCGGCAATGTCGGCATTATCCATCTGCATGAACAGTCGACCTTGCCAAAGATCAGAGTTAGCCAGCGATTCCCCGGTAAAGTCGCCGCGCATGTCCAACTGTGCGGCAAGCTCAGCGGGCGGCGTGGCGCGTATGCCGAAGCGATGACGGTGACCCCTGTTTTCAAGACGCAAATTGACGAGTAACTCCAGTTCTGGCGCGCCACGCTGGTCATCCTGCCAGAGAATGCTGGCATTATTGATCCTGACTCGGCTCTGATTCAAAAGCCAATCGGAAAAATCGTTTTCACTTCCAGTCAGTTCTTTGCTGAGCGCGAATCCGGCGACGTGGATTACACCTTTGGCATCACGGCGCACGATTAAATCGGGCTGCTCGATCTCGATTTCGCGAAAGTACAGTTTGCCGTGTAATATTGAACGCCACGAAAGCGTGCCTGACAGTTGATTCAACAGCAACGTAATGTCGCCCTCCTTATCATGTACTTTTACGGCGCGCAGCATCATATGAGGGCGGAATCCGTCCCAATTTGCGCTGATCTCACCTATCGTTATGTGCTGCCCGGAGGCATGGCTGATGGCGGAAGCGATATTTTCCCGATATTGCTCGATATCGGGCAGCAGCCAGTAGCGCAGCAATAGCAGCAGTAAAGAAAAACAGGCTGCAACCACGATCAGTGCCCATATCAGCAGCCGGGACAACAAGCCGGACCATGGCGGAGGGGGAGGCGTTATTGATAAGTTCAATAAATAGATCCGTTGATATGCGTGGGGCGATATGTTCTTCTCCACCTGCGGCTGAGCGGGAAGTAGTTTGTACTTGATTTAAACGATAAGGCGCAAAAACGTGAAAGAGAGATTAGAGATATCCGCGCCATCTTTGTTCAAACCTGATGACCTCATAATACCCATGCAGATGGAATACAGATATTTTGATAATTTATTGTAACTCCGAATCTCGACCATGCATACTGATCGTTCTGCAACTGAAATAATCGAACGCATCCTTCCGTTCAGTCGTTACGCATACCGGATACTGGAGAGTGAGCCTGGATTACTGATCGAGCTCAAGCAAAACTTGCAATTTCCTTTTCTGCGGAAGGAGATGCAAGTATTCCTGAACACGAATGCCAACGCTGTAAGTGACGAGGCATGTCTGAATAGCGTTTTGCGCAGTCTGCGCAAACGGGTAATGCTGCGTCTGGCAGCACGGGATCTGGGAGGCTTGGCGACGCTTGCCGAGGTGATGACGAGCATGACCGATCTGGCGGAGCTCACTATTGATTTCGCCCTAGAGCGTCAACAGACATGGCTGGCTGATCCCGACCGCTATGGCCAGCCAAGAAATACCAAAAACAGAATTCAGGAAATGCTGGTGATCGCCATGGGCAAACTGGGTGGTTGTGAGCTCAACGTTTCCTCGGATGTAGACCTGATTTTCGTCTATCCGGAAGACGGCGAAACCAGCGGCCCCAGATCGATATCCAATCATGATTTTTTTGCTCGCCTTGGGCGGAAACTGATAGGCAGCCTCAACGATATCACGCCGGACGGGTACGTTTTTCGCGTGGATATGCGGTTACGTCCATATGGCGAAAGCGGCCCGCTGGTGATGAGCTTTGCCATGCTTGAAGAATATTTCATCAGCCAGGGGCGCGAATGGGAGCGCTATGCCTGGATCAAAGGCCGAGCAATAGCGGGCCCGCGGGCAGAGAGGGCAGTGATTATCGAACAAATAGTGCAACCATTCGTGTTCCGGAAATATCTGGACTTCGGCGCTTACGAATCCATGCGGGATTTACATGCCCAAATACGCCGGGAGGTAACTCGCCACGAGATGCATGGGGATATCAAGCTCGGGCCGGGCGGGATTCGTGAGATCGAGTTCATTGCCCAATTGTTCCAGCTGATCCGTGGTGGGCGGGATGCCGATTTGCGCATCCGTTCTACACTCGCCACATTGGCGTTGCTGCGGGAAAAACAGCAACTACCAGATAAAACTGTATTGGAGCTCACGGACGCTTATCGCTTTCTGCGCAATCTCGAGCATCGCTTACAGTATCTCGATGATCAACAAACGCAGATGTTGCCGGAAACGCATACCGATCAGTCATTGATAGCGGTTTCCATGGGCTTCTCTTCCTATGGCGAATTCTTGCAGCGGCTGGATACCCATCGCTGCAATGTTACCCGCCATTTTGAGGATATATTTGCTGCTCCACGCAAACCGCAAACTCATCATTCCTTCGCATGGTTGTGGCCGGAGAGAAACAATGGAGGGATCGAAGCCGAGGTCGCCACTAAGCAACTGGTTACGATGGGATTTTCCAGTGCGGAAAAAATTGTGCGGCGCTTACAGGAGTTTCATGTAAGTACCCGCTATCGCCAATTGCCGCAAGCGAGCAAAAAGCGCGTTGATGCGCTCGTCCCCGCCCTGATCGAAGTGGCTGCCAGACTCCCCTCGGCAGACACCACACTGGAGCGTTTACTGCAGTTACTGGAAAGCGTGAGCCGGCGCGCAGCCTATCTCGCGCTGCTGCTGGAGTATCCCCAGGCCCTGGAGCGGGTAGCCAAACTTGTCAGCACAAGCCAGTGGGCCAGCGAGTATCTGAGCAGACATCCCATATTGCTGGATGAGCTGCTCAATCCGGCTGATCTTCAGACCGTGCCGGATTGGTCTCGAGTCAAGTCAAGGTTGATTCAGCAATTAAACGAGGCTTGTGGACCCGCAGGCAATGATATCGAGCAACAAATGGATGTACTGCGGCATTTTCAACACGCTCAGGTATTTCAATTGCTCGCTCAGGACGTGGAAGGATTGCTGCCGCTGGAAACCTTGAGCGATTACCTGACCGATCTGGCAGATCTGATACTTGATTCCGTATTGGGCTTGGCTTGGTCAGGGTTGAGAAAAAAGCACCGGGATGAACCGCCTGCTTTTGGCATCATCGGCTATGGCAAACTGGGTGGGAAAGAATTGGGTTATGCATCGGATCTCGACATCATTTTTCTTTATGACGACAACCATCCCGATGCAGCGGAAATATACGCCAGGCTGAGTCAGCGCATCAACTCCTGGCTGACAAGCTACACTTCAGCCGGCTTGTTGTATGAGACCGATTTACGCCTGCGCCCGAACGGCAGCAGCGGCTTGCTGGTAAGTTCGGTCCAGGCTTTTGATCAATACCAGCGGAATCATGCCTGGGTCTGGGAGCATCAGGCATTGACACGGGCGCGATTCGTAGCGGGAGATGTTCATGTAGGGGAAGCTTTCGAGAGCACTCGCAAGGAAGTGCTTCGCCAGCCTCGCGAACTGGAAAGCCTGAAACGCGAGGTGTCGGCCATGCGGCAAAAAATGCTTGATGCCCATCCCAATTCAAGTGGGTTATTCGACGTCAAGCATGACCGTGGGGGTATTATTGATGTTGAATTCATCGTGCAATACCTGGTCCTGGGTCATGCCTGCGACCATCCGGAATTGACCAACAACATCGGCAACATTGCGCTGCTGCGGCTTGCTGGAAAACTTGGGCTTATCCACGAGGAAACTGCGGAGCGAGCGCTCGGCGCCTATCGGGAATTCCGGCGGATTCAACATAGACTAAGATTGAGCGGGGACTCGGGCTTGGCGGGCACACCCTCGACGGAAGGCAAATCGCGAAAGTTTGCACGAGTTGAAGCAGATTATTTGAAAGACGGATCCTTCGCAGTATTGCGATTGTGGGATGAAGTATTTGGTACATCCCATCTTTAGCCGATCATCTTTGATCTGTGTTTATCCCTTTGCCAACGCTCTGTTGAATTTCAGCGACTACTGCTGATAAGCAGCGGAGTGGGTGTATGCAGCCAGCGTTTTCATTTTTCAAGGAAAAATGCGTTAGAATACGCAATTCTCAATTCTCTCCGGAGTCCCTGAATGTCAATGTCCAACCGCGACGGCGTGATCTGGAGCGATGGAAAAGTAATTCCGTGGCGTGATGCTACCACTCATGTGCTTACCCACACCCTGCATTATGGGTTAGGCGTATTCGAGGGTTTGCGTGCCTATCAAACGCCCCGAGGCCCTGCGATTTTTCGTTTGCAGGAGCATACAGATCGTTTGTTTAATTCCGCACATATTTTCATGATGAAAATACCTTATGACAAGGCGACGCTGATGGAGGCGCAGCGCGATATGGTCAGGCAGAACAAGCTGGAATCGTGCTATATCCGGCCGATCGTTTTCTACGGCTCCGAAGCCATGGGTATTTCAGCCACGACGCTTTCCGTGCATGTGGCTATCGCAGCTTGGCCATGGGGTGCCTATTTGGGCACGGAGGGCCTGGAAAACGGCATTCGTGTCAAGACATCCTCATTCTCGCGTCATCATGTCAATGTCAACATGTGTCGTGCCAAGTCGGTTGCGACCTACGCAAATTCGATATTGGCTCACCAGGAGGTTGCGACTGACGGCTATGATGAAGCGCTGCTGCTGGATGTGGACGGTTATGTGGCGGAGGGAGCGGGCGAAAATATATTTATCATCAAGCATGGCAAGCTCTATACGCCGGATATGACCTCCTGCCTCGAGGGTATTACGCGTGCTTCCATCCTGACGTTTGCCGAAGAAATCGGAATTCCGGTAATCGAGAAGCGAATTACCCGCGATGAAGTTTATTGTGCTGATGAAGCCTTCTTTACCGGTACTGCAGCGGAAGTGACCCCGATTCGGGAACTCGATAATCGTAGAATCGGCAGCGGAAAACGCGGCCCGATAACCGAAAGGCTGCAAACCATGTTTTTTGACTGTGCCAGGGGCAAGACCGAAAACCATGCCGACTGGCTCACCTACGTCTGATTCCGCGAATCTATATTTGATACAAGCTGAGAGAAACGATGCAGAATCATGCCAGCAATAATAAAGAGCGCCAAATCGAAGTCACCCTTGATGATTTGCCGCTTCATTGCCCAATGCCATCAATGTTGTTATGGAATTCGCATCCTCGCGTGTTCTTGCCGATAGAAGGCACAGGCGAAGCACTATGTCCATACTGTGGTACGCGCTACACCCTTAAAGGGGGTGCGGCGTCAGGTCATCATTAACGAAAGCAAGTATTTGATCGCTGAAAACAGAAAGCCATAGTCCTCATCGGTGACTATGGCTGTTTTTTCAGGTACTAGCAGCCTGTCGGACTTAAAGGAAATCGGCTGCAAACTGCGATTCTTCAAGTCCGACAGGCTGCTAGTTGAGTTGTACCCAAATATTACCTATTCAACCTCCACGCTACTCTAATGTACACATTCCCGCACGAAATTTTCAAGGCTTACGATATTAGAGGTATTGTCGGGAAAACACTGACTGCTGAAATCGTCGAAGCCATTGGTCACGCTATCGGATCTGAAGCACGAGCACGCGGACTTGCATCGATAGCGATAGGGCGCGATGGCAGGTTATCAGGCCCCGAACTGGCGCAGGCACTCGCGAAAGGTTTGCAAAAAAGCGGTATCGACGTGATAGACGTCGGGATGGTCGCCACCCCCATGCTCTACTTCGCTGCCCATATGTTGTGCAATTATTCAGGTGTTATGGTTACCGGCAGCCACAATCCTCCGGAATATAATGGCTTGAAGATGGTATTGGGTGGTGAAACCTTGGCCGCTGAATCCATTCAAGCCTTGAGTGTGCGGATTGAAAATAATGATTTTTCTTACGGCAATGGCGACTATCGCACGCACGATATTGCCGAAACATATCTTCAACGCATAACCAGCGATGTGAAGCTGACGCGTCCCATGAAAATCGTCATTGATTGCGGTAATGGTGTACCCGGCCGCTATGCACCTGAGCTATATCGCAGATTGGGATGCGAGGTAACCGAGCTGTTCTGTGAGGTTGACGGGACTTTTCCCAATCATCATCCCGACCCGTCCGTTCCCGAGAACTTGCGGGATCTGATTGAGGCGCTTAAAACCGACGATGCGGAAATAGGTCTTGCCTTCGACGGCGACGGTGATCGTGTGGGGGTGGTTACCAAGAGCGGTACCATTATTTATCCCGATCGCCAATTGATGTTGTTTGCTGTCGACGTATTGTCCAGAAATCCGGGCGGACGGATCATTTTTGACGTGAAGTGTACTCGCAATCTTGCTCCCTGGATCAGGCAACATGGTGGCGAGCCTATCATGTGGAAGACAGGACATTCATTCATAAAAGGTAAATTGAAAGAAACCGGTGCGTTGCTGGCCGGAGAAATGAGTGGACACATTTTTTTTAATGAACGCTGGTATGGATTTGATGATGGGCTCTATGCAGGTGCGCGTCTGCTGGAGCTACTCAGTTCCACAACGGATATCAATCTTGCATTCAGTGAAATCCCGGATGCCCTTAGCACCCCTGAATTGCAGATAAGATTGCAAGAAGGCGAAAACTACCACGTTATCGCGCAATTACAGAAAACTGCGCGCTTCGATAATCCGGAGCGCGTGATTACCACCGATGGACTGCGGGTCGAATATAAGGACGGTTTTGGATTGGCACGCTCATCCAATACTATGCCCGTGATCGTGCTACGATTTGAGGCTGACAACGAGGCAGCTTTAAACCGTATACAGAAGGATTTTCGCAAGGTTATTTTACAGGTCAAACCGGATGCGGAGTTGCCGTATTAGGTAACCTCAACAGCGTTCCTGCTTTGCGGTTCAGTTGCCAGTCCAGTTGATCGGCGTGCTCAGCAGTCGTCGCACTTGTTGGAAAGTTCACTATTATGCAGAATTTCGATTCTTCAACTTGCGGGACAGCACCGGTAATACTTTATATGACGATGTATTATAATATTATGTTTGGATAAGATGGAATAGCGGCAGAAGGAGGTATTGCTGATTATGAACAGAGGAGAAAATACCAAGACTCGTGTTTTGTTTGTTTGCATGGGCAATATTTGTCGCTCTCCCACTGCGGAGGCTGTCTTTAGACATCAAGTTATCGCTGCCGGCTTTGAGAATGCTATCCATATCGATTCCGCCGGTACGCATGATTATCATATCGGTGCACCGCCGGATCCGCGGGCTCAGAAAGCAGCGGCGCGGCGAGGTTATGACGCAACGGAATTGCGCGCGCGTCAGGTGGATGAAACGGATTTCGAGGTTTTTGACTATATTCTGGCGATGGACAGGGCGAATCTGGCCATACTCGAACGAGAATGTCCGCCCCAATATAGCCATAAGCTTGGATTGCTGATGCAATACAGTGAGCGATATTCGGAAGGCGTGGAGGAAGTGCCTGATCCCTACTTCGGAGGAAATCAGGGTTTCGAGCACGTACTGAATATGGTCGAGGAAGCGGGACGCGGATTGCTCATCTGGCTTCGTGGTGAAAATAGCTAGCAGCCTGTCGGATTGAAGAATTGCGGCGAGAGAGTGCCTGGCCGGTCCGACAGGCTGTTGGAGAACAGCGCCTGAACAAGTACTTCGCAGGTGCAGTAAAAAGGCGGGAGTGTTCTGTCCCGCCTTTTATCTTTTGCAGATACCGAATCCTATTTATGCGTTTCGACTTGCACTAACGGTTCTTCCTGGTTCACTACCGGAGGAGGAGGTGTTCTTTTCCGCCGGCGTTGCGGTAGCGCTGATTCTACTGCCGCCTCGGTTTCAGCCGTTTTTATCTTCTCCGGTTGGGTTTCGATCATGATTAATCCACTCGCCACCAGGTTCAACGGTTCGATTGCCGGCGATCGCTGGGGCAAACGGGTTTCTTCCCGTTCGGATACAGGGATCATTACCTCGATGTCGGCGGCAGCAGCTCCATTATTTGTGTTGCCAATTTCAATTTCATCCGGAGACGGTTCCGGTATGGTTGTGATAGAGGCGGGCGAGCTTGCTGTTGCCAGTTCCTTGATAGGTTCATGAGCGGGCTCCTGAACGGTTTGCTGCTTATCCTGCTCCGTTTCCGGCTCGGGCGCTATCGGGACAGGTAAGGGCGAGGTCGGTGCTGCCGACACTGGCTGGGTAATTACCGGCATATCAATTACCGGCATATTTTCATCCTCATGCAAAGATTCAGAATGAGGGTTACCCGTTGACTCCGAAGGTGTCTCTGCTCCCTCTCCCTGCAGAGGAGGGAGGGTAAGGATGAGCGCCGATGCCTCCTGCATTGATGCGGAAAGGGTTTCCGGAATGGGGCTTTTTTCATGCGTCGCCTGGTCAGCAGCTCGCTGAGTGTGAGAATCTGTCACCGCTGGCTGTTTATTTTCATGGGGAGTCCGCTCTGTGCGATCACCCCGATCACGCTGTCTCCCGCCACGACGTCTACGTCGTCCGCTGTCTTCACCCTGCTGCAAGGTTTCTTCAGCTACAGGCTGTTCTTCTGGTCGTGGTTTGAGTTCGGTTCGGATTTTCTCTTCGCGTGGTGGCCGCGGATGCTTTTTTTGAGCGGAGCGTTCACCCTGCAACTTCGCATCACTACGTTCCCCACGCTGAGGCGCAACATCCCGGGCAAGACTTGATGCATTAGCGGCTTCACCGCCATGCTCACCACGATCGTCGCGCCCACGCTGAGTGGCTCGCGGTGTTTTTTCGTGCTCGCCATCGCGCACTTCGCGCCCGCGCTCTCGTCGACCACGGCCGCGGTCTACTCGTTGCGGACCGGCCTTTACCTGCTCTGGCCGCATGTTTTTTTCTGCCACACCCATCTGCTTGAACCAGCTGAATATTCTATCCAGAAAAGAAAGCTGCTCCGGTTCATGATGAGGTTTATGCTCACGTATCGGAGCGGGTTGCGGCGGCGTAATACCTCGTACAGCAGCTTGCTGCCGTGCCGGCTTGGCCTCTTGCGCAGCTGAGGGTAACGAAATTTCCGGGGCTGGTTTCTCCACCATTTGATAGCTGGTTTGAATTTCACTCAGTTTCACATCGTCATGACGCAAGCGGGTGATGTTGTAGTTTGGTGTTTCGAGATGAATATTCGGAATCAGTACTACACTTACCTTTAATCGGGCTTCGATTGCATGAATTTCCGAACGCTTTTCATTCAGTAGATAGGTAGCCACATCAACCGGTACTTGAGCGTGAAGCACGGCGGTATTCTCTTTCATCGCTTCTTCCTGAATTATCCTGAGAATGTGCAATGCAGAGGAATCAGTGCCGCGGATGTGTCCGGTACCGTGACAACGCGGACAGGAGATATAACTGCTCTCACCCAGCGAAGGGCGCAGGCGTTGACGCGATAGTTCAAGCAAACCAAAACGGGAAATCTTGCCCATCTGCACGCGTGCGCGGTCATAACGCAACGCATCATGCAGCCGGTTTTCCACCTCACGCTGGTTACGAGCGATTTCCATGTCGATGAAGTCAATCACCACGAGTCCGCCCAGGTCGCGCAGACGCAGCTGCCGTGCGATTTCTTCGGCGGCTTCCAGGTTCGTGTTGAGCGCGGTTTGCTCGATATCCGAACCGCGGGTGGCCCGTGCCGAGTTTACGTCAACCGACACCAGTGCTTCAGTGTGGTCGATAACGATAGCACCGCCCGAGGGTAGTGTGACTTGACGCGAATAAGCGGTCTCAATCTGGTGCTCAATCTGAAAACGTGAAAATAGTGGCACATCGTCACGGTAGAGCTTGACCCGGTTGACATTGGCCGGCATGACGTGGCTCATGAACTGGCACGCCTGCTCGTAGATACTTTCAGTATCGATCAGGATTTCTCCGATCTCCTGATGAAAGTAATCTCGTATGGCGCGGATTACCAGGCTGCTTTCCTGATAAATCAGGAAAGCGCCGCTTTGGCTGCTGGAAGCATCTTCAATGGCGCGCCACAATTGCAGCAAATAATTGAGATCCCACTGCAATTCTTCTTCACTTCGCCCTATTCCAGCGGTACGGGCTATAATGCTCATGCCGGAAGGAATGCTCAGTTGTGCCATGACGTCACGCAGTTCCGCGCGGTCTTCGCCCTCTATGCGGCGAGATACACCTCCGCCGCGAGGATTATTGGGCATCAGGACCAGATAGCGGCCTGCCAGGGAAATATAGGTGGTGAGTGCAGCCCCCTTGGTTCCGCGTTCATCCTTGTCCACCTGAACAATGAGCTCCTGGCCTTCACGGAGCGCATCCTGGACGCGAACGCGGGCTGGGTCTGCATTTTCCTTGAAATAAGAGCGGGAAATTTCCTTGAATGGCAGAAAGCCATGCCGTTCCCCGCCGTACTCGACAAAAGCGGCTTCGAGACTCGGCTCAAGGCGGGTAATAACGGCTTTGTAGATATTGCTCTTGCGTTGTTCTTTGCCGGCAGATTCAATGTCGAGGTCAATCAGTTTTTGACCATCAACAATGGCGACACGCAGTTCTTCCGGCTGTGTCGCATTAAATAGCATGCGTTTCATTTTATGCCCCCCGCGCTCTGGTCACGGGTAGATAGCCTACGCGCGAAGAGGAAAGTCCCCGACGCAGCGTATACGAGAGCTTTTAGTCAGGCAACTTTGTCATGTATGTCGGGCTGCTGGTGTAAGATGACTATTTCTCTGGCTTGTCACAGTGGCCCTGCTTTTCTGACAAGCAGAGCCAGGAAATTAAGTTTCAATCAGGCTTCGACTATGGCTGCCCGCAAGCGGGCGCTACGAAACTGAAAACTGAAATCGACGTGTGCTTCGAGCGCGTAAATCCATTACTATCGCTACTTTAGTGGTGAGCGACGTTAACCAGATTTCGGGATTGGCTCTTATACCTCGGACAAAATCCCATCAACAGCGCCACTTTACGCACCGGATAAAGGATAGGCTGGAACCCCGAATTGGCAAGTATAAGTAGAACTAAGGATTTAGGCAAAGAATTTCCTCTGAGTCCGGCGGTTACAGAAATTATAGGCGAGGACAGTAAAGGTCAGCGTATCGATAATTTCTTGATCAAACGCCTGAAAAATGTGCCTAAAAGTCATATCTACCAGCTATTGCGGAGCGGGCAGGTTCGACTTAACAGCAAGCGCATCGGTGCGGATTGTCATCTTCAACTGGGCGATATGGTACGTATACCACCGGTGAGGATGGCGGAAAGAAGTTCTGCACTCAGAAAGAAAGTAACTAAAAGCCAATTTATTCCATTCGAAATCTTATTTGAGGACGAAGTCCTTATCGTCATCAATAAGCCCGCGGGAGTCGCAGTGCATGGCGGCAGCGGCGTGAGTTTCGGTGTCATCGAGCAATTACGCGCCCAGCACCCCGACTGGAAATTTCTGGAACTGGTCCATCGCCTCGACAGGGAGACTTCCGGGATTTTGCTCCTGGCCAAGAACCGGGCTGCGCTCGTTGAATTGCACCGGGTGATCCGTGCAGGGATGATGGAAAAGCGGTACCTTACGCTGGTAAAAGGCAAGTGGCGCAATACGAGACAAAGCGTCAAGCTGTTTCTCAGGAAATACGTGACGCCCGCGGGCGAACGGCGCGTGGCGGTGATTGCCGATGGGAAAGGAAGCGAAGAGGGGAAGAGCTCTCACACCGTTTTTAATCTGAAAAAATCCTGGCAGAATTTTAGTCTGCTGGAAGCGGAGTTAAAAACGGGCCGTACTCATCAAATTCGCGTGCATCTCGCTCATCTGGATTTCCCCATAGCAGGCGACGATAAGTATGGAGACTTCGCATTGAACAGGGAACTGATGAGGCTTGGCCCCGAACAAGGTCTCAAGCGCATGTTCCTGCATGCCTTTATCATCGAAGTTACGCATCCGGTAACCGGGAGAAAGCTTTGTATTGAGGCGCCGCTGGCGGAAGACCTACGCAAATTTTTGCTTGAGCTGGATGCTGATAGTACGCCTTTGTGCCCATAATGGGTCGGCGAGCGATATACCTGATTTTTCCGGCCAGCCGGAGGCCTGCCAGGATTCCATCCCTGACTCAGACAAGGGGAAGGGGTTTGCGGAAATAGGGTAGAAAGCGTAACGTTTTGGTTGAACTCGGTTCCGCGCAGTTCGCTATATCACTTCATTGGAAGGATTGAAATAACATGGCAGATTCAGAAAATCGCAACGAAGGATGGGAAAAGCAGGTGCTTGAAAAACTGGCGCTCTCTTCTCTGCAGGAACAGCGCAGGGCGCGTCAATGGAGCATATTTTTCAAGTCGCTTACATTTATCTATTTGTTTATTTTGTTATTCATCTTCTCTGGCTGGTTTAGTGGGGACGATATGTCCATGTCGCGTAAACATACTGCCCTGGTCGAGCTGCGGGGCGTAATCTCTCCCGATAGCGTTAGCAGTGCTGATAATATCAACGCCGGCTTGCAGCATGCGTTCAAGGATGCAAAAACGCAGGGTGTTATCCTGCGCATCAACAGCCCGGGCGGCAGTCCGGTACAGGCGGGGTACATCAATGATGAGATCCGCCGTCTGCGTGCCGAGTACCCGGAAATTCCTCTTTATGCCGTAGTAGAAGACATCTGTGCATCCGGTGGTTACTATGTTGCCGTCGCTGCCGATAAAATTTACGTGGATAAAGCGAGCATGGTCGGTTCCATCGGCGTGCTGATGAACGGATTCGGTTTTACGGGCGCGATGGAAAAACTTGGCGTCGAACGGCGGTTGCTCACCGCAGGGGAAAACAAGGGCTTTCTTGATCCTTTTTCGCCTCCCAATCCGGGTCAGGAGGAATACGCCAAAAAAATGCTGAACGATATCCACGAACAATTTATTCAGGTAGTGAAGGAGGGAAGGGGGGGGCGCCTGAAGGAAACACCGGAGATATTCAGCGGCATCGTCTGGACGGGTCAAAAAAGCATAGAACTGGGGCTTGTCGATGCGATAGGCAGTGCAGACTATGTCGCGCGGGAAATTATCAAAGCTGAACACATCGTGGATTACACGACCCGGGAAGGATTCAGCGAGCGCCTCGCCCGACGCTTCGGCGCAGTAGCGGCGGAGGCACTGATTGCCACGGGAATCGGTGGAGGGTTGCGGTGATTACAATTTTGCCTGATCGGTCAGCCCTGCAGCAAAAAGATGGCGGGTTTATCATGAACATCGGGCAAAGCTTGTTTCCATTCCCGGATTGTTCTGGTTGAAATGAATTCATCTGCCAGGGTGAGGTTGCAGGCGATGCAAAGAGCAGTGTCATCACGGCAGGTGGAAAGAATGGATTCCAGCAACTTTTGGTTACGATATGGCGTCTCGATAAATATCTGGGTTTGATCGCCGGTTAACGAATTTTTTTCCAGCTCAACTATTTTTTTGGTACGCCTGTCATTTTCAACGGGAAGGTAACCGTGAAATGTGAAGCGCTGACCGTTCAATCCCGACGACATCAGCGCCAGCAGTATGGAGGATGGCCCTACCAGCGGCACCACCCGGATATTTTTTTGATGAGCAAGGCGCACCAACCCTGCCCCAGGGTCCGCTACCGCCGGAGAGCCCGCTTCAGATAAGAGTCCGATATCGCTGCCTTCGAGGAGGGGTGCAAGCAGTTTTTCATATTCCCTGGCTTGAGTGTGTTCATCCAATACCTGCATGCTGATTTTCTGTATTGGCAGGACGCAACCGATCTGTTTCAGAAACCGCCGCGCGGTCTTTGGGTGCTCGACAATATAATGATCAAGCGCCGCTACGCATTGTCGGACAGCGGGGGGGATTATCCAGGTGATATCACTTGGGCCCAAGGGAGCGGGAATGAGATAGAGAGTACCGGAATTCACACTATCTCCACACCTTCGCGCGTCAGCATTTCCACCAGTGCAATCAGCGGTAACCCGATCAGTGCACTGGGATCCTCGCTTACGATATGTTCGATCAATGCGATCCCCAATCCCTCGAGCTTGGCACTTCCGGCACAGTGATACGGCTGTTCTCTATCGAGATAATTGTCAATTTGCCGGTCGCTTAGTTCACGGAATTTGACGCGGGACGAGACAAGTCGTATCTGCATATTGTCTTTATCGCTATTCAGCAGGCTCAAGGCAGTATGGAATACAACCTCTTTTCCGCGGATGAGGCGCAACTGCTGGGTCGCATTTGCATGATTGAGCGGTTTGCCGAGCTGAATCCCCTCCAATACCGCTACCTGGTCAGCGCCTATGATCAAGGCATCAGGGTGACTCACGGCAACCATGCGCGCCTTTGCGGCGGCCAAGCGCAAGGCAGTCGTGTCAGGACGCTCTTCGGCCAGGGGAGTTTCGTCTATTTCCGGATTATAAACTTCAAATGGAATTTGCAAGCGCCGAAGCAGTTCGTGGCGATATATGGAACTGGATCCCAACACAAGTCGCTGGGCAATTCGTTGTGTTTTCAAAGTTTATCTTTATCAGGTTTTTGACACTAAGAGGCAAAAAATATATTATGCGCGCCGTATACATACTACATACATGCCCACAAGAATACATGCCGGCAGATTTTAATCTTAAATACACAAACTTATCAATTGAACAGCATTGACGGATGCAATTGAAGCGGGGTAGCGGGCAATACGCGAAAGAGAATATTCACATTTCATTTTATAAAAAAGATTTCTACTCTTATGCCGGTACGACTCATCATTGATGCTCTCGATTTTGCCCATAATGCCGGGGCGCATCATGGTAAAATCGCGTTGTCCGAGCTCGATCGGTTACAGGATTATCTGACGTCCGGCGGCGGCGAGTTGCAATACGCGATAACTGGCGCGCTGGACATAAATGCCAGGCCGCTCCTGAAAATAGCTGTTCAGGGGTCGATAAATCTCTGTTGCCAGCGTTGTCTGGGCGAATATGGATATGTGCTGGATTTGCGGGCGTACCTGCTGCTGGCGCAAAATGAAAATGAGCTGTCCCGCCTTGATGAAGATGAGTCGGTCGAGTGTGTTCTGGCGACCCCCGACATGGATGTTATGGCGCTGATCGAGGACGAAATAATCCTGAGTTTGCCACTTTCCCCACGTCATGGGGAAAGCGAATGCTCGATCAAGCAGGATAGTAAGGATATGGCAGGGGAAAGATCGCTTTTTGCTGCGTTGGCGGCACTGAAAAGCCTGCATTGAAAATATATTTAAGGAGCTGAATACCATGGCAGTCCAACAGAACAAGAAATCCCCATCCAAGCGCGGCATGCACCGTTCGCATGATTCTCTCACCAGTTCGCCGTTGACGGTGGACCCCGGTACTGGCGAAGTACATTTGCGTCACCATATCAGCCCCACCGGTTATTACCGGGGCAGAAAGGTCGTCAAAGCAAAAGGAGATTAAATCGCCCCGTTCTGGGGATCAACTCTATCCCCACCTCAAGGGCGTTCCAAAATTGAATATCACCGTAGCGGTAGACTGCATGGGTGGCGATCACGGCCCTCATGTGACGGTTCCTGCAGTCGTCGAGTATCTCCATCGTAACACCGGAAGTGACATCATTCTGGTTGGACTGCCCGACGTTATCGAAACTGAATTGCGCGCCGCCAAGGTTGCCTCCAGCCCCCGGTTGAGGATTCACTCCGCAAGTGAAGTAGTGGGCATGGACGAGTCGCCCGCCCTCGCATTGCGAGGTAAGAAAAACTCTTCGATGCGAGTCGCTATCAACCTGGTAAAGAGTGGTGAAGCACAGGCATGCGTCAGCGCAGGTAACACCGGCGCATTGATAGCAACGTCCCGGTTTGTGCTGAAAACACTTCCTGGAATCGACCGACCGGCTCTGGCCGTGGTATTGCCCACCATAAAAGGGCACACTTATGTGCTTGATTTAGGTGCCAACGTGGATTGTAGTGCGGAGCATCTGCTTCAATTCGGGGTGATGGGGGCAACCTTGATATCTTCCGTTGAAAACAATGAGAAGCCCAGCATCGGCTTGCTGAATATAGGCGAGGAAGAGATCAAGGGCAATGAGGTAGTGAAACGGGCAGCAGAGCTGCTGCGTAACAGCGGCCTTAATTTTTACGGCAATATCGAGGGTAACGACATCTATAAAGGAACAACCGATGTGGTTGTATGTGACGGATTCGTGGGTAACGTGGCCCTGAAAACTTCGGAAGGGGTGGCGCAAATGCTTTCCACTTACTTGCGTGAGGAATTCAGGCGCAATCTGTTCACAAAATTCGCGGGACTCATCGCCTCGCCAGTCATTAATGCATTCAAGCGCCGGGTGGATCACCGCCGATACAATGGCGCCAGTTTGCTGGGGTTGCGCGGGGTCGTCATTAAAAGCCATGGCTCGGCTGATAGTCACGCGTTTGGTTTCGCTATTGCCCGGGCGGTGGATGAGGTTCGCAGCGGAATGCTGAATCACATCAGCGAACGGGTTGCGCAGCTGCCGCATCATCCAGAAAACTCATCCTCATATCCTCGGCCTCTGGCGGAAGAGAATCGCGCATGATGTACTCCAGGGTTATCGGGACAGGCAGCTATTTGCCTGAAAAAATTCTCACCAATCTTGATCTTGAGCAAATGGTGGATACCAGCGACGAGTGGATACGCAGTCGTACCGGTATTGCACAGCGGCACATCGCGACGGATAGCCAGATGGCGAGCGATCTGGCGCTCAATGCCAGCCGTGAAGCAATGAAGGCTGCGAAGATCGATGCTGGAGAAATCGATCTGATTATTGTCGCCACCACGACGCCGGATGTGATTTTTCCCAGTACGGCCTGCATTCTGCAGGATAAGCTCGGCGTGAAGGATTGCGCTGCATTTGACGTGCAGGCTGTATGCAGCGGCTTTATCTATGCGCTTGCCACCGCTGATATGTTTATTCGTGCCGGAAAATATCGTACGGCTCTGGTCGTCGGGGCGGAAGTCTACTCGCGCATACTCGACTGGAGCGACCGTAGTACCTGCGTGCTATTCGGCGACGGCGCAGGTGCTGTCGTACTCACCCGGAGTGATCGCCCGGGAATAATTTCAAGCCATCTTCATGCGGATGGAAGCTATAAGGGTATCCTGACGGCGCCTGGAAGCTTTTCTCATGGCAAGATTCAAGGCAACCCGTTTGTTATGATGGAAGGCAATACGGTCTTCAAATTTGCTATAAAAGTCCTGGAAGATGTTGTGCGCGAGGCTTTGGCGGAAAATAATCTGGAGGTATCCGATATTGACTGGCTGATTCCCCATCAGGCTAATATCCGTATCATTATTTCCACGGCAAAAAAATTGGGTATCCCAATGGAAAAGGTGGTTGCCACGCTGGACAAGCATGGCAACACTTCAGCCGCCTCCATTCCGCTGGCGCTGGATGTTGCCGTACGCGATGGCCGCATTCAATCCGGTCAGCATGTACTTCTGGAAGGCGTAGGAGGAGGATTTACCTGGGGAGCGGTATTGATTTCATGGTAGAGCTGCTAACCTCCGCGTAAATCACAAGAAGCGTGTTTTTACCGTCTGATTATCCCTCGCTTTTATTGTTTGTCGCAATAAGGCATTAGAAGAATGCTATTTCCTAATTTAATGCAACACTATTATCCCGGTTTTACTCTCATCCAAAGATATCCAGGAATTATCAACTGCTTCTGTTCAAATGGATGCAGTCAACAATGACTGCTTCCGTAAAATTCGCATGTGTTTTTCCCGGGCAGGGCTCGCAATCGATAGGCATGATGAAGGGTTATGCTGATTTCCCCATCGTGCGCGAAACCTTTGCCGAGGCATCTTCTGTGCTCGGGCAGGATTTTTGGACGATGGTCAATGATGGTTCGAGCGATGAGCTTAATCTGACTGTCAATACTCAACCGCTGATGCTGATGGCCGGCATTGCGGTATATCGCGCCTGGCAAAGCCTGGGAGACGTGAACGCGGCACTCATGGCGGGCCATAGCCTGGGAGAATATACTGCCTTGGTGGCGTCGGGCGCACTGGCTTTTTCAGATGCGCTATCATTGGTACGCTTTCGAGCCGAGGTAATGCAACAGGCAGTACCGGAAGGTGTCGGCGCCATGGCGGCAATTCTCGGGCTTGACGATGAGGTAGTGAGAGCGCTTTGCGACGAAATCACAAATTCTTCCGACGGAGAATTGCTGGAGCCGGCGAATTTTAATTCGCCTGGCCAGATAGTGATCGCCGGTCACAAAAATGCAGTGCTGCGCGGGATGGAACTGGCCAAGTCGAAAGGCGCGAAGCGGGCGCTGATGTTGCCTGTGAGCATACCTTCGCATTGTTCCCTCATGAGCCAGGCGGCTGACAGACTGCAACAGCGGTTGGAATTGCTGATGCTCAGGGCGCCAGCAACGCCACTGTTGCACAATGCTGACGTGCAGCGGCACGAAAATCCTGAAGGCATAAAAAGAATTCTGATACGGCAATTATGCAGCCCGGTGCGCTGGACCGAAATCGTTCGCTCTTTTGCTTCCGCCGGCGTTACCCATGTGGTGGAGTGCGGGCCGGGAAAAGTACTGTCGGGGCTTACCAAACGTATAGATGCGAATTTGCAGAGCCTGGCACTGGCGGACAGCGTAGCGCTTCGCCATGCTGTCGACATATTATTGTAGGTTGCCATACTATTGATGAGCTTGGCGGCTTTTATAGCGCAGAGCTTATCCTTGTTGATCTTGACTGGGTGTACTGGAGAATAATGCTGCAAAATCAGATCGCGTTCGTAACCGGCGCCAGCCGCGGTATCGGTCGGGCCATTGCGCTTGAGCTGGCCAGGCAAAATGCCACCCTGATAGGCACTGCCACTACCGAGGGTGGCGCCCAAATCATTAGCGGCTACCTCAAGGAAGCGGGCTTCAAGGGTGTCGGCATGACATTGAACGTAAACGATGCTGTTCAGATTGAGAGCGTTCTTAAAGCCGTACAAGAGGAATTTGGCGATATCGCAATCCTGGTGAATAATGCCGGCGTTACCCGCGATAATTTGCTTCTTCGAATGAAAGATGAGGAATGGGATGAAATCATGGAAACTGATCTCAAATCAGTATTCCGTTTGAGCCGCGCAGTGCTGAGAGCCATGATGAAGGCCCGTTATGGGCGCATAATCAATATCTCCTCGGTGGTAGGCTCTACCGGCAATATGGGTCAGGCTAATTATGCCGCTGCCAAAGCCGGCATAGCCGGCTTCAGCAAATCTTTAGCGCGTGAAGTGGGTAGCCGCAACATCACTGTCAATTGTATTGCACCTGGTTTCATAGAGACTGACATGACACGTTCTCTCACCGAAAAACAGCAGCAACTTCTGCTCCAGCAAGTCCCTCTGGGCAGATTGGGGCGTCCGGAAGAGATCGCCTCGGCAGTCGCTTTTATTGCGTCGCCGGGTGCAGCGTATATTACCGGCGCAACACTTCATGTGAATGGCGGAATGTATATGGATTAATAGTGCATCCTCAATTTTTTTGCCATTCAACCAGTAAATTGCCGGGAAAACCCCTTTATGGGTCAGGTTGATTACTTTTGAGCTTCAAAGCGTTCAGATTTTATTAATACCAAAAACTTGCTAGAATGACGGCGTTTTTCTTACCGGAAGAGGTATCTAGATGGAAAATGTAGAGCAGCGTATAAAAAAAATAGTGGCCGAGCAGTTAGGAGTGAATGAGGCCGACGTCAAGAGTGAATCTTCTTTTGTGGATGACCTGGGTGCCGATTCGCTTGACACCGTAGAGCTGGTCATGGCACTGGAAGAAGAATTCGAATGCGAAATCCCTGATGAACAGGCAGAGAAAATCAACACTGTTCAGCAGGCTATCGACTACATCAATTCCCACAGCAATTAATTTTTGCTTCAAGCACATCCCATATCGGAGCCACCTTGTCCAAGCGTAGGGTAGTTATCACCGGACTGGGCATGATTTCGCCTGTCGGTAACACCGTTTCAGATGCGTGGACTAACGTTCTCGCTGGAAAATCCGGCATTACACGAATTACTCGTTTTGATGCTTCCGCATTTGCCTCTCAGATAGCCGGAGAAGTAAAGGATTTTGACGTTACGGAATATCTTTCCGCCAAAGATGCGCGTCGTATGGATATCTTCATCCACTACGGTATGGCGGCAGCCATCCAGGCGGTCCGGGACGCAGGTATTGACGATATAGCCAATACCTCTCTTGATGCCGAGCGCGTTGGCGTCAATATTGGCTCCGGCATCGGCGGTTTGCCGATGATCGAGGCCACGCATGATGTTTTTCACGCTGGCGGTCCGCGCAAGATATCACCATTTTTCATACCCAGCACCATCATTAATATGATTGCGGGTAACTTGTCCATTAAGTTTGGCTTCAAGGGACCGAATCTCGCGATTGTCACTGCCTGTACCACCGCTACCCACTGCATCGGCGACTCAGCCCGGTTGATCGAGTATGGAGATGTGGATGTGATGGTGGCAGGCGGTGCCGAGTCATGTGTAACGCCACTTGCCATTGGCGGTTTTGCCTCGGCGCGGGCGCTGTCGACCCGCAACGATGATCCTGTTACCGCCAGTCGGCCATGGGACATGGGTCGGGACGGCTTTGTCCTGGGGGAAGGCGCCGGGATTCTGGTTCTGGAAGAACTGGAGCATGCCAAACGTCGCGGCGCGAAAATTTACGCTGAGCTAGCCGGCTTTGGCATGAGCGCGGATGCTTATCATATGACAGCACCTTCGGAAGATGGAGAAGGTGCTGCGCGCTGTATGAATAATGCGCTCAGAAATGCGGGGATGAATTCCACTGAAGTGGACTATATCAACGCGCACGGCACCTCGACGCCGTTGGGAGATATAGCGGAGACTGTCGCGGTGAAGCGCTGCTTTGGCGAACACGCGAAAAAGCTTGTAGTGAACTCTACAAAATCGATGACTGGGCACCTGCTCGGGGCTGCTGGCGGGATTGAAGCCATATTCAGCGCCCTGGCCTTATATCATCAAGTGGCTCCGCCCACTATCAATATTTTTGATCAGGATCCCCAATGCGATCTGGATTACGTTCCCAATACTGCTCGGAAAATGGAAATTAACGCTGCCATGTCAAACTCGTTTGGCTTTGGCGGCACAAATGGCACACTTGTTTTCCGTAAAACCTGATTTTCGGTTAAGGTAACGATAAACGAAGGCTCACTATAAAAGTGAGCCGGATCGTGCAGGCGGGGTAATGCCTTTCGAGGGACGTGCCATTCCGGGGGAAACACGAACTCCCTATCTTGCTTAGGGATATCTCGTGCAGCGCCAAGGAGCTTTCTTCGGCCTCAAACTGGCAACGCCGTCCGCCAGCCACATATCTTCGAGTTGCGGTAAAATAGTTCATCCACTACGCCATACTTGTGGCTGACCCTTCACGCATTGTGATCATCCTGATTTTGCCAGTCGAGCTGCCAACCGAGCGCTTCACAGATTTATTCAGAGGTTCTTTTGCGTACGCTAAAACGCTTGATCTTTCTTGCCTTTGCCGGGGTCTTGCTGTTCGCTGGATGGCTCGCTTACCAACTTAATGTTCCGGTTCAGCCCCCCACGGTTCCTTACGAATTTTCCATCAAGCCGGGCAGCAGTTTAAAAAGTGTCGCAAAGCAATTAGCCGACGCTGGCATTTTGCCGGATATGTGGTCCTTTGTCCTGCTATCGCGGGTAATGGGGGCTGCGTCATCGGTCAAGGCGGGTGATTATGAGATTAGTGCAAGTATCTCGCCGCTGCAATTGCTTGAACGCATCACCAACGGTGACATCAATCAGACCGAGATCAGATTCATAGAAGGCTGGACTTTTTCCCAGCTCAGGCAGACGCTGGATGAGCACCCGGCGCTTCGGCACGACACTGCTGGTTTGACCAGCGGCGAAATCCTGCAACTGATCGGTGCAACCGAAACCGCCGCAGAAGGATTGTTTTTTCCCGATACCTATTTTTTTGCACGCGGCAGCAGTGACGTGGCAATATTAAAACGTGCCTATCATGTGATGCAGAACCATGTCGCCACCGCATGGGCTGAGCGCGCGGCAGATCTTCCGCTGGCAAGCCCCTATCAGGCTTTGATTCTGGCTTCAATCGTCGAAAAAGAAACCGGAAAGGAAAGCGACCGCGTCCTGGTAGCTGCTGTCTTCCTCAACCGGTTGCGATTAAACATGTTATTACAAACTGATCCCACCGTTATTTACGGTCTTGGTGACAAGTTTGATGGCAATCTCCGAAAAAAAGACCTTTTAACTGATCAGGAATACAATACTTATACGCGCCGCGGCTTGCCGCCGACGCCCATTGCTTTGCCGGGGCTCGCCTCCATTCAAGCTGCACTCAATCCCGCCCGGACCAATGCGCTCTATTTTGTCGCCAAAGGGAAGGGGGAATCGCACTTCTCCAATGATTTGGCAGAGCATAACCGCGCCGTATCAAGATATCAGAAGCAATAGGGCCAAAACTCGATCTTATTCATAATGTATTTAATCCGTAATAAAAACTACGACCGAATTAACGCTGATCGATCTACGGCTTGCCTCGACTCCAGCCAATGATTTCCTCCATCACCAAAAGTAAATTGACATTACCGTCTTCAAAAGTAGAATGGCGAGTTATCAATAAATAACAAAATGGGGCCCAGGTTGCATTGGTTCAACCAGGGCTGAACATTGAAAATCCGTAGTCCTCTCCCAACTACGCCTCCAAATCAATTAAATTCGATCAGGAAGATTAATGAGTCATACATTATATGAAGCATCCGTTTTGCGCATCCAGCGCTGTGAATTGGCTGTTCCCGGTTCAAACCCGGGCATGTTTGAGAAGGCGTTGAAAAGTGGTGCAGATTTCATCTTCCTCGATCTTGAAGACGCAGTTGCTCCCGACGACAAGCTGACTGCGCGTAAAAATATTATCGAAGCGCTCAATGATCTGGACTGGAAAGCGCATGGCATTACCGTCTCTGTGCGCATAAATGGCCTGGACACGCAATTCATGGTGCGTGACGTGGTTGATCTGGTCGAGAAAGCAGGCGACAAGGTGGATACCATATTAATTCCGAAGGTGGGGGTTTATTCTGATGTTTATATGGTTGAAGCCATGCTGAACCAGCTGGAAATGCAACAAGGGCTAAAAAACAGAATTGGTATTGAAGCGTTGATCGAAACCGCTTTAGGAATGGCAAACGTAGAAGACATTGCCCGAAACGGAGCGGCGGGCCGCCTTGAAGCGCTGCATTTCGGGGTAGCTGATTATGCTGCCAGTAATCGCGCCAGAACAACAAATATTGGAGGGCTCAATCCGGACTATCCGGGTGATCAATGGCATGCCGCCATCAGTCGCATGACCGTTGCGTGCCGTGCCTTCGGATTGCGCCCTATCGACGGCCCGTTTGGCGATATTAAAGATCCGGATGGCTTCAAATTGGCGGCGAGAAGAGCCGCGGCATTAGGCTGTGAAGGTAAATGGGCTATCCATCCGTCTCAAGTCGCGCTCGCCAACGATGTATTTACGCCGCCTGCCGCGGAAATCGAAAAAGCACAACGTATCCTGGTTGCCTTGAAAGAGGCGGCCGCTCAAGGTAAAGGCGCAGCCGCATTGGATGGGCGGCTCATCGATGCCGCTTCGGCAAGAATGGCCAACAACGTGGTCAGAATGGCAGAGGCAATGCGCGCCAAAGGCGTGTAATGCACTTTTCGAGGCCGCGATTAGCGGCCTTTTCTTTGTTGGTTGTTGACTTGTCGGAATGGGTTATGGAATTGCAGGAAGCCATTTCTATTGAAACAGTTAGCTGCACCGGAGCCCTATCTGTGCATGGCAGGTTTCCAGCCATCTTTGTCCATCTTGACGGAGCGTAGTGAGGCTGGCGCCTGTGAAGCCCGAATCTGCTTCGGCTGAGGGTTCCTGCCTTCAAAACGATCAATTCCGCACCGGGACCCGTTAGGACGGGCATGGTTCTCATTGATTGACGTGGCCTGTTCTGCTGAACAGCCTCATGAGATAACCGGATAAGACTATTTGATAATAAAATAAGGTGATGCATCTTGGATATACACGAGTATCAGGCGAAAGAGATTCTGACGAAATATGGCGTCAAGATCGCGGAAGGCGGTCTGGCTTACAGCCCCGATGAAAGTGTACAGCGGGCTAGAGAAATTGACGGAAATGTTTGGGTAGTAAAAGCACAGATTCATTCAGGAGCGCGCGGTAAAGCCGGCGGTATCAAGATCTGCAAGACGCATGATGAAGTTAAAGCGGCTGCGGAAGAATTATTGGGAAAATATTTGATAACGCATCAAACCGGGCCAATGGGTAAAATTTGCTCAAGGGTTTACGTTGAAGCAGGGACGCAAATTGCCAAAGAAATCTATCTTTGCTTTTTGATCGACCGGAGTTCGGAGCGGGTCGTCATGATAGGTTCTGCCCGAGGCGGAATGGAAATCGAGGAGTTGGCTGAAACAGATCCTGATGCCATAAAAAAAGTTTACATTGAACCCTCTGTCGGTCTCCTGGATTTTCAAGCGCGGGAGATGGCTTTTGCGCTAGGGTTGGAAGCTACGCAATTAACCCATGCTGTCAAAACGATAAAGGGTTGCTATCGCGCGTTACGCGACCTCGATGCGAATATGCTGGAAATCAACCCCCTGGTTGTTACGGGCAGCGGCGAACTCATCGCATTGGATGCAAAAATGAGTTTTGATGACAATGCCTTGTTTCGACGTCATGAAGTTGCTGAGTTGCGCGATAAAACTCAGGGGGACCCACGGGAAATGGCGGCTGGCGATCAAGGACTGAGTTATATCGGCCTGGATGGCGACATCGGTTGCGTGATTAACGGCGCCGGTCTGGCTATGGCCACCATGGATATGATTCAACTGGCTGGCGGAGATCCGGCAAATTTTCTTGACGTTGGCGGTGGCGCATCTGCTGAGCGTACAGAAAAGGCGTTTCGTCTGGTATTGGCCGATAAAGGAGTTAAGGCAATATTGGTCAATATATTTGCCGGGATCAACCGTTGTGACTGGATCGCGGAAGGCGTCGTGCATGCCGTGAACAATATCGGTATTAAAGTCCCGCTGGTTGTACGTTTATCAGGCACAAATGTTGAAGAAGGTCAACGCATCATTGCTGAAAGCGGTCTTCCCATTATCACGGCAAAAACGTTGGCGGAAGCGGCGGATAAAGTTGTCCAGGCCCGTAATGAGGTAGTTGCAGAAGAATGCAAAGGAATGTAAATGGCTATTTTAATTGACGAAAACACGCGCATCATAATCCAGGGTTTCACTGGTAAAACCGGTACTTTTCATGCGCAGGATATGATTAACTACGGTTCAAACGTGGTGGGAGGCGTAACCCCCGGCAAGGGCGGACAGCAACACCTGGGTCTGCCCGTCTTCAATACGGTAAAAGAAGCTGTGGAACAAGTCGAAGCAGACGCCACTATCGTATTTGTGCCGCCCGCGTTTGCAGCGGACTCGATCATGGAAGCGGCGGATGCCGGTATCAGATATTGTGCGGCCATTACTGACGGGATTCCCACACAGGATATGATGACCGTCAAGAACTTTTTGCGACGTTTTTCTATCAAAGATAGAATGGTGCTCACAGGCCCTAATTGTGCCGGCACGATCAGCCCAGGCCGGGCAATGCTGGGGATTATGCCGGGGCACATCTATAAGAAAGGAAATGTCGGGATTATTGGCCGCTCTGGAACGCTGGGTTATGAAGCAGCAGACCAGATGAGGATTCTGGGTATCGGCATATCCACTTCGGTAGGTATTGGCGGGGATCCGATCATAGGCAGTTCCCATCGTGATATCCTGGAAAAGTTCGAAGAAGATCCTGAAACGGAAATAGTCGTCATGATTGGCGAAATCGGAGGGCCGCAGGAAGTTCAAGCCGGTATTTTTGCCAGAGATCATATGAGCAAGCCGGTAATTGCCTATATCGCAGGCTTAACCGCACCGGAAGGTCGTCGCATGGGGCATGCCGGCGCGATTATTTCGTCTCCGGGCGAAAGTGCGGCGGAAAAGGTTGCTATGCTGAGGGATCTTGGTGTCACGATCTGTCCGACACCTTCTGCCATTGGTGAAACCGTTGCAGCGGTATTGTCCAGAATGTAAGTTCTATGTAACTTCTACGCGGATCATGGTTTTGCCAGATGTGATTGAGAGCGAGGTTTAAAAATGGCAATCTGGATAACGGCGTTAAAAATCATTCCATGGGGAAGCGTGCTGGAATCCGCACCTCATATTGTCAAAGCGGCGAAACAGGTTTTTTCCGCGGCAAAGTCCGACTCGAGCGGTTTTGCGGACGCATCAAGCTCGCCAGTCGGCGACGGATTGGTTAATCCGGATAAGCTGGATAAACGGGTTCGTCTGTTAGAGGCAAAAATCATTGAATTGAGCAATGAACAGAGAGCGTCCGCTGAGTTGATCAAATCACTTGCTGAACAGAATGCACTTGTCGTTGAGGCTATCGAAGTTTTTCGGGTCCGGGTAAAGATCCTGCTGATCGCATGTATTTCATTGGTTGGCGTGCTGGCCGGTGTCGTATTCTGGCTTGCGACGAAATAATATTTGGGTCTTGAGCGTTTCTTCTGAATCCGCATTTTTTTCTCCTGTGTTTTTTTCAACTTTGTATTGCATACCTTCCGCAGCCACCTCATCTATTTTTCTACGCTTTTTTTGGAATGGCAGGCCCGGACAGATCATTTGTACCGGCGCGGACAATTTATTTGTTCGCTACACTACCCTCAATTTTCTTGACACGAAGTAGTTGTACGTTTAGGCTACGCGGTGTTTTAGGGAGGCCTTGGGGATAGTCCTGGGGGATTTACAGAAAAGACAGATATCGGACTAGGGAGAGGCCCTGATTGCTTAGCGATTTAGGTTTCGAGTCTGGATATCGGACACAACAAATCAACACGGAGTAAGGAGAGAAAAATGGTTGTCAAGCCTTGGCTGAGGCTGGTCACGCTCGCATGCGGCGCCTTATTGGCGGCGTCTGCCTACGCGGACTTTCCCAGCGTCCCCAAAGAAACGTACAAAGCGCTGAACCTGCAGCAATCGGCCTCACCGAAAGAATTGCACCAGGCGCTGGTCAAGCGCTACAAAGACCCGGCACAAGGTGCGGGCCGTGGCACCCTGGCCAAATACTGGGAACCGATTCCCATGAGCATGTACTTTGACCCTGCCTCCTTCTACAAACCGCCCACCTCCATGAAAGAAGTGGCAGCGCGCGACGAATGCGTCAAATGCCACACCGACGAATCGCCGGTCTGGGTCAACGCCTGGAAAAAGAGCACCCACGCCAACCTGGACAAGATCCGCAACTTAAAGCCTGACGACCCCATTTACTACAAGAAAGCCAAACTGGAAGACGTCGAGAAGAACCTTCGCTCCATGAACCGGCTCGGCGCCAACGAAAAGCTCAAGGAAGTTGGTTGCATCGACTGCCACGTCGACATCAACGCCAAAGGCAAAGCCGACCACATGAAAGACCTGCGCATGCCCACCGCAGACGTCTGCGGCACCTGCCACCTGCAGGAATTTGCCGAACGCGAATCCGAGCGCGACACCCTCATCTGGCCCAACAAACAATGGCCGCAGGGACGCCCCTCGCACGCCCTTGACTGGAAAGCCAACGTCGAAGTTGCCGTATTTGCCGCCATGCCCCAGCGCGAAATCGCCGAAGGCTGCAGCATGTGCCACACCAACCAGAACAAATGCGACATGTGCCACACCCGGCACGAATTCTCCGCGGCCGAATCGCGTCAGCCCGAAGCGTGCGCCACCTGCCACAGCGGCGTAGACCACAACAACTGGGAAGCCTACTCCATGAGCAAGCACGGCAAGATCGTGTCCCTCATGGGTGACAAATGGAACTGGGAAGTCCCCCTGAAGGACGCCTACGCCAAAGGCGGGCAGACCGCCCCCACCTGTGCCGGCTGCCACTTCGAGTATGAAGGCAAATACGCCCACAACGTCGTACGGAAGATACGCTGGGCCAACTACCCCGCCGTTCCCGGCATAGCCGAGAACATCACCAGCGAATGGTCCGAAGAGCGGCTTGACTCCTGGGTCAAGACCTGCACCCAGTGCCACTCCGAACGCTTCGCCCGCTCCTACCTCGAATTCATGGACAAAGGCACCCTGCATGGCCTGGCCAAATTCAAGGAAGCCCACGGCGTAGCCGAGAAACTCTACAAGGATGGCCTGCTCACCGGCCAGAAGACCAACCGTCCCGCCCCCATGGCACCCGACAAAGAAATGTTTGCCGGCTTCACCCAGCTCTACTGGTCCAAGGACAACAACCCTGCCGCCATCGAGCTCAAAGTCCTGGAAATGGGCGAGAACAACCTGCCCAAACTGCACGTAGGCCTGGCCCACGTCAACCCGGGCGGCTGGACCTACACCGAAGGCTGGGGACCCATGAACCGCGACTACGTCGAAGTCATGGACGAAAACACCAAGATTCGCGAAATGGCCGCCTTGCAGGCACGGGTCGCCAAGATGGAATCCAGTCGACGCTCCAGCCTGCTTGACATCCAGAGCACCGATGACAAGCTCTCCCTGGGCGGCTTGGGCGGCGGCATGCTCCTGGCCGGCACCTTAGCCTTAGCTGGCTGGCGCCGCCGTGAAAAAAGCGAACGCTAACATTTGAGCACCTCAACTTCAACCCGCGCCCCCGTGGCGCGGCGCAACACCAAACTCCTCCCCTCACTGGGCATCCTTCTGGTGGCGGGAGGAATTCTTTTACTCCTCTGGTTTGGCTGGCTCTGGTTCAACCCCGGCCCCGCCCCCTATCGCTACCAACTCGTCACCGAAGGCGGCATCGACCAGTTTCCGCAACTGGGCCTGCCGGCAGGCATCGACCCCGCCCTCAAGCTGGCCCAATATGAAGTCTATGCCGAAGGCGTCGACCAGCCCCTGGCACTCACCCACACCGCAAGGCTGGGCACCGAGCCCCCCGTGCGGCTCGACTGGGAAAACCACACCAGCGAACTGCTCGTCACCGTCGACAACAAACTCAGCGAACTTGCCGCCCTGTCGGTGGCCATCGCCAAGCATGCGCCCAAAGACGCACTCATCCTCGCCTGGTGGGACACCTCGCGCCAGGTCAACCTCCTGGCCGGACGCGACACCCTGTTCACCACCCGCATCGGCGAACCCCTGATCGTCCCCACCCCGTGGCTTGAGCGCACCGACGCCATCAAACGCTACGAGAACGAATTCTGGGGCGCGCCCGCCGGCGAGCAGGAACGCGCCACCTTCCAGCGCTTCGCCGACGCCCTCCTGGCCCCGCCCGAGACCGGCGCCGCCCTGCTGCGCGAACTGGCCGGCAACCGCGAAGCCTACATCGCCATCCACGTCAACGACCTCTACAAACTGGGGCTCATGCGTCCCAAACAGTTTGACGTCACCTACAAGAACTTCCCCATGGAAGGCAACATGCACGGCCTGATCGGCTACCTCAAGACCTGGATGCAGAGCAACCAGTTCGACACCTACACCCTGCAATCCATCTCCGACAAAATGGTGCGTGCCTACTTCCTGCACAAAGGGCCCAACAGCGAGAGCCTCATCGCCCAGATGCTGCCCTTCACCGAATCCCAGCCCCTGGAACTGCAAGCCCTCCAGCTCATCTACCAGCAAGGCGGCTACTGGGTCTACAAGATCCCCGCCCCCGGCGACAGCGCAAGCGCAAGCGGCGCCGACCTCCCGGAAGGCACCTGATTCCGGCGATATAACGCAGACACAGCGACAGACCCACCGAGCAGACCCCAGACCCGCCAGCTCCATCAGACCACCGCCCCGGCCCACCCGCCTGCGGCGGGCTGGCGGTACCAGTGGTACCAGAAAGAGTCATGGTACTGGTGCTACCCGTTTACAGAAACCGGAGATACAGTATGGGCAAAATCCGGAATCCGGTAGTAGACCGCGCATTTGTCGCTTAAGCGTTATAATACAAAGGATTTTACGTTTCCCGTGAGCTTCGCTTTCAGGGGCACGCTGCAAGCGTCGGATTCAGGATAAAAAAAGGTTTTAATAACACCCGGATAATTTTGTCTCGCCAGAAAAAAAGGAGAAACCATGAGCCATCGCATGACATTAGTCCTCGCCGCAGCCGCCATGCTGGCGGTAGTTGCAGGCAGTGCTACCGCGCAATCGTATGAAGGCCGCAAGAAGTGCAGTTCCTGTCACAAGAGCCAGGCCGAATCGTGGGGCGACACCGCGCACGCCAAGGCCATGGACTCCCTGAAGCCCAACACCAAGGCCGAGGCCAAGAAGAAAGCCAAGCTCGACCCGACCAAGGACTACACCAAGGACAAAGACTGCGTAGGCTGTCACGTCGACGGCTGGGGCAAGGAAGGCGGCTACACCGTCGAAGACCCGAGCAAGTTCACCACCGGCGTCGGTTGCGAATCGTGCCATGGTCCCGGCTCCAAGTATCGCGGCACCCACCGCAAGGCTGGTGCTGCTTATGAAAAATCGAAGAAGACCGCTCCGCGCCAGACCCTGGCCGATGCCGGACAGGACTTCAGCTTTGAAGAAAGCTGCAACGCCTGCCACCTGAACTACGAAGGCAGCCCGTGGAAGGGCGCCAAGAAGCCCTACACTCCCTTCACCCCCGCGGTGGACAAGAAGTACACCTTCGACTTTGACAAGTACGTCAAGGACACCAAGGCCATGCATGAGCACTACAAGCTGGACGGCACCTTCACTGGAGAGCCGAAGTTCAAGTACCATGACGACTTCCAGGCCAAGGCCAAGGTGGGTGTGAAAGGTTCGGAGGACTGATGGCGGGAATGAAAGCAGGCGGCACCCTGCTCACAGGTGCCGTACTGGGGATCGTGATGGTGGCGGTGGTATTCGGCGGCGAGGCCGCCGTCTCCACCACCGAATTCTGCACCAGTTGCCATTCCATGAGTTATCCCGCGGAGGAGCTCAAGACCTCCTCGCACTATGGTGCGCTGGGGGCCAACCCCGGCTGCAAGGATTGCCATATCCCGCAGGGCTTCAAGAACTTCCACCTGGCAGTGGCCACCCACGTGGTGGATGGGGCGCGCGAGCTGTACATGGAGTTTGCCGAGGATTACTCCACTCTGGAGAAGTTCAACGAGCGCCGGCTGATTATGGCGCACGATGCGCGCATGAACCTGAAGAAGTGGGACAGCCGCACCTGTCGTGAATGCCACAAGAATCCGCAACCGCCCGGTGCTGACGCCAAGGCTGCACACAAGAAGATGGAGACGGAAGGGGCGACCTGCATCGACTGCCATCAGAACCTGGTGCACAAGGAGGCCCCCGAGACCGACTTGAACGAGAGCAAGAAACAGGGCAAACTGGTCCTCAAACCCGAAAAGAAGGATGATGACGAGGAGGATGAGGAGGAGTGAGCCGGATCACTCCGGCTACCGCTACAGCATCTGACACACCTCATCCATTCACCCGAACCGCTGTTTCCCGCGTCCGCGCGAGGGAGCGGCGGTTTTACTTGCATCAAGCAATAGTGCCGGTTTCCCAGACAGAATTCGATGAAAGAGCCCGATTGGATTTCCGGGCTGGATGGTGATAACGCTCAGTGACAAATGAGCTGACAAACAGCTGAAAAATGAGCGGTCAATCTACTACCGGCTTCAAGTTGAAATGGTGGAAAGGATTGCCGACTCCTTCTGGCACTGTTCCGATGTGTCACGAAACTGTAATATACCCATCGTAACATGTAGCCCTGCCCAAGGACCGCCCCTTTTAAAATGCAGTTGCCTGCGACAGCACACCCTCCTGACGAAATCACCCACCCCAAAAGACTCGGGTATAGCTATCGCCGTCATCTGGGCGAGCGTTTTATTGAAGCGCTACTGTTTCTGATGGCATTTGTTTCGGTTGCGATTACCGTTGCCATCGTGGTGATGCTGGTAAAGGAATCATTTGTATTTTTTGAACACGTCCCGCTTTGGGAATTTCTGACCGATACCCAATGGACGCCACTGTTTGATGATGCACATTACGGCATTCTCCCGCTCATATCCGGTACTGTGGTAAGTTCCGGCGTGGCGCTCCTGGTTGCCATTCCCCTGGGCACTATCACCGCCATATATCTTTCCGAATTTGCGCCTTTTGCCGTGCGTGAAGTTGCCAAGCCATTTCTCGAGTTGCTGGGCGGTGTTCCAACGGTCGTGTATGGTTATTTCGCATTACTATTCGTAACACCCCTGCTACAGAAGATTTTCCCGGATTTGCCTGGTTTCAGTCTTCTTTCCGCCGGATTGGTGATGGGCATCATGATTATCCCCTATGTAAGCTCCATGGCTGAAGATGCCATGCGTTCCGTGCCCATGCATTTGCGGGAAGGCTCCTACGCGATGGGGGCCACGAAGTTCCAGACGGCGATAAGGGTGGTGATGCCTGCCGCGTTTTCGGGCATAGCCGCTGCTTATATACTTGGTATCTCCCGTGCTGTGGGTGAAACGATGGTGGTGGCGATAGCTGCCGGCATGCAACCCAATCTCACCTGGAATCCAATGGAACCCGCAGCTACCATTACCGCCTACATCGTACAGGTAAGCCTGGGTGACCTGCCTCACGGCAGCATTGGTTATCAAACTATTTTTGCCGCTGGTCTTACATTGCTGCTATTGACATTGACGTTCAATATCATCGGGCATGTTCTGCGTAAGCGTTATCGCGAAGTGTATTAAAATCAGCGCGATTGCTGATCCTATTGCTATTTGACAAAATGACTTTTCCCTACCTTTCCGGCTGTTCAGTCTCGGGGCTTTCTGATGAGCATGCTTCGTTCTTTCCTGGAATCCCTGGATGAGAGACGATAAAGATCTGAGCGAGATCCGCACGATCATTGCACGCCATAAGCTGTGGGATTTGATTTTCATGATTGTCGGTGTGTTGGCACTGATGATTGCGGTACTTACATTCATGGCGTTATTCGCTCATATGCTTATTGAGGGAATGCCGCGTTTGTCATGGGATTTTTTTACTTCTTTCCCATCCCGCCGCCCCGGGTCGGCGGGTATACTTTCCGCCTGGGTCGGCACCATTCTGGTCATGCTGGTGACTGCGATGGCGGCCGTGCCGATGGGTATCGGCGCTGGAATTTATCTGGAAGAGTATGCGTCCAAAAACATTATTACCGAGATCATCGAAATCAACGTTACCAACCTCGCCGGCGTTCCGTCCATTATTTACGGGCTGCTGGCATTAAGTCTGTTTGTACATCAATTCGGGTTTGGCCAAAGCATTCTTTCAGCTGGCCTCGCGTTGGCGTTATTGATCTTGCCGGTAGTCATCGTGGCGACGCGGGAGGCCATACGCGCTATTCCACTGGTCATCCGGGAGGGCGCTTATGCTCTCGGGGCGACCAAATGGCAGACTGTGTCTGATCATCTGCTTCCTTATTCCGCCGCCGGTATTTTAACTGGCGTTATTATCGGTCTGGCTCGTGCAATTGGGGAAACCGCGCCGATCATCACTATTGGGGCGCTGACTTTTATCGCGTTTTTACCGCCATCTCCCATTAAAGATGAATTCCCTTTTCTGTCTTTCGATTGGCTGATGGCCCCGTTCACGGTGATGCCCATCCAGATGTTCAATTGGGTCTCCCGGCCTGAAGAAGAGTTTCAGGCCAATGCGGCAGCCGCGGGGCTGGTACTGGTGGTGATGACCCTTGCCATGAATGCGATAGCCATCTATCTGCGCTATCGTATGCGTAAGAACCTAAAATGGTAGAAAATTCAGCGGTCGAGCATCTTGGATTGGATGCCGCGCCTGTTCGGTACAAGTCTGAAGTCAGAAACCTGAGTTTTTATTATGGCGCATTCTCCGCGCTTAAAAACATTAACATGGTGCTGCATGAAAAACAGGTAACCGCATTGATCGGCCCATCGGGATGCGGTAAATCCACCTTTCTGCGCTGTTTCAACCGTATGCACGATCTCTACCCCGGCAATCGTTATGTGGGCGATATTATTCTGCATCCGGACAACGTCAATATTCTTTCACGTAGTGTGGATCCGATTGAAGTACGGATGCGCATCAGCATGGTATTTCAGAAACCCAATCCGTTTCCCAAATCCATCTACGAGAATGTTGCGTATGGCTTGCGCGTGCGAGGTGTCCGGCAGCGTGCCATACTGGACGAGAAGGTTGAAGAAGCGTTGCGCGGCGCCGCGCTTTGGGGCGAAGTAAAAGATCGTTTGAATCAACTTGCCTACAATCTTTCGGGCGGCCAGCAGCAACGCTTGTGTATTGCCCGGGCACTTGCAACCGATCCCGAAATCCTGCTATTCGACGAGCCCACTTCTGCACTTGACCCAATTGCCACAGCCAACATAGAAGAGCTCATTGCCGATCTGAAGGATAAGGTTACGATCCTTATCGTAACGCACAATATGCAGCAGGCGGCACGCGTATCGGATTACACCGCTTATATGTATTTGGGCGAGCTTATCGAGTTCGACGTTACTGACACGATTTTCATCAAACCAAAAAACAAGCAGACGGAAGATTACATTACAGGACGTTTCGGATAGATCGGGAATGGGTCTATCAGTCGCTTTTGCCGTATGACCGATAACTGCGGCCTCGCGCACCTATGAACAACCGCCATGGTGCGCCCTCATTTTATTCTTTCTGCCTCTCCGTGCCGTTTTCGCAAATTTCTTGCTTTTGTACCCTGTGATATTGTTCGCCTCGTGATTGACCCCGTATGCATTCACGGGTAACATTCGCAGCTTTCCAGTTCAAAGGCGGGTTCCTATGGCTATGCGTTCAATATTGGTTGTGGGTAACTGGAAAATGCATGGTGGGACGGTGCAGAACCGGGATTTGCTGAACGCGGTGATTGCTGGAACAGAAGGGATGAACGGGACCAGTTTGGCCGTGTGTGTGCCTTATCCTTATCTGTCGCAGGCACAATCGATGTTGCAGGCTACGCATGTTCGCTGGGGCGCCCAGAATGTGAGCCAATATGACAAGGGCGCTTACACAGGTGAAGTTTCAGCGGCTATGCTGATGGATTTTGGCTGCCGCTACGTAATCGTGGGTCACTCGGAACGGCGAGCCTTGTATGGTGAGGATAACCATACCGTGGCACTCAAGTTTCGGGCGGCTCAGTCGGTTGGCTTGACACCCGTTTTATGCGTTGGCGAAACCCTAGATCAGCGTGAAGCTGCCATTACCGAGCAAGTCGTGGCGGAGCAACTGGATGCAATAATCGAATTGGTGGGTATTGATGCGCTTGCCAAGTCGGTACTGGCTTATGAGCCGGTATGGGCCATCGGTACAGGTAAAACGGCTACGCCGGCGCAGGCCCAGGAAGTACATGCGTTTATTCGCGGTAGAATTGCCGCCAATAATTCCGAAGTGGCCGTTGGTCTACAGATTCTTTATGGCGGTAGCGCAAAGGCGAATAATGCCGCTGAGCTATTCGCCATGCCCGACATCGATGGTGGGTTGATCGGCGGCGCATCGCTTGTTGCCGACGAATTCATCGCCATCTGCGACGCGGCAAAAAATTAACTCATTTTGGAGTAGGTTTTGGAAACAATCATCTGGATACTGCACCTCTTGTCGGCTGTCAGCGTAATCGTGCTGGTTCTGCTGCAACACGGTAAGGGTGCCGATATGGGTGCTGCGTTTGGCAGCGGCTCATCAGGAAGTTTGTTTGGCGCCAGCGGTTCAGCAAATTTTCTCAGCAGGACAACCGGCGTGTTGGCAGCGGTTTTTTTTATTACCAGCCTCGGGCTTACCTATCTTTCCAGCCACAAGACCGAAACGGGTGGAGTCATGGATAAAGCGATCCCGGCTCAATCAGTCAAGCCAGCGGAGGAGGCTCCGGTAAAGTCTTTGGATGAAGGGGTACCATCCAAAGCGATCGAAATCCCGGAATAATTTTAATGATGAGCTAATTGAACAATTGGCTGAAATTGGGTTCTAATCAGGTTAGGCTTTAGATTAGAACTCAAGCAGGCTGCCGACGTGGTGAAATTGGTAGACACGCCGTCTTGAGGGGGCGGTGGCGAAAGCTGTGCGAGTTCGAGTCTCGCCGTCGGCACCATCTGATGTAATAAGGCTGAGAATCAGGTCAGGCATATGAAGGCTACCTGTTTCGGTCCTAACTTTTGATTACACATGCTTGAAAATTACTTTCCCATTCTGCTATTTATTCTGATTGGCCTTGTTGTCGGCATTCTGGCGATGACGCTTGGCTGGTTATTTGCACCCAATCGTCCGGACAGCGAGAAACTGTCTCCCTATGAATGTGGCTTCGAAGCCTTTGAAGATGCACGCATGAAATTCGACGTGCGTTATTATCTCGTGGCCATCCTGTTCATCCTGTTCGATCTGGAGATCGCATTCCTGTTTCCATGGGCGGTGGTATTGAATGAGATTGGTCTATTCGGCTTTATCGCAATGATGGTTTTTCTCGGCATTCTTGTTGTTGGCTTTATTTACGAATGGAACAAAGGTGCGTTGGAGTGGGATTAGATGATGAGCGCTAACAACGGTGCGATGGAAAAGGGTTTTGTTACCACAAGCCTGGATTCGGTTATCAATTGGGGACGTACCGGATCGATGTGGCCGATGACTTTCGGCCTTGCATGCTGTGCGGTGGAAATGATGCAGGCCGGGGCCTCACGTTACGATCTTGACCGGTTCGGTATCGTATTCCGCCCAAGCCCCCGTCAATCGGACGTAATGATCGTTGCGGGCACGTTGTGCAATAAAATGGCGCCCGCGCTGCGTAAAGTGTACGACCAGATGGCGGAACCACGCTGGGTAATCTCCATGGGTTCCTGCGCCAACGGCGGTGGTTATTATCATTACTCCTACTCCGTCGTTCGCGGTTGCGACCGGATTGTGCCGGTCGATATTTATGTTCCCGGTTGCCCACCGACAGCGGAAGCTCTGCTCTACGGCATTATTCAGTTGCAGAATAAGATACACCGCACCAATACCATCGCGCGCTGAGTCATATATGTCGTCCTCTCGTTTGGAAACGCTCTCTTTTCGCCTTAAGGATGTGTTGGCCGATAAACTTGTCAGCGCCAGCGAGCGATTAGGCGAGCTCACCATTTCGGTGCGTCAAGCGGATTTGTTGTGGACGATGGAAACGCTGCGCGATCATCCCGAGCTGGATTTTGAAATGCTCATTGATCTATGTGGCATGGATTATTCAACCTATGGTGCGGAATTTGGCTCCACAAGCGACCGAATGAATAAACGGTTTGCTGCCATCTATCACTTGCTTTCCATCAGGCATAACCACAGATTGAGGATCAGGATATTCGCCGATGACGATGAATTTCCGGTATTGGATTCGGTAATAAATATATGGCCATCGGTAAACTGGTTTGAGCGTGAGGCATTCGATCTGTACGGCATCGTTTTCACGGGTCATCCGGATTTGCGGCGTATTCTCACCGACTACGGTTTTATCGGCAGTCCGTTTCGCAAGGATTTTCCCCTGAGCGGAAATGTCGAGATGCGTTACGATCCCGACCAGCAACGCGTGATCTATCAGCCCGTCAGCATAGAGCCGCGCCAGATAGTCCCGCGAGTCATCCGCGAAGAGCATTACGGAGAGAGCGAGTGAAGCATGGCTGAGATACGTAACTACACCATGAACTTCGGCCCCCAGCACCCTGCGGCGCATGGCGTGCTGCGCCTGGTGCTGGAGCTGGACGGCGAAGTCGTTCAACGGGCGGATCCGCACATCGGGCTTCTTCATCGCGCGACCGAAAAGCTGGCTGAGTACAAGACTTATATTCAATCGGTGCCGTATATGGATCGGCTGGATTACGTCTCCATGATGTGCAATGAACACGCCTATGTAATGGCTATCGAGAAACTGCTTCAGCTCGAGGTGCCCGTGCGTGCGCAATATATTCGCGTGATGTTTGATGAAATTACCCGAATACTCAACCATCTTTTATGGCTGGGCGCCCATGCGCTGGACGTGGGTGCGATGACGGTGTTTCTCTATGCTTTCCGCGACCGGGAAGACCTGATGGATTGTTACGAGGCAGTTTCGGGGGCCAGACTGCACGCGGCTTATTACCGTCCCGGTGGCGTCTATCGAGATCTTCCGGAATCCATGGCGCAGTACAAGGCATCGAAAATCCATGACGAAAAAAGCACCAGGGTGCTCAATGAAAATCGTAGCGGTTCGTTGCTGGATTTTATCGAAGACTTTACCAATCGGTTTCCTACCTATGTGGATGAGTATGAAACTTTGCTTACCGACAACCGGATCTGGAAACAGCGACTCGTTGGAATTGGTGTAGTCTCGCCGGAGCGTGCCAAAGCGTTGGGCTTTACCGGTCCGATGCTGCGGGGTTCCGGTGTGGAATGGGATTTGCGGAAAAAACAGCCGTATGAAGTTTATGACCGCATGGATTTTGACATACCGGTAGGGGTCAACGGCGATTGCTATGATCGCTACCTGGTCAGAATCGAGGAATTCCGCCAGTCCAACCGCATCATCAAGCAATGTGTCGATTGGCTGCGCAAGAACCCGGGCCCGGTAATAACCGATAACCATAAGGTTGCGCCGCCCGCCCGCGTTGAAATGAAACAGAATATGGAAGAATTGATCCATCATTTCAAGCTTTTTACCGAGGGCTTCCACGTGCCGCCGGGCGAAACCTACGCGGCGATTGAACATCCTAAAGGCGAATTCGGTATTTATCTGGTTTCGGATGGCGCCAATATGCCTTATCGCCTGAAAATCCGCGCACCCGGCTTTGCCCATCTTGCAGCGCTGGATGAAATGGCGCGCGAGCATATGATCGCCGACGTTGTAGCCATCATCGGGACGCAGGACATTGTGTTTGGTGAAATAGACAGATGACATCACAGACAGTTAAACAGTTATCAAGATGTTAAGCGCCGAGTCCATAAAAAAAATCGACCACGAGCTTACCAAGTATCCCCCCGATCAAAAACAATCGGCGGTGATGTCGGCGCTTGCCATCGCCCAGGATGAGAAAGGGTGGCTTGCTACTGAAACGATGGATTTTGTCGCCCGTTATCTTGGAATGCCGCCGATTGCGGTATATGAAGTGGCGACGTTTTACAACATGTACAATTTGCAGCCGCTGGGAAAATGCAAGATCACCATTTGCACGAATCTTCCTTGCGCTCTGTCCGGTGCCAATGAAGCGGTAGCGCATATCCAGAAAAAACTGGGCATTGGTTTCAATGAAACGAGTATCGACGGAAAATTCACGCTGAAAGAAGGCGAATGTATGGGGGCGTGCGGGGATGCGCCCGTACTGCTGGTCAATAACAAACGCATGTGCAGTTTCATGTCCGACGATATGATCGATCAATTGCTGGAGGAGTTGAGCAAATGACCCAGACTACGCAGATACTGCTGGCCGGGGTGAATCCATCCGATCCTGACAACTGGCGGCTCCGGAGCTATGAGCAGCGCGAGGGTTATGCCGCGCTGAGAAAAATTCTGAACGAAAAGATACCGCCTGAAAAAGTCATCGAGGAAGTCAAGAAATCGGCCTTGCGCGGCCGCGGCGGTGCGGGTTTTCCGACCGGATTGAAATGGAGCTTCATGCCCAAGCAGTACGAGGGCGACAAGTACCTGGTGTGCAATTCGGATGAAGGTGAACCGGGCACCTTCAAGGACCGCGACATCATGCGTCACAACCCGCACATCCTGATCGAAGGCATGATGATCGGTGCCTATGCGATGGGCATCAAGACCGGTTACAACTATATCCATGGCGAAATATGGGACACCTACGAGCGCATGGAAGAGGCGGTGGATGAAGCGCGAGAGGCAGGATTGCTGGGGAATAATATTCTCGGTTCCGATTTCAGTTTCCAGTTATATAACCATCATGGTTACGGCGCCTATATCTGCGGCGAGGAAACGGCGCTGCTGGAGTCTTTGGAGGGCAAGAAAGGCCAGCCGCGCTTCAAGCCGCCATTTCCCGCAAGCTTCGGCCTCTATGGCAAGCCCACCACCATCAACAACACCGAGACATTTGCCTCGGTGCCCTGGATCATTCGCAACGGGGGTGAAAAGTTTTTACAGCTGGGTAAGCCCAACAACGGCGGCACCAAGATTTTCTCCGTTTCCGGCCATGTCAACAAGCCGGGCAATTACGAGGTGCCTATGGGTACGCCATTCGCAACATTGCTGGAGATGGCGGGCGGCATGCGGGGCGGGCGGAAGCTGAAGGGTTGTATTCCCGGTGGCTCATCCATGCCGGTGTTGCCGGGCGATATCATGATGCAGACGGACATGGATTATGACTCCATTGCCAAGGCAGGGTCCATGCTGGGCTCGGGTGCGGTCATCATTATGGATGACACGACCTGCATGGTGAAGGCGCTGGAGCGGCTGTCATACTTCTATTTTGAAGAATCCTGCGGCCAATGCACACCTTGCCGGGAAGGCACTGGCTGGCTCTATCGTGTTGTGCATCGTATCGAAACCGGCAAAGGGCGGATGGAGGATCTCGATCTGCTCAATAATGTTGCCGATAATATCCAGGGACGCACCATTTGCGCATTGGGTGATGCCGCTGCCATGCCGGTGCGAGCCATGATTCAGCATTTTCGCGACGAGTTTGCCTACCATATCGAGCACAAGAAATGTCTGGTATAGCACGGTTGGGGAATGGCATGGATGAAGGCGATGAGCTCATCTTTCTGCGTCTACTCGTTAAGCCGAGCGGAGTATTTATCCCATGATCAATTTCGAAATCGACGGTAAACCGGTATCCGTACCCAAGAATGGCACCGTCATGGACGGCGCCAATCAGCTGGGTATATACATTCCTCATTTCTGCTACCACAAGAAGCTTTCCATTGCCGCCAATTGCCGCATGTGCCTGGTGCAAGTGGAGAAAGCGCCCAAGCCCTTGCCCGCCTGTGCGACCCCTGCGATGGAAGGCATGAAGGTTTCAACCCACTCCGGACAGGCGGTGACAGCGCAAAAAGGCGTGATGGAGTTCCTGCTCATCAATCATCCGCTGGATTGTCCCATTTGCGACCAGGGCGGTGAATGCCAATTGCAAGACCTAGCGGTGGGCTATGGCGCGAGTTCGTCACGCTACACGGAGGCCAAGCGGGTAGTGGCGAATAAAAATCTGGGTCCGCTGATTTCCACCGATATGACCCGCTGTATCCATTGCACCCGTTGCGTACGCTTCGGTCAGGAAATTGCAGGCATCATGGAGTTGGGCATGGCCGGCCGCGGCGAACACGCCGAGATCCTGTCGTTTGTGGGAAGCACGGTGGACTCGGAGTTGTCGGGCAACATGATCGATCTTTGCCCGGTAGGGGCACTGGTCAGTAAGCCATTCCGCTATTCAGCACGCACCTGGGAGTTATCCCGCAGGAAATCCGTGAGTCCGCACTGCGGCCTCGGCTCCAACCTGGTGATCCAGGTGAAACAGAACCGTGTGATGCGGGTATTGCCGCGCGAAAATGAGGCAATCAACGAGTGTTGGCTATCGGATAAAGATCGTTTCTCCTACGAGGGATTAAACTCGGAAGAGCGTCTACGCAAACCAATGATAAGGCGTGGCGACCATTGGCAGGAATGCGACTGGCAAACCGCGCTTGAATTCGCGGCCAATGGGTTGAAAGCTGTAAAAGAAAAATATGGAGCGCAGAGTATCGGTGCGCTGGGCTCTCCTCACAGCACGCTGGAGGAACTCTACCTGCTTCAGAAGTTGGCTAGAAGACTGGGCAGCGGGAATGTGGATCACCGTCTGCGCCAATCCGACTTTCGTGCGGATCGTTCGCAGGGGATTCCCTGGCTCGGGATGAGCATCGCGGAAGTTTCCCAGCTGAAGTCAGCGCTTATTATTGGCAGCACCCTGCGTAAGGATCACCCGTTGCTCGCGCAGCGTTTGCGCCAGTCGGTAAAGCAGGGCGCGCAATTGAACTTGATCAATCCGGTGGACGATGATCTATTTACCAGCATAGCGAATCGCGCTATCGTCGCGCCCGCTGCAATGGCGGCGATGCTGGCGCAGGTCCTGAAAGCCGCCGCCGAGTCGACCGGAGAGAAAATTCCTGCCGAGGTAGAAAATGCGCTGGCGGCAATCAGCGTCAGCGATACCGCGCGTGCGATGGCTACAAGCCTCATCAATAACAAGCCCGCGGCAATATTCCTCGGCAACTTGGCTCAACATCATCCGCAATATACGGATATTCATACGCTGGCACAGCATCTCGCGCAAATTACCGACGCGCGATTCGGTGTATTAGGCGAGGCCGCCAACAGTGTCGGCGCTTATATTGCCGGCGCAATTCCGGCCAGTGATGCGCCGGCAGGGTCCGTTGGCACTCAATCGGGAATGGGAAACCTGAATGCTTCGCAAATGCTGGGGATGAGCGTTGGCGGTCCTGCAGCCATCAAGGCCGAACCGTGCCGGGCTTATATCCTGATGAACCTGGAACCGGAGCTGGATAGCTACGACCCTCGGCAAGCCGTGAAAACGCTGGAAGCAGCGGAGCTGGTTGTGATGATAACCGCATACAAAAGCCATGCCATCCTTCAGGGGAAGTATGCCGATGTATTGCTTCCCGGCGCGCCGTTCACTGAAACGTCGGGTACGTTCATCAATATCGAGGGCCGGGTGCAAAGCTTTAATGGCGTTGTGGCGCCGCTCGGGGAAACGCGTCCAGCCTGGAAGATCTTGCGGGTGTTGGGCAATATGCTGGAGGTCGATGGTTTTGATTATGAAACGCCCGAGCAAGTGCGTGCGGAGATCCTGCTTGGCTCAAGCGACGTCAGCGCTTGTTTGGATAATCATCTGAAGAGTTTTTCCCTGAATGACATTGAGTCGTCAGGCGAATCGACCGGCAGCGGAATACAGCGTATCGGAGAGGTACCGATATACCAGGCTGATCCCATCGTGCGGCGTGCCGAGTCGCTGCAGCGCACGCGCGACGCAGCCGCACCGGTGGCATGGATGCCGGGTGATCTCATGGGCAGGCTTGGCATACAGGACGGAGACAATATCAGACTGAGACAGGGAGAAGGCGAGCTCGATCTGCCTGCAGCCCGGGACGATAAATTGCCTGCCAATTGCGTGCGTTTAGCTTCCGCTCATCCTCTGACTGCAGCGTTAGGCGGCATGTTCGGCGAAATCGCGGTGGAAAAATTGTGATGGAAGAAATCAGGGTAATTTGATGGAATACGCACAACAATTATTCGGGAATTTTTTCGGTCCGGAGTGGGGCCCAGCCTTGTACGTCGTGGCGAAGGACGTGCTGTTGATTTTCGCCATCGTGCTGCCATTGATGCTCGCCGTCGCTTACCTTACTTTCGCCGAGCGCAAGATTATCGCCTTCATGCAGATGCGTGTTGGCCCCAACCGGGTGACATTCTTTGGCATTCCCTGGCTGGGCGGCTGGGCACAGCCCATTGCTGACGCGGTTAAGGCGGTGATGAAAGAAATCATCATTCCCAGCGGTGCAAACAAGGTTCTGTTTGTGCTCGCGCCGGTGTTGACATTCGCGCCTGCATTGGCAGCCTGGGCGGTAGTGCCATTTTCTCCGGAAGTGGTGTTGGCGGACATCAATGCAGGGTTGCTTTATATTTTGGCCATGACTTCCATGGGCGTTTATGGAGTTATCATTGCGGGTTGGGCATCCAACTCCAAATATGCGTTCCTCGGCGCGATGCGCTCCGCGGCGCAGGTAGTATCGTATGAGCTGGCAATGGGTTTTGCATTGGTCTGTGTGCTGATGATGTCGCAGAGCCTGAATCTCGGGGACATCGTCATGGGTCAGCAGGGTGGCAGTTTACTTAATTGGTACTTCATTCCCTTGTTTCCCATGTTTCTGGTGTATTTTATTTCCGGTGTCGCGGAAACCAATCGTGCACCTTTCGATGTGGCCGAGGGTGAGTCTGAAATTGTAGCCGGGTTCCATGTCGAGTATTCCGGCATGGCTTTCACGGTATTTTTTCTGGCGGAATACTCCAATATGATTCTGGTGGCCACCCTTGCCACTATCATATTTTTGGGTGGCTGGCTGCCGCCGGTCAATATTGCGCCATTTACGCTGATTCCCGGCTTCATATGGCTCCTATTGAAAATAGGATCTTTATTGTTTTGTTTTCTCTGGTTCCGCGCCACGTTTCCTCGCTACCGCTATGATCAGATTATGCGCCTGGGCTGGAAAGTGTTCATTCCGATCACACTTGTCTGGATACTGGTGATAGGTTTGGTGATGCAATTTCCGCCGTCGATCCGGAATGCGTTTCCCCTTAATTTGTGGTTCCACTGAGAGAGGAGAAAGCCATGAATCGTATCAAGGATTTTTTCCGTACCTTCCTGTTGTTCGAACTGCTCAAGGGGATGATGCTGACCGGGAGATACATGTTCGCGCGTAAAATCACCGTGCACTTCCCGGAGGAGAAAACACCCCAGTCTCCCAGGTTCAGGGGTTTGCATGCGCTCAGGCGATATCCAAACGGTGAAGAGCGTTGTATCGCCTGCAAACTATGTGAGGCGGTGTGTCCGGCACTGGCGATTACGATAGAATCCGAGCAGCGCGATGACGGCACGCGCCGAACCACGCGGTACGACATAGACCTGACGAAATGCATATTTTGCGGTTTCTGCGAGGAATCCTGTCCCGTGGATTCCATTGTCGAGACCCGTATCCTGGAGTACCACGGAGAGAAACGCGGAGATTTGATTTATACCAAGCAGATGCTCCTGGCGGTTGGGGACCGGTATGAGGAGCAGATAGCGAAGGATAGGGCAGCGGATGCGGGCTACCGGTAAATCTCGTGGTGACATGCACGGGGCCATTTTTATAAGCCATGTTTTGGAGATGCGGATTGTCCGCTTCATTTCACACCCCTCGTTGGAAAAAATGAAAATGAGGGGCATCGTCTCGTTAACCTGCGCGAGTTCGCTCTATAGCTTCGAATTGACAGAAATGCCCATATGAGTTTTCCGGATATAATTTTTTATTTTTTTTCGGTGGTACTGGTGGCATCCGCCCTCGGCGTCATTACCGCGCGCAACCCTGTACATTCCGCATTGCTATTGGTGCTGGCTTTTTTTACTTCCGCGGGGTTGTGGTTGTTGCTGGAGGCGGAGTTTCTCGCCATTACGCTGGTATTGGTGTATGTCGGTGCAGTCATGGTGCTGTTCCTGTTTGTCGTGATGATGCTGGATATCAATCTTGATTACCTGCGCGAAGGATTCTGGAAATGGTTTCCGTTTGGGGCGTTCCTCGCATTGGTGATGGCGATCGAGATGGCCGCAGTATTGATGGGCAAGCAGTTTGGTGCCGATCAAATGCCGGCTCCACCGGCGCGCGCGGCGGATTACAGTAATACCAAAGAGCTGGGGCGCTTGATTTACACGGAATACGTTTATGCGTTCGAACTGGCGGCTGTCATTCTGCTGGTGGCGATAGTGGCCGCTATCGCACTGACGCTGAGGCAGCGTACCGGCACCAAATCGATGGATGTGGCAAAGCAGGTAGCGGTGAAGCGCGAAGACCGGATCCGTATGGTATCGATGCCATCCGAAAAGAAAGAATAAAATTAATTTACATGGTTGTGTTTTGACGTTGTCCTGAAAGGGGGCGCAGTTTGGTTTCGTTATCCCATTACCTGGTTCTCGGTGCGATCCTGTTTGCCATCAGCATTGTCGGTATTTTCCTCAACAGGAAAAATGTAATCATCCTGTTGATGGCGATCGAACTGATGCTGCTGGCTGTAAACATGAACTTTGTCGCATTCTCGTATTATCTACAGGACACGGCAGGGCAGATTTTCGTGTTTTTCATCCTTACGGTGGCCGCGGCAGAATCCGCCATTGGCCTGGCGATTCTGGTGGTGCTGTTCCGTAGTCTGCACACCATCAATGTGGACGACCTGGACAAACTTAAAGGTTAATTTTGCGAGTGGGAAACCGGTTCAGGTGTTTGGTGATTCAAAAAATAAAAACTGAATTTCATGACTGAGATGCAAAAATTATATCTATTGGCGCCCCTGGCGCCTCTGGCAGGTGCCCTTATCGCCGGGTTGTTCGGTCGCCTGATCGGTCCAACCTGGAGCCATCGTATTACGATTGCCCTGATGCTCGTCTGCGTCGCCGCGTCCGTCACCATCTTTCTGGATGTGATGAAGGGGAATATCTATGACGGAGCCGTTTATACCTGGGTGACATCCGGCGATACGCGCTTTGAGATCGGCTTCCTGATCGATCAACTCTCCGCCACGATGATGGTTGTGGTGAGTTTTGTTTCCTTGATGGTGCATATTTATACCATTGGCTATATGCACGAGGATCCCGGTTATCAGCGTTTTTTCAGCTACATCTCGCTCTTCACGTTCTCCATGCTGATACTGGTGATGTCCAACAACTTTCTCCAGCTTTTCTTTGGATGGGAAGCGGTGGGGCTCGTTTCTTATCTGCTTATCGGGTTCTGGCATACACGTCCAACGGCAATTTATGCCAACCTGAAAGCTTTCATGGTTAATCGCGTCGGGGATTTTGGCTTTCTTCTCGGCATTGCCCTGGTGCTGATGTATTTCGGCACACTGGACTATGCGGCTGTATTCGCCCAAGCTCCGCAGGCCGCGACGCAGACAATCGAGATCATTCCAGGCGCATCATGGGAATTGTTGTCCGTAATCTGTATTCTGCTCTTCGTCGGCGCAATGGGTAAATCCGCACAGTTTCCGTTACATGTGTGGCTGCCGGATTCGATGGAAGGTCCAACACCTATTTCCGCATTGATTCATGCCGCCACGATGGTGACGGCGGGAATTTTCATGGTGGCGCGCATGTCGCCGCTATTTGAGTTAACTGAAACAGCATTGTCAGTGATGCTGGTGATCGGCGGCATCACGACGCTATTCATGGCAATGGTGGCAATTGTGCAGACCGACATCAAGCGTGTCGTGGCGTATTCGACCCTATCGCAATTGGGTTACATGACCATGGCGCTCGGCGCATCGGCTTACTCGGCAGGCGTTTTCCACCTGCTGACCCATGCCTTTTTCAAGGCCGTATTATTTTTGGGTGCGGGTTCCGTAATTATTGCCATGCATCACGAGCAGGATATGCGAAAAATGGGCGGCCTGAAGAAATATATGCCCGTTACGTACTGGACCATGTTCATCGCTGCGCTGGCAAGCGCAGGCGTGCCTGGTTTATCCGGCTTTTTCTCCAAGGATTCCATCATCGAAGCATTACACTTCACCACGATCCCTGGTGCCGGCTTCGCCTATTTCTGTGGGGTAACAACGGTATTCGTCACCGCGTTTTACACCTTCCGTCTGCTTTTCATGACGTTCCATGGCAAGCCGCGAATGGATCATCACACCGAAGAGCATCTGCGTGAATCGCCCTGGGTTGTGACACTGCCGCTCATTGTCCTTGCCATACCTTCCATCGGAGCAGGCTGGCTCATCGGTCCCATCCTGTTCGGGAATTATTTTGGCAGCACCATACAAATCATGCCGCAGCATGAGGCAATGGCAAGAATGTCGCTGGAATATCATGGCATATTGGCAATGATGACCCATGCCTTGACGACCATACCATTCTGGCTTTCTGTCGGCGGAATCGTGACGGCATGGTATTTTTACCTGGTGAGAACCGATTTGCCAGGGAAAATAAAAAGAGCTGCCGGGCCGTTTTCCATACTGCTCGAGCGTAAATATTTCATTGACGAATTCTATTCCTGGTTCTTTGCGGGCGGTGCGCGGGGACTCGGCAAGGGATTATGGAAATTCGGCGATGTAAAAGTGATTGACGGATTTTTCGTCAATGGCACGGCGCGGGTGGTAGCCGGAACCGCCGTGCTGATGCGCCGCTTCCAGTCCGGTTATATCTACCATTACGCATTCACCATGATCGTTGGCGTATTTGTATTGATGAGCTTCTGGTTGTCCGGGTCATAAAATAACAAAATATTATTGCGGGTTTTCGGCCCCTTCATCCGCTGCGCGCTAATGGATAAAATGGAATAAACATGCTGTTCGGTCTTCCCCTGTTAAGCTTGATCATTTGGCTGCCTATTCTTGCCGGCGTTGGTGTACTCGCCACCGGCGGCGACCGTAATGCGCAACTGGCAAGATGGATTGCCCTCATCGGATCAGTTGCGGGGTTGCTGGTTGCGATACCGCTTTATACACAGTTTGATCCGCTGTTGAACGGCATGCAGTTCGTCGAATATAGCCTCTGGATCGAGCGCTTCAATATTCATTACCATCTCGGTGTAGATGGCATCGCCATGCCATTGATTCTGCTCAACTGCTTTACGACCCCGCTGGTAGTAATGGCAGGGTGGCAGGTGATAAGTAAACGCGTATCCCAATATATGGCCGCGTTTCTTATCATGTCCGGCATCGTCAACGGTGTGTTCTCGTCGCTTGATGCGATTTTGTTCTATGTTTTCTGGGAAGCGTCGCTGATTCCGATGTTCCTGATCATCGGTGTCTGGGGAGGACCCAACCGCGTCTATGCGTCCATCAAGTTTTTTCTTTATACGCTGCTCGGTTCGCTGTTGATGCTGGTGGCATTCATTTACCTCTATCAGGTTTCCGGAGGCAGCTTTTCAATACTTGATTATCACCAGCTGCCGTTGCCGCTTATGCCGCAAATCCTGATATTTATCGCTTTCACGCTGGCGTTTGCGGTAAAAGTACCGATGTGGCCGGTTCACACCTGGCTACCGGATGCCCACGTGGAAGCGCCTACAGGAGGTTCGGTTGTACTGGCGGCAATTCTACTGAAAATGGGCGGTTATGGTTTCCTGCGTTTTTCGCTGCCGATCGTGCCGGATGCAAGTCAATATCTCGCCGGCATGATGATCGCATTATCGCTGATTGCAATCGTCTATATCGGCCTCGTCGCACTGATACAGGCGGACATGAAAAAGCTCATCGCTTATTCATCTGTTGCGCATATGGGATTTGTCACGCTTGGCTTTTTCCTGTTCAACGCCTATGGATTGGAAGGCGCAATGGTGCAGATGATTTCGCACGGTTTTATTTCCGCTGCGATGTTTCTATGCATAGGAGTTATGTACGACCGGCTGCATTCGCGCCAGATAGCCGACTACGGCGGGTTGGCCAGTAGAATGCCGGTATTCGCCGCATTTTTCATGCTCTTTGCGATGGCGAATACGGGATTGCCCGGTACCAGCGGTTTCGTCGGGGAATTCATGGTCATCATGGCCGCCATGAAGGTGAATTTCTGGTATGCATTTTTCGCAGCTACCACGCTGATCACCGGAGCGGCTTATACGCTCTGGATGTACAAACGCGTCATATTCGGCGCAGTCGTACATCCCGCCGTGGAAGAGATGAAGGATATCGGTGGCCGGGAGATCCTGATATTGGCAATTCTAGCTGTTGCGGTACTGGGAATGGGTCTCTATCCATTGCCATTGATGGAAGTGATGCATACCACGGTCGATGATTTGCTTGTGCATGTCGGTCGCAGCAAATTGTAGTGTAAATAAAGTGGCCTGCTTGTTTGAGGATGATAATGAATTTTACGCAGCCTGATTTCGCACCCGCCTATCCAGAGATTTTTCTGCTGGGTATGGTATGCGTGGTGCTATTGGCCGATCTTGCGTGGGGCGAAAAAAAACCCTATATCGCATACTTGCTCGCGCAGATTGCGTTGCTCGGTTGCGTGCTAATCTCGTTCGTCACCTCCGCTCCCGGTGTCGTCTATACCTTCTCCGGCATGTTTGTCGACGACGCGATGGCGGATATACTGAAGATACTGGTGTATATCACCGTATCCGCAGTGCTGGTGTATTCGCGAAGTTATATTTCCGTACGCGGCATGCTCAGCGGGGAGTTTTTCAGTCTGGCGCTATTTGCAACGCTGGGTATGATGGTCATGATTTCCGCCAGTCACTTCCTGACCCTTTATCTGGGGCTGGAGCTCCAGTCATTATCGCTCTATGCCATGGTGGCGTTGAGGCGTAATTCGCCTGGATCTACCGAGGCGGCAATCAAATTTTTCGTCCTGGGAGCGCTGGCTTCGGGTTTCCTGCTGTATGGCATGTCCATGATATATGGCTCGACAGGTTCCCTGAATATTATTCGCGTAACCGAAGTAATACAGTCAGGCGTAATCAATCATGCGGTCCTGGTGGTGGGGCTCGTATTCATCGTTGCCGGCATCAGTTTCAAGCTGAGCGCGGTGCCGTTTCATATGTGGGTTCCCGATGTCTACGAGGGTGCACCGACCGCTGTGGTGTTGTTTATCGGTTCGGCGCCCAAATTGGCCGGGTTCGGCTTCGTCATGCGCCTGCTGGCGGAGGGAATGGGGGGGATGTCGGCGGATTGGCAGGGAATGCTCATTATTCTCGCCGTTATGTCCATGGTTGTCGGTAATTTTGCCGCCATTGCCCAGACCAACATTAAGCGTATGCTCGCGTATTCGACCATTTCACACATGGGGTTCGTGTTGCTTGGCATCCTCGCTGCGGATGAGAATGGCTACAGCGCGGCAATGTTTTATGTTGTGGTATATGTGCTGATGACGCTGGGTACATTTGGCATAATCATGCTCTTGTCGCGCGAAGGATTCGAGGCTGAAAAGCTTGATGACTTCAAGGGGCTCAACCGGCGCAACCCATGGTACGCGTTTATGATGCTGCTGCTGATGTTCTCGATGGCCGGCATTCCCCCGACGGTGGGCATTTATGCCAAGTTGTCGGTCTTGCAGGCAGTATTGAGTGCAGGTTACATCTGGCTGGCGGTGGTGGCGGTACTTCTTTCGCTGGTCGGCGTGTTTTATTATTTGCGCATCGTTAAGCTGATGTACTTCGATGAACCTGAAACCGATGTACTCATTGTGCCGCAGAACGACGTCAAGGTGCTGATAAGCGCTAATGGACTGGCAATGCTTGGATTCGGGCTTTTTCCTCAGGTGCTGATTGCGTTGTGTGCTTACGCTATCCAACAGTCAATGTAGTGCGCCAAAGCTTGGGTCTCCAAGTAGCTCGTTATTCGATGGGTCCATGTAGAGCAGGCGGATCAGGCGCCAATTGATCTTACCTGGAATGTTGGATATCAGGCCGAGCTGAGGCGTATCAGAGGGAATCGGCATGTGTCGGGAGGATGCCTCATCAGCTTAAGACAAAGTCGCAAGAATACCTGCCTGGCAGCCTGTCGGACTTAAAGGAAATCGACTGTAAAAGCATCTGGCGGGTTCATTTTTCTGCTTTTTCAGCCAATAGAATAGCTATTGGCCTTCAAAACCCTCAAAATCTGCCCTCACCCAGTCACTTTTTCGCTGCGATTCTTTAAGTCCGACAGTCTGTTAGACAGCCCTGCTCCCTTTACCAGATTCGACTTGACCTGTATCTCGGCAGCAGCTATATATAGAATGTACTGCGAATGTTTAATTTTTCCGGAATAACCATATCGGCAAAACCCCGTACAGAGGAGCGTGCAAATGAAAATGAAATGGATCTTGGGATTCGTAGCGGCAGTTATTTTTAGTTTGGGACCGATCGGGGCTCAGGCCGAGGAAAGCTTCCCTGATGCAACTCTTAAACTGCGGGTAAATTCGTTTGCACTCGCTTTTGGTTTCAGTTGGGGCAGCGGTACGCTAACCTATCGGGGGATGGACTACCCTGTCGACATCCAGGGGTTTTCGTTTCTTGACATTGGCGCATCCAGGATTGATGCAGTTGGAAGGGTATATAACCTGAACAACATAGACGACTTCAACGGTAATTATGCGGGTGTCGACGGCGGATTGACGATAGCCGGCGGCGCCAATGCCGCCGCACTGAGAAATGAGAATGGGGTGAATGTCGTGTTTGTCTCTACATCAAGGGGCCTGGAGTTCAACCTCGGTTTCAGCAGCGTGATCATGAAGATAAGTCCGCGTGAAATAGTAGCCGCCCCACCACCCGCAGCCGTTCCCGCCCCGGCAGAGGTGCCTGTAAAAGTGCGCTTCGCCACCGATGAGTTATTCGATTTCAATAAAGCCGTCCTGAAACCTGGCTCATCGCGCTATCAACTGGATGAATTTGCGGCCAAGCTAAAGACGCTTCCTTATGATTCGATTAGTATCGTCGGTTATACCGACCGACTTGGTTCTGACGGATATAACAATCACCTTTCCCGGGTTCGAGCCGAAGTGGTCAGGAACTATCTGGTAACGAAAGGAGTGGATTCCGAAAAAATCCGGATTGAAGGCAGGGGTAAAGCCGATCCAATAACCGGCAACACATGTCAGGGCAGCGAAAGAACCGAAGCATTGATCGCATGCCTGCAACCCGACCGCCGTGTCGAAGTCCAGGTGAACGGCATACGGCAAACGAATTAGATCCGAGTTGGGCGGAATGAAGCGCTTCGCTTGGTTGCGGGCAGCTTCGTGCGTTCCACCCTTAGCCCGAATCCGAAGGCGCAGCGTTAAGTTGGCGCGGAGTTAGCAGCCAATCCCCCCTTGGAGCGATTGGCTCGTGACCCCTACGGTTTCTTGTAGCTGATGCGATAAATGGCACCCGCAAAATCATCTGAAACCAGTAGTGCGCCGTCTGGCATAACCAGCACATCCACTGGTCTTCCCCAGGCATTTTCCTTTTCCAGCCAGCCTTCGGCAAACACCTCCTGTTTCACGACCTTGTTGTTCTTCAGTTTCACCATTCTGAGGCGATAGCCAATCTTGTTGCGACGGTTCCAGGAGCCATGTTCCGCAACGAAAATATTATTCCTGTATTCCGGCGGAAACATTTTACCCGTGTAGAAACGCATGCCTAGCGCTGCAACATGCGGCTCGAGGTTGGCTGCCGGCGGAGTAAGCTTATTACAATCGCGCTTTGCCCCATATTTGGGATCTGGAATATCGCTTCCATAACAGTATGGGTAACCAAAATGCATGCCTTTTGCGGGCGCACGGTTGAGTTCGTCCGGCGGCAGATTATCGCCCAGCCAGTCACGGCCGTTATCTGTGAACCATAAGTCCTTAGTTTCAGGGTGCCAGTCGAAACCCACCGTATTCCTGACGCCGTTGGCGAAGACCTCGTAACCCGAGCCGTCGGGCTTGATGCGCGAGATCAATGCGAAACGCGTCGGATCGGTCTCGCAAGCATTGCATGGTGCCCCGACTGCGACATAAAGCAGGTTATCGGGTCCGAAAGCGATGAATCTGCCGCCATGGTGCTTCTCATTCGGAAAGTTGTCTGTTATCACTGTCGGCTTCGCCGGTTTATCCAGATTTTCCTCGATATCATCGAACCGTAAAATTCGGTCGACAGCAGAGGCATATAGCGCGCCATCCCGAAACGCCACTCCTAAGGGGAGGTCAAGCCCGCTGGCGATGGTTGTCACCTTGCGTGTACCATCAGCTTCCGTGACGGCATAGACCTTCCCTGCCGAGGTGGAGCCAGCGAATACGGTGCCCTTTTTCCCCAATGCCAACCCCCGCGCATTGGGTACCTCTGCCCACAGCTCGATTGAAAAGCCGGCAGGTAGTTTAATTTTATCCAGCGGAAGCGGGCGAGCCTGGTCTTGCGCGGCGACAGGTAAAACACAACAGGACATGCAAAGGACGAGACAACGGACGAAAGTTTTTATGATGCACATGACTGGACCCTGGACTGTAAATCAAAATGGATTAATAGGAAGCAAATCACGCATTGAACCTAAATCCGGTAGTTGACCGCTCATTTAATATATCAGTGTTATGATTAATAACAACATTTCATATTATTTGACGCTCACCTTCCGGGTGAGGTCGCTACGGGGCGAATTGCACAGTTTTTGGGGCACCTGGCTACGTTGCAACTCCTTGGAATGGAACGACCATTTTGCGTCGTTGCGCCTTGCCCTGCACCCCAAAAACCGTACACTTCTCCCCGCCCAACTACCGGATTTAGGTTGAAGCAAGATTTGGCGGTTTATTAGCGCGGGGCAGCTTGAAAACTTCCAATGCGCCCTAATTTATCCTATTGCGTTATTTCAGGAGATAAAACCATGCAAGACACAGCTACAAAAGAACATCTAAGTTTCCAGACTGAAGTCAAGCAGTTGCTCAAGCTGATGATTCATTCCTTATATAGTAACAAGGAAATTTTTTTGCGCGAACTGATTTCCAACGCATCGGATGCGGCCGATAAGCTACGCTTCGAGGGCCTCTCTGATGGCGCACTGTACGAATCCGACTCAGATCTGAAGATTCGCGTCGGCTATGATGCCGCAGCCCGCACCCTCACGATTTCCGATAACGGCATTGGCATGTCGCGGCAGGAGGTCATTGACCATATAGGCACAATCGCCAAGTCGGGCACGCGTGAATTCTTCAGCTCGTTAACCGGCGATCAGGCCAAGGATGCGCATTTGATTGGCCAGTTTGGCGTCGGTTTTTATTCGGCTTTCATCGTTGCGGACAAGGTGACGCTCGTTACGCGCCGTGCCGGTATGACGCCTGAGCATGGGATCCGTTGGGAATCCGGTGGTGAAGGAGATTATACGCTGGAGACAGTGGAGAAAACAGATCGCGGCACCGAGATCACGCTGCATTTGCGCGAAGGCGAGGATGACCTGCTCAACGGCTGGCGGCTCCGCTCTATCATACGGAAGTATTCAGACCATATTACCTTCCCCATTGTGATGAAAAAAGAGGAGTGGTCGCAGGAAAAAAATGAAAACGCGATTACCGATGAAGACGAGACCGTTAATCAGGCCAGTGCGTTATGGGCGCGACCCAAGAATGAAATAACAGCGGAGCAATACAACGAATTCTACAAGCACGTGGCGCATGATTTCGAGCCGCCGCTGGCCTATCTTCACGCCAGGGTAGAGGGTAAGCAGGAATATACGCAACTGCTTTATATTCCGTCGCGCGCGCCGTTCGACTTGTTTGATCGTGAATCCCGCCATGGCATCAAGCTTTATGTCCGGCGGGTCTTTATCATGGATGACGCCAAGCAGTTGCTGCCGAACTATTTGCGTTTTGTGCGTGGTGTAATCGACTCGAACGACCTGCCGCTGAATATTTCGCGCGAGATATTACAGGAATCGAAAGATATAGAAGCCATACGCGCGGGTGCCGCGAAAAAAGTGTTGGGCCTGCTTGAAGACTTGGCTCAAAGCGACCAGGAAGACGACAAAGCCAAATTCAAGACCTTCTGGAAGGAATTTGGGCAGGTTATCAAAGAGGGAGTGGCTGAAGATTTCACTAATCGTGAACGTATCGCCAAGCTGTTACGTTTTGTCTCCACCCATACCGACTCCGACGAGCAGACTGTGTCGTTCAGCGATTACGTTGCCCGCATGAAGGAGGGTCAGGAAAAAATTTATTATGTTACCGCCGATAGCCTCAAGGCAGCCCGAAGCAGTCCCCATCTGGAAGTCTTCCTCAAGAAAGGAATCGAAGTATTATTGCTGTCCGATCGCGTGGATGAATGGCTGGTTGCAAATCTGACGGAGTTCGAGGGTAAACCCCTGCAATCTGTGGCTAAGGGTAGCCTGGACCTGGGAAAACTCGAGGATGAGGCGGAGAAAAAGGAGCAAGAGAAAGAAGCAGGCGAATACAAGGAGCTTACCGAGAAAATAAAGAGCGTTCTCGGCGAGCAGGTGAAGGATGTGCGTGTAACGTTACGTCTCACGGAATCTCCTGCCTGCCTGGTTGCCGATAGCCACGACATGAGCGGGAATCTGGAGCGCCTGCTGAAGTCGGCGGGGCAGAAAGTGGATCATGCCAAGCCTATCCTGGAGATCAATCCCCATCATCCCATGATCCAGCGCCTGAAATCGGATGAGGCTCACTTTGATGACTGGAGCCACATCCTGTTCGATCAGGCATTGTTGGCTGAAGGCGGTCAGCTTGAGGATCCCGCCAGTTTCGTAAAACGGATCAATGAGCTATTTTTGGCGACCGAAAGTGAGAAATAGTGCTGTCGAGGCACAGGCAGCAATTTCTCCGATGAAGTCAATTTTGCCGATTGGCTTTATGAGTACTCCCGGGATACAGGTTTGCGAATAGTTTCCGGTGAGCGGTATCATTGATGGCAACGACGGCGGGATGAGTCAGGCGGCGTTCCATGGAGATGGCGTAAAACTGCTCGGTGACGTCGTCTGTCTGACCAATAATTGTAACGCCGTGCTCGCGCTGCACTTCGTCGGCTATCACCGATGGCGCGATGAAAATGCCGATGCCGGCCTGGCCGAAGGCCTGCATCAGCGCACTGTCGTCAAACTCCCCCACGATACGCGGGCGAAGCTGTTGCGCATCGAACCAGCGCATTAGCGGTATTCGCACCGCGGCTTCCTTTCCGGGAATGAGCATAGGTGCCGAATCAAGAATGTGAGGCCATGCTTGCTTGAACTGTGCCGCAAGCCGCGGTTCGGCAAAGAATGTGATGCCGCAGTCGCCGAGTTTATGGCTATAGCCTTTTACATTGGTCTCGGCCGGCATGGGCCGGTCCGCGAGCACCAGATCCAGGCGCTGGATCGCCAGCTCCACCAGCAAGCGGACAAGCTTGTCTTCTCGGCAGACGATGCGCACCGGATCGGCGAGCGCCATCGCCGGGGTAAGCAACCGGTAGGCGATGGACTTCGGAACAGCATCATCGACGCCCACGCGGAATGAAATGAAGTGGCTTTCCGGGTAGCTGCGCAGCGCCTCTTCCAGTTCGTTCCCGACCTGAAAGATTTCATCGGCGTAGGAAAGCGTGAGGCGGCCCGTCTCCGTCAATTCCAGACGTCTTCCGACGCGCAGAAAAAGCGCTACGCCAAGCGACTCTTCCAATAATCCGATCTGGCCGCTCAGGGTTTGTGGCGTGAGATTCAGGCGTTCGCTCGCCCGGACAATGCTGCCGGCCTTTGCGACGGCCCAGAAATGATGTAACTGTTTATAGTTGAGCATCGAGGTGCGCCTTGCCGTAACTGGGGGACAATGATTCGTAAAAACCGATTATATCATCAGTAAGATACTACTTTTCTTGATGCAAATTCTCAATTAGACTAAATTTTTATCCCTCTGCCAAGAGAGGCAGAATGACGTTGCTTTTTCCGTAATTGATTTTTTATTGCTGTGCCAAATGCTTGCGGCCGGGCATACAGTCATCGTACTTGGCACTCAGCTTCGCCTTATCGTTGGAGCAGGCATTGCTTCAGGAAAATTTAAGGTAGTACATGCATATATCACTTCTGTATCGTATTTTGCCCAGTCTGATCCTTGTTTCGCCACTTACGCCTGCTTCAGCCCAAGGGTCGGCAACCATGCCTGAGCTCACCGCACCTGTTTTTGCCCCTGCACCTACGATTGCGCCTGCAGCCAGACCTGCAATTGCTCCCTCCGCGTCCGATGCGGTACCACCTGTTGGTGTGCCTACTACGATACCTTCTACGTCGGTGGTACCACCTACCGTGTCGTCTGCGGGATCACCCTCCGCCATACCGTCCGTCACCCTGCCTTCCGCTGCGGCATCTCCGCCCATGCCTGTCGGGGCGCTCTCCATCGAGGCGTTGCAAAGACTGGGGCTGGAAGCCAACGGATTGGTGCGTGCTGCTCAATCGCAAGTGGAGATGGCGCAAGCAGGCGTAGTGAGGGCCACAGCCTATCCTAATCCGACAGTGAGTCTCATAGGCGGCCCTCAACATCCCCGAATCCCGGCTGCAAATCCAGCAACGAACACGCGTCAGGTGACTGTCAGTCAAACTATCGAGAATCCATTCGTGCGAAGCGCCCGCATCGGCTCAGCCGAGGCCGGCGTAGAGGCCAGCCGTGCCAGCTTTCATCAGGTTCGCGCAGACCTGGCGGCGCAGTTGCGGGTACGCGCGTATGAACTGCTGCTACGCCAGGAGATAGCGCGTATGGAAGCCAGCGTTTTCGACCTCATGGAAGAGGTGCGGCGGCGCATCCAGGTGGGCGTAGGGGTGGGCGAAACAGCGCGTTTCGAGTTGATCAGAGCTGATGCCGAGGTGCTGAATGCCGCGAGCCGCAAAGAGGCGGCGCTATTGAATGCGCAACGGGCGCGGGTCGCGCTGATGCAATTTACAGCGGGTGCCTTGAAACCTGATTTTGTGATAAGCGCGTCCCTGTTCGATCCGGTCAACCTGCCTCCGCTGGAGCAATTGCGTCTGGAAGTGCCGGCTGTCAACCCCGATGTGTTGCGCTTGCAGGCCGAATCGGAACAAGCACGTCTGCGAATCGATCAGGAACGGGCATCGGTGCTGCCCTCGGTGGACGTCGTGTACAGCAATTATCAGGATGCTCAGTACACGGACAATAGAGGCGGTCTAAAAGTGACTATTCCTCTGTTATACCAGCGGCGTGGGGAAATCAACGCCGCCGTCGCCGATTCCGCGCGTGTGCGGGAAACGTTGGACTATCGCCGCTTCGAGATCGGCCAGTTGCTCGAATCCGCCTGGCAAGGCCTGCAGATCGCACAGCGCAGGGTGGAGATGTTCGAGGGCGGTATTATCAAGGAGGCCGAGAATGCATTGCAGATTGCCCAGGCAGCTTACCGGTTCGGCGAGCGGCCGCTGATTGAAGTGCTCGATACCCAGCGTGTACTTAGGGGGATATTAGCGGATTCACTGCAGGCACGCTTTGATTTACAGGCTGCTGCTGCCGAAATCGATCGGCTGCGGGCTTATTACCCAAGGGAGCAAGCCCACGAATGAAACTTACGTTGTCGATGATCGGTGTCGCTGTATTTACCGTTCTGCTTGCCGCGGGATGCGGCGGCAGCGAGGAGGCCGCATCTCCTAGAAAGGAAGCCGTGCTGCAAGAGCCGGAGGATGTGAACAGCATCACGATTCGGCCGGAATTGGTGCAACGCATCACGATCGGTCAGCCGACAATGGTCGATCTTGCCGATAAATTGCAGGTTCCAAGTCAGGTCGAAGTGGACGAGGAGAGGCTTGTCAGTATCGGGTCCTACGTGACAGGGCGCATCATCGACCTATACGTGACGCTGGGTGAGAGCGTTGATGCCGGAGCGCCGTTGGCGCGTATTTCCAGCCCCGAATTAACTCAGGCACAACTGGCCTATTTACGGGCGTCTTCGCGGACTGTACTGGCCCAGAAAGCGGCCGAGCGTGCTCACCATTTACTTTCCGCCGACGTGATCGCCATTGCAGAGGTGGAGCGGCGCGAGTCGGAGCTGGAGGTTTCGCGTGCCGAGCTGGAGGCTGCGAAGGATCAATTGAGGCTGCTGGGCGTGGACAACAGTGCGCTGAAAGACTTGGTGGATAAGGGCCATATCCTGCCGTCCGTTGCCATCAAAGCGTCGAAAAGCGGCATCGTTATTGGTCGGCATGTCATCATCGGGCAAGTAGTGCAGCCAGCCGATCAGCTATTTCAGGTGGCCGACCTGTCCGCCGTCTGGGTGGTGGGCGATGTGCCGGAGCAGATAGCGCGAAATGTGCGGGTCGGTCAGCACGTAGAGATCCACGTACCGGCACTTGGCGATGTAAACTTCGACGGGCTTATCATCTTCGTTGCCGATACGGTAAATCCCTTGACCCGTACCGTGATGGTGCGGACGATGGTAGAGAACCCCAAGCGGAAGCTCAAGCCAGACATGCTTGCTACCATGCATATTACGGATAACCCGCATAAAAGCATGGTAGTGCCGGAAACCGCAGTGGTGCGTGAAGCCAATCGCGACTATGTTTTCTTGTCTCAAGGCAACAATCGGTTTCTGCGTATTCCCGTCGAGCTGGGTCCTGAAGTGGCCGATATGCGTCCCGTGCTGAAGGGACTTACGGCCGAGCAGCCTATTGTGGTGGATGGTGCCTTTCATTTGGATAACGAGCGCAAGCTCGCTGAATTGGAATAGCCCATGCTTGCCTCGATCGTGCGCGCCATGCTCAAGCAACGCCTGATTGTGGTAGTGATCGCGCTGGCCCTGGTCGGCATCGGCCTGCGCGCATCGACGAAATTGTCGGTCGATGCGTTTCCGGACGTGACCAACATACAGGTACAGGTCGCCACCGAGGCGGTGGGCCGCAGCCCGGAGGAGATCGAACGATTGGTGACGGTACCGGTGGAAATCGCGATGACCGGTCTGCCAGGCCTGGTAGAGATGCGTTCCTTGAACAAGAGTGGGCTTTCTCTTATCACCCTTGTATTTACCGATCAGACCGACGTTTACTTCGCGCGTCAACTGGTAATGGAAAGGCTGATCGAAGTATCCAGCAGGATGCCAAAGGGTATCGCACCGGTACTCGGTCCCGTATCGACAGGTCTGGGCGAGGTATATCAATACACCATCGAACATCCCGACGATGGCAAACGCGCGCTTACGGTGCAGGAGTTGACTGAACGGCGAACCATACAGGACTGGGTAGTGCGTCCGCTGCTGCGCTCTGTTCCCGGCGTGGCTGAGATTAATTCCATGGGAGGATTTGTCAAGCAATACCACGTGCTGGTCAACCCCGACCGGTTACGCCATTATGACTTGACATTGGCGCAGGTTGACAGGGCCATCGCCAGTAATAATGCCAACGCCAGCGGCAATATACTTCCACTGCATGCCGAACAGTACCTGATCCGTGGCGTTGGCCTGATCCAGACGCTGGATGACATCCGAAATATCGTTCTTAAAGAGCTGGACGGTATACCAATATTTGTTCGTGACGTGGCGCGAGTGGAGTTTGGCACCGAGGTGCGCCAGGGCGCCAGCATCAAAAACGGCTACACCGAGTCTGTCGCGGGCATAGTAATGATGTTGCGCGGGGGGAACGCCAAGGAAATCGTTGGGCGGGTGAAGGAGAAGGTGGCCGAAATTAATGAGCGTGCGCTGCTGCCGGGTGGGCTCCAGATTGTGCCTTTTTACGATCGAACCGATCTCGTGGATTCCGCGCTGTGGACGGTGAGCAAAGTGCTGATCGAAGGCATACTGCTCGTGGTGGTGATATTGTTCATCTTCCTCGGGGATGTACGCTCCAGCCTGATCGTAGTGGCGACACTCATTATTACGCCGCTGATCACCTTCATGGTGATGAACCAGCAGGAGATCTCCGCGAACCTCATGTCACTGGGGGGATTGGCTATAGCAATCGGACTGATGGTCGATTCCACGGTGGTTGTGGTGGAAAATGTCTATCATCGCCTGGGTCATGCTACCAGTGGCGAATCCAAGCTGCAAATTATCGTAGAAGCGGTGGTCGAGGTGGGAACGCCGGTAATTTTTGGCATTTCGATCATTATTCTGGTGTTTCTGCCGCTGATGGCGCTGCAAGGCATGGAAGGCAAGACGTTCAGTCCACTTGCATTCACTATCGCCATTGCACTGGCGGTGTCGCTTATTGTTTCCCTGACACTTTCGCCAGTACTCTGCGCGTACATGCTCAAGGGGGGCGCTGACCATGACACCAGAATTATCGCTTTGCTCAAATCGGGCTACCGTCGCCTTCTCAATTCGGCGCTAGCCAGGGAGAAAGTTACTATCATCATATCCCTGGGCCTACTCGTGCTGTCTTTTTCCCTGTTCCCGTTGCTGGGTAAATCCTTCATCCCGACGATGCAGGAGGGCTCGATAACGCCGGTTATCATCCGGGTACCCTCAATTTCCCTGGATGAATCCATCAAAATGGAATCAGAGGCAATGAGACTGATTGCCGCAGTGCCTGGGGTCAAGAGCGTAGTATCCAAGCTCGGTCGTGGCGATTCCCCTGCGGACCCGGCATCGCAGAACGAATCGGATCCCATTGCCGCGCTGGATCCGGATTCCGGTCGCACCCAGAAAGAAGTGGAAGAGGATATCCGCAAGGTATTGGCGGTGCTACCCGGCGTATCCATCGTCTTGTCGCAACCGATCGAACAGCGTGTGGACGAGATGGTCACCGGCGTGCGCTCGCAGGTCGCGATCAAGATCTTTGGCGACAATCTGGAAGAGTTGCGCAAGTTGTCGGAGCAAGTGGCGCGTATCCTTAAGTCCGTGCGTGGCGCCAGAGATATTCGTATCGAACGTTTGTCCGGCCAGCAATCGCTGACCATCGACATCAATCGCCGCGCTATTGCACGCCACGGTCTCAACGTCGCCGACGTGAACGAGCTCATCGAAACCGCTATCGGCGGAAAGGCAGTTACTACCGTGTTTGAGGGCGAGCGCCGCATTGTCCTCCTTCTGCGCTTTCCCGAACGGTTTCGCAATGATGTCGAGGCGATCCGCGATCTCGTGTTGCGAGTGCCTGGAAAAACCGGGCCGAACGGCGCCTCGGCCCAAGGCGGCGTTTTAGTACCGCTCCGCGCGGTGGCGGACATCCAGGTTGTCGATGGGCCGGCGCTGGTGTCTCGCGAATACGCGAAACGCCGCGTGGTGATCGGCGCCAACGTGCACGAACGCGATCTCGGCGGTTTCGTTGCAGAAGTACAGGAGCGTGTCGCCAGGGAAATCAAACTGCCAACCGGCTATTATTTTGTCTGGGGTGGCCAGTTCGAGAATATGGAACGTGCCATGGCGACACTTTCGCTGATAGTTCCGCTTACTATTGTAGCGATCTTCTTCCTGCTCTTCGTATTGTTCAATTCGATCAAGCTTGCGGGACTCATCATTCTAGTGCTGCCATTTGCTTCCATCGGAGGCGTCATTGGGCTTTTCGTCACCGGCGAATATCTTTCGGTTCCGGCCTCGGTGGGTTTTATCGCCTTATGGGGTATTGCGGTACTGAACGGGGTAGTGCTGATTTCCTATATACGCAAGCTGCGCGATGAAGGGGCAAGCGTGGCCGACGCGGTCATCAAGGGCTGCGAGCAGCGCTTTCGCCCGGTGCTGATGACGGCCACCGTTGCTATGCTGGGTCTGGTACCGTTTCTTTTTGCTACCGGCCCCGGTTCTGAAGTGCAACGTCCGCTGGCTGTCGTGGTGATCGGCGGCCTGATCACCTCGACTTTGCTGACGCTCGTTGTATTGCCCACGTTGTACCGCTGGTTCGACGAGAAGCCCGTACACGCCGGGTACACGCCTGAGTGAGACAACAGGCGAAGATCAAAACGATATGCATACTATTCTTATAAACGCTATGCGAAGCATAACGTCAAATTCCTGACTCCCGGATATGGCTGTGCTGGAGGCAGTTCTCTCGCCATTCCTCATTAATGACCCAAACCGAAGGAAGAGCGAACTGCCTGCGCCGAGAAGAACACAATTTGTGCCATTGTTAAGGAGTCTCCTGAATCCGGCAGTTGGACGGAGTGGAGTGAACTCACCAAAAAGGTGAAGCTCAAGGGATACGAAAAATCCTTTTCGGTTATAACGCTTGGTTGACGGATGAGCTGAAAAACGATGCTCAACCGCCAATTACCCCATCTGATCGTTCTCGCGGTTGTGCGTGATTGTGAGATCGGCAATATTGGTCTTGTTACCACCTAATGGATCAGCTCGTCATCTCCAGCGGGCAGCCTGCTAAAATCAGCGTTTCCATAAGGTTTGAGCGGTGACAGGGCAGCGAAGATGAATTTCCTTCTTTTCTCAAAGCTCTGATACTGACCCAAATATTTCATAAATTGACGCGCGCCCTTGCTGGTTTTTTGTTTCGTATGAAAATTTCGTTCAGTCGGGCGTATGAATAACTACGCCACTCCTTCACGAAATCTCCCTACAAAACAAAATCCTGCGCAATCATCACGCGAATTTATGAAACATCCGGGTTAAAATACTCAACCTGAAAAATACTCGTAAAGTTATCGAGAGCCACGCCACCGAGAAGAGCCATGTCATCATCCCAAACTGCTGCAAAAGATAAAGCGAAAATTCTCGCCGAGGCCTTGCCTTATATTCGGCGTTTTCACGGTAAAACGATTGTCATTAAATATGGCGGTAATGCCATGATCGAGGAGCATCTCAAACAAGGCTTCGCCCGCGACGTCGTGCTGCTGAAGCTTGTGGGAATGAACCCTGTAATCGTTCACGGCGGCGGACCACAGATCAACGATATGCTGAAGCGGGTGGGCAAGCAAGGCGCGTTTATCCAGGGAATGCGCGTGACCGATGCCGAAACGATGGATGTGGTGGAAATGGTGCTGGGACTGATCAATAAGGAAATCGTCAACCTTATCAACCAGCATGGCGGTCTTGCAGTTGGCTTGACCGGTAAAGACGGCAGCTTCATCCGTGCAAAAAAAATGCTTATGCAGGACAGCGAGAAAGCGGGCGGATGGCTCGATATCGGCCAGGTTGGGGAAATTGAAAGCATAAACCCTGCTTTGATCGAGCTATTGGAAACACGCGATTTTATTCCGGTAATTGCCCCTGTCGGCGTGGGCAAGAATGGAGAATCCTACAATATCAATGCCGATCTGGTTGCGGGAGAGCTGGCGAGAGTTTTAAATGCTGAGAAGCTCATACTGCTTACTAATACTCCCGGTGTGCTGGACAAGAATGGTAACCTGTTAACTGGATTGACTGCGCAAAGAGTGGATGAATTATTTGCCGACGGAACCATCTCCGGCGGCATGATACCAAAAATCGGTTCTGCACTGGACGCAGTGAAAAACGGCGTCAAATCTTGTCACATTATCGATGGGCGGGTAGAGCACGGATTGCTGCTTGAGGTGATGACGGATGAGGGTGTGGGTACGCTTATAAAGGCGAGCTGAGTGGATAGGCAGATCTTCACCAGAGACCCGCGGCAGCGTCCGAACTCGATTTCAGCTCCATTGACCAGATGTCGTTATTTTCGCTGCTTACGATATTTTCCGACTTATTTCGTGAATATTCACGCCTGAACCGCCCTGGTTCGACACAGGCTTATAAGAATTTGAATTACAGAGTTATCGAATCGAGGAATACATGGCAGCCAAGCCCGGCGAGAGAAAAGATCAAATCCTGCAGGTTCTGGCGGGGATGCTGGAAGAGCCCCGTGCGGGGAAAATCACTACAGCGGCGCTGGCTGCCAACCTGCATGTTTCCGAGGCCGCACTTTATCGTCATTTCGCCAGTAAGGCGCAGATGTATGACGGCTTGATCGAGTTTATCGAGAAAACACTGTTCAGCCTCATCAATAAGTTGACAACGGAAGAGTCAAGCGGCGTTAAGCAAGTAGAAGGGATTTTAGCGCTACTGCTTGGTTTTGCAAAAAAGAACCCCGGTATGACGCGAGTATTGATCGGCGATGCGCTGATAAATGAAAATGATCGCCTGCAGGCACGCATCAATCAATTGCACGACCGGTTGGAGGCGACGCTGAAACAGGCGCTGCGCTTCGCGGCCGGTGAGCGTGAAATTGCGTCCGATTCGGACATATCCGCCCAGGCAAACATGCTGATGTGCTACATTACAGGCCGTTGGCATCAATTTGCCAAAAGCGGCTTCAAACGGGATCCCATGGAGCATTGGGAAGCGCAACGAAGGGCAATACTCTCAAGTGAAACATTCAAACATGCTGCTCCGGCCAATGACTGAAACGCTGATGGGCGATCAATGACTTCGCCTGAGAAATCGATCTCGCACGATCTTGTCTCTTTTTCATGCGGCTCTACCGCCATTTATAGAGCGGTTGGACTTGATTTTAGTCAAGCCGGAACAACGTGAGCATACATGTTTTCGTTTAAGGCGGTTTCCATGAGACCTCTACATTTCGAATACATGGAATTACAACATTTCCATGTGGATGCGGCACCCGCAGCGCCACTTCAAGCTGGGCACGAACGGTAACCGAGGAAACCCGCTCCCGAAAGACTTTTTTGCACTTGACGGCTTGAAATTCCTTAAGCTGTGCCTCGAAACCGGCAGTTTGATCGATAGTCGATGTTCTTGCGTAGCCAATGATCATTTTCCCTCACACGGATTTTAGGTGCTGTGATAGGTGGCCGATCATAAATCAAATGGTTTCTATTGATAGTATTTTAGAAGGGTTAAGTGATCTCTCGCTAGGGCTAGGTCTAACGAGAGAACCCGATGCGGTTACATAAAAATGTAGGAGTCCCTAAACGTCAACCTTCGCGAAGATTGCTGAAAGCATTCCGAGTAAAATAGATTAGCGTACTAATATTAATAATATGGCATCATTTAACGTAAGCCGCAGGATTCGGGTGCGGAAAGGATCAAAGAACAATGGTTATCGCCCAGAATTCCCTGCCGAAGGTCGAGGCTTTCTTATCCGCGCTCAACGAGCAGAGTTTTTTTAAGGACGAGTCAACTCCGGGTAGTGTCCTTTGGTACATCGCTTTCTACAAGAAACGTGCGCCTCAGAGGCGCAAGGCATTTCGAGCTGGCGGATTCATTTTATTATTCTTAAGCATCAGTCTTCCCTTCCTGACCCAGTTGGCTCCAAAAGATCTGCAGGCGCAAGTGGCATCGACACTTGCCTGGCTCATTGCTCTTGTTGCTGCTGCCAATTCCTTTTTCAATTGGCAGAGGGCGTGGCAGGGCTATGTTCAGACACAACTCACATTACAGTTTGCGCTGACCGAGTGGGAATTGCGAACCGCCGAGGCAAGGGCAGCATTAACGGAAGAGGAAGGCTTGGCACTTTTGAGAGATGGTCTACAGAAGTTTATCAAAACAGTGAGTGAGGCTGTCTCAGGGGAGACTGCCCAGTATTTCGAGGGTGTAAAAATTCCTGAAACGAGGACTGGTTCCTGACAATTTACATATTGTAAAAGTGATCTAGGCTGAACCATGTCCCTGATCTTTCTGAGCCATTCCAGTGCAGATGAGCTTGAGGCGGTTGCACTCAAGCAATGGCTGCTGGATAACGGCTGGGATGACGTATTTCTCGATCTTGATCCGGAGCGTGGCCTAAGAGCCGGGGAGCGCTGGCAGGAAGCGCTGCGACGCGCGGCCGACCGCTGTGAAGCGGTGGTCTTCATCATCTCCCCCGCCTGGGCAATATCGAAGTGGTGCCTGACTGAATTCCTGCTGGCCAAGAGTCTGAACAAGCTCATCTTCGGCGTGGTGGTGAAGGAAACCGCGATCACCGAGTTGCCCACCGAACTGACCGCCGAGTTCCAGCTAACCTACCTTATCGGCAAGGGATCGGTAGAGGCCATCCGTTTCGTTCATCACGAACAGCCTGCCGATGTTTCATTCCTTGCCAACGGACTCGGTCGACTGCGGTTGGGGCTGCAAACCGCGGGCTTGAACGCCAGCTTCTTTCCCTGGCCGCCTCAGGACGAAAAATCGCGCGCCCCGTATCGGGGCTTGGAACCGCTGGATGCCAAGGACGCTGCCGTATTCTTTGGCCGCGATGCGGAAATATTGCAGGGCCTGGACAAGCTGCGCGGCATGCGCGCGTCGGGCGACGAGGGATTGCTCGTCATATTGGGCCCGTCCGGAGCGGGCAAATCCTCATTCCTGCGCGCCGGCCTCCTGCCCAGACTCACGCGCAACGCACGCCACTTCCATGCGCTGGAAATCATCCGCCCGGAGCGCAGTCCGCTGTTTGGAGAACGTGGACTGGCACATGCCATCTCTCGGGCAAACCATCGTTTGCGACTTGCGCCAATCAATGTAGGTGAAGTAAAAACAGCGCTGAGCGACGGCCCCGGGCGCCTTGAACCGCTGCTGCGCAGCATCCAGAACGCAGCCCGCCATCAATTACTGGGGTTGCCGGAGGATGCACCACCCCCTACCCTGATTCTTCCGGTGGACCAAGCCGAAGAACTCTTCAGTACTGACGCCACCGAAGAGGCCCGCAGGTTTCTTGAGATGATCGGCAGCGTTCTTCGAGCAAGCCTGCCGGATGGTGAAGGTCCTGAGTTGTCCCTGATCATCGCCTTCACTATTCGCTCCGACCGTTACGAACCCCTGCAAACTGCGTCGGAACTGATGGGGTTGAAGACCGTCGTATTCGATGCATTAAAGCCCATGCCGTTGGCGCAGTTCAAGGAAGTCATTACCGGCCCCGCGATGCGCGCCACCTTGAGCGGCAAGCGACTGGAGGTCAAGCCGGATCTCGTGCAGCAGCTACTGGCCGATTCCGATCGGGGAGGGGATACCCTGCCGCTGCTGAGCCTTACCTTGTCCCGCCTCTACCGAGACTACAGCAGTGATGGCGATCTGGGCCTGGACGAATATCAAGGCATGGGTGGAATGAGCAACGTCATCCGCACCGAAGTCGACTCCATCCTGGCTTATGATCCGGAAATACGAAAGGCGCAGCTTGAAACATTGCATGCTGCGTTCATTCCCTGGCTGGCCACCATCAATGCCGAAAACGATCATCCGATGCGCAGGGTGGCACACAAATCCGACCTGCCGGCTGCCAGCCATGCGCTGATACAGGCACTAATCGAGAAGCGCCTGCTGCTAAGCGACATGCGCAATGGTAAGCAGATCGTGGAAGTCACCCATGAGAGCCTGCTGCGCCAATGGGATACATTGGCGAAATGGCTGGAGAAGGAGAGAGAGGACCTGAAGGACGCAGACCGGCTTGAGCAGGCGGCTAGTGCCTGGAACAAGAGTGACAAAAAGGCGGACTGGCTCATGGAAGGCGAGCGGCTGATGATCGCGGAGACGCTTGCGGCCAAGCCGGGCTATCACAGGCGGCTGGAACCAGCTGCCGAGTTCCTGCTGTGCTCACGCCAGCGGGAGACGCAACGAAAAGAAACGGAAGAGCGGCAGCGTCAGGCCGAACTTGTTGCTGCGCAGGAGAAGCAGGCGGCGGCGGAAGAGCAACAGCGCATAGCCGCGCAGCTTGCTAAGGCGGAGCGAAGGAAGGCAGAGGTGGAACTCGCTGCGGCAAGGGACCGAGAGGCTGCAGCAGAAGTCTTGGCAACAGAACAACTGCAGGCGACAGAAAGGGCACAAGCTGATTCAGCAAGGCTTAAGAAGCGGGCAAAACAACTTTTGGCCACAGTGTTTGGAGCGCTCATCCTCGCGGGAGCAACCGGCTACGGCTTCTTCCACGCTGAAGCCCAGCGGAAAAACGCCGAGCGAGCACAAATCCAGGCAAACGGGTTGCGCTTGGCGGCGGAAAGCCAGGCCATGATGGACGGCACGCGCGTGGGCGGCGGGGAACGCGAAGTGCTACAGCTTCTTGCGGCGTGGCGCACGGCACCAAGCAACGAAGTGGAATCCGGACTACTAACAGCATTTCTGAAGAACCGGAATACCCGGAAGATTATAGCTACAGGTGTGCCGGTCTATGGGGTGGCTTTTAGCCCGGATGGCACGCGCATCGTATCGGGCAGTGGGGGCCATACGCTGCGGCTGTGGGATGCGAAGACCGGCGCGTCCATCGGTTCACCGCTGCAGGGGCATGAGGACCAGGTGCTCAGTGTTGCCTTCAGCCCGGATGGCACGCGCATCGTATCGGGCAGTTGGGACCATACGCTGCGGCTGTGGGATGTGAAGACCGGCGCGCCCATCGGTTCACCGCTGCAGGGGCATGAGGACCAGGTGCTCAGTGTTGCCTTCAGCCCGGATGGCACGCGCATCGTATCGGGCAGTGGGGACAAGACGCTGCGGCTGTGGGATGTGAAGACCGGCGCGCCCATCGGTTCACCGCTGCAGGGGCATGAGGACCGGGTGAATAGTGTTGCCTTCAGCCCGGATGGCACGCGCATCGTATCGGGCAGTTGGGACAAGACGCTGCAGCTGTGGAATGCGAAGACCGGTGAGCCCATCGGTTCACCGCTGCAGGGGCATGAGGACTGGGTGCTCAGTGCTGCCTTCAGCCCGGATGGCACGCGCATCGTATCGGGCAGTTTGGACAAGACGCTGCGGCTGTGGAATGTGAAGACCGGCGCGCCCATCGGTTCACCGCTGCAGGGGCATGAGGACCAGGTGCTCAGTGTTGCCTTCAGCCCGGATGGCACGCGCATCGTATCGGGCAGTTGGGACAAGACGCTGCGGCTGTGGAATGCGAAGACCGGTGAGCCCATCGGTTCACCGCTGCAGGGGCATGAGGGCTGGGTGCTCAGTGCTGCTTTCAGCCCGGATGGCACGCGCATCGTATCGGGCAGCTGGGACAAGACGCTGCGGCTGTGGGATGTGAAGACCGGCGCGCCCATGGGTTCACCGCTGCAGGGGCATGAGGACCAGGTGCTCAGTGCTGCCTTCAGCCCGGATGGCACGCGCATCGTATCGGGCAGTTGGGACCATACGCTGCGGCTGTGGGATGCGAAGACCGGCGCGCCCATCGGTTCACCGCTGCAGGGGCATGAGGACCAGGTGCTCAGTGTTGCCTTCAGCCCGGATGGCACGCGCATCGTATCGGGCAGTTGGGACCATACGCTGCGGCTGTGGGATGCGAAGACCGGTGAGCCCATTGGTTCACCGCTGCAGGGGCATGAGGGCTGGGTGCTCAGTGCTGCCTTCAGCCCGGATGGCACGCGCATCGTATCGGGCAGTTGGGACCATACGCTGCGGCTGTGGGATGCGAAGACCGGTGAGCCCATCGGTTCACCGCTGCAGGGGCATGTGGGCGGGGTGCTCAGTGTTGCCTTCAGCCCGGATGGCACGCGCATCGTATCGGGCAGTGGGGACCATACGCTGCGGCTGTGGGATGCGAAGACCGGCGCGTCCATCGGTTCACCGCTGCAGGGGCATGAGGGCGGGGTGCTCAGTGTTGCCTTCAGCCCGGATGGCACGCGCATCGTATCGGGCAGTGGGGACGAGACGCTGCGGCTGTGGAATGCGAAGACCGGTGAGCCCATCGGTTCACCGCTGCAGGGGCATGTGGGCGGGGTGCTCAGTGTTGCCTTCAGCCCGGATGGCACGCGCATCGTATCGGGCAGTTGGGACAAGACGCTGCGGCTGTGGAATGCGAAGACCGGTGCGCCCATCGGTTCACCGCTGCAGGGGCATGAGGGCTGGGTGAGTAGTGTTGCCTTCAGCCCGGATGGCACGCGCATCGTATCGGGCAGTTGGGACAAGACGCTGCGGCTGTGGCCTGGCCCTAAGGTTTGGCTGGAACTGTTGTGCGCGAAGCTCACGCGCAACTTGAGCCATGCTGAATGGCATGAGTGGGTGTCCCCTACTATTCCCTCCTATACTAAACAGTGTCCTGGGCTACCGATTTCGCCGGATGAGCCTGCGGCCAAGGAAAAGTAGCTTCCCGCTCGCTAATGCCAAGTCAATCTTTTTTACTGTCTTACGTTTTCCAAGTCAATTACCCCAAGTTCTCTGGCCACTCTTTCACCTGCTTTTAAAACCCTTTCTCCCTCGTAAAGAGGTTTTTCGTATCCGTCTTTTACCCTTGATAACATATTTTATCAAGGGTAAAACCACCCCTGAATTCCCTTCTTCCTCACCTTGAAAATCCCGCTACTTCCGATCTGCCAGTTGTAGCCGACACTTCTATCCTGACCGCCGTCCAATTTTGCCAGCTGGCCGAAGTGCGACCGGCGATCGAGTGTGGGTTCGCCAATATCGATAATCCACAGACGCGGCGCGCGTATGAAAACGACTTGCGCGGCTTCATGGTTTTTGCCGGCATTGCCCAGCTGGATGATTTCCGGATCGTGACCCGCAGGCACGTGCTCGCCTGGCGCAAGAGCCTAGAAGCGCAGCAGCTCGGCGGCAGCACCATTCGCAGGAAGCTCGCGGCGCTGTCATCCCTGTTCGAGCATTTGTGCGAGTCCAATGCGGTCACGCATAATCCGGTCAAGGGGGTGAAGCGCCCGGCGGTGGAGTCGCAGCAGGGCAAAACCCGGGTACTGGGCGACGCCCAAGCGCGGGCCTTGTTGTACGCACCGGATGCTGCCACGCTCAAGGGCAAGCGCGACCGGGCGATTCTCTCCATTCTGCTCTTTCATCGAATCAGACGAGCGGAGTTGGCCAAACTCAAACTGAAGAATTACAGCCAGACGCGCCGTGCGGTGGCGCATCTGCGGGCACGGTTGGCCGGGTTCTCCCAAAGTTCCATGTTCCCATGCCCAGAGCCGGCACGTTCCCCCAATGGCAGCAGGAATGATGGATACCGGTATATGACGGAAAATGCTTTCGTATGCATGCTGTTTTTATGCGGCGATAACAAATTTTTCTTGTGACTCCAAAGTTGCTTTAGCCACGACAGCCCCGGCAGGCTTATGTTTAGAAAATGTTAAGCATCATTGGTAAGGGCGTCAGTACGTTGCCGTACCAACCACCGTGTTCACAGCGGGATGGAGAGGAAGGCTGCAAGCGGAATACTACTGCCGGCAAGCGGAGCTCAGTGCGAAGGCATCACCACTATGATGTGGCACAGGCGAACGGGGGAAACAGCAGTCTCTGAAGCCCAAGGGAAAATATAAATATGGTTTTCCTCACATAGGAGTCTGAGATAGGGATGGCCCGATGCAGGCCAGCGCTCGGTGGAGACTTATCTGTTTATCCGACGGTGCCGCTCAAATGCCTGCCTATTAGATCATAACTGGCTCATCCGTACCGCATGCCGTGCACGCCGGGTCCTTATTCAATTTGACTGAACGCCATTCCATTGTCAAACCATCGAGACGCAGTAAACGGCCATTCAGCGTTTCGCCGATATTCAGCAGGATTTTTAGCGTCTCCGCTGCTTGCACACAACCAATAATCCCTACCAGTGGCGCAAACACACCCATAATAGCGCAACGCATATCCTCGTTTTCACCGGTTTCAGGAAACAGGCATTGATAACAGGGGCTGTGCTTTTGACGTAGGTCGAATACGGCAACCTGTCCATCGAAGCGCACTGCCGCGCCTGATACAAGCGGTTTTTTACGAATGATACAGGCCTGGTTGATGGCAAGCCGGGTGGAAAAATTATCGCTCGCATCTACCACGACATCGGCATTCGTAACCACTTTCAACAATTTCTCTTCATCCATGCGTTCGTTCAGCGTAATCACATTGACTTCGGGATTGATTCCGGCAAGTGTCTTTTTGGCGGAATTTGTCTTGCTCATCCCGATGCGGCCCGTACCGTGAATGATTTGGCGCTGGAGATTGGTCAGGTCGACTTCGTCACTATCGCAAATGGTCAGTTTGCCGACACCACTTGCAGCGAGGTACATCGCCGCAGGCGAACCCAGTCCGCCTGCACCGATAATAAGTACATGTGACCGAATTAAAGCTTCCTGCCCTTGTATGCCGATTTGCGGCAATAGAATGTGGCGGCTGTAGCGCAACAGTTGGTCGTCATTCATTGGTCACAGCGGTGCGCAATTGTTGAGGCACTTGAGCAAGATCAGCAAGATCCATTGCTGCCGGCAGAGATGGGCTGCAAAACAGTTTATAGGACAACATGTGCCCATCGCCCGCTAGCATGGCGCCGGCATTATCGGGGAGGTAATTCTCATACGGTGCAATGCGCTTGCCTGTTGATGCCCCACTCAGTGCAAGCATAAGCACGTTTGCAGTAGGGCAGGGCTGGCTGAGCTATAAAGATAGCTCGCATCGACATGACATCTATCGCTTATGGGGGCCAAGCATCTGATTCTTTGCCAGACCCGAAACTGCCGGTCAGTATATAACGTAGGGTGTGGCGATAAGCAAAGCGTACTGCGCCGAACAACAATCGCTTTACAGCTGGCCTGCTCCATATGACCCGAGCAAGCTTCCCATCGCCAGTAATGCAATCTACGGAGGAGTTACCTATAGCTTCTCTAACTCCTCCGCTTCGCTGCAATCATCATTGAATCAATTCGTTACTTTTGCCGAATTCTTGTTCACCAGACTATCTTTGAAATAATTCATCGCCTGGGTCAGCAACAGGTCGCCACTGGAGCCAAATTCCGCTGGAGGCTCCTGTTTCTTGTTTTTGTCTTCTCCATTCTCCGGTTTGATTATCTTGGCCTCGGGCTTGGGCGCTACCTTTATCGCTTCTGTCGCAGGTTTGGCCTCTTGTGGTCTTCCGTTGGACAGGTGGCGATCCAGGTCGGCTTCGCGCAAACGTTCAAATTCATCTTTCGCGGATTCGTCGAGGATATCGGGTGTAATCCCCTTGGCCTGGATAGATTGTCCATTAGGCGTGTAGTAACGCGCAGTGGTGAGCTTTATGGCTGTGTTGTTACCCAACGGCAGGATGGTTTGCACCGACCCTTTTCCGAATGTTTGCGTGCCCATCACGACGGACCGTTTGTGATCCTGAAGCGCGCCCGCGACAATCTCCGAAGCAGAGGCCGAGCCGCCATTTACCAGGGTAATCATGGGCACCGTCTTGATCGCCGCCGGCAGCCGCTTCAGATAGTCGCTTTTTGTATCACGCAGGTAGAATTCGGGGCTGGCTTTGAGCTTCATCTTGGCATCTTCAGTACGGCCATCGGTGTACACCACCAGCGAATTGGCCGGCAGGAAGGCGGCAGACACCGCTACGGCGCCGTTCAGCAGTCCCCCGGGATCGTTGCGCAGGTCCAGTACCAGCCCCTTCATCGGCACGGTACTCTCCTTGAACAATTTATCGATGGCCTTGGTCAGGTTTTCGCCCGTTTGTTCCTGAAATTGCGTGATGCGTATGTATGCATAACCCGGTTCAATCAGTTTCGACTTGACGCTCTGTATCTTGATGACTGCCCGTACCAGCGTGAACACCATCGGTTTGGTCTCACCCTTCCGTAATACGGTGAGGGTTATCGAGGTGTTGGGTTTGCCCCGCATACGCTTGATGGCATCGGTAAGCGAGAGGCCTTTGACTGCGGTATCGTCCAGCTTGATGATGAGGTCACCCGGTTTGATGCCTGCCCGAAACGCCGGCGTGTCTTCGATTGGCGAAATGACCTTGACGAATCCGTCTTCCATGCTGACTTCGATGCCCAGTCCGCCAAACTCACCCTGCGTACCGATTTGCAGTTCCTTGAATGCATCCATATCCAGATAGGCTGAATGCGGATCCAGGCCGGTCAGCATTCCGTTGATCGCCTCCGTGATAAGTTTCCTGTCTTCTACCGGCTCGACGTAATCACTCTTGATGCGACCGAATACTTCAGTGAATGCGCGGAGCTCTTCGATTGGAAGAGGATGCAGCACCCCCTGGGTTTCCTTGTCGGCATTGGCAGAAAAATTGAGGCTCAGCATCACGCCGGTGATCACGCCAAAGATGATCAAGCCAAAGTGCCGCATCTTGTTACCCATTAAACATTCTCCAGATTTGTCCACGCAGTGTCGTCACTCATTTTATTCTGACCCAGTTCAAAGGGTCAAACGGTTTGCCTTGATGGCGTAATTCAAAGTATAAACCGGATTCGGGGTTACCACCGCTGTTTCCCACCGTAGCGATCGTATCTCCTCCGCGAACGGAATCCCCTACCTTTTTATGCACGGTTTCGTTATTGCCGTAGAGGCTCATGTAGCTGCCCCCGTGATCTACAATCATCAGATTGCCGAATCCTCTCAGCCAGTCGGCAAATACGACGCGCCCACCGGCAATGGCTTTCACCTCTCCGCCCATAGCCGAACGGATGAATAACCCTTTCCACGTAATACCCCCATCAGCACGTGGACTACCGAAGCGGTTCGCAAGTTCCCCGCGTACCGGCAAACTTAAGCGGCCTTTCAACGACGAGAACGGGCTTCCGTGTGTAGAGGCGTCGGGTAATCTTTCGTTGCTAAGGGAACCGGAACCGGAACCGGAGCCGCGCGGGGCGCTCTGTTTTTTTCGCGCGAGCATTTTAGCGATTTTGTCTACCAGACGGGCGAGGCGATCTTCGTCGCGCTTGAGCTTGCTGATTTCAAGCCGCTGCTGATCGGCCTGAAGCGAAATCTGTGCGAGCAGTTCTGCGCGCTCGGCTTTTTTTTTCTCAAGGTGTTTTTTATGCTCAGCCTGCTTAGCCTGGATCGCGGTTATTTCCACGGTTTTTTCGCGGCTTTGGCTGGCGAGCGCATCAAGCCGTTGGAGATTGGCGCGGAGCGCATCTATTTCCTCCATGCGTGCGCGGGAGAGATAGCCGTAGTAATGCAGATCACGGGCAATTTCATTAGGGTCGTGCTGATTGAGCAAGAGGCCCAGATACTCTTTTTTACTACCCCCATCCAGATATTGCCGATAAAGCAATTTGCCCAATTGCAACTGTTGCGCCTGGATATCCTCCGCGACCAGCCCGGATTGCGCTTTTAATTGGCTTAGTTTTCCATTGGCTTCATGTTGCTCCCGCGCAAGCGTCATCAACTTGCGATTGGCGGCGCTGATTGCCTGCTCCGCTTCACGCAGTGCACCAGCCGCACCTGATTTCGACTCCTCCGTATCCGCCAGTTCTTCCTGTAAGCTTTCAATTCGGCTGCGCAGTTGCTTCAGTTCTTCCTTTTCGACTCTGGGAGCTGCATGGAGTGAATGCGGCAGTATCAGTGCCCCAGCCAGAATCAGCTTGCAAATCACACTCAACCGTATATTGATGCCGCGCAGGAATGAAATTTTCAAACGTATCTTACCGAAGAAACCATACACCACGGGAGCGATACAGATTTACCTTGGGAAACTGTCAAGCTACGATGAAGACTGTCGTACGTACAAATGAAATGGATGAGTAGAACTCATGGCTAAGGTGATATTTTCCCCTGATTTGCTACAACCTGCATCGCTTGTTCGATCGCTGCCTGATCGCCGAGATAGTAACTTCGGATAGGTTTCAGATCTTCCTCAAGCTCGTACACAAGCGGAACGCCGGTAGGGATGTTGAGTTCCATGACATCCTGCTCGGAAAGATTGTCGAGATACATGACCAGCGCCCGTAGTGAATTGCCATGAGCGGCGATGAGTATGCGCTGACCGGACTGGACCTGGGGTGCGATGGTTTCGTTCCAGTAGGGGAGAAACCTTGCGACGGTATCCTGCAGGCATTCTGTCAGCGGAATGTCTTCTCTCTCCAAATTACGATAGCGGGGATCGAAGCCGGGGTAGCGTTCATCCTCCGGGGTGAGCGCGGGTGGCCGGACGTTGTAGCTGCGCCGCCATATCTGCACCTGCTCCTCGCCATACTTGAGCGCCGTCTCAAGTTTGTTCAAGCCTTGCAGTGCGCCGTAATGACGCTCGTTCAACCGCCACGTCAAGTTAACGGGAATCCACATCTGATCCAGTTCGTCCAGCACGATCCACAAGGTGCGAATCGAACGCTTCAATACCGAAGTATACGCAATATCGAACGTAAATCCGCCTTCCCGCAGCAAGCGTCCAGAATTCTGGGCTTCTTCCACACCTTTTGGAGACAAGTCCACATCGGTCCAGCCAGTGAACCGGTTCTCTTTATTCCACGTGCTTTCTCCATGCCGCAGGAGAATGAGTTTTTTCATATTTGTTTATAGAAAGGATGAGATTTTCCGCAAAGCGGTTTGAAATGCTATAGTATTTTAATGTATTTCGGGCACGGCCGCAGCATGGGAGAGGGGTTCAAGCCTGAATACCTTGAGCGCCAGTGGTTTTCCAGGACGAGATAAACTGCCACCCGGCACCAATTTACCAATGCATGGCGCCATACCTTGATCGTCCTGCCCGGCCTCTACGCCGAGCAATCATGGGAACATACACTTCTTTATTCGCGGAACAAGAGAATTCCTCAATGTTCCCGTCTCTGATAAAATCCACAGTCAAGTATATCAAGGAGTATGGACGTGTCATTCTTGCAAAACAATATTGCGCTTATCGTGGCCGCTCTTGCGAGCGGCGGCATGCTGTTGTGGCCGATGCTGACGCGCCGCTCCGGCGGCGAGGTGGACACGCTGGTAGCGGTTCAAATGATCAATTACAAGGACGGGTTGGCATTGGACGTGCGCGAAGGTAGCGAATACGAAGCGGGCCATTTACCCAATTCAAAGCACATTCCTTCGGATAAACTTGAGCAGCGCCTCTCGGAGCTTGAAAAATTCAAGGACAAGCCGATTGTATTGATACATCGCACCGGGACGAATTCGTCGGGCAAATCTCGTTCTATCCTGCGCAGTAATGGTTTTACGCACGTATATAACCTTACGGGCGGCATCGACGCATGGCGGCAGGCAAACTTACCGGTAGTAAAAAAATAAAGGGGAGCTAATGACGAGGGTAGTCATGTATTCCACGGCTTTTTGCCCGTACTGCATAATGGCGGAGCGAATGTTGCGTGCCCGAGGGGTGACGGAAATAGAAAAAATTCGTATTGATCAGGACCCCGCACGGCGTGCCGAGATGATGGAAAAAACGGGACGCCGTACCGTCCCGCAAATTTACATAGGCGACACTCATGTGGGCGGATACGATGACCTCGCGAAGCTTGACCGCACTGATGGATTGGTAAAGCTTCTTGCAGCCTGAGTGGCGCGATAGAGAAAACAAAGTGAACTGAGCCTTGGTAAAGTGAGCGTCCAAGCCCCGGTTTCAAATTGGGCGGAACGCATTCTGGCAGGATTCTCGGCTGAGGCAAATTTCTGTCACGCGGTTGGAGCCGAGGCCGGCTCAAGGTTCTTGAATCTGTATCCCTGCGGCGAGCATGTCTTACGCTAACAGATATTTTCGATTATTTTTTTGATTATCCCATGGACTCCATATGAGCGACCCGCAGCAGCCGGTTTTCAGCATTGAAAAACTCTACGTCAGGGACTTGTCCCTCGAGATACCTAACGCGCCACGGATTTTTCTTGATCGCGAAACGCCCGAGGTCAACATTCAATTGCATACCAAGAGTGAGCGCATCGATGAAGGTATGTATGAAGTATTGCTGACGATAACCGCCACCGCGAAAGTCAAGGAGAAGACGATGTTTCTGGTGGAGGTGCAGCAAGCGGGCATTTTTCAGATTCGCCATGTGCCTGAAGGTGAAATGGACGCCGTGCTGGGCATTGCGTGTCCTAATATTCTTTTCCCTTACTTGCGTGAAGTGGTTTCCGACATTGTTACCCGTGCCGGATTTCACGCCGTGATTCTAAGCCCTGTTAATTTTGAGGCGCTTTACTATCAGGGTAAACAGCAGGCCGAGCAGAACTCGGCAACGGCAGAGAAGGTGGAAAAGGCGGAAGAAACACAAAAAATAACGCATTAGATATGAAATATGCGTGTGCCGGATTATTGAGAATGGTCTCGCTGAAGCGGGTTCTGGCGCAATTATGGATTGTGGTGCTGATATTTCCGGTGCCCGCCATTGCGGCGCTGGAGTTCTTCTCGATAAACGATGATGCTGTCATCATGTACGACGCACCTTCGCTCAAGGCCGCCAAGCTATATGTCGCAAGTCGCGATCTACCGGTAGAGGCCGTGGTGAAAGTCGAAGGCTGGGTCAAGATTCGCGATAGCGAAGGTACCCTTGCCTGGGTAGAAGCAAAAGCATTGAGCGAAAAACGCCATGTCATCGTTACTGCGCCCCTTGCAGAGGTGTATCAGGCTGCGAATGCGAGTTCGCCGCTTGTTTTCCAGGCACAGCAAGGCGTTATCATGGAATGGCTTGAGTCGGCAGCCAACGGTTGGGTCAGGGTGCGCCATCGCGATGGCCAGAACGGTTACGTCAGAGCAAACCAGGTCTGGGGTTCATGAGAATAGCCGTTTTGGGCGCGGGCGCCTGGGGAACCTCCCTGGCGATCAGTCTCAGTGCAAATTCCAATTCCGCTCACCAGGTCACTTTATGGTCCAGGGATCCGCAGCATGTTGCCGAGCTTGCTTCCGAGCGTGTCAACAGACGCTATTTCCCCGCTTTTTCCTTGCCCGATTCTCTGCGGTTGACGTCAGCTCTCGATGTAGCCGTTGAAGCGGCGGAACTCGCCCTGATCGTCGTTCCGGTTTCCGGGCTGCGCGGGACGCTACGTGGAATCGCCGCCTGTGGAAAGCCCGTGCCGGTCGTATGGGGGTGCAAGGGATTCGAGGCCCGGTCCGCAAAGCTTCCTCATCAGGTTGCGGAGGAAGAATACGGTGGTATAGCGCCTTGCGGCGTATTGTCAGGTCCCAGTTTTGCGCAGGAAGTCGCGCAGGGGCTTCCCGCCGCATTGACTTTGGCATCTCATGATGTGGAATTTTCACGGCGGATCGCGGCCCAATTACACACTGCGAGGTTGCGCGTTTATTCATGCAGCGATATCGTTGGCGTGGAAACGGGTGGGGCAGTCAAGAACGTGATATCGATTGCCGCAGGAATCTGCGACGGCCTCGCACTTGGCTACAATGCCCGGGCAGCGTTGATTACGCGAGGTCTGGCGGAGATTGCCCGCCTGGGCCTGAAACTCGGCGGCCGCATGGAAACGTTTATGGGGCTGACCGGCCTGGGCGACCTGATACTGACCTGCACCGGCGATCTGTCGCGCAACCGGCGAGTAGGGCTCGCACTTGCAGCGGGGCGCCCGTTACCGGCAATACTGCGGGAATTAGGACATACTGCCGAGGGAGTTCATACAGCGGGAGAAGTATTGCGGCTCAGCCAGGAATTGAAAGTTGAGATGCCGATCACGAGAGCGGTATGCAGCATACTTCATGATGGCGTGCCGGCAAGAAAGGCGGTGGAAGCGCTGCTCAACCGCGAGCCGAAGACCGAAAATTATTGAGCTAGCGCAGGGCTGGTAGACGCCCCTCCTTGGCCCAGGTTTTATAGGGTTTTTCCGAAGCCGATCTGGCGCCAGGCTTCATAGACGACTACCGCAACCGTATTGGACAAATTGAGACTGCGGCTGCCGGATGCCATGGGAATACGGATGCGGTGTCGTTCGGGGAAACTCTCCAGTATTTCAGCCGGCAGTCCACGGCTCTCCGCGCCGAAAAGAAATGCATCTCCGCTCTCAAACGAAGCCAGGTCATAGCGCTGTTTTCCCTTGGTAGAGGCAGCAAAAAAGCGACGGCCCCGCAGTTGCTCCGCGCACGCTTTCCAGTTTGCATGAACCGTCATGCTGGCAAACTCGTGATAGTCCAGTCCGGCGCGCAGTAACTGCTTATCTTCCAGGGTAAAGCCCAGGGGCTGGATGAGATGCAGCTTCGAACCGGTATTGGCGCATAGCCGGATAATATTGCCGGTGTTGGGCGGGATTTCAGGCTGGTACAGGATTACGTCGATCATTTCGGTTCGGGAATCATGAAATTTTATCGTGGCTGGAAAGCGTTCTTGCCACCACCCATCCACTGACATGTGCAGCTCCGCTTTTGCGCAGTGCCTTCGCCAGTTCATTCAATGTTGTGCCGGTAGTCATTACATCGTCCAGCATGGCAACGCGCTTGCCTCTGAGATCAGCCTCGCATGAGAATGCGTTACGAATATTTTTTTCGCGTTCTTTCCATGGCAGCCCGGTCTGGGAGGGCGTATCTTTGATGCGTCGGCAGATACCTGGCAGTAACGCAACGCCCAATTTTCTCGATACGCCCCGTGCAATTTCGAGTGCCTGATTGAAGCCTCTATCGCGCAATCTGGCGGGATGCAGCGGCATCGGTACGATGAAATCCGGCAGTGCATCAGGATCAATCCGCGCTGTCAGCAAATCGGCCAGCACGGAAGCCATGGAAAGGTTCGCCTGGTATTTTAGCGAATGTAAAAGTGCATCCACCGGAAAAGCATAACTCATCGCCGCCACGCTATGGTCGAATGCCGGCGGATTCGCGAGGCAGGCACCGCAAATACGAGATTCCCTCAAGGGTAATGCACATACGACACAATGCTGGGGTGGCGAATGGGGCAAACTGTCCCGGCAAGATGCACAAAAGTTGCCCTTGGCGCTGGCGCCGCAGAGCAGGCAATTATTCTTGAATAACGCCTGCACAATATTTAATCTATCGTCCAAAAATTTCTATCAAGAAATTGACAAGAATGATGCAATCCGTAATGATACAGGTCCATTCTGAATGATGGGAGTGGTTCGGCGCTTGCCGGCGTTTCCGCTCCTTGGTTCATTGAGGTGGCCTGGACGATCGTTTACCAAAATATAACGTGATAAGGATGTGGTATGAGCCAGCTTGCTCCCGACATAGCCGCTGATCTGGAACGATGCGGGGATAACACTGTCGGCAATTTCGTCGACCAACTTGCCGGCACGGCAATCGAATCGCCGCGATGGGATGTTGCCCGGATCAAGACATTGCTGGATTTACCTTTCAACGATTTGATTCACCGCGCCCAGTTGGTGCACCGCCAACATCACGATGCCAACGCAGTGCAACTCTCGACATTGATTTCGGTCAAGACCGGTGGTTGCCCCGAAGACTGCGGTTATTGCCCCCAGGCAGCGCGCTACCATACGGATGTCGAGAATCAGGAAATGCTGGGTCTTGACGAGGTGGTGGCAACGGCAGCGGCGGCGAAAGCGCAGGGTGCATCCCGCTTTTGCATGGGCGCCGCATGGCGCGGGCCCAAGCAGCGAGATATCGAGAAAATGACGGAAATGGTTAGTGCCGTCAAAGCGCTGGGGCTTGAAACCTGTGCCACGCTGGGCATGCTGAAGCCGGGGCAGGCAGAGCAGCTCAGGCAAGCCGGACTGGATTACTATAACCATAACCTCGACACGGCTCCAGAATTCTATGGGGAAATCATCACAACCCGTCATTACGAAGATAGGCTGGACACTTTGCAGAAAGTCCGCGGTGCGGGCATAAATGTATGCTGTGGCGGTATCGTCGGCATGGGTGAATCGCGCCATGCCCGCGCTGGTCTGATCGCTCAACTGGCCAATCTCGCTCCCTATCCGGAATCCGTTCCCATCAATCACCTGGTACAAGTGGAAGGTACGCCTCTCCACGGCACTGTGGCGCTCGATCCCCTGGAATTCGTGCGCACGATCGCGGCTGCGCGTATTACCATGCCTAAAGCAATGGTAAGGCTATCCGCCGGTAGACAGCAGATGTCGGATGCGGTGCAGGCGCTGTGCTTTCTTGCCGGCGCCAACTCGATTTTCTATGGCGACAAATTACTCACTACCGGCAACCCGGAAGCTGATCGCGACAAGGCGTTATTTGACAAACTGGGGCTGAGCGCGATATAGCGTTCCCCCATCCGCAAAACCGGCAGATCCCCGAACCCTTAGCTGCGAAGCCATCCAGATGCGCAACGACCTCGCTGAACACCTGCGCGAACAACTACGCGGCCGGGAGAGGGAGAAGCTGTACCGTCGCCGCCTGACGCTGGAGGGATCGCAAAACACGCAGGTCTGCGTGGAAGGACGAGAATATCTCTCGTTTTGCAGCAATGATTACCTCGGCCTCGCCAATCACCCGCATTTGATTGCGGCGATCTGCGAAGGGGCCTGGAAATATGGCGTCGGCGCAGGTGCTTCCCACCTGATCAGTGGGCATTTCTCGGCACACCAAGCGCTGGAGGAAGTGCTGGCGCGCTTTACAGGCTTCCCCCGGGCATTGCTGTTCTCCACCGGATATATGGCAAATGCAGGGGTGATCACAGCATTGGCGGGACGTGGCGATGCGATATTTGCCGACAAGCTCAATCATGCTTCGCTCAACGATGCCGCGCTGCTCTCTCGCGCGAAGTTTATCCGCTATCCGCACCTTGATATGGCTGTGCTGGAACGCCGACTCGCGGCATCTCAGGCAAAACTTAAACTTGTGCTGACCGATGCGGTGTTCAGCATGGATGGAGATATCGCCCCGGTGGCCAGTCTGTTGGCGTTGTGCGAAAAATACAACGCCTGGTTGTTGCTCGACGATGCACACGGGTTTGGCGTGCTGGGTCCGCAGGGGAGGGGAGTGTCGGCACACTTCAATATCCGTTCGCCACGCATTATCTATATGGCGACTCTCGGCAAGGCGGCAGGCGTATCCGGTGCTTTCGTCGCCGCAGAAGCGGAAGTTATCGAAACCTTGGTTCAGTATGCGCGAAGCTACATCTATACTACTGCGGCTCCTCCGTTATTGTCCCACGCCTTGCTTACAAGCCTGGAGTTGATCGAGCGGGAAGAGTGGCGGCGCGAGAACCTGGTGCAACTTACCGCAGCGCTCAAACGGGAAATGCAGTCGTTGCGCTGGAAACCATTGCCGTCGGATACTGCCATCCAGCCCCTGCTCATAGGCGAAAGCGAAACAGCCCTGCGGATCAGCGAGGCATTACGCGACAGAGGAATTCTGGTGCCGGCAATTCGTCCGCCTACCGTTCCGCAAGGCGCGGCCCGACTGCGGATTTCATTGTCCGCTACGCATACCATGGAAGATGTGACACGGTTGGGAACAGCGCTAAGAGAACTGGATAGCAAGTCGTGAAGCACCGAATAACGATTCCCGATGGCCTTGGGTTCAATGGCGGATTCCATAACCGATGAACCTTCACATTGAATCTATCGGGTCGGGTCCTGATATCGTTCTGCTGCACGGATGGGCCATGCACAGCGGTATGTGGCGGGATGTATCCGATCAGCTGGCACAGCATTTCCGTTTGCATCTGGTCGATTTGCCGGGGCACGGTTTTAGCCGGAACCCCAGTCCGGTTCGTGCACCGAGTTCGCAAAGTACTACGCTTGAAGGCATGGCTGAAATGCTTGCGGCTGTTTTGCCCGCAAGCTTTATTGTTTGTGGATGGTCGCTGGGCGGACAGGTAGCCATTGAACTTGCATTGCGAGCACCATTACGTGTCAGAAAACTTGCGTTGATTTCGACCACTCCCTACTTTGTCAGACGTAAAGACTGGCAATGGGGGATGGAGGCCGCTACCTTGCAATTATTCACGGAAAATTTGAAGCGGGACTATTCCGTTACCATGAAAAGATTTCTGACGTTGCAGATCAGCGGTGGTGGCAGCGGCACAGCGTCAGCATTGGCGCAGTTGCGCAAGAGCTTGTTCGAACGCGATAAACCGGATGACGCTGCGTTGGAGGCGGGGTTACAGATTCTGTTATCGAGCGATTTGCGTGACAGGATCAGGAATATCACGCAGCCGGTTTTACTTTTTCATGGCGAGAATGATGTCATCACACATCCTGATGCGGCGAGGTGGATGAACCGGCAGTTGCAAAATTCGGAACTGATCATGCTGCCAGGCTGCGGCCATGCGCCGTTTTTATCTTATCCCGAGCAATTTGTAGCCGGCATGCTTCGGCTGGCTTATCCGGTAGCCGGTACGCATTGAAAACCAAGTGAACTACGACCATACCATCGATAAGCGCCAGATGCGCAAGGCTTTTGGGCGGGCAGCGCCGCATTACGACCAGGCGGCGGTGTTGCAGCGTGAAATCTGCGATCGTATGCTGGCGCGTCTCGCATACATTAAATACAAGCCCGATGTCATCCTCGATGCCGGCAGCGGCACCGGCTACGGCACGCGCGAGTTACTCATGCGCTATCCGGCGGCCCGCCTGCTGGCGATCGACATTGCGTCGGCAATGCATTTGCAGGCCCGGCCTGCGGTACCCTGGTGGCGGCAATTGTTGGGGGCTGTGGGAGACAAGCGTGGACATCGGGCCAGCTATATAGTGGGCGACATAGAACAGATACCGTTGGCGGATTCGTGTGCAGGATTGGTGTGGTCCAACTTGGCGCTGCAATGGTGCAATGACATCAAACAGACATTTGCCGAGGTGCGCCGAGTCCTGCAAACCGGCGGCTTGTTCATGTTCAGCACTTTCGGGCCAGATACATTGAAAGAGTTGCGCCAGGCATTTCGCCACATCGATGATTACAGTCATGTCAATCGCTTCACGGACATGCACGATATCGGCGACATGCTGGTACATAACGGTTTCGCTACGCCCGTTATGGATATGGAATACATTACGCTGACCTATGATGACGTGATCGACGTCATGCGCGATCTCAAAGCCATCGGCGCCCATAATGTCACCCAGGGAAGGCGGCGGGGTTTAACCGGCAAAGACGCGTGGCAAAAAGCGATAAGCCAGTATGAAACCTTGCGGAAAGAAGGAAAATTACCGGCGACCTTTGAAGTGATTTATGGCCATGCCTGGAAACCCCAGCCGCGGACAACCATCGTGACGCCTGAGCTCAGACGACAACTCGGCCTTGCATGAGCGGCGACTTCTTATGTCACGAGGTTATTTCATTACCGGTACCGGTACGGGTGTAGGCAAAACCCTGGTCAGTTGCGCATTGCTGCATGCTTTTGCGGAGCAGGGCCACACTGTTATAGGCATGAAGCCGGTAGCGGCAGGTTGCGAGAATGGTAAATGGATGGATGTGGAATTACTCGCAGCCGCAAGCAATGTCACCGCCCCGCGTGAGCAGATAAATCCTTACGCATTAATCCCACCGATTGCACCGCATATCGCGGCGGCTCGGGCGGGCATCGAAATCGATATCGATATCATTTATCACGCCTGCCTGGAACTGGGAAAAATTGCCGATGTAGTGATTGTCGAGGGCATCGGCGGTTTTCTCGTGCCGCTCAATGACCATCAAGACAGCGCCGACATGGCGAAAGCATTGGGTTTGCCGGTGATTCTGGTGGTAGGGATACAACTTGGCTGCCTTAACCATGCGCTGCTGACCGCCCACGCTGTGCGCGCGACCGGGCTGCCGCTCGCGGGATGGATCGCGAACCAGATCGATCCCCAGATGATCGCACTCGATGAGAATGTGTCCGCCTTGACGCAGCGGCTGGGTTGTCCACTTTTGGGCGTGCTGCCATTCGAGTCCAGCGCCGATACCGAAAAATTGTCGGTGTTGCTGAATGTTGGCGGGATGGAGGACCCTCATTCATATACTTCATTCGGAGTGGATGGATAATTGTAGCAACCTGCAATCAAAAACGGCCTGACCTGCATTCAACTGCTTTTTCGACCGGGATTAATTGCAACTGACGGCCACCTCAAACCAGAGATAACTGCAACTGAACCTGCATTCCATCGACGCCGACCAGCAATAACTGCAACTGACCGGACGGTGTCGACCAGCCACGGCGCGAGCACGCGCCGCCCTGCGTGGACATTATATCGGCAACCAAGCAGCCAACATGGGCTCGCGAATTTCTACCGTTCGCTTTGGTTCGAACTGATTGCTGAACAGTGAGCGAATCTCGGACACCTTGACATCGAACTGCTCTACCATGTCCTTGAGCCGATACCGGCCAAAGGGAATTGGTCCGGACAGAAGTGGTTCCGTTTGTTTGAACAACACCTTGAATATTTTAAGTGGAATCTCTGCTGATTCTCACGCTGCCAGTTTAACCGTCGGCAACATCACGGCATAAGCCTCATCAGGCGTTTTCTTGCCCAGGCTCGCATGTGGCCTGGATCGGTTGTACCAATCCATGTATTGCATAATTGATGCTCTGGCTTCTGCGATCGAGTCATAGGCAGGCAAGTACACCCGCTCGTATTTCACCGATTTCCACAGGCGCTCGACGAACACATTGTCCCTCCAGGCTCCGCGCCCGTCCATGCTGAGGTTACAGCCCTGTTCCCTGACGGCCTGCACGAACTCATGCGCGGTGAACTGGCTGCCTTGATCGGTATTCACGATCTCCGGCTTGCCATGGCGATGGAACGCCTCTTGCAGCACATCGACGGCATGGCAGGCTTCCAGCGTGATCGCCACCTTTGCGGCTAATACCCGGCGCGAGGCCCAATCCACGACGGCGGTAAGAGCAAAGCTGTAGAGCAAGCCATCCGCGATTTTGCCAACGGCTTTCTTGCGCATCCTGCCAACGATGAACTGCGTCAGTCGATTGCCGATGGCAAGTTGAAACCGGAAACCTATTACCAGCACCTGCTGCGTCTAATTTATCGCCTGCTTTTCCTGCTCGTCATCGAAGAACGTGATCTGGTATTTCCGCCTACGGGCAGCAGCCAGCAGCGGGATATTTACCGCCGCTACTACAGTCTCGAACGCCTGCGCCTGCTGTCCGAAAAGCGCCATCTCGCCGACAAACGCCACCACGATCTCTGGCTGGCAATGCTCGCCACCTTCCGCCTGTTCGAAGCTCATGGCCCTGGCGACAAACTCGGCCTTGCCCCGCTGGCCGGTGATCTGTTCAACCCCGCAGCCATTGGCCCGCTGGCGAGCGCCATGCTGGGCAATGACGTGCTGCTCGGCTGCCTGCGCGCCCTCGGCTTGTATCAACATCCCGACAACAGCCAGACCATCCGCGTCAACTACGCAGCCCTCAACGTCGAAGAATTCGGCTCGGTCTACGAAGGCCTGCTCGAATATGAACCTGTGTTCCTGAATTTCTCCCCTCGCCCGCGGGCGGGAGAGGGGCCGGGGGAGAGGATGGGGGCCATCGAATTCGCCTTCGCCCAAGGCGACCAGCGTGCCGCCACCAGCTCCCACTACACCCCGGACGATCTCGTCCAGCCCCTCATCAAGCACTCGCTCGACTACTTGATCGCCAACAAACTTAAGGAACCCCACCCCGCCAAAGCGCTGCTTGATCTGCGCGTCGCCGATATCTCCTGCGGCTCCGGCCACATTCTGCTCGCCGCCGCCCGCCGCATCGCCACCGAACTCGCCATCGTCCGCACCGGCGAAGAGCAGCCCTCGCCATCGGCCTTCCGCAGCGCTATCCGCGATGTGATCCGCAACTGTATCTACGGCGTGGACTTGAATCCGCTCGCCGTCGAACTGTGCAAGGTCGCCCTCTGGCTCGAAGCCCACGGCCCCGGCGAGCCGCTCAACTTCCTCGACCACCACATCAAATGCGGCAACGCCATCATCGGCTTTGCAAGGCGAGAGGAAGCCGAACGCGGCGTGCCCGATGAAGCTTTCGCCACGATGCCCGGCGACGACAAGGATACTGCCGCCTTGCTCAGAAAACGCAATAGGCAAGAACGCAAGGATCATGAAGCTGGTCAGTTGCCGCTCTCGCCCAGCCTGCAAAAGCAGCTCGACGACATTCTGCGCGGCTGGCGCGATCTCGCCACGCTACCGGAACATACCTCCGACGAAATTGAGGCCAAAAAGGCTCGCTACCTTGCCTTTAGTGAGAGCGAGGATGCCTACTTACTAAACCAGATCGCCGCAATTCCCATCGCTCAGTTCTACCTGCCCAAGGCCTCGGACAACCTGCAAAAGTTCGTCACCGATGCCACCTACCGGCGCTACTGGAAAGGCGAAATGAGTCCGCAAGGTCAGGCCACCGCCGAGGCGTGGGCGATGGCCTTGCGCAAGCGCTTCTTCCACTGGTTTCTGGAATTTCCAGAGATCATTGGGCGGGGTGGGTTTGATTGCATTTTGGGGAATCCGCCTTATCTCGGCGGAAAAAAAATTAGTGGCCAATATGGCGATGCTGTTCTAAATCTACTCAAAACGTTCTATTCGAATTCTGATGGTGGGGTTGACCTAGTATCCTACTTTATTAGGCGAGCCTCCGATCTTCTTAAACCTAGTGGTTATATGGCATTTATTACAACCAAGAAAATCTGCCAAGGTGATACTCGCCTTGCATGTTTGGAGTATTTGCTTATGAAGGGTGCTAGGATAAATTACGCTAAACGATCAATAAAATGGAGTGGGCGTGCAAACCTACAGGTCTCACTTTTTGCACTTACAAAAAATTCCATACCTCTAGGTGGAATCCTAGATGAAGTGAAAGTAGATTTCATTTCATCTTTTTTGGACAATTCGGTTGAATCAAAATCCCCTGAGATTCTCCTTGAAAATACAAATTTATCTTTCCAAGGTGTTGTAACACTAGGGCCGGGTTTTTACATTGATGCTTCTCAAGCCAAAGCTCTCTTAGAGGCTGACCAAAAAAATGCCGATGTTGTAAAAATAATTGTCAATGGAAGCACCCTTAATTCAAGCCCTGAACTCAAGGGGGATCAGTGGATTATTTCTTTTTTTAACAGAAGTGAAGAACAAGCTAAAGCCTATCACGAATGCTATGAAATTGTTGCTGCCACTGAGTCGTAGAGCAAGCGGGCGGAGCTGATATCTCCGAGGTCATTGGCAGCCGGTTTTTCAAAGCTCGCATCGGAGGCCTGATCACCTTTCAGAGCGAGTGGCAGATAAATACCTGTGATCTCGTCGTCTGACCCGCCGAGCGGCTTGACGATCAGCAGATCGCGATCTTCCGAGGGCAATACGATCCAGTCGCGCCCCCGCAAGGAGACGAGCTTGCCGGGTTGAAGAGATGATTGTGCAAATGCCGTCATCGCACCTTCCTGAATATATCTGGTCGGGCTGCAACGATAGCAGCAAGCTCGTCCTGATAGTAGTAGACCCAGACTTCACCACCACGCGCGATGATGGACTGACGCTTGGCCTCATCGCTTTCCTTCACGGCAGGTTGGTCGTGTGGAGTACCATCACAGAACACCCATAATCTGGGTTCGTAATAAAAATCGGGCTGGATGTAAAGACCATCAACTCTCTTTTGCGCAGCATCGGGCAGGCGAAGACCATTCTGGTAGAGATAGTTGATGAATTTGCGCTCTGTAGACGAACTGGGATCAAGATTACGTAATAAAGAGTGGTATTGATCCTCGTAGCTACCGAACCCCGCGTTGGTCTGAATCTCGATAGAACAAATGCGCAATTTTTCCAGTGCATCTTTGATGAGATGGCGGTCTATGATTTATGGTCGCGCTGGTTGTAGTAGCTAAGCAGATCGTCATAACTCGCAGGAGCTTTGTAATTCACATCGTCAAAGCGACACAAAGTAATCGCTTGTTTGATCACCTCGTGGAATACTTCAATGTCATCTACAAACTGGGAAAGAATACCCAAGCTGCCTTCGGACGCTTCATAAATCAGGATGTTCGGCGCTTCTGGTTCGCCGATAGTTACGACACCAATTTCATTTGGCTCCACTTGGAAGACGCGCTCAATGGCTCGCTTGATAGCGTGTTGCAGTGTGATGACCCCTCCCGGTTTAAGTCCCAGCGGTTGAATGGGTTCGATATACAGAGCGTCGGCCAGATTTGATGTCCACAATTTTACTAGACGAAATTCTTCTTTAATGGGGCTATCTGCATCCGGTATTGATGCACGCCAATCACCCGAGATTAACCCGATCGGAAAGCTATCGTTCTGTTGGGTGCGCCACTTGGTGTTGACATGAATCAGGCGTGCGGCCGGAATGTAACGCAAATTGAGCATTGGATTTTTTGTCGTCTTGGCGATGGCTTTACGTACTCGATCAACTTGTCCGCCGTCAACCGAGAAGTAGGTGCGCATTTCAAAGCCCTTCGAAACCCGCTCTTCTTCTTCGCACGAGATGCGATCTATTTCTTCGGCACGGGACTCGGCCATTTCGATTAAATCATGCAGATGTTCTTTCGCTACATTGTCGGCGAGATCAATGCCAGAGAACGGGCAGACGCTATTTTGAAGCGCATCCCCCGCCATAAAATAGCCGGTTTTACTGCTGATCTTGGCTTCGGTTAGCGCCGATTCGGCGTCTTGGATGACAAGTTGGCAGACGCGGTATTTTCGACCATTGTGGTAGATGGTGTTTAACGGACCGAACTCGCGTAGTGCAACTGACCTTGGACGGGAAACAAACTCACCAGATGAATCGCCAGTGGGGAGAAACACACGAATAGGTAAGCGCGTGAAGTTGTAGCCGGGAAGGAATCCTTCTGAAGCCAGATAGCGGTAGGGATAAAACTCGGACAGCTCGCTTGATCGTCCGACCAAGTCATTGCGCAATAAGTCTAGCTGTCGAGTGGCTTGATCTTGGTTGCGCTTGTGTTTTCGATATTCATCGCTGCCCAGACTGAGCGTTCCACTTTCGATTTTCTGAGTGGCACGAGTGAGAATATTTCTGGCTGAGCGGTAAAGTTTTCTCCAACGATCCAGTGACCGATCCAGGTTGTCAGCAACTTTTGATAGATTCTGATCTATCCATTGGTCTGAGTACCACGTTGATCCATTGGATTCCAGTTCAGTTTCGAAATCGCGTATCACGCGTTTGAAGGTGGATCTGATGTCAGCGAACGTAGCTGCGGACATTTCAAGGCCAGAGTCCACCTCTTTGGATAGGGGCATTTTGTCGTTATCGTCAACGATCAATTTCATGATGGACGGTCTGCCTGTCCCTGCATCATTGAGCCCCGGCATCCCTATTTGCGATGCGACGAGTGCGTTGAGGTGAGAGGCAAGAAGTTCTCGATTACATAAATCAAGACGTGGTGCCATAACTGCACCTGCAACCAAGGCTGTTTGTTCATTGAAATAGTGCCGATCATGCGGCGAGTAGGTGGAGCAATAAGTAAAGACTAATGCAGCTTGCCCACTCCGACCTGCGCGCCCGGAACGCTGTGCGTAATTGGCCGGATTGGGCGGTGCATTGCGCATGTGGACGACGCTCAAATTGCTGATATCAATGCCCAGCTCCATTGTAGGCGAACAGAATAGCGCACTGATTTTCCCTTCGCGAAACAGATCTTCTCGCTCGATGCGAACATCAGTGCCAAGTTGGCCGGTGTGATCTTCACCTCGCTGGCGCTTGACCTTGGAAAAATCTCTCAAATACAAGCTTTGAAAAAAGAGGTTCGGGCCCGGTGCCTGATCCTTGTACGAGCGCTGCTTGATGACATCTGCCTTGACAGTTTTCTCATCTCCTAGCTTGTAGCTGCTTTAGCCATCAGACTTCCTGAATTTATTATTAGGGGCTCTAGACCCAAACCAGCGGAATCTTTAACTGTTTGAAACCAATAATAGTTTATCGCGCCATCACCTTCAGTCCGTCCCTGCGCAATGAACCGTCTGGCCCTATGTGCCGATAAAGCGTTTGGCGAATGACGCCTAATGGCTCTGTTGCAAAAAAACAAGGCAGAACTCTGCCCTTGATCTGATTGATTATGTGCTGTAGACACCGAATTGCCTTTCAATGAGACGGGTTTCTCCCGCGAGACCTTGGCCCGATTTCCACATGTTCAGCTGTCCTTTTTTGAACATGCGCATGAGCTCGAAACCTTTGAGGGTGGCATAGGCGGTTTAGAGTAGTCAAGGGCCGTTTCAGAAAATAGAAAATAAAGTACGTCAAGCCGTTGGCAGTAGTCGCAATGACCTGAACTTCTAATAGCTCACTTTAAAAGTTGGGCTATCCTCCGGCCGTGTCGGAGCCTGGAGGGACAATGTGTTCGTTGAGCGCCTGTGGAAATCGGTGAAATACGAGCGGGTGTACTGCCTGCCTATGACTCGATCGCAGAAGCCAGAGCATCAATTATGCAATACATGGATTGGTACAACCGATCCAGGCCACATGCGAGCCTGGGCAAGAAAACGCCTGATGAGGCTTATGCCGTGATGTTGCCGACGGTTAAACTGGCAGCGTGAGAATCAGCAGAGATTCCACTTAAAATATTCAAGGTGTTGTTCAAACAAACGGAACCACTTCTGTCCCCACCTGTTTTTGTAGGAGAGAACAGATGGATACGTCATTGGAGAACGCCAAGCGCATCATTGTCAGCATCACGGATACAGGAGAGGCCGTCATGTTGAGCAAAGAGCGCTGGGAACAGGTACGGCAGTTGCATGCCGAGAAGGTCTCGATTACAGAGATCGGCAGGCGGTTTGATATCGATCGCAAGACTGTGCGCAAGATGGTGCGCGAGGCGTGGCGGCCGTATGAGCGCGAAGCGCGCGCTGACACCTTATTGGCCACGCACGATGCCTTTCTTCGGCGCCGGGCCAGCCAGGTAAATTATTCTGCACGGATTCTTTATCAAGAGCTGCAGCGTGATTGCGGTTATAAGGGTAGTTACGAGACCGTCAAGCGGTTCTTAATGCCACTGCGCGCGCAGGCGGATCCGGCGCAGGTTTGCCAGCGGCGCTTCGAGACCGAACCTGGCCAAAAAAGCCAGATCGATTGGGGGCAGATGCGTATTTATTTGCGCGCTCAATCGATTGTACTGCACGTCTTTGTCCTGACATTAGGCTATCCGCGCGTTCTTCGACAGTATGGATCATGAACTGCTCATGCGGGCAGTGCGGAAACATACGCAATGCCAGTGGATACTGCTGTACATCGAAACACTGCAAATCGGGATATGCAGTCAAGCAAGTGCTCAGAGAGATCGACCAGAGGATGGCTGAGTGCGGGCTAGTCCTGCACCCGGACAAGACGAAGGTGGTCTACTACAAAGACGGGCAACGGCGCAGACACTATCCGGAAACGCATTTCGACTTTCTGGGGTATCGATTCCAACCGCGGTGCGCACAGCGCCGTGGCGGCGAATTATTCCTCAGCTTTCTCCCTGCAGTCAGTATGAAAGCCGGAAAGTCGATGCGGCAAACGATCCGTAGCTGGAAGACGCACCGATGGACTCAACTCACGATCAAAGAACTGGCCATCAGTTTCAACCCGGTGCTGCGGGGCTGGATCAATTACTACGGCAAGCTCTATAAGTCGAAACTCGCACCGATTCTGGGACAATTCGACTATGCCCTCGTGCGCTGGGTCAAAAGGAAATATAAACGGTTAGGGGGTAGTCCAACATGGGCGCGGGCATGGTTGAAGCGTGCAGTTGCGCAACAGCCACACCTCTTTGCCCATTGGCACATCACCTATGCCGGAATGACTGAACGATAGGAGCGGTATGAATCGAGAGATTCACGTACCGTTGCGTGAGAGCCTGAAGGTGAGATTCCTTGGGGCTACTCGACCAGATAATGCACACATACTATTCACTCACATTCCGCAGTCTCAGATCATTATGCCTTGAGGTGTGGGGTCGGCGGGAACATTGAGCAGGATATCTTCCGATGGGAAAATAAGCATACCCGCGAATAAGCTAATGATCGTTACGACGATGCTGGCAAAAAATGCTGTCCAAAAGCCGGAAATCTTGAACCCGGGAACGAGCGCCGATACCAGAAGCATCATGAGGGCATTGATGACCAGCAAAAAAAAACCAAATGTGATCAGCGTCAATGGAATCGTTAAAACGATAACGGCGGGTCTGATGACGGCATTGGCAAAACCTAGCAGCAGTGCCGATATAAGCAGGGATTTTTTATTTGTAAACGAAATGCCGTGAAAGAGAAAGCTCGTTAGCCATAGCGAGATCGCAATTATTGCCCAGTGTGCCAGAAATACAGTTATGTTGTGCAGCATGGATCGGTCCGGAATTATTCGATGGATAGTATATCGTACGATTTACTGGCGGATGAGGATGAGCGAGGGTCCGATATTCGTCTGGACGAGATTACAATAATCTTTTTTTCGGTTTATACTGATTTTTTTGCCGTTCCAAACAGGAAAAAGGCTCTCCTCCTCTGGAAGGTTACCGGCCTGGACGGCCAACTGCACGAGGATGCCGTCTTCACGTTGGCCTAGCTGCTTATCGGTAAATTTTACAATAGATATTCCCGTCTTCCTGTAAAAACCCTCTCACGCCCGGAAACAGTGCCTTTAAAAATTTGGCACGAATTCTGCTTATGTTCAATAGTACATCTTCTGGCTAAAGCCGGTTCCAATCCTGGTTGCTTACGATGAACAGGACTATGATGCGTTCACGTAGCTGTTGCTCCGTACGTGGGATCGGGGTTTTCCTGATCCATTAAACGAATGAAGCTTCCTGATGCGGACGAAGGGAAGACAGGTGACGAGCATAAACCGAATGATCAAACGTTAAAATGAGCCGAAGATGGGCAACCAATATGGATAAACCATTGTTAACCTGGATGTTTCATAAATTGACGCGTGCCCTTGTTGGTCTTTTGTTTCGTATGAAGATTTCGTTCAGACGGGCGTATGAATAACTACGCCACCTCTTTCACAAAATCTCCCTACAAAACAAAATCCTGCGCAATCATTACGCGAATTTATGAAACATCCGGGTTAATGGTTTTGACAAACATTAAGTAGAGTTCCATGACGATTTCTTCCGATATTCTCAATGCCAGCATCCTGATCGTCGACGACAGGAGAGTCAATGTCGAACTGATCCGTGCCATGCTCTTCGCCGCTGGCTACACTTCAGTGACGTCGACGGTGGATCCGCTCGAGGTTTGCGATCTTCATCGCGCTAATCGATATGATCTCATTCTGCTCGATTTGATGATGCCCAAAATGGATGGATTCCAGGTGATGGAAGGCCTGAGGTTGATAGAATCGGAAATGGAGCAGGACGCCGAATCCCGGCTTGAGTCCGGCGGCTGCCTCCCTGTTCTGGTGATCACCGCCCAGCCGGAGCAGAAGGAGCGTGCACTGCGCGCCGGTGCGAAAGGCTTTATCACCAAGCCTTTCGATCGGCTCAAGGTATTGACGCATATCCATGATGTTCTGGAAATAAAATTACTGCAGAAAGAGCTGCAGCAACTTATTTTGGGTCTTGATGCCACGCTCAGCGAGCGGACCGCTTTCCAGAACGGAACGGAAGAGCTGTTCGATCAGCTTGCCGGCAACCTCCCTCAAATCTTCTGGATCTGGGACATCCATGATAAAACGTTTCGTTATGTTAATCCCGCATGGGAGAAGATGACCGGCCGGCGTATCGCGAACTCCGACACACCGGAAAAATTTCTCGAGGCAGTCCATCCGGAAGACAGACAACGAGTCATTCATGAAGCGGCTGCACTGCCGCACGGTGGAGTCGATCATGATTATCGGTTGCTCCTGCCGGATAACACGATACGCTGGGTGCATTCCCGCACCTTTCCGATAAAGGATTCGAATGGGGTATATCGAGTCGTAGGGATGATGGAAGACATCACGCTTCGCAGGGAGGCGGGCCCCCGGCCACCGCAGCTTGCGCATTATGACGCCCTTACAAACCTCCCCAATCGTATTCTGTTTGATGAATCGCTTCAGAAGATCATCAAACAGGCGGAGATGAATCACCGCATCATCTCCCTGCTATTTATCGGTATCGATAACTTCAAAAATATAAACGACACATTGGGGCATGCGCTGGGAGACGAGTTGCTGCGCCAGTTCAGCCATCGTTTATCGGAGTGCCTGCGTATCACCGACATGGTAGCGCGGCTTGGCGGTGATGAGTTTGGCTGCATACTGGTTACTCCTGACGGTTCAGGGGATGCAGGCATGGTTGCGAGCAAGATCAGAGAAGCGTTACGCCAACCTTTTACATTGCAAGGTCATCAAATCACCGTAACAGCGAGCATCGGTATCAGCATTTATCCGTCAGATTCCGTGGACGCGGATACCCTCGTCAAAAATGGCGATGCCGCGATGTATCGGTCGAAAAGCGCGGGCAGGGATACCTATCGTTTCTTTACGGCAGAAATGAACGCACGGGCAATCGAGAAGCTGGAAAAGGAAAATGCACTGCGGGAGGCCCTCGACCGAAATGAATTCGTTTTGCATTATCAGCCGAAAGTCGAGCTTTCCATGGGGCGGATCACGGGGGTGGAAGCACTGATAAGATGGAAGCGGCCAGGGTATGGGTTCGTCGCGCCGGCGGAATTCATACCGGACCTCGAGCAAACCGGATTGATCAATCGGGTGGGTGCCTGGGTTATCGATAGCGCCTGTAGGCAGATTGCGGAATGGCGGCGCGCGGGAGCAGGGGAGATCCCGGTATCGGTCAACGTGTCCGGCAGGCAATTCCTGCAGAGCACACTCAACGAGGATGTTATTCGGGCGACGCAGGAGAACGATGTTCATCCGGAATTGCTCGAATTTGAATTACAAACAGAAAGAGCGCTGAGAGAGAACAGTATTGATTCTGATTTGCTGGAATTAGAGCTGACCGAGAGTTCGCTGATGATGCATGCCAGAAAAACAACCAGTATTCTCAAGAGATTGAAAATACTGGGAGTCCAAATTTCGATCGATGACTTCGGGACCGGTTATTCGAGTCTCGCCTATGTAAAACGATTCCCTATCGATGTGTTGAAAATCGACCGTTCCTTTATTATGGAAATTACTACAAATTCCGCGGACGCTGCAATCACAACCGCAATTATCGATATGGCCCACAGTCTTAATGTCAAGGTTGTAGCCGAGGGTGTGGAAACGGTTGAACAACTCGATTTCCTGCGTGAGCGTGGGTGCGACGAAATCCAGGGTTACTATTTTGCGCGGCCGCTACCCCCGGATAAAATATTCGAATTACTTTCAGGTAGTAACAGGCTTCTCAAGCCCACGCAATCCATTAACGTATAATCCTTGATGCGCACCTTGGCGAGATCGTCAAAGCTCAGCCATGGCGCTGGGTGAAAAATAAGCTGAATAATGAGCGCCAACTGCCGGATTTAGAATAATGGATATCGGTTATACAGTACTGTAACGTTCGCGCACGGCCTGGCGAATATTGCCTCCCATAGCAAGCATCCAGCACCATTTCAACGAGAACTGCATAAATTCCAGGAAATTCCAGGAATCGACTGCCATGCCGGAAGACCGAATGGCTGCATGCCTCTGTATTGCATTTTTTCAAAACTTTTTTTCTCATCAAACATGCGATTTGCCTGTTTAGGTAGTGGTTCACGAGGTAACGGTCTTGTAGTCGAAGTAGCAAATACCCGGTTGCTGCTGGATTGCGGTTTTACGTTGAAGGAAACCGTCATCCGGCTTATGCGGCTCGGCCTCGAGCCCGGCATGATCGATGGAATTGTCGTTACTCACGAGCACGATGACCATGTCAGTGGTGTAGCGCGGTTTGCGCGCAAATTTGGCACCCCGGTCTGGTTGACGCACGGCACCTTGCGCAGTACAAGGAAGGCGTTTGCGTTATTGCCAAGGGTTAATATCATAGAGGACTACCAGCGTTTCTCCATTGGAGATATCGAGGTCGAGCCTTATCCGGTTCCGCATGACGCTCAGGAACCTGCACAGTTCGTGTTTGGCGATGGTGCATTGCGGCTGGGCGTACTGACCGATACCGGGTGTTCGACGCCCCACATCGAGGCAATCTTGAGACACTGCCACGCGCTGGTGCTGGAATGCAATCACGATGCACAGATGCTCGCAAACGGCAATTATCCGCAAAGTCTCAAACGACGCGTAGGCGGGCGCCTTGGCCATCTCGAGAACGCTGCCTCAGCGAATCTTCTTGCAAGTCTTGACTGCAGTCGCCTTCAACACGTCATCGCGGCGCATTTGAGCCAAAAAAACAATACTCCGCTGCTTGCGCAAACAATGCTGAGCGGCGCCTTGAACTGTGAAGTAGACTGGATTGGTGTCGCCGATCAGAGCGACGGCTTTAGCTGGCGCCAGCTGCTCTGAATGACTCATTGCAGGATTCAGGTTTTATAAATACAACTTCCCAAACGATAAAAGCCACCCCCGTTTCAAGTAGAGGGCGGCTTTTATCGTTGTGATTACCGGTTACTTCAGCGCATCCAAAGCGTTTTTTTTCGCTTTCCAAGCCGGGCCCGCCAAAGCATCCTTTCCGTCCCCTGCCTTCTTGCTTACTGCATCTTTAGCGCGGCCCGTCGCTGCCCTGGTGACGCAACATAGCTGCTATCTTCCTTCGGCAGGCTTGATCTTAGTATCTATTTCGCTTCGGTAGACGAAGCGCTGCTGTCAGTAGAATCGTTTGTGCTTTCGTCAGTAGCGGAATCCGGCGCAGCAGGGGCGGCAGATTGCGATATCACTTTGGCGAAATTATCTTTTTCCTGTTCGGGAAGCGCTTGGTTTGGCTTGCCGCAGGCAGTCATGGCGAGTACCGCAAGGGTTACAGCGAGTAATGTGAGTCTCATTATCTAATTCTCTCCAAGTTGGTTTAAAACTTAAACTTAATATGGCAAAAAACGTTTCGTCTCTCGAGCGCAGGCCGGACAACGAGTTCTGCAAATGGATGATATGGAGGTTGAAGCGAGGTTATCCAGTGCACTGCTTGATCAATAAAAAAGCCATCCTGCGGATGGCTTTTTTGGCCGTTGCACTTTATTAGTGACCGGCCGGGATGGCGCTTTGACCTTCTTTTACGGGATTGCCATTGCCATCAAGCGCGTGTCCGGGGAGAACGGCTTGACCTGAATATTCATCCTCGCCATCAGCGGCAGCAGCGGTGTGCTCGGCTGGCGTACCGGCAGCGGCACGCTCTTCATCCATCGTCGTGCCTTCTTCCGTTCTGGTTCCATATGTGGTGGAATTCTCAGGCAGGGCTTGTTTTGGTCTGTCGCAGGCTGTGAGGGCAAGTGCCATCAAAGCAGCGGCAAGAAGTGATAGTTTCATTATCGGGGAGTCCTTAATAAAAATAGAAATAGGTTGTGACGAATCATATTATATAGCAAAAATACCCCCAAACAAGTCGAAATTTCCCTCAAGACGGATGGTTGAGTTTGCTATCCGCTGGTTTGGACTGAGTCACTAGATATATGATCTATAAAACCTTGCTGAGAGTAGCTTTTATCAGTTTTTTACTTGGCAGGTTCTTCTTTTTTGACATTATCGCCACCCGCAGCATCGTGACTTCCAGCAGCCTCGTCAGTCGAAGGTTTATCAAGGTCGTCAAAATTCGGCGCTGAGTCACGTTCAACCGAGGCGGAGGGAGGCGGCTTATCCATAGGATGTTTTTTGCCGTCACAAGCGGTCAGCGTCAATGCCGTTACGGCAGCAGCGAGGAGCAGGTATTTCATCATTAAGTCATCCTATAGTTTCAAAGAGAAACCGTAGTGTAACAAAAGCTTCGGGATCATTCAAACCCGGCCATAGGGATGTGAATTGACGGGCTTTCCGGAAGCATTTCCCCATAAAAAATGCCGTCCCGAGGGACGGCATTATCAAATTCTGCCCATTACCGATTAGTCTACGGGTTTGCCGCTAACATCGGTCTCTTTAGGACTGGCGGGCGTATATCCCGAGTCAGCGGATTTTTTTGATTCGGTTTCAGCAGCGCCTTCTTTCTGCGCCGCATCAATTTCCGCATCGCTAAGTTGCCCTTCACGTTTATCCCAAAGGCTGGGTGGATATTGCCCCGGTTTTCCTTCCCCAGGGGTTTTCTCTCTCATTTGATCACATGCGCTAAAGGTCAGTGTTACCAAAGCGGCGGCGAGGAGCGAGTATTTCATTTTTTTAATCTCCTTTATAGGTTTAGACAAATAAATTATACGAGCGTTTCGGCCATTCAAATCTGAGAAACGACCATTTTAATAGCCACTATCTTAATAGCAGAATTCAGAAATGTTGTCTAGTCGTTGCATCTCACAGCCCCAAGAAATAGCGCCAAATCGTCGATGGGCGAGCCTTACAGGCATTTGACGGAATGCTGACCGAAAGTTTTTACCTCTCTACGGAGTAGTAAATTTTGATGGCACACACGACTCTCCCAGCAGTTACAAAATTTACAATTCGGGTAAGTTCGCCCGTCCCTCAGGTAGCCCATAGGTTAATGAAATTATGCCGGGTTCGCCGATACCTTTACTATTTCGACATAACCATCGAGATACCACGGGTAAAGCAGGGAGAGAGCCTCATCGTCGAGTTCTTCCGACATTGGCAGCGCAAGGCGATCAGCTAATTTTCCAAGCACCCTGCATGCCGCGGCGCCTGCGGTATACGCGTCTCCATTCAAAAAAATATTCTTGCCTCTACACAACATTCGGCTTTTCAGGTTCAGTTGCAGCTTCCCTTCCTTAACCTGATACGCGAATTCCTGCTGAGCTACGGGATTCGACGGCGGCGTAAAAAAAACATGATGTTTAGGCTCGGTCAGGTAGATTCCAAGGAAACGTTCTATATCAGTTGGGCCCCATGTGATCTTGCTGAGCACTGCTCCCACTTGTTGCAACATATCCGGGCCGATACGTCCCGGGTGCGATTGGAAGGCAGGATTCGGGTCATGATAAATTCCCTCGACTTCGGTGTGATCCTGCAGGTAAACGAGAAATTGAATAACGAGCTCCTGATAGGTCGGCGCCCGAAAACCGATGGAATAGGTCATGCAATGGCCTTTTGCGACCCCATGATGTGCATAGCCGGGGGGCAGATACAGCATATCGCCGGGTTCCAGCATCCATTCCTGTTCAGGTCTGAATTCCCGCAGGATTTTTAGCGGCGCATCCATCACCAGCCTTTTATCCTGCTGGGCCGAGATCTGCCAGTTTCTGCGCCCCATACCCTGCAGCAAGAAGACATCGTAAGAATCGAAATGGGGCCCGACGCTTCCTTCCTCAGGAGCATAACTGACCATCAGGTCATCAAGACGAGCGTGCGGGATGAAATTGAATTTCAGTAGCAATTCACGGGCTGACGGTAGGAAGTGGTTGATGTCCTGCACCAGCAGCGTCCAGTCTTTTGCTGGCAGACGTGAAAAAACACGAGATGTGAAAGGACCATGCCTGACCTCCCATTTACCCTTCTTTCGGGTTATCAGGCGCGACTGCGCGTCGTCGTGGCAGGCGAGATTGATGAGGTCGTCTCGAGTCAGAAAACCCTGGAAATCCGGCAGGGCTCCGCGCACGAGCAAAGGTTTTTTTTGCCAGTAATCCCGGAGAAATTTCCCCACCGAAATATTCCCCAGCAGCTTGCTTTTCATTATTTGCCCAAGCTCAAATGAGCTTTCCATAAAAAACGGCCTGGTCTTCCCGATCCTCTGCGCGCCCCGTCCTGCCCTCACCGGTAAATTCGGCAACCGGCGTTTCCAGCCAAGGCAATATGCAGGGGTGCTGTACAAGCGCCGGCATCGGGCTCATCTGCCGCGCATGAACATCTTATCGAGATCCGCAAGGCTTATTTCGAACCACGTGGGCCTGCCGTGATTGCATTGGCTGGCACGCTCGGTTGTTTCCATTTCACGCAGCAAGGCATTCATTTCCGTAACGGTCAATATGCGGTTGGCACGAACTGCGCCGTGGCAAGCCATGGTGGAAAGAATTTCGTTACGCTTGCTGGTCAGTACCCGGCTGGCGCCGAATTCGCGGATTTCGGTCAATACGTCGCGTGCGAGTTTCACTACGTCGGCATCCTTGAGCGCAGCCGGTACCGACCGCACCACCAGCATGGTTGGCGAGAGTGTGGAGATTTCAAACCCAAGCTCTTGTAAAGTAGCGCTGTTTTCTTCAACCGCGGCAACGTCCAGGCTATCCGAATGAAATATCGCCGGGATCAGCAAGGGCTGCATCGAGAGCGTATGGTTATCCAGTGCGGATTTTAGCTTCTCATACAGAATCCGCTCGTGCGCGGCATGCATATCCACGATGAGCAACCCCCGTTCATTCTGCGACAGAATGTAAATGCCGAGGAGTTGCCCCAATGCGAAACCCAATGGGGGAATGTCGCATTTTTCGGCACCGGCAATGGCTGCCGATGTATCCGCCGATTTCGGGTTGCGGTTATCGGCACCGAACAGGGCGGAATAAAAAGCCTGTGATTGGGCGATGCCTAAAGGTGGAGCAAGCGATATGGTATTTTGTCGCGAATAAGCTGAAAACGCGGAGGGCGCAGCGCCAGCACCGTTTTGGTCACCGCTTTCCTGCCGGCTTCCGCCTGTGGGAAAAGTTGCTGCAGACGGGGGTTGCGGCGATGCCAGCGCTTTATCGATCGCATGAAAGACGAATTGATGCAGTGCGCGCGGGTCGCGGAACCTCACCTCGATCTTGGTGGGATGCACATTCACATCCACGCCTTCGGCATTCATTTCGAGAAATAGGACAAAAGCCGGGTGTCGGTCCAGATGGAGAATATCCCGATAGGCTTCACGTAGCGCATGAGCAATCAATTTGTCGCGAACGAACCGCCCATTGACAAAAAAATACTGGGCATCTCGAGAAGACCGGGAATAGGCGGGTGATGCCGCAAGGCCCCAAAGACGCAAATCCGCCGCCTGCTCCTCTATGACTACCGAGGTCCGGCTGAATTCATTGCCCAGTATCGCCTCGATGCGAAGTCGTGCGTCCGCCGCACGCAAGTGGTTGCGTACGGTGCCATTGTGTTGTAGCGAGAAAGCGATATCGGCGCGCGACAACGCAATGCGCTTGAATGCTTCCTCGCAGTGGGATAATTCAGTAGCTTCAGTCTTTAGAAATTTACGCCGGGCAGGGGTGTTGAAGTAGAGATCATGCATTTCTACCGTGGTACCGTGGGCAAGTGCGGCGGGTTCCGCTGTTGACAGGCGGCCCCCTTCGGTTTCTATCCTCCAGGCATGCTTTTCTTCCGCCCTGCGACTTGCCAGCGTCAGCCGCGAAACAGCCGCGATACTTGCCAGCGCCTCGCCCCGAAAACCGAGGCTTGCTACTTTTTGTAAATCTTCAAGGGAATCGATCTTGCTGGTGGCGTGTCGCGCAAGCGCAAGCGGCAGATCATTCCTGGAAATTCCTGTTCCGTTATCCGCTACCCGGATCAGTTTGATGCCACCCTGGAAAAGTTGCACGGTGATTTCGGTCGATCCCGCGTCCACGCTATTCTCCAGCATTTCCTTGAGTGCCGCGGCGGGACGCTCCACTACCTCTCCGGCCGCAATCTGGCTGATGAGCAGGTCGGGTAGCGGTTTGATCGCATTCATAAGCAAATTCATCAAAAATTTGCTGCCATTATACCGCCCGTTGGCGGCATCATCATGCTCACGAACGCTCCATCATCGCAGCTGTCACGGTGGCGCGATCAAGATGAGGGGAAAATATTTCAATAAAGTCATAGACATATCCACGCAAATAACTATTGCGGCTTATGCCTATACGCGTCGTGCTAGGCTCGAAGAGATGGCTCGCGTCGATAGACCTCAGGTGCTTATCACGTTTGGGTTCAAACGCCATTTGCGCCAGGATGCCAATGCCCAATCCCAGTTCTACGTAAGTCTTGATGACATCCGCGTCTATCGCCGTCAGCACAACATTGGGAACCAACCCTTTTGCATCGAATGCCTGGTTGATTCTCGAGCGGCCGGTAAAAGCAAAATCGTAAGTAATAATCGGATATGCGGCGATGGCTTCCAGTGTCAACACCTTGAGTTTAAGCAGCGGATGCCTCGGCGGGACGACAATGCAGCGGTTCCATTGATAGCACGGCAGCATCACCAACTCATTGAATAGCTCGATCGCTTCAGTGGCGATAGCGATGTCCGCTACGCCTGAACTGACCAGTTCCGCAATCTGCGTCGGGTTGCCCTGGCGTAAAATTAATTTCACCTTGGGGTAGCGTAAGGTAAAATCCTTGATTGCGGAGGGAAGTGCGTACCGTGCCTGAGTGTGGGTTGTAGCAATAGTAAGAGAGCCGCTGGCTTCGTTAGCAAATTCCTGACCAACTTGTTTCAGGTTTTTTGCATCTTTCAGCATTCTTTCGGCAATTTCCAGAATCGCTCGTCCCGGCGGCGTGGTTTCAACTACGCGCTTGCCGTTACGCACAAAAATGTCGACCCCCAGCTCGGTTTCCAGAAGACGGATCTGCTTGCTGATCCCGGGTTGGGAGGTATGCAGGAATTCCGCCGCTTTGGATAAATTCAGGCCGTGATTGGCGACTTCACATAAATAGCGCAATTGTTGCAATTTCATATATTCGGTCTAAATAAGATTTGGTTATGTTAATCTAACATAATATTCTTTCGCGATATATATGTTCCTGCTATTATGTCGCCCTCGAGACGCAATACGATGCAATATGACATCGATTGCGCTGCCGAGCAGGGCGTCCTGACAGATCTGATAGGCGGGAGCTAAGAAGAAGCAGCGAATTTCGGTTCACTCGGCGGCTTGAATAATCACCTTGCCCGAAATCCAGGCGGAGTGCCGAACCAGTGGAGAGCTGGACCAATATGCTGCCGTGTACGTAATCCATTTTCGGGTTCTTGTGGCGTCAGGCGGATAGCCATAAATTGTGGAGGATATAAGATGAGTCTGTTGGATCACCTCGCTAATGATGAGGAAATCAATTCGTACGGTCAGTCGGTACAGGAGTATCGGGACCTGAATATGGACGCCGCGCGTTTTACCGCGGGTCGCCTGCAAATGGGGATCTACGGCCAGCGGCAGGAAGGCGTCAATATGGTGCGTATCAAGCTTCCGGGAGGACGCCTGAGTGCGCCGAAATTGAGAAAGATCGCCAGTGCGCTGGAGAATTACTCGCGCCATGACGTCGTCCATATCACTACGCGCCAGGATATCCAGATGCATTACGTGCCGCTCGAGCAGACGCCGGCCGTGTTGTACCACTTGGCCGAAGCTGGATTGACGACCCGTGAGGCCTGTGGTAATACCATACGCAATATCACGACCTGCCCGCTCTCCGGCGTATGCCCTCGCCAGAATGTCGATGTCACGACGCATCTCGAGGGTACGGTCCAGCATTTGCTGCGAAATCCGCTGACTCAACAAATGCCGCGCAAGTTCAAGATCAGCCTGTCTGCCTGTGAATCCGACTGTGCGCAAGGCATGATGCATGACCTGGGCGTTATCGCCGTACGTAATGGTTCCCGATTCGGTTTCAAGGTCGTGGCCGGAGGCGGCCTTGGGCACAAGCCGCGTGAAGCGATCGTCATTGAAGAATTCATTGAAGAAAAAGACCTGCTGCCTGTGATGGAAGCGGTCATCCAGTTGCACAACCGTTATTCCGACCGCGTTAAACGTGCTAAATCAAGAATTAAATTCCTGGTGGATAAATTTGGTCCCGAGGGTTTTGTCGAGAAATATCGTGAGGAGTTGTCACGCACTCAATCGGCACTTGCAACCTTGGACTATCCTAAAGGTGAATGGAGCAATGGTAGCGTCGATAGCGAGGTTCCAGGTCTCGGTGCGCCGCGTCATATTTTCGCGCAAAAACAGGCCGGCTATTACGTATTTCCGATCAGTGTGCCAATGGGTAACCTGAGCGTAACGCATTTGCGTGGCCTGGCTCATATCTGCGAGACGTTCGAGTTGCCTGACATTCGTGCCAGCCAGGATCAGAACTTGTTTCTGACAGATGTGCCGGAGGCTAAAATTGAACCCTTGCGTGCAGCACTGGCTGCGCTGGGCCTGGGTGTGCCGAAGACGGGCGATGACGTGGTGGCTTGTCCCGGTACTTCGACTTGCCGCTTGGGGATAACTTCGAGCACGATTCTCGGACCCAAACTAAGCGGCGGCAAGCATGACCTGAAAATGCGCGTATCGGGGTGTCATAACGGTTGCGCCCAGCCCGAGGCTGGAGATATTGGCATATACGGCGAAGGCAAGCGTATGCACGGCAAGCTCGTGCCACATTATCAGCTGCATTTCGGCGGCAATGCCATGGCGCGTGGCGCGCTGGCGTTTAAAGGCCCGTCCATACCCACCGCGCGCATCGAAGAGGCAATCGAGCGAGTGCAGTCCGCTTTTGATACTAGCCGTGAGTCGGGCGAAACATTCTATTCCTGGGCACACCGGATGGATAAACCCTATTTCGCTGATTTACTGGCGGACCTGGTGGAAGTCAAGCCGGAAGAACTGGCGTCGGTCTTGCGCGATCACGGCAACAGCAACGATTTCAAGGTGTTGCAACTGGGCGGGGGCGAGTGCGCCGGCGTGAGCCAGGTGAAGATCGGCACAATCTTCTTTGAAGCGGCTCATGAGCGGAATTACCGGGATGCGCTCAAGTTTCAGCGAAAATTCGAGGATTCGGCCAAGTGCGCCGAGGAAATGGCCCGATTGATCGGCCAGGGTCTGGCTGAGTTACTCGGCGGCCAGAAGCACGAAGATTTGAAAATACAGGCGGAAGAGTTGCGCCGGGTATTTCCTACCAAGCCGCGCCTGGCCAAAGTGTTAGCCCAATTTGCGGAGGATTTTGCGCGCCCGGCCGAGGCGTTGAACGACGATGATCTGACCAGATGGTTTTCTGAACTGGATGCCTGGACAATGGAGGTTGCGGAGTTTTGCCTGAGTTTCGATCGCCAGCTTGATCTGACGGGTGCGCTACCGTTTCCCCTCTCCGCCTCAGCCAAATCGCCGGCATCCGGGGCAACGCAGCCATCCGTCATGGCCTGATAAATTTTGATGCACAGACCGAGCCGGTAATATGAGCCTGGATCACAAGATTGCGGAAGTGAGAGCATTGCTGGATGACGCGCAGGCAGACTATGCGCCGGCCACCTTCGCTAGCAGTTTCGGTGCTGAGGACATGGTGTTGATGGACCTCATAGCGCGGGATTATCCCGATATCGCGATGTTTACGCTGGATACCGGACGCCTGCCTGAAGAGACCTACAGTCTTATGAGAAAGGTGGCGGATCGTTATGGCATTCATGTGCCGGTATATTTTCCGGAATCCGCCGCGGTGGAGTCCTATATCGCGCGCAACGGGCCCAACGGCTTCTACGACAGTGTGGAGTTACGTAAAAAATGCTGCCATATTCGCAAAGTGGAACCGCTGAAGCGCGCTTTGAGCGGCAAGCGCGCATGGATTACCGGTGTACGCCGCGATCAGGCGCTGACCAGAAAGGATATGGCGGTATCGGAATTTGATGCCGGCAATGGTTTGCAAAAAATCAGCCCGTTGCTGGACTGGAGCCTGTCCGACGTCTGGGCTTATCTCAAACAGTTCGATGTGCCGTACAACCTATTGCATGACAAGGGGTACACCAGCATCGGATGCGCGCCCTGTACCCGTGCCATTACGCCCGGTGAAGATGTGCGTGCCGGCCGCTGGTGGTGGGAAGACCCGGAAAACAAGGAGTGCGGTTTGCATCCGGACAAACGGCGCATTAACAACGCTACAACGGCTTTGGGCGGGACAACGGATCTACCCGCGCCGGGTTGAGCCAGAACTTTGGATAAGAAAGAACATGGGCCGGCGCTTGCCAAGTCCATGCTTGTGAAACTGTGAGGAATGATTGATGGATCTCATATTGAACGATAAACAAGAATTTGCTGCTCCCGTTCCGGATCTTGTCATGGAGAGTGAGGGTGTGGCGCTTGAATGCCAACCTGCAAGGCATCTGGGTCATCTGGATGAACTGGAAAGCGAAGCCATCCACATCATGCGCGAGGTTGCAGCCGAATGTGCCAACCCGACCCTGCTGTTCTCGGGTGGAAAAGATTCCATCGTACTACTGCGTTTGGCGGAAAAAGCTTTCCGGCCAGGGCGTTTTCCATTTCCATTGCTGCATGTCGATACCGGCCATAATTTTCCCGAGGTGATCGAGTTTCGCGATCGCCGCGCCAAGCAATTGGGAGAGCGTTTAATCGTGCGCAGCATGGATGATTCCATCAAGCAGGGAAGAGTGGTATTGCGTTCGGCGAACCAGAGCCGCAATCCATTTCAATCAGTGACGCTACTGGATGCCATCGCTGAATTCGGCTTCGATGCCTGTATCGGTGGGGCGCGTCGCGACGAGGAAAAGGCTCGGGCCAAGGAACGCATATTTTCCTTCCGTGACGAATTCGGTCAATGGGACCCGAAGAACCAGCGGCCGGAATTATGGGACATCTACAATACTCGCGTGCATCCAGGCGAAAATATTCGCGTGTTTCCCATCAGCAACTGGACCGAACTGGATGTGTGGGAATACATTGCCCGTGAGAAATTGGAAGTACCTCACATCTATTTCGCCCATACACGCGATGTCATCCGGCGGGGTAACGGTCTTCTGCCGGTATCTCATCTGGTTGAGCTCAAGGAAGGTGAAAAAGTGGAAAATCTCATGGTGCGCTTTCGGACGGTGGGAGATATGAGCTGCACCTGCCCGGTGGAGTCCATCGCAGTCAGCGTGACGGAAATCATTGCTGAAACCGCGATTACGCGAATTACCGAGCGCGGCGCCACGCGCATGGACGACCAGACGTCGGACGCATCGATGGAACTGCGCAAGAAAGAGGGTTATTTCTGACGCGTATCTTTCCGCTCATGAGGTTGTGATACCGCTTTTCTCAAGAGTTTACCCTTGTAAAAAGTCGGTAATACCCTACCTTCTCTTTCACCGGCGTGATTGCCAGCATATTTCGGAAACCAGAATTCCAAAAGAGTATTAAATGTCAGCCATTGATAGTATTTCATTCGATCATAGCGAGTTGTTACGTTTCATCACCGCCGGGAGCGTGGATGATGGCAAAAGCACGCTGATCGGGCGCCTGCTGCATGACTCGAAGTCCATTTTCGAGGACCAATTGAGCGCCATCACTCATACTTCGAGCAGGCGCGGAATGGAAAGCGTCGATCTATCGCTGCTCACCGACGGCCTGCAAGCGGAGCGTGAGCAGGGTATTACCATCGATGTGGCTTATCGATACTTTGCGACGCCCAAGCGCAAATTCATTATTGCCGACACACCGGGCCACGAACAGTATACGCGCAACATGGTGACGGGCGCTTCCACGGCCAATCTCGCCATCATCCTGATCGACGCGCGCAAGGGTGTGCTTACCCAGTCGCGCCGCCATGCCTACCTCGCCAGTCTGGTCGGTATCCCTCATCTGGTGGTGGCAGTCAACAAGATGGATCTGGTGGACTATTCCAGAGACGTATTCGAGCAAATTTGCAAGGATTTCGCGGCTTTCGCCGCAGGACTCAAGCTGAGCAACATCGCATACATCCCGATGTCTGCCTTGAACGGCGACATGGTGGTCGAGCGTGGAGATAAGCTCAACTGGTATAAGGGCGTGGCGCTGATGGATTTGCTGGAGAGTGTTCCCATCGACCACGACATCAATCTTCAGGATTTCCGGTTTCCGGTGCAATGGGTATGCCGGCCGCAAACTGAGGAATTACCCGATTTTCGGGGCTATATGGGGCGCATCGAATCCGGATTCATCAGTGTTGGTGATGCGGTGAAGGTTCTGCCTTCCGGGTTGACCTCGCGTATCAAGGAGATTGTCACTTATGACGGAAATGTCGACGACGCGGTTGCGCCACAGTCCGTAACGCTGACTATTGAAGACCATCTGGATATCTCCCGGGGCGATATGCTGGTTAAAACGCTCGATGTTCCGCGGGTTGGGAAAGAGTTTGAAGCGATGCTGTGCTGGTTGTCGGAGCAGAGCCTGGACCCGAGGCGCAAATACCTTATCAAGCACACTACGCGCACCGTAAAAGCGGTGATATCCCGGATAGAGTATCGTGTCGATATCAATACGTTGAATCATGAAGCGGTCGATAGTTTGAAAATGAATGACATCGGGCGGGTATTGCTAAAAGTACAGCAGCCTCTGGCATACGATTCTTACCAGCGTAACCATGCTACGGGCAGCTTTATCGTCATTGACGAAGTCAACAACAATACCGTTGCTGCAGGCATGATCTGCCCGGCAAAAGATTAGCGGGAGTTTCAATCGATTCTGATGGTGCTGCGCAAAGGGCCGCTTGAGTGCGCGGAGCCATTATGCTGAAAAGGGGCGGACAAGGTGGAGAGGAAGCCTTGCCGCTTTTGTATTTTTCGGCCATGTAAAAGCACAAGATGAGAAGGGTTTTTAGGTGCTGCAAAACTTTTTGTACGGTTACGCTCCAACAATTTATCAGATAGTTTTTTTGTCTCTTTTTTGATTCACTTTTTACTTTTGATGACTTTATCATGACAAGTTTACAATTGGCGCGCCACCCTATACCGGAAAATGTCGCACCTTCTCCCGTGCTTGGATTCGGCATGGCTTTTGCCGATCTATATCGCCGCGAAGGGCTTGTGCGTCTGGATCAGGCATTCCTGGAATTTCTGCATGAAGGAGAAGCCGGGCTGCGCGTTCGTCTGGATCATGCTCGTGCTCATCCCGATAGCCTGGACCGGAAAGCGGAAGCGGCTCTGCTGATCGAGGTGGCGCCGTGGATGGAAGATTTCATTGCCAGACTGTTCGGTATCGAGACAGAGGTCAGTGCTCTTGCCGCCCGTCACCATCAGCTTGCTCCGCTTTATTCCTGCAAAAGACAATTCGTTCAACGCAAGGCGATGAGCAAGGTAAGCGAGGTGGAGGCAGCGGCGGTGGATGGGGTTGCGCTGGAGGAGAAACTGGTTGCCGAATTCGAAGCCCCTTTCTCCGAGTTGGCTTTTGCAGGCAAGGTCACCCAATGGTTATTGGATGAAGCCGCGAACGAAGAACATCTGAAGACTGCTTTGCTCTATGCGGCCTGGGCGTTGAAGACACCCGCAGGGCGAGAGCGTAACCGGGACGGAGTATTATTCAAGGCGCCGGCCAAGCTCGATTTTCTGCATCTTTTGTCGACGGATACCGATAGCACTGCGGGTTATACCGTCCATAAGCTGCATCATATACGACGCCGGGAAGGTTTTACGCTCACCGATCAGGGAACCGATCTGGTGGGGGCGCTGGATGAAGCGAATTATTGCATTTGGTGCCACGAACAAGGAAAGGATTCCTGTTCGAAGGGAATGAAGGAAAAGGCGAAAACACCCGATGAAATTCCCTCTTTCAAGAAAAGCCAATTGGGTGTCCTGCTAACGGGTTGCCCGCTGGAAGAGCGCATCTCCGAGTTTCACAAACTCAAGACGCAAGGTGTGGCAATCGGCGGCCTTGCCATGATTGTGGTGGATAATCCCATGTGCGCCGGCACCGGCCACCGCATTTGCAACGATTGCATGAAGTCCTGCATTTACCAGAAACAGGAACCGGTCGATATTCCCCAGGCTGAAACGCGCACGCTCAAGGATATACTGGAATTGCCCTGGGGCTTCGAAATATACAGCCTGCTCACCCGTTGGAACCCACTTAACTTGCGTCGACCGGTACCGAAGGCGCCGACAGGCCGGAAGGTGCTTGTTGTGGGCATGGGACCTGCGGGATACACCTTGGCGCACCATCTAATGAACGATGGCCATGCGGTAGTAGGTGTTGACGGCCTCAAGATCGAGCCGTTGTCACCGGAAATTTGCGGGGTAAACCAGCAGGGGGAACATGTTCCATTCAGAGCCATCCGGAACGCCGACGAAATTGCCGAAGATCTGGATGAGCGCATGCCGGGAGGATTTGGTGGGGTTGCCGAATACGGCATCACCGTGCGCTGGGATAAAAACTTTCTCAAGCTGATCCGTTTGCTTCTGGAGCGACGAGAGGAGTTTGCGCTTTTTGGTGGTATCCGTTTTGGCGGGACGCTTACCGCCGATGACGCTTTCGCCATGGGGTTCGATCACGTGGCGCTTGCGGCGGGGGCTGGGCGGCCCACTGTACTCGACCTGCCCAATGGTCTGGCGCGGGGGGTTCGTGCCGCATCCGATTTCCTGATGGCGTTGCAATTGAGCGGCGCGGCTCAGATTAATTCAGTTGCCAATATGCAGCTGCGCTTGCCTGTCTTAGTGATCGGCGGCGGGCTGACAGCCATCGATACGGCGACCGAAGCACTGGCTTACTATCCAGTGCAAGTAGACAAATTTCTGCGTCGTTACGAAATTCTTGCAGCCGTGCAGGGCGATGCCGCGATTCGTGGCGCATGGGATGAAGAAGAACGGATAATTGCCGAGGAATTTCTCAGCCACGCGCGCGCCATTCGCGCAGAGCGCGAGGAAGCGGAAAAGGAAGGACGGGTACCGCGCATCCTGGAACTGCTTCAATCCTGGGGGGGCGCCACTATTGCCTACCGCAAGCGGCTCATCGATAGCCCCTCTTATACGCTTAATCACGAAGAAGTCGAAAAGGCGCTGGAGGAAGGTATATGGTTTGCCGAGGGTCTCACGCCCGTGCGAGTGGATACCGATAAATGGGAACATGCGAAAGCGGTGCAGTTCGCGATACAGGTTCTGGATGAAACGGGATCATGGCAAAAAACGGGACAGACCGTGTTGCCGGCCCGCGCCGTTCTGGTTGCGGCCGGTACTCAGCCCAATACCGTACTTGCCAGAGAAGACGATAAGAATTTCAAACTGAACGGCCGTTATTTCGCCGCTTGCGATGAAAATGGCGATCCGGTCAGCCCACCGCGGGCGAACCCCAAACCTGAAACGGCCAGCGTACTGATGAGCCGTAATGAAGATGGCCGTTTCATCAGCTTCTTCGGTGATTTGCATCCTTCCTATTCCGGCAACGTCGTAAAAGCGATGTCCAGCGCCAAGCAGGGTTATCCCGTGGTAAGCGGCGTGCTTGAACGCCTGGCTCCGGCATCCACGAAACCGGCCTGGCTCTTTTTTGCCGAAATGAATGGACAGTTACGCGCCACGGTGCACAAGGTCGAGCGACTTACTCCAAATATCATAGAAGTGGTCGTGCATGCGCCGATGGCGGTGGAACGCTTTCATCCTGGCCAGTTCTACCGCTTTCAGAACTTTGCAACACTTGCCATTACTGCAGGCGATACGAAACTGGCGATGGAGGGCATTGCCCTTACGGGAGCCTCGGTTGACGTGTCCCGTGGACTGGTATCGCTGATTGCCCTGGAAATGGGGGGGTCGGCAGACTTGTGCGCCAGGCTCAATCCTGGCGATCCGGTGGTCCTGATGGGTCCCACCGGTACCCCAACCGAAATTCTGCCTGATGAAACCGTTGTGCTGGTGGGTGGCGGCCTGGGTAACGCGGTGTTGTTTTCAATTGGTGCGGCAGCAAGAGCCGCAGGATCGAAAATTTTGTATTTTGCCGGTTACAAGAAACTGATCGACCGCTATAAAGTAGCGGAAATCGAGGCGGCAGCCGACATAGTGGTGTGGTGCTGTGACGAGCCTCCTGGTTTCAAACCCTCACGTCCGGGCGATCTCAGTTATGTCGGTAATATCGTGGAAGCGATGGCCGCTTATGGAAGCGGCGCGCTGGGTCCTCAGAAAGTTCGATTGTCGGACGCCGATCGTATCATTGCCATCGGCTCCGACCGGATGATGGCGGCGGTGGGAGCGGCACGTCATAACAAGCTTCGGCCTTACCTGAAAACAGACCATTTCGCGATCGGCTCCATCAATTCGCCCATGCAGTGCATGATGAAAGAGATTTGCGCGCAATGCCTGCAACCCCATAAAGATCCGGTAACGGGTGAGATTACCTATGTATTTTCATGCTTCAATCAGGATCAACCACTTGATCAGGTTGACTTCGGCGGTCTTGCATCGCGTTTACGCCAGAACAGTGTCCAGGAAAAGCTGACCACCCGGTGGATTACACATTGTTTGAAAAAAGTGAACCCGGTTAGCGCCTGAAGTTCCTGTGGAGTCGGGCATCAAAAAGGACCATTGTCTGTCCTGCAAAACGGGATTCCAACGGTCTTTTCCAAAACCATTTGATTCTGACTCTGCAGAAACGGTTGCCAGGATGCGCTTTTTTCCTTGATCCGGGCAGTGCATCCAGCGCAGGTTCATTTATAATCCGAGCTTCGTGACGAACAGGGGCCGAACAGAAGCACCAGCGGCCCGGTTTCAGTTTGCTGAAGAATAGCGCACGTTAAAAAAATAAGGGAGATTAGCAATGCAGATAGGCATACCCGCGGAAATTCGCGGGGGAGAGACCCGCGTCGCGGCCACACCGGAAACGGTGAAGAAATTCACCGCCAAAGGTCTGAATACTGTTCTGGTACAGTCTGGCGCGGGAGCCGGCGCGAGCATACCGGATGCGGCGTATCAGGCGGAGGGTGCGACTATCGTGGCCAGCGCGGCGGAGCTGTACGGTCAATCCCAAATAGTGCTTAAAGTGAGGAGCCCGGACCCTGACGAACTGGCGCTGATGCGCAAGGATGCGGTGCTGCTGGGTTTACTTTCTCCGCATCACGCCGAGGGCATTGAAGCGCTCGCTCGTCATGGCCTCACTGCCTTTGCGATGGAAAAATTGCCGCGCATTTCCCGTGCCCAGAGTATGGATGTGCTGTCCTCCCAGGCGAATATCGCCGGCTACAAGGCGGTACTGATGGCAGCCAACGTCTATCAGAAATTCTTCCCGATGCTGATGACTGCGGCAGGTACCGTAAAGGCGGCGCGGGTGCTGGTTCTCGGCGCAGGTGTGGCGGGTCTCCAGGCCATTGCCACGGCCAAACGGCTGGGCGCCGTGATCGAAGCGTTCGACGTGCGTCCGGTGGCAAAAGAACAGGTGGAAAGCCTCGGTGCCAAATTTGTCGAGGTTCCGCTAAGCGAGGAAGAAAAGGCGCAGGCGGAGACCGCTGGCGGTTATGCCCGGGAAATGTCCGATGATTACAAGCGGCGTCAGGGTGAACTGGTGCATCAGCGCGCCGCGGCAGCCGACATCATCATCACGACGGCATTGATTCCCGGCCGGCCCGCACCGGTATTGATCAAGGAGGAAACTGTTCGAGCCATGAAACCGGGATCGGTCATCGTTGATATGGCGGTAGAGGCGGGCGGTAATTGCCCCTTGTCGGAACTGGACAAGATTGTAGTGAAGCACGGCGTGCATCTCGTCGGTATCGCCAACCTGCCGGGATTGGTAGCGACAGATTCCAGCGCACTGTACGCGCGTAATCTGATGAATTTTCTCAATCTGATGCTTGATCCGAAGACCGGAGAATTCAATCTGAACCGTGAAGATGAAGTCATCGCCGGGACACTGGTTTGCATCGGGGGGGAAGTCGTCCGGAAAACTTGAAGCGTTACGGGCCAACATTGAAAACCGAATGCGCGCTTTTTGCCGCTTTCGTTCGTTGAAGATAAATCACCATTCACAGTAACAGAACGCATTAGAAGGAGCAGCCATGATTGGCGAAGTTGATCCAACCATTATTAATCTCACTGTATTCGTATTGGCGGTGTTCGTAGGCTATCACGTCGTATGGAATGTGACTCCAGCCTTGCATACGCCGCTGATGTCGGTCACCAATGCGATTTCCGGCATTATCCTGGTGGGCGCCATGCTGGCCGCCGGACCGGCCGAAACCGACTGGGGCGTATGGTTGGGCGCCGTGGCCGTCACGCTGGCCGCGATCAATGTCTTCGGCGGCTTCCTGGTTACGCAGCGAATGCTTGAAATGTTCAGAAAAAAAGATAAAAAAGGAAGCTAGTAAATGTCGGTAAATTCCGTTGCACTCGCGTATCTTATCGCGTCGGTTTTCTTTATTCTGGCGCTGAAAGGTTTAAGTTCGCCCCTGACCGCTCGTCGCGGTAACTTGTTTGGCATGGTCGGGATGGCGATCGCCGTCGTCACCACGCTTACGATCACCAGCAACTGGGCGCTGATCCTCGCCTGTATCGCACTGGGAGGCGCCATTGGCGCAATCGTTGCCCGTCGCGTGCAGATGACGGCGATGCCGGAACTGGTTGCGTTCATGCACTCGCTCGTGGGGTTGGCAGCGGTATTTATCGCTATCGCCGCTGTTAATAATCCTGTTTCGTTTGGTTTGCCTGAAATGCTGCCGATGGGCAGCAGGCTGGAGTTGTTCCTTGGCACATTCATTGGCGCCATGACCTGGTCAGGCTCAGTGATCGCATTCCTGAAGTTGTCCGGCCGCATGAGTGGTGCACCTATCACCTTTGGCGGGCAGCATATGGTCAATCTGATCCTGGCAATCGTGATGGTTGGATTTGGCTTGTGGTTCTTCTTTAGCGAAACGACCAACTGGACCGCTTTTGCGACAATGACGGCTATTGCCTTCGTGCTTGGCTTTCTCATCATCATCCCCATCGGCGGCGCGGATATGCCGGTTGTGATTTCCATGCTCAACTCGTATTCCGGTTGGGCGGCGGCAGGGATAGGTTTCTCGCTCGGCAATCCCATGCTTATCATTGCCGGCTCGCTGGTGGGCAGCTCAGGCGCCATTCTGTCCTATATCATGTGCAAGGCCATGAACAGGCCCTTCATTTCAGTCATACTCGGCGGTTTCGGCAGCGAAACAGGTACTGCGGCGGTAGGCGACGGGACCCAGAAAACTTATCGCAGCGGCAGTGCGGACGATGCGGCATTTTTAATGGGCAACGCCGACAGCGTAATCATTGTGCCCGGTTATGGGTTGGCGGTGGCGCGGGCGCAGCATTCGGTCAAGGAACTGGCAGAAAAGCTGCACTCAAAAGGCGTCAACGTGCGTTTCGCGATTCATCCGGTCGCAGGGCGCATGCCCGGACACATGAATGTGTTGCTGGCGGAAGCAGAAATACCTTATGAGCAAGTGCTCGAGATGGATGAGATCAACAGCGATTTTTCCAACACCGACGTGGTGCTGGTGCTGGGTGCGAACGACGTGGTGAATCCGGCCGCCAACGTTCCCGGCAGCCCGATATATGGCATGCCCATTCTGGATGCCCACAAGGCGCGTACCGTGATGGTGGTAAAACGCAGTATGGCAGCGGGTTATGCCGGCCTCGATAATGACCTGTTCTACATGGACAAGACCATGATGGTATTTGGCGATGCCAAGAAGGTGGTCGAGGAGATGGTCAAGGCGTTGTAAGTTTTCATTGGAGTACTCAAAATCGGAATATGCTCCGCCTGTTATGATGAGGGCGATTCATTCACCGGAGTATCTCGGAAACTGCTAGCTGCGATTTATTCACATGGTAAATGGTGTATTTGCTTCTTTGTTGGAGCGAAATCCAAGGAATATGTCGGCGGCATAAGGCTTGGTGCGGTGCCCGAAAGGGCTGAAGCCATTATTACGATAAAGCATCAAAATAATGGGCAGCGTACATGAGTGCGATCAAGGGCTTTTCCGAGGAAACGTTCACGACAGGGAATCACTCGTTAATACTCTACGGGAAGGGGGATGGGCCTGGTGTTATCCTCCTGCATGAATTGCCCGGTCTTACCCAGGATACAGTCGAGTTTGCGGAGTGGATTGCGGGCCATGGCTTTCATGTTGTCATGCCGCTCCTGTTCGGTCGCCCGCTTCAGCATCCGATGCTCGGCCTTTTGAAGGCCCCATTCGTATGCATTCGAAAGGAATTCAACAACCTCAACGCCGGGAAATCAAGCCCCATCACGATGGTGCTACGAGCGTTGTGCCGGAAAATTCATTCCGAGCGTGGCGGGCCCGGGGTAGGCGCCGTGGGCATGTGTTATACCGGCGGCTTTATTTTCGCGATGATGGTGGAAGCAGCCCTCCTCGCGCCGGTGGCGGCGCAGCCCAGTCTTCCATTCTTTCAACCGGGAGCGCTTGACGTCGAACCGGAAAAACTTGCGCTCGCATCCAGTCGTACAGATACGATGTCGTTGCTCGGTCTCCGCTTTGAGGACGACTTTCGTTGCCCTGCGGCTCGATTCGAGCGGTTGGAATCCTCACTGCGGAATCCGGCAGGGTCAACCGGGTCGCGCTTCCATTCTGTGGTCGTGCCCGGGGAAGGGCACTCGACACTTACATTCGATTACCAGAAAGCGCTTGACCGGGGGGTCGACACCCGAGAACGGGTGATCAAGCATTTGCGAACGCAATTGCTCGATCCGGATAGCCCCTTCCGCTGACTCATCCAATAATAGCTCGGTAGATACCCTTCAGGATAATTTTTTCCTGTGGTTCGGGGATCGGGTTGTATACTTAAAAAAAGGTCGAGTTGCGGGCGACATAGTCAAGAGGAGCGTAAGCGGTTCACATTCAAGTTGAAGCAGATCGCTATCCATATTCTCTCAATTTCATATTAATCTTCTTTAAAAGAAAGGTTCTGTTCTGCTCATCGACAGTCAGAAATAAATCCATGCGGATCGGACTACCCAAAGAAATCAAAGACCACGAAAATCGGGTCGGCATGACGCCAAGCACAGTCAAAGCTTTGACGCGGCGTGGCCATCATGTGCTCGTACAGAGCGGAGCAGGGGATGGAAGCTTTATTTCCGATGCAGAATACCAATCAGCGGGCGCGATGATTGTGCCTCATGCTGATGATGCCTGGGCGGCGCAAATGGTAGTCAAAGTCAAGGAGCCAGCCGCGATTGAATATCGTTACCTGCATCGGGACATGATTCTTTTCACTTATCTGCATTTGGCCTCGGACAGGCCCCTCACTGACGCTTTGCTGGAGAGTGGTACCACAGCCATCGCATACGAAACGGTCCAGACCGAAGATGGAAAATTACCGCTATTGACGCCAATGAGCGAGGTAGCAGGGCGTATGGCGACCCAGATCGGCGCAACCTATTTGCAAAAAACGCGCGGCGGCCGTGGCGTATTGATGGGCGGCGTTCCGGGTGTCGCTCCAGCCAATGTGGCGATCCTGGGGGCGGGTATCGTAGGCACGAACGCCGCTCGTGTGGCTGTGGGATGCGGCGCACAGGTTACCGTACTGGATATCAATCATGACCGTCTGAAATATCTGGATGATATTTATCGCGGCCAGTTACAGACGCGTATCAGCGACGAATATAATATCGAAGAAGTCGTCTACAGCGCCGACTTGGTCATTGGCGCTGTTTTGATACCCGGTGGGCGCGCGCCATGGCTGATCACAGCCGGGATGTTGCCAAATATGAGGAAAGGTTCCGTAATTGTCGATGTAGCGGTTGATCAGGGAGGCTGCGTGGAAACGACTCGGCCTACCACTCACAGCGACCCCACTTACGAGCTCGATGGCGTCGTACATTATTGTGTTTCCAACATGCCCAGCGCGGTTCCGCGCACCAGTACATTCGCGCTCAATATACAGACCGCTGCTTATACGCTCCGCCTGGCCGACGAAGGATTGAAGGCTATACGGAAGAACCGGGCGCTACAATACGGCCTCAATACCCACCACGGGTCAGTCACTTATCTCGCGGTCGCGAGGGAATTTGGCATGCAATATATTGAGCCGTTGAAAGCACTGGAGCATAACGGTTAACGCATTGTCCACTAAACAATTAAACAATTCGACTAATCAGGCAAAGACATAGGAGTAAAAAAAGATGAAATTCAAATATCCAGTGCTGTTGGGCGCCCTGCTTGCCCCATTATTCGCTATCAGTCAGCCGGCGCTGGCCAATATCTATATCACTTTTGATTACCGGTATGATAGCTCCAACTTTTTTACGGGTGAAAACAGTTCACGCCAGAACCTGCTGAATGCGGCTGCTTCTGTATTCGAGACACGCTTTCAGGATAACCTGACTGCAATCTCCTCTTCCGGATCGGATAGATTCGATGCGCGCTTCTTTCAGCCGGATACTGGTCTCAACACCCGACTTTCCAATTTTAGTGTCGCGCCTGATCAGATCGTAGTTTTTGTCGGGACCTATAATATGGGTGGCACGCTTGCATCGGGGGGTCCTGGTAGTGTCTCTGGCGTCGGATCGCCGGGCTTCTTCGACAATGCATTAAGCAGAGGCCAGGCCGGAGCGCTTTTGCCCATGCAGACGGATTTTGGTCCGTGGGGTGGTGCGATTTCCTTCAATAACAATTCCAATTGGTACTTTGACCCCGATATCACGACCGATGAGCCTTTCCCCAACCGGTACGATTTTTATTCCGTAGCTGTACATGAGCTTGCTCATGTACTCGGTTTCGGCGGTGCTCCATCGTTTAATAACCTGAGCGCCGGCGGGGTGTTTACCGGCGCCGCCGTTCATGACCTGTATGGTTCGAATCCTCCCGTGACCCGCGACGGCCACTGGGCGCCAAAGCTCAGCTACCAGGGACAGGAAGCCGCAATGGATCCAAGCATTGCCACCAACCAGCGCAGCCATTTCACGGAACTCGACTACGCCGCCATGAAAGACATCGGCTGGCAGGTTTCGTCGATACCAGAGCCGGAAACATGGACCTTGATGATTGCCGGGTTGGGACTGCTCGGCGTGCACCTACGCGCTTCGGCACGTAAAAGTGAACGTAAAAGAGGTGAACGTAAAAGCTAGCAGCCTGTCGGACTTGAAGAATCACAGCGAAAAAGTGACTGGGTGAGGGTGGATTTTGAGGATTTTTTGAAGGCCAATAGTTATTCTATTGGCCGAAAAAGCGGCGAAATATGAACCGGCAAGACGCTTTTGCAGCCGATTTCTTTTAAATCGGACAGGCTGCCAGGCAGGAGGGTCACATCCGCGTTATTTGACTGATCTGCTGGTTATTACAAGTTCTTAAAATCATCTTTGCTATCAGCATGCATCAATCCGAGCCGTAGTTTCGTTCTCGGGGCGGTGCTGCACGCGGTACGGTACGACACACCCATCGCGTTAGTAAACTCGTTGTCTACGCGAAAACACGCGGCAACACAAATGCCCCACAGTGTTACTCTAATCACCACCATTGCGGTCAGTTTAGGTCTTGCGCTGCTGATGGGGCTTATCGCCAACCGGTTGAAGTTGCCGGTGTTGGTCGGTTATCTTGCTGCAGGTGTCATTCTGGGTTCCAATACGCCGGGCTTCGTGGCCGACATGGAGCTGTCCGCCCAGCTGGCGGAAATCGGCGTGATACTGCTGATGTTCGGTGTCGGGCTACATTTTTCGTTGAATGATCTACTGGCTGTGCGGCGGATCGCCCTGCCCGGTGCGATCGTCCAGATTGTGGTGGCGACCACTTTCGGCGCCATGGTCGCAGTCTCCTGGGGGTGGAACCTGGGGGTCGGCATCGTATTTGGTGTGGCACTGTCCACGGCGAGCACCGTTGTGTTGTTACGTGGGCTGGAGCAACGCGGCTTGCTCAAGTCCGTCAATGGATCTATTGCGGTGGGCTGGCTTGTAGTCGAGGACCTGGCGATGGTCCTGGTTCTTGTTCTGTTGCCGCCGCTTGCCGGATGGCTGGGTGATAACGCGGGCGGTCCAACGGGCGTATCAAACTCGGATTTGCTCACAACTTTGCTGCTCACCTTTGGCAAGGTGGCGGTCTTTATTGCGCTGATGCTTGTTGTCGGGAAACGTGTATTTCCCTGGCTGCTTTGGCACGTTGCCAGCACAAACTCGAACGAGCTCTTCATCTTGAGCGTGATAGCGGTTGCGATAGGCATCGCCTACGGTTCCGCAATGCTCTTCGGTGTTTCCTTTGCTCTGGGTGCTTTTTTTGCCGGCATGGTGATGAGGGAATCCGCTTTGAGCCATCGGGCCGCGCAGGAATCGCTGCCTCTCCGCGACGCTTTTTCAGTTTTATTTTTTGTTTCCGTAGGAATGCTGTTTGATCCAGACGTACTGGTAGAGCAGCCACTCCATGTTCTCGCAACGCTCGGAATTATCATCATCGGGAAATCGCTGGCTGCCTTTTTATTGGTACTCGCTTTCCGTTACCCTCTGAATACGGCATTAACCGTGTCCGCCAGCCTTGCGCAAATTGGTGAATTTTCGTTTATCCTTGCCGCACTAGGCGTGTCGCTCGGGCTACTTCCGGTTGAAGCTCAGAGCCTTATATTGGCGGGCGCGTTTATCTCGATTACCCTTAATCCCTTCGTATTCCGGGTAATCGAACCGGCGCAAGCATGGATACGCTCCCGTTCCAACCTTGCCCGTATCCTGGAGCGTTCCGACGATCCACTCGCAGAACTGCCAATGACGGTTGCGTCAAGCCATGTCACAAGCCATGTCGTGCTTGTGGGCTATGGCCGTGTCGGCCGGCTCATCGGTGATGCGCTGGCCGAGCGGAGATTATCGTTTGTTGTGGCAGAACAAAACCGTGAGTTGGTTGAAGGGTTACGCAAGCACGGAATTCATGCCGTAGCGGGGGATGCAGCCGAACCGGCCGTATTGATACAAGCGCATATTGCGCGAGCTGCAATACTGGTGATTGCGGTTCCCGATACACTACGTGCCCGGCGGATGATCGAAACTGCACGTATACTTAACCCTCCGATTGAGATTATTGTTCGTACACATAATGAAGAAGAGGCGGCGTTGCTACGGAGGGAAAGCGGAGGAGCAGTATTTATGGGCGAACACGAGCTCGCTCTCAGCATGACACGACACATACTGGAAAAAATTACGGCCAATAAATGAAGAAGCTACTATCAGACGCAAGATTCAGTAGTAGGGGATTTAATGGCAACCCAGCGTTTGCTTGAACGCCAGCACAAACTGACTTTAGTATGAGATTGAAGGAGGATTGATGAGTGACAGGATTATTGTTTATCAGAAACCCGGATGCAGCAAATGCAGAGCCACGCTCGAGCTTCTTGCGAGCAGCGGCGAAGAGTTCGATGCTGTCAATTATTATGAAACGCCTTTGACCGTTGAGCGTTTACGCGAACTGATCGATAAGCTTGGCCTGTCGGTACGCGACGTGCTGCGTGGCGATGAACCTATAGCGCGTAGTCTCAAGCTTGCTGAACGAGCGTTGCCGGATGAAGAACTGATAAGGATCATGGTGGAAAATCCAGATCTGATTCAGCGGCCAATTGTTGTGCGTGGCGACGAGGCAATGCTGTGCCGCCCGCCGGAAAACGTGATGAAATTGCTGTAATGATTTTCCCGAAAATGCAGTGAACAGGAATTGGATTCAACCTAAATCCGATAGTTGGACGGGTAAAGTGTACGGTTTTTGAGGTGCAGGGCAAGGCGCAACGACGCGGAATGCGACCGCGCAGGGCAGAGCAGTGCCTTCCGCAGGAAGGTGCAACCCCGAAGCGGGATGCGGGCGTCCCCTTGTGTGTGGAACGCGATCGCGGCATCCCCTGCGCTGCCCGATCCCTGCTTCGCGGGGCCCCTCGGGCAACGCTTCGGGGCGCCGTTCCATTCCAAGGAGTTGCAACGCAGACATGTGCCGCAAAAACTGTGCAATTCGCTCCGTAGCGCCCTCACCCCGGAAGGTGAGCGTCAAATAATATGAAATATTATTATTAATCATAACACTGATCCATTAAATGAGCGGTCAACTACCGGATTTAGGTTCAATATGGTTCCGGTCGCAGGGGTTCGTAAAGTGCTTGTTCAACCAAGCGCACTATTTGAAATAATTGTATAACTGTTTAAACTGATGCTGATAGAACGTAAAATGTAATGACAATGTAATGATGTTCGAATTGTGTACAGGAAATTGACAATGAATATGATGTCTGTTGGAATTTTGCGATTAATATCTCGATTCGCCTTCGCTGTCATCCTGGGAGGGTTTGCTACTTTTGTACAGGCAGAGTGTGCGGGCTGCCTCTGCCCTGGGAACCCATGCAAGTTGTGTCCGCTGCCACCTCAAAAAAATGCGCCACCGGTTGCGGATGAACCGAACATTTGTCTTAAAATCAGGGAGAGAGTCACGCCGGTTTCAAAACATACAGAGCCGAATCAACATTATGAGAGCGTGAATAAATCGATCACGGAGTGCGTAAGAAACGGCGGCGACGTGATTATGAATTCGCGCCGAAACGAGGAATTTCCTTCCAAACATTACTGCAAGCCCTACATCGCGGAAGGCAAGGCAAATGCGGATGGTGCTCATCTTCCCCCGAAGAAATAAAGATCGAAGGAGATGTGGCAGCAAAGCGGGACAAATATCTGCTCAGGTTCTCAGGTCAAGAAACGACGTCGGGCGTAGCCCGACCTACCGGCTATGTAGCAACAGCAGGTCCATCGGGATGATGGGTTATTCCGTTCCACCCGACTTGGGGAGGTTGGCGTAAAAGATACGTGATGGGTATTAAAGATACGGAGATTGGTACCAAAGTAGGTCGGGCTCCGCCCGACGATTGGATCAGCACGCCGGTATCTACTCAATGTATTCGGCAGATTTATTATCCTCCATGCGGTAGAGCCTTTTAAACGAAATTGTCAACGTGAGCATGAGGCGAGCACAAATTAAATTGTTTCGGATCCGGGCCATCGAAGGAAAAAAATGAGTGCTCGCGCAGAAATTGCCAAGCAGGACAGCGGCATTAGCGTTGGATCCTTGTCCCGGTTGCGGCGCGACCCGAAATCGTTCCTCAAATTGATTCTGCTCGGTTTTGCGCTTGTTGGCTTGCCGCTGATCATCGCGCTTATCAACAGTGCTTTTTCCATTGACCGGTTAGCGGATCAGAGTCGCAAGGCCGTGTATCAGGCGGCGCAAATTGCCCATAGCAGCCGTGCGCTGGCTGACGAGATTGCCGCTATGGAGCGGGCTGTGCGCCAAGCCCACATCCTGGGCGATACGTCTTTGCTGGAAGGTTATTTCCGCGCGCATAACAAATTCGAGAGCATGTCGGCGAGCCTTTTCGAGTTGTCGTTGCAGGACGAACAGAAACAATTGCTGACGAACCTGCAAACGTCGGAAGCCTCGATTTTCGAGAAAGTATCGGCTGTAAGACAATCTCCGGAAAAGCTTCGCGATCTAATCGGTAATTTCGTGCTCCTCCGAGATTCGGCACGGACCTTTTCGTGGGTTGGCTATACGTTAATCGAGCGTGAAGTGGATGAAATGCAGGACATGGCGGGGTATGCGCGCTTTACCGTCGGATGGCAGCTACTCGCCCTGATTCCATTTGCCATTCTGCTGGCATTCTTTTTTTCAGTACGGATCGCACGTCCAATCCGCCAGATCGATGAGGCCATCCGTAGTATGGGGCAAGGTGAGCTATTCAAGCCGATAAGTGTGGATGGGCCTCAAGATCTGGTGTATTTCGGTGAGCGCTTGGACTGGATGCGTCGCCGTTTGCTGAAGCTGGAAGAGCAGAAAACGCGATTTCTGCAGCATGTTTCTCATGAGCTGAAGACACCGCTTACGGCCATGCGTGAAGGGGCGGATTTGCTCGCGGAAGGCGTCGCGGGGAAACTGACCGAAGAACAGCAGCGTATCGCGAGGATTCTTCATAGCAACAGCATACAACTCCAGCGGCGCATCGAAGATTTATTGAGCTATAGTGCGCTACAGGCCGAAAAAGCCGCACTGGTGAAGCAAGAGGCGAATCTGACAAAAATTCTGGACGCGGTGTTGCAGGACCAGAATCTTATTATCATGAGTAAAGGCTTGAGAATCGACTTATCTTGCCCGGAATTGGTTATCGACTGCGATGAACAGAAAATCAAGGTAATTATCGATAATCTATTGTCGAATGCGGTGAAATTTTCACCTTCGGGCGGCTGTATTCGCATTTGGACCAGTAAGCTAGCCGGGATGGTTCAATTGGATATTGTTGACGCTGGTCTGGGCGTTGACGAAGCAGATCGTGAAAAAGTATTCGAGCCGTTTTACCAGGGGCGGCGGATACTCGACAGCCATGTCAGGGGAACAGGGTTGGGGCTATCCATTGCGCGCGAGTATGCGCTGGCGCACGGCGGCAATATTGAGCTTATCCCGAAAATTGGTGTCGGAGCCCATTTCCGCCTCACCATACCCGTTTGTGACCCCGAGGGATCCCTATGAATCGCATGCGTCAAAAATTGCGGGTCCTGCCGGCAATAATGTTGATGTTTGTGGCCGCGTGCGCGGCCTTGCCTGAAGATCAGCCATCCATCATGCCAGCTGATCCGATCGTCACGGGTCAGATGGATGATATGATGGAGTTTTATGAATCCTTGCGTAAACAGCCGCCCGCAGAGCTTACCCGCATATATGACAAGGTAAAACAGAATTTCGTACAGAACAAGAGCGACTCAAACCGAGCCAGACTCGTATTGCTTCTTATACTGCCCCATACTTCCTTTCGTGACATTACTTCAGCGGTCTACCTGCTCCATGAGTGGCCACGGGATTCGAAACCGGCAACCAATCTGCAAAGTTTCAGAAATTTGCTTGCAAGCCTGCTTGCGGAGCAGCAGCGGCTAACTCACAGTGTGGAAGAATTGTCGCAGAAACTCAAAGACGAGCAAAAACGCGTCGAGACCTTGCAAAACCAGATCGATGCCATAAAAAACATGGAAAAGAACCTTATTCTCAGAGAGTTATAGATAATGCAAAATCATGTTTGATGCCAAACCGAAAATCCTCATCGTCGACGACGATACGGATCTGCTTGAGTTGCTTGTTATCCGGCTTACTGCTGCGGGCTACAAGGTGGACGCTGTACAAAGTGCAGAGGCCGCGCTGAATTATCTGGATGTATCACGACCGCAACTGGTCATCAGCGATATGCAGATGAGCGGCATGGATGGCATGGCATTATTTGAGCACATCCATCGGACATTACCGACTTTGCCGGTGATCATCCTGACGGCACATGGCACCATTCCAGATGCGGTTGCAGCTGTTCAGCAAGGTGTATTCGGCTATCTGGCCAAACCTTTTGACAGCAAAACCCTGCTGGCCAACATTAGCCAGGCGCTCAGGTTCGTTCCCGGTGCCCTGCCGCAGCAGGAGATATCACAGGCGGCATGGCGCAAGAATATCATTACACAAAGCGCCATCATGGAGGACCTCCTTACAAAAGCGGGACTGGTAGCGGAGGGAGACGCAAGTGTGCTGATCTACGGCGAAAGCGGCGTGGGTAAGGAATTATTCGCGCACGCGATACACGATGCATCCAAACGCCGCGATCATCCGTTCGTGGCTATAAATTGCGCGGCAATCCCAGAACAATTACTGGAATCGGAATTGTTCGGTCACGTCAAAGGCGCGTTTACCGGTGCTGTCCGGGACCACAAGGGGCTGTTTCAGTTGGCCGAAGGCGGGACACTGCTTCTGGACGAAATTGGCGATATGCCGCTTTTGCTCCAGGTCAAGTTATTGCGTGTTCTGCAGGAGCGACAGGTGCGACCGGTCGGGTCCGCGCAGGCGATGCCCGTAAATGTTCGCATTATTTCAGCAACGCACCGTGATCTCAAAGCTGAAATCGCTGCCGGTACCTTTCGAGAAGATCTTTATTACAGGCTGGACGTTGTGGCGTTGACGATCCCGGCCCTGTCGCAGAGACGCGAGGATATTCCATTACTGACAAATTACTTTCTGAGCACATTTTCCGGGAAATACCAGAAAAATATCAACGGGTTCTCTCCCGAAGCCATGGAGATGCTGATTAGCGCGTCCTGGCCGGGTAACGTGCGGCAGCTTATGAATGTCATCGAAAGATGTGTTGCCCTGAGTACGGCGCCCCTCATCTCGGCTATATCGGTGTATGACGCCATGCACCGGGAAGAGGAACAGCTTGTTTCTTTCGAGGACGCGCGCAAAAGTTTCGAAAGAGACTATCTCGTACGCGTGCTGAAGATCACGGGCGGCAACGTGACACAGGCAGCACGCCTGGCCAAGCGAAATCGCACCGAGTTCTACAAGCTGCTTCAGCGATACCAGCTCGATCCTTCTGTTTTCAAGCAGGCGCAAGCATGATCCTGAATCCGGCAAGTTGGACGGGCTACGAAAAACCCTTTTCGGTTATAGCGCCTGGTTGACAAATGAGCGGTTAAACACCGGGTTTAGGACGACCTCGGCTCTACATCTCCATCAGGTCAGAACTGGCCCTCTATGGGATTTCGCTCGTCCTCTACGAATCTATCGCCCTTTTTTACGATAAAACCCAGCTCTGACCACCACCTGACCATATCGCTATAGTCTGCTATGCCGCGTGAAAATGGCTGAATCTGCCCCGAGGCGGTAACGACATCGACAGGACGCTGAGCCGGCCACCACAGTTCGCCACAAGCCAGAAAGTCAGCCTGCCAGGGCAATGCCATTCGCTCAGTCAGAAAGCCGGGGGGAAGCGTATGTTTGATCCGGAATGGTGCTTCATAGGTCGCTGCCTGCGCAATGACATACGTTACCTCGATACCGGGAAAAAATGGCGCACCGATGCACCCTTCCAATGATGCTCGCGTCAGGGCATCGGGTTTTTGTTCCAGCGGCAATTCATCGAACGGAACAGGTACAGGTTCGGTTGCCCAGTCGGCGTGGAAATCGCCCTGCGACCATTTTTCCATCATGGTGTACTGATACTCCGTCAGTGCGGTGTATTCGCCTCGCTCCGGATTGTCGGGATCCAGGCCGCTGTTCACTTTCGGCATGCTGGGCGGAACTCGGGACGGGGGAGAATTGGGATCGACGCGAGTATTGGGTTTCATCAGCCACCTCAAGACCGTTTCACGCGCGGACTTCCCATTCTCGGTCTTGTCTGCCAGCTTGCTCAGGCGCTCGGGATCGAGAAAATTCCCCGAGTCTCCATGATGACGATTCCTTTGCTCCACCACCCAATGAATCAGTACTGTCCGCTTCAGGATCGGGTAGATATCCTGTGTAAATGACGGCACATCTTTTATAAGACGCGGAGAGAAATTTCGCACGGCGACATTCAGCGCCTGGTCATACCAGGTCGTGACACCTTCAATCTCGGGTGCATACGATGGTGGCGCCACAACAACCCATGCACCGCCTTCCGCACTGATGGGCGGTTCACCCTCGACCTCTACGACAGCACTTACTGGTCCATCGGAAACGCCATCATACCAGCCATCATTATTCGCAAAATTATCGAGACCTCGACCAATGGGGGAGCCCGATTTACCTGGACCGCCGACAACGATCAACCGCCCTTCTTCATCCGTGAGGGTGTGTCCAAGCACAATTTTTGCGCTGCCCTCGACATCTCCATTTTTGATGAAGTTGATTTCTCCAGTGAGAAAACCACTGGCTTGGTTCTTGCCCGATATGGACTGTATCCCGGCATCCGCGATTAGTCCCGCTCTGCTGTATTCCGTATTTCTGAGCGAAGTGGAAGAGGGACCTCCTGGAGGAAAATTTCCACCTGCTGCTTTACGGTTGACCAGATGGATGCTCCATCTGATTCTTGTCTTCTCATCCAGAACGATCTCGCTATCGAGCGTTTCCTTGCCAAAATCATCACGGATAAATTTATAAATCCGGAATCGAACCGCTTGCGGCTTTATTTTTCCCGGCGACGAGTCGTCACGATAGGGTCCCGAGGGAGCGATTCCTGGAGACTCCGGCCCCAGAAAATAACCAGTCTCGCTGTTTCCTATACGCGCAACGCCTATCGCCGGGTAAATCCGGTAAATCGCTTTCATCGGTATCTTCTCCTTGCCAGTTTGATATTCATCCCGGAAAAATTTGACCACATCCATATCATAGCCTCCGCCAAAAATATTTCCGGCTATTTTTTCTCCTAAAAACATGACATTTACGTCGCGCTCGCCTATTCCGGAAAAAAACCAATGAAGAATTTTCTACCGTCATCCAGCCCGTATTGAAACCTATGTTCGGAAGCGTACGGAAACATAAGTAACGATGCTCTATAAAAATAATCGTGTTCAATCGTAGATGTTATCGGAAGACAAATATGGCCAACCCCTTGCATAACCGAACTCCTGAGACTACAGCCGTACGAATCCCGGCAGGGGATGTCGTGCTGAGCGCAGACCTGGCTATACCGCCGGATGCGAGGGCTATTGTCGCATTCGCGCATGGTAGCGGCAGTAGCCGGCATAGCACCCGGAACCGTTATGTCGCGGAAACGCTGAACAGGTATCGCTTTGCCACGTTGCTCGCCGATCTCTTGACGGAGGAAGAAGAAATTGTCGATATGCGGACACGGCATCTGCGTTTCGATATACCCATGCTGGCGGACAGGCTGATCGATATCGCCACATGGTTGCAACGTGAACCGCAAACGAAAAATTTAAAAATAGGCTGGTTTGGGGCAAGTACAGGCGCTGGCGCCGCGTTGATCGCTGCGGCAAGGCGCCCGGAAAATATCATGGCTGTGGTTTCCCGCGGCGGCCGACCTGATCTGGCCGGAGATTATTTGCCTGAAGTCATGGCCCCTGTGCTTCTTATCGTAGGTGAAAACGATCCCGAGGTTCTGAAACTCAATAAATCGGCGCTTACGCGGCTTAACCCCAACGGCCACTCCAGGTTGGAGATCGTACCAAACGCAACACATTTGTTTGAGGAGCCCGGCACGCTCGAGGCAGCAGCCCTTCTGGCGGCGCAATGGTTTCAAACCCATTCTGGATTACCCGGAGAAGAGGTTTAAATGGCAAGCTCCGTTCTCTATTTCGCAGACAGGGCAGAAGCTGGGAAAAGGCTGGCGGAAGCACTGGTCGGCTACGCTGGAAGAACCGACGTCCTCGTTCTGGCGCTTCCGCGCGGCGGCGTGCCGGTGGCTTATGAAGTGGCCCGGACTCTGGCTGTGCCGATGGATCTGTGGCTTGTCCGCAAGCTGGGCGTGCCGGGACAGGAAGAACTGGCGATGGGCGCGATAGCAGGAAAGGATACTCGCGTCCTCAATCGAGACATCATCAACGTCTTGAATATCGACAAGACTACCATTGAGGCTGTAATAGTAAAGGAACAGGCGGAACTGGAAAGGCGTAACCGGCTTTACCGTCAAGGCAGGCCGTCACCCGATATTGAAGGAAAGACAATCATAATTATCGATGATGGCCTTGCCACGGGGGCGACCATGCGTGCTGCAATTGCTTCCCTCCGTCAAGCTGGCGCAGCAAGGATTATCGCGGCAGTGCCGGTCGGTGCGGCGTCTACCTGCGGAAAAGTCGAGCAGGATGCGGATGAGCTTGTTTGCCTGTATACACCGGAGCCTTTTTACGGTGTCGGACAATGGTATGACGATTTTTCACAGACTTCGGATGAGAGCGTGCTGGCGCTTCTGGAAAGCGCCACCAAAAGACCGGATGGTACCGCGATAAAACCGGAAAAAACAACGTGAGGATTCAATATGCCTGATCTCGATGCTCATCACAGCTTGATCGACACACTGGAACGCCATGCGCAATCTCTGCAGGATGTCGGTGACGATTATCGCCCACTGATTTACGCTGCAAAAAACAAAAAACTCATTCTGCTCGGAGAAGCTTCTCACGGCACCGCGGAATTTTATCGGATTCGCGCCGAAATTACCCAGCATCTCATTGTAGAAGAAGGATTCGACGCCGTCGCGGTTGAGGCCGATTGGCCGGATGCTTACCGAGTCAATCGCTTCGTATCCGGCACATCGGATGATACGGAGGCCGATGCGGCCCTGTCGAATTTTGAACGATTTCCCACGTGGATGTGGCGTAATACCGAGGTCCTGGCCTTCGTCGCGTGGCTGCGCGATTATAACCAAGGGGGCGAGAAATATAAGGGCCGAAAGGAATCTGTAGGGTTCTACGGCCTTGATTTGTACAGCATGACAACCTCGATGGCGGCAGTGCTGGCCTATCTGGACAAGATCGATCCGCAAGAAGCCGCGGCCGCGCGAGCGCGCTATGGCTGCTTTGGCCAGTTCATCAGCAATCCCCAGGCGTATGGCTATGCCATTGCCTCAGGCAGATGGGACTCCTGCGAGCAGGAAGTTTTGACTCAACTCATGCAATTGCAACGGAAAGCGCGCCTCTATGTTGAGCAGGACGGCGCTTTTGCCGGGAACGAATATTTTTCAGCTCGGCAGAATGCCGAATTGGTAAAAAATGCCGAGGAATATTATCGCGCAATGTTCAGAGGGCGGCCCAACACCTGGAATTTGCGAGACCGGCATATGTTCGAAACTCTTGAAAAACTTGCTGCTCATCTGCAAACCCGGTTAGGGCGAGAACCGCGGATCATTGTGTGGGCACATAATTCTCATCTGGGCAACGCCGCAGCAACGGATATGGCGCAGCGCGGCGAGATCAATATCGGCCAGTTGGTCAATGAGGAATATGGAGATAATGCGCTTCGCGTCGGATTTTCGACCAGCCGCGGCACGGTAACCGCAGCGTCGGATTGGGATGGGCCGGCCGAAACAAAAACCGTTCGCGACCCATTGCCCGGCAGTTACGAAGCAATTTTTTCGGGACTCGAAAAGAAACGTTTCCTTCTTGATCTTCGAACTGAAGACGAAGCTGTCAGCCTGTTAAAAGAAAAAAAACTGCAGCGGGCCATCGGGGTAATTTACCGGCCTGAAACCGAGCGCGCAAGCCATTACTTCTATTCATCCCTGCCACGGCAATTTGATTTCATGATCCATATCGATAAAACAGAAGCTGTGCAGCCGTTACCATCATTTGTTCACAAAAGGCCCGGTGAAATGGACGAGACCTATCCGTCGGGTTTTTAGACGCCTGGCAGCCTGTCGGACTTAAAGGAAATTGCTGTAAAAGCGTCTGGTCGGTTCATATTTCACCGCTTTTTCGACCAATAGAATGACTATTGGCTTTCAAAATCTTCAGAGTCTATCCTCACCCGGCCACTTTTTCGCTGCGATTCTTCAAGTCCGACAGGTTGCTGGTTTCAACGTAATTCTTTCCATCTGTAATTTCATACTTGCTTCTCAGATGTGCCAGCGCCGTACTAATGCTGTGTGCCGCTTCGTCGTGGGCACCGCTGAAGTAATGCTTCCGCAGAACGTTCCCATACCCAGCGCCTCCATTTAATTCCTTGCTTTTAAAAAAATGTGATCTATTTTAAATAATGTCGTGTTATGCGGTAGTACAAAAACAAATCGTAAATAGCTGAGTCCTGTGTTCATTCAAGGAGACATCGATGAAAAATATGAAGAAAAATCAAGTCAGCAAAAATGGGTCATTAACCAACGGTCTTTTCCGGACATTGCCGATCATTGCGGCATTGGCCGCATCGGGTTTCATCCAGCCAGCTCTTGCCGTCGATCGCACATGGTTTGGCAGCACAGGGGATTGGGGTGTCGATACGAATTGGTCACCCATAGGTGTGCCGGGCATCAGCGACAAAGCGATTATCAACAGCGGCAATTCAACTCTATCGTTCAATACGGGGATATCCGGCCTTGATTTGTCCGGTGGCATCCTTGGTGGTACAGGCAACCTTACGCTCAGCGGCCTAAGTACCTGGACTGGCGGGAGCATCACGGGCGCGGCCACCACCACCTTCAGCAGCACCTTGGACCTCAGCGGCAACGGCTCCAAGGTCATTTCCGGCGGACGCATAGTGAATGCTGGCAATAGCACCTGGAGCGGCAACACCGGCAACTTCGTCAATGACCTCGCCTTGAATGGCGGCACCTTCAACAATACCGGCACTTTCACCGATACCAATGCCTTCTCCGACCAGATAACTGGCAACGGCACCTTCAACAACAATGGCACATTCAACAAGCAGAACAACACCCTCACCAATGTTGGCGTTGACTTCAACAACACCGGCACGGTCAACGTCAATGCCGGCACGCTGCGCCTGCAAGGGGGTGGCACCCACAGCGGCACTTTTGCCCTGGCTAATGGTTCCACCCTTGATCTCAACGCAGGTACTCACAATCTGAATGCAGTAACCACCAGCGGTGCCGGTACTTTCGAGATAAGCGGCGGGACGGTCAACCTCAACGGTGGCACCCACACCACGCACTTCCTGCTCGCGGGCGGTACCCTGGCCGGCACGAGCACTCCGATCGGCGGCGCTGCCACCTGGACTGGCGGGAGCATTGCTGGCGCGGCCACCACCACCTTCAGCAGCACCTTGGACCTCAGCGGCAACGGCTCCAAGGTCATTTCCGGCGGACGCATAGTGAATGCTGGCAATAGCACCTGGAGCGGCAACACCGGCAACTTCGTCAATGACCTCGCCTTGAATGGCGGCACCTTCAACAATACCGGCACTTTCACCGATACCAATGCCTTCTCCGACCAGATAACTGGCAACGGCACCTTCAACAACAATGGCACATTCAACAAGCAGAACAACACCCTCACCAATGTTGGCGTTGACTTCAACAACACCGGCACGGTCAACGTCAATGCCGGCACGCTGCGCCTGCAAGGGGGTGGCACCCACAGCGGCACTTTTGCCCTGGCTAATGGTTCCACCCTTGATCTCAACGCAGGTACTCACAATCTGAATGCAGTAACCACCAGCGGTGCCGGTACTTTCGAGATAAGCGGCGGGACGGTCAACCTCAACGGTGGCACCCACACCACGCACTTCCTGCTCGCGGGCGGTACCCTGGCCGGCACGAGCACTCCGATCGGCGGCGCTGCCACCTGGACTGGCGGGAGCATTGCTGGCGCGGCCACCACCACCTTCAGCAGCACCTTGGACCTCAGCGGCAACGGCTCCAAGGTCATTTCCGGCGGACGCATAGTGAATGCTGGCAATAGCACCTGGAGCGGCAACACCGGCAACTTCGTCAATGACCTCGCCTTGAATGGCGGCACCTTCAACAATACCGGCACTTTCACCGATACCAATGCCTTCTCCGACCAGATAACTGGCAACGGCACCTTCAACAACAATGGCACATTCAACAAGCAGAACAACACCCTCACCAATGTTGGCGTTGACTTCAACAACACCGGCACGGTCAACGTCAATGCCGGCACGCTGCGCCTGCAAGGGGGTGGCACCCACAGCGGCACTTTTGCCCTGGCTAATGGTTCCACCCTTGATCTCAACGCAGGTACTCACAATCTGAATGCAGTAACCACCAGCGGTGCCGGTACTTTCGAGATAAGCGGCGGGACGGTCAACCTCAACGGTGGCACCCACACCACGCACTTCCTGCTCGCGGGCGGTACCCTGGCCGGCACGAGCACTCCGATCGGCGGCGCTGCCACCTGGACTGGCGGGAGCATTGCTGGCGCGGCCACCACCACCTTCAGCAGCACCTTGGACCTCAGCGGCAACGGCTCCAAGGTCATTTCCGGCGGACGCATAGTGAATGCTGGCAATAGCACCTGGAGCGGCAACACCGGCAACTTCGTCAATGACCTCGCCTTGAATGGCGGCACCTTCAACAATACCGGCACTTTCACCGATACCAATGCCTTCTCCGACCAGATAACTGGCAACGGCACCTTCAACAACAATGGCACATTCAACAAGCAGAACAACACCCTCACCAATGTTGGCGTTGACTTCAACAACACCGGCACGGTCAACGTCAATGCCGGCACGCTGCGCCTGCAAGGGGGTGGCACCCACAGCGGCACTTTTGCCCTGGCTAATGGTTCCACCCTTGATCTCAACGCAGGTACTCACAATCTGAATGCAGTAACCACCAGCGGTGCCGGTACTTTCGAGATAAGCGGCGGGACGGTCAACCTCAACGGTGGCACCCACACCACGCACTTCCTGCTCGCGGGCGGTACCCTGGCCGGCACGAGCACTCCGATCGGCGGCGCTGCCACCTGGACTGGCGGGAGCATTGCTGGCGCGGCCACCACCACCTTCAGCAGCACCTTGGACCTCAGCGGCAATGGCTCCAAGGTCATTTCCGGCGGACGCATAGTGAATGCTGGCAATAGCACCTGGAGCGGCAACACCGGCAACTTCGTCAATGACCTCGCCTTGAATGGCGGCACCTTCAACAATACCGGCACTTTCACCGATACCAATGCCTTCTCCGACCAGATAACTGGCAACGGCACCTTCAACAACAATGGCACATTCAACAAGCAGAACAACACCCTCACCAATGTTGGCGTTGACTTCAACAACACCGGCACGGTCAACGTCAATGCTGGAGTGTTCAATGTCGCACACGCATTTACCAACGCCGGTACGGTGAATGTTGGCGCTGGTGGAGTATTCCAGTCCTCTTGCGGCGGTACCAATTGTTTTGGTAACACCGGCACCCTACAAGGCAGCGGCACCATTCAAACACCGGCCAACAATGAACTGGTCAACAGAGGCGTGATCAATCCCGGAGACGCCATTGGCCATCTTACCATTGACGGTAATCTGCATCAGGCAGCGAACGGCGCAGTTAACTTCGAACTAGCTGGCCTGCATAATTTTGACCAACTGACGGTTACCGGCGACGTAACATTGGGCGGCGACCTTGCTTTATGGAACCTCGGCTACGCGCCTGTGGCTGGTGACAGCTTCGTAGTGGCGACTTTCGATGACCGTCTGGCAAATTCGACTTTCTCATCCGTCAGTATGCACGGGTTCAGCCCCAATACCTTCCAGGTGTTCTACCACGACCACGACGTCACCGTGGCAGTGGTACCCGAGCCTGAGCAATACCTGATGCTGCTTGCGGGACTAGGCCTGATGGGCGTCGTGGCTCGCCGTCGGCGGAACCGCATTCGGCGGTGCGATGAAACTGTTTAGTACTTGATCCGGGTTCCAGGCTGCCCGGATCCGAAAAAAATATATCGTGCCATCGGCCCTCTCGTTCCAGGCCGGTAGCTTACAAAAAGGGCGAGTGGATGTAATTTAATTACTATCGATGGGAGGAAAAAATGAAGAAATTGCCTTATGTTTTACTAATCGGAGCAGCCCTGCTTAGCATGCCTGCCTTTGCCGAGAATGCTGGGGAAGGTGGGGATAGCACGAACCGTGCCGTGAATATCTCTCTCGGCAGTTCTGGGGGAGCCCTGGATAACGCCGCATTGAAATCGGTCCGCAAGCTGGTCGGAAAAGCGATCATTGCCGATACCGTAGATACTTTCGCTGTCTATAGCCCCAGAACAGGCGGCCCGATTCCGATCGAAGGCGGCTTGAACGCCTGCGCGGAAGCAGGTTTTAGCGCAACGCCAAAGCAGTTCAACGCTTTCGTCAAGCAGTTGCGTGCCATTCATCCCAAGGCGGGAACCTTCCTCAATGTGGAGCTCACCGATCAATGCAAGCCTATTGATGTCGTTGCGTCCGCGGTCTGTGGAGGTATTGCGGGAACAGCCTGTTCTGACCCAAAACAGTTTTGTGATTTTGGAACGGGTCAATGCAAGGTGGCGGACGCACAAGGCACATGCAAGACCAAGCCCACCATTTGTCCGCAGATCTTCAAGCCTGTCTGTGGCTGCGACGGTAAGACTTACGGGAATGCGTGCACCGCGGCCGCCGCGGGAGTATCGATAGAACATGAAGGGGAATGCAAGAAATCCGAACCCCAAGCATGCGGTGGAATTGCCGGGATTCCATGCCCTAGTGGCAAAACTTGCGTGGATAACCCCGCAGACGATTGCGATCCGAAACGCGGCGGTGCGGATTGTCCCGGAATTTGCGAGGCCAAATAGTAGCCGGTTTATGCTGCAAATTTTTCTGCTAATCCAATGTTAGGCAGCGCACAGAGATAGGCATAACGAGGTGTTAAAAATTGCTTCTTTTGATCGTGATTTGTTGTTAGATCGGGCTATGTGATCAATTGGGTAACACTCATTCGCATAGCTCGATCGATCACTTTTTAAGGGGCCTATCTTGTCAGACCGACCATTCATCAAACCAGGCGTTGTAACTAATAAAATCAGGACAGTCAGCAACTTTATTGGCAATGTTGTTGAGCAGTCCAAAAAATCGACGCCAGGCGACTCAATGGCTACAGATGCTTCTGAATCGGTTGAGCGCGAGCAAAGAAAAAGCCATCACGTGATTTCCACCGCCGCTTATTACGAAGTAGAGGGGCATGAACCTGATGGTTACGTTTATGACGAAGCGCAAGACTGGCTGGAGGCTGATGCGGAAACAGGTAGGGTGCTATATGTCGAAAAGGATTTTTAATCGCTGAAAAACATTCTGATAGCTTAGCCGCTTGCGGGATTCGTTTACGTGATTATTCAAGAGGCAGTTCAAGAGGCGGCAGTAACGGTACGATAAATTTTTATATTTCAAGGAGAAAACATCATGGCAAACATTGCTCGTCGTTCCCCTTTCGGCGATATCGCCCGCTTTGACCCGTTTTACAATGTTGATGACTGGTTCAAGGGTTTTGGAATGCAACCTTTTTCCATGGACTTGGAGACCGTCCCTACAATCAAAATTGATTTAAAGGAAAATGACACGGCTTATACCGTGCGCGCAGAGATCCCAGGGGTGAAGAAAGAAGATGTCAAGGTGCAAGTAGAAGGCAATAGAGTTTCCATCAGTTGTGAAACGCGGCAGGAAAAGGAGGAAAAAGAGGGCGAAAGAGTCATTTGTCGCGAATGTCATCAGGGATCAAGCTACAGGAGCTTTACTTTGGGGAGTGATGTGGATGATACCAAAGCCGAGGCCAAGTATGAAAACGGCACGCTGGAACTGATGCTTCCGAAGAAAGAGGGTAAAACTGCGAAACGGATTGAGGTTAAATAGCACATCGATCCTGGGGCCCATCTCGCGGGGCGGCTATGTTGACCATTCTTTTGAAAAGAATGGTCAACATCCGCAAGGGGTTAGCAGCTTTCAGCCCCCGCAGATCGCTTCCATAAAGCGTGAGGCTGAGGCGACATTGAAGCGCTAGCTGTTTAGCGGCGCAACCTGATTAAACAAAAAGCATCCTCGACCGCGCCATGGGAGCGCACGCTCTCACGCAGTACTGCGTCAATAACCGATCTGTTGGCCTGCTTCTGTTGGTGGCGATTCAATCGCTTAACATGTCGTCGCGAATGCTCGTCTGACGCATGAGCAGATGTGATTCATATTTAGGAGTCTTTCCATGGGCACTCATACTACGCCTCCCGGCTTTCGCCCGATTTCCCGTCGTGACAGCATGTTCGAAGAGCGCGTGCACGATGCCTATAGGGCGAGACATAAGCTGCCTGAGCCGACCGTTTGTCCGCAATGCGGCGCGGTATTCCATGAAGGACGCTGGCAGTGGCTCCAGGCTCCCGCCGATGCGCACCAGGAACCTTGTCCTGCATGTCATCGCATTCACGATCATTTGCCCGCTGGTTTTGTGACTTTGCAGGGGGAGTTTTTTCTCGCTCATCGCGAGGAAATCCTGCATCTTGCGTATAACTTGGAAAAACATGAGCGAACAGAGCACCCGCTTAACCGGATCATGGAAATCGAAGAAAAAGACGGTGCGACGCTGATTACAACCACCGATATTCATCTGGCACGAGGTATTGGCGAAGCCATACATAATGCCTACCAGGGTGAACTGGAATTTCACTATAACGCAGACGAGTATCTGTTGCGTGTGAGCTGGACACGATAGAAATCAACAATTGAATAGGCTCTGACTTATTGCCAGCTTGGTTTTTGGCTTATTGCCGATTTTAGTAACAATAGTATTGGAACGCACCCTCCATGGTGCGGCTTTATCCCTACGGCCAAACGCTTCATATCGATATGTAACTCAAGCGGAGAGCATTATGCCTGTCGGCGAAATCTGCAATCGTGATGTTATTGTTTTGCGACGAAACGAAACTATTCTGGAGGCCGCCCAGCTCATGCGCCATCATCACGTCGGTGATGTGGTCGTCGTGGAAGAGCGCGACGGCCTACGTATTCCCGTCGGGATCGTAACCGATCGGGACCTGGTTGTAGAGATCATGGCGACGGAACTCGATCAGGGGGTTATCACCGTAGGCGATATCATCGGGCAGGATCTGGCTACCGTGAAAGAAGACGTGGCGATCTTCGACGCGGTTCAATACATGCGCAGCAAGACGGTAAGGCGTTTACCGGTCGTGGATGAAAACGGCGCGCTAGTAGGCATACTGACACTGGATGACTTATTGGAATTGCTATCGGAAGAATTGCTTGCAGTTGCCAAGCTGGTAAATTACCAGCGGCAAAAGGAAATGACGGTGCGACGCTAGCAGACTGTCGGACTTGAAGAATCGCAGCGAAATATGAACCAGCCAGACGCTTTTGCAGCCGATTTCCTTTAAGTCCGACAGTCTGCTAGGGGTGATATCGCATCCTGTACCCGTCGAGATGCATGAAAGAAGGTACTGTATAGGCTGATGCTGCCGGCGAGGATGGTGCAATACGATTTCGAATGCGCGGTCGGGTATGCGCCGGGCAATTCATTCTTATCCTGGTTATCACGATTTTTTCTAATAATGAGAAGGAGCATAACGATGATGAATGCCTTGAATCATGCCAGGAAAAACATTAGCCACGGGCTTAGCCGGACATGGGACCATATTTCAGAGGGCTGGCACGAGCTGGTTCACCAAAGTAGCGACGCGCTGACTCACTTTACGCATCGTAAGAATGAGGAGGATAAAGAACACGCGGAAGTTGGCACACTCCCCGCTTTTCGAAACTGGAGCATATTGGCGGGAGAGGTTGAGGAAACGGACAAGGAGATGGTGGTGCGGGTAGAAATGCCCGGTATGGAAAAAAAGGATTGCCATATTACGATAGACGGCAATATGCTTTATTTGAGAGGCGAAAAACATTTTGAACGTACTACAAGCGATAGTACGTATCATTTCACGGAGCGTGCTTACGGCATTTTCCAACGGACCATACCCTTACCGTGCAAGGCGGATGCAGACCACGCGGAAGCAAGCTATAAGAATGGCGTGCTGACCGTGCGTCTGCCTAAGCTGGATGGGGAGCAGGGGCGGCTCATTCCAATATCCTGACAGGCGAGCATGCGATGAACAGAGGGCTACATTTTATTTTTCGCACACACCTCGCTGCCTTATCGGGAATTATCCTTGTCTGCTTGCTGGCCCAAGTGGCTGCAGCGGACGAAACCGCCTCACTCATGAGCCAGAAGGTAAGAAACGAGAAAAAGGAGAAACCTATCATGTCAATGACCATAACATCTTCATCTTTTTCTCCTCACGGCGTAATTCCTGCGCGCCATACCTGCGATGGCCACGACACTTCACCGGAGCTTTTCTGGACCGAAGTGCCCGAGGGCACGCAAAGCCTGGTGTTAATCATGGACGATCCCGATGCGCCTGATCCTGCCGCGCCCAAGAGAACCTGGGTGCATTGGGTGTTGTACAACATTCCGCCCGGCGCCAGCGGGCTATCGGAGGCAATTTCTACGGCGGATCTTCCACCTGGAACACGGGAAGGGCTCAATGACTGGCAGCGCACCGGCTATGGCGGGCCGTGTCCGCCGATTGGGAAACATCGGTATTTCCATAAACTCTACGCACTGGACACAGTCCTGCCGGATTTGAAGCAGCCAACCAAGGCAAAGCTGGAGAAAGCGATGGAAGGACATGTCATCGCATATTCTGAACTGATCGGCTTATATCAGAAGCATTGAGCGGGATTCAGCGGCTAACCGACGGGGCTGCGACCGTCCATCGTGATAGCGTATCGGCATGGGTCTCATTACATGCTTAGCCTCAGCAGGTGCTCCGCTTCTTTCCCCGCCGTTACGCGATTCTGGTTCGGCCAATTTTGCGCCACGGTATTTGACAGACGCGCTGGCGGCCTGAAATCGGTTAGTGCACGGTATGGGATACACCGCACAAAGGGTGTTGCCGTGTGAATTCCCCGAATGCTTCGCATTCACGATGACAAAAAAATAGACGAAGCCGATACACTGGAAACACTGAAAGGTATGCTGGCGCGATTATCTCTATCTCTTGATAAGCCGCCCTGAAGCTCATGTTTTTACAAAATACCATTATTATCGATAGTTTGCTTGTATCGTTTCCTTATGAGGCCGCTGAACGCACAGCAAAAAATTTTTCGGGATATCTCGATATGCTTGGCATATAAGCGGCCATTTTTATGTTCCAACTCTTGTAGAATTCGTTGACCGAGGCGTATGAAAATGCTCCCGCACAAGCCGAAAAATCGGTGGACCGCCTGGCCAATGAGGTGGCCCATCAAGATGATAGTCAAGGACTTGAGATATGCCCGGGATTTATCTGTTTATTTGCTCATGCGGGAGAAAGTACGTAAGGAGCCGTTGGTCAGATTGAACGAAAAAGGGCTGGTATCGCCGGATTACACTAAACCGGTCTGCCTTTTTTGTAGCTACGATTACGAAAATATTGTCAGAAAGAACGTGTATCAGTACCTTGATGCGCTCGCCCTGGCTGGGTTCAACATCATATTTATCAGCTCGAGCGATGACGTTTCAGTTTCAGACCTGGAGAAACTTTCAAGATGCTGCGTAAGAATCATAAACCGGGAGAATAAAGGCTACGATTTTTACGGATGGAAAACGGGACTGGAAAAATATGCTCGATACAAAGACCATGCCGGCCTTCTGTTAGCCAACGATAGCGTTATCGGGCCACTTTTCAGCATCAGCGATATCGTTACTACACTTGAGAACTGCGACGCTGATGTGATTGGCATGACAGATTCTTTTCAATTTCATCCGCATCTGCAATCTTATTTTCTGTATTGCAAGAAAAATGTAGTGTTATCAGAAGAATTTCTTCGCTTCTTCAAAGAAGTCGATATTCTGGAGCTCAAGAATGCTGTTATCCGAAAATATGAAGTCGGTTTTTCCCGGCTTCTCCGCCATCGATTCCGCCTATCTGCGCTCTATGGCTTAGAACCCGCCTTGGCTCGAATTAATTTTAATCAAATGCCTATAAGGTGGATAGAGCCTACCTCACATCTATGGAAACCTCTTATTACCGAGTTCAAGTTTCCGTTTATCAAAAAAAGCGTTTTGACAAGAAAGGGCGTAAGTGTTAAAGAGGTCTTGCCGGTGTTGGCAGAAACTGCTTCCCATTACAATATGGGCATCCTCGACGACCTGAGTTTGCCCTACAGATGAAGCGGAGTTGCTCCCTTCGACTTGAAAATCCCCATGTGTCCGACATAAGTCAACGCTACCTCGGTGGCCGCAGAGCTTTGGTCTGCGGCAAAATATTCGGGATTAAACCGGATAAAACAGATATTCTTCGGCATTCATTTAATTCCTATCTCCACTAATCAGCTTGCAGCTGAAGCAAATATGTCTTCATTTTTCATGGATGTTCTTTCCGGGTTCACTATTGCGCTTTATGGACTAAAAGGCGGTTACGCACAAGTAAATGTCAAGGGTCAATCCATACGCATCGCCGTGGATAACTTTCGGACACTTCAGCGCGCCAAAACTTATTCCATTAAAGAGCCCGATACGCTGAATTGGCTCGACAGTTTTGAACCCGGCTCGCGATTCTTTGATCTGGGCGCGAATATCGGTCAATATTCCCTATATCCCGCAAAAAAATACGGGAATGACATTCAGGTTTTTGCCTTTGAGCCTCAGTGCATCAATTATTCTTTACTGAATAAAAATATTTACCTGAACAAGCTCGAGAATAATATTACGGCTTATGGTATAGCCGTATCGGGACAGGGCGGGTTTTCAAAACTGTATATCCCAAAATTTATTGGCGGAGGAAATCGCTCACAGTTCGGAAAGGAAAACCTGAAGAACATGAAAACACCCACCGCGCATATTCAGGGAATGTTTGGAGTAACGCTGGACGAGTTATGCGGAAAATGGGGATTCCCTTACCCCAACTATATCAAGATTGATGTTGACGGCATAGAGATTCCCATTATCAAAGGTGCGGAAAATGTTCTGAAAAACCCGGCGCTGAGATCTGTCATCGTCGAGCTGGGAACCCCTGGGGAGCAGCGGGAAGCGGTAAATCTGATGGAACAGGCAGGCCTTGGAGTGAAATCCAAAACCACCAGAAATTGGGGAGAAACCTGTTTTATATTCGAGAAAAAACGTTAGCCGCTTCTACTTTTGCATAAGAAAATGCTATCAATCGAGGCAGCAACTTTTTTTGGTTTGCCGTCATAATATGTCAAATCAACGAAAAACCGAGGTTGCTCCCCTGCGCGATACGGATATGGCGTCTGATTCATTCTCAACCTCGGATGGATGTTGCAGTCGCTCGGCTTTACCCTTTGAAAGGGTGAATATGTAATCCGCTGCATTTATCAGCGCAGGCTGATGAGAAACGGCAACCACGGTAAGATCCTTTGCCAGCTTCTTGAGCGTGTCGCAAACCAACCGCTCGCTTTCAGGATCGAGCGCGCTGGTCGGTTCGTCAAGCAACAGAAAAAGCGGCTGGTGAGCCAGCGCTCTGGCTATTGCGATCCGCTGACGCTGACCGCCCGACAGCAGCCCTCCGCGTTCGCCGACAATCGTCTGCAACCCTTCCGGAAGGGCGCTTACGAAATCCCAGGCTCCCGCTTGGTGCAACGCTCTTTCCGCATCGGCTTCAACCAGGTCAGGCGCGCCGACAAGTATGTTGCTGAGAATGGTGTCGTGAAGCAGAACATTTTCCTGTGCGACATAGCCGATCATGCGTCGCCAGTCGCGCGGATTGATCTCACGCAGAGGCACGCCATCTATGAGCATATCCCCTGACTTTGGTTCAGCCAGTCCACACAGCAAATCCAGCATGGTACTTTTGCCAACACCCGATGGTCCTGCAATGGTGGTGAATGAATTGACTGGAATCTCGAGGTTGAGATCCTGGAATATCGGTTTCGTGCCGTAATCGAAATCGATGTGACGCAAGCTGATCCCCTTTTGAAGGGTAGGCTGACGCGTACCCGTCGTTCTTTCCGCTGCGGCACGCGCCTCTTCAATCGCTGTGCGCAAAGCCCAGTAAGCACTCTCCTGCGCCGCCAGATTCTGGTATTTGCGCTGCGTTTTATTGAGCAGGCTCAGAAGGCGGGTGAGCAGAAAGACCATCACCATCACAGCCGGCAACGAAAGCTCCCATATCGACAGGGCCAGATATAAGCCTGACGCTATCAGGGTGGCCAGTATGGGTTCCTGCAAGGCCATCAAAGCTTCCCGCGCCATGATTTCGCGCCGGGTGGCTTTTTCCAGCTGCTTGGTCTGGTCGCGCAGGATGGCCTCCGCCACGTTATCCCGCGCCATGGCTTTCAGTGATTTTACCGATCCGAGCACGTCGGAAAGATAAGTCAGTAAGTGACGCATCAGTTGAGTCTGCTTGCCCCCGGCCCGGCGGGTAGCCCGAATCAGTTGATTCAGCAGCCGCAGCATTACCACGCCGACAAGTAACGAAGTAAGCGTTGCCTGCCATGAAACGAACATGGCCACGGTTCCATAGACGATGACCTGTATCACCAGCGCCAGCACGGTGACGCTGTGCTCAAAACCGTTGGCCGCACGGTATGCTTCGGTGGCGACCGAATTCGCCAGGGAACCCATGGGTTGACGCAGATAATATTGCCAGCGGCTCGCGAGCAGCGCGTCGATCAATTCAAGGCGAAGCGCGGTGGCGACATGCGCGACGGTATAGCCGACTTGCCTGTTGGCCATCAGCAATATCACGCTCTTGATGATCATGCCTCCGACAATGATCAGCAGCATGACGCCAATGGTCGGTACGATGCCGATCCCTTGCAGTACGTCGACGATTCGCTTGCCGGTGTCGGAATTCGCGTTATCGCCCACCGCAATCGAAAGTAACGGGAGAAGTGCGGTCAGACTAAGCCCTTCGGCGATACCTGCCGCCAACAGCGCGACCAGGACGTACGCGGTGCGCCGCGGGAAAAGCATGCAATAAGTGTATAGAGTTCGCATCGCTTGGGTTTGCAGACTACCGACGGGCGGTATTCGGCCCGATCAGGAAGACAAGAAGTGAAGATAACAAAATAAGGGCTGGCAATTATACGCTAGTGGTAATCGATGACCCGATTTCGGCAAGTTGGCCGGTTCAGCCGATTTTATCACTTTGTACGGTGTAAATTAGCACCAGGACGATGCAAACCACAAATCGGAATGCAGATTCCTGGCCATTCCAGTCCGGTGATTGCCACATGCAGAACCATTCCGCGCCAACGACAATAAAGCCAAAAAACCATAAGGCAAAACCACAGGATAATCCCAGGATGGATAGAGATTTGGCATTGTCAAATGTCAGCGCATCATCACGGATATGGCGAAACAATTGCAATGCCCCCAGAAGACACAGTATGGCAATTATGAATTCAGAGAATATGATAAGTATATAGATGGCGGAATGCAGCAGCGGTTCAGTGATGGCGCGATACTTCAGAACATTTCCCGGATATACCGTATCCATCGACATCACGTGCTGAACGAACCGGAAATTCGATTGGTAATCGAGAACATTATTAGAAGCAACCACGAGCGCCAGGCAACCAATGCCGGAAATTAAAAATATTTTGCTTGCTCGGATTGCAAAAGATCTTTCCATGTTTCGAACATCATTTTGCACAAACCATGACGATATAAGCCAAAAAAGAGAAAACCACGATGTTATCGACTGTCGTGCCTAAGTTTTTTCATCCGTTTTTTTGACGCCACGGATATTCAGCGCAGCCAAGGCTATCTGGAGGCCAATAACTGCTAAAGCCTGAGCATACCATCCCCAGGCGATCCACAAGACGTTGCTGATGAGAGAACACCAGAAGCCGGCATTGCGCCTGCGCTTGGACTGGTAAGTCAGCAACCAGACCGCGAGTATGTTGATCACCATCGCGGGCCATTGTAGCAGGGAAAAATAATCCATATTCATTTAATCCTCAGGAAGCTTCGTGGATGGCGCAGAGTGATATCGCTAATATTTTGGCTTTTGCTTTTATCCCAGATAATCCATTAGGACACGAGATGATGGCGAGGCAGGTTGCGAGATAGTTTTGCCGGTTTGGGAGAAGTCCACAGCTTGGTCTATGGATGCCGCGCAGGTAGCAAAAATGGCGGCGAAAGGCCGCAAACTGACCGCCAGCACTCAGGTAGGCTCGCAGAGCCGTCTAATGGATTATCTGGGTTTATGAGTCTTCGCTTATTAGCCTTCACGAGGCGACCTTATGGAAGTCTTTCCACTCGACTGTACCTGGGGCTGTGGTCAGCGCAATCAGGGCGGTGCGGTGGATTCACAAATAGACTTGAATATCCTCTCATCAGTTAGCTGATCATTCCGTACGAAAGAACACACAGCGCTGTAATAAGTCGACTCTGAATAGCATCACCACCGGCATTGTCGGGCCGATAGCTCACGCCCATTCCGCGACAACGTAAACCGATTCCCTGCGGCCTTCACTTCGTGCGCAATCGCACATACGACAAAACGAGTGTAGAGGATGATAATTTGGGTGAGTTGGAGCATTGCCGGGTTGGCCGTCTCTTGCGTCTCTGCTCCGGCGAAGAGATGTGCAGTCCATCTGAATACTTATGGATACAGCCTGACTTCGCTGATGTCGGCTGATCTTCCAGATTGAAGGGTGTCATTTTTTGTGGATGTATAGGAAGTGAACCATGGATATTCCTAAGGCAAGCGGCCGCGCGTTATGGAAGGGCGCCATAAGCTTCGGCCTGGTGCATATACCCGTAGCCCTCCATTCCGCGACGGCGGAACAGGGACTGGATTTCGACTGGCTGGACAAGCGCAGCATGGATCCGGTTGGCTACAAGCGTATAAACAAGAAGACCGGAAAGGAGGTCGACAAGGAAAATATCGTCAAAGGCATTGAATATGAAGATGGTCAGTATGTCGTGCTGAGTCAGGACGAAATCTCTGCTGCGTATCCGAAGGCCACTCAAACTATCGAGATCGAAATGTTTGTACCGGCCACCGATATTCCATTCGTTTATCTTGAGCGCCCTTACTATGTCGTTCCGATCAATAAAGGAGCCAAGGTCTATGCGCTCTTGCGCGAAACCCTTCTCAATACCCGGCGCATCGGTATTGCGCGGGTGGTTATTCAAACAAAGCAGCACCTGGCCGCTCTAATGCCATCAGGTCCCGCACTCGTGCTGAATCTGTTGCGATGGGGCGACGAGATACGCAGTTGGGAGAAATTGAGCTTTCCTCCCGAGGGAAAGGAGGAGGCGGGCATTACCGATAAGGAATTGAAAATGGCTGAGCAATTGGTGATGGACATGAGCGGAAAATGGCATCCTGAAGAGTTCCGCGATTCTTTCAAGGAGGAAATCATGAAACTCGTCCATGAAAAAGTCGAAACGGGCGACATACAGACCGTGGCTCAACCAGAGGAATCCGAAACGGCACCTGGCAGTGCGCAGATACTTGATCTTACCGAATTGCTGCAGCGCAGCCTGAAGAAAAGTGGGGACAAGGAGAGTAGCGGCAAGGCGCGGGGCAAAAAACCGGCGGATGCAGACAGTGTACCCACTTCTACCAAAGGTACGCATAAGCGCCGCGCATAGAAAACTGCCGAATAAGTCTTGAAAAATGTCAAACTCGGATTCGCTCAAGGTCTATCGGGAAAAACGTGATTTTTCCATTACATCCGAACCTTCCGGCATCGGTACCCCCAGTAAGGCAAGAAAGACAGCCTTGTCATTTGTCGTTCAGAAGCACTGGGCAACGCGGCTCCATTACGACTTCAGGCTTGAACTTGATGGAGCGATGAAAAGTTGGGCCGTTCCCAAAGGGCCCAGCTTCGACCCGAATGACAAACGCATGGCGGTTCATGTCGAGGACCATCCCATCTCATATAACAGTTTTGAAGGCGAGATTCCGCGCGGGCAGTATGGTGCGGGTAAAGTCATTATCTGGGACAAGGGAACGTGGATTCCTCTTGAGGACCCCCACAAGGGTTATCGTGACGGCAAGCTGAAGTTTGAGCTGCGCGGGCACAAATTGAAGGGTCACTGGGCGTTGGTACGCATGAGAAGGAAGGAGGAAGAAAAACGGGAGGCATGGCTGCTCATCAAGGAAAAGGATGATTATGTTCGCTCATCCAACGAATATAGCGTGGTGGACGAAATGCCCGAGAGTGTTGCCGGGCTTGAACCGTTGGAGGTTCAAAAAGCTGCTGGACCGGTGAGCACAACGTCAACCAGGACTGGATCAAAGTCCGGAAAAAACGAACCTGGGCTGCCGGAAAACGCAGTTAAAGCGGACCTTCCCCACATCCTGCGCCCGCAGCTCGCTACGCTGGTGGATGGGCCTCCCAACGATCCGGTTGAGTGGATTTACGAAATCAAGTTCGACGGCTATCGGATGTTGACCAGAATAGATGGCAGCGACATTAAACTCTTTACTCGAAATGGAAATGACTGGTCAGAGAGATTGCCTCATCTTATAAAAGCAATAGCGAGGATGAGGCTGAAGTCCGGATGGCTCGACGGCGAAATTGTAGTGCTGAATGACAAAAACATACCGAATTTTCAGGCTTTGCAAAATGCATTTGAAAGTGCCCGGACTCAAGGCATCATTTATTACCTGGTCGATATGCCGTTCTACAATGGGTATGATTTGAGAGGGGTTTCCCTGGTTGAACGAAGGGCATTACTCCGAACCCTTTTTGAGCCACCTCCGCCGGAACCGATACGCTTCAGCGATATTTTCGATGCGCCGCCGAAAGATATAATGGCCTCGGCCTGCCGCCTGGGGCTGGAAGGCTTGATCGGTAAGCGCAAAACTTCGCGTTATGCTTCGCGCCGCTCTCCCGACTGGATAAAGCTGAAGTGTACGCAACGCCAGGAATTTGTAATTGGCGGTTTTACCGACCCCAAGGGTTCCCGGGCCGGCATAGGTTCGCTTCTGCTCGGCTACTATGATGAAGACAAGAAGCTTCAGTATGCTGGAAACGTAGGCACCGGATTTAGCGATAACACGCTGCATGATCTCAGGGTGAAATTGGACAAAGTTGCGGCTGAGCGTCCACCATTTGCCAAGGCGGGCGATATCGAAAAAAACGCGCATTGGGTAAAGCCCTCGCTGGTGGCTGAAGTTTCCTTTGGAGAATGGACTCGAGATGGACATATTCGCCACTCGGTTTTTCAAGGCTTGAGATCGGACAAGAAAGCGGAGACCATTGTTCGGGAGAAGGCGGTACATACCGCTGATGCAAAACCTGCGAACGCGCCATCCAGACCGTCATTGAAGGTTTCGCACCCCGAGCGTGTCATTGATCCGTCGACCGGGTTTACGAAAATTGAGCTCATTCGCTACTATTTGCTGGTCGCGCCTTTAATGCTGGAGCATCTCAAAAACCGGCCTGTATCGCTCGTTCGCGCGCCCGATGGAATCACAGGTCAGCTGTTTTTTCAGAAGCATTGGGAAAAAGAGAATATGGCGGGAGTCAATCAGCTTGATCCGTCTCTGGATCCCGGGCATGAGTCATTGATTGAAGTTGCCAGCGCCGAAGGTCTATTAGCGTCCGCTCAAATGAATGTAATCGAGTTTCATACATGGAATGCCACAAAAAATGCTATTGGCAAACCGGACAGGATGACATTCGATCTGGATCCTGGCGAAGAGGTGAAGTGGCCGCTCATCCAGGAAGCGGCACAGCTTGTTCATGTATTTCTCAGGGAACTGGGGTTGGAATCTTTCCTGAAAACGAGTGGAGGCAAGGGTTTGCACGTCATTGTGCCGATAAAGAGGCTGCATGATTGGGACACCGTAAAAAATTTCTCTCAAGCCATTGTTCAACACCTCGCCGAAACCATACCGCAACGCTTCGTTGCCAAAAGTGGGCCGCGAAATCGCGTTGGAAAGATTTTCATAGACTATCTTCGCAATGGTTTCGGGGCAACGACCGTGTCGGCCTGGTCAGTACGCGCACGTCCGGGCTTGGGCGTGTCAGTGCCTTTGGCATGGGAAGAACTGGAGTTGCTTACGAGCGCCAGCCGCTGGTCGGCCTTGAATATCCACGAACGGTTGGATAAGGGCAACGCCCCATGGGCAGACTACAGCACTACGAAGCAATCAGTAGTGCCGGCCATGAAAACGCTGGGATTCAAGCTGATCAGCAGACGGTGACGGAAGCCACGCCTTGATTCGGTCATTATGCGGCGAAGGACGCGACTTCACGTGGGACTGGTACGCATTATTCGGAAGATTGAAGGTAAGGATGACCGACCGATGATCCTGTTTGAATTTCCGATTTCCAGGAGCAATAATTGCAAAAAATCACCACTATGGCTTTACGCCGGTAACCACACTGAAATAACCAAAAGCGGGATACACCTGAATATCGTGAAAACCGGCGTCCTTCAGCATCGCGGCCAATTCAGTGCCTGAATAGCATTCACCTTCCGTCCATCCCAGCATTAGCATGCTATATGCTGCAGCAGCAAGAGGTCCCGTCTTTTCGTCGTTGTAAAGGATATCGTGAATGATGAGGCGTCCGCCGTGCTCGAGACTCCGGAAACTTTTCTCCGTAAGGAATCTGCACCTCTCCGGAGGCCAGTCGTGATAGATGTTGGAATAAAAATGTAGATCAGCTGCCGGGAATGGGTCGTTCCACATATTGGCAACACGGGTCGTTACACGATTCTGCACGCCGTACTGATTAATGAACTCTTCAGCGACTTCGCATATAGGCTCCAGGTCCAGGACCAGCGCATCCAGGTTTGGCGATTTCAACGCAGCCACGATCGAATGCGCTCCCGAGCCGCCGCCTATGTCGAGCATCAGTTGATGGCTGGTGAGATCCAGGACACTTGGCCAGGCGGAGGCCAACGTCATACTCATGCTGTGCATGCCACGCGTAAATCTCCGCGCCAGTTCCGCCTGCTCTTCATGAGACTTATAAATATCACCCCCCCCATAGGCCTGGGGCGAATCGGTGAGCACGGCCCTCTCCAGGCTTGCGTAGGAAAACACTTCTGAATTGTCAATCATCATATCCCAGAAAAATCCGAAGTAGCTCGGACTCTTTTCGAGGAGATAGTCTTCCGCAAGCGGGGTAAGCGAATAACGCGTGTCCTTGAGAGAGAGAAAGCCCAACGCTGTCGCAGCCGTCAGGATAGCCTCGGCCGGCCGTGGGTTGAAGTTCAGCGCCTTGCAGATTTCAGGCAATGTACGCGCTCCTTCCCCAAGCAAGGCAAAAACCTTCAACCTATGGGCTATCAGCAACGCCGGGTATCCATAAACCGCAAAAGGTACATCCCATACGCGCCGGTCATCCGATCGAGGCTGTGGAATGTTTTCATACATTATTTGGGCCATAAAATCCTCTTCCATTATGATTGATTAGCTCGCTTCTTATATCGCAGGCACCAGGGTGCGCGCCCAATTTTCAATATCAGGGTCTTGGCAATAAAGAAGCAAGTAAACGTCTGGTATCGGCTTCCTGCTGCATGCTGAACTTCGAAATCAAGTCTCGGTTGCGGTTCACATCGTACTGGATACCAAGATAATAGATGAGTTTTCCCTGCCCATCCAGAAGCGGAGTGAGCGTCAGATGGTTAAAGAAGAGCTCGCCATCCTTTCGATAATTGCGTATGGTCACTTCGATGGGCAGGTGCTTGCTGATGGCCCGGCTCATCGCAAAACGCGCTTCCTGCTCACGATCGCCCTTCTGGAGAAAACGACAGTTGCGTCCGAGGATCTCCTCCTGCGGATATCCAGTCATGACCTGGAATTGCTTATTGGCATAAACAATGGGCATGTCATCCTGATCGGGATCCACCAGTGTGATTCCGTTTATCGAGCTGTCCAGTATTTCAGACAAGATCTGCGGGATTAATCCGGGATCCTTTTCCACTACGAAAGTCATTTGTTTCTCCTGGATATTTTGCGGAATGGCAGGCCGCTAGCTGGCCGCGTATTTTTTTGCTTCAGTTAAACGCTTCAAATTTCTTACCGTTCGTTGCGCGCCTTCCTGAACTACTACCCGAATCAATTTCTCGAACGGACGCATGAACATTTGAATCTCGAGCAATTCAAAAGTAAAGATCAACTCGGACGATTTGCCACTATCAAGGCATCGTATCTCATAGCTGCAGCGGAAAGGATCGGCAACTCCGGCAAAGCCCAGGCGCTTGTTTGGCTCATACACATTTATTTTGAATTGGGTTTCCGTCCTGCGGCCCTGGTCAATACGCACCTGCCTTGCGATAGTTCCTAGCCTCGGGGGGCCGCTAGTCACCGACTCAAGCTCAACGACCTCAGGAGACCATTTGGGATAATTTTCAAAGAATCCTTCTCCCAAATAGCTGAAGACGTGTTCGGGCGAACAATCGATCACAATGTTCGCTGTCGCTACAACAGGTTCTTTGGAACCTAAACTGAACATACTTCGTGCCCCTGTTTTGCAGCCTACAGGCTTGAGTTGTACTTCGACGAATAATAATAGCTGTTATCGGCTTGGGTTGGGTAAGCTTTAAGCAGGAACAAAAAATCCGGGCAAGCCAAATTATTCCATTGGAGTTATGCACACCATAGCCTGGCGCAAATTTTTTTACCACTATAGTCGAATTTCGAACAATTTCCAGACCTTTCGTCACGCCGGTTGAGGGAACTGCCACGTACTTGATCGCGCATATGCGATGCGAGAGTGGAATTCTCCGAAGCGGCCTCGCCTCCTGCTGACGATAAAAATTTGTCCAAGAGGCTGGGAAGGGATTTGCATTTTATGCTTTGCTGAAGCTCGATTCTTTGCGGGTAAATAAACCGTTATTCGAACGTCATCTTATGAACCGCTGCAAAGAGGACTTTTCGCAAAACCAGAATTGCTTCTTTTAGCCGTTTACGACAGTGCCTCCATTCGGATGCAGCACTTGCCCCGACATATATGAGCATTCCCCCGAAGCCAGAAAGACATAACAGGTTGCTACCTCGTCAGGCTGTCCAGGGCGTTTCATGGACACGTCTGCTCCAAAACTATCGACCTTTTCGGGCGGAAAAGTCGAGGGTATCAGTGGCGTCCATATAGGTCCGGGAGCGACACCGTTTACAAGAATTCCCTGTTCGATCAATTGTAGTGACAATGATCGCGTAAAAGCAACGATTGCGCCCTTCGTGGCCAAGTAGTCGAGTAAATGCGGGTTTCCTTTATAGGCTGTCACCGATGTAGTATTAATTATTCGTGCACCTTTTTTCAGATGAGGGAGCGCAGCTTTTACCATATGAAACATTGAGAAAATATTTGTGCGGAAAGTTTTTTCGAGCTGCGCATTGCCAATATCCATAATGCTATTTCGAACATGTTGCTCCGCGGCATTATTTACCAGGATATCAATGTGTCCAAAAGCCGAGATCGCCTTTGCGACGACTTCGGCACAGAATTATTCTTTACCCACGTCACCTGCAATTAAAAGACATTTTCTTCCACATTTCTATTTCTTTTTTCGGGTCGTTTGCGTCTCCATGTTCATTTAGATAGGCAATGGCGATATCGGCACCTTCCTTGGCAAAGGCAACGGCCACGGCACGCCCGATACCACTATCCCCGCCGGTAATAATCGCAACCCGGGTTGCTTTCTTTGATGTTGCTCGGGAATTTCCACTGTTTCCATCATGAACGCCTCCTGGAAAAGTTAGTAAGTACTATAAGGATTGCCGCGCTTTGATCCGTGCGCTTACACACATATGAGTGGATCGGCCGAATAATCTATTTTCGGCGCCCTTACCGATTCTCGGTGTTTTTTTCGCGCTTCTTCGGTGGGGCTTCTTTCTTTTGTGGCGAGGCCTCTTTAGCTGGATGTGACGTGGTGTCTTTGACTGAGTCAATCAGCGCCCTGCAATTGGTATCCTCGCCGGGACCCGTCTCTATCAGCGGTATCAGTGCAGCAGCCGGTGTCGCGAAAATACCCAACAGAACTGCCGAGCCGATGCGTATGGCCAGGATTTTGTCCGGGTACACAGTTGGATCCTTGAAAGTGCCGCTGATATGCACGGGCGTACGCAAGCTCAAAACACTGATGTGTTTGGGTTGCGGCGAAATCTTCAGGTGGATGGTTTCGTCGACGAGGCTTATCCATCCTTCGCCAATAATATTTGTTTCTGTTGTGTCGATGACAAAAGCCTTGCTGGTCATGATTCCTTTCTTGATATCGAAATCGCTGACAGCGCAGCGGATATTGGCATTTTTATCCCCCGCGATCAGAAGTTTGAGAATTCGCGCTCCGTCGAGCCCTATAATATCCAGCATCAGTTTACTGATCTGGCCGCCAGACATGATCAATCCGAGGGTGCCATCCGCCGATGCGAGAAGTGCGCCCACCGACTTGCCATACCCTGTTACCGTCGTTGTGCCGCCTATCAAACCCATGCTTTCCTTGGTTAGCTCGATCTTGGGAAAGAGCTTCGGTAACCGCAGCCTTTTAAAGTCAATCTTGGCCTCTGCGGCAGGTATGTCCTTCCGCGCGTTTATCGCGACCCTGGAAATAATATTCCCACCTGCGACCGAGAAATTGGCGGGGTCCAAGGTCAGCAGCCCATCATCGACCTTGAGATGCGTTATCAGATGCTCGACCGGCAATTCCTTGTTGCGGATTGATTCACCGGTGAACCTGACGTCCGCGTCCATCGCCCGCAACCGGTCAACCTCGAATTCCTGGTCGGGCAGCACGCGATCCTGTTGGGCCTCTATCGACGCTTTTTTCTCCTGTTTTTCGGCAGGACTATCCTGTGGTTGCGGCGCGCGCCGAGCCCCGACAAAGCCTTTCAAATCGTTCAGGTCGAGGATTTTTGATACAACATCCGCGCGCAGCATGGGGCGCTTGCCGCCGGTATCAAAAAGTATATTGCCGCCCAGATCGCTTTTGCCTACCTCTCCCGAAAATTGCTTCATCGACCATTCGGTTTTCTGGTGCGTAAGCCTTCCTGATATCCGGTATGGCGGTGAGGGAAAAAATACGATTCCCACCATCGGGTAAAGTGCGGATAGATCCTCCCCACGTATTTCCAGCTTCAGATCCATTGCAGACAGTTCGGCAAGTCCGGTAATGATGCCGTCAACGGCGGCGTGAGTCGTTCCGACTTTAGCGCTCGCTTTGATGGGATAAGGGAGCGTTTTATCCGCAAGCGACATCACCTTGCCACCTTTAGCTTGGGCCATGAATTTCAGACCGGTGAAGGTGCCTTCAGCCACCACATCCAGCGGCATTTCCCGCGCGTCCGCCGCCGGATCGGTATGTATGCTTGCCGTTACGTCAGTTTTTGTCTTGGGATCGCGGAAAACGACCTTACCTTGATCCAGGGTGAGCCTGCCAATTTTCGGCAATTCCACTTTTTCTTTTTCATTCTTTTTAAGGTCCCAGTTACGCTTTCCATCCATACTCTTTTCAAGGATGATTTTCGGCTTGGATATTGCTACTTCAGGCAGTACGACATCGCCGAGGAACAGATTCCATAGGCTGATGCGGAAAGCGGCTTTATCGATGTCGAGCATCGGTTGCTGCGTGCCCCAATCGGCATTGGCGAGTGAAAGTCCTCCGATACTGATCAACGGATTGAGTGATAACCTGACATCGAGGTCGCCCCGGATCGTGAATTCGCGACCGGTCTTTTCGGTTACCTGGTGCTCGACATATGGCTTCAACATGTTCCAGTCAAACCAGATGGCAAATATGGTGACAAGCGCAAGTAATATGCCGAAGATCAAAAATATAGTCTTTTTTACGGTCCTGGGATGGGTCGACATGGGCGGGGCTTGCAACCGAGGGCAGAACAAAGAACAGGAGCAGTTCCTATAGTTTGGAATGATACTTCTGCTGGTAGCACCGTTCAGTACGTCACCGCACATTCAAGCTTTGGTATGAGCCCGGCATGGGTCGGCTTGTGGCTGGCAAAGTGAGGGTAATATGGGAATGACCGCAAGCCTGCGGCATGGCTTTGTGGTCAAGATCAAGATGGCGGAGGGGTTGCGAAGTGATCGGTTGATTTTTCCGAACTCCGGCTACCTCATGATTCTTTCGCTGATTATGTTGACCTGATCTATTTTTATTCCGATCGAGGTCCAGAATCGGTAGGGTTGTGGGCCGGCTCGATCGCGTGCGTTTGTTCTGGCAGTCTGTCAGACTTAAAGGAAATCGGTTGCAAAAGCATCTGACCAGTTCATATTTCGCTGCTTTTTCGGCCAACAGAATAACTGTTGGCCTTCAAAATCTGCAAAATCTGCGCTCTCACTTGATCACTTTTCGCTGCAATTCTTCAAGTCCGACAGGCTGCTAATACTTTCGCACATCACGAAACAGACGATCGAATTCTTTCTTGACCACATCGTAGCACTCGCAAACGTGTGTTTCGAGTCCGGCTCTGTCAAGCACGGTAATGTGGCCGCGCCGATAGCGGATAATCTCGGCCTGTTGCAGTTTTCCAGCAGCCTCCGTAATGCCTTCGCGGCGCACGCCAAGCATGCTGGCGATCAATTCCTGAGTCATGACCAATTCCTGGGAATTCAACCGGTCCAGCGTTAACAATAACCACCTGCACAATTGCTGTTCGATGGTATGGTGCCGGTTGCATACGGCGGTCTGCGAGATCTGCGTAATAAGCGCCTGCGTATAGCGCAACAGCAATCGTTGTATCGGGCCTCCTCGATTAAACTCTTGCAACAATAGCGAGGCTTTCAGCCGGTAGCCATAGCCGGCAGTTTGCACAGTGGCCCAGCTTGGCGTACTTTCACCGCCCATGATCAGCGAAATGCCGAGCAAGCCCTCATTCCCCACGCCTGCAATCTCCGATGATGCGCCATTTTCCAGGATATAGTGCAGGGAAATGATGGTGGAAGTTGGAAAGTAGACGTATGGAAGGCGTCCTCCGGATTCGCAAAGAACGTCCCCAAGCGGCATATGAACCAATTCCAGGTGCGATTTTATGCGTTCAAGTTCAATCGCCGGCAAAGCGGCGAGGAGACGATTCTGGTCGGGCTGATGTGGAGGAGGGCTTGGCATCCGCTACAGAAATTTTTTATAAAAAAAGTAAGTGCAGCGTTGAGCGTGGTGGAATGAAATGAAAAAAATCAAGAGATGGCAAATGCTCGAAGGCCTTCGCCTTCCACCAGCCGGTTTCCATCCAACTTATGATAGCATTTATCTTAGAATGCAAATTCTGTCAAGCATAGCCTTTTTACGGAGTATTCCATTTTATAGAGTGGTATTTTGTGCGCTAGCGTACATACTATGGATGAGCCAAATTTTTATCATTGCTCGCAGTATCGGGATATTTGCGCAATCGGCGTAGCGCGTCGAGAGTCGCAGCGATTCCTCAGCAAATGCCAGAACGACAAAGTCGGCGCGAAGTCTCTTTGAAAAGTTCCGTACTCATAGGTGAGTTGTAAAAGAGACTACCACGCATAAGACTATTTCTCGAAACTGCTGCCTGCAAGAAGGAGTTGACAAATATCGTAGTGTTACTCTTCCTGCTTATACTATTCGCTCTACCGCTACGGAGCTCCGCAATCGGAGAGGTTTACATCGTGAGGATGTTGGCTCAAGATGGGACCCACGACTCGAAGAAGCCCAGCCCCATCAAAGAAAAGTATTTTGATCGCGTTTAAGCGATCGCGGCCCGGAGAATAATCAAATTGAAAGCTAGAGACCTCACTGTTTCTGAGCTTTTACTTCCTATTACAGATCGACTTAGGAAAATCGGAAGACCGCGCGTCCCGGTTAGCGAAGAACTGCCGTTGCGATCTGAACTGTTCAGTGCGGATCAAATGGAGTTGTATGGCGGCATCCTTGCGGCATCTCACGAGCTATCAACGAGTGGGGGCACGGATCAGCTCCTGGCGCGGCTGGATGAGAACGAAAATACGCTCTTCAACATCTGCACCGTACTGACGGAGGCGGTAACAGCAGATCAGTTGCTTACGCCGGCCGGCGAGTGGATATACGACAACTTCTATTTGATAGAAGAGCAGATACGTATGGCCAGGCGTCATCTTCCCAAAAACTATAGCCGCGAATTACCCCTTCTTGCACGCGGTGGCAGTGCGAATCTTCCGCGAGTATATGACATCGCTTTGCAGGCGATCTCGCATGGCGATGGCAGGGTTGACACCGAGAGTCTCAGGCGTTTCGTCGCTGCTTATCAGGCTGTCGTGAATCTGCAGTTGGGAGAGTTATGGGCCATCCCGATTATGCTACGGCTTGCACTGATCGAGAACCTGCGCAGGGTCGGGGTTCACGTCGCTGCCGGTGGCATAGATCGCAAGCTTGCCGCCACTTGGGCTGGCGAAATCACGAGTATTGCCGAGACAGATCCCAAGAGCCTGGTTCTCGTCATTGCCGATATGGCACGGTCCGACCCGCCGATGACGACGGCTTTTATTTCCGAACTGGCACGGCGACTACAGGGGCAGGGGCCCGCGCTGGCGCTTCCGTTGACCTGGATCGAGCAGAGGCTTGCCGAGTCGAATCAGACAATTGACCAGATGGTGCAGTTGGGAAATCAGCAACAAGCTGCTGACCAGGTCTCGATCTCCAACAGCATAAATACGCTGCGTACGTTGGGCGCGATCGATTGGCGCGAGTTCGTTGAAGCCACCAGCATCGTGGAGCAGACCTTGCGAGAGGATCCGGAGGGGGTCTACAGCCGCATGGATTTTGCCAGCCGGGATCAGTATCGGCATGTGGTGGAGCGTGTAGCAAAGGCAAGTCCGGTATCGGAAGTGGAAGTGGCGCGGCGAGCGCTCCGGTTGGCACGCGATGCAGCGGCGACGGCGGACGATAACGCCAGGGCGCATGTCGGCTTTTATCTCGTTGACGACGGCTTGCCCGACCTTGAGGAGGCAGTACGAGTACGCTTTTCATTCCTGGAGAAACTTTGGCGAATCGGCCGCCGCTATCCGCTTTTCCATTATCTCGGTGCGATCGTATTGATTACGGCAAGCCTGGTCGGCATTCTACTGGCCGAAGCCCATGCCGACGGCGCCAATGGATGGCTGCTGGGAGCGGTTGGCATGCTGTCGCTTTTTACGATGAGTCAACTGGCGGTAGCGCTGGTTAACTGGGCGAGCCCGCTACTGGTAAGACCCCATTCGATGCCCCGCATGGATTTCTCCAAAGGCATACCTGCAACATTTCAAACCTTGGTTGTGGTTCCTACCATGCTGACAAGCGAGTCAGACGTGCACAGCCTTGTTGAAGCGCTTGAAGTCCGATTTTTAGCCAATCGCGACGATAATCTCGACTTTGCGTTATTGACCGATTTCAAGGATGCGGATCAGGAAACGCTTCCCGAAGATCAGATACTGTTGGATGCCGCACGAACAGGCATTGAAGAGCTGAATAAAAAATATGCCGCTGGCGCTGCGGATAGCACGATTGAGGCGGACAGTTCCGGCGGCTCAGCAGTAAAAGGTAAGGACAGCCTTTTTTTTCTATTTCATCGCCCACGCCGATGGAACCCTCAGGAACGGCTCTGGATGGGTCAAGAGCGTAAACGGGGGAAACTTGCAGATTTAAATGCTCTTTTAAGCGGGGCTGGAAGCGATGCTTTTTCCCTTATCGTCGGTAATACGGCGGTGCTGTCGAATGTAAAGTATGTCATCACGCTCGACACCGATACTCAGTTGCCGCGCGAGACTGCCCATCAATTCGTGGGCGCGATGGCTCACCCGTTGAATCGCCCGAGGCTCGAAAAAAACTCCGCAGAGGGGAGGGTCAACCTGGTAGCCGAGGGTTATGGAATTCTGCAACCGAGGGTTGCGGTAAGCCTGTCGAGTACCAACCAATCGCGATACGCATGGCTTTTCGGGGGCGAGGCCGGGATTGATCCATATACACGTATCGTCTCCGACGTTTATCAGGATCTGTTTTATGAAGGCTCGTTCGTGGGAAAGGGAATTTACGACGTCGATGCATTCGAGCAGACGGTTTGCCGCCGCTTTCCTGATAATCGAATTCTGAGCCATGACCTGCTGGAAGGATGCTATGCGCGGGCAGGTTTATTAAGTGACGTGGAGTTATATGAGGAATTTCCTTCACGCTACAGTGTGGATGTAAGCCGCCGTCACCGGTGGATTCGAGGAGACTGGCAACTCGCCAGTTGGTTGTTGTGGCGCGTACCGGGGCCGCAGGGAAGCTACCAGCCAAACCCCCTGTCAGCATTGTCGAGGTGGAAGCTGATGGATAATCTTCGGCGTAGCCTGGTCCCCGCAGCCATGACACTACTCTTGCTATTGGGTTGGGTGGCACTCACCCATGCATGGTTTTGGACGCTGGTTGTTATCGGTGCGCTGTTTATTCCTGCCGCAATAACCGCCATATTGGACTTGCTGAACAAACCAAAAGAAGTCGCGCTGCGTTCTCACATCATCACGTCCATGCGCGCGGCTGGCCGACAATTCGGGCAGGTAGCATTCACACTGGCATGCCTTCCATACGAGGCTTATTTCAGTCTCGATGCGATTCTGCGTACCCACGTGCGGCTATTTATCACTCACCGCGGTCTTCTTGAATGGAATCCCTCCCATTACGCGGAACGTGGGATCGATCCGGCTGACGTGAAGGATGGGCGCACTGGCCTCGGCGCTTCCTTTCGATCGATGTGGATAGCACCTGTAACGGCAATAGCCGCAGTAGCGGGAATGGTGGTTACCGCGCCATTGACATTGATAGGGACATTGCCTGTATTGTTGTTATGGGCTGGGTCTCCCGCTATTGCATGGTGGATAAGCCGGCCGCTTCCTCCCCGCAGCACAGAGTTAACCATTGGTCAGACACATTTTTTGCGTCAGATCGCACGCCGGACATGGCTTTTCTTCGAGACTTTCGTAGGTCCGGAGGATAACTGGCTGCCACCCGACAATTTTCAGGAGTATCCGGTCGGGACTACCGCGCATCGCACGTCACCGACCAACATGGGTCTGGCACTACTGGCTAATATTACCGCCTACGACTTCGGCTATATCGGTACCGGACAGCTTATTGAACGCACCATGAATACCTTGGAGTCGATGGAAACACTTGAACGGTATGCCGGTCATTTCTACAATTGGTACGATACAAAGGCAAAGACGCCATTGACGCGCTATGTCTCTACAGTGGATAGCGGTAACCTCGCAGGCCACCTGTTGACATTGCGCGCTGGTCTATTGGAAATATCCGATGAGCCGATTATTCACGAGCATATATTTCTGGCACTGGCCGACACACTGCAGATACTTGAAAAAACCGCCGGTTCCGTTTCTGCAAATTCTTCTTTGGCACAATTCGAAAAAGCGCTCGCGATTGCAGCAGAGGTGCGCCCGGTCACAATCGCGAGCGTGCGGGTTGATCTCGATCGGTTAACTACCTGCTCCAGGGCGATTATTCGCGAGATTACCGAAGAGCCGCTAACTTTAGCCTCCAGCGAAGCGCATGAGTGGGCGGCGGCGTTGAATAAGCAGTGTGAAAGCGCACTGGCGGAATTGATCAGCCTTGCGCCCCAATCCCTGTTGGCTGCTGCCATGGATGCGGATGTAACACACCCGATGGAAAACCCTTCCTTGCGACAACTCGCGAGCCACGGTAGCGCGGCTGCGCTTGATCAGCTGGCCAACCTTGAGCGCCTGGCGCTTCAGGCGGGCAGTATGGCGCAGATGGACTATAGCTTCCTGTTCAACCATGCGCAGCGGCAACTCGCAATAGGATATAACGTCGGTGAACATCGACTGGATGCCAGCTACTATGATCTGCTCGCATCGGAGGCAAGACTCTGCAATTTTGTCGCAATTGCCCAGGGAGCGTTGCCGCAGGAAAGCTGGTTTGCCCTGGGGCGCATGCTTACCAGTTACGGCGGCGAAGCGACTTTGCTGTCCTGGAGCGGCTCGATGTTCGAGTACCTCATGCCGCTGCTGGTGATGCCCACGTTCGATAACACACTCCTGGATCAGACCTGCAAGGGGGCAGTCAATCGCCAAATTGCGTATGGTGAGGAACGCGGCATCCCCTGGGGTATCTCCGAATCGGGCTATAACGCCGTCGACGTCCAATTCAACTACCAATATCGCGCATTTGGCGTTCCGGGATTGGGACTCAAGCGAGGCCTCGGCGAAGATCTGGTCGTTGCGCCCTACGCCTCCGTGCTGGCGCTGATGATCGCTCCGGAAGCCGCTTGCCGTAATCTTCAGCACCTTGCCACCCAGGATATGGTCGGTAAATTTGGCTTTTACGAGGCGGTCGACTATACGCCATCGCGGTTGCGCCGCGGTGAAACGCGCGCCCTGGTGCGTTCGTTCATGGCCCATCACCAGGGTATGAGCTTACTTTCGCTGGCGTATCTACTGCTGGATCGCCCGATGCAGCGGCGGTTCGAGTCTGAGCCTTTATTTCAGGCAACAATTTTGTTGCTTCAGGAACGTATCCCCAAGGCCACTGTTTTCAGCACCCAAGCTCCGGAGCTCCCCGACGTGCGTGTCGTCAAGGAACTCCCCGAGATGCCAGTGCGGCTTCTATCGAGTGCAAACACCCCTATTCCGGAAATACAGCTTCTGTCAAACGGTCGCTATCACGTCATGGTAACCAATAGCGGCGCAGGAAGCAGCCGCTGGAAGGATCTTGCCGTTACGCGCTGGCGGGAGGACGGCACATGTGACTATTGGGGAAGTTTCTGCTATCTGCGCGATGTGGAAAGTGAAGCATTCTGGTCGAATACATACCAGCCCACCTTGAAAGAACCCAAGCGTTATGGGGTCGTCTTTTCGGAAGGACGGGTCGAGTTCCGGCGACGCGACCTTGATTTCGATACGCATACTGAAATTACAGTCTCGCCCGAAGATGACATCGAGCTACGCCGGGTCCGCATCACTAATCGTGCCTGGACACGCCGGACGATCGAAGTGACTTCATATGCTGAGGTAGTGCTCGCGGTGCAGGCGGGTGACGCGCAAGCACCGGCTTTCGGGAATCTTTTTGTGCAAACGGAAATATTGGCAGACCGGCATGCGATTCTATGCAGCAGGCGGCCGCGCTCCCAGAGCGACCCGGTGCCCTGGATGTTTCATCTGATGGCGGTACATGGTGTCGCTACCGAGGAAATCTCATATGAGACGGATCGCATGGTTTTCATCGGACGAGGAAACGACGTGTCCGCACCGCAGGCGATGAAAACTTCCGGGCGGCTTTCCAATAGCTCAGGCTCGGTTCTCGACCCGATCGTCGCTATTCGCAAGTCCGTAACCATCGAACCGGGAGAATCCGCGACGATAGATATCGTTACCGGCGCCGGAGATTCCCGTCATGCTGCCATGCATCTGGTCGAGAAGTATCAGGACCAGCACATGACGAACCGCGTCTTCGATCTTGCATGGACTCACAGCCTGGTCGTACTGCACCAGCTTAATGCGACTGAGTCCGACGCGCAATTATTCGGCCGGCTGGCTGGTTCAGTGCTGTATGCAAATGCTTATTTACGCGCTGATCCCGCCGTGCTGAGCAAAAACCAGCGCAGCCAGTCGGGACTGTGGGGATATGCAATTTCCGGCGATCTGCCCATTGTGCTGCTGCAGATCAGCGATGGCGCCAACATCAATCTGGTGCGCCAACTGGTACAGGCGCACGCCTACTGGCGCGTGAAGGGGATCGCCGTCGATCTGGTGATCTGGAATGAGGACCATTCGAGTTATCGTCAACTACTGCACGACCATATCATGGGCCTGGTGGCTGGAAGTGCCGAAGCTCACGTGATCGATCGTCCGGGTGGCATTTTCATCCGCCGCGCGGAACAGATTGCTTCCGAGGATCGGATCCTGATGCAAACCGTAGCGCGGGTGATTATTATCGACAGCAATGGAAGTTTGATGGAACAGTTGGCTCGCCGGCTGCCTGCGGATTTACCGGTTCCTCCGGCTGGACTGGAGCGGGTACGCCGGCCTGATTCCGGACAGAGTGTCGAACTGCCGGATCGGAAACTGCTCTTTGCCAATGGGCTTGGGGGATTTACTGCCGATGCACGCGAATATGTCATCACAACCGGAGGGGGGCAGACGACACCCGTGCCTTGGTCAAATATCCTGGCGAATCCGCAATTCGGCACCGTTATCTCGGAGAGCGGTCAAGCGTATACCTGGCGCGAAAATGCGCACGAGTTCCGCTTGACCCCATGGCACAACGATCCTGTTTGCGATGCCGGCGGAGAGACATATTACCTGCGAGATGAAGAAACCGGCCATTTCTGGTCGCCGACAGCATTGCCGAGTCCGGGAGCAGCGCCATATGTTACCCGGCATGGATTTGGTTACAGTGTCTTTGAACACATCGAAGATGGCATTCATTCTGAACTCTGGGTCTATGTCGCCCTTGATGCTTCCATCAAATTCACAGCACTGAAAGTACGCAATGAATCCGGGCGACCGCGCCAGCTTTCGGTAACGGGATGCGTAGAATGGGTATTGGGGGATTTGCCCGAGAAGAGCAGAATGCACGTTGTTACCGAGATAGATCCCGCCAGCGGAGCGTTGCTTGCACGCAATCCTTACAGCAATGAATTTTCGGGCCGGGTCGCTTTTTTTGATGTAGACGATAAAGGGCGCAGTGTAACCGGCGACCGAACCGAGTTTATAGGCCGCAACGGTAGATTGAGTAACCCAGCTGCAATGAGGGCCAAAGAACTTTCAGGACGGGTGGGGCCAGGGCTTGATCCCTGTGGCGCTATCAGGGTTCCGCTTGAATTATTCGACGGCCAGACGCAAGAAATTGTGTTTCGTCTGGGCGCCGGACTTCATACTGATGATGCTCTCAAGATCGTGCGGCGCTTCCGCGGGATTACGGTCGCGCGTGAGGTCCTTGAAAACGTGCACCGTTATTGGGTGCGTACACTCGGCACTGTACAAGTGGAGACGCCCGATCCATCGGTAAACGTGATGGTAAACGGCTGGCTGTTATATCAGGTTATTGCCTGCCGGTTGTGGGGACGCAGCGGCTATTACCAATCGGGCGGAGCTTTCGGATTCAGGGATCAGTTGCAGGATGTCATGGCACTTGTTCACGCTGAGCCCACTCTCGTGCGCGAGCATCTGCTCCGGTCGGCTTCGCGCCAGTTTATTGAAGGGGATGTTCAGCATTGGTGGCACCCGCCAGCGGGGCGCGGCATCCGGACGCGCTGTTCAGATGATTATCTATGGTTGCCCCTGGTGACGTGTCATTATGTTGGAACCACCGGCGATATCGGCGTGCTGGATGAGTCTGCTGGTTTCCTGGAAGGTCGGCAGGTCGGCGCTGACGAAGAATCTTACTACGATCTTCCGCTTCATTCTGAAGAGGTCGGGACGCTGTACCAGCATTGCGTGCGAGCCATCATGCATGGTTTGCGCTTCGGCGAGCACGGCCTCCCGTTGATGGGCAGCGGCGACTGGAACGACGGCATGAATCTTGTTGGTTTCCACGGACGAGGCGAGAGCGTCTGGCTGGCCTTCTTTCTGTACGACATACTCATCCGGTTTTCCAAAATTGCCGAACGGTACGGAGACACAGCGTTTGCAGGACGATGCCAAGCCGAAGCTGATCTGCTGCGTAAAAATATTGAACTACATGGCTGGGATGGCAAATGGTATCTTCGCGCCTTCTTCGACGACGGCTCTCCCCTGGGCTCTACCAGCAATCCTGAATGCCGCATCGATTCGATTGCGCAGAGCTGGTCGGTTTTATCCGGAGCGGGTTCCGCCGAGCGCCAACAGCAGGGAATGGAAGCGGTGGACCAGTACCTCGTTCGACGTGACGCCCACCTGATCCAGCTTCTTGATCCACCCTTCGATAAATCACCCTTGAATCCGGGGTATATAAAGGGTTATGTGCCCGGCGTGCGCGAGAACGGAGGCCAGTATACGCATGCCGCTATTTGGGCGACGATGGCTTTTGCGGGTCTGGGAGATCATAAACGTGCATGGGAATTGCTGGAGATGATCAATCCGGTAAACCACGCACAGACCCCCGAGGCGGTTACGGTCTACAAGACGGAGCCATACGTTGTCTCAGCCGATGTTTATGCGGTTTCCCCCCACACGGGTCGTGGTGGATGGTCGTGGTACACCGGTTCTGCTGGCTGGCTATATCGCCTGATGCTGGAAACATTGCTTGGCCTCACGCTGGCGGAGGACAAACTGTACTTCAAACCTTGCCTCCCGGCCGAATGGAGCACGTTCACCGTCAAGTACCGCCATGGAGAAACGGTCTATGACATTTCTGTCGTCCAGGCAGCTGCCGGTGAGGACAGCGAGAGCCTCACTATTGATGGTATTGGCCAGCAGGATTTGGTGATTGTACTTGTTGATGATGGAGCGCCGCACACTGTCGAAGTCCGGCTGGGTAATCCCGGAATTCAACAGTAGTCTCAGCAGATTCAGCGGAAATGATGGGCTGTTGTTTTGAAATTACCTATCGGCATATTAGCCGCAGGAAACCTTCCGGACCGGAATGGGTATCTGCGACGCGCGGTTATGCTCGTTCCGGGAACTTGATGGAAAAGGCAACCATCGCAGAGCATGAAGGAGTGGGGGAATCGCAGCGTTATTTAATGAAATCGTTGTTCTGTTAGAGCCCGAAAGTTAGAGCCGGGAGCACCTTCTTAAGCCAGAGGAGCAGGTGTACCGGCGAACGGTATGCCGGATCTCAGAGCAGGGCGTAGGGCAGGCATCGTGGCTTTAGCAATCCCGGCCATGAGGCTCTGCGTATACTGCTGAAGTAGATAACGTAGCGGACTGCCCAGCTCGAATTCTCTTCGGAGATTAGTTGCTTTAAGCCGATAGCCAAAACCGGCGCGCTGCACCACTGCCCGTGTTGGGGCGATTTTTCGGCCCATAAGCATGGAAATGCCGAAAACACCTTCGTTGCCGATAACGGCAATTTTCACGGGCTCTTCATTATCGATGATTTTGAGAAGGGAAATAATACCGGTGGTGGGAAAATACACAAGGTCCAATTCGCCGCCATTTTCATAGACCGCCCATCCTTGAGGCAGGGATACCAGCTCAAGGCAGGCTTGCAGCCGCTCGTAATCCTTCTCGGGGAGAGCGGCCAAAAAAAGATTTTGCTTAGGTGTGTGTAGATATGACATTACGTTCCTCTCTATTCGCCTGTCTCGACGAAAACAGTATATGGCCGACGTGCGGGGTCTTGCGCGCAATTGAAGGATACATACAAACTCAAGGATCGTATGTGCGGTGGCCGACAGACGAGTATTACGAAAAGGAATAAAAAGGTCTAGCGAAGATAATGTGCGAGTAGCAATTGAGTTGGAATGTTGCACCGGCAAGATTTTTTTGCCAATGTTCTCGAAAGAAACAGATGAAAGGAAAGGAAAGGAAAGCAGCGATCTGTCGAATACAAATAGTATAACCCTATCAACTTGCCTGGAGGATGTGATGACCAAGACCGCCAAGGAAACAAAAGAAAAACTCATTAAAGACTTTCGGTCCGTTATTGCCGATACTGAGGAATTGATGAAATTCGTGAGCAACGAAGGTGGCGGAAAAGCGCAGGCGTTGCGCGACAAAATCGACGACAATCTGAAGGGTGCCAAGGAATATCTACAAAATATTGAAGGTGCTGTCGTCGACAAGTCCAGGGTTGCGGCACGGGTGACCGATGACTATGTACATGAAAACGCCTGGCGGACTATCGGACTGGCGGTTGGAGTTGGTATTCTCGTCGGACTCTTGATGAGGAACCGGGAATAATCGGTTTTCGTGAACCTGAATGCCCATCAGGAAGAGTGGATGGTCAAGCCGTAAGCGCAAAGAGGGTTCCGATTATGCCGAGGCAGTGCGCTGGATTATCCGGTTGGCTGCCACCAATTGAGTGGGGGAACCGATGAAAATAGAACGGGGGAATCGATAATGAAAATACGTGTAGCGCTTGCCACATTTTCTGTCTTGCTTTTTACGGGGGGTAGCGCTTCGGCAGCCACCTTCAGTAGCTTATACACCTTTGGAGACAGTCTCTCAGATATTGGAAGTAGCCCATCTGCTGTCACGAGCATTTACAAACTCCTCGGTGACAATTGCGACCCTTCTCATCCCTGCGGCCCTTATTTTCATGGCCGCTTCTCGAATGGACCCGTTGCTACGGAGAAACTGGCAGATTCACTTTTCCCCGGCGGAGGGAACAGTACCAATTTCCACAGCTACTCGGTGGGCGGCGCCACATCGGGTGTGGGAAACATGGGGGACGGAGGCAGCGCAACCGAGCCAGGAGGCTTTGACGTACTCGGTATAAAATTGAAGCCGCTCCCGGGCATGCAGCAGGAGGTGCAACGTTACATGAGCGATTCGGGGGGCGTGGCCGACCCCAACGCTTTATATGTGGTATGGGGCGGCGGGAATGACTATCTGACGCATAATTCTCCCGTTGGCGCCGCGCAAAATATCGGTTCATACGTGAGCACGCTGGCTGCAGCGGGGGCAAGGAATTTTCTTGTCCCGAATAGTTCAGATCTGGGACAAACCCCGGACGCCAGAACCAATGGCGAGGTAGCGCAGGCTCATGCTTACACGATTGTTTTCAATAATGCGCTGGCAACTCAACTGGGAGATGTGCATTCCGCTTTTCCTGCAGCGGATATCCGTCAATTCGATACTTATTCTTTTCTGAATAATCTTATCCAGAATCCAGCGGATTTTGGATTCACCAACGTAACGAACGCGTGCGTCTCCCTGCTTGTTCTTTCTTGCGATAATCCTGGCACGCATCTTTTTTGGGATAGCGTTCATCCTACAACCTTGGCTGACTCTCTTCTAGGAGCCGCGTTCGCAACGACGGTAACGAGCGCGGTGCCGGAGCCTGAAGTTTTCTCGATGTTGGTTGCAGGCCTATTCTTGCTGGGTATCGGTGCGTACAGGCGGTCGGGCCAAGCTGGCTCGACCGGGGAGGCGTTTTATCGGGAATCAGCCGCCTGAACAGTGAAGCAAGGCTGAGCCATTCGAAACGGCTGCTGCGAGCATGGATCTCATATGCTGGTAACGTTCAAGAGCGATGCGTATGCGGATATAATGATGTTTGGAGATGCAGCGCATCGTCTATTGAAAATGATGGGGCATAGTGGAACTGTGCCCAGCGCAATATTGGCCGATGACGTTCCGGCCGCGCTTGAACGCTTGAAGCGTGCCATTGAAGAGGGAAAATCGGGATCGCAGGAACCCGGCTCGGACCCGGGAGGCGTGGATCCGGATGACCAAACTATAAGCCTGAATTATCGGGCGATACCTCTGATCGAATTGCTTACCGCAGCCGCAAAAAAGCACTGTGATGTAATGTGGGATAAAGTTTAAGCTTGGCTTATCAAGCCCTTTCAAGAACAAGCACCGGGTGAGCTGGTTTCTCAAGAGTAATCGCCGATATTCATGCTTTTCGTCCCTTGAATAGGCATTCCAACCCGGTAGCCTCCGTTACCGCGATTTTCGATATTGAAGCGGATACGACGCTCATCAATATCTTCCGACTACGGTAATTTTTACTCGTCAATCGGTATTCTTCTGGCTAGATTGTTAATGGCCGTAATCAATTCAACCGGGTCGACGGGTTTGGAAAGATGATTGTCATAGCCCGCGCTTATCGCCCTTGCTCTATCATCCGCCCGAGCGAATGCTGTAAGCGCAATCGCGGGGGTCTTGCCTCCCTCTTTTTCAGGAAGATCTCTTACCTCGGCAATAAATTGATACCCGTTCTTGCCTGGCATGCTGATGTCGCTGATAATTACATCCGGTTTGTCGATCTTTAGAAGCTCCAGGCCTTCAGTAGCACTTGCGGCACTGATTACGTCGGCTTTGCATTGAGTCAACATTCGCTTGATGAGTTCGCACGCATCGAATTCGTCATCGATCACCAGCACTTTCAGTCCTGCCAGTGGTGGATTTTTTTCATCGAAGTACTCTCGTAGCGTGGGTGCCGGTTCGTTTTTCACATTGTCAGCAGCAGAGAGCGGCAAATGCACGACAAACGACGACCCTTGCGCAGCGCCTGCGCTTTCTGCACGGACTGCACCGCCGTGAAGTTCCACTAATTGTTTGACAATGGCCAAGCCCAAGCCAAGGCCGCCATATTGTCGAGTAAGCGAAGCGTCACCCTGCCTGAAGCGGTCGAAAACATAAGGCATGAACTCCGGGGCAATGCCTAGACCCGAGTCGTTGATCCTGATCTCAAGAAAGGAACTCGACTGCTCAACGACAACCTCTATCTTTCCTCCTTTTGGTGTGAATTTCAGCGAGTTGGAGAGCAAATTCCAAAAGATCTGCTGGAGACGGTTGGGATCCCCTATGATCGGGCTGATGCGCGGCGCGATTTTTTTTTGCAAGGCTACGCCTTTTGCTTGCGCTGTTGGCTTGACCGACTCAACCGCTGCCTCAATCAGACTGACAACATCCAGTTGCTGCATATCGAGCCTTACTTTTCCTGAAATTATGCTGCTCATTTCGAGAAGGTCTTCTATAAGCTTATTCTGGGCGCGAGCATTTCGTTCGATGGTTTCAAGGCCTCGATGGATATCATCGTTCTTCATGTTCCCGCTCAGGATAAGTTGCGACCAGCCCAGAATCGCGTTGAGCGGAGTTCGCAATTCATGGGAAAGGGTTGCCAGAAACTCGTCCTTGAGCTGGCTGGCCCGCTCGGCTTCACTTCTGGCAACGCGTTCATTCTCAAGAAGCCGTTGTTTTTCTGCATCAGCCAAGGCTAATGCTTCGGCGAGTTTTGCAACTTCATTACTTGTCGCTTTTCCGTAACGGCTGGGGCGAATACCGCGGGTGACACCGGCTACCTGGCGGCCGAGTTCCGCCAGAGGCTGCAATATGCCGAGCCGGGTGTAAAAAACGATTCCTGTCGTGGCAAGCAGAGCGATGAAGATGAGCGTCATTTCAAACATGATCTGGCGCTCGAGCCTGGCAAATCCGAGGTTCGTTTGGGTTTGCATGCGTCCGCTGAATAAATCTATGAACTGCTGAATCGGCTGTGCAACTGCTGCTTTTCCGGCAATAAAACGTTCGCTGTGCAGCAACCGAATGGCGAACTCCCGATCCGGTTTACGGCGTTTCGTGAAATTACCCTTGCCGTCATCATATAAGCCCTCAAGGGCAGCGAATGCCTGCTTTTCCAGAATAACCAGCTTTTCTGAATGCTCCAGCGCTTCTTCCAGCAAGGCATATTCCTCATTATTGAAGCCCACCCTGCGAAACATTTCCAGCAAGGGAACGGCCTCGCCTTGTTCGATAGCGGGATCACGATGCGCCGCCACAAGATGCCAATAGGTGCTTGAATAATTAAGCGGGCGCGGGCGTATTCCGTTGCGGATATCTCGTATCTCCATGAAGTAGCGCTTAAAAGCCGGGTCCCCGGTAATCACGTAAGTACGCGCCATGGTGGTAAGGTCGTCAGAACTCTGAAGAAGCTCATGGGCCAGCAGAAGCGCCTGAAACTGGTGACGCTCGCTCTTGTTGAGTTCTTCGCGGATGCTCAGCGAATGGAATACGAGCGCGCCAATACCCGTCAGCAGCAGCACAAGGGCAATGTTGGAAAAACTGGTAAAGTTTCGGATATTCACGGGGAGTCTTCTGTCGTTCTCATCAAGATCTACGGTTAAATTTTATACGTCGCGATCCCCAACCTGCCATTTGTGTAAAAGGTATACGGAAATAAGAGTTTATCGTTTCCTGGCTTGCATCCGCCACTATTTCATTCCCCGATCCAAATCTTCAAGCTACTCAATTTCTTCATTTTTATGCAACGCGACTGAAATAAACGAATGTTAAATTCTCTCCTGTGTTTACTACCGTGGAGGGAATAAAAGATGTATTCATATCGCTCTCGTTTTATTTTTGCCGTTTTCGCAATCCTGCTCAGTTTGGGCGTGGCAATCGCCGCGCTGCACGATTTCTCAGGGATTAACTCTGCTGATCCTACACAAAAAATGTACGAGGATTTCAACAAGGCTTTCCTCAACCACTGGAGAGCACGAACGGGTGTCGAGGTTACGGTTAAACAAGCCCGGAGCAAATCGGGAGTACCTATACGCGCTGTCGTGGACGGGCTTGATGTTGTATCACTTGCAGTGTCCTATGACCCGGTGGCGCTGCAAAAAAGCAGCAAATTCATGTTGCCTCATTGGGTGAAACCCTTGCCGCAAAATACACCCTTTACTTCGACTATCGTATTCATTGTACGCAAGGGTAATCCGAAGGGATTGAGAGATTGGGACGACCTCGCGCGATCGGAGGTCGAGGTGGTAACATCCGATCCAAAAAATTCCAGCAGCGCTCGCTGGAATTATCTCGCAGCGTGGGGCTACGCGTTCAGGCAGTCAGGCGGAAGCAATACGGCAGCGTTCGAGTTTGTCAAGAAGTTGTTTGCTAACGTCAAGGTGATGGATTCGGGAACGCGAGGCTCAGTCAATACTTTCGTCGAGCGCGGCGTTGGTGATGTGCTGCTGGCCTGGGAGAACGAAGCTCATCTGCTTGCCAAAGAAGGAAATGGAGATAAATTCGAGGTCGTTACGCCATCTCTTTCCATCCTGGCTGAACCTACGGTCAGCGTGATCAGTGATGTGGCCGATCAGGCCGGGGCGCACGAGATAGCCAAGGCTTACATCGATTACCTCTATTCAACGAAAGCTCAAGATATCGCAGGAAAACACTACTATCGTCCACGTGATGAGAAGGTGATCGCCAAGTATGCAATGCAATTCCCGCAGATAGAACTTTTCACTATCGATGAAGTCTTCGGCGGCTGGAAGGAAGCCCAGAATGTCCATTTCTCCAATGGCGGAGTATTCGATCAGATGCAAGGATCCAGGACTGATCCTGCCACCGGTGAGGCTGGATAAGGGAAAGCCGGTGAATACAACCACAAGCACAAACACAACCGCGTGAGCTTATCAGGGCCGATTAGCTCGGTCGTTAAATTTTTCCCATGACACAGCCCTGGCCATAACGCGCGTTGTTCGTTGTTGGCGGATATCCACAAGCCCTGCCAACGTTCTTCCCGAGTCTTATTCAATTTCTTCCGAACTTCTCTGCGCATTCAGGCGATAGCCTGTTTCGTGCGCAGAACGCTTCGTCGCTTCATCCATCGTTTCATATGTCATTTCAATTTTCAAGCCGGGCAAATCGTGATTGCTCAACTTCAGCGGGACGGAAAATTTCCAATTTATGTGCGGCAGCGCACTGAGCTATTACCTGTGAAGCATGATGATAGCAATCGAAGACAGCCGATGTGAAGCATGGTGAGCAATGTATGCATCACTTTCAGCTGCCCGCCATAGGCAATCTTTTTATTGAAACCTACTCTGGAGAAAAATAGCATGAATATTCAAAATAAATTAGTAGTCATGACGATAACGCTCATCGGCGCGTTATCCATTGCTGGCTGCGGCAAAACCGAGGACAAAGGGCCCAAACCGGCGACAGCACCCGAGTCGGCAGCGGCACCTGCGGCTAAAACCACGGTGGGAACAGATATTGACGACACTACCATAACGACAAAAGTGAAATCTGCACTCCTCGCCGATGCGGATGTCAAGAGTTTCGATATCAAGGTTGAGACACGCAAGGGTGAGGTTCAGCTTAGCGGCTTTGTAGACAACCAGAGCCAGATCGACCGCGCAATAACCATTACCCGGGGGGTCGAGGGTGTCAAGAAGGTAGACAATAAGATGAGCCTGAAGACGACCGACACAACCGTAGGCGAAAAAATAGATGATGGAATCATCACCACCAAGGTTAAAGCCGAATTGATTGCTGAGCCCGGGCTTAACAGCACGGATATTTCTACGGTGACACGCGACGGCGTGGTTCAGCTTAGCGGTTTTGCAGACAATCAGGCTCAAATTGATCGGGCTGCCGAGATTGCGCGTGGAGTCGAGGGAGTGAAGAGCGTCGTCAATGAACTGAGCATCAAGAAATAAAGCAAATACCTGTATTCTTTTTTATCAACGGTGGCACATAAGGAGCATGAATATGAACTGGGACCAGGTTGAGGGAAATTGGAAGCAATTCAAAGGTAAGGTCAAGGAGCAATGGGGCAAGCTTACCGATGACCATCTGGACAGGATTGCAGGACGGCGGGATCAGCTTGCGGGCAGGATCCAGGAATCCTATGGGATCAGCAAGGAAGAAGCGGAGAAGCAAATTTCCGAATGGGAAAAAAGCCAGAAGGATCATACCTGCTAAAGCAGGGCGGGGTGTCACGTCACAACTAGGCATCCCGCATCGTTGCCGGCATTGAGTATCGACCATCAAGGAAAGCAAAAGCGGCCCGAACCACCGAAAGCTGGAATAAGCCTCACCCGGCCCGTATGGCTAACTTGGGAAATAACACTGGCATAACCGGAGCCGTTGATAAATTCGTTAAAAAGGAAGAAATCATCATGCTCTATACAATCGCAGTTGTTCTGATTATCTTGTGGCTGCTGGGATTGGTTAGCTCGTATACGATGGGCGGATTCATCCATATTCTCTTGGTGATCGCAATCGTAGTTATCCTCCTTAGGATTATTAGCGGGCGCAAGCCGCTTTGATTACGGCGCACCTCACCTTATTTAATGGCGGAGATCCGGCAGGCAATGTGTGCTTGACTTTCAGTACTTGTGCAGGCCGAGTTTATCGAACAGAATACGATTTCTGCGTTCGGCGTCTTTGACCAACTTGTCGTAGGATATAATTTCGATACAACCATTACCTGCGGCCAAGTTAAAAAAGTAGCCTTCACTATCCGCAGTCTTATGATAACGCCCGTAGACCTGTTTATGCAGAGAGGGTTTCAGATCGGCTATCAGGTATCCAGTAAATCGAAGATTCGTTGGGTTTATCTGACGCCCATCAATGTCATCCACATTGCCATTACTAATTTCCCGAAAACGTTGAATGATTTGATCCGCTGGGTCTTTATCGTAGTCGTCTCGTCCGGGTCTTTTGAACTCGATGATAATAATGCCCCCACTTGGCAAATTATCCGATTCCGCTACGCCAATCGGCGTGTCGTAGAAGAAAGCAAAGATGTCCGGCTCTTTGCCTGATGTTCTTTTCAATCCAGGCACACCATTTAGCTTCTTGTCGGACGTAAGAAGAGTGTGGTAGCACAGCCGTTCGTCAATGACCCACAGATTTTGTTGCTCGAAGAATATATCTTTCGACGTGACGCCCATCGGGAAGATCATCTTGTGAAGGATTTTTTCAAATGGGTATTTGTTGTCGATGCGCACCTTTTTAAGGCTCTGGCTGACAAGGTCAAGAATGGTGCGGCGGTGTGCAACGTAGGCTGCGAGCTGGGCTTTCCCAAGCTCATTAGCCTGTTCCGCTACAACCTGAAATCGCTCTTGATACTGCTCAAATGTCTCGGTTTCAAACAGCGCGGCTACGTGGCGTACTTCCTTGCGCACAGAGTCTTCAACATCCCGCTTCACATGAAGCAGCGCCTCGTCGAGTTTCTCAGTTGGCAGTCCAGGCTGAATGCGTTGTTCGATCAGTTCTTTGTAGCGCGGATGGGTTAATGCTCGGTACTCAGGGGCTTGCTCGACGAACTTTTCGATTTGAAGGCGCTTGTCTTCGTTCGTCGATTTCAAGTCATCCGAGAGCAACGGGCGGAGCGTTTCTACAATACTGCGATTGAGCTCCTGGCGTGACACAAGCGTTTCGTCCAAATCGGGTTCATCGTCGGACTGAAAGAAAATTCTCGTTCGCTCTTGGTTGGCGTGATCGTCGAGATATTCCCCTGTAACGAGAATGATCAGTGTATAGGGCTCCTGATCGCCATCCAGCAGGCGTTCAGGCAGCTCGGGCAGAAGATCACGCAGCTTGTTTATTGTGACTTCTCGCCCGTTCGCGCATAAGTACAGGTCGTGCCGAGAGCGGCCATCACGGTGTCGATACGCTTGTAAAGCGAAGGTATGACCGAGTACATCAAAGAACCTTTCTTCAATGTGCGATAGCACAGTCGATTGAAAGAGAGCATGAAGGTCAATGGATGCATGCATAGGTGATTCCAACACCATAGGGGGGCAGGAACGCGCTGCGAACCGGATAAGAAAATGCGCGAGGATTCGCTCGGCAATAATGGCTGGATCATGAGGCCAGCCGCCCTTATATTTGGAAGCCATGCTACGCATTGAAAGCGTGGTTCCCAGTGATTCGGTGACAGACTTAACGTCATCCGCCCCTTTCAACTCATTTGCAATTGAGAACTCAAATTCACGCAAAAAAGTTTTGCCTAAACGCTGAAAGACGCTTCGAATTTGGACACTTGAAAATACCTTCAGAAAGGTAAAGCGACCGACTCCTTTACCGCCAACCTTAACCTTTGAAAGCGTGTGTGCCTCCTGAAATGAAGCCAAATTGGCATCATCAAAGCCAACCCCATCATCCGTGATATCAAAGCCATCAAACACTAATACATCATCACCTCCTTGATGAGCCAGATCCTGTGTCGCTACTAGCCGTATGCGAACCAAGTGGTTTGAGAAACCGTTTTGGTGTTCTTCAATGGCATCAATCGCATTCGATATGGCCTCAAAAAGCGGCATCATCGCTTTGGCCTGAGATAGTTCCAGTCGATCGACCAATCCCTTTATGTTTGCGAGCATTTTTTTTTCCTTGAGTTATTTGTATTTGTCTACTCGCAACACAACATCATCGCAGCAACATCATCGCAGCTAATATTAAAAGACCGCGTAGCAAGTGCCTAGGTAAGTTATATGCCATCTACAAAGAGGTTTCGCTGCTCGGCCCTTTCATATAGGCATCGAAGGAAGCTAATTCTCCTTGGATAAAGCAGCTCCGCATGTAGTGTTCCTTACGTCTCGGTCTCCGGTAAATTCGCCGATGGTTCCAGCCATTAATCCCGTGATGTGCATACCGTCATGGTCGGCGATCTTGTATGAGAGCTCGCTGTGGGCTTGAGTTTGCTAAGGCGGTCGGTAAGCATCTTGTTTTTCTCCTGTTCGAGATGGTTTTACCGTCAAAGGCCAGAAAACCTGAAGATGCCCGAAAACCTGCATGAATCCTAGGCTTTCAAGACGATTTTTATCGTGAAGACCAAAATAGAATGAGCGGTAAAAATCTCGGTCTGAATCTGAGGTTCCCGATTTACCGTCGGCTTTATCGATGTTTCGTTTTGCTTGGGGCCATAACCAATAGATGTTGTAGGGAATTAATTAATCAATGACGTACACTATTTTCAATAGCTCTTGATAATTTGCAAACAACCTCACATCATTCCCATTCAATCGTTGCGGGTGGCTTGCCCGAGATATCGTAGACCACGCGGTTAATCCCGCGTACTTCGTTGACGATACGATTGGATATCCTGGCTAGCAGGGGGTAGGGAAGTTCCGCCCAGTGTGCAGTCATGAAGTCTTCGGTTTGAACTGCTCTCAGGGCCACCACGTATTCATAAGTGCGTCCGTCGCCCATCACCCCTACGGATTTTACCGGCAGAAATACCGTAAACGCCTGAGAGGTTTTCTCGTACCAGCCCGACATACGTAATTCTTCAATAAAGATCGCATCGGCACGGCGTAGTAATTCAGCGTATTCACGCTTTACCTCGCCGAGTATGCGAACTCCCAGTCCGGGCCCGGGAAAGGGGTGGCGGAAGACCATGTCATGCGGAAGTCCCAGCGCCACCCCAAGTTCGCGTACTTCGTCCTTGAATAATTCGCGCAACGGTTCCAGAAGTTTCAAATGCAGCGTATCGGGCAGGCCGCCTACATTGTGATGCGATTTGATGGTCTGCGCTTTTTTCGTTTTTCCGCCTGCGGATTCGATCACGTCCGGGTAGATCGTACCTTGGGCAAGCCAATGCGCACTAGGAATTTTCGCAGCTTCGCGCTGAAACACTTCGACGAATTCCCGACCGATGATGCGGCGTTTCATTTCAGGATCGCTGACGCCTTGCAAGTGCTTGAGAAACTCTCCGCTGGCGTCTATGTGGATGACTTTTACGCCCAGATTTCTGCTGAAGGTATCCATTACCTGTTCGGCTTCGTTCATCCGCAGCAGGCCGTTATCCACAAATACACAGGTAAGTTGTTTGCCGATGGCGCGATGAATGAGTGCTGCGGCTACCGATGAATCGACGCCACCGGACAGGCCCAGAATAACCTCGTCCGCTCCTACCTTGGAACGGATTCTGCCGATCGCTTCTTCCATGTAGTCAGGCATGTTCCAGTCATACCCGGCCCCGCAAATTTCGTGCACGAACCGCGCGATAATGGCCTTGCCCTGCGGGGTGTGAGTCACTTCCGGATGGAATTGTATGCCATAGAATTTTCGCGCCTCATCCGCTATGGCAGCTAGGGGCGTAGAGGCATTGCTGGCCATGGATTCAAAGCCGGGAGGAAGCTTGGTGACAGCATCACCATGGCTCATCCACACGTCGAGCGTCTGTTTGCCTGCGGTATCGGCACGGTCGTATATGTCTCGCAGCAGAGCAATTCCGTTTTTTGCCTGCACTTCAGCGTAACCGAATTCGCGCACCTTGGAATTTTCAACCGCGCCGCCCAATTGGGCGGCCATGGTCTGCATACCATAGCAAATACCCAGCACCGGGACGCCCAGTTCAAAAACGATCTGCGGCGCCCGTGGCGTTTCAAACTCTGCTACAGAAGCCGGGCCGCCCGAAAGAATGATGCCTTTCGGCGCAAAATCCCTGACAAATTGCGAACTCACGTCGTATGCGTGGATTTCGCAGTAGACGTTGCTTTCCCGGACTCGGCGGGCAATCAGCTGTGTATATTGGGAACCGAAATCGAGAATGAGTATTTTTTGATGCATAGCCTGATGGGGTGCGCCGGGATATCCGGCAGCTTCAAGTAAAGCTTGAATGGAAAGTTAAAAACGACGCGGTCGGAGTCGTGCGGAGTGCGAGAAAGGCGTATCGTTATCCACTTGCAAGGACAGGCAGCGCAGCATGAGGGGATAATTTGAATCATTCAGGCAGCGATATTTTGATGTACTACATTGCTATATCAACAGCTATTCCACACGATAATTCGGTGCTTCTTTTGTGATCTGCACGTTATGGACGTGAGATTCGCGAATACCGGCAGAGGTAATTTCGATAAACTCGGCTTTGGCGTGCATGTCGTCAATGGTTTCACAACCGAGATAACCCATGCCGGAGCGTAGCCCACCGATAAGCTGATGAATTACGGCAATAACACTGCCTTTGAAGGGAACACGGCCTTCTACGCCTTCCGGTACGAGTTTTTCGGCATTCTGCTCAGCTTGCTGGAAGTAGCGGTCGCTCGAACCCTGCTGCATTGCAGACAGTGACCCCATGCCGCGGTAGGTTTTATAGGACCGTCCCTGGAATAGCTCGATTTCGCCCGGCGCTTCGCTGGTGCCCGCGAACAACCCGCCCAACATTACAGAGTTGGCTCCTGCGGCAATTGCCTTGGCGATATCGCCGGAATAGCGAATGCCGCCGTCGGCGATCAGCGGTACGCCGGTGTTTGCCAACGCTTCGGATACGTTCTTGATCGCGGTGATTTGCGGCACGCCGACGCCGGCAACAATGCGGGTCGTGCAGATTGAGCCAGGGCCTATTCCGACTTTTACCGCATCAGCTCCGTGGTCAACCAGGGCTTTGGCGGCCGCAGCGGTAGCGATATTCCCGCCGATAACCTGGATTTGCGGAAACCTTTTCTTTACCCACTGTACCCTGTCAAGCACGCTCTGTGAATGTCCATGCGCAGTATCCACCACGATTACGTCCACGCCCGCTTCGGCGAGTGCCTCCGCGCGTTCTTCACTGCCGTCACCGACGCCAATGGCCGCGCCTACGCGTAGACGCCCCAGGTCGTCCTTGCATGCGTTGGGATGCTCGGATGTCTTGATTATGTCCTTGACGGTAATCAGTCCACGCAATTCGAAGTTACTATTCACCACCAGGACTCGTTCCAGGCGATGCTTGTGCAGCAACGTCATCGCCTCTTCGCGGCCGGTGCCTTCGTTTACCGTTACCAGCCGCTCTTTCAGCGTCATGATGTTCTTGATGGGCTGATCCAGATTGGTTTCGAAACGAAGATCCCGGTTTGTGACGATACCGACGACTTTCGATCCTTCCACTACGGGTAAACCGGATATTTTGTATTTGCGGATGAGGTTGAGTACGTCACGGACTGTCATGTCCGGCGGGATGGTGATGGGATCTTTCACTATCCCGCTTTCGAAGCGCTTGACGTTGGCTACGTGGGCTGCCTGGGATTCCGCCGACATATTCTTGTGGATAATGCCGATGCCGCCCTCCTGCGCAAGCGCGATAGCAAGCGGCGCCTCAGTCACCGTATCCATCGCGGCCGAAACCAGCGGTATATTAAGGGAGATTTCGCGGCTAAGGCGCGTCGTCAAGGCAACGTTGCGTGGTAAAACCACCGAGTGGGCGGGAAGCAGCAGAACATCGTCGAAGGTTAGAGCTTTCTCAACCAGTCTCATGGCATTGATCCTTCACAAAGCGGCATTATAACGAACCTCATGGATTGTGGCGAATGAACTATATCAAGATGGACGAGCCTTCATATCCGAAGCGGTATTCCAGACATGCCGAATGGGTACGCAGCCAAACCTTTAATTCCGAAAGTTTTGGCGGACGCGTGCAAGAGCCAGTCCTTGACGATGTGCGTTGATCGATCTATAAAACAACTCTATCTTGTCGTTATGAAGGGGTGATGTTGGCAACATGTCGATTCCGGAAGTCCTGGTGGTTTCAAGCGGTCCTTGATTCTTTAAATCCGATAGGCTGCTAGCGATTTTTTGCCCGGCCCTCCCACACAAGTGGTGCTATAACAAGTCGCGAGGCCACTTATATAACCTGTGATATACCTCGACAGACAATTCTTACGGAGGGGGAAAAATTCGAATCAGCCGCCGTCCGTTTTAATCGTAAGCATTAGCCGTAAGGAGCCAAACATCGTGATAAGCAAATTCAAAGTCGACGATCATGTCACCTGGAACTCGGAAGCCGGACATGTCAGCGGAAAGATTATCAAAGTGCATACAAAAGACGTCGCCTACAAGGGCTATACGCATCATGCGAGCGAGGATGAGCCGCAATATGAGATCAAGAGCGATGCATAAAGGGTCGGCGTTAAAAAAATAAATGCCTGAGACACTACTGGTAGTTTCACCGCAAGCACGTTCAGCGGTCGGTTACGGTCCCTCGAATGACGGACGGCCGATCTCACCGCGGGATTCCAGGCGGGCGAGCAGCAAATAAAAGTACAGCATCCCCCTCTGCCGGCCAAGCGTATCCAGGACGCTCCCTGCATCGCATGGGGCAGTGCCCGAGACGAGCGCAATATTACTTGCCACGCTGGTGTCATTGGCGGGGAACACATCCAGCCGCCCCAAGCCACGCAATAGAATGACGGCGGCCGTCCATGGACCGATTCCCTTTATCTGCCGAAGGATGGCTGCCGCATCCTCGCTCTTGCATTGCTCCAGTTTGGCCGTATCAATTCTGCCGGATGTGAGCGCTTCGGCTACGCGCCGCAATGTTGCGATTTTGCTGGCGCTGAGCCCGGTTTTGCGCAGAAGATCGTCGGTTGCACGCAAAAAGCTTTCCGCAGCCGGAAATACATACAGTGGCACAGGTATACCCTCAGCTTTCACCGATTGTCCCAGGGCAACAATCAAGCGACGCATAATCGCAGTGGCGGATGCCAGGCTCAATTGCTGAAACACAATCGCGTTAACGCAGGCTTCCCAGAGAGTGGGATAGCGGGGCGGTTTTACACCGTACATGCGCTGGACCAAGGGGGCCAGCCATGGGATAGTCGCAGCCGAATGTTCGAAATCCATCAGATCGTGATCGCAGCCGAGTATCTTGCGCACGAGCCCGAACACATTCGGCTCGTTATTCGTATCGCCCTCGATGGTGGCGGACAATGAGTTCTGCCGGTTCTGCATGACCCGGACGATCACAGGCTCTGGCGAACCGAGGAGTGCGCGGACGTATTGTCCTTCCGGCGTGAGTAGATCAACGATATTTGTCGAGAGCCGCCGAAGCACACTTACCGTAAGATCAAGCCGGTAGGGCGCTACGACGGGAATCTCGTACATTTTCATTGGTATCCCGCCCGGGAAGAAAAAAGAAAGGGAAGGCTTTTCCTCCAGTTTTGCCGCGCTTCAAATACCATCATCCTCAATGGAAGCGCGTCCAATCATTTACCTCACCAAGCTTCTTTGGCTTACTTGCTCCGATCTGCGTTTACTTGCGTGACAATATACGACTGCCTCGCAGTGTACGGCTCGACGGCCAGTCGCGCATACGCTCAGCGCTTGATAGCTGGCGCAGTTGTATTCACATGGACGAATTTGCTGAAGGCATCGTCAAGCTGCTTCTGGTATAAATTAACCTGGGGGTTTTTCATGTATGCATCCCCAAGGTCGAGCAGTGTCTTGTTAAAGTTCTCGTCGCCCGTTTGAAGAGACAGCGTTATCGATCCGTTCGCGGCGAACCGGTTAGCCCAACGTGCGCGTACCTCCGACCAGAAATCAGACGTTCCCTTCCAATAGGCCAATGCGGGCCCGAAGTCGTAACCTTCAATGCGGCGATAGTCGTTGAAGCCGAACTCACGGACCAGCGGTATGTCCTTGCCATCTTGCATGCGTATGACTTTGGTATTGTCCTGCTCGTGCGCCCAGCCTTGCGGGGTAATCGTTTGACGGTTTTCGGCATTGATCAGCTGATAATCGCTGCGCTTGGTATATTCGCGCCGGGGTAGCGGCCGCCAAGTCCGCCCGGAGGTCCAGGTCGATATCCCGTATTTGTGATTCCATTTTCCGTTGCCGGCGTACCGCGGGCCATCATTGACTTCGTAAACCAGTTGCGTCCAGGTGCCAGGTATCTCGGCCGCATTGCGCTCTTGCTCCTCAAAGCGTTGGTCGCCCACAAATACCCAATGCTTTGGCGACTCATATATCCAGTCCTGACGCCAGTGTTTAGTAATGGCGCCGCCACCCATTACAAGAATGTGTTGCAGCGAGATCCGTCTGCCGGCATCTTCGACCAGCACCACGGACTCAAAACCCATGCTGCGCTTGGGTTCTTTACGCTCATAGCCTGGTTTCAACACCACCGTCTCCTCAAACCTGAACTGGACTTCGTATCCACCCAGCATTGCAAGAATGGCACGGCGATCGCAGTTGAAAGGGTCTTCACCAGCAGCACAACCGGCAACCGGACGTTCTACTGTCTGATACTGGGATGAGCCAGATTTTGCCAAACGGGGTTGACCTGCGCATGCAGTGAGGAGCGAAAGTGTGAGTAAGCATATTGCAAATGAAAACGAGCGTGTCATGAGTTCTCCATACTGGGCCCTGTTTGTCCCATTCTCGATTTGATATCCTTTTTTCCGCCGTGGTATCTTTCTACAATATTTGACGTCGGATACCCGGCCTGATCAGGCCGGTCGGGGACGAAAATCAGGATTGTTACGGCAGCAACGCGGTGCCGGTGATGATAATGATAATAATAATCACCGTCAACAAGATGGGAAAGTGCTTCGATGGAGCGGACCCCTGAAAGCAGGGGTCCGCTTATATTCTCAAGACGTGGAAAGACGAGGCGGGAGTTATTTTTTTGTGATAATGCGGTGAAGAACTTTCCCGCTTATGTTTCCATCTTGCGGATTGATTTGAATTCTTTTGCCCGTCTCCTGCGACTCTCTTTCGGATCCACCATCAAGGGCCGGTAGATCTCTACACGGTCGCCCTCACGCAGGACCGCTCCATGTTTGACCAGCCTGCCAAATATGCCCAGTTTGTTGTGGGCAAGGTCTATTCCAGGGAAAAGATCGATGATTGCGGAAAGCTCCACAGCCTGCCTCGCTGTTGTTCCGGATGGCACGGTTATTTGCCGCATAATCTGGTTTTCCGGCAGAGCGTAGACCACTTCGATCTCAATCTTGCGCTCATGAACTCCCATAAACCTCTTCCGCACGCTCGATGAATGCGTCCACAAGATTATTGGCGATTATGAAAAATACCGGACCCACCAGTTTTTCGAGAATCATGTGCGCGAACGTATAATGCAAACGAAATTCTATCTTGCAGGCATTCTCCGCCAAAGGGGTAAAACGCCAGTGGCCATCCAGGTTTTGGAAGGGGCCGTTCAGCAGCGTCATGGTGATCAGTTCCGGCGGATGCTTGATATTCCTGGTAGTGAAGCTATGCTTGATGTGGTGATAATCGATCTGGATCGTTGCATGCGTGGTCGAATCATTTTGCGGAGTGACGGATGAACCGCCACACCATGGCAAAAACTTGGGATAGTCTTCCACTGCATCCACCAATGCAAACATCTGGCTCGCAGAGTGCCCTATCAGTACTGACTTTTCGATTTCAGCCATAAGATAAACTGCCCGGATCGAACGAGACAGTATTGAAAGCTGCTAAAATACACGAAACCCGCATGGAACTCACCCTTTTTCTTCCAATACATGAGCATTGTTCAGAATAAAAAAGCCTTTCACGATTATTTTATCGAAGAGAAGCATGAAACAGGCGTAGTTTTCGAAGGTTGGGAGGTCAAAGCGATTCGTGCGGGGCGGGTTCAGTTAAAAGAAGCTTACGTTGTCATCCGTAATAGTGAACTGTTTCTGATCGGTTGTCATATCAGCCCTTTGTTGGCAGCTTCCACCCATATCCAGCCGGATCCGGTTCGTATCCGCAAGCTGTTGTTGCATGCCGAGGAAATTAAACGGCTTATCGGCAAGGTGGAGCGTGCGGGGTACACGCTGGTGCCGCTGGATATGCACTATAAGGCGGGTAAAATCAAGCTTGAAATCGGCTTGGCCAAAGGCAAGAAGCAGCATGACAAACGCGAGTCCGAGAAACAGAAAGAGTGGGTGCGCGACAAACAACGTCTAATGCGCGCGAAATAAATCCTCGAATCCCCTGGTTTGAAAAATCTTTAGACGGCGATTCATTCGTCATCGTTAATTTCCGCATACAGTTAACTTCCAATTTTATCATGCACAAACCCATTGCTATTTGGTTGCTTGTTTGCTGCGCTCTGGTATTTGCCATGGTGGTCGTCGGCGGCGTTACCCGGCTCACCCATTCCGGACTGTCCATTGTCGAATGGCAACCCATCGTCGGCACCATGCCCCCGCTCGGCCAGAGCGATTGGGACGAGCTTTTTGAAAAATACCATCAGACGCCTCAGTATAAAAAGATCAATGTCGGCATGAGCCTGGAGGAATTCAAAGGCATTTTCTGGTGGGAATATTTTCACCGTCTGTTGGGGCGAGTCATCGGATTGGCCTTTTTTGTGCCCTTCGTATATTTCCTTGCGAGAAAAGCAATCGACCGGCCATTGGGTCTGAAGTTGGCCGGCATTTTTGTTCTCGGAGGTCTGCAGGGCGCAATGGGCTGGTATATGGTAAAGAGCGGACTGGTGGATAACCCCCACGTTAGTCAATATCGACTGACAGCTCACTTGGGGCTTGCTTTCGCCATCTATGCCGCTATGTTTTGGGTGGCATTAGGGCTACTTTATCCGGTTGGCACATCATTAAGCAGCAGCGGATTAGGCGGCTTACGCCGTTTCTCGACTGCGCTGACCACCCTGATATTCATAATGATTTTATCGGGAGGTTTTGTGGCGGGTATCCAGGCGGGTTTTGCCTACAATACTTTTCCCTTGATGAATGGCCATATCATTCCACCCGAAATATTCATGCTGGAACCATGGTACCGAAATTTCTTCGACAACATGGCAACGGTTCAATTCGATCATCGCCTGATAGCCTGGATGCTCGCGATCCTTATTCCAGTTTTCTGGCTTAAATCCAGGAAATTGCCACTTTCAGGTTCGGCTCGCCTCGCATGCACGTTGCTATTGGTTATGCTTGGCATACAGATAAGCTTGGGAATTTCCACATTATTGCTTGTTGTCCCTCTGCCGTTGGCTGCAGCTCATCAAGCGGGAGCGGTGCTGTTGTTAACTGCAGCGCTCTGGGTAAATTACCAGTTACGTCGCTAGCCGATAGATGTTGCAAGCCTGCTTGCGGCTGCCTTTGGGTTGCTGCAGGCAATAGAGAATCGCTGACGAACGTCAGGGAAGTGATGGTGCTTTACGGCTGAGGAGCTTTACCAACGAATGGGGTTGGGGACGAACAGCTAATTCTCGTGGAGAAAGCCGGACAATACCAGAGGGATAGGGCGGCAGTAGGCGAATTGCTTCGCTACTGCCGCCCTACAATACCTTGTGCATCTTACGCTTAGACGTTCTGCGTCCAGCAGAGGCCGGGGAAACCCATACCTTGGTTGAACAGTTTTCTATCCCGGCTAGGGTAGCTGCTGATCAATTACAACATTGATACCCTTGTCGCCAATCCTGACGGGCTGGCTGAAACCTTGCAGATCGCCGCTTTGTGGCATAGGTGAGCCGGATTTCGAGATTCTGGCGCCTACCACCATTTCATCCGCAAAACTGGAGAGCTGCACGCCGGATCTGGCCATCGCATCGCTCAGCGAAAAAGTCGCTGGTAAATCTTTGACCTCCAAGCGCAGGGTCGCCAATGGCGCTTTTGGCCCCACCTTGGCGCGGGCAAAGATATACAGGCTATCGTTGGGCGAACTCTTGCCAGCGAGTGCGGGGCTCAACGTAACCTTACCGGAAAGCGTGCCTGACGAAGTCGAAGCTGCTGTACCCGCAACCGGTTCAGGCTTATTGGCAGGAGGAGGAGTCCGGTTGCTGGATGGCTGATCCTGCGTGCTTGCCATTAAACTGCCTTTTCCTGATGCCAGGGATTTCGCTTCTGCGATACTGTTTTTAACCGACTCCGTCAACTCCGACTCGGAGGGTGGAATAAGCGCCAGTAGTTTTTCCCAATAGGCGGCGGCGTCCTTGAATCTTCTTCTCTCAAACTCAGCCGTGCCGGCCAGCGCCAACGCCTTGGGGTTACCGGGATCCAGACGCAGTGCTTTATTGATCAGTTCGAGAGGTTCCCCCAACAAGCTGCCATTATTTGTCATTGCCAAGATGTCAGCATAATCCGTAATGACCTGGGAGTTGTCCGGGCTCAGGGCAAGCGTCTTCTCATAAGCATCCTTTGCTTCGTCGAAGCGCTGCATCATTGCATAGGTTCGTCCCAGCATGAGCCAGCCTTCCGGGTCATCAGGCTGGTTTTTGAGCCGCTCTATGAGGTTTTCCAGTACTGCTGAAAAATTTGGATGACCTTCCTCCGCGGACATGGCGGCCTGCTCGATCGGTGGCTGTGGTAATAAAGCCTTTGTATTGCCCAACCAGAGATAAAGCGAAACCGCCAGCAGCGGCACGGCAAGCGTTGTTAATGTGATGGTGGCAACATTGCGATTCCCGCCTGTTGCCGCTGCCTCCATAACTTCGCCGTCGGGAATATCCTGCAGCATCCGCTGCTGTAATTCGCGTTTGCTTTGTTCGTATTGCTCATGAGTCAGAATATCATTGCGCAAGTCGCTATCGAGTTCGGCCAGTTGATCGCGGTAAATGCTGACATTGGTCGCGTCACGCGCCACGCCAGTCTGGCGATTTCTTTTACTCAACAGCGTAGGAAGAACGAACAGCAAGGCCCCGACAATAAATATGCCGGCGACAACCCAAAATGACGTCATGCGTTATTACCCTTGCTTTCCTTTAGCAGGGACTCAGCCTGCTTGCGTTGTTGTTCGGATAGCATTGGTTCTTCAATCTGATTGCGGCGGCGCTTGAGATAAACGACCAGTAGTACTGCCCCAATCAGAAGAAAGATAAACGGACCGAACCATAAGAACATGGTCGAAGGCTTGACCGGAGGGCGATAGAGTACAAAATCGCCATAACGTGCCACTAGAAAGTCGACAATCTCCTTGTCGCTTTTGTTTGCATGCATCTGTTCGCGGATTTCGCGCCGCAGGTCATTGGCAAAATCAGCCCGTGAACCCGCCAGGGATTCATTTTGGCATACGAGGCAGCGTAGATCTTCGGACAACGCGATCATGCGCCGCTCGATCTCGGGATCTTCAGCCACCGGCGCTGCTTCCTTGGTCCAGCCGTAAGGCACCAGAAGCATCAGGGCGAACAACAAGGCGAGCTTTTTCATACTGACAAAACTCATCCCTGCAACTCCTTCACCAGCGGCAGAATTTTTGTTTCAAGTGCTTCCACCGTTACTGGACCAATCTGTTTGTAACGGATGACTCCGTTTTTATCGATGACATAAGTTTCCGGAACGCCATATACACCATAATCTATGCCTGTCCTCCCTTCCGGATCTCTGGCGCTAGCGGTATAGGGGTCGCCGAATTGCCTGAGCCACTGCAAGGCGAGGTCACGCTCGTCCTTGTAGTTGAGGCCGTAGACCGGGACTATTCCCGACTTGGCCAGCTCAACCAATACCGGATGCTCCTCGCGGCATGAGACACACCACGAAGCCCATACGTTCAGAAGCCATACCTTGCCAAGATTGTCTTTGGACGTCAGCATCTTTTCCGATTCGTGCAATTGCTCCAGGCGGAATTCAGGGGCCGGTTTTCCAATTAATGGCGAAGGAACCTGCCGGGGATTGAGATTCAGGCCAATAAGCAGAAACGCGACAAGGACAATGAATGCCGCCAGCGGCAGCAGGAAACGCGTCATGCCTTTCCGCTCCTGGTAATCAAAGGCGCAGGGGTGGCTGTTCCGGGCTTGCCACGCTTGCCGGCTTTGCCCACTGCTTTTTTGTCGTCAACAGGCTCGCGCTGTTTGCGTGGCGAAAGACGATAACGCCGATCGGTCACAGCCAGGGCGCCGCCAAATGCCATCAACAGACATCCGAACCAGATCCAGTCGACAAACGGTTTATGGTAAACACGCACCACCCATGCGCCGTTTTCCAGTGGTTCGCCCAGGGCAACATAGAGATCACGCAGAATACCGGTATCTATCGCTGCCTCGGTCATAGCCATTCCCGATGCGTTGTAGACGCGTTTTTCCGGTTCCATGACGGTCACTTTTTTACCGTCACGCAATACATCCATATTGCCGATATCCGCTACGTAATTCGGCCCCGTTCCCTTCTTTGCACCGTTGAAATGGAATGTATAGCCTCCTACTTCGACGGTATCGCCGACTTCCATGCGCACGTCTTTCTCGGTTTCATAACCGCCGACGAGCGTTACCCCGATAACGAACACCGCTATGCCCAGATGTGCGGCATGCATGCCGTAATAACTGCGTGATTGCGCGGCAAGTTTCGCGAACAAACCCTTCCTGCTACTGCTTTGCAGGCGATGTACCAGGCTGACAATGATACTGGCAATGACCCAGAAAGCCAGCAGCAGACCGAAACTTACGAAAGGTTTCCATTCGCCCATGACGAACGGCATCAATAGGGCGGTCACCACACTGATAACGAAGGCCCAGCGCAGACGTATCGCAAGTTCAGGCAGGTTTGCCTGTTTCCAGCGGGCGAGGGGACCCACGCCTATCAGAAAAATCGCTGGTGTCATCAATGGGACAAATACTGTTTCGAAGTAGGGGGGGCCAACCGATAATTTGCCGAGCTCAAGCGCATCCATGATCAACGGGTAAAGCGTGCCCAGCAGGATGCTGCCCGCTGCTACCACGAGCAATAGATTGTTGGCGAGCAGCATGGATTCTCTGGATACCAGTTCAAACTTGCCGCCCAATCCGATCTTTGGCGCACGCCAGGCAAAAAGCAGCAGTGAACTTCCGATGACGATAACCAGAAAAGCCAGAATGAAAATGCCGCGTTTGGGATCGGTTGCGAATGCGTGAACGGAGGTCAGTACGCCCGAGCGAACCAGGAATGTACCGAGCAGGCTCAAGGAAAACGCGCATATGGCCAGCAGTACGGTCCAGCTTTTGAAGCTGCCGCGTTTTTCTGTTACCGCCAGGGAATGAACCAGTGCCGTGCCAACCAGCCATGGCATGAAAGAAGCGTTTTCCACCGGGTCCCAGAACCACCAGCCGCCCCATCCAAGCTCATAATAGGCCCACCAGCTTCCCAGCATGATGCCGATAGTGAGAAACAGCCAGGCGACTGTAGTCCACGGGCGCGACCAACGCGCCCAGGTTGCATCCATTTGCCCGCTGAGCAGCGCGGAAATGGCGAAAGCAAATGCGACGGAGAAGCCTACATAACCCATATAGAGCATGGGTGGATGAACGACCATGCCCGGATCTTGCAGCAGAGGATTGAGATCGCTTCCCTCCATGGCGCCCGGCAACATCCGGTCGAAGGGGTTCGAGGTGAAAAGCATGAACAACAGGAAACCTACGCTCACCAGACCCATGACGCCGAGTACCCGCGCTACCATCTCATTCGGCAGGTGACGGCTGAACACGCTGACCGCGACCGACCAGGTCGCCAGCATTAATGTCCACAATAACAGGGACCCTTCATGCGAACCCCATGTTGCGGCAAACCGATATTCCACCGGCAGTTTCGAATTCGAATTCTGAGCGACGTTTATAACCGTGAAGTCGCTGTTGACGAATGAATAGGCAAGGCAGAAAAATGCGATGAGGACAAACACAAACTGTCCCTGAACCACCGGACGGGCCAGCGCAATCCATGAGGGAATGGCGCGGGCTGCGCCGATAATGGGCAGGGTACCTTGTATAAGCGCCAGCAGCAGGGCGAGAATCAGAGCGAAGTTACCAAGTTCTGGAATCATGGCTAAGGGTATCGGTTATGGTTTATGGATTTGGAATCGGAACTGAGGTCAGGTTTGAAGTTCAGGAAAGTTTTCCCGGCCTGCCCGGCCTTGCACTATCCGTGCTATTGCATCAGCACGGTTTTACGTGCCTTGTCCGCCTGATCGAGGGCACTGGCGGCTTCCGGCGGCATGTAATTTTCATCGTGTTTCGCAAGCACCTCATCTGCGCGAAAAACGCCATTCTGCGCGAGCTTTCCCTGGGCTACCACGCCCTTGCCTTCCTTGAACAGATCGGGAAGGATGCCCGTGTATACGACCGGGATAACCTTTGCGGTATCCGTTACCACGAAGTTCACTGTCACGCCATCATGCTGCCGCTTGACGCTTCCTTCCTCCACGAGCCCGCCGATGCGAAAGCTCTTGCCTACCGGCGCTTCGTTGTTTGCTACCTGGGTGGGACTGAAGAAGAAGACCAGGTTGCTCTGGAATGCATTCAAAACCAGTATCGAAGCAACGCCTAATGCAGTCACGCTTGAAGCGATAATTGCCAGTTTTTTATGACGTGGTTTCATTTCCCTTCTCTTGTTTAGTTGACTGATGAATCAGACTGAGATGTCTGAGCAAAGTTCGCTTGCGGTTAAAAACCAGAACAATTTCTCCGACAATACAGAGAACCGACACCAGATAGGATCCCCATACGTAGAATCCATATCCACCCATATCGAGAAAATCGGCCACGCTCGTCCAGTTCACGAAGCCACCCCTGCCCCTTGTAACTCACCTACCCACGCCGTGTGGCGCTCGCGTTCCAGAATGATTGTCCGCGTGCGGATCAGTACCACTGCGATCGCATACATCCAGCACGCGATCGACATGATGAGCATGCCGGTCAGCATGGTGGTAGCCATTTTCGGCGATTGCGTCACGCTGACGGAGGCACCTTGATGCAAGGTATTCCACCACTTTACGGAGAAATAGATGATCGGTACGTTCACCACCCCTACCAACGCAATCATTGCGCCGGCTTTGTCGGCGCGGCGCGGGTCATCTATTGCAGCCTGCAACGACATGAAGCCGATATAGAGAAACAGCAGGATTAATTCGGATGTAAGCCGCGCATCCCATACCCACCACGCTCCCCACATGGGCTTGCCCCACAGTGCGCCGGTCCATAAGGCAAGAAAGGTAAACATTGCCCCTGTCGGGGCGATCGCGGTGGCCACCATGGAAGACAGGCGGGTATTGAATGCGAGGCCGATACCGGACCACATCGCCATTATCACATACAGGAACATTGACATCCAGGCGGCAGGGACGTGAATGAAAATGATGCGATAAGCTTCACCCTGCTGAAAATCGGTCGGCGCAACAAAAAAACCGATATAAAGCCCCACCGCGAACAATACAATCGCGGCAACGGAAAAAATCGGGATCATTTTACCGGCAAGAAAATAGAAACTCGCCGGAGAGGAATATTTGAACCAGTTAATCGCCATGTCAAAAAATACTGAACTCCATATTCGAGGTTTTGCGCCTCAAGTGCTTAGCCTTAAATTTTAACCTAAAAACCTTGAATTCAGAATTGGTTTTTTATTCCATCGAAATCCGCAATGACACAGCCGCCGTCCAGGGCGCCAGTGCCAGAGATGCCAGCAGAAAAGCGCCCAGCAGCGACATATGCGCCGCAGCTCCCAAACCCGCCACGCTCGATTCCACTGCGCCGGCGCCAAATATCAATACCGGAATATATAGCGGCAGCACCAGCAGCGACACCAATACACCGCCCCCTCTCAATCCCAAAGTCAGCGCCGCACCAATGGCGCCTATCAGACTTAACACCGGGGTTCCCAGCAATAATGAAGCTGTCAGCACCTGCAACGCATCCGCCGACAAATCATATTGGATGCCCAGCACCGGCGCCATCAGCACAAGGGGTACACCCGTCACCAGCCAGTGAGACAGCGCCTTGCCCAGCACCAGCAGGGACAGTGACTGGGGCGACAGCAGCATCTGTTCCAACGTGCCATCCAGATAATCGCTGGAGAACATCCGCCCCAATGACAACATCGAAGCCAGAAGTGCGGCAACCCAGACGACGCCCGGCGCCATGGTTCGGAGCATACTCATCTCCGGGCCCACGCCGAGGGGAAAAAGGCTTACCACGATGATGAAAAAAAACAGTGTGGTCAACACATCTGCCCGCCGTCTCATCGCGAGCAGAAGGTCGCGCTGGATTATCCAGAAAAACATGTCAGGCGAGCTGCAACCGCTGGGTTGCAGAGGCAGTTATGTCGATCTCCTGGTGCGTCGTCATCACTATCATACCGCCGTGTTCCAGGTGCCGCTCCATTAAACCCTGCATCAGCTTCACTGCGGCGGTATCAAGCGCCGTCAAAGGCTCGTCCAGTATCCATAACACGGTATTGCATACCATCAAGCGCGCCAGCGTTACCCTGCGCCGCTGGCCTTGCGACAATACCTTGGCCGGCAATAGCTCGCGTCCGCCCAACCCCATGTGTTGCAGCGCTTCATGAGCTTTATGTTCATCGATCTCCGCACCTGCCAGTGCGCTGGAAATACGCAGGTTCTCGATGGCGGTCAAATCGTCCTTTACGCCGCTTAAATGGCCGAGATAAGTCATCGCGCCATAATAGTCTCCGCCTAGCGAACGAATTTCAGCGCCATTCCAGTGAATCTCCCCTTGGGCAGGTAGCGCCAGACCGCACAGCATGCGTAGAAGGCTGGTTTTTCCGCTCCCGTTGGGGCCTTGAACCTGCATCAATCCACCTGATTCGAGGGAGAAATTGATATCCCTGAATAATCTGCGGTCACCGCGCACGCATGTCAGGTTGTGTCCTTGCAGCGTTGGCATTGTCGAAGCAAAAGACCGGCATTATAGCGTATCGACGCGAACTTACACGATTACGACCGCAATGAAGAGATGCGAATGCCGCTTTGCTTCGAAATAAAGGGCTCAGAGCATGAAGATGCTCTCGGAAAACCACCCGAACTGTGGATAATGAAGGGATGAGTTAGGTATTGGTATTGGACCGTGGGGGTGAGTTGGTGTCAGGAGGTCTGGCAGCCTGTCAGACTTAAAGGAAATCGGCTGCAAAAGCGTCTGGCTGGTTCATATTTCGCCGCTTTTTCGGCCAATAGAATAACTATTGGCCATCAAAATCCGCAAAATCTGCCCTCAGCCAGTCACTTTTTCGCTGCGATTCTTCAAGTCCGACAGGCTGCTAGGCGGCGCGATGTGCTTCGCTTTTGGTATCGCTACTTTGACTCCTACTAACTCTGCCCAACCACCATGCGCAAGGCACATGTGCCTTGCGCATGGTGGTTTATTCCCGCGTATCCATTGCCCATACCGCTCAGACTAGGTATCGGCGCCGCCTTGCTTGAACATCGCCGCGGCACGCTGCTTGATTTCATCCAGGGAGAGATCTTCCTTATGAGTCGCAAGGAACCAGATATGCCCGAAGGGATCTTCCAACGTGCCTGTCCGATCACCGTAGAACTGATCCTGGACCGGCTTGATGACTTTGGCGCCCGCACTTGTGGCTTGGGCAAACATTGCGTCCACATCCTTGACATATAAATGGAGGCCCACCGGAGAGCCAGCCCCCGGTTGCGAAGTACGGAACGCGCTTTCACAGCCGAAATCGTCAGCCAGCATAATTCGGGAATCGCCGATTTGAATTTCGGCATGCCCGATTTTCCCACTGGGCGCGCCCAATCTATATAATTCCGCTGCGTTAAATGCTTGCGTGTAAAATTCGATGGCCTTGGCCGCGCCGTCAATCATCAGGTATGGCGTTAATGTATGGTAACCATCGGGTATGGGTCTGGTTGTCATATTTGCGCTCCATTTTTTTCCAGGATTCCAAATTGTGGCGGTATAAATATCCCCGGTACGTTATCCCTGTACCGCCACTCGTCAGATAACCAATAAAATCATCGGTTAACCAATAAAATTGATTGGCTGATTTCGAGTGTAGAAGATTATCATAGCTGCGTCCACACCATCGTGTTCCGTATCACGTGGACGGCATGTTGCGCTCCAGCGCCAACCGGTCCCAGTGCGCCAGCGTGGCGGCAGCATCGTAAGTGGTCTGAAGAAATGAGAGCAGCGCCTGTGCCGGGTTGTCAGTCGTTCGCACAGCTTCGTAGGGAAGAATGAATTCCCCAAGCTTGTCGTGGAAATACGCAGCTTTTGGCTGAACAGGATATTTACCGAAACCGGCAGGGGTGGGATAAGCATAGGCGTAAAAGGCAGCTTCGCCCAAACCTGTCCCCGGCCAAAAGCCCGCGCTCGACACCTCATGAGAGTAGGCCTCTTCCATTATCCGGTTAGCGACATTGGGTGCCCCGCCCGGATGCTTCGGTGCGGTTCGCCCCGAAAACCGGGTCACAGCGAGATCAAATCCGCCCCAAAATAAATGCACCGGGCTCACCTTGCCGATGAAGCGGGCGCAGAAATCCTTGAAAACCCTATCCACATGCACGAGCGCATGCCAGAATCGGGAAACGGCATCGGCATCATAGCTCGTATGTTGAGTATCTTTTTCGAATGGTATGGCTACTTCCACCTCAACCGGCCGGGCGAAAATCTTGACCTCGATACCCAACTCGGCGAGTGCTTCCATTATCTTGCGGTAGAAGCTCGCGACCGGCATGGGTTCCAGCATAAGCGCGCGATCCGCGCCTTCCGAGGTGGTGATGCGCAATACGTGGGCAATAAAGTCGAAGTCGATGGCAAACGTGAACTTTCCGTAAGGGATGGGTGAGGTCGTAAGGCCGCGCGTCGTGATATAGAGGGTAGAACCCCAGCCGTGGTTGATATCCGGAGAGAGCGCCAATCGTATCTTGCCGACAACCTGTGTCCACATGTGGAGCGTAGTGCAAGTGTCCTGCCAGTCCTCCAGCGCGGACAACCTGGGCCAATTATTCGAGTCAGCGATATAATTAGAAGTCATGTCGTCTCCTGTCGATGCCGGTGCTAAAGGTCCACTGCAGGGCAAGGACCGCACGTTCCGCCCTCGTGATCGTAGCATCCACATTCTCCGGTTTCTTCGTTGCACACCACTGTAATCACGAAAGGACCATTAGTGCCCGCCGCGCCTGAAGACGATATCCGAAATTTTGTCCAGGACACGGGCGTGCCGTGCAAGCGATTCATTATCGTGCTCATCTCTTGCACGTTTCCGGTAATTTTTTCAAATAATCGAGCCATACGAACCCGATCTTGACCCTTGAGGGGCTTCAATTTTTTTTGCACGGATTGAGTAGATTGCACGGGTTGCGCCGGTTGTGCTGATTGCTCAGATTTCGCAGGTTTTGTGGATTTCGTAGATTTAGGCATACTCATCTCCTGAAAGGTTATTCAAGGTTTACCGGGACCGCTTGACCAGTATTAACTAACATTATTATTTTCATAGACTATTTTGCTTCAAATAGCAAGAAACCCTGGTAGCCGCCTCCTCTATTGCATAATGCCCAGCATGCATTACAAGTAGTACGATATGAAATATCAAGGTGCATTCTTACCCGCCGAGAATTTTTACGGTAACCTGATACGTGAGCAGTCATGAACAATAATGATTCCGACTTCATGCGCGCTGCGCTTGAGCTTGCAGCACAGGCGGAAGAGGCAGGCGAGGTGCCGGTGGGCGCCGTGGTGGTGAGCAATGGAGTCATCATCGGACGTGGTTACAATTGCCCAATCTCGGCAGCGGACCCAACGGCGCACGCGGAGGTGATGGCGTTGCGGAATGCGGCAAAAAATGTGGGTAATTACCGTTTGGCGGATTGCACCCTTTATGTAACGCTGGAACCCTGCGTCATGTGTGTGGGCGCAATTTTTCACGCCCGTATCGCGCGGCTGGTTTATGGCGCAGTGGACCTTAAGACAGGGGCATGCGGGAGCGTGATCGACTTGCCGGCGGAGATACGGCTTAACCACCATATGCAGGTGACCGGGAATATTCTGGCGGAAGAGGGAGCGGGAAAGTTGAAGCTTTTTTTTGGGAAACGCCGCAAGACAGCAGCGAAACGCCATGCTGATGAGAGTTGCTGATGAGAGTTGTAATCAGTATTCCATCACAAGAGCTTGATCTATGGGCCGAGAATCAGAATATCATCCGGAAATATCAAATTTCTTCAGCCGTCAATGGGGTAGGGCAGGAGTATGGCAGTTTTTGCACTCCGCTTGGCAAGCACATCATTCGTGCCAAAATCGGAACGAGCCAGCCGATCAACACAGTATTTATCAGACGCCGGCCCACCGGCGAAATCTATACCCCTGAACTAGGTGCGAGATATCCAGGTCGCGACTGGATTCTCACCCGCATTCTCTGGCTTTCCGGCTGTGAACCGGGCTTTAACCGTATGGGTAAAGTCGATACCATGCGCCGCTACATTTATATCCATGGGAGCCCGGATAGCGCAGAAATGGGCAAACCCGGTTCCATCGGCTGCATCCGCATGCATAACCGTGACTTACTTGAATTGTTTGACCTGGTGAATGCTGGAACAGAGGTTGATATCAAAGGCTGACGTTCTGGTTTGGAATCCGGGAGCGTATGGCAGGGAAACCGGGGGGCGGTTGAAACTATCTGGCAGCCTGCCGGACAGGAACGTCACCCTTTCCGCTCCACTGGCAAAGTTATTGCGCCTCTGGTTTTTACTCCCGATGAATCAGATTCGACCGGACACACGTGCTGTAATAAAGAGCGCGTCTAATTACACCGCTGAGCTATCAAGCTGTTTTTCCGGTAAAAGCCGCTTTACCATTGTCGCCAATTTGTTCGAATGAACCTTTTCCGGTATCATAAGCAGCCATGACAAAGTATGTATTTGTAACAGGTGGCGTAGTATCTTCCTTGGGAAAAGGCATTGCTGCGGCCTCGCTTGCAGCTATCCTCGAAACTCGCGGTATCAAGGTTACGATGCTCAAGCTGGATCCCTATATCAACGTGGATCCGGGAACCATGAGTCCGTTTCAGCACGGAGAGGTGTTCGTTACGGAGGATGGGGCGGAAACCGACCTCGACCTTGGTCATTACGAGCGTTTCATTACCGCGCGCATGAGCAGGCTCAATAATTTCACTACCGGTCAGATTTACGAGAGCGTAATAAAAAAAGAACGGCGGGGAGATTATCTGGGTGGCACGGTGCAAGTCATTCCGCACATCACCGATGAAATCAAGCTGAACATCAGGGCCGGGGCCGCCAATGCACAGGTAGCCATCGTCGAGATCGGAGGGACGGTTGGGGACATCGAGTCGCTACCATTTCTGGAAGCGATCCGCCAGATGGCGGTGCAGCTCCCTCGCGAGGATACCTGCTTTATCCACCTTACGTTACTGCCTTATATCCCATCCGCGGGAGAATTGAAAACCAAGCCAACCCAGCATTCTGTAAAAGAGTTGCGTGAAATCGGCATTCAGCCGGATGTGCTGCTATGCCGTGCTGACCGCGCGTTACCGCCGGAGGAACGCCGCAAGATCGCACTATTTACCAATGTTCGTGAAGAAGCGGTGATTCTGGCGCTGGATGTAGACAGTATTTATAAAATTCCGGCGTTGCTGCACGAACAAATGCTGGATGAAATCGTCTGCCACAAGCTGAATATGCTCGCCAAGGCGGCAGATCTGGGCATCTGGAAAAAACTGGTGCACGCGTTGGAGAATCCTCAACGAACAATAGAAATCGCGCTGGTCGGTAAGTACGTGGATCTGACGGAGTCATATAAGTCGCTATCGGAAGCATTGATTCATGCGGGCATTCATACCCAGAGCAAAATCAAGATCCATTATATGGATTCTGAAATTATCGAAAAAGAAGGAACCGATTGCCTGAAGCACATGGATGGGATATTGGTTCCCGGTGGTTTCGGCAAGCGTGGGGTGGAGGGCAAAATCATGGCTATCCGCTATGCCCGTATCAACCGGGTCCCTTATCTCGGCATCTGCCTGGGCATGCAATTGGCTGTAATAGAGTATGCCCGTGACAAGGCGGATATGGAAGGCACGCACAGCACCGAATTCAATCCCGATACGCTTTATCCCGTAATTGCCTTGACAACCGAATGGCGCACCCGCGAAGGTCATCTTGAAGTTCGGAGCACAGAGTCGGGCCTCGGCGGCAGCATGCGCCTGGGCGGGCAGGAATGTTTACTCAAGGAAGGATCGCTTGTCCGGAAAATTTATGGGGCGGATAAAATCATCGAGCGCCATCGTCATCGTTATGAAGTCAACAATGAGTATATTCCCCGTCTGGAACAGGCTGGACTGCGCGTGAGTGCTGTATCGGCAGCAGACGGTTTATGTGAAATGATTGAATTGCCGGAAGCCGAGCATCCCTGGTTTGTCGCCTGCCAGTTCCATCCAGAATTTACTTCCACTCCCAAAGCGGGGCATCCGCTGTTCACGGCGTTTATCGAGGCAGCTGCCCGTTTCGCGGGCAAATGCACGGCAGCCGAAGCTTTAACGCACAATAAATCGAAAGACACCGCCATAAGCGCCAACCAATAAATTCGGTCTTGTCCCTGATTCGGGGCACAATTTTTCTCCCCAACTGAAGACCCACGTGATGTAAATCAAAATAAAAATTGGAACCGTCCGATATTCGGGTTCAAGCAAATAAGTCAGTGGTGACTTATTTTTCCTCAGACCATCGTTCGGCAAGCTGAATACCTAGCAAAACAGTTTTCGATAACTTATAAATAAATGACCCAGGGAAAAATAGCATGAGTGCAATTGTAGATGTCATCGCCCGCGAGATTCTTGATTCACGCGGAAACCCAACCGTAGAAGCGGATGTATTGCTTGAATCCGGCGTGCTCGGACGAGCGGCCGTGCCTTCCGGCGCATCCGTCGGCACTAGAGAGGCGGTCGAATTACGCGACGGGGATACTCAGCGCTATTTTGGCAAGGGCGTGCTGAAAGCGGTGGAAAATGTGAATACCGAGATTTCCGAAGCTGTGATGGGTCTCGACGCGATGGACCAGGGTTTTATCGACCAGACGCTGATCGACCTGGATGGCACGGGCAACAAATCGAGACTCGGCGCCAATGCGGTTCTTGCGGTGTCGCTTGCGGTGGCAAAAGCGGCAGCGGAGGAGTCCGGGCTGCCGTTATACCGATATTTGGGTGGCGCGGGGCCAATGGCCATGCCTGTCCCCATGATGAATGTCATCAATGGTGGTGCGCATGCCAATAACAATATTGACATGCAGGAGTTCGTGATAATCCCCCTCGGCGCGCAGAGCTTTCGGGAAGCCTTGCGCTGGGGCGCTGAAATATTTCATACCCTGAGAGGCATGCTCGACAGCAAGGGCATGCATACTGCCGTGGGCGATGAGGGCGGGTTTGCGCCCGATTTGGCTAATAATGAAGCCGCGCTGCAACTTATTGTGGAGGCCATAGAAAAAGCTGGTTATATACCGGGCCCGGATGTGGCTATCGGGCTGGATTGCGCCAGTTCCGAATTTTTCAAGGATGGCAAATATCATTTGGCATCGGACGGCTTGAGCCTCGATTCGGGGCAATTTGCCGATTATCTCGCCACATGGGTAGACAAGTATCCTATTCTCAGCATTGAAGACGGCATGAGCGAGCACGACTGGGATGGGTGGAAGCTGCTTACCAGCAGGCTCGGAAAGTCCGTGCAACTGGTGGGGGACGATATCTTCGTGACCAATGCCGGCATCCTGAAAGAAGGCATTGCGCAGGGTATCGCCAATTCCGTGCTTATCAAACTCAACCAGATCGGGACGCTTACCGAAGCCTTTTCTGCCATAGAAACCGCCAAGCGTGCAGGGTATACCTCAGTGATTTCGCATCGTTCCGGTGAGACCGAAGATACCACCATTGCCGATATCGCCGTTGCTACCAATGCGCTGCAAATCAAGACCGGCTCGCTTTCCCGCTCTGATCGCCTCGCAAAATACAACCAGTTGCTGCGTATCGAGGAAGATCTTGGCGATGCCACCAACTATCCCGGGCGAGACGCGTTCTATCAACTAAGATAATGGCTATCCAGGTTTCGATATCTCGATTCAGCCGGGCTCGGACATTGATTTAGCTTATTCTGGAATTGAAGGCGGCGCCCATGCAAGAAAAGGATCGCCGCTTTTACGATAAAGGATGGTCTCTAGGGGTATCCGGGTGAAAGTACTGGGCTTAATATTCGCTGCCCTGATTGCTCTGATGCAATACCCGTTATGGCTGGGCAAGGGTAGCTGGCTCAAAGTATGGGAAGTGGATCAGCAGGTCATCACGCAACATGAAATCAACCAGAAACTGAAAATGCGCAACGCTGCCCTGGATGCGGAAGTGCGCGACCTCAAGCAGGGGTACGACGCCATTGAAGAGCGCGCCCGCAGCGAACTGGGCATGATCAAGCAGGATGAGACTTTTTTTCACATACTGGAAGATGGCAACAAAAATACTTATGCCGATGGCAAGGCCGGGGAAGGACACCCTGAGCAGTAAACGTCGCCGGAAAAATAAAGTTCAGATTTCCAAAGACCTGGCTCTTGAGGTGGTGGAAGAGGCGTTTCTATTGGTAATACCAATCTTCGCGGATTTAAGAAGGATGACCTCGCGCGGCAAGCGGACTTGGAATTGACCGGCTTGCGCTGGTTGCCGGATAATCTCAAGGTGAAGCCAAGCCCTGAGATCTAAAGAAAAAGAACTGCAAATCTTTATTTTAAGGTTTGCAGTTCCAGGATTCGCGGCCTGCCTTTTTTACCCGCAGATGCCGGGAAATAGAAAAGAGAAAATCACTGACTTGATCGCAGCCGTTGTGGCGTGCAAAGTTTGTTGAGCAGGGTAACGGCGGAGAATGTGTTGCGACCATCACGGCCTTTGCCTGCCTGATCGTATATCTCAGTGATCTCTACAATATTCCCTTGCATGTGTGCCTTGACCGTATAAGCATCGAAATCAAAATCTTTACCAAAATTGACCCAGTCGACAGGCAGAACAAACTCTGCTCCGTTGACTATACGCTTGGCATTCAAATCTACAGGCACGGCATTTCCACGCGACATTTCCAATGCCTGGGGCAATACAGTGCTGTCATGCTGCAGCACGCTTTCATACATTAGAACCTTATCGCCATCTTCTTGATTTATCGGAATGAGGAAACCATAAGTTTTCCCATTCAGTATGCGCAGCAGGAGGTGATCCCCAGCTTCCCCTTTTGTCCGTTCCCCCCTGGTCTTGACTTGAAACACGAGATGATTATCCGCGGAAATATCGGTTGCCACGGATAGAATGTCGAGCTCCGGAGAAAGCGACTTATCCATGAACGATACGATGACACGGGGATCGGCATCGATCTGCATCGCAGATGCGGTGAGAGAGACGATTATCAGTATTGGAATGAGTACGACAGGCCAAATCATGACTCGAACAGGGCCTTATTCTCACGAAATATCTGCTCCATTTGAGCTGCATCCTTCAGCGCATCGAATATCACCCTGATATTTCCTCTGGAGTCGATTAGAAATGCGGTAGTACTATGATCTACCTGATAATTCTGCATATTTCCTGGATTTTTTGTGTAAAAAGCGGTCTCGACGCTGAAAGCGGCCTTGAACCGCTCCAGCGCTTCACCTTCAAAACGCAAATAGGCAAGATCCGACCCGAAGGCTTTGATGTAGCGTGAAAGAATAGCGTTAGTATCCCTGTCTGGGTCCACCGTGACGAAGATTCCGTTCAGCTTGATCTTCTCAGCCGCGGCTGCATTGACGAGCATGGATAGATTGGCGAGAGACGTGGGGCATACATCCTTGCAATGCGTAAAACCGAAAACAACCAGTTGCCACGGCGTATCCTTGTCCGCCTGTGCTTGTTTCAGTTGACCGATAATTTCCGGTCGCAAAGGTATCGGAGAGGTCGGGATGACAGTCGCGGCTTCGATGCCGGCGTGGGCAAACAGGAGAAATGCTGTCAGCACAGCTGGAAAATAACGCTTCCGGAATGCCCCTGATTGGATTTCTTTTATATATTTCAACTTCATATCAATTCGCGATCATCCTGGTTGCATATCAGAAGGGGGGCCCATCTTGTTCAACCCCAGGATAAATCCCGGGAAAAACAGATGAGCCGAGTATAAGGCGGGATAACCGGAAATTAGCGAAGGCCTCCCGCGGCAAATATGCCGTGTGGCTTCACCAGACCGTCACTCGGCCCCCAAACCTTGGCGACAGTATCGGTTTCTGTATCAATCTTCAGCACATAGCCCGAAACCCAGCTTGCCACCAGCAAATGTCGATGGTCTGGCGTTGGGCTGATCGTGTGGGCGACGGCGTATCCCTTCGGTAGTTCAAAGCCGGGTCGAAGCCGCTTGATGAATCGCGGTTTTTCTCGATCGGTTAAATCGAACACAGAAATGTAACCATCGTTTCCGAACGTGTAATCAAGAGTATCTTCCTCTGCGATATAGAGTTTTCCGTTCACCACCGCAATATCGGATGCAGAACGAAACACGCCATGACCATTCGCATGATTGGTGTACTTGACTATTTCCTTTGCGGTTCCCTCCTGAGTATCAAGCAGCCACACACTAGGCGGAATGATATCTTTCGTGGTTGAAGGAGTCAGGGAAGTTTTGTCCAGTTGCATGGACGCGGTGACAGCGTAGCGCTCATCCAGCCAGTAGACGAAATGGGTGAAAGCCGCATGCTTTTTCTCGTTGCCCAGCATGATCTGACCTACCGTCTGCAGTTCACCGGTTTCCCTGTTGGGTTTGTATATATCGATGATGCTATTGTCAAAAAAGTATCCTGTCCCAAGACCGATGGTTCCAGATCTGTTGAAATTTACCCCATGCGTCTGCTCGGTGTAGCCAGGTATGACGATAGGATCAAAACTCACAAACTCGTTCGTTTTGTAATTGATCACACGTATCCTGTCCGACGTAAATTCCGTAAAGTAGAGGAAATCGGAGTAGGGGAGCAGCGTGGGACCATGAATCTGGGTTCCCCTGCCTATCAGCCAGTTGGGAATGGCCTGGACCTTGTTGACTGGTGTGACAAACGGCAACTCGGAGGGATTATTTGGGGAATCAGCTGCCAAAACCGCATTCACGGTTAACGAGGCCAAGCGTGTATCCCAATTGATCTCGTTCACGGTCAAGGCGATGATATAGGAGGAATGGTCCTTCGTATTGTCGGAAGTGATATAAATCCTCTTCCCTTCGGGCATCACGACTGTGTGCTGCAAGGGAACGTTTCCAGGCCAACCGGGGAGCGTGGTCGGGTCTATGATAATCAACTTGTCGTTTTCGTAGTTGAAGAGATAGATCATTCCGTTGTGGTAGTCGATTGCGGTGGCGACGGGCTGTATTTGATCGTTATAAACATCAGGATGTTGACCGAGCGACAATGATTTCGGGCCATCTTTTCCGCGCCGGTGGTCACGTCCCTTATCCGCGTAATCGTCATCGTCGGCAAACGCTTTGCCATTTTTTTCACGCAGACTGTCGACCCTTGTCCGCATCTTGCCGGCGTTGGTGCTCGAAAGGTCATTGCTTGGTGAATTGCCTTCTTTTAAGGGAGAAATATGATCTGTTGCTTGGATTTCGCCGACCGATAGTGTCAATATGCATGAAGCTACCAGTGGAGCTAGAAATATTTTTTTTATTGAAGTCATTTGAATCCCTTATACGATTTGATAAATGATGATCTGGAATGACGCTGTTCCCTTCATTAAGGAATCCGGATTGCAAAAACAGCTTCCTCCGTTTTTATGCAGCCCTTAGCAAGGCCGTCATTCAGCAGTTTCTTTTTTAGATTATGGAATCGCTCGATATAGTTGAGGATCTCTGGTCTGAAGCCCGTGTCCGATACAATATCGCGCGATCGGTCAACTCCAGGTTGGGCTGGAAGCCCGGGTGGATAAGTACTGAAGACCTCCTGTCAGTAAAAACGGGTCCAAAAGCAGCCAACCAGATACCTCCTGGTGGCGCAGGTCACTCTAATGCATTAAACAAAAAGTTGAGATGGGAGAAAGGGGCTGTTTTATGTGTCTTCTTTTTATTGACTACTCAATAAAAATATCGTAGCTCTGGAACCCACGGCAACAATCTCGGCGTGACAAATGCATTAGACTTCAACAGTCGGGCGGCTTTGAAATTTTCAATGACCGACTGACTTTCATAAGCCCGATGCAGACAAACGATAGTTCCGCCAGCGTGGTCTACATATCTACGATCGGTGGTGCTCTCACAACATCAATGCCCACTCCCCCTATGCGTCGCAGAACTTGGTTCAACGCAGGAACGAACCCTGTCCTGACTGCGTAACGTCGCAGGGAGCCATGGAAGTAATAAGAATTTTTTTCGCGTCTGCGAAAATTTATTATTGTGTCTGTGAAAAGGAAGGTCGACGGAGCAGAACCGTCAGCCTGGGGGTAATAACAATAGGAAAGTTTTGCTGATGCCGACAGGTTTACGGAGAGTGCCCTGTTGGCCGCGTTTGTTATCCAGCTTGTTCCACTGCACCGACGTCTACGGGCATGAGTGTCATGAGATCGTTACTGAAGATATCACTTTTACCGCCACCGTATAAGGCCTGAAAATGCCTTGCCCGGCAGGTCTATGGAGCGGGAATTTTCCATTTTAGAGGTGCCGATTCGGGGGCAGGTCATTTACTGGACTTTGCCAGAACGGCCTTGGACTACTATCGGGGGTGCGTCACCGGCAAGCTCTTCAGATTTACCAGTTCAAACAACGTTGATTCATTCCCATCGGCCAGCCAAATCTGCCTGTCCTGAATCGTGCAATTCAAACGCATGTTACGTTGCGCCTGCTTTGCGATGGCCTGGCTGGCTTCCCTTGGTAAATTGTTCACGGTCAGGTTCTTGATCTGCTCGAGTTTGCTGCGGCATTGGCTCCACCAAGTGTCGGCGATGCGTCCACCATATGTATAAACGCATACCTGATTGGCACGACCACAGGCTCTGCGAATGAGTTTTTCATCCGGGAGACCCACATCTATCCAGAGCTCGATAGCGCCGGTTAAGTCTTTCTGCCAGAGATCGGGTTCATCACACGTGCTCAATCCATTGCCGAAAGATAGTGATTCATGGGCGTGCAGCAGAAAGGCCAGCAATCGCACCATCATGCGTTCATCGGTTTCCGATGGGTGGCGGGCGAGGGTGAGCGCATGGTTGTGATAATAATTCCGATCCAGGTCTGCGATTTGCAGATCGGCCTTAAAAATGGTTGCTCCAAGAGCCATATAGATATAAGTCGTTGTGTGATTGGAGCTACCTGATGTTTTATCAGCAGAACCATCAGGCCGTCGCGTTAAGCGCCATCTTCGGCATGCTTGCTGGTGTCTCTAATTCTACACACTTGCCAACTGATCTTCGTAACGCCTGGAAGCCTATCATTAATCGTGTAGGGAATCCCTGACAAGGCATTCATTTATTCCTACATCGTATTTCAGTGTTCCCCGACAGACGTCCCCTCATCAGTATGATATTTTTAATCCGATTGCAAGCCAGTCCTACCTTAGGACACCAGAGCGAACAATATCTTGGAGCGGGTAAACATGGAACGTCTCACTATATCGCTTAATAATCAGCTCGCGAAGCAGTTTGATTCTGTAATGCACAAGCGCGGTTATTTCAATCGCTCGGAAGCCATGCGTGACCTGATACGGGATCTACTCGATACCGTCCGCCTGGAAGAACATGTCGAAGATCATTGCGTTGCCACGCTCAGCTATATATACCCTCCCGAACTGGCCAGCTGCATTACTGCGACACAACACAGACATCATGACCTTATTGTATCCACGATGGATGTACATATCGATCACGACAATTGCCTGGAAGTAACCATCCTGAGTGGAACTATCAGGAACGTAAAAAAATTCGCCAATCATATTATTTCGATGCAAGGGGTGCAGCATGGCAAACTGCATCTTTTACCGGTTGAGATCGCCCAAGAGAGCTATTCTTCTGATTCCGTACCGCATGTTCATGGCAATGTTTTTGCGTGATGAATGAGATCGGCCGCATGAGCAAGCGCTCTATGAGCAAAGCGGCTGGGAAGCGCTTAATATCAAAATAACATGCCGGTTATTCCAGCAATTTATGTTCGGTTACATAGCGGACTAACTGAGCATTGTTCTGCATATTCATTTTTTCCAGAATACGGGCGCGGTAAGTACTTACGGTTTTTGCGCTTAATGCCAGTCTTTGGGAGATTTCGGCCAAGGATACGCCCGCGGTGATAAGTTTGAGAACGTCATATTCCCGATCGGAAAGCGTGGAATGCAGCGGTATTTTCGATGTCGGGCCCAGGTCGAACAGCAGTTTCTCCGCCAGTTCCGGATCTATGTATTTCCCTCCATTTGCCAAACGGCGGATCACGGATATCAGCAGATCGGTCGGACTGTTCTTTGTGAGATAAGCGGATGCGCCCGCGCGTATTGTTCTGATCGCATATTCATCCTCATGGTACGTGCTTAACATCAGTACCTGATACTTTGCATCATCGGCCATTATCCGTTTTAGTACTTCTAGTCCATTCAGGCCCGGCATGCTGACATCCAGCACTGCCACATCCCATTCGCCACGGCGCATTTTCTCCAAGGCATCGAGTCCGTCTGTCGCTTCTTCGACGACTCGGATGTCCGTTGTTTCGGCAAGAATCCGTTTCAGCCCATCCCGAAAAAGCCTATGGTCGTCAGCAAGAAAGACTTTGATTGTCATGTGTATTCTATCGGTCTTATCGGTTCCAAGGAGGCCAGCTCTATTTCACCCGCGGTATATAACAGAAGGCTTTTTTATTGAAGATCGCAACGATATGAGCTGACTGCTTTTGCAGGGCTCCCGTGAGAGAGCCATTATGAAATTCCCACATTTCGCTTTATGGGCAAACGCACGCTGACCACGGTTCCCTGCTGCGGAATACTGGTAATATCGATATCCGCCCTCAGTACCGTCGTCCGCTCCCGCATTCCAAGCAGGCCAAATGATTTTTTCCGGGCGACGTCCGCGGAATCAAATCCTTTCCCATTGTCGCGTACTTCAACAATAAGATCATCTGCATCCTGCGACAGGGTAATTTCGACCTGACTTGCTTCGGCATGGCGTGCCACATTGGTCAAGGATTCCTGCACGATTCGAAATATCGCCACCGTCTGATCTTCATCCAGATCGATCGATGTCTCCATCAAATGCAACATGCAGCTTATGCCGCTATGTTTCCTGAATTCATCGGTCAATTTTTTAATGGCCGATACGATTCCCAGCCCCAGCGAGGCCGGACGTAAATGCTCAGCCACATTGCGCACACTCTGATCCGCTTCATCCACCAGTTCGGCCATGTTACGCCTGATGGTTTCCATTTTCCCGCTTCTGTTATCTTCCACACCACTTAGCAGCGAAATTTCGAGGTGCAATGCCGCCAAAAGCTGACCCAGTTCATCGTGAATTTCGCGGGCGATGTATTTGCGATCTTCTTCCCGCATCTGCTCCACGTGGGCCGCAAATTCTCTTATTGCGGCGTCCCGCACCCGAAGCTCCTGCTCTACCAGAACACGTGCTTCCGCCTGCTCATGTTCCAGCCACTTCCCCAGATCATCCCCAACTACGTCAATAAGATTCTGTTCTTCCGGCAGCAAAAAAGGCTGGTCTTCACCATAAAATACATCTATCCAGCCATATGCCTCGCCGTAGACCATTACCTGCTTTCGTCGTATACATGTATGGCTCCTGTCATACCGATCGGATACAAACCGCTTGCCGTCAAGCTCGATTCTGATACTGGTAGTGTGAGGAAATTGCATCGCCGCAATCAATTGCACAAAAATAGTCCTGCAAACCTCCTCCAGCGACCCTGATTCCATCCCGCGACGGATCGCATAAAAACAGTTGATCTCCTTTAGTCGCTCGCGTAAGGATTCCTCAACCCGCTTTAGTTTTGTGATTTCATGTTCGATGGCTTCCGCCATGGTATTGAAATCAGAGCCGAGCTTGGCGATTTCATTATGCGTGGCGATGTCGCAGCGGGTGGAATAGCTGCCCCTTGCGATACTGCTTGCCTGGCGGCTGAGATAATCGAGCGGACGCAGGATATTGCGGCGCATGTAGACAGCGGCGACCGCGACGGCGAGTAGCGCGGTGCAAAGTAGTCCAAGTATCAGCAGGATTTGCTGATGGAATTTTGACTGTAAATTTGTCAGTGTAGTTTGAGTGCGATGATCCAGTTCAAGCATGAATTGGCTGATCGGCGCCATTATTCTGGTTTTCTCCGCCGTATAACGCTCTCCGAACAACAGTTCAATAGCGAAATTTCGATCAGGCGTGCGAGGTATGGTGAAGTTTCCATATCCGTCGTCGTATAACCCTTTTATGGCAGCAAATGCCTGTTTTTCCAGGTTGACCAGATTGTCGGAATTTTTCTGGGATTGCCGCAGCAGATCCAGTTCTCGTTCACTGAAACCTTCACGCCGCATCAAATCCAACAGGGAAATGGCATTCCCGAGCGTACTGGGTAAGGAGGGTCTGCTCACATTCCAGTAGGTGACCGGGTGATTTTCCTGGGGGCGTTGTCGTTTGCCATTACGGATGTCGAGGATTTCGAAAAAAGATTGCTCGTAGACTGGATCACCGGTGATGACATAACTCCGAGCCATCTTGGTAAGATCTTCGGAACTGCGGAATAACTCGTTTGCGAGCTGTAGAGATCTGTTTTTCTGATGCTCTGCTCCGGTGATCTCATCCAGCGTACCCAGCGCCTGTGAAGAAAGCAATATCAGCAGGCTTAGGCTTAATACAGTGACGATAAGACAGAAATTGATGAAAACACCTATTCGCACGCTTCTCCTTTTCGTTTTGTTAAATCACACTCGTTTTTTTTTGCTTTCCGGGCTTGCAGCAAAGCTCGGCTTAGCCCGCAAATCTGGCATTGTTTGTACTGGTTTTGTTTTATTGACGTGGCTTCTTCCCCTCAGGGACTTGTATTAGATCGTTTGTTTTCGCCGTTTCTAATTGATAGGCCCAGCCATGTTTCCCATTTATTTAGAGGAGTGGCTGGAATTCTTTGAAATAATTCGTGCTTAGCTGCGCTGTTCAGCCGGGATCTGTAAAGTATAAAAGAAAATCTTCTTACACAAAATTTGTAGTTTGTGGATATTTTTTAATGACTCCCATTAAAAAGTCCTGCATGATCATGCTGATCGGGGTAATAGGCATGAAGGAATTTCAAGAATGAAGAATTCTGAAAAAACGGAGTTACAAAATGGCCAGCTATGAACCATCAGCTGAGAGCGCTTTATGGAAAGACTACCTTCGGAAGAAACGGCAAAATTTCTTTGCTCAAGTAGCACTCCTCGCGGTACTGGTGGTTGGTTTTCTGCCTTTATCTCCCGAGGCAAATGCCATAGATTTGATGCCGAGCAAGCCGAAGTGGGCTATTGATGAGACGAAATGGGTGACCGTTGGCATGGGGTTCCGCGGTTCAGGGATATGGGCGGAAAATCGTGATTACAGGAATGATTTCAGCATCGACAATGCTCGTGTGTACGTAAACGGGCAGGTTCATCAATATGTCAAGTTCGAACTTAACACCGACTGCTTTTTCTGTAATAACACGCATTCGGGCGATAGCCCGAAGATGCAATACAATATTCTGGATGCAATAGGAAAAGTCGAGGTTAACCGATATGTCAATATGTGGGGCGGGCGCATGCTGGTGCCCACGGAACGGGGCGAATTGAGTGGTCCGTTCTTTCAAGCAACCCACGATGCTTTCAAGACGCCGTTTTTCTCGCAGGACTTCAGCACTAAATTTGGTAGCGGCGGGGCGGGACGCTATGGCCGTGATGATGGCGGCACCTTCTGGGGCAGTGTCGAGCCCGGCTTCATCAAAGGAACGCTGAGCTACGCCGTAGGCGTTTACCGGGGCCTCCAGTCTTCCTCTACCATCGGCCCCAACCAGGGAGATGACGTGCTATGGGCCGGACGATTCACCTACAATTTTCTGAATCCCGAAAAGAATCCTGGTTATTACACCAGCAGCACCTACTTTGGTAAAGCCGGGGATATTCTTGCGCTTGCTTTCGGCACCTCATATCAGCGAAATGGAGCCGGGTCGTTTGCCAATCGCAGCGATTTCCTGGGTCTTGTCGGCGACATCCTTTTTGAGAAAGTCCTGCCTAAAAATATGGGCGTAGTCACTGTCAACGGAGAATACAAGCAGTTTTATGCGAATTATGCTCCTGCCGCTTTTGCCGATCCAGGTTGCTTTTGCATGTTCGACGGAAAATCCTGGACCGTCACCGGGCTTTACCTGATACCGGTCAATGTGGGAATTGGAAAATTTCAACCCTATGGCAGATTTACCAGCGTTCAGCCTAACCATAGCAGTAATCGCGAGGAAATCGAGGGCGGCGTGAACTACATCATCGATGGTTTCAATGCACGTATCTCGGCCTATTACCAGCATGGCGATCTCCGCACCAAGGGACTTAACTACGCGCCCGACGTGGTGGGTGAGAAGGTTGATGTTTTCAAATTATCCTTTCAACTGCAAATGTAAAGCTCGGCAGCGCGCCTTACCGAAGGCTGAGTTCGATGATGATTTGGTATCGGTCGATTGGTACAAATAATTGCTTTCCATGCAGGGCGCATTGGTATGCCCCGTTACCATGCCCGATTCAGGCAAGAGCGTAAATTGTATTAAAAAATGCTTAATTTTCATACGCTTATTTTGGGAGATTTTTTCGCTCAGCTATTTACTTTGCACGCAAGCGGGTATATGTTTGTGACACTATTGGGAATAAAGTAAAGCCTTTCAGCTGTTTTTGGGACATGGTGTTGCGCCTCATCTCGCCAGTTAGACCGGTGAAAGCGGGTGGGTTTAACCTTTTGATGGACATTAATCAATAGCAACCAAAAAATGCACTCGATTTCTCATGCGGAAGGTCTTCATATTCAGCAAGACCGCATTCCATTCTCCAATCGTCCGGCTCTGCAAAAGGTTTTGACTCAACCGACGCCAGAGGGATCTCATGTGCCGTTGCTAGCGCGGTTGTCCCTCGGATTTGCGGATGATGCGGGCACTACCCGGTTGATGGGTCGGGAGCACTTCGGCCCATTGCTGGTGCAAAAGCCGCTTTACCCCGAAGGTCGCGAGGTCTGCCAGGTAGTAATCATTCATCCACCTGGCGGTGTGGTGGGAGGAGACGAGCTGGAGATTGTTGCCAAGGTTGGCGCATCCGCGAATGCGCAAATTACCACACCTGGCGCAGCCAAGTGGTACAAAGCCAACGGCCATGTTTCGCAGCAGAATATCAGACTCGATGTGGGCGTCGGCGGTTCGCTCGAGTGGGTGCCCCAGGAAACGATCTTTTTCGATAATGCCCATGTAGAGCTTGACCATTACGTGTTGCTGGAAAAGGACGCGAGCTATATCAGTTGTGAGATCTTATGCTTTGGGCGTACCGCGTTCGGCGAGTCATTCAGCGGCGGCCAGATCAGGCAGCGCACCCGCATTCATCGCGATGGCAAACTGGTCTGGTTCGAGCAACTGCGGTTACTGGGCGGCAGCCCGGCCATGAAAGCTTCTCTGGTTCTTGCTGACAGCACGGTCTGTGCAACATTGATTGCAGTAGGCAAAGCGGTGCCCGGCGCATTGCTGCACGAAGCGCGCGAAGGTGCCAGTGCCATCGCGAATGGTGCAGGCTGTTTTGGCATCAGCCAATCAAAACAGATAGTGGTTGCGCGCTACCTCGGGGATTCCAGCGAAACCGCGCGGCAATTAATGTTGCATGCCTGGGGATTGCTTCGTCCGGCGATGCTGGGCCGCCAGCTTGCAGTGCCACGGTTGTGGAATACATGACAATTGCCGTTTTCCTGGAAGCGGCTTTTTTTTCGCCCCGAAAGGTTCAGATTTATCCTGAATCCGGTAGTTGAACGGGGTGAAGTGTACGGTTTTTGGGGTGCAGGGCAAGCCGCAACGACGCGGAATGGTCGTTTCATTCCAAGGAGTTGCAACGCAGCCATGTGCCGCAAAAACCGTGCAATTCACCTCGTAGCGCCCTCACCCGGAAGGTGAGTGTCAAATAACATGGAATATTGTTATTAATCATAACACTGATCTATTAAATAAGCGGTCAACTATCGGATTCAGGATTATTGTAGTGCTCAGAGAATTAGCGACAACCATTAATTTACCGAGGAGGAAGCAATGGACCTTACACCCAGAGAAAAAGACAAGCTTCAGATATTTACTGCGGGGCTGCTGGCGGAACGGCGCAAGGCGCGTGGTCTGCGGCTCAACTACCCGGAAGCGGTCGCGCTGATCACCTGTGCGGTGCTGGAGGGAGCGCGCGACGGTAATACCGTCGCGGAGCTCATGGCCGCAGGCACTCGCGTACTGACCCGCGCCGATGTGATGGAGGGAGTTCCCGAGATGATCCCCGATATCCAGGTCGAGGCCACGTTCCCTGACGGCACCAAGCTTGTGACTGTTCACAATCCGATTCCTTAAGAAACCAGGAGATTATTATGGCCAGAACGCCAATGGTACCCGGTGAAGTATTTGTGCAACCCGGCGATATCGAGCTGAATGTCGGTAGAAAAACCAAAACATTAAAAGCCTCGAACGGGGGAGACCGCCCAATACAAATCGGTTCACATTTTCACTTTTATGAAGTCAATTCCGCAATGAAGTTTGACCGGGAGGCTGCCTATGGCATGCGCCTGAATATCATGGCGGGCACGGCCGTGCGTTTTGAGCCAGGCCAGGAGCGTACGGTTGAGCTGGTTGAACTCGCGGGAGACAGGATCGTCTACGGATTCAACCAGAAAGTGATGGGCAAGCTGAAATAACAGCGCACCGCCAATAATCTACTGAGGAGCATAAAAATGACTTTTAAAATTTCCCGTCAGGCATACGTTGAAATGATGGGTCCCACTACCGGTGATCGTCTCCGCCTGGCTGATACGGAACTCTTTATCGAAATCGAGAAAGATTTCACCACGTATGGCGAAGAAGTGAAATTCGGCGGCGGCAAGGTGATTCGTGACGGCATGGGCCAATCTCAGCATAATCATGCTGATGTCATGGATACCGTCATTACCAATGCAGTCATTATCGATCACTGGGGCATCGTCAAGGCGGATATCGGCCTGAAGAGCGGCAAGATTGCCGCGATCGGCAAAGCGGGAAATCCTGATATCCAGCCCAATGTCACGATGTTCATCGGTGCAGCTACGGAAATTATCGCCGGCGAGAATCTGATTGTCACAGCGGGCGCTATCGACAGCCACATCCACTTCATCTGTCCGCAGCAGGCGGAAGACGCGATGATGAATGGCACGACCACCATGCTGGGCGGTGGTACCGGCCCGGCGGTCGGCACAGCTGCTACCACGTGTACACCTGGCCCCTGGCACATCCATTCCATGCTGAGAGCATCCGACGGCATGGTGATGAACACCGGTTTTTACGGAAAGGGTAATGTCAGCCTGCCGACTCCCAATGAAGAGCAGATTTTGGCGGGAGCCTGTGGCCTCAAGTTGCACGAAGACTGGGGTACGACCTATGCGGCCATCGACAACTGCCTTAATGTTGCGGACAAATACGATGTGCAGGTCGCTATCCACACGGACACCATCAATGAAGGCGGTTATCTGGAAAACACGGTTGCCGCATTTAAAGACCGGACCATTCACACTTTCCATACCGAGGGTGCCGGGGGCGGTCACGCGCCCGACATCATAGCGGTCGTCGGCCAGGAAAATGTGCTGCCGTCATCCACCAATCCGACACGTCCCTATACGGTCAATACACTGGACGAACATCTGGATATGTTGATGGTATGTCATCACCTGCATGCCAACATTGCGGAAGATCTCGCCTTCGCGGAATCCCGCATCCGTAAGGAGACCATCGCGGCCGAAGATATTCTTCATGACATGGGTGCCATTTCGATGATGTCGTCGGATTCGCAGGCAATGGGCCGCATCGGCGAGGTGGTCCTGCGTACCTGGCAGACCGCGCATAAAATGAAGATACAGCGCGGCACGCTGCAGGAAGACAATTCCAGGAGCGATAATTTTCGCGTCAAGCGCTATATTGCGAAGTACACCATCAATCCGGCCATTACACAGGGCGTTTCGCATGCGATTGGTTCGGTAGAAGTAGGCAAATATGCCGATCTCGTCTTGTGGAGACCCGCGTTCTTCGGCGTGAAGCCGTCCATGATCCTGAAAGGCGGAATGATTGCGGCGTCTTTGATGGGTGACCCGAACGCTTCCATACCTACCCCGCAGCCGGTACATTACCGATACATGTTCGGCGGATACGGTGGTGGTATCAAGACATCGTGTTTCACCTTTACGTCACAAGCGGCCATCAACGCAGGGTTGATCAATACCCTGAAGCTGGACAAGAACCTGATTGCGGTCAAGAACACGCGCAATTTACGCAAGAAGGACATGATCCATAACGGGGCAACACCAAAGATGGAGGTCGATCCCGAGACCTATGAGGTGCGGGCCGATGGGCAATTGCTGACGTGTGGGGCGGAAGATGTCCTGCCGATGGCGCAGCGGTACTTTCTGTTTTGATAAGGTGATTCCCGTTTTTACTGGGGAATTGCCGGGCAGACCGGATGGGGTCGGATGTAGGATTCCACGCTGATCTGCGCTAGCCAGAGCCAAAAGGTTTTTGTTACCTCTTGAAGGATAAATCTTAGGAGCCACCCCCACTATTTATTACCGACACCGCGATAGATAGTAACAATACAAAATTTTTTTTGAGGCCTGTAAATGCTTACATTGAACGCCAGAACGCAGCATGCGGACTCGATTTCCGCTCAGCTTGTCCTACCCTACGAATTACGCGAAAACAGCCGCTTGCGCACGAAGCTTGCTTCGGGAGAGGAAGTCGCCATTTTTACCGAGCGAGGCACGGTGCTTCGCAATAACGACTTGCTGAAGAGTGACGATGGCCGCGTGGTGCAGATCGTTGCGGCGCAAGAACCGACCTACCGGGTTACCTGCAATACTTTGCATAATCTATTGCGCTGCGCTTTCCATTTAGGGAATCGTCATACACAGACCCAGGTGGGTGAGGATTTTTTACGTATCTATCAAGACAGTGTGTTGAGAGAGATGCTGTTGGGGCTCGGTGCCACGGTGGTTGAAGAAAATGCACAATTCGAGCCGGAGTCGGGCGCCTACAGCGCGGGTGGAGGGCATCATCACGACGATGATGGCCACGGTCATTCACACGGTCATGGCCCATTAGCCCCGATTCCAGCGCATCAGAAAATTCACCGCGCGACGGACTCGAAAGTAACTTAGATGACGATGGAAAGCCCGATATTGCTTCGATTGCTGCAATTGGCGAGCCCGTCGCTACCGATCGGTGCCTATACCTATTCGCAGGGATTGGAAGCAGCCATCGAAACCGGCGTGGTCAAGGACGAGAGCTCGGCCCGTGCCTGGATCACTGAGTCGCTTGCTGTCGTCGCGGACTTTGAAGCGCCGGTACTTTGGCGTTTATTGAAGGCTTTTTCCGCTCGGGACATGGCGGCAGCCACATATTGGACGGAGTGCTTCATTGCGGCGCGTGATACCGCCGAGTTCCGCGCCGAAACAATTCAGATGGGATATTCTCTCGCCAAGCTGGTGGCAGATCTTAAACTCGCGGATGACGAGCTTCTGAAGATATTGACGAGCCAGCCCGAGATTCCTCTGCCTACGGCGTTTGCCTGTGCCGCGGAGGCACTGGCGGTACCGCATGAAGCCGCCTTGCTTGGAATGTTGTTTTCCATGATTGAGAATCAGGTGTTGGCCTGCGTGAAGTCTGTTCCGCTTGGACAGGTTTCGGGTCAGCGCCTTCTGCTTTCCCTGCATCCCGTTCTGGAAGACGCGTCAAATCACGCGCAGCACCTCGCGGACGATGAGTTGTCCAATTGGGCGCCCGGTCTGTCCTTATTATCCATGCAGCATGAAGTTCAATACAGCCGGATCTACCGGTCCTGAATCATTTACTGGAAATAACAAATGACAAAATCATCAAATCCCCTGCGCGTCGGCATAGGCGGCCCCGTTGGTTCAGGAAAGACGGCCTTATGCGAAGCGCTTAGCAAGAGAATGCGTGATCGCTATGAAATGGCCGTCATCACCAATGATATCTATACCAAAGAAGATATGGAGATTCTGTTGCGTGCTGATGCGCTACCCGCCGAGCGTTTGATGGGTGTCGAAACCGGCGGTTGCCCACACACGGCGATAAGAGAGGACGCATCGATCAACCTGGAAGCCATAGCGCGCATGACCGCCGACTTTCCTGACCTCGATCTTATCCTGGTCGAGTCCGGAGGCGACAATCTTGCCTCGACTTTCAGCCCTGAACTTTCCGATCTTACCATCTATGTGATCGACGTTGCCGCTGGCGAAAAAATACCGCGCAAGGGCGGGCCTGGTATTACACGTTCCGCCTTGCTTGTTATCAACAAGATCGATCTTGCACCTTACGTCGGTGCGGATCTCGGTGTAATGGCCCGCGACGCGAAGAAAATGCGTGGAGACCGGCCATTTGTCTTTACCAATTTGCGTACCGGAGAAGGTGTTCAGGAAGTCATCGATTTCATCGTAAAACAGGGGTTGCTGGAAGAAATGAGGTCTCGAAATACAGATTCGACGGCGGTTAGCTGACGAATTGCTTCTATTTGCTTTACTTACGCAATACATCATCAGAATTATCAATAGATGGCCGTGCTTTCCATGTAACCGCAACGCAAAGAAATACAGCGATCACATAAGAAAAATTCTGGAGGTGAATGATGGAGTGGTCACTAAAAATAGATGCGGCGCTGCCCCGGCCGCTGCGCATAATTTTCAGAGGTGTCGGGCAAGTATTTTTTTGTTGTAACGCAGTGACTGGATTTATCTTTTTGCTGGCACTTTTTATCGGCGGCTTGGCCGCGGGGGCTGCGGCTACCGTCGGCGTGATAAGTAGCACCCTGGCGGCTTACGTTCTCGGCTTCTCCGAGGATGATATTGACGCGGGACTATACGGATTCAACGGGACGCTGGTAGGTCCGTGCCTTTTTCTATTCCTGGAGCATTCACCGCAGCTCTGGCTGTATGTCGTGCTTGCCTCGATATTATCGAGTATCGTGCTGGCCGCGCTCATGAGAATTCTTCATCCCTATAACGTTCCAGCCTCGACCTCGCCATTTGTCCTGACCTGCTGGATGTTCCTGGTTGCGGTATACGCGTTTGACAGCTTTACACGGGGTCCGATTTTACCCTCGCCCGGTATTCCCACCATCGTGACGGGTGTGGGGACGCTTCCAGCGGAAATATGGTTTATCGCACTCGCAAAAGGCGTGGGCGAGGTCATGTTTGCGGATAGCGTTATTGTCGGTATCCTGTTTTTAGTGGGTATCGCAATAGTTTCATTGCGGGGAGCGCTGATGGCGGTGGGTGGGGCAGTGGTAGGTGTGATCATACCCATGCTTTTCGGGGCAAATCAGAACGCAATTGAGATGGGGCTGTATGCGTTCAATCCAGTCTTGACCATGATGGCGATCGGCTGGGTTTTTCTTAAACCGAGCGGCAGAAGTGCTGTATTGGCCATATTGGCGGGCATACTGACGGTGGTGTGCCAGGCTGGGCTTGCCAGTTTTCTTACGCCGATAGGTTTGCCGACGCTCACATTCCCATTTGTTCTGGTCATGTGGATGTTTCTGTTTGCTGCCGGAATGTCCAAATATTGGTCAGCACCTTCAGCCAAGTAACGATGGGGGAGGAGGAACGGCGGAGTTGGCTCCCCGTATTCCTGAACCTCTTCCTCATACTCTTCCCAACTCACCAGATGATTGCGATAGTCGTCGTACTCGCCACTGTGCTCCACGTATAAATCGCTCGACTTTAACCCGTCCATCACTGCCAAAAAGACAGCCAGTTCGAAGTATTTACGATAAAAATTCGATGAACCCTCGGTCTGGCGTTTCCCAAATATCAATGCGCCATTTGTCTGGCATCCATTCCAGAGACAGCTCGGTGATGCCACTTTTGTCGACCGACTAACGATCCTTCCGATTTTCCGCAGCGTCGATTTTCGCGCCCGGATGTTCGGGCGGGTGGGCGATCGGCAGATGCCAGCCGTGTCGGATGGCCGCCAGGCGCAGGCCAAAGCAGAGAGCTGCACCGGCGCATGTCGTTGCAGCGGACGGAAGTTGCAGCGCATCGCCAATCACCACCATGGCCGCTCCAGCAAGGGCAGCGACGGCATAAATATCGGATCGCAAGACAACAGGAACGTCAGACAGGAGCACATCGCGCGCCATACCGCCGCCGACTCCAGTCAGCATGCCCAGCAGTGCCGCCATGACCGGATCGAGACCGAAGCCGATGGCCTTCTGCGCACCGGAAACGCAGAACAGCGCTAGCCCGGCGCCATCGAATATAAGTACGGGATTGCGCAGTCGATTAATGGAGGGATACCAAAAAAACGTGAGCACGCCGGCAAAAAGCGAGGCCGCCAGATAGCGCCAGTCGCTGATTGCCGCGGGCGGGATTGCGCCGATCAGCAGATCGCGGAAGATCCCTCCGGAATTGCCTGCGGCAAAGGACAGCACCAGGACTCCGAAAAGATCAAGCCGGCGCTTGACACCGGCCGCCGCTCCGCTCAGCGCAAAAACGAAGGTGCCGGCAAGATCGAGCGCCAGCACGAAAATCTTCATTGCAGCATCCACGTCAAAAGCAGCGGAAGCAAACACCTTACGGCCCAAGTCCTCTGGCGCCGCGGCTCATGTTGAAAGCCAGGCCAGCGTGCCAACGACCATCGTTTCCACGCCGGTCTCCAGGGTCGGATGCATCACTGGTGCAAAGTACGGACTGTGGTTGGTTGGAATTTTGTTGATTTCACCCGCGGCCTTGGCTTTCGCGTAAACGTCGGGATCGGTGCCGCCGACGAACCAGAACATGGAAGGGACGTCCCACTCGGTTCCGAACAACCCGAAATCCTCGCTCGCCGACGCCGCCTCGACTTGCCGCATGCGGTCGGCTGAGAAATGCTGGCGGAAAGCATCGGCGACGCGCGCGCTCGCATCGGCATCGTTGACCCCAAGCGGGTAGTGGTCCAGCATCGTAATCTCCGGCAGCTTGGGAGCTCCCGAAGCTGCAGCCTCTGCATTGGCGATACGTTCGATGGCGGCAAGCACTCGCTTGCGCACGCCCGCATCGAAGGTGCGTACGTTCAGCTTGATGACGGCATCGTCGGGTATCACATTCTCCTTCGTACCCGCCTGCAGCGCGCCGATGGTAACGACAGCGGCCTCGGCAGCAGCAAGCTCGCGCGAGACGATGGTCTGCAGGCGCATCACCGTCGCGGCAGCCATGACCACGGGATCGATGCTTGCCTGCGGCATCGATCCGTGCGCGCCACGCCCAAACAGGCGGATCTGCAGGCTGTCGGCAGCGGAAGTGATAGTTCCGGCACGGCCACCGATGTTGCCAGCCGGTCCGACCATGACGTGTTGGCCGAGCACGACATCCGGCTTGGGAAAACGGTTGAATAGTCCGTCGTCGATCATGGCCTGGGCGCCTTCCGCGGTCTCTTCGGCCGGCTGGAAGATCGCCATCAACGTGCCGCGCCATGCGTCGCGTGCCTGCGCGAGCAGCGTGGTCGCGCCGACGAGCCAGGCAACGTGCATGTCGTGGCCGCAAGCGTGCATGACCGGAACTGTTTTGCCCTCGCGATTCGTGGCCTTGGCCTTGCTGGCATAGGGAAGCCCGGTCATTTCCTTGATGGGTAGCGCATCCATGTCGGCGCGCAGCATGACCGCCGGCCCGTCGCCGTTGCGCAGCAGTCCCACGACACCGATCTTTCCAACCCTACTCGTCACGTCATACCCAGCCGCGCGAAGCCGGTCCGCGACCAAGTTTGCAGTCCGCGATTCCTGCATCGACAGCTCCGGATGGGCATGCAAGTCGGTATATAACGCCTCCAGATCCGGCAGCAGGCTCTGCAGCCCGGCAAGTGCCTTTCCAGAAGAGCTCGTGGGTTGCATGTTCATGCTCGAATTCCTTCTTCAAAAATTGCCGTTAGACTTGCAGTGCGAACCGCGCCAAGCGCCATCTATAACATTATGCTCCATTTTTTAGTCGACGAAAGCAGACCAGGACGGGATAAGGTGCATGATTCCTGGAAAGCCGGAGAACGGTGCTCCCGTCGCGCGATCCACGTTTTGAATCATACGGTTAATCGTGAGAAACGAGCGGTCAACTGCCGGATTTGGGTTCAAGGATTATCGCTGTTCAATAAACGTGAATAAGCTCATCTGGAAATGTGTGCAGTGACAATACGTGCGCTCATTTCCAAATCCTTTGAATCATTAATACTTATACTTACCCCGAATGCGGTTATTGACCGCTTATTTTCCTGCTAATGTCCGGTTGCATCCCCTCGGCGGCTGGCCTCGAACAGGAACCAGGTGCGCCGCTCGGTTTCGTCGATCCAGACTTTGATCAGGCTGGTGGTGGCAATATCGCGGTGTTCTCGCAGACGTTGTGGGCCTCGCGCAAGCGGGCAGCAAGTGTCTTGTTGTCCTCACGCAATTCGGCAAGCATATCCAGCGGTTCGACGTAGTCGGCATCATTGTTCAGTATGCGCTGACTATGAGAGATGTGGCCGATCGACCTGAGCGTGGACCCGCCCACCTTGCGGATGCGCTCGGCAATGGGATCGGTCATTGCGAAAAGTTGGTCGCCCTGTTCATCCAGCAGCAAGTGGTAATCCCGGAAATGCGGCCCGCTCATGTGCCAATGGAAACTCTTGGTTTTCAGGTAAAGCGCGTACACATCCGCCAGGATGGTGTTCATGGCTGCCGCGAAATCTTTGGTCGCCGCCGCTTCGAGGTCGGTAGCGGGTAGCCAGGGGCCATTTTTGGAGATTGAGGTTTTGCTTCTTTGCAGCAATGGATTTTTTCATGTTTTTTCCTTGGTTGTTGAGGGTTTCTGATTACAGCTTGGTATTGCTCCGGCTCATAAACAAACAAATAAATGAATCAGGATGAGACCGTGCTAACCCGGCCTGCAAGGATCATCGCCGAATCTTCCTTCCGCTATCAGTACCCGACAGTGAAGCGCTGCCGAATGTGCGCGGGGTGTTCCAGTTCGTCGATCATCGCGACCGCATAATCCTCAACCGAGATGCTGCTCTGGCCGCTGGCATCGAGCAGGAGCTGATCGCCTCCCAAGCGGAATTTGCCGGTGCGCTGGCCCGTCTGCATATTTGCCGAAGGGGCCAGATAGGACCATTCGAGTTGCGGCTCCTTTCGCAATTGCTCCAGCGCATCAATCGTTGCCAAGGAGCCCGGCCTTATCCAGCCCGGAAAGCCGGGGCCGTCCACCACGCGCACGCCTGGCTTGACCTCCAGGCCGCCGGCCCCGCCCACCCAGAGGACACGCCGGATACCGGCCTTCTTTATAGCCGCGATGATCGATGTTGTGCCGCGCACCTGGTCGTCGTAGAGGTCTGGATTCTTCCAGCCGGGATTGAAAGCGCTGATCACCGCATCATGCCCGCTGAGCAAGGCCGCAAGAAGTGCTGTGTCATACACATCCCCGGCTTTTGCGTTGAGCCGATCCCGTTTTTCGAGCTTCTCGGGGTGGCGCACGATCGCGGTGACTGAATGCCCTCTGTCGAGCGCCTCTTTCAACAGCGCGGAACCGACGAAACCCGTTGCTCCCAATAGTGCTATTTTCATATCGTTCCCCTTTCGGTCAGGTTCGACGCCGGTCAGGTTGGGCGCTATTTCAGAATGGATAGATCGGCCACGGACGATCAGCATTAAAGTTATTTATAGCATAGCCGAACAACGAGCGATGAATGGAAGCGGCCGCCCATACTCGGGGTCATCAGCCCATGGAATTTTCCGATGTATTTATCCTACCGTTCGATTGGGTCCGCGTTGGCGCTTGGCAATGGCGTCGCGATCAAGCCGACGGAGGATACGCTTGTTACGGTCAGGTTGCCGATCGCAAGGATTTATGAGGAAGCGGGGTTGCCGCCCGGTCTTCCGAATGTCATTATCGGAGACGTGAAAGAGATAGCGGAGACGTGAAAGAGATAGGCGATGCATTCATCTTGCATCCGATACCACGCCTGATTTCTTTTACGGGTTCGACCAAGGTTGGCCGACATATTGGACACTCACGATGAGCGGTCCGCAAAAGAAACGCGTCGCGCCTCGTTCCAGTTGCTTTGGTGTAGGCGTATAACCTTCGTGTGCAGCATATTTGCGTCGAGTTGATGCATGTTTATGAGTAAGCCTTATTTCAATTTCTTCTGGTGTAGATTTTTCGCGTGGCGCGTGTGCCGTCAGTTTTTTGGTCGAAAGTAGCTCGGCGTAATCGCTAATCCTTTCATGCAATTCCGAAAAGCAACAGAAGCAGATTCGGTTGATCCGCTTGCTGGCAGGCCACGTTTTTGTAGTCAATTCCCAGGTGAGATTTTTATACCGTAGGTTCCCGCATACAAATCGTTCAGGCCACCAGTGTAACCTCTCTCGTTTTCAGGCTGTATACGCCGCCCACCACAAGAACTTTCCCTTTCGCGACCAGGCGGCTCAAAGTCGGCGGTTGTTTTCTCAGCTTGTCCACATTGCGAATGACGTTCATTTTAACCACATTCTCAAAGCGCTCCCCTGGCAAGGTTGCAGCTGCCCTGACTGCTGGCGCCAGCGCACTTGCCATGGATTGAATATGTCTGGGAAACTGTGTGTTGTTGTCAACGGAATCAATGGCTGCCCGGACAGCGCCACAGCTTTCATGACCAAGCACCATGATCAGCGGCGTATGCAATACAGCTGCCGCATACTCGAGAGTCGCCACAAAATCCGTGGTTAAATAATTACCGGCCACCCGAGCCACAAACAGATCGCCGCGCTGCTCATCAAAACAGAACTCCGGACCAACCCTCGAATCGGAGCAGCTTAAAATGCTGGCATAGGGATTCTGCCCGCTGACCAAGGCTGCTCGATCATTGCTGAAATTCAAGGGCGTGATTGCCCGGCTACATAACGTGCATTTCCCGCCACTAATCGTTCCAATGCCGCATCGGGCGTCATCACATTTTCGGGCAAGGGCGGCATTTTGACTTTTGCAGCGAAAGCCATTTTTCCAGTTGCCCCGGCTATACTGCACCGAGAGCAGAGGCTGCGACCCGCTTCAGAAACTAGCGTTTGCTTGAATCCTGATGAAGGTTGGCGTTCTTTTCGTCGCACATGACCGCGATATATTACAAGTATTTCCACGGCTGTGAACTGATCTTATCGAATGATCAGGTCAGCGGATTGCTGTGAGTATGCGGCGCGGAAGCGTGCGAATGCCTTTCTTGCCTGATTTCGACCGGCACCATGTGTAGCTTGCCATGCCGAACGCCGCGCGTAGCCATGACAAGGTTGGCAAAATCTTTGACGCTCTGAATCGTGCCTCGCAGAATGACCACTTCGAGACAGTTATCATGGTCCATGTGCACATGCATGCTGGACAATGTAAGGTCGTGATGATCGTGCTGTATCGAGGTAACACGGCTGGCAAGATCGCTTTCGTGGTGATCGTAAATATAGCTGAGTGTGGCGACGCAATGCCCCCCACCTCCTTTTTCCAGCCGAGCGGTCTCCAGTTGGTCGCGTATCAGGTCGCGCATCGCCTCCGAGCGATTGGTATAGCCGCGCGCGCGTATGAATTCGTCAAACTGTTCCGAGAGCTGGTTATCCAGCGATATGGTGAGTCGTTCCATATTTCTTACTCAAGAAGGAGGCGATAACTTTAACCCAGATAAATTCATTAGGCGGCTCTGCGAGCCTACGCAAGTGCTGGCGGCCATTTTCGCCGCATTTTTGCTACCTGCGCGGGGTCCATAGACCAAGCTATGGTCTTCTCTCAACCGGCAAAACTGTCTCGCAACCTGCCTCGCCATCATCTCGCGTCCGAATGAATTATCTGGGTTTAAAATTGATACATCAAGCTGACGCGGAACATACGCGATTCAATAGGGTGGAACACAATACCGTCTTTCGCTGTGGACGCCGGGCTTGTCTGGTAGCCATAATAGTAAGCGATATCGTAGTTTTTGGCGTTAAGTAAATTCAATACATCAAGCTGGATTTTAAATTTTCTACGCATCTCATACCCTGTCGAGAGATTGACGATAGTTGTGCTATAGGGGGCAACGGGATTGTTGGTATCTACCGTCACATTGCCGAAATGGCGCACCCGAAGGGTAGTAAAGAAATTATAAGGTAAATTCAGGGTTGCACCCGCGCTGATCGTACGCCCTACTGCATTAGGAATGTGAAATCCATATGCCTGATTTGCAGGATCACTGGCCTGATTTAGCTGAGCCTGGTCATAGCGTGCATGAGTAAGCGAAAAATCGGCATCCAGGGTCAGCCAATTAACGGGTTTGTAGAAATTGGCCCACTCAATACCGTAGCGGGTGCTTGCGCCGCTCATTTCCGTGGTGCCCGCATCGCCGCTAAATACCAGTTCCGAGGCCGAATGCAAATACCAGATTGCCAGGGTGGATTTCAATCCTTTGATGGCCTCGGTACGGAAACCGACTTCCGCACCCCTGGCCCGCACCAGCCCATTGGCGGCCAATTGAGGCGCAAAATTATTGTTGCCTATCTGATTGGTATTTACAGTCGCGGTTACGCCACGGGCGTCGTTGGAATGGTAGCCTTCGCCAGCATTAAGGTAAATTTCGGAGTCGTACCAGGGGCCGAGAATAACGCTCAGCTTGGGGCTGAACAACCCGTCGGTCTTGTTGCCGGAATTTTGCGGGACGGTGAAGGCATGTACGTCGAAATTGAATATATCCCCACGCAGGCCTGCAATAGTCCTGAGTTTGGGCAACCAGTAAGTCTGGTTTTGCAGATATAGGCCGATACTGGTTTCAGTGAGCTGATCTCTGCTCACATTATGATAAACGACTCCCCGGTTCGAGTTGTTCAGCAGCACGCGATTCATGTCATTACGTACCTGCACGCCTAGCGTATTAATCATATCGAAACCGGCCACCTTGTTGAACCAGCTTTGCTCGGCCCTGCCGCCGAAATAGATGCGGGATTCCCTTTGATTCATCTGGTCACTTGGAATTATTCCTCCCGGAAGTACGATATTGTCGGCGACCGAGTTGATAAAGCCACTGAAATTGGAGGTAAGATCAAGGTCGTATTTAACCAGATAAAAGGATGCGTCCCGCCGATAGTCCTTCTCTTTTTGCCACCAGTCACCATGAAGCGTATAGCGCCCGGTTTTTCCATTATCGGTGGGGTCTATATTGCCGAAGCGGTTTATCAAGCCATCATTAACCGCAAACAGCGGTATCTGATTGGTGGCACGCCAGTCAGCATGGTATGCCTTAATGCCTACACTCATACCCCAGTTACCTTTGTCGAGGCTGTATTTGAGCATGCCGTTGAACTTGAGGGCATGCTCGGCCAACACCCAGGGGCCATCATAAGTATTCGCATCTACCGCATAGAGCAGATGACCATCCCCCATTCGGTTTGAATTGGCTGCCACCCCACGGTAAAAGCCGAATGATCCACCCGTGAACTTGGCGAAACCTTGAGGGAGGGAGTTGAAGGTTGTCATCTTGGCATGTCCGGCTGCGGAAAAATTCCCTTGATCCGCATAGTAAGGGCCCTTTCCATATTGAACATTGTCTATCAATTCCGGAATAAGACCGTTCAGATCCATGTAACCCTGCCCGTGGGCATGGCTAGGCAGATTAATCGGCACACCGTCCACAAACGTAGCGAAATCGGTACCATGGTCAAGATTGAATCCCCGCAGGAAATACTGATTGGCTTTACCATCGCCACTATGCTGGGTGGCAATCATGCCGGGAATGAACTCGACGATTTCACCGACCCGTGAAAGCGAACGATTTTTAATCTGCTCTTGACCGATAAACCCCTGCGATGCGGACTGGGTTTCGCCGATAAGGCTGGTGCCACGTTCTTTTCCCAGTACTACGACCTCCTTCAGCTTGACTACAGATACCGCGTGTTTTGACGAGGTTTCAGGTTTGACGGTAGCGGCATCCGCGGCCTGCTCTGCGTAAGCACTGCCGCTACTGAAAAAAAGAGGTAAAGCCGACAGGAATAAGCGTGCGATCAACATACCCACGCCGCGCCAGGGAAATGTCGCTGGCAGGATCGCAAATTGCAGGAAATGAGGTTAGCTAAAACAGATGTTTCCCGAGCGTGCGCGCTATGTGAAACGCAATGTATGCCCGGATGAGTGCATCGACCCGGTTTCGTGACAGGCATTTGCGAACTCTCGCAAATATTTACTTGTTTTTGTGTCATCCCCTGCCAGGAAATGTTTGAAGCTGAATTAGAGCGAGTTGTATGAATATTTCGTAAATCTTCATACATTAAATCATGGCGGCGATTTTTATGTCAAGCGTTGTAACTCCCTGTTTCTCTGTGTATGAAATATTTATAACTATTCATATCCATCATGAAAAGTTAAACTAGCAAGTCACTCGATATCCTGAAAAATTGGGAATTTCCATGAATGGATCGATCCGTCCTGCCATCACATTTTTATCGTTTCTGCTAATTCTGGCTTCATCCAGCACAGTCCATTCCTCAAACTCGAATAGAAAAATCAATGTTGTCACCACCGTCGCTCCTATCACAAATATTGTCCAGAATGTCGGTGGTGCTTATACCGAAGTAATTGGCATTGTTCCGGATGGAACCGATTCGCATACCTTTGAGCCTGTTCCCACGGATGCGAAAATATTGCAGTCGGCCGATATCATCATCGTAAATGGCCTGGACCTTGAATTACCCACCGTGAAGTTGGCGGAAAAGGTGAAAAAAGCGAAAACCCCGATCTTGCGACTGGGTAATCAAACGCTGCGGAAGGAGGAGTGGCGGTATGATTTCAGTTTTCCCCGCGAGTACGGGCATCCCAATCCGCATCTGTGGCCGAATATTGCATTGGCGATGCGTTATGCGGAACTCGTCCGGGACAAATTGATTGAGTTGGATCCGACGCATAAGGAGAATTATCTTGCGAACACCTCGGTCTATTTGGCAAAGCTCCAGAAATTGGACAATGCAATCTTTAATTGCGTCGGGACCATTCCGGAGAAGAACCGAAAACTGGTCACCTATCATGATTCGTTTGCCTATTTCGCCCCTCGCTACGGCATGAAGGTCATCGCAGCCATTCAGCCTTCCGATTTTTCCGAGCCGGGTCCGCAAGAAATCATTCATATCATCAAGCAGATAAAAAAGGAAAAGGTGCCCGCCATTTTTGGCTCCGAGGTTTTTCCCAGCAAGGTCATGGAGCAAATCGCGCGTGAAACCGGCGTAAAGTTCATTGATCAGCTTTCGGATGACGAACTGCCTGCTCCACCCAATAACTCTTTTATAGGCATGATGGCAAATAACATGGCCCTCATGGCCGAATCACTAGGCGGCGATCCTGCTTGCATCGCAAATGTCGACACAAGCAATATCAATCCCTGAGCCAATCCCTGGGATCCCCGGGTCAACCCCTGGGCTGCGGCCAAATCTCGCGGTCAGGCTGGGCGGTGTTACCGCCGCCTATGAACACAATGTGGTATTTGCAAATCTTTCGCTGGAAATTCCTGCGGGTCGGTTTGCAGGTATTGTTGGGCCCACCGGATGCGGCAAGACAACGCTGCTGAAAACCATTCTAGGAACGCATCCCGTTGACTCAGGCAATGTGCAATTGAACGGGGATTGCATAGGGAACGTGAAGCCGGGCACCATAGGTTATGTGCCACAGTTGGGAAGCGTGGATTGGAGCTTTCCCGTCACGGTGGAAGAAGTGATCATGATGGGTCTCTACACCAGCAAGCGCATCTTGCCTTGGTCCAGCAAGGAAGAGCGTGAGCGCATTCATGAACTGGCCCACAGACTCGGCATTTACGGTTGTCTGCACCACCATATCGTGAATATTTCCGGCGGCCAGCGCCAGCGCGCATTCCTCGGACGTGCGCTGGTCAATAACCCGAAGCTTCTGGTGCTGGATGAACCCACCTCGGGTGTCGATATCAAAACCCAGCATGAAATATTGCATCTGCTAAGCGATATCAACAGCGAAGGCATCACCATTTTGCTGACAACGCATGACCTCAACGCAGTGGCTTCACACCTGCCATGGGTAATCTGCTTCAACAACGGTGTGGTGGCGCAAGGCCAGCCACGCGATATTTTCACCAACGAAATCCTTACGAAAACCTATGGCGGCGATATCGTCATAGTGAAGCACAACGGGTACTTCCTCATCGCCAACAGCACGCCGCTAAACCTTATGGGTGAAGGCCGGTAATGGAATTCTTTCTATTCCTTCTAGAGCCGCTGGAGTATGAATTTTTTCGGCACGGCCTTCTGGCTGGGCTGATGGTAGGCGCCTTATGCGGCTTGATAGGCGTATACGTAATACTGCGCGGCATGAGTTACGTGGGTCATGGATTGTCGCATGCGGCATTTGGCGGTGCAGTGGTAGGGTTTACGCTAAATCTTAATTTTTATGCCGGTGCAGGGGCCATGGGCCTGCTGGCTGCGGTAGTCATCAACCAGATCACAAAAAATAACAAGATCAAGCCAGACGCTGCCATCGGGATTGTCACCACCGCGATGTTCGCCCTGGGTGTGGCTATCGTCAGCAAGTCGCGTAGTTTTAATCAGAGCTTCGAGGCGGCTCTGTTCGGTAATATTCTGGGCATAACCGACCAGGATTTAGTGATTATCGGATTGGTGACCGTTGTGGCCATGATCTCGATGTTTTTCATGTATAGGCCGTTGCTCTTTTCCACGTTCGATAACGAAGCGGCGCGAATATTCGGTATCAAAACGGGCACTGTTCAATTGGCGTTTTCGATTCTCCTCACGCTTTCGATCATCGCGTCCATGAACGTAGTCGGCGTTACCATGATTGCCGCCACGCTTATTGCGCCTGCAATGACGGCCCGAATGATGACTGACAGCTTCAGCCGCATGCTGATTTATTCGGTTCTGATAGGGGCCGTTACGGGCGTTACCGGGATGTACCTGAGCTATATCCTGAATATTGCCTCTGGCGCCGCCATTGTCCTGTTTAGCGCCTTGTTGTTCTGCTTATCACTGCTGCTCAAACCTGTCCGTAAGAAACGCATGTTGCGCAGGCGCTTTCAGCATCACAGCCGTTTGGAAACCCTTAAACCTAAATCCGGCAGTTGACTGCTCGCGCTGCGCCAGCATGCTGCGATTTCCGATGGGGCTGAAGAGGCGCTACGGGCGCAAATTGAATAAGCGTGCATCAATAGGAGATCGTTCCGTCTGCCTCCATTTTTCCGTTGCCGGTCTTGATATCCTGGCTCCCCTGTAACTCCACGCTTCCGTTTGCTTCTGAAAATCGTCCCGTTCCGCCTGTGATCTGGAACGTGGCATTGGAAAAGGAATATACCGGTATCGTATCTGTCGGAATAAGAGAACCGCTATAGTCGCCGCTAAGCTTATCGCCATTCGCCGTGGTGATGGTCAATTTGCCGATGAACGCGTAATGGTTGTCCATCGGCGTAATGCAATCGCTCGCTGCAATCGAAACCTTGCCCATGTGCGTGCTTTTACCTGTACCGGTCGTCGTGCCACCGAATCGGGAGGGGCAGTCTGGATTGAGCCCCGTTTTTTCTTGCGTTACCACGCTGATCTTCAAGGGCACGTTCGTTGGACCTGCCAAGGCGATTAGCGGTAGTGTCAAGCCTGCAACGGCAATGACAGAAGTTATGGTTCGCTTCAAGGACGAGAACGACGGCATGATAACCAATGCTGGCTCCTTATTTCTAATTTGTAAGAGAAAGTGGAAATTAGCGGCCGATTTTAGTCTAAGGAAGCTAGTCCAACAATACCACTCGTCCTTCAAAAGGCTGTAATTGGTGTGCGTCGCCTTGAAGATGTGTCGAAAGCAGCATTCTGGGATGGTTTGTCGGGTTTTTTTGCGCGTACCGGGACATATTCAGTACTACCCTATATTTTTTTTCGCCGAAAACGCGATCGTATGCGAGAATTTTTTTATTGCATAAATCGTGCGCAATCTCAAGACTTCCCGCATGTAGTGCGGGTGTTTCGTTTCGAAGGTGAATCACTTTTTTATAAAAATTAAAGAGCGAATCGGAATCCGCCATCTGCCTGTCAACATTTATTTCCTTGAAATTTTCAGCGATTGGCAGCCACGGCTTTACTGAATCGGCACAGAAACCGGCATTCGGTTTTTCGTTCCATAGCATGGGCGTGCGGCATTCGTCGCGATTGAGAATTTCAGCGCTCTTATCCACCAGGAACTGGGGAACCCAGTTATGCTGAATGGCAATAGCGTCTTTTCCCTGTTTTAGCGGAATTCTTACTCTGGGTATACCGATTTCATCCCCGAAATAAGTGAACGGAATGCCTCTGCATGTGAATTGAAATAGCGCCAGCAATTTCGCTTTTGCTACACTTCCCCCTAAACGGCTGATGATGCGCGTGCGGTCATGGTTGGCAAAGACGAGCGTGGGTATCAGGGGCTCGGGAAAATGCTCTTCAAATGTCAACAGCATTTGGCGGTAGTTTTCCGCCTTGAACGGCGTTGAAATGGCCTTGAAAAGGAAAATGGCGTTCAAGCCATTTTTGCCGTTGTGATAGCAGAACCGGTTGATCAGCGCTTCGTCCCCATGCGATTCCCCTATCAAGACCCTCCTGGGATTATCGAACTCATCCACTACGTTTCTCAATTCTGTAGCAAATTCGAAGCTTTTTTCATGGAGAAAATTATTTTTCAGGTTTTGAAAAAAAATGGATAGCGATTTATCCGACGGGGTCAATCGAAAACTGGGCGGATTGCTGCGGAGTTCAGCGTCTTCATAAATAGCACTTATGATATCCAGCCGGAAGCCGTCCACCCCTTTTTTCAGCCAGAACCGGACGACATCAAACATGGCTTGCTTGACTTCGGGATTGTGGTAGTTCAAGTCGGGCTGAAAAGGGAGAAAGGCCGTGTAATTGAACTGCTTCCGTTCAGGGTAATATGTCCAGGCTTTGTTGCCGGCCATCGCGCGCCAGTTGTTGGGCGGCTTCATACCATTCCTGCCTTTCCCATCTTTCCAGATATACCAGTCCGCTTTCGGGTTGTCGCGTGAGCTTGCCGATTCCTTGAACCAGGCATGCTCATTGGAGGTGTGGTTCAACACCAAGTCGAATACGAGTTTCATTTTCCTACGATGCACCTCTTGCACCAGCTTTTCAAAAAGCGCCATATCGCCATACTGTGGAGAAATGGAAAAATAGTCGCTGATATCGTAGCCGAAATCTCTTTGCGGACTTTCCGTAAAGGGCGAAATCCAGATTGTTTCGTAACCGAGGTCTTTAAGGTAATCAAGTTTTTCGATAACACCCGGTATATCTCCGATGCCATCACCATTGGTGTCGAAGAAGGAGCGGGGGTAAATCTGGTAAACGGTGGTTTTTTTCCACCATTCGCCATCTGGATCATCGGGAAAGATGGAACTCTTGAAACTGCCTGTCATAGCTGTTTGGAATAAGTTTCCCATAAGAATTATTTACGAATTTAGCGATACCTGCCTTTCGGAACTGAAAGCCTGGGTTGATCTATTCGAAGGGAGCAGGATTATATGGGAGCAGGATATATAAAGGGCGAAGGATATACGGGTAGACTTGGGATCTCCGGTCTCGCCGAAACCTTGATCAGGAAAGAAGGGGCAGCGCAGTTCGAACACCGGCCGAATATGATGAGCAAGATTCTCTCATTCAGCAGAGTCTTACCGTATCAAGGATAATAGGACTGCTAATTACCCGCCCGAGTTCAATGGCGACAGAGAGTTCTGCGGAAAACTTGGTAGCTCTTGCATTGGGGTAGGGATGCTGTAAAGCGCGGTACGACTCGGATACGGTTACTGGATGGCAACTCTCGGGTTAATCCGGCACACAGCGTTAAGAGAACCCGGTAGAGGTGGCAATCGCCGGTAGTCAGGATTTCGCAGGTCAAGAATTTCTGTCGGGAGTATCGCTTCGAAAAAACTGATACTCTGCCGCGGATAGCCAGTTCATCACCTCATGAAAGCGGGCCGTGTACAATTTATCCGAACCGAACCTTTGGCGGCGTCGGTCGGATCGTGCAAACGTCTCGTCATTTTGAAGCTATCATGAAACAAGGGCAGTGTATCTGACGATGATTGTCATCGCCGGATTCCCCCTTCAGGATCTCCCATCATGCTAGTACCTTGGTCCGATGGTCAAACGATTAATACAGGTAAGATAATGTTCCATCGCTCACTGAAAATTACCACTTTACTTTTCTCCTCAAGATAGCAAGCGCCAATTTTATAAGATGAACGTCATATGGAAAACTTGAGTACGGCGTTATCAGTGGTGGCGGTGTTAGCGGAACCGCTGGGGGAAAATGCTACGCTGATAGGTCCTGTTCATTATCAGTCCTTCGCAGCCAGCCGTTTTGCCCGCGCTTCATTCGCGTATTTTCACCTTGAAGATTTCGAGAACGGCATCCTTGATACTTTCAACGCTCTGGCACCGCATGGAATGGTGTTGCAGCCTGCCGGCCAGGCCGCGCCGGCCGAAGCGGAAGATGGCTCGACAGATAATTCGCACTCTTTGCGTAATACATGGTATGCAGACGGCGACTCGATCCTGACATTCTCGTTCAGTAAGGAATTACTCGGCGAGCTGCCTACCGATGCCGGTTTGATATGGACTGACATGGGGCTTGCCAACATTCGCGGCGGTTTTAAAAGTGTGCTTTTTGAAGCTTTCGATGTGTCAAATAATTTGCTGGGAGCGATCGGTCCATCCGCGATGGGAGATGGATTATTCGCGGGTCAAACGGCGGAAGACCGGTTCTTTGGCGTTAGCAGCGCCAACGGCGTCGGTTCCATACGAATAACTTCGTTGAGCAGTACCGAGCAAGGGATGGATCAGTTCCGGTACCACCTCCCGGAGTCTGCGCAATTCGACGCGAATTCTGAATCAGCCGCCCTTGCCTTGCTTGTGGTCGGACACGGGGGAAGCGGGTTTAAACGACGGCATTTGCAAAGCTGAATCCGTAAGGCCCGGATTCGGGCACGCATAAGCAGGGTTGCGCAATGCGAGAGAGATGCAGTTGCGACGAATAGACCGCCAAGAGATCGATGCGGATATACGCGCATCAACCACCCGCCTGCTGTTTTCCCAAATGGCTGCGTTTGCGGGCATAAGCGAAATAAACGATGAGGCCGGTCAAGGCCCAGTACAAAAACAATCTTATCGTGTTCCAGCCCAGGCTGACGAATAGCAGTGCGCATCCTGCCATGGCCAGTGGACCGACGATCCAGATCATCGGTGTTTTGAACGGCCTGTGCCGCTCAGGTTCGCGGCGGCGCAGAATCATCACGCCCAGCGCCACCATGAAAAATGCGAAGAGGGTGCCGGAATTCGAGACATCGGCCAGCATGCCGACCGGGAACATCGCAGCGAAGAAGGCCACGGCGATACCTGTGACCAGGGTGACGACATGCGGGGTATGAAAACGCTTATGCACATGGGAGAAGAACTTCGGCATAAGCCCGTCGTGCGACATGGTAAACAGAACGCGGGTTTGCCCATAAATCATCATCAGCACCACGGAGGGCAGGGCGACGATGGCGGCAGAAGCCACCCAATTGCCGACCACCGGGTAACCTACCTCACGTAACACAAAAGCCAGGGGTTCCTTGGATAAGGATAGTTCGGCACCTGGCTGGGCGCCGACAGCGCCCACTGCGGCATACGCGACGATTAGGTAAAAAACCGTGCATATCGTCAATGAACCTATGAGCCCAATGGGTACGTTACGGTTGGGGTTGGTGGTTTCTTCCGCCGCCGTCGAGACGGCATCGAACCCGATATAGGCAAAAAAGATGGACGCGGCGGCGCCGAGTACGCCCACACCGGAAAACGGTGTACCCCAGCCATTGGGCAGCATAGGTTCAAAGTGGGCGGCATTGACGGCGGGCAGGGCCAGAATGATAAAGGCAGAGAGCGCGATTATTTTTACGATGACAAGAATAGCTGTGAACCTGGCGCTCTTTGAAGTGCCTATGATCAGGAGAAACGTAACCAAAAGCGAGATCAGGAATGCCAGCAGATTGAAACCGCCTGCAGAGGTTGTGCCCGCTGTTGTGCCTGTTTCGGTTTCAGTTGCAAGAACAATAAAATCGTAAGGTCCCGCGGTCAAAGCCAGGGGCAGCCCATACCCTATCTCATGGAGGAAGCCATTGATATAGCCGGACCACCCGACGGCAACCGCGGCTGCTGCGACCGCATATTCGAGAATAAGCGCCCAACCCACCATCCATGCTGCCAACTCTCCAAATACCGCGTAGGAATAGGTATATGCGGATCCCGCAACGGGCACCATCGCTGCGATCTCGGAATATACCAGCGCTGCCAGTGCGCAGACAAAACCAGCAATGACAAACGAAAACATCATGCCTGGCCCGGCTTTATCTGCAGCAACCGATGTCAGCACGAAAATGCCGGTGCCGATAATAGCGCCGATACCAAGCATGGTAAGGTCGAAGGCCCCGAGCTGGCGCTTGAGCCCTCTCGTGCGTGCTGACTCAAGTATGTGATCCAGGGACTTGACGCGCTCAAACAACATCTGTTTCTCCAGTAAAAAGGGAGCAAAACGAATTTGCTCGCGCTCTGAATTCAATGAGGATCTAATGAGCTATCGGCGGGCGCGTTGTACTCCGCGGAGACGTACTCAGCGGTTCCTCAGGTCCAGTGGGAGTTTTCGCAAGGCGCATTCTAAACCAGCCGAGCGCGACGCGATGAAAATGCTGCTTTGAACCGCAGAAATTGCCTGAAGCGCAGTAAAATATCGGCATTACCGGCTCAATCCGGCAAATTGTCCGGATATACCAGACTAGCTACCCCTTCTTCATCCTCTTCTTGATTTTTGTATAGCCAGGCAGTGAGGGGACACGCCATAAATACCAGGATGCCACTGTTCGATAAGGGCTGCAGGGCATGCCGGCTGTTTCCATCGCTTTGCGAGTGGGAATAGTATCAAGAGTTTTCAGGAACCGGTAGCCCTCGCGCACGCCAAAATCATCGACCGGCAATACATCGATACGGTCGAGCGTATAGATGAGCAGCATTTCGACCGTCCAGCGGCCAATACCCGGCAGCGCTACAAGGCGGGCGATGAGTTCATCATCGGACATTTCGCCCGCGATATCGCGAGTTGGCACAAGGCCGCTCAATGCGCCTTCAGCAATGCTTCTTATCGTGCTGATCTTGCGGGTCGAAAAACCGCACAAACGAAGTTCTTCAAATTGGGATGCCAATATTTGGGCCGGGCTGGGAAATGCATCTTCGGGGTACAAATCCAGAAATCTGCCGATAATGGCGTCGGCGGCCCGAGCGTGCAATTGCTGGTATGCCACCGCTCTCACCAGTGCTTCGTAAGGCTCACGCGCTGGTTCTGGCCGATGCATGCATGGCCCCACCGATTTTATCAATCGTGACCAGTCCTCATCAATGAGAGAGAGATGGCTGGCGGCAAGGCAATATATATCAACTGGAGAACTCGTGTCCTTCGTTGCTGTGTTTGCCATTTGTCGGATCTCTTGCCTGATTTTTGAACTGAATTGTTGCCTCTCTGCAGCCCGGCGCGATAGTCACTGTACTGGATAAGGAGAATTGGAATGATAGCGTTTTCCTCGAACTATCGTTTGAACGTTCCCGACGCCTCGTTGATATTGGACGAGTTGTAACAGGGGCACCCTGCAATATTAATGGCGGGGGGCAGTTTTTTTGAGTGCGAGCACTACGGTGTGAATGATTACCGGCGCTATCAGTATGAGAACTATATTGCCGAAGATTTTGAGGAGACGAAATGCGGGAATTTCGACTCGACATGGATCGATCCAATTGGACAGTACGGTATCGGTGGTTTATTCTTGCCGGAGGCGAAAAGCAACAGTATCTGATGCGCACGCAGCGGCTAAAAAGCATTGTCGCCAGGCAGCATGAATAGAACCGCTGATGCAGGAATTCAACCGAGGAGAGCAATCAATGGATATTCGTGGATGGGCCGCGCACGGTGCAAAACAGAAGCTGGAGCCATTTTCATACAATCCCGGTCCCCTGGGTCCGGAAGAAGTGGAGATCGCTGTCGAGTATTGTGGTCTTTGCCACTCCGATCTGTCGATCTTGAATAACGATTGGGGCTTATCCAGATATCCGGTCGTACCGGGCCATGAAGCGGTAGGCCGGATCGTGGCGTTGGGCCAATATGCGAAAGGCTTACGGATGGGCCAGCGTGTGGGCGTGGGCTGGAATAGCAGTAGTTGCATGCACTGTCACCAGTGCATGACCGGCAACAACAACCTTTGTGCGGAAGCGGGTGCGACCATCATCGGGCACCATGGAGGCTTCGCAGAAAGAGTGCGTTCGCATTGGGCCTGGGCAATTCCTTTGCCTGATGCGCTCGATATTTCTTCCGCCGGTCCGCTGCTGTGTGGGGGAGTCACGGTATTTGCGCCACTGGTCATTTATGGCGTCAAGCCAACGGATCGAGTGGGCGTCGTGGGTATCGGCGGTCTCGGTCATATGGCCATACGATTTGCCAATGCCTGGGGTTGCGAGGTCACGGCGTTTACCTCGAATTCGTCGAAGGCTGACGAGCTACGGAAGCTGGGCACGCATCGCATGGTATCGAGCCGCGACAGCGCCGATATTCTCAAGGCGGCCAATACACTTGATTTTCTACTCGTCACCGTCAACATTCCGCTCGATTGGAGCGCGCTGCTAAAGACACTGAAGCCGAATGGCCGCATGCATGTCGTGGGCGCTGTGCTGGAACCGATGCCCATTCCGGCATTTGACCTGATCTTTGGCCAGAAAAGCGTTTCCGGATCGCCGACGGGCGCCCCCGCGATAATGTCATCCATGCTGGATTTTGCCGCGCGGCACGATATCGCGCCACAAGTCGAACACTTTCCGCTAAGTAAAGTGAACGATGCGATCGAGCACCTTGCGGCTGGCAAGGCGCGCTATCGCATTGTCCTGGATGCTGATTTTCACTGAGAAAATCAGGGAGAAACTCTATTTACAGGGGTATATCGAATAAAAAACAGCAAAAGGTATTTCGATAGCCGGGATAACCCTTCCGTAACGTCTTGTTACAGAAGAAAGCAGGAGAACGGGAAAGGAAAGATGGTATTTCCTGTATCTTGAATGGTTGAGGCGTTTTGCCAATGTCACTTTATGGGACCAGGCCGCGTTGCGGCTTGGTCAATGCTTGTCCCTGACCGAGTGCTTCCGCGGTCTTGCCGTTCTTAAGACGATAAACGCGTGTTCTGGATTTTGTTGCGCCCACACGTTAATCTGGACCGGTGGAATTGGATTGCACTGGCATATCATCAAAATCAACAGTTGCAGGCGAGCTGTAAGAAAAACCGGGACAGTATCGGGCGTGTTTTTAGCGTTATGAGATCTGTCATCGTAAGGCCGATAGCTGATACTGATGCTGTGTCAATGTAAATCAGTGGTCACGGGCAAGATGCGTTTGAAATGATTTTCCTACAGCCTCGTCAGGTGGCGGCAGGCCTCATCTTATTCTTTCATGATGCACTCTGAATTCCATCGTACGGAGCGTATCGGATGGCTTCGAGCTGCTGTGCTCGGCGCCAATGATGGTCTCATTTCGACCAGTAGCCTCGTGGTGGGCGTTGCGGCTGCCCAAGCTGGTCGCGAGCCGGTTCTCCTCGCTGCTTTGGCTGGGTTGGTCGCTGGTGCTCTCTCCATGGCCGCCGGCGAGTATGTTTCGGTTAGTTCGCAGGCCGACGCCGAATGCGCCGATCTTGCTCGCGAACGTCGCGAACTGGCCTCTGACCCGGAGCGCGAGCGCGCCGAATTGGCCGGCATCTACGAAGCTCGCGGGCTGACTTCCGATCTCGCCGACCAGGTCGCTGGTCAGCTTATGGCTCATGATGCGCTTAACGCCCACTCCCGGGATGAACTTGGGATTTCGGAGACGACCCGAGCCCGGCCTCTTCAAGCCGCTCTGGCCTCGGCGCTGGCATTTTCAGCAGGCGCGGTTCTACCCGTTCTTCTGGTCTGGTTTATTCCGATAGCTCACCTAAACTCATTGGTTGTCGGAAGCTGCTTGATCCTGCTGGCAATTCTCGGGACTTTGGCTGCGCACCTGGGTGGCACCTCAGTTCTCCGCGGGGCAGCGCGAGTCACCTTCTGGGGAGCGGCAGCAATGGGTGGTAGCGCACTTGCTGGCCATCTTATCGGCACTGTTGTCTAAGTGTTCTCATTGAACTCCATATGTGGGGTACCGCACAGACGTCAAACTTCCCTGAATGGAAAGATGTCTTGCTTGCAGGTGCCGCAGCAATGGACGATTGCTGCCGTATCGCTGAGTTGCTTTACGGCGGAGTACCTAGCTCTTCCATACCTCTCACTGTCGGCTTCCTTGAGATTATCAGTGATCAGGAGTTGCACGTAACAGCCTCTATACAGCCTCTGACCTAAAGGGTAACGGACTCAGTCTCGAAGTAAAGACCGTGCCCCACAGATTGATTTAGATATAAAACGGGATTCCACGCATCTTAGCTTAGGGGTGGTGATTGAGCCGATGGTCGGGCGACATTTGACGTTTCCCGACCGTTTCCCGATACGGCTACCATTACATCGGTGTTGCACTTCAAACTCGATAAAGCCATGGTTGCATCAAGGACAATAATCCCCACAGTTCTAGTCCTGTTAGTGATGTTCCTTGCCAGCGTTGAAGTCAAGGCCATGCCCAGCTTTGCCCGTCAGACCGGCATGCCCTGCATCGCCTGTCATTTACAGGCCTTTGGCCCCAACCTTACGCCTTTCGGCCGGAATTTCAAACTGACGGGCTACACGATGTCTTCCGGTAATAATACGAAACTGATTCCGCTCGCCGCGATGGTTCAGGGGTCGTTCACACATACCCAAAGAGGCCAGCCTGGCGGTGCGGCTGATCACTTCGGTTCCAATAACAATGCCACCATGGACCAGGCTTCCATTTTTTACGCCGGTCGTGTCACATCCAAGGTGGGCGCTTTCGTCCAAACGACTTTTGATGGCGTGGAAGGAAAAAATCTGATTCTCGATAACACCGACATCCGTTTTGCGGATCAAGCAAGCTCGGGGAGCCAGCAATTTGTTTATGGCATATCAGCGAATAACTCCCCTACGGTTTCAGATCTTTGGAATACTACGCCCGCATGGAGTTTGCCGGCAACGTCGTCAGCCCTGGCGCCGACCCCGGCTGCTGGAACACTGATCGAGTCGCTGGCCGGTCAGGTCGGTGGCGTAACCGCCTATATGATGTGGAATAACCTTCTATACGTTGAAAGCGGTGGCTATGCCAGTCTTCCCAAAAATGTGCAGCAAACTGTGAATACGTTTGACCCCGAGCAAAATAAAATCGACGGCGGCGCGCCTTACTGGCGTGTCGCGCTACAGCACAATCATCAGGGACACTACGGCGCAATCGGCTCTTTTGGCATGAGAGCAAATGTAAACCCGCAGCGAATGCAAGGAGCCGGCACCGACCAGTATACTGATTTTGGGTTTGATGCTACCTATCAGTATCTGGCAAATCTCAGGCATATCTTCGAACTCACTGCCACTTACATTCGAGAGAACCGGAACATGAATGCCAGCATGGCGTTAGGACTCGCGGAAAAAAAGCACAGCAGCCTTGATACGGTCCGCGTCAGAGCCGCGTATACATACCAGCAAACCTATAGCCTTAGCTTGCATTATGGCCAAACTTCGGGAACAGCGGATAATGTCATATATTTCTCTACTGACCCCATCAGCGGCAGCCGGTCGGGCAAGCCGAATAATCAAGCATTCACTGCTGAGCTGAGCTACGTTCCTTTTGGCAAAACTACCTCAACCTTAAGTACATTAGCGAACGTGAGACTTGCAGCGCAGTACGTCCACTATTTTCAGTTCAATGGAGGTATTCGCAATTACGACGGCTCGGGTCGCAATGCGGCCGGCAACGATACGCTGTTCCTGAGCGGTTGGCTGGCATTCTGATTTAACGGATAAATCGGGCATTCGCGCCGCTCTCTCGATACAAGACGCGTCGCGCTGAACGAATGAAAGAAGCGCCCCCGTTTCCTCACCTGCTCGCCGTTAGTTCAAGCTGCTCATTATTGGAGGAGGGGCATCTGCCGCTGCTACCGCTAACGTTTTGTCCAATGGCAATTCGCCGTAACCCATTGGGTAATGGGCGACATTCATTGCAAGTAATCTGGCGCATTCCGCCCACTCTACCTTATCTGGAGTATTCATCAGTTTATCTATGTGAGCTATACGATGCTCAAGTCTTGTCAGGTAGGACATAGTATTTTTTTCTTGTAGGTTGATTGAGGACGAAAAAGAGGCCCACGCGGGGGGCGTGAGCCTATAGAGAAGCGAAGCACTATCTAGTCAAGGATGGCTTCACAATTAATTCTGCCTCAATACGAATTGTTTGAACCCGAGAATAGAGGGGTAATTCCTTCTTTACTGATGAGTTTGAGGTATAGAAAATGTGATTCCCGTGTTCGGGAACAGCAAACAAAAAAATGCCCTTTGGCGAGGGTGGAGAGAAGTTTATTCCCGTGTACGGATATGTTGGGCAAAAAAAACCCCCACCGAAGCGGGTTTGAAGGACCTTAAGGAGAAGTAAACCACCTCAGGTTTTTTGGCCGAATCAGGATCGAATTTGAAAGCAAGACGCGGGGTGCGACAGGGGTGCCTACATTGATAAATTGATAACGTTACCAATGTCATGCAACTTCTAAAGGAGCCCATCATGAACACTTTAGCAAAAAAAGCACAACGCACTGCTGAAACGGTTAGTGACCCCCGTTGGGCCCCCGTTGTCGCGCGTGATACCAGTGCTGACGGCAAGTTTTATTACGCAGTCAGGACCACGGGCGTGTATTGCCGACCTTCCTGCGCAGCCCGTCCGGCGAGGCCCGAGAATGTCGTTTTTTACGCCACACGCGAAGGAGCGGAGAAGGCGGGTTTCAGGGCCTGCAAACGCTGCCAGCCGGACAAGCCCCCTCGGGCTGAGCAATATGCGACCAAGGTCACGCAAGCCTGCCGAATTATCGAAGAATCGGAAACGACCCCAACCTTGGAAAAGCTGGCGATGCAGGTTGGCATGAGTACCTATCACTTTCATCGCACGTTCAAACAAGTTGCCGGGCTGACGCCAAGGCAATATGCGGCGGCGCAGCGCGAGAAAAAGGTGCGCGATGAACTTGGCCGTGGCAGTACGGTAACGGATGCCATTTTTGATGCTGGCTATAATTCCAGCAGCCGCTTCTACGAAAAATCCAACCAGGTTCTGGGCATGACGCCGAGCAGTTATCGCGCTGGGGGTACGGATAGCGAAATTCGCTTTGCCGTTGGGGAATGCTCACTCGGATCGATATTGGTTGCTCAAAGCAGTCGTGGCATTTGCGCGATTCTCCTCGGTGATGATCCCGATAAGCTGGTACATGACCTGCAGGATGGTTTTTCGCACGCCTGCCTCATCGGCTGTGATGCCGATTTCGAAGAACTTGTCGCAAAGGTGGTCGGTTTTATCGAGGCGCCGGGTATCGGCCTGGATCTGCCGCTGGATGTGCGCGGGACCGCGTTTCAGCAACGGGTGTGGCAGGCCCTGCGCGAAATTCCAGTGGGACAGACCGCAAGTTACACTGATATCGCCAGGCGCATCGGCGCGCCGAAGTCGGTGCGGGCCGTGGCGCAGGCATGTGCGACAAATAAATTGGCAGTCGCGATTCCGTGTCATCGGGTGGTGCGTAACGATGGAGTGCTGGCAGGTTACCGCTGGGGCGTGGAGCGTAAGCGTAGCCTTCTTGAGAAAGAGGCGGAGGCGAAGATGCAAGCATGAATACGCCGACAAGCGAATTATGGAGTATCGCTCCCGCGCGGAATACAGCGCACCGGGTGAGTGCGTTTGATGGGTCGCGGATATCGAATGATCTGGACGCGCGGGGCTGCGCGGTGATCAAAGGATTTGTTTCGCTTGAAGAATGCGAGGCGTTGGCACGATTATATGTGCGGGACGACATTTTCAGAAGCCGGGTCGTCATGGCGCGCCACGGTTTCGGGCGCGGGGAATACAAGTATTTCAGCTATCCGTTGCCCGGCATCATCACCGAACTGCGCACGTCGATATATCCTCGGCTTGTGCCGATCGCCAATCGCTGGAATGAAGCAATGGGCATAGCGGTGCACTATCCGGAGAAACTTGCTGATTTCATCAAACGCTGCCATGAAGCGGGTCAGCTTCGCCCGACCTCTTTGTTGTTGCAATATGAACCGGGTGATTATAATTGCCTGCATCAAGACTTGTATGGAGAGCATATATTTCCGATCCAGATCACGATACTGCTATCCGAGCCGGGCCGGGATTTTACGGGTGGTGAATTCGTGCTGACCGAGCAGCGGCCACGCATGCAATCACGCCCCGAGGTCGTATCTCTCAGGCAAGGAGACGCAGTGGCGTTTGCTGTGCATCATCGGCCTGTGCAAGGCACACGGGGCGTATATCGGGTCAACTTGCGCCACGGCGTCAGCCGCATCCGGTCGGGCTGCCGTCAGACCGTGGGCATCATTTTTCACGATGCAATGTGAGAGCCAAAGGGATAAACATGACGCTCAGCCTGTTTGAAGACCTGACGCAATGCCAGGCGCAGCGGGAGGAGTTATGCGCCGGCGCGACCGTGCTGCGTGGCTTTGCGATGCGGGATGAAGCTGCCATTTTTGCACAGTTATGTGATATCACAACCGCCGCACCATTTCGCCACATGGTTACACCAGGCGGTTTTCGAATGTCTGTCGCGATAACGAATTGTGGTTCTTTTGGTTGGGTAACGGATCGCACGGGCTATCGCTATGATAGGGCAGACCCGGAAAACGGCAAGCCATGGCCTTCCATGCCGGGTATATTCCTGAAGCTGGCGCAAGACGCCGCGGCAAACGCCGGTTTTCCGAATTACGCGCCAGATGCATGCCTTGTCAATCGCTACGAGCCGGGAGCGCGGCTATCGTTACATCAGGACAAGAATGAGCGAGACTTCGGCGCGCCTATCGTTTCCGTGTCACTTGGGATTTCGGCTGTGTTTTTATGGGGAGGCTTGCGGCGCGGGGATAAGCCGGTGCGCATACAATTGACACATGGTGACGTGATGGTGTGGGGCGGACCAGCGAGGCTGCACTACCATGGCGTGCTCCCGCTTAAGGATGGGTATCATTCCCTTGCGGGTGCCTGCCGGATAAATCTGACCTTTCGTAAGGCGGTTTGAGGGTATCCAAAAATCGCGCGACTCCGGCAAATGAATTGGAAAGCAAGCATAAGGTTCCTTAGCGCCTGGTTCTGTTCTATGTTTTTGAAAGTAAATGTGGAATTCCCATTGGCGGTTGCGTCCTCACGATATAAACGAAGACAAAGAGACAAAGAGAGACAGGGTGAATCTGCCTGAACGAAATTTATCGATAGCATTCGGTTTGGCATTCGGCATAATGATGTCATTCGGGTCGGCCGCCCATGCGCAACAGGCTGAGGTTATCTCCGGCGGTACAGCGAGCCTTTATCGTCCTGATAATCAGGCAAAACAGAAAGAAGCTTTCACCGGCGGCACATGCGTCATCGAAACCGGCGCGTTCCCGATCGGCTTCAATGCTTACGTGGTGCCGGATGGCGATCATCCTTCTTACCCTCCATTTTGTTCTCCCGTACCGGCAGGACCGCTGAATCTGGTGATGGATATACTGGTGTCGGAGATTCGCGAAATACCACTGATCGTACGGTTGGTGAAAATAGAAGGTGGGGAAGCACGTGAGGTGCTGTCGATACCTGCTCAAGCATACACATCCGGCAACATCCCGCTTGCCGTCAACCTGGAACCGCTTGCCAAGTACGAGGTGCTGCTGATAGGCGATGATGGCAATGGCAAGGTTGCCAATCTGGTCAGCATCCCCTTTGATGTAAGAAGAGCGGGCGATTTTGTCAATACGGGAACAGGCATGGGGTTTGGTTTTCTATTTCTGGTTTTGGGTCTAGCGGGACTTGTAGGTGGCTTGATCCATTTCTGGCGCCCCAAACCGTCGACGACGAATAACCCCGTTAACCGCCTCTAGCAGCCTCGAAAGACTGAGGGCAGTTTGCGTTCACCTCGGGTGGGATATCGTCTATATTAAGGATGCGACTTAAAGCACAACGCCGTGTGCGGAAATCCGCTATCCGTGTTAGCGTGTATTGCCGATTTCAGAATTACCGAGGGTCAATGGTGCTGCGATTGAACGCGGCCACGACCTTATCGGCTGGGACACGAAACGGCCATATTCATTCAAATTCATATCGGATTAACGTCATTTCACAAACGATAAGGAGACAGCACGTCATGAATCAGACGATTCTCTTTGCGGCTTTTTTTGCGCTCACTACCGCATTCACAGCAAATGCAGGCGTGCTGGAAAATGGGAGTTGGTCCGCTAGTGGATGCGGCGCCATGCCAGAAACACCGGTTATCGACTCGAGTAGCGTTGCTGCTTTCAATCGAAGCGTTGGTGCAATTAATGCCTGGCAAAAACAAATGCAGGTCTACCATGACTGCATGATCAAGGAAGCAAATGCCGACAGCGTAACTATTAATCAGTCTGCAAGGGCAGGGCAGGGCAGGGGCGGATAAATGGGATAGTGGAAAAGATAAATGCGGAAGTCGCCGCCGGAAAGCGGAAAGTAGAGCAGAGCCAAAGCGCTTCTCCGTCTTTATCTTCCCCACCGGGGGCAGCCCCTGGGAGTCTGGCGTATTAAACCCGGATAATTCATTAGGCGGCTCTGCAAGCCTACGCGAGTGCTGGCGGTGAGTTTGCGGCCATTTTCGCCGCCATTTTTGCTACCTGCGCGGCGTTCATAGACCAGGCTATGGATTTCTCTCAACCGGCAATACTGTCTCGCAATCTGCCTTGTCATCATCTCGCGTCCTAATGGATTATCTGGGTGAACGAAAGAGGTTATTCTTTCGGCTCATGGCGGCAAGGACGCTATATATGCCGATTATGCCAATGACAGCTTCAACTAACAGCTGAGCAACTCGAAATATTGTCCCTTCTTCATATTGGAATGTATCGGTCACAGCAAAATCATTGAAGACGTTAAGTTCGATGCCGGTCACTGCGGTAGTCGTATTGCTCATTCTGGCACCGGCATCAGGTTCCTTGTTGGCACAGCCGGATGCTGAGTCGGATACTCAGTTGCCGACTCAACCAGTCACCCGGCCAAGCGTCTCATCGTCAAGCGCTCTGCCCACCCTCCATCCTGTTGTCATTACGGGTACTCGTATGGAACAATCGAGTTTCTTGCTGCCTATGTCCATTGACGTGGTGGAGGGGTTGGTGATCCAGGACTCCCAGCCACGCGTCAATCTCTCTGAAGCGCTCGCGCGCGTTCCCGGCCTGGTCATTCAAAACCGCCAGAATTATGCGCAGGACCTGCAGGTATCCAGTCGTGGTTTTGGCGCACGCTCCACTTTCGGCATTCGCGGCATACGGATGATCGTTGATGACATCCCTGCTTCAATGCCGGACGGGCAGGGCCAGGCCGCTAACATCAACCTGGGCTCGACCAAGCGCATTGAAGTGCTGCGCGGCCCCTTCTCGGCTATCTATGGCAATGCCTCCGGCGGCGTGATACAGGCATTCACCGAAGACGGCCCGGCGGAACACACGATATCCGGCACGCTGCTGGGGGGCAGTTATGGCACGACGCGCGGCGAGATCAAGCTCGGCGGCACGCTGGGTGGGTCGGGTGCGGCAGATATGGCAGGTGCAGCAGGTGCAGTAGCAGGCCCGTTCAACTATGTAGTCGATATTTCACGTTTTCAAACGGATGGCTACCGCGACCACAGCGCCGCTACACGCTACCAGGCAAGTGCAAAGCTTACCTATCGGTTCAATCAGGATGCCACGCTCACCCTGATAGCAAACGAGCTGCACCAGGGCAATACGCAGGATCCACTCGGGCTCACCCGTGCCCAAGTGAGCGCTAATCCGCGCCAGGCGGATACAACTGCAATCACCTTCAATACCCGCAAGAGTATCGACAATACACAGGGCGGCCTTGTCTATACGCATAAATTTTCACCCGCTAACACTGTCAAGCTCATAGGTTATACGGGAACCCGGCAGATTGAGCAGTTTCTCGCCGTGCCGCGCGGCGCGCAGATTCCGGCCACGAGCTCGGGGGGCGTTGTCGATCTGGATCGCGAATTTGGCGGCCTCGGTTTGAGATGGATGCATCGCAGCAGCGGGGAGCGTCCTCTGACGGTCACTGCGAGCATCGATTACGAGATTTCTAAAGAAAGACGCAAGGGATTCGAGAATTTCTCGGGGACGGCGTTGGGTGTGCGCGGAAATATGCGTCGCAACGAGGACGATACGGTCTCCAGCTTCAGCCAATATTTACAAGCCGAGTGGCAGTTTGCGTCAGCGTGGATACTTTCTGCCGGCGTGCGCCATACGGAAGTGAAATTCAGGTCGGAGGACTTTTTTATCCGGCCCGATAACACCAATGACAGCGGAAATCTGACTTTCCGCAATGTCATTCCAATACTGGGATTGCTGTATAAGGCGACGCCCACGCTTAATCTATACGTCAGCGGGGGGGAAGGTTTCGAGACACCGACTTTTGCCGAGCTTGCCTACAGGCCGGACGGCGCAACAGGTCTCAATTTTGCGCTTCGGCCGAGCAAGAGCCGGAATGTCGAAGCAGGGGTTAAATGGCTGGCTACGAGCAATACGCGTGTCAATCTGGCATTTTTTGAAACGCTGGTTAGCGGTGAGATACTGCCTGCGACGAATTCCGGAGGGCGAACCACTTTTCAGAACGCGGCCGACACGAGGCGCCGCGGTCTGGAATTTTCAGCCGACTCCCGCTTTGGCGCTGATCTCTCTGCCTATTTATCTTATACCTATCTCGATGCTGAATTCCAGGATTCGTATACCTACCTCCGAACCGGAGGGTTTTCCACAACCGTAGCCAACGGTAATTTCCTGCCTGGCGTACCTCGAAATACCGCATACATGGAGCTGGCATGGCGGCGCGGCTTGCCCGGTTTCTCGGTAGTAGCTGAGGCGATCTATCGAGACAAGGTTTTCGCGAACGATACCAATACCGAAGCCGCTAAACGATATGGCATCGCAAATATCCGGTTCTCCTATTCGCATCAGATCGGCGGCTGGAAGCTCAGCGAATTCCTGCGGCTGGACAATATCACCGATACGCGATATGTGGGCTCGGTAATCGTCAACGAAGGGAACAGTCGCTTTTACGAACCCGCGCCGGGGCGGAACGTAATGGTGGGCATGAGCGCAAGATATACGTTTTAACCAGAAGTTGTTCATGCCGCGTTGGGGGCAACATCCCAAGAGCTGATTACAAAGTGAGCTAACCCGGCTTTTCCGGACACATTAAAGGTAGATAATGTGAACGGAGGTGCCAAAATGGAGAAGAATGTTAGGAAACAGAATCCGGAGCGTGAGCAAAATCGCTACAGCAAGGAATTCAAACTTGAGGCAGTCAGGCCTCTGGAACTTGGACAGAAGCCTGCCACAGAGCTTGCATTGGAACTGGGGATTAAACCGTCCTGAAAACGCGGGTTAGCTAACCTTGCATTGTTTCCAGTAACTGGGTTTCAACAGGTGATGGCTCATGTGTCAAGAAGGCTGTGAATATTGGTTTATCTGGCTACTGTGCGTATGCCAGATAACACTTATCGTCGATCCGATGCAATCGTGACCCAAACTCCCGTGAAGTTGGCGTATCAGCGTTGTCATTTGAGACCACGCTTGAATAAAGGTTTGCTCACTTCCTGTTTTAAGTTTCCATCGATAAATTACAGTCAGCACAATTTGTAAATTCCTGATCAACTTATGTAGATACCTCAGAACCCTGTTAAACCGGACAGCATGCGGTTAGTCACCGGTTGCGGATGAATTGTCGGGTTTCACCCTATTTCCACAAATGGTCTGGTTAAGCATAAAGCAGGCTGCCGACGTATTTCCAACTGCCTCCATTTGAATTATGGAATCGCCCGATACTAGCAAGCGAAACCTGTCCGCACTTCAGTCCAGGCTTTATACTGTCCTTTGGATCATCCCAATCGATTGATAATCCGGATTTCCTGACGTCCTGCACAATCCTAATTCGGCTGCAGCGTAATCACCAACACCGATTTACCGTCGACGGTCTGGGTTTGCACAGACTGGACCAGAAACGTTGTTTCAGGCGCAAAGGTGTATTCGATCTTGGTCGGATCATCGGATAGCGGCGTAATGTAGCTCGCACTGCCCCACACCACGGCGCCCACGGGCGGGTTTGCCACGAGAATGATGCCGTTCTGGTACTCCATTGCATCATCCATCGAGTTGCTGAAGCTCCATACCATCTTGGTGGTGATGCTGTCGCCAACCTGGATGTAGCTCGCCAGCGCGTCGGCGAGCGGGATCTGCAGCGGGATCAAGGTCGACCCGGCGTTACGCGGACATTGCAGGAACTCGATACCGAAGTGCTCGGTGCCGAGTTGATATATATCTACCTGCCAGCTGAAGAGCTGCGGTATGGCTCCCGTACCGGTACGCGGCATGGACTGGAAAGCGGCCGTAAGCAGCCGATTTTCCATAGCGCTGAAATTCTGCAGTTCAGTGTAGTTGGCCTCCAGCTGTCGGAGCACGTCCTGCTGGCAGCTTGCCGGCTCCATCATGAACGAGTGCATGTAGTCCACGTTTTGGGGATTGTAGGTACCCCAGTTCGATTCCCATATTGCGGTGGCGATGCTGGGCAGGTCGAGCGGGTAGGGCGGACTGCCGATGCCGGTATACTCGAAGATCTTCATCAGCACCATGCGCGTGAAGGACGCTGTGGTCCAGTCGTACACTGACATTGCGAGCTGGAAGCTCCAGGGCGTGAAGGGGAAGTACTGCTGGCCGAGCGCGGCGATCTGTTGCGTGGTCTTGCCGGGAGCATCTGGAATGTTCTGATAAGGTACGTACTTCTTGTTGAACATCTCGGTGAGATATGCCGCATCGGCGGCTGAGATGGTCGGAAACGGCTTGAGCGACCCCGAGACCTGCGGGTCGCTGCAGTTGTCGAGCTGCACGGTGAAGGTGCCATTGCCGGGCAGCGTGAGGGTGAACGATCCAAAGGGTGAATTGTAGCCGAGCTGCCGGCCGTTGAAGTCCACGTAGGCTGCCCCGTGGCCTGGACAGAAGTCGGTGATGTCGAGAAACCCCTGGCCGTTGACTATGAGGCGGGATGAAATACCGTTGCCGCCACGGTTCGCGTTGAGCGACATGCCATCACTGAAGCTGAGCTGCGTTCCGGTCGGATTGTTGATAGTGTTGAATGACCACATTTTTTTATTTTCTTCTTATGGGTATGTATACGCGACCCGGCGCGTATCAGCCTGGATGTCCCATTTGAAGAACCACAGTTGGGACATACGTTTTAACCGCAGCAATACCCTTGACATACATTGCGATCGGTTCTCAGAGACGACCCATTTTGGTTAGTTATTGATGATGCTGGTATTGCTATTCATTCTGTAATGAGAGTTCCAGGACGTGAATGTATGTCGATTTCAACTCCGCCTGTCGAAATGGCGCCGGTCAAATAAGCGTCTGTGCGTTATGCGTCTCTGAGCAAATCGCCGCTCTATAGCTTGTGGGGGAACAGCCAGATCGTTCAAAGGAGGATTTCCTTCGCCGGTAAGCAGCCAATCAAGAGAGAAATCAAGCTGTGAACGAAGCTCAAGAAGTTTCTTTATTTCCGGCATGGAACCGCCTGTTTCCCATTGGCAAACAGCGGCTTTTGAAACACCGCATAATTCACCTAGTTTGCTCTGGCTAAGTTTATATTTACGACGCAATTGAATAAGCCGGGGGCCCATATTTACCTCACAAGTGCAAACAGAATTCAGGCAGATGAGTAAGCAAGAGAAGTTAAACCTTGTTAGACCACTGCGAAGAGCTTACCGTATAATTTTCGCTATTGTCAATTGTTGGTTTACTTTTAGCCTGCCCCTACCATTAGCGTAGTGGAGTCAACTCACGCAAACGGAGGAAATCGTATTGTTAAGCTTAGGCGAGCTTACGCAACAGCTGAAACTTACCCTGTTTGGCCTGCCTGTTCGGCCGCCATGTAATTCCAGGTCAGGTTGGTGTACTCCAAGCCGAGTGGTGCAGACAAGCTCTCTGCCTGGCGCGATACCCGCCAGCGAGGAAAGGATAGCCAAAACGCAGGTACTGGAGTTGGGCGCGACAACAATAACGACATGGAGCAGGTCGCAATCAGGCGTCGATGATCTCAAGGGAAAGTTCGCCCGGCCCACGAAAGATATCTGCGGCATAATTTTTTTTTGCCAACCGGATTCCCGAGATGCTGATGCAAATCAGGTATTCCCAACCATCATATTTTTCAAGGCATGGGTTTCATTCGAGCCCTGCTCCGCACCGCCAGCATAATTGAAAATTGCGCGGGTTTTCCTCGGTGCATGCCCGGCAGAATACGACGCGCGTTTCAACCGGGGTTTTTTCGAAAGCCCTGACAATTGCCTGTCCTCTTGCAAGATCATTGTCGTGAACGACCCACACCTCCGGATATGCATGGGTAAAAGGGATATCTCCCAGACCGCCCTGCGCGTGTTCATTAAACAGTCTTGCGTCTATGTTGGCGTGTCCGAGGAGATCGAGCTTGATTTGCGCTTCCATGAGGTTGGCGGCAGTACAGAGTTTTTTCATATTCGAAATTTCCTGCACGGTTATTCGCCGAGCTTATCAAGAAATACCCTGCAATAATTCTCTTCAGGGCACATCGCGGATAGATTGACGCGCATGAGCGATCTGCTGATCAGCATAACATAGAAAAAATATCACAGTTCATGGCGACAGAAGCCGCCAGCGAGCAGGGAGAACGGCGAAAGCGGCAGTAAAAGATCGGCTCTCCATCCGGAAAACTCTTCAGCGGAACCCGGGGCTACTGACTGTAGATCAGCGCTAATACCCACTAATCAGTTGGGGTAGTAGCCAATACTCGTCCATGATATAACGGCTGCTGAGCTGTCAGCTTGGATAGGTGGTAATCGGGTTTAACCTAAATCCGGTAGTTGGACGGGGTGAAACCGTGCAATTCACCTCGTAGCGCTTTCACCCGGAAGGTGAGTGTCAAATAATATGAAATATTGTTATTAATCATAATGTTGATCTATAAAATGAGCGATCAACTACCGGATTTAGGTTTAAGTGCAATAACGAAATTATTTATCGCAGTTGCGGGTTCAGTGAGATGGGCGAATTGCGGCGGTCGTGACGTATCGGGAAGCTCGAACTTCCAAGATGAAATAGGGTGTGATTGGGCATCGCCCGGAAGCTCTGGCTCGTGTGATCGATTTTCCTGCTCTTCCTCTTGCTGCCGATGTTCATGGACAAAAGCCGGAGGAATGAAACCATACCAAGGAGATCTGAATGATTGCATCGCGAGGAATGCGTATTTTTGGCATGATGGTGGCCTTGATGGGCTTATGCTGCGCTTCAGTAACCACCTGGGCTGACAGCGATCTTCTTGTCGCTGCTAGAAGGGGTGATCTTTCCCAGGTCAAAACACTGCTTGGAACTAAAGCCGATGTAGATGCCAGGAGGGGAGATGGCGCCACAGCGTTGATGGCAGCATCGACTACAGGTCATCTGGCAGTAGTGCAGGCATTACTTGCCGCGAAGGCCGATGTGAACGCCAGGATGACCAACGGTGCCACCGCACTGATGGCGGCTGCTGCAGTGGGCAACCGGCAGGTGGTGCGGGCGCTTCTCAATGCGCGAGCCGATGTGGACGCTAAGGCAAACGATGGTTTGACAGCGCTGCTGATCGCGTCGGAGGGCGGTTTCCCCGGGATCGTACAAGCGCTGCTTGAGGCCAAGGCCGATGTCAACGCCAGCACCGGCAATGGCGTGACCCCGCTAATGGCGGCGTCGCAAGAAGGATACCGGATAGTCGTGCAAACGTTGCTCACGGCTGGGGCCGATGTAAATGCCAGGACAAGTGATGGTCTCACAGCGCTGCTGATCGCGTCCGAGAATGGTCACCAGCGGGTAGTCCAGGAACTGCTGGCCGCCGGAGCCAACGTCAATGCGGGCATGGACAATGGCACAACGCCCTTGATTATGGCATCACAGAATGGGCACCAGATGGTGGTGCAGACATTGCTCGCCGCGAAAGCTGAAGCAAACGCCAGGACGCAAGATGGTCTCACGGCTTTACTGATGGCATCGGAAATGAACCACCCGGACGTGGTACAGATGCTGCTCGCCGCCAACGCCGATGTGAACGCCAGGACGAACAATGATGTCGCCGCATTGATCGCGGCGGCGCAGGAAGGTCACCTGATGGTGGTGCATGAGCTGCTTGCCGCCAAGGCCGATGTGAATGCTCATGCAGATAACGGCGTGACCGCTTTGATACTGGCATCGGAGAGGGGCCATCATAAGGTGACACAAGCACTGCTCGCGGCTAAACCTGATATCAACGCCAGGACAACCGACGGGGTTACCGCGCTGATGGCGGCGGCGAAGGAAGGCCATCAGTTGGTAGTGCACGAGTTGCTGGAAGCCGGGGCCGATGCGAACATCAAATCGAACGGCGGTATTACTGCCTTGATGGCGGCTGCGAAGGATGGCCGGTTGGAAGTGGTATATGTGCTGCTTGCCGCCGGCGCGGATGTAAATGCCAAATCGAAAGATGGCTTCACCGCGCTGATGATGGCGTCCCAGGATGGACGCCAGGAGGTTACACGCGCGCTGCTCGACGCGGGCACCAGCTTGCATGCCAAGTCAAAGGATGGTGCCACGGCGCTAAAGATAGCGATGCAGAATGGTCACCAGGAAATAGTGCAGCTCCTCGAAAAGGCCGGCGCCAAAAAATGAAACCGGCGGATTCTTTAGGATAATCGGCTTGGTCACGGCCGCTGAAACAGAGGGGTTGCTTCTCAGAGGAATGACTTCTGACCTCTGTATGGCAATATCACAGCCTGAGGCGATTCGCTCCGTTTGCGAGAGGTCGCGCTCGCCATCCCATTAATGGATCGTCTCAAAGCGCTGCCACGCAGGGCCGGCAATTTGATATGCTCATCTCTCCCATTCCGGCTCCAATCCCGGGCTCGCGGGATGGCGGCACCATCGTCAAGTGCATTGACTTCAACGTGTGTCGGCCCTTTATCAGCGAGCGGAGCCGTATGCGTAGATCATTACGTCAGTGTGCTTTATTAAACCTGAATCCGGCAGTTGGACGGGATGGAGTGAGCTCACCAAAAAGGTGAAGCTCACGGGATACGAAAAATCCTTTTCGGTTATGGCGCTGAACCGGAAAATGAGCGGTCAACTGTCGGATTCAGGTTAATTTATGGCGGAGTTTCAGGGCAAGCCAGTGGTACCGGGGCTTCAACTCCTATTGAGGAGATGACGTGCAAAACATCAGAACAATTCTTGTGGCAACCGATTTATCCGAGTTTTCCGGCCGTGCCGGGACACGCGCCGCAATGTTGTGCGCCAGCCTGAACTGGAAGTCGGTCGAGTTGTTGAATGTCAAGGAAAGAGGCTTACCCGACGCGCTGGGGCTTGTCCTCAAGAAAACACCCACGGTGGCCGAGGCCGCCTTGGTTGAGCGCGCCATGCGCGAGTTGCGGCATATCTGCAGTTTGTTGCAAGACAATCATGGCGTTCGCTGCACAAGTACTGTCAAGTTTGGGCGGCCAGAGGCGGAAATTGTTGCCAGGGCAGATGAATTAGCCGTGGGATTAACGGTGATAGGTGCGCATGGCGGCAATTTCTTTACTGACCTTTTTCTTGGCAACACCGCCGATAAATTGGCCCGCATGAGTAAAACTCCCTTATTACTGGTAAAGAACCAGACTACAGAGCCTTATCGCCGGGTATTGGTTCCAGTAGACTTTTCTGAAAATTCGCGGCGCGCGGCGCAAATGGCGCTGGAAATTGCGCCGGATGCGCATATAACTTTTCTGCACGTGTTCGATGTCGTGCTGGAAGAACAAATGCAATACCTGAATGCTGCTCATGACACCATCCACGACTATCATGTCAAAGCCGCGGAAGAGGCGCGTCTCGATTTAAACAAGTTTATAGCGGGCCTTCAAGCGGGTCGCGAGGCTGATCATCGGCCCGGCCGCCACTCTTTTTTCCGGACAGTCGCTTTCGGTCATCCGGGGCACGTCATTTACGACCACGCCAAGTCTATAAAGGCGGATTTGATCGTGATGGGAAAGCATGGGCGGTCCCGCTTCGAGGAGTTGCTGCTGGGAAGCGTCTCACGCCATGTCATCGAGCAATGTTTTTGCGATGTGCTGATTGTGACGGGGCCGCTCCAACTGGCGTAGCGGAAAAGAAACTTGGCCAGGTCTTCCCGGCATTCCCCAAACTCAGCAACGCGCAACGCCGCCCTTTTCCGTCTACAATAAAAATGAGCTGAAAAGTGGAACCAGCATCTCAATCTCCGCGATATTCCAGTTCAGAGAACATCCGTTATTTAGTGCTATAGGAAATAACCTATGGTTCGTGCTCTTGAAATAACTGGACTCCTCCGGTTGGCGTTAACCATGGTCTTCCTGGTGACTTCTGTGTCCGGATGTGCCAATTTCAAGGAAATAAAAGCATTTGCGTCGCTTTCATCGAGTGCTGCCACCCATGATGCGCTTACAAGGGACTACATCGGGGCACTCGACAGGCGCAAGCAATATCAGCCGCAGAAATTCCATAGCGAACTGGAAGCGCAGAAGATGCGCCGGGAAGCGCAGCGAACCAGTCTCGATGTGCTCCAGCAAACCGTGGCGGATTACATGCAGGGTCTTGGCGGTCTGGCCGCCGGCGAAATCCGAACCTATGATAAGTCGCTTGACGACCTCAGCGACCGCCTCAATAAAGTGACGCTGCTCAGTGATGACGAGAAGGACGCCGTTGGCGCGCTATCGACCCTTCTTGCGCGTACTGTCACGGCCGCATACCGGGAGCACGAAATCAGGAAACTGATTCGCGATGGCAATCAGCCGCTTCAGGAGGTGATCAAGGCGACCCGCAAGATTGTCGTGAAGGGCATGGCCGCCGATTTGCAGGTCGAATCCGCGCTGGTGGAAAGGTATTACGATAATTTCATACTTGCGCCAAATAATCCCCAGGAACCCATTGCAATGGCATTGGCAAATGAGGCCAAGGTAGAAGCCCTCGGCCGTGTGGATAATCGGCTCCACGCCGCCCAAAGTTATGACGTTATATTGGAGAAAATTGCACAAGGCCACCAGTATTTATTTGACCATCGTCATAGCCTTGGCGATGAAATGCTGGAACGGCAATTCAAGCCGTACGTCGATGCGCTTCGGGCAGCGTATGCTGATTTACTTGATGTCTCACGATAAAAAGAGAACAAGGCTATGGACAAGCTTTCAGCGGATGAGGCTTTCGAACTAGGCAACCAGTTTCGCGATGCTGCGATTATGCTTGGAGACTGGCGTTTCAAAAACCGGGCCAGCCTGAGCAAAGCCCAATGGGATGAACTCGATGAACAGGAGATTACGCTTCTAAACGCCGCCTCAAGCATTTACGCCAGTGCGGTAAGCCTCGTCCTGAAGGATAGCCAGGCTCCAGTTGTACGCCTGCAGTCCAGCGTAGAGAGCGCCAAGTCCGCGATTCAGCATATCGCAAGCTTCAAGCAGGTGCTCGACCTTGCCTCGGCGCTGATCCTGCTGGCTGGCGCAATTTCATCCGGCAACGCGGCGTCGATTCCCGCCGGGATAGTGGCGTTGGAAGATGCCGCCGAAGCTATTATCGGGCCCCGTGATCCGGTTTGATGATGGCGCTGAATAGCGGACTGAGGTCTTCAGCACAATGATGTCCCGGCTTCTTGTGGCTGGTATTGGCCTATATCGGTCGATCTGAATTTGAGCTCCGCGATGGATTAAACCGACCTCACTCATGAAGAAAAGGCTTGTCCTGGTGGCTGTGCTTGTCATCATCGTCGCGGTGGTGGCAGTTTGGTATTTCACCCGGCAGCAGAATGATAACGATACGCTCGTGCTTTTCGGCAATGTCGATATTCGCCAGGTCTCGCTAGCCTTCAACGGGAGCGAACGGGTCGCCGATATGCGCGTGCAGGAAGGCGACCGGGTGGAGACCGGACAAGTCCTTGCTACGCTCGACACCCGCACCCTGAGGCTGCAAATCGCTCAGGCCGAAGCACAGATCAACGTACAGGATCAGGCCTTGTTACGGCTGAGGAACGGAACACGCCCCGAAGAAGTGGCTCAAGCCAAGGCTGAGGTCGCTGCTGCTCGCGCCGACGCGGATCTCGCCGCACGACTCCTCAAACGTTTGCAAAATATCGAGCACGCTGCCGACCAGGCGGTCAGCCAGCAGGATCTGGATAGTGCCCGTTCACGCCAGCGTGTGGCCCAGGCACAGCTGGAAAACAACCAGAAGGCGCTGCAATTGGCTGTGATCGGTCCACGCAAGGAAGACATCGCCCAGGCCGAGGCACAATTGAACGTTTCGCAGGCTGAGCTGGCTTTGCTCAAGCACCAGCTCAGCCTGTATGAATTGAAGTCGCCCATCAATGCCGTCGTGCGCTCGCGCTTGCTGGAACCGGGCGATATGGCTTCACCGCAACGTCCGGTGTATGCGCTAGCGATTACCGACCCGAAATGGATACGCGCCTATGTATCGGAAGTGGACCTGGGCCGCATCAAGCCCGGCATGAGTGCGCGCGTGGTCACTGACAGCCATCCCGATCAATCGATTCCGGGCCGCATCGGCTATATCTCCTCGGTTGCTGAGTTTACCCCCAAGATTGTGCAGACCGAAGAACTGCGCACCAGCCTGGTCTATGAAGTGCGTGTCTTTGTCGAAGATGTCGGTGATCGCCTGCGTCTGGGCATGCCGGCCACGGTGCTCATCTCCTTGCAAGACGAGAAAAATCTCGCTGGAACGGGGCATCGATGAGCGACCCGCCAGTAGCGCTGATTGCAAATCGCATCCATAAACGCTTTCTGGTCAAGGAAACGGGGAAATCGACTCAAGCGGTCGCTGACGTTTCGCTTGCGGTGCAGATGGGTTCGCTCACGGCCCTGGTTGGTCCTGATGGCGCGGGTAAGACCACCTTGCTGCGGATGATAGCCGGGCTGATGACGGCCGATGAAGGTCGGCTTGAGGTATTGGGCATTGATGTGGCAGCCGACCCGCAGGCGGTGCAGGACCGCATCAGCTATATGCCGCAGCGCTTCGGCCTGTATGAAGACCTCAGCGTGCAGGAAAACCTCGACCTCTACGCAGATCTGCATGGCGTGCCGCAAGCAATTCGCCGGAAACGCTACGCAAGGCTCCTGGAAATGACCGATCTGGCGCGCTTCACCGCGCGTCCGGCGGGCAAGCTCTCTGGGGCATGAAGCAGAAACTGGGCCTGGCCTGCACCCTCGTGCGCTCACCCGAGTTGCTGTTGCTCGATGAGCCGACGGTGGGTGTCGACCCATTGTCGCGTCGAGAGCTCTGGGAGATTGTTCAGCAAATGATTGACGATGAGCAGTTGACGGTACTGGTTACCACTGCTTATCTGGATGAAGCCGAGCATTGCGCCCGTGTTTTCGTTCTTCAGGAAGGCAAGCTGCTGGCTGAAGGCACCCCCGAAGAAATTCGCCAACATGCGCGCAACCTGTGTTTCGTCGTTACACCGCCGCGAGGCCAACCATCGCGTATTCTACAGGCGCGCTTGCTGGATGACGCCGATTGCATCATTGATGCGGTTCCTTACGGCGGTGCTGTGCGCTTCATCCGCCGCGCCGAGGTGGACGGGCAGCGCCTGGACAGCTTGCTTGGCGGTATTCCAGCCACAGCGGTCGAAGCACGCGTGGAAGACGGGTTCATGGTGCTGCTGCGTGAACGCCACGATGTGGCCCCGCTGGATACGGCGGCACTGAAGGCCACTAGCGGAATGAGAAACGAAGGTAACGGTGAAGATGATGCTAAAGGAGGTGAAGATGATGCTAAAGGCGAGCCGGATGAAGTTGTCATCGAGGTGCGTGACCTGGTGCGCAAGTTCGGCGATTTTACCGCGGTGGACCATGTTTCATTCTCGGTTCGGCGCGGCGAAATCTTCGGCCTGCTGGGCCCCAACGGTGCAGGCAAGACTACGACCTTTCGAATGCTTTGCGGCCTTCTGCCGGCCACAAGCGGTTTTCTTCAGGTCGCCGGCTTCAATCTTCTACGTGCTCGCGCGGTAGCACGCCGCAGGATAGGGTATATGTCGCAGAAGTTTGCGCTTTACGGTGATCTCTCGGTAATGGAAAACCTGGCGTTTTTCGGTAGCGCATATGGCTTGTACGGCAAGCGCTTGCGCGAGCGCATCGATACCGTTATGCAACAGTTCGACCTCGAGGGCAGGGAGAAATCGCCGAGCGGGCAATTGCCCGGTGGATTCAAGCAACGCCTGGCGATGGCGGTCGGCCTGTTGCACGAGCCTGATATCCTGTTCCTTGACGAACCCACCAGTGGCACCGATCCGCTTAAGCGCCGGGAATTCTGGCGGCGTATCACTGCGCTGTCGGAGGTAGGTACGACGATTATCATTACGACCCATTTCATGGAAGAGGCCGAGTACTGCGACCGTATTGTCATCCAGGATGCCGGCAGGCTGCTGGCACTCGGCACCCCGGAGGAGGTACGGATGCAAGCCGGTGGAGAGGGCGCCCGTTTGGATATGGAAGAGGCCTTCATCCGCATCGTCGAGCAGGAGCGGCAGAAAAACAGTGAAAGTCCCGCCAGGGAAGCCAACCCATGAGCAAAGCCGGAACAGAGGCAGGCAGCAAGCAACCTACCGCGTATAAACCGGGCAAAGCGGATAATGGGTACGAGGGACATAAAGGTATCAGGGGATTCCGGTCGCGCCTGATCTCTCTGATCCGTAAGGAAATTCGCCAGCTACTGCGTGACCGGAGCAACCTGGTCATCGGTATCGGTCTGCCTTTCGTATTGATTCTGATTTTCGGCTATGGACTTTCACTCGATGTCAGGAATGCCACGGTGGCGGTGGTGCTGGAAGATCCTTCGCCCATGGCGGCTGATGTCATCGCAGGTCTGGAACTCTCCGCATATATCTCGCCGGTAGTGGTTACCTCCATGCATGACGCGCAGCGCCTGATGCTGGCGCGCGAGGTGGATGCCATCGTGCAGGTGCAGAGCGATTTTTCGCGCCGACTGACGGCTGGGAACGCGCAAGTGCAGTTACTGCTGCATGGTTCCGACGCCAGTCGTGCACTTATCATACGCAGCTATGTCAGCGGCGCCTTGGGCCAGTGGGCCCAACATCAGAGCGATCAAGGAATGGTTACAGGAGCAGGCGTGGACAGTGCCCCCTCGGGCTCGGTTACGCTGATTCAGCGGATGTGGTTCAATGCGGCCAATACCAGTACCTGGTACCTGGTACCTGGGTTGATCGTACTGATCACGACGCTGGTCGGCGCCTTCCTCACAGCGATGGTAATGGCCCGGGAATGGGAACGCGGCACGCTGGAAGCATTGTTTGTCTCCCCGGTGGGGCCCAACGAGATACTGCTGGCGAAGATTATTCCGTACTTTATGGTCGGGATGCTTGGCCTGGGCATGTGCCTGCTCGCCGCGCGCTTCCTGTTCGAGGTGCCAATGTACGGTTCACTGCTGATAGTGCTTGGCAGTTCGATGCTTTACCTGCTGGTGGCGTTGGGCCTGGGCCTGCTGATTTCTTCGGTGACCCGGAACCAGTTCCTGGCCAGCCAGCTTGCACTGATCACCAGTTTCATGCCGGCACTGATGCTATCGGGCTTTTTTTTCGATTTGCGTAATGTGCCGACTGTCATCCACCTTATCGGCAATGCGCTGCCGGCTACCTATTTCATGGAACTGATCAGGACGTTGTTCCTGGCGGGCAACATATGGCCGCTGATTTTCAGGAACTGCGCGATCCTGGCGGGCTATGCCGTAGTGCTGCTGGGGCTGGCACGAGCCGTCACGCGCAAGAAGCTGGATTGAACCTAAGTCCGGTAGTTGACCGCTTATTTAATAGATCAGTGTCATGATTAATAACAATATTTCATATTATTTGACGCTCATCTTCCGGGTGAGGACGCTACGGGGAGAATTGCACAGTTTTTGCGGCACATGGCTGCGTTGCAACTTCTTGGAATGGAATGACCATTCCAAGGAGTTGCGCCTTGCCCTGCACCTCAAAAACCGTACACTTCCCCCCGTCCAACTACCGGATTTAGGTTGAAAATGCTGGATTTCCTGCGCCGTATCGCCAGCCTGTGCCGGAAAGAGTTGCTGGCTATTTTCAAGGATCCCGCTAATCGCGTCATTCTCGTCGTTCCATCATTGATAGAGAGTTTTCTTTTCGGTTATGCGGCCACCTATGATCTGACCAATGTGCCTTACGCCTTGCTGGATCAAAGCCGTGGCTCCGCATCAACCGAATTGATCGCTCACCTGGACGGTACCGGCGTATTTCATCGTATCAAAATGCTGCAGACGCAGAGCGATATCGCACGGGTAATCGACAGCGGAGATGCGCTGATCGTGATCCAGATCGGACCAAGGTTCGAGCAACAACTGAACGCAGGCGAATCCGCGCCGGTGCAATTGATCCTGGACGCACGCAATTCGAATACGGCCGGCTCCGCTGCGATCTATGTCGGTGCAGTCATCGATTCGTTTAACGCGACGCTGCGCGGTGGAACCGGCCCGCCGCTCACCATCGAATCGCGTGCCTGGTACAACCCGAATCTGGAGACCCGCTGGAATCTGCTGCCCGGCTTGATTGCCTCGTTGAGCATGATACAAACGCTGATGCTATCCGCGTTGTCCGTTGCTCGGGAGCGCGAAAATGGCACTTTTGACCAATTGCTGGTGACTCCGTTTTCGCCAACGGAAGTCATGATCGGTAAGGCTATTCCAATCATCATGATTGGCTTGACGCAATCCACCATCGTACTGTTGGTGGCGCTGTTCTGGTTCAATATACCGATGGCAGGTTCACTGGTGACGCTCTACGCCGGGTTGGGCCTGTTCACTATTGCCAGCGTCGGCATGGGGCTATCGATCTCGGCGGTTTCGGCAAACATGCAGCAAGCCATGCTTTACACTTTCATGCTGATCATGCCGCTGATACTGCTTTCCGGACTGGCCACGCCGGTGCGTAACATGCCGCCATTCTTGCAGACCGCCACTTTGATCAACCCGTTGCGCTTCGCGATCGATCTGGCGCAGCGCGTCTACCTGGAGGGTGTCGGGTTGCTCACAGTCGTCCATGACCTGATTCCACTGCTGGTCATATCTGCTATCACACTACCCCTGGCTGCCTGGTTGTTCCGCAACCGTCTTTTGTGAGGACTGTAAGGAACTGGCTGTGCCTGTTCTGCTTCCGTAAATGAAATATGCCTGCGGATACGCCCGGCTTTTTTCGGCTGCCTCAAAATAACGGGAAGCTTATTCCTCGATCAAAGTCATGGACGCCGCAATCTCATTCTTGCCTTTTCTATTTTCTAAACTATAAAGAACATAGAAACCGGTCGGTGCACAGTACTGTCTGGCCCGCCTCCAACGTTCCTGGGAACTGATATGGAAAAAATTCTGGAAGTTACTGAAATCGCACTTGCCATTCTGGAAAGTTTCCCGCCCAAATTAAGTATTACGGCATCGGGTACCGTGCCCACCGGTGGCTGGTCCAATCCCAAGCTGGATCCTTACATCTATATCCAGGCGCCCCCGGATGGTATTTACGATTTCGATTTTGTTGCAGATCCTCCCGAGGGAGTTGCGACGCAGGTAATTTCTCCCATCGAAGCCGTTTATATCAGGGAAAATTTAACGCCAGATGTGAAAGGGGTCCGGATACATGCTTCGCAAAATTCAAAAATGGCGATGCTGGATAATTCCGGTCAATCTGATCGGCATCCCAATCGCTTTACCCTGAGCGATTGCGACGGCCATACGCACATCGTATTTTTTCCCCAAGCGCTCACTCCATTGGGAGCAAGCGAGTCTCCTGCAGGTGCGCAATTTCAATACGATGGTCCGGAAGGTCAGTTGATATTCCATGGAGAAGATATCACCCAGGAGCAAACTATTCTCGGGTCGCTTATCTCAGTCACTCTCAGACCGGATGCCGATGCGGGTGGTATCGATTTCGCGCTTGTTCTGCCTCCGGTTAATCTGGGAGGTGAAGCACGGCAGAATTTCGAAACACTGGGAATCAAGGCACGCAGCAGGGGCCGTGTGATAAACCCGGCCGGCGCGGAATTATCTTACGATGTATTGAAACTTAAAGGTATTGCGGAAGATATTCCCATTCTTTGAGCCATCGTTTGAAAGTAATGGAAGGAGCGCCCTAAAAGGCCCTTTCAAAATTCTTGATGTTTGTGTGTTACCGCACCGAAGGAGTCTGGACACACTTTTATATTACTTCCAGATTATAGCGAACGGCGTTTAGTTGGCTCGAAAATCGAATACAGGATTTCAACTCACGGACAATCAGCGGCGACGAACTGCCGCATTTATGACGTTATGATAAATCCAAGGGGAAACTGGTGAGCGCTTCGGACTTGCACCCTCAGTTGCATCATATGGCCACTGCCGCATCCGGCGATCAACCACATCATACGGGTTCCGATCACACCCACCCGGAGGCGCATCAGCACGTTGCGCACACCGAGGAATGCCCCGCGTGTGCAGCGGGCCGTAACGACCACCCGCTTCCTAAAGAAGTAATCGATATGATGGCCAGCCGCGAGCACCGTATGCACCACTGGCTCTGGCATGAGGTGCGGAACAACTGGTATCAATACCCACATGATATTCAGCAGAAGATCGATGAACTTGGCTGGAAACCACCCCGGCCGGTTCTGGATGAAGGCGGTAACCCGAATCTCGAAAATGATTCCGGCGAAGATTTTCTTTATATGCACCGGCAGATGATCGGGGACGTCAATGCTATCCTCAAGCAAGTCGGGGACCCGAATTATCCGCGCGTACAGGGCTGGCTGGTACCGCCGCCGCCGGATGATGCAAGCTACCCCGTGCCGCCAGCCTGGTTTGATCCAGGGGGGCAAGATCAGGCGCCCTTCGCGAATCTTGATCGGATCAAATCCAACATCTTCTATGAGAAACGCTTCCGTTTTTGGCAAAAAGCGTTCATTGATCCCGTATTTCTACGTAGTGTAACCCTCGGAAAACTCGGTGGAATCATAGAAATGACGATTCATAACGCCATGCATATGAGATGGGCGGCCTCCACGGGCACCGTTCGTCCTGATCCTCTGCAAGCCACTGGAGATATCGATCCAACGAGAGGTGAGGTGATTGGCGTGGAATGGGATGACCCACGGTACGATTTTTTGGGGGATACGTATTCAAGTCACGTCAACCCCATATTCTGGAAACTGCACGGCTGGATCGATGATCGGGTTGAGGGCTGGAAGATCGCCAATGGCGTGTTCGGGAATAATTTCTGGAAAGGAACATGGATAGGGAAGATGCCGGGCCACGAGGAGATGGCCGCCCCGCACGCATTGCATGGGATGCCAGAGCATGCGGTTTCCCTTATGGCCGAGTCACAGCAAGTCGTGAATCTGATCGCCCAAACGGGCGTTTTTCACCATAACCCATTCATGCCATCGTTTTCGATTGAAGCATGGTAGGAATGCAAGGCTTTAAGCTAGTTCTGGCAGCCAATTAAGAAGGGCCTGGAGAATTGGCAATAAAGGAATTTGCATGAGAGGGGATTTTTACCAACAGCAGCACATAAATGAAGGAGATTCTTATGAACGGTTGCCCACAACTTGAAGCCCAACGCGGTTATGGCGGCTATCCGTCACTTGAAGCCCAACGCGGTTATGGCGGCTATCCGTCACTGGAAGCCCAACGCGGTTATGGCGGCTATCCGTCACTGGAAGCCCAACGTGGTTACGGTGGTTATCCATCACTGGAAGCCCAACGTGGTTACGGTGGCTATCCGTCGCTTGAAGCCCAGCGTGGTTACGGTGGCTATCCGTCGCTTGAAGCCCAACGCGGTTATGGTGGCTATCCGTCGCTTGAAGCCCAACGCGGTTACGGTGGCTATCCATCCCTGGAAGCCCAACGTGGTTACGGCGGCTATCCATCCCTGGAAGCCCAGCGCGGTTATGGCGGCTATCCGTCACTAGAAGCCCAGCGCGGTTATGGCGGCTATCCATCCCTGGAAGCCCAGCGCGGTTATGGTGGCTATCCATCCCTGGAAGCCCAGCGCGGTTACGGCGGCTATCCATCACTTGAAGCCCAACGCGGTTACGGCGGCTATCCGTCGCTGGAAGCCCAGCGCGGTTATGGCGGCTATCCGTCGCTGGAAGCCCAGCGCGGTTATGGCGGCTATCCGTCGCTGGAAGCCCAGCGCGGTTATGGCGGCTATCCGTCGCTGGAAGCCCAGCGCGGTTATGGCGGCTATCCGTCGCTGGAAGCCCAGCGCGGTTATGGCGGCTATCCGTCGCTGGAAGCCCAGCGCGGTTACGGCGGCTATCCATCGCTGGAAGCCCAACGCGGTTACGGCGGCTATCCATCACTGGAAGCCCAGCGTGGTTACGGTGGTTATCCGTCGCTGGAAGCCCAGCGCGGTTATGGTGGTTACCCATCACTGGAAGCCCAGCGCGGTTATGGTGGTTACCCATCACTGGAAGCCCAGCGCGGTTACGGCGGCTATCCATCACTTGAAGCGGTACGTGGTTGTCAATAATCCATGAGCAGCCCGCGAGCCTTTTCTGAGAAACGTTTTTGTAATTGAGGAAAGATACGGTGACCCCTCCCGTTCCTGAACAACTTGTCGATGCGATGGCTGCCCGGGCATGTCGAATGCATTACTATCTTTGGCATGAGGTGCGTGACAATTGGGTAAATTATCCAAAAGACCTGCAGGATGAGTTGCGGAAGGCCGGGTGGGAACCACCCCGACCAGCCTTGGATGAAAATGGCGATCCGTTCGTGAACAATGGTTCTGGCGAGGATTATCTCTACATGCATCGTCAGACTATCCAATATGCAAACAAGATTCTCGCGCGGGCAGGTGATCCGAGCTATGGGCGTATAGAAGGCTGGCTGGAGATACCATGTCCGGATGACCCCGACTTTCCCGTTCCGGCACCGTGGTTTGATCCGGGAGAGTTCCCGGTAGTCATCCAATTCATGACGCGATCCAAGACCGACCTTACCTTCGCGAAGTACCTCAAGCCCTGGGAGAACATGTTCACCGATCCGGGGTTTTTGAAGGATATAAGTCTCGGCATGCTGGGCGAGCTTATCCACACTACGGTGCATGACACGGTGAAGCGGAGATGGTCGGCTGTTCCCGGTGCCAGGCGCCCCGATCCTGGTCCCGAGGTTGAGACAATACCGGTCAAATGGGACGACCCTCGGTACAACTACCTCCCTGATTTTTATTCGATGCAGATTAATCCCGTGTATTGGAAGTTTTATGGGTGGGTGGATGATCGAATTGAAAGCTGGAAAGTAGTTCATGGCGTTTTTGGAAGCAATTTCTGGCAGGGTAAATGGATGGGGAAGATACCTGATGCGGCAGAAGGAGCGCCCGCTGGGCTCTACGAGAGACTCGAAGATCCGGCAGTTGCCAGCGTGCACGCGGCAGAAACTGAAAAGCTACTTCTGACCATCGGACGCCGCCTTGCATCCGGAGATTCACCCACATAGCCTGGCGAGATGAGCAGCTGGTCATTATTGATAAACAAAGGTCTGGAAAAATAATTTTCCCGTACCGATACTGGAGACTGCTATGGCAGAGATTGATCCCAAGCTAAAACAGGCTAAGACGGCCGTGGAAAAAAATCTGCTGAATCGCCCGGGAGTTACGGGAGTAGATATCGGCTTTAAGGAAGTAGGAGGCCGGCCCACCAATACCATGGCGATTCGCGTGCTTGTCGAGAAAAAACGGGATGTTTCGCCAGCGGATAGTATTCCCCAGGCCATTGAGGGATTTCCCACTGATGTGATCGAGCGAAGGTTCGTATTGCAACCTTTGGCCGTGGATGCCCTTGATCTCGTCCTGGAGGCGGATATGAAAGAGTATCCCGTTTTAAAGGGCGGGATGAGCATCGGTCCGTGCCGCCTGGTGGACCGAATGACTTGGGGTGGAACCTTGGGCGCGCTCGTCACGGATAATGCGACCGGTAAGCCCATGATCCTGAGTAATTTTCATGTGCTGTGCATCGACAAGTCGTGGTCCGTCGGCGACGCGATTGTGCAGCCCTCCCGGATTGATGGGGGCAAGTGTCCCGGTTCGGAGGTCGCTATACTGAAGCGCGGGATATTCGGCGATCAGGTTGATTGTGCAGTAGCGGAGCTTTCGGCCCGTCAGGCAGACTGGGAAATCCTTGATATCGGCAAGATAGCGGGAACCAATAAGGCAACCCTCGGCGAGTCCGTGCGGAAGCGCGGACGGACCACGGGGCTGACCTACGGCATTGTCGATACGGATGAACTCAGCGTGAATCTCGACTTTGGACATGGTATTGGTCAGATTCAGCTTACTAACCAGATCGGAATAAAGCCCGATTCAACCCGGAATGCGAAGTTTGGCGACAACGGGGACTCCGGCTCCTTAATACTCAATGATGCCAACGAGGTTGTCGGCCTTTACTTTGCGGGTGACCCGAAAGATCCTTATGGCTTAGCAAACCCCATCGCGGCGGTTTTGGCGGCTCTGGATGTGAGCATGAGCACTCAGCCAAATCAACCAGGTCAGACGGGCCAGCCAAATCAACCGGGTCAGACGGGCCAGCCAAATCAACCGGGTCAGACGGGTCAGCCAAACCAACCGGGTCAGCCAAACCAACCGGGTCAGACGGGGCAGCCAAACCAACCGGGTCAGACGGGTCAGCCATGCCAGCCATTCGAGGAACCGGCGCTTATTCCCTATCCGCCCCCTCCGCCGTTTCCCCCGCAGCCGCCATTTCTGATTCCCTACCCGCCCCTGCCACCATTGCAGCCCGCGCCGGGGATTTGCTAATACCATGGGCTCCACAATATTTACCTTGCATTCATCGTTTGTTCGGGGTCATCGGAGTGCTGAATGGATATATGCAGGGGCGTCACGCCTTAAGTCTCACCGGTCATAAAAAATACCGATGAGTTTCATAAACAAAATCAAGAGGTTCGAACCATGACCATGCAAAACTGCATTTTGCCTCCACATTCGGTACTAGGAAGCTGGACGTACAGAAGCTTTATCAACGAACCCGATGTTTCGAAGGAATTCAATGCGCTTGAGTTCGGAAGGGGAGAACTTATCATCGAAGAATTCGGTCCGGAAGTGTTTGCGGGGCGACTGTCCTTCGGTGATACCTATCAATTCCGGTTATCGGGCTGGACGACTTTTGTTCTTCCATGCACGGTACGATTTCGGGGGATTGGCGACACCAAGGATTCCTATGGGCAGGTCTATGACTATGTGGGTTTTTTCACTCCGATGTGGTCGAATGGCATCAATCAGCGTCCAACGCTGACAGGTTCCGTGGTACGCACGGTCCCTCACAGTGATGGCCGGGCCAAGGCGGGTGATGTCACTTCCTGGATTGCTGTAAAGAGGGATTAGGAATCTTCTGAGCAGGTCGCTCCACAGCAGCTTAAAGATTATTCCTTACGTGACATTAGCTCGCAATCCCACGTTGGCAGCGGCGGCTTTTGCCAAACCGCTGTTGACACTGTCGTCAGGCGTTACACTTTACCCGGTTGCCGTATTCATGCTAGATCGTAGCCAGAACCTGGGCTTTGGATTCAATCTGTTTCCACAGATGAGATGCTGCGGTTTTGTGCCGTCCCTCGGAAGGTTCGTATGCACCTTCCGACAAACTCATCCTCTGGAAAATTGTGAATGCAGAAGGAGCTTCCTGGGCTACCCCATCATCATTTACCGTGATGCAGTTAATGTCTTGGCATGATCCTGCCGTATACCCTCGACGATCAATCGCTTTAACGGAAACTATCAGGCATCAATAAGGAGAGCTTCATGCCGAAATGTGATGGGTGCGGTAATGACTACGACAAATCTTTTCAAATTATCGCTTCCAGTAAAACCTATACTTTTGATAGCTTCGAGTGTGCAATACAGATGCTCGCTCCCACCTGCGCGCATTGCGGAGTGCGAATCGTAGGTCATGGTCTGGAAAAGAACGGGATAATATTCTGCTGTAACCATTGTGCGGAGCGAGAGGGTGTGACGGAACTGCGTGACCGCTTATAACGCATCCGCGTATTGCGCTTGCTCGACGGTTGCATCGATCCGGTGTCCTTTCGGTATTCGTTGCCCCTGCCGGCACCTATTCATGAGTTCGCAAACGAAGCGTATGAATTTCAGATCGATGAATGACAGCGGCCGCTTTGGCAAGCCGCTGTCGGTCGTTACGCTTTATCCCTTATCGTGATGCTCATGTCCGTCATGCCCGCCATGCTTGTGCTTCGAGCGCATCTGTTTCATCTGTTCCCGTTGCGTATCAGTCAAAATCTGCTGAATATCACTGCGTATTTTGCTGCGCTCAATGACCAGGTTTGCCACCAAGTCACCTCGTTCTCGTGCCAATGCTTGTACCCGGCTATCGTCGCTGCTGCCATCTCGCCCGAGTTCTCTTAATGCCTTGCGATTTGTCCGCATCTTTTCCTTAATCGCTGTCATTTGCGGCTTCGACTTTTCCAAAACGGTTTTAACTGATGAACGCTGTTCCGTAGTAAGTTGGAGGCGATCCGCCATCTTGTCCAGGAAACGCCCTTCGCCTTTCATGCCATGCCTCATCATCCCGGCATGTGTGCCGTGATGACATCCCCTCGCGCGATCTTTAGAATCCGTATCAGGTTGCGGAGCTGCCAAAGCGATACTGCTTACTAATAAACCACCTATCAGCGAAATTTTCATGATTGTTTTCATTAGCCAAATCCTCTTGATTGCATTGTTAACGAATGTCGCCATGAACCTTCACGGCTTGAACAAAGAATAAGGCCAGGCAATGTCAAGTAGGGTTAAGGAAGCGTAAATTTGTGTAAAGAAGCCAGAGGCCGCTATATTTGTTCGTTCTGATTTGGCAATATTCAAAACAGAACAGATTACACTTGCATTTACAGCAGCTTGACTTGGGAAAAGGGATGGCGAGCATACTCCTGGCGGATGACGATATCGAACTGAGCAGCATGCTGGTCGATTACCTTTCGGAAGAAGGATTCAGCGTCGATGTGGCTTATGATGGCGACATGGCCTTGAGCAAGGCGCTGGCTAACGAGTATGATCTATTGATACTGGATGTGATGATGCCGAAGCGGAATGGTTTTGACGTATTGCGTGAACTGCGAGTGCGGTCCTTGCTGCCCGTGTTGATGTTGACCGCACGTGGAGATGACGTCGACAGCATCGTCGGGCTTGAGCTCGGGGCGGACGACTATCTGGCCAAACCATCCAATCCCCGCGTCATGGTGGCGCGGATTCGCGCGATCCTGAGAAGAGCAGAGGCGCAAGGTGAGTTGCATAATGGAAACGAACACCCTGATCAGATTGCGCTGGATGATCTTGTCATGCATTTTGGCTCACGTACCGTAACGTGCGGCGATAATCCCGTAGCCATGACCAGTACGGAATTCAGCCTGCTGAGCGTACTGTTGCGCGAAGCCGGTAATGTGGTGTCGAAAGCGGATCTTTCCGAGCGTGCGCTCGGGCGTAAATTGAACCGTTATGATCGCAGTCTTGATATGCATGTAAGCAATCTGCGTAAAAAGCTGGGTCCGCTATCCGATGACCAGGAGCGGATCAAGACGGTCCGCGGCGTCGGTTATATTTATTCACGGAACTGACGGTGCACAGACTTTTCTGGAAAATATTTCTGTCGTTCTGGCTTACGCTGATTATCTTTTCTGCATTGGTTATGTTTGCTGCTTCGAGTTATCTCGAACATACACGAACACAACAAGATATCGGCAGCATGCGCGTACGCCTGTCGGAATACTTCAATCAAGGTCAGACAGCCGCAAAACAGAAAGGTATCGAAGGTCTCAAGGAATGGCTGGAAAATCTGGATCGCAGCGAAGCAATACCCATTTTTCTTATCGATGAAACAGGGCAGGATGTGCTTGAGCGAGAGATTCCCGCTTATATCATTGCAAGACTGGATCGAAGGCGGGAACACGCTGAACGCATGGAACGAAAAGGATCGCGCCACCTGCAGTCCATACGGTTGGCGGATGGAAGTGCCTATCGCATGGTTCCCGACTTCCAGAGTATTACCTTGCGTAGAGTCTTGCAGCGCCCAAGAGTTATTGCGCTTCCCGTGGGGGTGGCAGCTCTGGTCAGCGCGCTGATTTGCCTGTTGCTCAGCCGTTACCTGACCTTTCCGCTCGAGCGGCTGCGCCGCGCCACCCAGCATATTGCAGCCGGTGATCTTACCCAACGTGTTGCCCCATCCATGGGTAACCGCCGTGATGAAATTGCGGATCTGGCGGGCGCATTCGATAGAATGGCTGAACGGCTCGAGAAGGTATTTGGCGCACAACGGCAGTTATTGAGTGACGCCTCCCATGAGCTGCGTTCTCCACTCGCGCGTTTGCAGGTCGCGTTGGGCCTTGCCCGGCAGCGATCAAACGGTCAGGCGGAAAAAGAGCTCGACCGCATCGAAATCGAGATAGAACGGCTGAATGAATTGATCGGGCAACTTCTTGAACTCTCTCGCCTGGAAGCAGGGGTGGATGCTGCGCATATCGAGAAGGTCGATATATGCGAACTGCTCGAAGGGCTTATCGATGATGCACAATTCGAAGCGGAATCAAGGGACTGTGAGGTCAAGCTGAAGAACGCTTTTCCGGCCAGTGTCAAGGCAAATACCAGGTTGCTTCGCAGCGCCATTGAAAACATCGTGCGCAATGCCGTCAGGTATACCAAACCGCATACGGCAGTAGAAATAAGCATGCTGGCCGATGCGGGTAATCCGGATAGCATCGTTATTCAGGTTCGGGACCACGGACCCGGCGTACCCGAAAAAATGTTACCCCGTCTTTTTGAGCCGTTCGTGAGGGTAGAAGAAGCCAGAGATAGTCTAAGCGGCGGACACGGGCTCGGGCTGGCCATTGCTGATCGTGCCATTCGGTTGTATGGTGGCGAAATTGTGGCAAAAAACGAACCGGATGGAGGGTTGAGTATTCTCATCCGCTTGCAGCTTGCCGCGAGTTGATTGGATAAGTAATTTTGCCGGCAGAAGGGAAGGGGACCAGAGGTCCTTTTCTGCCAGAAGATTCAGGATGACACCGGATTAATATATTGTCGACATGCTGCGGCAGTCCGGCCGCGGATTATGCTCTATTGATAGCTTTCTGTGATGCCAATCGGGCATGCACTTGCGCGACGGCCGCAGCGCCTTCGCCCACGGCGGCGGCTACACGCTTGGTTGAGCTGGCACGCGCGTCGCCGATCGCGAATACCCCCGGTACCGACGTTTCAAGCGGCAGGGGATGGTAACCGTCCGTCGAATACGCCGACCGTGCATAGTCGGCCGGTAACAGATCGAGGCCGGTGCAAACGAATCCTTTATCATTTACTTTCACGCCGCAATTATCGAGCCAACCGGTGTTTGGATCTGCCCCCACGAACAGGAATATGCGCCGGGTAGACTTGGTTTGCATGCTGCCGTCCTTGCGATGGCGCCAGCGAACGCCGCTCACGCCTTCCTCGCAGCCTTCGATTGCAACAATATCTGATTCCGGATGCAGCGTAACATTCGCGAGTGCCCCAATGCGGTCAATGAGATATTTCGACATGCTTTTTGCAAGGTCGGGGCCGCGAATCAGGTGATGCACATGCGCTGCGTGGTTCGCCAGGAATACTACTGCCTGCCCGGCCGCATTGCCGCCGCCAACCAGTATGACTTCTTCCTGTCCACACAGCGTGGCCTCGATCGGCGACACCCAGTAATAGACGCCGCGACCTTCATATTTCTCGAGTTCGGGTATGGCGGGACGCCGATATTTTGCGCCTGTCGCGATCACTACGGTTTTGGCCGAAATCCGTGTGCCGCAATCCAGCTTGATTGCGTGGGGAACAGAGGTGCAATCCAGCGATGTCACTTCGACGGGCACCACCATTTCAGCACCGAATTTCTGCGCCTGAACATAAGCGCGTCCGGCGAGCGCCTGGCCGGAGATACCGGTCGGGAAACCGAGGTAATTTTCGATCCTGGCGCTGGCGCCCGCCTGGCCGCCGAATGCAAGGGTGTCGAGCACCAGCACGGAAAGCCCTTCCGATGCCGCATATACCGCGCACGCAAGGCCGGCGGGCCCGGCGCCGACGATCGCAACGTCGTAGACGCGGTCAGCGCTCAGCTCGGTATACAAGCCGAGACGGTGCGCAAGTTCCCTTTCGGTGGGACACTTGAGGACCATTCCATCGGGGCAGACAACCAAAGGCAATTCATTCGGGCGCGGTTCGTGGAGCTTCATCACGTCTTTCGCAATGCTATTCAGCTTCGGATCCAGCGCCAGATGAGGATGGCCGTTCCTTGAAAGAAATCCCCGCAATCGCACCATGCCTGCACCGTCGGCGGGACCGATCAATATCGGACCGCCTGCGCCGGTTTCGATCAATCCCATACGCCGCAGGATCAGGGCTCTCATGATTCGTTCCCCGAGCTCGGCTTCGGCCACGACCACGGCGCGCAACGAAGGTGAATTTATCACCAAGGCTTCGACCACGTCGAGCGCGTGTCCATAGACAAGAGAAGGGCGTCCCGAAAGCTGGCCGATTTCAGCCATGAAGTCGCCCGGTCCGTTTTCAACGATGGGAACCTCGATTCCAAGGCAATTTTTGCGCGTAACCAGGACGTGCCCGTCCAGCAAAACGAACATGCCGGGCCCGGTCTTGCTGGCCTCGAATAATAATTCGCCGGGCTGCCAGGTATGTACCTCACCGAAACGCCGTAACCGATCAACTTCTGCCGGGGCCAGCTTGGGGAACATCTGATCGCGGCGCGATGCCAGACTTGGAGGCAGCGACATACCCACCGCGTTGGCAGAAATATCGTCCACCTGACCAGGCGTCGACGAGAGCAAACTACCGGAAACTTCGTTCATCATGGCTTGCAGCCGATTTGGCCATACTGGCGCACACGGGAAGATGTGCCTCTGAATCTCCGGGTCTTCAGGCGATCTCCACAGCCATTTGCCGCGGGTATGGTCTTGCAAGGATTACCGAGATGCGTACAAACCATGCAGCCTCCAGAACTCAATGTTTCGTGCGATCCGGACCCCACCCTATTTAACAATAGCAGAGAATTTGGCTTTGCTGCAAAAAAGAGCGAAGGGCGAATTATGGAATTAAAAACAATGGTGGTCGAACTTGAGGTATCCATGATTGGTATTACAAATCCTGGCGGGAGCAACGAAGGTACTAGCGCTACGAGCGGATGAGATTGCTAATAGCTATGCTAAGCGGTACGGAAATGAGGATTAACTATTGATACCTATACTCGCTATTGATATTCTGCTTGATATTTCTCTTGTTGCCATCCGCCTGTTTTGCAATTTTGAATGGCATTGATCGATGGCCCCACCAATAACCGTCAGGGGGATGTTTTCAATCACAGTAACAGTAATGGAGTCTCATAATGAATCTGGACTTGAATGGCAAGACCGCCCTGGTGACGGGTTCCTCCGGCGGCATAGGCTTGGAAATCGCCCGTTCTCTCGCCGCCGAGGGTGCCAAAGTAATCATCAGCGGCCGTACGCAGAGCAACGTGGAAGAAGCCATCGCGGACGTGCGCGCCGGTCTTCCCAACGCCGAGCTGGTCGCTTTGGTCGCTGACCATGGAAATGCCGTGGGATGCGACGAGACCCTATCGCTGTTGCCCGAAGTAGATATCCTGGTCAATAACCTCGGCATCTATGAAGCTGTCGGGTTTTTTGATGAGACCGACGAGGCATGGCATAAGCTTTTTGAAGTCAATATCATGAGCGGCGTGCGTCTTGCCCGTCATTATCTTCAGGGAATGATTCGCCGCGGTCACGGGCGGGTGGTATTCATTTCCAGCGAATCGGGAGTCTCCCCGGCGCCCGAGATGGCGCACTACAGCGCAACCAAAACCATGCAGTTGGGAATTTCCCGCTCATTGGCGGAATTAACCAAAGGGACAGAGGTGACAGTGAATTCGGTGCTTCCCGGACCCACGCGCACTAAAAGCGTAGAGAAATTCATCCAGGACGTGTTTCCCGGCCTTCCAACGGCCGAAGCAGAGCGCCGATTTATGTCAGAGAATCGTCCGGCATCCCTCATTGGCCGTTTTATAGATCCAAAGGAAATTGGGGGCATCGTGGCTTTCTTGTGCAGTGCTCACGCCTCGATCATTAATGGTTCCTGCATCCGCGCCGAAGGGGGCCTCGTGCGTAGCGTGTTCTGAGCGAAATCTGCCTGACAAGCGCTGTACCAGACTGGTATTCCTCCGCGCTGCATATGGGGTAGGGGATCTTTAAGGTTAATGGACCACGCAACATGTTGGAACCAGAACCGGTAAGGGTGAGGGGAACCGTGGCTTATCTCCGTCTTTATTCCCCTAATCGATCCAGTAGCGATTCTGATCAAAGATCAATCGAGTCTTAACCTATTGATTGATTACTCTCTGGCTTTGCGACGTTACTATTGCACTATAAACGGGGGCAGCAATCGCTCACGGAACACAACTGGGGACCTCTCTCCACGCTCAGCCCGCAGATCCTGTTTGCTCTACTCGCTCTAGTACAAGCCCTTCCCCACACATCGGGCAGCGAGTGGTAAACATGGTTGTAGATTCGAGAGGATTAAGCGGGAACTGTACACGTATAAGATCTGATGGTGCATCAAAAAGCTCGGAAAATCCACACTTGCCACAGGGAGGAATCAGCCAATCTGCACGCTCTTCCAGATATTTTTCGTTAATATAGATAGGCCACTTGCTATTAACAGGAACGATGAACAGTATCAGATCCCCTTCTTTCACTGTTTGTAGCTGATGTGGTCTGTTGAGGACCCGGCCTCTATAAACGTGGGCAACATAGCCTGTAACTCTTGCATATACGAGTTCGGGTCGACGATTCGTCACGTTGGGACCGCCGTCGTGAATCAATACTTTCAAGTCATCAGGGTATCCCGGAACAGAAAATTTCCCCTGAAGCCGTGGATGCGTTCGCCATGGGTCTATATCCAGGCCTGTGTCTTGCGGGAACGATTGCAAACACTTGAGTGAGTCTCCGGTGGATCGTAATCGTTTCATGGCTGAATATACTGATGTGGATATAAGTATGTATTGGGTCGCTTTTAATAGCTCATCTTGAACGTCAGGTTATCCTCTGGTTCGGCCCACAGAAATAATGCCATTTGAAATCTGATATTGAGAGCTGCCGTGAAAAACACAATGGTGCACTACGCTTCTTATTTTTTGCAACAGAGCCAACTTTGACAAGCAGACAATATAGCCATTATCGCTGTGCCGTGCGCCGAAGAGTAGCTGTAACGGTAGTGCCATTATCGCGTGGGGGATTAATTACCAGCTCTCCGCCAATCGCTCCCAGTATTCTTTTAAGAGCGTCCATTCCACCGGTTGATCCACCGCTGTTCTGCGCCACGTCAAAACCCTTCGCATCAGTGCAAATAGCTAGGGCGACCAATGAAGCATTGAGTTCGGTCAGGTGAATAGAAACCTTGCATACAGAAGTGCATTGCCTGATAGTTCTCAAGGTTTCCTCCACAGTACGGATTAAGGCCCTGTTGGTCGCATTATTGAACTCGACGATTCCTTCGGCGAGTTCAACCTCTATGGTTACTTCCTCGGCGGGTTCAACCTCCGTGTCGGCCTGCTTCTTGATACGTTCTTTGATCTGTTTCTTGAATTCATCCGTGAGTTTGGGCAATTCTTTCGAGAATTTCAGATCTGGAGGAATACCATAAAGTTCCATACATTTTTTAGCAAAGAGCGTCAGTTTTCCCGGGGTATTGATTCCGTATTTTTGCCTGATATTGCTGCGGTGAGTGGATACTGTAGCTTCCAACATAGCAAGCTCAATCCCGATTTGGTCAGTTTGCATTCCCATGGCGAGATATTTCAATACCTCCATCTCGGTTGGCGTTGGCTTAGGTAGAGGATAAGAATCAGGGTAAAGTTCACGATCATCAATCCAGAATTCTCCCCCCTTCGCTACTTCACGGATCCCGCGAAAAATATATTCAGATGAGTCATCCTTAAACACATAACCACTTGCGCCCACCTCTTTGGCCCTCTGGATATAAGCAGTATCTTTTTGGAAACTACATATCAATACTTTTACCTTTATTTTTTGGAATTCTGCTTTTGCTTTGATTTGGTTGATCTGCTTGGTTAACTCTAGCCCATTGATATGTGGGTAATGTTTGAAATGAATATCCATCAGTATCACGTCAAGCTCAGAATGATCAAGGCAAAAACTGATTACTTTCTCCGGGTCTTCTATCGTGTCAACCACGTGAAGATCGGGTTCAGTAGCTATGAGGCTTTTCAAACCATCGCTCATTAATCTATGGTCTTCGGCGAGAAGCAAGTTTATTTTCTTTTTCATGGGAATAAATTAATTAAAAAAGTATTACGAGGTTTGCGGGGTACTCTAGCCATGACAGTGGTGCCTTGCGGCGAAGAACGAGGTATCAGCTTTCCATCAACCCGCTCATCCTCCAACCTTCGCCTCATATTGCGCAACCCCATGCCACGGCTTGAATCGCTAGTGTGCTTGCTCACGTCAAAGCCGGTACCATCATCAATGATGGTCAGCGTAACATAACGCTCATCTCCTTCCAGTCGAAGCGTTATTTGATTAGCAGCCGCATACTTCCTGGTATTCTCGAGTGACTCCTGAGCCATTCGATATAGCGCCAGGTTGGCTGGGTTTGACAACCCGTTAACGTCACCCAACGAAAAAAAATCGATTGAGGTGGCGGGATAATCGTGAGTGAGCTGGCGAAGCGCTGATTCAAGGCCAAGGTCTGTCAGAATTTCCGGGTAAAGTCCGCGTGCGATGCCGCGTACTTCATCATTAACCTCATACAACCTTCCTGCCATTTCTTCCAATATATCTAACGTTATGGACATATCCTGAGGTGGTCCAGCTAGTTTCTTTATAAGTTCCTCGATACGCAATTTGATGGCTCCCAGCTTTTGGCAGACGCCATCATGCAACTCCCCCGCGAACCGCATACGTTCTTTTTCCAGTGTATCCCGCTGTTCCCAGATATTCAGGGCCAAACCGACAAAGATGACCATTAGTAAACTCAGTAGCATAATTGCCAAAATCCACAGCATGGTGCTGGTGATATTGTTCGATGCTTTTTGGTCGATCTCCGTCAACGCGTCGTCAATGTCATCCAGATAAACTCCCGTCCCCAGCATCCAGCCCCAGGCGGGAAGCTCGATGGCATAGCTGCGTTTCGGCTTGGGATCATTACTGTGTGTGGAAGGTTTTGGCCAGACATAGTCGTAAAAACCACCCCCGGTACGGGCTATATGGATCAGATCCTGGATAATCATCTTCCCGTTTGGATCCGTAAGATTCCACATGTTTTTGCCGATCGATTCTTTTTGCCTGGGATGCATCAGCATCGTTCCCTTCAGGTCATAAAGAAAGAAGTATCCATCCTCACTATATTCCAGCTTTGCCAGGATAGCCCTGGCTGCATCTTTGGTAGCCGTATCCGTTTTGCCTGATTCATACAAGTGAGAGATCGCGTGCGTTGCCAATGCCACGTAATTCTTCAGCTCGCTTTCCTTGGTGGCAAGGTAGGCGGGTTTAATAACCTCCCGCTCTTGCTGAACCAAAGATGTCGCCTGATGGTAAACCGTCAGCGAAATAGCTGAAAGCGCCAGAACGAGTGGTGCAAGCGCAAACAAAATAATCTTCTGTCGTAGGTTCATATTTTTATCATAACAAGGCATCTGTACCTATGTCTGTACCCAATATCAGGTATGTGTAAATCCGAACTTAATATTAGGTGCGCATAAATACGCTTTATTCCCCTCAGATTTTCTCTGGCGGCATTTCCATATTTGTTACGTTTCCACGTAATGAATAGTGTGGCCACTAACACGTATCGGTCCTGCGCAACTGCTTATTCCAGCAACTGACGGTGAAAAGGCAAGTTGGAGTTCTATAACCAACAAGTGGCGCAATCGCAAGCAGAACAATCTGCTGTCTTTGTCTCATGCGTCATTATATAGAAGCCCCTGAGCCTGAATATACCCAGTATTGAGTACATGTAAATCTGTATGCAATATCGAGTACGCATAAATCCTCCTATTTTCTTCGGTTTTATTCAGGCAGCATCTCCACATATTCATTTATGACGTCGTTGCATAGCGTATCGCAGGAGAGCTGCCGCTGATACAAGACATCCAGGCCCGCGCCTGTACCTGATATTAGGTACGTATAAATCCATATGTAATAAATAAGTACGCATAGATGCATCTATTTCCTTCGAGTTTACTCATGTACTCTTTTTACATATTCATTCATGACGTTGTTGCAAAGCGTGTCACGTGAGTGCTGCCGCTGACACGTATTGGTGCTGTGTTGCCATATCTCTGGTAACGGCTTTGTGTGAAAGCAATCGAGGTTAATAACCAGAAACCTTAGGAGGAAAACAATGAACAGATTAGTTAGTCAGGTCACATGGTTCGTAATCACCGGTCTGGGCACCGGCGCATTCGCTGTCATCGCCCTTCAGCACAATGAGCCCATCGGTGCCATCTGGATCGTAATCGCCGCGGTCTGCCTCTATACCATCGCCTATCGCTTCTACAGCCAATTCATCGCTCGCCGGGTATTGCGGCTGGATGCCACCCGCATGACTCCGGCGCACAAGCACTGTAATGGGCAGGACTACGTACCTACCAACCGCTATGTTCTGTTCGGGCATCACTTTGCCGCCATCGCCGGCGCCGGTCCGCTGGTAGGCCCGATCCTGGCCGCCCAGATGGGCTACATGCCCGGCATGCTGTGGTTGCTGATCGGCGTGGTGTTTGCAGGCGCAGTGCAGGATTTCATGGTGCTCTTCATCTCCACGCGGCGGCACGGCCGGTCGCTGGGCGAGCTGATCAAGCTGGAGCTGGGCAAGGTTCCGGGCATGATCGCCCTGTTCGGCACGTTCTTTATCATGCTCATCCTGTTGGCGGTGCTGGCGCTGATCGTGGTCAAGGCGCTGGCGGAATCGCCCTGGGGCACCTTTACCGTTGCCGCCACCATTCCCATTGCCTTGCTCATGGGGGTTTACAGCCGTTTCATCCGCCCCGGCGCCATCGGCGAAGTTTCAATGATCGGCTTTGTCCTGCTCATGCTGTCGATCATAGCAGGGCAATATCTGCCGGAATTTCCCGCCCTGGCGGAATTCTTTACCCTGACGGGCGAGCAGTTGGCCTGGCTGCTGATCGGCTACGGTTTCGTTGCCTCCGTGCTGCCGGTCTGGCTGCTCCTGGTGCCGCGCGACTATTTATCCACCTTCCTCAAGATCGGCACCATCGTTGGCCTGGCCATCGGCGTCATCTTTATTTCGCCCGAACTCAGGATGCCGGCCTTCACCCAGTTCGTGGACGGGTCCGGCCCGGTCTGGTCAGGAAGCCTGTTTCCCTTCCTGTTCATTACCATCGCCTGCGGCGCGATATCGGGCTTCCACTCTCTTATTGCTTCCGGGACCACGCCCAGAATGATCAGCAATGAGCGCGATATCCGTTTCGTTGGCTATGGGGCCATGCTAATGGAGTCGTTTGTCGCCATCATGGCGCTCATCGCCGCCTCTACCATCGAGCCCGGGGTGTATTTCGCCATGAACAGCCCGGCTGCGATCATCGGTACTACAGCGGAGTCCGCGGCGCAGGCGATCTCGCAATGGGGCTTTTATATCACGCCCGAGATGCTCGCGCAGACGGCACGGGATGTGGGCGAGCACACCATCATTTCCCGTGCCGGCGGCGCACCCACTCTGGCGGTGGGGATGGCGCAAATCCTCTCTGAGGTAATCGGAGGGAAAACCATGATGGCGTTCTGGTATCACTTCGCCATTCTGTTCGAAGCCCTTTTCATCCTCACAGCGGTCGACGCGGGCACGCGGGCCGGACGCTTCATGTTGCAGGGTTTGCTCGGCGAATTTATCCCGTTGATGAAGCACGATTCAGTGGCTGTCAGCCTGATCGCGACGGCGCTTTGTGTCGCCGGCTGGGGTTACTTCCTATATCAGGGAGTAGTAGATCCCCTGGGCGGCATCAATACCTTGTGGCCGCTGTTCGGCATCGCTAATCAGATGTTGGCCGGCATTGCGTTGATTCTGTGCACCTGCGTGTTGTTCAAGATGAAGCACGACCGCTTCGCGTGGGTCACCATCGTTCCCGCAACCTGGGTGCTGGTCTGCACGCTGACCGCCGCTTGGCAGAAGATATTCGACATGAATCCGCGCATCGGGTTTCTGGCACATGCCGACCAATACAAGGAGGCATCCGCATGTGGGATGTTTCTTGCGCCGGCCAAATCGATGGAGCAGATGCGGCAGGTGATCTTTAACGACTATGTCAATTCGTCGCTGACAGGCCTCTTCATGCTGGTGCTGGTCAGCTTGCTGGCATTCGGTATCCAAACGGTGATACGTGCACGCGGTACGAACGCACCCACAGTCAAAGAAGCGCCATTCGAACTATTATCCGCGCCCGCCACCACTCACCGGCCTTCCAGCCATACCTGAAAGATAAGGAACAGAAACCATGCTGAATAAGATCGATAGTCAAAAAATTAGCGCACTTGCCGGGTTGCTGAGAATGACAGGTTATGTCGGGCAAAGTCTGCGTTTGATGGTAGGCGTGCCTGAATACAGTACCTACGTCGCGCATATGCGCAACAAGCATCCTGATAAACCACCTATGTCCTATCAGAAATTCTTTCGGGAATGCCAGGCGGCACGGTATGGCGGCCGGGTGGGAAGGTGTTGCTAGGATCGAAATGGATCAGCGGTAAAACCCGCGATACGTATTTCTACGTAGCTTTTAGACGTAATTATGCGGATTCCGTTAGAGGTGGACATAGCTACAGTTCAACCTGAGCAGTAAATGAAACCGATACAAAACCGGTAGCTTTTTTTCAATCCCAACCTGAGGAGATTTCATGATACATCAGAACCGAAATCGGATGCTGCGCACCATACGCGTTGCGCTACACGGCGGACTGCTGGCAGGCTGTTTGTCCCTGGGAACGGCGGCATATGCGGGCATCACCTTCCAGTTTCAATATGGCGATCCCGCGGGAACCGGATTCCTTGATCCTATCTACGGAACGAGCCGGCAAGCAGCCCTGAACACGGCAGCCAGCAATTTCTCCAGCATGTTCGGCAGCCATTTCGGCAATTCGGCCACGATCGTGCTGACAGCCAAGGCTCAAAACGATCCTTACAGTGGGACGTTGGCGTCCGCGGGCAGTTACTTTACCAATCCGGGCAGTGCGGGATTCAACCTGGGAGAGGTTGTCCGGACCAAGCTTCAAACTGGAATCGATCTGAACGGGAGTGATGCGGATGGTGTGGTAAATGTGAATTTTGGTAAAAACTGGGAGCTTGATTTCAATACGCCGCCTGCTTGGGGATGGGGATGGTATCCAGGCACATACGACCTCTACGGTACGTTGTATCACGAATTTACCCATACGCTTGGTTTCAGCCCGGTAATGACGCAATCCGGCGCAAGCATATTCGGCACGAAAGATGCCAGAAGCTGGAGCACCTTTGCCAGCTTCATTGTCGACCAGAACAACAATCCGATCATCGATCCGAATACCTTCGCGCTGAACCAGGGAGTCTGGGATACCGGTAGTGTCGGCAATTGGGGCGGAGGGGGCTCCGACGGCCTGTTCTTTAATGGGACTAACGCCGTGGCCGCGAATGGGGGTTTTTTGGTCACTCTCTATACAGCGGACGCTTGGGAACCGGGCAGCAGCGTTTCCCATCTGGACGACCGGATGCCGGGTATCGAGGGAACGCTGATGTCACCGGCCACCTACGCAGGCCCGCAGATGCGCGACTTCAGTGCGATCGAAGTTGGCATTCTCAAGGATCTCGGCTATGTGGCGGTTGTGCCGGAACCCGAAACTTACGCCATGCTGCTTGCGGGTCTGGTTGTTCTGGGTGCGATTACACGTCGCCGCGCATCCAGTATCACGATGGGCTAAACAATTTGGGACCCCGGGCGGGGTCCCAAATTTCTTGCCGGTTAAAACTGCCGGCAGCAATTTTCAAGAGGGTCAAGTCAAATGATATCCAAAGCCGGCAAAGCCAACACGAATCAAGGGGCTAATTCTAAATACGGGGCTAGGAATGCGAAATTCATTGCCGAATTGAAGCTCAAGCACGGCTCTCCCATTCGGACAACGAACGAATTCCTTGCCGGCACTCTACTGATCATTATCGCGTGTGTTGGAATGCCGACTGCTATGTCCGCCGAGTCTGTCATTACCGGCAGTCTTGGACCAAGCGGACCGCCGTTGACCTATCCCATCGACGATGTCCACATCCGCCTGACTCGTCATCCCGGCAACGCCGCCTTTCCGGTTCAGCGGGTTAACTTGTCCGGTTCCGGTAGCGCAACGCTGGAGCGGGACGGCAAAATCATGCCATTCACCTACCAAGTGAAGAATCTTCTGGCCCTGATGAACGAGTTCTACAGGATTCGGTTCTTCGACATGCCAGATGATTATGCCAACCGGTATTCGGTCTTCCTGAAGGATGAGGGGACTGTCGAAACGAGCGCACTTCACATGCTAGATGCTGGGGGCATGCGAATCTGCTTTACAGCGGCCCGCTATGAAAAATGCGTCAACTATGGCGATGAGGGGCCTTCCGAACTGGAGGATATCGCTAGACAAATTTTTTCCGCGGCCGATATATTGGTGAGCAAATAGGACTCGGATTGCTGTTCCTGTCATCGGAAAATTTGCTTCCAATTCGAATATACCGCTTCCTGGTTATAGCTATTTTTAAACACAATTACATAAATTATCGTAAACTAGGGGCGCTTTTGTTTCAAAGGAAAGCCCGGATTCATACACATTCGTCATTAACTTTCGAGAGCAAAAAAATCATGACACATAAGTTATTGGCAGTATTTCTTCTCGCGCCTGTATTGCTCTTCAACTCGGGATGCTCGGTTTTTATGGCGGCGAAGCAACCCGACAAGAAGAATGTGGATTTGTTCAGGTCAGGCACTCCAAGAAATATGCTTCTGGGTGAGTTTGGTCCTCCTGCCGTATCGGAGACGAGGGATGGCAGGAAATATGAGGTTTTCAAGTTCATCCAGGGTTACAGCACCGGGGCAAAAGCCGGCAGAGCGCTGTTTCATGGTGCTGCCGATGTGATGACGCTGGGCTTATGGGAGGTCGTCGGCACACCCGCGGAAGCGGTTTTCAGCGGTGATGAGATGGCTTACCAGGTTTCATACGATAAGGACGACAGGATCGACCAAATTACGGTGTTGAAGAAATAAATGCACCGGCTGATGAACACGAATATTTTAACTTAAAAAAAGGAAATATCAATAAAATGTACTATTCAATCAAGATATTGCGGGTTGGTCTCCTGGCAGCGATAGGCGCCGGACTATTGCTTTCCGGGTGCGCGACAACATCCCCTAATGCGGCATTCAGGCAAGCATTGCCGAAGGACCAGCGCCTGGACGCGAACGACACCGCCGATGTAAAAATAGAAGCGGCAGAGGGCATTTTTATCGACGAATATGAGAAACAGCGGCTAGCCCGGAACATTCTGGGAAAGATCGACATGCAAAAATTGCAGAATCCCGATTCCTCGGGCAAGCGTGAGTATGAGATCGCGGTGTTGCTGACAAGATATGAAAAAGGCAATGCTTTCGCCAGATTCATGCTTGTCGGGCTTGGGCAAATTCATATTGATGCCAAAGCATCCGTATTCCTGCTGCCCGAGCGTGTGAAAGTTTCCGAATTCGATATCGACAAGACGTTCGCATGGGGTGGAGCCTATGGCGGCCTCACAACGATTGAAGACGTGGAGCATGGATTTGCGGAAGGCGTGGCACAGGCGGTGACGAGCGCGAAAGAATAAAGAGGTCGCCCCGTTCTTTTATCGAACGCGCAGAAGGCAGCATGTGAAAGTGGAAGACTCCACGATACGTATGCTTTCTGCGCCAGGTTCTCAATGTCAAGCATTGCGAACAATAAAAGTGCATGACACAGATATCCGCAACCGCGCGTGTACCCAAAGTATAAGCCGTGCCGCTGATCGATAATCGACGATCGAGGCTATCGTTAGTGTGCGCCGTAATAATTTACGAAAATGTCTCAATTTTAACCGATGCGTTCGATAGCTTACTCGATGCCGAGTCAGCTATCGAACAGCCAAGCAGCGAAAGGGCAATGGTGGTCTCAAAGACGAGGCGCACTCGCCAAAGTAATTAGTGAGAGGATCCATCTTTCATTTTCGTATCAATGATGATGGGGAAGGGACAGCGATCTCTATACCTTGTGGCAATATTTATCAGAACCGTTGGATTCTCGCTGTCTTCTTCCGACAGATATTCTTTTAATTTATCCCAGATATTGGAGCGATGCTTTTCCACGGTGCGCTTAGTTATACTGGTTTCACGGAGCTTGGCAGCAATATATGCATTGGACTTCCCATCGCCAAGAAGCCATAGGACTTGTCGTTCGGTCGGAGTCAGATGCTCTTCGGGTTTTAGTACCGGAGGAAAGACTTTGTGGCCGTTAACGATCCTACGGGTTGCTTCTATGAGAAGGCCTGCTGATTCAGCACCTTTCGTCACAAAACCCCAGGCACCCGCTTCGATTGCTTGAAATATGTACTTTTCTTCATCGTGGTAGGTATATACCAGAACGCGTAAAGCGGGAAAGCGGAAGAGCAGCTTTTTGGTTAATTGGATGCCGTTGATAGTTCCGCGAGGCATTTTCACGTGAGGCATTTCCAGATCGGTCACCACCAGATGTAGTGCCTCCGGACCGTTTGCCTCGTGTAATTTGTTTGCCTTGTGAAATTCGTTTGCCTTAAGCAGGGCATCCTCTTCGCCAGTTGCCTCGGCAACTACTCGAAAGGCTGTCTGTGTTTCCAGCAGGCCTCGCACCCCTTTTAATATCATATCGTGGTCATCGACTAGCATGATGTTGATGAGTTGACTGTTTATCATGGCTTTGGAAAGAAATAATTTAATAAGTAACGTAATAGAGATATTGGAACGGTGGCGGTTATCGTGGTGCCGCTGGTTGTAGAATCGGTTGGAGAATTGATATCCAAGTGCCCATCGATCTTTTTCATCCGCTTTTTCATATTGCGCAAACTCACGCCGAATTCTGGTTCGCTGTCAAACCGGTTAGTGTCAAAGCCGGTGCCATTATCACGGATGGTGAGCACCACCTGGCGCTTGCTGCCTTCCAGCCGCATCCATACCTGGCTGGCAGCGGCGTGTTCCATGACATTTCTTAGGGCTCCCTGCGCAACCCGGAACAAGACTTCTTTAACCGAAGCGGATAGATTCTCTGTATTGTCCACTGCGGTGAAGTCGATAGGGGTCAAGTCAGTTTGCATATTACGAGCCAACTGACGGAGCGACGGCGCCAAGCCGGTTGTGTCCGAATAAAATTTACGGCTCAGGTTGCGAGTATCCTTGAGGATTTTATTCAGTTCGGCCGCCGCGCGCTTGAATGTATGCTGCGCCTGCATGAACTGCTCAGCTATTCCCAACTGGATAATACCTGTTTCGATTTGCAGTCCGACGTATACCAGCCTTTGGCAGATGTCGTCGTGCAATTCACCTGCCAACCTGATCTGTTCCTCCACTCGCGCGGCGTGGCGCTCGTTGATGCTCAGCACCAGGCCGGAAGCAACCACCAGGACCACCCCTAGAAATGCAATCACGCCAATCCAGCGCATGGTGTCGAAATTATTGCTCGACACTTGTGCATCTACGGTGGCTAATGCATTTTCGACGTCATCGAGATAAATTCCGGTCCCTATCACCCATCCCCACTCAGGTAGCGGAATTACATAGGTGAGTTTGAGAACAGGTACTTTAGTGGTTGGTTTTTCCGTTGCGTACTGTACATAACCGCCCCCTTCATTCGCCCGGCCGATCAGGCTCTGGATGGTGGGGTAACCGTTAACATCCTTGTAATCCAGGCGATTGCGACCGATCAGCTCCGGCCTGCGTGAATGAACAAGTAGCGTGCCTTTGAGGTCGTATACAAAAAAATAACCGTCCTCCGAGTAATCCAGGCGCGTCAGAATCGCTTTGGCCGCGTTCATTGTCGCGGCATCGGTGCGGCCTGATTCATAAAGATGGGCGATCGAATGCCTGGCCAGTGTCACGTAACTCTTCAATTCCGCCTGCTTGCTGGCGCGAAAAGCCGGTTGAATGACCTCTTGTTGAGCTTTGCTTAATTCCGTTGCATGGTGATAGACAGTGAACGCAAAGATGCAAAGCGCCAGAACAAGCGGCACAGTGGCAAATACAATGATTTTTTGTCTTAGCTTCATAAACACCATTTTATGGTTTGTGCGTCATGCGTGAATACATAGAACTATGTATTTACGCTACGTGTTTGTGCGCTTGCTCTAGAAAACAGATTGTTGCCAAATGTCAGCTGTATGAAAGCAATAAAGCATTGATGAGTTGTAGATCCGGCTGAACCGGTCTTCCACGAACGAGAACGCATCGGACATGGTGCATCCTGTTCAGTGGGAAAAGCTCTAACTCAGCCAGAATAGGTGGGGCATAATATCAGCCGCGTTTTTCCCGATCAATCACTTGTATGGGCATCGACCGGGATGTAGAGGACTCATTTTGCTGTCTATGAACAATTATGGTAAATGAATAGTCATTTATATTCTTTCTTGCCTTTTCTCGGCATAAAGTTGCCAGCAGATACTGTTGTGTTTGGGTGATATGTCGGCCCTGGATTCAAGATAAGCGGTTGTCCATTTTTTACCTGGGAAAATTGAGCAGCATGGATTTCCTTCTGGAACTGGCTATCATTCTTGCCTGCCTGGTTTACGGCACGCGAAAAGGGGGCGTCGCGCTGGGCTTGCTAAGCGGCATTGGCCTCGTCATATTGGTATTCGTTTTCCGGTTATCGCCGGGAAAACCGCCGGTGGATGTGATACTTACCATCATCGCGGTCGTGGCTGCCTCGGCAACGCTGCAGGCTTCGGGAGGATTGGAGGTGGTGTTGCGAGGAGTCGAAAAACTCTTGCGGCGCAATCCGAAATACATATCGGTGCTGGCGCCTTTTACGACCTGCGGATTGACGATGGTATGCGGCACAGGCCATGTCGTTTATACGATGCTGCCCATCATTTATGACGTCGCGATCAGGAACGGCATCCGCCCGGAGCGCCCGATGGCTGCTTCCGCTGTTGCCAGCCAGATGGGCATCGTTGCGAGTCCGGTATCGGTGGCAATGGTTTCGCTGGCGGCATTTCTTGCCGCCATACCCGTGGAAGGCGCGGCAATCGATTTCATTACCGTGTTGTCAATTACAATTCCCTCAACATTGGTCGGCGTATTGATAGTTAGTATTTTCAGCGCGTTCCGCGGCAAGGAGCTCGATGACGATAAACGGTTCCAGGCGCTTATTGCCGACCCCGATAACTGGAAGCGCGTGTATGGTGAGACCGTTCCATTGGAAAAGAAGCAGTTGCTGCCTGGCCAATGGATCGCGATGGGCATATTTGTCGGCGCGATAATGGTGGTGTCCATGCTCGGCGCAATCGAATCGCTGAGACCCATTGTCGATGGTAAACCATTATCGATGGTGATCACCATTCAGATATTCATGCTGTTGGCCGGGGCCCTCATTATTTTATTTACGGAAACGGATCCCGCAGCCATAGCCCGAAACGATGTTTTCCGTGCCGGCATGGTTGCTGTCGTTGCGGTATTCGGTGTTGCCTGGATGGCTAACACCGTATTCGAAGCGAATCTGGAAGATGTGAAGATCGCGTTGTCGGGGTTGGTGGAGGCCCAGCCCTGGACTTATGCGATTGCGTTGCTGATGGTTTCCAGGCTGGTAAATTCCCAGGCAGCCGCCATCACCGCAATGGTACCGCTGGCTCTGTCGATCGGTGTGGCGCCCGGATATGTCATTGCTTTTGCGGCTGCGAGCTATGGCTATTTTATTCTGCCCACTTATCCAAGCGACCTGGCAGCCATCCAGTTCGATCTCTCCGGCACCACGCATACCGGCAAATACCTGATAGATAGCAGCTTCATCCTGCCCGGACTGATTGGCGTATCCACTTCGTGCGTGTTCGGATATTTGTTTGCCGCGACACGCGGACTCGTCTAGCGCAGAAGCAATCTGTCATTCCGACCTTGATCTATCGAGTGGTATGTCCGCTTTGATCGGCATTCAGGCTTTTTCATATGATCGTCATGATGGGCCCAGCAGATAACGATTGCCGGTTGTCCATGAGTAAAGCCTGCTAACCATCCGGAACCGGTTTATACCATCCCCGATCCAGTGCGCGACTTACTGGATGACCTCCAGGCTTTTTAAAAAACTGCTGGACGCCTTTATACAGCTCAGGTTGGAAGCGAGACATCTGCAGGCAACTCCACATGCATTTTTTTCACGCTTTCCCGACGCATCCATCGCGTGCGCGTCACGACATTCATATAGGCCATCAACTGCTTCAGGTGCGTTCATATACTCCAATTTATTTATGGTTTTATTCAAGCGCTTGTGGCAACTACGTATCTGTTCTCCGTATTAATACGCTTACCCAGGGAAATGAAATATCGTCGAATATCGATTGTGGGTTACGGAACGAACCAATGAGCACGTCAGTGACATACTGGGAGGGTCATGAACGTGAGGGAATATTCGCCGATGAAAGCAATAGTTCCATTGAGGCCTCTTCCTGAAAGAAAGGAAGAACCACACTCGGATTTTTGAGCTGATCTTCTTTTATGGAATAGTTGTCGTTATGTATGGAATGTTTAAATGGGTGGCGGAAGCAAGCGATATCCTGCTTTTTTCTCTTTATTTGAGCTTAATTCTATTTTTTCCATTGTTTCAGGCGAAAAGACCTCGAAAAAGAAGACCCCGAAAAAGTGCGCAAAACGGGTATCGTTCCGCATTCATTAATGAGTTCGCGTTCCCCGATTCAATAAAGGAGCAAGTCAGGAATCATTATCCTCATCTATCCGACGAGCATCTGCGCCTCGTCATACAAGGGCTAAGCCAGTATTTTCAATTTTGCCATATGAGCGGGAAAGAAGAAGTTTCGATGCCTTCCCGCGTGGTGGATTGCGCCTGGCACGAATTCATTCTGATCACACGATCTTACGAGCGTTTCTGCTGGAGTACCATGGGTCGTTTTCTCCATCATGTCCCTGCAAGCGAGGCAAGTTCGCCGACTTCCTTTGCCGAGGGCATAAGCAGAGCATGGCGATTGGCCTGTGATTGGGAGGGAATAAATCAGTACTCGCCTGAGCGGCTCCCACTTCTGTTCGCGATTGATAACACGCTGAAGATACCTGCCGGATTCAACCATGTCCTGGACAATGACTACGCCATCGGTGGCGAGCGGCATGATGATGCTTCAGAAGGTGGTTGCGGAGGTGATGGGGATGGTTGCTCAGGTGATGGAGGTGGTTGTGGAGGGGGTTGCGGAGGTGGTGGTTAAACAGGAACCGAGAGCCACCTCTGCATAGCTCCGAGTTCACGTTGTAGAAGGCGTTACGAACCTTTATAAGGCTGAAATAAAACTTATTGCAAGTACCTCGGCCCTTGGCGATGCGCAGGCGCGCGCTATTGCATGCGCCCTGACGCGGAGACACTCAATGGCAAGCGCGACCTGGTCACTCTCTCCACTTTGCTCTACCATGGCATCCGGCGCGCGGAGCTTGGCAAAACTGAAAGTGTAGGCGGTGGCGCATCTGCGGATCAGGGCCGCAAGATGCGCTTCATGCCCCCACCTATCTCGGCAGGCTTACGACGATCTATGACCACCGTAAGACCCTGCCGGAAGGTGGTTCGACATTTAAGGTGAGTTACTGAAACCACCCTTAATGTTGTCTCGACTTAAAATCTACCAATATCTACCAATATCTACCAATAGTGCGCTTAAAGTGCCGGGCTCTGATTTCCTGACGTCGCATGGTTTTCGTCGAGTTTTGAAGCCATTTGACGATGCAAAGCGGCTTCTTGCATATCTGCTGCGATAGTGCGCTCGTAATTCCGAATTAACGCTTCAGTATGGGCTTGCAAGTCTTGCGCCCGCCGACCATAGAGATAGCTTTTATTCTGATATTGTTCCAGCAACTCCTTTTGTTCCTTTACCTTTGCCTGCATCTGCGAAGCCGCGTCTTCATAATATATTGCTATGGCCTCATGATCGCTCCGGGTGGTGGCATTCTGAATCGCCGCACGGATTTCAGGAGTGTCGGCAGAATTATCAACTGCAGTAGCGGGGGCGCTTAGCGAAGCCAACAGCCCTATCATCGATATCGCGGCAAGGAACTTTCCAGATTTTGTTTTCATAATAGTAATGAACCCAAATAGATTAGTTGACCCTATCCTAGCTCGATTAGTACTATGAGTATATTGGGGAAACTCTGGTTTTATGCTAAGAGAAACTCTTAGGGGTCTCTTGACACGACAATTGCCTGCGCCAACTCGGGCGGTGGATAAGCCTGCAAGGTCGCAACCATACTAAAACCGTTTACGAATCTGAATACCCGGCCGGTTATGAGTCACTGGTCACGACGGCCTCATTATTCATGGCAAAGAATGCCTCCACCTCAGCCAGTTCTCGCGTGCGCTTCATCGGCGGCAGGCTTTGCCAGATCTTTTTTCCATACGATTTGGTTATAAGGCGCGGGTCGCAAATCATCAGTACGCCACGATCGGTTTCATCGCGGATCAATCTGCCCGCGCCTTGCTTGAGGTTGATGACCGCGCGGGGCAGTTGATATTCCATGAAGGCATTGCGTCCTTCCTTGTTGATTTTGTCTATGCGCGCGGCGAGCACCGGGTCGTCTGGCGGGGCAAAGGGCAGCTTGTCGATTATCACGACCGACAACGCCTCACCGCGTACATCCACGCCTTCCCAGAAGGATTGACTGCCGATAAGTATGGCATTGCCCATTTTACGGAAGCGTTCCAGCATATGGGAGCGCGAGCCCTGGCCTTGCAGCAGTATGGGATAGTCGAGTTTCTCCCGCTCGAATGCCTCCAGCAGCAGTTCGTGCGCGCGTTTCATTGCGCGCAGGCTGGTGCACAGGAAAAACGCACGGCCACGGCTGGCTTTCACTACCGGCAGTGCGGCTTTTATCACTTCTTCGGTATATTCCCGGCTGTTGGGTTCGGGCATGCCGGTGGGTACATAAAGCAGGGATTGGTTGGCAAAGTCGAATGGGCTCTCCCAGCAGGCTGACTGTGCGGGATTCAATTCCGTATCCAGGCCCATTTCGTTTTTGTAGTGCGAGAAATCGCCTTTTACCGAAAGCGTGGCGGAAGTGAATACCCATGCGCGGGGAGACCCGCTCAACTGTTTGTTGAAAATTTCCGCGATGGAAAGCGGCGTGGCGTTGAGCTGCAGCGCGTGACTGAACACTTCCACCCACCGCACAAACCCTTCGGCCTCTGCCTGGTCACGCCAGCGTTTTATGTTGCTGGAAATCTCTCGCGCACGTTGCCAGCAGTTCTCAAGTCCTTCTGAGCGCTCTGCCTGGCTTTCCAGCATATCTACCAGCGCATCGAGTTTTTTCAGCAGTTCATCCAGCGCACTGCCGAATTTGGCATTCTTCATCGTAGCGGCCAGCGGCAGGCGCGTATTCTCGCCCTCGATAGTCAGCCGAAAGTCGCGTGCCGCTTTTTCCATTGCCGCTATGGCCGGGGGCAGGGCGGTAAAATCTTTTGCGCCCCGTACCGCTTCCGCTTCGGAGTCGCGAGCAAGCTCCAGCAATTGACTGGTGCTTACCGATTCTCCAAAAAACAGGCTGGCGGTTTCCGGCAACTGGTGGGCTTCGTCGAATATTACTGTGTTGCAGGCGGGGAGCAGTTCCGTCAGGCCTTCATCGCGCAACATGACGTCTGCGAAGAACAGATGATGGTTGACTACGACCACATCCGCTGCAAGCGCCTGCTTGCGGGCTTCCATGACAAAGCAATTCTTGTGATGCGGGCATTCCGAACCGAGACAATTGTCGCGTGTGGAAGTCACCTGCTGCCAGACCGCGGCGTTTTCCGGCACTTCGCTCAATCCGCTTTTATCACCGCTTTTGGTGACGGCGGCGTAGCGTTCAATCAGCTTCAGATACTTCACCTCTTCACGGCTGGCAAGGATGGCGCGACCCTCCTGCACCGTGCGCTCCAGGTGGTAATGACAGACGTAGTTGGCTCGTCCTTTCAATAACGCCACGGTGACCGGGGCCTTGAGCGCCGTCCGCACGGTAGGAATGTCGCGGTTGAAGAGCTGATCTTGCAGGGTCTTGGTGCCGGTGGAGATAATCACTTTGCCGCCAGCCAGCAACGCCGGGACCAGATACGCAAAGGTTTTGCCTGTGCCTGTGCCTGCCTCGGCAACGAGAAGAGAATTTGCGGCGATGGTTTCCGCTATTGCCTGCGCCATTTCAAGTTGCTGCGCGCGCGCGCTGTAACCCGGCACGGTGCGGGCAAGCGCGCCAGCAGCGGAAAAGAAGGTTTCGATATCAGGCATGGAGGGGAGGTAAGTGAACTGCCGCCATGATAACGCAGTGCTTTGTATAAGGCACCGCTAAACCCTGATCGGTTGCTGGTTTAATTCCTGTCGTCGGTCCGATTGTTCAGCAAAGGTTGCATACTTCCCATACTTCCGGTTCAAACATCCTCATCCGCTCCTGTAAATAGCCGGGTGTCAGTATTTTGTTCGCCAGATGATTTAACGTTGGTCTAAACGCTTTTTTGCCTTTAACCGTTTTGATCTTTTCTGGTAGCGTGCTTTCGTGAGGCAAATCGTGGCCGGCATGATAGGTTTTTTTCCATAATGCCTCGGTGCACAACGGATCGCTGAAAAAATCCCTTTTCTGGGCGATATTCCTCGCCAGCCCGTTCAACGCAGCGATACTGATCAAGGTAAAGATAACAAGAATTACGAGCGGGAGGCACTTCTTTATCAATGACAGCAACGATGCTTCCCTGCATATTAGCCAGATTGATTTCATATTCATCGTTTAACGTCACCTTCTAATAGCCCTGATTCGGCTGCTATCGGCGACCTTGAATTGCGGGTCTACAAATATGGCAAAAACGGTCGCCTTGATACGTTTACCTCAATTGTTTTTCAGTAGTTTTAGGATTATTGGCGGGTGTTATCTGTTTGCCGGATAAAAGTACCATGATCATCCTGCTTGAGTTTTGCCGCCATTTGCCGGTGAGCCGCTGCTTTACTGAGGCTTGTCTTTGCCGCTTGTTCATACCGGTGCATTAAAGCCCAGGTATGCGATTTCCGGTCCTGCGCTTGTCTCCCGTAGAGATAGCTTTTTTCCTGATAATGCTCAAGTAATCTTTTCTGTTCCTCTGCTTTCATGCGCATTTCCTTGGCGAGATTTTCAAAACGCTTTGCCAAGGCATTGTGGTCGCCATATGTTCTGGCATTCTGAACGGCTTTAAGGATCGCGGGACTTTTAACCGCTTCATATCGGCTCATCGGTGCACAGGCAACCAATAAACCGAAAGTAGATATCATTGCCAGAGACCTGTTTATTATCATGCGAAAGCTGCGAAGAGTCTGAATTGACGCCGCGACATTCGCTGTATGCAAACCCGGCCACCAGGAGATAGAGTACTAACTGCATGGCACTTTGTCAACTTTGCTATGTTAAAAGTATCTCGGTTATCGCCAGAATATTTATTGTTGTAGCATATTCAGTGGTTTGTGAAAATTGAATGGGCCACCGCCTGGTGGGAACGCGGAAAACAGTAGTCCTTTCCGGTTCACCGCGCCAGCGGCGCAGTGGGATGTGGGTGATAGCGGCAAAATTACCGGCCGTGTTGATATATTCACGGTGTTGCCAGTGACATTGCGGTTAGCGCCGGCAAGCTCCAGAGTGCTGAGACGGTACTGCCAATTTGAGTTTGGTTTTCGTTACGAAGCCAGCAGGCCTTTCTCGATGGATGAGATCGCAAATGGGGTAACGATCTGCGGATCCGAAAGAATCAGCCGCTCGTCCTTGTCTGCGTAATCAAGCCGGCTGAGTATATCCTTGATGACGTTGAGCCGCGTCAGCGGTTTGTCGTCGGCATGCACAATTATCCATGGCGATATAAAACTGTGCGTGTTGGCCAGCATTTTGTCGCGCGCAAGGCTGTATTGATCCCACTTCTTTAGCGCATGCTTGTCTAGCCCGCTGATTTTCCATTGAGCGAGCGGATCTTTCTTGCGCTCATCCAACCGCTTTGCCTGTTCAGTTTTGCTGATGTCGAGGTAATACTTGAGGAGCTTGATGCCGGAACGGATCAGCATATGCTCGAAATCCAGCACCGAGTTCATGAACTCTTCATACTCGGCTTCAGTACAGAAACCCATTACCTTTTCCACACCCGCCCGGTTGTACCAGCTGCGGTTAAACAGCACGAGCTCTCGCGCTGCGGGCAGATATGGAACATAACGTTGAAAATACCAGGAACTCCGATCCCGATCCGAGGGGATGCCGAGGGCGACCACGCGTGTCTCGCGCGGACTCAGATGCTCAGTGATACGCTTGATCGTGCCATCCTTTCCGGCCGCATCCCGGCCCTCGAAGATGACCAGAATCCTGTCGTCACACTTGATGAAGTGCCGCTGCAGCTTGACGAGTTCAATCTGCAGTTTGTATAGCGTGTCCTCATAGGTTTTTTTGGATATATCGGACACGGACTTGTCCGTTTCTTTTTCTTTTTTGTCGGCTTTTTTGTTCATGGCTGGAAGACCTCGATTTTATAGCGCATACTTGCTCTACATGGAAGAAATACGCATACTAGATGACATGATGTTGCGGACACACACGTTTATACTGATTCTAATCATGTTGGCACTGCCGCTGCAAGGTGCGCTCGCTGCCATTATGCCGTTGTGTGCGCAAGCCAGGAATATGTCAGCCGGGCTTGAAGCTCACGTAGTTCAACTCTCTTCCGCCATTCCATCCGCGAGTCCCCAGTTTGCCTGCAGCCAGCATGGCGGCAGTAGTCATGAGCAACTGCATGGCGATTATGACGCCGAAAGTGAAGCGGGCTTCGTCCTTTCCTGCGATGGAGTTGTTTGCCACATCAGCGGCAACGGCCTGCCTTCGGCACCTGCGGCTCTGAATTTCGCCGGCGGATTTTCTTATGCTACCTCTTTTAATTCTCATTTTTTCTCCTTCAGTCTGCAGCAACCGCAGCGTCCTCCCCTCGCTTAATTCTTCAACAGAAGAAATCCGCCTGTTGCATCGGCAATCGTTTACCTAATTCATACTTAAGATTTTTTGCGGTAGCGCCTCATGGCGGTTGCAGTTGCCGAGAGCGCTAACGGAAACCGCTAGCCGATGTACTGCCTTATCGGCTGCTCTGCCACCATATGTTAAGGAAATCAGGATGAACCTCTCATTCCCTGTTGCATCGCAGCGACTCGGCGTTGAAAAACTCGGGGCGCTCCCAAAGGAAATGCCGTCCGCAGCCATTCAGATTCCAGTTACTCATGCTCAGCGGCGTCTTGCCGCGAGAAGCCTGTGCAAAATCGCAAAGAGCACTGGAAGCGCCAGATCAATAGATGCCGGAAAACCGGCCGGAATGATTCAAAGCGCGGCAACCGCCGCATTTTTTGCCATGGCTATATTTTCAGCGAATGTAAAAGCAGAAGCCCCCGTTAGCGCCGTTGTGCCAGAGAGTACCTCGACTACTTTTGGACCTGCCATGGAAGCATCCGCAACAAATGGCGCTACCGCTTTGGCTGCACTGATCGCGGAAGCAATGGAAAGCAATCCGGAAATCCGGTCTGCTTTGCGGGAGCACGAGGCCGCCAGCCAGAGAATAGCCCCGGCCGAAGCGCTCGACGACCCCATTCTCGAAGCAGGGGTGATCAATGCGCCGCTGGTATCATCAACTTTCAATCGCGATGACATGACCATGAAAATGATCGGTCTGTCCCAGCGCGTGCCGTTCCCCGGTAAGCGCGGTTTGCGCAAGGATGTCGCAATGCAGGACGCGCAGAGTGTTGGCCATGGTTACCAGGAAACCGTGAACCGTGTAGCACGCGATATCAAGGCAGCTTATTTCGAGCTGGGGCTCATCCTTGAAAAGACTCGGCTGGTCGAGAAAAACAAGCTGATCCTGGAAGATATGCGCCACATTGCCGAGCAACACTACGGGGTAGGCATGGGAAGCCAAGCCGATGCACTGAAGGCGCAGACGCAAGTATCCAGAATGCTGGACGAACTGCTCAAGCTCGGGCGTGAACGACCGACAGTTGAGGCCGAGCTCATTCGCGCACTAGGCCGCAATGCAATCCTTACATCACCTGTGCCTGAGCCGCCGCAATTGCGCGAAGAAACCTTGAGTCTGGAATCGTTGCGAGAAACTGCTCTTTCGCAGCGACCGCAATTGCTGGCGCTGCAAAGTATTGTGGCACGTAACGAAAAAGCGCTGGATCTTGCGCGCAAAAATTACTACCCCGACTTCGATGTACGCCTGGCGTACGGTCAGCGCGATAATATGCTGGACGGCAGTAGGCGCCCCGACATGATAACCCTGACTGTAGCAGTCAATCTGCCGGTGTGGCGCGAAAACAAGCTCGCGCCGCGCGTTGCGGAAGCCCTGGCGAAGCGCGATCAGGCCCAGAGCATGTACGAGGCGCAGCGCAATGAGGTAGCCGCCAGCCTGCGTCAGCAGATGGCGCTGGCCGAGCAAAACCTGCAATCGGCGCGGCTCTACCAGACCGCCATCCTGCCACAGGCCCGACTTACGGTTGAATCGGCAATGTCCGCGTACCAGGTCAACCGTGTCGACTTTCTCACGCTGCTCGATAGCCAGATGACGGTATTCAACTATGAGATCAGTCTGGCGACAGCCATGGCGGGTTATAACAAGGCGTTGGCGGAAATTGATTTACTCACCGGCAAACCGCCGTCACCAGGCCACCTGCCCATCCCGGCGGAGCCTCTGTGAAAACCATCACCAGATTGATAGCGGTTATCGCCTTGATCGCGGCGGCCTTGGCCGCAGGATATTGGTGGGGCAGCGCTAAATCCGTAACCCCTACGTCTACGGTTGAGTCGCAAAAGTCCGGGACGTCGACACCTAAGCCGAAGATTCTCTATTACCGCAATCCGATGGGACACCCTGACACATCGCCGGTACCGAAGAAAGACTCCATGGGCATGGACTACCTCCCGGTTTACGAGGGCGAAGAATCCCCATCTGATAGCTCCATGGTGAAGATCAGTACCGAAAAAATACAAAAGCTGGGCGTGAGAACCGAGATTGTCGCGCTGCGCGAACTCATCCGTACCGTGAGGGCGGTGGCAACGGTACAGGCGGATGAGCGGCGGCTATATACCGTGGCGCCCAAGTTCGAGGGCTGGATCCAGCGGCTTTATGTGAATACCACCGGCCAGGCGGTGAAAAAAGGCGAGGCGTTGATGGATGTGTACAGTCCTGAACTGATCACAGCACAACATGAATACCTTATTGCCAGGAAAGGGATGCGGTCGGTCGAGGGAAGCGGGCCGGAGGTTCGGGCGGGCATGCAGCGCCTGTCAGAGAATGCCTTGCAGAGGCTGCGCAACTGGGACATATCGGATTTCGACCTGCAAGCGCTGCAGGAAGAAGGCCGGATCAAACGGTATGTCACCTTGCGTTCCCCAGCCAGCGGCGCAGTGATCGAAAAACCCGCAATCCAGGGAAAGCGCTTCATGGCCGGCGAAGCACTGTACCAGATTGCCGATCTCTCCAAGGTATGGGTGCTGGCGGATGTGTTCGAACAGGATCTGGGAATAATGCAGCGGGGCCAGAGCGCCACCATCAGGATGGATGCGTATCCGGATAAAGTGTTCAACGGCGAGGTCACGTTCATCTATCCCACGGTAATGCCCGAAACCCGTACCGCAAAAGTACGTATCGAACTTTCCAACGTTCAGGGATTGCTCAAGCCTGCCATGTACGGCAGGGTGGAGTTAGCCTCGACTCACAGTAAAAACAAGGTGCTTACCGTGCCGGATTCGGCTGTGCTTGACAGCGGCACACGGCGGCTGGTGTTGGTTGATTTGGGCGAAGGCCGGTTTGAGCCGCGCACGGTAAAACTGGGCATCCACGCCGATGGCTATGTTGAAGTGCTGGGGGGATTGGAAGCTGGGGAAACGGTTGTGGTCAGCGCGAACTTTCTGATCGACGCGGAGAGTAACCTCAAGGCGGCGCTAGGCGGCTTCGGCCACCACCAGGGTTCCATACCCGGCGAGAACGGACAGGTCACGCCCGCCACATCCATGACCACACCGGGGGTCGCACCTGTGCCGGCGAGTCATCATGGCGTAGGCAGTATTAAAGAAATGGATTGGGCGCATGCGACAGTAACGATTGCACATGATCCGATCGTCAGCCTCGACTGGCCAGCGATGACCATGGATTTCCGTGCCGGGGATCCGGCATTGCTGCAGTCGCTGAAGCCCGGCCAGAAGGTCGATTTCGAGATAGTCGAGGAGTCGGCTGGCGAATATGTCATCGTTCGCATCCAGCCGCTGCATGCCAGCCCAACTGCCAGTCCCGCTGTCAGTCCCGCTGTCAACGATCAGCGGGGGCACTGACATGCTGGGCCGAATTATCGAATGGTCCGCACGCAACGTGTTCCTGGTGTTGCTGGGGACCGCGTTCGTGATCGGCCTGGGCATCTACGCCGTGATCCGCATGCCCCTGGACGCGATTCCGGATCTCTCGGACGTACAGGTCATCATCTACACGGAATACCCGGGGCAGGCGCCGCAGGTGGTCGAAGACCAGGTTACCTATCCCTTGAGCACGGCCATGCTGGCGGTGCCCAAATCCAAGGTGGTGCGGGGCCTGTCGGTGTTCGGCGCATCCTTTATCTACGTCATTTTCGAGGATCACACCGACATCTACTGGGCGCGCACACGGGTACTCGAATACCTTAATTTTGCATCGGGGCGCATGCCGCGCGGTGTTACCCCGACCTTGGGACCGGACGCTACCGGTGTCGGTTGGGTGTATCAATATGTTGTGGTGGCTGCCCAGCATACGCTCGCGGAACTGCGCACCATACAAGACTGGTTCGTGCGTTATCAACTTACCAAAGCCCAAGGTGTGGCCGAAGTGGCGAGCGTGGGCGGATTCGTCAAAACCTATCAGGTTACTGTGGAACCGCGCAAGCTGCAGGCCTATGGGATTTCCCTCAACCAGGTCGCAGCGGTGATCCGCGCGAGCAACCGCGACGTGGGCGGGCGGGTGATCGAGATGGCTGAGACCGAATATGTGGTGCGAGGCCGAGGGTACCTGCGCGGTATTTCCGATATCGAAAATCTCGTGGTCAAGGCTACGGAAGGCACGCCGGTGCTGATCCGCGACGTGGCGCGAGTCGAGTTGGCACCGGATGAGCGGCGCGGGATCGCCGAACTGAATGGTGAGGGCGAAGTGGTTTCCGGCATCGCCGTGGCGCGTTACGGCCAGAATGCGCTTGACGTCATTGACAACCTGAAAAGCAAGATCAAGGAAATCTCCAGCGGTTTGCCGGAAGGCGTGTCGCTACAGGCTGTTTATGACCGTTCGGACCTGATCCATCGCGCCATCGACAATCTGAAACGGGTCCTGATCGAGGAAAGTATCATTGTGGGGGTGGTCTGCATTGTATTTCTCATGCATGCAAGGAGTGCGCTCGTCGCCATCGTCATGCTGCCCATCGGCGTGCTCATCGCGCTCACCGCCATGCACATGCTGGGGCTCAATTCCAACATCATGAGCCTGGGGGGTATCGCCATTGCCATCGGCGCCATGGTAGATGCGGCCATCGTCATGATAGAGAATGCCCACAAGCATCTCGAGCGCGCGCCGCCCGGTGCGCCACGCCTTCAGATAGTGATTGACGCCTGTCGGGAAGTTGGACCCGCATTGTTCTTCAGCCTGCTCATCATCACCGTTTCCTTCCTGCCGGTATTTACGCTGGAAGCGCAGGAAGGACGGATGTTCGCGCCGCTCGCCTACACCAAAACTTTTGCGATGGCGGGCGCGGCACTATTGTCCATCACGCTGGTGCCGGTGCTGATGTTTCTGTTCATTCGCGGCAAGATCATGCCCGAGCAGAAAAATCCAATTAACCGCTTTCTGATATGGATCTACCGCCCCGTCATTGCCTGGGTCATGCGCTGGAAGAAACTCACCATAGCCATGGCGGTTATTACGCTCGCGCTTTCAGTATTCCCGGCGATGAAGCTGGGCAGTGAATTCATGCCCACGCTGAACGAGGGAAGCTTGTTGTTTATGCCGATCACTTTGCCGGCATTGTCGGTCACGAAATCCGCTGAGCTGTTGCAGACCCAGGACAGGATCATCAAGACCTTCCCCGAAGTCGAGTCAGTGTTCGGCAAGGCGGGACGCGCCAATACCGCCACCGACCCGGCCCCGCTGGAAATGGCGGAGACGATCATCAACCTGAAGCCGGAAAGTGAATGGCGTGCTGGCGTAACCATAGACAGTCTGATAGCAGAACTGGATCAGGCATTGCAAATACCGGGAGTCAGCAATGCCTGGACCATGCCGATCAAGAACAGGATCGACATGCTCGCCACCGGCATCCGCACACCGATCGGCATCAAGGTGTTTGGTAAGGACTTGGGCGAAATGGAGGAGCTCGCCAGGCAGATCGAGACTGTCGTCAAAACGGTGCCCGGAACGACCAGTGCCTACGCGGAACGCACGACCGGCGGGTACTACCTCGATATCGAACCCGACCGTATCGAGCTTGCGCGATACGGGTTATCGGTCGGCGACCTGCTGGAAGTGATTTCGGTGGCGCTTGGCAGCGAGATGCTGACAACCACGGTAGAGGGCCGCGAGCGTTTCGGTGTTACCGTACGCTATCCGCGCGAACTGCGGCAAGATCCTCTTACCATCGCCACTCAGGTCCTGGTGCCTCTCCCGAACGGCGGCATGATCCCATTGGGACAGGTGGCAAGCGTCAAGACGATCAAGGGGCCACCCAGCATTCGTACCGAAAACGCGCTGCTGTCAGCGTACATCTTCATCGATATTCGCAACCGCGATATCGGCGGTTACGTGACCGAGGCACAAAAGGCGGTGCGCGAGCAGGTGAAATTCCCGCCCGGATATTACGCGACCTGGAGCGGCCAGTTCGAATATATGGAACGCGCCAAGCAGAAGCTGAAGGTGGTCGTGCCGCTTACCCTGGCGATCATTTTTATGCTTCTCTACCTTAATTTCCGACGGTTCACCGAAACCTTCATCGTCATGCTGTCAGTCCCCTTTTCATTGGTGGGAGGTATCTGGCTGATATGGCTGCTTGGCTACAATCTCAGCGTTGCGGTAGCAGTGGGCTTCATTGCACTCGCGGGCGTTGCCGCAGAGACGGGCGTCGTGATGCTGATCTATCTTGATCACGCCTGGGATGCAATAAAGGCGAAACGTGCATCCACTGGCGACCGGCCGACGGTGACCGACCTCTATGCAGCAGTGATGGAAGGTGCGGTGGAGCGCGTGCGGCCAAAGATCATGACTGTGGTGGCGATCATGGCGGGCCTGTTGCCGATCATGTGGGGCACCGGCACCGGTTCGGAAGTGATGCGGCGCATTGCCGCGCCTATGGTCGGGGGCATGGTGTCGTCCACGCTGCTTACCTTGATCGTCATCCCCGCCATTTATGCAATTGTCAAAGAATGGAGCTTGCACAAACAAATAGATATATGACATTTAATTGATGCTGCTTTCACAAGGTCATAAATTGACCTACTTTACCAGGTGTTTCACTCGCAGAGTTCTCTTTAACTTTAATATATAATATTATGAAAATAATGATATATATACTATGGTCGATATGGATGAAGTGAAGCGTAATCCATCAAAGACCGGTTCGGTAGGGCGGGTTGAGCGAAGCGGAACCCGCCAAAACAGCTGATCATTTTTAACCAACCCACAAAGGAGAGTGCTGTGACATTCACCTTAGCTATCGCTTCGATTCTCGCCTAATGGCAGCCACCAAACCGGTAAGGGGCGAGCTAAGGATGCTCGTTCGGAAATGGACACACGCAATGAGATAGCCGGCGAGGTCATCGATTGGTATCAGGATGCATCGGAGTTCCGGGCCGAAACCCGGATCTACCGATGTTTCGAAAGCGACACTAACTGCCAGATTCAGGATCAGTTTTCATAAAAACGGGCCTCTCGCTGGAGCAGATCGTCGATTGTGATGCCTACCGGCAAAAAACCGTCGAATACCGTTCCCAACCTCTTCGTCTTGAAGAATTCCGTATCGGCTCTATAAGCTCTGGGGGGTAGCGGGAAATATTGGGCGCCTCTCACTAGGGCGGAGGCATTTTTGATATAGAACGTAACAAACTCCTTGACTTCAGGTTTCTCTGCTTTCTTCATGTTCACGTAGATAAAAATGGGCCGGGACAAAGGCCGATAGGTTCCATCTTCCACCGTTTCGACGGATGGAATGATTCCTTCGCCTCTACCATCGTCTATGGCGACAGCCCTGACTTTCTCCTGATTCTCTACATAGTATCCAAAACCGAAGAACCCCAACGCGTTCTTGTCGCTTGCCACACCCTGGACCAACACGTTGTCGTCCTCGGATGCCGTAAAGTCGCCGCGGATGGATCTTGCCTTGCCGACGATGGCCTGCGTAAAATAATCAAACGTGCCGGAATTCACACCGGCGCCGTAGAGCTTGAATGCCTCATCTGGCCATGCCGGATTTACCTGGCTCCATCTGGTGATTTTACCTTGAGCGGCGGGGCTCCATATTTTCTTCAATTCGGCCACAGTCATGGTTTTGGCCCAGTCATTCTTCGGATTTACCGCTACTGTTATTGCATCAAACGCCACCGGCAATTCGACATATTCCACGTCGGCCTTATTGCAAACCTTCATTTCCTTTCCCTGAATGGGACGGGAAGCATTGACGATGTCTATTTGACCGCGGCAGAATTTCATGAAGCCGCCACCCGTGCCGGAGACGCCGACCGCTACTTTGATCGCATTTTTTTGGGTTGCCTGGAAATTTTTAGCCACCGCTTCGGTAATGGGATACATGGTACTCGACCCGTCAATTTTTATGACCGCATCGGCGCCCGCAACGCCAGCAGTGGTTAATACACCCGATACAGCGGTCATGCCTAACACTTTAACGATACGTGATATCAACATTTTTTCCTCCACTCGGTTAACTCGGATTAGTCGCCACACATCACCGTCTAAGGCCCTTGTTACTCCGCCCAGCGTTTTCATACAGTTCATGTAAATGCATGAAGCGTATGAAATAGCTGGCGAGGCGCTTGTCAGCTGAAAAATATCAGCGTGACTTTCTCATCATGGCAGCGTTCGAGCAAAACGTCGAGAAATTCCTCCTGCCGCCGACGTAAACTCATCACAAGGTTCCGCTCGGAGTGCCCGATGCACGTAACTAACTGGCAACAGATAATTCCCCTTCAAATTATTCAAATATCAAAAATTGGCCTAATATGAATCAGGGCCGAGAAAAATTCGTTTATTCCGGTTTAATTCGGCACATTCTGCCAGCACCGCTTGGAAGCCTATTCCACTATCAGTGATGATTTCCAAGAATCAGCAATGAACACAGATCTGAAACATTCGCACCCGCCACACGCTCACGATCAGAATCATCAGGATTCTGCGCCCCCAGGTGTTAAAGCAGCAGCGGGAGCCCAATGGACGTGTCCGATGCATCCGGAGATCGTGCGCGGTGCACCCGGCGATTGCCCTATCTGCGGCATGGCGCTGGTGCACATTGCCGGTACAGGTGCGGGTGCGGGCGAAGCGGATGATTCCGAGTTGCATGATCTCGCACGGCGATTATGGGTCGGTGTCGCATTGTCATTTCCGCTGGTACTGGTCGCAATGTCGCCAATGATCGGCATTCGTGAACCGTTCGGACTCGAGCCGCATTCACGTGGGTGGATCGAATTCTTGCTGGGGACACCGGTTGTGTTGTGGGTTGGATGGCCGATCCTGCACAAATTCTGGTTGTCGCTTACCCAACGCGCGCTCAATATGTATACGCTGATCGGTCTGGGAGTGGGACTGGCTTATCTTTTCAGTCTGGCTGCCGTGCTTGCGCCAGGCTGGTTCCCGTCAGAGTTCCGCGGGCACGGCGGCGCGGTAAGTACCTATTTTGAGGCTGCGGCTGTTATTGTAACGCTGGTGATACTCGGCGAATATCTCCAGACGCGAGCGATGGGGCAGACCAGCCGGGCCATCCAGCAATTGCTGACGCTTGCGCCCAATCAAGCCTGGCGTCTGCGCGAAGATGGGATGGAAGAACAGGTGCCACTTGAGGCGGTGGCGGTGGGAAACCGGTTGCGTGTAAAGCCGGGAGAGAAAATTCCGGTCGATGGTACTGTGCTGGAAGGCGCCAGCCGAGTGGATGAGTCGATGATAACCGGCGAGCCCATGCCGGTAGCCAAGGCTGAGGGCGATAAAATCACCGCCGCGACTATGAACAGTAATGGCTCATTGGTCATCCGCGCTGAACGCATAGGCGCAGACACGCTGCTTGGGCGTATTGTTCGCATGGTTGGCGAGGCGCAGCGTACCCGTGCACCGATACAACGGCTTGCCGACACCATCGCGGGGTATTTTGTCCAAACCGTTATCGCTATTGCCATCGTTACCGCGCTTGCCTGGTGGTTTCTCGGCCCGGAGCCAAGATTCAGCTATGCGTTTATCAACGCCATTGCGGTCCTTATCATTGCCTGCCCGTGTGCCGTCGGTCTCGCTACGCCCATCTCGATGACAGTGGCGATGGGGCAGGGCGCCCGAGCGGGCATTCTGTTCCGTAATGCGGAAGCAATCGAACGCATGCGTGATATCGATACCGTCGTGGTGGACAAGACTGGTACGCTGACCCTGGGCCGGCCTACGTTAACGGATTTTGATGTGGAAGGCATTGCACATGACGAGGCGCTTGCGCTCATGGCAGGGGTGGAGCAGCTTTCCGAGCATCCAATAGGGCAAGCAATCGTCGAGGGCGCCAAGGCTCGCAACTTGAAACCCGGAGCCGCGGAAGCTTTCAATGCAGTCAATGGCCTCGGTGTGCAGGCCGATATCGATGGCAAGCGCGTGCTTGTCGGTAGCCGCAATTTTCTCGCACAGCACGATATTGATACGCAGCGCTGGGAAGAGTGGGGGGAAGCCTGGCGGATCGAAGCCAAGACGGTAGTGTTCCTTGCTATCGATGGCATCGCCGCCGGCATTGCCGCAGTTGCCGATCCGGTCAAGGATGGTACGCCTGCAGCCATCGCGACGCTTCGCAGCATGGGCGTGCATATCATAATGCTGACGGGCGATTCAAAACGCACAGCCGAGGCGATCGCCCGAAAACTCGGTATTGATGAGGTGCTGGCCGAAGTGCTTCCCGAGCACAAGGCCGATCACATAAAGCGGCTACAGGTGGAGGGGCATAAAGTGGCGATGGCGGGGGATGGCATCAATGATGCGCCTGCGCTGGCGCAAGCAGATGTGGGGATTGCAATGGGTACCGGCACCGATGTGGCCATGGAGAGCGCGGGCGTTACCCTTGTCAAGGGCGATCTGCGCGGTATCGCGCGTGCCATGGTGTTGTCGCGTGCCACCATGCGCAACATTCGCCAGAACCTTACCTTTGCATTTGGCTATAACGCCCTTGGCATCCCGCTTGCAGCCGGTGTGTTTTATCCCGCTTTCGGTCTGTTGCTATCACCGATGTTTGCCGGTGCAGCCATGGCGATGAGTTCGGTATCCGTGGTTACCAATGCCTTGCGGCTTGATCGCGTCAAACTATGAAAAAACGGGTCGCCAGATGGCCGAGCAGATGAAGAAATAGAATTTGATAACCAGCATGGAGACCATCATGAGATCACGCATATTTTTTGCCGTTCTGGTTGCTCTCGCACTGTCGGCCTGCGCGCATATCGATCCTCATCCGATGGATATGAGCAGCGCTGTCCGCAGCGCCAGGACCAAAGCAGACCATAACGCGCTGGCTAAACACTACGAAGCCGCAGCGGAAGCCATGCGTGCGCGAGCACAAGAACAGAAAAATGGTCTCGCGGAATACCGGGAGCATGGGTACTACTATGGTAGGCAAACTGAAGATCTGAAAGAGCATACCGAGGCTTTGGTGCGCTTGTATGAAGAAGCCGCAGAGGCAAACATGAGCATGGCGAAAGTTCATCGCGAGATGGCAGAGGAGGCGCGATGATGCCGGCAATAGGCTTTGCCTATCATCGGCCTGGCTCATGAATGAAACAGGAACAGTCCTGGATCCCGTACTGATGATTGAAATGCCAATTCTGGAGTCGATACTGACGTGCCCCTGCTGCGGGTACGTCAAACGCGAGATAATGCCGACGGACGCCTGCCAGTTCTATTATGAATGTGACGGCTGCCGATCCCTGCTGCGTCCCATCCCTGGCGATTGCTGTGTCTTTTGTTCTTTTGGGACTGCCAAATGCCCGCCGGTCCAGATGCAATCATGCCGCTGCGGATAACAAGCAGGGAACTCAATAAAAACCGGCAGGATCAGGCTGGATTGTTACAGGTATTTTGCTATTGGACGCAAGCCAGACGGCGATCGGATGCAAGTCTGAATGAGTTACAAGGCTCATGATCAATAACGCCCCATAACAGAATGGCTAGCGATGCCTGCCGAAGCAGATCATCGCTAGCCTATCGAAGCTGGCGACGGAGCTTGATGCCTCCCCCATGAAGGACTTCGCCAGCGCATCGACACCTACCCGTGTCATCGTAGCTTGTGCTTTATCATCACCTTAGCATATCCTGGCGCACTTTCCAGTAAAGCTCTACGATAACGCAGAATCCGTGATGTAAGCTTCTGCCTCGCTTTTGTCAGCTTCCTTGTTTGCCAGCTTCTTTGGCTGAGTCATATCTCATGTCATGTAACAGGAAACAATTTTCTTTTCCATTCCTGCTTTGCCGCCGAAATAGCCTAGGGGCGGCGGGACGCACGCCACTGCTTCATCCGCTTCGAGTGCATGACTTTATACCCGAGCAAGCTCAATAGAAGCACCACGATCAGTGGCCCTATCGCGGCACGAAAAGTTTTCGCATAATTAACCAGCTCTACGCGCAACGGATATTGATAACGCACAGGAGGTACCGCCTCCCCCGTAATGAATACCGTATATTCACCCTTATCCAGACTGGTCTCTCCCTTGATCACACCGTCAGGGTGGTAGGTCGGATGCAAATAGGTCACTGTTTCATCTTCTGTCTCGTGGCTACCTTTGACGATGCGCACACCAATCGGTATGTCACGGAGCGCGGGATCCACGAGGTCCACCACCAGAAAAGTGTCGCCCCCCTTCGGGATTTCGGTGCAGTACTGATCGCTGGGCTCGTACTGAGGCTGGTAGGCGCTTAGATGCACCATGCTGTTGTCGCCAAGCCGGCGCATGCACGTGTCTTCTTCCATGGAGACTCTTCCATGCGCAGCCACCACACCGCTGTAGAGCGCTGCGGCGAGCGCAAGAGTCGATACGCCGACCCGTATCACTTCCTTGATCATCATTGAATTACTCCTCTCTGTTTATGACGCTCGCCCCTGCAATGAACCCTTCTATGAGTTACGATTTAGCAGAGGCCAAGCCATTGTCTGGTGGAAGAAATCTCACTCGCACCAGCCATAATGATTTTTCCGGAAAAGCCCGGATAAAGTAAAATGCGCTTTGAATCCTTTACAGCAGCATTAGCTGCCTTGCCGGCTTGGCAGGATAATTTTAAGACGCTCTACATCTGCGAAAATTCGCCCCGCCGCCAAGTTTATTTTATCCTGTATATGAGTTGCGCAAGGAAAGTATAATTGATTAATTGCATAGTGCAACTAAAATAATACGCTGAGGTTGTCATGGTTAAACAAGATCAGATCAAACGCTCTTCCTGTCCGGTCAGTTGTGCGCTCGATATCTTGGGCGACAAGTGGACCCTGCTTGTCATTCGCGACATCATGTTTATGCGCAAGCAGTATTTTGGGGATTTTTTGACATCGCCGGAGAAGATCGCTTCCAACATACTTTCCGACCGGCTAAGAAAACTGGAAGAGTCCAATATCGTTTTGCGCCAGCGCGATCCCGGCAATGCGCGTAGAGTGATTTATACACTCACCGAGAAAGGCCATGATCTGTCGCCAGCAATCCTGGAGTTGTTGCGCTGGGGCTCCAAGCACGATCCCGCGAGTGATGCGCAAGAATTTTTGAGCCAGCACTCAAATGCGACCTCTCACAATTAGTAGTTGACGCAAGATCAAGCTCGCTATGGATTGCGTGGAAGAGGGCAGTCTGTGGCAGGGTCTTTGAGCGCGCACGTTATAAAACTTCGGTAAAAAATCATATCCGTTTTACTTGCCGATTTCTCGTTCCACGGGGGTAATTTATGACCCATCAGTCGGAAAAACACAAAATGCTCACCGGACAGTTGTACCGGTCCAGCGATGAGTTGCTGTGCAGGGAAAGAAGGCACGCCAAAAATTGCTGAAGACATTCAATGATACCTCGCCGGACGAGCTTGATAAGCGATCGATCATTCTGAGGGAGCTACTCAGTACGCTAGGCCAGCGTGCGGTGATTGAGCCGCCTTTTTTTTGCGATTACGGCTATAACATCCACATCGGCGATAACTTTTATGCCAATTTTAACTGTGTGGTGCTCGATTGCGCAGAAGTCACCATAGGCGATAACGTGTTTCTGGGTCCCGGTGTTCAGATCTATACCGCAACGCATCCGCTGGTGGCGGAAGAGCGTAATACCGGGCTGGAAGCGGCTAAACCCATTGTACTGGGAGATAGCGTCTGGATTGGCGGCGGTGCGATTATCAATCCTGGTTTGACGATTGGCCGAGGCACAACCATTGGATCGGGCAGCGTCGTAACCAAAAATATCCCGCCGAACGTTTTTGCTGCCGGGAACCCTTGCAAAGTAATACGGTATCTTGGTTAACCGGCATTTCCGCTGGATATACACGTCTGAAGCGCTTTTTCTTATAAACCGGAGAACCAGGAACAAGGTTGGGAGTTGCTGCAAGGGTAATACCGGGATTTTTATTTGCCACAGTCTAAAATTACCGGCGACCTCGTCGCCGCTTACCGCTCAGCTCACTATCGGGTTGACCAGCAGGTTGACCACCGGACAGGCCCCGGTGCGATTATCTTGCGCGTAGATCAGTATTCCGAGCCGCTATCGCAGCTTTTCTCTGCTTCGGGTCATCGATGTACTGCGTTCATCACTGCTTGCAATCCATTCGGCCAAATTCAGAGTCCTGAGACAAATCGGGAGGCTTGTGCGCATCTTTTCGGCAAACTGCGCAGCCTGGTCGGGCCCGGCCGGATTATCGAGGGTGAAGGCTTCGATCCCTCCGGGAAGTGGCCAGCGGAGAAAAGCTTTATTGCGCTTGGGCTGGATCTTGAGGCATCGTGTGCGCTTGGGAAAGAGTTTGGCCAGAACGCTATAGTATGGGCTGGCGCCGACGCCGTCCCCAGACTGATCTTGCTCCGATAATCTCCTCATAGGTTTTAATGATATTAGAATAAGTGATGATATCAAGAAAAAGCCTTCCAAACAAATCGTTGGAATGTTATTATCAGGTTGTTTCTATCTAGTCGAACCCAGATAAAACCCGAATGGAATAAAACAATGAATATAGAACAACTGAATGCCGAATACGGAATTGCCGACCAGGTCAAATTCATCGAAGGTGTGGGAGGATTCCCTTTCATCAAGATTGATAACGTCAAGGCAAGCGCTCTGATCTCTATCTATGGCGGCCAGGTCTTGTCCTTTCAGCCTGCCAATGAGCCGTATAACCTGATGTTTCTCAGCGACGCTGCATATTATCAGGCGGGTAAGAGCATCAAGGGCGGAGCGCCGATCTGCTGGCCCTGGTTCGGGCCGGACCCCGAGCAATTGGGGCGCCCAGCCCATGGTTTTGTGCGAAACCGGCTCTGGAGTGTGATGGAAACTGAAGTCACCACGAATGGGGAGTGCAAGATTACCCTGGGTCTGACAGATACACCCGAAACACAGGCGATATGGCCGCATTCATTCAAACTTTCGCTGGAAATTACTGTTGGGGAATCGCTGAACTTGGAATTGATTACGCACAACCCGACAGCCCATACATTTCACATAACTCAGGCGTTGCATACTTATTTCAAAGTAGGGCATATCGATCAGGTAGCGATATCGGGCCTGGAGGGGATCAAGTATATCGATAAAGTGGATAATGGCCTTCAAAAGTTCCAGGCAGGTTCGATAATAATCGATACGGAAGTCGACCGTATCTATCAGGGCATACATTGTGAGGTGCTGATTGATGACGCAGGCCTCGGCCGCCGGATACGAATTACATCCACAGGGAGCAAAACGGCGGTAGTGTGGAACCCTTGGGCAAAAATTTCCGCGGAAATGGGCGACTTGAAAGATGACGATTACGAACGCTTTGTGTGCGTAGAAACCGCCAATGCGGGCGTGGATATCATGCAAGTCGATCCAGGCATGGAAGTGCGATTGGCGGCAAACTATCGCATAGAACAGCATTTGACGGAGTTCGGAAGTGAATTTCCATCTGCCGCTTAGCTGAATACTGTCAAGGTACCGCGCCGATTCAAGCGCTTATTTCTTCCCACAGTTTCTGTAGCCGTTTAGCGGAAACGGGGTAGGGCGTTTTCAACTCCTGCGCAAATAGCGAGATGCGTAGCTCCTCGATTTGCCAGCGGAATCCGGCCAGGGCCGGATCGTGGATTCCGGCCTTGAGTTGCTTTTCAATACGCTGCTCATACTGGTTCCATAGCCCGGCAATAACCGCGCCGTGGCGTGCGTCACGCTCCGGGTTGGCCGCGTATTTGTCCAACCGCAAAACCATGCCTTTCAAATAACGCGGTAAATGTGCCAACTGCTCCCATGGGGTGGCATTTAAAAACCCGGGATAAACGAGGCTGCGCAGTTGAATGGAAAGCTTGTCCTTAAGCTTAGGAGTAGCCGATCCCGCTGTGGAAAGACTGCTCGACAATGCCTGGCATTCACCCGCGATACTTTGTACTGTCCGGATAACAGCTTCAGTCACGGCAGGTAGTCGTGCTCTCGCCCGTTGCCGCTGGGCAATAAACTCTTTTTCGCTACGCGGCAGCGCATCGTCGCCGATGAAAGCGCGGTCGGCGATAGCGTCTAGCATGTCTTCCCTGAGTAGTTGGGGGCTGATAAGGGTTTGCAATTGCAATACAGCCTGGTTCTGGTATCGATTTTGTCCTGATAAATCTTTTTCCAATCGCTTCATTTGCTCCTTGAGTTCGAAGCGCAGCAACTGCCGCATTCCTCCGCGCATATTTGCTTGTGCCGCATGGCGCGTATCGAACAAATGGATGGCTACTTTTTCCTCTTGCGTGACCAGCGCCGGATAGCCGGTCAGTTTCTTCCCATTCCGGATAAAAGTGATTTCTTCGGGCAGGTCACCAAAATCCCAGCGTTTCACATCGTCACGCTCGATGGGGCTGCGCTCGCCCGAATCGAGCTGGGCGAATGTCAGTTGCGCGGCTTGGCCAAGCTGTGCCTTGAGTTGCGCGAGATCACGACTCATCGCCAGTTCGCGCCCTGCATCGTCTACAACGTTATAATTCATCAGCAGATGCAGCGGGGGCTTTTCGTCGTGCCACCTATCCCGCGGAACGGTGATTCCTGTCTTGAACGAGATAAAATCCGCCAATGCTTCAGTCAGAGGCGTAGGTAAAGGCACAAGGGGGGAAGCTGTAACCGTTGACTCATGGCGTTCCAGAAACTGCGTCACGAAATCCGGTATCGGTACCAGGTGACGGCGTATCTGTTTGGGAAGGGCTTTCAAATACCAGGTTATTTTTTCGCGGATCAGCCCCGGGACGAGGCTGTCGAACCGGGCCGCCTGAAGCTTGTTAAGCAGCGGTAACGGCACGGTAATGGTGACGCCATCCAATAGATGCCCCGGCTCGAAGCGATAGGCAAACGGCAGCCGTACACTATCCACGACCGTGCTATCGGGAAAACGCGCTTCCGTAACGTTACCCGCCTCATGACGCATCAGGTATTCCCTGGTGAGATAGAGCAGGCGCGGGTTTTCGCGCTCAGCCTGCCTGCGCCATTTTTCAAACGTTGCGCCATTGCATATCCCGCCAGGGATGAGGTCGTCGTAAAACGCAACGATTTCCGCTTCATCCACGAGCACATCCGGGCGGCGTGTCTTGTGCTCCAGCGCTGCGACATCGGCGATGAGTTTGCGGTTATGCTGGTAAAACGGTGCCTGGGTCACGTATTCACCCGCCACCAGTGCCGAGCGTATAAAAATTTCGCGCGCTTCCTTCGGATTGATGGCGCCGTAATAAATCCGCCGCTTCGGCATGATCGTCAAACCGTACAGTGTTATGCGCTCGAATGCTGACACCTGTGCGGGTGTCTTCTCCCAATGGGGGTCGAAATAGTGCTTCTTGCACAACCCGCCTGCGATTTTTTCCACCCAAAGGGGGTCGATCCTGGCGACGCTACGTGCGTAGAGTTTTTTGGTTTCGGTCAGTTCGGCAGCCATGATCCATTTAGGTTTGGCTTTTTTGAGCACCGAACCCGGAAAAATAGAAAACTTGATTCCACGCGCTCCCAGATACTCGCCATCCTCGTCGGCCTTGAAGCCGATATTGCCGAGCAACCCCGCCAGAAGTGCGCGATGGATTTCGTCATAACTCGCGGGAATCTCGTTTGGTCTCAGCCCGAATTCGGCCACCAAGGTATGTAGCTGACCATGGATTTCACGCCACTCCCGCATTCTGCGGTGGGATATAAAATTTTCCTGGCACTGCTCCATCAGTTTTCGATTGGATTTTTTATGTTTCAACAATTCATCGAAGAAATCCCACAGCTTCAGGTAGCCGATGAAGTCGGATCGCTCATCCTGAAAGCGCTGATGCGCCCTGTCGGCGGCCTCTTGCCGCTCGAACGGCCGGTCGCGCGGATCTTGCATGCTCAAGCCGGACGCGATGATCAGCACTTCACTCAGGCAGTTCTCTTCTTTCCCAGCCAGGATCATACGTGCAATCTTAGGATCGATAGGAAACTTGGCCAATTGCCAGCCTATGCCGGTCAGCGAATTGCTGTCGTCAACAGCACCGAGTTCCGCCAGTAATTGGTAGCCATCCGCGATCATTCGGGGCAGGGGCGGATCGAGGAACGGAAAATTCTGTACTTCTCCAATTTTGAGAGACTTCATGCGCAAAATCACGGCTGCCAGCGATGAGCGCAGGATTTCCGGATCGGTAAATTCCGGACGCGCAAGGTAATCCTCTTCCGAATAAAGACGGATGCAGACGCCGCTCATCACGCGGCCACAGCGCCCCGCTCGCTGATTGGCGGAAGCACGTGAAATTTTCTCGACCTGTAATTGCTCCACTTTGTTGCGATAACTATAGCGATTGAGCCGCGCAAATCCTGTATCGATCACATAGCGAATACCGGGAACGGTGAGCGAAGTTTCCGCTACGTTGGTAGCCAGCACGACACGTCTCAAATTGCTGCCACCGGGTTTGAACACCCGCTCCTGCTCGGCATAGGACAATCGCGCGAACAAAGGCAGAATTTCCATACCGGATATGGCGGCGCCACGGGGGCCGGGCCTGCTCATGCCATGCTTGCGCAGTGCCTCGGCAGTCTCGCGGATTTCCCGCTCGCCGGGGAGGAATATCAACACGTCACCAGTACTGGAACCGGCGGAGCCGGTGATCTCATCCATTGCATCAAGGATGGATTGTTCAATATCGTCTTCTTCCTTATCCTCATTCTGGGCTTCATCCTTACTTCGGTTTTTCGCCTGATATTCAGGATCAATGGAATCGCGCGATCGGATGGGCCGGTAGCGCACTTCCACCGGATACACTCTGCCCGATACTTCAACCACTGGCGCATCATCGAAGTGGGCTGAAAAGCGTTGCGCGTTGATGGTGGCGGAAGTGACGATCAGTTTCAGATCGGGCCGCGCGGGTAGCAACTGCTTGAGATAGCCGAGCAGAAAGTCAATATTGAGGCTTCGTTCATGTGCCTCATCAATGATGATAGTGTCGTAGGCCAGCAGGAAGTGGTCACCTTGGGTTTCCGCCAGGAGAATTCCGTCGGTCATGAGTTTGATATAAGTTTCCGAACTCACTTTGTCGGAAAAACGCACCTTATAGCCTACCGCGTGCCCCAGCGGACTATTGAGTTCCGAAGCGATCCGGGCTGCCACTGTGCGTGCCGCGATGCGCCGAGGCTGCGTATGACCGATCATGCCGGCAACCCCACGCCCGAGTTCAAGGCAAATTTTGGGTAACTGCGTAGTCTTGCCCGAACCGGTCTCGCCGCACACAATTACCACCTGGTTTTCCCGGATTGCGCGCGTTATCTCGTGGCGCCGCGCAACCACAGGCAGATCTTCCGGATAGACCGGTTTAGGCAGATTGGCGAGGCGCCGCTCAGCATCGATCACAGAAATGGCAGGAAGTTTTTTCATCAACCGGTTATTCAAGAGAAGACACGTATTTTAACGCAGTGAAAGGGCCGGGTACGAAACGCGGGATCGGGCAGCGGAAAGCGATTTATTCTTGATTTCTCATTCTCGTCAGCTATGTTTAAAACGGTGGTGCGTCAATCGGCCGCACCCATTTGGATAATACGTAAATAAATATATGTCTGCGTTATACCGGGCAACTGGTTTGTGATGAGGCGACAGTCATGCCATTACCTGAACCGCTATAGATAAGGTAGCATGACTGAACATATTTACGCTTCGATAAACTACCCAAGGTTGGTCCAGGTTCCCGATGAGCTGGAGCTTCTTTTCGAACTGTCCGGGCTAGCCTGAAAAGATCAGCCGGCCGAACATGGAGCGCCGCCTTATCGACCTTATCGAAGCGAAGCCATGCTTATATAAGGCACTCATTTTTTATCCAGGAAAAATCCAATATGCGGGCTGCCATTCAGTTTATCCAACCGGACAGGAAACTGGCTATCCTTACGAAACTGCTGGGCATCATTCAAGGTATCGGCAGTTTGCGGCAGCATATACTGGCGCATGGCGTATTACTGGACAAATTGAATAAAAACGATCTGGAGATATTAAAAAAAGCGCTAACAAACCTGGGGTATTCGAGTTATATCGCCACAGACAGTACCATTCGCCTGCTTATCGCCAATGGTGAATTACGTACCCTGTTTGGGCTGGTGATGCCCATCGGACGTAGACAAAACGCTTTTGCGGAAATCTTTTGGGAACGTGGTTTTACAATTGAGAATCTTCCACCCGATCAAGCCGAGGACCTGAGAAAACGGCTCGAAACCATTGCTACCGTTATTACTGCACCGGACATCCCACAGCCATCTATTCATACAGTTTGCGGCCACGTCAGCCACCCAGACGGTACCCCGATCAGCACTATCGGCTTTACCGCGCGCGTTTTCGATGCGCTGTCGCCAACAAATCTTGTCCCACGCGGAAATACGGTTGCACTTCAGACCAATGGAAATTATCGCATCGATTTTGCCTGGCAGTCAGACAGCAGAAAAGGGCCCAATCTACTGGTTCATGTCTTTGATCCGCAAGGAAATGTCGTTGCGGAAGGTAGAAAAACCTCAGCGGCTATTCAGGAATTCCTCGACATTACGGTCCACCACTTCGAACCTGAAACCTATGCGTTGACAATAACGGTTAAAAACCATGCGACGGATGCTTCTTTGCCCAGGATACAGGTTGACGCCGTATTCCAGATTAACGGCCAGCAACTGATTCGCTCAGGCACGACAGATGCCGAAGGCATGACGCTTATCCCGGTTGATGAATCTTTTTTCGGCACAGGACATACTGTCGAGGTTCTGTTCCGTGTACATCAGGATGATCAAGCGCTCGATACCGATACCTTTATTGAAAACCTTCTACCTGGAAACCAGGCGGTGGAAATTCTGGTTACGGTGCCGAAAGCCGGGGGAGAACTGTGTATCGTCCGAGGCGCCGTTCGACAGACGGATGGCTTCCCTTTGCCGGATGTCATCGTGCAGGCATTCGACCGGGATATGCGGACAGAGACGTTGCTTGGACAGGCGGTGGCCGATACTCAAGGGTTCTATGAGATTGCCTATACCACCGGCCAGTTGCGGCGGCCGGAAAAAGCGCGGGCCGATCTGGTCATCCGCGCGTTCGAACCCCAAGGGAAGGGGGGTGAAATCGCTGTGTCAGGTATTATATTCAACGTTTCGCCGCAACAAACTGTCGATCTTGAGGTTGAACTGGAAAAATTTCGCGGGCCGTCGGAGTACGAGCGATATCTTGCCGAGCTGCAACCGCTGATCGAAAGCGTGCTAATTCACGAATTAACGAAGGAGGATTTGCATTTCCTGGGCGGCAAAACGGGCATTTCGTCCAAACAGCTCAATTATTTGCGGCTGGATGCGCAATGGTCATTTCAACATATGCTGTTATCCGCGGTACCCTACGCTCTTTTTCGCCAAGGGTTGCCGACAGATTTGCACTGTTTGCTGGCAGAAAAACCGTTACGCTTACAGGAAGCACTTAAGGCATCGCTGGCGCAGAACATCGTTCCGGCGGCAATAACTCCCCAAATTGATCAGGTTATTGAGCAGCTTTTATCCCTTGATGATTCGCTGAGCTTCGAACTGGAGCTGGAGGCGGAGGCCAGGCAAGGTGCAGTCAGCGGAGGATGACACCCAAGCTTCGGGCTTGCTTTACGAAACCATGGAAATGCATGTTTATTGCATACGCCTGGATTCCAGCATTCGTTGGAATGATGGCATTTTTCCGAGTGGGGTCTATAGTGATATCATCTTATCCACGATAGGTTTCCAAATCATGCCCAGAAATCGTCGCACTAAACGATTTTTATCCGTTTTGCTGCTTATACTTGGTGGCATGATGATGTTCCTGGCGCCGGAAAACATCTGGATCGGCGCCATTCTTTTCATGCTTGGTCTCGCCCTGGAAATAGCAGGGCTGGTGCTCAGGCGCGATAAATAACGAAACAACTAATAATATCTGGACTGCCAAGGCTAACGACATCCCGCAAAAAGTCATCCGAGCCCAATCGTCATTTAGTTCCAAACAGAATGACTCACTACACTAGGTCATCTTTTTTCCATTCCCTTAATGAATGATAAGGACGTTATCATTCATTAATGTGTATTTTAAAGTGGCCGAAATATTATTTCATATCCATGTTGGGGCTGGACAATCTCAATCTGAATGATTAGTATTGATTGAGATTGTTTCAATTGGATTAAATATGAATACACGTGTCGTCACCGCTCACATTCCTAATGAACTTGCGGAACAAATTGATCAACTCTCTGCTCGACTTGATCGTCCCAAGGGCTGGATCGTAAAACAAGCGTTGACCTCTTGGGTTGCTCTTGAAGTAAAACGCCACCAGCTTACCTTGGAAGGAATGGCAGATGTCGATGCCGGACGCTTGGTGGATCATGCTTCGATTGATGCTTGGGCTACGAGCCTCGACAAGCCGGCTTAATTCATGACGCTTAAATGGACGGTTAGTGCTGAGCGCGATCTTGCTCGCCTTCACGCCTTACTCGCTCCAGTAAATTCTAAAGTTGCGGCAAAAGTGGTGAAGCAACTGGTAGCAGGCGTGCAGCAGCTTCTTGCTTATCCGCAGATTGGAGTGCCGCTCGACGAATTTGCACCCCGTGATGTACGTCGAGTAATTGTGGGGGATTACGAAGTACGTTATGAAGTTGTCGACAGCATGATTTATATCCTTCGCCTCTGGCACGCTCGGGAAGATCAATGATGACACACGCGCCAACCTATCCGCTTCACGGATCAGTGGCACTGTCGGCGTTATTTTTCCCCACCCCGGATGCTGTCGCGTGTAAAACCCCTGCATGCGATCTGCGCTTCTATTGTAAGAATTTAAATCCGGGGAAATTTAGCGGTCATAAAAAAACCCGAAGACGGACGGGCCGGGTTCGGGTTTAGAGTTTCCACTTACAAAGGAGGGATCACTTATCCAACGACTACATGATAAAACTCCCAGAAATAAAGTCAAGCATTTTTGCGGCATATCCCAATCAGCGAAATCAGACCGGGGCATGCCGATTTATGTCGATCAGCCGATAAAAACCCGGGATCTTTCTCTTCCCTTCCTAAATCAAAGCGCGGCGTCGGATCAGCAGACCCAATACCCCAAGCCCAACGAGCATCATTGCATAGGTTGATGGCTCCGGAACCGGTGTCAGAACGCCAAATAACCCGTGGGCTTCGTCATTGGGCCCAGCGGTGAAATACAACAGGTGGCTGCTCCCGGCCAACGTATCGTTTCCAGGGGAAAGTGCCCATAATCCATCGACCGCCAGCGGTTTATTGCTGGCATCGAGCACTTGTCCAAGAAACGCATGAGTATTCGGGTCGTAAATGTTTATGTGCCCGTCGCCGAAATTACCCACCAGCAGGTCGCCCGCCATCGGGCCGAACGAAGATGGCGCGGTAGCTACCCCCCAAGGCGCGTTTAATGTTCCACCCGACGCAACGCGTCCCGCGAGGTCGCCGTTCAGGTTATATTTGTCGACAAAACCGAATCCCAAGCCTGCGACATCATCCTTCTTGGTTGCATCCTGCAAGGCATAGGTGACATAGAGCGAGCCATTGAGATTCTGAACATTGAAAGGAGCATATCCCGCGGGAAGGCTCGGGTCCGTGAATGAACCTGTCAACGCTGGGGCCGAGGTGGTGCCCTTGTAGACATCAATGGTGCCGGCTCTGAAGTTGGCTGCGTACAGGTAATCCTGTCCCGAAACGCTGCCGATGGCTGCGCCCTTGTAAACATTATTCGTTGAGGCCGGGGCGATGGTGTCGGCATTCACCAATCCTGTTGTACCCAGCGCCGGGCGCCAACCGGAAACGCTACCGTTTTCACTGACGAACAAAAAGCGATTGCCATTGAATGATGCGGTGCTGTTGAATACTTGCCCGGTAACGCCGCCGCCAGGGATTGAAATTGTCAGCGCTTGCTTGGCAGTGGCTTGTGTTGCAGGGTTCACGCTATATAAAGGCGATGTTCCAGTACCATTTGCGGAGACCCAGAACGGACCGGTTGGCGCGTATGACATCCCCCATGCATTCTGGAGGCCGGGATCGGTAAGTTGTGCGGGATTCGCCGCCTGGTCGTCGGTCACAAGACCGGTCGCTGTGAATGAAACAGCCCAAGCAGGGATAGAGAGCAGAGATACCACTATCCCTGCTGCGAGTGAAGGCAAAAAGGATCGAACTTGTCGCATGATATTTCCCCTAAGATAATTATAAGAACTCGATGCCACGCTAGTTTGTTCCCTCTCTATTCTTCTCTATCCCGTTCTGTCCCTTACTTTTTTCTCTTGAAAATAAAAGCTTGCGACCTGTAGAATCGACATTGCGTAAAATTGTCCATGACCGCTCGGGTGCAGGCTTTTCCGGGATGAGAAGCGTAGTTCTCATTTAACACAGCCCGTGTGATGAAATTATTGTTTTACTATAAAATTTTTGTGAAATTTCAATCCGGTCACTTTTCGAAAGGCGATTTCGGCGGGGTGGATTTCTCGCTGGAAAGCGGAAATTGATATATAACCTTCGTCTAGCCCTCGAGGTGCGAAAGCCTGTTCCAGGCATCAGAACTCTTGTCCGAAGGCCTCCACTATGGGCTTGAAAGTCTTTGTCACCGGAGCCGGCGGTTATCTCGGAAATGTGCTCGTTGCTCATCTGGCCGCTATGCCGGGGGTCGAGCGCGTAACCGGCCTGATTAACAACACATTGCCGCCAGCACCCCTGTCGGCTAAAGTAAATCTCGTCAAGATGGATATTCGCTCACCGGAACTGGCGAGCGTGATGGCCGGGCATGAGGTCGTTGTACACACTGCGTTCCTTGTCCAGTGGACATCCAGGATGCCAGCGGCAGTTCGCGATGACATCAATTTGAGAGGCACGCGGAATTTGGCTCGGGCGGCGATCGAAAGCCGTGCTCAAAAGTTTATCTATGCCAGCAGTATCTCGGCGTACGACCCCATCCTGGTGCAAGGAACAGATAACGTAAAGGAAGAATTTCCTACCGGAAAAGGCGATTCCTCCATGTATTACTGGAATAATAAGGCGATTGCGGAGAAGATACTGACAGAGATTCTGGAACCGTCCGGAATCGTGTTGACCTTGCTTCGCCTCAGCTACATCATTGGTCCGCGCAATCGCGTGACAGTGGCGGGGTTTCGCGAGAATGCAGCAAATTTCCCAGGCCGGGATCCACGCGCGCAATTTGTGCATGAAGAGGATGTGGCTGAAGCTTTTGGGCAGGCAGTGCGCACTGAAATGCCTGGCGCCTTTAACGCTGTTCCAGATGGCAACATCCGGCTCAGTGAGGTCTATAAAATTATCGGTGCGAAGCCCATACTCGCCCCATTATGGTTGGCGCACCTGATAACATTCGTTCGCTGGGAATATCTCGGTTCGCCCATACATCCATCCTGGATCCGGTCGGCTCTGGTGGATGCGACCTTGAGTAATGCAAAACTGAAAGCTACGGGATGGCGCCCGCGATATAGCAGCAGGGATGCCATCCTCGCCGCCATCGAAAAATAACGGATTTTCTCAATCATTCCATTTGGAAAACATCGAAGGGAACTTGTTCAGACCCTGAAGAACCATAACTGCGCGTACACGGTCAAAGTTTATAATAACCGAAGGAGGATCCCATGAATCGACGCGCCGTACTGCAAAGTCTCGCCACGCTGGCGGGGCTGCCGTTGATTTCGGCATGCTCAAGCAGCAAAACAGCGGTAAATACGCCAACTGCGATAACGGTAAAACCCCTGAACAAACCGCATGAAGACTGGCGAGGCCTGGTTTCGCCCGCCGCTTATAAGGTATTGTTTGAAGAAGATACGGAGCCTCCGGGCAGTAGCGCGTTGAATCGTGAAGACCGGGAAGGCACTTTTATTTGCGCCGCGTGCTATCTGCCGATGTTCGATAGTGCGAATAAATTTGAAAGCGGCACGGGATGGCCCAGTTTCACCCAGCCCATCGCAGGACATATGGAAACAAGGCGCGATTTCAAGATGATTCTGCCGCGCACGGAATACCATTGCGCGCGCTGCGGAGGTCACCAAGGCCATGTATTTAACGATGGGCCCCTTCCCAGGGGAGAGCGCTGGTGTAACAATGGCCTGGCCCTCCGATTCGTGCTGAAAGGTGAACAACTGCCGGCCCTCAGAGGTTGATTAACCCCCAGCCCCGGACTATGTTCAAGCCATTTATATTTTACGCCATGCCTCACGCCCATCCTGTCCGCCGGATGTTCGACGCTATGATGATGGGCGTGATGCTGATTATGTTAGCCGCATGCGAACCGCCGGGTGCACACATCAACGCCTCGGCCGCCAGCCCATCAGCGAGTCATGCCAACTCGCCCACCGCGTCTTCCGTTACGGATATCGCCATTTTCGCTGGCGGTTGCTTCTGGTGTACGGAAGCGGATTTTGACGAGGTGCCCGGCGTCATATCCACTACATCCGGTTATATCGGCGGCAAGGTGGCCAATCCAACTTATAAGCAGGTATCTTCAGGAAAAACCGGTCACATTGAAGCAGTGCAGGTGCGCTTCGATCCGGAAAAGACCAATTTCGCCAAGCTGCTGGCTGCATTCTGGCCGACGATCGACCCCCTCACTCCCAACGGTCAATTCTGTGATGAAGGCTCGCAATATCGCAGTGCAATCTTTTATTATGATGCCGGTCAAAAGCGGCAGGCCGAGGCATCCAAAGCCGAGCTCGAAGCCTCTGGTCGTTTTACACAGCCTATCGTGACCGAGATTTTACCCGCCACGAAGTTTTACCCGGCGGAGGAATACCATCAAGATTATTACATCAAAAATCCCCTCCGCTATTCCTATTACCGCAGCAGCTGTGGTCGCGATGCGCGTCTAGTCCAGGTATGGGGTATTCGCAAATAGCCGGGGAGGCGGTAGCTCTATCCTTTAACTCACTTTGAGACTCGGTTGTAGGCAGCGTGCCTGCAACCTTTTACCTCCCAGACCTCTCGAATAACTGGCAATTCTCCCCTTATTTTCCTATCCTGCTTTCGTGGGATCAGGTGTGAGTTTCTACAAGAGGTTGCACAAGATGTCTTAGTGCACAGCGTTCAAGGCTGGGCTCGATGCTGGGCTTGGAGTCAAGCCCGGATTCGAACGACCGCTCCCGTCGCGCCTTTCCCTGAGTTCCATGGTATCGATATCCATGATTCGGGGATCTTTAGCCGTATTATCGTCGGCCTCCAGATATTGCACCCCGGATTCTCTGGTTTTTACCTTTGTTCCCTTCTGGTCTTTCGCCTTCGAGGTCCTTAGCTTTGCAGGCTGCGTCTTTGCATCTTTACGGCCTTCGGCTGTATCCTGCGGATTCTTCGAAATGTCGGCGGTATCATGCCTGGCTTTGAGATTGGCGCTCATGGCCATATAGTTGCGATACTCATTCTGCATCTGGGAGTGCAATTGCGAATATTGACTGCTGTAGGAGCTCCGCGTGCTTTCCAATTGCTTTAGTTTTGTTTCCAACAGGCGCCGGTTATGGGAATTATCTTTTGCCTCGACAGTTTTTACCGCCAGCGAGACCTCCTGGATTTTTTGATTCAGTTGCTTGAACAACTGGGCCATACCATTGGCAGCATTGCTGTAGCGCCGGTGGTACAACTCCAGTTTCTCGAAATCGGTCAGCGGTTCTCCGATAGGACGTGAAGCGTCTTCGGGCACATCATTTGCCGACGGCTCCTGCTCTACCTGTTCTGCGAAAGCATTCGGCAAGGATAGCCCCAACGCCAGAGCAATCATAGCCGCGTATCGCGTCCATAAGCGCCTCATATGCCATGTCATGGATGAGCTCCTGAGTATGTTGTTTCGTCGAATATGATGGTATACCTGTTTAACGCGCGACTCCAATTTCTGGTGCTTATCGTTTAGCTTAGGGGTCGGCTTTGAGCTTGGTAAAATCAGGATATCAGACAAGGCTACTGCTGTTTGCGAGTATAAGTTAAACTGCGCGGAGAGTAACAATACGGGAAAAAAATGGAAAGCAGTCTTCTAATACACCGGTCATCCGCCTGATCAGCAATCCCGAGAATGACAGTTTCCAAATTATCCAAGAGTAAATTCATTACCCTGGAAGGCATAGACGGTGCAGGCAAGAGTACCCACCTTGGCTGGCTTGCGAACCTTTTGCGTAGCAGGGGAAAAAGCGTAGTTGTGACACGCGAGCCGGGCGGCACCCGTCTGGGTGAAGGTTTGCGCGAGCTTCTGCTTGACAGCGACCAGGCCATGCATGCGGAAACCGAGGCTCTGCTGATGTTCGCAGCACGGAGGGAGCACCTGGACAAGGTTATCTTCCCGGCCCTGGGTCGCGGCGATTGGGTGATTTCAGACCGGTTCACCGATGCCAGCTTCGCCTATCAGGGCGGTGGCAGGGGCCTGCCAACGGAGAAACTCGATAAGCTCGAGCATTGGGTGCAAGGAGAATTTCAACCTGATCTCACGCTTTATTTCGACGTAACAGTCGAATTAGGCAGGCAACGAATAGATGCCATCAAGCCGGCCGATCGGTTCGAAGCGGAGCAGGATGAGTTTTTCCGGAGAGTGCGAAATGCATACCTGGAGAGGGCCCGTCGGTTTCCGCGACGTATCTCTGTGATAGATGCAAACCAGCCTCTTGAGGAAGTTAAGAAATCAGTTGAAAAAATCATTTTATCCTTCTGTTAATGAATAACATCTATTCATGGCAAAAAGAAGCTTGGCGGAGATTGGCCCTGGACGTTCAAGGAAGCGGGAGGGCATCAGCCCATGCCTTGCTGCTGAGGGGCAGAAAGGGCTTGGGCAAACTTGCATTCGGCCGTTACCTGGCCAAATCCAGGCTCTGCGAGCATCCATCTGCTGAAGGCGAGGCATGCCAAACTTGTGCAAGCTGCCGATGGTTTGAACAAGGTAGTCATCCGGATTATCGCCTGATCGAGCCGGAAGCCATATCGGCGCCATCCACAATGGCGGGATCGCCCGATGATAACGGGGACGATGAAAGCAGCGATATCAGGCCGAGCTCCACGCCTGGGTCCACCTCGGGCGCTACAACAGAGGCCGGCGGCACGAAATCCAGGAAAAAACCAAGCAAACAGATCAGTGTCACGCAAATACGGGATCTGGCCGATTTCATCAATATATCCAGCCATCAGAACGGTTACAAGATCATCTTGCTTCATCCGGCGGAAACCATGAATGCAGCTGCTGCCAATGCGCTACTGAAGAACCTGGAAGAACCGCCGCCCCGAACACTTTTCATCCTCGTTACCCATCACGCGCAGTATTTGCTGCCGACCATACGCAGCCGGTGCCTGCAAGTTGCAATGCCCGTGCCTGATCCGGCAACCGCCATTGCCTGGCTTCAACAGCAGGGGATCAAGGATCCGGAAGCATGTCTGGCTTCCGCTGGATATGCGCCTTTGTTGGCACTGGAATTCAACGATGACGATTATCTGAAGCGGCATAGCAACTTTATCGGACAAATCAGTATGCCCACGGATATCAGTCCGATTGCGCTGGCAGAAGAGTTGCAAAAATCAGACTTGCCCACGGTGGTCAACTGGATGCAGAAATGGTGCTACGACTTGATGAGTTTTCGCACAACCGGCAAGGTTCGCTATCATCTGGATAGGCTGGCCGCCATAAAATTGCTGGCGTCAGGGATCGAGCCGCGTTCACTGGCAGCGTACTCGCGGACCCTGGCCGACGCGCAACTGCTGGCAAACCATCCCCTCAATACTCGATTATTCCTGGAAGAGTTGCTGTTTTCCTATGTCATTGCGCTATCAGCGGCATCACCATCATCTCAAGTGGAAGCATAAGCAGCCATACTTGACTTGGACTGGGGCAATATCCACGCCCAATGCGTTGCACTCCTCGGCATCGTAGACTAAGCTATCCCTTTCGTCGTACGCTTGCAATCACCCCGGGTTTGCGGCCAGCTACCGCCGATAGTCCACGGGAAGTACTTGTTCAGAGGTTCCATAGTCATGTTTGTTGATTCTCATTGCCATCTGGATTTTCCTGATCTGTCGAGCAACCTCAACGAGTTGCTGGAGAAAATGCGGGCGAACGATGTTAGCCATGCGCTCTGCGTGAGCGTTAACCTGGAAGACTTTCCTCGAGTGCTTGCGTTGGCGGAAGCCCATCCGAACCTGTTTGCCTCAGTGGGTGTTCATCCTGATTATGAAAATCTGGCCGAGCCACAAGCAGCGCAACTTGCATCCCTGGCCGAACATTCCCGAATAGTCGCCATCGGCGAGACGGGGCTGGATTACTTTCGCCTGAAGGGCGATCTGGAATGGCAGCGGGAACGCTTCCGCCAGCATATCCGCGCTGCCAGGCAGTGTGGTAAACCGCTCATCATTCATACACGCGAGGCAGCTGCCGATACGTTGCGTATCATGGCGGAGGAGGGCGCGGATAGTGTCGGCGGGGTGATGCATTGCTTCACGGAAAGCTGGGAAGTGGCCCAGCAGGCGATGGAAATGAATTTTTATATTTCTTTTTCCGGGATTGTCACTTTCAAGAATGCCGTTGCTTTAAAGGATGTGGCGAAGAGAATCAAACTGGAGAGAATGCTCATAGAAACAGATTCGCCATATCTCGCGCCGGTGCCGCATCGGGGCAAAATGAACCAGCCTGCCTTTGTGCGGCATGTGGCGGGGGAAATAGCCGCATTGCGCGGTATCAGCATCGACGAAGTGGGCACAGCCACGACCGAAAATTTTTTCAACTTATTCAAGGCGGCCTGAACGATGAGTTTACCAGGAAAATTCTTTTTTACTGCTGGTCTGGTGCTTGCTGTCAACTTGTGGCAGCAGCCGGTTGCTTTGGCAGGAGCCTATGAGGATTTACGTTGGGCGGCTGAAGACAACAACACCACAGACATGGCGAAGTTGCTTGTCAAGGGTGCCGACCCTAACACACCCGATGCGCAGGGAAACACGCTTTTGATGGTTGCAGTGCGCAACAAAAATGTCGAACTCGTTGATCTGCTGATAAAGGCTGGCGCAAAGCTCAATTTGCGCAATAAATATGGCGAAACCGCCATTATGCTCGCCAGCTATAACGGGCTTGGGAATATTGTCGAGAAACTGTATGTCAAGGGCGCGGAAATCAACCATAAGGGGTGGAATCCGCTGCTTTATGCCGCAATCGCTGGTCACACGAAAATCGTCCAATTATTGCTGGAAGGCGGCGCGGAAAGCAATTCGATATCCGACAACGGATCAACCCCATTAATGATGGCGGCCAGAGGCAATCATGTGGATACCGCAAAGGTACTCCTGGAAAACGGCGCCGATCCAAACATCAGGAACGAGTCGGGAAAAACGGCATTGGACTGGGCTTTGGGCAAAGATCATCAGAAAGTCGCTGAATTGTTGAAAACCAATGGAGCGAAGGAATAACCGAGTTCTCCCAGGTAAACCGGTAATTGTCAGGAACGACATGAGCACGATTGGATTCAATCATTATAATTTGCGCGGTCCGCGCGAGCTGATAGACGAGCTCAAGGATTTCTATTGCGAAATAGTGGGACTCGCGCAAGGGCAGCGTCCATCTTTTGAGAGCTTTGGGTATTGGCTTTACGCAGGCGAGCAATGTGTTCTCCACTTGAGCCAGGCACGCCCGGATGAAGTGCGCCTTATGCATATCGCCACCACCTTTGATCACGTGGCGTTTACCTGTACCGATCGCCCCGAAATGGAGGCGCGCCTGAAGCGGCACAATGTCGAATTCCGGAGAGGCCAGGTACCTTCTCTTGGCATCGCCCAGCTATTTTTCAAGGACCCGTCAGGGAACGGAATAGAATTAAGCTTTGCCGAAGACCAAGTCCAGCCTGACGGAATTAATCGCTAACTGATGCTGCGTTACAAGCGACAACACAGATAGCAGAGGCAGCGAAAACAAGTGCCACGCGCGGAACAGTGCCGTATTTGGCATTCACCCGGAAACACTGTAATGAAAAAACCGCTTCAGGATAAAGTTGCCATTGTCACCGGTTCGTCGCGGGGCATCGGCGCGGAAATTGCCCGCACGCTGGCTGGTGCGGGCGCAAAGGTCGTGGTTAATTTTGCCGCGAACCCGAGTGCCGCCGAAGCGGTATGCGCTGCGATAGCGCAAGCAGGCGGCGAATCGCTGGCGGTCAAGGCAGACATCAGTGACTCCGCTCAGGTTCGAATGTTGTTTGATACCACAATCGAACGTTTCAAACGCCTTGACATTCTTGTCAATAATGCGGGTGTGCTTCTGTCCAGGCAAATTGCCGACATCAGCGATGAAGAATTTGACCGCGTCCTGAACATCAACATAAAAGGCGTTTTTTATGCCCTGCGGGAGGCTGCCAGGCGAATCGCGGACGATGGACGCGTGGTCAGCCTCTCCAGCACTGTTACCCGGCTTATGCTGCCGAACTACGGTGCATATGCGGCGAGCAAGGGCGCTGTCGAGCAATTGACGCGCGTCTTTGCAAAGGAAATGGGAGAACGGGGCGTTACAGCCAATATCGTTTCACCGGGGCCGGTCAATACCGAAATGTTTATTTCGGGAAAAAATAAGGAAACGATCGAACGGATGGCCGCAATGTCCTTCCAGGGTCGCATCGGCGAACCGGAAGACATTGCGCGCCTGGTACTCTTTCTGGTCAGCGAAGAAGCGGGCTGGGTTACGGGGCAGAATATCAGCGCCAGCGGCGGAGCTGGATGATCTCCAGGGCAAGCTTATCAGTGCACCAGGCTAATGAATATAACGTCAAGCCAATTCCAGCTTTTGCACTCTCTCTTAGGTGTAACAGCCTGCATTTGAAACTGTCACCTTGCGTCGGCTACAGCAGATTCTGAAGGATGAAAATCGCGTGGCCGTCGCCAAATCGCTATCGGTGGAAAAGCATAGCATCAAGCTCGCGACCCTAATTACGGCACTCTTCTATAACTTGGCACAGGACAAGCTGGTACAGATTCCCAAGCAGGGCGAGCGACGCGAGCGCGAATTGCAGGAACTGCTGAAGAAGGGAAAATGCTCGGTAGCGCTGTTCGTTGATGAAGCGCATGACCTGAATGGGCACACGCTCATTGGCCCTAAAGCATTTTCGGATGGGCACGTCTGATACCGGTAGTGTGGACATAGCTGAATTGACGATTCCGGTAATTCCTAGACCCAACTGCCGATGAGTGAACTAAGTCAGTCGCACTTATTTCTGGTTCGCGAGAATCAAATGCAGGTGGCGGGGATAAATGCAGGTCATTTGCAGTTAATCCAGTTTGCGGGATGGATAGTCGCAGTTATTTCTGGTTCAAAATTGTGTTGAATGCTTGTTGACGCTGTTTCAAATGTAGGTCGTTACACCTGCCTGAATCTGCGGAGGGTGCTGACACGGTCGATCAATTATTTCTTGATAGGTTCAACCTTTTCTGCCGAACCAGATTGATCAGGCTGCCCGCCAGCACCATTTCCACTTGGCGCGGCGTCATCGGGTGCTCGGTCTCATAGGTCTCGTTCTTAGTCAGATTGATCACCCTCACCCGATTTCCTTTACGGATGGCATTTCGCACATCCGGGATGGAAAGCACATCGCCTTGAGCGATCTTTTTACAATCCTCCGGATCGACAAAGGTCAATGGCAGGATGCCAAAGTTGCTCAAATTCTGCAGGTGTATCCGGGCAAAACTTTTCGCAAGCACCGCCTTGAGGCCCAAATAGCGGGGTCCCAGGGCCGCGTGCTCGCGACTCGAACCCTGGCCATAATTGGCGCCGCCCACGACGAATGAGCCCCGCTTTTGACAGCCCATGGCTCTTGCGTAGTAGGTCTCGTCGATCTGGCTGAAAGCAAACTTGCTGAGTTCCGGGATATTGCTGCGGAGGGACAGCACCTTGGCTCCGGCTGGCATGATTCCGTCCGTGGAAATATTGTCCGCTACTTTCAATAGAACCGGCCCTTCGAGTTGATCGGGCAGGGGCTCCAGAGTCGGCAGCGGTTTTATATTGGGGCCCTTCTCCAGCTCATACGGCGCGCCTTCCGATGTGGGAGGAACCAGCATCTCGGTATTGAGTCGGTTGGTCTCCGGCTCCTTGAAGCGGGGGTACGCCATGTCCAGCATGCGCGGATCGGTGATGACGCCGGTCAGGGCCGAGGCGGCGGCGGTTTCCGGACTGCACAGATAAACCTGATCTTCCTTGGTGCCCGAGCGACCAGGGAAATTCCGCGGAACGGTGCGCAGGCTAATACGTCCGGTGGCTGGCGCCTGTCCCATGCCGATACAGCCGCCGCAACCTGCCTGGTGCAGACGCGCACCGGCACGGATGAGTTTTCCGAGAATTCCCAATTCGATCATGTTCTCTAAAATCTGCCGGGAGGTGGGGTTGACGTCGAAGGAAACGCGGTCGTGTACCTGTTTGCCATCCACGATGAAGGCGGCAATGGCAAAGTCCCGGAGCCCCGGATTGGCGGACGATCCGATGTAGGACTGGTAGATTTCCCTGCCTGCCACCTCGCGCACCGGCACCACATTACCCGGACTGCTGGGCAGCGCGATAAGCGGCTCAAGCTCTGATAGGTTGATTTCGGTGTGTTCGTCGTATGCCGCATTTTCGTCTGCGAGGATTTCCCGCCAGGCATCACCCCGTCCCTGGCTCTTCAGGAACTCCTTGACCGCCTCGTCCGATGGAAAGACTGTCGCGGTGGCGCCCAGTTCGGCCCCCATATTGGCGATCACGTGCCGGTCCATGGCGCTCAGGGCCATCAATCCGGGACCGTAATACTCGATGATCTTGCCGATCCCGCCATCCACATCGTGCCGGCGCAGCATTTCCAAGATCACATCCTTGGCGCTCACCCAGTCAGGAAGCTCCCCGACCAGCTTGACGCCCCAGATTTTCGGCATTTTGATGTGAAATGGCTCCCCCGCCATCGCCATCGCCACCTCCAGGCCGCCCGCCCCGATGGCGAGCATCCCTAACGAGCCGGCTGCACAGGTGTGGCTGTCCGAGCCCAATAAGGTTTTCCCCGGCACACCGAAGCGCTCCATATGTACGGGATGGCTCACGCCGTTACCGGGGCGGCTGTACCAAAGGCCGAACTTCTTGCAGGCGCTACGCAGAAACAGATGGTCGTCGGGATTCTTGAAGTCTTCCTGGAAGAGGTTATGGTCCACATACTGGGCGGAAAGCTCGGTCCGGACGCGCGGAATTCCCAGGGCTTCAAATTCCAGCATAACCAAGGTGCCGGTTGCGTCCTGGGTCAGTGTTTGATCGATTTTCAAACCGATCTCTTCGCCGACCCTCATACCGCCTTCAACCAAGTGACTTGCGATCAACTTCTGCGTTACGTTTTTGGCCATTGCCGGATACTCCCGTAGGTTGTATCAATAAACTGCTGTAAATTGCTGCGGAACCAGTTGGACGAGAGCATGGGCTGGGCATCAAGCTACGCAAGCGTTTTACGCCAAAACAAAATGGCAACGAAAGTGGCACCCAATTCTTCCCCAACCTCTATCACAATGTGATCCCCGGGTTGCCCGATCAAGCCTGGGTCGCTAATATTACGTTCGTCCGTATTCAGACGGGTTTCGTCTACGTGGCGGTGATCCTGGATGCCTGCAGCCGCAACAGTGGGCTATGCGATTTCGCGACAGATTGACACAGATCTGACACCGGCCGCGTTAAAAGCCGCTGTGCGAACTCGCCAACCGGCCCCAACAACGTGTATCCACCCTACAGACCGTGGAAGTCAATACGCCAGTTGGCGTTATCGCCAGGCGTTAAGCGAATACGGGCTGACGGATTTCATGAGTGCGCCTGGAAATCCCGATCACAACGCCCAAACCCCGAAAGCTTTATGAAAACCTTGAAAGTGGAGGAGGTATATTTGGCCGGCTACCGGACGTTTGCCGACGTCACGTCACGTCTACTGCGCTTTATTGAGGAAGTTTACAATGCCAGATGGGATGCACTCTGTCTTAGGCTATGTATCGCCAGAACAGTTTGAATCACAACTTGCCAGGCAAGCGGCTTAAATTCTTTATCGCAAGTCGTCCAGTTCCAAGGGTTTATTCCAAAAGTGTATCAGTTTTAAATCGGCGTTGACACTTCCCAACCCCCGATACAGGATCATTATGGCCCTGCTGAGGAAATTGAGGAAATCACGTCATGATCAAAGGTAAAACCACGCACGCCGGAAAAAAATTGCGTGCATTCCTGCCAGCGAATCCTTGACGATTAATGCCACTACCACTAGTCTAAAACAGCGTGGTTGCCTAGTTATGCCGCGGCAGCTATCGCGTCGCGTCGCGTCGCGTTGCGTGATTTTGTGTGGCGAAGGAGATCAGGTTTGACTGAACGGCAGACAACAGAACAAGCAGTAACCACGGAAGATGCGGCTGGCATTCTACTGGAAACCGTGCGGCAGCTAGCAGCCGAATCACACGTGCATTCCAGTGAAGAAATCTCGGCAACGCTGGACGACTCCCTGGAACGGGATCTGGGTTTTGACAGTCTCGGGCGCGTAGAACTGATCGCACGCACTGAGCACATCTTCGGAATCAGTCTACCGGAACAAGTGCTGGCCAATGCTGAAACGCCGCGCGATCTGCTGCAAGCGGTGTTGACTGCTGCGCCCTCAGCGGCGCCGCTGGGGGAAAAGCAGCGAAGCGAAGCCCCAGTTCGGGTGCAAGACGAGCCGTCAGATGCGCTTACTCTGCCGGAAGTTCTTGATTGGCACGTGCACGCCCATCCGCAACGGACGCATATTACGTTGCTGGACGAAGCGGGCAACGAAGCCGGAATCTCTTACGCCGATTTGCAGAAAAGCGCCGTGGAGATCGCATCGGGACTGCTGAAATATGGATTGCAGCCCGGGCAGTCCGTGGCAATCATGCTGCCGACCAGCCGCGACTATTTCTCCTGCTTCTTCGGGGCGCTGCTGGCGGGTGGAGTACCCGTGCCAATTTATCCGCCTGCTCGCGTCTCACAGATCGAGGATCATCTGCGTCGGCATGCTGGCATTCTGTCCAACGCACTCGCTGCAGTCCTGATTACGATGCCCGAGGCGAAGCCTGTGGCGAGGCTGCTCCAGGCACAAGTTGAGACATTGCGCGCAGTTACCACCGTGACCGAACTGTCCGTTCCCGGGCAGGCGCCGGGGTATCCTATCCAGCCCGGGCAGGTTGCGCTGCTCCAGTACACTTCCGGCAGTACTGCCAACCCGAAGGGCGTTACCCTGACACATACAAATCTACTGGCCAATATCCGCGCGATGGGACAGGTGACGCAGGTCACTTCCACGGACGTGTTTGTCAGTTGGTTGCCGCTGTACCATGACATGGGATTGATCGGCGCCTGGCTGGGCAGCCTGTACTATGCCTGCCCATTGGTAGTGATGTCGCCCATCACGTTTCTGGCGCGGCCGGAGCGCTGGCTGTGGGCAATCCATCAGCACCGCGGCACACTTTCGGCCTCCCCCAATTTCGGCTATGAGCTGTGCCTGCGCAAGATCCCGGACAATGTTCTCGACGGATTGGATCTGTCGAGTTGGCGTATGGCTTTCAACGGCGCCGAGCCGGTAAGTCCCGAGACCATCGTCAATTTCACGCAGCGCTTCGCCCGCTATGGGCTACATCCGGAAGCGATTGCACCGGTATACGGATTGGCGGAATGTTCAGTAGGACTGGCTTTTCCACCTCCAGGGCGCCGGCCGCTGATCGACCGTATTAAACGGAACAAATTCACGCGTTCCGGTCAGGCCGATCCGGCAGGCAGTGAGGAGGCGGATGCGCTACGCTTCGTGGCCTGCGGTCCGCCACTTCCCGGCCACCAGGTCAAAATCGTTGATGCCACGGGCAGTGAAGTGGGGGAGCGGGTGGAAGGCCGCTTGGAATTCAAAGGGCCGTCCGCTACTAGCGGTTACTTCCGTAACCCCGAGCAGAACCGCCAGTTATTCCACGACGGCTGGCTGGATTCTGGCGACTTCGCCTACATTGCTGCAGGTGATCTTTATCTGACCGGACGCGCAAAGGACATCATCATCCGCGCCGGGCGCAATATCTACCCCCATGAACTGGAGGAGGCTGTGGGCAATATTCCCGGCATTCGCAAGGGGTGCGTCGCGGTTTTTGGCAGTCCGGATCCAGTTTCCGGCACGGAGCGCTTGGTGGTGCTAGCCGAAGTACGCGATGACGATTCCGGGAAGCATGAGGAATTGCGTGGCCAGATTAATGCCCTGACTCTGGATATGCTGGAAACGCCAGCAGACGATATCGTGCTGGCGCCCGTTCATAGTGTGCTCAAAACTTCAAGTGGCAAGGTCCGCCGGGCGGCCTGCCGTGAGCTATATGAAAAGGGGGCGGCCCCCCCGCTCCCGGTGTGGTGGCAGTTGATCCGGTTGGCGTACACTGGCGTGCTGCCTCAGTTACGCCGCGGCAGCAGGGTGGCGTCCGACATTCTCTACGCCGCATATGTGTGGGTACTATTCTCCCTGCTGGCACCAGCAACCTGGCTGGCAACCGCGCTGTTTCCCCGTCCCGCCTGGGGTTGGGCGGTGAGCCGCGGGAGCGCACACCTCCTTACACGCCTGTCGGGAACGCCATTAGCAGTTCACGGATTGGAAAATCTGCCCCGTAAAACGCCTTGCGTGCTGGTGGCAAACCATGCCAGCTATCTTGATGGAATCGTGCTCGTCGCGGCCCTACCGGGCAAATTCAGTGCTAAGGGGTATTTCAGTTTTGTGGCCAAGCGTGAGCTGCTGAACGGCATCGTTTCGCGCCTGTATCTGCGGCATATCGGATCGGATTTCGTCGAGCGCTTTGATCCGGAACGCGGTGTGGAGGAATTGAAGCAGGTGGCACTCTCACTGCAGTCTGGCCGCTGTCCGATATTTTTCCCAGAGGGCACATTCAACCGGATGCCCGGCTTGTTACCGTTTCGCATGGGCGCATTTGTAGTTGCGGCCGAGGCGGGTGTACCCATAGTGCCTATAAACATTCGTGGCACCCGCTCCATCCTTGGCGCCGACCGCTGGTTTCCACGCCGCGGAGCTATCACCATCATGATCAGCAAGCCAATCGTGCCGGATGGAATGGACTGGGCTGCCGCCATTCGTTTGCGGGACGCAGCTCGCACGGAAATCTTACGTCTGTGCGGAGAGCCGGACCTCGCGCCGAGAGTTTAGGCCATGCACGCTTCGAATAAACAGCACATGTGGAAAAATAAGGGCATCAGGAAAAATAGGGTCAGACAGGGGTATCGCCCCGCTACCTATGCTCTTTCGTTCGCTGGCAGAGGCAGTTAAGGACGGATATCATTAAATAGCAGAGCTCAGCCGTTTAATAGCTGTAAAATCTTACAGGTGAGCTAAAGCTAGCCCGGCTGGTTCATGCAGCTTTTTTCGAGTGGAAACTTGATGGCCCCAAGCAGGGGATGGTTTAGCCAAGGATGGGCCTAGGCAAAAAAAAGAGGATTCCCAAGAATCCCCCTCGTGCATCGAGTAATTACCGGTAGATACCGCTACTGGCGGCCTCTACATCAATAGCCGGTCTACTTCCGTTATTGCAGCGTCCTCTATTCCCTTGATTCCGTGGGATTTGACTATATCCATCATCAAGCAGAAGTCCCTCATTTGCATGCAATCCAGTGCCCATTCTCCAGGTTCCGATTCGTATACCGCGTCTTCCATCGTCGATGCAGCGGCAGCCCAGTGACCATGTGCAATCTCCAGCATGGCAATCTTGCACCGCGTTACTTGCGTCGGCGGCGCTGCCATCAATATCTCATGCATTGTTTTCATGGCGATCTCCTTGCCAAAAAAATCTCACCTATACTGAATTTGACAGCATTACCTCGATCGAGTGCCACAGGTCGAAATTTTTTATACAATGGGTGTTGTCATGCCACTATTCGTTATCCAGTTATCACAAAAACAATTACTTTCAGAAGCTTAAAGGATAATCATCATCATTAGGATTAACAGCAGATATGATGCTTGACGGCACAGGCTGAAGGCTGTGACTATTCGCTCAGTTGGTTGTCCAGGATCACAATCGTGGAGTCCATTATGAACATCGATGGCGATTTCCTGATAATCGCCATGCATCTTGTCGCAGCGTTGGTGGCAGGAGGTGCCATCGGCATGGAAAGAAGCTTGCACGGTCATCCTGCCGGTTTCAGAACGCATGCGCTCGTCAGTCTCGCCTCCAGTTTGCTGATGCTGATCACCTTATATCAGTGGAAATGGCTCCCGAATGTTCCGATCGACGCCATCAGAATGGACCCGACCCGAATGGCTCAGGGAATTATGACGGGTATAGGTTTTCTGGGCGCGGGTGTGATTTTCAAGGAGGGTTTGAGCGTTCGCGGCCTGACCACCGCCGCTTCGATCTGGATCACGGCAGGCATCGGCATTTTGATGGGTATAGGATTTTTTCTTCCCGGTATTCTTGGAACCATCCTCACTCTCGGTATTCTGTCTTTGTTCCGCTTGATCGAGGACAGACTCCCCCGTCAGCTATATGCTCAATATCATGTCAGCTTTGATCGCAGCAACATCATGTCGGAAAGCGAAATCCGAAAACTCGTGGTTGACCACGGGTTTGAAATTGTCACCATGAGTTATCGCATCACTTCAGCGGCCTTGTTTGAATACCGCATGGATATTCGAACCACAGACCTTGGCAGAACTTCGGCACTTGCGGATGTGATGCGTGAAATGGAATCAGTCCGCGAATTCCGCATCTCGACGACCGGTAACTGATGGCATGCATGCTCACTCTCATTGGTGGGGAGCAAAAGGAACTGAGAACAATAAGCTGGATGAGATGCGCTGGATAATCTACCGTAATCAGAACGGAGGATGAGAATTGAGCATGTGCAAGAATACGTTTCGGTCTCGTTCAGCAGGAGAATGCCGAGTAATTGCTCGGCATCAGGCATGGCATTCAAAGTCGAGGCGATGCCAAGCTGGCCTTGAGGTAACCCTCGTTAAGTCTCACGCGATAGAGACTGAATCCGAAATTCGTCAACTCTAAATTAAATGGAGAAATTACCATGCAATTCATGATCTTGCTCAAGGCCGATAAAAATACCGAAGCGGGCGTTATGCCAGGCGAAAAACTCCTCGCCGAGATGAGCAAGTATAACGAAGAGCTCCTTGACGCTGGCGTGTTGCTTGCGGGCGAGGGGCTGCACCCAAGTTCGAAGGGTGCGCGCGTGAAATTCTCGGATGGGAAGAGAACCGTAATTGAAGGACCCTTTCCCGAGGTGAAAGAGCTGATTGCCGGCTTTTGGCTGCTCCAGGTAAAATCCAGGGAAGAGGCGATAGAGTGGGTTAAACGCTGTCCCAATCCCCTTGAAGGAGAGGCTGAGATAGAAATTCGTCAGATATTTGAAGCAAGCGACTTCGGTGCGGAGTTCACTCCCGAACTGAGGGAGCAGGAGGAGCGTATGCGAGCGCAGCTGGCGGGAAAGGCGAACTTGAAACCTGACGGAACCTCCCGCCCGGAATAACGCACATCGTGGCCGACGCGGCGCTACAAAAACCGGAGGCGGGCGCTTGCTGGATAATAATGGATTCAGCGCGATTTATCGAATCATCAACCACCCCTAAGGAGCGTTCTATGCAACTGAATCCTTATCTTATTTTCAACGGTCAATGCGAGGCAGCGTTCAAATTCTACGAGGAGCGTCTGGGCGGAAAAATCGTAGTAATGCTCACCCACGGAAGCTCACCAATGGCAGAACAAGGGCCACCCGAATGGCGCAACAAAATCATGCATGCTCGCCTAACGGTGGGAGATGCAGTATTGATGGGTTCCGACAGCCCACCCGATCACCATGAGGAGATGAAAGGTTTTTACGTAGCGCTGAATACCGAGGCTCCGGCAGATGCAGAACGTATTTTCCACGCATTGGCGGAAAATGGAACAGTGCGCATGCCGTTACAGGAAACTTTTTGGGCGGCCCGGTTTGGCATGCTTGTCGATCAATTCGGCGTGCCATGGATGATTAACTGCGAGTAAATCGGCAATGTAAATCGCGTGTAGCCAACGCATTTACTGAAGCAACGAATTGGCGAAAGCGGTTGACCGGGCGCAGTATGAGATATGGGAACAAGATGTTCGACGTTGGGGCTGCACTCGCGCAGGATTGACACCGCGCAGCCATATGATCAGCCTATCGCAGAGTGTATTCCACCTAACTTACTACAACGTGTAATTGGAGGAGAGGGCGATAATGTTGTGTTTGTCTGCCAGCTCTTTCAACTGGAACCAGGGCGAGCCCATCTTGATCCCAATTTCTTTCTACTCCAGATTATTTAGAATTGAAATGTTTATTTGCAAGTTCCCAGACTAAAGTGCATCTTTAGTATAGAACTTCAATTCAACATGATCATTAGACCTGGCCACCGCGCAGCCGTCATTGTTGGAGAGCACGACTACCAGCCGGTTTTCAAGGGTCGGATTGAACACCCGCTCGCAGCTGACGTAAAAATTATTGACGTCCACCAGCGCAAAAATCTGCTGGCTCGCAACTGGGGGCGTCCATGCATAATCTCGCCATTCAGGACGCTGCTAAGGAAGAGCGATATCGCTTGCATCCCTCCCTTTGACCGCTCGGATATCAATGAGCGCTCAAATTCAGCCAGGGCGCCCATGATGTGAAAACCTGCTTCCCGCCAGCGGTCGTGGTGTTGCTACCATCCGCGAGACTTTCAAATCCCGCTTGGTCTTTTCGTAACTTATCGATCAACTCTATTAGGAAACTCAGCGACCGGCCTAGCCGGTCGAGTTTCCACACCACCAGCACGTCACTTTTTCCGACCGCTGCAATCGCTTAGGACAGTCCCTCACGCTCGATAGTAGCCCCGCTGATACCCTGGTCGGTGAATATACGTTCACATCCTGCCTTGTTTAAAGCGTCCATCTGCAAGTCCAGATTTTGGTCATCGGTGGATACACGCGCATAGCCGATTTTCACGCTTGGTTTCTCCATTCTTTTCGCCATAGTCTTTCGCCACAGCCTTTCGCCACACTGCGAAGGCAAAAAACAACGCATTAGCATTGTCATTTTTACTGTAGCAAAAGGGAAGCCTTATGTTCAAAGAGGCATCATTGGAATTATTCGCTTGATCGAGAGCATATCTTCACATAAACTTCACAAAAATATCACACAAACTTCATATTTATTATGAAGTTTGTGAAAATAGAGGCGAATTAGCTTCTAGTTATTCATTATTGGATAGGAGGACACCATGGGAAGATTTGTCGGAACGTTATATATGTTTGCCATGGCAACAGCGCTGATGTCATCCGCTGGAGCGATGGCAGATATGCCTGCTCATGTCGCAAGCCAAAGTGTCATGACGCCATGCTGTCATGAGGAGCTGGTAAGTTTCTATGAAGATGCTGCCAGGGATCTGCAGACCAAAGCGCAGAAAAAAACGCAGTTGCTCGAGCAGTATCAAAACAAGAGCTATCTATATGGCAGGCAAGCACAGGATCTGCAGGCCCAAACCCATGCGTTGATTCGCAAGTACGAACAAGCCGCGAAGGTAAAAATGGGAAAAGCGGCAGAGCACCGACAAATGGCAGTCGAGCTTGAGGAAAACACCTATTGTGTTGCGCCCAAAAGGTTCGTGAACTGCTGATAAGATTCGGCATCATTCAAGGATGCGATGGAATCTTACGGACGAAGATCCGCATCCTTGAAACGGCTAGAATCGTCACCGGTGAATTTTTTTACACGGAAAATTAGTCCCAATCCAGGCTCATCTCACGCATGAGCCTTTTTGCATCTTCCCAGATTGAGCCCAATGCTCGACCGCATCCGGTCCAAAACGACGGGCCTTGCCTCTCTTTTCAATCGATTGAAGTAAGCTATGACGGCCAGGAAAGTCTCCGTACGCGGGTCGAATTGATCAAATCGGTGATGGGTGGTTCTTCGGATGCACTGCTCAAGGGGGAGGTGGATCTGGCAATTTCGCCGCAGCTGTCGCCCGGATTTCTAGGCGCATCTCCTGATGCGGATACGATTGATTGCGGTGGCGCATGCCAATCATCCCTTGCATCATCTCGGTCGGAATTTGACCTATTGGGACCTGCGAGCCTATTGCCATTTGGTGGTACGGGATTCAGGTGCCAAGCGCGATCAACATGTGGTAACCGTCGAGGTGGATCAGCGTTGGACGGTGAGCCAGGTCGCCACGTCGATCCAGGCAGTCTGCATGGGATATGGCTTTGCCTGGCTGCCGGAGGAGCATATTCGCTAGGAATTGTGGGCGGGGATGCTCCGGCCGTTGCCGTTGTGGGAAGGTGGGACGCGCGAGGTGACGCTCTACCTGGTTCTGGCCAATTCGGACTTTGCCGGTCCCGGGATAAAACGTCTGGTGGAGATCATCAGGAAGTCGGTAGAAGAGGAATAAGTATCGGAACAATCAGAATCCTCAGTATCTTAATGAGTAACCCCCCCGCACCATTACTGGCTTTGCATACCGTCACTTATTGCAGAGAATGAGCGAATTTCTTTGCGAGCAATGGTGATGAATACAGATTTTGGCCAGCTGGTTCTTGATGAAATGCCCGACGGAATTGTGATTACGACACTCGACGGCATTGTTGTTTACTGGAACAAAGGCGCGGAATCGGTATTCGGCTATACCGTTGCAGAGGCCTTGCGGCATTCGTTTGAGGAGCTTATCAGTACTCCCGATCATCAGTGGGGAATGCAAGATGAGATCAAGGATCTTTTGCAAACCGAGGTTTCTGTACACGAAGCATTGTGCCGGAAAAAAGACGGCGCTCTGATCCATGTAAACCTTTCATTCAAGGTTCTGTCACCCGAACAGCAGCAGGATAGATATGTATTGATCAGCAGTACAGACATCACCCACCTGAAAGCATTGCGTGATGCCAAGCTGATTGGGGCCAAATTCGGCAACCTGCTCGATTCGACCCCCGACGGAATAGTGATAGTGAATTCGACAGGTCGCATCGTGCTGGTCAACATGCAGGCCGAGAAGCTGTTCGGCTATCAAAAGCGAGAATTACAAGGTCAGACGATAGAAACGCTATTACCGCAGCGCTATCGCAGCCTTCATGTTGGACATCGCGCTAATTACTTTACCCAGCCCCGTACCCGCACCATGGGTGCCGGACTAGAGCTATACGGTTTGCACAAGGATGGCATCGAGTTTCCGGTCGAGATCAGCCTGAGTCCCATTGAAACGGACGAAGGGGTTTTTAGCATGAGTGCGATTCGCGATACCAGCGAACGCAAAAAAGCGGAACAGAAATTCCGTGACCTATTGGAAGCCGCACCGGACGCGATCGTGATCGTCAATAATAAAGGCGAGATCGTGTTGGTCAACTCGCAAACCGAAAAGCTTTTTGGCTATCCGCGCGAACAGCTTCTGGGCAACAAGATCGAGATGCTGATTCCCGCCCGTTACAGGGAGAAACATCCGGGTTTTCGCAACAATTTCGCTAGTGCGCCGCGAACACGGCCAATGGGGATTGGGCTGGAACTGTATGGACTGCGCCGGGATGGCACTGAATTTCCTGTTGAAATTAGCCTTAGTCCCCTTGAAACCGGAGAGGGCACTCTAATATCCAGCGCCATTCGCGATGTCACCGAACGCAAGCGGGTCAAGGAAATACAAACACAGCTCCGGCGCGATCTTACAGAACGCGAGATTGCCGAAAAAGCACTACATGAAGAGAAGGAGCGCCTGCGCGTAACGCTCAGCTGCATCGGTGACGCCGTTATCACGACCGATGTGACTGGAAAAGTGACTTATCTGAATCCTGTTGCAGAAACCATGACTGGCTGGACTTCGGAGGAAGCGAACGGTCTCCGGTTGTCCGACGTATGCCAAATAGTCAACGCGCAAGCCAATGAACCGGCTCACAACCCGATTGAACGAGTTCTCTGCGATAAGGAAACCCGCCACGATGCGCATACGCTTCTAATACAGCGAAACGGCAAAACTTTTCCGATTGAAAAATCTGTTGCCCCCATACGCGATCAACATGGGAAAATTATCGGCGCTGTGCTCGTGTTCCACGATGTTACCCATGCACAGAGAATGGCAACGCAGATGACATATCAGGCAACCCACGATGCGTTAACCGGCCTGATTAACAGGCATGAGTTTGAGCGCCGCCTGAAGCACGCACTGCGGACTGGTAAACAGGACGGCACCGAGCACACGTTACTCTATCTTGATCTTGATCAGTTCAAGATAGTAAATGATACTTGCGGCCACATCGCCGGCGACGAGCTGTTGAAACAACTCAGTGGCGTACTGCAAACCAGGCTCCGTAGGAACGACACCCTGGCGCGCCTTGGAGGAGACGAATTCGGCGTATTATTGGAGAGTTGCCCCACGAAGCCTGCGTTGATTCTGGCTGACCAGTTGAGGCAGACAGTGCGGGACTTTCGTTTTATTTGGGAAGACAGGATATTCCGGCTTGGTGCCAGTATCGGACTGGTTACATTCAGTGATGGCGAGGAAACTATTACAGATATTCTGCGCATGGCTGATTCAGCCTGTTTTCTTGCCAAGGACAAGGGACGCAACAAGATCCAGCTCTATACTTCCGAAGATGAAGGCCTTGAGAAACGCCGAGGCGAGATGGGGTGGGTCGGGCGTATTCACAAGGCACTGGAAGAACAACGGTTTGTGCTGTACTCGCAAAAAATACTAAGGCTCTCGGACAGTTCCGGAAATGGCAGTCACTATGAAATGCTGTTGCGCATGAAGGACGAAGACGGGATGTTGGTACCACCCATGGCATTTATCCCGGCTGCCGAACGCTACGGGGTCATGAACCAACTCGACAGGTGGGTAATCGCTACTGCCTTTGCACAATATGCGAAATGGCATCCGTCCGGTAATGCGAACAGCATATGCTTTATTAATCTCTCCGGCGTATCCATCTGCGACGAGCTTTTGTATGAATATATGGTGGAGCAATTAAATCTATATCAGATTCCACCTGGCGGAATTTGTTTCGAAATTACGGAAACCGCGGCAATTGCAAACTTGACGCAAGCCGCCGTGTTGATTCGCAAATTAAAAGCGCTGGGGTGCCGTTTTTCACTCGATGATTTTGGAAGCGGGATGTCCTCCTTTAATTATCTCAAGCATTTGCCGGTTGATTATTTGAAAATTGATGGTGGATTCGTGAAAGATATGATCGAAGATCCAATCGACCATGCCATGGTCAGGGCGATAAACAACATAGGACATGTCATGCATATAGAGACGATTGCCGAGTCGGTAGAGAACGATTCGATCCTTGAGGCACTACGAAGGATGGGCGTCGACTTCGCACAGGGATATGGAATTGAAAGACCGCATTTGAGCAGTCTATGATGTTCTATCATTGAAGTTGTAGCTAGAGCAAGGCATTATCTAGCAGGAACGAACCAGCAGTTCGATCGATAGTTGATGTTCTCCGTAGCCAATGATCATTTGCTCTCACAAGATTCAAGGACGATGTGATAGAGAGCCGATCATTAATCAAATAAATGTCTATTGATAGGATTTTGGGGGATTAAGTTATCTTTCACTAGGGCTAGCTCTAGTGAAAGATCTTTCGTGCCATCGAGTAGTCCGCTTGTGGCCCCAAGCGGACTACTCGACCCCTATCAGCGCTGAATCTGCTGGTTGAATTGCGATTACTAGTGCGCCAGCTTGAGTGTCACGACGCCGGCGACAATTAGCGCCACACCCACGTACCTGGCAAAGGACGCCGGGTCGCCGTAGTGCAGGACGCCAACGAGGAACGTTCCTGCAGCGCCGATACCCGTCCAGACCGCATAGGCAGTTCCAATCGGGATGTGTCGCTGCGCAAGCCATAGCAAGAAGCCGCTGACGGATATGAACCCAACAGCCACGATGATCCCGATCCAGCGCGTCTCCAACTCTTGGGCCATCTTCAGGCCGACCGGCCAGCCAATCTCGAACAGACCGGCGAGAACGAGGTACACCCAACTCATCTGTCCTTCTCCTATCTGTGAACGGTTATTGGTCAAGGGGACTTTATCACTCCCACATAAGCATTCACCAGCAGTATGGGGCATGTCATCCGGATTACACCCCGAGGTTCAGCTTTTCACTTCATTTATAGATGAGAAAAAAAGAAAACAAAGTAATGATGAGAGAGAGTTTCTTTCTCACTATTTACCCTTGATAACATATTTTATAATATGGTGAATTAGGATAAGCTCGGCCAGCATAGCCGGATAGATTACAACGCGGATTCCGCAGCTTTACACATGACTACCTGGTCAGTTCCAAAGTCAGTTCCAAGATCAGGGAAATGAATCTTTAGTTTCGCATGCGAAACTTTTAATGTTTGAGAGGTTCGCTGCACGAACACGGCTTAACCGGGTTGCGCTTCGCTCTATTCCTTCGGAACGGCTTTGCCGCCCAATTCTCTCTTCTTTACGGCTCAGGTTCACTCACCCGTAGCGTACTCCGTTCATAAGCACGTTTTATGGGATTATAATTCAAACGTATTGGCGCGATCATTCGCCGCCGCATTTTGCACGCAAGATATGCAGGGAAACAAGTAGCGGACACCGTTACCGATAATCTTCATGACTGCTATCGTCCATAAGACCGCACCACGCCACACGGGATGCGGTGTTCGTGTTCCCGTCTCCAGACGGGAATGGCGCCACGGTTTCCGCGGTGATGGGTGCCCGCATGGATGCGCCTCACCCAGGGTTGCTCACCTGGGACAGCGTATCTCCAGACATTGACGATGGCCATGTGGCACTTGCAGAAGGAGCTAAGGACAGGTCCGATTGGGGTGCTATGGCGCCTTCATGGGCCGTTAGTAGATAGGCGTTTTAAAACTCGGGGGGGTTCCCAGTAGTATGTTACTTGGTTGCGGCTTCTGGTGCATACGATCCATTACTATCTGACGGACGATCGCCTGCGCCTTTTCCTCCTGATGATTGCGTTCCGTTTTGCGCGTCTGCTCCCTTGGCATATCGTTGCCATTTTGCTGATCGGCTGGGTCAGAGTCATGTAACTGGGCGTTTGTGGCCATCGGAAAGGCTGCCTGAATACTTGCTACCCGCTGCTCTAACGCTTCAGCTTCGCTAACTCGGTTTGTTGCTCGATAGAGTCCCGCGAGATTGTTCAGGCTTTGGGCTACATCGGGATGACCGGGTCCAAGTGTGCCCTCCCTAATTGCCAATGATCGCTTATAGAGCGGCTCGGCTTGCGAGTATTCCCCTTGGTTGTCATACAGTAACGCGAGGTTGTTGAGGCTGGTGGCCACATTGGGATGATCGGGTCCGAGTGTTTTCTCCCTGATCCCCAGTGCTTGTTTATGGAGCGGCTCAGCCTGTGCGTATTGACCTTGGGCTCGATACAGTTCCGCGAGGTTGTTGAGGCTGGTGGCCACATCGGGATGATCGGATCCGAGTGTTTTCTCCCTGATTCCCAGCGATTGTTTATAGAGCGGCTCGGCCTGTGCGTACTGCCCCTGGTCGCTATACAGCGACGCGAGATTGTTGAGGATTAAGGCGACTTCAGGATGATCGGGTCCGAACACTTTTTCCTTAATTGCCAGTGATTGCTTATAGAGCGGCTCAGCCTGTGCGCGTTGCCCCTGGATATCATACAGAGACGCGAGGTTATTCAAGCTGGCTGCCACATTGGGATGATCGGGTCCGAGCGTCCTCTCCCAGATTCCCAGAGATCGCTTGTAGAGCGGCTCAGCCTGTGCGTATTGCCCTTGGGCTCGATACAGTTCCGCAAGGTTGTTCAGGCTTTCGGCCACATCGGGATGATCGGATCCAAGTGTTTTCTCCCTGATCGACAACGATTGCTTGAAGAGGGGTTCCGCTTTGGCATATTGGCCTTGAGAAGTGTACAGTGCCGCGAGGTTGCTCAGGCTTTGAGCCACATAGGGATGATCGGATCCAAGTGTTTTTTTTCTGATCGCCAATGATCGCTTATAGAGCGGCTCGGCCTGCGCGTATTGCCCTTGGACGCGATACAAAAACCCGAGGTTGTTCAGGCTCAAAGCCGCATTAGAATGATTGGATCCAAACGTTTTCTCCGCCACCGCAAGTGCCTTTTTGGCAACTATTGTCGCCTTGTCGTACTGGCCTTTTTGGTAAAGCAACCCTGCTTCATTCTCTAGTTTTACCCATTCGTTTGACTGTGCGCCTGCAATAGCACTGAATCCAAAAAGCAGGAGAAAAAGAATTACAAGATTTTTAATGGGTGTCATGTTATGGCTCATAGGAGAGTCGCGAGAGAGTAAAAAGCCAAGATGATTCGGGGTAGCGGGTTGGGTTAATAGTGATCTAGTCATCTGTCCAATAATTATCCCAAGACCTTTTTATCTTTTATGTTTCCTTCATATATCTTCTTCGGTTCGGGCATGGCGCATCCTGAGAGAAATAGCGCCATGAGAAAACCCGACACATCCGGTTAAAGACAAGATTCATGCGATCTGCTTGAGGAAAAGTAGACGGACGGGATTTTATCAGGATATTGCTGAGCTGGCGCATGGGCTGATATAGCTTCGCCACCTGCTCTCGCTCCGGCCACATTCCTTTCCCTGACAAACCTTGAGAGCTCGATGGTGGTGTACGGAAATGCAAGGGGAAGCGCTGACTAGCTTGCGATCGCTTAGTTGAATCGGCTTTATCGCCCCATCAGAAATCGCTGGACCGAATCGATATTCAGTTTTGCGCTTCCCTTTGACTCGTAAAAATGCTTGTAGCAGCCCTCGTGGCGGTAATGCCACCAATTAGCGGGATTAACTCCAAGGCAGCGCAAGAGAGAAGGGCAGTAACTTCAGGCCGATGTTCCAGAGCCATTTGCCTGCATGGCAGCGGTCGTCAAAACGAGTTTTCCAATATGTGTGCCGGATTCCATCAGCGTATGGGCCTCGGCTGCGTCCTCCAGCCTGAAGGTGCGGAAGATCAGGGGCTTCAGCTTTCCCTGATGCAACATCGGCCAGACTTGCTGTTCCAGTTCCTGCGCAATCTGCGCTTTCTCCAAAACGTTGCGGGATCGTAATGTGGAACCGGTATGCGTTAGCCGTTTTTTCAGCATGATCATGAGGTTCAGGTCTTTGGCAGGACCATTCTGGACGCCGATCTGGACAATACGGCCATTCAGCGCAGCCGCCTTATAGTTTCGGGCGACATAGTCACCGGCAATGATATCAACAATGACATCGACTCCTGCGCCAGCCGTGAATTTTTCAGCTTCCGCGACGAAATCATGCGTGCGGTAATTGATGGCCAGATCTGCGCCCAGCGCCAGACAGGCCTGTCGTTTCTCTTCCGAACCCGCCGTGACCAGCACGACGGCGCCGAATGCCTTGGCCAACATCGTCGCGGTGGTGCCGATACCCGATGTCCCGCCATGTATTAACACGGTTTCGCCGGCTTTGAGCTTGCCGCGCTGGAAGAGGTTGGTCCAGACCGTGAAGAAGGTTTCCGGCAAGGCCGCGGCTTCTATCATGCTGAGCCCTTGCGGCACCGGCAGCGCATTACTTTCGTGCACAGTGCAGTATTCGGCGTAACCCCCTCCTGCAATGAGTGCGCATACCTTGTCGCCTATCTCGAAGCACACGGTTCCTTTACCCAACGCAACAATCTCCCCGGCGATTTCGAGCCCTGGAATCTCGGAAGCCCCTGGCGGCGGTGGGTACAGTCCGCGCCGCTGTAGAATGTCCGGACGGTTGACCCCAGCCGCCTCGATTTTGATCAGGATCTCTCCACTCGCGGGTTGAGGAATAGGGTGTAACGCGCACATCAATACCTCCGGGCCTCCTGGATTCCGGATATCGATGGCCAGCATTGTCTGCTTGCTGCCGAGTTTGAAAGTCATGCCTATTCCTGTTATATGTAATACATGCTTGGTGGTGGGTCAGAGCGCCAAGGCGTTATCCGCTCGGCTCTCAAGATAGCTCAGAGATTCAGCTATTGTCGTTCCTGCTTGCGGCAAAGTCCTACAGGCTTGCCAACCCATGATGCGATGGCCTTCCGGCAAGTGAACTTGAAAAACTATACGCTTGAATTCTGACAGTCGCCAATCACGTCCTTGAGACCGTATTGTCTCTTGCTAATCGTCAGGGCGAGCGAAATATGAGCCAGCAGACGCTTTTGCAGCTGATTTCCTTTAAGTCCGGCAGATTGCTAGATCCTGCAGTTGGACGGAGCGGATTCAGGATAATGGCTTTCTAACCAGAAGGAGGTGTGTGATGAAGATTCTCATTGTTATGACATCCCACGATCAGCTTGGCAATACGGGAAAGAAAACAGGCCTCTGGCTGGAAGAGTTCGCCGCACCGTATTATTTACTGAAGGACGCTGGAGCATTGATCAAGCTGGCCTCGCCAAAAGGTGGCCAACCGCCGCTTGATCCAAAAAGCGAATTACCGGAAAACCAAACTCACGCGACAAAGCGTTTCCGGACAGACGGCGCCGCACAGGCTGAGTTGGCGAATACGGAAGAGCTGGTTTATCTTTTGGCAAGCGATTTTGACGCGGTATTTTATCCTGGCGGCCACGGCCCGATGTGGGACATGCCTGATAACGCGGCATCCATTGCGCTGATCGAAGATTTCGTAAAGGCCGGCAAACCCGTTGCAGCAGTGTGTCACGCGCCCGTCGCGCTGGTCAATGTGCGCGGGAAAGACGGCGAATATCTGGTTAAAGGAAAGCGCGTGACCGGGTTTTCAAATGCGGAGGAAGAGGCCGTGGGCTTGACCACGGTCGTGCCTTTCCTGCTGGAAGACCGGCTAAGGGAGTTGGGCGGAAACTACAGCAAGACCGGTAACTGGACGCCCTACGTCCAGGTGGACGGTAACCTGGTGACTGGTCAAAACCCCGCCTCTTCGGGACCCGCGGCGGAAGCGCTGTTGGAATTGCTTCGTCGCTCCACCGGAACCAGTGCATCCACGGGCAAAACCAGTCGTTAAAAACGCTAGTAGCCTGTCGGACTTGAAGAATCGCAGCGAAAAAGTGACTGGGTGAGGGCAGATTTTGAAGATTTTGAAGGTCAATAGTTATTCTATTGGCCGAAAAAGCGGCGAAATATGAACCGCACAGACGTTTTTGCAGCCGATTTCCTTTAAGTCCGACAGGCTGTTAGACCGGGAATATACGCGTTTGGGCCATTCGTGATGATGAAGAGCCCAAGCAGTCCAGTTATCCTGAGATGAAGCAAATCCCCTGAGGCAAGGATTCGGATTCAAAGGGGGCAGGGCGGAGTGTTCGACAATTTGTGGCGGGAACCAGCGACCCGGCACAGCAGCAGTGACATCGATGGAGCAATCAGCGTGGACAACAGCGAATGGTATTATCAAGTGGGGTACGTGGAGGTTTTGTACGCAGCAATGGTGGTGGGCATTATTATTGCCTTATATCTTTTTCGCCGTCTTGATCGCGTGTCTGCCTTAACAGCTAATCTGATGGGGGAGAGCGGCCGTCTGCTCGGCTTGCTTACGCTGGCCGTGATGCTTTTTGTGATTAACAGAGTGCTGGGAGATCTATGGTAATCCGGCCTATCCGTGACAGCCTGCATTTGAAATAACGTCCGATCCCATTCAGCGTGTTCGGGCAACCCGAGGTCCAAGCCGCGCATACATCATGCGCAGCACTTCAAACGCTTGCACCTGTTCAACCGCGTTTCCCGACAGGTTGCAGCCTGCTTAATTTCCACCCCATTTGCGCGTTGCCCAATTAGACAGGTCGTCCAGGTAGGAGTAGATCACCGGCACCACCAGCAGGGTCAGCAGCGTGGAGGTGACAAGGCCCCCGATGACGGCGTGGGCCATGGGCGAGCGTTGTTCGCCGCCTTCACCCAGGCCAAGGGCGAGCGGCAGCATGCCGAAGATCATTGCCATGGTGGTCATGAGGATGGGGCGAAGGCGCACGTTGCCGGATTCGATAATTGCCTCGTGGCGATCCTTGCCCGCCTTGACGGCCTGATTGATGAAATCGACCAGCAGAATGGCGTTCTTGGTAACCAGACCCATCAGCATGATGAAGCCGATGATGGAAAAAATATTGAGCGTACTGCCCGTGATCAGCAGCGCGAGAAATACGCCGATCAGCGAGAGCGGTAGCGAGACCATGATCGCCACGGGTTGAAGGAAGCTGCCGAACTGCGAAGCCAGGATCAGGTAAATGAAGATAACCGCCAAAGCGAGCGCGATAGCGGCGTAGCCCATGGTCTCCTGCAGATCCTTGTTCGCCCCGCCGATCACGAACCGATATCCCGGCGGCACCTCGATATCCTTTAGCGCAATACCGAGTTCCCGGCCCAGATCGCCCGGCGGCCGACCGGAGGGATTGGCGCCGATCAGGACTTCGCGATGCAAATCTTTGCGGTTGATCTGGGAGACGCCGAGCGTCGGCACGAACTCGGCAATCTGCCGCAGGGACACCATGCGCGGGCTGCCGTCGGCATCGACAAGCGTGCTGGTCAGATAGAGCCTGTCCAGGTTGGCTGCCCGTGCGCGCTCCTCGCGCGGCAGGCGCACCGTTACATCGTAGTTCTCCCCGTCCGGCGCTTTCCAGGCGCCGGCGATTTCACCGGCGACGAGCGGGCGCAGGGCATTGGCAATCTGTTCAACCCCGAGCCCCAGATCGCTGGCCAGTTCGCGATTGATGTCCACTGCCAGCGTCGGTTTCGCTGCCTCCAGACTGGAATCGATATCGACGAGACCGGGAATCCTGTGCATGGTCGCCATTACTGCTTGCGACAGCTTCTCCAGTTGCGCAATGTCGGCCCCTTGTATGCTTACCTGGATCGGCTTGCCGCCACCCAGACCACCCGGCGCGCCGACGCTGATCTCGATGCCGGCGATACGGTTCAGGCGCTCGCGGATCGGGTCCTGCAACTGCTTCTGGCTGCGGCTTCGCTGCTTATGATCGGTGAGATGCACATAAATGGTTGCTGAATTCTTTCCCACGGCACCGCCGCTGTTTACGGTAGCGTAGGAATATTCAACTTCCGGAAATTCGGCCAGTGCCGCCTGCGCCTGTTGCACCTTGGCTCGCGTGTATTCGATGGACGAACCGACGCGCGTCTTGATAGTGACCTGGGCTTCGCCGAGATCGGCTTGGGGCGCGAACTCGGAGCCGATCAGCGGCACCAGCGCGAAGCTGCCGAAGAAGGTGACGAAGGCCAGCGCCAAGATCCATAAGCGATGCCTCATCGCCCAGTGCAACAAAGTGCCGTACACGGCATGAATACCATCGAGCAGTGCGTCACGGCCGGCTTGCAACCGGCCCAGTACGGGTCGGGGCTTGCCTTCCTGGGTCGCCGGGTCGGGCCAGACGCTGGACAGCATCGGGTCGAGGGTGAAACTGACGAAAAGAGAGAGCAGCACCGCTGCGGAAACCGTGACGCCGAACTGGAAAAAGAAACGCCCTATAATGCCACCCATGAAAGCCACCGGCAGGAATACCGCGACAATGGTGAAGGTGGTGGCGAGCACCGCGAGACCGATTTCCTGCGTGCCTTCGAGTGCTGCCTGGCGATGATTCTTGCCCATCATGAGGTGGCGCACGATGTTTTCGCGCACTACGATGGCGTCGTCGATCAGCAATCCCACGCTGAGCGAGAGCGCCATCAAGGTCATGGTGTTAAGCGTGTAGCCGAATGCATACATGGCAAGAAACGTTCCAACCAGTGCGATCGGCAGGGTCAGGCCGGTGATCACTGTGCTGCGCCAGGAATTGAAGAATAAGAACACGATTGCGATGGTGAGCGCCGCCCCCTCGATCAGTGTCGCCTTGACATCCGCCACTGAATTGCGGATGCCGGTGGAACTGTCGCGCACAACACTGAGTTTTACATCGGGCGGCAGTATGCTGCGCAGTTCGGCCGCTGCCGCGCGCACGCCGTCGGCTACCACGATGGTATTGGATCCCCGTACTTTGACGATATCGATGCTCAGAGCGGGTTTGCCATCCACCAGGGCTACCGTGGTCATTTCCTGACGGCCGTCTTCGATGCTTGCCACCTGATCGAGGCGCACCGGCGCGCCGCCGCGCTGCGCCACGATCAGGCTGCCGAACTGGTGAGGTTCGGCGATGCGCCCGCGCACCTGGACCATGGTGTCCTCTCGGCCAGTAGAAATGCTGCCAGCGGGGAGTTCCTGGTTTTCTCGTTTTATGGTCTCGAGGATCTTGTCTACGCCGACGCCGAGTGCGCGCATCTGGTCGGGCTTGAGGTAGATCTTTACCTCGCGCATGATTCCGCCAACGAGCGTTGCCTGGCCCACGCCGCGAACGGTTTCCAGTCGCTTGCGGATGATGTGGTCGGCCAAAGTGGTGAGCTCGCGCAAGTTACGCGTACTGGAATCCAGCGCCAGGGAGATAATGGGCGTGTCGTCCGGGTTGAAACGGCTGATCTTGGGTTCCTTGACTTCACGCCGGAAGCCGGGGCGCACCAGGGCTATCTTGTCGCGCACGTCTTGTGCGGCCACTGCCGGGTCCGTGGTCAGGTCGAACTCCGCCATTACGCGCGAGCTGCCTTCGAAAGAGCGCGAACTGACGGTCTTGATGCCGCTGACCGTATTCACGGCTTCCTCGATCTTGCGCGTGACATCCGACTCCACCGTCTCGGGGGATGCGCCCGGATATTCCGTTTGCACGACAACGATTGGAAAACTGACATCCGGAAACTGGTCGACATTGAGGCGTTGGTAAGAAAACAGCCCGAGCACCAGCAGCGCCGCCATCATCATGGTGGCGAAAACAGGGTTATTGATACTGATGCGAGTGATCCACATGGCTATGCGCTGAAGGGTGCGTTATGGGTTTTATGAATGCTCAAGCAGCGATGGTTTTTTCGAAATTCGGGCTGCGGACGTCATTCGTCGGGGACATTCATAACGCGTACCGGTTGCCCCGTATGCAGGTTCACCAGGTTGCCTACCACCACCCTGGCGCCGGAAGAAAGGCCTGACCTGATTTCAATGGTGTCGGTCGCCGCATCTCGCATGCCGGTTTCCACGCGCTGTTCGGTCAGTGCGCCCGCCTCAATGCAAAAAACGGAGGCGTGGCCGCCTTGCTCGCGCACCGCGGCCTGTGGCACGACAATGGCGGAAACGATGCTCGACACACCCAACGTGCCTTGGGCGAACATTCCTCCCTTCAGTTGGCCGTCCGTGTTGTCGATCAGCAGGTGCACCATGATCGAGCGCGACCCTTGTTCGGTCGAAGGATTGATCCGGTCCACCTTTCCAATAAAAACGCGTTCGCCGAATCCCTCGATCAGTAATCGGGCCTCCTGTCCCACTTGTACCGAGGGAATGTCGCGAGCCGGGACCAGGGCTTCGATACTCATCAGGGAAAGATCGTGTACGGTGAAGAGTTTCGTGTGGACTGCGACCGCAAGACCCGGTTGCGCCACGCGTTCGGCGATTACGCCGGCAATCGGCGAGCGGATGACGGCATGAGCAAGCGCTTTGCGTGCCTGTTCAACCTGGGCCTGAAGCGAAACCAGCGTCGCTTCACCGATATGAAAACTGCTTTGTAAATTGTCGAAGGCGGTTTGAGAAATGAAATTACGCTCCAGCAGTAACTTATTAGCGTGGAGGTTCTTTCTGGCAAGCGCCAGCTGCGCTTTGCCCACGTCCAGCGCGCCGAGCTTGTCGCGCAGCTTGGCTTCGAGGTCTGTAGTGTCGAGCCGGGCGAGAACCTGTCCTTTTTCCACCGGCTCGCCCTCGCGAACCAGCACTTCCTGGATTTCGGCGGCCTGCTGCGATCTGATCTCCGTTTGATTCAGCGGCTGAATCGTGCCCGTGAGAGGAATAGTTCGCTGCAGTGCCTGTACCGTTGCCTCCGCGACGTCCCGCGGCAGCAATTCCAGCGCCGCAGCCGCTTTGGGGGCGGGAGCGGCGGAATTAGTCCCCACATAGCCGAAGATATGCAGTGCACCCGCGATGCACAGCAGCAGGATCAGCACGACGGCTACGATACGCGCAGCGCGACGCGCGCTGGATACTTTTTGCCGGGTGTCGCCCGGGAGAGGCCGTTCGCTGCCGGTATGGTCAATATCCATCATGGGAATCTGTGGTATGTCCGTTGGTCGTATTTGGACTATTGGTCATATAGATAAGAATGAAGCACTCTTCCGTCTACAGGCGCCGGTCCTGGTAGATCAGGCCCGTCAATATGAAGTTGGTAATTTCGTCGCAATACCTCGCCTTGTCGTGCTCGTTCAGATAGCCACTCCAGATCAGTTGAACCGCTCCCCAGAAAGCCGATTGCGCTCCGAACATCAGCATGTCCAGAGGCTTACGTGGAAACAGGCCTTCCTCGACGCCTTGCATGATAGCGGCATTAATCGCCTTGTTTGTCGCTGCCTCGACCGCCTTGAGTTCCTCGCTGATCCGCGCGGGCAGGTTTCGCCTGAACTCAGCACGCCCGCAGTAGAGCACTACACGGTGAAGTTCCTTGCTTGAAAGATGGGCCTCCCACGCAACCCGGGTCATTTCGCGAAAGCGCGCAATCACGGGCAATATATTCGTTTTCTGGATTTGCGCCAGCAACTTGCGATTGAATTCCAGTGCAAGCCGCGCATAAATTTCATCCTTACTCTCGAAGTGTTTGTAGATCGTGCCCTTGCCAACCTCGGCTTTTCGGGAGATTTCTTCAACCGTTACCAATTCCCAGTCGGCACGGCCGAAGAGGGCCAGCGCCGCGGTGAGGATTTCACTTTCCCGGCGATTGAATTCCCGTGCTTTTCGTTCCTGGATGCTCACGGTGTCGAAACTCCTATAAGTGACCGCTGGTCATTATACGACTGCTCGCCTGAATATCTCATAAATTGTGATTTCACCAAATTTGGTTTTTGGGTTGGAAGGGGGTTGTGTGGTGATTCTTACCCAGGACGTTATTTGTCCCAGCGTTACCTAAAACCGGCTTTTTGATTACCGCCAACAAGAAGAACAATGTGCTAGCAGCTTATCGTGCTTGAAGAATCGTAGCGAAAAAAGTGAATAGGTGAGGGCAGATTAAGGATAGATTTTGAGGATTTTGAAGGCCAGCAGTTATTCTATTGACTGAAAAAGCGGCGAGGTATAAACCGGCCAGACGCTTTTGCAGTCGATTTCCTTTAAGTCCGACAGACTGCTAGAGGGGGAGAACAGGCAGCGAAACGAATAATGGGGGGACAACATCAGCAGATCGATCGGGCGCAGGCCGGGCAGGCGAGTGGTCGATTTCTTCCTGGAGATCGCGGTGTGGGGCGCCAATCTTGTCAGTTGCAGTTGATCTTAGCTCAAAGTCGCGCTGGATGTGTCACGTTATTTCAACTGCAGGTTGCGAAGAACGATTGTTTTTTAACGCCGCCCGTCATACCAGACCGGTAACTGCTTTTTGTCTTGCAACGACCGGCGCGGGTGTAGCATAACGCGCAGGATCTGGCCGGTAATCTCTCCCGCGGAGTAAAGCTGCACCTTGCGCGGTGACGACTCCAGGGGATGTTTGGTCAAGATGACGAATTGAAGCCCGCGCTGTTGTCCCCATTTTCTGAGTTTCTGACTCAAGCCTATCTCGTCGGCAGCGTAAAGTTCCTGGTCGAAGCCGCCGACGTCGCGAAACGCATCGCTGCGGGATACGACCAGCGCCCCGGCCGCCCAGCCAAATAGAACCGATGTACCTGTCCAGAGCTTCAAAGTCGCGCTCGCCCACCACGGCAATCCCGGCATTTGTATCGTGCTGCCACAGCCCACGCTCTTGCCTTCTTCGATAAGCCGCAGGATATCGGCCAGCAGCCCAGTATTTAGATAACTATCCGCATCCACAAACAACAACCAGTCGCCTGTTGCCTCAGCCGCGCCGGTATTGCGTGCCCGGCCGATCTGATTGACCGGCTCAAACACAACCCGGGCGCCTGCCTGTCTTGCCAGATTGGCCGTGTTGTCAGTGGAGTTGTTGTCCACCACAATAATCTCCGATGTGAAACCGGGTTTGTAATTTGCGGCGAGTGATGTAGAAATGGATTGCAAACATTCTTCAATCAGACGCTCTTCATTAAAAGCCGGAATGATAATTGAGAGGTGCATGGAAGGATTATGATTTGTCCAGTTGGAACGCCCATTATCCCGCAAAATATCGCTCCATACGAAAAAGACACGGAAGATATTTGCGCAAAGAATGGAATGGGAGAGCTCGGGCGAGTTTGCCCATGAACCGGATTTTTCGGATTTTCCAGATTATTTAAGCGTATCTTTGGCTCAACAAGACCTGCTTTAAACGCTAATTATTGGGCACGGCGAGCTCGAGCGAGAAAATCAAAAACTTATGAATCTTCATCATCCTGAGATGAACAATTCGTTCGGAGGTCATCTGAGCGAATTCGGAGTTTTACAATGGCTGGGGTAGCACGAGGTTGTGCCACTAGTCGCCATTTGAATGAGTCGGTGTCGTTAAGTTGGCATAGGGCAGGCTTTCCGGGCTCGGTCAACTGAAAGAGTGGTTTCTTGTACTCGTTCCAGTGCCTTTTTATAGCAGGCTACCATCTTAATTCTCTGCCGGGGTCCATTATAGGTACGATGCTGACAGAACCTCCAGTAGTTGGATTTGTCAGACCGACTAATTGGAGCTGATCTTCGGTTGGGGTCAATTTGACCATAAGATCAACTGAGGCTGTTGCCCCTTCCAGGACATGAAAGGTGTACGGAAAAGTATTACCCACGAAGCTCACGATATCAGCATTGGCTTCAGGGGTGCCGATGTTTGGATTGCTGATATTTAGCGTATTGTTGATGCTCAGACTTGTGTGATAGGTAAAATTTCTGCTTGTGTCGTCAAAGTTGAGCGGGATATCTAACCCGATTCCGGTAACGTCTGTTCCTGAAATCGTTGCGCCGTTATGATAGGTTAATGTTCCTAATTTGAAAGTCTCTCCTGCCGAAGGAGAAAAACTATCTCCAACAAAGGTCAGGTTACCTTGTGAACCAAGAAGATCAGACGTAGGCTCACCCCAATTAAAAGAATTCATTTCTACCCCGCTACAAGTTGCAGGAGGGCATGACGGTGTCGGGTCGAGAAAAATTCCGACCGAGGTTCCGGCATCGGTCGCGTGTCCGTAAGCTGGCGCAAGCGCTACCACTATAATGAGACTTAACCACATTGATTTGCAACGATGTGACTTATCAAGTTTGAGGTTCATTATTCCTCCCCGTTTTTTTGACTCTAAACCATGGACCTATAGGTATACGACATGGAATTTTGGAGAAAAATACTCTGTTGTGAGTTGAACCCAGATATTCATTAGGCGACTCTACGAGCCTATGCGAGTGCTGGCGGTCAGTTTTCGGCCATTTTCGCCGCCATTTTTGCTACCTGCGCGGCGTCCATAGATCAAGCTATGGACTTCTCTCAACCGAAAAGCTGTCTCGCAACCTGCCTCATCATCATCTTGCGTCCTAATGGATTATCTGGGTTGAAATGACTTACATTGTTTATAGCTAAAAAAACGGGAAAGACAAGAAATCTTTCCGCGACACGAACCAGCCGATCAGGCCGTTCATTTACCAGGAGCGGAAGGCACCTGAATGTGTCTCACAAACCAGCATCAGCGCGGATGGGGTTTTCAGCCGCAAGAAGTTCAAGTTCGTGCCGGAAGCATAAGAGGATTAGTTAATTTAACATAATATACATTATGCGCAAATTAAATAAAATTATCTTCGCGGGTGTGGTCTGTATATAAATTATTCACTTATGTGCGGTTGGGAACAGAGGGATTAAAGCCGATTGAGCAAACTATCATCAGACGTCTACTTTTTTCTCCCTCTTGTAGTAGGCGTCTCTGGCCCGGCAAGGCCAACTACTCCTTGCCGGGCCTTTTTCTGGGCAACGCTTCAGCATGAGGGTTTTCATTCTTGAATATTCAGACTTGCAATGTAAAAGTTGGCTGGATCGACAAGCATTTAGCGCGATTCTAAGCAAGGAATAACTGCGACCTAGAGCTGTTCCCAATCGTTGAACAACGATCTGAGTATTTTAAGTGGAATCTCATATGCGAAAACATGCTCCGGATCGGTTGGTCTGGCTGACGAGGCCGTCAACCGGTAAGTGAGGTGGTTTTCCTGTTCTATTCCTCAATTTGATTTTGGCTCTGAATTGGTAGCCTCCATGAACCAGGCGGTTGGACAACCATTAAAGATGGGCATCCAGACTGGGCTGTAAGTTCCACGCTTGGAATTAACTAAAAAGGAAAATAAGGTGGCTACCGCTCATGAAAATTTTGTATTTTTTGATATAAACGGCATGAAAGCTTTTAGTTTTACAGAAACAAGCCACTCGATAACATCGGGGCAGCCATATTACGGCGTTACATCCGGCATAAAAAAGGAGGATGGCCATGATCAAGCCTACATCATGGTTAATGCTGGGAGAAAGAAAACGACTGCCGTTGCAAACTGGTTTAAATCAGCAACCGGTAATGGCCAGACTGTAGTATGCGATAGCGCTGGAACTTACCCCAATGAACTGAACTTTGCCGTGCAAGGCACCATGAAGATCACGAATCAATCCAACCAGGTAATAGTTGTTGAGAATTTTATTGTTGCCCAGGGACATTTTGTTTTGACCAATAACTGGTGGATCTCAAGCCCCACTATGCAGGGTATTCATGTATCCATCTCAGGGGCGGCCACGCAAGTGTGCTCCATGGAAGATAGTGTTATACCGGTAATAGTGACTTTTAGTCCAAAGACGCCCTGCGTCAATCATTTCAGCATCGGCATATAGAAACCAAGACGACTTTTCGGAGTGCAGGTCAATTCCGTGATCCTGAATTTTCGCATATATGTTCTCTTTCCTCTTGCCGCTACAGATCCGGATAAGAGTCTGTAGCGGCAAGTTTTAAGATTATTCCTGTGGTGCCTGCACATCGAGATTACCCGCGGTAACCAGTGCAAGCCAGATAATTTTGCATTCGCCAACTCGACCAGTTCACCCTTTTTGATCTTCGTTAGCGTCTGCGCTACTTGAGGATAAACCACCTCTCCCACCACCTCAAGAATCCGGTCTTTGGACATGCGCGAAAGTAGTTCTCCGGCGTGGTTCCCACCAGCCAGCCGTGCCCAGATTTGACGCATTCACGAATGCCGACACGTCTTTCGATGGCGCGTTCTCATGGCTTGAAACGGTATTGACCGAAAACCGCCACACATAAAGCCAATAAGTCCATTCGTGCGATTTGGATCCGACTTGAAACCGTTCGGCTGTCTTTATTCTTTCACTTTTCAACTTGTTGAAAACGGCTTATGATTGAACGAGTAAATAAGCGTTACAAATTTTTTAGGGCGCCGTCTTATAATTCTCAAACTCCATTCATTGAAAGGAGAAAACATGAAACTTATAGTTCTGGCTATTTTTACCGCGATCATTTCAACCGTCGCATTAGCGGCGGATACGCCTCCGATATTTGAAAAGCCGGACCCCCAAAGCAAGTTCAAGGACGCACAGCTTCACGTGAAAGAACTGATGAAAGCAGGTCAGTACAAAGAAGCGTCTGAATATATGGCTGTCTATCAAAGATTGAGCTGTGAAGCGGCGGAGCAGAAAGCAGGAACCAGCATAGAGGAAGGAACTGCAATTTGCGCGCGTAAATACCATCAGGCGGGTGTCAACGCCATCAGTGCCCAGTCTGCGACAGACTCGCTGTCTTCAAGTACGCTTGCCCCTGGCATCATGGTGATGCCTCGTACCCTGCCTGGTTCGCCGACGGCGCTGGATGGTGGTTCCACACCCTCCCTTTTTGTCTTTGATCCTCGATCTACCCCTGGGCAAGCGGGTCCTCCGCCTGATCGCAAGGTTGATCCCTGGACTGGAAGCCCTTGATTTTCTTTCTTCTCAGCAAAAAATAAGCATCTGAAGCAGTACGCTCCCCAAGCGAGACAATTTTTTCGGTTGGAACCTCAGGAATTGAGGTGTATGATTTCGTCCTGCCAATATTATCGATTCTGGAGACAATTTTGAGAATATCCCACCTAACGGTAGCTTTTTCCATCGGACTCATGCTGCTGAGCCCGTTACATGTGCTGGCGGAAACAGCAGGTACCAGTACTGCGAGCGCGGCCGCGGGAATGCCGAGCAATGAAGGCAAAGTGCTTTCTACGCTGGATGCGCCAGGTTATACCTATATGGAGTTGGCCAATACTGAAAAACGTTTCTGGATCGCCGCTCCGACTACTCGAGTAAAGGTAGGTGATCGTGTTCGTTTTGAACAGAGCCTGGTTATGAAGAATTTCAATAGCAAAACGCTCAACCGAACGTTTGATCAAGTTATTTTCGTCAATTCAGCCACAATAGTGAATTAGCTTGAAACAACATTAATATTGAGAGGTAAGCGACTGATTTTCAGCGCATGTTATGCGCCCTTCCGTATTTTTTGATGTTTAATTATTTTTTCCGGATCTTTCCCGGATTCTGGTTCAATAAACCCCACGAAGAGCTTGTTTTTTAGCTTTTTTAGCTCATCCCGATATTCTGCCGCTTTTTCGAATTCCAGGTTCTTTGCGGCATCGTGCATCTGCTTCTCGAACGCCTTGATTTCCCTGGCCAGTTGCGCTTCGCTCATCGAGTCGTAGCGCGCTTGCACTTGCGCTGCCTTGAGATGCTGCTGGGCGGTTTCAATGTTGTAAACCCCATCAATCAAATCCTTCACACGCTTGTGTACGCTCCGCGGTGTAATGCCGTGTTCCTGGTTAAACAACGTTTGTTTATTGCGGCGGCGCTCGGTTTCGTCCATCGCCAGGCGCATGGAATTGGTGATCCGGTCGGCATATAAAATCGCGGTGCCATTAATGTGACGTGCGGCACGGCCGATGGTCTGTATCAGGGAACGTTCGGAACGCAGGAATCCTTCCTTGTCGGCGTCCAGTATGGCTACCAGCGATACTTCGGGTATATCCAGACCCTCTCGTAGCAAGTTGATCCCCACCAGCACGTCGAATTTACCAAGCCGCAGGTCGCGAATGATCTCCACCCGTTCCACTGTATCGATGTCCGAGTGAAGGTAGCGTACTTTGATACCGTGATCGGAAAAATAATCTGTCAAATCCTCGGACATGCGTTTGGTCAGTGTCGTTACCAAGACCCGTTCGCCTTTGGCCGTGCGCAGGCTGACTTCCGACATGAGATTATCGACCTGGGTTGTAGCGGGACGAACCTCGATCTGCGGATCCACCAGGCCGGTGGGCCGTACCACCTGCTCCACGACTTGCCCGCTGTGCACCCGTTCAAACTCCGCGGGGGTCGCGGAAACAAACACCGTTTGAGGCATCATCTTCCTGAATTCGTCAAACCGCAGTGGGCGGTTGTCCAGCGCAGAAGGCAGGCGGAAGCCGTATTCCACCAGATTTTCCTTACGTGAACGGTCTCCCTTGTACATGCCTCCTATCTGAGGGACTGTGACGTGGCTCTCGTCGATTACCATCAATGTATTGGGCGGCAGGTAGTCCAGCAACGTAGGCGGAGGTTCACCCTCTTTTTTTCCGGACAAATGCCGCGAATAGTTCTCAATGCCTTTGCAGAAACCCAATTCGTTAAGCATCTCCAGGTCGAAACGAGTGCGCTGTTCGATACGCTGGAGCTCCACCAATTTGTTGTGCAGGTGAAAATAATCTATGCGTTCCCGCAATTCGGCCTTGATCGTTTCGATCGCGCGTAATGTGGTACTTCGTGGCGTTACATAATGGCTGGACGGATAAACCGTATAACGAGACACTTTTTTCAACGTATGCCCGGTGAGCGGATCAAACAGCGTCATACTTTCCACTTCGTCATCGAATAGCGATACGCGCACTGCGGTTTCCGAACTTTCAGCGGGAAATATGTCGAGTACGTCTCCCCTCACCCTGAAGGTTCCACGCGCGAACTCAAAGTCGTTGCGTTCGTACTGCATTTCGATCAAACGCTGTATGGCCTGGCGCTGGGTAATTTTTTCGTGTTCGCGCAAATGCAGGATCATGCCGTGGTAATCCACCGGATCGCCGATACCATATATACATGAAACCGAGGCGATGATTATGGTGTCGTTTCGCTCAAGCAGCGCCTTGGTCGCGGACAAACGCATTTGCTCGATGTGCTCATTGATCGCGGAATCCTTTTCGATAAACAGATCACGCGAAGGAACATAGGCCTCCGGCTGATAATAGTCGTAATAGGATACGAAGTACTCAACGGCGTTTTCCGGAAAGAATTCGCGCATTTCCGCATAAAGCTGAGCTGCGAGTGTTTTATTGGGTGCCATGATAATCGCGGGACGCCCCAGCAGAGCGATTACATGGGCCATGGTGAAGGTCTTGCCGGAACCCGTTACACCTAGCAATGTCTGGAACGCGAGGCCGTCCTCGATCCCTTCCACCAGCTTGTCGATCGCTTCAGGCTGATCGCCGGCAGGCTTGAACAACTGATGCAGTTTGTAAGGACTATTGGGGAAGGTCTGGATCACAGGTATAATCGCGGGCTCAGTTATTTCGGATCATTCTCCGGCTATCCAACTAATTTTACCATGCGGGCGCAGCCGGCATCAGCGTAAGGACATTATCGTGGAACTTTCAAAGCGCGTTCAGGCCATCAAGCCCTCCCCTACCTTGGCGGTCACCGCCCGGGCTGCACGGCTCAAGGCAGAGGGCAAGGACATCATCGGGCTGGGTGCCGGCGAGCCGGATTTCGATACCCCGCAGCATATCAAGGATGCCGCCATAGCCGCCATCAACAGGGGTTTTACAAAGTATACGGCAGTAGGCGGCACTCCCGGCCTCAAGAATGCGATCGTTGCCAAATTCAAGCGCGACAACGGTTTTGACTATACTGCCCGCCAGATCCTGGTTTCGTGCGGCGGAAAGCAGAGCTTTTTCAATCTGGTGCTTTCCGTCATCAACCCCGGCGATGAAGTCATCATACCCGCGCCCTACTGGGTGTCCTATCCCGACATTATTCTTATCGCAGAAGGCAAACCGGTAATCGTCGAAGCCGGCATCGAGCAGGATTTCAAGATAACCGCGGCGCAACTGGAAAAAGCCATCACGCCCAGAACCCGGATGTTCGTCATCAACAGCCCCAGCAACCCTTCGGGCGGGGTTTATACGCTGGATGAGCTCAAAGCCCTGGGCGAAGTTCTGCTCAGGCATCCCGATATTCTTGTGGCCACCGACGATATGTACGAACATATTCTGCTTTCCGGCGGAAAATTCGTAAATATACTCAACGCATGCCCCGAGCTATATCCGCGCGCCATCGTGCTCAATGGCGTATCCAAGGCCTACGCCATGACGGGCTGGCGCATCGGCTACTGCGCGGGAGCGGCACATATCATTACCGCCATGGAGAACATTCAGTCGCAGAGTACGTCCAACCCCACTTCCATTTCGCAGGTCGCTGCGGAAACAGCCCTTAACGGTGATCAAGCCTGCATTCAACCCATGGTGGCCGCGTTCAGGGAACGTAACCGGTTCGTCACCGACGCGCTCAACGCCATTCCCGGTATCAAGTGCCTTTTGTCCGAGGGCGCATTCTACGCTTTCGCCGATGTCCGGAAGGCGATAAGTGAATTGCATGCCAAAGGCGATATCAAGGATGGCAGCGATATCGCCTTCAGCGAATATCTTCTGGAACACGGTGGCGTGGCGGTGGTGCCGGGTTCAGCGTTTGGAAGCGAAGGATATATTCGTCTTTCCTTCGCCACTACCATGGCCAACCTGGAAAACGCACTCGGACGCATCGCGAAAGTGCTCGCCTGAAAAAACGCGGGTGATAGTGAGGGTGAAGGTGCCTCATCAATTCCGGGAAGCAGGGGGAGGCTCTTCAGGGAGGTGTACAAGCTCAGGATATTTTTCCAGTGCTCGCTTGCGGTCGTACCTCAGAAGGTCTTTCGCAGCTGCGCTGAAAGCCTGCTGACTATCGGTCTGCGGATCAAGCTGCGGTGCCTGCGCTGTCGTGCTGGAAATCGTCTCCTGTGGCGGTGGCGGGATGTCGGTCCTTGGTTGGGCAAGTGAATCGGCGAGTACCTGCGACACGCTTTGTATCCCCAGTTTTCTCCTTCGCGCGACCTCATCGTTATAGTCCGGCGTGCCGGCGAACTTCTCGGACAGTAATTGCAGGATCGATGTGTGATCCATCGATCCCTTGAAAACAGTACCCGGCCGGATCCATGGTGATGCGATAAGCGCCGGAACCCTCGGGCCAGTGCTCCCAAACGCGGTTGAGAATAGCGAATGAGGCGGAACCACGGCAGGGATCGCGAGCGGCGGAACATGATCGAAGAATCCGCCATGCTCATCATGCATAGTGATCAACAGCGTACGGTTCCATTTTGCACTGTCCCGAGTCAGCAGGCTGTAAATATCCCGCAGGAAGTTTTCGCCAGGTCCGATAGGCGTGGGAGGATGGTTGTCGTTGGGTATCCAACCGAAATGGACAGGAGAATCAGTATACTCAGGCTCGATGAATATCACGCTCGGCATCTCCGAGACTGATTCCGACTCGAAATCTGCCGGAAAATGCCTGAAGCTGCGGAAATCAGGCCCAAGTACCTCTTCATGAAAACGATCGAAAAGAGTGAAGAATGAAACCCCGCAGTGATAGACGCGCCAACTGACATTGCGGGAATTCAGCCACTCAAAAATAAAACTTCCCTTCACTGTTGGGATGGGGCGCGGTTTCGTGTCGTCGATCATGCTGTAGCCGCTGTACGCCACTGAACGATTCGGCTGAGTATCCGTCGGAAGCGGAGCAAACCAGTTATCGCACACGGCATACTGCGTCGCAAGAAAATTCGATATCGGCGTATCGCCAGGCGATAGAAATCCCAATGATGGTGGGTCCTTGATCTTGCTGCCTGTCGCCTGGAAATAGGCATCGGCAAAACCGCTCATTGTGAAACGCGAACCGGCCTTTGCCAGTTGAGTTGCTACACGAGCCCTGCTGTGAGGCAGGTCATGCAACAGAGGTCCATCCTTCAATTCGAAAGGTTGATAACCCTGGCCGTCCAGGAAATTGGTATAGTCGAGGTTCGTTTCGGGATCAATCAACCCTTCCACGTCCTTCCGATTGCCAAAGCGAGCCATGCTGAGGTGCCCGAGAACGTGATCGAAGGATCGGTTTTCCATCATTACGATCACGATGGTCTGAAACTGGTCAAGGGCCGCCATTAGGTCTCTCCTCGCAGCTCATCTGCGTTCTGATGGTTAATCGGCCCCGTACCGCGTCGAGCGCATTATCGCAAGTTTCATCCGGAGCCAATGGGGTACGAACCGTCCATGTACCGATAACGGACGCATTCTTGAAGCGATCTGTCGTACCATTCGGTGGTATCTCCACTTCAATGTCTTCCTTGCTGACAGCCAACTGCCGATTATAGTTATTTGCAATCGACACGGCTCGGACCTGTGAAGAGGTGTCTTTTTGCTGCAGTGTGAACGATGTCGATACGGATTGGGGACTGCCGCCACACTGGGCAACGCCTCCCAGCAGTCCGGTACTCTGGCTGGGTATCACCTGGACATCCCACTCGCGCTGAGCGCCCTTGAGCAGGCCTGGAACCTTGATCGTAAACCGGGTATTCTCCGTTGGAGCGAAAGATCGCGAGCCTTCCGTGGGCCCTTCCCCTGTCCCCTCCAATGGAGGTGCCGCATCCAGGGCGATTTTGTCTGAAGCCTTCCAGTCGATCTCGACAGTTTCCCCAGGGCATACAATGCTCGGGGTTACGGAAAAAGATTTGATCTGAGCACATCCTGCGACCAGCGGCGCAATAAGCAACGTGGTCAATACTAGAAATCTGTCATGCATTTGCTATCTCCCCGAGACGACCTGCGCTGTCCGCCAAACGTGTCCATGTTCTTTCCCTTTATGCTTTAGCGTTTCAAGCGAACAGATCATCAGACCCAGTGCCCAGTGGGATAGCAACAGTTGGGGCGTGCTGATTAAGTCCGGCTTCCCGCATCCAGCCTCTTGGCGGCCTTACCAATATCCCGGCGGCACCAGGTAAAGTCCCGTGTCCCATTTCCATTGCCGGACGGGGTTCTCGGTCATCGCGTCTTTGTCATCAGGCTGCGCAGTCCAATGAAAATCGCACACGCTCCCTTTGTGCCCTACGAACGTATGTATGCCGCCATTCGCGACACCGACGAAGAAAGGTATATTTTCCAGTTTTTCCAGCATCATCAAGGTATTGCGATCCGGCGTGACGCCGCGGTAGCCCGTAATGACTGCATCGCAGTGCACGCCATTCGATCCTGGAATCGGTGATTTCCATACGCGCGTGCCCGCCTTCGCCATATTAAGCGCGCCCAACTTCTCGCGCTCGTTTGAATCCGCCAGGTCTTCGGCGGTTCTCGGGCAATAAAAAATGGCGGTCCAGCCGTCTTTCTGCAATTCCTCGCAGAGCACGGTACCGCGCAGATCGGCGTCCTTTACTCTGCTGTTGATCTCGGCGAAACGCCCGCCATAGCCGCCCCCCTCGTAGGCTGCTCTCACGTTTTCCATTACCCAGCCGATACACGAACTTTCCTTAAGCCGCGCAGCCTGTCCGGATGTACTTTCTATAATAACCGATCCAGGCTCGATCGATCCCATTTGCCAATTTCCCATGCTCATGGCATCTATTTCCGTTCGCAGGGCTGGCCGGTCGCCTCTCAGGATAGCATCATGGAAAGGTGAGTGGTCGCCGTAGTAGAGGCCGATACCGGTATTGTCGATAGCGGCCTTATGCGCATTGCTATTGTCGGTGATACTCTTGTCACCCAGTTCCGCAACCTTCTTCCAGCTCAACGCCTCGTTTCTTCCCGGCGCGAGGCTCCCCGTTTTTGAGAACAACCATTGAGCAATGGCCAAGGCCGGCGGGTCAGAGATTGTATTAACGTTGCCGTCATGGTCATAATTATCGATGACCTCCCACAACTTCTCAAGGTTTTGGGTCGTGCCCTCGATAACCCCGTTACTGGATATACGCCGCACATTCAAATCCGGGTGAGCACTTTGAAGCTCGGCGGTATTGATGAATTTTCCCCTCAAGCGATTAACGAAGGTGTTGTGGTCGAGTATGGGCATTTCGTAGCTCCTAGCGATAACCGGACAAGATCGAAATGGCGGAGATTTCAGCTTCCAGTTTTCCTCGCCCTATAAATTCACTTTAGCAGCAATTGCGAAAAGTTCAATTTCCTTCAAGTCGGAATCAGTGCTGCTCTACCGGTTAAGGCGCTGTCTATATGGATCATATGAGCCATATGAGTATATTGTCATGGGAGACGCGGGTGTATAAGGATTGAATGTTTCAGAGCTTGTTCGGCATTAATAGGAGATTGAGTAGCCTCAGCTCGGGCTCATGCATATAAGCCTTGTGCTGGCACCCAATAGAGCCCGCCAAGCCGACAAGTTGGAAGCCCGCATGAAGTACGAGCCACATCGTATTGAATATGTTTGGTAATTTTGGTTGACGCAGAAGGTCAGGCATTATAAATTTGCGCTGGGACAAGCTTACATTTCAGTTGACTACCGAAATTCTGACGCGTTGTGCTTACTGCTCACTTGAAAGGAGTTAACTTGAAAACAGTCAGTTCAAATTTAATCATGCACTTCACGGCATCCGCTTTGGCAATCGCATCTGTTGTTGCGCCGTTGACTGCCGAGAGCGCGCTGTTGTTGATTAGTGGAATCACGCACGAACAAACAGGGTATAGACCCAATTGCGCTTCGGGTTTCGGTGGCACGACTACGGGTGCCGGGGTCAGTTCGCTCCTGGGAGCAGTTTCCCTTAAGGCTAACGATTGCATCACTCCTGTTGCAACTTACTTTTCTTTTACCGGAGAAATGGTATTTACGGTATCGGGTGGAGATGAACTGTTTGCCGACTATAGTGGTTCCTTCACTCCGACGGCTTTCCCATCCATTTTTTCGTTAACTGATTCTATCTTCAAGATAACGGGGGGTACGGGAAATTTCTTGCGAGCAACGGGGGGTGGAACATTGCAGGGGGTTCAGAACATCGCGAACGGTTGGGGAGTAATGCAGCTCACGGGGCAGATAGCCAATATCAAGAAAGATGGGGGTAAATCACAGTCTTTATTTTATCAACATGCCAGCGATAGCCCGGACGATTTGGCAATGATTTATACCGGTTCCGATAACAGTTTGTTTCCAGGTTCGACTACGCTCGGTGATTATTTTTATCAGGATCAGAATGGACAGCTACTCGCCATAAATTTGCTACCCGCATCCGGCTCATTGAGCTTACTGGCTGTCGGCCTCTTCAGTTTCATAGTCATGCGCCGCCGCAAGATATCAAATTCGTGAAATAGCTTTAGTAACCGTATCTTGCCGGCGATGCGGTATATTAACTGTAGAGCGCGCCGAGCCGGTTTTGAGCGCTGCGCGTAGCGTTGCACTTGGGAAGCGATCAGGATGGGGGCGATCCTCCCGGTGACGGAGGGCGGGCATCATGCGCTATCCGCAGCATGGTTTCCAGTCCTTCCGTGATCAAATGTTCGATCACTGGTATAAAGTAAGGCAGCGACAGCATCAATATTACCATTCCTACCATCAGCGTGATCGGGAAGCCGACAGCAAAAACATTGAGCTGGGGTGAGGCACGCGTCAGGATACCAAGCGCCAGATTGACAATCAGCAATGCTGCAACGACCGGCAGCGCAAGCTGTAGGCCTGCCAGGAAAATAGTGCCTCCCCACTCGGCGAGCCTTCTCCATCCCCCGGCTGAAAAGGGTTCGGCCGAGATGGGAAATGCGCTGAAACTTTCGGCCAGCACAGACAGCATCAGCAGATGACCATTTAACGACAGGAACACAAGCGTCGCCAGCAGCCCGAGAAATTTGCCCACTACCAGCGTACTGCCATCGCTGTGCGGTGTGAAGAAGGTGGCGAAACCCAGGCCCATCTGCAAACCCGCAATCTCTCCCGCCAATTCCACGGCACTGAACACGATACGCATGGCAAAGCCCATCGCCAGTCCGATTACGACCTGCTGGCTCAGCACCAGCAGTCCTGCGGGCGAGGCCGGCTTTAGGCCTGGAAGCGGTCCTATGGCAGGCGCCAGGATCAATGTAATGAAAACGCCCAATCCGATCTTCACCCGCATGGGTATGGCCGTATTGCCGAGTACCGGCGCAGCTGCCAACAGCGCCAGGATGCGGACAAGCGGCCATAGGAACGAGGTCATCCAAGCGTCAAGATTGGCAGAACTGAAGGTAATCACTAGGGGTATCTTTAACTTGAATCCGGTAGTTGAACGGCGCTATTCAATCCGTCCCCCAGGGAGCTCACCAAAAAGGTGAAGCTCACGGAGTACGAAAAATTCTTTTTGGTGATAGCGCTTGGTTGACAAATAAGCGGTCGCCTGCCGGATTCAGGCTCAAGGATGCGCTTCGTTCATTGTCGCCGGGCAAGCTGCAAGCCAGCATGGATTGCTAGCTCACCAATGCTGGAATTCCCTCAAATACCTGCCGCATGTAGTCGAGCATCACCGAGAGCATCCATGGCCCAGCCAGTACTAGGGCCGTAAATAGCGCCACCAGCTTTGGAATGAAGGATAAGGTCATCTCGTTAATCTGCGTGGCGGCCTGGAAGATGCTTACCAGCAGCCCGGTCGCCAGGGCAACCAGCAATAGCGGAGCAGAAATCATCAGTGTTACCTCCATGGCTTTCTGGCCCAGGGTCATTACGCTTTCAGGGGTCATCGTTTCATCCTTAAAGGTCGATATGGCGCGAATTGACCTACTAACCGCCACAAATATTTTTGCTCGATCATTTCTCACCGATCGGAGAAGATTTCAAAACAGGTTACCTGCCGACCGTAAAGCCATACTCCACCGTCATTGGTAGAAGCTCTCCGCAAGCGAGCCGATCAGCATGTGCCAGCCGTCGACCAGCACGAACAGCATGATCTTGAACGGCAATGCCACAAGGGCGGGTGATACCATCATCATGCCCATGGACATGAGCACCGACGCCACAACCATATCGATAATGAGAAAGGGAATAAATACCGCAAAGCCGATCTGGAAGGCAGTTTTCAGTTCGCTTGTGACAAAGGCCGGGACGAGTACGCGCAATGGCACGTCTTCCGGGCCGTTCAGTTGCTGGCCGCCGGAGAGCTTGACGAACAGCGCCAAATCCGCTTCCCGCGTCTGCTTCATCATGAACGCCTTGAGCGGTGAAGCGCCCCTGTCCAAGGCCTCCGACATTGTTATCTTATTGCTGGTATAGGGTTCGTAGGCATTCTCGTAGATTTTGTCGAAAACCGGTCCCATGACGAAAAAGGTAAGAAACAGCGCAAGCCCGACGAGTACCTGGTTTGGCGGCGAAGACTGCGTGCCGAGTGCCTGGCGCAGCAGCGAGAGCACGATGATGATACGGGTAAAGCCGGTCATCATCAGCAGCCCCGCCGGCAGAAAGGTGAGCGATGTCAGCAGCAGCAGGGTTTGCAGGCTCAGGGTATAATTTTGTCCTCCGCCTAGGGTTGGTGTGCTGGTGAATGCGGGCAAACCGGGATTCTGCGCCAGCGCGAGTAAGGGCGCGACCAATAGCACTGTTCCGAGCGCGATCCCCGGCACGGCGCGTGTCGCGGACGAAAAGTTGTTATTTGCCATGCTGCTCACCATCACGTTTCGCCGTCACCTGCCGGAACCAGGCGGAGAAATGGTGATCCGTGCTGGCGCCGCCGACGATATCGGCAGTGCCGGTAGTGATCTCGCCCTTGGGCATGCTATGCAATGCGGTGACATGACCCGGCGCGACGCCTATCACCAGCCAGGTATCAGCGACTTCCACCAGCACCACCCGCTCGCGCTGACCGACAGCCGAGCTGCCGATTACCTTGATACCGCCACCGGGCCTACGCTGGAGGCCGCCAAAACGCCTCAGCAGCCATGCGGAACCCGCCATTACGGCGAGTACCAATCCCAGGCCAAGTATGACCTGAAGCATGCTGCCGCCGGAAGCGGCACCCGTTGTATCTGTTGCTACGGTTTGTGCCATGGTAGTCACTGGCAATGTCCACAATATCAATGACAACGGAGCCAGAAAAGGTATCGGTCCAGCCGAAAAGCCTTTGGGGTGGCGCGCGAGGTCAACGCGATAGGGTGAGTTTATAAAACATGCGCACTTGCCATGAAAATGCGCAAATATGCTGTTGCGGATGCCGCCGGTTTTCATCTCATCCATACCTGAATTCGTGGTCTTTGAACCTAGCAACCTGTCGGACTTAAAGGAAGTCGGCTGCAAAAGCGTCTGGCCGGTTCATATTTCGCCGCTTTTTCGGCCAATAGAATAACTTTTGGCCTTAAAAATCGTCAAAATCTGCCCTCGCCCAGTCACTTTTTCGCTGCGATTCTGCAAGTCCGACGGGCTGCTAGCGGTTTAATTTACGGATACGCTCGCTCGGCGTGATGATATCGGTCAAGCGAATACCAAATTTCTCGTTGACCACTACAACCTCGCCTTGGGCGATCAAATAACCATTGACCAGCACGTCCATCGGCTCGCCTGCCAGGCCGTCCAGCTCTACGACCGAACCTTGTGCCAGTTGAAGCAGATTCTTGATGGCTATTTTGGTACGCCCCAATTGCACGGTGAGTTGAACGGGTATATCCATGATCATGTCGATGTCATTATGAATCTGCATCTTCTGACCGGGGGTAAACTCCTCGAAAATTGGAGGTGGAGCGCCTTCTGCCACAGCGGCTGCAGCAGTTTCCTGCTCAGTCATTCGTGATTCGGAATTGGCTTGATTTGCGTGCACGTTCATCTCCTCGGATTTATTCGTAAAGGGTCGCCTGGACAGATCGCGGCGTTCATCGGAGCTCATTCGTTGCTCGCGGAGCCAAGCATTTTTTCCATGCGCAGCGCGTACCTGCCGTTTGAAACGCCATAACGGCATTCCATTACCGGTACGCTGTCGACGCTGGCGGTGACAAACTCGGGGATATCCAACGGAATTACATCACCTACCTGCATATTGAGTATTTGATCGAGGGTAACGTGCACATGCGCCAGGTCCACCAGCATCGTCACCTCAGCCGACTGTACCTGTTTTGACAGGCGGCCAACCCACCGCTTGTCGACCTCCAGCGCCTCACCCTGCATGCTGCTGGAAAGCAGGTCACGTATCGGCTCAAGAATGGAATATGGGATGCAAATATGCATCTCTCCTGCGATGGTGCCGAAGTTGACCTCGAACGTAGTGGCGACAACCACTTCATTGGGTGTCGCCACGTTGGCGAACTGCGTGTTCGTCTCGGCACGCACATATTCGAACTCGATTGGATATACGGGATGCCAGGACTTTCCGTAGCTGTCGAACACCAGATTGAGCAGGCGCTGGATGATGCGCTGCTCGGTTTGGGTGAAGTCGCGCCCTTCCGCCGTGGGAAGAAGACGGCCATCGCCGCCGAACAGGTTGTCGACCACCAGAAACACCAGGGTAGGATCGAACACGAATAGCGATGTACCACGTAGCGGCTTGACGTGCACGAGGTTCAGATTGCTCGGCACTACCAGGTTGCGCACGAATTCGCTGAATTTGATGACCCGGACCGGGCCTGCAGTGACATTTGCGCTCCGGCGCATGAAATTGAACAGGCCAAGCCGTAAAAGCCGGGCAAAACGCTCGTTGATAATTTCAAGCGTAGGCATGCGCCCACGCACGATACGCTCTTGAGTCGCCAGGTTATATGGACGGAAACCTGAAGGTCGGGCCTCCTGCCGAGTTTCGTCCGCACCGCCTCTGATCCCTTTGAGCAGCGCATCCACTTCTTCCTGCGAGAGAAAGTCGTTACTCATGAGGCATTCACTGGATCACGAAAGAAGTAAAAAGTACGCTTTCGACGACTTTTCCCGTGTTTTCTTCATCGAACGGCTGATTGATCTCGGCGAGCAATTCGGCGGCAAGCTCTTTTTTGCCGTCTGTGGCAATAATTTGTGAAGCCGCCTTGCTGGAAAGGAGCAGCAAAATCCGGTTGCGCACCTCCGGCATATGCAGCTTGATCAAGCCTACCGCTTCGATATTTTCAACCTTCAAGGTCAGATTGGTCTGAAGGTGCTGCTCGCTGTGCTCGGGCTGCAGATTGACGGTAAACGTGTCCAGGCTGACGAATACAGGCGGCTTCTTTACAGGAGTTGCCCCGTCCTGGATCTGGCTGAAATACCATGCTGCACCACCGGCACCGGCGCCGAGCAGCAGTACGGCCGAAGCAATTATCAGGATCAACTTATTGCCTTTGGGCTTTTGCTTCGGATCGACGACAGCGGACTCGCGATATTCTCTTTCCTGTTTGTTCAGCCTGGTTGCCATGACTCGTCCTGTTCCTAAGTATGAATACCGTTACAAAGTATAAATACCATTATCACAGTAGTAGTGTTGCGGCAGCACGGCGAACAGAAGGACAAAAACCGGCCATCTCGGAATTTGATGTGTGGGACTAAATCCACCAGCGATTAAACTAAATCCGGTAGTTGACCGCTCTTTCAAGAAAAGGCTCGATGATGGTTACGCTCCGCTAGTAGGTCGGGCTATGCCCGACATCATTTTTACGATCGTCGGGCGCAGCCCGACCTACCTTGGCATAATCCTATAAATAATCAGTGTCCTGATTAACAACAATATTTCATATTATTTGGTGCTCACCTTCCAGGTGAGGTCGCTTCGGGGTCGCACCATCCTGCGGAAGGCGCTGCTTCGCCCTGCACGGTCACATTTCGCGTCGTTGCGCCTTGTCCTGCACCCCAAAAACCGTACACTTCACCCCGTCCAACTACCAGATTTAGGTTGATCCTGAATCCGGACGTCCAACTATCGGATTCAGGTTGAAGGAGCGACGAAAATAAGGCGCGAAAAATTCTGCCAGTTGCGGCTTTGCACTTTTACAAGCTAAGCGAACGTATCCACCAGACTGTTTCCCCGGGAACGAATAGGGTTTGCACCCGCATCCATCCCCGGCATGGTCATTTGACCGCTGCCCTTACCGTATCGTGCACCTGAATGGTTTTGCTGTTCAGACTCTGCCTGTTGCCGGGTAGAATCGGCACTCACGGTCGTATTGCTTAGATTGATCCCACTGTCCGCCATCATTTCCTTGAGTCGCGGAAGTGCAGCTTCCAGCGCTTGCCGCACATCAGCCTGTTGCGAAATGAACATTGCGCTGACCTGGTCATCGGAGATGGATAGTACGACTTGCAAGGGGCCCAGATCGGGCGGGTTGAGGCTCAGCTCCGCAACCTGCTGCTGATTGGAAACCATCCAGACGACTTTTTGACCCAGCGCATTATCCCAGCCGGCAGCACCGAGGCGGGGTTCCAGCCTAGGCGTGGCGTGAACAGGCGTGCCTGCCGCGGCCTCCGAAGCTGCGGATATGGCTGCCGATATGGAACCGCGCTCAGGTACGGCTACTGCCGCCCCCGCCTCTGCCTGTGCGGCGGACAAGTTGTGCTGTGCAACTTCGAGCATGGATTTTTCGAGTTGTTGGGTTTCACCCACCAAGCTGAATTTCGGCAAGCCGAACTCCCGTTGCGGTACAGTGCTCTGTCTCCCATCCTGGGATGGCTTGATTGGGGCATCATCATTAGTAACGGAAGCCTTGGTAACCAAAGTCTCGTCCGGAATAACCGGATCGCCATCACCGCCCTGCCCCGCTTTGGTTGCTATCCTGGCTATTACGCCAGACGCGACGGTAGTGAGCGCGTCAGATGGTAATCTTGCGTTCCGGGACGTGCCCGCATCGGCGGCGGCCGTGGCCGCCCTCGTGCCAATGTCGATGCCGGTGCTGTCTGAAATTCCGGCCGACCGTGCGGTAACCGGGCTGAACTGCGAAACCATCAACCCTGCATGCTGCGCCGCAGCAGTGGCGAGCTCGGCCGGGGACATGCTGGCCAGGGTATCGGCGGGGTCATTGTGCTGGTGCTGGGTATCGGCCTGGACATCGGCTCGCGCATCGATTCCAGCATCGGTTCGGGAACTCAGCGTGCAAGCGGCCGCCAGACCGGGCAATATTTCCGTCATATTCACGGGCTGAAGCGCCGCAGCAATCACAACTACAACCACATTACTTTCCTTTTCCTTTATATTTTTCTTTACTTCCGCATTTCGCGCTTCCATTTCCCCCGCGCTGATGACCCTGCCATCGGGATCTTTGCCTGGGGCTGTTTTCTCATCGGGTAGCCCAACATCGGCGCGGCCCTTTCCGCTCATTTCTTGCGCAAGCACTTCGCTAAAACCAGCAGTAGCGGCTGCTTGCCCCGCCTCCTGTGCATCAGTAACGTGAGCAAGATTCTTGAGCGGAGATACGGCGGATGAAGGCGTATTTTGGAGTGCGGACAAGGTCAGCATAATGTTGGTCCCGATATTTTTCGATGGTGATGGTTAAGAAGGAAGCGATTAGCGCGATGGATTCTGGCGGGCGGCGGCGTTGACCGTATGCTCGTCGGTTTCACGCTGTTCGCGCTTTGTGGCACGCAGCAATTCCGCGCGAGCCTGGCGTTGCGCGAGCGTGTCATAAGAATTGAAAGTGCGCTTGGCCGACTGCCACGCAACTTTGCCCGCTGCGACGCGCTGCTGCGCCGAGGCCAGGGTTTCGCGCTGTTGGGTGATTGCGGCGTCGAGCTTGTCAATAAACTCCTGGTAGTTGCGCCAGTCGGATGCCGTTAGCCCTTGCCGCATCGACACCTGAAAGCGAGCACAGTAGTCATCCCGATATTGCAGCAGCAACTGGAGCTTGGCTTCTACCTGCACACCTTGTTTGCACAGCATCCCCAAGCGTTTTGCCGCATCGTCCGTGCGTGTCTGCGCCAGTTCGATCAATGTATCCAAAGCAGATGGTTTCGCCATTTTCTTCTTTTCCGGTCAGAGGGTTGGTTAGGGCCAAGTTTGGGCTAATTCAGTCAGATCACGCTAAGCCGGACCAGGTCAGGTTGGCCGGGGCTGTTCGCCGAGCAGCACGCCCAGTTTAGCGGCACTGTCCGCATAATCCGCACGCTCAAACATGCCTTGCTGAAGGAATGCTTCCAGTTGAGGATATAGCGTGATCGCACGGTCCAGCAGCGGGTCGCTCCCGGACGAGTAAGCCCCTACGCTTATCAGATCGCGTGAACGTTGATAACGCGAATAGAGTTGCTTGAAGCCACGTACCTGCTCGAAATATTGCGGCGAAATCAATCCGGTCATGGCCCGGCTGATCGAAGCTTCTATATCGATGGCGGGATAATGCCCCGCTTCCGCAAGGTGGCGCGACAGCACGATATGCCCGTCGAGGATTGCACGGGCTGCATCCGCGATGGGGTCCTGCTGGTCGTCCCCCTCGGTCAACACGGTGTAGAACGCGGTAATCGAACCTCCTCCCTTGATGCCGTTGCCGGCCCGTTCTACCAGTTGCGGCAATCGGGCGAACACGGAAGGCGGATAACCTTTCGTTGCGGGCGGCTCTCCAATTGCCAGCGCTATTTCTCGCTGCGCCATGGCATAGCGCGTAAGCGAATCCATGATCAGCAGGACATTCTTGCCCTGATCCCGAAAATATTCGGCGATGGACGTGGCATAGGAAGCGCCTTGTAATCGCATCAACGGCCAGGTATCGGCCGGGGCGGCCACCACCACTGAGCGGGCCAGCCCTTCTGGACCCAGGATTTGTTCGATAAATTCCTTGACCTCGCGGCCTCGCTCACCGATCAGACCCACCACAATCACATCGGCGCTGGTGTAGCGCGCCATCATGCCGAGCAGGACGCTCTTGCCCACCCCGGAACCGGCAAACAGGCCCATGCGCTGGCCGCGTCCAACAGTAAGCAGCGCATTGATGGCGCGTACTCCGACATCCAGTGTCTGATTTATCGGATCTCGATCGAGCGGATTGAGCGGTTTGTTGACGAGCGGCGCGCCATGCTCCGCCTGCAGCGGTCCCAAACCATCCAGCGGCCGTCCGGCGCCGTCCAGCACGCGCCCCAGTAACCCGTTTCCCACCGGGAAACGCTTGAGTCGGTCGGAGGCGCGACGTCGTGGCTGGCCAGCGTCATCCAGCACCGGCAATGCGCCTGTGTTGCTCCAGGGGATCACCTTCGCGCCGGGTGTCAGGCCAAACACATCGGTGTTGGGCATCAGATAAAGCCGGTCGCCTTGAAAGCCTACTACCTCCGCCTCTACCCTGTTGCCATTGGGCGTCAGCACAGTGCAACCGCTTCCCACTGCAAGTTTGAGCCCTACTGCTTCCATTACCAGTCCCGTAACCCGAGTAAGACTACCGGAAACCTGGAAGGGCTGAGCGTTGACGGCCATATCACCGCAGCTCTTAAGAAACTTGCGCCACTGGTCTGTGTGAGGGTCTGTGTGAGAGGAAGCTTGCATGGGTTTGTCCTGAAATCTGCCTAACGAACTATCAAAAAGGTGAAGGTCAAGCGTTCCATCAGTTCCAGCAAGTCATCACCTGGCTGAAAAATGAGCGGTAAACCGTGGGCTCGGGTTACTCCAGCCAATTGCTGCTTTGCCCCAGCGTTTGAACCATGCGCTGCCAACGCGTCGCCAGGGTGGCGTCGATCTGGCCACTGCCCGTCTTGATCCGGCAACTGCCGCGGTCCAGGCTGGAATCAACGCAAACCGTGCAATCATTGAGTTCGTGGTGCAGATGTTCGCGCACCAGCGCGGCATCATCCGGATGCAAAAATAGTTGTAGCGGTTGGCTGAATGCGGCATCATTTTGCAGGCAATCGCGCACCACCCCGAGCATGAGCTCCGGCCTCACCTTCAAGGCTTCACGCAACATTTGCCTGGCGAGGCATAGGGCCAGAGTGAGCAAGTTATCAGAGATGGTCTGATCGGCATTTGTCAATTCCCGCTGGAAATTATGCAGCAGCGCCTGCAATTTGCCGACCTCCGCCGTGCCTAGCGCACTGGCTGCCTGATAGCCGGCCTCTTGGCCCGTGGCAAAGCCGGCTTCATATCCAGCGGCGTAGCCTTCCTGCCGTGCTTGCTGATGAATCTGTTCAATCTGCTCGACCGTAGGCAGAATTACTGCCGTGCTGGAGTTATCCGCACTCTCGTGCTTTCCTTTGCCAGGTTCGGGTGTCGATACCCCGGCAGGCTCGAAAGTATCCATTTCCCAACGCTGATAGGCAGCAAGACGTTCCTTATGAATAATCCGGCTGGCCATGGTCCTCATTCATCCTTTTTTCACCTTATCTATCCGGCTGAGCGCGTGAGCGAAAGCGGCGCCCAGGTATTGCTGCGGGATAAATTAGAAATACATCAGCGCTCGCTCATTGCGTATTTGACAGCCAAAAAGTTTCAGTAATGCAGGTATCGCAATATCGGATTTTGAGATTCCGTTTACCTGACAGCCTGTCGGATTTGAAGGGAATAGGCTGCGATTCTTCAAGTCCGGTAGACAGTTAGATATAACTTTCTTCTTTCTTGCTGCCGAATACGATCCGGCCTTCGTCGGCAAGCCGGCGAACAACTTGCAATATTTGCTTCTGCTGGGCTTCTACCTCACTCACCCTCACCGGACCCATGACTTCCAGGTCTTCACGCAGCGTTTCTGAAGCCCTGTTTGACATGTTTCTGAATATTTTTTCGCGAAGTTCCTCCGCCGCGCCCTTCAGCGCGATGACGAGAGATCCCGAATCGGTTTCACGCAGTACGAGTTGAATGCCACGGTCGTCTATGTCCATCAGGTTCTCGAAGACGATCATCTGGTCCATTATTTTTTGCGCCAGATCCTCGTCGAACTCGCGTAAATTGCCAAGCACGGAAGTCTCGGCTGCGCTACCCATGAAGTTGATGATTTCGGCTGCCGTCCGGATTCCCCCTACAGGGCTTTTGTTGATATTTTCGCTCCCAGAGAGCAGGTCGGTCAGCACATCGTTGAGTTCGCGCAATGCGTAGGGTTGAATGCCCTCGAGCGTGGCGATACGGAGTAATACATCATTACGCAGTTGCTCGGTGAGCTGGCCCAGGATATCGCTTGCCTGATTGCGATCCAGATGCACCAGGATGGTGGCAATGATTTGTGGATGCTCGCCCTTGATCAGCTCCGCGACCGATTGTGAATCGATCCATTTGAGCCCCTCTATACCGCTGGTGTCGTTACCTTCCAGAATACGGCTGATAATGTCCGTGGACTTGTCCTCGCCCAACGCCCTTTCAAGTACCGCTCGGGTATAACTTTCGGAGTCGAGATCCATAAGAAGGTTTTCACCGTGGGCGCGGCTGCAAAAATCGCTGAGCACAGCATTGATTTGCTCCTGACTCACGTTTTTGACTTTTGCCATTGCGATGCCCAGCTTCTGCACCTCAAGGGGGTTCAGATGCTTAAGTACCTTCACTGCCTCATCCTCGCCAAGCGATAGAAGCAGGATCGCGCCCTTGCTGATGCCCTCCTCATTCATTGCCTGTCACCCACTGTTTGACAATACCCGCCACCAGCTTCGGGTCATCCTTGGCCAATTGCCGGGCAAGCGCCAGGTTTTGCTCATAAGCGGAGAATCGCGCCGCGGTAGCCAGAGCCGGAGCGGGTTGTTGCCCGATTTTATCCTCGTTATTCTCGGTGGAATCCGTCAGCAAGGGGGGCTGCGGCTGATTTGCGCGCTTCAGCATCGGTCGCAATACGCCCAGTACCAGGTATAGAATCAGTGCCCCGATCAGCAAATTCTTCCCGATCTGCTGGGCAAGATCAATCATTTCAGGCTGTTTCCAGAGCGGCAGCTCGGGCAAAACATCCTGCTCGATGTCCGTAAATGGACTGTTGACCACATTCAGTGTGTCGCCACGCTCATTGCTGAAGCCCATGGCTTCCTTCACCAGATCCGTGATCTGTACCTTTTGAGCATCGCTGAGCGGCTGGTTGCTGACCGATCCATTCTGATCCGTCACCTTGCGGTGGTTGACAACTACCGCTACGGACAGGCGTTTTATGCCACCCACCGGCCTGCGCACATGCTGGATCCTCTTGTCCACCTCATAGTTGATGGTGGCGTCCTTGCGGGTGTTGGTACTGGTTTGAACAGGAGGCGTTACAGGCTGCGTGGCACCGGTCGTGGGCGTCTGGCTGAGGGGCGAGCCGGGCGGTGTCGTGATCGGAGCCGTTGCCGGCATGGGAGGCTGATTGGAAAGAGCTCCCGGCACGCCTCCCTCCTGGCCCGTCCCATTGGCTGATTCCGAGGTCTGCTGGCTGCGTACCGTGGAACTGCCCGGGTCCTGGTTGGGTTTATAAATCTCATCCATTTGCTCGGAGTGCGCAAAATCGACATCGGCGGTAACCTGGGCGCGAACGTTTTCCTTTCCCACGATGGGCGCGATGATAGCTTCGATACGCTTGATATAGCTTTGCTCCAACGCCAGCAAATACTTCAACTGGTTGGGGTTCAAGCCCGTACTGGTGTCCGATTCCTCAATTTTGCTCAACAGGTTGCCCTGCTGGTCCACAACCGTGACATTGCTGACAGGCAGGTTCGGGACGCTGCTGGAAACCAAGTGTATGATTGCGTTTACCTGCTGCTGGTCGAGCACGCGGCCGGGGTAGAGATTTACCAAAACCGAGGCGCTTGGTTTTTGTTGTTCGCGCATGAACACCGATTGCTTCCCGATGGCCAGATGGACCCGCGCGCTATCGACTGCTGAAACTGCCTGGATCGAGCGGGCAAGCTCCCCTTCCAGCGCCCGCTGGAAGTTGACCTGCTCTAGAAACTGGCTGGTGCCGAACTTCTGGTTTTCCATCAGCTCGAAGCCGACCAGGCCGCCCTTGGGCAAGCCCTGCGCAGCGAGTTTGAGGCGGACGTCGTGAACCTGATTGGCAGGTACGAGAATCGCTCCACCTCCATCGGCAAACTTGTGGGGTACATTCATTTGCTGCAGGGACGCAATGATGGCTCCGCCGTCACGGTCGGATACGTTGCTGAACAGCACTTTGTAGTCGGGAACCTGACTCCACATCCAGCCGCCTGCCAGCAAAGCGACAATGGCCGAGACAGCCAGCATCAGGCCCATTTTCTGCTGACTGGACATCCGCGCCAAAAAACCCTGCGCGAAAGTCTGAACTCCGCCCGGTGCAGTGGCTTCCGCAACTACCGACATGGTGTCTCCAGCGATTCGATATGCATAGAATAGGTTTTTTTATTGTTCGTCATATAAGCCCAACTTGGCATTCAACCTGAATCCGACGGCTGTAGTGAGATAGCAAAGTAGTAAGTTCACCAGGAAGGTGAGGCTAAGCGACGCGGGAAATCTTTATGGGTCATAGGTGCTGAATTTAAAAATGCGCTGTCAGCTACTGGATTTGGGTTTAGGCGAATTCGAGCATTATCAACATGCACACAGGTTTTAAAACAAGGAATAGAAGCAGGTTTTACAGCCTTTTCAGCGAACGGATCCGAGGTAGCGCCGTGTTATCGTGCACACTTTCCAGAAAAGCATAAAAAACGGGGATCAGATGGATGTATCGAAAATAGACGCAATGCTCGCCCAATTGCAAACCGGTGCTGCGCTCGCGGCGGGGAAGCCGGCGTCGGCAATAGCCGGCGCTCACGGTGGCGGCGGTGAAGGTATGGGTGTCGATTTCACCACCGTATTCAGGAAATCGCTGGATCAGGTGAATAACATCCAGCAGCATGCGGCAAAGCTTGCGCGGGATTTCGAACTAGGCGCGCCCGATGCAAATCTTACCGAGGCAATGATATCGATGCAGAAGGCCTCCATCTCATTCCAATATACTCTGCAAGTACGCAACAAGATGGTATCGGCGTATCAAGATATCATGAACATGCCGGTATGAATGTCAACTTGGATACCGGGCCTTTATCCGCTTTGCCCTAATTGAATTGCTGCCGCCATTCATCCTCGCATCGGCCTGTATAACTATCTTGTCGATCTGATGGCATCTGATGGCATCTGATGGCGAAGGGCAGACCACGCGTTTAACGGGATGAACGAGATATCGGATCGGGTCGGGCAAGTGCCGAGATTTCCGTTCCGGTCTCCATTCCAGCTTCCATCTTATAAAGCCAGGCGAGCAGTTCCGCTACCGCGCGGTAGAGCTGCGGTGGGATATACTGGTCCAGATCTACCTGCATCAGCAGGGATACCAGGTCGGCTGATTCGTGCACGTAAATACCATGGGCTCGTGCTTCGCTGATGATGGTTTCGGCGATGAGCCCACGGCCTTTTGCGACAATTTGCGGCGCAGTCCGGCCGGCGCGATAAGCCAGCGCCACTGCCACCCCCTGCACCTTGGACGGATCGGGTTTATTCATCCAGTTCGACCCTCATTCCGCGCAGATTGATGCCGGCGGAATCCAGGCCGTTCGCGAGCGGCGTCGCACCCGCTCGTAGCATGAACGCCGTAACAGGGCTCGCCGTGGTAAGCCGTACTTCGACCCCACGCGCGTCAAAGCGCAGGTTGGCCGAGACTTGACCCAAATTAGGCATGGTCAGATTCAGGCGCGTTTGCCAGGCGGCGTGGGCATTGCCGGGTTCATCGGATTCATCAAACTCGCCGGGTTCGCCGGTATCCGCGGGTTTTTCCTCGAAAATCTCCCATTCGATCTTCTGGCCAGGCCAAGCCACGCCCTGCCAGGTGATATGGCGTGTTTCGAAAACTTCCAGTTGCTGCCGCACCAGGGCTAAAGTATCGGAATGAACCGGCACATTCGCATCGGCAGCATTATCGCGTGCCATACCGGTCATTACGGACGCGTTGGACTGCGCGGCTGAATCAGGCAGACGTGCTCTCAACCCGAATAGCGGCGCCTGCGGCTCCAGCAGCAATTCCGCCAGCGGCCTTTCACCTGCTACCCATTGAGCCTGATGAGACTCGTAGAACAGGCCGCTTTGGCCCAGCGTGCGGGCCAGAATCGCAGCCAATTGAATACCGTCTGCGGGCGGCGCTACAAGTAGCGGAGAAGTGCCGGATAACGTTGTGAGGCTGCCCGGAGGGGTCGAGCGGCTTAACAAATCGCTGATGAAACGTCCGGTCTCACTGAGCGGTGCGGAAACCGCGGCTGAAGAAGACTCGGCCATGAGCATGAATGTGGGCCGGGGATTTCGTGAGACGAAAACCAGGTTCACCGCGTCGCCCGGGCGTATATCCGCAGGCAACCTCATGTGTAATAGTTGGGCATCCGCCGTGTCTTTTGCACCTACCGTCACCAGAAACTCGCCGTTCGGAAGACGGGATTGTACTGAAGCTCGCAGATGCCGGCCTGCTTCGAGTCCCGCCAGGAACGCGGTATACCCTGGCTGCCTGTGGAAGGATGAACCACTGGCGTGGACTTGAACCACTTCGTTAAGCGGATTGATCGCGGACATATCGAGGTTTTCTCCCCTGGCCTTTATTTTTTATGTCTCTATATGATCTGGCAGAGGTAGGTCGGGCTCTGCCCGACGATTAAATTGTATCGGGTAGGTCGGGCTATGCCCGACGATCGTAAAAATGATGTCGGGCAGAGCCCGACCTACTAGCGAAGCGTCACCATCATCGAGCCTTTTCTTGCTCCATATCTTGATGGGTTGCGCTTTGCTCATCCATCCTGCAAAAGCCACAAAAGCTGTGCATATTTCGGTGGAACAGAAGAAATAATAAAGCAGGCCGAGCTATGCCCGGCATCACTTTTTGATCATCGGGCGCAGCCTCATTCACTTTGGGGCCATCTCCATAAACGCTGCGGCATCTCTGTAAAGGTTGGGTACTATGCTCATCCTTTCGTGAAAGAGGTGGTGGCAATCTGGAGCATGTTCAATTCCAGCGTGCATTCTCCAACCACCGGGCCTGGCCGTCTCTACGTATGGGTGTCGTACGCTTGATGTACCCGCCGGGCCATTCCGGCATTGCCAAGCAAAGTCTGAACGCTTTTCATCCAGGGCTCGGTGTGCGTTCGTATCTCCGCATCGTCGGCCAGTATCTTGTGGATCAGCTCTACTTTTTGTTGTTGCATATCGGCTGTAAGCCGAACCGGTGGCGCCGCTCGGAGTTGCGTCACCACGGTGGCGCAGCGATGCTCCAGCATTTCCAGTTTTTCCCAGTCGCTGGCGCGGGCAGCTTTCACCATTTCGCCGGTAAGATTGGAAATCGATTGATACGCGGCGATTTTTTCTGCGCTGTTCATCACGCTTGACCGAAATCGTTGGCGGCTCTGGAACCTGGCGGAACCGAGGAATTGATCTGTTCGGCACTCTCATCGGGCGGTATGCGCGAACCAATCGCTTCCCAGGCCTCACTCAACTCGCCAAGGAGGCGGGCCACTTCTTCGATGTATTCAGGTTTGTTATGCAGATTGGCCTCCAACAGGCGGCGGCTCATATACTCATACAGCGCATTCAGCTGTTGGGCCAGTTCGCCGCCGGCCTCAACATCGAGACTGGCTTGCAGGCCGGAACTGATAATAGCGATTGCCTTGGAAACGGCCTCTCCCTTGGCAGTGATCTGGCCGGTTTTCATATGCGCAAGGGCAGAAGACAATGCAACGTGCGCGCCCTGAAACAGCATCAGGATGAGTTTGTGCGGATTGGCTGCGATGACTCCGGTCTCGAGGCCAACGCGGGCATAGGCGTTTACGCCGCAGCGGGATGCTGAATACATATCGAATGGCTCCTTCGGCAATTATTTTTCGTTCAGGAATTGTTTTTTGGCAAAGTGGCCAGTTGCTGGGTTAGAAACTGGCTGGTCTGATTCAGACTGCTAAGCATCGTGTCCAGCGCGGTGAATTGCGCCCGATAACGCGCCTCGATCGTAGCCATGCGCCGATGGAATACTTCCTGGCGGCGATCAATAGTCTTGATGCTCCCGGCGAGCCCATCGACACGGCTTGCAAGGATGCCATCGGCGGTCAGCAGGTCTCCCGCAAGTTTGTTCAAGCGGTCGGCGGAACCGCGTGAGAAGTCCACCACTCCACGTGTACCCAACAGGCCGCCTTTGATGATAAGGCTCAAGCCTTCCGATGCCGTGCCAGCCATGGACGTGAGTGTCTGCCCTGTTCCGAGAGCGGCCACGCCATTGATGGTGCCGGCTACATCCGCGCCTACTGTGGTTATCGGACTTGCGCCCAGAAGATTGCCGGCGCCATTGCCGCCGGTGACAGTGACACTGGATGCGGAACCGTAGCGTGCCGAGGAGATGGCAAGCACGCCGCCGGATTGCGAAACTACAACCGAACTGCCTGCCGCTGTCAGGCTGGCGGCGCCATTCAACTTGCTTTGCACCTCGGCCGCCAGCGCATCGGCCGATGCGTAAATTCCCGCCGCAAGCGTAATGCTGGCAGCCACCCCATCGGCCGTGATATCGATTCGATCATTGATGCCGGCGGTAATGGTCAGCCCTGCTGCCTGGCTCCCGGTGAGGCTACCCGTGGTAGCCAACTGGGCGATTGTTACGGCGTAGTTTCCGGCCGCTGTCTTGCCGGTCGCGCCACTATAGGCGATCAGACTATCGGTCGATTTGCCATTCGCGGCGAAGAGGCTGGCGATCTGGTCGAAGCCGGCATCCATTGCAGCTTGGAGCCGGGTAGAATCCAGCGCCAGGCTACCGTCTTTCTGGAAGGCGACACCAATTTGCGACAATGAGGTAAAACTGCCTGCCGCGCCGCTCGTGCTTCCCGTTGCGGCCGATACCGTGGCGCGGAGCCAGCGCTGGATGGACAACGCTGCCGAATCTCCCTGCAACGCCCCACCCTTGTTGGCCACCGTGTTGTACGAACTGAGGTCTGCGAGCGTCTGATTAACAGCATTGAACGATTTGACGAATGCGTCCACCGACGCCTTGACGCCCGTTGTGTTGCGCGCCACATCAAGTATGGTTGGCGTGCCCGCGTTGTTCTTGAGCAGGTTGAGTGTCACACCCTCGATCGCATCGGTAATCGTGTTCGAGTTCTTGCTGATGGCGATTCCGTCGATCTGGAACTTGGCGTCCTGCGCCGCCTGGACTTGCGTCAGATTCTTGCCTGAGCCCGCGGCAGCTGTGGGGTCGAAGGCAAGCTGAGACAGGCCGGCATTATCCAGGTCAACCCCGTCGTCGTCGCTCGCGATGATCTTGATGCTGCTGGCTGCACCGGCATCCTTGGCCGTCAATACCAGCCGGTTGCTGCTGCCATCGTTAATGATTGTCGCGCTAACGCCGATATTGGCTGCATTAATTGCGTCGCGCACCCCCGAAAGCGTATTGTTGGCGGGGTCGATGGTCAGCGTCTGTGCGGGTTTTGCGTTGTTCAGCGTAAAAGTGTTCAGGCCGCTATCATAGTTGCCATATTGAATGGTCAGGGTGCCGCTACCAACCGTACTGTTGGTGCTGGCAAATCCCTCCGAGCGGATTTTCTGTTGTTGCGCCAGTTGCTGCACTTCCACCGAGTAACTGCCCGGTACAGCCTTACCCATACTATTAGTAGCAGCAGTCAGTATGGAAGTATCCGCCACACTGGTTGTGGCAGCCTGGAATCTGGCGGGATCAGCGAGCCCTTGCATTGCGGTCTGGAATGCAGCCAATGCACCCTTCAGCGTCCCATAGGCAGACAGCTTGGCCTGATAATCGGCTTCGCGGCGGTCCAGCAGCGCAAGGGGTTGCCGTTCGACCGCCATCAGTTGGCTGACAATGCTGTTCACATCCAGATTCGAGCCCATGCCTGGCGCGGTGATACCCATATATGCCTCCCGTTTTGTGCTGTTAGTCAAATTCTGGCCTCGGAGGCCGGTTAAACTTTCGTGTTCAACAACAGGCCTTTTAAACGGCCCAGTGCCTTGGCCAGAGCCAGCATCTCCTCCATGGGAATCTGCCGCACTAATTCCCGCGTTGTGCTATCGATGATCTTTACCACCACCTTGTCGCTCTCGGCGTCAATGCTGAATTCCAGTGTCGCGGTAGCTGGCTGGCTGATTTCCTGCGCCGGTTGCACACTTGCCGGCGATGGCGCACGGTCCAAGCGGTTTTGTACGTCATCGGACGCCGGCATCAGGTTGCGTTCCAGCAAATTTACGGAGATAACCGCGGCTTGACTGCCAGCTCCAATGTGCTTGATTTCCATGGGGGATTCCGGAAGGGATTGAAAAAGGAAACCCGGGGCGCCGCCCCGGATTCCTTATTGCAACAAACTTTGAGTCAATTTCGCTGATCGAAAATCTGATAATTCCTGTTAGCCTCTCAGCAGCGCGAGCACGCTCTGCGGAAGTGCATTGGCCTGGGCCAGCATCGCCGTACCTGCTTGCTGCAGTACCTGGTTCCGCGAAAGAATAGCGGTTTCAGCGGCAAAATCGGTATCGACGATACGGCTGCGGGAAGCAGACAGATTTTCTGCAGTGGTTTGCAGGTTCGAAACCGCCGATGAGAAGCGGTTCTGATAGGCACCCAGGTCGGCACGGGCCGCATTAAGCGCGCTCAGTGCGGAATCCATCGAGGAAATGGCATTTTGAGCCCCCGCAGTGGTGCTGACGTTCACTCCCGCAAAACCAACGACGCTGGCGGTCGTGACTGCCGTAGTGGCGGCTGTCAGGCCAGTCCGCGCCGTCGTGGCTGTGCCGCTCATGGTCACAACTGTGGTGCTACCTGAAGTGTTGGTCAGCGTCACCAGGCCAGCAGCATCGGCTGTGGCGGTAACGTTGCTTGTACCCGACACCAGGTTGATGGCCGCCGCGACGGCTGCTCCCTGAAGGGGGGCAGTGCCACCAGCGGTAATGGCGCCCACATCTACACCGTTGATTTTGAGGGCGCCCGCGGCGATGTCATCCGTTGTAGCCGTGAACGCGGTTGCGGCAATGCCGGTTACATTGGCGGTGGTAGTGGTGCTGGTACCCAAGGACGCGCTTTGTGCATTGACCAAGCCGCTGATGGTAATGGTCTCACCCACGTTGGCACCAACCTGGAATGCCTGATTGGTAAAGGTGCCATCAAGTAGTTTGATGCCGTTGAACGCGGTCGTTGAAGCCACCCGGTCAATTTCAGCTTTGAGCTGCTGTACTTCATTGTTGAGCGCGGTACGGTCGCTTACGCTGTTGCTCGCATTGCCCGATTGCACGGCCAGCTCGCGGATGCGTTGCAGGTTATTGCCGATCTCGCCCAGTGCGCCTTCGGCGGTCTGCGACATCGAGATACCGTCGTTGGCATTGCGGACAGCCTGGTTCAGGCCACGGATCTGCGACGTCATGCGCTCGGAAATCGCCAATCCTGCGGCGTCGTCCTTGGCGCTGTTGATACGCAGGCCCGAGGACAAACGTTGCAGTGTCGTGGCAAGCGCGTTTTGTGAACTGTTGAGATTGCGTTGCGCATTCAATGCAATCACGTTGGTGTTGATAATTGCAGCCATGTGAATCTCCTTGACTAGACTAGTGTTATGGATTACGCCGTATGGCGTTAACTTTGGTTTGCCTCGCTTACACGAGGCTGATCAACCGCTGTTATGCTTATTAACGGAGGGTCACGAAAAACATTTAGCCGGTTCGTCAAGTTTTTCTTGGCGCGATATTTTTATTCCTGTGGATAGATTTAGAGTGAAAAAATGGATAGCCATTTTTCCCTGGGCAAGTCATTACAATCAAGGAGCGAGCGAGTCTTTCGGTATAGTCTTTCGCAAGCAGGAATCCACTGCCGAATTACACATGATAAGTGGAGGAGAGCGTGCGCGATTCGCCGATCAACGGCTGATCTATGTCTTATATCGAAACTTTACCCTGCGAGTGCAGTGTTCGGGGCGCTATAAGTCCTGATACGATGGGAGCGAGGAGCCCTATGATAAATAGACTGGCAGAGGGGACAGGTGGGCCGGGAAAAATACACCTCCTGAATCCAGCCCGGATTCAGGCCAGGCCATTCTTGATTGCGTAGTGAGTCAACTCGGCGTTGTTCTTGAGTTTCATCTTTTCCAGCAGGCGGCTGCGATACACGCTGACAGTCTTGACAGACAGGCACATTTCATCAGCCGCATCGGTAAGGCTTTTACCTGAGGCGATCAGGCATAGCGTCTGGTATTCCCTGTCGGACAAGGCTTCATGAGGCGGCCGGTCGTGGTCGGCGCCGAGGTTGTCCGCCATCGCCTCGGCCAAGCTTGTCGTAAGATATTTGCGCCCCCTCGAGACCTGGTGAATAGCAGCCATCAACTCGCTCGGGGCGCTTTGCTTGGTGATATAGCCGGATGCACCCGCCTTTAGCGCCCGAATGGCATATAAACCTTCCTCATGCATGCTGAGCATGAGTACGCGAGTTTCAGGATGTTCCTTCTTGATGTGCTTCAGGACTTCGATGCCATTCCTGTCTGGCAGCGATATATCCAGTACGACAACGTTCCAGTCGCCCTCGCGTACTTGCCGCATGGCCTCCGAGCCGCAATCCGCTTCCCCGATAAGCATGACCTTCTCGCTCTCCAGCAGGATCTGCCGCAGACCCTGACGTACGATGGCGTGGTCATCGACAATCAGTACATTCATGGCTGCCGCGCCTTTGATAGCAGGATGACTGATTCCGCCACCGGGTCGCCTGGTTCCGGCACGAGCGGAATTGATAAAAGCACCGTCGTACCTTGTTTCTGTCCCCCGCCAACCGTCAGTTTTCCGTCGAGAAGGCGGGCACGCTCGATCATGCCGCGAATGCCGAACGAGTCAAGCTTCATGCGATCCGGCAGCATAATGCCGCAACCGTTATCGCGCACCTCCAGTTCCAGTTGCCCCTGAGCTGCATGCAGGTTTACCCAGACACATGAAGCATGCGCATGCTTGCTGATATTGGTGAGGGCTTCCTGAAAAATACGGAACACGGCAACCGCGATATCCGGCTCCAGGTCGATATCCTGTTCAGCGCACACCACCTCGCACGGGATGCCGAGCCGTTTGGCAAATTCGCCCGATTCCCATTCGATCGCTGCAACAATGCCGAAATCCATGATACCGGGGCGCAAATCACGACAGATGCGCTGTATCGAATGCATCGTACGATCCACCATGTGAGATACGGTACGGACTTTTGCCTGTAAGGCCGCACCTTCCTTACTGCCGTCGCTGCTGCCCTCCCCTGCATGTCGCGCCAGCCAATCGAGGTCGATCTTGATAGCGGTGAGATTGCCGCCCAGGTCATCATGAATTTCACGGGCGATGCGGATGCGCTCGTGTTCCCGTACCGCCATGACGTGGGATGATACTTCCTTCAGGCGTTCGTGCGATTCCTTGAGTTCCGTCTCCCTGCGCCTGCTTTGGGTAACGTTGATGATGATTCCTTCCCAGATTACACCGACTCCCGGTTCCCGGCGCGGGCTGGCTCGCAGGCTGACCCATTTTGTATCGCGGTACGACTCGATCCACAGGCGGCCTTCCCAGTTCCATGTCGTCAGGCTGGCGGCTGAGTGCGCCCTTGATTGGCGCAGGCTCTCGCGGTCCTCGTCCGGCAGCACAAGATCCAGCAGCAGCGCGGGGTTCGCTTGCAATTCCTTGACTGCGATATCAAGCAGATTCACACACTGGTCGCTTACGAATGGCATTGAGTGATTGCCATCCTCATGCAGAACATATTGGAATACCATGCCTGGGGCATTTGAAATGACAGCCGGCGGATACGCTTCTCCCCTTCCTGCCTGCCCCGATCCCTCTGGCCTCTTCCCTTGTACAACCTGACCGCCGATTTCGCCAGTGAAGTGCCTGGTGATATCGTTGGCAAGAATGATAAGCAACGATTTGCCGGCGCCTTGCCATAAGTGCAAACGTACCGCTACCGGAAAAATAGTGCCGTCCTTGCGCCTGAAGTATGTCTTGCCCTTCACCTCCTGCTTTTCACCTGCATGCAACGGAGACTGCATGGACCACAGGCTTTCCGCTGCGAAGCCCGGGATATCATCGCGCGGCATGAGCTCGCATAATTCAGCCATCGAATATTGCAAATCTCGCTGGGCCGCTACATTGGCGTATTCGCATCTGAGCGTATCGGCATCGAGCAGATACACTGCGGCGTCGAGATGGGAAAACCGGGAAATGGGAGGACTCATGCTTGAATCAGGTTTAGAAACAGGAAGAGTGTTTAGCTGAATTATTCAAGCGTTATGGGAGCTTATCACTATGCGGAAAGGAAAAAAATGGAATATATACCGCCACAAACTTCGGACAGGATGGGTCAAGCGTAGCGCAACCCATCAAAATGGAGTAACCCTCGGTATTTTTTAGATTGAAGCGAGCTGTAAGCTTACAGCTTTTATCAACATTGATGGGTTGCGCTACGCTTGACCCATCCTGCTCAATACAAATACAGCCTGTTCCCGTCTGAATACCAGGTTACTCCTGTCGTGGTGCGGACGACCGCATGCACCCAGGAAAGCAGGCTTCACGATACTTTATCGAGATCATCCAGGGCTTTGCTGATCGCGGCAGAATCGACAGGCCGAACCAGGCGGGCAATCTCCTTCCCGTGGTGCAAAAAGATCAGGGTTGGCCAGAGCTTCACTCTAAAGGAACGCCCAAGCGGACGACCCTTGCCATCTTCGATCTTGATATGGCGTATGGAAGGATGGTTGGAGAAGGCTGAAGCAATCAGCGGTTGGGCGGCACGGCAGTATCCGCACCACGGAGCGCCAAACTCCATGAGAACGGGCGCTTCGAGTGAATCAATCTCGGCACGCGGCGGCTCAATGGCTGCATAGGCGTTAATCATACCCATATTATAGTCCGCTTCAGGTGCACAGACCGTCTGCCGCGCTGGATGATGCCCGGTCATCGCTACGGCAATGGCAGCTCATTATCATGAATCGAATGCGTAAGCACGGCATATCAATTGTGCCTGATCCTCTGCCATTCTTGTGATTCTTGTAATTGGTATGAATTCTTCACCTTGCATAAATTCTTCACACAACAATGACAATTTTATCACGCCCGGCATGCTAGATTACTGTGTAATTCTGCTGTCACTGTTTCAAATTTCAGCGTCATGTTTCTTAAGCGACCCAAGGATCAGACATTAACGCCGACAATTATAAAATTCAAGCCGCAGCGAGTTTTCCAGCGCACCCGGATCTTTCCCGGTGAGCTAGGCCAGGCAAAAGGACGGTTCGGGATTTCCATTCACTACTGTGGAGGTTCATATGCTTACCGAGACTCGTCACCTGCAACCACATTCGTTGGAAATTGCGGCGGGAAGGAGGCGGCGGCACCCGCCGCTACAAGGTAGTGAAGGTAGCGAGGGCTGTAAAGGCAGCGGTCATGCTCTTGCGCAAGAGCATCGTCATGGGGCGAAATTCAACTGGCTGCGCGCCGCTCACTCCCGAGTTAAACACCATTTTCGCTTAGGGCGCACAAGCCCATCCACACTGCCCGTTGCCCCTATCGAATCTCGGCTTGAGATTTTGAGGGCGGATGGCCGTACCACTTTCCGTTTGCCCCATGCGTCGCCGATATGTGCTGCCGGCACTCTTTCTCTTCGTCCCTCCTCGCATAGCCGCCTTGATGTCGACGAGCTGCTGATCAAGGGCATCCGTCGAGACGGCTCGACTTTTCGCCCTAGCGACTGGGCTGAACGGTTGTGCGGCGTGGCAGCGATATTGCATTCGGATGCGATAGCGCTCTCACGCGAGCATTATGCCGCCCGCCCCTGTTTCGACTGTTCTCTCCTTGTCCGGCCCGCTATCATTTGCGGTGTCCTTTGTGTAATCGTCGACCTGGGGTTGCGCAACCTCGAGCCTTGCGCCTGGAATTTCGTCAGCGGTTTTGCGCGCGACAACGACCTCGTCACCTTGGAGGTACTATCAAGTTGCCGAGGAAACTGAGTTCGAAAGAATAAAAAAGGATAAAAAAAGAGAGAAGAGAACAGAGAGAAGCACAGGGTCAGGAACCAGATTGGATCTATTGATATGCTATCTCTTCAAATTGCAGGCACTCCTGCTGCGAATGCCGCATTAAGTCAGACTGGTTGCCGATTTACAGAAGCCGGTACTGATATTTTTGCGTCAGGGCGTTCGCTCAGAGTGGAAGCGGTATTGCCTTCAGCTTGCGGAATTCGGGGAAGCGCTACCTGGGCTTCGCCAGCGCCAGGAGCGGCATAATCCCGCCGAGCTCCATTGTTCGATTAACCCTACCGAATATAATCAAACAGCGACAACCCCTGCACTTTCAAAAACGCTTTCTGCGTCGCTTCCAGATAAGTCTGCTGCTGCGTCAAATCGCTGATGACTTTGGCGTAATCGACTCCCCGCAGGTCGGATAGCTGTTGTTTGTACTGAATATCCAATTCCTCGCCGCTGTTGTTGAGCGTATCCACTTCTTTCATGCGCGTGCCTACCGACGCGTGGACTCGCAGCACATTGTCTAGCGCGTTGGAGAGGTTGTTTTGGGCAGTGCTCAAGCCGTTGGCGAGCGCGGTCTTGCTGGCGTCATCGGTCACGGGGGTTTCAAGCACATCGATCAGGTCGGAGAGTGTCTTGAACATGCTCTGGTACCCTCCCCCGTCGGCCGGAATTCGCTCGAATACTTCTCGTCCCGATTCGTTCACGGCAAGCTGGCGGGATGAGCTGGCCTGGATCATGCGGAGGCCTTCGTCGCCGTGATACTGTATGCCGCTGCCCGTGTCGGTGAATGGCTTGGTAGCGCCCTGGAAGCCGGAAAAAAGGTATTGCCCGTTCCCGTCGGTGCGATTTGCAAGGCCCTGCAGTTCTTCAAGATTCCCGCGTAATTCCGTTGCGATGGCGCTGCGTCCGCTGTCGGTAAGGGTGCCGTTAACCGCATACACGGCCAGTCCCTGCGCGTTCTGCAATAAATTCGTTACATCTCCGAGAGTCGCTTCCAGCATCCCGAAACTGGCGGCGGCGTTCTGCCGGTTTATCGCGTATTGCATATTGGCTGAATCGGCCTGGGATACTTCAAGCGCCCGGACATAGGCCGCGGGATTCTCGGAAGGCGTCAGTGCGCGCTGTCCGCTGCTTATCTGTTGCAGGGCTTTTACCTGCGCGGCCTGCTGCCGGTTGAGGGCGGCGATGCCAAGTTCATAGCTGGTGTTACTGCTGATACGCATGAGGACTCCTTTTTGGTGATTCTATCTCTATCCGGCCTTATCGCAGGTTATCCATCAGTCCGATGGCGCATGCCTGTATCCGCTCGTTACCTTGTAATATCAAGCAGCGCGTCGAACATCTGGTTGGCCGTCTGTATCACCTTGCTGGCGGCGAGATACGCCTGCTGGTAGCGCATCAGATTGGCGGCTTCTTCATCCAGATTCACGCCCGATTCGGATTGCTGCAAAGCTTGTGCCTGGCTCAGGAGTGCCGACTGGGCGCTACTGGTGACGTCCAGTTCACGGGTCTTGTTACCTATCAGGCTGACCACCTGACTATAGGCGCCCTGATAATTCGCCGTACCACCCGCTAAAGTGCGGCTACTCTGCAATGCACCCAGCAGCAACCCATTGCGATTGTCCGTCGTCACGTTGTCGTTGGGGCCGATGCTGAACGTATCTCCCGGTTTGGGTATTCCCGTGAGGGTCACGGTCCATCCGTTGAAACTGATCGGGCTGCCGGAAGTGAACGCAATACCGGTCGGGTTACCGGTTCCGTTCCCGCTCACGTCGAAGGTCGTAGCGCTGGTGAAGGTAAAGGTGACCGGTTCTTTAAGATTGGGGTTGGGCGGCGGCGGGGCATCGACACTGCCGGCGCTGATGCGTCCGGTGCCGGCGTTGGCAAGCGGAGTGTCGGTCCGGATCGGTGCGGCCACGGCGATCAGATCGGTATCCTGGATGGCCACCTCAATTTGCCCCGCGCCGTTTATCGTGGGCCGGATCAGAAATTCATCGCCTGCAACAGCAGTGCCGAAAGCAATATTCAAACGCACGCCATCCACAGTCTGCGGGAGTGTTGCAAAGGTTTGGGCGACGCCGTCGTTAAGCCGCATGAGGGTGTAGTTGGTGCCATCGTACCGCAGCCGATAATCGCTGGTGGTAAGGGCGTTGTAGCCCGTGATATCAGCGGCAACGACCGCGCTGCCGGTATTCTTTGCCGATGCCGCGACCGATGGGCTCGGTATCGTAAAGAATTCGCCACCCAGGTTGCCGTGCACATCCTGCCCCAGCCGATGCTGGTCGTTGAATGTGCCCGCCAGACCGATAGCAACGCGCCCCAGGCCGTTGCGGGCTGCATTGAGTTCGCCGTTGCGAAATTGCAGCAGCCCGCCCAGCTTGCCCCCATCCAGGCTCGATTCCTTGATTGGTAAAGTATTACCACCGGTAACATAACCTATTTCGAGGCGTTGCGGATCCACTGGAGAAGCTGTCGTAGCGAGCTGGAAAGCGGTTGAACCCACGACCAGGGACTGGCCCGTGCCGATGAAGATGCTATAGCTGCCATCGCTCTGTTCAACGACCTTGGCGCGAACTTCATTGTTGAGCTGCATGACCAGTTCGTCGCGCTGGTCTCGCAAGTCATTTGCCGGTTGGCCGCCTGCGCTGCCCTCGGCCAGGCTGATGGTTGCATTCAACTCGCCAATTTTCGCACCCAGCGTATTGATGAGCGAGACACTATTCTCGATCTGTGCGTTCACCCCATCCTGGATTTTATCCAGGCTGTCGTTCAGCGACTGGAAACGCCGTACCAGCACCTCGGCGTTGGACAGCATGGATTGCCGGGAAGCGATGTCGGATGGACTGGTGGCAACGTCTTGCACGCCACCGAAAAAATCTTGCAGCGCCGGCGCCAGGCCCAGCCGGCCGGTCGGGTCCGCCAGTAGCGTATCTATCTGGCCCATCTGCGCAAAGTAGGTGTCGAGCTGGGCCGATTCCGTTTTTGCCTGTGCAACCTGGCTTACCAGCAACTGGTTATATACGCGCTTAACCGTATCGACCTGCACCCCACGCCCGATGAAGCCGCTGCCGGTGGCTTGCGCGCCGCTCGCCGACTGTACGGTTTGCTGGCGAGTGTAGCCGGGCGTGGCTGCATTGCTGACGTTGTGGCCGGAAACGAGCAACCCTTGCTGAGCCGCGTTGAGCGCGCTGAGACCGATACCAAAAATGCCGTTAGCCATATTGTCTCCAGATCTTCTTGTCCGTATTCATGCGATATTAACGACTCAGGATCAAAAATATTTAGTCCGTTTAGTCCAACTTGGCAGTGTGCAGGACAGCGAGGGGAAATATCGGCAGTGGCGCTTACAGCGGTGCTTCGCCGGACCACTGGGTGGTCCTGATGATCTGGCTCAGCTTGTCCGCATAATCCGGGTCGGTTGCATATCCCGCCTGTTGCAGGCCTTGCGCGAAACTTTCTGCATCAAGGCCTTGCACCGCCTGTGCCAGCACTTGCGCATAGCGCGGGTTGCTGCGCAGAAGATTGGCATAGTCGCCGAAGGCATCCGCATAAGAACTGTAAGCCCGGAATTTTTCCACGCCCTTGCGAGCCACGCCGTTGACGTATTCCGTCGTTACGGATTCCACTACAGGGCCTTTCCAGTTGGCGCCGGCCTTTACGCCGAACAGGTTGTAGCTGGGTGTGCCATCTAACCCGCGAAGCTCGCGTTTGCCCCATCCGCTTTCCAGTGCAGCCTGCCCCAGCATGAACAGCGCGGGTATGCCAGTCGCCTGGCTGGCCTGCTGCGCGTACGGCATCAGCTTGGCCTGAAACTCCATCACATGTGAGTGCGCTCCGGGTTGAGCCACTACCGGAGTGAGCGATTCCGCTCTCGGGTTTGCCGGTGGTGCCAATGGACTCGATGGACTCGACAGCCTCTGTTCGGCTGCGGAGGCCGGTGGCTGCGCACGTTGCTGGGTAATCGGGTTTGATTTTAATCGCACCAGGGACGAAATATCCCCGGCAGGCCGGTGACCCTCGATGGCGGAAGCCGGTCCAGATGTTTCCTGTTTCGGTTCCGGCGGCAATCCGCCACGCAGTTGCCGTATCATGACATCGGCCAGACCCACGCCACGGGAGGCCATGCTCTGCGAGAGCTGCTGGTCGAGCATCGACGTGTAAAGGCGGCTCTGCTCGCTGTCCATCAAGTCATCCTGCGGTGTGGCGTCGCGCATGGCTTTCAGCATCATGTTCATGAACAGGGCTTCAAACTGCCGGGCTGCGGCTTCAAGACCGGCCTGACCATCTTTTTTTGACGCAATGCGTAACTCATCGACCGCCTGCACATCCAGGGCGAATTTGGTAGACAGATCAGCCGAGGCAACCATCAGATGACCTCCAGTTCCGCCCTTAGCGCGCCAGCCGACTTCATCGCCTGAAGAATCGACAGCAGATCCTGCGGCGTCGCGCCGATAGCATTCAATGCCTTCACCACTTCGGCCAGCGATGCACCTTCAACCATTGTCAGCATCCCCGACTCCTGCTTGATCTCGATCGTCGAGCGCTGCGCCTGCACCGTTTGCCCGCTGGAAAACGGTCCGGGCTGGCTGATCACCGGTTCGGTGCTGATGACTACCGATAAATTCCCGTGGGCAATGGCGCAGGCATCAACCGTGGCCGACTGGTTCATGACCACCGAGCCGGTGCGGCTGTTGACGATAACTCTTGCCTGAGCCGGCGCAGGACTAATATTCATGCTTTCCACTTCCGCGATAAATGCCACGCGCTGGTCGCTGCCCTCGGGTGCTCGCACCTGAATCGCCCGGCCATCCATTGCCAAGGCGGTGCCCTCACCGAAGCGGCCGTTGATCGCCTCCACTATCCGCCTGGTCGTGGAAAAATCGGTAGTGTTAAGGTCGAGCCGTATGCCATTGCCCTGAGTCAGCACTACAGGTACCGCCCGTTCGACCGTTGCACCGCCAGAGATACGTCCGGCATTCAAATGGTTGACCTGTACCTTGCTGCCGCTGGCGGCAGCACCGATTCCGCCAACCAGCAAGTTGCCCTGAGCCATCCCATAGACTTCGCCGTCAGCACCCTTGAGCGGCGTCATCAGCAATGTGCCGCCGCGCAGGCTTCTGGCATTGCCCATGCTGGAGACCGTCACGTCGATAATCTGGCCGGGCTGAGCAAACGACGGCAGCACGGCCGTTACCATTACGGCAGCCACGTTTCTCAAGCGCATGTTGGTGCCGGGCGGTACGTTGATGCCCATCTGCATCAGCATGCTGTTGAGCGTCTGTATGGTAAATGGCGTCTGGATAGTCTGATCGCCCGTGCCGTCCAGTCCCACAACCAGTCCGTAGCCGACAAGCTGGTTTGTGCGCATCCCCTGGACCGAGGCAAGATCCTTGATGCGCTCGGCGTGTGCCGGGCCCGCCATGGCGCAGCATCCGATCCACAGAATAGATAGTAAGTGAACGACAGACTTGAAGAATGGAGGGATCATGGAATCGCTGGGACCACGGTAATCATTCAATTTTTAGCGCAATAATTCATGCGTTTATTAAAACGGTGAGACAGTCAGGAAAAAGCGCGAGAGCCAGCCCATGGTCTGTGCCTCATCGATGTAGCCGTTGGCCTTGTACTCGATTTTTGCGTCAGCCACCTGCACGGACGAAACCATGTTGTTGATGACGGTCTCGGGACGGACCACGCCGGAGAAACGGATGTACTCGGTGCCCTGCGTCATGGATAGTTGCTTTTCGCCGCTTACCACCAGGTTGCGGTTCGGCAGCACTTCAAGCACGGTAACGGTAATCGTGCCGGTAAAATTGTTGGCGGAAGCCGCTTCGCCTTTACCTGCAAAATCATTGGCGGTAGAGGCGCCCATGTCCACTTTTTTAGTGATGGGAACACCAAATACAATAGGCGGGATACCCACATTTACCTCGCCGTTTTTATTGACACTACTATTGGATTTCTTGCTTGCGTTGGTTTTTTCGTTGAGGACGATCACTATCGTATCGCCCACCTGGCGCGCACGGCGATCTTCAAATAACGGCCGGTGCTGAATGCCCGCCTGATAAATCGCTCCATTGGCCGGCGGTATCCCTGCCTGCGCCGCGCGGGAAGATAGCGGCTGCTGCACGATCGATGCGGGGGCCGGGAGGGTTATGCACCCTGACAGCCCGAACAGAATGGCAACCATAAGCACGAGAGATGCCGCCAACTGTTCGCTTCGTGCGGCGAAAATATTTGCAGTCATCGGGCTGCCCGCATGCTCACGGCATATGGCCGCTCGCCAGTCATTGTTTCTATAATTTGCCACATTACATTTGTGACAGGCGCTGCAGCATCTGATCCGAGGTCTGGACCGCCTTGCTGTTAATCTCATAGGCACGCTGGGTCTGTATCATGTTTACCAGCTCCTCCACTACGTTGACGTTGGAAGTTTCCACGTAGCCCTGGTTCAGCAATCCGGTGCCATCCGCACCCGGCGTGTTGAGGTTGGGGGTGCCGCTGGAACCGGTTTCGATAAAGAGATTCTCACCGACAGCCTGCAAACCCACCGGATTGATGAAAGTAACAAGCTGCAGCGAACCTACCTGGGCCGGGAGAGGAGCATTCTGCTGGGTTATGGTGACAACGCCATCGCGGCCAATGGTAACGCTCTGAGCATTGGGAGGAATGGTGATGGCGGGCTGAATCTGATACCCGCTCGACGTGACGAGCTGCCCCTCGGCATCAATCTGGAACGAACCATCACGCGTGTAGGCTGTCGAGCCATCCGGCCGCAATACCTGGAAGAATCCCTGGCCGTTGATCGCCACATCCTTCCAGTTGCCGGTCTGCTGCAAGTTGCCCTGGGTATACACGCGCTCCGTGGCGACCGGCCTTACGCCGGTACCGATCTGCAGGCCGGATGGCAATTGCGTCTGCTGCGATGATTGCGCGCCAGGCTGGCGCAACGTCTGGTATATCAGGTCCTCGAACACGGCGCGCGAGCGCTTGAACCCATTAGTGCTGACATTTGCCAGATTGTTGGCGATGACATCCATCTGGGTCTGTTGTGCATCCAGACCGGTCTTTGAAATCCAGAGTGAGCGAATCAAGTGGTTCTCCTGAAGGTTAAGCGGTAAGGGCGCTGTGCAGCCACTAACCGAGGTGCGATATTTGCGACATCGTATAACAGCGCCGAGATGGCCAGCGCGTGGAAAAGAGGGTCAATTCCGTGTTTCTTCCCGGTTTCATCTTGATTCGATACGACGAAATCGTCCTGTGCATAACGCAAATTGATCGATGTTGGATTAGGCGTAATGCGCTATGCGCAAGTAGGTCGGGCTCCGCCCGACAATCAAAAACGATGTCGGGCGGAGCCCGACCTACTTGTGGATTATTGCAAGGATTACAGTGGAGTCTGGCGTTCGGGTATCAGCCGTTTACCGACAGGAGGACACTGGCGCGTTGAGCATTACCCTCGGCATTCTTGAGCATCTTCATGTGCATTTCAAACTGGCGCGAAAGCGAGATCATGTCGACCAAAGCCTCGACTACATTGACGTTGCTGCCCTCCAGCGCGCCGCTGCTGAGCGTGACCTCGACATCGGCCTCGGACTCGCCGCCACCCACTAGTCGGAACAGCCCATCCAGGCCACGCGTGAGTTGGGCCTCGGGAGGATTGACCAGCTTGATGCGGCCAATTGTGGAGGAGATACTCGGTTCATTCGCGCCTGCGCCTGCCGGCACGGTGGAGACCGTCCCGTCCCTCCCCATCGTGACGACGGTATTTGGGGGAATGGAAATCGGTCCGCCGTCGCCCTGTATATTCAGGCCGTTGCGAGTCTGCAATATCCCGCTGGAGCTGATATGCAGGCTGCCGTTGCGTGTGTACGCTTCGCTCCCATCTTCCAGTTGCACGGCGATCCATCCCGGTCCCTGTATTGCTACGTCGAGTTCACGCCCGGTATGCTGCTCGGTACCGGGGCGAAAATCCGCGCCAGCGCTGGAATCCACCACGAATGCCCGTGTTGCCAGCGTATTACCGAGGATCGGCACGGCCCGTAACACACTGGTCTCGGCACGGTAGCCAGTCGTGTTTGCGTTCGCCAGATTGTGCGACATGGCGGCCTGTTGCCCCAGCGTATGCTTTGCGCCGGTCATGGAAACATAGATCATTCGATCCATGATTACTCCTGTGGTAGGTGGATTTTTTAAGTAGGGTTAGAAACCCATGTGGCAGGTTGAGCAGCCTCTGAAACGAACCTCGATTGCAGATATCGCCGTGCATCACGTTTTCGCAACGGTGAAATACGAAATCGAGGTCTAGCGGCCTGTCGGGCTTAAAGGAAATCGGCTGCTAGCAGTTGCGGTCGCTTATGCCCTCATGCTTACCATCATTTCAGATTCACTATCGTCTGTAATAGCTGGTCTTGTGTCTTGATGGTTTGGGCATTGGCCTGGTAGATTCGCTGGGCAGTAATCATATTGACGAGCTCCGAGGTAAGCTCCACGTTCGAATCCTCAACTGCGCCGGATTGCAATACACCCAACCCTCCAGTATTGGGTACGCCCACCAATGCAGCGCCAGAGGCGGCGCTTTCTTTCCAGGTATTATTACCGCGCAATTCCAGACCCTGGGGATTGGCGAAATTGGCTAGCGCCACCTGTCCCAGGGTTAAAAATTTTCCGCTCGAATAGCTGCCGCGGATTATGCCGTCGGCCCCGACGGCAAACCCGGTGAGCCGACCTGAGGTATAACCGTCCTGCTCCAGCGCGTTGATGCCGAAGCTGGATCCAAACTGGGTCGTGCCGGTGAAATCAAGATTGAAAGCCAGAGGATTGGCACCGGTGCTGACCGGCGCCGCTACACTGAATATACTGGAACTTAGCGGGTCGAGCGCGCCGTTGGACAAGAAATTCAACGCGCCCACCGATGCGCCGCCATTGAGCAAAGCGCCATCATTGGCCGCAAAGACATCCCAACTATTGGTGCCTGTCTTGAGGAAATAGGCCGACAGTGTGCTCGGGTTGCCCAGGCTGTCGTGAATCGGCAGAAAGGTTGAACCATGGTACGTTGTCGGATCAACCAGGTTGAAGGCAGCGGAACTGAGTGTCGGTTCGCGCGAATCCAGGTTAACAAGGGCGCTCACCAGCGTGGTTGCCGCGGGCGGCAGGTCGGCCGTCGAGATCTGCAAATCGGTTGGCGCGGCGGTACTGACCACGCCGGTTGCGTTCGCCGTATACCCGGTGAGGCGCTGGCCGCTGCTGTTAACGATGAACCCATCCTTATCCGGATGGAATTGACCGTTGCGCGAATAGTTGATGGTGCCCTGATCGCTCAGGCGAAAAAAGCCGCCGCCGTTGATCGCAACATCGAGCGGATTGCTGGATGCGGTAATGCTGCCCTGATTGAACTGCTGCGCGATTGCGGCAACCTTGACGCCGATGCCGGACTGAACGCTGCTGCCGCCCGAAAGTGAATTGGCGAACACATCCGCAAACTGGGCCTGAGACTGCTTGAACCCCACCGTATTGGCATTAGCCACGTTGTTGCCGATCACATCCAGGTTTTTCGATGCTGCGTTCAAACCACTTAAGCCTTGCTGGAAACTCATGATAACTCCTTGGATAGCGCCTCATCCATGAGGCGGAATACTCGATAATGCCCGGTTTAAAAAATCTGTTTGATATCGGTCAACCCCACCATTCCAAGCGTTCCGACATTCAGCCGGACGCCTTCATTTCCCTGGGAAACGCCCTGAACAGAGCCGAAGGCCAGCGGTTGCGCATCGATCTTCTGGTCACCGCGCGACGCTGCTACGCTGAAGCTGTACGTACCATCGGCGGCCTGGACACCCTCGGTGGTCTTGCCGTCCCATGCCAAGGCCAAGGGACCGGCTGGCAGCGCATCCAGATCCATAACCCGGATTGCGCGGCCTGAGGCATCGTGTATCGTTACTTTCACCTGATCCGCCGCTTGCGCCAGTTCCACGCCGAATATTCCGCCGCCACCCGCCAACCTTAGATCGGACCCGGGCACGAGCACGTCTTTACCGATCATGGTGGCAGCCTGCAGAGATTGTCCCGCGTTAAAGTTGCTCGCCATGGCCTGGATAGTGGCATTAAGCTTTTCGATACCGTTGACCGTACTGATTTGCGCCAGTTGCGAAGTCACTTGAGCGTTATCAAGTGGGTTGAGAGGATCCTGATTCTTCATCTGCGTAACCAGCAGCTTGAGAAACCGGTCCTGGGGATCATCCGCCGCCGGTTTGGCCGTATTTTTTGCACCATACGTTGCAAAAAGATTTGAGGCCGATTGTGTATCCTGGATTGTGCTCATGGTTTTTCCTTGTTGTGCGATTGCTTATTGCCCGATGCTTAGAGTCTTCAGCAGCAGGGTCTTTGCGGTATTCATCATATCCACATTATTCTGATACGAACGCGAGGCGGAGATCATATCGACCATTTCCTCCACCACATTCACATTCGGCATGGTCACGAAACCTTCCTCGTTTGCCATCGGATGGCTGGGTTCGTATATCAGCTTCATCGGTGATTGATCCTCGACTACCCCCGACACCTTTACCCCATTGGATGCGTTGTTGGGATCGGCGCCGGCTACTGACGGGATACTCATGAACAGCACCTGTTTGGCCCTGTATGGCTGGCCATTGGAACTCACCGCGCTATCGGCGTTGGCGAGGTTGCTCGCCACCACGTTCAGGCGTTGATTCTGGGCTGTCATCGCCGAACCGGCGACGGTAAAAATATTGAACAGGGACATGATGCAATCTCTCCTTAACCTTGAATGGCAGCCCGCATGATTTTGATCTGGTCGCTGATGAATGTGAGGTTGGCCTCGTAGTGGATAGCGTTGTCAGCAAACTGACTGCGCTCGATATCCATATCTACCGTATTGCCATCCACGCTTCCCTGTATGGCGGCGCGATACATCAACGGCGCGCCGGCTGCGGCTGCCCCGCCGCCACTGCTTGGCGACGCAATATGATTCGGAACATTTGTTGCCAGTTTGACGACCTTGTTGCCGCCGGTATTCTCCAGCGCGTCCTTGAAACTGATGTCGCGCGCCTTAAAGTTCGGCGTATCCACGTTGGCGATGTTGGACGCGATCAATTGCTGGCGATGGGCCCGCAGATTGGCGGCATCCTCGTAAAAGCGAAATGTCGCGTCAAGTTTGTTTATCATGAATTCTCCTCAAGTACATGCTTCCGATACCGGTATTGATTGGAAATTGCGCTGCTGCCATGGTATTTCACTCCTGATCGGTCCAAAAGAAAGATCAGCAGGGTTAAAACCCTTTATCTTCGGGTTTAAGCGATCTTTCGCTTTCTAAGTCCTTTCCAGTAATGGGCCTTCCCCTGTGATGCGAGGCTGCCTCGCCAACTATTCCGCAGCCACAGGACCACAAATCCAGTCTGCTTGTCGAAAGGAAGAAATGGGAGGAGGCAATCAATGCCGTTTTCCTGCAGGATCAAGAGGTCCGGATCAGGTTGATTGCGTTAAACATGATGCGTTGTCATGCATGCGGGCAATTCATCAAATAACGGCCCAAACCCGCCTCAGTTCGACATGCTGCCGAGGTGGCCCGCAGACTAGAATTGCGGCCAACCCCGGTTCACCCTGATCCAGGACATTTTTTTGAGGAATTCGCCATGCCCATCGTGTCTCGCCATGTACTTTCCTGCGGCCTGAGCTTTGTCGCCCTTCTCTCCCTGTCCGCTGCGGCATTGGGCTCGGCTTCGGCATCGGCGAACGCTAGGCAGGATCCGCGTCTTGTCCAGGATATTGTCTTGAACTTCCTGCATACCCAGTCGGCCGGTCTGCCCGGTCAGCCTGAAATTACGCTGGGTGCAATCGATCCCCGGATCAACCTGCCCGCCTGCGCCGCACTTGAGCCGTCCTTGCCGCCCGGCAGCCGGCCGTGGGGCAATACCACTGTGATAGTGCGTTGCACCGTGCCATATCAATGGACGATTTACATACGCGCCATGGTAAAAGTCATTGCGGATTATGTTGTCAGCGCCAAGCCTCTGACGCAAGGACATATGCTTACCGCGGCGGATCTGGCCACCCGCAGCGGCGATCTGGCGCAGCTTCCGCCGGGTGTTGTCACTGACCCGAATCTGGCTTTGGGTAGAACGCTCTCCGGCAGCATTTCTTTCGGAAGCCCGTTACGCCAGGACATGCTGCGCGCACGAGCGGCAGTGATGCAGAATCAAAATGTGAAACTGGTCTCCAGCGGACGTGGATTCAGCGTAACGGCGGATGGTAGAGCGCTCAATAACGCCGCTGAGGGACAGCTGGTGCAGGTTCGTATTGCTTCGGGTTCGGTGGTGAGCGGGACCGCCCGGGCCGGAGCAATAGTGGAAGTAAGTTATTGATGGACCGCAGACTGTAGACTGTAGGGCCGTAGGATGGGTGGAGCAGAGCGCAACCCATCACGTTCGTTTCATGAAAGCAACTTTCCAGCCGTGATAAATTGCATTATCGGCTCAGCCATGGGTTTGCCATATGGGGCCAGACGCAAATTCTGATGGGTTATGCTCTGCTCCACCCATCCTACGAACTATTGCACCCATCCTGTGAACTATTGATGGATCGTAGAACTGCAATGAGAATTTGGTCAAATGTGTGATGGTTTTTGCCACTGATATAAAAGGCTTTTCAGGTTGAACCTGTTGTGCCACAGATTTTGGCAAAAAAACTCAAGTTTCTTCCGAGGTCTCCGTTACACTGCTTACAATCAATTGTAGGAGCAAATCCGTGCAGATAGAAAATAACATCAAAACCAACGCTACCAAGCCCATCGGCGAGGCGAGCGCTGGCAAACCCGGGCAAATGGCAGTGGGCAGCGTGCCTTCAAAAAGCCAGAATGCTTCAGTGGGCGGAAAAGATAGCGTTCAACTGAGCATACAATTGCAAAGCATCGAAAAAAAATTGGGGGATGTCGAAGTTTTCGACGCCGTCAGGGTAGAGGAAATCAAACGGGCAATCAGCGAGGGCCACTTCACCGTAAACCCCGGCAAGGTCGCCGATGGTTTGCTCGACACAGTGCGCGACCTGATCCATAGGGGGAAGGGTTAACTTGACCAACAGTATTTTCGATCCCGTTGCCTGCATCAGCCGCGAGCGCGACGCAACGCGGGACTTCATCGATATTTTGCGCCGGGAGCAAGCTGCATTACAGCAGCCGGGCGCATCTCTGCTGCTGTTGATCGCCAACGAAAAAGCGCATCAGGCCCAACAATTGGCTCAACTGTCGGATGCGCGCAACTACTGGTTGAGAAAGCTCGGCTATACTCAAGACCACATCGGCATGGAACGCGGTTTACGCGATAGCCCCGCTGCTGTCGGTGCGTGGGAGGAATTGCTTCAATTGGCGGAAACAGCCAGTCAGCTCAACAAGATCAACGGCATCCTTGTCGGTCAGCGCCTGCGCTACATCCAGCAGGCGATATCGGTATTACAGACCTCGACCCATGGCGGGCAAAGCGCGAGGCTGTATTGTTCGGATGGCCAACCCCAGCCGTTTTTCGGTGGTCGCCAGCTTGGCGAGGGCTGAGTCGATCAGTAAGCTTTCCGATACGGCGCAGTGTGCCAGGCCAACGTACCCAATCAGGTGTCTATCAAGGTAGCAGGTACGGTATTGGATAGGCCGGGTATCGCATCAGGTGAAGCCCCGGTTGAAGTGTCGGATGAACCCTCAGATGAATTCCCGGATAAAATCCCGGCTGAGATATCGGGAAGGCTGGACAGGATCATGATTGTGACTCGCCGGTTTCGCATACGGCCCTCCTCCGTGTCGTTCGGTCCGACAGGGCGATTTTCGCCATATCCCGCTGCCGTAAGCCGCGTGGCATCCACGCCATTGCCGATCATCAACCTCACCACGCTGCTGGCACGCACGGCCGACAGTTCCCAGTTGGAGGGAAATTTTTCGGTGATGATCGGTATATTGTCGGTATGGCCTTCCACCTGAATCGCATGGCTGTCGTTCTTCAACACCTGCGCCACCGCCTCGATCACTCTGCTGGAATCTTGCTGCAATAGCGCCTGGCCGGGCGAAAATAATACGCTGGCATTGATCTCCACTCCCAGGCCCAGGTTGCTGTGAATTACCCTTACCTGCCCATCTTCCACCAGCGAACCGAATACGGCCGTGATTTCGCGGGCGATGATATCCATTTGGTCCTTCTGCTGGCGTTGCGCTTCCACAAATCGACGTGCTTTTTTTACCGCAAGCTCATCGTCCGGCGTTGGAAGGGTCGAAGCGGTAATCGGAGTAGTTTTCGGTGCACGTTTCGGCAATATGACGTCAGGCGTCAGGACTGCCTTATCGCGCCCGTCCGGTTGTGCACCGAACGCACTGACGAACGACCCCGTCAGCACCTGGTCATACTGGCCGTCATTCAAGCGGGAGGCTGCATACATCACAACAAACAGCGCAAGCAGCAGGGTAATGAAGTCGGCGTAGGATACCAGCCACCGCTCGTGATTTTCACGCTCTTCCGATCTGTGTCTGCGCGGCATTTAAGGATTCAAGTGTGGGGTTATGGATGAGTGGTGTTCCGTTCTAGCAGCCTGTCGGACTTAAAGAATCGCAGCGAAAAAGTGACTGGTGAGGGCAGATTTTGGGGATTTTGAAGGCCAATAGTTGTTCTATTGGTCGAAAAGCACCGATATGAAACAGTCAGACACTTTTTCAGCCGATTTCCTTTAAATCTGACAGGCTGCTAGGCCTTGGCGCCCTTTCCTTTATCGGTCGCCCGTCGCCCTGCTATCCGGCGATTCGGATTGCGCCTGTCAGGATTGTTCGCTCCTGGGCTATTCGGGTCGCGACGTTCTGCACCAAGCCGTCTTTCCCCCTGCCGCCTCTCTGGACGCTCCATATCTTTCAATGGCGCTCCCTGGTCATCATCCGGGTTAACTGAATCCTCGATTCTGCTTGTTGTCGTGGTGCGGTGATCTTCTTTCATTATTGCCTTTTGAATGTGTATAAAAATTTGTGTTGCCGTTGGGTATTGCCTTTGGGTGTTACCCTTCTTGCAGCAATAATATTCATTAATGTTTTAGGGTCACGCCAAGTACCCGTTGAGGCGTCCAGTGATCAACCTCGGGTTCTCGCCTTTGGCAATACCGACCAACCCGTCCACCAGCATTTCGCGCATCAGTACCTGACGGCCGATGAGCGTTTTCAGTTTGTTGGCGATGGGCAGGAATGCCAGATTTGCGAGCCCCACGCCATAAATAGTGGCCACGAACGCCACGGCGATCCCATTGCCCAGATGGGCAGGGTCCGACAAATTCTCCATCACCTGTATAAGACCTATCACGGCACCCAGAATGCCGATGGTCGGCGCGTAGCCGCCTGCGGCTTCCCATACTCTTGCGCCTTGGTGATGAAAGTCTTCGAATGTATCGATCTCTACTTCCAGCATGCGCTTCAATACCAGCGGCTCCGTACCGTCCAGCACCAGTTGCAATCCTTTTTTTACGAAAGGATCATCAATACCTTCCACATGCGTATCGAGCGACAGTAAGCCCTCCTTGCGGACAGTGGTGCTCCATATGGCGATATGCTCTACCAATATACCCGCGTCGAGTACCGGTGGAACAAATACCCAGCGGCTCATCTTCATGCCGAGTACGAACTGGCGCACCGGGCTTTGCAACAGTACCGCTCCCAATGTACCCCCCAGCACGATAAGAAGCGGGGTAAACTGGACAAGTGAGCCGAGATGGCCGCCTTCCAGCGCTTGCCCGCCAAAGATGGCAATCAAAGCGACGGCAATTCCGATTATGCTGTTGAAGTCCATGCGCATTCCTTGAGTTTGGCGCGTAAACGCGCAACTGCCTGGCTATGTATCTGACATACCCTGGATTCGGATACGCCGAGAACCGCGCCGATCTCCTTGAAATTCAGCTCCTGCTCATAGTAGAGCCCCATCAATGTTTTTTCTCGATCCGGCAAGCCGCTTATGGCGCCGATCAGCACTTGCCTCAGGTCGCCGTTCAACAGGCTCGCCAGTGGATCACCGCTGGTGTCGACGCAGTTGCGCTCCAGGAAATCGTCATTTTCGCTATCGGAGAAATCTTCATAATGGATCAGCTGCGCACCCCGCGCATCGAGCAGCATTTCGTGGTAGCCTTCGATTGGCACCTCGAGTTCCTTGGCTATTTCCGGTTCCGTGGGCGCACGGCCGAGGCGTTGCTGCAGTGCGTTGATTGCTGTTTCGATTTGACGCATATTCCTGCGCGCCCCCCGCGGCAGCCAATCCATCTGGCGTAATTCGTCCAGCATGGCGCCGCGTATGCGCTGCTGCGCATATGTCGCAAACTGCGCCCCCGGTATTTCCTGGTAGCGATTCAGCGCATCCATCAAACCCATCATGCCGACCTGGATGAGGTCATCCGCTTCCACGCTACCCGGCAGCCTGGACATCATGTGATGCGCGATGCGTTTGACGAGTGGGGCAAACTCGGCAAGATGCTGCTGTTTATCGATTACGCCGGCTGAGGTATACATCATCTGGCTCATCTCGCACCTGCGGCGGTGGCGGTGACGGCGGCATCGGCACTGTTGTTCTGGCTGCTTAGCAGCAGGCATTCCATGAAGCGTTCCAGGCCTGTCTCCTCGTCATCCGGGCAGGGCCAGTCAGCCAGTGATTCCGCTATCCGGCTGAATGCGGCGGCTGAAGCCGTAGCGGGAATGGCGCCGGTTACACGCCGGCCGAGGCAGAGCTTGCCGTCTTGCGGCACAAAACCCATGAAATCGAGTGAAACCGAGAGATGACGCCTGGCTACGTCAGCCATGTTGTCGAAAATCATCTTCGCCTGGGTCTCGGTTCCAGCCTTGTTGACCATTACGTGAAAATGCTGTTTATCCTGATGATGACTACAGGTATGCTTGATCAACGCATAGGCCGCGGTAATCGAAGCGGGCTCGGGGGAAACGACGACCACGATTTCATGAATGGAATGGGCAAGCGTAAGCATCTGGCTGGATCGGCCCGGTGCGGCATCGATGAGTATTACGTCGATCGGTTGAGCAAGTTGCGCGAAACAGCTGATCACATGAGCCTGGTCGGCCGCGCTCAGCTTTCCTAGAACACGCATACCGCGCCCAGCCGGCAGGATGAAAAACCCTCCGGGGCCAGGAATGATCACTTCATCCAGCGTCTTGTCGCGCCGGATTACATCGAGCAAATCACGATGGGCGCTGATACCCAGCGTAGCGCTGACGTTATTGGCGCCCGCATTTTCATCGATTACCAGTACATGCTTGCCGCTGCGTGCAAGGGCGGCCGCCAGACTGATTACCGTAGTTGTCTTGCCTGTGCCCGTGCCACCGGAAGTGATGGTGAGAACATTAAGAAAATTCTGTACCAGCAAGCGACGGAGTCCCTCTGCCTGGTCATGGATGGGCTCAGCCAAGACGGGCCTCGCTTTTATCCGGGTTGCCCGCGCCGATATTGTGGTCCATCACGATCGAGGGGAACGCATCTTCCGACATAGCGCAGGAAGATTCGTCAGGTAGATTATCCAGCGCGCGATTCACCAGAGCCCGGGAGTCAGCCATTTCAAGATCTTCCGGAACGCGCTGGCCGCCCGCTACATAATAAAGCGGCAAGCGATGACGGATTGCGGTGTCGAGCGCGCAGCCAATGGTGACCGCTTCATCCAGTTTGGTGATGATTGCACCCGCCAGGCCGTCCCCCTGATAGGCGTGAGCCACCTCGTCGAGTGTATGCCGGTTGGAAGCGGCATTGAGCAGCAGCAGCCGTTTGACCGGGGTGCCGCAACCTGCCAGCATCGCAACCTGTTCGGCCACCATCTGGTCGCGCTGACCCATGCCCACGGTGTCGATCAGAACCATATGCTTGCCCCGCAACTCAGCCAAGGCGAGGCTCAGGTCCTGCGCGTCCCTCACGGCAAGCACGGTAACCCCAAGGATCTTGCCATAAATCCGCAATTGCTCATGCCCGCCAATGCGGTAACTGTCGGTAGTGAGCAGCGCAAGCTTGTCTGCGCCGTGGCGCACCACGCAACGCGCCGCCAGTTTTGCGGTAGTCGTCGTCTTGCCCACCCCGGTAGGACCCACCAGTGCATAAACACCGCCCTTCTCCAGAATTTCGCGCTCGTCGCCAATGCTCCGGAGATTGGAAGTCAGCACGTTTTTTATCCAGTTCATCGTGTCTTTTTCGCCTTTTCCGGTATTTTCCGCAGGCAGTTGTTCCAGCAGGCTGTGCGCGAGGGAACGGCTGAAGCCTGCCGCCAATACCTGGCGCAGCAGTCCTCCGTGGACCGGGTCGCGTTTTTCCTGATTATTCCAGTTCAGCGCGGAGAATTGCTGTTCCATAGTGCCGCGCAGCGACCTGATCTCTTTGAGCACACTCGCGGCCACCGCGTCTGCCATTTGAAGGGGATCGATTACAGGCGGATTCTTTTTACTGGAAGTATTCTCATCCGGAATAATTTTGCCGGGTGCTTTACGGGTATTTCGGCCCCGTTTTGCGGAACCGGAAACGGAAACCTCCGGCACGGCGGCCTCATTCGTCACGCGTGCCGGCTGGCCGGAATCAATTGTAGAGTGGTTTGTTTTTCTGCCGATTGCCGGGTCCGGTATTGGTTGTGCTACCGGTGCCGTCATTTGAGGGGTTTCAGCAGCCGGAATCGGGGTTACCCTGTCGTTTTCAATTACCGCCGCGCCTGCCCATTGCGCTTGTTTTTCATTAGAAAGACCCGTATCAGGTCGAGCCAGGTTCTTGAAGTCTGTATCAGCTTCAAGGGCATACTTCAGAGCGTTTTTCCTGGCGGAAGGAAGAAGCGCCTGCTTGTGACACCAGAACTCGTCTGCCTCCTGTTCCCGATGTACTTGTGGTGCCGATTCTGCTTTTTCAGACTCGGGCGGCGGTATCATGGCCGTCATGTCATTATTGCTCAAGGCCAATATCTCGACGCCGCCATCCGCCGCACGGTTGGATAGAATTACCCCATCGGAACCAAGTGCATCGCGAACCTTGCGCAATGCCTCACTGGTCGTTTTACCAAAAAATCGTTTGATGCTCATGCTCGGGCTCCCAGAATAGACGTGACTTTAATGTTGCTGGAATCGGGTACTTCGGCGTGTGACAATATCTTGAGCTGCGGAACGGTACGGCGCAGGAACCGGGCCAGCAGTGTTCGCAGCGGTGCGGGCACCAGCAGTACCGGCACGAGGCCTACCTGTTCCTGGCGACGGCTAGCGCCGGAGGCTTCGCGTAGCAGCGTATCGGCCAGGCCTGGCTCTATGCCGACTCCGTTCGGGCTGGCTTGCAAAGCTTGTGTCAGCAGCCTTTCAAGCCCGGAATCCAAGGCGATGACCTGCAAATCGCCCGGCTGCGGCCAAATCTGCTGGACAATCGCCCGACCTAAAGCGATGCGAACCAGCGCGGTCAGTTCGTGCGGGTCCTGAATCCGGACGGCGTGCTCCGCCAGCGCGTCGACGATAGTCCGCATATCGCGGATGTGCACATTCTCTTCGAGCAGATTCTGCAGGATCTTCTGAAGGGTGGAGAGCGGCAGCAGCTTCGGGATCAGATCTTCTACCAGCTTGGGCGAATCCTTCGCGAGACGGTCCAGTAATTGCTGTACCTCCATGCGGCCCAGCAGTTCCGCCGAATGGCCATGTACCAGATGGTTAAGATGCGTTGCGACGACTGTGCCGGCATCCACCACGGTATAACCCAGGGTCTGGGCATACTCGCGCTGACTGGCGTCGATCCAGACCGAGGGCAATCCAAATGCGGGATCGCTGGTCAGGAGGCCAGGCAAACTGGCGGATACCGTACCCGGATTGATCGCCAGGTATTGACCGACGTTGACCTCGCCCGCGCCAATCACAACGCCTTTGAGCGTGAGCCGGTAACCATTGGGCCGCAGTTCCAGATTGTCGCGAATGTGTACCGGTGGCGGAAGGTACCCGATTTCCTGGGCGAATTTCTTGCGTACGCCCTTGATCCGCCGCAGCAGTTCTCCGTCCTGCGCGTTGTCTACCAGCGGGATCAGCCGGTACCCGACCTCGAGCCCCAGGATATCCACGGGCATTACGTCATCCCAACTCGCATCCTGGATTTCCGGCTGTGCAGCGGGCGCGGCCGCGGCGGGAACCGCCGCCTGCCTGTTGCGCTGAATCAGCAGGTAGGCTCCGCCACCCAGCACAGCCGCCAGCAGCAGAAAGGCAATGTGGGGCATACCCGGTATCATGCCCATCAGGCCGATGATCGTCGCGGTCAGGATCAGCACCTGCGGCCTTGAAAAGAGCTGGCCCGCCAGTTGGGTGCTGATATTCTCGTCGGTACCCACGCGGCTTACCACCAGGCCGGCCGCGGTGGAGATGATGAGCGCGGGAATTTGTGCGACCAGCCCATCTCCAATGGCGAGCAGGGTATAGTTTTTAGCCGCGGTAGCAAGGTCCAGGTCGTGCTGCAGCGTGCCGATGATCAATCCACCGACCACGTTGATGATCAGGATCAGGATGCCCGCGATTGCATCCCCCCTCACGAATTTGCTCGCGCCGTCCATCGAACCATAGAATTCTGCTTCCTGAGCGATGGTGGTGCGACGCTTGCCGGCTTCTTCCTCACCGATGAGGCCGGCATTCAGGTCCGCGTCAATCGCCATCTGCTTGCCGGGCATGGCATCCAAGGTGAAGCGCGCGGCAACCTCGGCGATGCGCCCTGCCCCCTTGGTAATCACGATAAAATTGATCACCACGAGAATGATGAACACCACGATCCCTACCGTGTAGTTGCCGCCGACCAGATAGTGGCCAAATGCTTCGATTACCTTTCCCGCCGCATCGGGTCCGGTATGGCCTTCCATCAGTACGATGCGGGTGGATGCCACGTTGAGCGACAGCCGCAATAGCGTTGAAAGCAGCAAAACCGTGGGAAATACCGCGAAATCAAGCGGCTTGAGCGTATGGATGCTGACCAGCAATACCATGATGGAAAGCGCGATGTTGAAGGTAAACATCATGTCCAGCAGGAAGGCGGGCAGCGGCAGCACCATCATGCCAAGAATCATTAATATCAGCAGTGGCCCGGCCAGGCTGTGCACGCTCACGCCACTAAAGAGGTAAGTCAGTTTCTTGATCGAATTCATGGTTTATTCAGGTTTTTCTCATGTTTCTGGGAGGCGGTATTTTCCGGGTCCATTTCAGCCGGTACTGGCAGCGCATCGGGCGGGAGCGGAGCCTTGCCGCCGGATTGGCCGTATGCTTGGTGGCGGCGCAACTGGTAAATATAGGCCAGCACTTCAGCAACGGCGTTATACAGCGCTTGCGGAATTTCATCTCCCAGCTCGGCGTGATGATATAAAGCGCGGGCGAGCGGCGGCGCTTCGAGCAGCGGCACGTGATTCTGCTCACCAATATCGCGGATCTTCTGTGCCAACAGGTGCGCACCCTTGGCAACGACTTTAGGCGCACGCATCTTGCCGTCTTCGTACCTCAACGCAACCGCATAATGGGTCGGATTCGTCACGATCACGTCAGCCTTGGGAATCTCGCTCATCATGCGTTTTCTGGCCATGGCGTGCTGCTGGGCACGGATGCGGGATTTGACGTGCGGGTCGCCTTCTGTTTCCTTGTTTTCCTGGCGCAGCTCTTCCTTGGTCATCTTGAGCTTGCGGTAGTGATCCCAGAGCTTGAATGGTACGTCTACCGCTGCGATCAGCACCATCGTTCCCGCGATGGCCATAAAACTCATGATGGTCAGTTCAGCTATGTGACCGGCGCTTGCCGCAAGCGGCGCTGAAATCAGTGACAGCACTGCTTCTTTTTGATGCCAAACGGTCCAGATCGCCATCGTGCCGATCAACGTGGCTTTAAGGAGCGCCTTGACCAGCTCGACCAGACTGTTCAGCGAAAACATGCGAACCAGGCCTTTCATAGGATTAAGCCGGCTGGGGTCGGGGGTAAGGGACTTCCAGGTAAAAAGCCAGCCGGAGAGCAGCATGGGCGCGAGCAGCGCCACGAGGAACATCAGAATCAGAAATGGGGACAATGCAAAGAGGGCGTGCAAAGACTGGTCGAGCATACGCTCGGTGAGCAAGCCGGAATTGAAGCCGATCTCAGGCGGCACCATCATCCCGTCTTTCATCAGGCTCGCAAGCTCTCGCCCAAGATGACCACCCATCAGCAACAGGCCAGCGCCGGCGGCGATCAAGGCCATGAATGTGGACAGTTCCGTGGAGCGCGGTACTTGTCCATCGTCGCGGGCTTTCTCAAGCCGCTTCTGCGACGCAGGTTCCGTCCGTTCAAGATCGCTATCTTCGCTCACCGCTGACTCCCTGAGGCACATCCATAATCGTGCATATGCCAATTATCGGGTGCTTCAGGAATAGGTCATCGGCGGAAAAGAGCGAACTTCCGCCCGCAATTCCGTTTTAACCTGAATCCAGGCGTCGCCTGGAGTCAGGTTAAAGTATTTGAACGGCTTTTATTAGCGTCGGACCTGGAGGTCTTTAACTGCTATCGGCCAAGCGTAGCGCTTGCGAATTCACTACCGTGCCGCTTTTGATTTTTTTGGTTTCACCACCTTCCTTGTCAAGAGCCGCCGTGGCTTTTTTACTCATTACGATAATGCTGATGCGGCGGTTGATGGGATTAACCGGGTCATCCTTATCGAAAAGCGCAGCGGAACTTAAACCGACCACCCGCATGATCTTTTGCTCGCTCATGCCGCCCGCGACAAGTTCACGCCGCGAGGCATTGGCCCGGTCCGCCGACAGTTCCCAATTGCTGTAGTGCTTCTCGCCGCTCGCATAGGGCGTTGCGTCCGTATGACCCGAGAGGCTGACCTTGTTCGGCATCTCGTTCAGCACGTCGCCGAGCTTTTGCAGGATATCCCTGGTATGAGGTTCCAGTTCAGCCCTGGCGAGCGCGAACATGGGGCGGTTCCGGTCGTCGACAATCTGGATACGCAGCCCTTCAGTGGTAATATCCACCAGCAACTGCTTCCTGAACTGGCGCATGGTCGGGTTGGATTCTATCAACCGTTCCAGCCGGTCCTTCAAATCCTCGAGTCTGAGCTTATCGAGGCGCTCCAGTTCAGCCTGCGCGGCCTTGAGATTGAGAGGCTTCGTGTCAGCGTCGGAAGGGTATCTTTTGAGCTGCCCCTTCTGTTTCGCCAGATCCTGGCCTCCTCCCTGAATGATGCTTGTGCCATCGTGAGTGCCATGGCCTCTCGAGGGCATGACCTGCAGCGGCGTCTGAAAATACTCGGAAATGCCTTGCAGTTCGGCCTTGCTGGAGGTGCTGAGTAACCACATGAGCAGGAAAAATGCCATCATTGCGGTGACGAAATCCGCGTATGCAATCTTCCATTGGCCGCCGTGATGGACACTACGCCTTGTAATTTTTTTGATTACAATGGGACGAATCTGGTTAGCCATGGGTGCTTCCGGTCATCTGACTTTAGCCTGTCTGACACAATCTTCCAGCTCGCTGAAGCTGGGCCGTTCGGTCGAATAGAGTACCTTGCGGCCAAATTCAACCGCCAACGCCGGCGCATAGCCGTTAATACTCGAAAGCAGCGTAACCCGGATACATTGCAACATCTTGGTGGACTCTCCGAGCTTCTGCTCCAGCACTGAGGCAAGCGGCCCCACCAAGCCGTAGCCCAGCAGGATGCCGAGAAAGGTGCCGACTAGCGCCTGGGCAATCAATATGCCTAACTCGGACGGGGGAAGGCCCACCGAGGCCATGGTGTGCACCACGCCCATCACAGCCGCAACAATGCCGAAGGCCGGCATGCTGTCGGCCATTTTGTTGATGCATTGCACCGGTATTTCACCTTCCTGATGATGAGTCTCGATCTCGTTATCCATCAGGTTTTCAAGCTCGAACGCGTTGAGATTGCCGCCCACCATCAGGCGCAGATAGTCTGTCATGAACTCCAGCACCTGCTGATCCGCCAGGATATTCGGATAATTCGCAAAAATGGCGCTTTCGTGCGGTTCATCCACATCGTGTTCTATTGACATCAACCCTTCCTTGCGCGCTCTGGCAAGAAGATCGTAGAGGAGAGCCATGAGATCCATATACATGGCTTTGGTGTACTTGGGACGCTCCATGATTTTCGGCAGCGCCTTGAGCGTGGCTTTCTGCGCCTTGCCTGTATTGCCCAGTACAAAGGCGCCCAATGCGGCGCCACCGATAATCAGCAGTTCGACCGGTTGGAACAGTGCGGCAAGGTGTCCGCCCGCAAGAGCATACCCGCCGAACACTGATCCGAGAACGACGAGAGTTCCGATTATTATTAGCATATCTCCGACACTTCCCCAGTTCGAATTGTTGTGCTGATTGCATAATCAGCGTTGCTGGTATTGGCAGCCATTGCCCAGCCATTGCCGGTTATTGCGTGCAGTATGCAGCCTGATTCACCAGCATTGGAGCAACGGCAATTCCACTGAAATACCCCACCTTTGTAACGGCCGGAACCCGGTAAACTTTAGGAGAGGAAGTAGCGAAAAACGGGGAGAGAAACGAGAGAGAAGTGTCGGGAAAGAAAAGATTCCAACCAGAAGGGGAAAGAACCTCCCGGATCGATGACGCCGGGAGGTTGGCCGGCAGCAGCCTGTCGAACTTAAAGGAAATCGGCTGGCCGGTTCATTTTTTGCTGCGATTCTTCAATCGCCCGGCAGCCTGCTAGGCGAGCACCTCAGTGAACATTTGCGCCCGTGGTTTATTGGTTTTGCCGGCGCGTGACGGCGTGTTGCATAATCCGCACACGTAGCGGTGATGAAGGTCATTGGCATGTACGACGAAGTGTCCGCTGCACTGCATGCACGGCGCGGTTTGCAGAATATTTCCCTCGAAGAAGCGCACCAGTGTCCAGGCACGAGTCAGGCTCAACACCGGTTCCATTTCGCTTATCTCGCAATGCTCCAGGTAGAGTTTGTAGCTTTTGATGATGGCTTTGATACCACGGCAATCGGCATGCGTGATCAGGTAGCGGTAAATATCGGCAAATACGGAAGAGTGAATGTTGGGCTGCCAGGTCAGAAACCAGTCGGCGGAAAAGGGCAGCATCCCTTTAGGAGGGGAAACGCCTTTCAATTCCTTGTAGAGCTTGATAAGACGCTCCCGGCTCAGGCTGGTTTCGCTCTCCAGCAATTGCAGGCGCGCACCCAGGTCGATCATCTCGATTGAGGCCTGAATCTCGCGGGCTTCCGATATGACGCTCTTTTTACGCATGATGACGCTCCAATGTCCAGTATCCGGTAATTCGGGAAATATGTTCGATCGGGGAATTTTCCTGATGCCAGGAATCGAACCGATGTCAGGAAATTTCTTCTACAGGCTGACCTGCCAACAGAATCGCCGCATGGGACTGGGCCATGGTCTTGCCTTTACTGTAATTGGCAAGCATGCCGAAGATCAGGCTGTCATCGAAACGTATACGGCACAGCATCATATTGGAATTGGAGAGCTTGAGTATCTGTCCGGGTGTCAAAACCTCCAGTATTTCAGCGATATCCTTGCTTATCCCCAACCGGAAGATCGCCATATCCTTATCCGCGATGACCATCTGCTGGGCCAGCATCAGGTAGGTCAGGTTGAGCTCCTTGATTTCGGATGTCAGTTCGTAAGCTTTCATTTTTCCTCCATCGTTGTAATGCCTGAATTGTGCAGGGTTGCACGATGCGGAAAAACCCGAATCCATCCGATTTACGTGTAGGAAACTGCTGGGGATCCATGTAGGAAATTTTCCTACATGGATATTTGACAGCCCGGTATTTCCGGGCCGAGCGGAACGGCAATAGTGCTGAAATCCTGACGGTGCTTTTTTTAACGCCGAGTCTGAGTCAACGGGCGTCCTGTGCAAAACTTTAGTCGCAACAGAAATATTTTTTTACTGGCTAGGGTTAATTACCGAAAATTTCTATCCAACGCATTGTAAAAAGATTTGATCTGTTCTTTTATGCTTCTTGCTCCACTTTGATCTTCGTTGGCTAAATTATCCACCAGAGCCTCGATACCAGAGCGTTTTTCCTTGAACTCGGCCACGACCACGGAAATATCTGCCGGCTTGTAAAAATTGTTATCGAAACTGGGCAATTCCGGAGGAGAGTTATCCAACTTCACCCATGCGGCCAAATCATAATCATAAGGAAAAACGATCCACTTATGGTCGGCTTCGACAACTTTAATATTCCAGAGGCTACCGGAGTCATCGGAATCATCACGAGAAATACGCAAATGCCAATCGTAATTTCCGACCAGAGCCTGGAACAACATGATACGGATGATAGCTTTAGGATCAATAGGACCGATCACCGAACCGGCAGCACGCGCATCTCTTGGAGCATCGACAATGCTCGTGAAAATGTATGGCTTGTCCGGATCTTTAAAGCGGGAGTCTGCGGACCGAATTTCCTTCCCATCCGCATACTTCACAAAAGTATTGATATTCTCCAGAAAAAAAGCGGGCATCGGGCGGTTCACGGCAAATCCGCTGGGCTGCGGCTCCACCGGTCCCCTGCCGGTGTTGCGGTCGATATAGCTGAAGGTTGTCGCTGAAGCTTGATAACCTGGGATGGAAAGGAGTTCCTGTGCTTTATATACCAGGGCTTCCCGATGCGGGGACTGCCCTCCCCACACGCGGCGGAATCGCACCGAAGCGCCGGGTTTGCCGCCACAATGCGTGCCAATTCCGATAGACTTCAGACCATCGAACAGCGTCCCTTTCGAGACTCTTTCGTCTGTCGCCCGATCTTTTTCAAAATTTAGGGTCATTTTTGGGAAAGGGCACTGCAATTCAGACTGGCTGGTGTTGCCTCGCAATTGCACGAGTACCGGAAGATCATGCTTGCCGGTCCTGTCTTCCCAAGTCAGGCGTCCGGGCGTTTCAAACTCTTTTATTTCCTCTGGCACCTCTGCGTTGGCGGGTGCGCGGTGCTTCCATAAATCAACAAAGTCCGTTTCCAGATTAAAGACGATTTTTTCCTTGTTTGAAAAAATCGGGGCCTTGCTATGGCCGATAGCTGAATTCGCAGCCGTGTCGGCCAGTGCCGGATAAGAAGACCAAACGGCTAAAGCGACGAACACAACCCAGTTGATGAGATATTTTTTCATGCAACCTCCCCGGAAATATTAGCCAAAAACGGTAAAGAGCCAGCTATTGCAGAACTCGCCGACAACGGCAAGGTCAACTGCCGATTCATAGGTGGCTGATTGCTCAGTCACCGGTTGAGCCGTTGGGATCCGAGCATGCGGTGCAAGCGTAAGACTGATAGAAGAAATATAGACGAGAATTACAAGAGATGCGTCAACAGGAGAAAATGCGGGCGAGAATTACAACAAATCGTTTATTCCCAATTTTGATTCGATGCCTGCTCTTGGCGGTTCCCCGCCCGGTATTCATCTACTGGGCAGTAAATTATTGGCAAATGGCAAATAATTTTGCAGAAAATATAAAAAAAATGAATGGGGAGATAAAGCCATCTGGTATCGCCGGTTGCACCGGCGGCATCTGGTTCGGCAATCTCGAGTAAGTGCCCGCATGAAAAAGTATGCTCCATGGGTCTTGGGTACGATAATTGCTTGATGCTTATTGCAAAGACGGTCTGCTTGCGTGCTGAAAAATTCAAAAAGGAGTGATAAAAGGAGCGATATTAAGGATGGTTTTGAGGCGGCAATGGATGGCCTTTAGCAATTCCCTATTTTTTAGAAGCAGCCGATATGCCTGCCTATTCCTGAGCTCGGTGCGTGGTTTATGCGATGTAACGCACAGATGCAATTGGGAAAAATCAAAATGATGACGTTTTGATCGACCTCAGAAGGAGGGGCAGACCATGGAGAAGAAAAATCAAAATAATGACGTTTTGATCGACCTTCAGAAGAACGGGCAGACCATGGAGAAGAAAGAGGTGCAGACCGTGGAGAAGAAAGAGGTGCAGACCGTGGAGAAGAAAGAGGTGCAGACCATGGAGAAGATTTTATTATTTTGTTACAACTCTATTCTTTTATACTGGACTGGTTGGGTAGCATACGGACTGGCAACCAATCTGGCAACCTATCTGGGACCTTAAAAAACAGTATACGCAGGGCAATAAAAGCCCGAGGAAGTCGGTTTTTGGATTGGCCATCAGAGGTGTGTAATACGCTTTAGCTATAGCAAAGTTTTAATGTAAGGTGTTTCCCGGTTCCTGCGTTAATTTATTGGGCCTTGCTGAGCCCAACGCTAATAACGGTTGCCGCGTGGCCGGCCATCTGACGGGATGGTCAAGTGCCGGGCGCATTATCTCCTTCAGAAACAACCTCCACGGAAAGCAGAGAGCGTCGGCCAGATTAAGAAACATCCCCACGGGCGTGGGCTTCGAAGATAATGACTATTGGACTTTGGGGTACACCTATCAGACTAGGTGTGTAAGGATAATGTTGACTTGCGAGCTAAACTGGTGGAGTAGGAGGCTTGATTTTGCTACGCGGGAGGAACGCGCAAGGTAAGGCTCTAATTCATACTCAAGGCAACCGATAAAATCAACACTTGAAACGGTAGCCGAGAGGATCATTTTCTGGATGTAGTTGAAGCAAACCCAGTCGATACAATGATTTTTGGGTGTGATAAAATCAACCCCGTTTTCAGCTGAAGACTTTCCTTTTGCATTGCTTTATTGCCGGACGCAGGGAAGTCAACCGAACTTTGTCTGAAAATAATGAATAAGATCAATTGCCCGGATGGTGAAATTGGTAGACACAAGGGACTTAAAATCCCTCGGGCTTAATCGCCCATGCCGGTTCGATTCCGGCTCCGGGCACCAATCGCTTGTTCCAAACAGGTCCAGGTAGCACCAAATACTGTTGTAAATCATAAGGTTATAACAAAAACCTAACCCATGATGTTCTACACGGGTCTCAACAAATCCCAACATTGCGTGTACCTAATGTGTACCCTAGACTGGATGTACCTTGATTTTTTTCTTAGGGGTACACACGATGGGATTCCTGACCGACTTAAAGATCCGCACCGCCGTGCCACGTGGCAAAGAATACTTGATTGCCGATGGCGACGGCCTCTACTTGCGTATCCGCGAGACACGCAAAAACTGGCTCTATCGTTACAAGACCGGCACAAAACAGTTCAAGATCGGGTTTGGCGTCTACCCCATCGTCACGCTGGCTATGGCGCGCGACAAAGCCAGGGAAGCGAATACGCTGCCTTTCGCTGAGGCTGTGTGAAAACACGGCTATAGCTTATTTCCATGGGTGCTCTTACCATTCCCGAGCACGAGATAATTGAATGTCGAGCGTTCTGGTGCGTCAATTTTTTCAAGCGTGGTTCATTTCTGCGTTTTGACACAGCCTCGACCCAAGCAGAAGTTTGGTCTCGCTGTTGTGATGATGGTGTTGCAGCGTGTCGACGTCGGTAGATGTGCTCGGCTGCATTTGCAGTCTGGCCACTTGACGGTATCCGCTGGTGCGGGCGGCAGCGCGCAAACCCAAGTTCGAATTACTGGTAAGAATTTCCTCGTCTGTGCGCCTTGAGGTTAGTTGATATTTCCTGTTTTTGAACCTCAACATGAGGTATACTTTCCGGAAATTTGAAAGGAAAGTGCCATGCGGAACTTTAAGCTAACTGCCTCCAACGCTCTCGCTCGCCGAGCAACGATCATCGATGATCCTGCGCACGTGGAAGCACGACTGCGGGAACTGCATCCGGACCTGAAGATATCTCTGTTTCGCGATGCTATCATGGGCGGACTCGGTGGGCGTAATGAAGTCACACGTGCTTCAGCTCCGACCGCGGGTGGTGTGCAGCAATGGTTCAAAACCGTGGAGGACCTGCGTACCTTGTTGGCGACAGTCCAATGGCACATCCATGAGCAACAGAACTGCCCCTTTATCAGTTCGCCTGATCGTGCCATTTCCATTGTGGTGATGACCGGCAACATCGAAACTGGCAAAAATGGCTTTGAGGATCCCACCAATCAAGCCGAGAAAGGTGCGGTCGCTGAAAATTTCGTTCAAAAAAATATCCAGCTTGAACTATTCAATCGCAAATCGTTTAAGCTCGCCAAAGAAAATAAGAAAGAAACCCAGGTTTGGGTATTGCTCTACCACTACGACAAGGCGCTCAAGGAGGTTCGCTTTGAACTGTCCTTGCCGACCGGTTTCGACAATAAGAAAATCACCGAATGGGAAGAGCGTCTTGTCTTGGGCAGTATCCCCAACAATCCTGCTGACTTCACGATTCGAAAGGACGAACCCAACGCCCCTGCTACTGTAGATGTAGAGCCTAAGACAGGCACCTTTTGAGTAAGTAACCATGTCCGAAATCAACCCCAAGCAAATCACATTTGCCAGGGTGCGAAGGCGCTTAACCAAAGCGCAGTTAGCCAAGGAGTTGGGTGTCACCAGCCGTAGCCTGCAAAACTACGAAACTGGAGCATCCGCTCCTGATCTAGAAACTCTGGCAAAAATTGCAAAACTGCTGCATTTTCCTCAGCAGTTTTTTTTTATTGACGAGGACATGCCAGAGATAAAAGAGCATGCGGTAAGTTTTCGCAAACTCTCAAAAATGACAGATGCAATGAAGGCCTGCACCTTTGCGGCTGGTGCCATTGCCTTCAAGGTCAACCAATGGGTCGAGGAACGGTTCAGCCTGCCACAGGCAGACTTGCCCGATCTGAGCGACCTTGAACCTGAAGAGGCTGCGGCCACGCTACGCCGTGTGTGGGGCTTGGGCAATGCTCCCATTCCTAACATGATTCACTTGCTGGAGTCCAAAGGCATACGCGTCTTTTCCTTGACCGAGGAAACCCGAGAGGTGGATGCTTTCTGCACGTGGTACGAAGGAAAGCCCTTTGTCTTCCTTAATACCATCAAATCCGCTGAGCGCAGCCGTTTCGATACGGCGCATGAGCTCGGCCACCTGGTGCGCGACGTATACACCATGCAGCACGGCCAGGCCCACGGTCCTGAAATAGAGCGACAGGCCGACGCATTTGCCGCAGCCTTTCTGATGCCCAAGGAAAGCGTGGCCGCTAACCAGCCGCCCGCCTACACCATCAAGTACCTGATGAAGCTTAAGCACTATTGGGGGGTATCGCTGGCCGCGCTGGCATATCGATTTAATTCGCTAGGGTTAGTCAGCGAGTGGAATTACCGCAGCCTGTGTATAGAGATTGCCAAAAGCGGCTACCGCACTAATGAGCCGGAGCCAATGGAGCGAGAAACTTCGCAACTGCTGACGAAAGTGCTGGACATCCTACATAGCCGAAAGCAAGGGCGCCGTGAAATTGCAGAGAGTCTGAGCCTTAGTGTGGATGAAATTAATGCCCTTACGTTCCAGCTAACTAGATTGTCAGTGGTGTCTGGGAATGCATCTACCGACTCGAAATTCAGAGATCCACCAAAGTTACGGCTGATATAGAAAAAAGCTTCAACGAAATAGAGCTGGGTCTGTCTGAATGAACACTCTGAGAGAAATCTGGCTGCAAGGGCCGCTCTTGGCCGAGGCTGTGTCAAAACGCAGAAATAAACCACGCTTGAAAAAATTGACGCACCAGAACGCTCGACATTCAATTATCTCGTGCTCGGGAATGGTAAAAGCACCCATGGAAATAAGCTATAGCTGTGTTTTCACACAACATGATCACAATTGAAGCGACAAAAAACGAACGCCAGCCAAAATATTCGGCGATCAGCCCAGAGAACGTTCGTGCCAACAGGATGCCGATGACCAAGCCGCTCATGACAGTGCCTATGGCATGACCACGTTGGGCGGGTGGCGCAAGCTCTGCCGCGAAGGGGCCAACCTGCTGAGGACTTGAAAATCAATATTTAGTGAGCTGACTATATCTCAAGCCTCTAATTTACAATCCTGCACCACGGCAAACCAAAATGGTAACATGCAGCAACTATACGAAACGATTGAAACCCTTACGATAAGTCAGAGTCACTGGAAGAAGCTAGGTAGGGAATTAACACATCGGACTGTTGACCCTTAGAACCACCCTTAAAGCAGTAGTCAATGGTGGATAAAATGGATCATTTCTCTTCCTCGGCCGCCCCTGCGCTTGGGTATTATTAGCGGTGCTTCCTTTCCCCTACGTCATTCTTGACCTGGAAACCACGGGCACCACGCCCCTGCATGACCGCATTATCGAAATTGCGCTCATCCGCTTCGAAGAGGGGATGGAAAGCGACCGCTGGGAAACGCTGGTCAATCCAGGCATGCCCATTCCACCTTTCATCACTCGCCTGACCGGCATCAGCAATGGAATGGTGCAGGATGCGCCGTCATTTGAAGAAGTCGCGCACAAACTCTACAGTTTTCTTGAGGGGGCGGTGCTGGCCGCGCATAATGTGCGCTTCGACTACGGTTTCCTCAAGAACGAATACCGGCGCATAGGCGCCCTGCTCCAGCATCGGGTGCTATGCACCGTCCGGCTCTCGCGCAAGCTCTATCCCCAACACAAGGGTCACGGGCTTGATGCCATTGTGCAGCGTCATGGGCTCCATACCGATGTGCGCCACCGGGCGATGGGTGATGTGGAACTGGTGGTGGCCTATTTGGAGGTAGCCCGGCGCGAACTGGGTTCAAGGCAGTTGCTTGACGCGGCCAGTGCGCTGCTGAAAGATCCCAGCCTACCGGCAAGACTGGATGCGGCGGTGGTTGACCGTATTCCCGACAGCCCCGGCGTCTATTTCTTCTACGGCAAAAATGACCTTCCGCTCTATATCGGCAAGAGCGTTACGCTAAGATCCCGGGTGATGTCCCATTTCAGCAATGATCATGCCTCTTCCGGCGATATGCGCATTGCTCAGGAGGTCGAGCGGGTCGAATGGACGGAAACAGCCGGAGAGCTGGGGGCCCTTCTCCTGGAATCAAGATTGATCAAGGAACACCAGCCGATACACAACAAACGGCTGCGACGTTCCTGCACGCTCTTTTCCCTGGCGGTGGCCGATGGGCCGGGCAAGATCCCGCTGGTCAATATCGTAACGGAAGAGGACATCTGCCCAGAAGTGTTCGAACATTTGTATGGACTGTTCCGCTCGAAAACGAAGGCGGTCGATGCGCTACGCGAAATTATCCGGGAAAACAGGCTGTGTCCCCGGCTCGTAGGCCTGGAAAAAGGGCATGGGGCCTGTTTTTCCCATCAGCTCAAACGCTGCAACGGAGTCTGCGCCGGCAGAGAGGCGCCTGAGCTGCATTTTCTGCGGCTGAAACAGGCGCTGATTCCGCTCAGGCTCAAGTCATGGCCTTATCCGGGACAGATCGGCATTCGCGAATACTGCAAATCGTCCGGACGCGCGCAACTGCATGTCTTTAACTACTGGTGCCACCTGGGAACAGTGGACAACGAATGCGATCTGGATGAGATGCTGAATGTCCGCTCCGCCATGAAGTTCGATCTGGATACCTACAAATTGCTGCTAAAGACCCTGGGGAAGCAAGTCAGCGTCATTTTGCTTGGGCCGCAAGCAAATTAATTCATGAGTTAGAGATATTTACATTTTACGGAGGTGAAGATCCGACCCGGCAAAACTTTATGACCTCATGGAAAGGATGGGCCGAGTGGAAAGGATGGGCCGAGCCCGACTGTTTCTGCAGACGATACAAGCACGCGAATCTCGGACTCCCAGTCTTTGAGTTTCTTCATGGCATGTTTTCGCTGTGCTGCGGTCGTCGTGTTATGGAGATTTGCCACAAAGGCGCAGTTATAAACCCACACTTGCTCTGCGTACTTCCTGTAGTCATCACTCGGCGAGCTATAAATACGTTCCACATAAGCCCGGAGCGCCATTTGTGCCTTATCCTGGCTCGACTTATCCGCGTTCAACCGCCGCAGTAGCTGCACAAGATCTTGCTGGCGCCGATGGCGCTCGGTATTCCAGATATTGACTTCATAGGGTGAGAGTGTCACCCACCGCGTAATAAGCTCTTGTTGCGCGTTGTCGAGGTTACCGTAGAAGAATTCAGCTCGCTCAGCTGTGCGCTTGATCGATTTCTTGAGACGCCGCGACGCATCGCCCTGAAGGTGTTCGTCGCGAAACTCCTCATTAATTTCGGCGTATCGCAGCTCTATATTCTGTATCTGCTGTGGCGTCAGCGTTAACATTATTTCAGCCGTCATTGGCAGGGCACGATCGAAAGCGCTGTCCATAAATCCGCGCAAGTCAGTCCACAAACCACATGTACGCTCGGCCGTAATATCTTCCAGTACGAGATTCTGCGAGTTTGCAAGTAAATTGGCGTACCCAGGCAAGTGCGCACGCCGATGCCAGGCAAACCATTTCGCGAGTGCTTCACGGGCTCGCGGTTTCTGCACATCGTTGAAATCGACAAACCGGTCAAGCCACCAGTAAGTCAAATGATTTGCCTGGTTATAACCAAAACGGACTAGGCTGCATCCTGCAAACGTGGATAGCACCAAAATCAGCACGGCGATAACCGGCAGCTTCAAAGAAGATGTAGTCATGACACGCAGCATTCGAGGCTCTTATCCAATAAGAATTTTGACACTACGCTGGAGCAAGCATCGGAAACAGTCCACGTAATCCGGTGGCCATCATTTCTATGGCCATCGCCGCAAGGATGAATCCTCCGACGCGCTGTATTACATCCAAAGTGGATTGACGAATCTTCTTTTCCGCCTGACAAGCCATATAAAAAGTTATCCAGCACACGATACCTACGATAAGGATAGGCACCACCACATGAATCAGATCGGCAGAGGTATGCCATGCACTATTTCCCATGACATAGCTGAATGCCGCCGGACCGGCTAGCAGTGGCACAGCCAGAGGAACGATTGCGGCTTCCTGAACCCCATCTTCATTAGCAATACTGGGCGATCCCTTGAAGGTTGATTCTTTCCCAAGAACCATTGCTATTGCCAGCAATAAGACGATAACTCCTCCGCCAACCTGCATTGCCCCCAGCGATACGCCGAGCAATCCTAAAATAGGCATCCCCAGAAATGTTGCCACCAGCAACGCCACCGTGACGCTCAACCCGATAGTCCTGGCAAAGCGGCCCTTGCTGCGTAAATCAAAACCCTCCGTAGCGGCGAGAAAAACCGGGATCATGGAAACAGGCCCCATCAGCACGAACAGCGTGATGGTTTTCTTGATGGTTAGAGCCAAAATTGAAAGCATTATCTAGTGGGGATGGGTGAAATATGTGCGTTCATACAAACGCGGAATGGGTGGTTTATTCTTCTCGAAGCGGGCGCTCAATGTTTGATATTAGCGTACGAGTTGGGATTCTCTGTTTGCTTCTGTTCTCCGTTTTATCGCATTGTACGCTTCCGCTGCCCCAAGGATTTTACGGACTCGGCAATATTGGATAGTGGCCCAAGGCACACCACACCGGGTCGTGTAAGATTTCTCTCGGACGACGAACGCCACCGCTTATTAAAAGCCTGCAGGAATCCAGTAATCTCTAATTGGTCGAGCCGGCGCAATGCCACCCGACAAGGACCAATATCGTAGACGAGCATGAAGTCAGGCTTGATGATGCAAAAAAACAAGGGGCACGAAGGCCCCCTGTCAGTATGTTGCTGAAGTACGAGTTCGGGTCAAACACGACGGCGGCGTGCGACCGCGCTTATTATGGCAAGACCGGCAAGTAGCATCGCATAGGTCTCGGGTTCGGGTACGGGTGCAAGGAAACCGCGTATCTCGCCCATTGGAAACATGGTGCTATGGATATTTGAATAGGCGCCGCCAGTATTCAGCCCTGTCAGCAGTGCGCTGAATGCACCATCAACGTTATTTCCATTGGCCGCGACGAAAGCAGGGTTATAATTCGATGCATCCTTCATATCAAAGGTATGGTCATAGACGCCCTCCCTCACACCCGACGGAAAATCCGGAAATGTGGGGATTGCGGTTGCCACGCCTGCGGTGCCGCTGTTTGGTACAGTGGTGCAGCAATGGATATGTGAAACTGTGGTATCTGCCATGAGCCCGCTAAAGCTTTCATGAATGTGCATTGTGCGAAGATCGGTGTCTATGCTGACCATTGCCATACCGGTACCGGGAGAAGCATTAGGCGGAGCCTCGCTGGGGCCATCAAGCTTGGCTTGGTAAAATACCTGATCAGCGGCAGCGGGAACGGCTACTGCCGCCGCCAGAAGACCTCCTGCAAATAAGGCTTTGAGTTTCATGATTGTTACCTCCTTCAAAAACGATTGAATTGCGAGGTGTTACGGATACCGCAATAGAAAGGGCGAATGTGTACGAACAATGACTGTGTATCGAGGTGCGAAGAGCTAATGGAATTGTACATATCGGCGATCGTCGCTCAATAGGCCGTGTGGTAGGGGTGACGGTTGATGGACAGCTACAGCTTGAGTCGGTGCAAGCCGATTAATGGGCTATTTAAACGATGTTTGAGATTTGGAGGCTATTCGCTTCTTCATCAAAATAATAATTTTTTGGATCTGCTCAGCCCGCCGATACCGCTGAACGACGAGGCATTGTCAAATTAAATTAAAAGATATTTTTCACTTTCGGCTCATACAGGTAATATCAAAGTCTTTGGTACAAGACGAAAGATAAGATGTTTTCCATTTTGAGTAATCCGGGTCAATATGTTTAAGAACCTGACCATCAAATCGCGCTTGATCTTCATTCTTTCCTTCCTGCTGATCTTTGTATTAGGAATTCAAGTAGTTGGCTTGTTTGGTATGAGCAGCGCGATAGGCGGCCTGAAAACCGTCTATCATGACAGGGCCATCCCTCTGAGCCAGGTGACGCATATCGAGTCGCTTCTGCTGCACAATCGGCTCGCCATCACGTCGGCTCTGGTCATGCCGACGCCCGAGATTATCGAGACCAAAACGGCAATGGTCGAGAAAAATATTGGGACGATTACCAGAACCTGGGAGGCTTACATTGCGACAAACTTGACCCCGATGGAAAGTAAGCTGGCCAATAAATTCGCTTTAGACCACAAGAAATATGTCTCCGAAGGCATCTTGCCGGCAGTAGCCGCTTTACGTGCAAATAAAATCGGCGAAGCGAACCGGATTCTGGTCGAAAAAATCCGCCCTCTCTATCCGTCTGTGGGCGAAACCATTGACGCACTTGTCTTGCTGCAAATTGATGAGACCAAAATAAAATATACGCAGGAACAAAAACGCTACCAAACCATTCGCAATATCCTCGTTGCGTCGATAGTTCTGGCCCTGGTGCTGGCTGCATTGTTCAGCCTCGTTTTCATCCGCGCCATTTTCCGTCCACTGGAAGACGTAGTGAGCATTGCGCGGAGTGTGGCCGCAGGCAATTTAAGGCAGGAAATCCAGGTCCGATCGAAAGATGAAATCGGCCAGCTCATGCAAGCGCTGAAGGAAATGCGGGACAGCCTGGTAGATACCATCGGTCAGGTTCGCGACAGCGAAGCCCATACCCGCGCCTTACTGAACAACCTGATCGTCGGCGTTACATCGGTTGATGAACAGGGCGTGATCAGAACCTTCAATCCCGCTGCCGAGAGGATTTTTGGTTACCCGGAGAGCGAGATTATCGGGCAAAATATCGAGTTGCTATTCCCACAGCAGGATCAGGGTCAGGGTCGGCACATCGATTATCTTGAAAATTACTTGAAAACAGGTTCCAAAGCGCTTGGTGTGACTACTGAAGTGGCAGGGCTGCGCAGGAATGGCGCAACGTTCCCATTGGACATTGCCGTAGTCGAAATGCAGGGGGGGGAGCGCCGCATGTTCGTGGTCATTTTGCGCGACATCAGCGAGCGCAAGCTCGTGGAGGAGCAAAAAGCCAGTTTAATGGCCGACCTGGAAAGCGCCAATGAAGAACTGAAAAGCTTCGCCTACGTAGTCTCTCACGATCTAAAGGCGCCGCTGCGGGCCATAGGTGCATTGGCGGATTGGCTTTCCACCGATTATGTGGACAAATTCGATGACGAAGGCAGAGAGCATATGCGCCTTCTTGTCAGTAGAGTACACCGCATGGGAAACTTGATCGATGGCATTTTGCAATATTCTCGCGTAGGCCGGGTAAGAGAGACACCGGTCGCGGTGGATGTCGGTGAGGTAGTGGAGGATGTGATTGAGCTTCTTGCCCCCCCGCCGAATATCAATATTACTGTAGAAAATCACTTGCCCACCGTAGTCATAGAGCCGACCCGTATACAGCAAATACTTCAGAACTTAATTTCAAACGCCATTAAATACATGGATAAGCCCCGGGGCGAGATTCGCATCACCTGTATCGCTGAAGGCGAGCAGTGGAAGTTCAGCGTCGTCGACAACGGCCCCGGTATCGAATCACGCCATTTCGAAAGGATTTTTCAACTATTCCAGACGCTCGCACCTCGGGACCGTATAGAAAGCACCGGCGTCGGCTTGGCCCTGGTGAAAAAAATTGTGGAAATGTATGGCGGTAGCGTCTGGGTAGAGTCCACAATGGGTAAGGGCAGCACATTTTTCTTCACCTTACCCCAAACTTCATCAATTGATAACTCAACTAAAGGAACAGCAGCGTGAAAGTAACTAACAAACCCATTCTCCTGGTGGAAGACGATCAAGTGGATACCATGACGGTTATACGCGCGCTCAAGGAAATCCACGTAACGAATCGGCTCGTACATGTGGAGAACGGGGAGGAAGCGGTAAGCTATCTTCGAGATCCGGAAAGCGAAAAACCATGCATCATCTTGCTTGACCTGAACATGCCTATCATGAACGGGATTGAGTTTCTGCACGTGGTGAAAAGTGATGACTATTTAAGGCGTATTCCGGTAGTAGTATTGACTACATCGGAGGAACAACAGGATAAAGTGAACAGCTTCAACATGGGGGTGGCAGGCTATATGGCCAAGCCGGTCGATTATCGGCAATTCGTCGAAGTCATGCGTTCGATCGATGCCTACTGGACCATAAGCGAGATGCCATGATAAGGACTTCGGTGAAAGACTTCCAGATTTTCACCATCAGCTGATTATTCTATGATCAAACCGCTGATTCGCGTACTCCTCGTCGAAGACGACGCCGTGGATCGCATGGCCTGTCGCCGTGCCCTTGCGCGAAACCCGGACTACGATTTCGTGCTTTCCGAAGCCGAATCAGGTCGCGAAGGGCTCCAGCTTGCCCATGAGCAAAAGCCGGATTGCGTTTTGCTCGACTACCACTTGCCGGACCTGAATGGTTTGGAATTTCTGGCTGCCCTGACCGACGAGGCGGGCGACGTTGCCATCCCCGTCATGATGCTTACCGGCACGGACAATGCCGCTATCGCGGTCGAGGCCATGAAACGTGGCGCCAGGGATTATCTCATCAAGGATATGGAGCACCAGTACCTGGAATTGCTGCCTGCCATCATCCAACGCGTACTGAGCGAGCGGCGGATGAGGATGGAAAAGAAGCTGGCTGAAGACAAGCTGGCCCAGGCCGAAGCCAAATATCGCTCGCTGGTGGAGACAATTCCGGCAATCGTATATATCGCTACGCTGGATGGCACTAATCGCTTTCTTTACGTCAGTTCCCGGATTAAAACACTGGGATTTCCTTCGGACGAATGGTTGAACGATCCGGACATACTTCTTGCCCGAACTTACGCGGAAGATCGGCGGCATATGCTCGACGAACGCGCAAGAAGTCGCGCTACCGGCGCACCCTTGCGCTGCGAATACCGCCTGCTTTCCCGTGATGGATCAGTTTTATGGTTTCGCGATGAAGCGAGCGTGGTTCGGGATGAGTCGGGACGTTCGTTATTCCTCCAGGGTATTCTGGTTGATATTACAGAGAGCAAACTGGCGGAAGCTGAACTACGGCAACATCGTTATCGTCTCGAAGAATTGGTGGCGAAGCGGACAGATGAATTGGCAAGGCTTAACGAAGAATTACGCCGTGATATTGCCCAACGAAAGCTGATTGAAACGGAACTGACCAAAGCCAAGACTGATGCGGAAAAAGCCAATCTCGCCAAATCGGACTTCCTCTCCAGCATGAGTCATGAGTTGCGATCTCCGCTCAATGTCATGCTCGGCTTTGCGCAATTGATGGAATCCAGTTCGCCACCGCCAACGTTCACCCAGATGACCATGCTCAAGGAGATCAATGCCGCGGGATGGTACTTGCTGGAACTGATCAACAAAATCCTCGATCTGGCTACGATTGAATCGGGCAAGCTCGTGGTTTCTCAAGAACCTATGTGTATGGGGGATGTCATGGTCGAATGCCGGACCATGGTGGAACCGCAAGCGCAGGAGCGCAATATCCAGCTGATATTTCCGCCGGCGGATATGCATTTCTTTGTGAGAGCGGATCGAACGCGGGTGAAGCAGGTACTGATTAACCTTCTGTCCAATGCAATCAAATATAATCGCGAGGGTGGAACGGTTGAAGTAAAGTGTAATGCGACTGCGCCGCACCGTATCCGTATCAGTGTCACGGATACCGGCGCCGGATTGCCACCCGAAAAGCTGACGCAGCTTTTCCAGCAATTCAATCGACTTGGCCAGGAGGACGGTTCGGTTGAAGGTACAGGCATCGGCCTCGTCGTGACCAAGCAATTGATCGAGCTGATGGGAGGCGAAATCGGCGTGGAAAGTACGGTCGGTGAAGGCAGCGTGTTCTGGTTTGAACTGACTGCGGACGATGTGCCCAAAAATTTGCAAGGAACGTTGTGAAAACAAGGAACTCCGGGCTGAATAACGGTTGTGTCTGTTAGTTCAGCATGGTTATCTATAACGACACTGCGCCGGGCTCGTAATATTTTATCTTCAGTCCCGTCGTCCCATCTCTGATTCGTCCGTTCTCATTTCTCATATGTTAGTCCTGACACTACATCTTGCCTCGGCAATGTAGCAGCAGCGATCGGTACACCTAATAACCCTCCCTCCGCATACGGGAACGGTGCAATCCATTCCTCACCACACCCTATGACAACTTACCGCACCTTACCGCGTTACTTTCCATATTTGATTGCCTTGATCATGCCACTGCCAGTATTGTAATCTAGTACCTGGCGCCCATTTTGTGCCTTCCCACGTTAAGCAATGAGACTGATCACGCACGGTAGGAATACCTAAATTACCACCTAGAGGAGCAACCCTCCAAAGGTAACTGTCGTCCCAAATGAACTGGCGCAACTTCGGGTATTTCTCACCAGATGGTGCACTAAGCGCAAATGTGGTGTTATTAATATCAATTAGTAGCGCGACAGCATCTTTTTCAGGGTAGTAAATAAGCCGCCATTGCTGATGTGGGTTTAAGATATTTGGTACTTGGGCATAGCAGTACATATCTGGGCCAGCCTCAATCGCAAAACTCTCGCTGGTGATTATTACCTTGGGTGCTGGAGACATAAGTTATTCACTCCTCTGTTGTTTAAACGACAGCATTAAGCGCTTGAATGGATGAGTTGGATAGCTGTAAGAATATACAGCTTGCAAATCCGAATGAAAGTGGCTCCTTTTTAGATAGCGACCGCGTATTGCCTCAAGGTAGACCTGTAGTAGCCCCCAATGCATCCGTGTCCGGTTGAATTAGGGGCTACTACACGATTTGACCTTCCGCTGCCTTGACAAAAATGACAAAGACTTATATCGCCCAACTTATGAATCTGCTCCACACATGATCATCCAAGGATGGGCGGAGATAGAGCGAGGTAGCCTGTACGAAGCTGACTCTAAAACCGCTTGGCCGAAGCGCCCTCGGCAAGTGCTTGCGGTCTCGTTCGCCTAGGCCGGCAGTTGGTCCTCGGCATGCCTGCGCTTATTTTGATTTCTTTCCCTTAACCGGCGGCGTTGCGGGCTTAGCCTCGCCCTCGGCGGCGTGAAGCGCCGCCAGGGCACGCATAAGGTCGGCGGCTTGAGGTCTGCAATACCTCCACCTGGCCGCGCAGTCTGGCACCTTCCTCACGGGCGGTGGCGGCCTCCTTGCGGATGGTGTCGCGCTCGGTTTCCGCCTGGATCATGCGCTCGGCCGCGCGGTGAGCTTCCTGGATGGAGGCACGCCTGACGCGCAACGGTTACGACGTCAAGCAGTTGACAGACATACTCACCGCCAAACCAAAGGAAATTCGGGCTTTCCTGAACGGGCAGCTGCCGCCTGAGCGAACCCAGGAACTCCACGATCAATTGCTCGCTGCCGGCGTACCACTATAATATGGAATATTGGCAACTTTTCCCATTCTCAGCTAATGTGGTTCCTGGCGGATGTTATCGGGCTGTTCTCAATTAATGTGGTCTCATTCTCACTTAATGCGGGCCAGAGTGCTTCGATATTCTCACCGAATGTGGTCCCGAAAAATTGATGTAATCAGTTCCTGCGATTTATGTTATCGGGCCGCTACAGGTACTGTTCAATCCGATCTGCCATTTTTTATTGCCCCTCTCCAAAGCTATAAGCTTTTTAGATTTATTTGACCTATAAAGAAAGTTATTTCCTGGCAAATAAATTTATAAGCCACTGGCCCTGCTACATGAAGGCTACTTCAGGAAGCTCGTTGCATCCCGCGGAGCGAGCGGGTGACACAATCGAAGCCCTGCGTAAAGCGGCAATGGACTGTCGCGCTTGCCCACTGTGGGAGCATGCAACCCAAACCGTTTTTGGCGAAGGTCCTTCGCATGCATCGATCATGTTCGTCGGCGAGCAGCCTGGCGACCGGGAAGATCTGGCAGGCCGCCCGTTCGTCGGTCCAGCCGGCCAGCTTCTGGCACGGGCGTTGGCAACGGTCGAGATACCGCATGAAGATGTTTATATTACCAACGCTGTCAAGCACTTCAAATTCGAGGTTCGCGGGAAGCGTCGTATGCACAAAAAACCTGCCGACGCAGAAATTGCCGCGTGTTACCACTGGCTTAAGCGCGAAATTGAGCTGGTCGCCCCTCGCCTTCTTATCGCACTGGGTGCGACGGCTTTACGCTCACTGCTGGGCCGCGCAACACCGATTACGATTAATCGGGGAAAACTACATGAATATGCACCAGGTATATCGCTGCTGATTACGGTTCATCCCTCGTTCTTGTTGCGCGTGCCCGAGCGAGACAGGGATGAGGAATATGACCGCTTTGTCGACGATCTCAAGCTGGCAAGGCCTTTTCTGCGCTGATATTCCAACAGGATCAGGCGCAGTGGGTTTGATCCAGCATACTGATGAGTATGCTGGGCGCGATCTCTTTCTCTAAAGTGCGCGAAACCGTGTCACTTTCCGGCTGTCCAATTTTTTCTTTGACGCAGGAAGCGCAGATGAAAATGAAGAACCTGACATTCGAAAGGGGGTTTCGCGTGGTCCTTGGCAACGAGGGTTCTCAGGCAGCGGAGATGGTTCTGCCGCCCGGTGATGCGGAAGGCGGCCCGGAAAATCGTCATCGTGACGCTGATCAATGGCTGTACGTACTGTCGGGAACCGGTATTGCGACAGTAAACGGCAAGCGCCATGAACTGGGCCAAGGCGTGCTCATGCTCATTGAGCGCGGCGATGAGCATGAAATCCGCAATACCGGTGATGACCTGCTCCGGACGCTCAATTTCTACGTGCCGCCGGCTTATACTATCAGCGGTGAAGAACTGCCGCGCGGGCAGGACGCCTAGTACCGTGAGCGGGACATTTGTCGGGATTTCCGGTTGGCGCTACCCGCCATGGCGAGGAGTTTTCTATCCTTCTGGCCTTCCGCAGGATCGAGAGCTCGAATATGCTTCCAGAGCACTGCCAACCATAGAGATAAACGGAACGTTTTACTCGTTACAGAAACCGGAGAGCTTCCAGCATTGGTATGAAGCTACCCCTCCGGGCTTCATTTTCAGCGTCAAGGGGCCACGCTACATTACTCATGTGCGACGCCTCCGCGATGTTCACGGCCCGCTCGCCAACTTCTTTGCTTCCGGATTATTCAACCTTCGAGAAAAACTCGGGCCTATCCTCTGGCAGTTCCCGCCAAGCTTTCGCTATGATCCCGAAAAAATGAAACTTTTTTTTGAGCTTTTGCCGCACGATACCCAACACGCGCTGAGCCTTGCTCGCCGTCGTGAGCACCGCATGACAGGTCGCGCACGGCTGGCGGTCGATGCCATCCGTACCGTTCGGCACGCTATCGAGATTCGCCACGAAAGTTTCATCGACGAATCCTTTATCCAAATGCTGCGAGAACACAACATTGCGTTCGTCGTTGCCGACACTGCCGGAAAATGGCCCTACCGGGAAGACGTTACCGCGGATTTTCTCTATCTCCGCTTGCATGGCGACAAGGAACTGTATGCGAGTGGGTACACGGATGAGGCGCTGGTGCGCTGGGCAGCGAGGATTCGCGCCTGGCGCACCGGGTCCCAGCCGGACGATGCGCACCTCATCTCGGCTCAATCTCCGTTACAACTTCATACGCGTGATGTCTATTGCTACTTTGACAATGATATCAAGGTAAAGGCGCCGTTTGATGCCAAGGCCCTGATGGCAAAACTATAAGGAATAAAAACACAGTTGACTCGCGGTCCATGATTTGATCGTACAAATTCAACCGATGGCATTCCAGACCGGAGTCAATCCGCTGGGTAACTGTGCGGGGTGCTCCAAAAATACAAGAAGAGCAGACGAAAATATTCTCCAAAATCAAAAAACGGATCTCAAGGAAATTGCTCTGAAAGGACCGGACGCGAAGAAAAATGCCGGAAAACGATAATGATGTGTAGCAGCCACAGTTGAGACTACTACACATCAATGAAAGTTGAAGCGCAAAGACAAACTGACCCTCATCACGCTGGGCCGCTATTTATTTTTATGGCTTTGGCTACCGGCTTTGGCATGTTGCTCTGATGTTCCACCCCGAGTTGAATGAGAGGAACTCTTATCATCCGAGCTGCCTTTTCCACGAGATTCTCCACCTTTCCGGCCCGCTTCGCGAGCTTCCTTCGAATCAAACTCGTGCGCAGTACCCTTATCATGAGCTGCCTTGCCACCTTTGCTACCGGCTTCACGAGCCTCCTCCGAATCAAACTCGTGTGCGGTACCCTTCTCATGAGCCGCTTTTCCACCCTTCCTGCCAGCTTCGCGAGCTTCTTCCGAATCAAACTCGTGTGCGGTACCCTTTTCATGAGCGGCTTTGCCGCCCTGGCTGGCTATTTCGCGTTGTCTAGCTTCATCCATGGAAGCAAAACCGCGCTTGCTTTCGCGACCGCTGCTCCGGTCGTCACTTTTTACTTTATCTGAAGCCATCATGAATCTCCTATTATCGATATCTCAAAAGTTTCCCTCCGACATGCAATCTCTCAAACCCAATGTCTTCGGGGTTCTTGTCTCTGTTAATGGAGTTAAACACAACAGAGAGTGACTGCATCCTAATAGGGAAAATCGCTTCACTCTGTTCGGAAGCATACATAACCTGAGCTGTGGAACCAGGGGGTACCGGATAAGATATGGTTAAATTCGGGAACGTTAAGCTGCCACGAGCTGTGGCAATCTGCCGATCAAGCAGTTGATCAGCCAATAACCGCTGCGTATACATGCCGAGCCGGTTTTTGCCACCCTCGCTGCCATCCTTGCTTGCGGCTTGGCCGCATTCATGAGGATGAGCCTGGAACCGTGGAGGACGTGAAATAAGGGGAGTATCAGGAGATTTTTTAGGTCTGCAGGGTCTGCCTCAAGGCTTGAGGGAGTCTGCCCTAAGGGTTGAGTCACTACCGGTTAAGCCACTACCGGTCACTACCAAGATATCCTAAAAAGAAGCCGGTGCGCCGGACAGCATAGGCGTCACATGAGCACCGGCTCGTTGAGTATTAGCCCTGAATTCTGTATGTTGTCTCAGACAATATTCCTTTTTCAGTAGCTCTACTCAAGTATCTAATGGGTTTTATTCTTTCCGTCCGCCGTCCTTAGTCATAAAGAACCAAACAGCAACGGCACCTATACCTACTATGAGAATTGCCATTTCCATGATAACCTCCTTTAAAAATTAAGATGATTCAAGAGTTGACAACTTGACGGCCGAGTACCACAGTGCACTTCTCTCGGTTTTCGTCAGCAAGCACCTTCAGAAACATCCTGCAGTTAAAGAACCCTATCCGCGAATGAAACTCGTCGTACCATCCGCCAACCTTCGACCTAAGTGCAAATAAAAAGTTCTAGCTTCAAGCATCAAGAACTGTCTCTGAAGCCATAATAATCCTACTCTCTTTGTGGATACAAGATATGTGCGGTTTCGCACGTTAGGAGGCCGTCGGTATTTTTTTATTCAGGATGCAGGCTGTGCCTCGGTCATATCCACTGTATGGAATATAAGCTTGGCACTGGTTGCAACGTCGGCAGTAAGCACGGCTTGGATGCCGGCGACTTAAGGTCTGTCTGTTCGCCACGGTATATGCCTGCGCCCTTTTCTAAACAGGTGGCATATCGACCTGTGTCCAGCTAGCGGATACAATTTCTATTATCAGTTTTTGAAACATCGGATAGAAATATCGCTTATGCGATTATTTGCAATCGCCCATGCAATATCTTTTTGTATCACAATTGCGATAATGAAAAGACTTAAAGCAGCTCGGCTGACGCACAAGCCCAAGAGGCTGACGCTGAAGGATGTTGCTGCTCGCGCAAAAATCTCTTACAGGAACAGTTTTAATCCATGATCCGCACGGGTGATCTCAACGGGCAACGATGCCAGTTGGTGATCAAGAGCATGGAAACGATGGTAGGAGTGCTGGATGGTATCATTCAAGGCTCATTCAAGGCTGAATGATGAGACCAGTCATTAGAAAGGTAGAGTATGAGCAACGAAGATGATAAGCGGCAACGCGATGACGTTAAGTTCGATAATAATAAAATTTCAGACCTTTGGTCCAGCGAACTTAAGCGATCTCATTTCATTCTTGAGGGTGTTATGGCTTTGCTGTCTCCCGGCGCCCGACAGGAACTTTCAGCGATACTGGAAATTCTAGCTGTAGATGGTGATTCCCAAGAATTGCATTCCGTTCGGCAGCAAGCACTACAGCTTGTAACCGAGGTTTGCAGGCAAGATGTCCCTGACGAAACTACGCAATATGGATCTGAGCGAAGAACAGGCGACAGACGGCAGCGTGATAGGAGACAGCATTCCCGCAATCATGGCAGTCCATGGTCAACCGAAGATATTAGAATCCTGCAAACGTTCGCTGAGCAAAATGTTCCGGTGAGGCGAATCGCGCTAAAACTAGGTAGAACTTCAACCGCAGTCGAAAGTAAGGCCAAAGAGATTGGTGTCCCGCTAAGACTCATAAAAATACTGAGGTCTTGACCTGCACCTACCGCTTCAACAGTAATATTTCGATTCAATTTCCCATCACTTTCTTAGCTTGAACGGTAGCGTTGGACAAGTCTCTACCGCCTTGTTTAGCGGCAGCACGACGCTTGATGAGGATTCTACGAGGGAACGGGCGCTGGTAAGTTCTTGTGATGTCCCGGGTGTGTGGCGTCAGCGATAGAGATACCTTCTACACTTCTGGCGGTTCGAGACTCAGACCCGACATTACCATGATTTCCATTGGCGCGAAATGGCTCAGGTTGGACGCTCTTGCTATCACGTCCTGTTCCTGCAAAAGCTGGTACTGAAACACTTCCTCGTACATATCCTGGATCAGAAGATTCACGACCCTTTTTGGCCACCCCATCATCCACCGGTTTGCGATCTCGATCCCGATTTCCCCCGATTGCAATATCATTTCCTGGACTTGATCCGGATATATGTCCGGGTTGTACAGTAACTGCATTTTTGTTCTCCTGATTCGTTTCAGGTGTTTTAACATACTGCGTCGGTTCTTGCTTAATCAGATACTCTCCACGCTCCACCATCGCTTCTTCCACCGGACTGGCCTCGACGGATCCATTCTCGCCTGCCACAGCAATCGCAGCCTGTTCAACTTTTGGTCTTCCATCGGTAATCATATACGAGGCGGTTCAGTTCCAATACCGAGCAATTTCAGGCACTCTCCCGATATGGTTCCCCGTCAGCATCAGCCACCGGATGATTTTGAGATATTACCGGCGCGCCCTGGCTGAGATAGGAAGGGATGATCTGAAGGTTCCGTGATTTATGCCATGTTTACGGATCGTGGCTTGTCCAAAACGGCGTAGATCTGTATCCGGGCGGAAAGTTACCCATCCGCTTCATTTCTTTTGCAAACTTCTTTTCTGATAAACACAGTCCGATATAGAGCGGATTGTGAATTAGTTCTCTATCGCTGTTAGCGCCGATGTAATACTGACCCACTGAGCCGGAGTAAAACTGACCCGCTTGCGTGAACATGGTGATTTTTGGCTGCCAATTATGTTGACTCAGGAGGAAGCAGTGGAAATCAAGGTATTACGCCGCAAATAACGGGGCGGCGGCATGAACACGGGTTTTCCACGGCACCGGCCGCCTCTGGTGATAGAGGAACCGCCGGCGACCGGTGCCGTGGAAAACCCTGCGGCATAGCAGCACAACGGCAGCAAACTTCAAGGAGAACCACCGATTGCATAGGCAATCATGACGTGATGGCGAGACAGGTCAGACCGTGGCCGGCAAAGCCCGTAGAAGTTAGGGCACTTTCAAGTGCGCTCTGCTGATTGAGGCGCCGGCCAGCGAATTCCATCAGGGACAGAGGCTGCGACCTCGATCGAAGTCCGGATCTATGGCTGCAATCTCCACCTTCCTCACCGTCACCCTTTCGGGCACAAGATGAGATCTCCCCAGGTAAGAACGCGCTCCTTTCCCGCACAACCGCCGGATCTACGCCACCTGCCTTGATCACGAGAGCTTTGCGGTTATTGGCCCGCTCGCCCTGCGAGGCCACGCCTTCTATCCGGTTCTTGTTCATCGGCTCGCAGTTTCGCTTAACGCTTTTTCCCCACACTCAATCACCCTCATGCAGTTGCGCTTCGCTACGTTTGCTGTGATCAACTTACGGTGGGACTTGCACCCACAAGAGTGCGCCCATGCTGGGCGCACCAAAAAAACCCACCAAGAAGGTGGGTTAGTTTCTTATCACGTAAGATTTAAATATCAGCTAACTGAACCTTGTTGATCTATGAATTGGCTCTTCTGACGTCCCAGGAAGCCAATTAATCCAAGTCCAGCTAGAAGCATGGCATAGGTTTCTGGCTCTGGAACGGCCGCGACAGTGAAGCTAAGGTTATCAAACGTCGCAACGGCATTAGTCTCGGGAAAACCGAACAAGTTTTTACCATAAATACCTGTTGAAATTCCCAATTCCAAGATGCCGTTAGTAAAACTGGGATGCTGCGTTTTATCTACTACGACAGTGCTAAAGTCAGTAAGAAGCCCGAAATCCGTTGCCTTAAGCCCAATGGAATGTCCGCTATTAAAGCTATCGCCTAGAACAACAGGCGGGCCGGCAACGCCGAGTGTATTTGAGTAAAGATGTCCGCCTTGGTTTATCAATACTTGTAAACCACCCTTGCTACCGCCAACAGGATTGAAAGGAACAGAAGTTCCATTTTGGAATATTTCGCCGCGGAAATCAGCTGATGCGTCTATCGAGTTTATCGCTCCCTGAACGCTGGGATCATAGCGAAAAGTAGTGTTTATTATGTATTGCGTTGCATGAATCACACTTTCAAATGTTCTCGGGACATGCATGTCAATTTGGAGAGCCGTACCCGGATTTCCTGATGAAGTTTGACTTACCTTAACGTCTGTTCCATCTGTTTGATATTTTGAAATTGAATAATCAGAAAGATTGAAAGTGCTATCTAAAAAAGTCACATTTGCTGAAGCGAAATTTGAAACCATGCAGCCCATCAACGACGTAAACAAAATTGCGGATAGCTTAATATTGGTTTTCATTACTGCTCCGAATAGAAGGTTTGCGTATGACCTGCGCTCAAAATCCTCATTGGTTTGGCGCGCAACAATAATAGAGCAGTTTTTTATTTCTTGCTTCTCATTTAACAGAAGGCTTGCTGGGAAAAGGCATAACAAAACCCACCGGGTTAAGGGTGGGTTTTGTTTCGGAGTGAGTGTTCCGCACTCGATAGATGTAGTGACCTGCATTCGAAACCGCCCCAACCAGCATTCAGTGCGAATTTGAGCCAGAAATAACCGCGACCAGCGACCCTGATTACGGCGCTCTTCTATGACTTGGCGCAGGACAAGCTGGTACAGATTCCCAAGCAAGGCGAGCGACGTGAGCGCGAATTGCAGGAGCTGGTGAAGAAGGGAAAACGCCCGGTGGCACTGTTCGTTGATGAAGCGCATGACCTGAATGGTCACACGCTCATTGGCCTCAAGCGTCTGATGGAAGTCGTGGAAGATGGGGGTGGCCGTCTGTCGGTGATCCTGGCCGGCCATCCAAAACCACGCAATGACCTGCGGCGGCCGACGATGGAGGAAATTGGCTACCGTACCGATATCTTCACACTGGACAGCATTGCCGGGAGCCAGCGCGAATACATTCACTGGCTGCTCGGCGCGAGCTTTGTTACCAAAACCAAGCCAGAGTCAATCCTGACGACCGAAGCGATCGACATGCTGGCCACCAGGCTGCGCACCCCTCTGCAAGTCCAGCTGCACCTGACATTAGCACTGGAAGCCGGCTTCCAGACGGGTGAAAAACCAGTTACGGCGGAACTGGTGGAAACCGTGCTACGCTTTGGCGACGGCCACGCGATTTTCATCCTTCAGAATCTGCTGCAGCCGCCGCAAGGTCACCGTCTTGCCGCTGCCCACGACGCCACAGACCGCTATCAGCCGCCCTTCAAGGATCGCGCCCTTGATATCCTTGATGAGCTGCTTATGATGATCGGTTTCATAGTAGCCCGCTTGGCTGAGCGGTTGTGTCAGTCCGTAATACTGCATTACTTCAACTCGCATGATCCTCTCCTGATTTTTTGTTGCGGAAATAATCTCGGATGCGTGCCAGCACAATGCGGCGTGTCAACGTCTCGCTCAATACCTGGTCGATGAAGGCGCGATCCGCCGACGCGAGCTTAGCCAGTGGTTGCGCCAAGTCGTCGGCAATCGCAAGCTTGGCGGCGATAATGCTGGCGAAATGGTATTCGTGCGCTTCTGCATCAAATGGCTGTTTCGGCAATTCGCCAGGCAGATTCAGGGGAGCGAGCCGTATCTCTTCCCCCGCTAGCGCAGCAATCGGCAGCTTGAGCTGGTCAGCAAGTGAGCGGATGCGGTCTGCGCGCTCGCCGGCAGCGCCACGCTTGAATGCTCTGTATCTGTTTAACGGAATCGGGCCGGACACCGGATAGTAAGGACCGGTCCGCGTACCCTCATATTCGACGTACAATTCACTGTCAAACAAGCCCCACAACAACAGCACCGTTTTGCCGGCCAGGTCAGGCTCTATCTCGTAGGCGGTACCCTCCACCGAAACACGCGCATCGATGCCGACTTTACGCCGCTCGGGTTCACGGGCGAAACGGCAGAACTGCTCCCAGGCGCACATCTCGCGGATGCCATCCGGCGGGAAGTTGGCAAGCCAGTCCTCAATGCGGGAGTGTGGTTCAGAACGATGGTCCTGGCGGTTGTAACGGAGCAGGTAGCGCATCAGCCACTCGTTGGCCTGTTGTTCTGTTTCCGGTTTGTGGAAGTGGTACAGCGTTTCATGCGCTTCTTTCACCGTGCGAAACGGTCGTTCGACCTTTCCTTTCGAACGTGCGGTTACGCGTTCGCCATCCTTGCCGGCAGGGACATGCGTTTGCCATTCAATTCCGAGCGCCAGCATCACATTTTGGAATACACGACTTTTGGCGACCGGTCCGTTATCGAGGTAGATCAGTATTGGCCTTCCCTGAAACGGGGATTCCGCCTCACTCTTCGGCGCCATTGCGTTGAACAGGAAATGTAGCGCGGATTCCGCATCCTCGCCATAGACGCAGTGGTATTCCTGGTAAGCCACGCCGCTACGGTCATCCACTACGCTGAATAACATCAGCGTCGGTTCGCCTTTTTCAGGATCGATCCAGTCAGGTTTCTCGATGCGCTTGAGATCGGACGGCGACATGTCGAACTGCCAGCAGTCGTTACTACGCTCAGCCTGGAACCGTACAGCGGGCGGCTGCCGGCACAGGCGGGTCTGGTCAAGATGCCAGCGAGTGAGATATTCGTTGACCGTGCTGCGTGTCAGGATGCCTTGAGGCACCCGCACCATGCCTTGCTCTGTTTCGACGCCATACTCTTCCAGCAATTCGATTGCGCGCTTGGTAGACAGATGACGGCCTTGCTTGTTGGTGGTTCTCAGTTTGAGCGCCGCAACCACCTCGCAGTAGCGTTCCAGCTCCGATTTCGGCAGTACGCGCGGCTTGCCGTGATCGACACGGTGTGTCACGCGGGGCTTAAGGAAGTCTGTGAGTGCGCGATACACCGAGCTGGTCGAAAGGCCATATAGTTCGGCTACGGCCCGCACCTGTACCGCCCGCTCCGGACTTTTGCGCGGCAGACGGTCCAGCCGTTGCCGCAATTGCAGTAGCGCATCGGTGGGAATCTGCTTACGCCATCCCGATGACATCGCTGTCAGCCTTATCGAGATAGTTGTACAGCGTTGATTTGGAAATACCCATCATTCTGCAAATTTCTTCGATGGTGTGGCTGCGTTCGTGATGAAGCTTCAGCGCGAGCGCCCGTTTGGTGGGGTCGAGCCGCTTCGGTCGCCCACCCATACGGCCACGCGCACGCGCTGCGAGCAAGCCAGCCTGGGTGCGCTCGCGAATCAGGTTGCGCTCGAACTCGGCCAGTGCGCCGAACAGATGGAACACCAAGCGGCCCCCGCTGGAGGTGGTATCGATGTTTTCTTGCAGGCTGCGCAGTCCTACCTTGACGGTTTCGAGACGTTCCACTAATTGGATCAGGTTCTTGAGCGAGCGGCCCAGCCGGTCCAGCCGCCATATGACGACCGTATCGCCGGCACGCAACACGTTCATGAGTGCGGCCAGACCAATACGATCCGCCTTGGCGCCACTCACCGTGTCCTCAAAAATGCGTTCGCATCCGACCCCCTTCAGGGCGTCCCGTTGCAAGTCGAGGTTCTGGTCATCGGTCGATACCCGAGCGTAGCCGATCAGCATGGCAGCAAGTCCAATAAATCACGGAATTCAAGTATAGCTAGAATTTGAATATTGGAAAGAGATTATGGAGTGCCGGAATGCGGGTTGCAGCGCATTTGCGCGAGGTTGTGATAGATTCCAACAAACGGACGTTTGTTGGACTGGTGCCTGCCGCTCATTTTGATTTGCAGATAATTCTGGCGGATGGCCTGTATGACAGGTCAATGCGGCCAAATGCCGATCGGCTGTTTCAAATGCAGTTTGTCACACTTAAGTGTATTTGACGTTCCACCCCCAGTAATAGAAACTAAAAATAAGAACGCAGCGCAACCATCGACCTCGCTTGATTACCTTGCCTTCAACGGATGATTTGGATGAGAAACAAACAAAATAGGAAATCGAATTAGTAATAAACTCGACTCGTGATTACATCTGGCGGCAGAGTAAGTAGATCGAGCGGAGCAAATTCTAGTCGGTTCAAGTTTCTTATGAAATTTGCTTCTTGCGACGAACAATGCAACCGACCAAACCTAGGCCAGCCAGCATCAGGGCATAGGATTCGGGTTCGGGAATGGGGGAAAGCAGATAGGTGTGGCCATCGCTGGCCCGAGCGACGATCTGGCCCAGATCATTTATCGCACGTGCCTCGCTAAAGGTAAGATTGTTATTTGCCAGGTTCACAAAGCTATTGAGATCCATCATGCCTGCACCGTCCACGCCGGCAATGAAGGCACGCATTTGATACGAACCAGTCGGCTCGCTGGGTCTTATTATAGAAGTCCCCACCACCCAGCCCGAAGCATTTATACCATACGCCTGACTATCATCTGTCCCATACAGCGTACCGAGGTCTGTTATTCCTACACCGTTAGCGCCGGTAATAAAAACATGTGCATTATAATTACTACCAGACGTAGACGTAACGAAGAATCCTGCCACTTGTCCCGCATCGTTGATAGCTGTCGCGTAGCTGCTGGATTCATCTTTCTGAGCAAAGAGATCAATCATCCCCGCGCCGTTGGGATCGGCAAAGAACGCGTGCGGTCCAGTAGTTGTGCCATCATCATCAGACCTGTAAGAACGGCCTGCGACTTGCCCGGAAGCGTTGACGGCGGTGGCTACACTTAGGCTCCCTCCTACAGTGCCGAGGTCAGTCAAGCCCACGCCACTGGGGCCGGTAATGAAAGCATGGATATCTCCCGAGGTAGTATAAGAGCTTCCCACCACCTGCCCAATATTGTTGATATCGTAAGCTGAATTGCCACCAACGCCGCCGAAGGATGAAAGATACATCTTACCCACGCCATTGGGGCCCGTGAAGAAAGCAGTAGTCGGATAAGGCCAGGACCCTTGTATACCTGCTACTTGACCTGAGTCGTTTATGCCGCCGACGAAATCCACATCAAATAAGTTGGTCTGGCCGGTAATCCCGGTTATAACACCCATGGTAAGAGAAACAAACGGATTGGTGGCAGTGCCTGCCACTTGGCCATTGTTATTAATACCTGTGGGAAAGATTGTACCCAGATCCAGAGCTGTGTAATTTGCAGCCGATGCGGCCAGCGAGAATGTAAGGCCGGCACTCAAGGTCGCGACCAATATGAAAGAGCGAGTAGTGTTCACAGAAAAGCATTCCTATAAGCGGTTTCGTTCAAGAGGACAAAAGTTATTTATTACGTAAGTATTCTTGATCATGTCGGAAAAGAATATCAGCATTGGCTAAAGCTATAGATAAGCAAGCAATATCCATGCCCTAGCAGAAGCTCTATGCTTATCAATTTCTTACCCGCGCCCATACAATTTCGTTAGCTCAACCGTAATAAATTTCGACAATAAAATGACGTTCAGGCTGCGTAGCGAAGATGCAGTCTTTCAGGCAGGCGAACTCATTTTGTCGAATGCTGGGTTTACTCAAGTGGAAAAAATCGTAACTATCCGGTCCAGTAAACAGTCGGATTTGGGATCCCTTCGTTCTCAGTACAATAACTGAGTTGACGATTCCGTTAGTTCCTAGACCTCAGGTCAATCGCAGTTATTTCTGGTTTTCGCCGATCAAATGCAGGTCGGGGGGGATAAATGCAGGTTACTACAGATAGGCATACATCACCGGACCGTTTCAGTATACTTTCGCCGCGCTCTGGCTGAGATAGGTCGGGATGATTTGAGATTTCATGACTTGCGCCATGCGTACGGCAGTTGGTTGGTACAGAACGGCGTTGACCTATACCTGACTGGAAAATTATTGAGGCACAAATCGCTGGCATCGACAAAACGATATGCTCATTTTGCGGATAGCCAGAAGCAAGACGCGGTCAAAAAAGCGTTCGGGTGATTACTCTTTATTTACTCTAAGACAGAGCAAATAAAACCGCGGATACTACCAAGAACCGCATGAATACTGGAGGCGGGGGTCGGAATCGAACCGGCGTCCACGGCTTTGCAGGCCGCTGCATGACCACTCTGCCACCCCGCCATTGCTGCGTAACGCGAATTGGTTACGTTGCACCGTTGCAGTGCGATAGGGAAAACTAAAAAGGGAAAACGGATTCAGCAAGGGCGCGGAATATGCAAACGATGCCTCATGCAGATGAATCCATTTTCCCACTGACTGGAGCGGGAAACGAGGCTCGAACTCGCGACCCCAACCTTGGCAAGGTTGTGCTCTACCACTGAGCTATTCCCGCAAAAAAACAATCTGGCATTATAAGGATGCTGCTGTCTTTGTCAAGAAAAGGCGATGCAAGAGCAGGGTTGGGACATTTCAGCCATGCTTCAACGCCTGGGGTATCGCGACTTTAAGATAGTAGGCCATAGACCATAATGTCAGTACTGCCGCCAGATAGATCAGCCATGTTCCCACTTCCTGCGGGTTGAAGCTTTCACCTATCTTTTCATGATACAACAGCAGCGGAATAGCCGCCATTTGTGAGGCGGTTTTCAATTTTCCTAAAAAGGAAACCGCCAGATTTTTTCCTTTACCAATTTGCGCCATCCACTCGCGCAGTGCTGAAATGGTAATTTCGCGGCCGATAATGATAAAGGCGATAAGTGCGTCAAGCCTGCTCAGGTAGACCAGAACGATCAACGCTGCCGCCACCATCAACTTATCCGCCACCGGGTCAAGAAATGCGCCGAAAGCCGAAGTCTGGCGGAGTACTCTCGCCAGGTAACCATCCAGCCAATCGGTGATGGCGGCCACGGTAAAGATAATGGTGGAGATGAGGTTCTGCTCGGATGGGGACAACCATGTCGAGGGAAAGTAGAATATGCCCACGAATAGCGGAATCGCCAGGATGCGCATCCACGTCAGCACGTTGGGCAGGTTAAGAGGCATAAGGATCAGTATATGCCATTAAGGTGCTGCTTCGATGAACCCGGTTGCGAACCTTCGATTCAAATTGTATTGTTGCCCTGCCTCGTCGCGACACTACTTTTTGCTCAAATAAATATTCCCTCTCATATTAGTCTATGGGGGGTCAACATTTTTGGATACGCCTCAGCGGCAATATGCTGTCCCAAGTTCGGGACGTCTATATGGCTGGAACTGGAATAGGCTCTTTGCAATCAGTGCACCTCTGCAATCAGTGCAATTCCCTGTAAATTTTCTCTGCCAGCGCACGGCTGATGCCATCCGCTTGCTGCAATTCTTCAATGCTTGCGGTCTGCACGCCTTTCAGCCCGCCAAACCGCGCCAGCAAGCTTTGACGGCGCTTGGCGCCGACGCCATCAATTTTCTGTAAACTTGAGCTGGTGCGTGATTTACCAAGTTTGGCGCGGTGGCCGTAAATTGCAAAACGGTGAGCTTCATCCCGAATCTGCTGAATCAGATGCAACCCGGGATGGTCCCTTGCCAATTGTAGCGGCTTTTCCGCTCCCGGGAAAATCAATTGTTCCAGTCCGGGCTTGCGCGCCTCACCTTTAGCTACGCCCAAAAGATTCGCGTCATTCAGTCCAAGCTCCACCAGTACATCTCGCGCAACGCTGACCTGGCCTCTGCCGCCATCGATCAGAATCAGGTCAGGAAGACTTCCCTCGCCTTCGGCAACTTTATGATAGCGCCGGGAAAGGACATCGCGCATCGCGGCGTAATCATCTCCCGGCGTAATGCCGGTGATGTTATAGCGGCGATATTCGCTGTTGCGCATGGCGAAGTTGTCATAAACCACGCAGGATGCGATAGTCGCTTCGCCCAGCGTATGACTGATGTCAAAACACTCGATGCGGGCAAGACCGGACATATCCAGGGCCTGTTGCAAGGCTTGCAGACGCTCCTCCTGGCTGGCCTGCCGGCTCAGCATCTGCTCCAGCGCCAGCCGCGCGTTTTCCGCTGCCATATCCAGCCATATACGCCTTTCGCCGATCGGATTGCAGTTGATAACTACCTTATGGCCGGATTGCTCGGCGAGCGCAGCTTGAAGTATGTCCCGCTGAACTTTCTCGCCGACGATGATAAGATTCGGCACGCTCCGATTTAAATAATGCTGGGTCAAAAAAGCCTCCACCATTTCGGGCGGGTCGTACCCTTCCGCATTTTGGGGAAAAAAACTCTTGTCTCCGAGATGGCGCCCTCCCCTTACCATGGCAAGATTGACGCAGGCTCTTCCCCCACTGTTAGTCTCGGCAACGCAGGCAACCACATCGGCGTCCAGCGCCTTGCCGCTATCAACGAACTGCTTTTCCCGAATTTTTCGCAGTGACTGAATCTGGTCGCGGAACAATGCAGCCTGCTCATACTCCTGGGAATCCGCGGCTTCCCGCATTTTTCTGGCAATGCTTTCCAGAACCTCGGTCTGCTTGCCCTGCAAGAAAAGCTCAGCGTCTCTGGCATCCTCCTTATACGCTTGCGCTGTGATCAGATCGACGCAGGGCCCGCTGCAACGCTTGATCTGATAGAGAAGACAAGGGCGGGTACGGTTGCTGAATACGCTATCCTCGCAAGTGCGAATCCGAAATACTTTTTGCAGAAGCTGTATGCTCTCTCTCACCATTCCCGCATTTGGAAACGGGCCAAAATAATGATGGTTCTTATCCAGTGCGCCGCGGTGAAACCCAAGCCGGGGAAAACGATGACCGCTCAATATCACGTACGGATATGATTTATCATCTCTAAACAGAATGTTAAAGCGAGGAGTTAAATTTTTTATTAAGTTGTTTTCGAGCAACAGTGCTTCCGCTTCAGAGCGGGTCACCGTGGTTTCTATCCCCGTGATTTGGGAAACCATCAATTGCATGCGGGGCCCCAGGCCGCTTTTCTGAAAATACGATGAAACACGTTTTCTGAGATCGATGGCCTTGCCGACATAAATCACCTGGCCTGCCGCATTCATCATGCGATAGACTCCCGGCTGCGATGGCAGGCTCGAGTAAAATGCCTTGGCGTCGAAAGCAGGCTCTACCGCCAAGGCGATCAGTCCCCCTCACCCAGCAGTTTGCCCCCGATGGCCCAACTTTCGTGAGGCAATTCATCGAAAGCAATATAGGTATAGGATTTCGGCTTGTGCGCGACTCGCTCGAGCGTATCGGTTATTTCCTGAGCAATCTGTTTCTTCTGCTCGCGGCTGAGGGTGCCGGCAATGCGTATATTGACGTAGGGCATGGGTTAGTTAGTCTCCAGTTTGCTGATGAAAAGCCAGGTCACTGCAAATTTTCGCGAATACCTGTTCGAACATTTCTGCAGTCAGACGCCGGGTCTGGGTATTGTAACGGCTGCAATGGTAGCTGTCATATAGTGTCAGGCTGCTGGGTTTCACGCTATCGGATGCCGGCCCGGCAGTTAATTCATGGATGGCGCCATGGCCGAAAGGATAAGCTTTTTGCTTGAGCCCCAGTGCCATGAACGCTGCCCGATGAGCGACCCCGCCGAGAGCGAGCAGCGCCGTGCCGCCGTCTTTTGCGAAATTAGCGATCTCGGCCGCCAGGTATCCATTACATTGCCTGATCTCACCTGGCTCGGGTTTGTTTTCGGGGGGAAGGCACTTGACGGCGTTGGTAATGCGGCAATGCATGAGCTGCAAATTATCTTCCACCGAAGCCGAACCTTCATGGTTGGCGAAGCCGAATTTATATAAGGTCTGGTATAACAAAATCCCGGCAAAATCACCGGTAAAGGGTCGGCCGGTACGATTTGCGCCGTGCATTCCGGGAGCGAGACCGATAATGAGGAGCTTGGGCGTTACATCACCAAAAGCCGGCACGGGACGGGCGTGATAATCCGGATAACGAATTTTCACCTCGTCAAGGAATCGGGCCAATCGGTGGCACTGGCGGCAATCCGCCGAGAACATTGATTGCATGGGGTTATCGAGAGCTTTTTATAGTAAGATGCGCGTTTTCTTGATTCATTGGAACAATAATGGCTAAAGTTCTTGCAACGGAAATCCGCGTCGGCAACCTGATCGAATGGGACAAGCGCATCTGGCGCGTCCTGAAATGTTACCACGTTCATGTTGGAGGCCGAGGTGGGGCATTCATGCAGGTAGAGATGAAGGATATCGAAGCAGGCACTAAAACCAACCAGCGCATCCGTACCGACGACAAAGTGGAACGCGCTTTCGTCGAACCGCGCGACATGACGTTTCTCTATCAGGAAGGTGACAATTATATTTTCATGGATAAGGAAAACTACGAACAATTGGGCCTGTCGCAGGAATTTCTTGAGGGCCAGTATGAATACCTGCTGCCAAACACGGACGTGCAAGTCAATTTTCACCATGATCGCGCGATCGGCGTACAGCTTCCCTCCAGCGTAGTGCTGACTATCACAGATACCGAACCCAACTTGAAAGGGGCCACCGCCACCAGTTCTTACAAGCCCGCCACGATGGAGACCGGCCTTGTTGTCATGGTTCCGCCATTCGTCCTCCAGGGCGAGAAGATCAAAATCAATACGGACAGCGGCGAATATATCGAACGGATGTAATAAGACAACTTACTCTCCCCCGCTTCTCGCCCTCATCAAAAACTTAGCTGGGTGCGAAAGGAAATAACGGAAGGACTGTCCTTACGGTTCGGTGTGCCGGGGCCGGCATTTCCGATTTCCGCTTCGGTAAGATAATAATTGAGCATTAATCGTACCCCTTCCCGAACATACCAGTTCACTCCCAGCGTGAGTACCTGAACCTGGCATTTGGTTGTGCCGGTACCGCACGGATTCTCAACCAGGCTTTGATCCTTATTTTCGACTGCGTCATAACGCGCAGCCAGTTCGATTGCCCCCCATTTCCTGATCGGCTTGGGCTTGCCGAAAGCCCCGCGCTCTTTCCTGTAGATTGTTTTTTCACCGGTGATAAACCAGCTAGCCTGTACATAGTATGCCTGTACATGAGAGTCCTTCTGCGTCCCCGCCAATAGATGAGTATTGTCGAGTTTTACGGCGGCGTATTCTCCTTGCAGGTTGACAGGCCCAATCGCATAAGCTGCTTCCAGCGCCCACGTAGTCTCGCTATGATGGCCGGATAAGCCCGCAGCAGCACCGGCGGAACCGAAGGATTGGCTAAAACCGCGTCGTCCCCCATAAATATCAACTACTTTTGCAGAAAGTGATCCGGCAGCTTCCGTATCGATACTGTATGAGAAACCAAAGTGGAGGGTATCGCCTTCCTGCGAGCGGGGCACCCAAAATAGCCGGCCGCCATAGCTTGAGCCTTTGACAGGCATACCGGTATGCGTCAGGCTCATGATATTGACAGCATAACCGAGCTGGTCTGCAAAAATACCCTTGTAACCGACCCCCATCAGCCACTGCCGCCCCGCATAAATGCCGGTGGACGAGGTCGAGGGACGCTCCATCATCGTGGTTTCATTTGAGCTGGTCAGTTCTTCCATGCCGCGATAAGCCTTGAACTGGCCGACCGTAAGTTGACCGGGGCCGATTTTGGCTGCGACCCAGGCTTCGCGAAGGCTGCCGGGAAATGTCCCGGCCGCAAAATCGTTCTGAAATTTAAGGCTCAGGTCATAAAATCGGGCGGTTACATCGGTATAACCGCGGCGAAAATTGAAACCGCTGCGCGGCTGACCATCGTCTACCTGGCTTCCAAAAGCGGGATGGCCGGGATCAGCTTTGTCGTTGTCGAATGAGTGCACGTCGAGATGAGCGCGAGCACCGAAAACCATTTCAAAATTGCCATCATTTGTCTTGATTTTAGGGCTACCTTTGGTATCAATGACAAATGGATGGGTCCATCCTACGTTCGCGCTTATCGACACAACCAGGGCGCAACATTTCAAAATGTTATTTATCGATTCGGCTGTGAATTTAATTGGATGACCCCGATTGCTTTGTCTCTTTGTCTTTGTGATGCTGAATCGCATAATTCGTATATATGCAACCCGGCCTTGGAATGCCTGCCTGCCACAGGCCCATCATATTACTTGGGTGTGAGTGTAGTGAGTAATAGAACGCTGGACGATGGCGCACTGAACATTTGAGATGCGCCGTCCAATGTCGTCATGCCAGATCCATACGGCGCCCGGCATAAGAACAGTTCCCTCAACTTTTTCCAATATTATCAGTAAAAACATTGGCATTGAATTGGTGCACCGGCTTCCAGCGCAGCGAGTATTGTATGATGCCCGGTTATCATGGAATCGACAGCGTTTTTGGTGTGGTACCGCACTGAAGCGTTGCGAGACGGCACGTAACCTTTCAAACACAGCAATATTGCTGGATAAACAAGAAGGAACAGCCATGAAATTATTCTCTATATCATCTTTTTTAACCTTGGCCAGCGCGGCGATATTCAGCGTCGCGGGTATAGCGCAGGCCCAATACGGCGGTAGCACATCCGGCCAGGGAAGTTCAGCCGGACAGAGCGGTTCTACGGGTAGCAGCAGCGCTTCTGGCCAGGGTAAGTCCCGATCCACTCAAGGTGGGACTACCAACGATGGAATGGATATGGGATATGTGGATCAGCAAAAAAGAGAGGAACGGAGCAAAGATGCAGGATCGCCGAGCAAAGATACCCACGTCCCCGACTTCCCTGTGGATAAGGAAGGAAAGCCGAAAAAAGACCCAAAGTATGAACAAGGTGGATCTATAGGGCCAAATTAATTCGACGATATGGCTAAAAATCACCGTGGAATTTCAGACGTGGATACCCTGATTGCTGCGGCCGAGTGAATTCGGGCCGCAGCGCTATTCTGTACGTCAGACTGCTTCCTGGTTGGACGTCAGCCTTGAGGTCTCCTGGAGCGATAAGCGTGCTTGTTGTCAGCCGCTTATTTTCGCGCCCGCACTACTCAATTAAGAAAAAGTGAAAAAATTAATTTATATTTTCTTGGTAGGTTTCGGTCTCCTTCCAAACACATTTTCGTTTGCCGAGAACGATAATGAGGCCGGTGCCGTTATTATTCGCGTCGGCAGTACCAATGACAACGTGGATAACGCATCGCTGGAATTGGTCCGAAAGGTGATCGGTAACGCCATCGCCTCTGATACCGTCGATACTTTCGATGTTTATTATCCCAGAGTGGGTGGCCCGACATCAACCAAGGTGGGTTTATCCGCTTGCGCGGAAGCAGGCCTTAGCTCAACACCGCTTGAATTTCGCAATTTCGTCGAGCAACTGCGTTCTATTCGTCCGAAACCCGGAACCTTTGTCAAGGTGGAATTAACGGACCGCTGCAAGGAAATCGAACCCATTGAACCATTGGATTGTGGCGGACTTCTAGGAACGTTATGCCCCGACGCGCAATACTGTGAGGTCGGTGCCGGGCAATGCAAAATTCGCGATGCGCAGGGAACCTGCAAGGCCATACCCAGTATCTGTACCAAAGAGCACAGACCTGTTTGCGGCTGCGACGGCAAGACCTACGGAAACGCATGTGAAGCGGCACGCGCGGGCGTCTCTGTGGAGCATCACCAGAAATGCGAGCTCGAAGAATTGGTGCGATGACGTTGCAGCGAGCAGATGCGATAAAAGTAAAGGCGAGAGTGAATGCAGCAGCTCGTTTATAAGTATTTTTTGCTCTTGGGCGATTGGTATATTCCTGTCGGCTTCGAAAACAATCGTGTCCACTAGTTGTAACGGCTCGCATTTGAAACCGGCCAAGCTCGCATTTGAGGCCGTTTCTGGCTCAGAATAACTGTAAATGAAATAACCAGCGGACTCACATTATCTGCAAATGAGCTTGCATTTATCCGCGCCGGCTCGCATTCCATTGTCGTGGGCTCACATTAATTGCAAATGAATTGCCTGGCTTCAGAACATTTACAATCAACGCAATTTAGTAAGTCCCGCTTTATGATAGGTTACACTTGGTTTCGGAAAGCCAAACGATCACCTCATCAACATTTTTAAGCTGCAGCCCTTCGAGGATTTTATCCTGCGCCTCGATTTCCTGCTCCCACATCCCCGAGGCAACAACAACGATAACTCAGGCGTGTTCGTTCGTTTCCGCGATCCGCGCCTACCTGATCCCGCGCCTGATCCTATCGATCCGACAAACAACGCTGCCTTCGTTGCGGTACATACCGGGTTTGAAATTCAGATCGATGAAGAAGCACGCGGAGACAAGCGTTTCGGTGAGCCAGATGGTTCATTCTTCGCCAGGACTGGAGCCATTTATAAAATTAAATCGCTGGGCACGGGCCAGGGGCAGCAGGATTACAAGAACAATCAGAATCTCGCAGCGGAGCAATGGAACAGCTACGAAATCGAAGTGAACAATCAGGACTACATTGTCCGCCTCAACGGCCAGGAAGCGACCCGGTTCCGGCGCGGTGCCACCGATACCGTTCGGGGAAAACCGCCCAGCGTCGATTCCAACTCAGGCTTTATCGGTCTGCAGACGCACACCGGCAACGTAGCCTTTGCGAATGTCCGAATCAAAACGTAGGTGTAACGGCTCGCCTTTGAAACCGGTCGGGCTTGCATTTGGCGCTATTTTCAGCTCGAATTAATTGCAAATAAAATGACACTCCGGCTCACATTATCTGCAAAACTAGTGATTTCATCGCGGCTGGATCAAGGAACCCTGACAAGGTATCGGTGCTCAATGGTGTTTGCTGTCATTCACACGCCGTCGCATTTGCTGATTGGCTTGGAAGCGCCGGCAGACTGACGTAATTTTGCAGCCATTATACCGGCGGCCACTATCAAGCCCATACCGAGCAGCGCCATGCCCGTCACCGGATCGCTGAATAGCAGCACCCCATATACGTAGGACCACGCAATACTCAGGTATTGGAGGCTGGCATTGACGAGTATGCGGCCGGTAGCGTAGGCGCGCGTCATCAGCAGTTGTGCGAATGTTGCCAGCAAACCGATAGCGAGCAGCATGCCCAGGCCTCTGAGAGTATGGGTATGCCAGCCGCTAGCCAGCGGCACGACCGCGGCACCGGCGCAGATACTGCACAGCGAGAAATAAAACACGACACGAGCCTCCGGTTCACCGGCCCTGCCAAGAGCGACCACCTGCAGGTAAGCGAGCGCGGTAAGCAGACCCGAGAGCAGGCCCATCAGGCCCGCCCTTAGCTGATCCCCTGCCATTGTTGGCTGGAGGATACAGATCACGCCGGCGAAACCGGCAAGCACTGTACCTGCCAAACGACTATCAACCTTGCTGCCTCCACCGAGAGTGGCCCTGACGAGAAGCAGCAGCGTCATCCAGATAGGCGACATGTAGTTCAATGTCACCGCCGTGGAAAGCGGTAAAGCGCTGATTGCATAAAACCAGAGGCCAAGCGCACACACGCCTGCCAGGCTCCTCCCGAAGTGCATCGCGGGCAGACGGGTGCGAAGCGTTTGGCCATGTGTGCGCGTAAGCAGTATCATGGTGGCTGCCCCTATGACGCCACGGTAGAACACGATTTCGGCCGTACTATAGTCTGCGGAAGCGAACTTCACACACATACCCATCGTTGCAAAAAGCAACGTTGCGGCAATCATCAGCATGGGTGACGACATTCTTCCTTCCTTTTCGGAGATGCGCGTTTTGACCCTCACCGCGCCGTAAACGCGGTTGATATCGGCTAGCCTGTAAGATATTACAGCTATTCATGCCGGCCAATCCCGAGTTAAATGGCCGTCATTGTGGAAACCGTTCACAAGCTGCAACCATTGTGGAGGTATAGTGAAGGCGGATAAGCAAGGGAATCCCCTGCGCGCTACCGCGGCCTCGAGGAATTCTCCGCAAAATGCGGGGAATGCCCCTGCAGTGCATTATCCTGGACCGGTCACCGCACGGGACAATCCAGTAATGATGCATTATGCGGGAAAGAAACGTACTGAAAACGAAACGCTTCTGGAAGAAGCGCTGCTGTTGTGGAAACAGCGCTGCGGCGGGTGCGATCTCGATATAGCAGCAAGCCTGAGCAATCTGGCCGAGATTCACCACGCGCAGGGAAACCTTGAGCTGGCTGCGCCACTTTTTCTCCGTGCATTGAATATTCGGGAAAAAGCCCTGGAGCCGAATCATCCCGAGATTGCTGTGAGCCTGCATAACCTGGCTACGCTCTACCGCGATCAAAAGTACTATGCGCAAGCCGAGCATCTCCTTCAGCGTGCGCTGGAGATTTCGGAAAGCAGGTTCGGCCCCAATAATCCGGTTGTAGCGATCTGCCTGAACAACCTGGCTGAGATGCAGCGCGAATTGGGGCAGCTTCAAAACGCAGCAACCCTTCTTGCACGCGCATTGCAAATTGGTGAGAAAATCTTGGGCCGGCACCATCCCGATGTTGCCACGAATTTAAATAATCTTGCATTGCTGCATCTCGCGCAGCGGCAGTATGCCCAGGCCGAACCACTTCTTAAGCGCGTGCTGAAGATTTCAAGGAAAGCCCTGGGTCCGCATCATCCCGATGTTGCCACCACACTGCACAATCAGGGTGCGCTTTATGCGGGTCAAGCTCGATATACGCAAGCGGAGCGGCTTTATAAGCGGGCGCTGAGGATAAATGAAAAGAGCCTCGGCCCAAACCATTTGAGCGTAGCTATAACGCTGAAGAGTCTGGCCACACTATATCGGCGTACACATCAGCCAGAGAAAGCGGAGTCTTTCGAAAAGCGGGCATCGGCTATTTCATCGATACGAAGATAGCCAGGTAGATAATGGCACGAATCTTCCATAAGCCGGCCGGATTTAGGTTCATGCGTCAGGAGGCGGTATCGATTCTCAGGCTATCCGTATAAAATTGCCGACATGAATACAATCTCGCCATCATTTATTGATTTTTCCGCCCCATCCGTTGATGTGGCTCGGTCTCTGATAGGCGCAACCCTACTCCTCGATGGCATCGGGGGACGCATTGTGGAGACGGAAGCATATGATCACGAAGATCCTGCGTCACACAGTTTTGGCGGTCCCACCAAGCGTAATAGTGTGATGTTCGGCCCGCCCTGTCGAGCCTACATCTATCGCTCCTACGGAATTCACTGGTGCCTCAATTTCGTTTGCCGCACGGAAGGACATGGCGCGGGTGTTCTGATTCGCGCAATCGAACCGCTCGCAGGGCTGGAGACCATGCGGGCGCGGCGCGGTCTCAATGATGTGCGCCTCCTGTGCTCCGGACCGGGGCGTGTCTGCCAGGCGCTCGGTATAACGAGTGAGCATGGCGGTATGCCCATCGACTCACCACCATTTCAACTTACACTCCCCAATTCCGGGGAACAGATTCCAATCGTGACAGGCCCGCGCATCGGTATTTCAAAAGCCGTGGATGTGCCTTGGCGGTTCGGTCTTGCCGGGTCCCGCTTTCTGAGCCGTCCGTTTCGTTGACCGATCATGACTGCTTATCTCCCTATCTCCCTATCTCAGGTAATGGGAAATTCATCACCACAAAAAATCCCCTTCTAATCGCCGCTTTCTTCTCTTTTTTTCTAATCGCTGACGTTTTGGCTTAAATACTCCCCGTTTTCTGCTTGAAGTCGTGAACCTGTGCTGATAATCGCAGACTGAACAGAACCTGCCTGAATCGTGTCCTTGTCAGCCTTTTTGGCCCAATGGTAGCGATTGCGTATTGCCTCACGATACATCCGTTTCTCACGTTTACCCATGTCGATACCGCCTCGATCCGTTACCGGCATTTTGCGGCAGCGCAGCGTATCCTCTTGGGACATTCCTTTTTTATTGAGGTAACGCACTACTTGGCTTGCTATTTTAATTCTGTGATCTATAAAACAAAGAAGGATGTTTTATACCCCTTTGAAAATATAAACATGCAGTCGAAGGCGCTTGCCCGCTTGCTCCGATAGTAAAAGTAAATTTTTAACACGCCGATCAACGAGGAATCAGCCATGGCAACCAAGTACCTCAGTAATTATTACAGCTACAAAGTCGTCCCGCAGGTTTTCGGCTTCCAGGTGGCCGAAGTTGATCCGAAACTGGCGCTGGAAAAACAGGTGCAGGGGCATCTCGCGAACGGACATCGTTATTTTTTCCAGGACGAGTTCCAGAACGCCCTGAGCGAGTATCAGACGGCTTATTCCCTGCTGCACAAGTTCCTTCATCCCTATTTTCCGGTTGACGTCACTGCAATCACTACCTCGGTGCTCAAGCAGATGCAGTTGACCGATATGATGGTTACTGCCACTGCTCAGGTTGCAAAATACCGCTCCGTCGTGGGGGAGCGTCCGATAGTATCGCCCGATAATCCCCCGCAGGAAATCTCGTCCATCGTGCAGAAGTTCGGTGGCACGGGCAGCACGGTGGTGGCATCGCCTGCGTCCGTCCTTTATGAACAAGCTTCGACGTATCTTCAGGCTGGAGCTACCGCCGAAGCCCGGCCCATCATTCGCCAGGCGCTCGAACTCAATGGCGGAAGGAACCGCGAACTGGAATCGAATCTCATGGTCGCATCCGGCATAGCGGCCGTGCAGCAAAGCGAATTCGATAACGCGCGCGACAGTTTTGCGAAAGCATTCCAGCTTGCGCAGCGTCCGGGCGTGGGTATTGGGCCGGCGAACATACCCGGGGTACCCGGCGCCGTGGGCGCGCCCGGAACGCCTGGTGCAGCCGCAGCCGTGGCGGGACAATCGCCGCAAACCCCGGAACTCGGGGCAATCAGCAACAATCTCGGTGTCGTGGCGGCCCTGGTCGGGGATGCGCGCAGCTCCGGTGCCGCTTTCCAGGCGGCGGGCGACTCCGTTCCCCTGTCGTTCGGACGCACGCTTTCGCAGCCGCTCAATCCCGGTACAGCCACCGCAATGCAGAGGCCGATGGGCAGTGAGGGACTCGGCTTCATCCTTAATTCACCGTCAGGTTCCAGCCAATATTTGGACGTATCGCCCGCAGTTTCCCTCGCCAGCGGCGCTCAGCAATTCGGAGTGTTCAAAGGCGACCAGATTGTCAGTGTCGATCTTCAGGTCAATGCGGCCGCAAACCTGACGGCAAGCATCTATCAGCCGCGAATCAGCGCTAGCACACTCGCAGCACTCGCTACTTTCGAGATCATCGACACCAATTTCATCGCCTATATCCCGCACACTTATGGCTTCACCATTCCGTTGAGTCTTGGCGATTGCCATCTGGAGCTGGGCGATTATGAAGAAGCCATCACCTGGTACGAAAAGGCTCGCGACTATCAATACCTGAACCAGGCCATTGAGGCGCCTATGGTCTGGCTGAAGCTGGCCAATGCCTACACCAGGTGGGGAAATTTCCTGTTCGAAGCCGGTGAGAAGGCTGAAGCCAGAACAAGGTATGAACAGATTGTGCGCCTGACCGATCCCATCCTGGATCCAGCTTCGGCGCTCTACAAGTCGCCGGTGTTCGATGGACTTACGGCGCAGGTACAGGCCATTCTCGCCGCGCCGCAGCCCCTGGATGCCGACGTGCACAATCCGTCCATCGCAGCGGTGGTATTGCTTGCCAAACTCAATATTCAGAACATCGAAGATGGGATCGATTTTCCATTGCTCAGCCTGGCGCGCGAGCAGATCCCGGTGTTTCGTTTCGACTACTTGCAAAATACCGCGCGTTATTTCGCCGAGCATGCGATTCAGGCGGAGCAGACTTACATCAATTTCAAGACCAGTGCTGAGCAGGAGCAGTTCCAGCGGTCGATGCTGGAGAATGCGGTCGACCTGGAGGCTGCGAACGAACAACTCGAGATCAAGAAGGTAGAGATAGCAAAAGAACAGAAGGAAGCGATCGAGGCGAACCAGGCTTATGCGAATACGCAGCTCGAAAACGCCAGGGATTTGAAAACGGAATACACGGATGTGAGTCTCGAAGAGATGGCTTTGGACTCCGAAATCACGTATGTCGGCGCGCCTACGACCGAGTACGACTTCTCCGGCTATGGGGGATATGGAATCTCGGACGGAACCCACCGTGTCGACGAAGTGCTCCGTACGCTGACACGCCGGCGCAGCGAGATCTCGCGCGAGTTCGAACTCAATAACATGGATCGCCGGATCAGCGAACTGGAAGCTGCGAAGAAAGTCGCGGATGAGCAGGTGGACATTGCGACCAAACAGAAGGAGGCCGCCGATATCCAGAAGAACATCGCCACGCTGCGCAAGCAGCAGGCCGAGCAGCAACTGGCGCTGTTCGACTCGCAGGAGTTTACGCCCGATCTCTGGAACCGCTTGGCAAATGAGATTCGCCAGATCTCCAAGTCATATCTCAGTCAAGCTATCGTCATAGCCCGGCTGATGGAGCAGGCTTACGAGTATGAGGTGGGCAAGGCGGTGAATATCATCAAACCCGCGTATAACCGGAACGATCTGGCAGGTCTTCTAGGCGGCGATTTTCTGCTTCGCGACATCGATTCGTTCACTTTCATGCGGATTATCCTGGGCGAAAAAAAACAGCCGATGAAGGAAATCATCTCTCTGGCGGATCGCTACCCGGTCCAGTTCCTCCGCGATTTTCAGCGGACGGGAACCATGGGTTTCCGTACCGAGCTGAGCGATTTCGACCGGAACTACCCCGGCGCCTACCTGCAGCGCATCAAGCGCGCCGAGGTGATTGTCGAAGGATTGATCGGCCGTGGTGGAATACACGCGAGCCTGACCAACACCGGGCTCTGCCTGTCGCGAATGCGCAACGGAGGCATCAAGATGCGGCTGCTACAGCCGGAAACGCTGCTGGTGTCGCAATACCGCATTGCTGCGGACGCCGTGATCTTCACGCCGGATGTGGAGATGCTGGCGATCTTCGAAAACAGCCCGGTCTCGACCTCATGGGTATTCGAGCTTAACCCCGCCGCAAACGACATCATCCTGAACTACATTACCGACATAAAGCTCGTGCTCTACTACGAGTCGTTCTTCGATCCGAACCTGAAGCCGAAGATACTGGAAGAGCTCGCGGTCGAGCAGATGAATGCCGGACGCCGCACCGTCGCGCTCCGGTACGAGCTTTTCGACGAGTTCTTCGCTTTCCAGGATACCGGCGAGGTAACGTTCACGCTTCGATCGACCATGCTGCCTTTCTACCACCTGGATCCGCGCGTACGCGAACTCACCTTCCTGATTGAAACGGACGAGGGCGTATCACCCGAAAACCTGGTCGTCAAGGTATCCGCTGCCGATGGCACTACTGCCACCCAGACCACGACCGCGGACGGTGCGCTTTCGACGGGTGGGTCGAACCCGCTCAACGCGTTCATCGGCAAACCGTGGTTGCAGGAGTGGAAGATTGTGATTCCGATGGCGGAGAACCAGGCCCGGTTCGATGCCGGCTTTGAATGGTCGCAAGTGCAAAATATCATAATGACTACGGAGTACGAGTTCACCCCCCGCCGCATCCCCGGCCAGCCTTACCTGTTGCTGCTGGATCGCTTCGATGCGGACACGCTTGCGGATTTCGACATTGTCGACGATCCACAGGCCACGGTATCCGCACCATCGGAGTGGGTCTTCAATGCTGAAGCGCGTCGCATCGATCAGCTATCGGATATACACGGGGGTGCGTTCGGAACCGGTGCGACCGGACCCGATAAGCCCGGTACCTACCTCGTTCGAAAAACAACGACCGCACTGCCGGCAGTCCAGAATTGCATCGTGGTCGTCGACGTCAGCTCGGAAGACAACGACGGTATCGGTGTCGTGTTCCGCTGGCAGGACGCGGACAACTTCTATTACTTCCTGATGGACCAGCAGCGCAACTATCGTCGGATGGGGAAGAAAGTCGCCGGCGTATTCCAGGAACTCGATACCGCCGCACTCGATGCGACTCACGGATACGAGACCGGTAAGAGCTATTCGTTGAAGATACGCATCAGTGGGACACAGTTGAACGCGTACCTGAATGACGAATTGGTATTGTCGGGGCAGGATGCGTCGCTACCCAACGCAGGGCGTGCCGGGCTTTTCTGCTGGGGCAGCGCGGGAGCACACTTCGACAACTTCCGCATCGTCGATCTCTGACATAAGAGGATAGCCTGTGGCCAACAAATCGCCTGTCAATCGTCAATCTGCGTCCAATCCGGCCGGCGGCGGCGACGTTCGCGGTCTCGGCGAGACGTTTCAGCCGGACCTGAATTCCGGTGTCGGCAACTATCGGGTTCCGCTTGACCTGTTGCCGGGTATCCGAAACTTTCAACCCAGCCTCGCTCTCGGCTACAGTACAGGCGCCGGGAACGGCGCCTGGGGCTTGGGTTGGTCGCTGCCTTTTGCCGTCATCAGTCGTCGCACGTTTCGAGGTACACCCGCCTACACAGATAACGACACATTCCTGTTCGCCGGACAAACGGAACTCCTCCCCGTGGGCTCCGACAACTTCAGGGCGTCAATCGAGAACGGATTCGAGCAGTTCAGCCGCACGGCGTCCGGGTGGCAGGTCGCGGAGAAGTCCGGCATGCGCCACACCTTCGGGACCACGGCCGAAAGCAGGATCGAATTCGACGATAATGGGACGACCCGGGAGTTCGCATGGCTTATCGAACGCACAGAGGATACTGCGGGCAACACCATTACCTACCGGTATCGAACGGAAGAAGGCCAGCGATATATCGAGGAGATACGCTACGCTGTCTATGCGGTCCGGTTCGAATATGAAGCCCGCCCCGACCCGTTCTCGGATTTTCGCAGCGGCTTTGAAATGCGCACCGCCCTGCGCTGCTCACGTATCACGCTTCACGTCGAGCCGCTGGGTCCGGCTGCTGTGCGGACATGGGCGCTGGCGTACGATACGGAGCCCTTCTCCGGTTTATCGCTTCTTCGGTCGGTTACTTTTTCAGGCAACGATCCGGAAACAGGGGAGTCGGCGTCACTTCCGCCGTTGGAATTTTCCTATACCGAATTCGCTCCCTCCAGTCGCCGCCTGAGGAAGTTCCTGGCTCAAGCCGGCACAGCGCCGCCCGGCCTTGACCAGCCGAACCTGGAGCTGATCGATCTGGACGGCCGTGGTCTCCCCGGTATTCTTTCGATTGAAAATGGCGTGGCGCGATACTGGTCCAATACGGGTGGACTCAGGTGGAGCCCACCCCGTTCCTTGCCGCAGTTCCCGGCTGTTTTCTCCACCGCTGAAGATCGCGTGCAATTCGCCGACATGGACGGAAACGGTGCGGCGGATGTGCTCGTCGGCAGCGGGACACTGAGCGGCTTCTACCGCAATGAAGGGACTGGCGCTTTCGCCGATTTCAACCAGTACGTCCGGCAACCCCAGCTCGCTTTTGAAACCGGTGGTTTGCAGTTGATGGATGTCAATGGCGATGGTCTCGTTGACGCGGTGCATGACGGTAGCACCGGTCTTCAGGTATACGACAATCTGGGGTCCGCAGGGTGGAAACCTCCGAGACTGGTGCCAAAGGACGACCTGCCGACGCCGGTTCCTAATTTATCTTCCGGCGACCCCCGCGTCCGTGTTGCCGACATCAATGGCGACGGATTTGCGGATGTGGTGTTATTCAGCAGTGGGTATTTCGAATACTGGCCCTCGCGCGGCGGAGGCCACTTCTCCGAATCGCGCAAGATGATCGCCGCGCCGAGATTCCCCTATCCGTTCGATCCGGCGCGAGTGTTCATTGTCGATATCAACGGGGATAGCCTGGCCGATGTCGTTTTTGTCGGCTATGACGAAGTAACGTACTGGATCAATCAGTCGGGGAACTCGTTCAGCGCTCCGCAGACGATTCGCTACACCCCGCCAACCTCGCGCGCCGATACCTTGCGAATCGCCGACATGAGCGGAACCGGAACGGCGGGGATCTTGTGGACGAGTCCATATCCGGACTATCGCTACCTCGACTTCACCGGCGACGTGAAGCCCGGCCTGCTCTCGCGCATCGATAACGGACTTGGCCGCATCACGACCATTAAGTACACCACCTCGACCGAAGAGGCAAGGCGCGACCGCGAACAGAGGGAACCATGGGCGTCATTTCTTCCGTTTCCTGTGCAGGTGGTTTCCGCCGTTGCGGTCGATGATTCGATCAGCGGCCTGCACAACGTGACCCGCTACCGTTATCACGAAGGCCACTATGACGGACATCGACGGGAATTCGACGGATTCGGCCGATCCGAGCAGATTGAAGAAGGCGATGACTCGATTCCTTCGTGTCGCACCGTCTTTCATTACCACACCGAAGCTTCCGGGCGGCCGACCGTTCCCGATCCCGAGTTTCGGCGTAGCCTGAAACGCAAACTTTTTCGGGTAGAGGTATTCGGAGAGGACGGCGGTCCGCTGGCAGCGACCCCATACCGGGTGGAGGAGAGCCGATGGACCGTACGTGTCGAGCAAACGCTTCCGGATAGCCGGCGAGTTCTGTTCCCCTTCATTGAGGAGACGACCACGTCGACGTTCGAGCGGACGCCCGACGCCCGCATCGAGCGGCGCCTGCTCACGTTCGATATATCCGGAAATGTGACAAGCGAAGAGCGTCGTGGAGAAGGAGGGGCGGGCGCACCTATCGCTATCGTTGTAACGACCCACGCCGAGTATGCGCTGGACCCGGCAGGGCGCGTTCGCGACCGTGTCTCCCGCATTGTCCAGCGTGACGGCGACGGCAACTTGCTCAACGAAGTGCGCCAATACTATGACGGGGCCGCATTCCAGGGCCTGGCGCTCGGCCAGGTCACAAATGGACTGCTCACCCGCACCGAAAAGGTTGCGCTGCACAAGGATGTGGCCGCATCCACATACGGTGCCCATGAGCCTGACTTTTCCGCGTTGGGGTATCGCGACGGAGAGGATCAAGATGGCAAGCCTGCCTGGCTGTACGATCATAGACGGGTCAGTCTCGATGAGCGCGGCAACGTTCTGGTCAGCCGGGATGCACGCGGGAACGACACGATCTACACCTTCGACGAGTTCGGTCTATTTGCTACGTCGATCACTGATGCAAAAGGTTTTGTTGCGACGGTCGAGCACGATCTTAGGGTAGCGAGGCCCCGGCGGATGGTGAATCCCAACGGCGGCGTGACCGAGTCGCGCTACGATCCCTTGTCACGTATCGCCGTGGTAGTGGCGCCCGACGATACGCTCGCCATCCCCACCGTCACCTATTCATATGAGACAGCGACGCTGCCCGCGCTTCGTGCTGCCCATTATCGCGTCGTTTCGGGTGATACTCGTACCATCTCCGTCAACGAATATCTCGATGGAGCCGGCGCCCTGTTCCAGCGCCGGACCGAACATGACGGCAATACGGTATCCGTCAGCGGACAGGTCGTCCCCAACGCTCGGGGGAAAACGGCCGAAAAGTTTGAATCCTTCTATGCCGAAGGATTAGAGTTCCAGCCATATTCGGCTGATCCTTCCGCGCCAAGGCGCAGCTTTTTCTTTGACCCATTGGGCCGTGCGATCCGCACATTGCATCCGGATGGCGGCCAATCCGGCGCGGAATATGGAACGTTCGACACGCTGTTTTCCGATGCAGGGGATAATGACCCTGCCCTGGCGGATTCGTTCGGGACACCACGACGCGAGATCTATGACACGTGGTATCGCTTGGTGGCAGTGGAAGAACGCGACCAGGCATCGGTCCGCACCACCAGCTACGAACTTGACGCCACCGGCCGTTTGCGGCAGATTACCGATCCCCGCGGGGTGATCCTTAGCCGCATCACTCGCGATCTGACGGGACAGGAGATCTCAATCGATCACGTGGATGGGGGGCGTCGTCTGCTGGCTTATGATGCCGCCGGCAACCTCGCGTTACAGGTGGATGGAGCTGGCGAGCCGATCAATCGCCGCTACGATGAACTGAATCGCATCATCGGGACGGCTTATGGGGGAGCCGAGCCGGAAACCTACTTCTACGACGCCGGGGCAGGCGCAAATCTGACAGGCCGGTTGGCACGTTCGATCGATCCCGCCGGCGAGACCACCTACAGCTACGATTCCCGTGGCAACGTCGTCGAACGTTCGCGCCTGGCGCCGGGCCAGACCGAGGCCCTGGCGCTGACCTACTCATTCGACCGCATCGGCCGCATGACCCGGTTGACCTATCCCGATGAAGCCGCTATCGATTTCGAGTATTACTCGGGATTTCTGCTTCAGAGTATCCCGGGATTTGTGGACGCAATCGAATACACAGCCGCCGGTGTGCGAACGGGGATGGATTATCAAAACGGCGTCCGGACTGAATACGGCTATGACCCGGCTTCTCTTCGCCTGCGTGAAATCCGGACATTCCGGCCCGATACCGGAGCCGTGTACTTTCATACCCGTTACGACATCAATACGGTCGGCAATGTTGCGTCAATCGAGGATCTGCGGCCCGGTACCCCGGGATTTGTGCGGACGCAGAGCTTCGGATACGATGCATTCCACAATCTGCTGGAGGCTTCCAGTCCCGATCCGGTGGCAGGGTACTCGCATATCTACGAGTATGACGCGGCGGCAAATTTTATTCGCAATCCGCTGATCAGCCCCAACCCGCTCTTTTATGAAAATGGCGGCAACAGCAACCGGCTGAGCGGCCACCTGGACAACGGCGGCATCAATCCCGTCAGCCTGTTCGGGTACGACCTGAACGGCAATGTCGTGTCCATGCCGGGGCGCACCCTGACGTTTGACGCGAAGCAGCAGCTCGCGCGGGTGCAACTGGACAGCGGCGCCGATGTGGCTTTTTTCTACGACCACAAAGGCGTGCTGAGCCGGCGCGAAGCGACCGAAGCCGGCTCGACAGAGGTGACGCACTACGTTGACAATCTGTTCGAGTCGCGCGATGGTTCAGACATGCGTTGGGTGATGGCGGGAGATCTGCCGGTCGCCCGTATCTCCGGCGGGACGACCGTATTCATACACAATGACCATCTGGGCAGTGCGGTCATCTATACCGATACGGATGGTAATCTTCTGACCGAGACCGCGTTCCACCCATTCGGGAGCGTGCTCATTGCACCGTCCGGTACGCTGCCCCCCGCGTTCGCGACGAAAAGACTGGATGCCGATATCGGCCTGTACTACTTCAACGCACGCTGGTACTCGCCGACGATGGGCCGCTTCATTTCACCGGACCCGCTCTACCTGTACCAGCCGGAACAGGGGCTTCAGGAACCGAAGCGCCTGAACCCTTACGCATACGCCGGCAATAATCCGGTGCGCTATGTCGACCCGAGCGGCCTCGGCTTCTGGGATGTGCTGGGCGCGATCGTTATCGCCATTGCCGTGGTGGTGGCGGTCGTTGCTGTTTCGGTGCTGACCTTCGGCGTTGGGACCGCAATCGGGTTCGGCACGCTCCTGGCTTATGCTGCCGTTGCGGGACTTGCGGGCGCCGCAATTGGGGCTGTCGTGGGCGGCATTGCCTACGGTAGCTGGGAAGGTGCATTGCGCGGCGCGCTGATAGGTTTTACCGCAGGCGCCAATGCCATGATCGGCGGCATGATCTTCGGGCCGATCATCGGCGCCGCGCTTGGCGTCATCACCTTCCTCTCGGTCATTCCGCCGGTGGCAAAGAGCGATGTCTACCAGGGCATACTCGGCTGGACCAGCTATCTGATGCCGATGAGCTGGCCGGGTCATGCGATTGGCCTTACCCTGTTCGCCCTGAATGTCATCGGTTATCTGGTCACGTTCGGGCAGGTGGATGCGCTGCGGATTCGCGACATGCAGGTCGACTGGAAAACGGGAAACATTTTCACGGTAGGCGGATGGGTCGGTCAGCTGGACGGAAGAGCGTTCAACTTCGGCGCATTCAGTTTCGTGAACACATCTCGCTATGTCGGCGGGGAAATCATACCGGCCACGTTCGAGCATGAATCGGGGCATATGCTGAGCAATGCGGCATTCGGTTTCTTCCAGGCAACGCGCGTGTTCGAAGGAAACGGGCTGGACAGCTTCTGGGAGCGCATTGCCGAAAGCAATGTGCCCCCGGGGCTGCGCGGCAGCGACCCCGTCACACCGGAACCCGACCGCCCCAAGATCCCGCAATGGGGTTGATTCGAGGCATCCGGGCCATGCGCTAAGCTCGAGTGTTGGGGGGTGTGGGTGCTGGGCGAGGGTCAGTTGGGAATTCTTCGCTCTGACCATGAAGTTTCGGCGTCAGCGCTTGTAATACCAATGCGGATACCGTACTGATAAACTTCTCTTTATGATGCTGATTCCATGCGAACGCCGCCATAAGAGCCATTTGCGAAGTGGTTATCATTGTTCTTTTTCTCAAGATACATAGCCTCGTCGGCATGTCTGAGAAGTTGGTGCGCCTCCTCACCATGATCGGGGTAGAGTGCGATCCCGATGCTCGGCAGTATGCAGAGGCTGCAGCTCTCTATTTTTATGGGTTGGCTGATAACACTGCGGATTTTTTTGGCTACATTCGAGGCGTGCTCGGGCAACTCGATGTTTTCGAGCAGCACCACAAACTCATCGCCGCCCATGCGCGCGACGGTATCCAAATTGCGTACGCACTGCTGCAGGCGATTGGCGATCACCTGCAGCAGTTCATCCCCTGCAACATGACCCAAAGAGTCGTTGACTTGTTTGAAATTGTTCAAGTCCAGGTAGAGCAGGGACATTTGTCCTTGTTCCCGTCGTGTTCTTGCCAGCGCCATTTTCAGGCGATCATATAAAAGTCCTCGGTTGGGCAGCCCCGTCAACCCGTCGTATTGCGCCATGTGCTTCAGTCGAGCGTGTAACTGTTTGCGCTCGATAGCGGTGGCAACTTGAGTAGAGACAAATTGCAGCAGTTCCTTGTCCTTTTCGGTGTAGCACGTACCGTTCGAGTTGCTTTTCAAAATCAGGGCTCCGATAGTACCCTTGTGTGAGTTGAGCGGAACGACCAGCCAGCCCACCACATTGCTTTCGTTGGCAGATCGTAATTCCTCGGGAAGGCTAGCCAGCGACTCAGGCCCCAGCAGCAAGGGCTGCCTGGTGCGAATGACTTCTGCGCAGAGGGTTCTTACGGCTGTTTGCTGCAGTTCGGACGCCTTGTCATAGCCGCAGGTGTAGGGAAAGCTCAGCTGATCATTGTTCTCATCGTACATTGCCACAGAAAAATGAGTGGCTGACAGTAGCTTGCCGATTATTTGATGAATTAGCTGAAATAAAGAGAGTAGATCCTCTGCAGTATGCGCAGCTTCGGAAATGGCATAGAGCGCTGCCTGCATCGATTCGGCGTGCTTGCGCTCGGTGATGTCTCGTGCAACGGCAATTCTCAGCTGATCGGCTTCGGACCAGCGAGCGGACCACATGATGTGCACTACTCGTCCATCCTTGCGTATATAGCGGTTCTCAAAATCAAGGGTGGGATGCCCTGATATGATTTCATTGGCCGCCTGGAGAGTTCTCGCTCGATCCTCAGGTACCACCATCTCCAACATAACCTTGCCGATCATTTCTTTCGGCGTGTAGCCAAAAATACGTTCGCATGCTGCACTGACAAAGATAAAACGCCCCCCTCCATCAACAACGCAAATAGCGTCGAGTAGTTGATCTATAAATCTAGTCAGAGGTGGATAAGTTTTTGTCATATGTGAAGGGTATTATATTACCTGGGCTAGCTCTGGCCAAGGTTATTCAGTCCACGCTTGACCATGTTTTCCTGTGCGCGCTTCCTCTCGCTTGACGCTCCTCGCAGAGGGTGGGATATGACTAGGGATGGCACAACAGGATCTGACCTGTGCCGTTAGCAGGTTTGAAGGGTTTAAGTTGTCTGCGGCCGGAAGAGCTGCAAGGTTTTCGGAGACAAGGCTTCTCATGCAAGACCAGAGGATGGAGATTTAATAGCAGGACGTGCTCAATTTGTGTCAAGCATCGTAGAGCTACGTGATTTAATCCGTGACACCATGATACCCGGGGAAGTAATACTTCTAAAAGGATCAGCAAACATCGATCACCTGGAACGAGTCGCTATAGACTACGATAAAAAAGTTACTTGCTGGAATAACACCTGCCGCATGAAGAACGAATATTTTAGATGTGAGAGATGCTACTAAATTCTTAGACTCTCTACCGCCCAACGTGCGCATCGGTCGGACCCAGTTCGGTAATACCCTCACTCAGCCATTGATATCTAAGTCCAGTTGTTTTCTCAGCAATTAGAGCTAGGGAGCGTGTGATCACAAAACGGATTAAGCCCGCTTGAGTTTACCCCAGAGGTACAAAAAAATTCACCGGCATCTTGCGCTATACCGCGAGCGGTGGGGGCACGAAATTACCTGACGCAACAAGCTGAACGATGCCCTGATGCTGCTGGGTCAGAATCCAAAGCTGGGGCGCCAAAGCAGGGAATGCTTGATACAACAATACACAACGGCTTACTTTGCCGGTTCTCATGTCATCGTGTACGGAACGCAGCAAGATACAACCGAGGTGGGGCGTATCCTACATTAACGCATAAGCATTAGGCAGCATAGGAAGGGTGAAACAATGAGTATGACCAAATCCGCCACATTGTATTTCAGCTATTGGATGTCCTCCTGAAATACCATAATGCTATCCTGGCGCTTAGTTTTGATCGCACTCGCCTCTTCCAGCATAAGTTCCTCAAATTGATCTAGTGGCAGAGGCGGACTGAACAGATAGCCCTGATAAACACTGCATCCATTCCACGCGAGAAAATCCTTTTGTGCTCCGGTTTCCACTCCCTCGGCAATTACCGCTAACCCCATGCTTTTTGCAAGGAGCAGAATGGCGCGGACGATTGTTGCGTCGTTATTATCAGTCAACACGTCTCTCACAAATGACTTATCGATTTTTAACCAGTCGAACGGCAGGCGTTTCAGATAGTAGAGCGAGGAATAGCCGACACCAAAGTCATCCAGGGCGAAGCCCACACCCTTGGCTTTCAGCGCCATCATTTTTGTAATAGTATCGTCCATGTTGTGGACTAGGATGCTCTCGGTAAGCTCAAGCTTGAGTCTTTGCGGATTGGCGCCGGTTCGATCGAGCGCAGAAACCACCTGCTCAACAAAGTCTGGCTGACAGAACTGTCGAGGGCTTATATTCACGGCCAGATTGAGCTGAGCTGTCTCGCACCGCCCGGACCAATTTACAAGCTGGCTACACGCAGTTTCCAGCACCCAGGCACCCAAAGGAAGGATCAGGCCGCTTTCCTCTGTCTGAGGGATAAATTCGGACGGAGACAAAAGGCCACGTCGAGGGTGCTGCCATCGTACAAGCGCTTCGACGCCTATAACTCCATGATTATCCACCTGGGGCTGATAGTGGAGAACAAACTCGTTTCTCTCCCAGCTTTTGTGTAAGTCCGACTCCAGAGCCGCGCGAGCATTCATTACCACTTGCATGTCGGGATCGAAAAAGCGCATGGCGTTCCGGCCTGATGCTTTTGCCTGATACATCGCCAGATCCGCATGTCTGAGCAATTCGTCTGTTGTGTGTGACTGATCGCTAAATAGCGCGACACCGATGCTTGGCGTAGTATGATGTTTGTGTGCACCTAGACTGAAAGGTTGATTGAACGCGCTGCGGATCCTCTCACAGATGGTTTCTACCTGAGTAACGGCTTCGTCATAATCTTCGGTAAAGTCTGTTTCCAGTATTATTACGAACTCGTCGCCTCCGAGACGAGCGACAGTGTCGCTTTCGCGGACGCAGGAGATCAGGCGAGGAGCGATTTGCTGTAGCAACAGGTCACCCAGGCCATGGCCGAACGTATCATTGAGCAATTTGAAGTTATCGAGGTCGATGAACAGTAATGCGCCCATACGCCGATTACCGGCCCGCGCTGCGAGCGCGTGTCGCAGTCGGTCAAGCAGGAGCTGCCTGTTGGGTAATCCGGTCAAAGAATCGTAGAATGCCAGATGCTTGATTTCGTTCTCAGCGCTCTTGCGCTGGGTAATATCGCGAAAATAAATAGCAAGACCTTCTTCCGAAGGATAGGCGTGTACCTCGAACCATTTGCCAAGGGGGACATAGAACTCTTCAAACGTCACCGCAGTGTTTTCCACGAGCGCCCGATGGTATTCACGATCAAAAGTTGTTCCTACCGCCTCCTTAAATTCTTCCCAGACCATGCTGCCCAGAAGATCGTCGCGGCGGCGCAGTAGCAGATTTTCTGCCTCCTTATTTACATAGGTAAAGTGCCATTTCCGGTCCAGGGTATAGAAAGCCTCGGTAATGCTTTCCAAAATCCTCTCTATTCGAAGCTTTGAGTTTGAAAGTTGGAGTGTTGTTGTCTTCTGCTCCTCCATGGCCGACACCAATCTTTTATTTACACGTCCTAACGCCACAGCTTTCTCCTTGTTCGCTGAAAGGACAAAAGAAACCATGGCGGTCAAAATACTCACCAGAATTCCACCTAACAGAACGAGAAACGGCTCGTAACTTTCTATGGCTTTTTCAAACGCAGGACGTGAAGACGCCTCGATCGCCCAGGTCTGTCCATACATAGATATAGGTATGACTCGCTTAAATTCAGGTGTGCCAGGTGTGCCTGGCGATCTAGGTCGATGTTTTTCGCTATCAAAGAGAAGGGAATTCTCTTCCCTTATTTCACCAGTAAATATTCTGAAATCGAGAACATTAAGCTCCGTGCGAAAAACGGACCGCATAAAGTCATCCATTCTGAATGTCGCATGTACATAACCAACAAGCGACGCGCGCCTTTCTTCCAGCGTTCCCGGCAGATTTGTGGCCCCGTAGTAGGGAACATACATCAGAACACCGGCTTGAACATCGTCCCCGGTTTCCTGGACGAGCTTTACCTTGGCGGAGAGTGTGGTTTCTCCCGTATCGCGCGCCCGGAACAAAGCCGCCCGTCGAACGGCATCTGAATACATATCATATCCATGAGCGCGTAAATTTCTTCCGGAAAAGGGTTCGAGATATACGATCGGGACGTACTTTTGCTGAACGTTTTCCGGCCAGACCTTGTAGTCAGGGAACCCTTCCGCGCGTACTTCTTCAATGTGGTCAGCGAGCTCCGAGGGAGAGATATTTTTTGCGAAACCGACGCCGAGAATTCCTGGATATCTATCGTTTATCCGCAAGGCATCCACATATGTCCGCCACGCCTCTCGTGAAACCGAATCAGAGGCGAGCAAGAATCCCATCCCCCCCTTCAACACCTGTTCATATCCTAAAAAGTGGTGCTCGATTTTGTGGGTAGCCTCTACTATCACGTTGTCGAACCGAGCATTTTCGTTCTTCTCTTCTAGATCTTTCACAATCAACCACCCTATCAGGGTAAGCGATATAAAAAACGCAAATGTTAGAGTAGCGATAGCCGGCCGAGAGAGAGAGCGTTCGAAAAGGAGGCTATGTTTGTCGGTTTCTGCCTCCATCTCTAAAACACCGCGAATCTCTTCGATATATGATCGGTTTGCGCTTGGAGGCGAACCAGGATATTGCCGCCCCAGGGGGTGTACTTGGCGGCATTATTTAGCAGGTTGGCTATCACCTGCACCAATCGCTTGGGGTCGCACAGAACCGGAAAGACTGAATTGTCTGAGGAAATGCAAGCTGGTGCCTGCGCCTTTCTATACTTTCTATAGGACGCACCTGCTTGACGGCCTCGGTTAACAGGGCTCCGAGGTCGACTTGTTGCTCATCGAGGGATATGTGCCCGCGAGTAACGCGGGCGGCAGCAAGAAGGTCATCAATCATGTATGTCATATGCTGACCTGGCGTTTAATGATTTCACTCGCCTGTTTTACGCGAGCCTCATCATTCTTAAAGTTGCTTAAGATTTAAGCAGCTGCACTGATAGGTGCAAGAGGATTGCGCAGTTCATGTGCTAGCATCGCCAGAAACTCATCCTTACGTCGATCAGTTTCTTGCAGCTTCTCTTTGGCGCACATTCGCTCCGTAACATCCAAAGCAACGCCGCGAATGGATATTCCTGACAGGAGCTATAAGACTATAAAATGCGAGGATTAAATAGCTGTAAGATTTAACAGGTAGGCAAGTGAAAATTAGGAACATAGACTGTAGATCTTCGAGAATCCGACCGTTTATTTGTTCTCTATATCTGTCTATTTACAGTTGATAGACATTTGAAGGCTGAAGAACTTGCTCGATGCGTCCAATTACAAATGGAACAGGCTCCCGTCGGGGTCTGTAGTGAAAGGAGGGAATATTTTCGCACATGCGAAAATATTAGGAAGCTTGTGGCCTACGTTTACGCAACGCTGTTTGAAATTAACGATCCTACAGCGGTCGAACGGTAGAGGCAGTCAGTATTGATGAGGGGTAATGTGTGCTCGCCCAGGTTTGGGAGTGTCGGTGCCGCTGGCTAGCTTGATGCAGTCGACTAAAGTCGTCTGCATCAAGCTAAACGCGCATGAGTCAACACATTTAAAGTTAAAACCACCGTCTAAAGACGGTGGTTTTAACTAATTTTATTGAAATAAAAGAAAGGCTAAGGAGTAACGCCGCAGTTGAACGCGAGCAATTTCTCGCTGCCGGGCACGGACAACTGCGGCGCGAATATTAGCCGGAATATTCGCAAGGCTTTTTAACAGCCGGATCAATTGGCATAAAAGGTCACTTCATCAACATGCAGCCGAGAATCAATCGAATTTGATCCTGTTGATTATTTTTAATCGACTTTTTCATGTTTTATCTTGATGAGCTCGCCATCTTCGCCGACGTCGATCTCAATCTCCTTGCCATCTGGTTTTTCTACCTCGGCTTCATAAACAGTAACAGTTTTGGGGCTGTCGAAATGAAGGATTCGAACGTTCTGTGTTATCGTTTCCTTCTCAATTTCCTCGATTTTTCCGCCGCCTGCGTGATCAGTTATCGTTTTCTGAACTGCAGACGGTACATCCGTCCTGAATTCTCTCCTGTCTTCCAGCAAAAGCCGAGGTTGCGAATACCATCGCAGCGGGCAGAACAACTGACATGAATAATTTCGTTTCCATTTGTGACCTCCTATTTCATTCCAAGAAACATACTCGCCAGAACATTCTATTTGCATAGGGTCCTTGGAATAATGGGCGCGAATCAGAAAGTGGTCTGTGCGATACCGCTCTTAATCCTGTTTTGAAAAAGGTTAAAGGATGAGCCTCTTGCAAAAGTCAGAGATCGGAATTGCTCCGGTCGCCTATCACCACCCTGCAGGCCCTACCCGTCTTTTCTATGAGTAAATGCACGTGGTTGGTCATCAGCACATAGACGTGAATGCCACAGCCATGCTGCTCACAGGCTAACCACAATTATTTATCTATATAAAACCGATAATCCACCTCTACACAGAAAATCGTAGTCCAATTATTGCCATGTAAAATCATGTGCTGCGGTTACCATTCTGATCTTTCGCATCACTTTATTTATAATTCCAGTATGCGCTCGCGTAATAAGATAATAATTGGCAGGTTGAATACTGGACTTGTCGAAACAGCCTTGCTTAAACCTGAAGCGGTGAAAGTATTCCTGATCAATTTCAAAACCAACACTGCGATAAAAAGATAAATGAATCATCTCATCACCCCCTGGAACAGATAATGAATCATCTAATCACTAAGCTCGGCTGGTTGGCGTTCGCCGCGCTTGGCGCGTTTGCATTCGCCTTCATTGCGCTGCACCATGGCGAATCGATAGGCGCCATCTGGATTGTTATCGCCACCGTTTGTCTCTACATCATTGCCTATCGCTTCTACAGCCAGTTCATTGCCAGCCGGGTGCTGAGACTGGACCCCACTCGCATGACGCCGGCTTACAAATTCAATGACGGCCTGGATTATGTGCCGACCAATAAATACGTATTGTTCGGGCACCATTTCGCCGCGATCGCCGGCGCTGGTCCCCTCGTTGGTCCAATTCTGGCGGCGCAGATGGGTTATATGCCGGGCATGTTATGGCTGCTGGCGGGCGTCGTCTTCGCTGGCGCGGTACAGGATTTCGTTGTGCTATTCATTTCCACGCGGCGTGACGGCCGCTCGCTGGGTGATCTGATCAAATCGGAACTGGGGCAGATACCCGGCATGATCGCCCTCTTTGGCACCTTTTTCATCATGTTGATCCTGCTGGCGGTATTGGCGCTGATCGTGGTCAAAGCGCTGGCGGAATCGCCATGGGGCACCTTTACGGTAGCGGCTACCATGCCCATTGCCTTGTTCATGGGCGTATACGCGCGTTATATCCGCCCTGGTGCGATCGGCGAAGTGTCATTGATTGGTTTTGTTTTATTGATGCTGTCGATCATCGGCGGGCAATACGTGCAGGAAGTTCCCGCGCTGGCGGTGATGTTCACCCTGACGGGTGAACAATTGACCTGGATACTGATCGCCTACGGCTTCATCGCTTCCGTACTGCCGGTCTGGCTCTTGCTGGCACCGCGCGACTATCTGTCCACCTTCCTCAAGATCGGAACGATTGTCGGCCTGGCCATTGGCGTCATCTTCATTTCGCCCACGCTTAAAATGCCCGCGTTCACCCAATTTGTGGATGGCTCCGGCCCGGTCTGGTCGGGCAGCCTGTTCCCCTTCCTGTTCATTACCATCGCCTGTGGCGCGGTATCCGGTTTTCATTCGCTCATCTCATCCGGCACCACCCCCAAGATGATCCGCAACGAGACCGATGCCCGCTTCATCGGCTACGGGGCGATGCTGATGGAATCGTTTGTCGCCATCATGGCCCTGATTGCCGCCTCGACGCTAGAGCCCGGGGTGTATTTCGCCATGAATAGCCCGGCCGCGATCATTGGCACCACAGCGGAATCGGCTGCGCAAACCATATCGCAATGGGGTTTCTATCTCACACCCGAGATGGTCACGCAGACCGCACAGGATGTGGGCGAACACACCATTATTTCTCGTACTGGCGGCGCACCGACGCTGGCGGTGGGCATGGCGCAAATCCTGTCGGAGTTTGCCGGCGGCAAGGCGATGATGGCGTTCTGGTATCACTTCGCGATCCTGTTCGAGGCGCTGTTCATCCTGACCGCGGTCGATGCGGGAACCCGTGCCGGACGCTTCATGTTGCAGGATTTGCTGGGCACCTTCATCCCGTCGATGAAGCGTACCGATTCACTGGTTGCCAGCCTGATCGCGACCGGTATCTGCGTTGCCGGCTGGGGATATTTTCTGTACCAGGGCGTGGTTGATCCGCTGGGCGGGATCAATACGCTATGGCCGCTGTTCGGCATTTCGAACCAGATGCTCGCCGGCATTGCGTTGATTCTCTGCACCGGCGTGCTGTTCAAGATGAAGCTTGATCGTTTTGCCTGGGTGACGATCGTGCCTGCCACATGGGTGCTGGTGTGTACGCTGACCGCCGCCTGGCAGAAAATATTCGATGTCAATCCGCGCATCGGTTTTCTGGCGCATGCCGGCAAATACAAGGATGCTGTCGCGGACGGCGTGCTCCTTGCGCCAGCCAAGTCACTGGAGCAGATGCAGCAGGTGATTTTTAACGACTATGTGAATGCATCGCTCGCGGGCTTGTTCATGCTGGTACTGATCAGCATCCTCTTTTTTGGTATCCAGACGGTACTACGCGCACGTGCCACGGGCAGACCTACCGCTAAAGAAGCACCATTCGAATTGTTGCCTGTCGAGACGGCAAGAACGTGAGGGGTCACCCATGCTAAATAAAATAAGCAGAACGGTTCGGTATTTGGGACAGAGCATGCGGCTCATGGTTGGCGTGCCCGAATACAGCACTTATGTCGACCACATGAAAAATACGCATCCGGACAAGCCGATCATGTCTTACCAGGAATTCTTCCGGGAGCGCCAGGAAGCGCGCTACGGCGGCAATGGTAAGGTTACCCGCTGTTGCTAAGCACCGTCCAAAGCTGAAGCTGCCGCATACATGATAAGGATTGCGTAATGATACTGATAGTCGGAATATGACGACGGGCCTATCGCTGCCCCCCTCCCCGCAACATTGGTATCGATCAGCCCCGGATAACTCAAAGTCTGGCTCGAAATGCCTCCTCCTTTTCCCAAGTTGTCACGCACAATCCATCTGCTTGGCAATTAACCCGGCAAAAAAATTGCGTATCAAGGGACGCCCGAACGAATGCCGGATGAGTTCCGTTTTAACTTCCTGTCTGTTCGCTGAACGGCCGAAAATAAAAAAGCTTCAATTCAAAATGAAGATTCAGCAATTCCGATCTTGCTTTGCTGAACCGTGAAGTAATCATGAATTTTATTTTCGATGCCAGGGAGGTTATATGAACCATCTGATAAAACATGGACTTTTGGTAACAGCATGCTCAATCGGAGTTGGACTGAGCCAATCGTCAGTTGCAGCCAACACCACAGCGCCGATCGCAGCGACCGCTACTATCGACTGGAGCAAGCTCCAGCTATCGGTTACGGGTGTCAACGATACAGTACCCACAGTGACATTTTCAGGTCAAAACACGTCGCTGAGCTCATACGCGTCGTCTCCCGGGCAGTACGAAAATGATTCGAAGGCAATCAATAACTGGACAGACACCAAGGGTGCCAACGCAGATGCCGGAACCACATTTGCCAACGCGTTAGCCTCCACGCTAAATTTTTCGGGGGACGCAAACGCGATGCAGTCTGGCTCTGCAAGTTCTTCAGGCACCCGAACGGAACAATTCACTTTTGACGGGCCGGGCGTGCTGACTGTAACCGTTCCTTATACTATCAGCTTAAACGGGGAGACTCCCAATTACTGCTATTATTGCTACAATTACGACCACGCATCAGTCAGCGGGAGTGCGTCATTTGACAGCTACGTACACAATGGGAGCTCCAGTACTTATTCCAATTCTTCGTTTTCGCTGCATAATTACTATGGGACTCCACCTTCACAATCACAATCGGGAACCCTGGTATTTGGTATTTTCGCCAGTGGCGCTGGCAGCGGTTCACTCAACGTTAACTTCGATCTATCGGCGCACTCTCCAATCAGCTCAGTGCCAGAACCCGAATCCTATGCGATGTTGCTGGCTGGCCTAGGGCTGATGGGCGCAATGGTCCGGCGACGAGGCAATAACAGGAACGCCTGAATTTCCCGTTATCTCAGGAATCGGTCTTCAAAGGATAAGAGGACTGTCCAGCCTCCTTCGGGAGGCTTTTTTGTATCAACTCGAAAACAAAAACCTGAGGTTTGGGGCTTTATCGCGTTGGGCAATGCGTGGTTTTTACGTAGCTATCCCATTCATAAGGCCCGGTTTCAGATACTCATGACCCCCTATGCTCATGATTCATAACCTATCTAAAAGTTGGCAACGACCGTCAAGCGAAAAATGCGGGGCGCACCCGGCGTTATGTTGTTATTGCTGTTGGCTGACGCAACATAATTGACATTGGCTATATTTTCGATATTTGCTTGCACCCGCAGGGTCTTGTTGAGGCGGACGAATACGGCCGTATCCAGTCGCGTGAAGCCGGGCAGGAGCACGGTGTTGTCTACTGCAGCATACATGCTGCTGCGATGGATCACACCCAGACCCAGTCCGATAAACGGCGTGAAATCATAACGGTTCCACACGGAAACTGTGTGCTTGGGAACTTGTGCCACAACCGAGCCGGCCGGGGTAGTGCTCCCTGAGGTGGTGACTAACGCCTTGCTAATTTCCGCATCAGTATAAGCATATCCCCCCATCACGCTCCACTGCGGAGTGATGCGGCCCATCAAACCTATCTCCGCCCCCCGGGCACGCTGGCCATCGACCAGGTTTGTCCGGCTGAGATCGTTGGGATCCTGAGTAATTACATTGCTGCGGTCCAATTGATACAGCGCCGTGGTCAGCGAAAGATCAGGGCGAATATCCCACTTTGCGCCCAGTTCCAGGTTCATGAAACTTTCGGGCTTGAGCGCCGCGTTGCTCAACGTTAACGAACTGAGCTGATCACCCGCACGCGGTACATAAGCCAGACTATAGTTGCCGTAAATGGATACTTCTTCGATCGGTTTATATATCAATCCGACCCGAGGCGAAACCAGTCCATCATTGGTATGTATCCGCTGGCCGTTGCGATTATTGACAAAATTCGCATCGAAATTATCGTAGCGTATGCCCAGGACCGCCTTCAATTGGGGGAGGAGCGTAATCTGATCCTGTAAATAGATTCCCACCACCTCTACCACACCGTGATTATTGGCATCAGTGGAGCTCTGTGAGAAGGAGACCGGACCCAGAAAAGTGGGGTTAAGAAAGGATACTCGATTATTGAGCGGGCTGATAACTCCGCTATTGCGGAAGTTGTCCGAAACCTGGCGGCCATATTCCACGCCCGTCATGAACTCATGCTTCACACCCCAAGTATCGAGGTTGTATAGAAAGTCTGTCTGAGTGAAAAGATTCTGGCGCTGGGTTGCATTGTTGTAGGCCGAAATCGCTACTGTTCCCGTAGCATCTTCGGCCGAAGCAGCACTTCCGGCAAATACGTTCTGGTAGAACTTGTCGTAACTGGCATAACGGGTACGGTTACGGACTTTAAGATTGTTATCGAACCTGTGCTCGATGAGCGAATTTAGCGACCAGGCATCGACATTCGTCGGACTATTTTCCGCGTTGCCAAAGAAAGTCGAGCGATCCGTATTGGCTGGGCGCCCCATGAAAGAAGGAATGCCGCGGTCTGCGGTACGCCGATCGAAGAAGTATTCTCCGCTCAGTACGACCTTGGTTTGAGCAGTCGGCTTGAATGTAAACGTGGGATTGACTCCGCCTCGCTCAAGGTCGACGCCGTTACGATAGCTATTCGAGTGTTCGTACATCGCGTTGAGCCGGAAGGCGGCCACATCGTTAATGGCCTGGCCGATGTCGACTGCAATCCGCTTATGGCTGAAGGATCCATACTGCGCCGTAATTTCACGTATCGGCGTCCAACCGGCTTCCTTGATGACGCGATTGATCACGCCACCCGCACCGCCCCGCCCGAAAATCATCCCATTGGATCCTTTCAGGACCTCGACCCGGTCTACATTGTAGAGATCGCGAAAATACTGAACGTCATCGCGTAACCCATCGACATAAAAATCGCCCGTCGAGCTGCTACCACGAAAAATCACGGTATCGCGATTGCCCTCCCCTTGTGATGGGTTGACACCCGGCACATAACGCACCACGTCGCCGATACTCAGCATGGTCTGATCCTTGATCATCTCCTGCGTTACAACAGTGATGGATTGCGGTACATCACGCAGCGGAGTATCGGTTCGGGTGGCGCTAAAACTTTTTGTGGCCATATAACCATCCGTCGGGCTGGTTATAGTGCTTGCAGAGACGTTTATAGGCGGTAGCGCCGCAGGTTGATCAGCCACTGTCGCGGGTAGCTTCCTTACAATGTACCCATTAGCCTGCGGTACCGCCTCGAGGCCGCTCCCAATCAGAAGACGGTTCAATCCGCCCTGTACCGAGAAATTGCCGTTCAGCCCTTGCGTGGTGATATCTTTTACATCGGCGGCAGCGAAGGAGAGCTTGACCCGTGTCTGCCTTACAAAATTATTGAGCGCTTCTTCCAGTGGGCCAGCGGAAATATTGTATGGCTGCGCATGAGCGCTGTCGCCAACGCCAGACTCGGCAAAAGCCGCATGAGGCAAGGCTATCGCAGCTGTGCCAAGAAAAAGCAGCGCACCCTGTATTACCGCTGCGAGGGAAGATCGATATAAGTTGGATTTTTCTTTCCTGCCATTGTGCTTTCGTACCACGTCGTGGTTTTCGGAGCGAATCGCACAGAGGGGGGTATTCTTGAGTTCATCAGCGTTAACCGAACAGGCGATAAGCCGGGACGCAACAATGTTCGCGCTACTTTTATATTTATTTTTCACAGCCAATAATTCCAGTAGATTGGATAAAAATTGGCTGGCTTGCCGAATGGCTGGCGGGCTATAAGAATGCCGCTGGTTTAGGCACTAATTCTCCTATCCCAGCGGCGGTGAAATCATTTCTCGGCTTTGCAGCCGGTTCTCAATACGGTATCGCCTCGGAATGGCGCCTTCCATACCCCATTCTGATGAATGGGTTTACGATTGTCGCCTAGTTCGATGCGCCGGAATACGGTATGAGATTGTGAGTAATTCTTTCTTTATCTTAAGAAATGATAACGGTTCTCATTATATTTCAGCCGCGCCCGAAAGGCAATAACATTAATAGGGTTTATGGCTTTCCCGGCACAGCTTTGCGGCTGATGAAAAGACAATCGGCATGGATGTCATGAACCATCCGGGATTTCGACCTGGTAATAGGAAGTCGGATGGGCTTGAGCGTATCAGGAAACCCTACTTGTCATGTCGCAGTATGGAAGAGTTGGGAACCGGATTTTTAGAAGCCTCTTTACCCAGATGTTTCATAAATTTGCGTGATGATTGCGCAGGATTTTGTTTTGTAGGGAGATTTTGTGAAAGAGTGGCGTAGTTATTCATACGCCCGACTGAACGAAATTTTCATACGAAACAAAAGACCAGCAAGGGCGCGCATCAATTTATGAAACATCCGGGTTTATATGCTCTCGCTTTCGTTCGATTCCTCCACATGATATAGCCAGTAACAAATAGCACAAGCGGCGAAAATCCTATGATCACTTGTAAAATTCGGGTGAACGTTCCCCCCACGACACCGATATGAAGCGGGTAAAACAAGTTATAAACCCGGGTTCCTGAAGGCGCTGCCGAAGCATTTTCAATACGCAATACTTCTCCCGTGTACTGATCGAAATAGATGAAGCTTCTTCCATTCGGATGGAATTCTTCCGGCATTTTTTTGCGCACCACCAGAGGCGCCCGGGGCGTTTGCGGAAGGTTGATCCAGGTAGTAGGCCCCGAGAGGATGCTGTCGGCCTGATGCAGCAGGTCGTCCAGCGGAGGAATCATTCCTGCGGCACCGAGAGGATCGGAATGAGGCGGGACCGGTCTTGGCACGCTCGCTGTCAGGAAATTAGTAAGCTCAACCATGGTTTTATTGAACACGAGGGAGACACCGGTGAAGGCAATAATCATGAGAAAAACGATAGTGTAGGCGCCTGATGCGCGATGCAGATCAAAAATAACTTTTTTCCACGGCGCAGACCAACCGACCTTGAAACCCCGCGCAAACTTCCCTATTCCCTTTCCATTGGGCGGCCACCAAAGGAAGAAGCCGGTGATGCTCATGCAAATCAGCAGTAAGGCGCTGACGCCGAGAATGGTTTTACCGCGCTCCCCAATCAGAAGTTCGGTATGCAACAGGGCGACCCACCCTATAAAAGTGTCTTCCTGCCGATGGGCGCCGAGCAACTCACCATTGTAAGGATCCGCATAAACGAATAGCCCATGCGGCTCGTTCATTTTCAGCAGGTAAGTCTGCTTCGGCGTGCGCGGCATGCGAACAGAAAACACCGTGTCGTCAGGGTACGCCTGACTGACCGCATTCAGCACGGTTTGCAGAGGGACCCGCTCGCCGTTCACTGCTGCTTCCATCAATTCGGGATGCAAAAGCGCTTCGATCTCCTCGCGAAACACGATCATGCTACCGGTCAAGCCGCTCAATACCAGGAACAGTCCAGCCGCCAACCCGATATAAAGATGAAAATTGAAGACGACCCTTCGTATTTTCATGATGAATACCTCATCTGGATATTTAACCCGGATATTTCATAAATTGACGCACGCCCTTGCTGGTTTTTTGTTTCGTATGAAAATTTCGTTCAGTCGGGCGTATGAATAACTACGCCACTTTTTCACAAAATCTCCCTACAAAACAAAACCCTGCGCAATCATCACGCGAATTTGTGAAACATCCGGGTAGGTACCCCAAGAGCGTGCGCCCCAGCTTCAGGAATTCGGCTTCCCGAATACTCTCCTGGAACCCGGTTATCAGAACTCGACCCGAGACACGACCTTCATAAGAATCGGGGCGCCGACACCCAACAATCCGTTGCCCGCAGTACTCCAATAATTGCTGTTGGCCGCATTATCCACGACTGCCTGGATCATGGTGCGTTTGCCCGCAATACGGGTTGTGTAGCGTGCGCCCAGGGAAAGTATCGCGTAATCATCCACGAAGGCCTGGTTGGCGCTGTTCACGGGCCGTCTCCCCACGTAATGCACGCCGCTGCTGAGCGCCAGTCCAGGTATGCTGGTGGGGCGGTATTCGGCAAAGAGGCTGGCCGTGCGTTGCGGCGTGTTATCCGGTATCTTGCCGAACGTCTCGGCATTGGCTCTGTTCAATTGTTCCGCCTCCATGAACAGGGCCGAGCCGATGAGCGACAATTGCTTCGTTATCTCGCCAGAAGCTGACAACTCAAAGCCGCTGTACCGGGCCATGCCGTTGAGAACAAAACGATTGGCCGCGTCAATGGTGGTTGAGGCGCGCTTGATGTCGAAGTATGCCACCTGAAGCAATATGCCCTGCGCGACAAGCGCCTTGACGCCCACTTCCTTTTGCTTCGATACCGCCGGCGCCAGGATCTCCCCACTATTGGCACGATTGGCGGGCGCCTGCCCGCTTTCCTCGACCCCTTCAATGTAGCTCGCGTATATCGATACGTTGGGGATGGGCTTATACATCAGGGACAATGACGGGTTGACCCTGTCGGCTTTATAGTGAGTGGTCGCAGCGACACTCTCATAGAAGCTGCTGCGTACCCCCAGCATGACCTGCAACCTGCCGCCAATCAAGATTCGATCCGATATATACAGGCCGAAATCGGTTATTTTTGATCGGTTTGCGCTAAATGGCGTGGTGGGAGACCGCTGCGCAATATCGATGGGGTTGTACAGATTCTGCGTGGTATTGAATGTGGATGAGGTGCGAGGATCCTGCCTGCGCTCGTTCCCGGTAAAACCCACGGATACCTCATGGGTAATAGCCTGACCTGGAAACCGCCCGAATACTTCGGCGCGAATATTCTGGTTATCCCAATGCTGGCCACGGTTGAAGAAAGTTTGCAGAGTTCCCTCGCCGGTGGCGAGGTTGTAATTCTGGAACTGGGAGAAATTGCGGTCCCGCCTGGTTTGCGCCTTGCCGATCTCGAATAGCACCCCCCAATTGTCGCTTATTGCATAATCAGCGCGCAGCAACAGGTTGGTTGCCTCGGCGTCATACTTCTGCCATTCCCCAGCAAGATTACGGCGGGCATTCGGAACAGGGGGTAATGTGATCACGCCATTGACCGCTGGAAGAATCTTTATCGCCGCTTGCTCGGAAACCTCCTTACGGTAATGCTCCACATCAAATTTGACGGAAAGGCTATCCGTAACCCGCCAGTCGAAAGCACCCGACATCAGGGCGCGATAACCGGAAAAATTGTGGATGCCGATATCTTCGCGCCCGGCAAGCAGATTGATGCGCGCCCCGAACTGCTGCTCGCTGCCGAAGCGCCGCCCCAGATCGATATGCGTATTGGCGCCGCCATACATATTTGCCATCAACGAGACATTTGTAATGGGATCCTTGCCCGCACGTTTGGTTACCAGATTGACGATGCCGGATGGCGGCACGAAACCATAATATAGCGATGAAGCGCCTTTGAGCACCTCGACGCGCTCCTTGTTCTCCATGGGGATATCGATCAGGTTGATGATCGGCAGGGATCCGTTGAGCCGGTAATTGCTGCGGTTTTCCACGAGAATGCCGCGAATCGCAATATTGTCGTAAGTTGAACCGTTCAATTGCGAACGCGTAACACCTGCCGTATTACGCAATGCGCCAAATACACCGGTTATGGCCTGTGCATCGAGCACTTCCCGTGTGATCACATTACTGGTCTGTGGCACATCGATTGGCGCCATATCCCGGAATGTTCCAACCTGAACCGAATCGGAGTTGAAACTCCCTACCCGCTCGCCGGTCACGGTGACGGCGGGCAGCTTTTTCCCCGCCTCGGATTGCTCTGCCTTGGATTGCTCTGCCTTGGATTGCTCTGCCTTGGATTGCTCTGCCTTGGATTGCTCTGCCTTGGATTCAGCAGGCGGAGTCTCCGCTTCCGCCTGCTGAATCCAGAACGTCGATGAAAGTGCAACAATCGCCGAGTACAAATTGATTTTCATGATGCCAATGCCTCTCTCCATGAACCAGTATTTACGTTTCACGTTAAGTCCTTATTCATGGTCGGATGTTGCCCATCAACCGCCGTTGCCATACTGATTTCATATCGGGACATGAAACACGTGGATGCAGGCAAGGAAGATACGACAGCCGGATCCTGTAGCAACGGTACCGAAATATTGCAAATGGGAAACGGCGATGAAAACCGGTGGTGGGTGGTTTTCGGTGGGTATAACTCGCCGGTTCTGGCGCGGCGCACGATTTCATGCGGATTGACCAGGTAGCCCTGGCGCGTTGCATCGACTTTTACGCAATCGTAGTCGAGCAGCAGGCAGGGAATATACTTCAGCCTGAGCCGACGCGCGGCCTCCAGGCGATGGTGACCATCCATGACAGCCAGGCTGGTACGTTCCACGGCGATGGGGATGCGCCAGAGCTGTTCACGCAAAATGGTATCCGCCAGGGTCACCGCGTGATTGGAATAGTGGCACTCATTCGGGCGAACCCGCTTGACCTGTACAAAATGAATAGGGAGCGAACAGAGCATCGTGAATCCTTTTTAACAATTGTCCAGAAACACACGTTCGGGATGAGGGTGGCTTAAAAAATCGTGATGGGAGATGTGCCAGCCATAGGCGCCGGCCAGCAGGAAGGCGACACAATCCCCGGCTCGAAGCTGTTTGACATGGACATCGCGTGCAAGGGTGTCCTTCGGCGTGCATAGCTCGCCGCAAAGCGTGACCGGGGCATCGAGAACTGAAGGACGCGAAAAAGGGTAGTGCCAGCTTTCGCGCTCCAATATCATGAAAGGATGGTTGTGCTGCCACGAAACCGGCAGCCGGAAGTGGTGCGAGCCCCCACGGAGGATGGCGAAGTGCTTGCCATAGGCAGTTTTCACGTCAATGACTTCGCTCATGTAGCAACCGCAGTCCGCGGCGAGAAAACGCCCGCACTCGAATACGACCTGAAACCCAGGCTGGCGCGCGGCGATGAGTACCGACAGGCCTGCACAGAAGCTTTCCCAATCGAAAGACGAATCCGGATCAGCATAATTAACGCCAATGCCGCCGCCGACATTCAGCCAGTCGAACTTCAGCCCATAGTGGCGCTGCCACGCCTCTGCCAGGTCAAAGTAATGCTCCATCAGGGCGAGGTGGGTATCCGGATTGAGGTTGTTGGAAATGGCATGGATGTGCAGACCCTTGAGGCGAATGCCCGGCAAGGTCCGGATGAGTTCGAGCAGGGCGGGAATTTGTGCCTCTTCAATGCCAAACTGGGTCGCCTGTCCGCCCATGCGCAATGTTGCCTCTTGCGGCACATGAGCCGGGTTCACACGGAGCAGGATATCCGCCACCTCGTGACGGCATCGCGCTATCCAGTCGAGGCGCCGCAACTGATGCTCGCTTTCCACATGGATCAGCATGATTCGGTGGTCAAGCGCACCTTCCAGTTCGGCGTCACTTTTGCCGGGACCGCCGAATACCATGGGAACGGCATCATCGATGGCGCGCACACGCCGGATTTCGCCCAGCGATGCCACTTCGAATCCGTCGGTGTGGTTGAGCAGCGCTTTCAATACCGGCTCGTCGCTATTGGCTTTGATGGCGTAAAAAAGCTGGCATTGTGAAGGCAGGCTGCGGCGCAGCATGTCGGCGCGCCGCCGTAAATGTGCCAGATCATAAATATAAGCGCATACGGGCTGAATATCGGGCGAGTCGGACTGGGCGCGACCATGCAGATAGTCGTGCAGGTGTTGCGGGTTCATTGCTCGAGCACCTTGGCCTGGTGCTGTACCAGATGCGACGCCATGGCGCGCCGCGTAATACCGCGATCATCGCCAAGAATGAACATTCGAACCGAGCTGCGATAATCGGATTCGAAATCCCCCGGTATCCGCGGCAAGGAGCAGAACATCTTGCTGTGGCGTTCTGCCGCGGCGCGGACAAGAGATACCGCTTCACGTACGTCCGGATGATGGGTTTCCCAGGGCAAGTCCAGCGATTGCGAGAGATCGGCCGCACCCGCCAGCAATACGTCTACCCCTTCCACCACCGCAATTTCATCGACATTTTCCATCCCTTTGCGATCTTCGATCATCGCTATCACTAAGGTGCATTCCCGCGCGGCACTCGTGAATCTTGCTAGGTCATCGCGCCCGTAACGGGTATGCAAGGTAGCGTTCAGGCCACGCTCCCCGAGCGGGGCGAAATGACAGAGGCGTACCGCATCCCGTGCTTCCTGCGCCGAGCGAATATGCGGAAATACAACGCCTTCCGCCCCGGCATCCAGTACCTGAAGAATTTGATGAGGCGAAGCTACCCGGACCAGCGCCGCAATGCTGCTGGCGCGGGCTGCCAGCAGCATTGCGGCAAGCTGTCCGGAGCTGATCAGTGTGTGTTCCAGGTCGATCACGACGAAGTCATAGCCGGCCGCTGCGATTATTTCCACGCTCAGCGCGGCGGGGGTGGAACAGAACAAGCCATAGACGATGCCGCCTGCCTCCAGGCGCGTCTTCAGACACATGACGGCTCCTCGACTTTTGCAAGGGGGTTCTGCGCAGGCCGCGTACGTAACCGGATTTCCGACTGGAAACGCCGACTGGCAAGTAACTCGACGCCCACCTCATCGGCAAAGCAGTCGAACAACAAATAACGCGCCTCACTCTGAGGATGACGTTTCTGATGTGCCTGCACCACCTCGCCGGTGATTTTCCAGAACCGCTTTTCCGCTATACCGTAGTGGCGCAGGAACAGCCAGGCAAGTTCCGCCAGATTGACGAAAAATAGCGCATCGAAGGTGAAATCCCGTAACTCCTCGGCGTTTTCGCTTTCCAGAAAGGAATTGGGATTGATCTGCGCATGCTCAGGCGGCGGTGCGGTGAGCACAGGCGCAGGCGCGGATAATAGCGCTCTGCTGAAGCGTACCCCATCATGGAAGTCCTTGAGTGCTACGCGCGCCGGCAGCCCCTCCTCCACCAGCAGGACCATATTCTGGGCATGCGACTCCAATGCGGTCCCATGTTCCCAGAGCAGATGCAGTACCGGCAAGAATGCCCGCTCCACCAGCCGCTTTAGCCATTGCTCGGGTCCATGGCGCCGAACCCACGGATCGATGAAGGGCCTCCCGTCGATATCGATATGCGTGACGGCGGTCATCGGCACCGCTCTTTCACCCGGACGCAAATAGTTATGCACGCTTTCGCGCCAGATGCACGACAGCGCGCCATATTGGCCATGAGCCAAGGCCACTGGCGTGAAACTCACGCCGGCCACTTCGCGCAACAGCACGGGGCGCGCCAGGGGCAATGGCCAGTCGGTTCGTTCCGCCAACCCATGCAACCAGTCGCTGATGACGGGCGCATTCTGCACGGTGTGCGGCGCCAGCACCCGCGAGGTGGATGTATTGACGAGGCTCATCGAAAGCTTGAGCGACAGTCGGTTGCGGTCGCTCAAATTACTTAGGGTACGGATCGATTGCTGAGGCAGATACCGGTCAGGCAACAGGCCCAGCGCAAACAGTTCGCCTCGCGCCAGGGCCTGGTGATAGCCGGGTAGGACAACTTCGTCCCATTGCCACGGATGAACCGGTAGCGGCAGATAATCGTCGGGCTGCAACGAGCGCTGGGATAACTGATCGCAAAAGTACCGCCAACCGGGCTCACCCAGCAACGCAACGCCCCTTTCCGCATCATTATTCAGCGTTTTACTAACCGCCCAGCGGCAACGATCCCGGCGTACGGCGAGTAGCAGCGGCCTTACTAAGGCCGCGATTTCAGGCGCATACATTCCGTTGTCATCCAGCGTGAAGCCTATCCGCGACTTGTAGACCGGATGATAGAGATGACCATCGGTCAGCCTTGCTTCCAGCGTGTCATAGTCCGCATCGCGCAACGGCTTGCCGCTGTGTGCGGATAATGTTTGCGCATCCTTGATCTGCGTAGCCAGCAGTTCGGATGCAAATTGGCTGAGCCGTAGTTCGTCGGCAACCAGCCAGGGCGCAATTTCCGTCAGGAACAACGCAGGGTCGCAAGCCTCATGGGTAATGCCGCCATCGATGCGCAGCAGCGGCGTAGTGATGCGCACGCGGCCAAAACTGATGGTTTGGCGGGCCTGGCATTGATAGCTGACGGGAACGTTATCCGCACGGAGGCCCGGCAAATTCAGTGTTTCGCCATCCCAGGTGCAATGCGGTACCGCACGCTCAAATAGCAGCGCCTCCAGGAGTTGGCGTAACACGCGGCGGCTCGCCTGGCGGTAAGCCGGACTATCAATCAGGTTTTCATAGTCGAGTGGATTCATTGGTTTACTTTTGCAATCAATGGATTGGGTATCTCAACCCATGATGGGTTTTCTCCCTGCTGGTGGAAGCTGCTGAGCATATTGGCCTTGGCCGGCAAGGTCGGCTGTATGAGCAATCGGCTTATCAGCGGGTCGTCAATCGAGCTCAATATCGATGCGGTGTCGCGCCACAATGCCGCCTCGGTAGTCAGCCCGGTGCGAGCCAGACAGGCGGCCACATGGCCTATATGATTAACCAGCACGTAATACTGAAATCGGTGCCAGGCCTGTTCCTCCGCGTAGAGAACCGGGCTGTCGCCGTGCAGGCGGTCGAGGAATTGGAAACGTGTGCGGCTGATGCTGACGCCCTCCATGTCTCGCGCGTAGCCACGAGATGGCCAGCCATCGTGGAAGGAGATCAGGGTATTTTGCAGGTGGGCTTCAAGGCTGATGCCATGCTCCAGAAAGAGATGCAGCAGCGGCAACAGAGTGACATCCAGATAGCATTTCCACCACATGCGTATCAATTCCTCGCTGAGCGGTTTTCCCCTGGCAGACAGCCGCAACAAGGCCAGCAATGGAATTTCTCCATCGGCAGGCTCTTCCAGTACCGCCACGATTGTCTGGACGTGCCCTGCCTCGATTACTGGCATCGCCTGCCGGTATACCACTGCACAGGCAGCGCGCAAGGCCTCATCCGGCAGCCTCAGCGTCTGGCTCGCCAATTCGGGCAGGATGCGAAATGCCGATTGCTCGGAGATATGACGTGGTAGTAACGACAGAGCCAGGCTGGCATCCAGCGCCCGCCTGACCTGTTCGGATGGGTTGTTGCGTATGAAATTGGTGATACGGATATTGAGCGATAGTTTAAGAAACAAATTTTGGCGGGGTAGCCAGACGGTGCGAACCGAAGATGTGGGCCAGGCCACTTCACCCATCGGTCCGAGCGAAACCAGCTTTCCTTGATTTATCAGCACGCTGATTTCGGGCAGACCCAGCAAATAATTGGCTTGCCAGGGATGGCAAGGCAAGAGCCGGAAATCACCATCGGCAAGCAGATCGCGGGCGAACAATGCTACTTCCGGGTCGATCGCGGGCTGTTTCTCATTGATAGTACGGGTCTCCAGCATGTCGGCCGCGACCGCGAAGTAGTGCAGGCGAAATGACGCACCCAGCTCAGGCGCGTAACGCTGCATGTCTTCTTCGCTGAAACCTTCCGCAGCCTTGGAGGTAACATGAAAAATGTGACCAAAGCGCAGTCCCTGCTCGGCAGAGAGGAAAGACGGGCGTTCCCCGGTGGGTTTATGCAAATGGAAGCGGCGGACCTGGGCTATGCTGTTCCGCATCAGCGTTTTTAACCGGACACGGCTGTGATCGGCCGTGTCCGCAGGCTGATCGGCGCCCGCAGCGAGCGCATCGGCGATCAGATCGGCCAGCAACGCCGCATCTGTGGTCAAGGGTTGCCAGTTACCGCGCCATCCAATCCAGGCGAATGGCGCCAAGCGGTGGTAGCCAACCGGCGAAAAGTAGGCAAACGCCCCCGCTAGCTGGTACTCGGTTTTTGCAAGCGAAACCAGATACGGCGCCGATCCGGCGGCACGCCAGGCCCTGATATGCGAATGAAGTTCAACTGGCCCTGCGTCATCCGCTGCGAGACGTGGATCGAAACAACCTGTTTCCCGGCAATAGGTGTTGACATACTGCTCCGCCAGGCGCCGCTCTATGGGTGCCATTTCCAGCAGATGTGAAGGCATCGGAATCATTTTTTTAACTCCGCAAATGAAAAACCAGCGGTACGATCGCTGAAAACCAGTAACCCGCCCGCGAAGAACAGCATGGCAACTGGCCAGATAAGATTGATGGGAGAAAGGAATGGCAGCAGGAATAAAATGAGTAACGGGCCGACTAACTGGCCGACAACCATAAAGCTCCTGCTTAATCCCGTCACATAACCATATGCCGAGATGGGTAGCTGGCGGCTGCAAGCCAGCAATACCGACTGCATCAATGCTGCGTAACAGGCACCCTGGGTTATCCGCAACAGCGCGACAATCCAGATCTGATCGATAAGGATCAGCAACCCGGTCGATAGCGCGCACCCCATGGCAGCGAACGTGAAGTAGCGTCGCGGTTCACCGCGATCGTTCAGACGGCCCCACCATGGAGCGGCCAGCATCGTCGCAAGCCAGCCCAGCGCGTGCAGGAACCCGATCTTGCTCGCCATTGCCTCGGCAGCAGGAAAACGTGCCGTCAGATAGAGTGCGAAGACATTGACAAAGGCGAATGCAGCCGCCTGAATAAAACAGGCTGCAAGCATCCAGTTGCGCAGATTGCTGTCGCCAAGCACGGTGCGCAACCCGGAAAAGGGCAAGCCGGGGATTCCTGCAACTTTTTGCGGTTCGCTGAGTTGAGTCCACAGTATTCCGCCCGCTATACCCGTGAGTACGGCACTCGTCAGCAGCAGTGGCTTGAGCGACCAATAGTCCAGCATCATGCCGCCCAATAACGGGCCAGTCAGCGCCCCGCACGCAATGGCGCTTTCCTGCAAACCCAGCGAGCGCCCGCGTGAAGTGTCATCGCTGACATAGCCGATGAAGGCGGTGAGCACCACGCCTATGGTACTTATGCCCTGCAGCAGACGGCCCAGCATGAAGCCGTGCACACCCGGGCTCAGCGCCATCAACAGCATGCTGGCGGTGAATACGGCCAACGATGCCAGCAGCATCCGCTTGTAGCCGAAACGATCGCAGCACTTGCCGACGTAAGGAGCGAAACACAACGTACCTATGGCGGGTGCCGCCAGTGCAAGACTGCTCCAGTGCGCGGCACCCACGGCATCCATCTGTTCCAGCGTTGCAATATATAACGGCATGATGGGCACGAAGACCATCAGCCCAAGCGTGGTAACAGCCTGGCAGACCAGTAGCAACGTGAGGTTATTCATGCCTGTTATCACCGTGCCTGTCTGTCTTCTTCCGGCCACGATGGACTGCCGGCTAATAGAGGATTGGGCAGACGACCCATTGCGCTGGGCATACCGGTACCGAAACTAGTGACATTGAATAGCGGAGCAAGTAACTGCTTGAAGGGCCACTCCGCCTCCTCCAGCAGCATTTTTCTTGCCTGCCCGGCGATTTCAACCGGCAGCGGAGCACGTACCAGACAGATTTCGAGCGCTTGGCGGACAACACCCCAGCCATGCGCTTCGTCCCGGCCATAATATGTGGCCAGCGCAGCGAGAATCGCATACAGATTGACCTCGATCGCCAGGGTTTGCAGATAGGCCAGCAGTTCCCGCGGGGTATTCAGTTCCAGTGTATTAGGCGTGCTGCGATCGATTACGTAGTCCGGGATCGTGACGCCCTGGGCCTGCATCAATGGATGGCACACACGCAATGTGTCATGATCACGCAGCACCAGCGCGGCAATTTGCCGGTCCTTGAAGGCCAGCAATACATTTTGCCCGTGCAACTCCGGCATGACGCCGTGCGCAAAACAGCGCAGTCCCAGCTCGAGTAAAGCCCCGGCAATGTCGCCGAGCAGGCGCCAGGCGGCTTCTTCCGGCGCTGCGACGCCGATCAGGTGATCGAATGCCGGCAACTTGCCATCAGCCGAGACTGCCGGCAACGCTGCCATCGGGATCAGTGTTGCGCCGGGGAGCGTCGGATAGCGGCGAATCATGCAGGCCAGCTCACCCGGTTCAGCGTCGAGTGCGTCGCATTGGCTCAATGCCCACCACTTGTCCTCATCGCACAACAACAAGTGAGCAGCCAACCAGTCGTCGCGCTGACGCAAGGATTCCAGGCAAGCGCTGGCAAGTATGCCGTTATGTAGATAGCGTGGCGGCAGAGCGCGAGTTGCCCCCAGCGTACGAACGGAGAGTGCGAGCTTCAGATGCGTGCCGGGATTTCCGGTGACGGCAAGCGAACGCAACGACGCAGTGGGAACCGCCGTTCCGGGCCCCATACTCAAATAAATGCATTCGCTGAGCCTCAGGGGAATTGACCGGTTGAGCCAGGCCCACTGCCATGGATGGACCGGCATCCATAACCAGTTCTCGCCATCGACATGGCCAGCGCGAGCAGCGCTCGCCAAGTTGTCTTGCTGGCCAGGGTCAAGCAGACTCTCCGCCAGGGGCTGGCCGGTGAGCGGAGCCGCCGGTGCACTTACGATACAATTGCGCGGTACCGCCACCCAGTGAAGCGGAAGCGATGCCATCGTTTCCGTGGCATAACCATAGCCATGGTCCCCATTCCAATCCTTGGCACGGGCCAAGGGGTGAAACGGCCGGTCTTTAAGGCAGCTCAACGCTTCCCAGGGCAGCAAGTTTTCGGGCGCAGCCATGAGATTTTCCAGGATATTTTGCTCATGCACTGCCGCAAATGCGGCCTGATCATAGGCAAGCGTGAAGAACCGGGTAAAACGGCCTGTCCGGTCACGCCACCAGTCTGCCGTCTGCAAGACTTCGACAATCTTGCTGAGCTCGAGATTGGTCGTATTCGTAGCCGTATGCAAAACCGCGTTTGAACCCAGCACCCGAAACGGGCGTAAGCCATCCGCCCTCTGCCCTTGCCAGCGTAACGACCGCGTTTCGTCAAGCGCAATTTCCATCACTATTTTTCCATTGACCACCGGATGCATGAGGCAATGCCCGCGAAAACCGTAAAGGTTCTCCAGCCAGAGCGCATCGAACAGGTCCTGAGCCAACCGGCTCGCATACGGATGAGGTGGGATGATCTGCATGCGGTTCAGCCGTATAGCGGCAGCCGGGTACCGGTTCCACGCTCATGCGCAAGGCGGTAAAAGTGGCGCGCGCAGATGATGTCGTCGATGGCCATGCCCATGGGGTTGAGCAAAATGATTTCGTCTTCGTTCTCCCGGCCCGGCCTATCTCCGATAACGATCTCCCCAAGCTCCGCATGCAACTGTTCACGACTGAAGCGTCCTTCCAGCACCAACTGATTGATGATCTTCTTTTCGCGATTTGACTGATCCCAATCATCCACCACCACCTTGTCAGCCCTCTCATAGACATCCTTGTGAACATCCATGATGGATATATTGCTGATGAAAGCGCCAGGTTTAAGCCAATCGAAGGCCAGGTAAGGTGTACTGGTTACGGTACAGGTCACAATCACGTCAGCCGCTCTCACTGCGGATTCCGCCGAGTCTGCGCTGATAAAATCCACATCCGGATTGCTTTCCGCCAATAGAGTACCCAGCGATTTGGCCGCTTCAGGGGACAAGTCAAACAGATGAATACGCTCGATATCCGGAAACTGCTCCAGCAGCGTCTGCATCTGCATACGCGCTATCGGGCCGCATCCGATACAGGCAACATCGGTAAAGCCACCACGTGCCAGGTAGCGGGTACCCACCGCGGTAATGGCCGCCGTGCGCATGCCGCTGATCAACCCGCCCTCAAGGATCGCGACCGGATAATTGGTCTCCGCATCATTCAGCACAATAACCGCGCTGGCACGCTCAAGACCGAAGTGAACCGGATTGTGCTGGCGGCTACCCACCCATTTCAGGCCGGCGACCGGTTGCTCGCCGCCCAGATAACAAGGCATGGCAATAATACGGTCGGCGATGTGATCCGCCCCTGGCCAGCGCAGATAGGGTTTGAGCGGTTGCACGTAGTCGCCGCGAGCATGCACCGCCAATCCATCCAATATCGCATCTACATAAGGTTGCGAGTGGCTGCCTCCCAGTGAGCTGAGGTCGCTGCGGCTAAGGTAGAGCAAATCAGGTGAGATATCCGGCATGCTCATGCTGTTTGCTCCTGAGGCGTGCCCGTAAATCCTTTTGTCATGCGTGCAAAATGGCGTTCCCTCATGCGCAACAGCCACTGGTCGTTGTATACCGTGTCCAGATAGCGCTCGCCCCGATCGGGCAGGATGGTCAGGATGCGTGCCGGTTGCAACAGGCGGGCGGAAAGGCGCTGGATAGCGGCGATTACGGAGCCGGATGATCCTCCGGCAAAGATTCCTTCACGCTTTACCAATTGCCGGCATGCCACGGCGGATTCATAGTCGTCGATCTGGATGACCTCGCCGAGCTCATCGCGCTTCAATAATTCGGGTACGCGGCTTGCGCCAAGCCCGGGTAATTCGCGAACCGCCGGTGAAGTACCAAACAGTACGGAACCAAATGCATCCACGGGGATGACCTTCAGGGCGGGCCAGGCCTCGCGCAGACGCCGGGTAATGCCGTGGATGGTTCCCGAGGTGCTGACGCCCAGTACCAGATAATCCACGGGCCGATCCAGGTCGCGCAGGATTTCCTCGCCCTCGCCGTGATAATGGCTTTGCCAATTACGCTCGTTGGCATATTGATTCGTCCATACCGCATCGGGTTGCTCGCGCAGCATGTGCTTGACCCGCTCGATGCGGGTTTCCAGATAACCACCCTGGCGATCCTTTTCGGTGACAAGCTCGATATTGCCGCCGTAACATTGAATGATCTGGCGGTTCACAGGTGAGAGTTTTGGATCCACCACCGCCGTGAAACGTAGCCCGTGCATACTGCAGACCATGGCCAGCGCAATGGCAAAATTGCCGGAGGAGCTTTCGATAATATGCGACCTGGAACTTATGGAACCATCCGCCAACCCGCGCTCGACAATATGGTGTGCCGGCCTGTCCTTGATGCTGCCACATGGATTGAACATCTCCAGCTTTGCCAGCACTTCACACCGCGAATCGTTGAACATACGAGAGAGGTTGACTATTGGCGTCTTCCCTATGCCATCAAGAATACTGTGAAGGATCATTTTGGTGCCTTCCATTAGATAATAATAATGATTAAGTAAATAAGAACGATAACGCGAGTAATAATCATTACTTCACGATGCAAAGGCTTGGATCAGCCTTCTCTGCTTTGTTCTACTTCTAGAGTTTGATTTCGACCAGAAACCGGCCTTCGCAAGGCTCGGCCGGACGATGTGATCCAGCCAGGCTGGTTGTCAGGCTATGTTGGCTTCGGCTGAACTCCTGCGGCCGCCCGGCTAAAAGTTATTATGTGATGCTGATTACGTCGGAAGCAGCCAAGGCGTGGCGATGCGTGCAGTACTATTGTTGATATTTCCATAGCCAATATTCCCGATAGATAGGGTTAAAAGATTGGCTGGCTTGCCCAGGACGGGCTGGCGAGCTATAGAACTGTAGAACTGTAGAAGAATGCGTGAAAAATTATTCACAACGAATAGCCCGTGATTTCTTGGCCGGCTTTACGTCATTCCTTGACGAAGCGCAAATAGGGTGTATTTCTTCTTATGGATCGGTTTTGCGCTCCCTCTTTCCATGAATTTGCATCTACGACCGAATGTCGAAAAATCGGCTGGGGATGTACTACTATTACCTGATGGTTTTTATACTTGTAAACGGGAATGATTCTTATTATATTTAATCACAACTGAAAAGCAAGTCTTTTCATCAAACATTTTCACATAGACGTAACAATAATGCCGTATCAACGTTTCAGTGACTTATCGATGCAACGCCAATCATGAGCCCGCCTCGCAAGGATACCAGCACTTCTCCAGCCGCGTATGCCGGGAAAAATGCTTATGGGGATTTGCTGCAGGAATTGACGACATTGCGGCAGGAGTTGATGACGCTCGAAGCCGAATCGGCCGAAATACTGCGCATGGTGGATGCGCGCCATCTGGCTAGCGCGGCTAATCTGATACATTATCTCGCCTTGCGGCGGCGCGATATGCGCCCCCTGCAGGAAAAACTCGCGGCAGCCGGTTTGTCTTCTATGGGGCGTGCGGAATCGCATGTCCTGAGCAATCTGCACGCCATCATCACTTTATTGCAGCACGCGCTTGGAAAAAAAACACGGCAAGCGCCCGCTTCCCTCATCGCATCTTCCATAACCGGCCCGGATCTGCTGGAAATCAATACCAATAGCCTGCTCGGCAAGCCGCCGGCGCACAGATGCGTACGCATCATGGTCACGTTTCCGAGCGAAGCCGCGGATGACTACCCATTGGTCAAGGAGATGCTTTTGCAGGGCATGGACTGTGCCCGCATCAATTGCGCGCATGACGATGCTGGCGTCTGGAAGCGCATGATCAAGCACATAAAACTTGCGCGCCGTGAAACAGGTCGTCCTTGCCGCATCCTTATGGATCTGGGCGGCCCCAAACTACGCACCGGAGAGATCGCATCAGGCTTGCCGGTGCTCAAATGGCAACCGCAGCGCAACATGTACGGCAAAGTGACGGCGCCTGCCCGAATCTGGATATACCCGCAGAATGATGGTTCCACCTGTCCGGCGCATGCCCATGCGTGCCTTCCTGTCAAAGGAAACTGGCTGGCCCAGGTAACTTCACTGGACAGGCTTGAATTCCGCGACGCCAGGGGAGCACTGCGCAGCCTGCAAGTGGTAGAAAAGGTTAACGGAGGCTATTGGGCGGAGTCTACGCAGACCACTTATGTCAAGCCTGGCCTGAAGCTTTACCTGTTGAGGGTGACCGATTCCGGCGTAATACGAAGAGCCGGTCACGCCGGTGAAATAGGTGCGCTGCCGCAGATGCCTGGAACGATTCGGTTGCACCGCGGAGATAACCTGATTGTGACGCGTGAACCGATTCCCGGGCACCCCGTCCAGTTCGGTGAAGATGGGCAGTTGTTGCGTGCCGCCAGCATTGCCTGTTCGTTATCGGAAATCTTTGCCAGCGTGCATCCCGGTGAGCGAATCCTGATCGACGACGGTCGTATCGGCGGCGTGATACGCAACGTCAACACCGAGGAAATCCTGGTTGAGATCACACAGGCCCGCGATAGTGGGGAAAAATTATTGGCTGACAAGGGCATCAACCTGCCGGATAGCCATCTCGATCTGGACGGTGTCACGGCCACGGATATCGAGCACCTCGAATTTGTTGCCCGTAATGCGGACATGGTTGGGCTTTCCTTTGTGCGAAAGGCCGCCGATGTCGCGCTGCTGCAGGCGCACCTCAAGCGTCTTGATGCCAATAAACTGGGAATCGTAATCAAGATCGAGACACGCGCTGCTTTCGAGCAGTTGCCGGAGTTGATGTTTACGCTGCTACGCTCGCGGATTGTCGGGGTCATGATTGCACGCGGCGACCTGGCCGTGGAATGCGGTTACGAAAGGCTGGCGGAATTGCAGGAAGAAATTCTATGGCTGGCGGAGGCCGCGCATATCCCGGTAATCTGGGCTACCCAGGTACTGGAAGGATTAGCTAAGACCGGTAAACCGAGCCGGGCCGAAGTGACCGATGCCGCCATGGGCGAGCGGGCGGAGTGCGTCATGCTGAACAAGGGCCCCCACGTCATTAAAGCCATTCAGATGCTGGACAACATTCTTCAACGCATGCAAGGACACCAGCAAAAAAAGCGCGCATTATTACGCCGCCTGCATTGGTAGCGCCCAAATACCGCAATTCATCTCCGCAGGGTCATGGCGAAGCCAAAATATCGAGCTGAACAGAAGATGGCAACGGGGAAGTGCAACCTCTGCCCTCCCCCATTGCCATCAGATGTGCCTGAGACCTCCTCCAGTTAACCCTTCCTCGCGCTAACCGTTAGAGGAGTATCTTCCGCGGCGAACCACGGCGCCCATCAATCCAAGACCTGCCAGCATCATGGCATAAGTATCCGCCTCAGGCACGGCGGAAATCTGGATCATGCGGTCTACATCGCTTCCGGGATGCTGGATGTTCACATACGCGATGTTGTGATTGAACTTGTCGAAATACAGACCCGTAGGCTCGGCGTCGACAGTTGACATCGATGCCCAGCGGCCAATTGATTCGGCTACGCCATCACGATCCGCATCCTTCGCAAACCAGATATCCGCCTGTCCGCCCGGTTGATCTTCAATAATGTATATATTACCTTGGGCGTCAATGGCGAGATTATCCGGAGAGTTGAATGCCTCCCCGACGGGCGAATGGGTTACTTGATCAAAGGTAGCCTGGGATGCAAAAACTTTTGCCGTATTGGTGTCCAGATTGAAAGAATACACTTCATGAGTTGTGGTGGTTGCGGCATAGATTACTTGATTGCCGTTGGCAAGCGTCTGGATTTCAACGTCTTCCGGGCGCTGATACCGGGTTCCCAGAGCGTTACTGGCTGATGCACGACCGTCGATTGCACCGTCCTCGGCAAGGACCGATACACCGGCCAGCGCAACCCCGTTAACGTCCGTGATCGCGGCCCAGGCGATGGCGCCTGTCGCGTTTGCGTTATTGCCGCCAGCGACTTGCATGGCGAAGGTCTGGCCAGCCGCGAAGTAGCCATCGCCGCTCGATGCCTTTGGGTTGGCAGAGACATATTTGTAAATGCTGCCGCCGTTCGATTCATCAATGAAATATAGATTGTTGTTTTTGTCAAACGCCAGACCTTCGTGAGATACGTGCGGCACGACGGTACGTTGTATGAAATTTGAAGTTGCCGGGCCGGTGGTTGTGGTCGGATTAGTCAGTTCAAATAGACGGCCCTTGGTGCTGCCCTTGCCCCAGGACTCTTCGGCTGTCAGATAGCTCCCCCAAGGGGTCCAGCGCGAGGCATCGCCGGAAACAAAATTTTGGGTGCCGTTCGCTACAACGGTCAGGGACGTATTGGTCAGCCGATCGAAACGCTTCACGCCCGACATATTGTTTTCGAAAGGACTGAACAGGTAGCGGCCGGCGTCGGCACCTGTTTCGTTGGCGGTAATCATATCCCAGTTATAGCCGCGACGGCCGGCAACCGATATATTGGCATCAAGTGTACGTTGCGTAAACAGCGGGTTGGAGAGTTGGAAAGGCGTTGCCTCCGGGAGAGAACCAGCCGCAACACTGCTGGGCAAAGCCGTGAAGTTGTCGAAATTAGTGCTTGCGGCGATAGTTTCAGTGAGCCCACCCAAGGCAATGAATGTGCCGGGAACCAGAAAACCCAATTTTATGTGCTTAAGCATACCGTTCTCCCAAGAAATTGATAGGGCGTCGATCTACGAAGTACTGCATATCCTGGTTGCATATAATCGGCGAGTCTTCCGATTTTTTCTGCCGAATCAGGTGCCGGTGCTTCTAACCGTGCAGCAGGATGAAAATATAACGCGTAAATATGACAAGCTTGCTTCGCAGCCTGTAATCACCTTTATTACGTTTGACCCGCTGCACGCATTGGATCCGTTGCTGAAAAGCGCCTTAATCCTGGCTGGCTTGGCGTCAAATTGCTCCATCAAATCTTTAAGGCGGCACCCATTTCGTGTCGGTGTCGACTCCAAGTCGTCAAGCTACCGCGATAGGACCGACTCAACCATTTCGGCAGATATGGGTTAATTCTGATGGGGCGGTAAGGCAGTTTTTGGGATTAAATCAACTCTAAAAAGGTGGATCAGTTGCGGATAGTCAGGGTGAGCGATGAGTGGTTCTGAACCTGGTTTGCACTGAACTTCGCTGCGCTCGAACAGGGCCATTACCGATTCATTATTATATTGATGGCTCATATATAGAATGCCATCTGCTTCAGGTACTTGGCTGTGTAATGCTGCGGATATTTGCATTGAATGGGTATAATCATCGGATGCGCTGAGATCGCTGTTTAGTCCCAGCACTTTAAGATCGCGGCCAGTGAGTTTAGCCAGCTTCAGGGGTATTCCATTCGCCCGATCGAAGTGAGCAATATATCTCTCATTAACGCGCGCCTGCTCGATGATCCATCGGTTGTCTCTGTAGCAGCCCTGTTCATGTAGAACGGTTTCCGCAAAAGCGACCTCTAATTTTTGGGCTGCATAAGTGACTCCAAAGGTTGCCGCAGGGTCGTCAAAACGGTACTTTATGTTCTTTCCTCAATGCAGCTCGGAATTTGGGAACCTGGTTAAACGCAAAAGCGTCCTGGCGTCAATATCTATTAACGATAAGTTGCCTTCCGCCCATATGGCAGCGAAGTCCGGCAGATGCATCAGTCCCGACCCCACCCGCTCGCCAAGCGTATGATGTCATTAAGCATGTCGCCGGCAGCGTCGGCAGGTGTCCGGCCTTTTAGGGCTCCGTGTTTATGCAGCAGAAATACGAACTTACTCGAAGAGATTTGGATCTCAAACATCGCTACGACTCGAATTTCCACCCACTTCAGGATTTGATTTGAGGCTTATACGGACTCCAGGGCCGGCAAGGCTGTTTTCAAGGTTTGTATTCCAGGCACAACCACGATCACTGCCGGTATCCAACGTGCCGAAGCGTGCCTATAGTGAAGCACTCCTTGGTTACTTTTTTGTTGGGGCAATTCGCATGCGGCGCTATTACTTGCTTTTTCAACGCCCTGATCTATATTAAAGAATCCTTTGAATAGCTCGGTCTATGGTACCGATTCAAGCGTTGAAATGCTAAACAGGAGATGAGCCATGCCAAACCAGAACCAAATTAGCCGGCCAACCATGAAGTCAATAAGTTCATACGTCAAAAAGCATGCCCCTCAAGTGGAGGAAGCCCAGAGGCACCAGCACGAGGCATCTGAAACTGTCCGCGAAGCGGACTATGAAGGCCATCATATCGTTGTTCGCACAACTTATCAGATAGAGGTCGATGGGGTACCGGTTACCGGACACCTCGGGGTAACCGACGACGGGCAAGTCCATTATCACCCCATACCGAACATGAGCTTCGCTTCCGCCCTGGACATGGTCAGGCAGTTGATCGATGTCTTCCCTGATGACTTCGTTGATAAGGGGGGTATGCCCGCTGGGCATGATGGACATGAGGGCCATGGCGCCCCGGGCCGATCTCGCACCAAATCCGCGCCGAAGACCCATCGCACCAGGAAAACCCATAATAATCACGAATAGACGCCGGAGAACGCCATGGCCATACGAGAAAATATTCTGACTAGCGCGGCCGCGCGCGACAAGTATATAAAGGGTGTAAAGTTACTGAAGAACGAGTTCCCAGGGCCAACCACGGCAAGCCTCGGCATCGGGGGTCTCTCTCAGCCAGTCAGCACCTACGATCTGTTTGTAGTTTGGCACCATATTGCGATGACAACGTTCACTCCGCCCACGCAGAGTGACAGAAACGCAGCCCATCGCGGCCCTGTCTTTCTTCCGTGGCATCGATTCATGCTGATGCAACTGGAAATGAATCTCCAGCGCGTGCTTGGCGATGACTTGACCTTTGGATTGCCATACTGGGACTGGGCGCAAGATGGCCAATTGTCGCCGGCACGTCAGAGAAGGGCCGCCGTCTGGGCCAGCAACTGCATGGGAGGTAGCGGAGTTCCGGTAACTACAGGCCCGTTCGCGTTCGAACCCGGCGATCCAGGCGCTTGGCGCGTTCACATCACAACAAATGTCAACGGACAACTGGTTCAGGTAAACCGCGGCTTGCGCCGGCAACTGGGAACGCAGACAACCCGCCTGCCGAAAAAAGCACATACGGCGACCGCCCTTGGTCAGCCCATCTATGACACTGCTCCATGGAACACGACTTCCGCCGGTTTTCGCAATCTCGTCGAGGGCTGGCAAGACCAGCCGCAAATTCCATCTCCGAGCCTGCACAACCGTGTCCATGTGTTCGTGGGAGGAGACATGTCGCCTTCAACTTCGCCCAACGACCCGGTGTTTTATCTCAACCATTGCAATGTAGACCGCATTTGGGAAAGCTGGATGCAGCCGGCACCGAAAGGTCATGGCCGCGCTTATGTCCCGGCGCAATCGGCACCCGCCAGCTTGAAGGGCCATCGCCTCAACGATACCTTGAACTCCCTTTTGTCCGGAACCACTACTCCTGCGGAAATGCTGGATATCAGTGAACTGTATACCTACGACTCGCTGAGTGTGTGAAGTCATAAAATGCCCCCAGGCTGCTGGAAGAATCGTAACGACCTGATACAAACCATTCGAGAAGATATAATCCAGGGTGATAAAGATATAAAGGATATAAAGCGCGAGCGGTATATTTTGTCCTATAATACCGCGCAATCCGCATGCAGGTTCAGATGCTGAGGACGCCCTGCATCCAGACTACTTCGCTAAAAGCCGAGATTCAATCACGACGGCTCATCGCGATAAGTTCATAGTAGGTAGCAGGCGCAAAGAACGAACCTGAATCCCTGCAGCAAGGTGATCCATTTTGCTTGCTGGTGGTGGGAGTGATCAAGGCTATTTTGATACTTTAACAAGAAACATGTCATTGATCAGCCACCCCTTCATTACTGAGTTCCTGCAATTGCCAGTCCCCTCGCCTTTGAGCCAGAGCGTCGGCTTGATATACGTCAGCCATGAAACCGGGCAGCGCATCCTTATACTCAAACAGGCACTGCCGTCGTGGCCAGCTGCCATGTCATTTCCCTAGAGTAATCAATGTATTCGACAAGAGTTCATGCACAACGCACGAGCTTGTTATTCAGCGGACGCCATTGATGTGCTCAGCATCCTGAACGCTGCATCAAAATCAGGTATTTTTTTTGGCCTGCTGCTCGCCTCATGCGCCATGGCGCTACAGGCACAAACAATGTCCGCTGAGGTGGCGGGACAACTCGCCATTACTGAACAACAGGCCATCGCGTTGTTCTATCAACGCAATCTTGGTTTGATTGCGGCACGCCTCAACATCGATAGTGCCGAGGCTGAGCAAATTATTGCCGCCGCGATTCCTAACCCGGTGTTCAGCCTCAACACTTCAGAACTGGCCCCGAAAGCATTTGCGCGGGAAAGTCGTCATCTGGCAGTCCCGGCGATAATGCCGCAGATTGAACAACTGATTATAACCGCTGGGAAACGCCGGCTGCGGATAGAGAGCAGCGAACTGGCTACCGAGGCAGTGCACTTTGATGTGCAAGATGTTGCGCGGGTACTCACCAACGCCGTACGGCGCAGTTATTACAATCTTTTGCTGGCGCAAAAGACACTTGAAGTGGCAAGCGCTAATTTTGAGCGCTATCGGAAAATTTTGCGGGTCAATGAAATCAGGCTCAAGGTAGGGGATGTAGCAGCAGTCGACTTTATCCGTATTGAGGTTGAAAGCCTGAAGGTTCAAGGTGATCAGGATCAGGCACGGGCTGCGTTGAACGAGGCGCGAGCCGATCTGCTGCTGCTACTGGGATGGCCAGAAAACAGTGTAGAAATCAGTGCGGTGGAAATCTGGCCTGAAGCAGCTCCCGAAATTGCGCTGGCAGGACAGGATCAGTTGGTTGGACGCGCGCTGGAACGACGGCCGGATATGCGCGCGGCGAAGGTGCGCATAGCGCAGGCCAAGAAGATGCTGACTCTGGCGCAGCGGCAGATCATCCCCGATGTGACCATAACCGCTTTTTATGAACAGGATGCGGGTAACCAATTCCCGCGCACGGGCGGCGTCGGTATCAGCCTGCCACTTCCCTTGTTTTATCAACAAAAAGGCGAAATTTCCAAAGCTCGTGTGGGTGTAACCAACTCTGAACTGGCGCTAGCGCAAGCCAAGCAAGACATCCGGGCCGAAGTGATGAAAGCTTCGGCATCCTGGCAAAGTGCCGATGCCATAGCCCGTCGCTTTGAGACTTCGGTAGTCAAGCGAATTGAGACATTACGCAACGCACAGGAAATCGCGTATCAAAAGGGGGCGATAAATGTACTGGATCTGATCGATGCCGAGCGCAGCTACAAGGCAATAATGCTGGATTATTACACCGCTCTGGCGAACCGCAGCAAAGCCTGGGCAGATCTCCTTATGGCATATGGAGAAGAAATGAGAAACCCTTCAAGTAATCATCCGAGTGGAGATGGTTAATCCATCTGCTGTCATCCTGTGCGAGATGCCTGCAATCGTAGCGGATCAAGTATCTGGTTGAGAATCCTTTTACGATACCTCTTTTACATCGTGTCAATTAATCACATCCACACCCACATAAAATTATATAAAGAAATACATAAAGAACCGGGTTGAATAATGAGCAAGAAACTTATCAATATCACTCATCTGGCTGCCGGCCTGTTGAGTTTATCGCTCTTGGCCTGCCAGCCGCAAAAAGACGAACAGCCGCAGCAAATCGTCGACCACCCCAAAGACGAAGTCATACTCAGCGAGAATTCACCCAAGCGCGAGTATATCAAGGAAACCATTGTCGAATTGGTTCAGCGCCCGCTGATGGATCCAGTAACAGGCAAGATCACTTATGACGAAACTCGTACTGCCCGTGTTTCCTCGCCGATAGCCGGACGGGTGATTGGTGCTATTGCGGCGCTGGGCATGCATGTTCGGATAGGTAATGCGCTGGTGGAATTGGATAGCCCGGAACTGGGAGCAGCACAATCAGCCTATGCGGAAGCAATGTCCGATTTGAATTTAGCCAACCGTGCTTTTCAGCGGATACAGGAGTTGTACGATAATGGCATTGCTCCCCGTAAAGAGCAGGAGCAGGCGGAAGATAATCTGGCACGTGCGCGGAGTGAGGCGGAACGAGCCAGACTTAAACTGGCGAACCTGGGGTCACGTCCTGGGCGTATGGATAACCGCTTTATTTTGCATGCTCCCATCTCAGGAGTAGTTACCGAACGCAATATCAACCCTGGCATGGAAGTCAGGTCCGATCTGGCCGCACCGTTGTTTGTCATTTCTGATCTGAGCGACTTATGGGTCCAGATAGATCTATTCGAGAAGGATATTGGTCTGATTCATGTCGGCACAAAGGTGTTGCTGCATGTGCCTGCCTATCCTGCTGAAAGTTTCATGGCGACGGTCAGTTACATTAGTCAGGTAGTGGATGAGACTTCGCGTACGGTGAAAGTGCGCTGTATTTTACCCAATGCGGACGGACGGCTGCTGCCAGCCATGTTCGCTGCTATCGAAGTGCAAAGCGACCCGGATGATCTGGCGGTTGTTGTGCCATTGACTGCATTATTCACTGAGGATGAATCCGACTGGCTATACGTAAATATAGGGGAGTTTCATTATCAGAAACGTCCCGTTAAAGTGGGTTTACGCCTCAAGGACCAAGCAGTGATTCTTGAAGGTTTGAAACCCGGGGAGCGTCTCGTGATACATGGCGCCCTGCTGTTGCGCACCGAGCAGGATGCTGAGCATCAAACTGGAGAAAGTGCGCAGTGACATACAAAATAATTGCGTTCTGCCTGCAGCAACGCGTGACGATTCTTGTCGCATCAGTGTTGTTGGCTGCCATTGGTATTCTATCGTTTGATCGTCTGCCGATACAACCTTTCCCTGATGTGCAGAATGTTTTTGTGCAGGTGGTAACCCAATATCCCGGTCAAGCGCCGGAAGAAGTGGAAAAACTGGTCAGCCTGCCGATCGAAAAAGAAATGAATGGCCTGCCACATTTGATCAATATGCGTTCGGTGTCCATTTTTGGCTTGTCTGTGGTAACCCTGACCTTCGATGACGACGCCGAGGATTATTTTTCGCGGCAGCAGGTACTGGAACGATTGAGATCCGTTAGTTTGCCTGGGGGACTTGAACCATTGCTGGGACCCTTGTCCACCGGCATAGGTGAAATTTATCGTTATCGCATCGAAGCGCCTGGCATGCCACTTGTGGAACAGCGCGCGCTACAGGACTGGGTGATCGAGCGCACGCTTCGCTCCGTCCACGGCGTCGCCGATGTTGTAGCCTTCGGTGGCGGCATCAAGGAATACCAGGTGCAGGTCGATCCCAACAAGCTGAGGAATTACCAACTGACACTCCCTGAAGCCTATACGGCCATTACCGTCAACAATGCCAACATCGGTGGTGGCTATATCGATCACGGCAGCGAGGCGTTGGTCATTCGCGGTGCCGGTTTGTTGAAGTCCATAGCTGAAATCAGCAACATCGTCGTTACCAGCCAGGATGGTATCCCTGTTTTTGTCAAGAATGTCGCCGATGTGGTCATCGGCCCCCAGCCGCATAAGGGTCTTGTCGGTTACAACGAGCACGATAATGTAGTTGAAGGCATCGTTTTACTTATAAAAGGCTCGGATGCCAACGTAGTGTTGAAAGGAGTGAAGGGTAAAATCGAGCACCTTAATAGCCACGGATTACCTCCGGGTGTCAAGATCATCCCCTTTTATGACCGCACTGACCTGGTGCGGCACACCCTTCATACGGTCGAGCACAATATGCTGGTCGGCGTGATACTGGTTCTGGCAATCCTGGTTATTTTTCTGCGTCGAGTGTGGGCTGCGGCGGTGGTTATCCTTGTCATTCCAATGTCCTTGCTGTTCGCCTTTATTCTGATTGAAAACGCACATATTTCCGCCAATCTGATTTCCCTTGGCGCGATCGATTTTGGCCTTATCGTGGATGCCTCGATTGTGCTGGTTGAAGCGGTCATGGTCAAGATAACATTAGAAATGCGGCAGCAGGCCGGGATGGCGCACATGCGTCAATCCATGCTCATGACAGCGGCAGAGATGTCCCGGCCGATGCTGTTTTCTCAAGCAATTGTTATCGTCGCCTTTATACCCATTTTCACCTTTGAGCGCGTCGAAGCAAAGATTTTCTCTCCAATGGCATATGCGCTCAGCTTTGCTTTGGCAGGCTCGCTGATTATCAGCTTAACCTTGGTACCGGTGCTGCTGAGTTACTTGCTGGGACCAAAGCTCACCGAGTCTCACAACCCACTTGTAGACGCCATGGAGCGGCGCTACCACACATTGCTGGAAGCGGTGCTGCGCAGCCCTCGCAAATTATTCATAGGTGCGGGGCTGGCACTGGCCTTGATGGTGGGTTCTTCACCGCTGATCGGCACGGAGTTCATGCCCAAACTGGACGAAGGCAATATCTGGTTGACAATTACCATGCCTACGCCGGTCTCACTGGACAGGGCTAAATTACTGGAACAAGATATACGTGCCAGAATACGCGAGTTCAGCGAGGTCAAATCAGTACTCACGCAACTGGGGCGCCCAGAGGATGGCACTGACCCCAAGGGCTTCAATAACCTGGAAATTCTCGTCGATCTCAAGCCGAAGGAAACCTGGCGTTTCAGCAACAAGGACGACTTGGTGAAAGCCATGAATAAACGCTTGTCCGTGTTTCCAGGCTTGCAGTTCAATTTCTCACAGGTAATCCAGGACAATGTGGAAGAAGCTATTTCCGGCGTCAAAGGCGAGATCGCCATCAAGATCTTTGGCGAAGACCTTAAAATTCTCCAGGAAAAAGCCAACCAGATCACCAATATTCTGCGCTCCATAAAAGGTGCGACTGATGTGGCTGCCGAGCAGCAATCGGGTCTGGCTCAGCTGGTTATATCCATAGACCGGGCGAAAATCGCCCGGTATGGGATCAGCGTGTCCGATGTGGAAGACGTGATCGCCATGGCGGTGGGGGGTAAAGCCGCGACACAAATGCTGGAAGGTGAACGCCGCTTTGACGTCACGGTGCGACTGACCAGCACGGCACGCGATTCAGTGGGAGCAATTGAAGATATAACTGTTTTGTCCCCAAATGGGGGTCGCATTCCATTAGCTGAATTAGCCGAGATCAAGGTCAACCAAGGCGCCTCCCGCATCACCCGCGAAGATAATATGCGCCGTATCGCTATTAAATGTAACCTGATCGGGCGCGATCAGGGTAGTTTCGTAGCGGAGGCACAAAAAAAGGTCGCTCAACAGGTTCAACTTGACCCGGGTTACAATATCGTCTGGAGCGGTCAATTTGAGAACCAGCAGAGGGCTATGAAGCGGCTTTCCTTTATCGTTCCCGTTAGCCTGATGTTGATTTTTTTACTGTTATTCTGGGCCTTTCAGTCACTCAAACATGCCTCGCTGATTGTAATGAACGTGCCATTCTCTCTAATCGGCGGATTGCTAGCCCTGCTGCTCACTGGCATACACCTAAGCGTTTCCGCAGCGGTCGGGTTTATCGCATTATTCGGCATCGCTGTGCAGAACGGTGTAATCCTGTTATCCAAAATCAACTTTCTCAGGCGCGAAGGTATTCCGTTATACGAGGCCGTTCTGCAGGGCTCCGTCAGTCGCGTGCGTCCGGTAATGATGACGGCGCTGGTAGCGATGCTTGGGTTATTGCCTGCTGCGCTCTCAACCAGTGTTGGATCGGAAGCCGTCAAACCTTTTGCCGTAGTCATTATTGGCGGGCTTGTGTCAGCCACGTTGCTAACTTTGACCATGCTTCCTGCGCTCTACTGCTATTTTGAAAAACAACACAAAACGTGAGGCATGCCCCATGAAAGAAATCCGCGCTTATATTGAGTCCTTCATGCTACCGAAACTCACCCAGGCACTGCTTGATGAGATACCCGATTTCCCGGGCATGAGCGTGTCCGATTGCGAAGGTTTTGGGGAAGTTAAACTTATCTCTGGACGAGACTTCACACCGTACATGCCGAAAAAACGCATTGAAATTTTTGCTCCCGATGAATTGACGGAGATTATTTTTGATACGTTGATGACGGCCGCAAATACTCACCAGCATGGCGCCGGCAAGGTTTATGTCATCGACGTGATTAAAAGCGGAAAGATAAGCACGGGGGTACGAAAAGATGAATATCTTCCATGAATTTGCGAATAATTTACTTGGCTGGCGCGGATTATATTGAGTTGATAACCACCCACACCCTTAATCGGTCTGCCCTCAAGTCAGGCAGACCTGTTTCTTTTGCTCAATCGTATTCAAACTTGATAAGTTTGCCGTTTTCGCGAACTTTAATCTCTATCTTCGCACCGTCTGCTCTTATCACATCGGCTTCGTAAATAGTAATTGTTTTACCGTTTTTGGTTTTTGTTTTCTTCTCGATCTCCTGAACGTCTCCCCCTTCTGCGTGGTGCGTTATTGTTTTCTGAGCCTCGATCGGTACATCATCCCACTGAACCTTCTCTTCATTACTGCCGGCAAAAGCCGAGGTTGCAAATACCATCGCAGCCGATAGAACCATAGATAGAATTAGTCTGTTTTTCATTTTAATATCTCCTTGGTTTATATTAGACACGGCATCAGAATAGCCGGAAACCCAAGCCTCAATCTGTACGGTAACGCACGAAGAAGCGCTCGAACAGGTCCATTATCATTATAAATGCACCGGAATAACGGCATTGAAAACAAAGTGACAACCAGGTTGGTGAAATCCGGATAATCGCGAACGGGCCCAATGGCGTAAAACTTTCCCGCGCGTACCGCACATAGCAGCAGACTTGATGGTTGGAGCCATCCGCTCATACCAGTTAATATAGCCGTTCTATAACGAACATATTCCAAAGCGTGCCGACATTTACCAGTCCGCCCGGCCTCATGCAAAGCGTCCTCACCTGGCGCGATGCGCTGGCGAAGTTTGCTCTCCTCTTTTTCGGTGTCGCGCTGTGGTACAAGGGGTTGAGTTTTTATGCCTACTATCTCTTGCCAGTTGCCTGGGTTCTCGACGGAGGCATGCGCCGTTTTGGAGAGATAATTTACGAGCCATTGGTTGGCGCCCTGCTTCTTTTGTGTCTTGTCCTCGCTCTTGGCATTCTCTGGAGCGATTCCCCCACACTTGGCTTCAAGGTCTGGCGAAGGTACTTCGCTTTCCTCGTTTTTATTCCTTATCTGGGCCTTCTGAATAAGGCGCGGTTACCATGGGCGATAGGTGGCCTGCTCATCGGTTACCTGGGAGCGCTGGTCATGGGGGTTTATCAATGGGTAGTCCTGGGCGTTCAAGGCATTCCACCTCTTGGCATGCCTTACCTGCATTTTTCTTCGATGTTGGGGATAGGGGCCATACTGTCGCTCTACTTTGCCGGTATGAACAGAAACAAAAAAGCTAAAACAATTTTGTGGTGTCTTGCAGTTTTTTTACTCTTTCTTCAATTCAATCAGAATGCGCGCGGCATTCTTGCAGCCACGCTCATCTCATCCGCATTTTTATTGCTGCTGCTTCATAAAAAAGAAATCCGGACGCTTTTCGCACTGATGGCATCGTTGACGATTATCCTCGGTGTTTTCGCATCCAGCAGTACAAACTTTCAGGAAAGACTGGTTCAAGCCCGGCATGACATGGAAATGTCCACGCAGGGACGATATGACACCAGCCTGGGATATCGCATCGCAATATGGGATGTAGGCTTGCACGGTATCGCCAAAAGCCCTTTTTTCGGCCATGGCACCGGGATGGCTGCGAGCTATTTCGACCGAACTATCGAGACATACAAGGGCGGCCTCTACAAGGAGTTGCCAAACTTCATTCCAACCACCTATCATTATCATAATGACTGGATCGAGATCGGCATGCAGATCGGCGCGTTGGGTCTAATGGCTTATGCGTATTTCTTGTGGAGCTGGTTCCAAACGTTCAAAGCACATCAGTTGAAGATCCTGGGAACCGCGCTGGTGTCTTTTGTCTTTTTATCGGGTCTGACGGACAACCTCGTTTTCTTCAGGCAAACTTTTTACCTGCTTCTCATCATTACCGCTATAGGTATCGGTTGGCATACAGCGTATACAGCCGGCTTCACTCAAGCAAAAGAACTTCGGTAAACGAGCAGCAGGGTTTTCTGGGATAATTGCCTTCAAAATGGCACATCCGTCATGTCGCATCCTCCGATGGCAGTAACATGAAGACACGGCTCTCATTATCCATTGCGCTGGCAAGCTATAATGGCGAGCGCTATATCGCAGAGCAGCTCGACAGCATTGCACGCCAAACCCGGCTGCCGGATGAGCTGATTATCTCTGACGATGCCTCCAGTGATGCCACCCCGGCAATCGCGCTGGATTTCGCGCGGCGAGCACCATTTCCCGTAAGGGTCCTTCAAAATAGCGAACGTGCCGGTTCCACCCGCAATTTCGAGATTGCCATCCGTGCGTGCAAGGGCGACATCATCTTTCTATGCGACCAGGACGATGTCTGGTATCCAGATAAAATCAGCCTCGTCGAAGAGCGTTTCATCAATAATCCGGATGCAGGCGTTGTATTCACAGATGCCGACGTCGTCGACGAGAATTTGCATCCGATCGGGCGACGGCTATGGCAAATCTATAAATTTGGTCCCGATAAACAGGCGCGCTTTATGGCCAACGATGCGCTCGGGGTGCTGCTCAAGCAACCCGTGGTGACGGGCGCCACCATGGCCTTCCGCTCCAGCTATCGTGATCTGGTGCTGCCCATACCGAAAACCTGGCATGATGCCTGGATCGCTTTGCTGATGGGCGCCACATCGCATCTGGACGCGTTACCGGTGCAGTTGATTGCCTATCGCCAGCATGGCCAAAATCAGCTCGGCATACCGCGCGCCGGGCGAAACCGCGGCAAAAGCTGTGCGGCAATCTATGGGCCGCGGGTTTTGCTCTTTGAGGCTATTCGCAAGCGTCTTGAAGAGTCCGCAGAACGCTTTCGCGTGAGCGAGCAGACGATTCACCGTTTCGAGGAAAAACTGGTTTTTTTGCGGGCCAGCGCAGCGCTACCCCAGCCCCGCTGGCGCCGCTTGCCGGTTGCCCTGCATGAACTCCTGGCATTACGCTATCATAGTTACGCGCATGGATTGACCACCTTTTGCAAGGATCTGTTGCGCTAGGCAGCGCGGGATTACAATGGTGTAACTGACAGAAAATTCATTGGTGATCCCCGCCTATAGTTCTTCATGCGTTACCCCATGTCCATTTGTTAATAACACTTCTCTTGCTTTCCTTCGGGAAGCATTTTGGCTGTTCCTTGTCCCAGCCATTCCTAAAAAGATGAGTGGAACAGTTCTCTAACAGGCAGCAACCGCTATAGGAGTACTAAGTGCGCGTGTGCTTCGTGTCTCATTCGGCCGGCAAGGGCGGAGCTGAGTTCGCTCTGCTGGAACTGTTACAAGGGCTGATCGTAGAAGGCGTCGATTGCAAGGTGCTGGTTCCAAAGAAAGGTCCCTTGTTGGCAGCTCTCGACCAATTGCATATCGAGTGGAAAATCATTGGTTACCCTCCATGGTGGGTGACTCGCGTACGACGACGATGGATGCCAGGTCGTATTCTCCGCACGGTAAGGACGTTATTACTGGCGGTTCCAATGGCAAAAATCATTGCAAAATGGGAATGTGACCTGGTTTACTCTAATACGGTGGCTGCTGGAGCCGGTGCGCTGGCGGCGCGATTGGCGAAGCGTCCGCACGTCTGGCACCTGCACGAGTTCGGGTACCGCGATCCCAATCTGTTATTTGACTTGGGCAAGCGCCGCACGGCACACATGATGGACCGGCTTTCCACAATTTTTATCGCTAACTCCTACGCAGTGGTTAATGATTATGCTCGATACATTAACCGGGATAAAATGAAGGTAATTTATCAGGCGGTGACATTACCTAACGAGACCGAAAGTTCGCGAGGTGATCATACTACTGATAGATCATGTTTTACGTGTGTCATCGTTGGTTCGCTGCACATTGCGAAAGGCCAGGACGAAGCCATCCGTGCATTGGCCGAGGTAGTACGCCGGGGAATCGACGCTGAACTGCTTCTCATCGGAGGTAGTGGTAGGCGATTTCGCAAAGCCCTAGCTCAGCAAGCCAGAGATTTCAATTTGGAACAGCGAGTCAGATTTATCGGATATGTGGAAAATCCTATACCCTATATTCGAATGGCGGATGTTGTGCTGGTTTGCTCTCGCTGGGAAGCTTTCGGACGAGCAACGGTGGAAGCCATGCTTACGGGTAAGCCCATTATCGCTACAGCCAATAGCGGCGGTACCACCGAATTGATCCATAACGGGAAAACGGGACTCCTGTACGAAGCAGGCGATCACGTCGAGCTTGCCGACAAAATTCAGCACCTGTATCAGAGCCCGGAGGAAGGAGCAAGGTTGGGCACGGCTGCGCACATATGGGCGACGGGCCGCTTTACTCAACAAAGATATGCTAAAGAAGTGCTTAATTTGTTGAGTGAAGCACTGACGGAAGGATGCGCGGCGCCAGCCAACAACCAACTTGAACAGTCGGACGATTAATGATTCGTCGCGGGGTCAGGGTATACACAGCTGTTAATAGATTGAAGATCCATTAACTAACGAAAAAAATCGCTATTTTAGGAAACTTGAAATGGCAATGAAAAATGCAATGCAATGCAATGCAATCGCCACAAAGGCCCAACCCAAGTGCGGTCTGTGCAACGGACATGGTGAAGTAATTTACCGTGATTTGGAAGATCGCCTCTTCGATGCAACTGGACGTTGGAGCCTCAAACAATGCTCCGGATCAGGTTGCGGCCTTATTTGGTTAGACCCCATGCCTACGGAGGAAGATATCGGAAAAGCTTACCTCAACTACTATACGCACGAAGATGAGAATATCCCAAAGCCGAAGAGGCGTCGTGGCATTTTGGGGCAACTCAAGCGATCGTTCTTTACGGCGCGCAGCACAGGATATCTGGCTCTCAAGTATGGTGCAGTGAGTGGTGCGTCGTCTTTGGCGAAGCTGGTTGGCCTATCTGCATACTTTCAACCAATACTCAAATCAAAGTTGGACTTCAACGCAATGTATCTGCGGGTTCGATCTGGCGCTAAGCTTCTGGAGATCGGTTGCGGCAGCGGACGCCAACTGGAATTTCTACGAAAGCTGGGTTGGCAAGCGGAAGGGCTTGATCTGGACCCAAGAGCGGTCGAAGTGGCTTCTGCGCGCGGTCTAACGATTCACCTCGGTAGCTTGGAGGAACAACGCTTTCCAGGTCGAACCTTCGATGCGGTTGTCTCCAGCCACGTCATCGAACACGTACATGACCCTGTAGGTCTGCTGCGTGAGTGTGGGCGAATTCTTAGATCCGACGGCAAGCTCGTCATCATTACGCCAAACACCTCAAGTTGGGGTCACGGGTGGTTTCGTAACCACTGGCTTTCGCTAGATCCTCCGCGTCATCTGCACCTGTTCAACTCTATCTCACTACGTCGAGCCGCCGAGGAGGCGGACCTTAAAGTATTGCGGCTTACCTCGACCGTGCGCGATGCAGATGGACTATTTCGGGCTAGCCGTGACATTCAGAGAACTAAGCGGCATGTTTGGGGTATCCGCCACCCTTTGGGATTGCGTCGCTGGTCAAGAGTCCTTCAATGGGTGGAATGATTGCTGCTCCAAGTAGGACTGGATCGAGGCGAGGAGCTAATGATGATCTGTGAACCCAACGACGAAAGTATGCGGCACTGTTTCAGATGAAAGCACAACCACAGCTGTCTATCGCTCTAGCTAGTTATAATGGGGAGCATTATATAAGTGAGCAGCTTAATAGCCTTATGCGCCAAACCCGTCTGCCAGACGAGTTGGTAATATCTGATGATGCCTCAGTTGATGCGACGCGGGAAATCATAGCCGACTTTACTCGGCATGCGCCCTTTCCTGTGCGAATCCAGGCAAACGATAAGCGACTTGGTTCAACGCGCAACTTCGAAATGGCGATCCGCGCATGCCGAGGAGAGATCATTTTTCTTTGCGACCAAGATGATGTTTGGTATCCAGATAAGATAGCAGTCATTGAGGAGCGTTTTAACAGTGTTCCAAGCATAGGTGCAGTATTTACCGAGGCTGATGTAGTCGATCAGGATCTGCACCCGCTCGCAAAACGACTATGGAGCGCCTCCAAGTTCAGTCCAAAGGAACAGGCACAGGTTGCAGCATCAGATGCGCTCGGGGTGCTACTCAGACACCCTGTGGCCACCGGCGCAACCATGGCTTTCCGGTCCACTTATCGTAACCTCGTCCTACCAATACCGGAAATAATATGGCATGACGCCTGGATTTCATTGCTTATCAGTATTACGTCATACCTGGAGGCAGTGCCCACCCCACTGATTGCCTATCGTCAGCATAGTGCCAATCAGATTGGCATACGCCGGGACCACCATGGCCAAAGCTGTTCTGCATTGTATGGGCCGCGGGCTTTACTTTATGGATCGGCTCACAGGCGCCTACTGGAATCTACGAAACACTTTTCTGCTGGAGAACAAAAACTTCATCGTCTTGATGAGGCGTTTCGTTTCTTCAGTACTCGCGCTGCTCTACCAGAGTCCCGATGGCGCCGGGTGCCAATTGCATTACATGAGCTTATGGCATTACGTTATCATCGGTACGCGCATGGATTAGCAACTTTCTTCAAAGATCTGCGACGTTGAGTTTGGGCGAAAAACCACGGCATGCGGTTCGACAATCTATAATTTTCTCAGGATTGATATCAGTAAGATACTGAGGAATCCTGACCATTGAATATTTTACTGCGAATTCTCAAGACGTAATTTCAAACTGACAAATAACACCTCTCGCATAATCTCTGAGTGTCAACTTGAGAGTTTTTTTAAGAGCAAAGCGTACTTATCAAAGTTTTAAGCCCAGTTTGAATGGTTGGTACCAATAAATGATATCAAATGCGGTTCCAGCATAATTTATATCTTCACATACACGAGATGCGACCAAGCCCAGCATGCCTTTTCGAATACGCTGTTGGAGAGGGCAATCGACATATTACTTATTAGGCTTTTTAATTCCTGTCTGTAAGCCGTAATAAACTTCTGGAAAAAATTTGATAGCCAGCTTCTTTAGATCGATATCCTTTTGCGCACCTTTCAAAAAATTGAATCTCCAGACATGTTCGAGTGTATCTTCATTATAAACTTGCACCGGATCAGCCAAAAGATTCACGCCCCCTTTTTCCAAAATTTCCCTGGCGCCTTTCGAATCTCCATTCAATAAGAAATGCAACGCATCAGGGATACGGCTTTTCTTGGCTGCGTAGACCTGGTTCATCCAGGGCGTCATCTCTTCCAGAAGGCCATATTTCTCATAAATGCGTGCTATCCGTGTCAGCTCATCCGGGTCTTCCAGAAGATTGCTGGTCAGCATGCGCATGCCGATCATTTCATCGGATGACATCGTTGGCTGCGCCAATGGCTTGTTCATGCTGGAAAGCCCGGCAGCTCTTGTATCGACAACCATAGGCATCTGTACCGATATCTCGCTCAGCCCCGGCGCTGCGGATTGTGCCGGCTGAGTAGTTGGGACCTGCTGATTATGCTGCCAGCCGGCAACTATTTCATCGTTGGCGTTCCGCAGCCGGTTCCGCTTTTCGCTGTCGAAACCAGCCTCTTCCATTTTCGCCTGATGCAATTCTGTTTTGCGCAGACCGGATTTTTTCTGTTCGCTGATGTATTGGCGCCGCAAATTGATATCCTGCCCGGCGCCCAAACCTTTCGCGAGCCCGCCCGCAAATGCGCCCAGTCCATTAATCATGCCCGACCTCCCCGTTTTTTTTATCGACAGCGCGGTTGCGCTTCAACATAGCCAAGCTTCCGCTATTGATTCGATGGATAAAATCCTCCCCTACCAGCGCTATGGCTTCCTTGTTCAATACTGCTTCGCCATTGGATAAACGGATAGGCTTGATCCCTTCAATGCTTGCCTGGATGGAATCGCTCGTGCCGGTGCCCGGGCCTTTTATCATGCCGCCCTTCAAATAGCCTTTGCGCTTCAGCAAACCCGGGCCATAAGGAGTTCCGTTTTTTATGATGCCGCCTTTGCGAAGTCCTGGCCCCATCATATAAGCGCCCCCCAGCGTTCCCACCAGGCTCCCCAATCCTTCCAGCGCGGCCGCCTTGTTTTGCTGCTGTTGCTGCCATGCGCCAAGCTGACCCTGGTACTGATTCAGCATTGTGTTGCCCGCTGAGTTGTTTGCCCCGGTAGCTCCGCCGAACCAGCTCTGTGCGGCACTCAGGCCGGCATTATGCAGCCCCGCCTGGGTGGCAAGATTTCCCGTGGCTGAGTTACCGGCGTTCAACGCGGCTGCATCCGTCGCTATCCCTGTGGTGGGCATATTGCGGCCAAATTGCGCCGCGCCTTGCCGCATGGCCAGGCCCTGCAGTTCGGTATCCCGGCGTGCCTTGTTCATGGCGCCTGCCGTATCTTTGGCCAACCCCAGGCTGGTTTCAAGCGCCAATGCCTGAAACCTGCCCGAATTCGGGTTGATGCCCATGCGCTCCATCGAGCGCTGGCTGGCTTCCCGCGCGGCCTGATAGCCACGCACGACGTCGCCACCCGCCTCTGCCGCCATCCGGTCTTTGCGTGCTTGCGAGTCGAACTCACTGGCATCCTTGACCATGCGCTCCTCTACGGGCGCGAACAGATCGCGGTAAATTTGCCATTGTGACTCCGCCCTGGTGGCATTGGCATCGCCCGCTGCAATCTGCTGATCGACAATCCTTTGAATCAACGGGTCTTGCACGCTGGCCCTATCCCTTTCCCACTCGAGCTGTTGTTTCGCCACATCAAGCTGTTGCTGCGCGATGTCGGCATTCTGTTTCGCCGTCTGGCCGATCAGCGGATCGGGTTTCGGCGGTTTCGAGCTACACATTTTCAACCTCCAGTATTTTATTCAATCCATTTTCCACATGGCGATAGCCGAGCAGACGGAAGAACCGCGCAGCCTTGTTGGTCGTCTTCACGGTAATATTGATCTCGCTTGCGCCGATCAGTCGCATCGCGTTTTCCACGTATGCCACAAAATACCGGGCAACCCTCCCCTTGCGCGCTTCGGGCAGCAAATAGAGCGTGTCTTCCGTGGCAATGATGGTTTGCGTATGTGCGCTCTTATCCAGGTACATGGCACAGTTACCCAATAATCTTCCTCCGCGCCTCAGGGTCAAAAGAACATACCGCCCGGCACGTTCATAGCGGATGAAGGTTTCGTAATCCGGGTTGAACGGCAGCCCATGCCGATGCGCCTCGGTCTCATCCCAGTGTGCACGGTGCAGCGGCTTTATCTCCTCGCCAATATTTTCGATACGCTCCGGGGAAAATATGAAATCTTCATGTTTTTCAGGCTTTATCCGTTCAATGACGCTTGCCGGTACCAGCGTTCCAATCCGGCTGGCGGCGATGCAAATATCCGCCGCCAACCCGGGCAGCAAGGGCAAGCCCATGTTTGCCTTGAGCAAAGCAATCAGTTCTGTATTCATCAGCTATCCAGTCTGGTAATGATGCGTTCCACCGCGATGCGGACGTCATTGGTATAGGCATAGAGCGCCTCGCATTCCGTTCGAGTAGGCACGGCAGAGAATGTGAGCGCGCGAAACGCCGGCGGCATGATTCTGTTTCCCCGCCGCCCGGTCAGTAGCTCGATCATGGTTTTCAGCCATTCCGGCGTTCCAGCAGGTATGCCCGGCTTCTTGATGCGTAGCATTGGCGCCACGCCGGTACTCAGCGCGGATTCGACGACAATCCCATCGCTGACCGCACCAGTGCCGGCTTTGCTGCCCTGGCTGGGAAAGGAGACAATGAGGATGTGCGCCTGCATAATGATCGCGGCGCCGGCAGCGTTTCTCTGGACCGCCGATTCCGCTTCGAGGCTGCCACTGTCGATATGTAGGACGCCAGTGGTGCTTTTGTTCTCCTGGGTAGGCGCAGTGGCAACGATGATGTGCGTTTGGGTTATCGTTGGCACGGAGCATGCCTGCCCCTGCGTTTGCCCTGGCACGATCAACATCCATGCCTGTGTTACCGCGCCGGTATTGGATGAATTAACCTGAGCGTTCGATACAACGGCAAGAACCTGATTCCGGGTAATCGGCCCATCCGCACTTGATGTGCTGGTCTGGGCGACGGGTGCAACAGCAAGAGCCTGATCCTGAATTAGCGGCCCGGCGCTGCCCGTACCATTTTGCGTCGATGCGGACCCAACCAGCGCGTTATCCTGCGCTACTGCTCGCATGTCGCCGAAATTCGCCTGAACTGGAGCTTCCGCAGTCAAATAATGTATCGTACCGCTGCTTTTCCACAGTTTTTTTGGGGAAACCTTGAATAGCTGCCACGGATTGTCATGGAACGCCCTTGATTCAGCGTCGCCCCAGATTTTCTCGGTATGCCCGGCGATAAGTATTGTCCCGTCAAAATCCCAGGATGTTCCGCCGACATATCGCCCAAGGTTGAAATTCTTGTTCCCCGGTCCCCACGCGGCGGGTGCGCCAGGCCAGGTCAACCCGCTGTCTTTACCGTCGAGAAAAGCCCTGCACGTTGCCGCAGTGCCGCCCGACACAAGAACAAGGCTCCGGTTTCTGGTATTGAACCAGGATGGCAGCGTCCCGTTGCTGGGCGGACTGGAACCAATATGCACTTGCATGGCTGGATTGATCTGATGAGCGAACGCGACAGGAGACGATGCACCGAATAAAGCATGCCCATAGGTGTCGGCGGCCCCTACGGTGGGACACCAGATGAAGAAGGAGCCGACATTGCCGGTAATCTCCGGATACCCGGTATAACCGTAATAATCATCGGCCCCGTCGAACGTGAATACGTGCCCCTTCCGACCCCTCGCTATTGCCGCATTACCGCCCGTAGACCATACCCGGCCTGTCGCGAGGTCAACGGGACCAGCGGCTGGATTCCACAGTATGCGTATGCCCTTGCCGAGCCCGGCGTAGTCGATCGGGGCAGCGTACTGTGGCTGCTTGTTAAGTCGGTTGGGCAGGATTATTACGGACATGTTTACGCGATCTAGGTGGAAAGGCCGGTAATGTCTGCCCGGTAAACGTTACCGGAACTGAGCGCCACGCCGGTATCGTTTTTTACGACCAGCTTGAGATAGCGTGTAACGGGCAGGCCTTGCAAGCTGAAGAATTTCCTGTGTATGTTGGTATCGTTGCAGGGCATTGAACCGATCCAATGCAAGTCCGCTTCTTCTGTGGATGTTGTGCCGCTTTCCGGCCCGCTGCCAAAATTGGTATTGTCCAGCGATAGCTTTGCGAACAGGATGAGCTGCCTGTTACCGGCAGGGGTTCCGTTCGGGTCGCATTCAATTTCCAAAGTAACGTCCAGCGGAATAACGGAACCCAGGTCAATTGCTGCCGAGGTTATATAGGTCGCGTGCGGCAGCGTTCCCAAATTGAGTACGGATGAGCTGCGAGCGCCTTGAGTCTGTGTGAAGGTTGCCATGATCTGTTCCTCAAGAGTTTTTCGGGAAAGCCTCGTCCAATAGATTTAAGCAGGCTGTGAACTGGTATAAGTCAGGCTCGGGAAATTGATGGTATTCCCGCTGGTAATCACCTGGTCGCTGGTTTCATCCGTTACCAGCAAAACCTTGCTGACGCTATCGGTAAAAGCAATGTGCAGATCCGGCGTTGCGCCTGAGTTGGCGAAAGCCATCCCGCTCTTGGCCGAAACGCTCAAAATACGTGCCGCACCATCGGCACCGGTTAGCGCGTAGTCGCCAGAGGCCATGGTAACTTCACAAATCGCGTTTCCGGTTACTGTTGCGTAGCTGTCGGCTGGCATGTAGGTTTTGAGCAAAAGCATGCGGATTGCACCATTTTTGATCGCGTTGAGGCCGCCGTCCAGCACATCGGAATGAACATATTTTGCCACTCGATACTCCTTTTTCCATAAACTCCATAAACAAAAAAACGTCCAGATGAACTGGGCGAACTGAGCGGGTCAAGTTTTAAATAAATACTTGCTATGCCTGCTTTAACCCATCCATTGTCTCGGCCAGCACCACGCCGGTAACCTTCACATTGCCGGATAACACAATCTCCACGTTATCGGATTTGTATCCGGTGGGAAGCCGGAAAGCGCGGCTGTTACGCACCTGCCTGGTGAATTTCAACGCACCATCGGCCCATAGCTGAAATTGCAGGGAATCGATGGCCAGCGGCGGAATATCCTGCATGGCATCGCCGCCAATCTCATATTCGGCGAGACAGGAGTCGGCTAATCCATCATTCATCATACCGTTGGTAATCAATGCCTGGTTTGCTGCGATGGCCGCATCGTAGGAGCTCTGCGCGGATGCCGCCTCCATTTCCGGCATGTCGAAGTCAGCATCTATCTTCGCCGCTCCGTAATTGACGGGAGGCGCAGTGATGAATTTCCGGCTTTTCCACTCGTAAGTGAGTTTGGCCCCGGCATCGCCTTCCCATTCGTAGATTTTCCTGTCCACCGCCACATAGAGTTTGCCTGTGGCCGGGTCCGCCCATATTGCGGTGATATTCTGATTCACCTTGATAAAGGATGCGCTCTCGGCCTTGTCGATCACAAACATGAGCGAACTATCGTTAGCGGTATAACCTGCGTAATAGCGGTTATCGGCAGAGGTCCCGATGAATGTGGCAGGGTTCAGTTCCGCCCATTCTCTTTGCGTGAACAGATCTTTGGTAACGATGTCGCTATTCGCTCCAATCACTACCATGCCTTGCGGAGCGGGATAACCTATGCCGAATGCGAAGCTCGCCACGCCGCGCTTCGCCATGCAGGACCACGCCACGCCCAGCTTCTCCATGCCGCCGCCCATCGTTACCGGATCAACCCCGGTGATGGTAAATGGGTTGCCTTCGGTCATACCGACCAGTGTGGTGCCGGTAACGGCAATCGCGACGATGTCCTGATCGTAGGTCTGGCGGTAAGCGGTGGGCCAGGCATAGGGTTTGAATGGTTCCGAGAACAGGATTTCATTACCGGCGAAACCGGCGGCAACCCCGTTCGCAAGAATCGTAATACCCTTCATGTCCGCAGGCGGCATACTCCAGTTTGTGGAAGGTAACGTCTCACCCAGGGCGACTTCCTCATCGCGGGTTGAATCCTCATACGAGGCGGTAATTGCGGGTATCGTGACGACATAGTGATACGCCGTGCCGCCTGAAGTGGTGAGCGTACGGTAAATACGCTTGGTCATGCCGCTCGTGTTGTGCCGCGCTACCCGTACCCATGCCCCGCCGGTGGTGTAAACCTGTGTTGTCGAAAGCGATATCACGACTTTGCTGGTGACCGGATCCACATGCGCTAGCGCAAATTCGCCATTGAGATCCGTCATGCCCTCCACGGATGTGAACCTGATTTTCTCATGTGCCCGGAGCCCATACACCGTATCCAGCGTGATCTCTACCTGCCCCCCAAACGGCATGTCCTTCGCTGCGCCGGTTATTGCGCCCGTATTGGGCGGCGCGGTATCCATGCCTGATAACGCCCAGGTATCGTCATCCTTGCCGGTCGTTACCGCCGACGCCGGCGACGGCGCGGATTCTTCGCCCCATTGCGTGACAAAGGTATAAACGTAGGAACGGGTAACCGTCGACCCCGCGCCACCGGCGACCATGACAACAGGCGGATTAAGCGGTTGCGCCACGCCCAGCACATAGCAGCCCGATGGATAAGGACCAGTGCCCGCAGTCGCCATGTCATATTCCGACGCACGCGGTTCACCATCGCCGGTATAGTAGAAGCGTCGCGATGTATTCCCGGCGACGGGAGAACGGGCAACATCCACGTCCTTGTCCCATGCCAGCCATTTTTCATTTCCATCCTTCTCCATACGAAACATGGAAACGATGTCGTTGGCGATGACCGGTGCAAATACCAGAAGCGGGCCGTTCCTCGGGCGTAAATCGCCACTTGTCAAATTACAGTTGGTCGCAACCTGGGCCTGGCTGGCGCCAAGCAATTGCCTGGCCAGCCTTGGCACCAGTCCGGAAAATCCGGTGATTCTGAAAGCGCTCACTCTGGCAAAACCTCAATTTTGGGATAATGTTGCGTTTTGCCGGCCTGATTTTTTTCCTTCGCATATTGCACGCTCTTCGGCCCGCCTCTTTACCAGGCCCGGCAATATTTTTCTGCCCGGTCCGTACTTGAACGCCTCTATACGTGCGCATGCTTCCGCATATTTTTCCGCGTTGATCAAATCGATCAGGTTAGGCGATTTTCCCGGCGAAGCTTTCCGGCAGAAGGTCGGGACGCCAATGCTATAAGCCAGCCTGACGAACGCCTCGTACTCATACTGGTACAGCGGTACGGTCACGCAGCGTTTAACGCCCGCGGCATAGACGCCCTCGATCTCGTCAAGCAACCGCACCAGTGACCGCACTGGCGTGGTCCTGTCGCCCATCCTGACCCCGGCAGTCGTGCCGTACCCGATAGTCGGCACATCGCCGGGCACAGGAATATATGCCTCATCCTTGTAGCCTTCATGCACTGCGATCCCCACGAGCGTGGACGCCGTCAGCACCAGTACAGCCATTGCAGACCGGACTTGCGCGGTGGATGGTTTAATCATTTCTCGATCCCTCGGATTTTTACTGCACTCTTGCCGATTGCACCGGATGTCATCTCGCATTTTCCGTAATGCAGTCGAGCTTCGCCTTTATCGTCTCTTTCATGTCGCCCGCATCCAGGGTGGCGCAGGACGCGATTTCGGATGAGGATGAGGGTGAAGACGACGTCCTGGGTTTCGGCTTGCGCGCCCCCGTCCAGTTTTCCGGCTCGGGATGAATGACGGACGCGGGCTCTTCGATCATCTTATGTTCTTCCGGTAGTGGCGCCAGCATGGTACATGACGCCAGAAACAGGGCTCCAAGCGGATATCTCATTGCTTCCTCCCGCGTGCCCACTGGTCAATGATCCGGTCGAGCTTCTCGTTGAACTCTTTCATCGTTTCCCGTTGCTCGACCCGTACCGATTTGAGCTCTTCGCTCAGGCGCTCGTTGGTTCTTTCCTGATAGAGTTCTCCCCGCTTCAAGCTTGCGATATCGTTTTGCACCGCGTTGTATGTCGCGACGCCCGACGCGAGCAGACCCGCCACCGCAATAATCCCGCTAAAGGATAATGTAGAGGTGGACGGCCCGCGCCGTCGCTCCATCTTGTGATCGCTGTCGTCATCCGCCATGATCAGGACAGGATCCATAAGATTGCAACTGCAAGCAGGGCGGCGCCCAACAGCACGGCTGCCGTCCATTTGGATGCCTTCAGTTTATCGAGCAGCTTGTCAGCGCTTGCGTCGACCGCCGCATTCTGCTTTTCCAGTTCTTCCTTGATGATTCTGATGCGCTTGCGCTGGAACATGGTCATGGTGGATTCTCCAAAAAAATAAATCTGAACAAACAGGCAAAGTGGTCCAGGTGATCCGAAGCGGTCAAAGTGGTTCTATGCAGGTGAGGAGCAAAAAAAAACGCGGCAAAGCCGCGTCATATCCGATGAATCTGATCAACTGAATCCAATCAATTGCGTTACGGGTGAGTTATGCATCTTCGCCCGCCGGGTAATCCGCTCTCGTTACATCGACAGCGGCCTGATAGGCTGCATCGATGCGTGCCAGCGCCGGCATTTTCGTTTGGTTGCCTGAAGGCGGAGCAGGCGGCATGGATGATTGCGACTGAGCGGTAGTCCATCGCTCTATAAATGGCTTGAAATCCGTTATGCTGTCCAGGGTCGTGTTTGCAGCGCCGTCATACTCTATATGCCCACTTGTGCCATTCCACTGCACGGCACGTATGCCTGCGTGTAGCGTCGACAAATCAACCGGCATGAATATTCCGGCAACTCCGACGATGCCGTCGTCTCGCATAATTGTTACTCGCATATGTCTGCTTGCTCCAATGGTTTGATGTCCGGTTTCCTGTTCGCCGATTGCGCCGCTACCAGCAGCACCTGCTGTGTCTGCGCTCCCTGCTTCACCATTTCGTTGCGAAACGATTCGGTGGCCGCCACACCCTTGCGCGATTCATTGGCCGCATTGATCGTCAGGGTGGGAAGCCATGCAATGGCGCAGCCCCAGGTGCTGCTTTCCTGTCCGGTATTCGTGTCAACGCCGCGAATCTGCACATACCAGGGGCAACGGTACAGGATCGGTTTCCCATCTTCGATTTTGAGCTCTTCGCACTTCGCCCCCAGAGGGCAATCGGAGACCCTGGTTTCCATCAGTCTCTACTCGCTATGATCATGTCGATATATTGCACGGCCAGGTTGATGGCTGTGCCAGTAAAAGTGTGATTGTGAGAGCCTCCGCCGCCAGTACCGCTATCTGTGACTGGCGTTCCCGTTACTACCCCTCCACCGCCGCCGCCAGGGTTCGGTCCCGCACCCGATGTGGCATACACGCTGAAACCATGTGTATGAGACGGTATCTGGGCCAAGGTAAGGGTAGTGGCACTGTTCGATCCGTTAACTGCTTGCGGCGCGAAGGCGGTCGTAAATGTGACTGAACCGCCCGAGTTCCCGCCGAGGCCGCTGACTATCCGTATGGCCTTATTGTCATGTGTGGTTATTTGCGTCCAGCCAACGGGGGCGACGGGCTGAAAAAATGACATGACCGTGCCGGATGGGATAAGCGCGCCAATCGCGGCGGGGATACCCAATGTTGCCCGTGCCGTCGCCGCCTCTGCATCATCCAGCAATGTTCGGGCAAACGGGCTCAGGTCAGCCAGTGCCGCCGTACCCGCCCCCGTGAAATACGGCAACTTGTCGGCGGATGCGGCCAATCCGCCCAGTGCGATGAGATTCGCGTTTGCAAGTGACTCTTGCAGGGCAACGTTGGTCACGCCGGCCAGAAAATAATCACCGGCCGCCCAGGTTCTTGCGGCGGTACCGTCGAGCCCACGTCCGCCCATGGAGATCGTAAGGCTATCTGCGCTGCGCGCCTCAACCTTCACGATTTCCCGATTGCCCGAGGCGTCCTTGAAAACGCCATAAAAATAATCGCCGGCGCCGAGCACCGGGAAGAGAATCCCTTTCCCGGCCTCAACCGTGAAGCTCAACCCCGCTGCCCCGCTTGGGGCAGAACTGACTATAGCCTTGCCGAAATTCGAGAACTTGAGTCCCATGCTTTACCCTTATTATTTGACGGCTGGTTCTATGCCCCTGGCCATGATCCTGGTTTGCAACCGCGCGCGCGTATAACCTCTCGCCACCCGCTGGCCTGCCGCCGCTGTCTTTACCGCGAATTGCTGCTGATGGTATTGAGCAAGTTGGGTGCTTGAGTACGGCTTCTTGGGCGACAGCATCAACCGCACCAGTGCGCCGTGGACAATCGCTTCGCGGTATTCGTTGAATTGCCCATCAGCTATCCCCGTGCTGACCGGTGAAGGTTTGAAAGCAACGGTCATCGACAGCGTACCGGGCGCGCCAGGTGCCGGCACAAACATCAAGGAAGCGGCGCCGGCAAGAATGTATGCCGGAATACCCTTCCGCCCGTGCCGGTTTATGCTGCCCATACCCGGTTCACCTGGATACAATGCGATTTCTTCTCCATCCAGTGCCGCATGGATAATTGCATGTACAACTGCATCCGCTGGTGGGGTAAAAGCATATTCCGCCGTGCCCGCCGCTACCGGAACATCAGGATGCGTTCCTTGCCACGCAAGAGATTGCTCGCAAGACGCAATGGCGGATTGGCGCAACGCGCTATCGGCAGCAGCGGATGGGCAACCGGGCACGTCCGGCATCATCAAATCGTAGAAATCACGCCACAGTTTCATGATTGCGCCTCGGCGCTGAATAGTTGGGCGAACACCGCAGCCCGACCGGAACTGGCGTGCTCGTCATCAGTCATTTCCGTTCTGGCCGTGACGTAATCCGCAACAGTTTGCACATACGCGGCAGATACTGGAAAGACATCGCTCAAGATCCTCTCTCCATCCGGCAGGTTGGCGAACTGCCCCACGAACAAATCAGGCCGGCGCTTGAGGATTTGTAGCACTGCCTGGTTGGCTAATGACAATAACGTAGCGTCTGAATATCTGGCTTTATCTTCATCATTGAGCGGTATGCGCGCCAGATCGATAACCGATTGGTAGGTGAAAGTCATCCGTCATCCCTCAGTCGGCCATTTCATGTCTGGAGAATAAGGCGATGACCTTGTGTCGCACCGTTTCTTCACTCTGACGCTTACCCAGACGTTCGTTATAATGACGTTCGGCATACTCGATCAGCGCATTTTTATCCATGGCATGGAAGTCGATGACGGGCAGCGGCTCTTCCATCGCTTGTGGCTGCTCAGCGAGCCCGATGCGTTCATTGCTTCCGTTCGCTTCACCGGCAATCTCCCAGGTATCGGTAAAGACAAGCAGACGTTCGGCCACTTCAGCGGTGACACTACGAACCTGCCCCGGCTGCCAGTTCAATCCGACACCGTTGATGCTGTCTGTCTTAACCGTAGCGGCAATGTATTTCAGATGCGGCATGTAATGCTCCATAAAAAAGGCGGCCACCTCGCGGTAGCCGCCCAAAATCACGCCCCTACTCCCCTACTCCCCTACTCCCCTACTCCCCTACTGCTGCCTGATATCTACTTCACTCCTACTCCATCGCCCTTGACGATTGCCGTTACCTTGCCTGGAGCAAACGATGCCGCCGACGCGGTAAGCGTGATCGTCAGATATACCGGTTTCTCGAATTTGACTGGCTGGAACGCCAGCGAAGCGCGCCCGGCATTACGGAGCGCGGTATTGCCGGCTGCCGTGAAGTACGCATCGCTCGCAGCGGGGCCGTCATCCGGGTAGACCGGCGCATAACCTGCCTTAAAGGCGATTGCAGGGGCGGCGTTGCTGTCCAGTTTGTCGTTCACGATGTCCACATCGGTTACCTCTATGCCTGCCGGAATAATCACCGGGCGGTAGATATCGCCGGCGGCCCCTGCGACAGGCGCCACTGAACCCCAGGCAACAGCGGTGTTGCCATAGCCGCCCATATGCCGGGCTTTGCTGCTCAAATCTGCTGCACTAAAAGTAGCCATTCGTAACCCCTTTGTAATAATGATTGAAGCGGTGCCTTCATAAGGCCGGTATCACGTGGAGGGTATCGTTGTTCCCGCGGAAACGGGAATTGGAGTTCCTCTCCAATCATTGGATACAGGTCTATGGCACCGCTTGCGCTAGTCGTAAGCCTGAGTTAGAGCGGTATCGCGGAATCGACCGCGATGACGCCGAAGTCTGTCGGCACTTTGGTACCCGTGCCATCATCGACCGAAAAGCGCACCTTGCTCTTTCCGCACACCTTCTCGCCCATGACTTCCAGGTTGCTTTCGAAGTTGTACCAGTGCTCCTTCCAGCCGAACTGCATGCCGCTGACCTTGGTCTTGCCATAAGCGACGCCCAGTGCCTGAGCACCGAGCAACAACCCGCGCTCCACGGCATAACCAGCGGTGAGGCCACCATTGACGGCCTGGCTGGTTTCGGTAGCGGTCGGCGCATTGCCGGCAGTAACGATACTGGTGTTCTCGCCGGGCATGAAGCGAATTGCCCGTTCATTCTTGATCACCAATATGCCGTTCCACATGCCGACTTCACCGGCAAAAAGCGGATGGCGAGTGTCCAGATAGGCCGAGCGATTCATTGCGTTCTGTTGAAATGCGCGTAGTGAACCTTCGGTCAGCAGTACCGAGTACTGGTTCGGTGTGGCAAGGAATATCCACATTTTCGAGGTCTGTGCAGCGCGGTCACCTGGCAGCTTCACCGATTGCAAGGGCTGATCCATGTCGTCCAGGCGCTTGCGCAATACATCCAGATGCGAGAGTTTCAGCATATCGGTGGAGACGATCGAGCCAAGCTGTTGACCGCCCGCTGTCAAATTTGCCCCGTTAACCACAAAATGCCGGTTGTAGGTCGGCGCTTTCACCGGGTTAACCATAATGTCGGCAAACTTGTTGCTGGTCTGAAGCGGTATCGTCCAGTCTGTTCCGGTTTGCGAGCCACGCGCGCCTGCCAGATGAACCAGCGACTCCTGGGTATCCAGCCGCGGGAAGTAGCCGGACAATTGCGCCAGGGCAATTTCGCGCAACTGGTGCTTGGTGCGTTGCTGCGACATGCTGCCACCGGCATCGATCACCTTGCTGGAAAGGTTGATCTTGATTTCCATTGAAGAGAACGACAGGGGATCACCCTTGCCCTCGCGGTTAACGTCGCCCATCAACGGCTCGCCGCTTACGGTATCGACCAGATCCAGCGAGACAATGTCACCTGCGCTTTTCATCAGATTGTCGATGCGGACAATGGGCATGCCGGGCTCGGTTTGACCCGCAATCTTTTCCATCGCGGCGGATGGCTCCACTGGTCCGGATAGATTTTCGATCGATGATGCCCCTTTCAGGGTGTTGGCGAAGAGTGCGGCGCTATAATGTTTTACAGCAACCGAGCTTCCGCTTGCTACGTTTGTTTCAGCCATTTCATTATTCCTTAATCAAGTTCGGCTCTCAGGGCGGCGGCTTTTTGCGATGGCATTTGCATCAACTTGCGAGCCAGTTCATGCGGGCTCAGGTTGTCGATCTGCTCTCGCTCGGACGCCGGATTTGCACCACCCTGAATATCCGACAGGGTTGTGGGTTTTCGTACTGGAGCGCTCTCAAGCTTTGCTTTCGCATCGACTTTCGTTTGCTCGTGGCCGGCATGCTTCGTTGGTAAGGAGGCCTCCGGCATGATTGCCCTGACGCGGCGGACGACTTCCTCGAACCGTTCGGAATAAGGCCTTCCCGACCATCGGATACTGGTTCTCAGAATCTCATCCTGCTTCAGGGCTTCATCCCAGGCTTGTGGATCGTTGCTTTCCCAATGGACGAGGTCAGGCGTATTCTCCTTGGCTTCGGCGATCTGCTCCTGAATACTCAACTGGACTGCACGGTCGGACTCCTCCTTTTCGCGCTTCAGTTCTTCGAGCGTTTTTTCCAGTTTCTCGCCTTGCTTCCGGCTTCCTTCAAGAACCGCGCTGATTACCTTGTGCAGCTCGGGCATATCGCTCCTGATAAGCTCCAGGTGTTTTTCGATGGCATCGTCCGCCACCGCAGTACTTGTACCTGTCGCGTTATCTTTTTTCTTCAAAAGCGCCCCAAGCTTCTCGGCGACCTTGCTGTTTTCCATCTGCGCGGATTTCAGTTGCTCGCGCAGCGCCGAGTTTTCCACACGCAATTCCTTGTGCTTCTCGTAAGGAATGGTTCCCTTGCCGCTCTTGTTCAGAACGACGGGCTCATCTTCACCCATGATGCCGCTTCTGCCACCGGGCGCACCTGTTCCCTCTTCCTGCCTGGGCTCATCTGCTACCGCTTGTTCGCCCAGAATTTCAACAAGACGGCCTGGTTCGTTCTCCAGCATCTCGATCTGTTCGGGCGTAAGGTTTGCAATTTGCTCATCCGTAAGCTGATCCATTTCCATTACCTTTTCCTCCAACTGCTTGACCCAGTGAGCGGGCTGCCCATACTAAACTCGGGCAGGGTTGATAAAAACTACGGTATCGCCGTTAGCGCGTATTACGTGAAACCATTAAAAAAGCCGCTCCAGGCGGCTCAGTATGGTGATCCATGTGAATATCAGCTTTGCGTCAGCGCATAGCGCGGCGTCACCGTTACATCATCCACCGCGCCGATATTAGGAGGGTTATAAAAATGCTTGCCGTTGAAATCCCTGCCGCCCAGATAGCTCCCTTTACGCACAAGCGCAGTGGACCGAGGGCGGTAATCGGCGTCAAGCTCTGGATTGGCAGTTACGCTTGTAGCGCTGATCGTGTGTCCTAACGAACTTCCAAAGCCCGAAAAAGCGTTATTCGATTCACCTGTCCAGATTCCGCCCAAAACGCGCACCGAGGTAACAGCGCCAGCGGCGGTGAATATGTTATTGCGAACAAAATTGCTGGTTTTATCAGCAGCCGTGCTTACATCTACCGCCATGGAACACCTTATGAACGTGTTGTTATGAATGTTCGAGGACTGCCCGGCCTCCTTATTGCCGAAGTGAATGCCGCAGTACGCATCCTCGATCACATTTCCGTACACTTCGATGTTTGTCGCATCGAGGATCGTGATCCCGTTACCACTATAATAGATACCCGGCACGCCCATCAGACGGGAGAATTTGTTCCCGTACGCAACGCTGCTATCGCACTTGTGATCGAAGAGAATACCGGTTCCGTCTATCGTGCTGGTGGTTATATCCTCGCCAACGTTGTCATATACGCGGTAAGTTCCGTAAAACACATTGATCATGCCGGTAACACCGCTTAGCCCATAACCTTTATTTCTGGCAATGACGTTTGCCCCAAAACCATCTGTCGTCGATGGGCTGAAGCCGCCGATAGCGAACCCCCCGCCCAGGGTTCCCATCATTTTCTGATTACGTATGATGTTGTCGGTTATCCTTATCCCGCTATTTCGCCCATAAATTTCTGAGTAAATCTCCATCGCCACTGCGCTGCAGCTGATGAATGTATTTCCAGATGCAACGATATCGGTCATTTTCGTACCAAGATTAGCGCCAGGCTGTATCCACATTTCAATGACCGCCCTTGCCGAGGAACACCCGATAAAGCGGTTATTTATGACACTCACCCGATTCAGCATCGTGAGGGGTGCGCCAGACGCGGCTCCGATCCAGCTAATCGCTGAACCGAGATTGCTACCAAACCCACCAATAAAATCATTGTTGCGTATGGTCAGATCGGTATGGATTACATTATTCGTGTAGTCCAGGCTGATTATTGAAGCGCTGCCGCCGTTGAGAACACAGCCTTCTATCGTGACGCCGGTAATCGAGGCGGCAGCGTATAGATAAATGCAAAAGCTCTTTTTGGCCGTGATCGTGAGGTTGGTAATACTCGTGTAGTTTCGAGGAACCTGCAAAAACACCCCGCCGTCTGCCGAGGCAATTATCGAGCCGCGATCCGCTGCATAGCCGCCGCTGATTGTCACTCTGTTATTTACTGTTGCGCCATGATTGCCCACGACGATAGAGGATGTGATAGCGTGTGTTCCACAGACATAGAGTGTATCTCCAGCAATCACTCCCGCGCCACCCCAGACGATTGCAGACCAGCCGCCCCAGGCAGTTGCGTATGACATGCCGTTACGCGTGGTCGAGTGACTCGTATCCGGTCTTACGTACCAGGTAGTCATCAGGCCCCCACGAAATGCAGGACGCGGAAATATTCGAGCTTCAAGCTATCTCCACTGTTGGCAAGCTGACCGGTGATCTCGACGTCGACCGGCCGGGAAAAATCTATCGCATACGTCGCGGGCACTCCTGCTCCGGCCGCTCCATAGCCATAATCATATGGCTGTATCTGCGACATGAGCGAATTTCGGTTCGCCAGCACGATCAGCGGCGCCTCTTTCACCGAAGTGGTGCGTGCGGCATTGTAAACCGTTGCGCCGCCGAGCCTGACTTTCACAATCTTGTTATTCGCGCTACTCGTAAACGTCCATAACGGCTCGACCTGCAGGATACTATTGACTCCGACTATCCCCGGAGCAATAGTGAACGAGGCAAGCACTTCATCAAAACCGGTCGATGCGCAAGATACCGCGACAGCCGACCCGGAAAGCATCTCAACCGGCCGCAAGACCACTGGATAATTTTCCGCATCCGCCGCGGCAATAAGCTGCGCCTCCGTTGCTGAGTCGAACCGCGCGATCGCGCCTTTTCCGAACCGGTGTCCTGCAACGGTTTCATCATTTAAAAACCTGATCATGTTTTCTCCTTCACTAAAATGCGGTATCGGTATGGCTTTAACTGTAATTCTTCGATCTTCAGCTGGGCATCCACCTCAAACTTCTCTTCTTCAATATCCAGGTTCCGCACTTTGAGGTCCAATTCACGCGACTTGTCAGCCAGTGCCTGCTGCGCCTTGACCAATTGCTCCCGCAATCCGGCCATAACCAGTTGCTGTTGCTCCATTGCGGCCTGGAACTGCTCCCGCATGAGCTGAGTCCCTTGGTCCGCTGCGTCCACGCCCCCGACCTTTCGCAGCTGATCCGCCAGTTCATGCCGGTTAGGTACATCGGACAGTTCCAGCATTACTGGATATAACACTGCCTGGTAAGCTGGCGGAGCCGCCTGTACGATCTGGCTGAATGATCGCAATTGCTGCGCCCGAAAACTGGGCGTGGCAGGTATATCTTCCAGCACGACCTTGACCTGGGCGGTTGCGATATCGTTTTCCACTACCGGGCCGGCATCGGTAACTACCTGGCGGTTGAAGTACACGATCTTCTGGCCCGCGCCACGCTTGACGGCCACGGCGGTTGCGTTACCCAGCATGTCCTGCTTGATGAGTGCCAGAAGCTGCTGCCCGACCATTCGCCGAGCGTAGCGAAAATTATCGTTGGGCTCCGCCAGAACGGTCGAGCCCTGCTCTACCAAACTGTTGATGGCGACGCCGCTGGTGGCCGTCGTATCCGCCCCCAGCATGGCCCGGTATATGCCACCGACTTCCTCGATTCTCCGCTTGCGCTCCTGCATCAACTGGAACACCTGCGCTGCAAGCTGGTGCTCACGCGTTACCTTGAATCCCGCGGTGTTCCGGCGCTGGGCGTTCAGAACAGTCATCGATCGCAAGCTGCTGATATTCTGCGCAACCTCATGGTATGAATTCTGACTGAGGTCGAGCGCATCATTGTCCACTTCGACTTTTACCGAATTCAGAACTTCATAGAGCAGAATATCCAGGTCGATAATCTGATCCTGCGGCCCGCGCATGTCGCGAATCAACCCGTAGGGCGCTCTGCTCCGGTCTTTGCGAAAACACCAGAACGGAACATAAGGGAAATCCGTATTCGGCAACGGGCTTGGCACATCCATCAATTTATGCGGCCCCAGCCAGATCGAGACGCGCGTCCTTGCGAGCAGCGATTTCTGTACCTGTACCCGTCCTTGTACTACCGCCATCTGATGGTACGGATTCTCCTCGCGGTATTCGATGGCTTTACCGTCCGGCAACGCCAGCACATACCCCTCCTCGAAATGCCGGTACCACAACTCGGAAAGCCTGACCATGCCCGAATTCCGGTTCAGATAATCCTGCTGGCCCTGATCCCAGGCCTGCTCGATCTCATAGGCTCTGGCCATACCGGTGTCAGTTCCATCATAGACGTCCAGGTTGTTCCATCCACACCAGCTGTTCTGGATGAGTTCGGCCTGATCCGGCAGCATTAATGACGCTTGCAGACGGTCTACCCATTTATCACGCCTCAGATAGCGCGCGTCGGATAAATCCGGTTCCTTCGCTGTCCAGTCCCAGTGGATCTCGTTACGGTGCACTTCCCGCACGCGATACGGATATTTCAGTGGATCGAATTCGCGGGACACTTCAACCCAGCCAATACCGGCACGAATCATGCTGGAATAGGCGTCGGACATTGCGCGGTCGGCGCGTGACTCGGTTTCCGCCTCCTTGATCCGTGCGGAAAGGCCTTCTGCGATCTCGGTCTGGCTCTCGTCGTCCGAGGTGACTTTATAGTCGGTGCGACTACGCGCTTCCAGACCCAGCACGGCATTGATCGTTGGCTTGATCAGATTCGAGTCCTGGGGCGGAATGCCCGCTTCCTTCAGTCGCTGGACCACCTCCGTGGTTGTCTGGGCGCCGTCGTAGTAATCGCAATCAGTGTCTGAGTCGAGCCGCCATTTCGGCTGCTGACGGATATCGCGGCAGATCTTGTCGTAAGCCTCGACCGATATATCCGAGGTGATTTTCTGTTCGATCATGCGCGCCACCCCTTCATGCTGACACTGCGCGCGCTGGCACCGGGTTTCTCATCCTCCACTGATACAGCAAAATACCTGAACGCATCCGCGGCGTGGCTGTGGTAGTCGTGTAATGGCCTGCCGCTGAATTGCCTGGATTCAGGATCTACATCGAATCGATAACGCCTCAAGCTCTGTAATCCTTCAGCACATTTCTGTTCGTCGAAATAGCAACGATTGAATATCGTTCTCCCGGCATTGATTCCGTCGGCAACTGACAGATTCGGCACTATCCTCACCTTGCGCCCGGCCGCGAGCATGATTTCCTCGACGCTCCGGCCGGTTGCCAGCGTTTTGGCTTTCGCATCATGGGGCAACCAATCAGTACCATATAGATATCCCTTGTTTTGCAGCACGCTGATGTAATGTTGTATCGGCATCTGGTTGCTGCTGTAATAATCGATCAGCCTGAGTTCGTTCCCAACCGCCTGGGCAAACCATATGCTGGTGTTATCGGCCCACCCCAGGTCAAAGAAGGTATGCACCTGCTTTGCCGCGTCGTAGGGCACGCTCCGGATGCGCCCTTCTTCCTGGGCAAGCCTGAGTTCTTTCGCATAGATCGCGCCGTCCAGCGTCAGCCTGCAATTTCCTTCCCAAACGTTCTGATAAGCATCGGGATCGCGCACTTTCAACGCATCTTTTTCCCGAAGCAAGGTTTCGGGAAACCATGGGTTGTCATTCCAGTTGATTTTCACCACGATGGCGCCAGGCGGAGGAGTGATGACAAATCGCTGATGCGTCTCGTCCGTTTCCAGTTCCGGGTTGTAAGTAACCCATATTTCCGATCCGTCCTTACGAATAGTCGGAATAAGCGTATCCCAGCTCGATTTGCCGACCGTCTGCGCCTCTTCAACCCAAACCCGATCAACACCCTCAAATGATTTGATTTTGGTAACATTATTGCGCAGCCCGGCAAATATGAATTCGGAGCCATTGGCCCCCCGAATCATGCTGTTTTGCACCTCATAAAAAGGCCCCAGTCCAGTTGCCTCGATCTGCGCCTGCAAGAGGTGATGCACAGATTCAACGATAGAGTTCTGGAACTCTCTCGCACACAGGATGCGCAAGGGGGTAGCAGCCGCCTGTATCAGCAATGCCCTGGCGACACCCCAGCTTTTTGCGCCGCCGCGGCCGCCGTACAGAACCTTATATCGCGCCGGCTCGAACAGGAAACGGAGCTTGGCCGGAAATTCGGCCCTATGCGCGGCCATGGCATGATGTCCTTGATGGCCTGTATTTCAGTCCCATATATTTTTATATGACCTGTTTGCCGGCATCGGTTGTAGAGACAAAAGCCACCTCGACGCTTTGCATCGCCTGTCTTTTTGTATCCCCCGCCTCGTGCGTTACCGGTGGTTTGTCGCCATATTTTCTTGGCGCCAGTCTTGCGGCATACCATTTGCGCGCGTCGATGCGCAATTGGGCGCGTGCGATGACCTCTCGATCTATCACTTGCTTGCCCTTCTCATCGATATAAGTATCCTTTGATCCGTCGTCGGAAATTTCGATGATTTCTTCAGCATAAGCATCCACACAAAGTTCTTTCGCGCGCAGATATTGCCGCATGAGATCTTCATCGCACGCCAACCAGTTCCATAAGACGCGTTGACTGATACCGACTTCCACACACATTGCCCGGGCCGATTTGCCAAGCGAAATACCGGCAAAAATCGCGTCCAGCAATTCAGGTGTTTTTATTGTCGAGGCCCCTTTTTTTCTTCCGGGTACTGTCGCGCCTGCTTGATTCTTCGCCGCTTTCATTGAAAGCACTTCACGTTCAAATTCACTCATGATCCGGCTTTTTCAGCGCTCATCGCACCCTCTTTTTTCGTCTCTTTGTTGCAGCCTTTCATGGCTGCGAGTAATTTGACCTCACATGCCCATCTCTCCTCGATTTCAGCACGCAGCGCCCTGTTGATGGTGACTGCATCGTCTTTTACCGAGGTACGATCAATCGCATAGGCTGACTTGCATTCAGATGGGGTTTCCACCAGGCACGGCACAGCAATTTGTTTTTCGATTACCTGCGTCTGAATTACCGGCTTGCCAGCGCAACCAGCCAGCAGCGTGAAAAATACCGATACCAATGCAAGGCGGGCATAACGCGTCGTAAATTCCATATGGGCATACCTGAACGAATAAGGTTAAAAACCATCTGGTTTTGATGGCGTGAGGAGGCGAATAATTAATCCATGCAACGTCGACAGACAACATGACGTCAATCCCGATTGACATCAGGCAAGGCGCGAGGAGGCGCATAGTCGACCTATGCAACGGTGAGCAACGCAGCTTGCCAATCTAGTTATTTTGGCGGCGGCTTTTTACGTACTCTATTTGCTCGCGAGTTAACACCTCACATTGATATTCCAATGCTACCGGCGGAAGAGCCGTTATCTTTTTTGCACGGTTTGTGTGTTTCGCTGCAACCGACGCTGCACGTCGCATTGCAACCGCCGCGTTTTTATCTCGCATGGCTGAGGCTGCCGCCAGCGCATCCATTGCGCTACGCACGGATTGAATATCTGTAGCGCATTTTTCGTTTGCTGCCGACAGCACGGCATTACTGGAGTTGAGCCGCTGTATCTCCGATGCAGACCGCCAGTTGCTGACTGCGAATCCGCCACTAAAGGCAAGAGCGACAAAAATTGCGAGGACGATTGCTATAATCGCTGGACTACTGATCATTTACGTTCGCCTATAAAAGCTGTTGAGAGCGGGCAATAAAAAACCCGCACGAGGCGGGTTTGCTGGAGAATACTGCGTAAGCGCAGGCCCTGTTTCATAGGGCGTTGGCGTCCATTAGCAATGGCACGTTACGCCGTACAAGAATTTCTTCAATATTATTGACCTTGTGAGCAGGCAAAAAAAAGCCGCTTAAAAGCGGTCGATAAAAAACCCGCGCTAGGCGGGTGGATGTGAGCCTCGCTGTAGCGAGGCTTTTACTTTTAGTGATCGTGCACGGAAATCCACAATATGGAAGCGAATTATACAGCGTTACTAGCCGTTGTCAAGAGGTTTCTATATTAAGAGGTAGAGAATGGAAAACCGCTATATTACGGTACTCGGTTTGCCATAAGAAGCGCCTGTGGAACTGTTTTCAACCGGAGTAAAATCGACTCAGCTACAATGAAAATTGATTTTTGGCGCGCGGCTGCTATAAATAAAAGCTGCCGGGACGGTCCGGTTTATAATGATTCAACCGGGTTCCGGCTTCGATACCCCATACTTTCTTGAGATATCCGTGATCAAACTTCCTGTAGTGCTCTTCATATTCGGTCTGGCATATTCCGGCCAGGCGCCAGCACAGGAATGGGAGGCTGCAACCCCGAACGCTGCAGCCAGCGCCCCTGCGGAGATGGCGCAGGAGAGCCCCTTTATTTATCCCCTGGTGATGAATAACCCCCTTGTGCCTCTGGGGGCGTCGCATAAACAGGATCAGCGCCTTGATCGATCTTCACTTGGCGGGCCGGTCGTGGTGTTGCCCATGCCACCGATGGGCGGTAGTTCGGGCTACAACAACATGCATGGGTTCCAGTATCCCGGCAGCTATATGCCGCGGGACACGCCTCTTCACAAATTTAATGGTTATGTCGCTTGCGCTCCGCCTGATTTGGCTGGGGAAACCGCGGCAGTAGGAACCACGACGGGCGCACCAGCACGGCGCTTGGTCAAGATCACGTCAACACGATCCCTGGCGGCACCCGCCTATCAGCAGCCTTGTCCGGTCTATACGGTAAACGGCGAGATACCAAAACAACAAGGTTATACCACCACAACCAGGCCTTCGGGTCGGAATGCGCCGCAAACTATGCGATAAGGAGAGCGGTGATGCGAACCGCAAGCATGAGAAAATCCAACACATGGAAGGAATTTCGCGCCTGGTGCACCGCTGCCTGCATGAGTCTTCTTTTCCTGTCCGGTTGCGCCAGTTTTCAGGTCAGCGTGCCGGATTCCGACCCTATAAAGCCTGAAGGCCAGACTGCGGCTTACCAAAAAAAGACCATGCACGCGTATTTTTGGGGATTGATGCTCGACCCGCAGGTTTTTGCCGCCGAATGCCACGGCCAAGGTATCAACGATGTTGTAATCTACCGTACCCTGGCGCATGATCTTGCCGGTGTTGTCACTCTGGGTCTCTGGATGCCGACGGAGGTGCGATTTCGCTGCAAAGCGCCGCCCACAAGGCCGGGCACGCTTCCTGTACCCCGAAAAAAAATACGTAATGTTTCTTGATAAGTATCAGCAGCCTGTCGGACGTGAAGAATCGCAGCGAAAAAGTAACCGGATGAGGACAGACTTTGAGGATTTTGAGGCCAATAGTCATTCTATTGACCGAAAAAGCGGCGAAATATGAACCAGCCAGATGCTTTTGCAGCCGATTTCCTTTAAGTCCGACAGGCTGCCAGACCAATAAGGAAGCAAGAACATGCCCAACGGACAACACGAAAACAGCTCGAATGGACGAATCTTCTTCCGGCCCACCATCCTGGAAACCGGACGGCATGACTCTTTCAGGCAGACGCTCGAGGGAGAATATGTCTTCCGCATCGATCGGGGCGACAAACCGCCCTTCGATACTTACAACGAAGCGACAAAGGAATTGCAGGGCATCATCCAGGCTTGCATTCGGGATGGCAAATCTCTGCGCGCGCACGGCAGCCTGTGGTCGCTGAGCACCGTCGCCGTGACGAATGGCCGCCTGATCGACAACACAGCGTTGCGGCTGGCGTTCGAGGTCCCGCATGCGCTGACCGATTCGGGGTATGCGGGCGATGCCGCGAAACTGCGCTTCGTCGAATGCGGCAACTCGGTTGCCGCGCTGAACGAATATCTCTTTGCCAGCGGCTTGTCGATCAAAGGTTGCGGCTCAAACAACGGCCAGACCGTCGCCGGCGCGGTCTCGACGGGAACCCATGGTGGCGCCTACAACTTTGGCGCGATGCAGGAGATGGTCGTCGGGTTGCACCTTATCACCGGACCGAACAAGCATGTCTATCTGGAGCGGAAGTCATATCCTGTGATGCAACCTGACTTTGCGCAGAGCATAGGCGCCAATTTCATACAGGACGATACGCTTTTCAATGCTGCGCTGGTGAGCCTGGGCTCTTTCGGCATTATTCACGGCATCATGATCGAGACGCGTGCGCTTTTCATTCTGAATGCCGTCCGGTTCCGGCATCCGTACGACGCCACGCTCAAAGCCGCGATCGCCGCCTGCGACCCGACTCTGATTCCCCTGCCGGCGGTAGCCAACGCCGTGCCCAGAGACAAACCCTACCATTTTGAAATATTCTTCAACCCCAACGAGGGCACGCCCCCTGCCGAAGCCATCGTTCTCGTAATGTACGAATCGGCCTATGATCCGGATCATTACACGCCGCCGGAATGGAATGCCGGCGAGCCCGGCCTGGGCGCCTCCGGCCTTGACATTATGGGCGCGCTGGTCGGGAAAATTCCCAGCCCGCTGAATAAACTGGCCCTGCCATTGCTCAACAGCCAGGTAGAGGCGGAGTTCTCGCCTTATTTCAAAAAGGCGATCATTCGCGATCTCTTCCGAGGCGAGAAGACTTTGGGCAAGACCCTCGGCTGCGGTGTCGGCATGCCTGTCTCCCGTGCGATCGAGGCAATGGAAATCGCTTTCAGGATATACAAAGAAGCAAACGTCGTCCTGCCGCTGATACTCTCGCACCGTTTTGTCAAAGGCACACGGGCCCTGCTCGGATTCACCCGCTTCGACACCACGGCAGTCCTGGAGATGGATGCGGTGAGCACCCCGGAAACCCGTGCATTCTACAATAAGGTCTGGGAAGCCCTTGATGCAGCAGGTATTCCCTTCACCCTGCACTGGGGGAAATATAATACATTCCTTACGCCTGATCGCGTGCGTAATCGCTATGGGGACACCGCCGTCGACCATTGGCTCGCCAGCCGCGAGACGTTGCTCGAAAGCGCAGCGGTGCGGAAGATATTCAACAATGACTTCACTGTCAACGCAGGGCTGACGAACTGAAACCGGATGTCCCGCCGGAAACCGCGGGCATCTTCGAAAATACAGATTTTTACCTTGCTATTGCACAGGGGTGATGCGTATCACTCTTGGATCGTCGGCAAACTCAAGCAGCAACCGCCGCACACGATCTTGCCAGGCATTGGCAAAGGCGGCCCGCTGCGCATCGTCTGCGTTGCCATACAGAATGGCAGCCATGCGCGCGCCCTGGGCAGGATCGCCCGGCACAGGAGAAACGTCCAGACTTACCGTAACGGCAGCTCCGGTGTCAAGCCGTTTGAAGTTGATGGCTTCACCCTCTCTACGTTCAGCAAAGCTGAGTAATCCCTTGCGTCTGAAGCGCCCCTGGATACCGTGAAAACCATTGTCCGAGGCGGCCCCGGTAAGCAAAGTCAGCACTTGTGCGGTCACGCCGGTGGTGCCTTCGCTTTCTGGCGCCGGCATATGTATGGCAATGGCGCCGCGCTCGGCAGGCTCATCCGGAAAGAGCGTAGCCAGCGCCGCTCGTCCCATCAGAAACGCGCCCGCGACCGTAGGGCAGGAATGCCCAGCCAGACGCACCGCGTCGGCGTAATGATATTCAAGCATACCGTCTTGCGCCGCACCCAACATCTCGGCGAATGGATCGCGGGTACGAACAACCGGAGCCTGTTCATAAAAATCAGGATAACTCATGCGAATCTCCTCCTTATGGGGTGAGTTGAATAGACCGGGGCCACCTAAGCATCAGCATTGGCAATGCAAGGGTGCGACTGCAATTGGGGGAAAAACACGCGCTCCTCGAAGCGCACGTGGGTTACGATAAGGTCGGCAAACCTACGCAACCGCATGGCTGGCTCAAGTGGGCAAGGTCCGTTGGCAAGCGCCCTCAGTTCGGCGTGCTCGGCAAGAATACGTGCAACCGCTTGCGCCTCAAGCGTATCCTCCGCAATTCGAATCAATCGCTCCTCCTCATCAAAGTGCGCAGCCATCACAGTCTTCCAGTGAGCTTCAATACGGGCAATTGCCCCGACCAGTGCAACTGCGTCTTTCTCATTCGCTGCTCGCCGCACATCACGCGCAACTACCAGCGATGTATGATGCTCGCGTGATAACACGAGCAAAGCACCAATTCGTGGCATTTAGCTAATGAAGTTGATCATAATATCCTTTCGAGGAAAAAGTTCATTGCCTCATCGTTTTCAGCGCCTCCGCCCACTTATGCAGTTCATTCAGCAATGATACGCCCGAAGTTTTATGACTATCGCTCGGCAGAAAATTATCGTTGTCATCAAAATGACCGGAAGCATTCTGAACAACGACGGCTTCCAGTATCGGCATCATTTTTAATGTGGTGAAGGTAAGTTTTTCCATCTGCACCGCCCGCATGCCACCTGAGATTCCACCATAGCTGACAGTCGCCGCAGGCTTGTAATTCCACTCCTTGTACACATAATCCAGTGCATTCAAAAGAGAGGGTGGCGGCCCAAAATTATATTCCGGCGTCACAAAAACGTAGGCATCGGCTGCATTCACACTCGCAGCCCATTTTTTTGTATGTTCGTGCTGGTAGTTCTGGCGGATGGGATGCTCGGGCTCATCATAAACCGGCAAATTGAATTCGGCGAGATCGACCAGCACTGCTTCGAACTTTCCGTGCTGCACGGCGAGCTCATGAAACCACTTGGCGATGGACGGCCCGATACGGCCCGGCCGGGTACTGCAGATAATGGTGTGAAGTTTTAGTTTCATGGGTATCCCGAGAAATGTCTACATAAACCCGCGCGAACATCCTTCTGCTTCGTACTGATTTTATCAGCTCAGTTGTATCATAAAAACATAAACTTGACGCTATTGCTGGCAAAGCGGAATACGCGCCAGCATACGATATCTTCAAATGCCCCGGTACGCCTAATTTTGCCAATTTACTCGAAAAAAAATTACCTAATGCGCGGATTCAGCTATAGAATTCCAATCACCAGCATCTTCTCCCGCTGGCGAAGTTTACGCCGCCCTTGCAACTGATATAGCCTGCCAACTCGAGCATCAAGCAGAATCGTTTTATCTCGCAAACTCTGATGGTCAATAATACTAACCGGAGCGATATAGATGAAGAAACTTGTTCTTACAGCAGCGCTGCTGCTGAGCATGCCTACTTATGCGGGAATAAATGGTACGGAGGTCAGTCTTCAAACGCTTGCCCAGGCCACGTCGTCAAGCACTCCCGTCGTCACGTCCTTCGCAAACGCCAGAGTGATCGGTTCGGATGTCGAATACCCTGATGTAGCCGATCTCTTCAACCCGGCTACAGAGGTTCAATCCGGGTTTGCACATAATCTCGTTGACGTGGCGATCGATATCGCCAGTGATCACATCACGATGGATTTTCATAACTCGGCCCCTTTCACGAGATTTGCATCGGCTTTTGAAAACACCTATGTATTCCGCTTCGATAGCGCTGCTGCCGGAGACATCATCGGTGCGAAGATCGATAACAGCATGACAACTCTCGGTTTGCAACCATCGGACGTTCGGTTCGTTGGAAATGAGCTGTTTATCAATGTCGAGGGTCTTGCATTCAACCCGTCCACCGTCGCTCGAGTGAATCTTCTTGCGCTTCCGGTTCCTGAGCCTGCCACTTACGCGATGATGCTTGCAGGGTTTATGTTGGTTGGTTGGGCATCAGCAAGAAGCCGAAGAATTTGAGTTTGACAAGCGCCCAAACCCCAGTTGAATCGGGGTTTGGGCGGAAGGCTGAACGGCTGCTGCCGTTTCATTTCCGCGGCCGCGAACCGTTGATCTCATACCAACAGCGCCCGTTGACGCGACAGTTCAGGATTCCAGACGGATGATGGGTTTGATGGTTATGCCCTTCTCGCTGTCTTCGGCTGCCTGGTTGATCTGGTCCAGCGTGTAGAATTTCACCAGTTTGTCGAAGGGGAAGCGCCCCTGCATGTATAGCTCGACAAGCGCGGGAATAAAAAGATCGGGGATGCTGTCGCCCTCAATAATTCCGATGATGCGCTTACCGGTTGTCATCACGCCATTCACATCGAAACTGGCTTCGGTGCCCAGCGCTGGTGCTCCCACAATGCCACAGGTGCCTCGCGTAGCCAGCGCATCAATGGCTTGGCGCAGCACTGCCGGTCGACCGCTCGACTCCAGCGTAAAATCCGCCCCACCCCCGGTAATTTCGCGTACGGCCTCGACAGGATCTGTTTCGCGGCTATTTACGGCATGGGTCGCTCCGAGTTCCATGGCCAGCGCCAGGCGCGATGGCACCACGTCAACGGCGATAATGGTGGTGGCTCCCGCCACGCGCGCCGCCATGATGGCACTCAGCCCTACCGCGCCACCGCCAAAAGCCGCGAAACTGCTGCCGGGGTTCAATTTCAGTGAGTTCATCACCGCTCCCGCGCCGGTTTGAATGCCGCAACCGAGCGGGCCGAGCAATTCCAGCGGCGCATTACTTGGCACCTTGATCACGTTACGCTCATGCGTAAGGGAAAAAGTGCCAAATGACGATTGTCCGAAAAAATGGTCGTGAATGGGCGCACCCCGCTCATGCGTGCCATGAGCATGCGCTTCATAGGTGGAGGTAGTGCCGTCTTCCCGCGCACCGCCAAAGTTCAGCGGGTAAAAGTTTTGGCAATAGGTCAGGTCGCCACGTAGGCAGGGCTTGCAATGGCCGCACCACATATAGGTCAGTACGACATGATCGCCCGGCGCCACCTTCTTGACACTGGTACCGATTTTCTCCACTACGCCTGCGCCTTCATGCCCGAGCACAACAGGCATGGGCACGTCATACAACTGGTCGCGCGCCACCATATCGGTGTGGCACATCCCGGTTGCTACTATTCTGACAAGTACCTCGTCGGGACGAGGCTCATCCAGCATCAGGGTTTCCACCTTGAAGGGGCCGCCCTTCCGTCGAATTGTCGCCGCCTTGATCTCTCTCATCCGTAGCGCTTCCTTATCCGTATTACATGACTGCCTGAAGTGTGAGGGCATTGATCAGGTTCCGCGCTCGCAGTTAAATGAAGAGCTGCCTGATTCTCAAAGGCCCATGGCACTCATGCATTTACCGGATGCCGGATTTCCCCGGCGCAAGGATGCCATTAGGATCCAGGGCTTTTTTGAGAATCTTGTTGACATTGCGCTGCACCGGACCATAAGTATCAGCCACCTTGTCCATAAACGCGGTGTTAACGCGATAAATTCCATATCCCTGCGCTGAAAACGTCGTCACCAGCTCATCAAAGCACTGATATGCCGCCTTCACCTGTTCCGGATTTGTCTTATCGTACAAGACATCGACGACATGATGCATGTCTCGCATACCGACAATGAATTCCCCAGAATAGTCCAATCCGTGCTTGCCAAGAATCTGCTTGGTCAAAGCCATCTGTTTGAGCGTTTCGCTTCCCCGAGCCTGGGAGACCGGCGCAAACCACATGGAGCCACCACCCCCGCGCCAGTTGTACAAGGAAAATTCCTGGAGTGTCATTTCTCCCCGCATGAGCTTGGCCCGATACACAAATGCAGGGTCGGCTGCAGCTTCCTCCTCCGTCAGGATTTTTGCCTTGCCGGATTTGCCAAATGCCTGCGTCACGATCTTCCAGTTCACCTCAATCTGTTCCGGCGTGCCGTAGAGGGCGGCATAAACGTTCCATATCCCCAGATTGTGATCCTTGGTGATCTGGCGCACCGCCTCATCCGGAATCGAACCCAGTCCTTTTACATAGTCGCTTCGACGGGCCTTCACCGGCGCTTCATACAATGCGTGGGCAATGACCACGGCGTTGGGTATCACACCATTGATGCGCAGCGGGCGGATCGTTTCTACGATCTCCACGATATCGTCCTCATTCTGGTACTGAATGACAAACGGCTTGAAAGCCGGAGGCGCGGGCATCAACCAGAAGCCGAGCTTGGTGACAATGCCGTAATTGGACTGGGTAAAGATACCGTCCAGGTAGGGGCCATAACCCCACTTGAATACCTGCCAGGTATTGGAATTCGGCATGGAGCCCATCCCCGTGCGCAGTACCTCGCCATTGGCAAGAACCACCTCCATCCCGCATGCATACATGAAATGCTCGCCATAGGGCGTATACCCGACGCCACGGTCCAGCGTATTACCGACCGGTCCCGCAATCGCGGAAGGAGCCGGAAAGGACAACCACAAACCCAGCTTGCGTTCGGCAATGTAGTCATAGAGCTGCTTGTAAGTCACACCTGGCTCGACCAGAGCATAAGCCAGATCCTTATCGACTTCGAGAATACGGTTCATGCCCTTGAGATCGAGCACGACCTGGCCACGCTCGGCCGGCGCGGCAGAGCCATAGCCCAGATTCTTTCCGGTTGAGATAGTCCATACGGGCACTTTATACCTGTTGCAGATGCCTACAATCTTCTGAATCTGCTCCACCGTCGTGGCCAGCAGCGCCGCTGAAGGCGCATGCTCTGCATCCGGCACCGGCATCATGGTCTTGATGTAGGGCGCGAGTTGCGCCGCGCTGGTGAGTACGGAAGCCTCGCCCAGAACAGCGCGAAACTCATTTATGGCGGCATCAAAAGTATTTTCAGATACACCGTTGGGTAGTGCAATATATTTGCTGGCCATAGCCTGTTCTCCTCGGTGCTACGCTAAATATCGATTACGAATGACGTAAACTTCGCCACATCAATCCGTTCGCCTCGGTTTCCCGCAGCTGACCGATGCACGAACGCGCGACTGGAGCAGGATTCCTGAAGCGCACCCATACCCAGCGCCGCAGCCATTACCGCATACCCTACCGATTCCACCCAGCCTGCGGAGCGCGGGTGCCCGGACCCCATGACGGTTCCACGCAGAGGAGCCTGCTGCGAAACAGGCGCCCATCTTCCTGCGCTACCCCAGCCAAGCGATTCGCAGCCATTGGAGGGCGAGAGGCCGGAGCAATGAAGATGAATCGCATCCGGTCCATCAAGCCGATAGCTCAGGAAACCGGGGGCAAATCCGTCTGTCGTTGCGCTATCGGTCTGCACCTGCGCGGCAGAATGCTCTGCGGAGAAAAAATTCTCTGTTATGGAAAAACTGCCCTGATACCCAATGAGCTGGGAAGCAAGAATGCCTCCCGCGCTGTGCGCAGGCGAGGCCGCCGCCCATACATGGCGAAGCCTGGGAATATCAGGGAAAATGCCTTGCATCGAAAGGTCATGGCCGGAGGAAACGTGCGAGCCCAGCAAGAGCAACCTGGCGCCGGCATTCCGCACCAGTTCCGTGAAGACCGCTGCGCTGCCGTCATCCATCACGGCAACCCAACGTGTTCCGGGGGACTTTTCCAGCAACCGTGCCGCTATCTCATAATCGCTGAGTAGTCCGCCTTTTAGCTTTACCACTTGCGGTGAGCCGTTACCTTGTCCCGCACCCGCCGCCATCACTCCACCACCCTTAGCAGAGTATTGAGCGGCCGAGCGGAAACCAGCGGCAAACGCGGCATCCACGGGTGTGTTTCCCAGCAGTAGGCCGAATCTTTCCACTCTTCTCGTGGGGGTTGCAAACGCGCCTGCAGGAATGCCCAACGCCAGCAGTGTTCCGCCCGTCAGCGCACCTTTCATAAGATTACGTCTGTTAACGTCCATTGTTAAGCCTCCCTGCGCTTATCGGTGACCGCCGGTCGATTCAGTTTTTCGAGATATATTCAGCCAGTTTTGCCAGCGACTCGTCGTCGATCTCGGCAGCCCGAAAAGCAGGCATCGCCCGGATTCCACTTCTCACCACTGTACGGATATACGCTGCGGGAAGCTCGCGACCGCGAATCTGCGGCCCCACAGGACCCCCTTCATGACAATAAGCGCAAATCTTGGTATAGACTTCGGCGCCATCTTTCCACGCAAACCCTGACGCGGGAACTTTCTCAGGCGCTGCCCACGCGGCATTGGCGGTAAATCCAGCAGTGACTATCATTGCGAGCATAAAACCGACAGCTGAGCCTTCCAGTCTTATTTTCCTCATACCGCGCCTCTCATAGATCGTATTGCTTGTTGAGAACAGAATTCATGCGCTGCACGCTTCACCTGCGGATAGCGAGAGTTTTTTTACCTTATCATATAAGAGCATACAAGAGAAAAAAAAGTAAAATGCTCTTAACTCTTAAGTTCATATCATGTCTCGAAGGTCGTAGCCCGCAGTTTTATAATGTCGACGATGCAAGGGCACAGTCGAATGTCTCCCTTGAGAAATTGGGAGATTTCTCATACTCACGCATAGCCAGTTTGTTGGTCTGTTCGTTTCCGCACGTGCAATAAACACGCGTGATGTCGAGTACCGCTTCGCTGGCTTTGCGACAGGACTATTTTTTATGGTTATCCTTTTCCTCCTTCACTATGAATCAAGAAAGCCATCAACTGCAACACTGATCCTTCCGTTTCCACTCAGTCCACTCAGCACGAGCAGGGCCTGGCGCAGCCCAACCCGGCAATACCCGATCAGAATTTCCAGCTGAGATTCGCACGGACGCCGTTATCCACGATATTGTGCAATACCTGCCCGTTGTAATAAATGCCGAAAGTGGCTGCTTTGATAATATTTACATCCATGCCCGCGACCATGACCACAGCATCGCCCGCGATCGGTACGCCTGCAGTGGTAAAGGAAGATCCGCCGGGAAGGGCAAAACTCGAGATCGGCGTCATTTCGCCAAAGGCATGGCGCCAGCCGAGCGAGCCGCGCAATGTGGTGGTCATCCTGTCGGAACTCGAGAATACCTTAGCGGCGTTGAGACCGACAGTCGTATAAGCAGTGCCTTGGTTATCCTTCTTGCTGCGCAGGGCTGCGGGCCCGCCGCGTTCCTGAAAACTATTCGCATCAAGGTTGACATAGGCAATTCTGCCGAATGGCTCAAGCGATATAATGGTAAACGGCAGACTGTAACCTATTTCGCCAAATACTTGGGCGGAATGTGCAGTGTAGCTTGTCTTGGTATGATCGGAGAAGCCGGCAAAGGCGATGTTTCGATTGGATTCAAGGTCATGCCATGCATATGCCGAGCCAAGGCGTAACCCAAGGGGACCCCACTGTGTACCGCCATACACCGAGATATGATAATTATCGCTAGAGCTCGCCAATAGCTGGTTGACGTTATATGAAGCATTGCTGTAGCCGCCGGCGATGCCAATGAGAAATTTATCCGCAATCAGCATATCGCCCCCAATGAAGACTCCGCCGATATTGCGGCCGATACGGCTGGCATTGCCGTCCCCATTGCGATGACCGAAAGAGCCGAAGGCACGGCTCCAAAAGGCACGCCCCGTGGTCGGATCTCGCTGTAGCGTCTGACCCGGCATTTCCTGGGCCAACGCGGCGTCCGTGCTGAGAGCCTGTCTCACCCGATCGGAAACGGCTTCACGCACGAAGCGGCTGTCCTCGATTATTGCAGCTTTTTCACTCGCGTGACCTTCGCCGGAGAGATTGTTGAATGCCCGTCGCACGCTCTCCTGATCGGGTAAGCCAACAATGGCGCTATAGATCGGATTGCCGGGTCCCAGGCTTTCCGCGCCATTCCCGGCGGCACACTGATTGCGAGTGCCGGCCATAGCGCAAAACCGGAGCACATCAAGATAAACATGAGTTGGATCATAGACCAGGCCGAGATTAATGAGCGGTAAATTCTGAGCGAGCCTATCGAACCGGCCCGTCAAGCCACCGTCGGCTGTCAGAATAGTATAGCGGTTGCCAGGTGCATAGTAGCCGGTCGCGTGGATAACGGAAACCGTGCCCCCTTTAATATCCGCCAACCCCTTGACGATAATCTGGTCGCTGCGGCCGCCCGGCTCAACCTCCACCTCATAAGTGGAACCGGGAAGCTGAGTGTAGTTGCCGTCAACAGTCAGCGTGCCGATCGAGTTTCCTGGCGCGATTGTACCGGCTGTAATGGTTGTTCCAGTCGTGCCTGTGCTTTGCAGACGGCCACCCGCCAGCACATCCAGCATTCCGCCCAGCGTCCCGCTTATCGCGAGTGTGCCGTCATTGACGAACATATGTCCACCAAAACCGCTTGAGTCACCGGTCAATGCCAGCACACCGGCTCCCTCTTTATTCAGCGACCCCGTACCGGAGATTATGCCGCCATAGCTGATGTTGTCGGAACGATTGAAGGTCAGCACCGCGTTATTCATCACATCGCCCGAGATACTGCCGGTTGTGCCGCCGTTGCCGATCTGCAAGGTACCGGCGGTAATTGTCGTACCCCCCGCATAGGTATTGGCACCGGTCAGGATGAGCGCGCCTGATCCGGTCTTGTTCAGGCTGCCGCCGCCGCTGATTACCCCGCTGACAACCAGATTCGCATCGGTCTGGAAGGTATCATTGGCTGTGTTGAGCGTTATACTGCGCCCCGTCGAGAAAGCCGCAGTGTTTACCAGCGTGGCCCCATTGAAGGTAAGCGTACCCGATGCAGCACCGAGATTTTCGTCCGAGCTCACCAATAGCGTGCTGGAGGTCAAAACCGTGCCGCCCGTGTAGGTGTTTGCAGCCGTCAATTCCAATAGGGACGCGCCGTTTCCGGCAATATTGAGTCCGCCGGCTCCAGACAAGACACCATTGATCCGAGCATGGCCACTGCTGGTGCCACCCTCGACCTGAATCGTGCGGAGCGCGCTGCCGAGATCTATTCCATTCTGGAAATCAAGCATGGCATTGCCGGAAGTACCCAGGATGAGCCGGTTGCCGGTAGGCACAAAACCGCCGCTCCCCCACGTCAGCGGGGTACCGGCGCCACCAATATTAACAACCCGATTCGATCCGGAGGATTGGAAACCACCATCTCCGACCCATCGTACCTGCCCGGCATCCGTGCCAAGATTCCGTGTAAAATCGCCCGACGCACCGGTAAGTTCAATTGAGCCACCCGTGCCAATCACGCCGTTGAATACCAGGTTGCTGCCGGACGAGAGCGCATTCGCACTACCCAGTTGCAGAATGCCCTGGGTTACCGTGGTCGCACCCGTATAAGTATTGTTCCCCGACAACGTCATGCGACCCATGCCGTCCCTTGTCAGAGAAAGCACATGGGCGCCGGTATTAGCCAGGTTGCCCGATAATGTGCCGTTTGTTCCATTCAATTTCATGATGGTCGATAAGGTCAGCGTCGGAGAGCCGTTCCATGTGGCGTCCTCTCCGCCTTGCACACTTACCGTGCCACCCATCAGCGTAAAATCGTGCGTGAAGTTAGTATTGAAAAAGAAGGTTGAATTCTTGTTCAACACTAGGTCGGAAGCTGCGGTCGAGGCACCGAGAGCATTAGCATTGTCCACGCGTAGCGTGCCGGCGGTGATCATTGTCACGCCGCTAAAGCCCAGATTATCCGCGGTCAGGATCAACGTACCCGTGCCACTCTTCCTAAAGCCGCTGCTTCCGCCAAGATTTGAGTTGATCGTCGCCACTGGCCCGCTGACAATAATGCTGGGGCCATCGCCGCCTAGGATCAGCATGCTGCCATTGATGACATAGTCGCTCGCATCATAGGTAATATTGTGCACGTTTACGGAGGTAGTCAACGTAACTGTGCCCGGCGTTCCGCCGAAGATCGCATTGTCGAAGGCCGGATTCTGCCATGGCTGAGAGTCAGTGCCGTTGAACCAATTTGAAGAGCTCGTGTCCCAGTTCCCGGAACCGCCTGTGCCTGTGGCCGTGTCATTGGTGTCCCAGGTAAGATTCTGCTCGCCATAAGCCGTTTGCATTAAAGCCGGTATTGCCAGTAGTGTCGCGGCCAATCGTATATGTAGAGAAAGGGGAATCGTTTTTTTCGTCATCGTTCCAGTGCTATATGAAATGGTTCTAATTTCCGGAGAATCGGATCGACATGATGGGAGCAAACGCGGGCATTATTCCGCGTGCACTAGGACTTGCTGCCAGGAGCGGGATTCGCTGCTCAAGTCCCTCAACCTGTCAACTGTCCCATCATGTGAAGCTGGAGTTATGCTGAAGTATGCAATCGCTGACTGGCGCCTGAGAGGGTGCCGTATTTTTGCGAAGACAAAAACTTCGGGGGGAAATAAAGCGAATATCTGCATACCCTTCGCTTTTGAATAACAGGCCTGTAGCGGCGAGAAATTTAACCGTAAAAGCGCGCCCTGACTACCTGTAAGATATTACAGGGTGTGATCAAAGCGCCTTTCTACCCTTCACCAGGAAAAATTCGCATCCGCCAAAGTTCATGCTGGTGATCAAAAACATGACCCTTATAAGGCATGCTTCCGGCGACGATTGAGTAAGACGCCCAAAACTCCGATGGCAACCAGTGCAAGCGTTGCAGGTTCAGGAACGTTAGCTACGTCCTCTCCTACAATCAGGAGCGGCGCTGGCATAAGCTGTGATATGCTTTTCTGGATTTGATAAGAACCCTCTATACCCTCCTCCACGTAGTACCTCATATTTCCCCCGTAGTTGTTGTCATAATACGTTATCCCCAGGAAATAGTTACCAGGGTCGAGTTCTAGTGAAAGTTGAGAGAACAGCGGTTGGTCGAAGTCGTCGTTGAATGCAAGCAACTTACCTGCTTCATTAAAAAGCGACAGCATGGTATCGAAATCGGAACCGAAGGTATCCGCAAAAAAGAACCCGCCTCCCCATTCAAAACCATAGACATCTGCACCATCGTCATCGTGAATCGCACCGAATATGGTTGTCGTATCCCAGGAAATGTATGCGGCTGTACCGGGTGTCGTCCCTGCATCGTCTACTTCGTGGTAAACGCTGGCGTAGACGGGATGCGCCGCCATTAACACGCCCGCCAACACAAGTGTCTTGCAAAACTTCCCGCATACTGATATCAATCTCATCATGTCCTCATTAAAATAATATGTCATATGGATGGAAATACTTTATTCCATTGGCTTCCTCGACCACGCACCTGCATCCATCGGTTCTCTATTCCGTAAACGCGGAAACCTCGTCTATTAGGCGTATTCATCGTTTCGCCATTCAAAACCACGCAGAATTTCACTGACTGATCATTTGGTTCGAACGATAGGGATGCATCATACTTATTCCAAGGCAAAGTCCAATTGGACTAAAGTACACCTATCGATAGTCGAGATGGCGTGAAAGTTACCAGGAGACCAAGCGATCCCGACTGCAGAAGACGCTCCTGTCGATGCCATACAGCAGCATGGGAGCACCGATGAGATCGATCCCGGACGGGTTCGAGCGACATCAGGATGTTGTGTTCTTCCTTCAGCCCTTCAACCTGAATCTGACAATCGGGGGGGTGGAGTGAGCGGTTTTTAGAGTGCGGAGCAAGGCGCAACGATGCGGAATGCAACCGCGCAGAGCAGTGCCGATGGGCCGAGCGAAATCACGAGGGTGCTTTTGTGCCTTTAGGCAATTTTATGCCTTTAGGCAAACATCCAGCATTCAAGGTGAAGGCGTTACCACCAGCGCTGTGGTCTTTCGACCTTGGCTGAGCAATTGCCGCCCCTTTCCGACCATTCACGCAAGAAAAATCCCATAACTCAGCCGTGGTTGATCAATAGGTAACCGATTTTGCCTTCGATATTTCCGATCGGACCCAGATTGCCTACATGACAATCGCCCACTATCCAGACAGGCGGGCCCTGGGGCAGCGCGCGCCCTTCGGCACCACTCAACCATTCATAAAAATGAGCCGTATTGCCCCTGACAAAAGCCTGCACGGAACGAGCCATTTTATGCCTGCGATAAGCCGTGAGGGTCGCTTCTCTGGCATGGAGAGGGGGAGGCTTGCTTGGTGCCCGTTTCATTTGAACCGCCAGAATTCAGGGGCTATGACTATCTTCCAAGAAGACCTTGGCTAATACCGGTCGAGAGGAGCAGGTCCGGAATCCGGGTGTTCGTTTCTGGTATCGTGATGCGGTTCAGATCCGGTGATGGATTTCGCTTCCTCGTGCGTCTCTTGTTTTTTGTTGGTGCGATTCTCTATCTTCTCTTCGACTCTATTCCCATGGGTTTCTTCGGTGACGGGAATACCTTCATCCGATTCATCAGGCAGTTGATCCACGGGCTCATCTGCCTTTGATTCATCATCTTTATTTTTTTCGGATTTTTCCATGAATGTCTCCTGCATTAAAATTAATTTCGCCAAAGCTGCGACATCCATGATTTTCATGAAGCGCGAGGGCAAGTTCCGTGCGATAGCGCACAGCCCCGGCTATTCTGCATTACCGCCGCAATAAAAGCACAAGAAACCATGTAGATACAGTGGGATTCCTATGTTTGCTATCGAACAGAGTTTTGCGCGGCGCATCCCTCATTATTGTCGAGCCAGCTTTTTATTGACGTGGCAGTCATTCCGTATAAATCGAACATTAAGGAGAAGAAACCGATGAAAAATTTACTCATGTTGACAATTGCTTTGATGCTTCCCGCGTTTGCAGTCCACGCGGAAACAAACAAGAAGGGTGACCTGAATGATGCTGAAATTGCCCATATCGTAGTTACCGCCAATCAGGTTGATATCAATGCCGGTAATCTTGCCAAGAAAAAAGCATCTGACGGAGACGTCCATGCGTACGCCCATCGTATGGTCGGCGAGCACACCGACGTCAATAAGGAAGCGAAGGAATTGGCTGCCAAGCTCAATGTGACGCCCCAGGATAACCCGATCAGCAAGAGCTTGAACGAAGATGGCAAGAAGAATCTTGAAAAGTTAGAGCGCCTGAGCGGCAAGGATTTCGACAAAGCCTACATTGACGGCGAAATCGACCTCCACAAAAAAGTAATCGATGTGGCTGACAATAAGCTGGTGCCCAACGTCAAGAACGAGGAGTTGAAGGCCTTGCTGGTAAAGGTACGCCCCGCGTTTGTCTCCCACCTCGAGCATGCCCAGAAAATCCAGGCGAAATTGAAATAAAAGTATTGAAGCTGAAGATGGAAGGAGGCCAAGTTGCATCGTTTTGCCTGGTCTCCCCCGCGTGCAACAACCTTGGAAGTTGTGTCGGTATCGATTGATGGGCCCATCGGACCTTTCAATCAAGCAAAAATCAAAGACTGCATCCTCGGACCAAATCTAGCAAGCTCATGCAGAAGCCGTCGGTGCTATATCCTGATTCACCTATTGCCAGGGCAGGTCAGGCTGTAGCCGGCGCCTCCAGCTAAACTGGAGACACCGGGAACCAGCGAAAGGTCCATATCTGTCCCAATCACTCTTCCATTATAAGAAATTAGTAGCCCCCTCCTGATCCATCCGATTGCCCGGAAGAACCCGCTCCCTGGCCCGATGAGCCGGACGAACCTGCTCCCTGTCCCATGGATGACCCCCCGGAGGAAGATCCCTCTCGACCCGATCCGCCTTGGCCCGAGTTAGAGCTGCGAGGTCTCTCGCTGCCTTGGCCTGAAGCAGCGCCTTGCCCTCCGGACTGCCCTGCCGAGGAACCTTTCTTGTCCACCGGCCCGCCATGCCCGGACATATCGCCATACTGTCCTGTCTGGTCTCCCGCGCCTGCGGCATGAGCCGCGCCAGTAGCACCAAAGATGACAATACCCGCAAAAACTACAGATCGGGCCATTTTTTTCAGCATAAGAATATTTTCCATAATAACCATCTCCTTTGCCAGCGGAATTGCTGAATTGAAATACTACTCAGAATGCCTTGGTGTTCCGTACGTTGACGCACAAACCAAATGCGCAGCTGTGGCAGAAACTGGAGCACGTCTGTCGGACTCATCAGAAATTTCAATTCTCCATCTAGGGTATTCGCATCTTGTTATTCCGCAATCGGATGAAATTGCGAGCAAGCCGCGTGAGCCAAAGAATGGCTTTATCCTAACCAGCAAAATCGAGCTGGCTCTGTTCGCCACATAACTTTGCTCTCTTCCTGCCATAAGGTGGAGCCTGTCGCTTATCAGCCCAACCAATCATGGCGGCCTATTCAACGAACCAGCAGCACGAGCAGGCTGCAGGCATTATCGAAAATGTGGGCTAACGAACAGAACGATCGAAAGCCCCGCGTTATCTTCCTGCCAACAAGCAATACTGATTTGTTTGAATTTGAGTAGACGATTTGCTTCCGACCACCAATTATATATTTGTCATATTGGAGATAACCATGCCCACCACGCACAGTACCGCTACAAGAAAAAGCCCGACACAACGCCCCACCATGCTCGGACCCAAGCACGACGCCATTAGGTTGCTGACCGACGATCATGCCAAAGTAAAAAAAATGTTCAAGGAATTCAAGAAACTGTGCAAGAAGAATGAGAAGGAAGGAAAGGAAGAGTTGGTGGAACAAATCTGCAAGGAACTTACGGTACATGCTCAGTTGGAGGAGGAAATATTCTATCCCGCTGCCCGCCAGGCGATCGACGACGACGACCTGATGAACGAGGCAATGGTTGAGCACGCATCAGCCAAGGATTTGATCGGCCAAATTCAATCGATGGAAGCTTCCAACCCCATGTACGAGGCAACGGTCAGTGTCCTCCGCGAATATGTCAACCATCATGTGAAGGAAGAAGAAAATGAAATGTTTCCCGAGGCAAAGAAGTCGAAAATGGACCTCGAAGAAATCGGCTCGGAAATAGCCGAACGGAAAGAGGTTTTGATGGAAGCATGGCGCAAACAGATGCTTAAGGCGCCTGCGAAGCGCACCTCGCTGCCGAACTCGGGGGCAAGCAAGGAACCGATCATCCGCAAAAGTAGAAAATGACACATCGGCGTTTGCCCGGTGCCTCAAGCATAGGCGGAAATGGCATTGCGGCAGGAACGGTACCGGGACCGAGCTTTATGCACGTAAATGCAAATCCTCCGACTGCGATTTCCTTGCTTTTAGCACCTCGCGGAGTAAATTAAAAAAGGTGAGCTGAAGCTCACCTTTTTTCCTCCGGTTCTATCTACCTGGCAGCCTGTCGGACTTAAAGGAAATCGGCTGCAAAAGCGTCTGGCTGGTTCATATTTCGCCACTTTTTCGGCCAATAGAATAACTATTGGCCTTCAAAATCTCCCCTTGCCCAGTCACTTTTTCGCTTCGATTCTCCAAGCTCGACAGGCTGCTGGTCATTTATGACTTTGGCTGCCAGCCTTGGCGTGCTGCATGGAGGATCCGCCACGGCCGGAAGATGAAGAGCGGCTGCCGGAGCCGCTTTTTCCGCCATGCGAGGCTTCGCCCCCTTTTCGACCGGCTTCGCGCGCTTCTGCGGAATCAAACTCATGGGCGGTTCCCTTTTCGTGAGCCGCTTTACCGCCTTTACTCGCGATTTCGCGCTGCTTATTTTCGTCCATCGAGGCAAAACCGCGCTTGCTATCACCACCACTACTACTTTTTGATGTAGGCATTTTTATCTCCTGATATCCAAAAAATAAAGAATTCCCGTTGATACCACTCCGGCACCCAATTCTGACGCGTGAAGCGACGGCAGTGCTCTTGGGAAACTTATCTCCACTATTAAAATTAAAAACTGAGACGTGATGTCATCTTAGTGAGCGTAACTACTCTTTTATGTACGGCGGCGAACATAAAGCCTAAAAAATTAATTCATTTGTATTTATTACGCCTGAATGAAAACAGGAACGAACGATCTTCTTGTCATGAGGACACATGACCACGGATAGATTCTGATTCTCCAGGTTCATGTAACATGGCTTGCGGTTGGTGCGGCGGGATAACTTCCTGTTGACTACACCCCGCCTGGCCTGAAATCAGGGTTCACGCCTTACGCGCGACCGCGGCCATCAATGCGCTGGATTATCAGGCGGACATTGCCAAGGTGCAGAAATGGCTGGGGTATGCGAATATTGCGACAACGCGGATTATGATCACCGCAAGACACGGCTGAAGGTAGTCCGACGTTTAAGGTGAGTTAATAACTTATGCTACGGTAAATTCTTTCAAACGCGCCATCATTGATGCGTTCATGATTCTATAGCCTTGGTTCCAAGATTCCGCAGACAATAAAAAACCCGCCGAAGCGGGTTGATCAGGGAAAGCCAGTACCGCCACCTTCCTTTTGCCAGCCAGGACACGGCAGTAGGAACCGTGTACGCTGGTCATTCCAATCTTCAGGAAACCAGCCCCATCAATCCGGTTAACATCAAGATCAGGACCAGTTCAAAAATGTTATCATTTTCGGTGCTTTCATCCTTACTGTTTTCCGGTTTCATGTTTTCAGTTTTCATTTTACCGCTCCTCGTTTGATTAATTACGAAGCTTGCACCATTGCACTACTTGTGAATAATATGTGAATAATGTGTGAAGAATATGTGAAGACCTTATTTTTGTCAAGGAGATAAAGACCTTCTAATGGTCAACTGGATTAGCTCACGGAGTGAAGGGGCATTCTCCGAATTCTGCAGATGATCCGCTAGTCTTCAGATATTTAAATCAGTTTTCCACAGCAACTGGAATCATCATGTTCAGATGCAAAAATGCCCGCAGGAATTCACTGTAATAACCAATAGATTTATTTGGACCGTGAGCACCGATTTGAATCGCTGCCCTCCCGTCGTGGTGTCTCCATGGGGCTGCCGATGCGGGCGTACGGCATATCATGGTGACGGCAGAGCTGACCGGTGTACCGGCGCTGCGTCTGTTGTCCGGTCAGACGTTACCGATCGCCTCGCGCTACGCAATCTGGGCGTCACGGGCGTGGTGCAGTTGCTGGCGCGGGGTGTCCAAGTCGAGATGTATACGTTGACATCGCGGCTGCAGGCGCGCGCGGCTATGACGAGTGGCCCAAGGGTTATGGCGTGAACACGTTTCTTGGCCCGCTGAGTGCGCGGCAATACTGTAGCGGATCGCTCCGATCCGCGGCGCTGTGAACGACCTGATGGCCGAGGTGCTGGAAGGGCATATTCGGGAACACCTGAGCTCGGATGGCATTTCACCTGACCAGCCGAATAAAGATCTGGAACAGGCGGTTGCGGTACTCCGGTCTCATCTTAAGTAATGCAGTAACGCCGGATTAGCATACGATTTTTTACGAATTCTGAGACGATCCCACCATGAGCGCCGTTATTCTTGAGTCCATACTGACTTGCCCGCATTGCGGTTTCGAGAAACAGGAAACCATGCCCATGGACGCCTGTCAGTTTTACTACGAGTGCAGTAACTGCAAAGCGCTGCTGCGTCCCAAGCCGGGCGACTGCTGTGTGTTCTGCTCGTTCGGTTCGGTAAAATGCCCGCCGATCCAACAGCAGCATGGGTGCTGTGGATAGCCGACTGGTCTTAAAGTACTTTATTTTCCGTATTCCGAGACAACCCTTGCTTGATTCAGCCAGTCCGAAACCCGAGCTACGCGCAGAGTTTATGGCCGAAGCCGAGGCAGCTGACCAGCCTGCGTCTCAAGTCGTACGCGAACTGATGCGCGAATATGTCCAGCGGCAGTGTCAGGCACGGGAATACGACGAGTTCCTGCACCAGAAGGTCGAGTCTGCCAGGAAATCGGTGCGTGCCGAGAGGGGCCGATCGAATGCCGAGATTGAAGTCGAATTTACCAATTTACCGTTAAGCGTGCCAGTACCGCAAACAAGGCGTGAGGGTTGTCTGGACGCCGGAAGCGGAACAGGATCGCGATGACATATGGAGTTACATCGCAGCCGACAATTCGGATGCGGCCATCTTGATGGATGAGTTATTCATTGATGTCGCCAGCTATTATGGCTAAAACGGGCCCTCGGGTCGAATTCTGACTGACCGTTCCAATGGGCGAAGACAGACCAGGTCTTTCCCGATTAGCAAGAACTATTCAAGGTCTTTCTTCATGAGAACACGTAAACTTGTCTTCAATATTCACCTTTATATTGGTCTTGCCAGTGGCCTGTTTCTGGTTCTGAGCGGGTTAAGTGGAAGCATGATAGTTTTTCGGGAAGAGATCGAGAAACTCATGCACCCAGAATTGCTGGAAACGGTGACACGCGATAAGCGAATCCCTGTGCAGACAGTATTAAATACGGTCAAGCGGGCATATCCAGAAGACAGGATAGTTTTTATCCGGATGCCGCGCACGTCACAGGAAACCTATTTGTTCAAGATGAATGGCGCTCATGACTTGTTCGTGTATGCGGATCCTTACAGTGGAGAAGTGCTCGGTGCGCATAGGCAGGAAGATACGCTTATAGGATGGGTTGCCCTTGTACATACCGAACTTCTGATTGGCGAGCGCGGTAAAACCGCCCTTGGCGTCAGCGCATTGCTCCTGATCTGCATGAGCGTCACAGGCCCCTTTCTGTGGTGGCCACCTAATGGAAAGATTTCCCGAGGTCTTAAAATCGATTGGCGGAGTCCCAGGAAAAAGCTTGTTTTTGATATGCACCGTGCATTCGGAATCTATTCCATGCTTTTTCTTCTTATCGTAGCATTCACTGGTGTCTCGCTGGTGTTCAATAAAACTGTAATCGAAATTACCAATTTTTTGACAGCCAGTGCGCCAAGACCTCCGCCCCCTTTCTCCAGTTCTCTCGGAAAAACCGAAACAATCCTTCCAATCGATGACTTGCTGCATAAGGCAGACCGCATTCTATCCGGCCCCACCACCTGGATCACCCTCCCTCAAACGGCAGAGGCACCGCTTGTGATCCGGAAAAAGATGCCTGAGGAATTCAATCCAAATGGAAAAAGTTTTATCTATTTCGATCAGTATACGGGTGAAGTGCTACTTGTCGAAGAAGCCTCGTCTGCTCCTGCGGGCGCACGCATCTACAATACGTTTTACCCCATACATATAGGTACGTTAGGGGGATTGCCTACCCGTATCTTTCAGGTGATCGTTGGTTTTTTACCACTCCTCCTATTTGTCACAGGTTATATCATGTGGAAAAATCGGAGCAAAGCAAGAGCGTATAAAAAAACTCCAAAAAGTAATTTGAAGCAGCATGATTCCAAACTTCTGGATTCAGGAGATCACGCGGCAGAACCTTAGCCGGGCTACCACAATCCAGGTGAACCCGCTATTAATCCTGGCTCTACCGAAAAGAGAATTCCAGCTTTACATGAGAACGATTCTAATTTACTATAAAAATAATTAACGGTACCAGCCAGCCACTCAGTCATTTGCCAGCCAGTGCTTTTCCGAGAAAATCAAGAAAAAGGAAAACATTGTGCTGCGCAAGATTACTGCCGCCTCCCGCCCTTCGTACACCCTTGCACAAATACGCTTCAAGCTGCTGACTTTGGCCATGCGCATGGCCTTCGCCGGCCTGTTGACCGTAGGATTCATCGATCATGTTCATGCGCAAGCTGCGCCACAGGCAAAGCAAGAGGCCACCGGAGACGCGGCGACACTTCCTGAGATGAAAGTCAGCGCAGAACGATCTGATGCGCTTCCGCAGCCCTATGCCGGCGGACAAGTGGCGCGCGGCGGACGGCTCGGGTTGCTCGGTAATACGGACCTCATGAAGGCTCCTTTCAGCATCAGCAGCTATACGTCGCAGATGATCCAGAACCAGCAGGCAATCACGGCGGCCGACCTCTTGTTCAAAGATCCTTCAGTCCGCTCCACCGGCCAGAGGGGTGGCGTCGTCGATTCTTTCTATATTCGCGGCTTTCCGATCGGCGAAGGCAACGTGGGAGAACTCGCCTTCGACGGGCAGTACGGTGTGGCGCCAAATTACCGGGTATTCACCGATTACGCCGAGCGCGTCGAGGTGATCAAGGGGCCTGCCGCCCTGCTGTATGGCATGTCCCCGAACAGTGGCGTCGGCGGTGTTATCAACATCGTTCCAAAGCGCGCGTCTCCGACCGACTTGACCCGGCTCACGGGCAACTACATGTCAAACACGCAGGGGGGCGGACATCTCGATGTCAGCAGGCGGTTTGGCGCGGATCGCCAGTTCGGCATCCGGCTCAATGGCAGCCATCACCAGGGCAATACGCCGCTGGACAATCAGTTCCGACAGGCGGATGTCGGCGCCGTAGCGCTCGACTATCAGGGCGAACGGTTCCGGGCGACACTTGACGCCATCGGCCAGTATGAGCGGTTCAAGGCGCCATCGCGCCCGTTCCTGGTTACCGCGGGCCTTGACGTCCCATCCGCGCCCAATGGCCGGCGTAATGTCACCCAGCCCTGGGGTTGGTCGAAGATCCAGGACAACTCGGTCCTGCTCAAAGCTGAATATGACTTCTCCGACGCGCTGACACTGTTCGCCAGTGTCGGCGGCGCCCACTCGTGGGCGGATCGTCTGTCCGACCAGACGCCGACGATCCTGAATGCCGCCGGCGATACCATATCAAAGCCGATGTACTTCAGGTTCGGCTCGAACGCTCCAGCACCGACGCCGGGCTACGCGCTCGCTTCAATACCGGCCCCATCCGCCATACCGTGACGCTTCAGGGCAGCGGTTATCGTGATCGTCTAAAGCGAGGTTCCAGCGCCGGTACGGATGTATTGTCGAACATGTATTCACCCATTGAGCGCCCGGGTCAAGACTTGGCTAAACCCGGCCTGGCGAAAGTCTCGGAGACCGAATTCTACGGAGGCACATTAACCGATACCTTATCCGTAGCCGACGAGCGTGTGCTGCTTTTGCTTGGCGGGCGCATACAGCAAGTTAATTCCGACAACTTCAGTCCAACCGGCGCCGTCACGTCTTCCTATGCCAAAAGCGCCATTACACCGTTGGTGGGTCTGCTCGTCAGACCCTGGAAAAACGTCTCGGTTTTCGCCAATCGCATCGAAGGGCTGAGCAAGGGGGATATTGCGCCGCAGATCGCAGTCAATGCCGGCCAAATCTTCGCGCCCTATAAATCTGAGCAAATCGAGGTCGGCATCAAGATCGATCATGGTCGCCTGATCACTACGCTGAGTGTCTTTCAGATCAAGAAGCCCAGCGGCCAGCTCACCGGCAATGTCTTTGCGGTTGATAGCGAGCAGCGCAATCGGGGCCTGGAACTCGCCCTGTTCGGTGAACCCGCATCGGGCGTTCGGCTGCTGGGCGGCGTGACACTGTTCGATGCCGAATTGACGAAAACCACCAGCGCGGCCACGCTGGGCAATAAGCCGGTCGGTGTGCCGTCATTGCAGGCCAACCTGGGCGCTGAATGGGATATGCCGTGGCTGCCTGGATTCACCTTGACCGGGAGCCTTATTCACACCGGCAAACGATATATCAACCAGATGAATACGCAAAGCGTGCCTTCCTGGACCACGTTTGACTTTGGCGCGCGCTACGGCACCAAGGTGGCCGGAAAATCTGCTACCGTACGGGCTAGTGTCCTCAATGCATTCGATAGCAACTACTGGGCAGGCGTGGCCTCTTTCAGCACTTTATCGCTAGGCACGCCGCGCACCGTACTGGTATCGGCCACGGTCGACTTCTGAGTTGAGGCGGGAGCACGCCATGCAAGACAATTTCCTATTGGTGGAGAACGAAGCCGGGCACATACGTGCCTCGATCCCAATCGCACTGCCCGTTCTCAATCAAAGCATAACGGATATGGTCTATTCGACACCGCATACACTCCTGGATCTGGTCAATCGGCATGGATCTCCCCTCCACGTCATTTGGCCGCATATTCTGCAGCAAAACATTGACGCGTTTCGAACCATCCTCGCAGTGGGTGCCATCGTCCAGCCGCAGCAGCTCTGAGATCTCGTTCAAACTAAACCCCAGCCGCTGAGCCGATTGCCTTTGAGTCCGACAAGCTGCTAAATGGCGGTGATCAAATCCTTGAGCACCTTAAAATTCACGGGTTTGGTGAGGTGATAATCAAAGCCGCTCTCATGCGAGAGCCGGCGGTCTTTCTCCTGGCCCCAGCCAGTCAATGCTATCAGCTTGATATCATTGAACTGCGGTTGCTGGCGAATGCAGCGTGCCACTTCGTTACCATCCATGCCTGGCATGCCGATATCCATGAGGATTACATTGGGCCGATAATCGGGAATAGTCGCAAGTGCTGCCGGACCGCTATTAACACCCTTGACATCGAGGCCCATTGATTCAAGCAACATGACAAGCACTTCGGCCGCATCATGATTATCGTCTACCACCAATACGCGCAACTTGCGCGCCGTGGCGTCCGTTTTCAGCGGTTCAGGCGTTTTTCCGTGCATGGTCATTTCCGATAACGGCAAACGTACAATAAATTCGCTGCCTTTATCCTCCCCCTCGCTTGTGGCTTCGACCGTACCGCCGTGCATTTTAACGAGACGATAGACCAGGTTGAGCCCAATACCGAGCCCACCCTGCGCCCCGTCACCATTTCGCCGTTCCTGAGCGAACATGTCGAACAAACGGGGCAGCATCCCCGGCAAGATTCCGATACCGTTGTCCCGCACGGATATGATGGCGCTATCGCCTTCCTGACGGACGGTCAGCCAGATCCGCCCGCCCTTTCTGGTATATCGTGCTGCATTGTTGAGCAGATTCGTGAATACCTGCTCAAGGCGTACGGAGTCGGCGTAAACGATTAAAGGCACCTCAGGCATGGATACATCCAATTTATGTTCCTTCTCGCTGATCTGCGCCCTGCCTGCCTCGACAGCATTGCACAGCACAACAGCCAAATCCGTGGGAGCTTGCCGCAGTTCCACCTTTCCACTGGTGATGCGCGATATCTCCAGCAGATCGTCCACCAGCCTGACCATATGGTTGACTTGCCGGTTGATCATCGGCAACAGGCGCGGAACATCCGCCGCGCCGCCAGGACGCGCGATGATCTCCAGCGCGTTGGCAATCGGCGCAAGCGGATTACGCAGCTCATGCGCAAGCGTGGCCAGAAACTCATCCTTGCAGCGGTCGGCATACAGCAGGGCTGTTTCCGCATTAACCGCCTCGGTAATATCTATTGAGATGCCGATGTGGCCCGCATACTCGCCGGCGGTGGTAAACCACGGCAGTGCATAAGACTTCAGCCACCGCCATTCCCCTTCGGCGGTCTTGATCCTGACCCGATGCTGAAAACGTGCGCGGTCATGCAACGCCTGCTCGAACGCTGCCACGTACGCCGGCGCATCGTCCGGATGAATGACCGAACGCCACCCGGTGGGCATCAGATCTTCCAGGGCAATGCCGAGCATATCCAGAAATCGCTGGTTAAGATAAACCGCATTCCCCTTTGCGTCCACTTGCCAAGTCAGTGCCGGGGACGCTTCCGCGATAGTGCGGAATCTTGCCTCGCTCTCGCGCAGGCTCTGCTCGGCCTGCTTGCGTTCGGTTATGTCAATAAGATACCCAACGCCCTCGTTATCGTTGAGTTCTTTTGCCGCAATCAGTGCCCACCAGCGCGAGCCGTCCTTGCGAAATAATTCCTTTTCATAGGGAGAAATGCGACCCGTTGCCTTGAGTTCCTCCGTAGCCTTCGAAGAAACTGTTTTCCATTCTGCCGGCGTAAGGTCGCCGCATTGCAATAGACCGGCGCTCGCATCTTCGCGGCTGAAGCCACTCATCTTCAGAAAAGCACTGTTCGCTTCCGTAATCCGGTTTTCCCTATTGAAGAAAATAACACCGACCGTGTCGATCTCAAATGCAGTTCGGAAACGCTCCTGTGCTTCCCGTATCGTCTTTTCGGTTTTTTGGCGCATTTTCACATGCTCGGTGACGTCGATTCCATGATTCATGACCCATGACCCAGGATCGGGGCATTACGGAATGCTTCTTCCAGCAGCTGTATTCGTTTTGCTTGTAACGCTCTTTGAGGCGGTGACGTTCCGACTCCCACGCACGCATCTTGATTACTTCGGTTTTCTCGCTAACCGTCACAAACACGGCGCCTGCCCCACCCCTCCGGATCTGGAGGATGTTTAGCACGCATCAAGTCACGATCACCGTCATTATAGCTCTGCATGAGCTTCATGCCCTCAATAATAATAAGGCGGCGAAAGGCAGCAAAAGCATGAAGTTAACCGCAAACTGAAGATTCCTGGACCATGTCGAGATTGACTCGACTTCGATTCAACCCAATCATGCCCGAAGATTAGCTCGCCCATTTCGCTGCCGCGCTACCAGTCCGGCATTTCTGCCTGAATCATGTGTATCCGCTCCTCCGGTTCAACTTCAGCACTTTGATATTCGATACCTTGTTTGATCACCAGACACACTCGAGAAAGATGTAGCCAAACTATTTTTTCCACATCTCGTTACCGTGCAGACTAGCATGATCTTGTGCTTCGCTTGCTCGCACACCCTCGAACTTGCGGCATTATGCTCAAGAAAAAAGAAATTATGCCATGACCGTGATAATTTTCTCGGAACAGGGCGCGATATCGTTGATACCGATTAAGAAAAGAACCGGTCCCATATATACTAATGCCGTTATGTAACGAACTGATCCGAAAAAACGGTATTGTTCAGTCTTTTGGCGTTGAATGGACTCAAGAGATCCTCTTGATTGAACTCAGGGATTAAACAGGGTGGGCAATGCCCGTGAAATAAAACCTACCGCGTATACCATTGTCAAAGAAAATTATCGAGTCTGGGCACCCACTGTTTACTGCTGCCTTGTTGTTTATAGCTGGCCAGGATTTTAAAAAGGAATGACGCAATGACGGAAGATAATGATGAAAAGCGGCCACGCTCCCACATCTTGCAAACTTCCAATACCATTCCTCATGCGAGCGAGCTTGTCAAGCACGAGCTCAAGCAGGTCAAGGAAGCGTTGGAAGAGAAAACCAGGCAACTTGACCATTCCCTGTCTATCCTGCGTGCCACCATAGAATCGACAGCCGATGGAATCCTGGTTACCGACGAGCATGATAATGTACTTCGCTTCAACGAACGGTATCTGGAGATGTGGCAGATCCACCCTGCCATTATCGATACGGGGCAACACCGGCATCTTCTGAAATTCTGCTGCAAGCATTTGGCGGATCCGCGGCAATTCCTGGATAAGCTGGAGGAAATCTACGCAACCTGGCCGCCAGAGAGTTATGATTTGCTGGAACTGGCCGATGGCAGAGTGTTCGAGCGCTTTTCAAGGATACAGCATATCGAAGAGCGGAGCAGCGGCCGCATCTGGAGCTTTAGAGATATCACGGCACGCAAGCACGCTGAGGAAGCCCTGCGCGAAAGCACCGAGCGCTTGCGTTTCATGGCTGAGGCAATGCCGCAAAAAATATTCACCGCCCGGGCCGATGGAACCCTGGATTATTTCAATCAGCAATGGAAAGATTACACAGGTCTTGCCCCTGAGCAAATGGCGGGCTGGGAATGGACAAAACTCATCCATCCCGAAGATATGGATGAGAGCATCGGGCGCTGGCATCACTCTCTGAACACGGGCGAGCCTTTTCGGATGGAATGCCGTTTCCGGCGGGCCGACGGGGATTACCGCTGGCATTTGATCCAGACTCAGGCCAGACGCGATGCCCGGGGAAATATATTGATGTGGGTCGGTTCTAATACCGATATCGACCCTATAAAGCGGGCGGACGAGGAAAAAAAACAACTTCTCGAGAACGAAAGAATCGCAAGAAGCGAAGCCGAGCGCGCCAACCAGTTGAAGGATGAATTTCTCGCCACCTTGTCTCACGAGCTCAGGACGCCGCTCAACGCGATCCTTGGATGGTCACAGCTCATATTGCAGGGAACAATGGGCAAGGAAGACATCCAGCGAGGCCTGGAAACCATCGAGCGGAATGCTCGCGCACAGAACAAGCTTATCGAAGACCTGCTCGAAATGAGCAGTATCATCTCGGGAAAGGTAAGGCTTGACGTGCAGCGACTGGATCTTGCCGGCATCGCCGAGGCGGCGATTGAATCCATCGCCCCGGCGGCGGAAGCCAAAGGGATTCGTATTCGAAGAACCATCGATCCGGCCGCGGGATGGGTTTCAGGGGACAATAACCGGCTTCAGCAGGTCATCTGGAACCTCCTTTCCAATGCGGTTAAATTTACTCCCAAGGGCGGCACCGTAGAGGTCATAGTCGAGCGGGTCGCTTCTCATCTCCATATTATCGTAAGGGATTCGGGGATGGGCATCAAGCCTGAGTTCCTCGCATACGTTTTTGACCGTTTCCGCCAGGCCGACTCCACACTTACGCGAAATCACGGCGGCCTTGGCCTGGGACTGGCCATCGTGAAGCAACTCGTGGGTCTTCATGGAGGAACGGTTCGAGCGGAAAGCGATGGCGAGGATAAAGGGTCGGCGTTTATCGTCAGCCTGCCGCTCGCTCCCATCAGTGAAAGAAAAGACCAGCGCCCCGCAGCGTCCACGCAAATTGCCTTTGAGAATGGGCATATCACGCTTCCCGGCGTAAAAGTACTGGTCATTGATGACGAACAGGATGCACGCGAACTCATCAAGGAGGTGCTTACGCTATTTCAAGCCGACGTGATTACCGCTGCCACCGCCGCAGCGGGCCTGGAAATGCTGAAAAACCAGCGGCCCGATGTGATAGTAAGCGATATTGGCATGCCGGAAAAAGATGGATACCAATTCATTCGCGAAGTAAGAAATCTTCCTGCAACTGACGGTGGGAAAACGCCTGCTATTGCCCTGAGCGCATTTGCCCACTCTGACGATCGGACGAGAGCGATAACTGCCGGTTATCAGATGCATCTCTCGAAACCCGTCGAATCGCATGAGCTGGTTGCCGCCATTGAAAACCTGACCGGATGGGTGCAAAAGCCAAGCGTGCAAGGGGCATAACTAGCCGGCCTTATTTTGAATCGGCCCCTTCCGCCTGAGAACCACCCGCCACGACATTGCTTGACCTCACGCAAAACCCGCATGGGAAAATAACCAGGGTTTATATCAGCCATTCCCACCATGAATCAACCATGAGCAGCCGCCTATGCGCCGTTTGATTTTGCTCGGCGTGCTTGCCCTATTTTCCTGCATCGCGGTGATATTGCTTGTCGCCATGGGTGTCGGCGAACTTTTATCAGGCGCGACGCCTACTGCCGTCAACACGCTATCAACCGATTTTCCGGTCGAACCGGTACAAATACCCCTCAGCACCCATTCACGAGAGGAAAATTCCGGTGTGCACGGTTGGCTGGCGCGGGGAACCCGAGGTGGCGGCACCGTGTTGCTCGTGCATTCGATCCGGAGCAATCGCGTCGAAATGCTGAGCCGCGCCAAGTTCCTGAATGAACAAGGGTACAACGTTCTCCTCATCGATCTCCAGGCACACGGCGAAACGCCGGGAGACCGGATCACCTTCGGCTTGCGCGAGTCGGAAGACGTGGAAGCCGCAGTAGCCTATCTGCGTAATACTTTCCCCCACGAACGGATCGCAGCCATCGGGGTCTCGCTAGGGGCGGCCGCGATCGTGCTCGCGAAAAATCCGTTGCGGCTTGACGCAGTGGTGCTCGAATCGCTCCATCCCACCATCAAGGAAGCCGTCGAAAACCGCTTGAGGCTTCATCTTGGACAGATCGGCCCGGTTTTTTCTCCACTCCTGCTGTCACAGCTATCGTTTCGTCTGAATGCCTCTCCCGATGAGTTGAACCCCATCAGCCGGATAGGCAATCTCAACGCGCCATTACTGCTGATTTCCGGCACCGACGACCAGCATACGACAATGGCAGAAGCCGAACGCCTGTTTGATGCCGCCCGGCAGCCGAAAGAAATCTGGATCGTCCCCGGCGGAGGGCACTTCAATATGCACGCCTATGCCGGTAAGGAATACGAGAATCGTATATCCGATTTTCTTCAATGGTACCTGCGCAAGCGGGATTAATTCACCTGAGGCTGAGCCATATCAACGAGTCGGCTCAGTGAAATTCTGACGTTCCTAAAGCGGTGTCAGAAAAGAAACCCCGCCCGCGCCCACCGCTGTGCCATCCCGAAGCCGTTGCGCAAACTGATCCCCTCGCGTTTCGCTGTCATCGCCGATAACACGTCCTATTCTGCTCTTATGGAAGCTCGATAACTGCTTCCCGAACGGAATGACAACTCGCGTATCATTTCCATACAACGTATCATGCAGCTTCGACAGTTCGTGCCACGGCGCGGTAGGTCTTGTGTGGTGCGCGTTGTGATAACCGAAGTTGAGGGTAAGAAGGTTCAGCCACGGGTGGCGAGCCGAGAGCAGATTGCTGAACGTATGAGATTCCTCATAACCCCGGTCGCCTCTATGCTTCATCAGGTCGGCATCGCTACCGAGCGCCGGAACAAGATCATAATTGTGTTGAAGCGCATCCATGAAGCGCAAAATCGTCAGGAATATAGTGTAAGCCAGCAGATAGCACGCATAAGCCAGTGGCGAATGCAGAAATACCATCAGAAGCAGGCTGAAACGGATAACGGTTATCCCGATTACCCGAGCCCGCTGGTCTTTTTTTTCCTTGAAGATAAACGGCGCGAGGATGAGCATTCCATGCATAAGGAACTCGATGACCGGCACATACAACCATTCCAGCACCTCTACAGTACGGCGCAGAACCGGATGGCGCGCAAGGTAACCCCTGTAGTCGATTAAAATAACATCCGCGTTATCCACATGGTGCCTCATGTGCGTCACACGCACATTGTCATACGTTGCATAGCAACCGCCAGTGAGCCAGTTTAGCCCGCGGGCCATCAAGGCATTGTGGTGCGGCGACTTGAACAGCGCGTTGTGGCCTAAATCATGAATAAGATAAGCCGCTATCGTCATCCCGTGCGCCATGGCGAGCGTACCCAGCACCATCGGTATTGGATTCAAGGACAGAATAAGGGTAGCCCCGCCAAAATAGGAAAACTGGCAGTAAAGGAAGGCCAAAAGGTTTGGGCGCAAGCTGCCTGAAAGGCGAAAGTAGGTCTTTTCAATTCTGTTGAACATGATTTGGCATTTCCTTAGCGGCAATATGCAGCTTTCCGTTTTCAACATATTTCGTTCCCATCGTCCGGTGACCTGGGATATCACCCCCTTTCATATCACCCTTTCACCGTGAGTATAGGGTTCGAATCCCCTTGGGGACGCCAGCCTCCAATTAGGCGGGGCTTTTATGATCTTTCGTGGGATTCCCCACTGTCATGCCACGCCGTGGCAAATCGTCAGGCCTTATAGATCGTAATTATACATGTAAAATTACATACAAATAAGAATTATAATTGTAGCTATGGATAATGGCTGATGCCGCGAGGCAAAAAACTGAAGAGAAATGAGCAACCCGAAAAAACAGGCGGACGCCAGGCGGCGCCAATTCATACATCTGCAGAATGATACGGATCAGTATTGGATGGATGTTCTGGGAGACACGCTTTTCCACGATCTGAACTACTACGACCTCTTCACGCGGATGTGGTTAAGGTTCAACGACGCTAATGACACGTTCCACAAATCGGAGTTGTATCAGCTCATGCCGAACGTCAGCCAGCGAACCGCGATAAAATATATTCAGATTGCTATCGATCACGGCTTGCTCATCGAGCACGTGGATCCCGATGACCTGCGCTCCAGGCGCATCACGATGTCCAGCGACCTCAAGCGTAAAATCGAGCTTTTTCTGGATTATTCGATATCGGTGTTCGAGACACTACCGCTGCCGATTCCCCGGCAGCAACGTCGTAATGGGTGACGACTTATACCAGAGGAGTCTGGTAATCAGCTCAACGGTTCACGCCAGCGCGCGAACCCGACAATTCGCCGCTCCCCTTGATGCCGGCCCCGACAATGTGCAGAATTTGAAGCATAAACTCAGCGGCGGAGGCGATCCCGCTCATAACTTACCCGGTGGTCTCACTGGCCATTACCACTCGCGTCATATATCGCTGGCGGGTTTGTCGCGTATGGGTTATTCGCGCTGTCACTGCTGTAAGGGCTGCCATATCGCCCATACGGGTTATTGATGGAATCTTCGCTATACTCGCTCCCGTAGCGGCCATACGGGTTGCTTGTCGAGTTGGGATCGTATGGATTGGCGCTGAGATTACCCAGATACTTGCCGGTTTGACGGTCCTTCAAATGTGGAGGCTCAGCTTGGGCAGCGGTAACCGCGAGCGTAAAAAAAATGGCAAAAATGATAAGTTGTTGTCTCACAATAGCGCTCCTTTTTTCGTAGGTCGGGCTCCGCCCGACATTATTTTACGACCGTCGGGCGAAGCCCGACCTACCTAGGTGGAATTCATAGACGGTATATTGGCCACTGCGGGCACCCACAACTATCACCGATTATCAGTATTTATCACACAGCCACAGCACTAAAATTACATCCACCCGAACCGCTTCGCATATGCTGCCAAGCCTGGGCTTAATGTGCCATAGCGTACAGAACAATTGAACAATTCCGGTTTATGTTCAACGATAGGCATCATCGCTTATTCTGAACAAGAAGGAAAATATCATGAATACGATTTCTGTCTGGCGCGCGACGGTGCCTCAAGCAGGCTTTGCAACACTTCAGGAAGAGATTACGGCCGATGTGGTCATCATCGGGGGTGGTATTACCGGCGTTACACTTGCCTTGAATCTGGCCGAGCAAGGCACCTCGGCCGTGCTGCTGGAAGCCCACACCGTTGGCTTCGGCAGCACGGGCAACTCAACGGGCAACCTGTACGAAACCGTCAGCAAGGGAATACACCATATCATTGACCGATGGGACAGCGATACGGCCCGAGCGGTTGCTACCGCCCGTCGCGCAGCGGTGGAACAGATCGACCAGCGGGTGCGTAAATTCGATATCCCCTGTGCTTTCCGCCGTTGCCGCCTCTACCGTTATGCCACCTCCGAGAACGCACAGGACTCAGTGGAGAAAGAATACCAGGGATCGCTCAAGGCAGGACTATCCGTTCATCTCGAAAAAGCGCTGCCCGTTCCCCTTGCCCCGCCTTCAGGGCTCATACTGGCGCTGGATAACCAGGCGCAATTTCACCCGCAGGCTTATGTTCGTGGGCTTGCCCGCCAAGCCGAAAATCAGGGTTGCCGTATCTTCGAAAACTCGACTGTTATCGAAGTGGATAAAGACAAGCGCGCAGTGCGTACAGACAAAGGCAAGGTAACAGCCAGGGAAATCGTGTTTGCCACTCATTCGCCAAAGGGCGTGCACCTGGTGCAGGCAGAGATGATCGCCAACCGAGAATACGGGCTCGCCGCACGCATTGCCAGGAATTCCTTTCCCTCCGGGATCTTCTGGGGCACCGGCATCGAACGGTTGTCGATTCGCAACGTGGATGTCGATGACGCCACATTCCTCGTCTGCGTCGGAGAGGAGCACAAGACGGGTCAGGAAAACGCGAAAATCAGCCTGGACCGGCTCGAGTCCTCCGCACACGCCCATCTTAATGTACGTGAAGTGGCGTTCAGGTGGTCGGCGCAGAATTACAGCACAGCAGATGGCTTGCCGTATATTGGCCGTGATGCGACAGGCTGCTTCATCGCTACCGGCTTCGAGACCGATGGTTTAACCTATGGAACGCTGGCTGCATCGCTGATCGCTGACCAGATTGCCGGGCGCGACAACGTTTTTGCCCCGCTCGTCAACGCGAGTCGTTTCTCGCCGCTGAAGGGAGCCAAGGGCATAGCCGAAGAAACGGTGAGCGTGGTGAAATCCTTCATCAAGGACTACGTGATCAACCGGGAGACGATGCAATTATCGCAGCTCATGCCGGGCAAAGGCGCGATCGTGGAGTTCGAGGATGAATCGCTGGCAGCATACAGAGCCCCTGACGGGACATTGATAGCGGTCTCGCCGGTATGCACGCATATGAAATGCAAAGTGCACTGGAATAGCGTCGAGACAAGCTGGGACTGCCCTTGTCACGGCAGCCGCTTCGCTCCCGACGGGGCAGTGATCGAGGGTCCTGCGATAGAACCACTGGAACGCAGGTTTCTGACAGGACAGTAATAATCCTAAATCCGGTAGTTGACCGCTCATCTAATAGATAAGTGTTATGATTAATAACAATATTTCATATTCTTGACGCCCACCTTCCGGGTGAGGGCGCTACGGGGTGAATTGCACAGTTTTTGCGGCGCATGGTTGCGTTGCAACTTCTTGGGATGGAACGGCGCCCCGAAGCGTCGCCCGAGGGACCCTGCGAAGCGGGGATCGGGCAGCGCAGGGGCTGCCGCGATCGCGCCCCACACGCGAGGGGGCGCCCGCATCCCGCTTCGGGGTCGCACCTTCCTGCGGAAGGCACTGCTCCGCCCTGCGCGGGCGCATTCCGCGTCGTTGCGCCTTGCCCTGCACCCCAAAAACCGTACACTTCCCCCCGTCCAACTACCGGATTTAGGTTAAAATAAAGCGTTCCGTCCTGCATTGAAGGTGTAGGCAAGATCGCCGATTACAAGGACCGGTTCGGCGTGAAGACAGCAAGGTAAGTTGGGGTGAAGCACGAACCCGGCATTTCAAATGCGGAACTGAACATCGGGGTTCTAGCGCTACCCCAATCCACAGGCGGCAGGCCCAGCCAAACGAGCTCGCCGCGACTCTGAAAATCCTCCAGCGCACGCAGGATCATCTGTTCAAGCACTTTTCCGAACGCCTGGTTCGCCGGAAAAACCTGAACATTGTCGGGTACGCTCATGTTGCCGATAGCGGTATGAACGGCATGCTGCATGCCCGTGCGGCTGAGTGTCTTTCCATTTACGCTGATAAACATCGACAGCTCATAAGCGTCCGTAATCAGTTTTCCAACCATCCACAACGGAAATCCTGTGCGGGATGCCTCCACCGCAACAGTGCCGCTGTCGGCAACATTGTTCAGCACGATCCTGATTTCGCCGTCTTCCTGCTCCGGCCCCAGAGAGAGCTCATCAATAGGATAAATTATGCCGGTGTCCCTGAGTATCCGGCCTGAATAATCTCTCAGTGGAACCTCTCCCATGGGAAAGCGTACGCCATTTCGCTGAAACTCGACAACAAGCTTCAGCCGAAGCGGTACGTCTCTCTTTTTGATATTCTTGTAAGTGACAGTCGGAAATGAACTTCCTAAAAACGACCGTGGCGACGCGCATCCCGCGAGTGCAAAGGAGGCAACGACATATAGCAATATTACGTAGCGGCCGAGATTCATGAGAAATGGTCCGTATGGGTACAGGAGAGTGCTGGCTATAGCAATGTCGAGGTTAACCCGTTATCCTTCATGCTGCAACTTTCTAGGCCTGTCCCTATGGAATCGCGGGTGTTTTATCTCATATAGATATCTGGATGATGAATCGGACAACGACTCCTTATTGCGCGATATTCGGATTTGACAGCACACGAATCAGGGAAGTACTTTCCATATTGGGATTCAGTGCGGAGCATGGCTTGCTTGCCGAGCGCATGCGCGCAGAAGTGATTGCTGGAAAAGCTGATGAGCTGGTCGATTCCTGCCTTGTCCCACTGGCGCGTAGCCGGGGCTTTACGCTGATCGAGCGAAATATCGGTATCGAATCCTTCAAGAGAACCTGGATCGAACGCTTGCAGCACTACGGCCAGAACTTTGATACCGCCGAGTATTTTGGGGATCGGCTTGCGAGCGCCGCTGCTTATGCACGCGCGAAAATTCCTCTGGGCATTTTTCAGGTACAGCACTGCCTTATCCAGCAGGTGCTCATAGACCGTCTATCAGTTAGATTCGCGGAAGCTGCTTCAACCGCCCGGCCTCTCGTAGATTGTGTTTTGAAGCTTTCATCCCTTGATTTATATCTCACGGCCGAGGGCTACCATTTGCCGGAAGTTGCCGAACTGCAAAAGTCGCTGGACAACCTCCGCAAAGAAACATCCCGATTACACCAGGAAGCCTCGATCGATCAACTCACCGGCTTGATGAATTATGCGGGCCTCATGGAATCCCTTGAGCATCAGGTTAACGCCGCGCACGCGAACCAGCATAAGAGTCAAAAGGGTCTTTCCGGCAACATGTGCCTGATCATGATCGATCTCGATTTATTCAAGAAAATCAACGATACGCATGGGCACGTCGTTGGTGACTTTGTGCTCCGGCACGTCGCAAGCCGAATTCAGGCGGCAGTACGCGATTTCGACATGGTAGGCAGGTTTGGCGGAGAGGAATTCGTCATTCTCATGGCAAATACCGATCTGGAACTGGCAACGGTCATCGCCGAGCGCGTGCGTAAAGGGGTGATGGACACGCCTTTACATCTAAAGGAGCTGACCATCCCGGTAACCATCAGCCTTGGCGTCGCAATGTTGAGGCCGGACGAACGCAAGGAATCATTGCTTGAGCGCGCGGATGTGGCAATGTATGAGGCAAAGAGCGCCGGGCGTAATCGCGTAATAATTGCGAAAGATGCTGACGATATCAGAACCCTACCGGAGCTATAGGCGCATCTGATTAAAAGGTCCGTTAACTATTCAACCGGACCGTCTGCAGCGTATCTGCTTTATCGCCGGCAGCGCCGGAGGCAGACAACAACACAGCCAGATCATCCTCTTGCGCCAACCCATGCGTAAACAACCACTCTCGAGCTTGTGCAAGGCGAGCCTGGGGCTCCGCTCCATTATCGGGCGCGTTGACAACGAGCGGCGAAATACCGCGGACCAGTGCGAGACTTCTATACAACCGCACGGAATCGGCGACCATGACAAGCGGTGCCTGAGGGCGGAAGCGGGCAACGGATAGCGCCGTCTCCATGGATTGAACGGGAGCAATGATGGCCCGGGCGCCGAGACGGGCAGCGAGCAGGCACGCCGCAAAACTCAGGGCGTTTCCTGCTTCGTTCGGGCTGGCTGTTTCCGCGGGATTCATCCGGTCTCGCGCCATGCGTCCGCCATACACCTCCTCGGTTGCGGTAAGCACGCGTTGGAGAAACCGCACTGCCGCCACCGGGAACTCGCCGACGGCTGTCTCCGCTGAAAGCATGACAGCATCGGTCCCATCCAGCACGGCATTGGCCACATCAGTCACCTCGGCACGCGTCGGATGCTCATGCTCCACCATCGACTCGAGCATCTGCGTAGCGGTAATAACAGGTCGACCTTGAGCATTAGCCACCGAAATAATGCGCTTCTGCACAATCGGTATTTCGGCAAGATCGGTTTCAACGCCCAGATCGCCGCGCGCCACCATCACCCCGTCGGATGCTGCCACGATCGCGTCAAGATCGTCCAACGCGCGGCGCTTCTCTATCTTGGCCATCAGCAGCGGTTTGATCCCGGGTCCAGCGGAGAGACAAGCCCTCACCCGCGCAAGATCGCCGGCCGATTGCACGAATGAGACGCCAACCCACTCGGCCTCTTGCGACACGGCAAACGCGAGATGCCTTCGGTCCTCATCGGTTGGAATCAGCATGTCTGTGGCGGATTCCGGTATATTAATGCCGGACCCGGAGCGGACAGTGCCGCCGATGCGCACTTGGCAATCGGCCCGGCTTGGGTTTGCAGTCACGCTTTTCACGCCGAGCTCGACCGATCCGTCTGCCAGGAATACCGGTTCCCCGATTCGCAATGCCTGAAGCAACTCACGGCTTCGCACCGGCAACAGACAGCAATTGTCTGCGCTGGCCCCCTTTGCCTCGTCACCCGCCACCACGAGCCTGACTATCGTTCCTTCCTCCAATTTACAAAAGCCATTTGGAAGATCGGCCAGGCGGAATTTGGGACCGGGCAAATCCATGAGCAGGGCCACTGGCTGGCCGAGCGCGTGCGCCGCCTGCCGGACCTGCCGAATACGCCGTGCATGGTCGGCATGATCCCCGTGCGATGTATTGATGCGCGCGACATCCATTCCGGCCTCGATCAACCGCTCTATCACGCCGGGCCGGTCCGTCGCCGGACCCAGTGTGCATACAATCTTGGTTCGCTGCCAGTTGGATTGCGTCATATTTGCGATACGTTTAGTTAGACTACCGGTTTTTATATTCTCGGATAGGTGAATAACAACCCCTATCCGATGATCCGGATGAATCGATGGTACTCCTCATTTTGTTCAGGTCGATAGTCTTGACGATGGGACAAGCCCTGCTTCATGCTATCTCGGCACGGTACGATACCCTTGCGGCGCCCTTTTCCTTCCCGGCAAGTATCGATTTTTTCTCTTCTACGTAATTCTACGTAGTCATCCTACATAATTCAGCACTTTTTCGACTGGTCGATAAGCCCGAAAATGATAAAAATACCAAGACGAAAATACGCGTCCACTCGAGTGCCGCCTTCGAATTCCCTGGGTTGACGTGAACCGGTAATTTCATTGTTCAAATCCCCGTAACCGGTAGTGGTAATAAAAGTAAAATTTCGATACGATTTTTTCCGATTGATAACCGTAAGATACGAAGGTACATCATGCCAATCAGTGCGACAGTGTCAACGCCCCGGCAAATCGCAGGGAGAAAACTCCCGCAGTGGGCATCTATTCTAATTGCAATGGCGCTGGGTGTTGGCACCGGTTACATGATATTTACCCATTACTCTACCGATGACGCTGCGCAAATTGCTGGTTACATTTCTTTAATATCGGATATTTTTCTCCGTCTGGTAAAGATGTTGATTGGTCCGCTGGTTTTTTCGACACTCGTTGCGGGAATCGCACACATGGGGGATGCGAAATCGGTCGGCAGGGTATTTTTCAAGGCCTTTGGCTGGTTTTTAATCGCTTCAGTGGTATCGCTGTTATTAGGCACGCTCGTGGCAAATTTATTACAGCCGGGGCATAACCTCGGATTGACCTTGCCGGCGGTGAACGCCGCTGCCGATCTCCAGGCACCATCGTTTACGTTAAAGGATTTTGTGATCCACCTGGTACCAAAATCATTTGCCGAGGCCTTGGCGAATAATGAAATCCTTCAGATTGTCGTATTTTCGATGTTTTTTGGCGTGGCATTGGCCGCCCTGGGCGATGTGAGTAAAACCCTCACCCGGATAATGAATGAGCTGACCCACGTCATGTTGAAAATCACGGCGTATGTCATGCTGCTTGCGCCAGCCGCGGTATTTGCGGCGATAGCGGCCACCGTCGCCACCAACGGTTTGGGAATTCTGTCGAAGTTTGCAGTTTTTATGGGCGGCTTCTACATTGCGCTTTTTATCCTGTGGTGTTTGCTTGCGTTAGCCGGTTTCATTTTTCTGGGACGACGCATATTCAAATTACTGGCTCTGATCAGGGAAGCGTTTTTATTGTCCTTTGCAACTGCAAGCTCCGAAGCAGCTTATCCGAAACTCCTCGATGCCCTGGATCGCTTTGGAGTGAAGCGAAAAATCTCCAGCTTCGTATTGCCGATGGGTTATTCATTCAATCTCGATGGCTCAATGATGTATTGCACTTTCGCGATACTGTTCATTGCCCAGGCATATGACGTCGAGCTATCGCTTGGCACACAGTTAACGATGATGGCGATCCTGATGCTGACTTCCAAGGGGATGGCAGGCGTTCCGCGTGCGTCATTGGTTGTCATAGCCGCAACGCTAGGTCACTTCAACATTCCTGAAGCGGGTCTACTGTTGATTTTGGGCGTTGACGCCTTCCTGGACATGGGACGCTCGGCGACCAACGCTGCGGGTAACTCGATTGCCGCCGCCGTGGTCGCAAAATGGGAAGGCGAGTTACTATCCGAAGCGGATGCGGCCGCTAATGCGAGGGCTCTTGATGCCGAATTGGCATTGGCGCTTGACCCCACTCATAAGGACTGATTTTCATGATGACAAAGTGCTTCTTCACCTTGCATCGGCCATTGCTGCGGTTTGATCCCAGGTCCAGGGGGAAACAAGACCTCACCCGCGCAAGATCGCCAGCCGATTGCACGAATGAGACGCCAACCCACTCGGCCTCTTGCGATACGGCAAATACGAGATGCCTTCGGTCCTCATCGGTTGGAATCGGCATGTCTGCTCCATATCCAAGCCCCGCAGGGACCATCAAAAGGTAGCAGATTCTCCACTTACGGACTTATTCAAATTCTTGGGGCCACTTCTCTGGCAATCGCGATACGGCTAACACCATCCCGGCTGGCCTCGGATGTAAGGCTCTTTTCGTTGTCCCCCACCTCCTTCAGGTAGACCTCCTGCTGTGCTTGCCAGCGAGCCCAGGAGCTCTTGCAAAATGCAGTTATGGAAAAAAGGGCTCTGGAAACGGGGGTGCCGGAAGTTTATTGTTTTTGTTTCCATCGCTATGATCTTCATGTTGAACCAGAGGCTTAGTCAAATTATTGTTTTTGCTGTTTCTATCGGCAGGATCCGCATTGACGTCAATTCCACCGACTGGCGATGGCTTATCAAGATCCCAATATTGAAGTACGCTAAAGGGTTGAATTTCCTTGTCTTCGGGTAATTGGTCGCGGTTCCAGCCCCCTCCAAGCGAACGAATGAGGTCCACCGATGCTACCAGTACACCAGTCTTGATCTGTACAGACTTGACGCTTGCCGTCAGCGTGCCGATCTGTGCATAAATGAGTTCAAGGCTGGAGGCCAAAGCGCCCTTATAGAGATCCATGGTAAGGTCTTGTGTGATACGTGCGGCTCCGACGGTAGCGTCCTGCCGTTCGGCGGCCTTGGCCATCCAATAGGTCTTGGTCAGGTTATTTTCAACTTCACGAAAAGCATTCAACACTGTCGAACGATATGCATTTTCTGTCTCGCGATAGGCCGACCATGATTGCTGCAATTGAGCCCGACGATATCCACCCTGAAAAATCGGAATGGAAAAAGAGGAACCATAGGCCCAGAAACTGTTAGCCAGGCTGAGCAGATTGAGCCCGGAATTCTCAAGCCCTCCTCCGACCCGGAAGGACACATCCGGAAAAAAAGCGGCACGTGCAATTCCAATGCCGCGGTTGGCCTGTGCCATCCGGCGCTCCATCGCGGCAATATCGGGCCGACGTTCAAGTAAAGTAGATGGAATTGTCTGCGGAAGGCTGAAATTCGTGGTAAGGAGGGTATCTACCGGCTCGATCCTAAAACTGGCTGGAGCGAGATTGAGGAGAATTGCAATGGCCTGCTCCACCACCTTTCGGTCGCTTTGCATCAGGGACAATTCTGACTCGGTAGCGAACAGCAGCGACTGAGCCCGTGCTACGTCGAGATTAGAGGCGATCTTGCCTTCAAACTGAGTCACTACAACATCCACCGTATACCTGTAAAGAATAATCGACCGTGTGTAAATCGCAATTTGTGCATCCAGTCCACGCAGGGCGAAATAATTCGATGCAATTTCCGCCTGCAGAATAAGGCGTGCGAGTCCATAATCAGCCGCACGTTCTTCAGCACGATAGATTCTGGATTGCGCCACATTCCGAAGTTTCGACCAGAAATCCGGTTCCCAGGATGCAATTCCGCTCATAATATGTTGAGTATCGCTGTCGGGTTCTCCAGGAGCACGAAAGAGGCTATGGTCGGATTGTCTGTTATTACTACCACCGTACTCAAAGCCGACCTGGGGGAAATATCGAGCACGTGCCTTCATCATTGCATCGCGCGCTTGAACGAACCGTTCAGCTGCTGCATGCAAGTCCGGATTGGCTGCAAGTCCTTGCTCCACAAGCTTGTTTAGAATTGGATCGTCATATAGTGTCCACCAGTCGGGCCGGATTGCATCATCCGACGGATTAGCCTTGACGAAATCACTCGTTCCCTCCCAGGAATCCGGAACAACATATTCAGGCGGTTTATAAGTGGGCGTCAGATCGAATGCAGGAAAGGGGAGGCCACTGCAAGCCGCCAGGCTGGCCGCCAGAAATAAAAACCCGCCAAATTTTGCGCCGAGACGACAGAGATTTGGAATATGGGTTCCTTTTTTACGCCGCAAGTCGATCATGGTCAAATGAGTGTTCATGATGCTTGTGATCCGTTCAATGCTTGTTTTAACCCCGGATCCGGTATTTCTGAATGAGAGTCCGGTTTCGAGGATCCCGAAACCAGCTCTTTTGAGTCTGGTTTCGATGACCCCGGCTCTTTGGGAACATTGATCAGATCATACCCCGGTGCAGGCGTTACAATGCTTACCTTGTCACCTTCAAGTATGGCAGCGCTGGGATTGTTTATAATCCGGTCTTCTGCTGAGACGCCCTCGGTTAATTCGACAGTAGCGTCGAGGATTCTGGTTATTTTGATCGGCTTGAAGTGAACAATGTTGTCGTCATCCACCACGGCCACTCGCGTCCCCATCTCATCAAATACCAGTGCGCTGGATGGAATGGAGAGGTGTCTATTCGGAACATCCACAGTGATATTGACTGATGCATAGGAACCCGGCCACAGATCCCGCGCTTCATTTTCAATCACAAATTGGGTGACCACCGTACGTGTACCAACATTGAAGCCGCGAGCAGTGGTCAGAAACTCGGCAGTGAAATGCCGACCAGGAAATTGCGGCACCGTCAGATCGGCTTTCAGGCCATCGTGCATAGTGGCGCCGTAGGCCTCAGGCACACTGACAAACAAACGCATCCGGCTCATATCGGCGACAGTAAAAAGATTGCGGACTTCACCTTCCGGTAAACTGATGGTGCCTTCCTTATTGATGAAGTCTCCCACATTAATGGCACGGTTGATGATCACACCGTCATACGGTGCAACAATCGTTTTAAACCCAATCAATGCTTCAAAGTTACGGACGTTTTGCCTGGCGGCATTCACCTTTGCCTGTTGGGCTTTTGCCTCGGCCACCTTTACCGAAATCGATTGCTCGGATACCGCCTGGTTTTTGCGCAAGGCTATCCACCGGTCCGCGGTAAGTATGGCGAGCTCATTAAGGGCCACTTCCGACGCCAGATCCGCCTTGCTTTGCTCGTATTGAGCATCAAGCGCCGGCGCGTAGATTTCGGCAAGTACATCTCCTTTTTTGACTATCGCTCCCCAATCCTTATGCCACATCTTGACGTAACCGGAGACCTGGGCATAGATCGGCGCCTGAAACCATGCCTGGATAGTACCTGGAAGCTTGATGGTTTCCTGAGCAGGCAGGTGCTCGGCCTTGATGATAGCCACAGTCCGAACATCATTCTCCATCGCCTTTTCTGTTAAAGAATCCATATGTTTACGGGATTCGATGACTCGGTAACCCAAATAGACAACACCGAGAACGATTGCCAAAATCACTATAGTTTTACTTGATTTTTTCATGTCAGGAATTCCCGAGTTGAGGAACAATTTCTTTGTCGCCAGGAACGCTTTCCTTGTCTTTAGGAGCGCTTCGTGCGTAATACATGATGGCATACACAGCCGGGACAAAGAACAGGGTGTATACCGTCGCGAACATCAAGCCGCCAATCACTGCACGGCCCAGCGGGGCATTGGTGGATCCTCCCAGCGCCATCGGAAGCATGCCCATGATCATGGCCGCCGCGGTCATGAGAACAGGTCGAATGCGGGCTTTGCCAGACTCGATGGCGGCCCGCAGCGGGTCGCCATGCGCTTCGATGCGCTCCAGCGCATAGGCCACGACAAGTATGGAATTTGCCGTGGCCGTCCCCATGGCCATGATGGCCCCTGTCAGGGCCGGAACGGAAATATTCGTGTGAGTCAGGAACAGGGCCCAGGCAATGCCTGCCAAAGCGCCGGGCAGGGCTGTAATGATGATGAAGGGAACCAGCCATGATTGAAAATTGACGACAAGCAAGAGATAGATCAGCACGACAGCCGCTGCGAGACCGATAAGCAGTTCGCCATAGGTGGTAACCATATTCGCGGCCTGGCCGGCGATTTGGACATCGGAGCCGCGGGGTACTTCTTCGTCCATCTCCTCGACGATTTTCTTGACGTCATCCAGCAGGTCGCCAAGCCCCCGCCCTTCGGCAGACACATACACTTCAATCAGCGGCATGATGCCCCTGTGGGTGACCAGGCCGGGCGTGCCTACCGGCGTTTTCTGCGTCAGATTGCCCAGGAGTTGATATTTCTCATCCAGGCCGCCTTCCCCCTCCGGTTTGACAGGAATCTTGTTCAACTCATTGGTGCTTGAGACCCAAGGTTGAGGCTGATAGATGTTGATCTGGTATGACATGCCGGTCGTCAGATCCAGCCAGTATTTCTGGTCGATCTGCTGGGTTCCGTTAGTCGTTATCAGCATATTCAGGGCAATATCCGATTCGCTCCTGTCAACACCGAGTCCATATGTCCTTTGGCCTTCAACAAACAGGGTGGGCGTGCGCATGGTTTGCTGGATCACCACATCACTTGAGCCGGGGATTTCACGCAGCCTGCCTTGCAATTTGCGCGCGTATTCGTAGTTTGCGTAGATATCCATCCCGTTAACCTGAACAGTAATCGGAGAAGGGGCACCAAAATTCAAGATTTTCGCTATCAGATCGGCTGGCTGAAAGGTGAATTCGCTCCCCGGATAGCGCTCCTTCAGACCTTTATGGATAATTTTCCGAATATCCCACACGGCTGATTTCTCGTCGAACAGGGTGATCGTCAGATCGCAGTCCTGCGTTCCGATCGTGGGCGTCGGAATAAACGCCAGATTATGCGGCCCGACGGGTAAGCCGCAATTGCTGATGACGCCTTCAACCTGCCCGGGAAGCATCTGCGAGATATCCTCCGCAACGCGCGTGGTAATGCGGTTTACGGCTTCTATCCGTGTGCCGAGAGGCGCCCTCATGTGCATCTGGATGGTCCCCGACCTGACCTCCGGAAAAAAATCGCGGCCGTTGAAGTAGAACAGAACAAGGGAGACGAGCGCGAAAGCCAGCATGATCGTTACGAACCGGCGGCGATTTGCAATGGTCTGTTCGAGCAGCCCGCCATACCAGGCGCAGAATTGAACAAAGCGAGCCTCGAATGCCTCCTGAAAACGGGAGAAAATCCCCATATGATATTTTAACTTCTCCTTGAAACCGGCAGCCTCCCCCCCTGGCTTTTCCTCGCCAGGGGGGTCGCCTTCCTTACCGTATCCTTCTGCATGTCCTTCCGCATGTCCTTCTCCGTGTCCTTCTGCGTGCGGATGCTTGATAATATATTTCGCCATGGTCGGCACGAGCGTACGCGACAGGATGAAGGACGCCAGCATGGCGAATATCACCGCCAGTGCCATCGGCTTGAACAGATAGCCCGATACGCCGGAAAGCGTGAACAGCGGCAACCAGACAATGCATATGCATAATGTGGCGAGCAGCGTCGGAATAACGATCTGGTTTGCCGCGTCGATGATTGCCTCATCGAGTTCCTTGCCCATTTCCAGGTGGGTATCGATGTTCTCGATCATCACTGTCGCATCGTCGACAAGAATCCCTACCGCCAGCGCCAATCCGCCCAGCGTCATGACATTCATCGACTCTCCCAGCACTTGCAGGAAGATGAGGGAGGTTAAAATACACAATGGAATTGAAGTTATAACGACTATCATGGGACGCCAGGAGCCGAGCATGAGCATGACGATCAAACCGACAAGCAGGCCGGCGATTGCCATCTCATGCGTCACCTCGTTGATGGATTCCCGCACGAAGACCGATGCATCAGTGATGATTCTAACGTCCACATGGGACGGCACGATCTCCTTGATGCGCGGAAGGGTTGCCCTGATGCCGTCGACCACGTCCAGGGTCGATGCCTCGCCGCTTTTCATGACGACAATAATGACGGCCTGTTTACCGTCCACGATTACGGAGTTTGTTTGCGGCGGCCCTGCCAGCTGAACATCGGCGACGTCACGCAAAAAAACGAAGGAATTTCCTTCCCTTTTAACCGGAATATCGTTGAATTCCGGAATCTCCGGCGGCATCGCGTTTGTCTGGACCATCCAGTCGGTCTGCTTGATCTTCATATCGCCCGCGGGCAGCACGATATTCTGTCGATCGAAAGCCGCATGGATATCAGTTGGCGATATATTGCGAGCCAGCATCTTGTCTTGATCGAGGGATACCAGAAGCTGCTTGGGCTTTCCACCGTAAGGATGCGGAACAATCGCCCCCGGGATCACGACAATCAGGGGCCTGAGTTGGTTATAAGCAAGGTTATAGAGGTCTGCCGGCGTCATCTCGTCCGAGGTAATCTGCAGGCTGGCTACCGCTACCTGAGAGGCTTCCAGCCGCATGATCATGGGCGGCGAAATATCTGGCGGCAGCGCCTTGACAATCGTCTGGGCTATGGCTGTGACTTCCGCTTCTGCGCCAGGGAGGTTGGTGTGGGGCTGAAGAAAAATATTCGTGATGCTGATGCCATAGTACGCCTGGCTGACGATGTCCGAGATACCTTCCACCGTCGAGGTCAAGAAGCGTTCGAAGTAAAAAGTGATACGACCCGACACATCCAGCGGCAACATGCCGGCGTAAGCCCAGACTACAGAGATCACGGGAATCTTGATAGTGGGAAAGACGTCTGTTGGCGAGTGCCGTATCGCCCTGACTCCGAATATGACGATCAGAATTGAAAGAACCACGAAGGTGTAAGGTCTGCGTAACGCAATAAGTACTATCTGGTTCATACTATGTATCCTCTTATATCTTCGGTAAAAAATTCATTTACCTACAATATTGCATGTAAGGATGAGGCAATTCTTTAGCAAACCTTTATAAAACAATACAGTTGCCTAAACCGCATAAAGAAACGAACTGTCACTAACGATCATTACAACTAAACTCCGGACGTGCAGCTTTCGGCCTTGCGCCTCCAAACGGTCTGAACAGGGTTATTGCCGATCCCTTGCCAAACCCAGGAGTTGATCGCCAGGCAGAATATCGCGGGTGAATGGGGGGGAGCGGGAGTCCGACCGGCCTCGCTGTTCCATCGCATCTCGTCCCCTCGCGCCGGCATCGCCCGGGTCCGGCTTACGCCCGGCGCCGTCATCCGATTCGCCTTGGTCATGTGTTGCCCGCTCGCCGCGTCGGCGCATATCTCGGCAGATTGCGATGGCCAGATGGGTTGCCCGATATCGATAAGATGAACGTTACAGTATTGGCCCCCGGTATCGAACCGTAGCTGATTGGGAAGTGTTTTGGCGATCAAGAGGAAGATGGCGCCAAACGCCGCAGTAGCCGGATTGTTTCCCGACGCAATGGCAATCGCCGCAGCGACCGAGGATATTTTTGCGATGCGCCTCCCATTTTCGCCGACTTGAAGGGCGGGAAAGCTCCAAGGCCTGTGGGTATGCTCCAGGGCATAGTTGAATCCAATCTCGCCGGCCTCGTCGTCTGTCTTCCCGACAGCTCGGGGGAAAACAACCTGGCACATTGTCAGAATTTGGTTCACGCTCCGGCCGCAAGCGCCGAGGATCGTTGCCGATGCGGCCACAGCTCCGCAGGCGATTTGCTGGGAGCGAGTGCCTGATGCGGCCCATTGCGCCGCATTTGCCACCGTGTTCGCGATGGCCTCGCTGACGACTCGCATGTTGTTCGCATTCAGGAGGCCTACGACGCCTCCTGAATGGTCCTTATCGTAGTGGCTGACGAGAATGTGATCGAGGGGGTAACCGTAACCTCTGAGGATGGGATCGATAAAGTTGTGGACCGTCTCCGCATACCCGAGCAGCCCGCCATCGATCAATATCGTCCGGTGTCGCCCGGCTGCCACGTCTGCCGCAACAACGAGCGCACTTTCTCTCTGCCCGACGTCAATCGTATGGATGGTGAGTTGCAGGGCCATGAGCTTCCAGATCTCCCTTCCAAGATGAACAAGTCTTTCTCACACCCGAGAGCGTTTAGCTGCTGCTTGCTATCACGTTGCCCCGGTTCCGATAGACTGGCGATTATGATGTGCGAATTATCTGTTCAGCAGCCAAACACGACAATTTCGCCGTGGCTTTTCTTAAACTGATCAGCGCAGATTCAAGAAAGAAGCCAATGTCCAAGGATGAGATAAAATTACCACACCACTTGTCAGGGAAATATTATGTATCGGTGGTCATTTTGTGAGCATTTCGACCTGAAAGTGGTCATCTTGTGAATATTCCGACCTGGAAGTGGTCATTTTGTGAATATTCCAACCTGAAAGTGATCATTTTGTGAACACTGCGACCTGAATCATTCAAGAGGCGTTGGCGGCTGTAAAGCGCCGTATGAGAGGGGAAGTGCTGATCGAAGCGCAGGTTTCTGCTCTGGAGAAGAAGCAGGACGGTCCTGGAAGCATTCATGCTTTCGCACTGGCCAGATCAGTCCCATGACCTGATTCTTCCAGATAGTCCGGGATCAGACTGAACCGCCCCGGCTTTCATGGAGGCCGGTTGGTTTAAATTAGACCACTACCGTGGCTTTTACTTGTAACGGCTCGCCTTTGAAACCGGTCGGGCTTGCATTTGGCGCTATTTTCAGCTCGAATTAATTGCAAATAAAATGACACTCCGGCTCACATTATCTGCAAATGAGCTTGCATTGACGGCGTCGGCTCGCATTCCATTGTCGTGGGCCCACATTAATTGCAAATGAAATGCCTGGTTCCAAAACATTACAATCAACGCAATTTAGTAAGTCCAATTTTATGATAGGTTACGCTTGGTTTCGGAAAGCCAAGCGCTCACCTCATCAACATTTTTATCCGGCGGAAATACTGGATAAAAGCACTTCCTGACTACGCCATCTTTAACAATGAGCGTTAGCCTCTTGATTAGTTTTAAACCGGCAACCTCAAGCATAGGCAATTCCATAGCCGAGGAAAACGAATACATTGAATCGCTTAACAGTGGATAGGATAACTCTAGGCGAATAGCAGCTTCTTTTTGTGCTTCCGGTGTTTGAGAGCTTAGACCGTAAACGCCTACACGATTGCGTTTAAATTCAGCGTGACTCACAATAAGAACAAACTTGTAGCGTACAGCCTGCGGCACCAGGAGATAGATTGATTCTTTTATCTGTGGAAGAGAGAGAAACATCGGGCATCAGCATGTTTTCCAGAAACAGCCGTAGTACATTACCCGGTGCACGATGAACCGATCTTCATGACTGGAATTTGCAAACTACAAGCCGTGGAGACAAGGCACGCCGCACCAGACGGTGTAAGTGGGTTTTGTGATTGTAACGGAGGACTGTGAAGGAGGCATGGTAGGACATCCACGACCGCAGGCTTGCCGCAGCGCTCGCCTAGGTCACGTAGATCGTCGGTTATCTTGCGATAACCATAGACACCGCCACTCTCCAGCCCTAAATCCATGATGTGGCAGTGTGCTTGCGGGCCTGGTCACGCTGTCTTCAGGAAAGCTTATATTTTTCGGCACGCTCGACGGGTTGCAATCAACGCTCCCATTCCCATTAAAATTAGCAAACCCGACGATGGCTCCGGCACAGCCACTGCCGCCGCTGACAGCGGCAACGTGTTTGGGAAAATTCCGGAGCCGGAATAAGTGGTGGTATTCTCCGGGCCGGTGTACGACGCAATGAGAGTATTGCTAAAGTCAGCTATTGCATGTGTATTAGTGGGTCCGAAAGTGTACACATAACTTGTAAGTGTCAACACCCAATCGAAATCCGATCCAGGCGTGAATGATGCTGAAACCGTTGCTGGATAGGAGGTCAATTCACCTATATATCCAGGATAAGGATTGCTCATACTCGGGCTTAACTGATAAAACAATTCTGTGATAATTTGTTGCGACCAGATCTCGTAGTACGCATTCATTTCTTCAGAAGTATCGCTTTCCATCCATCGCGCATAAGCATCCAATGCTCCGGGGGCCAGGATGGTAAGACCAAATTCCGAGTCGTGATATGCATTGAGATCTTTATCTACCAGCCCTGAAATATCGAAAGTAAAACTGGCTTCGGTCGTTGAGTTCCAAGAGAACGGGCTTTTGCCCTCAAAAGCTCGAAAGCTGTCGCCGATATCGGCACGACTGAAGGCAGCTATAAAACCGCGATTATCGCCGGCTGTTATCTCCGAAAACGCCTTCAGTTCACCGGTGGAGGGGTTCGAGCTACTATGAGCGATAGCAATGCCTTCGGGTGCGTATAATGAGCGGTCCGTGGCAGCGAAGTTTCCGTTCTTATCGATCATGCTGTCATAAAACTGCGCATCCTTGCTATAACCGGTCGAATCGACTGTCGAAGCACCCTGCACAAAGCTGACGGAAGTATTAAAACTAGTTATCGGTACTGCATATAAGGAGCCAGAGCTGAATAGCAATGCAGCAGCGATGAAAAAAATACGCCCATACTGAGGTTTAAGCACGTTTGATCTCCTTATAATGAAAATTACCTCTGGCTTAGCAATATCCATGCCACCAACAGCTGTGCTTCAGGTTTGCTTTGCTTTCCAATACTTACGAATCATTGGTTTTTTTAGATTCATTGGAATGTAAGTATTTCCGACACTCACGCTTTCGGCACCAGTGTCATCAGCGGATGCAAATTGACACAGAGCAGCGATTGAAGAGTGATATACCCATTTGAGAAGATGGCTGCATTTGGAAGTGGTCGTGATCACAGACGAGGTGTGCGGGCGCGAACCGCCTTGTTGCCCAAGACGACTTAGTTTTTGTTGTGTGCCAGAATTTGGTATATCGACATGCTGGCCGCCAAGCTGCGCACCCCTCTACAAGTCCAGCTGCACCTGACACTGGCACTGGAAGCCGGCTTCCAGACGGGTGAAAAGCCGGTCACGGCGGAACTGGTGGAAACCGTGCTATCGCGGCAGCTCGACGATCTGGAGCAGACGCTGACGCGCCACGGTTATCGGCTCAAAGACATGGTAGAACAGTTCGACGCCAAGCCGGCAGAAATCAGGGCGCTGTTCAGCAACTAGGGCCTGTTAACTCTAATAACTATATTGCATGTATTCAGCTATACTTACGGGCATGGAAATCACTCAAGCCCAGTACGAGCGAATCGTACACTGTCTGCCACTTCAGCGGGGCAATGTCAGTCTCAGCAATCTAAGCGTATTGAACGCCATTTTGTATGTGGCCGAGCATGGCTGCAGGTAGCGCGGTCTGCCCAAACGCTTCGGTAATTGGCACACTATCTACACTCGCATGAATCGCTGGAGCAAGAGTGGTGTGCTGGATCGGGTGTTTGAGCAGTTGCAGCGCACACAGATTGCTCGCATCAAGATCGAGGCCGTTTCCCTGGATAGCACCATTGTGAAGGTTCATCCGGACGGCACTGGGGCATTAAAAAAAACGGCCCCCAATCCATTGGCAAATCCAGAGGCGGGTGGACCACCAAGATTCATATGGTTGCCGCGGATGCTCGAACGGCTATAACGTTTGCGCTGTCCCCCGGACAGGCTCACGATGCGCTGGAGGGGCGCAAGCTGCTCGGCAGCCTGGACAAGCCCCGCTGGCCAGTTTATCTGCTAATGGATCGCGCCTACGAGGGAAAGGAAACACGGCAACTAGCGTTGGACCTGGGTTTCATTCCGGTAGTCCCACCCAAGATCAACCGGCTTGAGCCTTGGGAATACGATAAGGTTATGTACCGGCGGCGTAACGAGATTGAGCGACTGTTCAGGAGACTGAAAGGATTCCGCCGTATCTTCTCGCGCTTCGAGAAACTTGATGTAATGTTCACTGGCTTCATCCACTTCGCCTTGATCGTCGAAGCACTTAGATTGTGTTAACAGGCCCTAGCTTGAACCCACTCGCACGGCAGAGTTGCGCGATCGGATATTGGCGGCGGGATTGCCAATTTGAATCCAGTCATTTGCAATTAATGCGAGCCGGCGCCGATCAATGCAAGCTCATTTGCAGATAATATGAGCATGAGTGCCCAGTCATTTGCAATTACTGTGAGCCAAAAACGGTGTCGAATGCGAGCACAGTCGTTTTGAAACGCGAGCCGCTACAGCTATGCCCCAGAGCGGACGATGAAACAGAAAAACACGGTAACTCGGTAATGAAATATGGCCGGGAAATGAATTGTCGGTCTGCTCGTGCTAAAAAAAAACAGCAGCCAACCTACCCAGATCTGGAAGCATTATTTGTTTAGCGCTTCCCTGGAAGAACTAAAAGTAGTACAGCTCTGCCGTGGAGCAAAAGAGAGTACTTCCTCAGGAATGTCCTTCGGCCGACGATGTGGGTGCCACAGACGCGCCGCCCTGTTCATGCGGGTTCCCCTCTTCTTGCGCCGCCGCTTCCGAGCGACCCAGAAGCCGCAGAGCGGCAGCGGTGACGCGCTCGACAGTGAAGCCGAAATGTTTCATGACTTCTTCCGCCGGAGCCGAGGCCCCAAAATGGTCGATTCCGATAATGGAGCCTTCTTCTCCGGCAAACCGTTCCCATCCCAGTGTTGCGCCCGCTTCCACTGTTATGCGTTTTCGCACACCGGCAGGCAGCACTTGCTGGCGGTAGCCGCTGTCCTGCTCCGCAAACAACTCCCAGCTCGGCAGGCTGACCACGCGAGCGCGTATATCCAGCTCCTTCAATCGCGCTTGTGCCTTGACGCATAGCTCGACTTCCGAGCCGGTTCCGATCAGCAGTACCTGAGGCGCGCCACCCACAGCCTCCGAAAGGATATATCCCCCTCGCGCCACCCCGGCATCGTGCGCACGCGAGCGGTCGAGAATGGAAAGGTTCTGGCGCGATAGCGCCAATAGCGTGGGCGAGCTTCTCTCTACCGCAATCACCCATGCCTCTGCGGCTTCATTCGCATCGGCCGGGCGGATAACAGTCAGGCCGGGAATCGCCCTCAGGCCGGCCAGGTGACCAATCGGCTCGTGCGTCGGCCCATCCTCGCCCACAGCAATGCTGTCGTGCGTGAAGACATAAATCACCCGCAAGCCCATGATCACTCCCAGGCGTATCGCTGGCTTCATGTAATCGGAGAATACGAAGAACGTTGCACTGAAGGGGATTATGCCTCCATGCGCGGCCATGCCATTGACGGCTGCGCCCATCGCATGCTCGCGAACGCCGAAGGCGATATTGTGACCCGCATAGCTCCACGTACCGCCGACTGCACCCGCAGCGGCTGGCACTGGCGTCTCCTCCGATGGCTGAAAATCGCCTTGCTCCTTCAGAGCCGTGTTGGTAGAGGGGTTCAAATCGGCCGAGCCGCCGATAATATTCGGAATGCGCTGGGCGAGCGCGTTCAAGGCCTGCCCGGCAGCCACCCGTGTCGAAACGGGTTTGTCGCCGGGTTTCCATTGTGGTAACTGCGCCGTAAAGTCTGAAGAAAGCCGGCCGCCCATGACCTGGTCCCATTCGGCGGCTTCTACGGGAAAGGCTGCCCGGTAAGCATCGAAGCGCTCCTGCCATTCCTGTTGCGCTTTTGCTCCGCGCCCGATAGCCTGCCGAAAGTGCGCCACGGCCTCGGGCGGAAGGAAGAAAGAATCGGTCGTTGGCCATCCTAATGCTTTTTTGGTGGCAGCTACTTCTTCCGCACCCAAGGGTGACCCATGGGCATGAAAGGAGTCCTGTTTATGGGGACTGCCATAGCCTATATGCGTCCGCACCAGCAGGAGCGATGGACGGTTTTTCTCACCCTGCGCCTCTCGCAGGGCAGCGGCCACGTCCTCCGTGTCGTTGCCATCCGGCACCGTTCGGGTATGCCACCCATATGCCTCAAACCGCTTGCCGACATCCTCAGTGAACGTAAGATCCGTTGCGCCAGCCAGCGAAACGTGGTTTTGATCATAAAGATAAATGAGCTTGCCCAGGCGAAGATGTCCCGCAAGCGACGCTGCTTCCGCAGCCACCCCTTCCATTAGATCACCATCCGAGATGAGAGCATAAGTGTAGTGATCGACCAGATCATGACTAGGGCGGTTATATCGAGCCGCCAGCCATGCCTCGGCCATAGCCATGCCGATGCCGTTGCCGAAACCTTGCCCGAGCGGACCGGTCGTAACTTCGACTCCCGGCGTGTGCCCTCGCTCGGGATGGCCTGGCGTGTGACTGCCCCACTGGCGAAAACGCTTGATCTCGTCAAGCGAGAGATCATAGCCTGTAAGATGCAGCAGGCTGTATAGAAGCATGGAACCGTGTCCCGCAGACAGGACAAAGCGGTCGCGATCTGGCCACAGCGGATCATGAGGATTGTACTTGAGGAAGCGCGTCCAGAGAACATAAGCCATCGCCGCCGCTCCCATGGGTAAACCCGGATGTCCCGAATTGGCCTTCTGAACAGCGTCAATGGATAGGATCCGGATCGTATTGATGCACAGTTCCTCCAGATGCTGGTCCACTTGTGCTGGTTCGCTGCTTTTGGTTCCCTGGATTGTCATTTTGGCCTCTCGCTTTAACTGAATCTGACGTCTGGCCGATAGCCAGCCGGCCCTTCCGCAGCATGGTGCTGATTGTGCCGCCATAATGCTAAACAGCTAATTCAATTACGATTGCCAGCCCAACCTCGCCGCGGCTGTAATGCCACTGCTTCACCAGGACCCATATCAATCGCACGATACATGGGCGTGAAACTGATGGCAAGGTCATGCTCAAACACAGCTAAGTGTATAGGTGCCAGATTCGGGATAAATTCTGATAAATACAAAAAAAGACTTAATAATCAAATAGCCATATAGCAGCCATGTGATTCAAGCTTGTCAACTGCCCGTTTTCGGCCAGATTTTAGACATCGGATGTAATATTACTAGCGCCAGAACAGCACCTGGAACGGTAGTGGCTTCCCATCTGAGCCCCGTGGCGATCTATCGCCACCGTCAACCATAACCCGCCGCCGTGGTAAGCCCTTGCACTGTTTCTTCACTAGTGCGTTTAAGAATAGTGGGATATCGGAGAATTCCGTTGTCATCATATTAAACCCAGATAATTCATTAGGCGGCTCTGCGAGCCTACCCGGGTGCTGGCGGTCAGTTTGCGGCCATTTTCGCCGCCATTTTTGCTACCTGAGCGGCGTCCATAGACCAAGATATGGATTTCTCCCAACCGGCAAAACTGTCTCGCAACCCGCCTCGCCATCATCTCGCGTCCTAATGGATTATCTGGGTTAAAGGCGTCCCGCTACCATTCATGCATTGCAGCGGGCACGTCAGACACCGCGCTGTGTTAGCCACCGAACCGACCTCGTTGGCTGGCTCAGGCACGCTTCGTCAGCCATAAGCTTACGAAGCGGCTTGCGGAATGCATGACGTCATCGGAAGACCTTAACTATATACTGCAGGAGTTCAACATGACTTATGAACACAATACTCAAGGCCTGGATAAAATAATGCCGGAAAGTAACAGCCCCGCCCCCAGATTCATGGGTGCCACCTGGCCTTTGGGAATGGATGTTTACACGCCGAAGGGGGAAATCCTCGGCGCAATCAAGGAAGTAATGCTTGATATGGAGCATGCCAGCGTTGCTTATGCGGTGCTGGCCACCGGCGGTATCCTGGGCCTTGGCGAAAAACTTCATGCTGTACCATGGTGCGCGCTAACGCTTAAACTCGAAACTCTGGACAGGCGTTTCATATTGGATATCGAGAAGGAACGCCTTGAATCCGCACCAGGGTTCGATAAGAACAACTGGCCGGATATGGTCGATGAGTCCTGGATCAGCCAGACCAACACATACTACGGTACCCGGCATTATGGGGCCGGCAGATCGGACCAGCGCGGTTGATAAACGGGCCCGCTGCCAGCCTCTAATCAAGCGGTTATCCTTTAAACCTGAATCCGGCAGTTGATCGCTCATTTTCAGCTCATTTGTCAACTAAGTGCCATAAACAAAAATGATTTTTTTATCCGTGAGCTTCACATCTTTGGTGAGCTCGCTACGAGGCGGATTCGGGTTGGGAAGTTTTCAGCCATCAATCCACCCGCCGCGGGGCATCACCGGGCACACTCATCTTGATGAGCCCAAGCTCAAGAAACCAGGTCCTTCCCGTCTCCTTTTGTCGATACGACAGTATTCCTCATAAGCTACGAACTGCACGATAATGCCGAACAGCCGGCCTTGTGTCGGGCCCACTCGGGACGCCGGCCCGCCAGCTCGTCATGTTCGGGCTGCTCGTCGTATGGACGTTTCAGCACTTCCATGAGCCGTGTAATGACAGAAGCATCGCCTCGCTCCAGCGCTTCAATTGCCTGCTGAGCGAGGTAATTGCGCAGCACATACTTGGGATTGGCACGGCTCATCCGTTGATAACGCTGATCCGGAGAATCACCATCCAGGCGCAACCGCGCGATATAACGACGCAACCAACCGGCCAGACGGCCAAGCTGCGCGGGTTCGAATGCTCGCTGCTCATCGTAGAATGCCTTCCGAAATAGCTCCGCCAGTGCCCGATCATCCATATGATCCACGTTGCCCGGTTCAGGAATTTCCATCAGGGCGCGAAAGAACAGCGTCATATCCGTCTCGACCTGTTGCAGCAAATCGAACAGCTCGCTGATGAGCGCGTCGTCATCTCTATGGTTCAGTGAAGCCAGTCCGAGCTTATCAGCCAGCATTCCACGCCATGTGTTGTTGAAGGTTTCGCCATAGACCGCTAATCCCTGCTCCAGTGCGGCGTGATCCTCGATCAGTGGCGCAAGCGCGTTCGCGAGACGGATAAGGTTCCATTGCGCGATTTGCGCTTGGTCACCGAAGCAGTAACGCCGCCCCTGGGCATCCGTGGTGTTGGGTGTCCATTGAAAATCGAAACCTTCCAGCCAGCCGTAAGGGCCATAGTCGATCGTCAATCCCAGGATCGACATATTGTCGGTATTCATCACCCCATGCACAAAGCCCACTCGCATCCAGTGAGCAACCATCAACCCGGTGCGCCGGCAGATCTCCTCGAACCAGCGGGCATAAGTCGAGGGTGCAGAAACGGCGGAAGATATGGAATGTGTAGAAGAGGATGGCATCGGCAGTTCGGGAAAATGCTCGCGTATCACGTAATCGGCCAAGCGTTTGAGTACATCGGGTTCATCCTGCGCGGCCAGTATTTCGAAGCTGCCGAAGCGTATAAACGAGGGTGCGACGCGGCAGACAATGGCGCCCATCTCGGCCTGCGGATTGCCGTCATAGAACATGTCGCGCACCACCGATTCACCCGTTGCAACCAGGCTCAATGCGCGCGTCGTCGGCACACCGAGATAATGCATGGCTTCGCTGCACAGGAACTCGCGAACTGACGAACGAAGCACCGCACGGCCATCCGCGGTTCGCGAATAGGGCGTTCTGCCCGCGCCCTTGAGCTGCAGCTCAAACCGCCTGCCGTCAGGTCGGAGTATCTCGCCCAGGGTGATGGCGCGGCCGTCACCCAACTGTCCCGCCCAATGGCCGAACTGGTAACCGCCGTAACGTGCCGCGTAAGGTTGCATGCCAGGAAGGATACGATTGCCGCCAAGCACGTCTGCCGCAAGGCCCACAGGCGAACTGGGCGGCGAGATGCCGAGCATTTCCCCCACGGGTTCGGCCCACGCAAGCAGTCGCGGGGCGCGCACAGCGGTCGGCGCGACGCGGGTATAGCTTGCCCCACGCACCGCACGCGGCACATTGGTTGTCACCGGGTCGCCCGGCAGGCAGCGTACAAAGCTGTCGTCGAATTTCACATCGCACAAGTCCGCGAGATCGGTGCGTTCAACGGCTATGGCGCTAAGCTTGAGATTTTGTTGGGTCATATATTTATCAGCATGGAATAGAGGTTCCTTGACACGCGTTCATAGTAGACCTAAATTCATTTATAGACATGAACAAGGAGAGAAAGATGCCTAAACTGACGGACTACGTCAAAATGGCAGCGGATGAGTATGTGCGGGAAGCGGGAAGCACCGAACTCGATGCGCACTGGATTGCGGAATTCTTTCAGGACTGCGGTGTGCAGGACGCTTATCCCCGGCAGGACCTGGTCGCTTTCGCAGGACTGGTGCAAAAAGAGTTGACAAAAGAAGACGAACGAGCGGCCAAAAAAGCAGATTTCCAACTGGACAAAATGATTCGCGGCGTCAAGCTTCCTCGAAATCCATAAACTCTTCCATTGGTAAGTACTTCCGCTGGATACGCTGAATCGCCGGAATTCGAAATCGTGCGCGTCGATCCATACGTGCGGGCACGGCCAGATGCTCATCCGGAACCGACAATGGGCAGGGTGCAATTGAGCCGGGAATGACGCCGGGAAAGCACATTGGGCGCCTTGCCGGCAATCTGAGCTGAACGCAGTACCAAGATTATGGGGGCGGGGGCGGGGGATTTCCAGGCGGCGGCATTGTAGTGTTCGATAAAGGTTGGGACGGCGCCTCCACAGGCTGGTTACGCGTGTTATCCATGACTTGGCCGGATACCGGTACGCGATGACCCTTACTATACATGCATTGGGTATAACCCGCGTCATATCGCTGCTGGCCGATATTGCCTGAATCACGCGCAGTGCCGGTTCCCACCAGTCCGCCTAGCAAGAGACCACTACCGGCGCCAAACGCAGCACCGGTTCCCCCGCCGAAAGCCCCACCTGCCGCAGCGCCAATAGCTGTACCGATGGCGGCAGTTCCCAAGCCGCTGAGTATCGACGCGCGATTTGGCGTCTCTCCCCCCATTTGCGCATTGGCGTACTGTTTGCAGTAGACATCGTCTTCCCGAAACTGATCGAATGTTTTGCCTGTACCTGGCAATGCCATGACGCTGGGGCCGCTGGGAATGCTTGCGCACGACACCAGGAAAAAAGGCGCAAGCAGCGCCACCAGTAATGAGGCCCCGTGATGAATTCTTGTCATGGTGGATTATCGTTTCAATTCTGGCTGGAAGGTTGCGGCGCTACCTGCAACCAGCCATCAGGGCACTTTTTAACGTAAGGGTAATAGCCTTCCGGATTTCTGCAATAGTGCCAGTAATTGATTTGTGGCGGCGGCACAGCTTGTTGGGGCTGCGGTTGCTGTTGTTGAATATACACAGGCGGAGCCGCTGGCACAGCCACTACCGGGGGATAGGCATAATACGGCGCTCCAAAACCATAACCCCCATAGCCGCCGTAGCCACCATAGCCACCCCAACCGCCATAACCACCGTAGCCATAACCACCATAATAACCCAGACCATAACCCAGGCCCAATCCTAGCCCATATGCACCAAAGGCATAGCCTGGATAAAAACCTCCCCCATAAAAATGGCGCCCGCCATGATGGTGGCCACCGACATGATGGCCCCCGCCGTGGTGACCGCCACTTGCCCATGCGGAGCCGGAAATCGGCCCGAGGGAAAGCAGGGCGAGGCATATTAATTTAATTTTCACATAAGCTCCAGTTCTGTATCAGCGCGCCATCGTCAAGCCCAGCCTGACGTACGGCTCATATTGTTGAACACATCAACATCATATATCTGCTTAGAACATCAATCAGTCGCCGCGTTCCACCTGCCCGGATGAACCGGGTTGACAGTATCCGTTGCATCGCGTTGAATGAGCGTAGGCTATGGATGTTGATACCGCCTGGACCGTGGAATCGGGATTTTGATGGAAAACTTGCATAGAGCAATTATCCTGGATCGGCCAATTGGGCGAGGTGGAGCGAGTTCACCAAAAAGGTGAAGCTCACGGGGTACAAGAAATCCTTTTCGGCTATAACGCTTAATTGACAAATGAGTTGACAATTGAGCGGTCAACTGCGGGCTTCGGGATTATGACCTCCGTAGCAAACTGTTTGTTATTGCTGATGCAGGTGATAGTGCAGAGCTTGCCCAGCTTTATGGCGATGCGTGGGTAATAGACGCAGTCGAGCTATTCGCTCTACCCCGGCTACAATCCAGCAAAAGCGAATGGCAATGAACCCATGTCGCGCGTATGGGATGAGGCGGTAGGCGAATACAACAGCAGATCGATGGTGAACCAGTATGCGCCGCGAGGGGCTCCTGTGCGATTCCGAAGGAAAGGGTTCGCTCGAGTTTTCGCAATTTCTTCCCGGCAAGCACGTGCGGTAATTTTCCGGTATTCGGTTGACGCGCGATGTCAACCGATAGTCCGGCTGGAGACGTCGACGAATGGAACGAATGATCAGGCTGTTGAAGAACGTAGCCGTAAGTGCCGTCTGTATTGGGTTGGCGGCAGGCTGCTCGACTACCCAAAGAACAACCCAGTCGCCAAGAACCGCTATCGAGCAACTCCTTATCAGTGAAGCAGTACTGCGGAGCCTGCCTGCCGAATCTCAACGTATGCTTTCTATTCCTTCGGGTGCGGGTGTGATATTGAACACGGCTGGAATAAGCCCGGACCAGGCTCTTCTGCAGAAAATACTGGTGGGGTGGCTGGGAAAACAGGGGTTTTCTGTTCAGAAAGACGAGAAGAACGCAACGTACAGGATTAATGTAATCGTTAATGCGATGGGAACGGAATTCGGTAGCGATTTTTTCGGTATGCCGCCTGCCTCCAGCCAGTTTATTCCGGTTTCCCTCCCGGAATTGGCTATATACAAAGCACAATTTCAGACCGGATATGTGAAGTTCTACCTGGACATCTTCAAGTTGCCGTCAGAGCAATTTGTCCAGTCCACGCCCGTGTTCCTGGCCGAGACCTATTACAACAATCATACGTTGCTGCTTTTTATATCGTTTACCCGCACGGATCTCGCCTCTCCTCCGCAAATGAGTATTTTTCGCAAAGCGGTCAATACTGGAGATACGCCGGCGGAGGACGTGTGGCGAGCAGTTATTCCATGAAAATCCCGGTGTAAATCTCAATCAGCCGCATCCAGCGCCTGGGCTATATCCTCGATGATGTCCTCGATGTGCTCGATGCCCACGGATATTCTGACCAGACCTTCCGAAACCCCCGCCTCTTTCAACTCTTCCGGGCTCAACTGCCGATGTGTGGTGGATGCGGGATGGCAAGCGAGCGACTTCGCATCGCCGATATTGACCAGGCGCAAAATCATCTTCAGCGCATCGATAAACTGCGCACCGGCAGCAGCTCCGCCCCTGATCCCGAAGCTCAGCAGACCTGAGGACTTTCCCTTGCTTAACCGGTTACACAGGTCATGATACCGGTTGCTTGGCAATGCCGCGTAATTGACCCACTCCACTTTTGGATGCTGCTCCAGAAATTGCGCGACCTTCAATGCATTTTCACAGTGCCGATCCATCCTCAGACCCAGCGTTTCCAGTCCTTGCAGCAGTAGAAAAGCACTGTGCGGCGACAATGCCGCGCCGGTATTGCGTAGCGGCACAACCCGGCAGCGGCCGATATACGCTGCGTTTTCGAAAGCCTCGGTATACACAACCCCGTGATAGGACGGATCGGGCTCGTTCAGGAGCTTGAACCGGTCCTTGTGCTTTACCCAGTCGAACTTCCCTGAATCGACTATCGCCCCGCCTACTGTCGTGCCATGGCCACCGATGTATTTCGTGAGCGAGTGTACAACGATATCGCCGCCAAACTTGAAAGGCTGGCATAGGTAAGGCGTGGAAACGGTGCTGTCCACAATGAGCGGCAAGCCATGCTTATGCGCGATATTTGCCAATTTTTCAATATCGACGACATTACCGGCGGGATTTCCGATCGATTCGCAAAAAATCGCCTTGGTATTGTCATCTATCTGTTTCTCTACAGCGCCATAGTCATCGTGCGAGACCATGCGCACCTCTATGCCTTGCCGCGGAAACGTGTGGGCAAACAGGTTGTAAGTGCCGCCATAGAGCTGGGTAGTGCTGATGATATTGTCGCCAGCACTCGTAATGCACTGGATGGCATAAGTGATCGCCGCCATGCCGGAAGCCACGGCTAGCGCGCCAACCCCGCCCTCCATCTCCGCGATGCGCTTTTCCAGCACGGCGGTGGTGGGATTCATGATGCGCGTATAAATATTCCCCGCCACCTTTAGGTCGAACAGGTCGGCACCGTGCTGGGTATTGTCGAAGGTGTAGGAAGTCGTCTGATATATGGGAACCGCCGCCGCTTTCGTCGTCGCTTCGGATTCATACCCATAGTGCAATGCCAGCGATTCTAGTTTCATATCGGCCCCCTTGTTTTATCTGGATAAGCAACACACTGCCATATGGCTTCAGCAACTTGACTGTGAGTCGGGATTCTATCAAATCTGTCGGATGTCATCATCCTGCGGGAAGGAAAACCGGAAGAAACATGGCACCCGGCACGTTGACCCCGCCCAGCAGATCGGTGATGGCCTTCTTCACCTAGCTTTTTTTGGACTCTTCATTCTGGTGCGCTGCCATCACGACAGCGGCAGCGTCAACCCCTGCCTCGGCTTCCGAAGGATGCGTTGAGGAAAATCCGGGCAATTGAGCCATCACCTGCCTTCTCTGTGGATTGGCAAACTGGATGCCCTGTTCCCGGAAGCGCTGCAGGATGAGCCGGTTAAAGCCACGCTGCACTGGCCATCGACCTCTATCCAGGGTGCGTATCTGCCCAAGAATGGTAATCATTGAGCCATCGACCTGATCCACTCCCCAGATCTCCACATCCGCGAGGATCAGATCCCTGAATCGTGGATCGGCCCGCATCTCTTCGCCCACGCTCGTGATCGCCTCAAGAACCCTGTCTACATCCGAGTCGGCCGTTACGCTGACTCGGACGGAGGCGTTGCCAATGCCGCGATTGACATTGGTCACGGTTGTAACGGAACTGAACGGCACAACATGCAACGCACCATCGGAAGCACGTAGACGCACGGTACGTATCGACAGGTGCTCGACCGATCCCGATACGTCTGCCACGGTGATGAAGTCGCCAACCTGAATGGCATTTTCCATCAGGAGGAAGAGGCCTGTAATGAAATCCTGCACCAGCTTCTGGGAGCCGAAACCCAACGCGACGCCGATAATACTGGCGCCCGCCAACAGCGGCCCAATAGTAATACCCAGCTCGTTCAGTGCTGCGAGCAGCACGATCAGCCCAATGATAAAGAACACGGTGGCGCGCAACATGGGCACCAAAGTGCGAAGCCGTGCGGCTCGCGCGGCATCCCCCACCTCCGTCCACTGGTCGATGCGCCGGCGCATCGCTCTGTTGAGCGCCTCCCACGCCATGAACGCCATTATGCAGGTAACGGCGATCGTGGCGACGGCGGAAGCAAGGCGACGCCCTACCGACCCGCTTTCAAACCAGGAAAGAGTATCCACGCCCCATATTTGCAGCAACGCAATGAACGCGACGATGCCGATCAACGTGGAGACCGCGCGATACACCAGCAGGTGATAAGTATTCTTTGCGGCGGACTCTGGCGGTATATCCCTGGACTGGTCGGATTGCCCCAACTGTGCCCGTTTGTTTTCGATATTTTCGATGAATGCGCGGTCAATCGCGCCCAAGACAAAAATCGACACCAAACTCGCGCAGACGATCACTGCCGCCGACCATGCAAAGACCTGAAGCACATGCTGAAAACCATTCTCCGCCCCTGCCGACCACAGCAACCACATGGCGACGATAACGAATGTCGCGACAAACGACCAGCTATCCGCCAGCATCCCGCGAATCCCGAACAAATCCTGGCTATCCGAAACGGTACCACGGATAGCGGCTGCAGTCGCTTTTCGACTGCGAAAGACCATGATCAACAACATCACATGAACAACCAGGCTGACCAACCGGGAAAGCGCAAGGTGCGTATCGGAGGTCGCGCCCGTTTGCAGGGCGATATCGGCGATGGCGGTACCAAATACGGCGACTACGACAATCCACCGCAGCCAGCGATTCAGGAAATCCGCCGCGCCATCGCTGATGTGCATCAGCCGCAGGCCCTGCCCGAGCGGCGACGCCATGAGATGAACCACGCTCAACGCTATTCGCGTGGCGGCGTACGCACCGACTATCAAGATGGTGGCGCTGTAAAACGGAGTGGACCGGCCACCGAACGCATTCAGCAATACGATGGCGACAGCAACAAAAGCAGTCAGTGGAAGCAATTCCAGTACCCAGTGTGCAACGGCAAACGGCAGTCGGCGCAGAAGGCTCCAGTGGCGATCAGCGGCCGGTACCTTTCGCATGGACGCAATAGTGTGTTCACTCGGGGAAGCCGGACTGGGGGCGGCTTCCGCCTTCACCTTCGATTGCACAGGGACCGGTTGCCTGGCGGCCTGGCGAGCCGCCGCGTGGTCCTCAACCAGCCTGCGAGGCCGACGGAGCGCAAACTCCAGCAGCCAATACGCGAGAAGCGCTCCGGCCAGCGTGAGGGCTGTCTCCGACAGCGCATCGAGCACCACCGCCCGGCGCTCCGGTACACCCAGGTTATACTCCCACCAGTCGCCCACTGTCCTTATCTGAAACAGCATGCGCGCGGTGGATCGCAGCTGGCCGACAACCGCATCCACGCGTTTTGCCAACAGGTCAAACACCTGAGCAATCAGGCCACCCTCCGCCAGCTCTATAGGCAGTGCTTTTTTTTCCGCCGCCGGTTCGGCAGGCGCGACGGGCGTAGCAGTTGCAGCAGATGCGTCTGCATCGGCCGGTGCTCCGCCTGTGGCTTGAGCTATTGCATTCAGGGTTTCTTCGAGCTCTGCTCGTTTCCTTTCATCCTGAAGAATGGAAAGCGTGTGCTTGGCTTGCGCTGGGGTGAGCTGTGCCGGGGCAGTTTGTGCCGGCGCGGGGGTGGATTCACGAATCTGTTCGTCCGCGAGAGCCACGTTGAAAAACGTGCCAGCCAATGATAAAACGAGCGCCATCATCAAAGTGGCAGATGAATTCATTTGGAAGAACATGGGCAGAGATACCGTGTACAGACGAGGGAAAGATTCTTGTGCCGCAGTTGGCCCGGCAACTCTGCAATGCAGAGCGTCGAGGACGCACCGTGGGCACGCGCTGTAAAATGGAGACGCGCACACTTTGCTTGCCGTCCCGGCTCATCGCAGAAGTGAAGTTACATCGTTTTCATCCGCTCGCGAATTATTCCGTCCTTGATATGTAGGACAGCCCCGCATGCCGGCTGTCACGTATCCGCAAGTTCGTTACATTGACCGAGTTACATTGACTGGGTTACATTGATCGAGGCGGTTCGATTTCCCTTTCAAAGTGGCGGTGCGCGGCAATCGCTTCAACAAACTGCGGCAGGATATCGTCAAGGTTGCCCTCCGGAAAGTAAAGAATTCCAGGATCAAGCTCGCCGGACGGAAGCTTCAATTTTACACCCGCGCTTTTAATCATATTCCTGGCATTCCCCAGTACCAGGATGGGCTTGCAATGGCGATACTGATCCTTGATGAATTGGACCGCGTCCGCAGAATGCGCCAGAACCGTGCTATCTTCGCGAAAACCGGGCACTACGAGGGCATCAAAAAGAACGGATGGCATTGTTTCAAAGGTGGCGTCGACTTCGATCGCGTTACTATCGCCGGCCTGTACGGTGCCGAGGCGCGTACCCACAAAGCGCGGCACGGCTTGCTCACCCAAGAGTCCGGCATATAATGCCGTTACGGACTTCCCATCTACCCCATCCGCGACCAGAATCGCGATTCTGCGGGTGCGGATGCTGCTCTCGCCCGGCCTGGCAAAAAGCGAAAGTGCGGGCGACGACATCACTTCCGGCACAGGTGGATTTTGCGTTGCCCTCGGTTGAGCAGGCGGAACACGCATCCCAAGTCCATCGGCGACACTTTCCGCCAGATCCTCCGCAACATTGACGAGCAGCGACACCATGCGTTCCCGTATCGCGGGTGTTTGCACCCGCGTCAGCTCGAAACGAAACGCGTTAATGATATGGGCTTTTTCGATGGGGGCCTGGCTGTTCCAGAATAATGTTGCCTGGGTATAGTGGTCGGCGAACCGCTCCGGCTTTCCACGCACCTTATCCCCCTCCACCGGTTCGCGAAATGAGGTGAAGCCGGCTGCGCCGGCCTGGAATGGGCACCCTCCTCCCAGCGAATTCGGCTCATAGGCAACACGGCCTCGATTGATAGCCTGACGATGCATTCCATCCCGCTGATTATTATGCGCTTGCGCCACCGGAGAATTGATGGGTATTTCGTGGAAATTCGGCCCGCCCAGGCGCGATATCTGGGTATCGACGTAAGAGTGAACGCGGCCTGCCAGCAGCGGGTCACTACTGAAATCCAGCCCAGGCACGATATGCGCCGCGCAAAAGGCAACCTGCTCTGTTTCCGCAAAGAAATTATCCGGGTTCCGGTTGAGCGTCATTTTGCCGACGGGCATAACCGGCACGAGCTCTTCCGGGACTATTTTCGTCGCGTCCAGCACATCGAAGCTGAATTCCTCGGCTTGCGCTTCAGTGAAAATTTGCATGCCAAGCTCATATTCTGGGTAGGCTCCGCACTCGATTGCTTCCCATAGGTCGCGGCGGTGGAAGTCGGGATCGGCGCCGGAGATTTTAACCGCCTCGTCCCATTCAAGCGAGTGAGTCCCGGCGAGCGGCTGCCAATGAAACTTCACAAAACTCGATTCGCCCTCGGCTGCCACCAGTCGGAAAGTATGAACGCCAAAACCTTGCATCATGCGAAAGCTGCGCGGTATCCCACGATCCGACATTGCCCACATCAGCATGTGCATCGATTCCGGCATAAGCGAAACAAAGTCCCAGAAAGTATCGTGCGCGGTCGATGCTTGCGGCATGGCGAAATGCGGTTCAGGCTTGGACGCGTGCACCAGATCCGGAAATTTCATTGCGTCCTGGATAAAAAATACGGGAATATTGTTTCCCACCAGATCCCAATTTCCTTCGTCCGTGTAGAATTTCACGGCGAAGCCCCGTGCATCCCGCACCGTGTCGGCCGAACCGCGTTCCCCAAATACCGTTGAAAAGCGTACGAATACGGGCGTTTGCTTTCCGGCGACTGAGAACAGAGAGGCACGGGTATACTTCTCCAGCGACTCATAGCATTCAAAGTATCCGTGTGCGCCCGAGCCCCGCGCATGCACGATGCGTTCCGGTATACGCTCATGATCGAAATGCGTGATCTTCTCCCGGAGAATGAAATCTTCCAGCAAGGCAGGACCGCGATAGCCGGCTTTCAAGGAATTTTGATTATCGCCGACAGGGACACCCTGGTTGGTCGTCAGCACCCGGCCGCTCGAATCGGTCCGCACCCGGTCAAGCGGTTCATTGCCGGCGTTGAAGCCGGGCTGCGGATCGCCACTGCCCGTTTTATCTGAGCCGTTCATTTCGGTCAGCGTGCTTCCCGTCGTAGCAGGGTCGGCAGGCTCTACCGTCTGGCCTTTCTCAGGCACGCCGGAAATGTCTCCGTACTCGAGCGCCTTGTTGGTATTGTAAGGCATCGCCGCAGCCAGTTCCTGTGTCGCGGCAAGCTTGGCAGTGAAATCATTTCCGGATGTGCCACTCTGATGAGCGGGACCGCCGACGGTGGATCGATTGCCTGTTTTACCGGTTGCTTTTGCTTTCATATGATCTGCTCCTGAACGTAATCGAATGGTTTTATTAGCTATAACCAATCATATTGACACCTCTACGCGGCTGTTTCAGTGCGACAACATACATAGGAAGCATTATTCTGAATGCGACAGTTGAAACATGATGAACTTGGGGCCATCGATAGGGCCGATTACCTGATTATTGGTGGATCGCCTATTGGTGCAAGGCCCGCTGGCTGACTATGCCGCAGGAGATGTGGTTGACGAACTGAACTAGATCCGCCGGGCATGCCGCGCTCGAGACAGTTACAGTCGTAACCGGTAGAACCGGTCTCGCACCCGATGAAGACTGTAGCGAAAGAACGAGTTGCGCCAACAGACCTGGCAAAACCCAAAAATGGACGGACGCGAGCTATTACCGAACGGCCGGCCAGATCAGTGTAAGCTTCTCATGCTGCCCCTTCTGAATGTTCAGCTGCCGATAAAGCTTTATCGACTGGTAGGTGGCATCCAGAGAATATTTTCCCGGGGGAAGTTTTATCAGCAGGAAGGGACCCTCCGCAATCGTGTCCAGCACGATCTTGCCCGATTCATTGCTGATGGTCACCGGAACGTCACCGATATATTCGGCGCGAGGTGTGGCTGCCTGTGCCAGTTCAAGCATGAGCGGCCATGAAATTGCTTCCTTCTTTATAGCCTCCGATTCGTCCTCGCCGATACCGCCTGACAGAAATGCTACCTCACCTTGCGTCTGCGTGGCCGGCAAGGATGTGCCCGGGCTCGTGTTATCGTTCCCGGCAAATCCGGATATCGAAAAGACGGCGAGAAATATCAAGACTAAACCTGCTTTCGTGAATTCAGTACTGTTCATAAACCGCTCCTCATTAATGAAAAAATTCCTGGCGGCAGCAACGCGCCCTGCCCGCACATGCCAGCCCCATTGCCTGGCTCGGCACATTCGGCCGGCAACCTTTCACGCTAATGGGATCGCCCACTCAAGGGAATTTACTGGCCTTTTTGTCTTTGTCGCCGGAAGGATTATCCCCGCCTTTTCCGGGGTGCCTGCTTTCACCGGCTGAAGGAAGCGAGCAGTGGCCGGAGCCGAAAATATCGGAAGGTATTCCCCTGCAATCGGTATCCTCCAGGCCACGTTCGATATCATCCGCCGCCTGCCCCATCACGGCACGTCCCATCACGGTTTCATTAGGATTACCGGTTGACGCGGCGCCGGTCGTTTCATCCCGTTCGTGCGGAAGCAGAGACTGCCCTTCTGCCTTCGCGTGCCCCTGCTGCGCGGAATCCGCTTTAGTAAGCTTTACGTCCTCTGTTACCAGACCGGTTTCTGTGCAATTCGTTTCCCCCGGTGGCGCTTCCTTTCCCGGGTGCCTGTTAGCGTTGATCATCACTTCCCCTCCTCTGCATTGTTTAGCCTATGGCCCACTAGCCTGTACTTTGCCGCGACTACGATACAGCATTTGCATTTACTCGCTGTATGCCATCGCACATAACCCGCATTGCCAGACAGTCGGGAGATCGACCATACAAATACAGCACGAATACGTCAATACACCCGAACTTATGTGCGCTGGCGTACTGTTCATAGAGGGATATTCGCTTACATTTGTTCAGGACAATATAAGACAAGTTGACGTCTAATTGGCGTCCGCGCAGGAATTGACCGGTTGTGAATCCTCGCCCTCAGTGATTAAACACCCTCGTCCCTTTGCGGTTCGGATGCAGGCTGCGCTTTGATTAAAATTATGCCCGATGATTACCCGTCATGCTCCCTGTGTATGCGCGATTGGAGAGGTATACGCCATTGCTTTCAAAACTGAAACTTGAAAAAACAGGTGGCTGTGCTCCTCCTGGCTTATCGATTTTGCTGCCGAAGGCAAACCCCATTATCGCTTGGCGCCGAGGTGTGACGCCGCCGTTGCTGGCGGTGCGTAATACACAGAGTACACAGAGTACACAGAGCTGGCAAAACGGTGCGGAGGAGGCATTGTCACCTTCGAGAGGTTCCCCATCACTACTGATGAAGCGGATACGGGCATAAAGATTCCAGAGGGGTCCGGCATGACGTCGCAGATGTCGAGCCGGACTACCTTCGGTAAATGGGCGCGCCGCGAGGCCGCGCAATTAAATAGCAGGCAATCAATCAATAGGAGATCAACATGAACCTGAAACGTATCCGACAAATAATTATTGTGGCAATTTGCAGCTTTTCGTTGATCGGCATAGCGGCAGCCCAGAAGGATATGACGAGTGCTCCCGGAACGGGTACAACCGGCGAGGATATGAAGAGCGCTCCGGGAACCACTGCTGCCCCCGGCGCCATTACCACTGCTCCCGGAACGAATACGCCCGCCGAAGGTTACGAAAGTGCTCTCGCACCCTCTGCGGCTGAATCCGGTCTCATTGCCACTGGCTGGCGCGTATCGAAACTTAATAAAGCAACCGTATATAACGATGCCAATGAGAAAGTTGGAAAAATTGATGATTTTATCGTTACCAAAGATGGATCCTTGACTTTTGCCGTTGTTAACCTGGGCCGATTCCTGGGGTATGGGAATTATCTGGTTGCTATTCCCATACATAGATTCTCTCAAATCGTCCCCAAGGCAATTCTTCCTGGGAAGACCAAAGCCGATCTGGAAAAGCTGCCCAGATTCGAGTATAAGCTCATCCTCGGAAAATAATATGACATCTAGGAGTTGTTGCGACGGCTTCTGGTCATGAAATCGTTTTTCCTTCTTCATATTGGAAGCTCGAGTTCCAGGAGGGGAAAGTTTTGGCCAGCTCATTTGCGACGCGAGAAAGAATATGCGCCGCAACATTTAATTAAAACGCGCTCAGGTATAAAGTCAGTTCGGTGAAGTAGGTCGCGCTAAAGCGGTCGCGGGAAGCGCAAACAAGATTTCGCCAGGCATGTTCTCGCAGGATTTAATTTATAGAAGCTTGCTTATGATGGAATATAAAGATTATTACAAAATAATGGGTGTCGCACGCGATGCTTCGCGGAGCGACATCAAGCGCGCATACAGGAAGTGAGCGCACCGCGAGGCCGCGCAATTAGATAGTGGACATCAATAGGAGACCGACATGAACCTGAAGCGTATCCGAAAAATAATTATTGCGGTAATTTGCAGCTTTTCCTTGATCGGTGCAGTAGCAGCCCAGAAGGATATGACGAGCGCTCCCGGAACGGATACAACTCGCAAGGATATGAATAACACTCCTGGAACCACTGCTGCTCCTGGCATGACGAACGCTCCCGGAATGAAACCAGACCGCAGGCCGATGAGGAGTCCTGCTCCCGGGCCCAATGCTGCTCCTGGCGCCATTACGACAGCTCCCGGCATGGATACGCCCGCCGCCGATAGCAACGGCGCCGCGCCGGACACGGCCCAATCCCGTCTTATTGCGAGCGGTTGGCGCGTTTCGAAGCTGAAAAAAGCAACTGTCTATAACGATGCTAACCAGAAAATTGGAAAAATTGATGACTTTATCGTTACCAAAGACGGGTCTTTGACCTTTGCCGTTGTTAACCTGGGTCGATTTCCGGGCCGTGGCACTTATATGGTCGCGATTCCCACGAATGACTTCTCACAAATCGTCCCTAAGGTCATTCTTCCCGGGAAGACCAAAGCGGATCTGGGAAAGCTGCCCAGATTCGAGTATAAACTCATCCTGGGGAAATAATATGACGTTCGGGAGTTTGTCGCGGCAGCTCTAACAACCTGTCGGATTTGAAGAATCGCAGCGAAAACGTGACTGGGTGAGGGCAGATTTTGAGGATTTTGAAGGCCAATAGTTACTCTATTGGTCGAAAAAGCAGCGAAATATGAACCGGCTAGACGCTTTTTCAGCCGATTTCCTTTAAGTCCGACAGACTGCTAGGCCGTAAGATCGTTTTTCCTTCTTCACATTGAAAGCTCGCGTTTCAGGAGCCCCAAGTTTTGGCCAGTGCATTTGCCACTTCAGGAAGAATGTGTGCCGCAACATTTAATTTAGAATACGATCCAGTATAAAGTCAGTCCGTAAAGCGGTCGCGGTGAAGCGCAAATAGGATTTCGCGGGCGATATTCCTGCACGATGCAATTTATAGAAGCTCGCTTATCGATGGAATACAAGGATTATTACAAAATAATGGGTGTCGCACGCGATGCTTCGCAGGACGACCTCAAGCGTGCGTACAGGAAGCTGGCGCGCAAGTATCATCCGGATGTAAGCAAGGAACCCCAGGCTGAAGCCCGCTTCAAAGAGCTGGGCGAAGCCTATGAAGTTCTCAAGGACCCTGAAAAGCGGGTTGCATACGACCAGCTCGGCACAAACTGGAAAGCAAATCAGGAGTTCCGCCCGCCGCCGGGCTGGAATGCTGGTTTCGAATTTTCGCAGCAGGGATTTACCGGGGGGGACGCTTCGCAGTTCAGCGACTTTTTCGAATCATTGTTCGGCCGGGGCTTTCACTCACAGGGCAACCGGTCTGGCAGCACGCCGGGCGCTGGCCGAAGCCCCTCCTATCACGCTCCGGGTGAGGATCACTATGCGAAAGTAATGATCGACCTGGAAGATTCCTACACGGGCGCCACCCGCACCATCTCGTTGCAAGTGCCCGAAGTCGATGGCCAGGGATATGTATCGACGCGCGAACACAAGCTCAACGTCGTCATTCCGAGCGGTATTCGACCCAAGCAGTATATTCGCCTTGCAGGACAGGGCGCGCCGGGCCAGGGACAGGGCAAACGCGGGGATCTGTATCTTGAAATTGAATTTCGCCCGCACCCCTACTATCGGGTGGAGAACAACGACGTCTATCTCGATCTGCCGGTGGCGCCATGGGAAACTGCCTTGGGCGCCACCGTGAAAGTGCCTACACCCGGCGGAACAATTGAGCTCAAGATTCCTGCGGATTCCACCACAGGGAGCAAGTTGCGGTTGAAGGGACGCGGCATCCCCGGCAAGACGCCGGGAGATTTCTATGTCGTACTGCGTATCGTGTCTCCGCCAGCGACCGATGAAGCGGCCAGGTCGCTCTACCGGGACATGGCCGAGCAGTTCAAGTCTTTCAATCCCCGGGCCAAACTTGGAGTGGCGCCATGATGGATGAAAACAGAGGGCCGGAGATCCGGTCTGGAAGACCGCCCGGGACGCAAACCGAGCTCAACGCAATCGTTATCGATGAGCAGAACGCCCTGACGCTGTCCGAGCTTAGCCGCGCTTGTGCCGTACAAACCGGCTATATCATCGAACTGGTTGACGAAGGCTTGCTCACCCCAGAATCGGCGGAAGAGCATGAGCCTCAGCGCTGGCGCTTTACGGGCATACAAATGCGCCGCGCCAGAGTGGCGCTGCGGCTGCAGCACGATCTTGGCGTCAACCTTGCCGGCATAGCGCTGGCTCTGCAGTTGCTGGATGAAGTTGAAATGCTGCGAACACGGCTAAATGCCATAGATGCGGCGATGAGCAGCGATGATGTAAATAGCCGGTAATGGCAGATATGACCAGCCCGGCATCCTCCGGTAGAAAGCCAGGCATGACGTCCGCACCATCTGACCAGGAGCCGGAGCCGGAGCCTGGCCAATAAAACAACAGATCGGGTTAATTTCTTACTCTGATTATCCTTCGGGCTACCGGGTTTTACTCTCCCCGGCGGACGGTGTGCCTACTTGAGCGGCCAAGTCCACTGCAAGCTGTCGGAGCGTTTCGCCTTCTTCCAGTCCGTCGAGGAAGCGCTGGGGAATACCCGACAGTCCAGCTTGGGCTCCGGCTAGCGCGCCAGTCAAAATGGCACGCGCCTGGTTTTGCCCTCCGCCATTCACGGCGTGCAGCACAGCCGATTCGAAGTCCTGAGGAAAGCGGGCAGCCAGGTAGTAGGCCGCGGGAAGCTGGTGATAGATGGCGCAAGGCATGCCATATACGAGGGAGACCTTCCAGGGTGGCTCTATCTGTATTCCCGGGTCCGCGGCGGCGGTGGCAACATACGAAGGTGTCAGCAGGGCGTCAGGTGATGCGAACCGCCCGGCGAGAGGCGGGTCGGGGTCGCCGGGGCGCGGCGGTTGCAAATCTGAATGCGTTACTGCATGAAAAGGCAGTTCGCCCGTCTTCACCAATTGCATCAGCTTGCCAGACAGGTTTTTGTCGAACTCGTGCCCTTGCACCAGGAGGCTCAGTACCGCCCCGTAAGCAACAGTCATCGAAAGCACGATATCGTCGATTTGGGTAAGGTGGGTATTATTGGAAATTGCTTTCGCCAACTCGTGTGGCTGAGTCGCATAGCGGACGGCTAAGGCGAGCGTGCGTTCGATGGCTTCTGTCGTATCGGCATGGCCGCCCGTTTGTCCCCAGGGCAGTTTCTGCTGGACGCGCTTGCGCCAGGCATTGCGGATGGATTGGCTTGTATATCCGCCAGGTCCGTTCGCTGGAGTACCATCAAGCAAAGGAAACAGCTCTTCATCCATGCGCCTGCAGAAATCCGCTTCGTCATAGCCGCCTCGCTCGACGAGCGAACGGAGCATGAGCCTGAGAATAATGCCTGCCTGCGACAACTGGCCTGCCTTGAGGCCGTCATGGTAACGGCCCGGTTTGGGATCGGTATAAGTTGTGATCCAGTCACCATAGTCGCGGTGAAGTTCCTCCAGGTCATAGTACCAGTGGGGGCCGAGGCCCAGGGCGTCTCCGATAAAGGCGCCCATGATGGCGCCGGCAGCACGGTCTTGAATGGCGGGTTTGGCCATGATTCTGATCCTCCTCCGGTTAAACTGGATTTCTGAACAAATAGGTTAAACAGGTTGGAAACGTAAGTTGTGCCAGACTGCGCCGATCCGCTCCCAGCGAGGATGGCTATCGCGAATAGACTACTCTATCAATTGCGCGGGGAGCGGAGAATTGACCCGAAGAGATTAACAGGCCCGCCGCCCTTTAAACCAAGTGTTTTGCCGCTCCCGACTCCGTATCTCCAGGCTTCGGAACGCACTCGCTACAGCGACCATAAAGAATAAGATCATAACTCTCGACGATGAAATCGGCGGGTGCCGGAAGATTATTATTCTTGATCCTCTCATGGATATCAAAAACCTTGCTGCATGAGCTGCACTTGAAATGGTAATGCTTCCCCAGCTTTGTAAGCTCGTAGCGATCCGCCTCGCCGGGAAGTTTTACCGGCACGATCCAGCCTTCAGTGATCAGATCCTTCAGCGTCCGGTAAACCGTCGCGATACTCAGCGATGGCACGGCGACCTGCCCCTCCACTAGGATTTCCTGTGTCGAAAGTGGTCTCCCGGCTTCTGTAATCACGCCGAGAATAGCGTTGCGCTGCCGGGTATTACGCTCCACGCATCTTATCCCGATAAAAGTTAAACAAAAGAAATATGAGTGGCGGTAGAGGTTGAATGCCTGAGCTTAGCGCCGCCAAAAAATCCCTTGAGCAATAATCGTTCTTGACCATAGCGCTATTGATAAACTATTATCAATAGCGTCACTCCCGTATAAGCTCGGCTTATGCATCGATGGCTACGATTTTATCTCACAACTTTATCTTACAACTGCACACGGAGAAAGTATATGCGTTCCAACGTGTTATATGCCGGCTTGGCTGGCTGGGCTATTATGATGGCTTCCTTCAATATTTCGGCATCATCGCGGCATGATGAAGGTATCGGCTTCTACATCGGGTACGATGGGCTGGCGACTATCGCTTCAGGCACTTATGCCGGGTTGCCCAACCCCAACGTGGACCGCCTCACTCTATTGCTCGATCACGGCGAGCATTTTCACGGTATCGGCGCCTACAGCTACAGCGGGACAGCATCCGCCCCCAATGTACTGCCTACCAATGCGAATAATCGTATTCCCGAAATTTCTTCACTCGAAAATCCCCTGCCACTTGAGTTGGGCAGCGGACTCTATGATGGAACATTGCGCAGCGCCGTAGGTAGTTCGGAATACAGCCATCTCGGCATTGCGTCGATCCAGTCTCTCGCGGGCCACGCATCGGGAAGCATGGAGGACATCCTGTTTCAGAGCAGCAACAATCGCTGGTCGGGATCGCTGAACAATGTGGAGCTTGGCCTCAGGCTTGTCGAGAGCACGCAGGGGCTGCATGTCGGAACCGCAACGACAAAAGATATCTATAGCACCGGTGATGTATTCAACCTGGGCATCAGTAATAACTTCGAGTTCAAGCCAATCTACTGGGTCGACGCATCCGCTCCTGGCGGCATCTACTCTGCGACTTTTGAGTTGCTGAATACGGAAACAGGCTCGTCCATTAAGGATTCGGGTACTTTCCATCTGAATTTTGCTGTTTCGCCGATTCCGGAACCAAGCACCTACGCCATGCTTCTCGCAGGCCTGTTCTTTGTGGCATGGGCAGCGCGCAGGCACGCTCGACAAGAACGAGAGAGTCTCATTAGTAGCGTGCCAAACCAGATGACGAGGTTGTAATGGAAACAATGGAAAAACGCTTGCCGGTGACAGTACTCTCGGGATTCCTCGGTGCAGGCAAGACGACCTTGCTTAATCACGTTCTGGCCAATCGTGAGGGGTTGCGCGTAGCGGTAATCGTTAACGACATGAGCGAAGTGAATATCGATGCCTCGCTCATCGAAAGAGGCGCCCAAAACGCAGGCGCCGCTTTATCGCGTACTGAAGAAAGATTGGTGGAAATGAGCAACGGCTGCATCTGCTGCACCTTGCGCGAGGATTTGCTTACAGAAGTACGCAAGCTCTGCGCCGAGGGTCGTTTCGATTATCTCCTGATCGAATCGACCGGAATCGGCGAACCGATGCCTGTCGCAGCAACATTTGATTTCCGGGATGAGGGCGGCAATTCGCTCAACGATATCGCCCGGATAGATACTATGGTCACTGTGGTCGATGGAGTAAACCTTTTTCGGGATTTTTCCAGCGAAGACCTGCTGGCCCAGCGCGGCGAAGTGGCGGGTGATGAAGACAATCGATCTCTGGCTGGCCTATTGACGGAGCAGATCGAATTCGCGGACGTAATCGTGATAAGCAAGATAGATAAGGTAACACCGGGCCAACTCAGTGAAGTCATGGGTGTGATCAAGGCCTTGAATCCGGGAGCGGAAATAACTTTCGCCAGGCATGGTGATGTTCCCTTGAACGAAATCCTCGGTACAGGGCGATTCGACTTGGATTGTGCCAGTAAGATGGCGGGTTGGTTTAAAGAACTTGCCGGAGAACATATGCCGGAAACAGAGGAATTCGGCATCGTCAGTTTCGTGTTGCGCCTGCATGCACCATTGCATCCCCAACGTTTTGCAGCTTTTATCGAGCGCCCGCTACCGGGGATCCTGAGGGCGAAAGGCTATGTGTGGCTGGCAAGCCGTCCTGAATGGGCAATCTCCTATTCGCGCTGTGGCAACATCGCCAATGTGGAGCCCGTGGGGCGTTGGTGGGCGGCGGTGCCGAAAGAGCGCTGGCCAGCGGAAGGAAGCGAAGAGCGTGCATCGATAGAGCAGAACTGGCGACGGCCATACGGAGACAGAATCAATGAAATCGTCTTCATCGGCCGCGATATGGATCGGGATTTGATAAAAAAAGCTTTTTCCGAATGCCAGCTTCGGTCTTATGAAATCCGCAAGGGCCTGGACTACTGGCGGAAGCTGCCAGACCCGTTTCCCGAGTGGGTTGCGGCGGCAGCGCTCGCGGAAGAGGCAACGGAACATATATGAGCGCGGTAATTCCACAGACTTTCGATGAGTGGCGCCGGTGTATTGAGCACGGCTGCGGGATTCCACTGACTCAGGAATTCATTCAAAAGCGATTAACCGTATTTCGCCAGCCACGGCATGAGGAGACACTCCGCTTCATTCATCATTATGGAGAAACGCACTTGAAAAGAATCCTGGATTGGTATCAGCGTGCGTTTAACGAGCTTTTTAAATAATGGGCCGTACGAGGCTGATGGAACCGATAGAAGTTCGCATGCTCTGCATACGCCAGCTTGGCTTAACTATGATATGTCATGAAAACTAAGCACTCCTCCTCCGTGGAGCGCGCTATTCGCGAGGTTCCGTCCGGGGAGTACATGTGCGCGGCGCAATTGGAATTCTTTCGTTTCCGGCTGGAAGTTTCCGGCTGGAAGATGAGTGGCGCATGTTGCTGGACAACGCCCAAAGCACGCTCGAGCAGATGCAGGCTATTGTTTCGGAGTCAGATTCAAACGACCGGGCAAGTACGGAGGAGAAATTTTCCCTTGAGTTCCGAGTGAGGGACCGCGAGCGTAAATTGCTCAAGAAAATCAAGGATGCCCTTCTGAGTATCAAGGCTGGGACGTATGGCTGGTGCGTGGAAACTGGGGAGCCTATCGGCATCGCGCGCCTTTTGGCGAGACCGACGGCGACGCTCTGCATTGAAGCACAAGAGCGTCACGAACGTTATGAGCGAAGTTATCGAATCTAGTATCCAGGAAGGCGGCGCAATCGACGATGAATGATGAACTGGCTACCATTGAGATGATCGATCCGAATCTGCTACAGGATAGTCGCGAGGCCAGCTTTGTTCAAGCAATGGATAGGCATGCCGAGCCTTCTCAAAAATCGTCGCAAGATCAAATATCTCATCCGTATGCATGCACTACGGCTGAGCCAGTGGACCTGATACGGATTTTTCATCCGCTTATCCAGGTTGTTCGGTGGCGGCGGCAGGTCGATCCTGGTATCGAGGCTTACTTGCAGCAGAGGCCGGTAAATAGCCATTTAAGAAATGGTTTCCGTATCGTTATTCCGGCCGGTGAAGGCCTGGAGCTTGATTTCTTGCCAGACCTTCCGGGCCGACGAGCAATGGCCCAGGATATTTCGCTCATTGCTGATATTTACTCGGAGCTTCTTGGTTGCGATGAAATCGCCCTACGTCTGGAAGTGTCCAGCAAAGCCATGTGCCCTCGTTTTCACGTGGATCGCACAGGCATCCGTCTCATTTGCACCTATCGTGGACAGGGAACAGAATGGATTGACGACAAGTGGGTGGATCGTAGCAAGCTCGGACAGGGATCGCTGGGTCTTGCCGATGACGCTTCCGGCCTGTTCGACACCAGAACGACAGTTGAGGCAGCCGCACCATTCGACGTCTTGCTCTTGAAAGGTTCGTTGTGGCAGGAGAATATTCGAAGAGGTGCAATCCATCGTTCACCCTCCGTCACTGCCGGGAGCGGGCCGCGCATTCTCCTCGTAATGGATGCAATCTGGACTTGAGGAAAAAAGCCTGACTTCCGTCTTCTTTGACAATGTTTCGTTACGCCGTGCAGCGGTGAGCGGAATGCGTGGTTTCGCATGCGATACCATGCGCCGAGGTCCAAAAACATGCCTGTTTCCGGTACGGTTGGCTTTGGAGGTTGCTGCGGCCGAGCCTGACCCAGTCGCCCGGTCTCGGAAGCTTTTCCATCCATTCAACGGTCGCGGGTCGTACGGGGGGCGTCGCTCTCCGCTCCCGCCTTTATGTACGACAACGAACGGACGAGCAATCAACTAACTCATACTATTCAAGCTTTGGTATTTGCCCCCAATGAAAGATGGAGCAATATTCCCATGGAACGAATCAGGAGTTGATAATGGAAAAGGAACCGTTGATCAAGTTAGCCTGGCGCGGCCATGAAACGATCGAATCAATACCACCGTTGCTGGGCGATGCGCAGCAGATAGAAATTATCTTGCCAGCCAACTATAACCACTCTTTATTTTGCGCGCTTCATCCTGACGAGCCTCCAGCTCAGCTGGAAGAAATCGATGCTTCGGGTGGCCCGGAGCTTCTCGCTGTCATCGCGACTGTCAAAGGACTGGAGGAGTTTATTGCACTCGCAAGAGCACTGGCCACAGCGCACATCGAGGTGCAGGTCGTCAGTCCGCCGAGTGTGATAATCAAGCCCATCGGGCATCTCAACACGTAATGCCCCACTCCACCATCTTGAAGCCAGGGGCTAGCTGTTGGCGCGTCGAACATGCCGATCGGGCCGCATTTCTTGTGGATGGGGCTGAATTTTTTCGGGCTTTTCGTGAAACGGTAAAACAGGCACAGCGTTCGGTATTGATCATTGCCTGGGATATCGGTAGCCGTATCGATCTTGTCCATGTCAACCTTCGCGCTGGGCCATTTGCTGGGCCGTAATACAGTACGCCAACAAACTCCCGATTGAGAGCACGCCGATTGAATGAATACCTGACATGAATTTCCAGCACGGCACAAGAACACCGCGACACTAACACCAGCGTGGCAGCCTGCTCATACTATATTCTTCATGACAGAAAATTTAATCTTTAGTCTTTACGCGACTTATGCACCTTACGCTGGTTACATACAATATACATGCGTGTGTCGGCACAGATGGCCGCTTCGAACCTGCACGCATCGCTGACGTGCTTCGTGAGCTGGACGCAGATGTCGTGGCGCTGCAGGAAGTGGACCACCATCATGTCGACGGTTATGACCTGCTGGATTACCTGGCTGCGAAAACCGGCTTGACCGCCATTGCCGGCCCTACCCTGCTGCGCGAATCCCGGCATTATGGAAATGCCATATTGACAAAGCTTCCCATCTTGACAGTCAACCGCGTCGACCTGACCCTTCCCGGCCGGGAACCGCGTGGGGCGCTTGATGTGACCCTCGATGGTAAAGAACGGCATGTGCAGGTGGTCGCGACCCATCTCGGACTCAAGCCCTGGGAAAGGCGCCACCAGGTTCGTCAGCTGCTCAAGCTGTTCGACATCGGCTCGAAGGATATTTATGTGCTGCTGGGCGATTTAAACGAATGGTTTCTCTGGGGACGTCCCCTGCGCTGGCTGCACGGCCACTTCCTATCCACGCCCCACGTCGCGACCTACCCTTCGCGCCAGCCCTTCATGGCCCTCGATCGGCTTTGGGTGCATCCACGTCGCCGCCTCGCAAAATTGGAGGTCCACGCCAGCAGCCTCGCAAGAATTGCGTCCGACCACCTTCCCTTGAAAGGTATCATTGAAATCTAGCGCGCGAGAACAATAAATCGGTTCAATGTCACGCCCTGTAAATCCCCTGCTGCTTGCAGTTTCTCCTGTACCGATCGAGAAACTCTGGCCATGAATCCCGCCCCGTTCTTTTATTGCGCTGTCCTCCCAGGGGTGTGCCGTGGTCACCTTGCAATTGATTATTCTGCGCACCGCGATAACGGGGCGGTCACCTGGTTCAAATTTGCAGTACTTTTGCACTACGTGTACAACCGCACAGATCACGTGCGGCAGAGAGTACATTATCTTAAAAGAGGTGCAATTTGCTGCTGTGTTCACTCGAACCGTATGGGTAAAACGCGGACAAATTTTCTCTCACAGTTGAGCGAGTCTTCCGCCAGCTCAAGTACCAAGCCAGGTAAAGCTCGCGAATGAAAAGAACTTCGGAATGGCAGTGGGCATCTACTTGGGGGAAATTAAAATGTTAAAAAAAATTGTAACGATCGCTGCGGTTACCGCAGGGGGACTCATGCTGTCAAAAAAAATCAGGAAATCTCGCGATTCTGAAAACACGTCGACAATGGAAGATTCGATCGAGGTAAATTTGCCGATAAACACGGTATACAATCAATGGACACAGTTTGGGGATTTTCCCCGCTTCATGAAAGGAGTATGCGAAGTACGGCAAATTGATGACACGCATTTGCACTGGCGCGCAAAAATCGGCGGTAAAGAAACGCAATGGGATGCAGAGATCACGGAGCAAGTGCCGGAAACGCGGATTGCCTGGCGTAGCACGAGCGGCGCTAAAAACGAGGGTGTCGTCAAATTCTACAAAATATCCGATTCGATAACCCGGATCGTGCTGCAAATGGATTACGGCCCCAAGGGTATTATTGAAGAGATTGGCGATGCGTTGGGACTGGTAAAGATGCGAACGAGCGGAGATCTCAAGCGTTTCAAGGAATTCCTCGAAAATCGCGGGAAAGAAACGGGAGAGTGGCGCGACTCGGTCGCCCAACACTAGAAAGTAATGCCGGATAAGCCCCTGGGTTCACCCACAGGGGCCGAAAGCGGCACTCAAAACGGGCTTGTGGCGATGACAGAGAGGCGAAGATACGCATTCGCCGACCCTTGACCACGAGCTTGAAAAGTAGTGCGTCTTGCCTACTTCAATCCGCACCGCGTCACCCGGCGTTCATCTCGTCAACCGCTGCCCTTTTTTACACGGCATTCCTTAGACAATTTCCCTGGACAAGTCCAAGGCGGGTAGAAACGCTCTACTGATAACAGCTTTTGCGACTTTCGCCGTAGAGTTTCCGTGGTAGAGTTCATTGCTCAGTTTATTACTCGACCTATCAAAATAGGGGATCAACATGAGAAATCTACTCTTTTTGACTGTTGGGCTGGCCGGTTCCGCATTTGCCGCCGCTGAACAAAAGATCGGCATCGACGATGCGCAAATCGCTCACGTCGTGGTTAGCGCCAACGATGTGACTGTCGAGGCCAGCAGGTTGGCAGGGCTTAAATCGTCCAACGAGGAAGTCAAGGCGTTCGCTCATCAAGTTGCACGTGAGCACTCGCATGTGAATAAGGCGGTCGCTGAGCTGGCAACCAGGCTTGAATGGACACCCCGGGACAGCCCGATCAGCCAGGAGCTGAAAGTCGATGGCGAAAACCACCTTGCCGGGCTGAACGTTGCATCTGGCGAGGAATTCAATAAAGCGTACATCGACCAGATAGTCGCTTTTCACCAAAACCTGCTTGATTTGATTGACAATACACTGATGCCCAATGTCAAGAATGAGGAACTGGCAGCGCTATTGTTCAGTTTATTCGCACCCCTTTCCGACCATCTCGAGCACGCCCAGCAGATTCAGAAGTAGCAGAATAAACTACCACCTACTAAAAGTAGGTGGGTTAGCGCAGCTTGGAAGCAGACGACTAAAGTCGTCTAATCGCACCAAGCTAAACACGCATAAGTCAAAATATTTAAAGTCAGAGTCACCGGCTAAAGCCGGTGGTTTTAACCAAATTTATTGAAATAAAGCTAGCTGCCTGTCGGACTTGAAGAATCGCAGCGAAAAAGTGACTGGGTGAGGGCAGATTTTGGGGGTTGAAGGTCAATAGTTATTCTATTGGTCGAAAAAGCAACGAAATATGAACCAACCAGGCGCTTTTGCAGCCGATTTCCTTTAAGTCCGACAGGCTGCAGAGCCGGGTAATCACAAGTTTATCTACTGCATGAACTCTCATGCTCGGCCTTCAACTACAAGCACATCTTGAACCTGGCGGATGAACATAGCGCATCCTGAGCAAGATCAGAAGATCCCTTACCAGCAAGAGATCGAGAACGTATTGATCGTATTCGCCACAGACGCACAGCGTGGCTTGAGCGAAGAGGAAGCGCGGGCGCGGCTCGATAGATATGGGAAGAACGAGCTCGAGGCTGAAAAACCGGTTCCCCGGTGGAAGAAATTCCTCGCCCAATTTCAGAATGTGCTGGTTATTCTGCTGCTGATTGCAACGGCGATCTCGGCAGGATTGTGGCTGTACGAACGCGAATCGGCGTGGCCCTATGAAGCAACCGCCATATTCGCGGTCGTGTTGCTAAACGCGCTCATGGGCTACATACAGGAATCACGAGCGGAGGAGGCAGTAGTTGCGCTACGCCAGATGTCGGCGGCGCACGCACATATTATCCGCGATAGTGCCCAGCGAAACGTCCCTGCAGCCGATCTCGTACCCGGCGACATCATTCTCGTCGCGGAGGGTGACACCATCCCCGCAGACGCCCGGCTGCTCGAGTCGGCTGCGTTGCAAACGGCGGAGGCGGCGCTCACCGGCGAAAGCCTGCCTGCATCAAAAGATACGCTTACCATCATGGATGATGCCGAGCTCGGCGATCGCCGCAACATGATCTTCAGCGGTACCGCAGTCGCTTCCGGGCACGGGCGTGCCGTAGTCGTGGCAACGGGCATGCAGACCCAGATGGGGCGCATTGCCGGAATGCTGAAAGATACATCGGCAGAGATAACACCGCTACAAAAAGAACTGGCGCGCGTGGGCAAGCTGTTGGGGATTATCGTTGTCGTTATCGCCATTGTGATGATAGCGGCCATTATCATTGTTGAAGATGTCAGCGGTGCCGCGGCTCTTTTTGACGTGCTTATCCTTGGAGTAGCGCTGGCTGTCGCGGCAATACCCGAAGGTTTACCTGCGGTGGTAACCGCGGTTCTATCTCTCGGTGTACAGCGCATGGCCGCCAGGAATGCCATCGTGCGCCACCTCCCCGCCGTTGAAACGCTCGGTTCGGCAACTGTCATCGCCTCCGATAAAACCGGTACGTTGACCAAAAACGAAATGACGGTGCGTATCATCGTCACCGCAAGCGGGCGCATATCCGTGGGCGGCGTGGGCTACGCACCGGAAGGAAAGGTAGGCGAAGTGCGGCCGCACGAAGATGAAGCGCTGAGCCCGCACGGAAACAGGATGATTGACGGCGCACTGCGAAGTGAATTGGAACAAGCGCTTACCATCGCCGATCGCGCCAATAATGCCGTTTTACAGGAGCACAATGGGCACTGGAGCGTACAGGGCGATCCCACGGAAGGCGCGCTCATTGTAGCAGCGCGTAAAGCGGGGCTGGAAGATAGGGCGCTCAATGCGCGTTTCGAGCGCGTTGCCGAAATACCCTTCTCATCCGAGCGCAAGCTGATGACGACGATTCATACCGACGCCCAAAAGCGGGAGCAACTGATCGTCTTTACCAAAGGCGCGCCGGACCTGCTGCTTGGGCGCTGCTCATACGAGCTTGTGGGAAGCGAGACAAAAACTTTGGTGGCGGATCGCCGTGCAGCGATCAGAAAAATGAATGAAGCGCTGGCAGGCGAAGCATTACGCACCCTCGGGGTTGCTTTTCGCTTGTTGCCGCCCGGCGCGCTCCAAATCGATGATGTCGACGAACGCATTGAACAAGACCTCGTGTTCGCCGGGCTGATCGGCATGATCGATCCACCGCGTGAAGAGGCGAAAGAAGCCGTCGCCCGCGCGAAGAGGGCCGGGATACGCCCGATAATGATAACCGGGGACCATCCGGTCACTGCCGGGGTTATCGCAGCCAGCCTTGGCATAGCGGAACATCCGCAGGCCGTTACCGGCGCCCAGCTTGAGAGGCTATCGGACGATGCTCTCGACCAGACAACAAAAGAGGTGTCGGTTTACGCGCGCGTCAGCCCCGAGCACAAGCTGCGCATCGTAAAAGCGTTGCAGCGAGGCGGCGCAATTGTCGCAATGACCGGAGACGGCGTAAACGACGCACCTGCCTTGAAAACTGCGGATATCGGCATAGCAATGGGCATCATGGGGACGGATGTTTCCAAGGCCGCCGCCGACATGGTGCTCGTGGACGACAACTTCGCTTCAATCGTTGCGGCTGTCGAAGAAGGACGCGCCATTTTCTCCAATATCCGGAAGTTCCTGCGCTATCTTCTGTCATCGAATATCGGTGAAGTATTCACCATGTTCTTCGGTGTGCTGCTGATGGATGTCATCGGGCTGAAGGCTGAGGAAACTATCGTGCTCCCGTTGCTGGCGACGCAACTCCTGTGGATCAACCTGGTAACGGATGGTGCACCCGCGCTCGCCCTCGGCGTCGACCCCGCGGATCCTGGCGTGATGCGCAAAACGCCGCGGCCGAAAGGCGAAGGCGTTATTACATCCCGGATGTGGTTTGGCATCCTGTTCACCGGCATCATAATGGCAACCGGTACGCTGCTGGTGCTCGATGCCAGTTTGCCCGGCGGATATGTGGAGGGCTCAGGCAGCATGCGCTACGCGCAGACCATGACGTTTACAACCCTGGTGATGTTTTCGCTTTTCACCGTTTTCAATGCCCGTTCCGACGAGCAGAGCGCATTCGTCGGGCTGTTCTCCAATAAATGGCTGTGGGCCGCTGTTATGCTGGCGCTCGTGTTACAGGTGGCAGTGATTTACATACCCGTTCTGCAACAGGCATTTTCCACCGTAAGCCTGAACTTTGACGATTGGCTACTTTGCACGGCGGTGGCAAGTTCAGTGCTATGGCTGCGTGAACTCAGCAAGCTGATACTGCGCATCGCAAGGCGGAGTCGCGGTTGACTGCTTGATATCCGCCAAGACCGCTTCGATTGACCTGATCTTCCACGGATGTCTCGCCCGTTCTGTGCGGGTGCAAGAAAACCGCCGGGAATAATCGGATGGCGCGCTTTATGCCACTAATCCTTTATCCATCTGACGGACTATGTCGCCAAGCTATGTGCGGCACCGAACAGACAGGCGGTAGTAAGGAACTTATAATTGGGTTTTTTGCCGATGCTGTTCACCTATCACTATTCTGAAGGATTGGCTCCTCGTCGGCTCGCGCTGCTTCGAGCACAATGAGGCCATCTGAATCGTGTAGGGCATGGTGAACAAAACAATTAGAGAGGATAAATATGTCTGAATTAGTTGTAGTGGGCTTTGAAAATACCGAGGAAGCCGATCGTGTACTGTTGAGGCTTGCCAAGTTAAAAAAAGAATACCTCCTGGATCTCGAGGACGCGGTTGTCGTCGTTCGTGATGACGAGGGCAAGGTCCATCTCAAGCAAAGCATCAATCTCACCACTGCCGGCGCAACGTCGGGTTTTCTTTCCGGCGGCCTGTGGGGCATGCTGGTCGGATTGCTATTCCTTAATCCATTTGCCGGATTTGTACTGGGCGGCGCTATTGGCGTCGGGGCGGGTGCGCTGTCAGGTTCTTTATCGGACTATGGTATCAACGATGACTTCATCAAGTCATTGGCCAATACCATTCCGAATAACTCGTCGGCACTTTTTATTCTTGTGCGTAAGGCACAGCCGGAAAAAGTCATGGCTGAACTCGCCGGCGTTACAGGCAAAGTACTCCGTACATCCCTGTCCCCCGACCAGGAGAGAAAGCTTCAGGAAGCACTGGCGGGCTCAACAGCGGCAGCTAAAACATAATCTTTTGAATTTTGAACCGGGAGCCGATCCTGGTTCCCGGCGCGTCCATTGAATAACTCGATGTAGGCGTTCTGATTGGGCTTGCCCGGTTCGATCAGGAACAGCTTGACACCCCGTTCGTGTGCCCAGGTCAACATGGCCCGTCCGCAGAACTCCTTCCCGTTGTCGTGCGAATTGCCTGAGGAAGTCCGCGCGCGACCGCCAGCTTATCCAGGATTCGTACCAGGTGCTGTCCGCCAATGGCCCGCTCCGGAACAATAGCCACCGCTTCATGGGTTGCATCATCCACCACGGTCAAGCTCTTGATGCTGCGACCCTCCGCCGTGCGGTCAAATATGAAGTCCATGGACCAAGCCTGGTTGGCGGCCTGTGGCCTGCCCAGCGGTTGGCGATGGGCCATCGGAATCTTCTTGCGTTTACGCCTTCTTACCTGAAGACCTGCCTCTGCGTACAAACGGTCGACGCGCTTGTGATTGACCACCACACCGGCTTGACGCAGCTTCAGATAAATCATGCCTGCCCCATAGCGACGGTGCCGCTGTGCCAATGCCACGATCTGCGCTTTCAACGCCGAGTTTCGGTCTGCAACAGGTTGATAGCGATAGGCACTGGCACTCATGCCAATTATCCGTAATGCCCGCCGTTCGCTTAATCCTCGGCCGGTCATATGGCGCACCAGATCACGACGTGACGGTGCGCTTACCACTTTTTTCGGAGGGCCTCCTTCGTGATCTCGCTTTCCAGCATCGACTCGGGGAGCAGTTTCTTCAACCGCGTGTTCTCGGTCTCCAGCTCCTTTAGCCGCTTCACATCGGAGATGTTCATTCCCCCAAACTTGCTGCGCCAGAGGTAATAGCTCGCCTCAGAAAATCCCTGCCGACGACACAACTCCGCCACCGGTAACCCCGCTTCGGCCTCCCGTAGAAATCCAATGATCTGCTCTTCGGTGAATCGCTTCTTCATGTCCAATCTCCTTTGCGTAAGATTGGACTCCAAACTCAGCCGCTACTCAAGTTTGAGGGGGCGTCGGTCTTGAACGAATTTGCGACATTTTCGTAAAAGTAACGTGCAAATTTTGTTCGCTCTTTCAAGAAGAATTCTAAATCCAAATTTCACTCCAAGAATTTCTGGTATGCATAACGTGTGAATTGTATGGGCCGCCAGCCGTTCGCACCAATGAGTAGCTAGACGACATCATGGCCATTGCGAGCTTCGTTCTCCTCGACGATCAAATATTTGTCTATTGCGACTGCTATCATGACAAAACGATACCTTGCATCTGATTTCTCGTATTCTGGCATCCCATGCTGACCGAGTTGGGCGTGGGTATCCGCATATGCCTCACGAATGATCTTTTGGTCTTCCTGCGAGAAGGCCTGCCAAAGCCGTTCCACCATTGCATCGGTCAGTGTTACATCAAGGCTATGGGCAAACTCGTTTCGAATTTCACCTAATACCTTGAGTGGTTGTAGAATTTCCTCGTTCAGCCCTAGCGCTACGGCCATTCTTATCCGTTGTTCATAGCGCAGATTGTTTGGAAGATGGGTAGGGTGAGGCGTAAGGGCAGCGAGCACCTGGTAGACGCGAGCTTCAACGTGTATGTGTGCCCGGACGACAGCACCTAATGGGTCCTCTCCCAGTAAAGCTTGAAAGAACGCGTTATCGCTCGCTGGAGTACGGACCATATGGTGTCGTCTAACTTTGTTATAGGGAGACAACTTTGCGCCCTAACTCCGATGTCTGCCTCTCAACCCGACGTGCAGAATATCTCTGAAAGGCGCTTGCTGACTAAATAGCTCTTTTATGCTCGTTGCATTTATACAGTATTAAATTTTCGTGTAAAGCAGCACTACGCATATAGAGCGACAAGGCGGCAGCATATACCCAGTGTGTCTAACTGTCTGCTTCCAGAGAAAAACATCAATGATGGCCGGTTCTGACACATTTCTGCTCGCGGCGAAAGTCGCAAACCGACACATTTCAGACAATTGGTCTTCCCGATAACGGACGCTCAACGTTGCTGTTCACCCGCCGCCGACGGTGGTGCGGTGCAAAAGCGGATTAGACACCTTTCCCGCCTATTTCGATGAGATATCGAATGTACGCGACGCCTATGAATAGTGAAAGCTCAGCCTCTGGCAATTGAGGGCGTCCGGTTTGAACATGCCCATGTCGTACAAGCGGTGTCGTATTGGAATATACATAAAGACGTTCAAGAGCGTCAAGTAGGTGCGTAGAATACTTTGGATCCTTCCGCATTAACTTGATTGCATTGCCCAAAGTTGAAGCTTTTGGAACAAGAGCCTTTGCGACGCTCTCAAGTGCACTGACGATTTCTTTGATGCTATTCGCTTCGTCGATTGGATGCTGATAAAGATACGTGACTGCCTTTTGATAGTGAACGCGAGCAGTGGCGAATCTATCAGCCAATTCCGACTCGATAAGGGTTACGCGCTTACCCATCGACTTTGGAATTTGACGATGCAGTTCTGATTTGTCATTCAGACTCCATCCGATAGTATCCTCTTGAAGTAGGACATTCAGTTTTGTCTGATATCCTTTGGAGTATTCTGTTTCGTTGAATGGCCCATCGTCATCTTTCTTAAGGAGAAGCGCTCCAACGAGTTCAACGAAGTCATAGAATTCTGGCCATTCACAATCCTTGAGGTGAGCGGTCAATGCCCCCCAGGAACTATCATTGTCGTAATCCCAAGGGTCTGCCTCTTCTCGAATCAACGCTATGAAGGCTTGATGAGTTTCCTGAGTGTCGAGCGGTTTGCTACGCTGACTATATGAACTGCCGTGAGTACCAACGAACTCACCCAGCACCCCTTTGATATATCCGACCCGAGTTGAACGTGGTGCATCCTCGAGGATCAGCGTCCGATTGCCTTTACTTGCTGCGAGTCGTGCAGAGAAGCGCATTGAAGGTGCCTAACGTTGGAGATCAACGGCCTGCGCGGCTTTTTGTGCAGATCCGGTGGATGGGGAGGTTAGGTCTCGGCACGGAAACCCTCCAGTTGTTTGGCTAGCATTTCTGCACCGATGCTTAATTTCTGTGATCGTGGAAGTGTGCTTAGGCCGGGAAAAATAAGCTCTGCTTTTTTTTGAATTTCGTTTTCGGCGCAAAGGTCGAAGGCACCCGATGCAAGAAACCAGAACTGGAAGGTCTGCATTTGAATAGACGTACTTTGAAGCTCCCCGCATTCAAGAGTGGCAAAGAAGACTAGGTACTCCGACTCACTTTTGTCAAATTCCAGTATCCCTTCAGGATCACGGTCCCCATGTTTGAAGAAATTCCATGCGCTTTGCATTATATTTTTAATCGCAGCTTTGGATACGCCGTGATCAATTCGCATTTTTTCGCGCCATGACTGGGTTCCTGATCTCTTGTCAATGACGTCAGAAAATATGTTCGAGGCTGCGACGGTTAGCGTGTGAACAACAATCGGATCTGCTCCATCGAAGAGCAGCGATATCGCTGCATTTAGCTGTCTTGAAGCTGCGTCGAGCTTTGCGATGCGTTCCATCTGCGAGATCTAGCGTTCGAAATAATCGGCCGCCAAACGGGTCCGGTGCATTAAGGCGCTCTGTCCCATAGATAGCAAGATTCTTGCGTAATGAAATGCAATGCTTTGTGGGAAGGAATCAAGGGCAAATTAACTATCAAATACTTATAATGCACTATAGCATACGGACGGAGGAGGTATATGGCAAACAGGTCTCGACATATCGCGTATGTACAAATGGCGGCTTGGGAGCTGAAGCTTGACCGTCTCCCCTTGGCACATTTCTACCTGTGGCGAAAGTAGTAAACCTATCCCCAGGGTCACTTTGAGAATTCATTAAATCCGACACGGTCTGACATTTTCTGGCGGATCAAGTCGGAGCTACTATAGTGTGGCGGTAACTTTGACGGTAACTACATTTTCTCCAACTAGAATAACTTAATATACACGGGCATTGCAGAGCATTATTCAATTGACGCCGCCTCAGCGAGTTGGCTACATGCGCATTGAGCACTTCACTATCTGGTTGCACCTCGAACCGATCATCCGGTACTCGGCGTCAAGATGGGCGTACAGGAGCGGTAGTTGTCGCCTTCGTCCACCGACGCCCTCTGCTCACGGTATACTTATCGGGCATAACCCGGCAGTTCAAGACCAGCGATCAAAGCATGGACTTGGCCTGGTCGAGTATCTTGTTGCATACTTTCTTGATCGCCTTGGCCTTCAGGCCAGCCATACTCAAATCAACGCTCTGGCCGCCACTGCCCGTCAGGATACCACTCGCGCCGCTAATATAGTCGGGGTTGTTCTGGGCCGGTTGTTCCTCGCTACCGGCGAGCTTTCCCATCAATTGATCCTTGACCGAAGAGGCCGAAGAGGCGTTTTCACCGCCCAGATAATTATTCTTGACGCAAAATTCGATAACGCCCGCGGCATTGCCGGTACTTCCCGCCGTTATGGATGACAACGACCCCAGTGAAGAGGCTGCGCCGCCGATATTGCTTCCGCCCATGATGCCTTTCAACTGACCCAAATCCTGGGCTGCAACGGAACCGGAAAATATCGCTATTGCAATGCTGCCGCCTAATAACAACGGATGACGCTTGGAAATATTCATTCGACTTTCCTCCAGGGTGTTTAATAAACTGCTGTGATAAGGCGCGTCACACTGACGGTACATTCCGCAAGACCGCAATCTGGCGGTACCAGCGGGCAAGAACGACTTCCGGTTCGTGTAGGGAAAAGGTCAAGCCAGACTCCACGTCTGCATAGCGCGACAAATGCTTGTGTATGCGCTGTACTTGTCCTTCGAAAATGGCGAGCGCAACGCCGGCAGCTTTACTCTCGCCCAGCTTTCGCATTCGCATCCGTATTTCGCACATACCACGGTCGAGCGGCATGGTCAGCGTCGAGCGGCCGTCACGAGCAATATTGGCGGCGGTACCCGAACTCGGGAAGATAATAAACCGGATACGCCCGTCAGGCAGCACAAGTATCTCGCCGGCACTGAGCAAGGCGGCGTGAGGCCAGCCGTCCGAATCCACAGTAGAGAGCTGGAAAGCAACATTTTTGGTGGCCAGGTCTTCCCCATTCAAATAGATGGAAATTTCATGGGGAATGTCAATCCGAGATATTTCAGTCGGCGGGAGGTAAAGCGGGTTGGCTTCGCTCATGTTGGTTTCGTCCGCACTGATTAGGTCACAACGTGCCACTTAAACCTAGCACAGGCCTAAACCATCGTCAACATAGATCATTAACATAGATATCGGATATTGTGATCTGGCGAAGCATACGACGAACTCAGCCGCTTTGACAGCCCAGCCATATCAGATATGAAGAGCGCGATTCCGTTCTCCCAGCCGCCAGCCTACCCGTTCACTCTGGTTAGAGCGACTGGAGCTGATAAAATGTTCCCAAAGTTCGATCTGACATAACTGCCAATATTTTATTTCGGATAAGTGGAAGTAAGATTTTATTAAAACGATTAGAATCAGACGAATCACGCCTCTCAATTGAATTCGGAGTACCGCATCGCATGGTCGAATCACGCAAACAGAGACTTATCGTGGGCATTAGCGGCGCTACGGGAATCATTTATGCGATACGGGCCCTCAAGGTGCTTCGCACCATCGGCATCGAAACGCATCTGATCGTCAGCCGTGCCGCCGACCTGACGCGGACGTACGAAACCGATCTCAGCAGGGAGGAATTGGCGGCCATGGCAGACCATGCCTACAACATCAAGGACGTGGCAGCCCCAATCTCATCAGGATCCTTCCAGACGCTGGGAATGCTTATTGCCCCCGCATCGATGCGGTCGGTCGGCGAAATAGCCACAGGCGTTACATCCTCGCTCCTGACACGCGCTGCCGACGTCGTACTCAAGGAACGCCGTCGATTAGTGCTGATGGTCCGTGAGGCGCCGCTGAACCTGATTCATCTGCGCAACATGACAACTATTGCAGAAGCCGGTGGCATCATTTTCCCCCCCGTGCCCGCATTCTACTCAAGGCCCACAACGCTGGAACAAATAATCGATCAGTCGGTCGGGCGGGCTCTCGACCAGTTCGGCATTCATACCGATATATTCCCGCGATGGGGAGAAGGTCTCCGCAACAAGATGACCCGCCAAAGCGAGTAACACCAATCGCCACCTCTTCATATCACCGTTAGACTCATGAATACTTCCCGGCTTTAGTTCCCCTTCAAGCCTCAATCGAGGTTGTCCCTTCCTCCAGCTTCCTTCGTTGCCCGGTAGAGATAGTCGGTGGGCTATTCATTGCCTTCCCCACCGACAAGGCTCTAAGAAGCCTAAGACACACTGGTGAGAACTCCAAGACACCAGCCACCTCGTATGGAAACATATACGAACCGGAAAAGAAATTCCTGAATAAAACGCTTATGTGCGCTGACGCGCGGAAAACCATAATGAGTCAGGGGAGAATTGATGACAAGTGAACGCGGCTATCCAGCTTCGCGTTATTTCACTCAATAACTTGATATTCAAGGAAACGACATGAACAATATTATCTGGTGGGTAGGCTTCATTGTTATTCTTCTCGCTGTATTAAGTTTCGTCGGGCTGCGTTAAGGAAAATTGCCTCGGTATACTTCGGTAGACCGAGGCGACCTCGTTGTTTCGAAGATACTGCCTAAGCAAACGGCGCCGTGAAATAGCGCAGCGCACGACAACTATCAGCGCGCCATAACGAATAGCGAGATGGGCAACAGATTCACAAAATTAGCCCACCCTCCATACTCGGGTCTCGATAATACCTGGCTGTATTTTTTGGTTTTCATCAGATTACGCCGCGCTAACCCGAGCTTTTCGAAATTCCCGTTGGTCGCAGCGTTTACAAAACGCATTTAACCGCGCGGCGAGAACACCACCAAATCGGGACGATGATTTAACCTGCCCGGTGCCTCAGCAATAAAAGTAAGCGCGACAGCTTACACGAAGCATCTATTGACCTATATGCCTGTCAATAAAGGCAAGCATCGCTGCCCGTAAATCCAACAACTTATCAGAGAAGAAGTTTTGCCGCGAACACCCGCCGCAACCAGCAAGAAAGAGCTCAGTGAGGGCTGGGGATAGTGGGCATGGTTCTAACCCCTTCGCTTGACGTACCCCACTGGGTGTCGGCTTTCGCATTATTTTCTGCGCGGCTCGCATTCACGCAATTAGGTGTTGCGTCAATGCTGCGTGGACTGGTCTTGCATTCATTCAGCTTCGCAGCACGCTCGGCGGCGTTTGCTTCATACCAGTCAACGGATCGAACTTCTTCCTGCGGCTCATGAGTCTCGCAGCCCACCAGCGTCGTTATCAATAGCGCCCCCACTGCCATGAAAACAGCCATCACTGTCTTTTTTGTATTCATGATTTTCGCTCTTTAATATGCTCATTGGCAATTCCGGCCCGCGCTCTCAGAGGATGGGTAAATATAGGTTCTGCTCTACTTTTCCAGCAAAAAAACACAAGCACATCCTCAATATACCGGCAGAATGGATGGGACTGAAAATCAGGCTTATCGGTATCAACCGATAAGCCTGATTTTTCCCTCATCCATCATTCGTCACCAGAATCAACATCCGACAAGGCCGGAATAGCAACGATCGGAGGTCATTTTTTATTTCATTTTGAGCATTACACGACTCAAATTGTTGCTCTGTGCGCTAGCGAACCTACCGGTGCAGATCCAATTGCTCTTCCGGTTGGGGTACATCCGCGCCAACCACTACGCCATCTCGCCAACCATCGGGCTCCGCAACAAATCACGGATCTCCATTTCCTTTTGCAAGATATCCATGGCCTGGTTATGGATCATATCCAGCGCGTCATAGCCCCGATTGCGCAACGAGGCCGCCTTGAGCATCCCGCACGCCATCGATTTTCTGAGCTCGCGCAAACCTGACTTTTCCCCGCAGTAGCTGCGGATTATTTGTTCAGTGCCTCTTCGGCTATGCATTCCCGTGCCAAAATTTGCGGCCAGATGGCGCGCCAGCAAATCAAGACCGCTTGCTTCCCTGCCGAATTGCACGCTCACGTAGGCCATGTGCAATGCGGGCAATACGCGTTCGCACAGCCCGAGTATCAATGCTGCTTGCGCGTGCCGATCGTATGCCGTCAACTCGCCGTTGGCCCCCTCCCCTGCCCCATCGGTTCCACGCATGGCATTCACCGACGAGATTTTCACGATCGGCCTGCTGCAGGTTTCATAAGCCCATCCGAGGGCGTGCTGCGGATCATTAAATATCATTGTCATATTCCTTCTGGTTGATATAACGCACAATGTTTCCCATGCTTCCGCCCTTTCCCGCAATATTTCGTATGTTGCGAACCAAGACGGATAGTCTCTTCATGTCGGCAGCCATGGCACGACTGCGACTGCCTGCGAGCGGCAACCTCTTCGGGATTTCCGTATTCCCAGTGTTCGAGATGCACTGAGTCGATACTTGCCCTGGTCGCGCTGGTCGCCCTGGTTGTTGTGCTGGCGATATTCATTCTCTTCTGCCGCTCCGATGTATCGAATATTTTTCCTGCACCCTGCAGGTGCTGATATTTCTGGTATTTTTCCCTGCATCCATTGCTTACACCTTCTCCATGTTTAAATATGACTTCACCAATTTCTATTGCCCCTCGACGCCACATTGCTCAACCTGATATTTCGCCTGCCCATTTCGGCTATGCAATGTTTCTCCAATAGCCTCGCCCAGACCATCGCTCATGCGTTTCAAACCCAGCGCCGGCTGATCCGTTCCCCCGCGCAGCACCTGCTTCGCCAACTGCTCGTTCCCGATCAATAGTGGTCTGTCGTTGCGGAAGCCCTTCAGGTTGTTATGGGCTGTCGCGATGCCAATTAGTGTGGATGGGTATTGCGGACGCTCGCTGCGGGAACGGAAACCGCGGTAGCGATTCTCGAATTCCTTTGCCACAAACGGCCATTCATCCTCGGCTTTGGTCCCAAGCGCAATCCAACCGCCCATGTCGTGGATCACCCGGTGGATCAACGCGTCGTCGAACACCACGTCACAGTACGTTCCCGCTTGCCGCACGGCCTGATCGACCTTGGCCCAGGCTCTTAGCGCGGCATCCTGCGTCGAGCCTTGCAACATGCGGATGACGTCAGCCGGTTTGGGCGCGAACTGTCCCGCATCCGGATTCGCCAGATGCCGGTTAAAAGCATCCACAATCGCAGCCAGGTCATACTTCTTGAGCGCGGTCCACCATACATCCAGCGCAAAGGTCGATACGCTTTTGCCATAAAATCCCATCACCCCGGCAATCCCGTCGTGAAATTTCTGAAAATCATCAGCTTGCATGCCGGGCTTCCCTCGATTGCGGCTCTTCGGCTTCCGCCAGCCTCAACTCCGGCGGCAGCCATCCCTTCGTCGCAGCCCTGTTCGATGATTCGAGCAATTCCTGCCTGTTGGGCATCCGTCCCTGATGCAAGATCAGTTTTGCGGCCTCCTCGCGCTGGCGCTTTACCGTACCTATGACATAAGCAAAATTCTCCTTTCCCTTTGCAACGGCGCTTTTAGCCGCTTGCACAAATTCATCCTCCACCGCGCCTGCCTGCAATAACGCAAGCAATGTCGGATGATGAGGATTGCTGCCTTGAACCCCATGCCGGGCCAAAGCCTTGCAACAGGCCCCCGCCGCGCCCGGGGGCACTGAACTTCGGCTTCCGGCTTCAAAGGGTTGGGTGGAGCTGGAATAGATGTTGGAAATAATCGGGGAAGTAACACCAGACGCGATGTCGGATACACACACCTGCTCTTCCGGTGAGTAAATAGTTCGTGTAGAACTACAGTCTCTATCTTGATGGGGCTGGTATTGGTGCTGGCGCTGGTGAGCTTTGCCACCGGGCTCCCCAGCAGATATTGCGGCGGCTATATCGCCGAAAGCCGTGGATAACCCATCGGGTATGTCTTGGGCCTCCCGCCGGGTTTTCTGGAAGGACTCTTTTGGCGGACGGCCGCCTTTTCTGCCGTTGATGCGTGCCGCCTCTATTTTGGGCCGGGCCTTGGCAATCTCGCGGTCGGCACGATGGTTATGGCGCAAACCATCCATCTCGGAAACAGGAAAAAACTGATCGGCAACCACCTTCACGGCGTGCTGCTCAAGCCGCGTCATTGCCCTGCACACCCTGTAGAGGCTGGGCAATTCCTTGGGCAAGGGCTTTTCTACGCTAAAATAGGTATCGAGCAGCATTGTGTAAGCACCGTGCTCTGCCAAAGACAAGTGTGCTGTGTCCCGCTGATAGTCGCCGCAATATCGTTCGTAATAATTCACGGGATAACTCCATTTATTCGCTGTAACTGAATATGAATACGGTAATCCGGCTGGTCGGATCGCATAATGAAACCTTTTTTAATTGGCGATCTCCAATAGAAGGCATTATTACAAGTTTAACTTGTTCAGTCAAGTTATTCTTGTAAGCAGATTGCAAGAGATGCTTGTATTATGAATGCATGGATATTGCGAAAATAATTCGGGAGGGGCGTGAAAAGCTTAACTTGAACCAGTCCCAGCTGGCTGATCTGGTTGGCGTATCGCCGCAGGCTGTTCAGCAATGGGAGGCGGGCGCAACCCAGCCGCGCGGAAAAAGATTGAACAAGATTGCGCAGATACTCAAGCTGTCGCCAACGGTGACGCATTTCGGAGCGCCGGCGGCGCCTGGAGGAAAATCACATAGTGAACGCAGGGGCACAAGAACCGGCGCATCCGCCAAAGCGGATCCTGAAAAACGCAACTCGGATCATGATCCTCTTATCGATCAAGTTATTGAAGCGATGCGGCGCATGTCGAAAGAAGACGCTGCCCGTCTGGTAACAATAAGCAAGGCCCTTGTCGGCGAAGGGTCTGTAGAAAGGGCGGAGGCTATGCCCGACCTGAAACCACTGCCTGTTCCCGATCTAGCCGCTCATCCGTCACCCGCTTTTCCTCCGCGTCGGATGTCCCAGGCAGGAACAAAGGGCCGGGGAAAGACGGCAGTCAGATAGAAGGTTGCACGACCGGCATCAGATGGACAGGCGGAAATTCGACAGGCGCCGAAGCTAGCAATCTGTCGGGCTTGAAAGAATCGCAGCAAAAAAATGACTGGTTAAGGGCAGATTTTGCGGACTTTGAAGGCCAATAGTTATTCTATTGACCGAAAAGCGGCGAAATATGAACAGGCCAGACGCTTTTGCAGCCGATTTCGTTTAAGTACGGCAGGCTGCTGGTAAGCGGCCCCGAGGAGAAGCCAGAGAATGATTAACAACGATAGTGCGACCAACCCAATCAAGACCTTAACAATATGAAACCTTCCAGCGGTATTCCCTACGACAGCATAGAGATGCTGTTCGCTTTTCATGTTTCCGAAAAGGCCCGCGCGAAGCGAGAGCAATATATTATGCAATTCCCTCAACAATTGCGTGAAGCGGAAAAGCGTAGCTATACGCTCGAGCAAGCGGTAAAGGAAATTCTTGCGGATGTGGCCGAAGTCGCCGTGCTCATCAAGGAATTGGAGAGTTAGCATGTCTCGGACGCGTTGCTCGCGGTAACGATTTTTAAAAATAATTATTTATATCCTTCGGAGCCCACTATGAAACCCGCTATTGTCGCCCTGCTCAGCATATTGATCCTTTCTTCATGCGCCGTGGGACCAAAAATGAACCGCCTGCATGAAGGCATGACAAAATCGGAGGTCCTGGGCGCTGTCGGCAGCCCCGATGGCTACCAGCGTAGCGGCGAGTATGAGGTACTGCTCTATGTTGACCGGAACACTACCCCCTGGACTTTTTTTGGCGGCTATTATCGGGATGTCTCCGATTACTCGGTCATTTTAAAAGACAATCAAGTAGTAGAGTATGGCCCCGGACGGACACATCAACGTGACTCCGAGGTGTCTCCTTTCGTAAGAATACCAAGCCGATAATCGCCGTTAAGGCAAATCCGCAATCCCTCAGTTCGAAACTTGTAGCGCGGGCACACGCGTTACAAGTTATCCTTGACAATTACAAGATTAACTTGTAATATGCTCTCCGTGCTGCAACACCTCGGTTTGTTTGGTCCAGGTGTTTGCAGCATCCGCGAAACAGACGTGTAGCCTGATCCGGCATAGCCTCGATCCAGTAAGCCCCCGGTGGCGTGGAAAGACAAGCGGTCGCATGAAGGAAACGCACAAAGAAATGTCCAGGCTGTGCCTGGCGCGGAACTGAGCCCGATTTGAAAGGGTAAAAAAGGTAAACTCGAGGAAAAGCGCGATGATGGAAAACGGGGCCGGGCGTTGGACAAACTGGATGGAAACATGGACCGAACACCGCCCGGTGCCCCTTGATCTATCAGATAGCGAGATACTGGACTGGTTAGGCGAATACTGCGACCAGGCAATTTATAGCCGCCCCACCCCGCAATATTGCGGCAGCTTTACCTTGTATTGCGACGAGATCAAGACAAAGGGCCCGACCCTGCGCGAAGCGGTTTGCCTTGCGGCGGCGAAGTGGAATGAGGTTAACGAATAAACAGCCACAGCGGCTACAGATATTCTGTAGATTGTGCGCTAACATAAACAGCCTGTAGCGCGGCGATGGTGTTTTTAGAACAAAAAAGATTAACGGCTAAGCGCATGAAATGGCGGCGCTTCCGCAGCCCTCTTATTCCCTATAGCTGATTTGAGACAGAAAACCTTCGCTTGGGGAGGCGATCACTTCCGGCTCTCTTGAAGCAACGATGGGGGGCGGGGGCGTTCCGAACCGCTTCCTGCGGGCTGCGCGTTCAACCACTGTGATGAATACATAATCCGGCTTGAAGGTTTCCACCAAACGAGCAAACAACTCCGGGTGCGCCTCGTCATAATGCAGTTGCAGTGTTTCGGTGAAAGTGGCAGCCATAAAGGGTGACATCGCCGTCCCGAAAGAATCGCGTAACCACAACACTCTCTTCTCATTCAAGGCGTGTTTCGATTTAACGAGTAATGGACGCCGCGCGGTATGAATTTGAGGATTGCCCCCGGATCGCTTGAGGCTGCCCGTATCGAAATCATACTGCTCGGTTTCGATAGGGCGATCACTGATAATCCTGATGACCACCTCCGTATCTCTTAATGTTTCCTTCAATCTCAGGAATTTCGCCAAATCCCCCCCTTGGCGCTCATTCACCATGAAACGACGTATCGGTTGCTCGGTAAGCCGCCGCAACCCCTCCTCGGCGCGAGCAATTTCCGTTTCGAAAGCACTAAAAGCCACCCAGGCGCCAAGGCTGTTCCAATGCGTGTCTGTTTTGTAGTAGAGCGATTCGGGAAACTCAGACTTTGCGGCTCGCAAGGCCATTCTGGTGTCGACATAGAGCCCCTGGCTGACATTGGCCAGCAACATATCCGTTGCAGAGTGGGCGGCAGGCTGCGCCCAGTCCGGCAGGAACTCGGGATAGATCGTACCCTTGTCGGGGCCCAGCATGACCCGAAACATACTGACGCCTTTTTGATTCAGCCACTGGCTCCAGGATTCGGTCGCACTCCCGATTACCCCGGCAATTTGCGCGTCCTTGGCCGTTGTCCCGTGACGTCCCTGAGCGACGGTTTTGTTGTACGGCTCCCCGAGATAAAGCCAGTCTTCTTTTCCGATGAATACCTGGCTCGGGTTAGTGGAAATCCCGTGAGGATAGGAAAAACGGCTCAGCAAAGCCAACGCGAAATCGAAATTGTAGAGTACGGATTCGCTCCACCATTCCTGACCCTCATTCTTCTGTCCATTCACATTCAACATGCTCAGGTTGATCACCGGCACAACCGCCAATGCAAGCAAGGCGGCGCAAACGAACATTAAAACTCTTTTTTTCATGTGAGCGCCGCTTAGCCCGGATGTTTCACAAATTCGCGTGATGATTGCGCAGGATTTTGTTTTGTAGGGAGATTTTGTGAAAGAGTGGCGTAGTTATTCATACGCCCGACTGAACGAAATTTTCATACGAAACAAAAGACCAGCAAGGGCACGCGTCAATTTATGAAACATCCGGGTTAAAAATTGAAGTAAAGAAATATCGAGCTCGTTGTTACCATCGTGCAGTACATGGCAACGCAAAACAGCAGCAGCGCTCCCGATAGTTTTGCGGTCCCATGGCCGTCCGCCATCAGCTCGAAAGAGTTCTTCCGGCTGATGATTCCCAGCGTAAGCAGGATCGCCGTGAAGCAGAACACGTTCGCGGCAAGACCGGCAGGCAGCCACCTCAGGAGATGATCGGAAAACCAGCCTCCCCACATCAGGCCGCTGGTTTGCACGTCCATTGCTGAAAAATGAAAGAGCGAGCCCACATCCGCCATTCCACGTATGACCCTGAGCGCATCTTCGAGTGTATTGGCCCGAAAGAAAATCCAGGTAAAATTGATGAAGTTGAATGTCAACAGCCATGCCAATGCTTTCGGCATACGCAGGCCCAGCCCGCACCATGCCCGATGCAGAACGAGTGCGACACCGTGAAACGCGCCCCACATCACGAACATCCAGCTTGCACCGTGCCAGAGGCCGCCCAGTATGAAGGTTGCCATGAGGTTCAGGTAAACCCGGGGGGTGGAGCAACGATTGCCGCCCAGCGGAATATAGAGGTAATCGCGCAGGTAGCGGCTGAGCGTAATGTGCCACCTTCGCCAGAAATCCTGGATATCCAGTGCCTGGTACGGAGAATTGAAATTGATGGGCAACCAGATGTTGAACAGCAACGCCGCCCCGATCGCCATGTCACAGTAGCCGCTGAAATCGAAATAAAGCTGAAAGGTATAGGAAAGGCTGGCGGCCCAGGCACTGAAAAAATCAAGCGCCGTTTCGCCATCGAACCCGGCATTTGCCCAAATCGCAAAGGTATCTGCGATGACTACCTTCTTGAACAAACCGATGCTGAAAATGAACAGCCCGAGGGCAATATTGCGGTAGCGCACCGCCAGGTTCCAGCGCGATTTGAACTGCGTCATCATCTCATGGTGATGCAGAATGGGACCTGCTATCAAATGAGGAAAGAAAGTGACAAACAGTGCGTAATTCAGGAAATCATATTCCCTGGCCTCGCCGCGATAGCTGTCGACGAGATAGGCGATTTGCGTGAAGGTAAAGAAACTGATGCCCAGCGGCAGCAAAATATCGGGTAAGGCAATACCAACATTGAAAGCGGCATTGATGTTATCCGTCAGAAAATTGGCGTACTTGAAGTATCCAAGCAAGCCAAGGTTTGCGGCAATACCGCCAGCCAGAACAAGACGGGGCGGGAATCGCGAATATCCTGCCGCAAAGTTCGAAGAAAGATGGGTGCCAACAGCGAAGTTGAATAATATGGACCCGACGAGAATCGGCAGGTAGGCTATGTTCCAATACGCATAAAAAAAAAGGCTTACCGCCACCAGCCATGCCTTGCCCGCGAGGACAAGCCGCATTCGATTCAATGCGAAGTAACCGAGGAACGCGATCGGTAGAAACAGCAGAATGAACTTCGGGGAGCTAAAAATCATCTGTGCATGGCTCTTCCATGGATTAGCCGGGGGCGTTTTATTGCACCGGCGTTTTTACAGGCGATCCCACGCTCGCCCGTATCTCATCTTGTTCCTGACCAGGCTGCGTTAACGCGGCTCCTTCCAGCCTCGCCCTGATAAATAACGCCTCGGTGATCATAAAAAAATTCTGACGCGGGTAAGTGCTGCCGAACCAGGCTCGGCCAAGGTTTGCCCTGCATGGGGCGAGAAGTCGTTAATCCCCATCTGCGTCTTGCAATGTTCGGATACGCTGCCACTGAAAAACTGACAAGTACCAACCCTGATATACACCGGACCGGCTTGGAATGGGCAAGCGGCATGAAAAGTGAGACTGGCTAAATAGGGCTGAATCAGGCTGTCCGCCACCCGGCAACGTATACTGATTGCCCTGCCGAAAAATTATACGCCTTTGAAGCCCAGCGTCGAGGGGCTATTTTAAAATATGCTTCCGTACGGTTTTCAGCAGGATGGATGGAGCGTAGCGCGACCCATTAAAAGCACGCAACACCACACATTAACCACGACCGGATACCGGCGCGACGTCAGCGTGGCAGGGTATGAGAATAGCCAAATGATGGGTTGCGCTACGCTCCACCCACCCTTGTATGATCGAAATTGTTCTAATTTTGGTTAAGGTGCAAGTAAGATCATCAGTTCACTGGAGAAGCCGTCCCATTCTGAAAGTTGGTCGGGCGCAGCCCGACCTACATAAGCTGAGCAGTCGTCAAGCTGAGAATAGTGCAGAGGCATATTTTAAAGTGATGGGAATACGATTGACGTCAACGATACTGGATTATCAGGTTTGAATCATCCGTCTTCGGCAATGCCGTCAAGGATCCCCCACATTGCGTCTGTGGATTTAATGCGTGGACTGGTCATCGTCCTCATGGCGCTGGATCATGTGCGCTGGTATTTCCTGGATGTCGATTTTAGTCCTACCGATCTTTCGCGCACGGATTCAGCCTTGTTTCTGACCCGCTGGGTGACGCATCTTTGCGCGCCGACCTTTGTCTTCCTGGCGGGCACCAGCGCCTTTTTATCGGCCGCTCACAGCCCGGATCGCCATCAACTTGCTGCTAGATTGCTCACCCGGGGGCTCTGGCTCGTCATTCTCGAGCTTACGATTATCCGCTTTGCCTGGTTTTTCAATCTGGACTATAGCCAGATGGATTTGCAGGTCATCTGGGCCTTGGGGTGGTCGATGGTCGTGCTGGCCGGGCTCGTCCATATGCCTTTGTGGTCGATCGCCGTTCTGGGTATCGGCATGATTGCCGGGCACAACCTGCTGGATGGTATACGGCTCGAGGATTTCGAAATGGCGGACGGATCGCTCGGATGGCAGGGATGGGTGTTAAGCATGCTCCATATTCCGCGCTTTCCGGTAGTGTATCCCCTCATCCCCTGGATCGGCGTGATGGCGGCGGGCTACGCCTTCGGCCCTTTGATGCTGATGACACCGAGGATAAGGAAACAACTGGCACTTGTATCCGGTGCTGTCCTCGTCGCGGCCTTCGTCACTTTACGCGCCTACAATGCATATGGCGACCCTTCGTCCTGGTCCACTCAGGAAACAACCTTGCTCACGCTTTTTTCTTTTCTGAACACGACAAAATATCCCCCTTCCCTGCTGCTCCTGTTGATGACCCTGGGTGCCATGTTCATCCTGCTTTCGGTATTCGAACGGCGACATGGGCTCTGGGGAAATTTTTTAATCACCTTCGGACGCGTGCCCCTGTTTTTTTATGTTCTCCATCTATATGTCATTCATGTTCTGGTTATTGTATTCGGCTATGCGATAAGCGGCGATATCAGCTCATTCATGACGATTCCGGTTTTTTTCCCGCCCTGGTGGGGCTTCAGCCTTCCCATCGTCTATTTGATCTGGGTTGCGATAACTGCGCTGCTCTATCCGGTTTGCCGTTGGTTTGCCACCATCAAGTCAAGCCATAGGGGAAGATGGTGGACCTATTATGTCTAGCGCGCAGCCATCTTCAATTCATCTGCACAGGCTGCTCGCAGGCACAATGCCATGACCGGATGGTGGACGCAGGCATTACCGGTCAGACGGTAATGACGGTTTTCCCGAAATGATCCTCGGTCTGATTGAACTGATAGGCATAGGCATAGTTTGCGTGGTCGAACGGGAATGTGCGGGTAATCACCGGATGCAGTCCGGAAGTGGCAATGGCAAGATTCATTGCGCGGAACATATCGGCAGAGCCGACATTGATACCGTACATACGTATCGAGCGCAGTATCAACGGTAAAGGATCAATTTTCCCGAAACCCGCCATCAATCCGATCAACGTTACCATTCCGCCAAAACGCGCCGCCCTCAGGGAGCGTTCAAGCGTCTGTGCGCCTCCCACTTCCACCACGATATCCACGCCGCGTCCACCGGTGAGTTTCATGACTTCCTCATCCCACTCCGGCGTCTTCTCGTAATTGATAAGATAATCGGCTCCCATTGCCTTGGCCCGCTCCAGCTTCTCGTCGCTGCTTGAAGTCTGTATGACGATTGCGCTGTGCAACTTGGCGAACTGCAAAGCGAACAGGCTTACCCCGCCCGTACCCAGCAGGAGCACGGTCTGGCCTGCCCGGATGCGTCCGGCCTTGACCAGCGCATGCCATGCGGTCACGCCGGCATTCGGCAGGGTTGCCGCTTCCTGGTAAGACAGATGCTCCGGAAACGGTATGACCGCACGTTGGGGGAGCACCACATATTCGGCCAGCATGCCATCGAGTGGTCCGCCAAGCGAACGTTGAAAGATTTCCTGCGTCAATGGGCCCGATACCCAGTCGGGAAAAAAGCACCCTGCAACGCGGTCGCCCACCTTGACGGTTGTGACGCTTATCCCGACCTCAACCACATCACCGGCGCCATCCGAAAGCGGAATGACGCAAGGCTTCACCCCGACCGGGTACTGGCCATGGGCCACGATATAATCGCGAAAATTCAGCGAAGCGGCGCGTACTCGAATCAGCACCTCGTCAGGGCCCGGTTCGGGTTTCTCAAGATTACAGCGCAACATCAGGCCACCTATGCCGCAAGTATCCTCAAGTTGAAAAGCTTTCATCCGACGATATCCCCTATATGCTCTACCGATAATCCCAAATCCGGTAGTTGACTGCTCATTTAATAGATCAGTGTTATGATTAATAACAATATTTCATATTATTTGGCACTCACCTTCCGGGTGAGGCCGCTACAACTACCGGATTCAGGATAATACCGCTCAGGCACGGCATTGTTGACAGCACACCTTCCGGCAACACTCACGGCTGTTTGCCGGAACCAGAACTTCCAGCATACGCACCTATTCTTCTACCATCGCCTGCCGCCGCCGTATGTGCGCTAGTGAACGAAGTAATAAAGCTTCCTTTGCTAGACTTCGGTTTTCCAAATTAATGAAAGGTGTTCTCATGGGCGACGATCTTTTTCAATTCCCGATAACCGGCTGGGAAGTCAAAACTGAGCCACTCGATGGCTTGCTCTCTGTTCGCTTTCCATTTTTATCTCATGAGCAACAAAAGCTGGCCGAAGCTGACCCGGGCAGACCTTACGTCATGCAGGCAGAGCAGGCTCGCGAACTCCGGGATGCGTTATCCAGGGCAATCGAGCGAATGAGCACCCAGGAGTATGCATCTCACTCATTCACAGAAATGCCGAGCGATCTGTCGATCTACTGATCGCGCCGCACACGTTGTGCAATCGGAGCCGTGCAAAACCGCGGCTCGAGTTCAGCTTTTCCTGTCCAGATAGCAACATACCCCTTGCGCGGCCTCTGAAGTGACATCCGGAGCTCCGTCAAACCGGCTCGACCGGCCCGTGGACGAGGCGAACGACCATATCCTGGGTCCGCCGGATGCCGAGATCACGCTGGTCGAATACGGCAGCTACGGCGATCAGCCCTCCAGCGCAGCCCACGAGCGCGTCGTCAAGATGCGCCACCGGTTCGGTAGTCGTTTGCGCTACGTGTTTCGTCACCGCCCCGTGCCGGGGAGCGATATCGCGCGCCACGCAGCCGAACTGGCGGAATCATACGCCGGCGATCCAGCGCACTTCTGGAACGTGCATGTCGCGCTGATGGCGCGTTCAAACAAGCTGACCAAAGAAGACCTCAGCACCCTCGCCGCGGATTTGAGCCTTGGTGTCGACACCGCACCACAAGAAGACGACACAGTCGCCCGAGCCGCGGCGCGGGTGGATGCGGATATCGAAAGTGCGGCCGAGAGCGGTGTCACCGTTACACCGACCTTTTTCATCAATGACCGGCGCTACGACGGCCCGTGGGATGTGGGTTCTCTTTCTGATGCGATGCTGGGCTCACTGGGTCATGTAGTCCACTCGGCCGCGCTGGACTTCGCCAAATGGGCGCCCTCGACCGGCATCATGCTGCTGCTGGCCACCGCGCTCGCAGTCATGCTGAGCAATTCCATGATCGGCGCGGGCTTCAATGATTTATGGAATCAGCCCCTGGGATTTACTTTCGCCGGCGCGGAGTTCGAACTCTCCCTGCGGCATTGGATAAATGACGGGCTGCTTGTCATTTTCTTCCTCGTCGTCGGCCTGGAGATCAAGCGGGAATTCACGGTGGGCCATCTTGCGAGCCGGCAGGCTGCGATGTTACCGATTGCCGCCGCCATAGGCGGTATGGCTGTGCCCGCCATGCTGTACCTGATACTGGTGCCTGAGGGTCCGGCAGGGACGTGGTCGCTGGGCTGGGGCGTGCCGATGGCAACGGATACCGCCTTTGCAGTCGCGTTGATAGTCATGATGGGCAGGCGCGTTCCCATAGAGCTTCGCGTTTTTCTTACTGCGGCCGCTATTGTCGATGATATTGGCGCCATCATCGTTGTAGCGATCTTTTATTCCGGCAGCCTACACTTCAGCTATCTTGCCGGCGCGGCCGCAATCGTGGGACTGCTGGCACTACTCAACAAGGGCGGCATATACCGCGCATCTCCCTATATCTTGCTCGGTATCGGTTTATGGATATGCGTATATTCCAGTGGGATACATGGCACCCTGGCTGGCGTTATTCTTGCCGTCTTCATTCCGACCCGCCCACCGCCCAATCTTCGGGCCCTGATGCTGCAAGCCGATGCCATTCTGACCGCCGAAACACAGCGCGGCAAAGAAGTTCTGCGGTACGGGCCTTCCGAACCCTCTCTGGAAGCGTTGGACGCGATACATGACCGGCTCGAATCGCCCGCAGACCGCATGCTCCGCCATGTCGCGCCGAGATCGAGCTTTCTGGTGCTGCCGGTGTTCGCCCTGGCTAATGCGGGGGTAGTAGTCGATACCGATGTATTCAGCGGCCACTTGCCTTTGATGATGGGTACGGCCATGGCGCTGGTGATCGGCAAGCCGCTCGGGTTTATTGCCGCCACCGCTGCCACAGTATGGCTGGGTATCGCAGCCAAGCCGGCCAATTACTCCTGGCGGCAATTGGCCGGCGCCGGCGCGCTGGCCGGAATCGGCTTTACCATGTCTCTATTCATAGCAAGCCAGGCTTTTCCCCAGGAAGGCGATTATGCTGCCGTCAAGATCGCGATTTTCGTGGGCTCGATTTTATCGGCTATTATTGGCGTAGCGATATTATGGAATGGGCGACCCGACCCGGATTCCCGATAGCAAACCACCGTGCTCGGTGCGAAACCTGCATACCTGCATGGTTTCATGGCGGAGTATGGCTTTTCCCGTCAATTATTTAAAAAATCCTCTTCGCTTTATTCGCTCATCGGTGAGGTACCGAACAGACGAACAGCAATCCATGATGCAATGTGGTCATTTTTTCCACAAATCGATCATTGGCCATTTATCCTGAATCCGGCTGTTGGACCAGGTGAAGCTCAAGGAAAACGAAGAATCCGCTTCCGTTATTGCGCTTGGTTGATAAATGAGCGGTCAACTGCAGGATTCAGGGCTTTCCCGCAAGCAACCTTTCTTACCATATGAGGAGCGATTATGACAACCAAGAAAGCATGGGCAGTCTGGAAAGGCGGCATCAAGGATGGGGGCGGTACCATTTCCACCGAAACCGGCGTACTCAAGGAAGCGCCTTATGGTTTCAAGTCCAGATTCGAAAATGGTAAAGGCACCAATCCCGAAGAGCTGATCGGCGCTGCGCACGCCGGTTGTTTTTCGATGGCGCTTTCGTTAATGCTCGGCGAAGCGGGCCTGACACCGGAGAAGATCGAAACGCATGCGGAGGTTACGCTCGACAAGGCAGGGGAAGGATTCGAAATCACCGCAAGCCATCTTACCGTATCGGCAAAAATTCCCGGCGCGGATAAAGCCCAGTTTGAGGAGATTGCCAACAAGGCCAAAGTTGGATGCCCCGTATCCAAGCTCCTGAAGGCAAAGATCACGATGGATGCCAGACTGGAGCCCTAGCAGCCTGTCGGACTTGAAGGAAATCGGAAAAGTTCCGCGCTGTACCACAGCAACCCGAACCTGCTTTTGATTCCAGCTTGGTCAAGGGGACGGTGACGCTGTTTTTCAGGCTGAGTTATAACTTTGATCGTTGGCGAGGCTTGTACCGATCGCATTAGCGCAGCGTAGCCAGCAATCCCGCGACATAAAGACGTTCATGTTTTCGCACAGGCTGAACGGTCCACCTTGCAATATCAACAAAAAACAGCCCGGCGCGGGATCGCCGCTGCCGGGCCACAGGCGTCGTTGCCTGGGGGAGAAGTCAGGTTATTCTCCCGAGGTGCAATCTTACCGGCTTTCGGCAGGTTGCCTATTGGACTGAAGTACACCCGGGAGCCGAGGTTTTAATGGACAAGAAATGGATTTTGTCAGCTTGCTGCATTACGGTTTGCCTCAGCCTTTTCTTCGATGCCGATCCCTCCTTCGCACAAAAACCACTAAAGCGCGGTGCGGAGTCCACCGTACAGCCTGCCGCAGAAACGGGGTCGCCGGAGCCATCGGGTAACGATCTATGGGCGCTTACCGAAAGCAGATTATTCAACGGAGAAGTGCACAAGATTTCCATCCGCATGAACCAGGCTGTCTGGAACCGGCTTCACGAAGACGAGAAGAATAACGGATGCCGCAAGGCCGCCAATGTCAAATGGGCTCATGCGCGCGACTTCACATTCAATGACGTTACCATGAGTAATATCGCTATCAAGGTGCGCGGCAACAGTTCGCGCTGCATTCCGCGATTGCAATTCAGTATTTCGTTCGACAAGGCAAAGGGCGTTTATACCCGGCAAGGAAGCGAGGACTGGCACGAGGTCAATTATGACGAGCAGACCGGGGCAGCAATCAAGGCCCGTACCTTGCATGGCCTCGAAGAGTTGAGCCTGCGCCGCAGCTACAACGACTCGAGCAGCGAGCACGACAGCGGTAACGGTATGCTGGCACGCGAATTCGTCGCAACATGGGCCGGCGCCAAGACGGAGGACACCGCCAGAACCACGCTTCGAGGTCCCCCCGCTTACCGTACCGCCTACGCGCTCGTCGAGTTCCAGTTCTGTACCAACGATGCGGATAATGTCTGCAATAACCGCTTTGTTCGCGCCTACCTTATCGCCGAACCACTCGACAAGGGTTTCTTCAAAATGCGTTACGACGACGAGAAACCTACCTTCTTCTCAATGGCGCATGGCTGCGCACTCAAGGTCGGCAACGGAAACGAGGGCTTTACCTATCCCTGCCTCGAACCTGAATATATGGATGGGAAAAAGACCGACGAGGCAAATGCGGAAGACCTGCTGAAGGCCCTGGCTCACATCAACGGAACCGATGGCCTCAAGGCACGCGTGGATGCCGCCGCCAGCCCATCGGAACTTGGCAAAGTTCTCGATCTCGATTCGATCATGAATTACGCGGCATTCGCCACAACCGTGGGCCATTGGGATAGCGCCTATGGAAATTTCAATAACGATGTGCTGTACTTTCATGCGCCAAGCGGCAAATGGAAGCTCGTCGTCTGGGATGTGGACAACACGTTCGACTATGATGGCCCTGGTGGCACAGCGCGCAGCTATTCGTACGCCGAGGTTGCCAATGCACCTCGCATATTGTTCGATAAATTGTTTGGCACGCCCGAACTCGATGCAAAATTCAGAAAACGCCTTGGTGATTATCTGACCACGCTCTACGGTTCAAATGGCTCGGATAGCCTGCTCAAGAACAAAATCATCGATGTGCGTGACCGCTATATCATCAAGACCAACGATGAACTGCCCAGCGGCGAGCAACAAAATATTCAGCGTGCGCAAGAGATGATCGACTATGCGAAGCAACGCCTGCGGGTGCTGAGAAATCAGCCACGACCAACCAGATCCGAGGGTCAAAACCAGATGGAAATACATGAGTAGCGTGAATAAGCTTACCTTTAGCCACCCGATAACCCCGACGCGGTTTCCCGTGCGGCTGGCCCTTGCCACCTGCACTTATGTCTTCGCCATGTTGGGAGGCCTTGGCAATGCATTCTCCGCCCCCAATGATATTGCCGGAGATCCGAAGAAGGCGCTGACCGTGACGGAACAATATAACTTGCCCATCGCTGAAGTTTCCGGACTCGCCATCGTGTGGTCGATAAAAAACGAAAAAAGGGGAGCAAACGAGGATAGCGTCAACCTCTACGCCATTGGCGACAAGCGCTACGAAGTTGCCAACTTTCGCGCCAACGGCGTCTCGGACGCAATCATGGATGTGCATGATGCCGCGCCTGTCATCGGCAAGGATAAAAAAGATGTGTCCGAGTGGGAAGCCATTGCGATGGATGGAAAAGATACGATCTGCATGTTGAGCGAAACCCGCAGCGAAATTTCCTGCATCGACCGCGGCCTGCAGCAAGACCGCGGAAGTTTCAGCCTGGATACCTCCAGCATCAGCGACCTCGATTCAGCCTGGCAAGCACGCCCCAACTCGCGCGGAGAAGGGATGATACTCATGAAAAAGGGGCACGTCCTTGTCCTCAAGGAAAAGGAGCCACCCATGCTTGTTGAATTCGGCCCGGAGGGGGATGCTCCCATGGGTTATGGCCCGAGTACATTTCTTCAGGCAGGTGAAGCATTCGCGGGACTTCAGTCGGTTGATCCGGACAAAGCTGATCAGCCAGGCCAGCCCGATCGTCGTGCATCCTCGCAACGCCTGGTAGCGCTGAAGACGTGGAAGTTTTCAGCACACTTAAGCGATCTGGCCAAAGATGCAAGCGAGATTACGCTCGGACCCGATGGGCGTGTTTACCTGCTATCGCAGGAGGGGTCTGCCTTGATTCGACTGGAAAGAATACTGAAGCCCGACGAAAACAAGGTCGGGGTGGATCAAGGCGCTTACTGGAATCTTCCAGCCGGACTCGAAAAAGCTGAGGGTCTGGTGATCGACACCCACATGCGCCCATGGATCGGCATCGACATCAAGCAAACCCACAAACCCAATCTTTTCCGGCTATCGCCCATCGAGGCAGCGACGCCCGAATAGTGACTTTGATCTGCCTTGATGTGGTGAATATCGTTGCATCCGTCACCTGCAAGTCACAGATCGTCATCACCCATAACACCCATCAAACAAACCGATGAAAAATCGAACACGGCTATTTGCTCACCCGTTCAACCAAATGCGCTTGAGCGCGTTTAAATACACGTACAGGAGAACCGGATATGACAAAGAAGAAACTTGAAATCAAGTGGCTGAGCGTACCAGAAGAGCATGACTACACAGCGGCCATGTCATATCTGAACCTGCTATATGATGAGTCCGTTATCAATGCGTATGTGAAGAAGTTGAAGCGCGCTTCCATATCGGCGTTCAAGGCGAAAGACATTTTCAGGGCATCCGGCCTCCCGCTCGTTGGGGTCAGCAACGCACACGTCGAAAAAGATCAAGAGAAAATAGAGTCAGGGCAAGCGCTCGCTCCGCTTCTATTAATACGAGACTCGACCAATGGCAAGGTTATCATTGCCGACGGCTATCACCGGTTGTGCGCGATCTACTCGTATGATGAGGACGCCATCATTTCCTGTAAAATCGTGTAGAGAAGTTTTCGATTAAAACGAGGCAATACGCATACCCGGCGCGGCGCTGACTGCCCCGCTCCCACTACGGCCCCTTTTGGAATCCCTGAAAGAGCCAGACAGTCCAAACCTGCTGATACGTTTATGACTGCCGCAATTCACGCTTCAGAATTTTGCCGGTCGCGCTGGTGGGCAGGTGATCACGAAACTCGATGTGCCTGGGATACTTGTAAGCAGCAAACTCCTCCTTGCACCAGGCCACAAGTTCCTTCTCGGTCGTTTCCATGCCGGCTTTCCTGACGACGAAGGCTTTTATTTCCTCGCCCAGTTTCTCGTCGGGTATACCGACCACCGCCACCAGCGATACCGATGGATGGGTCATCATCACGTCTTCCAGTTCGCGCGGATAAACGCTGTAGCCGCCGCGCAGGATCATGTCCTTTTTTCGGTCGACTATCGATAGATAACCTTCTTCGTCAAGGATGCCGATGTCGCCGGTATGAAACCAGCCATTGCGCATGGCCTCGGCGGTAGCCTCGGGGCGTTTGTAGTAGCCCTTCATGATGTTGTGGCCCCGGATCAGCACTTCCCCTCTCTCGCCCGTTGGAACGGGCCGATCATTATCATCGGCACATATGATATCCACGCCCCAGAGTGCCTGGCCGACCGTACCCGCTTTAGAGGGCTTGTCCATATGGTTGAAAGAAGCGACAGGGGCTGTTTCGGATAAACCATACCCTTCCATGATCCTGACGCCGAACATTTCTTCGAACTGTTTCATCACGTCCACCGGCATGGGCGCGCCGCCGGAAGACGCCAGCCGCAGGCTGGCCGCGATCGGCGCGATGTCGATATTGTTGGCGGCCGCATAATGCAACAAGGCATGAAACATGGTGGGAACGCCCGTCCAGAAATTTACCTTGTCGCGTTTCATCACCTCCAGCACCGAACCTGCCTCGAAGCGCGGCATAAGCGTCAGCGTGGCGCCAGCCAGCAGATTGGCGTTCATCTGTGCTTGCTGGGCAGTGGCGTGGAACAGGGGCAAAGTAATAAGCACGACATTTTCGGCATCAGCACCCGTTTTCATTACCGTAGCGACCAGATCGCGCACAACCATCGCATTCATCAGCAGGTTCATGTGGCTCAACTCCGCACCTTTGGGCTGGCCGGTGGTTCCGGAGGTATAGAGTATGACGGCGGTGTCGTCGGCCTGCGGCGCATGGGCAGCGAAGGATGGCGGTTGGTCATGCATCAACTGCCCCAATGTCACGGCCCCTTCGATAGAGGTGGGTGATGCCGGATTGGCCGTGATGACAATCAGGTGCTCGCATTGCGGCGCTGTGTCGAATGCCGTTTTGCCCATCTGGCCCATCGGCAACTCGGCTGTTCCCTCAAAGCAGAAAAACGCCTTGGCTTCGCTATCTTGCAGGTGGTAGGCGATCTCACGCGGCTTGAGCAATACATTGAGCGTTACCACTACCGCGCCCGCCTTGATTATCCCGTAGTAGGCCATCGGGAAATACGGCAGGTTCGGGCACGACAAGGCAACATGGTCGCCCGGTTTAATGCCGAGGTTCACCAACCCATTGGCGATCATATTAGCCATGGCGTTGAGTTGGCCGTAAGAAAAACGCCGGTCGTTGTAAATAACTGCTATGCGATCGGGACGTTTACGCGCGTGATCTTCGATAATGGAAATCATGCTGAGTGTCGTTGCTGCGTGGGCAATCATTGAGGCTAGCTCCATATAAAATACAAAATTGCATGAAATACCGGGAATCCACGTGCCAACACGACCAACGCAACGACAGGTGGCAGTTGCGCGACTGCCTCACCGGAATATTCATGCGCGTGGCGAGGAAAAGCGTGACAATCATCGCAATAACGCTGGAAACGGCTGAGTTTAACCTCGAACGTGCAAGGTAGTGCTCGCATTATTTATTTTTTTACGTTTACTCTGGACTACAAAAGAAGATGAATTAAAATATTAGATACATGGCTTATCGGACAAAGTTTTAGAAAACCATCCGGGAGAGTCCTTCAGAAAACCATCAGGGAGAGTCCAACCGGCACTGGATTTCATGGAATGCGTGTGGAAGCCTTGATTCCGTTTTTTCGGCCGGAAATCGAACTCGTTTATTTTCGCGATTCGTTTCCTGATGATTCAGGTTATGTTTGTGCTACCCGCCGTTGTAAATCCGGCATGAATACCTTCTGTTCCGTGTGACAATAAGCCCTACCCATCACTGGAAAACAATAATTATGGCTTCACCTCACGAAAATGTCAGCATGGCGGTATTCTGCGACTTCGAAAACGTTGCACTTGGCGTGCGCGACGCAAAATACGATAAGTTCGACATCAAGCCGATACTCGAGCGCCTCTTGCTCAAAGGCAGCATTGTCATCAAGAAGGCTTACTGCGACTGGGATCGTTACAAGAGCTTCAAGTCCACGATGCATGAAGCCAATTTCGAGCTGATCGAAATCCCGCATATACGTCAGTCAGGCAAGAACTCGGCCGACATCCGCCTGGTGGTGGACGCACTGGACCTTTGCTACACCAAATCGCACGTCAATACCTTTGTCATCATCAGCGGGGATTCCGATTTCTCGCCGCTGGTCTCCAAGCTGCGCGAGAATGCCAAACAGGTAATCGGCGTCGGCGTCAAGCAATCGACCTCTGACCTGCTGATCGCCAATTGCGACGAATTCATTTTTTATGACGATCTGGTACGCGAGAGCCAGCGAGCGGCCAAACGCGACACAGAGGAAGTGCAGCCCGAGGCCAGGCGTTCGCCCGATGAGGAAAAGCACCGCAAGGAAGAACTGGAAGCACGCAAGAGTCGGGCGATAGGAATAGCGGTGGAAACCTTCGATGCCCTGGTGTCGGAGCGCGGAGACAGCGGCAAGATCTGGGCATCCGCGCTAAAACAGGCAATCAAGCGACGCAAGCCCGATTTCAATGAGTCCTACTTTGGCTTCCGCGCCTTTGGCAATTTACTTGACGAGGCGCAGCTACGCGGTTTGCTTGAATTAGGCCGTGACGAGAAATCCGGCACCTACGTTTATCGCAGCAGCGGGGGAACGGCCCCCGGCGTGGCGGTAACGGAGCAGACGCCAGACATACCGGTAGCAGAGGTGGAAGCAAAAGCAAAAGCCGAAACCAAACCATCGGAGACCGTAGAGGCTCGCGGCAAACAGGAGGCGGCACACAAGAAACGTGGGGAGCGCAAACCGGCGGAAAAAAAGGCAAAGACCAGAGCGCCGAAGACGACCGGCAAGCCTCCTTTGCCCGAAGCAGCCGATGCGCCTGATGGGTCTGATTTGGCTGCTTCCCTGGCAGCGCCCGATTCGACTGCCTCCTCAGCCAAGCCCGATACAACCGATGTGCCTCTGCCCAATGCGGCGCCGGCACCACAAGCGGCTACCGAGCCAGCGGCTCAAGCCACGCCTAAGGAAGCAGCGGCCCGGACTCCGCGCAAACCTGCCGCCCCTACTCGTCGCCGGCGTAAACCGGAAGTGGCGCCCGACAGCAGCGCTTGAGATGGCCAGCTACTTTCTGCCCGATTGAAACCACTTGAACCGTTGGCTGCTATCGGGACATCAGGGTCAGCCTTTCCCCGACCCGCCGCTTCTGAAAACATCTGAAACACGCTGGAAACCGTTGGTTAAGCGCAACCCCGCAACGCATTCTTGTCGCCTTTGCCTGTTCATTCCCGGCATGAGCAATTCATCGCTGCCATAAAATCCGGGCTGCCTCCAGCGGAACTTCCGCGGCCTGATGGTGGGGTATGAGCCGAATCGCATAGTCCGACTCCGGACGATCCGCCGGCACGGACGCTTGATAGGCAAAACCCGTAGCTGCCGCTATCAGCGGATGCAGACGCGTCATCTCATGGCGCACGGGAATATCGCCGAAAATGGCCTCGGCATGCAGTTCGACCCGCACCGACTCGGGATCGAGGTCATTCAGATATACATGAACTACAAATTTGTGATACTGGCCGTCGGTCTCGACCTTTAATTCGCCGAAACGCAAGGCAGACCATTTTCGATCCAGCGCCTGCCGCCAGTTTTCCACCTGCACACCCAGCGCGCCGTTGTCGGCGCTTCGCGCCTGGTAAGCGGCCGCCGCCGGAAGGTAATGGCGCTCTGTGTATTCGCGCACGACGCGATTGGTGGAAAAGCGGGGTGTCAATTGCGCCATGCTCTTGCGCATGCGCGTGACCCAGGCGATGGGAATACCTTGCTCGTCGCGGGTATAGAATTCAGGAATCACCGCGTGCTCAAGCAGATCATAAAGGGCCTCGGCTTCAATCGCGTCCCAGGCGGGATCATCGCCATGCTCTTTGCCATCGCCCAGGGCCCATCCCACTTCCGGGGTGTGGGCTTCCGCCCACCAGCCATCCAGCTCCGACAAATTGATGCCGCCATTGACAAGTACTTTCATTCCGCTGGTGCCACTCGCTTCCCACGGCCGCCGGGGGGTATTGAGCCATACATCCACCCCCTGCACCAGTTGCTCGGTTAAATGCATGTCATAGTCGCTCAAAAAGATAACGGAAGCGCGTGCGCCGGTGCGATGAATGAAGCGCATCCATTTCTGTATCAGTGCTTTGCCCGCCTCGTCCGCCGGATGCGCCTTGCCGGCCATGACAAGCTGTACCGGGCGCTGCGGGTTAGTCAACAGCCGCAGCAGCCGCTCGGGATCGTGCAGCAACAGATCCGGTCTTTTGTAGGTCGCAAAGCGGCGCGCAAAACCCAGAGTCAGCGTATCGGGGTCAAACATGCTTTTGGCCGCCTCGACCGCTGCGGGTGGCTCCCCTGTAACAGCAAGTTGCCGGGTGAACCGCTTGCGGATGTACTCGACAAACGATTTGCGCGCGACACTACGGAATCGCCAGAGATCGATATCGGGGAGGCAGAGGATATTCTGCTCCAGCATTTCCGTGGTCCCGCCCCAACGATTTTCTCCACAGGCCTGCTTCCACAATTTGGCTGCCGGCACCGAATCCCAGGTCGGCACATGAATACCATTAGTCACATGGCCCACAGGCACTTCGCTTGCTGGCCAGCGCGGGAAAACAGGCCCAAAGAGGCGCCTGCTCACTTTTCCGTGCAGGCGGCTCACTCCGTTTACCGCCCCGCTCCCATGGATAGCGAGATAGGCCATGTTAAAGGGCTCCGACGCATCGTTCGGATCGCCACGCCCCAGCGCCAGCAGATCATGACAGGTTATGCCCAGCCCGGTCCTGGCATAGTCAGCAAGATACCGCTCAATCAGATCCGGGTCGAAACGGTCGAAGCCCGCGTCTACCGCCGTGTGCGTGGTAAAAAGGTTGCCCACGCGTGTGATGGATAACGCTGTCTTGAAATCATGCCCCATCTCCTCCATGCAGTGCCGTGCGCGTTCCAAAACGGCAAAGGCGGCGTGGCCCTCATTCAGGTGGCAGACTTCCGGCTTGATGCCCAGTTCAGCAAGTAATCGCCACCCGCCGATGCCCAGCAAGATCTCCTGCTCAAGCCGCAGCTCCGGACCCCCTCCGTAAAGCTCGCTGGTGATACCGCGGTGGGCAGGATAGTTTGCAGCGTCATTGCTGTCCAGCAGATACAACTTCGTCCTGCCCACCTGAACCTGCCAGGCACGCAGCCAGACGGAATAGCCCGGCAATTTCATCTCCAGCCGCAACCACTCCCCATTCTGGCGGCGCAACGGCGTGATAGGCAACTGGCCGGGGTCGTTATAGGGAAAGAGCGCCTGCTGGACGCCGTCTTTGTCGATCACCTGGCGAAAATAGCCCTGCTGATAGAGCAACCCCACGCCAATGACCGGCACACCCAGATCGTTAGCGGCTTTGAGCTGGTCTCCCGCCACGTTGCCCAGCCCGCCCGAATAAATGGGGAGCGCTTCGTTCAGCATGAATTCCATGCAAAAATAGGCAACACACTTCAGAGGCGATTGCGGATAGGTTTGCTGAAACCAGCCGGGCGCAACCGACGCCTCATGTGTCTCCCGCGCCAGTTCGGCGACGTTCTTGCTGAACACGGGATCGGCAAAGATGCTCTGAAGTTTTTCTCGCGATACCGTCTGCAGCACCACCCATGGATTGCGCGTCAAATCCCATAGCGCCGGGTCCAATTGTTCCCATATATGGTCCCCGCTGTGGTCCCACGACGTTCGCATGTCCAGCGCCAGATCGGCCAGGAAATTATATCCGTCGACATCTTTGGTGGGATGCAGCCGGTATATCGGTTTGCGGTCCGACGTATGGTTTGCCATATATTGACCTCCGGGTTGGGTTGCTAACGATGGAATTTCTGCAACAGTCACTGAGATAGGTAACGCAATGCAAGGTTTCGGTCAAAAAACAGTTCCCTGAATCCGGCAGTTGTAGCGAACTCAACAAAAAGGTGACGATGTTCCGAGGATTACCAAAGGCCAATAGATGGTACCAGCCCACAGGATATTCAATTTTCGTAGGATGGGTGGAGCAAAGCGCAACCCATCAGCATGCACACGCCAAACAAAACGAATGATGGATTGCGCTTTGCTCCACCCATCCTACTATTTCTATTTCCGCTACTTTGTGAAACTTATCCTTGCTGTGCATAGTGCCAGCTTCACAAATGAGCTGAAAAATGAGCGGTCAACCGCCGGATTCAGGGTTACGTATCATCCAGTATTGAACCATAGCAGATATGCCATGGTAGCGAATAGCGCATGCCTCCCGATCTGCATCACTACGCAACGTGGCAGATTGTTTTAGCGCCCGAATCAACCGCCGCGAGGACATATAACCTGCCGATACAGTTGAGCGTGGTTTACTCGCCCCTTTCCATTACGCAGGCTTTGCTGCGCGCCGATAGGCCAGCACTCGTGCCCGTTCCCGCACTATATTTCGTGCTTGACACCGTCCGCACAAACAGATAGTTTTTTAACCGTATTTTCAGTTGGTTGCCTGACGGGATATCATGCATTTGAATCAAGACGGCATGGCGAACCCCGGTTCCAGGAAGTTGAAGAATGGCGAAGCTGGCCAGCGGCCTTGATCAATATCGGCCGGCGTAGGTCATCCAGCCACACGCCCCGAAACCAATACCGAGGCTGAGCCAACGCTAAACAGAAACCAGAAACATCATGAATGCGATTTAACAAGCGCGGTTTCGCTACTTCCACTATGCTAGGATGGCGATGAGTTTCAATCACCAAAAACGCAGCCTGTTCCATGTCGCGCCGCCCTCTTCCTCTACCCACCGATGTCATATGAAATTATCGCCGTCCATCGACGCCCGGGAGAGCAAACAAGACCCTCAACGGATTCCTGCGATCATCCCATTTACATCCGGAAAAGTAGAAACCCATGACGTCCGGCGCTAATTCAAGACTTCTCGCCTGGGATTCCGCTGCCACCCCGCCCAAACTGACCGTGCGCGGCGATTGGACCCTTGACAACTATGCCGCGCTGGGACGGGAAATCGCCCGGCTTCGCGCCGAAGTGGCGGATCTGGCTGGGGCGCAGAGTAACCAGATTGACCTGAGTGGCCTGGGCGCGCTAGACACGGCAGGGGCTTCAAGGCTGCTTGAATTGCTCGGCGTCGAACTCGCCCGGAAACTATCCGGTCCCGATTCAGTGCTGACCACGGAACGCGATGCACTGTTGCGAACAGTAGCGGATGCGATGAGCACCACCGGTAAAATCCAGCACATGCGGCGGCGCTCGGCGGCAATCGAACTGCTCGAGAGGATTGGGCATGCCATGGAAATCTTCCGGCAGCAGGCATTGGCGTTGCTCGGATTTACGGGTCTCACGCTCCAGGCCCTGACCCATACCATTTTTCGTCCAAGGCGCTGGCGTATCACTTCGGTAGTGGCGCAGATTGAAGAGACTGGCCTGAATGCCGTGCCCATCGTTGCCTTGCTCAACTTCATGGTCGGGGCGGTGATTGCGTTTCTCGGCGCAACGGTGCTGGCCAATTTCGGCGCCAGCATCTACACCGTTAATCTGGTGGCCTACTCGTTCCTGCGCGAGCTTGCTGTCCTGCTCACCGCTATTCTGATGGCTGGTCGGACGGCGAGTGCCTTCACAGCCCAGATCGGGTCCATGAAAGCCAATGAGGAAATTGACGCCGCACGCATGCTGGGCCTGAGCCCGGTCGACTTGCTGATATTGCCACGCCTCTCGGCGTTGTTCGTCTCGCTGCCTATTCTTACTTTCGTAGGCATGATCTCGGGCATATTCGGGGGTGGGGTGGTCTGCGCGCTGGCTCTGGATATTTCCCCGGCGATGTTCCTGTCGATTTTTCAGGAACAGATCGAATTGCGGCATTTTCTGGTGGGTATGTCCAAGGCGCCCGTATTCGCTTTTGTGATAGCGATCATCGGCTGTCTCGAAGGTTTCAAGGTCAGCGGCAGCGCACTGTCGGTTGGCCAGCACACGACTTCCAGCGTAGTCCAATCCATTTTCGTCGTTATTCTTCTGGATGCGCTGGGCGCGCTGTTTTTCATGGAGATGGGATGGTAAGCCCGACTGCTGCTCCCAACCACGATGTGATAATTCAAGTCCGCGATCTGACAAACCGTTTTGGCAAGCAGACGGTACATGAAAAGCTGAACCTGGATGTTTATCGTGGTGAAATACTGGGCGTGATCGGTGGCTCCGGCTCAGGCAAGTCGGTACTATTGCGTACGATAGTTGGATTGCAGAAACCTGTGTCAGGGAGTGTATGTGTGCTTGGCGAAAACGTCCTCAAGTTGTCGCGTAAGCGCCGATATCAGCTCGAGCGGCGGTTTGGCTTGCTTTTCCAGCGCGGCGCCTTGTTTTCTTCGCTCACCGTCATCGAAAATGTCGCTGTGCCGCTCATTGAAAATGCCGGCCTCAGCCGGGCCGATGCCGAGCATCTCGCGGAAGTAAAACTTGCGCTGGCAGGGTTGCCCGCCAACGCCGGCGAAAAATACCCCGCCACATTGTCCGGGGGCATGGTAAAACGTGCTGCGCTTGCGCGTGCGCTGGCCCTCGACCCGGATATACTCTTTCTGGATGAACCTACGGCAGGCCTTGACCCGATAGGTGCCGCCGAATTCGACCAACTCATCATCACATTGCGCGACGCGCTGGGACTGACTGTTTTTATTGTGACGCACGACCTTGATACGCTCCACACCGTCTGTGACCGGGTTGCGGTACTGTCCGGCAAGCACGTCCTGGTGGCGGATACGCTGGATGTCGTTGAAGCCACCGATGACGCCTGGGTGCGGGATTATTTTCACGGTCCACGCGGACGCGCGGCGCACCAGGCCGGACGCCAACGACTGCAGGAAGTCGGTTGATGGAACCTCGCGCTCACCATGTACTGATCGGGCTCTTCACCGTTATCGCCGTGGTGGTTGTCTCGCTATTCGTTTTATGGTTAGGGAAATCGCCCAGCGATGCCCAGCAGAGATATTACATCGTCATTTTCAACGAAGCCGTAAGAGGCTTGTCCGTCGGCAGCGCCGTGCAGTACAGCGGTATAAAGGTGGGCGATGTGGCCGGGCTTGAGCTCGATCCGCGCGATCCTCGCAAAGTACTCGCGCGGATACGTGTGCAAGGCAATGTCCAGATTAAGCAGGATACCCAGGCGCGGCTGTCGTTTACGGGCATCACCGGAAACTCCATTATAGAACTTAGCGGCGGGTCTCCGGATAGCCGCAGGTTGGTGGCGGCGGAAGGCGAAGATCCTGTGATCGTGGCCACCCCTTCTCCAATTGCCAAACTGCTGGAGCAGAGTGACAGTACCATGGCTGACATCACCGAGCTGATCCTGAGAGCCAAGGACGTTTTGTCACGAGAAAACGCGCAACACTTAAGTAAAACGGTCGAAAATATAGCGCAGGCTTCCGGAGCGATAGCCGGCCAAAGCGAAAACTTCAAGGTGTTGGTGAAGGAATTGACGGCCGCCAGCAAGCAAGCAAACCTGGCGTTGCGACAGGCTTCGATGATGATGGACAATGCAGACACGCTGATCAACAATCAGGGCGCGCGTACTTTGGACAGCGTAGAGCAGACGACGGCTTCACTGGCAAAAACCAGCGCTACCATCGACCAACTACTGCTAGACAACCAGGAAGCGCTTGGCAGCGGAATGCGGGGTTTGAACGAGCTTGGGCCTGCCCTGCAAGAGCTGCGTAAAACGCTGGGTTCAATGAGCAGGATAATGGGTCGACTAGAGGACAACCCGGCCGATTATCTGACCGGCCGTGAAAAAATTCAGGAGTTTGAACCATGATGGGTCGCGCGCTTCGGCCACAATACTTTTGCCGTTTCGGGCTGGTGTCGGGTATGGCAATGGTATTCTTGTCTTCCTGTTCTATATTGCCTAAAGCCGAAACGCTGGAGATCTATCAACTCCCCTCCTCTTCGATTCCGCGCTCGACCCAGGCACACAGCCTGCCCTGGGCGCTGCGCATTGCTACCCCCAAGAGCAGCCAGGTGACCGACAGCATGCGCGTGCTGGTACTGCGGCAGGACAACCGGATCAGTGCTTACAAGGGCATACGCTGGGGCGATCCTGCGCCCATTTTATTGCGCGATCAACTCGCGGAAGCCTTTCGCACCGATGGCAGGTTCAGTTCCGTGAGCAGCGGCAACAATAATCTCATAGCCGATCTGGAGCTCGGGGGTGACCTGACCGCATTCCAGGTAGAATACAAAAACGGTATACCGGCCGTGAATATCCGTTTATACGCAACGCTGGTGCAGTCCGGAAGAAGCCGCATCGTAGCCACGCGGAGCTTTGAGATCATCGAACCCGTACAAGGCAGGGAAATACCTGAAGTCATCGCGGCATTCGGCAGGGCCACCGACCGGCTCGCGGCGGAGATAATCGATTGGACGCTGCAACACGAACCGGCTTCGCAACCCGCCGTGGAATAATCCACCGCTCGATTTTTAGCGGAAAATTATTATTCGGAATCCGGCAGTTCGCCCCAATGTACGCTACCCCCGGTTTCGCTCAGACGTCCTTCAGCGCATAGCCATAGGCGAGGTTGGTGCGCTCCGCTCCGTGCTTGCCGTACAGGTTCTTGTATGAAGCGATCCCGTCATCAGTCAACCCGGAGCGCTGCTGGGCTGTGAAATTGTAGAGCCGAGTATTGTTCTCGCCGAAAATAGCCATTTTGACGGGGCCGTCGGCAAGCCCCAGCGGTTGCAGGCCATATTTTTTCTGCAAAATCTCCGGAATTTCCAGGCAGCGCAGCGCTTCGGTCTGCCACTGCGGCGAACCGGTCCAGATCGCGTCCGTGCCCCAGCAAACATGGTCCGCGCCAAGGCCCCGGATGAGTTGTCCCGTGACAATGGCCGCCACCCGTGGGTCGGCAATAGTGGATTGGGCGAATACCTGGCCCAGATCCGCATATACGTTTCCGACACCATACTTCGCCGGTATCTCGGCAAGAGCTTTTTCGCACGCTCGTTGGCTTCTTCAGGCATTTGCGCTTCGGCACGCGACCGCCAAAGATCGGTCCATACGTGTCATTCACGGCGAGAAACGCTGTTGCGATCCCCGCCGCCGTCTGGAGAAATTTCCTTCGACTGATACCCAGGCGCTTTGCCATCTGCGCGCCCGCTTCCTTGATACGGACTTCAAATTCCTGCTGCCGGGGCGTCTGTGGTGCCGGCATGAACTCATCGCTCAATACCGACTGAACCGGGATAGGAGAAGAAAAAAGCGATTCAGCGGATGAAAGCCGTGCCAGTTCTTCAGGAGAAAGAAAGCTTATCCGATACTTGCCGGATCGCCACTGCTTGACAAGCTAGTCGAGGCTGGACCGCGACTTCCTGATTCTCCCGCCACCGCGCCGGCACGTTTCAGAGCGATCCGCGAACGCAAGGCCAGTGCTTGCGCCGTTTTGCGCCAACGTGCCCAAGCGTGCAATTGTTCTTGTTCAGCTTCGTTCAAAACCAACTCCACTTTGGTCTGCCTGCCATCTCGTCCTCCTGTCTCGAACTCAATATCCGGGAGACAGATGATGCAGAATAATTCAACAAATTTGTAATTCAGGACGCTAACAGCGAAATTGCTTTCAATCCCCTTTACACCCTGGCCGGGAAAGGAGAAGTCGTGGGAAAACCACCGGTGGATCATTGGCGGATTTTGTATCCCACCTTCAGCATGCGCAATGTCAGCCATGATACCACTAGGAAACAGGCCACCAGAGCCCCTAGGCTGAGGTGGGGCGAAACATCGGAGGTGCGAAAGAAGCCGTAGCGAAACCCGTCTACCATGTAGAAAAACGGATTCAGATACGACAATCCTTGCCAGAACGGCGGCAGCGAGGGGATGGTATAGAATACCCCTGATAAATACGTCAGTGGCAGGATGACAAAGTTTTGCAGCGCGGCAAGTTGCTCAAATTTTTCCGCCCAGATCCCCGCAATAATGCCTAAGGCGCCAAGCAAGGCGGTGCCCATCAAGGCAAACACGAATACCCATGCGAACGAGTACAGGGGCAGTTCAAAAAAGCCCAGCGTCACCATGTAGATACCCAACCCCACCACCAGACCGCGAACCATCGATGCCAGTACATAGGCGGCGAATATTTGCTGGTAAGAAAGCGGCGACAGCAGCATGAAAACATGGGTGCCCGAGACTATCGACTGTATCAGGCTCGACGAGGAGTTGGCGAAAGCGTTCTGCAACATAGCCATTATCACCAGTCCGGGAATCAGAAAAACGGTGTAGGTTACATCGGGATACGCCTGCACCCGTTCTCCCAACGCATGGGAAAAAATTAAAAGATAGAGCAAGGTAGACAGCATGGGTGCAAATACGGTCTGGAACCCGACTTTCCAGAATCGTAGCAATTCCTTGTAGACCAGCGTAAAAAATCCATTCATACCGATACGGGTTCCAGATTCTCTGCACTGTGCATGATCTTTACGAACACTTCTTCCAGATCAGGTTGCAATATCTGCAGTTCCAGGATTTGGGTCTGGACGGCGCGTAATGCTGCCATCACGCTTTCAAGCTGGGAGCATTCCTCGATCGCCAGAACGTGGTAGCCTTGGTCGTGGCTGATTGCCAGTAGCTGTAACGCCGCCGGCAGCGTATCGGGAGATAACCGCAGCCGTATCTGGTGTCCGGAAATGTTGCTAATGAGATTTCTGACGCTTTCAAGCACAACTATACTGCCATTTTTTAGCATTGCCACGCGGTTGCATAAAGCCTCTGCTTCTTCAAGATAATGCGTAGTGAGCACAATGGTATGACCGTTGCGGTTTAATTGCTTGATGAAACGCCAAAGGGCCCGGCGCAATTCCACATCTACGCCTGCGGTGGGTTCATCCAAAACGATTACCGGGGGTTTGTGGACCAATGCTTGCGCTACCAGCACGCGCCGCTTCATACCGCCGGACAACGAACGCATGTTGGTATCGGCCTTGTCGGCAAGGTCGAGATGGTGGATTATCTCGTCTATCCAGCCGTTATTCTTCTTTATGCCGTAATAGCCGGATTGAAACACAAGCGTTTCCCGGACGGTAAAGAACGGATCAAATACCAACTCCTGCGGCACCACGCCTAACATGCGACGTGCTTCACGGTACTCGGCGACGACATCATGCCCCTTTACCCTGACACTGCCGCTGCTGGCAAGGGTAAGACCCGCGATAATATTGATCAGCGTCGTCTTTCCCGCTCCATTGGGGCCAAGTAAGGCGAAGAATTCGCCGGTATTGATTTCGAGATCAATACCGTGCAAGACATGCAACGCACCGAAACGCTTGTGCACCCGCCTGATTTCGATTGCCGAAGTCATGGGGAAAGCCCTGCTTCAAACAGAGGAATGACCTGGGTTTCCGCCAATTCCAGCAGATAAGTGGTATAGACATGTTCCATGTTGAATGGCGGGTCCTTACGTGTCAAAACAGCATTGAATTCCCGCAGCGGTATTTCCTTCGGCTCCTTCGTCCGGTACCAGCGGTGTCGTCCATCGTCATCCGCCTTGCCGGTTAATTCCGCCCACGCGCAAATCCCACGGTTTGCGCACCCTTCCATGCAAGCCGCTTCATGAGTATGCGCAATTCATGGAGCAGCAATTTCGACCATGGTGACAGGCAAGTCTTGAGGCAAGTCCTGGGAATAAATGATGCTGGCTGAGGCGCCTCGCGAGAAATAGCTGCTCAGGTATTTATCGAAAGGGATATCATCCGTGACATCGAGCTGTTTCTGTTGCGCCAGCGATGTCTGGACCTGGAGATCAAAATTCCTTTTTACCGCGACATCCAGCGCGGCACTCTGGAAATAACGAGTGTATTCACGGGACTTCTGCAATACCAGCTCAGTAATTGATATCTTTTGCGCGCGCATGGCCGACAGCATCCTTGCTGAAGCCGTCAACTCGGGGTGGCGAATGGTTTCAATCTGCTGGTGCAATGCGCGGGTGTAGGGAGTATCCACATTGCCATTATCCAGGATCTCACAGACCTCCCGCATCTGCTCACACAGCGTAAACGCCCACTGCCGTATCGGAATTTCATGCCCGTTTTCAAGCAGCTTCAGTCTCGGATCCCTGCCGCGATTGGCCACCGCCAATGCGTTATTGCTGATCTCGTCATGCTGATTCAAATCATGCCCCGCATTGGGCTGGAATAGGCAGAAAAGACTCAGCGCTTCAAGAAAGCGCGTGGTTTCGATCGAAATTCCCGTTGGTTCAAATACATCGACATCCACGGATCGTATTTCAATATATTGAATCCCCCGGCTTCTCAGTGCCTGCAGCGGCCTCTCGCCGGACTTCGTCGGCTGTTTTGGCCGTACCGGCGTGTAATACTCGTTCTCGATTTGCAGGAAATGGGTATTCAACTGCCGGTACTGTTCGCCTACCTTTGCCCCGATCCTTTCATATCCGAGATAAGGTATCGTTGTTGCCCTGCCCAGGTCCCGGATATATTCTTCGATGCTGTTAAAGGAAATATGAAACATCGATTGAACGGGATTCAAATAGCCTATCTCGCTCATCCTCAAAGAGGTGGCAAAGGGCTTGTAGTAGGAAGTCCCGTCAAATTTCTGCAATGTATCGGAATAAACAGAATTACGGCTATCGATGAAGCTTTTGCCCACTGCTGGGGACGAGCCGAATAAATACAGGATAAGCCAGCCATAACGCTGCAGGTTTCTGATCATTCCCATATAAGCGTTGGTAGTGAACGATTGCAGATCCCCCATATGTTTCATGAACTGCTGGTATTCCGGCCAGAATGGCTCAGGAAGCGAGTAGTTGAAATGGATTCCGGCAATGACCTGCATGCAGCGGCCGTAGCGATAGCTTAAACCCTGCCGGTAGATGTGCTTCATCCTCCCGAGATTGGATAAACCATACTCAGCGATGGGAATTGACGGGTCCCGCAAATCGCCGACAGGCATACTTGCCGCCAGCAATAATTCGTCGTTGATATTTGCGCAGACGTATTTATGCAAATCCGTTAAGGAGTCCAGCACTTCCGTTCCATCCGATAATGCTGGCGTGATTAGCTCAAGTAACGCTTCAGAATAATCAGTTGTTATATTCGGATGAGTCAACGCGGCGCCAAGCTGAACCGGATGAGGTGACAATGATATTGATCCCTCCCGGTTAATTCGGAGGCTTTCTTTTTCGATGCCTTTCAAACCATGAATCAATAACGGCTGAAGAGATTGGTTGATGGACGTTGCGCGCTTGCTACAAGATGATTGTCTTGACATTTATCCTCCTCCGATAATGATTGCAATAAGCAAGTGGTCAGAGTATAGACCTGGAGATGGATAAGTGTGTAGCCTGCAAAATCAGTTATCAGAGTCCTGTTTTTGAAACTATGAGTGGCGCAGTGGCAGAGATGGAGTCATTGCGCAAGTTCCGGCAGCGCTCTTAAGTTAGCAGCATCTCAAAACGCTGTGCGAGAAAATCAATTAACGCGTGCACAGAAGGCAGAAGACCGCGCCGGGACGGAAACACCGCATGAATGATTTCGCGACGCGGCGCCCAGTTCGGCACAAGCCTGACGAGTGAGCCTGCCGCCAGCTGATCCCGCGCCATGACCACCGGCAGCTGCACTACACCCACACTGGCCACCGCGGCATCTCTCAGTGCAATCAAATCCGCCGTCACGAAGCGTGGCGTGTGATGAAGTGTTGCGTGTGCGCCATTTGGCCCATGCAGCACCCAGGCATGGATTTGCGATGCGGCGGCTAAGTTTCGATTTCGGCATGCCCAGTACCCGGCCTGTCGGAGCAAAGCTGCCATGATCCACGGCCTGGACATAGTAGTAGAGGTCATTCAGGTCTCGCATAAAGGGCCACTTATCGTTTCAAAAATAGAACTTTGATAACTGATTTGCAGACTACACCTGCCCCGTCTCCAGGCCTATACTGCAACCACTTGCTAACCGCAAGTAGTATCCCTCTCGAGTCAAGAGTCAATTTTAGGAGAAAAATCATGCCATTATGGAAAGTTTATCATCCCGCTGGAGCATACACCGCTCAAGACAAAAAAGATCTATCCGAAAAGATTACCGCTATGTATGCACGCGTTCCCATCCCTAAGTTCTATGTAGTCTTCATTTTTGAGGAAATAGCCAAAGACTCCTGCTTTGTAGGCGGTGAGCCGAATAACAAATTTATCCGGTTCAGGGTGGATCACATTGCGAGGACGCTGCCCGGCCCAGTCATGCGGGAATGGTGGGTGAGGACGCTCGATGAGCTTATTGCTCCCTTTGTGAAGGACAGAGGCTACGATTGGGAGATTTCCATTGACGAGACGCCTTTCGATCTTTGGTCTCTCCAGGGAGAGATTCCGCCTCCTTTTGAATCTGCAGGCGAGAGGAGATGGGTAAAGGAAAACAAGGCGAGTCCTTACACCGTGGTGGAAAAGCTTCCTGTTAACTTGGCGTTTACTCCAGGAATAGCGGATCGCTAGATCTGGATGGCCGCCCCGATTGGGCGGCCAGTTTCCCTGAGTCCGGCACCGCACATGCCGCAAAAAACACGAGCTCATCATTCTGATCTTTCCGGGCGGATGAGCGCACTCATTGATAGTCAGGCACATGGAGGCAACATGGCCTATCAAACGATCAATCCTGCAACAGGCAAGCTGATCAAGACCTATACAAACATATCCGACCCGGACCTGGAGAGGCTTTCCTGGATAGCTTCGTTCAACGCATGGCTTCATTGAAAGCTGGAGACCCCAACGATCCTGCTACAGCCCTGGGGCCTCTTGCTTCAGAGAAGGCATTGCATCTTCTTCTGGATCAAATCAAGCTGGCTCGGAACGAAGGGGGAAAGGTTGTGTTTGGTGGCGGAAGGATTGACCGCTCTGGCTTCTATCTGGAACCGACGGTACTGGCCGGCATCACTGAGGAGAACCCGATCCATGCCCAAGAGTTATTTGGTCCGGTTGCCTCTTTCCGCGTCGTCGAGAATGAAAATGAAGCTGTCCGCCTGGCAAACGCGACCCCATTCGGTCTTGGCGCCTCGGTGTTTACGGCTGACATCGAGCGTGGCCGCAAGGTTGCAGCAAAGATCAAAAGCGGTATGATTTTTATCAACCAGCCAGCATGGGCGGCGGCTCAACTTCCATTCGGCGGCGTCAATAATTCAGGCTTCGGCCGTGAGCTGTCGGAGCTGGGCTTTGGTGAATTCGTCAATGAGAAGCTGATTAATGTTGCACCCCCCAGTTCACCGCCATGGGGGCCTGTCAGATAAGAGTTAACAAATGGTTGCACGTGTATGCTGGGAAACGGCGCAGCGTTGGTATGAGGTTGCGCATGTTCGTGATTTAATGGGAGCCCGCTTGGTAGCGCTCTTAAGTTAGCTTAGTCCTCATGCAGCATCTCGAAACGCTGTGAGAGAAAATCAATTAACGCCCGCACAGATGGCAGAAGACCGCGCCGGGACGGAAACACTGCATGAATGATTTCCCGACACGGCGCCCAATCTGGCACCAGCCTAACCAATGAACCAACCGCCAGTTGGTCTCGTGCCATGACCACCGGCAGCTGCACTACACCGACACCAGCCACAGCGGCATCTCTTAGCGCAATCATATCCGTCGTCGCGAAGCGTGGCGTGTGATGAAGTGTTGCGTGTGCGCCATCTGGCCCATGCAGCACCCAAGTGTGGATTGGTTGCAGAACCCCCAGGCCCAGGCTAGGCCAATTGCTCAAAGCAGATGGTGCAGTAGGAAAGCCGAGCCGCTGGACAAGGGCAGGACTGGCTACCAAACATTGGCCTCGATCAGCCAAAACACGCATAACCAGGTTACTGTCCTGCAGGGGCAATGGTCGCACACGAAGGGCGACGTCGACCGACTCACTGACCAGATCGACACGCCGGTTGGTCGCCTCCATCTGCACTGTGACGTGCGGATAGCGCACCATGAAATCAGCCAGCATCACTCCCACATAAGCATTCACCAGTGGTATGGGGCATGTCATCCGGATTACACCCCTGGGTTCGGCTGTTAGCGTGTCTATTGCTTCCTGGGCCCCTTCAGCTTCCACCAGCATTGCCTTGCAATGTGTGTAATAAGTCTCGCCGGCGTCGGTAACTGCAAAGTGACGTGTCGAGCGCTGGATCAGGCGCACACCCAAGCGTTCTTCCAGCTTGGCGATGCGGCGGCTAAGCTTCGATTTCGGCATGCCCAGGGCTCGGCCTGCCGGAGCAAAACCGCCATGATCCACGGCTTGGACGTAGTAATAGAGGTCATTCAGGTCTTGCATAGGGACCACCCATCGTTTCAAAAATAGAACTCTGATAACTAATTTAACAGACTACCGCCTATCCGTCTCCAGGTTTATGCTCTAATCACTTGCTCATTGCAAGCATAATACTTGCTAGGGCCTGTTAACACAATCTAAGTGCTTCGACGATCAAAGCAAAGTGGATGAAACCAGTGAACATTACATCCAGTTTCTCGAAGCGCGAGAAGATACGGCGGAATCCTTTCAGTCTCCTGAACAATCGCTCAATCTCGTTACGCCGCCGGTACATAACCTTGTCGTATTCCCAAGGCTCAACCCGGTTGGCCTTGGGCGGAACTACCGGAATGAAACCAAGATCCAACGCCAGTTGCCGTGTTTCATTTCCCTCGTAGGCGCGATCCATTACCAGATGAACTGGCCAACGGGGCTTGTCCAGGCTGCCGAGCAGCTTACGCCCCTCCACCGCATCGTGAGCCTGTCCGGGGGACAGTGCAAACGTTATAGCCGTTCGAGCATCCGCGGCAACCATATGAATCTTGGTGGTCCACCCGCCTCTGGATCTGCCGATGGATTGGGGACCGTTTTTTTTAATGCCCCGGTGCCGTCCGGATGAACCTTCACAATGGTGCTGTCCAGGGAAACGGCCTCGATCTTGACGCGAACGATCTGTTCACGCTGCAACTGCTCAAACACCTGATCCAGTACACCGCTTTTGCTCCAGCGGTTCATGCGCGTGTAGATGGTATGCCAATTACCGAAGCGTTTGGGCAGACCGCGCCACTTGCAGCCATGCTCGGCCACATACAGAATGGCGTTCAATACGTTCAGATTACTGAGACTGACATTGCCTCGCTGAAGCGGCAGGCAGTGTACGATTCGCTCGTACTGGGCTTGAGTGATTTCCATGCCCGCAAGTATACCTGAATACATGCGATATGATTATTAGAGTTAACAGGCCCTAACTAAGTTAGTAAGAGGTCTTGGAAGAAGTGGTAGGAATTAACCAAAAGGAGTACGAAATGACAACAAAACATCGAAGATTGCGCAGCTATCCGCAAGCAGGTGTTCGTGCTTCCAGCATGCCGTCATTGCACGAATCAACGATGTATAAGTTTGGCTTGCTGGGTTTGCTGGGAATAGCACTATTCTGGAACGGCTTTCAAATTTTTGCCTGATAGGCGAAGTATTTGCAAGAGTGAATGATGTAACGTGACTTATCCCCATAAAACGTTTGATATTTATGAGGAATGAAGTTAAATCGCTTAAACAGTAACGGGTAGTTTAGTTATCTAAAGGAGTAATGAGATGGCAACAACACTGGAAACGTCAAGCGCTGCCAAATCTCGCAGCCGTGACAATGACATGTCGGAGTGGTACGACTCGAGGTGGTACAAATTCGGGCTCATCACCATGCTGGGGGTTGCGGTATTCTGGGTCTGGTATCAGCGGACCTATGCATATTCGCACGGGATGGACTCGATGGAACCGGAGTTTGAGAAAGTCTGGATGGGATTATGGCGGATACACATGATCGTCATGCCGCTGTTTGCCCTGGTGACCTGGGGATGGATCTGGAAAACACGAGATACCAACCTGGACAACCTCGACCCCAAGCTCGAGGTCAAACGCTATTTCTATTTTATGATGTGGCTGGGCGTCTATCTCTTTGGCGTGTATTGGGGCGGCAGCTTCTTCACCGAGCAGGACGCCTCCTGGCACCAGGTCATCATCCGCGACACCAGTTTCACCCCGAGCCACGTAGTCGTATTTTATGGCTCTTTCCCGATGTACATCGTCTGCGGCGTGGCCACCTACCTGTACGCCATGACGCGGTTGCCGCTATACGTACGGGGCACCTCGTTCCCGCTGGTCATGGCTATCGCGGGTCCGCTCATGATTCTGCCGAACGTAGGCTTGAACGAATGGGGCCATGCCTTCTGGTTCATGGAAGAACTGTTTAGCGCCCCGCTGCACTGGGGCTTCGTGATACTGGGCTGGTCAGGCCTATTTGCCGGCGGCGTCGTGGCACAGATCGTCACCCGCTACTCCAACCTGACCGACGTGATCTGGAATGGCCAGAGCAAAGTCATCCTCAACAACCGGATCGTACCGTAAAGGGCTAATTGAGGAATCCGAGCAGTGGTCTAGCTGCCTAAATCGCTCCGCTCCCGCAGTACAAGGGACGGGGCGATTTGCAATAAGCCACAATAAAACAGCATCAGAGCATAACGAATACACAGTTGAACCCTATCTCAAGGAGCAATCAAATGATCAAGCAAATGATACAGCTCACTATTATTGTCACCGCAGCGCTTTACTGTGGCATGGCTGGGGCGCATGGGAAGGTGTCGATGGATGAAGATACATGCACTCGCCGGCTTGATGATGACAGCATGGTGCACTTGAGTGCCTACCAGCCTCAACATGAACCCAGCAATCAATACTGCACAGAAATACCCAGGGAAGGGAATACTTTATTGGTAATAGACCTTGCGGATCAGGCGTTGCGCGACATTCCCGTAGGGATACGCGTAGTACGGGGAACCAGCGAGGTTGATGATGAAACGGTGGCATACCTGCGTCCGAGTTATCATCCCGACGGGGTAATGAGGGGAGAGACCAGTCTGGATAAGGGGTTATATACGGTATTTATTAATGGAGAGGGAATACCTCCGGTACGTTATGAGTATGCTTTGCGCGTACAGATGATCAATTATGCGAATATTTTTCGTGCTGCGATAGGGCCGCTGATTGCATTGCTGCTGCTCACCCTCCTTGGTTATAAGCTTATGAAATCGCAGCGGGTACAGGATTGGCGAGCTTCAAGGCGCCTGAGATAGTGCGGGATCGAGAACCCGTAAACGTGGGAAGAGCGCTTCTTATACTTTTTTACACTTATTGCCCACATCCATTGCAAAATGCAAATATAATTATTGATTGCAAAAAGCAAGTCAGTATGCAGGCAAGCATAAAGTTATGACGAAATCAAACCAGATCAGCCGCTCCTCCTGTCCAGTCAGCTGCGCTTTGGACATATTGGGCGATAAATGGACGCTGCTTGTCGTTCGTGATCTCATTTTCTTCCGTAAGCGATATTTCGGTGATTTTCAGAATTCCCCGGAAAAAATCGCTACCAATATCCTTTCTGACCGGCTTAAAAAGCTGGAGGAAGGCCATATCCTTTTGCGACGCCGTGATCCGGCTAATGCGCGCAAGGTTATTTATATGCCTACTGAAAAATGCCTGGATCTGGTACCTCCAATCATGGAGTTGTTACGTTGGGGTGCAAAATATGTTCCTGAAAGTGACGTGCACGAGAATCTGGTTCAACAATTCGAACAGGATCCGATGGAATTCATGGCAGAAATACGACAATCCCTAAGTAAAGAGAATGAAGCGAATAAAGAATAGAGGAATTAGATGATTAGTTTTTAACCGAATTACTGGAACGCCTTGGCACTACTACCGAGGTACACCAGCACCATGCACCTAACCGGGGCACCTACTTAAAATTAAACTGCAATGCAGAAGGAATATTCCATGTCCACACAATCAAATGTCGAGCGTACACTGTACGGATTCTGGCTCTCACCTTATATGAGTCAGGTTGCCCAAATGCTCTCGGAAACCGGTCTAACTTACCGCTATGAGCGAGTGTCTCCGTTTCAGGGGAGCACGCTCACGCCAGAGCACATGGAACGGAATCCTCTTGGGAAAATTCCCACTCTCAGGGATGTCAACGGTGTTGATATTTCGGAAAGTCACGCAATCTGTCGTTATCTCGCGAGAATTTACCCAGAAGCACGAAAGTTTTATCCTATTGATGATCCGATGCTCTGTGCAGAGGTCGATGCCAAGAATGACTTCATCACTTTCTCCATTGCGGGCCCGTTCTTCAACTGGTTTGTTGTCAGCGCATATTTTCCAAAAGCATGGAAACTCAAAATTGAAAAAGAAGGACATATCTATAATCTTTGTTCCTTCCTGTTAAGCAAAATGTGGCTGCCCCGCCTGGTTAATGGCTCGAGAATGACGCCGTTCCTACTTGGAAAAGAGCCTTTTCTGCCAGATTTCCAGTTGTTCTACACGCTCGAGCTTAGCCAAATGTTTTCTGAACTGTTCGAAATACCCGAGATGCATCTGTTTCAAGACGATCCTGCATTACAGACGTTTTACGATGCGATGTGCGAGCGTCCTTCTACCCGTGAAATACTGGCGGCTAAAGAATCGGAACTGGATGTTACGAAGAAGGAACTCTTCGGGGGGTTTGGGGCAGCCTATCTTAGTAAGCATATCGACAGAAGAACCCTTGGAGGGATATTCGGGCGTGAAGTATGACGAATACATACTGCGGCTGATCATCTAATGTCCTGAATTATAAATTCGCGGACAAAAGCATTCGATGCTGTCCATGATTTTGTAGGCGGATTTGGTCCCGACAAAGGGCTTCTGGCCGGCGTCATTGAGTTTGAGGTAATTGCGAATGGCATCCTCCAATTGACGGGTTGAACGATGAGTTCTGCGGCGAATTTGTTTTCGGTCAGTATGGCGAACTAGCGTCCGATCTGGTTGAGCCCCGAAGCGGGGGTCGGCGCGAAATAGACACGAGGCGAGAAACGCTGTCGCCACCCCCGCCGCCGTCTGGAGAAATATCCTTCGGCTGATACCCAGGCGCTTCGCCACCCGCATGCCCACTTCCTGGATCCGGACTTCAAATTCCTGCTGCCGGGGCGTCTGTGGCGCCGGCATGACTCGTCGCTCGATACCGACTGAACCGGGATAGGGGAAAAGGTGATTCAGCAGATGAAAGGCGTGCAAGTTCCAGGGAAAGAAAGTTCATCGCATACTCCCGTATGACAGCATGATAAAACCGCCCTGTTCTTTCAAAGTTCGCGGCCGCTGCCGATAATCAGCCGAGGGCCCGGTTAAGATGAAACACGACCCGCCAGCGCCTCTACGCCAGCGATAACATCGAACAATTCCTCATCGATTTTGCTCTGCCGCAGGCGATGGAATGTCTGACGAAGATCAGCACTCAATTGATCGATATTTTTTTCGGCGCGTTCCATTGCTGCCAGGCGGCTCGCATTTTCACTCACGAGCGATTCCGCGCACGCACGAAATAGTGAAACGAACAGATACTCCCGAATCAGTGCGTGCAGCGTCGCCTCGCCGTTGCCCATTACCTCCGGCAGCTTGTCCGTTGGCCAGGGGATTTGGGCCAATTCGCTCCGCCATGCATCGTCCAGCGGCAACAGCCGCTGATGGGCAGGCGCATATATCGCTCCCGATCGAGAGCTGTTGTAGAAGAGATAAAGCTGCCTCACTCCGTTTTGGTTGCGACCGGTTGGCCGGGCTTCGCCTTTTCGCAGACTGGGCGTCAGGCTGGGCCCCGGGCTCGACATCAGCGTCTCCATAAGGATCCGGCCCACCAGCGGTGTGATCGCCTTGACCGAAAGCGGAACGGTAAACAGCCCCGCCACCTGCAGATCCATATGCGCACTCATATCCGCCAACCGATCATGCAAACGCTCACCCATCACCCATACTCTTATTTTGCCCGGCAGGGCTGCCAGCGTCTGAATGGCGTAATCGGTCATGACTTCGTTGAATTGACCCACCAGCCCCTGATCCGAACCGAATAGGACCGCGCCGATTACATCGTTCTCCCGGTTTATTTTCTCTCCCGCTACAGGTGATAAGGGCGACACGGGCGGCGATAGCGTGCCAGTGCGGAAACAGACGCTCAAGCCAAGCTGCACGGCGCGATAATAATCATCCAGTGCCCGTGTTGATCTTTCGTATTGCCCTATGCTTGCCGCCGCCATCGCCTTCATTGTGCTGACCACCGACCGCAGATCACGGGCTCCCTCGATTTTCCGGCGCAGGCTGGCGATGCTATCGCTCATCATGTGCCTCGCCTGCTTTGGATTCAAGTTCCGGCGATGACTGAAATCCGGTGAGTGCCCTGCGCAGGCTTTGCGTGATTAATTCACGGTCCTCATCGCTCAGATTTTCGGCAGTTTCGATGCGCGCACGCACCTCGGCAGGTATATTCGCCACTGCCTCCCGTACTATTCGCTCGGCCTCTGCCATGCGGTCAGGCGGCACGTTGTCAAACAACCTGGCGGTCAGCGCCAGCAGCACACCGATCTGCTCGATCATTGAAACCGGAGCGGATTCGAGTTGCCTGAGGCAGGCACGAATGCGGCGCCCATGCTCGATAATCCGGAGGGTATCCTTATCCAGCCTCGCGCCAAACCGGGCAAAGGTCTCCAGCTCTTCAAACTGCGCATAGTCCAGCTTCAGGTCGCCTATCACCGCGCGGTAAACGGGGCGCTGGGCCTTGCCACCGACACGTGAAACGGATTTGCCGACATCGACAGCGGGCAACACACCCAATGCGAATAATGTCGGGGAGAGATAGATTTGGCCGTCGGTGATGGAAATCAGGTTGGTCGGAATATAGGCCGAAATATCCTGAGCTTCCGTTTCGATAATGGGCAACGCGGTGAGCGAACCGCCGCCCAATTCTTCGCGCAGATGGGTTGCGCGCTCCAGCAACCGCGAGTGAATATAGAAAATGTCGCCTGGATAGGCTTCGCGTCCGGGCGGCCGGCGCAACAACAGCGACAGCTCACGGTAAGCGCGCGCGTGATGCGTAAGATCATCGTACACGATCAGCACATCGCGGCCCTGCTCCACGAAATATTCCGCAATGCTGGTTGCGGCATAGGGGGCAATGTAGATGAGGCCCGGTGGATTGTCTCCCTCCGTCACCACGACCACCGTGTAGCGCATCGCGCCTTCCTCGCGCAAGGTGGCGACCACCTTGGCTACGCCGGAGGCATGTTGGCCGATAGCGCAATAAACGCACAGTACGTTCTGGTTTCGTTGATTAAGTATGGTGTCGAGCGCAATGGCGGTCTTGCCCGTCTGCCGGTCGCCAAGAATCAGCTCGCGCTGTCCGCGGCCGATCGGGACGAGTGCATCGATGGCCTTGATGCCGGTTTGCAAGGGCACGGTGACGGGTGCACGGTCCATGATGGATGGAGCGGCGCGTTCGATGGGCAGGCGCTTCGAGGAAACGACTGGCGCCTTGCCGTCCAGCGGCCGTCCCAGCGGATCGATTACCCGTCCGATCAACCCGTCACTCACAGGCACATCCATTACATGGCTTCTGCGTTCCACCTCGTCGCCGGTATTCAAGTGCGAGTAGTCGTCGAGCAGCACCACGCCGATTTCATCTGCATCGATATTGAATGCAATGCCATATGACTCACCGGGAAACTTCAGTACTTCCTCGAAGCCCACGCCGGGGAGTCCCGATACTTTTGCAATGCCGGCAGCGATGCTCGTGATCGCACCTGTCTCGCGCAATGCCAAGCGCGGCCTCGAGGCTTGCCGTACTTGCGTTATCTGCGCGAATACGCCATCGATGACGCCTTGAAGATTTTTGGCGGTCGTATTCATGGAATATGTTCGGAGGACTTGAGGTTCGGGGTATCCGGGGTGTTCAGTTTTTTCTTATCCCTGTTCTTTTCCTTTACCGCTGCCTCGGCTCCAGGTTCAGCTTCGAGCTCAGGCTCGGGTTCAGGCTCGAGCCCAGCTTCCGGTTCAGGTTCGCCAGGGCTCTTCAGAAGCTTGCCTATCTCCTCCTCCAGCGATGCGAGATAACCTGCAATATTCCAGGTCACTTTATGCCCGTTGGCAATGAGTTCAATGCCGCTGATCAAGTCCGGCCTCGCCTCAAACCGGACTGGAATTCTCGTGCTGAGGATTTCCTTAATCGCCGCTTTAATCGCGTTTTTCTGTGTAGTGGGCAAATCAAATGCACTGCGGATCAGAATTCCTGCCGTTTCTGCTGCCGCTGCTGCGGGGGTGGCGGGGGTGGGGGTGGCTGCCGCCGCCGGTAACCTGATTATCGAAGCCAGGTTCGCCTTTTCCTCAGGGCTTAGCGCACGCAGGCGTTCGATAAACGCGTCCGCCATATGCGCTTCGAGCGTGGTATCGGCAAGATCGGCCAGCACCTTGCGGGCAATGGCAAATACTTCCGCGCCTATGCGCCGGGAGAGCGCTGCCCTCAAATCATCGTATTCTCTTTTTAATGCTTCTTCCCACTGCGCGCGCAATTCGTCCGCATCCGCCCGGGCGGCAGCAATCAGCCGTTGGCGTTCGGCGTGCGCCTCTGCCGAAGCTCTGCTTAGCAGTACCGACCGCTGCTGTTCGAATTCGTCGTTCTTTTGCTGAAATTCGTCACGCTCATTTTCGGCTTCCCTTTTTTTTGCATCGGCAGCGGCCAGTTCCGCAGCGATGCGCTTTTCTCTCGCGTCCAGCGCCCTGAGAATGGGTTGATATAAAAAACGCTTCAACAACCACACCAGGATGAGGAAGTTTATGATTTGTGCAATAACGGTGAACCAGTCTATCAGCACAGCTTATTTTCCGGCAGCCTGGGCAATAACGTAATTCCAGAACGGGTTGGCAAAAATAAGAATCATGGAAACCACAAAACAGTAAATAGCCAGCGACTCGATTATCGCCAGCCCGACAAATAACGTACGGGTAATGGTCGGTGCGGCATCCGGCTGCTGCGCCAGTGAAGTCAGCGCCGTCGCCACCGCCCTTCCTTCCCCCAGTGCCGGACCGATCACTCCGATGCTGATCGTCAGGCCAGCCGCGAGAATCGATACGATTGCGATAAGGGTCATGCTGTCCATACTCCCTCCTTCTCTTTGTCTGTCAGGTTATATTTATCCATGTCATATTTATTCGTAGGATGGGTGGAGCAAAGCGTAACCCATCAAAATCCCATTTCAATAAATCCAACGATGCATTGCGCTTCCCTCTACCCGACTTGCATAAACCCGGGAATGAAAAATGATAATAATTTATTGACATGATCCTCATTGCCCGGCTTCCGGTTTTTCCATTTCAGATTCATCGGGTTCGGCCAAATCATGGTCTTGATCGATATCCTTCGTGTTGCCGGAGGTGGCAGCCGCGATATAGACCGTCGCCAGGATGCTGAAGATATAGGCTTGCAGCATACCCGTCAGCAGGCCAAGCGCGCTCATGACGATGGGAAAGATGAACGGCGTGACGGTCAGCAAGATCGCAAGAATCATCGTTCCGCTCATGATATTGCCAAACAGGCGAACAGCCAGGGCCAGGGTGCGCGAGAACTCGCTGATAACGTTGAACGGCAGCATGATGGGCGTCGGCTCAAGATAGGACCTGAGGTAGCGGCCCAATCCCTGCTCTTTTATGCCGTACAGCGGCACAGCGATAAATACGCAGATCGCCAGCGCCGTGGTGGTCGAAAGCGAACCGGTCGGCGGATCGTATCCCGGAATAACGGTGAAGAGAGTCGCCACAGCGATAAACACAAACAGCGTGCCGAGAAAGGCGAAATATAGCCGCGGCTGGCGCAAGCCTACTTCTCTTATCTGGTTGTGGATGGCGATAACCACGATTTCCAGCAGATTCTGCCAGCGGGCACGTTCCAATCCAATGGAGAGCTTGCGGGTAATGGCTCTTGAACCGATAACCAGCACAAACATCAGCCCCCAGGTGGATACAATGGTGGCGTTCAGTTTCAAAAACCCGTACTCCCAGAAAATGATGTCGTCGGGGCTAAGGTGCATGGCTGGCCTTCCGTTTCAGGTGGTTGAGGTCTGGTTTCCCAGTGCCTGCAAGCCGCGTCGCAACCAGCCGCGTAATAACGAACCCAAGCAGGCCGGCAAGGAGTATTTGCCAGCTTTCGCCCGGCAGGCCCAGCAGGAAATAAAATCCCGCCATGACTGCGCTTATCCGCAGCAACGTGCTGCCGGCGAACCAGAGCCCGGGATTTCGGGATGAAAGGCCGTGGCGCACCGTCCACCACAAGCCGCCAAAAAAAAATGCGCCCAACAGAATGCCTGACACCAATGACAGCACCAGACCCAAGACTTCATTCATTCGATCCCCCTATTGCTCCTGTTACCCCCATTGCTTCAGCTACTTCGGTTCGACCTTTTATTTCCTCTGGCGCTCTCCCTCATGGGTTGCTCTATCCTCTCTGGCTAACCAGTACCACGCATTCAGGCAACCCGCGATCAGGCCGATAATCAGCAGGGTCAACGTCCACGAGTGATTCATCGGATAGTTTTTATCCAGCCATATGCCCAGTGCCGCACCCAGCAGCGTGGGCACAGCAACTGACCAACCCACCAACCCGATCATGCCCAATCCGGCCCAGATCGTCTGGCTGGCCTGATGCTGTGCCTGTTGTCCTTTGAGCTTGCGCGCCGCCCTCACCTCCACGCGTCGGCTTAATTCCGATTCACTCCTCCCTGCAGAGGCTTTCCCACCCGCTTTTCCTTCTGTTTTTCCACCTGCCTCATCGCTCACGGTGAAATTCCATTAAGCGGCGAATGAAGCCGCTTTCCATTTTTGCCATCATCCGGCGCGCATCCCGCTCCTGTGTATCAAGATTTAAAAACGCGCTCATCACGGTCTCATGCAGCGTAGCCAATTCAGCCCCCGCTATCGCATTACGTACGGATATCAGTACCTCCATGCCGGTTTTTATCAGGATACCTTCGTCAACTGCGATATAAACTTCACCCTCCTCTTTCGTCTCGAAAGTGAGGATACCCGGCACAAGCGCGGCCACGCAGTCGAGCCGGTTGGGCAGCAGTCCATACGATCCGCTACTGGTCTCCACAACAATACGTGCGACGCCGGTTTTTTCAGCGAAAACCCCGAACGGCAGAAGTATTTTAAGATTCATGGCAATTCGCGAGCCGCATCTCGGTTCGGGCTGTTGTTCAAGTTCGGGCTGGGGTTCATGTCCGGTTTTACAGACGAATTTCCCGCATGGTTCCTTTCTTTCGCCTCGCCAATCCGCCCGATCATATAGAGCGCTCCCTCGGGAAGGTCCTTGAATTCATCTCGCAGGATACGCTCGCAGCCATCCAGCGCGTCCGCCAGACTGACCAATTTCCCCTCGATGCCCGTAAACTGCTCGGTAGTGAAAAACGGCTGGGTAAAAAAACGCTCCAGCCGTCGCGCACGTGCCACGATGCTTCGGTCTTCCGGCGACAGTTGCTCCAATCCCAGCATGGCGATGATGTCCTTGAGCTCCGCGTATTGAGCGAGCGTGTGGCGCACCTCCTGTGCTATCCGGTAATGCCGTTGACCAATGACGCCGGGCGTTGCCATTTTGGAGCCGGACTGCAGCGGATCGATGGCCGGATACAGTCCCTCGCTCGCGCGTTTGCGCGAGAGTACGATGGAAGCGGAAAAATGCGAGAAGGCGTGCACCGCAGCAGGGTCGGTAAAATCGTCCGCCGGGATATAAACTGCCTGGATCGATGTAATGGCACCCGTGTCCGTATTGGCGATCCGTTCTTCCAGCTGCGCCAGTTCCGTGCTCATCGTCGGTTGATAGCCCAGGCGCGACGGCATCTGGCCCATCTGCCCGGACACCTCCATGCCCGCCTGGATAAAGCGGAAAATATTATCCACCAGCAGCAACACATCACGATGCTCGTCATCCCGGAAATACTCGGCCATGGTCAGCGCAGCATGACCCACACGGAACCGGGCGCCGGGAGGCTCATTCATCTGGCCGAACACCATCACCATGCTCTCCAGTACCCCCGCCGCCTTCATGTCACGGTAGAGCTCCTCCCCTTCGCGGCAGCGTTCGCCGATGCCGCAAAAAATACTGACGCCCTCATGCTGCCCGGCTACGTTATGGATCATTTCGGTGAGCAGGATCGTTTTTCCCACGCCTGCTCCGCCGAGCAAGCCGGTTTTGCCCCCGCGTTCCAAGGGCATCAGCACGTCGATGATTTTGATACCCGTCTCGAAGATTTCGGATCTTGTGGAGCGCCGCGCCAGAGGGGGCGATGCGTGATGAACCGAACGCCATTGAGCATTGACTGGAGCTGGCCGGCGATCGATGGCGTTGCCGAATACGTCGAACATGCGCGAAAGGGTCGCCTTTCCCACCGGCACCATCAGCGGCCCATGCGTATCGGTGACCTGCATGCCCCGAGCGAGACCTTGCGTAGGTGTTAGCGCAATGCCACGCACGTGATGGGCATCAAGCTGCGACAACACTTCAATCGCGATTTTTCCTTGCTTTCCCGCATGCAGTAATGCGTGAATAGACGGCACACGCTCAAACTGCATGTCCACAATGCCACCGCGCACAGAAACAACCGAACCGAATTCCGAAATAGCATCCGTAGCACTCATATTCCCCCTAGGCAAGACAAGACGTCTACATTCCCCGATTAACTACTGTCCTTCATGAATACTTCATCAGTATTCAACCCAGATAATCCATTAGGCGGCTCTGCGAGCCTACCCGAGTGCTGGCGGTCAGTTTGCGGCCATTTTCGCCGCTTGCTCGGCGCCCATAGACCAAGCTATGGACTTCTCCCAACCGGCAAAACTGTCTCGCAACCTGCCTCGCCATCATCTCGTGTCCTAATGGATTATCTGGGTTTAATACGATAGCTATTTCATTCTAGTGCATCGGGAATAATTTTCAGCCTGGATGAGGTTGGCGGAAGGCCTGTGGTTTTGGTGGTTTTGGTGGTTTTGGTGGTTTTGCTTGGCAAGCGCGACCCGAAGAGACCTGCGGTGAATCGTGCCGCCACCTCTTGCGCCGCCATATACCAGCCTGAGCCTCGGACACCTGTAAGATTTTACAGGTATCCAGAAATGTCATTTAATTATCTAATTGTAATTACCTGGCCCCGATCGCGATTGCATGACGGCAGTTCCAGTGCTATGCGCTTTCTTGAGATCCCACTTCCCGGGCGTCGGCAATAACCGGGGCGTTCCGGAAAAATTATCAACTCCCGGTTAACGCAGGCTGACAGCAGGCGTGGAGGCAGGTGCACTCGATATTCAATTCCAACCATAATGAGGTTTTCGTGTCGCAAAATAACAAATTGCAGTCATCAACCATGTCTCGCCGCGCGTTTCTAAAAACAGCGGCTGCCGCCGCCGCTACCGTAGGCAGCGCCACGCTTCCGTTCAGCTCGCTTCATGCGCAGGGAACGGCAAAGTATCGGCGCCTGAATGTCCTGAATCCCGATGCGAGGCGTAATATCGAGAGCTATAAGAGGGCAATCCGTGCGATGCTCGCGCTTCCGCCAACCGATCCGCGTAACTGGTATCGTATCGCGCTCACTCACACCATGGATTGCCCGCATGGAAATTGGTGGTTTCTGGTATGGCATCGCGGCTATATCGGCTGGTTCGAACAGATATGCCGCGAGCTTAGCGGCGACCCGCGTTTTGCACTTCCCTATTGGGACTGGAGCGAGAATACGGATCCGAGAAACCCGTTTCGGCCGAGTGTGCCCTCGATCATGTTCGAGGATGTGCTGACGCCGTCTAATCCTGCCTATATCGCACAATACAGGGAATTCCGGGTTCGCTTCGGGGATGTAATAGCGAAGGCGAGCTACTGGAAACGCAGTTACAAACCCAATGGAGAATTAGACGATGACACGCAATACGGTCAGCTACTCGCGCGCGGAATCCGCGTCCCCGAAGACCTCTGGTTCGACATTATCGATGACCCAAGGGGTCAGTTCTTTTTCGACCTGGCCCATGCCCGCGGCCTGACAAAAGAAAAGCCGGGACTCGACGAAAAAACGGCAAAAGCCGTTTCCCTGCAGACCTTGCTGGACGCGCTCGCGCCGCGGGATTTCCTCACGTTCGCCAGCCCAAAAACGATGGGTCACAGCGGGTTGACCGGGTTCGGCGTTCTGGAAGGCCAGCCACACAACAGGGTTCATAATTGCGTAGGCGGCATCTTTACCGACCCATCCGGCAGAACCACCAATAGCGGCGGCTTCATGCAAGCCAACCTGTCGCCCATCGACCCGCTCTTTTTCCTGCACCACGCGAATATCGACAGGCTATGGGACGTTTGGACCCGGAAGCAACAGGCACGCGGATACCCCGTTTTGCCGGAAGGTTCGGATCTTCAAGCGTGGTCATCGGAGCCATTCCTGTTCTTTGTCGATTCGAAAGGGCAGTCGGTAACCAAAAGGATCGCCGGCGACTATGCCACGATTGGGGATTTCAACTACGATTATCAGCCGGGATCAGGTGAGCAGGTTGTGCCGATGACGCTGGCGGCGCCTGCAGCCAGTGTTGCCGTCACTCAGGCCGAACGGTTCAGCGCGCAGATTTCCCAATCGTCGATAAGCACGACAGAGCCGGCAGTCGGTGCCGTGACAATTCCATACGCGCTGCTCCAGGCAGGGATGCAACCGGAGGCGCCCAGGCTGTTTGCACAGGTGACAATCGCGCTGCCGCCACTGGCGCATGGTCATGATTTCGCCGTTCTGGTCAATGCACCTGCCGGCGGGGCTAAAATCGGTCCATCGAGCCCGCATTATGCCGGTACGCTCTCGATGTTCGGCCACCACGTCATGCATGGGCCTGTCACCTTCACCATACCATTGTCGGGTACGCTTGCCGCGATGCAAGCAGGTAACCTCCTCAAGGCCGATGCGCCGATGAACATCCAGGTGGTGCCGGAACAGGTGGGCGCGCCCGGTGCTGCGGCAATCCATGTTATGGGAGCAAAGGCCGAAGTGCTTTCCATCGTGGTGCAGGCGCATTGACATCATGTACAAACGGTGGCGGAACCTCGCGTCAATCATCATTGCATTGATGTATTCCGCCGGATGCGCGGGCTGTGCAATTGCAGAGAGCGAAACCCAGCAAAGCGTAATCGAACTGGGGCTTGCTCGCCCGGCCACTTCACGGGAGGCGGTCTGGATTCAGGTCCATGCCGGGGCTCTTCCACGTGGAACGGAGATTCGCGTCAGCACGAGCGAAGGCGTACTGCTCGGCACCGTATCGCCTTTCGGTGGGCCGCAGGGCCCGGAAGCCGTCACGTACACCATTCCCCTTCCTCAGACCGCCATCGTCAACAATCGCGTGCAATTGCGCCTTGAGGTCGATGAGCCGGGTGCGCCCACCCGAGCACCACGGCCGGGCGAGGTGGAAAGCGTCAATTTGATTTATGTACCGATCAGCCGCTGAAAATCTGGGATCGGCACCCGGAACTCGATTGAAAGGTAGGTCGGGCTCCGCCCGACGTCGTTCTTGATCGTCGGGCGGAGCCCGACCTACCTTACCAATCTCCGTATCTTCGATGCCAATGCTGGCCCGCTGACTTATTCAAAAGATAACCCATCACTTCAATTGTTCATGAAGCAATTTCAATATGCGGTTTGCGTCACTCGATTTCTCTGGTTCGCCCTCGCTATTCAACACCTTGACATCGGTGCTTTCTCCCGCTGCTCCGGCTTCACTTAACTGGATGCGGAATTGATCCCGCTTCTCGTCCTTCTCGTCGCGCCAGAAGAGAAGTTTTGAGAGTAAGCCTGGCCCGGCACCACTGTCCACGTCAGGGTTGATATAGCGCACGAAATAAATCCCTTGCGAGCGATTACGATCCTCGACGGTAAAACCAATACGGTCGAGCGCCAGTCCAACCCGTCGCCAGGAACGGTCAATGGCCTCATTCACGGTAAGCACCCCGCCTTTTTCACCCGTCAGGCGTGCGCGCTCCGGCGCGTTACCAGCGTTGGCTACTGCCGTTCTTGCACGCTCTTCTGCGACCCCGAATCGCATCATCAGGCGCGAAAGCATCTCCGCCTCCAGATCCGGATCGGCAGGCCGAGGCTGCCAGCGGGTACGAGTATCACCCTCCATCACTTCGTCCATACCGCGATGGCTGATGTAAATCTCGGTGGCACCGTCCTCTCCGCGCTCCAGGCGAGTACGAAACTTGTCGCGCTCGGCGGTCGAATAAAGGGTATCCAGAAATTTACCCAGCGTGTTACGGATAATATCATCCGGAATCTTCGCACGATTTTCCGCCCAGTCGGTTTCCATCACGCCGGCTGCGGGCATTTCAACCTTGACGATAAAACCCAATTCCTGCCAGAACTCTTTTACTACCGGCCATATGTCCTCAGGTTCACCTGTCACCACCAGCCAGCGCTGAGTGCCCGAGCGCTCCATGCGCACACCGCCCTCATCCACGGTGGGTAGAATGGCACTGCCGCCCCCGGTTCCGGAGCTTTTGTTGCGCTCTTTATCGTAAGCGGAAAAAGTTGCGGTTCCCGTCGGGTTGATATCCGGAACGATATAGCGCTCATCCGAACTAGGCATGGTCAAATCGGGCGGGATTTCCAACGGCGGAAGTTTACCCGCCGACTTGTAATTTATTTTCTTTGCTTCCGGCAGCAGACTGCATCCCGCCACGGTCACCGCTAAACATAGCGCGACCATCATCCTCCATCTCATGCGCAACGCTCGATTCCTCGTAAATTCCGGCCGATCATTTATATGGTTATCCCGGCCTTGTCCATCGCTTCTCTTACAACTTGATGATATCGATCCGATAATGGGGTCAAAGGCAGACGAAGGGCGGCACCTACCAGTCCCATCTGCGATATTGCCCATTTTACCGGAATGGGATTCGCTTCGACAAACAAATCGAGATGCAACCTCAACAATTTACTGTTGGCAAGACGAGCAGCGGAAAGGTCGCCTGCAAACGCCGCAATGCACATCTCATGCATCAACCGGGGCGCAACATTGGCCGTTACCGAAATGATGCCGTGCCCGCCCAGCAGCAACATCGCCAGGGCACTCACATCATCTCCACTATAAACCGCAAAGTCTTCCGGCGCCCGGCACAGCAGATCGAAGCCTCGCCCCATATCGCCGGTCGCATCCTTGATGCCGACGATATTAGGAATCTGTGCCAGTCGCAGCACGGTATCATTGGCGATATCGGCCACTGTCCTGCTGGGTACATTGTATAAAATCTGCGGAATATCGACTGCTTCCGCTATTGTCTTGAAATGTTGATACAAACCTTCCTGGGTCGGCTTGTTGTAATAGGGAACCACTGAAAGGCTGGCATTCGCGCCTGCGTTCTTTGCGTAAATCGATAGATCGATTGCTTCCCGTGTTGAATTTGCACCGGTCCCGGCGATAATCGGCACACGCCCAGCAGCACGCTCCACGGCGGCCCTGATCAGCAGATGATGTTCGTCGAAATCCACCGTTGGAGATTCGCCGGTGGTACCTACCACCACGATGCCATCGGTTCCTTCCGCTACATGAAAATCGATCAGGGCGTTGAAACGCTCCAGATCCAGTTCGCCATTGTCATGCATGGGCGTAACGATGGCGACCAGGCTGCCTTTTATTGCAACACTATTCATGACGGATCCATCCAGGAAACATTAAAAGCCATATTTTACCCGAATCTCGGCGCTATCAAGAATATTCGCCTCGACTCGGCATTAACCGGGCACTAATACGTACAAGAGGCACTTGCTCACGCAGATCGCGCTTTCAGACAACACAGGAATGGCTGGGTTCCCGGATGACCTGAACAAATCCAGGAGGAGAGCAGGACGTGGGCTTGCGGCAGGAGCTTAAGCGGCTAAAAGGGCAACGCAAACGGAAAAGGATACAAAGCAAAGCGGCGCTTTCGGGAAAAGATTCGATGTGGAGCCGGACGCAAGCGGCTGAGGGAATTCATGGCGTAATTTTACCCATGATAAATACGTCAGGATAAAAGGAGATCGCTGGGAGTGGACTACACGCTGGCATGGCCGCCCCAGCATGAACCTAAATCCGGTAGTTGACCGCTCATTTAATAGATCAGTGTCGTGATTAATAACAATATTTCATATTATTTGACGCTCACCTTCCGGGTGAGGGCGCTACGGGGCGAATTGCACAGTTTTTGCGGCACATGGCTGCGTTGCAACTCCTTGGAATGGAGCGGCGCCCCAAAGCGTCGCCCGAGGAGCCCCGCGAAGCGGGGATCGGGCAGCGCAGGGTCCTGCGGAAGGCACTGCTCCGCCCTGCGCGGTCGCATTCCGCGTCGTTGCGCCTTGCCCTGCACCCCAAAAACCGTACACTTCACCCCCGTCCAACTACCGGATTTAGGTTGAAATCTCAAGCAGATTGAATGTTTGATGCTTGCTTGCCCTTCGCACCCTGCGTAACCTCAAACGCTACTTTTTGACCTTCTTTGAGCGTCTTGAATCCAGACATGCCGATTGCCGAGAAGTGTGCGAATAAATCCTCACCGCCGTCATCAGGGGTAATGAAGCCAAAACCTTTTGAGTCATTGAACCATTTTACTGTACCAGTTGCCATTTTTACTTCCTTTAAAAAATCGGGCCGGAGCCCGGGAAACATATCAGTCAAAAAGAGACCTTGTTTTCAGGTCTGGGCGCATTTTGACAATCCTTAAGCGAGAAATATGTTCGCTACCGCACGTACGAAATCCCTACACTCGCTCGGGCCATGCATTTTTTGGATTATTAGCAATATATTCATGCTTGTGAAATACTAAAATGCGGACTGCAACTGCACTCCGAGAGGTTGGTGATAAATCAACCAAACGGATATTTTTTGCAAACCGACAACCGAGGTGTTCAGCTAAGCTCCGAATATTCTCCGGATATTTTGCCGATTTTCGGACTGTCTTCCCCGCTCAGGAACAGCTCGCCCATCGTGCACCTCATGCCCGCTGGTGGCTTTGCAAACGAGGCAATTCCCCTACGGAGGTTGTTGCCCGCACGCATTTCCTGGATTCGGAACCGATTACTCCGCGGAAGAAATCAACCAGTTCCGCCACATGGTGATCGAACATGAAAAGCCGTCGTTGCGGCTTTGGTCTACGTTGGTATGCAAATGCAGATACTCGGGCGCCATCGGCTGGGTTTTTTCAATCCACTGGAGCCACTGTCCATGAGTTATCTTCCGTAAAAATGCAGATGATTGCCATGGCCAGCCAACTCCGCCACGTGATGCGGATGCAGGCCGATCGGCTGTCCGGGTAAGACTGTATGAATTTCGCTGCGACCATCGACGGAGGAACGCAACGGCGTGCGCGGCCGGTCAAACCAGTCGCGCTTGGGCAAGTCGCCGTCCAGCACGTGAGTCGGCTTGCTCAGCGACAGGTCGGGAATGATGGTGTCGAACCAATCCCGCATTTCCGGGCTCGAAAAGATTTGCCCATCCGAATACCGGTGCAAGTCGATCAAATCTGGCCAGGTTTCCATTTTCAGGCAGATGAACAACCCATCCTTGAAATGCCAGGCGAATGGAATGCCGGGGCTCGCATCAATACCTCATTTGTAAATGCACTGCCTGCCAGTTGAGCAACGCCTAGATGACATCCAGCCATTTTCTATTCCTAGCCGGCATCTGTACCAAGGCCTCATCCGTGATGGAACCTTGTTCATTGATGGCATATGCAAAATTATCGCTTTTCAAGATGTCGAATGGAACGTGGAGCACTGGAACTGCTGCATTGCATGTGTTCTGATCTCCATCAAATAGCCATGGGGATCAAAAAACAAGAAAACCGCAGGAAAGCAGACTATGCTTTTATGGAACTGCTTCTTCAAAGGAGAAAAATAATGTTACATACCGAAGACCCAACGAGCGCAGATCGCGTTCGTTGCTCAACAGCAGCAGATATGAACCACGAAATAGAACGCCGAACAAATAGCAACATCCGGCGTTACGCCAACAGCAGCCCGGAAGTCGTCCATAGGCGCATCCAGGAACTCGATAGAGAGTGGGACGTCGAGCGCGTGCTTGAAGTCAATGCTGCGACACTGGCCTTGGCCGGTCTTTTGCTCGGCATGACCGTCAACAGGAAATGGCTGGTGTTACCGGGGGTTGTACTGTCATTCCTGCTGCAGCATGGGCTTCAGGGATGGTGCCCGCCATTACCCATATTGCGGCGCTCGGGTGTACGTACACGGGAGGAAATAGACCGGGAAAAATACGAGCTAAAAGCGTTACTGGATGGAAGGTAACCTCTGGCGGGTGGAGAGCGATTACGTAGAAGGCCGATCCTATTATTTATCGGCTCAAACGTATACAGACTTGATCAAGGAGTTCTGTGATCCTTCAAGCAGGTCGGTGCGGCGAGCCAAGTTACAGGGACAGCTCGATTCCTGATTCCGTCGATAATCGACAGATAAGCCTCGATCCCCTCGATCCATAAGCGAGTCTACTTCGGGGCCATCCGCTCCATTATCCGCTCGGTGTAAACTTTTTTATGGGAGACTGGTCCTGATGCACAATCAGCTTCTCGTCTTCATTGCGTGGAGTATTCTTGCGCTGTTCGTTGCCTGGTCAGTTGCCAGAGCGCTTATCATTCACTTCTTTCTCTGACGCTTATCCCTGGGTTTTATCAGGGAAATTACGCCAAAGAACGGTGCCACGCCGAACTGCCGAGCTAGCCCGGCCTAAGTGGACTATGGTCGTGAGTCCGGCACCTGGACGCGCTCATTTGCCGCTTGTCACTTATTTGTCACTCATTTGTCAGCTAGGCGCAGGTCCACCGCCGGGTTAAGGATTATTGCCTCGATTGCTCAGCGTTGGCGGAGGAACGTCTGCTCCCCCGTCTGCTCACGACTTCGCAAATACCATCACGCCATTTCTGCAATCCACGGTAATGGTGTCCTTGGCACCAAAGTGGCCTTCGAGTATTTCCTTTGCCAGCGGATTCTCGATTTGCGCCTGAATGGCACGCTTCAGCGGGCGTGCACCAAAGATGGGATCGAAACCCGCCTGGGCAAGCTCCGCCAGCGCGGCATCGGTCACCTCGAGTTTCATCTGGAGCTTGGCAAGGCGCTCTTCAAGGTATTGCAACTGTATCCGCGCTATGGACCGGATATGCTTCTCGTCCAGCGCGTGGAATACCACCACCTCATCGATGCGATTGATGAATTCGGGGCGGAAATAGGTCTTCACTTCGCCCATCACCGCCAGCTTGATCACCTGATAATCATCCCCCGCCATTTGCTGGATCATTTGCGAGCCCAGATTGGAAGTCATGACAATGACCGTGTTCTTGAAATCCACCGTGCGCCCCTGGCCGTCGGTCATGCGACCGTCATCGAGTACCTGTAGCAGGACGTTGAACACATCGGGATGCGCTTTTTCAACTTCATCCAGCAGAATGACCGAGTAGGGCTTTCTGCGCACCGCTTCGGTGAGATAGCCGCCTTCCTCGTAACCCACATAGCCCGGCGGCGCCCCGATCAATCGCGCGACCGAGTGTTTTTCCATAAACTCCGACATGTCGATACGGATCAGATGATCTTCGGAATCAAACAGAAAACCTGCCAGCGCCTTGCATAATTCGGTCTTGCCCACGCCGGTCGGCCCCAGAAATAAAAAGGAACCATACGGACGGTTGGGATCGGACAGACCCGCGCGCGAACGGCGGATAGCATCCGACACCAGGCGAACCGCCTCATCCTGCCCAACCACGCGGTCATGCAGTTTTTGTTCCATATGCAGGAGTTTTTCGCGCTCGCCCTGCATCATTTTTGAAACGGGAATACCGGTTGCGCGCGATACCACCTCGGCGATTTCTTCGGCGCCCACCTGAGTGCGGAGCAGCTTCGGTTTGCTCTCCGCAGCGCCTCGCCCCACCATTTCGCTCTGCTGCTGATTGTTGAGTTGCGATTGCAGTTGCGCTTCCAGTTGGGGAATCCGGCCGTATTGCAGTTCCGAGACTTTTTGCCAGTCTCCTTTGCGCGTAGCCGCTTCTATCTCCAGCTTGACCTTCTCCATCTCCTCCTTGATGTGTTGGGACCCCTGCACTTGGGATTTTTCCGCTTTCCAGATTTCTTCCAGATCCACATACTCGCGTTCCAGCTTCGCTATTTCATCCTCCAGCAAGCCCAGGCGCTTCTGTGAAGCCTCGTCTTTTTCCTTTTTTACCGCCTCGCGCTCGATTTTGAGCTGGATGAGACGCCGGTCGAGCCTGTCCATCACCTCGGGCTTGGAGTCGATTTCCATGCGGATCCGTGCCGCGGCTTCATCAATCAAATCGATGGCCTTATCCGGCAGGAAACGGTCGGTTATATACCGATGCGACAGCTCAGCCGCCGCGACAATGGCCGGATCAGTGATATCGACACCGTGATGGACTTCGTATCTTTCCTGCAATCCACGCAAAATGGCGATGGTCGCTTCGACAGTGGGTTCTTCCACCAGGACCTTCTGGAAACGCCGCTCCAGTGCAGCATCCTTCTCGATGTATTTACGATATTCGTTCAGCGTAGTCGCGCCAACGCAATGCAATTCGCCGCGCGCGAGCGCAGGTTTAAGCATGTTTCCGGCATCCATCGCGCCTTCTGCCTTACCCGCGCCCACCATGGTATGAAGCTCATCAATAAAGACAATAACGCTGCCTTCCGCCTGAGCAATCTCCTTCAAGACAGATTTCAGGCGCTCCTCGAATTCACCGCGGTATTTAGCCCCGGCAAGCAGCGCCGCCATATCAAGGGAAAGTACACGCTTGTCCTTCAGGGTTTCCGGCACTTCGCCGTTGATGATTCGCTGGGCCAGGCCTTCGGCAATGGCGGTCTTGCCCACGCCCGGCTCTCCGATCAGAACCGGATTATTCTTCGTACGCCGCTGCAATACCTGGATAGTGCGGCGGATTTCGTCGTCACGCCCGATTACCGGATCGAGCTTGCCCATGCGTGCTCGCTCGGTAAGGTCAAGCGTATATTTTTTCAAGGCTTCACGGCTGCCCTCGGCTTCCGCGCTTCCGACGTTTTCGCCACCCCGAACCTCGCTGATAGCCTGCTCCAGCGCTGCCCGGTTGGCGCCGTGCTGCCTCAGCAGGTTGCCGGTTTCGCCTTTGTCCTGAAGCACGGCCAGCAGGAACATCTCCGATGCAATGAATTGATCGCCGCGTTTTTGTGCTTCCTTGTCGGCAAGATTGAGTAAATTGCCCAGCTCGCGCGAGGCGTTGATTTCCCCGCCCGTACCCTCCACTTTGGGTAAACGCTCTATGGCTTTTTTCAGTGCATCGCGCAGGGGAGGAACATTTGCGCCCGACCGTTGCAGCAGCGAAATCGTACCTCCATCCTCCTGTTGCAAGAGTGCGAGCAGCAGATGCTGTGGCTCAACATAAGAGTTATCCTGCCCTACCGCGATGCTCTGCGCATCCGCCAGCGCCTGCTGGAATTTGGTGGTTAGCTTGTCGAAACGCATGGGATTTCCTCGGTGGATTATGGATGACTACTATATGTGGGAGCGAATCGCAATTTCAATATAGTACAGTAGCGCCGTAAAACAGCAGGGGTCATCATTCCGCCGTTGTTATCCTGGGGCAATTCTGCACGGTGGCATGATTCAAGAGGCAAGCTGCACGACAAAAATGGCGAGAAACAATACTATACTGACGAAATATTCGCCGCTATCCTCTGCATTGCTAATGGCGTCATCGTGACACCGAGTTTGGCTGGCGTGTTGTACATAATTGCAGATCAACCAGGAGCGTTAAATGACGATCGCCTCCAATCTCTTGCATCAGCACATTCAGACGTTTGTCGAGGATAACGCGCAATGGCAGACGCTGATCGCCGATGATCTCTTGTGGGAGCTACCCTACGCACCCTCCCTCGGCCATCCGGCGCGGCTGACGGGACGGCAGGAAATAATGAATCATGTAACCTGGTTTTTGGGAGCGGTAGAAAATTTTCGCTTCTTCGATGTCAAAATCTATCCCTTTGTCGATGCGGAAGCGGCAGTCGCCGAATTCAGGGCAGAAGGGCTCATCAAGTCCACAGGGCATATCTATGTCCAGAATTACGTATTATTTCTGCGGGCTGCAGGCGGAAAGATCACGTTCCTGCGCGAATATCTCGATCCCTTGCGTGCTGCCAAGGCGCTGGACGCCCCGATTCCCGGTCTCGAAACCCGAGGGTAACCGACGCATCAAGGTACGATGTGTTACCAGGATCAACAGGTTGAAAAGAACCATGCGAAACGTGCTTTTCGACGGTTTCCTGCATGGCTTTCAGCAGGTTGATCCTGTTACGACGATCCGCTTGCTAACAGAAATTGAAAATTTGCCCTGGCCGTGGATTTGGCCAAACACGAATCGCGAGTTGCCCGCTTAACCCTATCTCAATCCAGCTTGACTAGGTTCAGTCCGGGCAACGGCCATCTGCAGACGGCAAGCAATCCCTGCCCCTTGCCGCATTCAACTTTGAGATACTTCAGGATAAGGATACAGGATGTTGAGCGCCACGCTTTTGCCTGCTGTCTCCACGATACGCACATGCTCGCGCCTCAATTGACGGGCATGGTGCAATCCGCATGAATACGAGATCATGTCGATTTCACTATTCATGTTTTTTGCATAATTGGCGACTCGCAGGTATTTCTCCTCCACCACCAGGCCACGCTGCAAACGCCTGTTGTGAGTGGTAATGCCGGTAGGGCAAGTATTGGTGTGGCAGCGCATGGCCTGGATGCAGCCCAGTGAAAACATGAAACCCCGTGCGGTATTGACGAAATCCGCGCCGGCGCACAGCGCCCAGGCCGCCCGCGCCCCCGTTACAAGCTTGCCCGCCGCGACGATGCGTATGCGATTTTTCAAGCCGGATTGCAGTAGCGAATCCACCACTCGCGGCAATGCTTCGGCAATGGGGAGGCTCATGTGGTCGACCAGCGTCTGGGGTGCGGCACCGCTGCCGCCTTCGCCCCCATCGATCGAGAGAAAATCGGGCGCATATTCGGCGCCGCGACGGTTCACCGCATCGCACAAATCGTTTATAAAGCGCCAACCGCCGATGGCAGCCTTTACGCCGACGGGCCGTCCGGTGAGTTCACGGATATAGGCTATCTTGTCGAGCAACTCGTCCACATTACTGATATCGGCGTGGCGATTGGGGCTGATCGAATCATGATGAGCAGGGATACCACGGATAGTGGCGATTTCGTCGCTCACCTTCACGCCGGGAAGCAGCCCGCCCTTGCCCGGTTTTGCGCCTTGGGAAAGCTTGATTTCAAACGCCTTGACTATCTTGGCCAGTTCCTTTGCCCGCTCAGGCGAGAAGCTTCCGTCCTGCTTGCGGATACCGTACCGGGCGGTGCCTATTTGCATGACGACGTCACAGCCGCCCTCCAGGTGGTAAGGCGAAAGCCCGCCCTCCCCTGTATTCAGCCAGCATCCCGCCTCTGCCGCACCGAGCGACAGCGCACGCACCGCGGGCGCCGATATCGCGCCATAGCTCATGCCGCTGATGTTGGTTATGGATCTGGCATGAAAGGGGTGCTCGCAAAAGCCCTCGCCGATGAGAAGCGACGGGGTCGGCAGGCGCTCGCTTTCCAGCAGTGGAAAAGCGACATTGACAAAAAGGATCGAGCCGGGCTCGCGCACATCATTGGTGGACCCGAAACCGACGATGCCTCCCTCGTTCTTCGCATTCTTGTACACCCAGCTTCGGGTAGCACGGTTAAACGGCATCTCGTCCCTGTCGCCCGAAAAGAAATACTGGCGAAAATATTCCCCCTGCTTTTCCAGAAAAAAACGCAGATGGCCAATGACCGGGTAGTTACGCAGGATGGAATGCTTTTTCTGCGTCACATCCTGAATGAACAGGAACACGATGATCGCGAGCACGATCAAGCCCAGTATGGAACCGAAACCGTAGGAAATTACCTTCAGTGCATCAGACATGCTGCCTCCACCCTCTCGTTCAGCTAAAATACTCCGATTCCATAACATAAGAAAGCCACGATGAGCTCATGGATCTAGCGATTACAATTGAAGAAAACGTCCGCGCGGCCCTGGCCGAGGATATTGGCGCGGGTGACCTTACTGCAAGCCTCATTCCCGCCGAAAAGGCCGCGGTCGCAACTGTCGTCAGCCGCGAGAATGCGGTTTTATGTGGCACCCAGTGGTTTGACGCATGTTTTCGGCAACTGTCGCCAGAAGCCGAAGTGCATTGGTTTTCCCAGGACGGTGAAGCGATCGGCGCCGGCCAACAGCTCTGCGAGATAAAAGGCAATGCCCGGCCTCTCCTCACAGCGGAGCGTGCCGCACTCAATTTTTTGCAACTGCTGTCGGCCGTGGCAACGCAAACCAGGCGTTATGCAGACGCAGTGGCCGGAACCGGAGCAATAATCGTCGATACGCGCAAGACACTGCCGGGGCTGCGCCTGGCGCAAAAATACGCAGTCAAATGCGGCGGCGGCGCAAACCATCGCCTGGGTTTATACGATGGCATACTCATCAAGGAAAACCACATCGCCGCAGCGGGGGGAATCGAACCTGCCCTGCGCGCCGCGAAAAGAATTGCCCCGGCAGGAGTGTTTGTTCAGATTGAAGTGGAAACACTGGACGATCTGCGCACCGCGTTGGATGCGGGGGCTCAACTGATTCTGCTGGACAACTTCGACCTCGGCACTTTATGCGAGGCAGTCATCCTGAACGCGCGGTTGACCAACCGGGCAGCGGCGCTGGAAGCATCGGGAGGTATTACCCTCGACAACGTCCGCGCGGTTGCCGAAAGCGGCGTGGACCGGATTTCGGTCGGCAGCCTCACCAAGGATATAATGGCAGTGGATTTATCGATGCGCTTTTCAGCCGACCGCACGGCATACCGTGACGAATGCACTAACCCGTTCCCTTCATGATGAAGTCGAGGCGCAATGCAACGATCTGACTGACCCGCTCGAGGTCGTCCAGTTCAGCAGCAGGTTTGCATGGACAACGCTTGTTATCGTTATCTTTGCTCAGATGGTCCTTAGAAGCCGTTTTTTCAGCAAGGACTTCATGTCTTTTCGAGTATCGCAAACAACGTGAATGTAGATCGTCTCTTGCCTGACTTCGTAAATGATCCGGTTCATGCCTGAAATAACCTGGCGATACTGAGTGAGGTTCAGTCGGCCAAGTTCTTCAGGCATTTTTCCTTGGAACAGGGAGGTCTGCAGGGTGCCTAAAGCCTCTTGAATCCTTCTGTAACTGGCTTGCCAGGTTTCCTTGCCAAGGTTTTTGACGATGTCGCTTTTCAGCTCCTTCAGGTCAATCTCTGCCGATCTCAGAAACACGACAGCAACACTCACTGTGCATCTTCCTTGCCCAGCTCGTCAAACACGTCGTTGGCGGACAGAAAGTGTCCCTGCTCGATCTCACGGTTGCCAAGTGCCAGTATCTTGAGTAGGGCGAGGGTCTCTTCCTGTTCTTCGATCCCAGTAGTTGGTTTATCGCCAGTTGCCATCGATCATTTTCTTTTTCTGATTTGCTTTATCAGTTTATAAAATGCGTGATTGGAACGCGACGGCTTGTTCAGGACTATTTCCTGTTTAATTCCCTCGGTCTCCAGCATCGCCATTGCTGCACGGCGCGTCTCGGCAAATTGCGCCAATCCCATTTGAATTTGCTCGTCCACCCATTGCATGAACAGTGGGTGGGGCGCAAATCCGCTTCCCAAGTCAAACTCCAGGCCGGAAAGGAACTCTTTCTCCGGTCCCTGACCGGTGGTTCGGGCAGGGATCACAATCGCCCTGCCTCCATCGTTTCCCGCCTCTCCGACCATGTCCCGGACTTTGCGGATCCAGGGTTCCCGTTTGTCCGGCCAATCTTCACGCCAGGTTGCAACCTTGATTGCATGAAATTCGCCCTTGCCGGCATTTTGCATATGGGCAGCCATTTTCTCCAGCACCCTGTTCCACTGATCGTTCTGATGATCGCTACCGGAACCATGCGCGACCAAAATAACGGTATCGCGCACCGGGTTCCTGGATAGCGCGCTCAAGCAATGCGGCGGCAAATAGCGAATGGGACTCCAAGCCGCCCACGGTCCGGATAGGCAAACGGGAAAGGATGCGCGGCGCCGGAATGCCGGCGCCTTCTCCATGCCCATGCCCGGCATGATTATCGGCGGCGTCCCGTGCGATGCCTTCCACATCCAGCCCGGCCATGCGTTCAACCGATTTGCGGAAACTATTTTCCATTGCGAATACCCGCACAATTATCGCGGCTTTTGCGCCGCGCTGCTCCAGCTTGCGGATGGCACGCTCGACAGTCACCGGGTCAGCCATGGAAAATGCAAATTCGATTTTGTACCGCTTGGCCAAAGGCTGTACCGACTCGCGCATTGTTTCATTCCAGTTGAAGTCGGCACCGTGGGACAGAAATACGATTCCGACATCTTCGGCGGCAAGCGGCTGGCTCAGGTTGGCTTCACGCTCAAACCACGCCGCCAGTCCGGCGGTGATCGGGGGGATATTTTTGCTGCGTCCGGTTCCATCATCCGGTTGCATACCCGCACTATCCTCGGAAACCAGTTGAGCACCCGGCGGCAATAGCCACTTGAGCTTCGCGTCGAACGACATCATGCTGTCGAGCCTGGGGCCGAGGCGAAATGGCATCACAACGGTTTTGCCGCCCCCGGGGCCGGCAGCGTCGGCCAGTTCCTGCTTCAGCCTGGCGGTGTGTTTCTCTGCTTCATCTTTTTTATCGTAGCCGATCACCACGCTGACGGATGCAAAATCAAACCCGGCAGCGGCCTTCTCCGCGATATGGTTCCAGTCATCCAGCATTCTCTGCTCGCTATCGTTGTCCACCGCGCCGTACCCCACAACGATCAGGCTGGTATCCGCGGGGGATCGAATGATGCGCAATCTATCCGCCAGTGCCTCTACGGCGAAGACGCTCTCGCCGTAGGAGCGTGCATACGAAACCGGTACGCTGACTTTTCCGCCTCGAATCAGGTTGCGGGCCAGCCGATAGCGGGGATCCTGCGGGGATACAAACAACGGAATCGTCACGATGCGCTCCGCGCCTCTTTGCAAAAGCCTCTCCACCTCCGTATCGAGATATTTCTGCGTGCGTTCGTCGGTAACGAATACCAGTGAAGCATTGCGTCCTTTTGCAAACAGGTGGAATTCGTCGATGATCTCCTCGTTGCCAAGGAAACCGCGATCCGCTGCGACAACCAGAAATCCTGTCTGCCTGTCTTTTCTGCTCAAGGTCTCTTCCGCAAAACCGGATTTGATCGATACCGCCAGCAGCACAACCAGCGCAAGGCAATAACAGGGTTTGAGCATTGATATGTGTTTTTTCGTACTCATGTTTTCCTTACTATTTGATAAAACGTACAGAATCGACTGGAATATGAAGATCCCTGAACAACTTCATTTTGTCAGGGCCGGAGCCAGCTGGCTGGCTTGAGAGCTGTCCCCGGACCATGCTCAATGAAGGTTTGTCGCAACGGCAGAAAAACGTGCGAGGAGCCCCTCCGCATCCATGCCTGCTTTGCCTGCCATGTAGAAAGCCGCCTGAACATCGAGGCTATCGGATGCCGGGTGCAGGACGAGCATATGAATGTGATGGGCAATGGCCAGCTGCGTTGCCGGGTCACCAGGGCGCGGCTTGTTGGTGAGCCACGACAAGGCCGCCAACAGCAGCCGCACCGAGGGCTTGTCGTTCAGGTCTCTGGAATTTCTCATGGTTTAGAATTGGTAGCTGAGGCTCACGGAAAAGTTGCGCCCCGGCCGGGTATAGCGAGGGCCGCCGCGCGAGTCGGTGGTGTGCGGATCATTAACGGGCACATCCGCCCATTGCCAGTATTTCTCGTCCAGCAGATTGAATATGCCTACGGACAGCCTGCCGGTGCGCGCAAATTTCCATTGGGCCAGAAGATCCATCACGGCATAACCGGGCGGCAGCAGCAATCGGTTCACGCCTCTCGATTCACGGGCTGTCTTGCGCATTGCCGCCGTGACAAGCGATTCGATGCGGAACGGGCCGCGCTCATAGGACAAGCCCAGTACGCCCGTGGCCGGGTTGATCTGAATGATCGGGAGACCGGTTTCGAGGTCGCGTCCCTTTGTCCAGGCAAAGCTGCCGCGCAAACGCCAACCGGGGTATAGCTGCTGGTCCAGCCTGCCTTCAAAGCCATAGATGCGCACCCTTGGCAGGTTGCGGGACTGGAATGTCATCAGCCCCGGCACGCACAGGGGATCGCCCGGACAGACAAGAGGACGCGAGGAGTCGATAAAATCCTCATACCGGTTATCGTAGGCGGTGAGGGATACGGTGCCCCTGTCGCTGTCATGACGCAACGATAACTCCCCGCCACGCACAATTTCGGGCCGGAGATGGGGATTGGCAACCGCTGTATACCTTGCGCTTAAATTGGTAAAGCCGATATTCACATCGTTGTATGGCGGAGGTCGGAATCCTTGCGAGTATTGGGCAACGAATGAAAAACCATAGCCCATGTGCAGGATGCCGGAAAGCTTGGGCGAAAATGCGCTGAGCCTGACATCCGCCACCTCTACGCCTGGATTGCGCTCAATGAAAAGCGCATCCGGCTTGGGCTTGAGAGAATAATTGTCATAGCGCAAACCGGCGACAACCGTGAATCGGTCGGATAGCCACCACTCATCCTGGAAGAATGCAGCCAGTTGGGTGGCGCTTGAAGGCGGAAAGTCCCGCGTCGGGAAAAAGTCGGGGCCGACTTGCTTTTTCTGCGTGCCCAGCGTGAGGTTGCTTTCCACGCCATCGCGTTCCTGCTTCGTATCCGTGCGGAAGGCTTCTCCCCCCATGTGAGGGTATGAGCGCCCCACATTTCAAATATCGATTCGGTTTGCAGCTTCGCTCCGGTCAGTGTCTGCCTGAAGTCGAAGTCGCGTTCGATGAGGCTTCTTTGGTCGCCGGCGGCGGGAGATCTATCCAGAAACTCGTCGCGCGTATGCTGCCGGGTCCTGCTGTTCTGCTGGTAGAGTTTGAGGTTGATCGTGCCGGCCGGTGTATTCGCGATGCGCTGGTCGAGCGAGATCCGGTCGCGATCATAGGAATCCTTCGTCATGATTCCAACCCGCCGGCCGCGTGGCAGCGACAGGATATCCGTGTCCACGATGCGCTCAAACCCTTCCGCCGCAAACGTCGCCCGGTAACTGGAAAACGGCGTGAACACCAGCTTTGCCAACCCGTTCAGGGTATCGATATCCTGGGGATTGGCTTTGGTGCGAGTTATACCGGTGCCCCCCACCGTACCCATGGTGGCGGTTTCGTGTCCGCTGCGCTGCACCCCCCGCAGCATCAGTTTGAGATATTCGTTGCCCGTGGCAAGCGTGCCGATGATGCCGAGCGAGCGATCCACGCCCTGGTATATGGTTTCAGGGCTGATGGCAAACGAGCGGCCTTTCAGGAAATCCTCCGGCTCCGGGGAACGAAACGAGACGACGCCCCATACTCCCTCCGACCCTTGCAGGGCGGAACCGGCTCCGCGTTGGATTTCCACGCCGGAAAGCATGCCGACGTCGACCAGGTTGCGGCCGGTATTGGCAAAACCGCCAATGACGAAATTGTCCGGCTGGCGGATGCCGTCCATCTGGATCAGTATGCGGTTGCCGTCCAGTCCACGGATATTGAAACCGCTCAGGCCAAAACGCGACGGATTGTTGCCGACCGATATCCCTGGTTCATAACGGATCAAATCCTTGATGGACGTAGCCATTTGTTCCTTTATCGTCTCTGCGGAAATGACGTTCAGCGTGACCGGCACGTTTTTCATGTCGCGCTCGGCGCGGGGCGCGGACACGGAAATGGTGCGAAGCACGTTTTCCGCGCCTGCTTTTTCAGGTAGTGAATCCATGCACGGAGCCGCTGCCGCGACCGGCGGGGAACCGGCCTCTGGGGTGGGCTTTGGAAAAGCGGCAGCAGCTGCAATTTTCAGTTCGCGTTCCGCGCATGGGGAAGGAAAGGCAGAAGCCTGATCGGCATCTACCTCGGCATAGGCCGCGTATGCAGGCAGGAGTAGCGTGCCCGCCAGAAGGCAGGCTTTATATTTCTGTTCCATTTGGCCTGCCCGCGCACCATCAGGCTTTTCTATACCTGGGTATTATTTCCGGCACTACGCCGGCGAATAATCGTTCCCATCAAACCCAGTCCGGCCAACAGCATGGCCCATTCACCGGGTTCCGGTACGGGAGCGGCAATATCCAGGGCGGCTTGCGTGAAGCTCTGGTGCGGTCCGGTACTTTGCATATCTATGTGAAACACAGTTGGGGCCGCGTTCAGATTCCATACCGCCAGATAGTGGTTCAACTCGACCGGCCCCATGGAGCTGGAGAAGTTAGGATCGGTATAGGTTACTCCCGCGCTGGTGGGCGCTATTCCATTCAGCTGGATGCTGCCGTAATCCATCACTGTGCCCCAGGTTTCGAATTGCAATGCCACTGTAAGCGGACCATTGAAAGCGACAGCAGGCGTGACATCGATGTCGAATATCTGAGAGCCGGTAAAGCTATACAGATTTCCCGAGGTCGCGCCGAAGGTGCCGGCATTCCAGGTAAAAGTGGCGCTGCTTACGCCAGACGAGTCATAAACCGAGGAGTAGGGAGTGCCGGGCCTGCCCCCGACGAAATTATCCCATTCCGCATACGCGGTACCCGCATCGCCCCGGGCCCATCCGCCCCAGGCAGCCGTGGCATCGCTCGGCTTGTCGAAGCCGAAGCCGGCGGCATTGGGATCGGGTCCGTTGGCGATATCGGCAAGGGCTGGGGCGGCCAGCAGCAAACCGGCAATCAAACTTATGGATTTCAATTTCACGTCAAGATCCTCCATGGATGAATGAATAAAGCAAGTACGCTAGCCCTGAGTGCCAGAGACACATGAGCAGGCATATGTGGAAACTCCACATGTCAAACGCTTATTGATTGCGGGCGGAATCGGCTGGCGGGTATTTCGGGAAACCTGACTGGCAGGATTTTTCAGGGCTGGCGGCCAGAGGTAAGAGCCTGGCGTGGCGGGCAGACAACAAACTACAGCTATTTTTGTTTTTGAAAGCTCGAGAACGGTTTCTCAGATCTATCGAAGCCGTAAGCGACGACAAAATAATAATGAGAATGAGAACTATTGTCAATTAATATATTTAGAAATAACGCTATTCTCATCTTTATAGTAGTAAGAGCTGGCGCTTCATAAAACAGAAATAACACCCTTGGATCAAGAGAATTTCGGCTGTGCGGCTAATGCTCCGGCTTAATGTGCTTTTGCGCTCCGTACTGAGAATTCGTGATAGATCAAGTAAAAATCATCATTGATAATAAGAATCATTTGCAAATGAGTTTAGATAATATTATGATTCTTACAGCTCGACCGCAGCCTTGCAGTGGATTGTTAAGGTGCATCGCTGCTGCTTGCCACCAGATCAGATCGGCTCCATGCGTCAAGGAGATCCTGCCGCTCTATCAATCAAAACGAAAAGGAGAATCGTTTGTCACGTTATACTGGACCGAGACTCAAAGTCATGCGCGCACTTGGGATCGAGTTGCCGGGCTTGTCCCGCAAGTCCCTTGAGCCGGGAAGCTATCCGCCCGGTCAACACGGACAGAAGAGCCGCCGCCGTTCCGATTACGCGGTGCGCCTGATGGAAAAGCAGAAGCTGCGTTTCAACTATGGCCTATCGGAGGCCCAAATTCGGATTTTGTTCAAGGAAGCCAAGAAATCCCAGACGCCGACCGGCGAGAAACTGCTCGAACTGCTTGAGCGCCGCCTCGATAATCTGGTATTTCGCGCCGGTTTCGCACCGACCGCGGCAGCTGCCCGCCAGCTTGTCCGTCATTGCCATGTCATGCTGAATGGCCGCTTGGTGAACATCCCATCCATCCGGATAAAAACCGGCGACGCCATAGCCCTGACCGATAAGGCAGCGCGCATTCCTGCGACCATGGAGTGCCTGCTAACCCCTGCCCTTATCCGCCCGGAATGGATCAGCTTCGATGCTCGGACCCGATCGGCTGCCGTCACCCGCCTGCCAGGCGCCGATGAGGTGCCCTTCCCTATCGAGGTTCAGCACGTCGTCGAGTATTATGCCGTGAGGTTGTAACGGATGAGGCCCAAGACCCGCAATCAGGCTGAAGCACTACCGGAATACTGCACGAATCCGGAACAGGCCCTGGCAGCCCTGATCTGCCTGATGTCGCGCTTTCCGGCGAGACGTTCGCAGGCGGTTGCAGCGGCAATCATTATTCACTTGCGCCTTATCCGTGATGATCCTCGCCTGTCGCACGTGGTACGCGATTGTGCTGATAATCTGATCGAGGAGTGGGGAAGCCTACGCAGCCCTGTGCGCACCGGATGCTGCCATTTCGCAATGGCATCTGCCAAACTGAGCGGTCTCTTGATAAAATCCCGGTAAATACTGCTCAACCGGCCAGCATTGTCATCTTTTCTCCTTAAAGCAAGACAATATTATCCAGCAAGGGCAACGTAATCGATCCTTGCCCTTCCTCCCGGTCGGTACTCAATGTACCCAGAGGCCACGCGGGGAGATGCACCAGGGGCACGGCAAATTCCGGCGGCTGCCCAGTTTCATCCTCGCTAAGACCAAAAAGAAATAAACGGCTGGGCAACCAGGCATCATTGCCCTTTATACTTAAGCGAATCGAATCGGCATTCAGCTCAGTCCTGTTGAACGGGGTGCTGACCGGCACGTAGTAAAGGTTCGCTTGTGCCCTTTCCAGATCAGCCTGCGACGTGTCCGGAAAGACGTGGTCCACGACGAGTCGCCCGTCGATGGTCGTAATCTGAAGCGCGATATCATCATCGGTACCGGCATCATCCACATCCGCGGTCGTCACAAGCATGAGCAACCGCCGAATCACTGTCGTTGCGGTCCCGAGTTGTATGCGCGAAGGCGCAAAGGAAAGTTTGCCTTCGCTTGCGTCCGTACTGAGGTCAACATTGACCAGTTGACCCGCAATGCCGATATCGCCCCGCAACTCGGTATCCAGAGCAAGCGGAACGATGAGTCCATCTTTTTGTTCCCCCCAGATGAAGACACTCTTCGGGCGCCATAAATCATTGCCCCGGATACCGATTCGGATGGAGGACGCGTTCAAGTCCTGAGGATCGACCGTGGATCCGACAAAAGCTTGCGGCTCAAAGTCATCCTCTGTTACCTCGTAAAGATTCGCTTGCCCCTGCTCCTGATCGCTCTGGGCCGTATCAGGGAAAGTCCGGTGCAAAACATCGAATCTGCCGCCTCTTACATTGATAATCAAGACGATGGGGCTGTCAGTACCAGAGTCGTCCGAATCATCGGTTAGCATGCCGAACCATACGGTTTTGAGATCAGACATGATTTATTCCTCGCTTGATGTAGGACTTATCAGAGTAGTCACTCTTTAACAAGGCTTCAAGTTCATTTTTCGCCGCGAGATATCTTGAGCAAGAGAGAGTAAGACGTTCTCATTATCCTAAATCCGGTAGTTGGGCGGGGGTGAAGTGTACGGTTTTTGGGGTGCAGGGAAAGGCGTAACGACGCGGAATGCGACCGCTGATTTAAGCATTTCAAGGGTTGCATCCTTGACAGCGGCTGACAGGCCATTATTGGTGTAAGCGTGGGCGGTTTACTATAACCGTCGAGCCAGCAAACTCGCGCCAAATTCCTTTATGCGCGCAATAATCGAACGCTGCCGCCATTTTTCCAATGTGACAAGTCGGGAAGATTTAATATCTTCGTCGAACAGCGCTTTCATTTGCGTACCAAACTCTTGACCAAGGACAACCGCATTAATTTCCTGATTATGCTCCAGGCTGAGCCAGTCAAGATTGGTCGAGCCTATGGTGGACCAGACACCATCGATCAGCGCGGTCTTGGCATGCAATAAAGCGCCCTCCCGTTCATAAATCTTCACGCCGGCACTCAACAGTTCGTCGTAATAGGAGTGCGACGCATACAAAACCAGATTCGAATCGGTTTTGTCCGGTAACAGCAATCGCACGTCGACGCCGCGCTGCGCTGTACCCTTCAATGCAGCCAGTAACCTCGGATCAGGCACAAAATAAGCGGTAGTGACATATGCATAGGTTTCAGCGCTGTTTATGGCAGATAGCAGCGTAACGTAGATGAGGCTGTAAGACTCATCGGGAGAACTGCCGATGGCACGCACGACTTCGTTACCCCTCCTGCCTATCCGTGGAAAAAAGGATTTCGACGCTAGCGGCTTACCCTTCTGTTTTTCCCAGGTCGCCAGAAACAATTTCTGGAAATCACTGACGACGGGTCCTTCAATACGGAGATGCGTATCGCGCCATGGTTGGGTATCCTTGGTACGCGATTTTGACCTGAATGATCCGCTGGAATATACACTGCTGATATTGACCCCACCTACAAAGGCGATCTGGCCGTCAACCACGAGCAGCTTCCGATGATCACGGCCCAATTCCAGTTTCTTGCGAAATGCCAATGGGTTGACGGGGTTGAACTCCAGTACGTTGGCGCCGCTGTCGATCAACGGTTTGAAGAATTCTTCAGGTGTAGCGCCCGATCCGATGCTGTCGTAAATCAAGTTGACTTGCACGCCCTGTTTTTGCTTTTCGATCAATGCAGCGGTGAAGCGGCGGCCAACCTCGTCGTCCTCGATGCTATAGGTTTCCATATTGATATGATGCTTCGCGCCCCGTATTGCCGCATACATCGATTTGTAGGTGGTGGGCCCGTCAACCAACAGCTTCACATTATTGCCCGTCATCAGCGGGCTTCCCGAGAGCTGCTCTGCCTGGGCAAGGTGCCTGGTAAAGATATTGGTTTCAGGGCCGCCGTTTTTGAGATTGGCCAGGACAGCCTTACTTTCCTGGATAGAGAGCGCACCGCGTGCGCCATCGACTTGCACCGGACGGTTTGCATGTGCCGTTTTATCTGGAACTGAAAGGGAGCCGCAACCAGCCAGCAGCATGATCATGCAAAGACTCACTGCACATTTCGGAACTGTCATGATTGAGCCTTCTCAGGTTTGCGGTACAAATAGCCGGTTTTTGTGGAATTGGCGATTTTTACCAAATCAGCAATTTTGGGAGTGATGCTTCTCTTGCCCATGGAAAATTTTACCTAAACAATTCAGCTTGTGAAGGGCGAGTAGCAAGGATCGTTCCAAAGCCTATCAATCAAATGGTTATCGGTAAGAACCAGAGTGACGTGTGAAGTTCCTCGACATGACCTGATCGAAGAAATGCAGGTATTGCATGGCATTCCATTCGCCTCGTCTGTCCCGGTATGCGGGTATGAAATTTAAAGCTGAAGGCTTGACCGTGCTGCATCCGACTGAGATGGATAGGCCATTAATTCGTCCTGAGCGGCTATGAAAGTCACTGGATAGGTATCCCGGTTCCATTTTCGTGCCGCCCTCTGCTCCGTCTGGGCAGGCACAGCTCCTGCCTTGAAATATATCAAGCGGCGACAGAGATGCGCCAATGCTGGTTATTGCACCGCACAAAATCCGGCACATGCTGATTTTTAGTACAGTCGATTACGGCAGACGTTTCCTCTTCGCATTCATGGTTTATAATTCACCCACATCTCTTCCAGATAGTTTATTCAGTCCCTCGCTAACTAACCTGACAGTTATCTGTAATCCGGGGTTCAGTTTGAGGATACCGTAAAGTTTCCTAAGTACAGACCGAACATCCGCATTGTCCTTAAGGAGACCGGATGCATCTGACAATAACGTTCGCGGTTAACGGAACAGCCCTATTCCGGCTGTTTCCCCGCATTGTTTCATGAACTGGCCCGCATACCTCCCTTTTTGGCCGCTTGAAGTCAGCCCCGCACTCTGGCTTGCGTTGACGCTGGTTGCAGCCGTACTTGTGGGTGAAGCACTGGTACGTCACCTGCGATTGCCGCGTATCGTCGGCTATATCGGTATCGGCGCACTGCTGGGCCCAGGCGGCCTGGGCTTTATCCCGCCATTGCCCGTCACTGAATGGCGGCTGGTAGTTGACCTGGCGCTGGGCATTCTCCTGTTCGAACTGGGCAGCAAGGTAAATCTGCGCTGGCTGAAAGCCAATCCCTGGATTGCCGGCACAAGCCTGCTTGAATCCACCGCCACATTCGCCGTTGTTTTCTCGATGCTGAGCTGGTTCGGTGTTGCCAATATCTCCGCCGCGGTGGTCGCTTCCATTGCGATTGCCACCTCACCTGCCATTGTGGTACGCATAGTCACCGAATCACGCGCTCAGGGTCAGGTGACTGACCGGCTTCTGCTGATGACCGCGCTCAATTGTATTTATGCTGTCATCTTCCACAAACTGGCAGTCGCCGGCATGCATGGCCAGGCCGGCACCAGCGTCATCCATACGATATTGGCGCCGTTTTATCTCCTTGGGGGTTCTGCGCTACTGGCCTGGTTATTCGGCATTACCTTCGAGCGAATCCATCATTATCTCGGGCAGCATGAGGAAACTTTTTCTTTCGTCCTGTTCGGCATGATTGCATTTGCGACGATCATGGCGTCGACACTCAAGCTCAGCCCGATCCTCGTCCTGTTGGCTGCCGGCCTCATAACGCGATACCGGCGTCAGCGCCCGCGGACTTTCCCGCCGCACTTCGGTTCCGCCGGCGCCGTTCTGGTCGTATTGATGTTTATCGCTAACGGCCTCGCGTCCGACCTAAGCGGGTTGCGTGACAGTTTTCTGCTGGTCTTGCTGCTTATCACCGCACGCGCAACAGCCAAGCTGCTGGCTGTACTGACATTGGCACATTACAGCGGCATCAGCCTGCGCCAGGCCATGGCCCTGGGGATTGCCCTGATACCCATGTCGAGTGTTGCGCTGCTACTTACATTGGATACGGCGGTGGATTTCCCCATGTTCGGTTCAGGGTTGGGGCTGGTACTGATGAGTTGCATCGTGATACTTGAGCTGGGGGGCCCCATTCTGGTCCAGCTGGCCCTGCGAATGGCCGGGGAAACACCGGAGAAAAAAACATGAGCCTGATGCCCTTCGCGCCCTCCAGACCCTTGAGCATCGGGGTGGAACTGGAACTGCAACTGCTCAGCTGCAATGACTATAACCTGGCGTCTTCGGCTCCTGATATATTGCGCCGGGTTGAGAAACGTGCGCACCCCGGCGAAATAAAACCGGAAATGACCCGCAGCATGATTGAGATCAATACTTCGGTGCAACAGGAATATACCGGGCTGGTCGCGGAGCTGCATGCCTTGCGCGATGTGGTATCCGAGGCGGGACGCTTTCTCAACGTCGCGGTTGCGGGTGGCGGCACACACCCGTTCCAGCACTGGAGCGAGCAGAAGATTTTTGATGCGCCGCGCTTCCATCATCTGTCCGAGCTGTACGGCTATCTGGCCAAACAATTCACCATATTCGGGCAGCATGTCCACATCGGTTGCCCCGGCCCCGATGAAGCGCTTCATCTGATGCATATGCTGTCGCGCTACGTCCCGCATTTTATTGCGCTGTCGGCCAGTTCTCCGTTCGTGCAGGGGCACGATACCGGGTTCGCCTCGGCACGCCTGAATTCGGTATTTTCCTTCCCGTTGAGCGGGCGGGCTCCTTTCGTACTGCGCTGGGATGAATTCGAGCGATTTTTTGGCAAGATGACCGGCACCGGCGTGGTCGAATCAATGAAGGATTTTTACTGGGATATCCGCCCCAAGCCAGAGTTCGGCACTATCGAGGTGAGGGTATGCGATACCCCTCTTACCGTTGAAATTGCCGCTGCCATTGCCTGCTATATTCAGGCGATGTCGCGTTATATCATGGTGGAGCAGCGCACGCCTCCGGAAGAGGACGATTACCTGGTTTATACGTTCAACCGCTTCCAGGCCTGCCGTTTTGGACTCGAAGGTGTTTTTATCGATCCACGTACCCATGAGCAGCGCAGCATTCGTGAAGATATTACCGATATGCTGGCACGCATTGCAGACCATGCCCGGGAATTGCACGCGGTGGAAGCAATGGACCGTGTTCGCGAGATATTACGAGCAGGCAATGGTACAAGCTGGTTGCGCCGGACCTATGCGCGGGAACATTACCTTGCCGATGTCATGCAACTGCAGGCCGAGTTGTGGATGGGAAAGTAATTTTTTTTGCGTGATGCGCCAGCGGCCTGTCGAACTTGAAGAATCGCGATGAAAAAATGACTGAGTGAGGGCGGATTTTGAGGATTTTGAGGATTTTGAAAATCAATAGTTATTCTATTGGCTGAAAAAGCGGCAAAATATGAACCAGCCAGACGCTTTTGCAGTTGATTTCCTTTAAGTCCGACAGGCTGCCAGATACGGCTGTTGTTAAGTAAGAATACCGGCTGAACGTTAAAATAGCGGGGTGATTTCAGGCAGGGTGCAAAGAAGGCAAATATATATTTATATGTGGCGAAGAACACAGCAGGAATGCGGCAATCTAATTATTCTTGATATTCCTTTATGTACCCTACCCAGACTCTAAATGACGCGCCCGTTACTTATCGGATTGTCACCGCGTATCCTGCATCAAGCACCTGCAGAATTAGGTTTCCGCAATAAAACCCTGCAATACCTCGAACAAAGCGTCGCCCACTGGATCATGCGCCGCCGTGCCCTGGCGTTTATGCTGCCCGCCATAGAAACAGGCGGCGTCGAACGCTCCAGCGTGCGCATCAGCGACTATGTCAGGGAAATAGATGGACTGGTGCTGCAAGGGGGAGCGGACGTCAGTCCGATTTCATACGGCGAAACGCCGGTACGGCCCGAATGGTCAGGGGATCGCGTGCGCGACCTTTATGAAATGGAGCTCTTCTGGGAATGTGTCGTACAGGGGAAACCCGTACTGGGCATTTGCCGCGGACTACAGCTTATTAACGTAGCATTGGGCGGAAGCCTTTATCAGGATATCGCCACCGAGCACCCAAACGCTATCTCGCATGTCGACCAGGCCCTGTATGATCAGCATCGCCATCCGGTTTTAATCGAGGAGAACTCCCGATTGGCAAAGCTGTACGGTGAGGGTTATCAACATCTCGTCAACAGCATCCATCACCAGGCGATCAAGCGGCTGGGACGAGACTCGGAGGTCGAGGCAGTCTCCAGCGATGGCATTATCGAGGCAATACGCATGCGTGGGACATGCTATGTGACCGGGTTTCAATGGCATCCCGAGTTTCATGGCGGCGCCAGCGAACTGCTCGACTCGGGACCCATACTGGATGATTTTCTCTCCGCCGCTGAAAAGCAGCGCAGGTAAATCGGGTACCCCATGCCCTTACACGCTTACACAAGGTAGGTCGGGCTCTGCCCGACTATCGAAAAAAATGTCGGGCGGAGCCCGACCTACTCCGGCCGGAAAATTTGTGCCAGAGGTAGGTCGGGCTCCGCCCGACATCATGCATTGAATCGCGTGGCCGACTGCTTAACTTGCCGCTGCTTAAAACAGCGGTGCGGTACATCGGTTCCCTAGACCTGTACGGTCTGCTCGGCAATAAACGCCTTGATGGCATCGGCGTCGGCATTCATCACGACATATCGCTGCGGCATGCTTTCAATATTTTCATACCCCGCCGGACGCGCCGGCTCCTGGCCGATAGCCTCGATAATGCTCTCGGAAAATTTGACGGGCAGAGCGGTTTCCAGGCAGATCAGGGGCACCCCGGTTTCGCGGTGTTCCAGGCCCACCTTCAAACCATCCGCGGTATGCGGGTCCACCAACATGCCATATTGCTCATATGTTTTGCGGATGGTCGCGATGCGGGCTGCATGATTACTGGTTCCCGACACAAGACCGAAGTTCTTCACTTTCTCCCATAATGGTGTAGCGGCGAGATCGAAAGCGCCGCCCTGGTCCACTGACCGCCATAGCTCCTTCACCCTGGACGCATCCCGTTCTGTCAGGTCAAAAATGAAACGCTCGAAGTTGGATGCCTTGGAAATATCCATCGAGGGGCTACTGGTCTGCTGTGTCTCTCCCGTGGCACGGGGCCGATAACACCCCGTCCTGAAGAATTCATCCAGCACGTCATTTTCATTGGTGGCAAGTATCAGCTTCCTGATGGGCAGGCCCATCATCCGTGCAACATGGCCTGCACAGATATTGCCGAAGTTTCCCGATGGCACGGCAAACGATACCTGCTCGCTATTCGAACGGGTAGCTTCGAAATACCCTTTGAAATAATAGATGATCTGCGCCGCGATCCGTGCCCAGTTTATCGAATTGACTGTGCCGATTCGGTATCTTTGCTTGAAGACGGAGTCGTTGCTGACCGACTTGACAATGTCCTGGCAATCGTCGAATACGCCGCGAACGGCAATATTGAAGATATTCGGGTCTTGCAGCGAAAACATTTGCGCGGTCTGGAACCGGCTCATCTTCCCCTGGGGGGAAAGCATGAACACGCGAACGCTGCGCTTGCCGCGCATGGCGTATTCCGCGCTGGGGCCGGTATCGCCGGAAGTTGCGCCGAGAATATTCAGACGTTCTCCGGTTTTCGCCAGAACGTACTCGAACAAGTTGCCCAGCAATTGCAGGGCAATATCCTTGAACGCCAGGGTTGGTCCGTTCGACAATCGCAGGATGTGCAGCCCCGGTTCCAACGTCGCAAGGGGCGTAATCTCCTCACTCTGAAACGCTTCAGCGGTGTAAGTTCGCGTAATGATCCCCCGCAAATCTGCGGCAGGAATATCGTCTGCAAAACGTGAAATAATCTCGAATGCGAGCTCCTGATAATTCAGGGCGCGCAATCTTTCCAGCTCGGCGGCGTCGAACTTCGGGTAGGTTTCAGGCATCACCAACCCACCGTCAGGCGCAAGCCCACCCAGGAGAATCATGGAAAATTTTTTCGGCGGCATGCCACCGCGAGTAGAAATATAATGCATTATTTTCACCACAACAGGATACTGGAACGACTCTTACATATCACTTATGCCACGCCAGCCACGGCATGAGGCATCGTGCCCGCACGCCCGGGTTACCAACTTGCCGCTGTTGATTGCCGGTATCGTGCGTTTCTGGAAGCACCAAGGATGGTCCCGGATTACTTACTGCTTAAATTTTCCAGCCGGATACGCGTCACCTTACCGGTCGTCAGGGGGAGTTTTTTTATTTTCGCGATCGCGGCATTAATGTTTTTTTCAACCGTCAAGTGGGTGAGCATGATGATATCCACCTGATCTTCACCCTCGCTGGGCTCTTTCTGCACCATTGCGTCGATGGAAATGCCCAGATCGGCGAGTACACGGGTGATGTCGGCCAGCGCCCCGGGTTTATCCATCACTCGCAAGCGAAGGTAGTATGAAGTCTCCACCTCCTCCATCGTCAGGATGGGTGTATCCGAAAGCAGGTCGGGCTGGAAAGCGAGATGAGGAACGCGATGTTTGGGATCGGCGGTATGCATGCGGGTCACATCCACCAGATCCGCCACCACCGAACTGGCGGTAGGCTCAGCGCCCGCACCCGCGCCGTAATACAAAGTGGCGCCTACCGCATCGCCTTTTACGACGATCGCATTCATGACACCCTCCACATTGGCTATCAACCGCCGTGTGGGGATCAGCGTTGGATGAACGCGTAGCTCGATCCCCTTGGGTGTGCGCCGTGTAATGCCCAGCAGCTTGATGCGATAGCCCAGTTCCTCTGCATAGCGAATATCTTCGCGGGTCAATTTAGTGATGCCTTCGGTGTAAACCTTATCGAACTGCATTGGAATCCCGAACGCAATAGCCGCCATGATAGTGAGCTTGTGCGCGGCGTCGATACCTTCGATGTCAAACGTGGGATCAGCCTCGGCATAGCCCAGTTTTTGGGCCTGCTTCAGCACGGTATCGAATGTCAGTCCTTTTTCGCGCATTTCGGACAGGATGAAATTACTCGTGCCGTTGATGATGCCGGCAATCCATTCGATACGATTCGCGGTCAACCCCTCGCGCAATGCCTTGATAATAGGTATGCCACCTGCTACTGCCGCCTCGAACGCAACTATTACGCCTTTTCTCTGCGCCGCCGCGAAGATTTCGGTCCCATGCGAGGCCAGCAGTGCCTTGTTGGCGGTAATGACATGCTTGCCGTTCTCGATGGCCTTCAGTGTCAATTCCTTCGCCACGGTGTAGCCACCGATCAGTTCGACGACGATGTCGATATCCGGATTGGTCACGACTGCATTCGCGTCGGCGGTAACCACGACGTCATCACCCGCGATATTGCGCGCTTTCTCCAGGTCGCGATCGGCAATCATCCGGATGACGATGCCGCGCCCTGCACGACGCGTGATTTCCTCCTGATTGCGTTTGAGCACAGCAAAAGTACCACCGCCGACAGTGCCGACGCCTAGCAAGCCTACATTGATGGGTTTCATGTTGAGTGCAATAAAAAATAAAGTTGGCGGATGGGCTAAGTATTTCGGCGTACGGTTGGCAGTTGGAGTTTATCCCTCCCGCTGCGTTTTACTGTTTTGTTTTTAATGTTTTTTCAGGTTGGGTTCAGGTTCGGCATCGCTTGCGATACCGTTCAAGGAAATTCGCTATGCGGCCGATTGCTTCGGTAAGGTCATCGCTGTTGGGCAAAAAAACCACACGAAAGTGATCGGTGAATGGCCAGTTGAAACCGCTGCCCTGCACCAGTAGCACCTTCTCTTCCAGCAGCAGATCCAGCGCAAACTGCTCGTCGTCCTCGATCGGATACATTTCCGGATCCAGGCGCGGGAATAAATACATCGCCGCCTGTGGCTTGTAGCACGTAACGCCGGGAATATCGGTCAGCAATTTCCAGGCGAGATCACGCTGCCGCATGAGCCGCCCTGTCGGCATCACCAGGTCCTTGATGCTCTGATAGCCGCCAAGCGCGGTCTGAATGCCGAATTGCGAGGGAACGTTTGCACACAGGCGCATGGAAGCAAGCATGGTCAGTCCCGATATATAATCGCGGGCAAATTGTTTTGTTCCCGAAACCACCGCCCAGCCGGAGCGAAACCCGGCGGCACGATAATTCTTGGATAAGCCGTTCAAAGTGACAAATAGAATGTCGTCTGCCAGCGAGGCTATCGAAGTGTGCGTGGCGCCATCGTACAGTACCTTATCGTAAATTTCATCCGCATAAATGATGAGCTGATGCTGGCGGGCGATCTCGATAATTTCACGCAGCATGTCATCCGGATACAGCGCGCCGGTAGGATTATTGGGATTAATGACAACGATGGCGCGGGTGTTCGGCGTAACCTTCGAACGTATATCGTCCAGGTCCGGCAACCATCCGGATTGCTCATCGCATACATAATGCCGCGCCGTGCCACCCGCCAACACCACCGCCGCTGTCCACAACGGATAGTCGGGGGAGGGGATCAGGACCTCGTCGCCGGTATTCAACAGCGCCTGCATCGCCATCACGATCAACTCGGAAACGCCGTTGCCGATGTAAATATCCTCCATCCGCACGTCCTGGATGCGTTTTTCCTGGGTGTAATGCATGATCGCCTTGCGCGCGGCGAACAAGCCTTTCGAGTCGCAGTAACCGGACGCGGCGGAGAGGTTATGAATGACGTCCTGCAGAATCTCCTCGGGCGCATCGAAACCGAATGATGCCGGATTGCCGATATTGAGCTTGATGATGTAGTGCCCTTCCTCTTCCATTTGTCTCGAGCGGTCGAGCACCGGCCCGCGGATGTCATAGCATACGTTCGCCAGTTTGCTGGATTTCAGGATGGGTTGCATGAATGGAAAAGACCTGGTTGGCAATGGCGCTGATAAGCGCCGGCTTAAGATGACCTAATGGTAGAGGATTTGAAATTCAAAGCCTTGCGTTTTCCATCGCAGTACCCAAAAATCCTGGCCCTGCGTTGTTCCCCTTAATTGACACAAAAACTTTATCAAGGCGCAAAAAAGATGTAATGTTACCCGACACGCCAACCTGCCGCAAATGGAGCCTTACGTGAAGTTGCATCTTTCCGTGTTTTCCGAACAAAATATGTTCACCGGCTACGGGGCCGGATATGTCATGGTCAACAAGACGCGCCATGAGCAAAGCCTGATCGTATTACCCGATCGCTTGATCGAAAATTGGGACGCCAAAACCTTCGAACAGCTCACGGCCGAGCATTTCGAATTCGTGCTCTCGCTGCAACCTGAAATGGTATTGTTCGGGACGGGAGCCACCCTGCGCTTTCCTCATCCGACACTGACGAGAACACTGATCGAGTCACGCATCGGCGTCGAGGTAATGGATACCGCCGCCGCATGCCGCACCTACAATATACTGACAGCCGAGGGACGGCGCGTGGCGGCCGCGCTGCTTATCCAGACCGAATAAATCAACAAGCCTCCCTGCCAATATGTTCGATCACGCCTCGCTCAGCGATCTTGAATATTGCCGGCAGGGTGGCGGCAGAGGCGCCGCATGCGCCACGCCATCCGGACACGGCACGCCAGCGCCGCTCGCCAGGCCCCATACCGAAACGAGATACAAACGGCCATCAATGAATGATGATTGTTTGTTAAAAAGCAGGATTTTTCGGGGGAACCAAGTACCTGCCCCGGTTTTGCATGCTCTACTGCACACTAGCGCCCAAAGCGCGATGCCTTGAGTTCCACATCGGCACGCGCCCAGGCCTTGTTGAAACGTGCCTCGATGAGCCTTGCCTGATCGTCCTTCTTCTGCGCGCGCAACGCTTGCATCAATCCGTAAAGCGCCCATCCGCTGTTGCGATTTCGCCGCAACTCTTCCCAATACACGGTCTCCGCTTCGGCCGGACGTCCTGCTTCCAGCAAAATTGCACCCAGCGTCAGCCGTGGCGGAGCATTGAATTCCGACGGTTCCGTGTATACCAGGGCGTCTTCAAGGCGAACCGCTCGATCAAGGGACGCGATGGCCTGATCGAATTGTCCGCGCGCCGCAGCGATCTCGCCGGAGAGCACGTCGGGTGCAGCACTCAACACGGTGCGCGCGGTATTTTTCGAGAAAAGCGGGAGGTCCAGCGCCGGGTCCTTCATGATCTCGCGCAACGCATCCAGTTCCTGATCGGCCTGTTGCAACTGCTGCGTTGCGACAAACGCGAGGCCGCGCACATAGTGCCAGCTTCCTTTCAAGAATGGGTTGGTGGATGGCGGGACGGGTTCTTCGAGAATTTCCTTCCAGTACCCGAACCTCGCAAGCGCCCAGTACGGCACCATGCGGAATATCGCTGTCAGCGGCATCGCCTCCAGCACTGCATCGTCTACCTTGGCGGCAACTTCCCGTGCCGATTTGATTGCCACCTTGCTTTGACCATCCCCCGTTGCCGCGAACCAGAGGAAGTGAATGTTATGCGGGTAGTACATCATGGGGTATAGCCCCTGGGCACGGCACTGCGCGATGTAATCCTCGTCGGCTGCAATGGCAAGCTGATTGCTCTTCATCGAGTCCGCGTATCGGCCTACACGCTGATAGATGTGCGATGACATGTGTATCATGTGCCCCGCCGCCGGCATCAGCGTCAGCAGGGTATCGGCCGCCTTCTCCGCCCGCTCGGGCGTGTTTGTCGGCTCCATGATGTGAATATACATATGCAGCGCGCCCGGATGCTTGGGATGGCGCCGCATCACTTCTTCGGTAAGCGCCACGATTTCGGCTGTGCCCTCGTATGGGTAGCCATCACGCATCCAGTAGCCCCAGGGACGCAGATCCATCACCGACTCCACATAAAGCATCGCGATATCCGGGTCGTCCGGAAAACGCTGGTGCACTTCCCGCATCGCCTCCGCGTACGCCTTGTTGTTCGCCGTCCGGTTCTCGGTATTCCCCGAGTAACGCTTTTCCAGGGCGCTGATAAGCGCTCTCTCCCTGGGCGATGCCTTGGCCATGAGCGACTTGGCCTGCTGCACGATCTGCAGAGCCTGTGGCTCCTCGTTCGGTTCCATCATCGCATTGATATTGGGGCCGAGCACCAGCGCCTGGCCCCAGTAAGCCATCGCAAGGCCGGGGTCGAGCCGTGCCGCCTCGCGGAATGCCCGGCGTGCCTCGGCATGGTTGAAACCATAGGCGAGATTCAGGCCCTGATTAATATATTGCTGCGCTAACCTGTTGCGCGTACTGACAGGGAATGTGTGCGTGCCCAGGTTCTGCAGCCTGGGTGCGAGCTGACCATCCGGACCGGGCTTGTTCGCACTATCGGATTGCACGTAATGCTGGTGACCACCTCCAGATCCCGCGGGAGCTTCGCCCTTTTTGGTCGAGGCTACCTCGCCAGTCCCGGCGCCGGCCTCGGCGAATGCGCCGGGAATACCGGTGACGGCCAGAGCCAGAATTAATATCGTTGAATGGACGGCAGCGGATTGCATGGACACTTCTCCTCTTCTGAAGGATTAACTATATATGACCGGTCGTTTTTTAATTAAGAAAAAAATCAGGGCCTGAAAAAATCACCGAGCAGATCCTGGCAGCACTGCTTGACCGGTGCGGATGATTTTTCTATTTTCATCCTCAATAAAGCACCCTGCCAGGTATTCGTCAGCAGATCAGCCATCTCTTCCGCAGATTTGTCCAATCTTACGGTACCCTGTTGCTGCGCCCTGGCAAGGCCGGATTGCAATAAATTCCGGTAACGAGTAACGGCGGACTGGAGAGATTTCCGGCAAATTTCGCTGGTATCGCCTATTTCTCCCATCAGATTGCCCATGAGGCAACCGCCTTTAAACTCATTCCTCTCGAGCTCCACTATGAGCTCGTCAAAATAACGCTTTATGGCACCGAGCGCATCATCGGCTGCTTCAAGGTGAGCGTTCAGTTGTGCGATGAATGGGTTGGCATAGTGTTGAATGACTTCCGCACCAAAGTCCTCCTTACTACCAAAGTAATTGTAAAAAGAACCCTTTGGAACCTTTACCGCATCCAGGATTTCCTTGAGCCCCGTGCCGTGATAACCCTGGCTCCAGAGCATGGCGACCCCTTGGTCTAGCAGGTTTTCCCTGTTGCTTTCCTTTCTGGATGGCTTGAGCATGGATTAATAATACGACCGGTTGTATTAGATGTCCAGAAAAAATGATATATCCCTTTTATAAAACCAGGAGTGCGGCGCGCTAATGGTATCGGGCTTCCGGGTTTTTATAACAGCCTCAAGCCATACGGAACGCTGGACGGCGTCACGCCAGATGCACTTCGCACATCCGCACGCGCGGGCGTTTATTCTTCGGGCAGCTTAAGTTTAAGTGGGAGGCAGGAGAAATATCGAGTGGGTTGCCCCATTCACTTCGAATCGCCAGCGGTCAAAGACTCCTTTCGAACCCGCTCGCGCCATTTTTCGATCCAACCGGGTAGATCGGCGGCCAGCATAGGCCGCGACATGAACGTCCCTTGAGCCAGATCGCATCCCGTGCGGCGCAGAAGATCCCAATCGTTACGGTCTTCGACTCCTTCCGCCACGACCTCCATCTCCAGTTGCCTTGCCAGAGACAGGCTGGCGTCATACATTGCGCGTAATGTTTCGTCTTTCCAGGCGCCATGCACGAAGCCCTGGTCGATCTTGAGTTCGTCGAAGGGAATGTCGCGCAGTTGCGCCAGGGAAGAGTGCCCCGTGCCGAAATCATCAATGGAAAGACGAAAGCGCTTCAAGCGCAGCCGCGTCAAAATCTCGAGCGGCGCTCGCGTATCCTGCATCAACCGGGTTTCCGTTACCTCCAGCACCACGTTATGCGCCGCTACACCCAGCTTTGTCGTGATCTCGGCGACAAAATTCAGAAAATCCAGGGATGCCAGATTATCCATCGATACATTGACGGCGATCCGCAATGGCAGATGCGCTTCTTCCCAGGCTTTCACCTGCGTCATCGCTCCCGTGAATACCACTCGAGTCAGCTTGTCGATCAGGCCGGAGGCCTCGGCTATGCTGATGAACTGGTCTGGAAAGATGAGGCCATCCACAGGATGCCGCCATCGCGCCAGCGTCTCGACACCGATCAACTCGCCGGTGGCAACCGCTACTTTCGGTTGGTAATAATTGATCAGTTCGCCATTGTCGATGGCAGCCCTCAACTCATCCGAGCTGTATACTTTCTTCGCCACACCGGTGGCTTCGGCGGGGGGCGGCGTCCACTTCTCAAGCATGGCGGATAACGCATCCGGTTTGACCGGCTTGTGCAGGTATCCCAGTATCGGGATTTTATGCGCCCGCACCAGTTTCTCGGCGGTTTGCAGCATGCGCTCGTCCTCGCCGCTGATCAGGATGAGGCTACCGGAATAATGCCGGTCGACAAGGTGCCGCACAAACTCGATCCCATCCATTTCGGGCATGTTGAGATCCAGCAGGATCAGATTCGGCCGTCCACTCGCATCAGTTATCTGTTCCAGGGCCGAACGTCCGTTATCGCAAAATATTACCGAGGTAAATCCCAGGTTCAACAGGATACGTCCCAGTAGCTTGAGCATGAAAGACTCATCGTCAAGTACCAGAATATTGACCGCGGATCTATCTGTCATGGCGCTCGCTTTTCCCTTCAGGTCGATAGCTGGAAACTATGCTCATCTGTCTGCTCATCATTCCTTGCCGCGTCCCTCTCCTGGGGAAGCCGAATAAATTCCGGATTCCCCAGGCTTCGGTGCTAAATCGCGGCAGGGAACTTTATCGTGATAACCGGAGCATAACCCATTCGACTCGATATTATAATGCTCGTTTGAGCGGGTCGTTATTTTGCCTTCCCAAAAAAAAGACGCCGCCACTCCCGCGCGGCCATCGGTGGCGCCAGTCAGCGTTTAGCAGCCTGTCGGACTTGAAGAAAATCGGCTGCAAAGGCGTCTGGCTGGTTCATATTTCGCTGCTTTTTCCACCAATGGAATAACTACTGGCCTTCAAAATCCTCAAAACCTCTCCTCACCCAGTCACCTTTAGTTCTTCAAATCTGACAGGCTGCCAGGACCCTGCTTGCATTAGCCTTGCAATGAGTCGATATATTTATTCACGGCCGTTAATTCCGACTCGAAACGCGGCAATAGTGCGTTTAAAGCCTGAGTGTCGCCTGCCTTTCCTGCTTGTTCCATCTCCGCACATAATTCGCCTAACGCCAACGCGCCCACCGCCCGGGCCGACGACTTGAGTTTGTGAGCGGTGGCGCCGGCGATTTTTGCCTGCCCTCCCTGGCAAGCGCCGCGCAAGTCCGCTGCTATTTTTTCCGAACTGGTGCGAAAATCTCTCAAAAACTCACTGGTCACCGTCGGATCATCTCCAACAAGCTCTTTAAGTACATTCAAATCCACCGGTTTTTGCACCGCCGGGGCTTTGGTGGGGGCCGCAGTGGGAGTGCTGGGGGTAGTAGCGGGCACGGCGGTGGGGGCGACAGAGATAGCAGGGGTTGCGAGAGCCAGCAGCTCCGTGGTAGTGGCGGGAGGCAGCCATTTCTGTACTATCGCTTTCAAGTGCGCAAGTTGCACAGGCTTGCTCACATAGTCGTCCATGCCCACATCACGGCAATGCTCGGCCTCGCCCTTGAGTGCATTGGCAGTAAACGCAATAATGGGTTTTCTGGTTTTGCCTTGCTCGGCGAGGCGAATGGCTGAGGTTAACTGGTAGCCATCCATCTCCGGCATATGCAGGTCGGTGAGCAGCAGCGCGTAGTTGCCGCTCTCCCAGCGTTTCAGCGCTTCGCGGCCATCGCCAGCGATATCTGTGGCATAGCCCAGCAACGTGAGCTGTTGGCGGATCACTTTCTGGTTGATTTCGTTGTCTTCCGCTACAAGAATCAGCCGCCCTTCCTTGAGTTCCTTCTCGCGAGACGGCGCAACCACCGGCTCGACCTTGGCAGCCTCCTGCACCTCGACTTCTTCATGCGCGCGCCCCGCCGCGATAGCCACCGCCCGCAAAAAAGCTTCACGATGCATGACATCGCCATCCAGTGTGACCGTATCGACCATTTCGGAACGCTCATGACGACGGCGGCCGCGCCTGATAACCACAAATCGCGGTTCGATGTCGGGCTGATGATGCCCATGCTCAAGAACTACGAAGTGCGGGTCCATATCCGGCCGTGCCTGGAAGGCTTCACGCAACTGCTCGATTGGCGGGACATCGTGACCCGCATCGATAATAAGCAGCCATAAGCCGGGCGGGAGTATTTTTATCCGTTCGCGGGCTGACGCCAGGTCCGTGACGCGCTCGGCAATCGCGCCGCTGTATCTCAAATACACAGCCAGGTCGTCAGCCATTCCCTTGTCGTCACCCAGTACCAGGCAGGAAACCCCCGTCAGGTCCACCACTTTGTTTCCTGAGGGAGTAGCCGGCAATTGCGCGAACGATACGCGTACGGTAAAGATGGAACCCTTGCCGGGCGCGCTTTGCACCGTGATCGACCCTCCCATCAATTGAACCAGATGATAAGAGATGGCCAGCCCTAGCCCGGTGCCGCCATATCGGCGGGTAGTAGAGGTATCGCCTTGAGTAAAGGAGGTGAAAAGACGCGCCTTGGTCTCCTCGTTCATGCCTATGCCATTATCCGTTACCTGAAACTCCACCGTTACCCGATCCGCGCTATGATCCGCCAGTAATGCCCGCACCGATACCCTGCCGGGCTCTTCCAGCCCGCTTGAAAATTTAATGGCATTATTGGCCAGATTGACCAGCACCTGACGCAAACGGAGTGCATCTCCATAAACCTCCTCCGGAATAGCCGGATCAAGGAACAAGGTAAGCTCCACGTTTTTTCTTGAAGCCAGGCTTTCCAGCATATTGCAGGCCTTCTCCACCACGGTAACGACCGACGTGGGCGCTTGTTCAATTTCCAACCGCCCTGCCTCGATCTTGGAAAAATCGAGAATATCTTCGATGATCTCCAGCAAGGCAAAGGCGGATTCCCGTATCAGATCGACCATTTCCATCTGATAGCCGCTCAAGCTGGTTTGCTGCAGCACATCCGCCATGCCGATCACGCCGTTCATGGGCGTTCGTATCTCATGGCTCATGGCCGCCAGAAAAATGGATTTAGCCTGGTTCGCCTGCTCTGCATCGAGCCGAGCTTGCTGCAAATCCTTCAGCATACGGACTCTCTCGCTGATGTTGATACCGGAAGGTATCAGCTTGGCCACCTGGCCTTTGGCATCGCGAACCGGCACAAGCATGAAATCCATCGTCATCACGCCGCCGCCGGCGATGCGTGTCTCGATATCATGGCGCACTATTTCGCCGCCCACGGCGCGCTTGATGTCTTCGCGAATTTGTCCCTGCACTTCCGGCTTGAAAGAGAACCACGCGGTTTCATCAAGTCTTTTGCCGATGACATCCGGGGGCCGCAAACCGCCACTCTCCAGCGCGGTGCGATTGATCTCGACCAGCACCCCGTCGGGTGTCATTTCCCCGACAAACGCCGCCAGATTATCCACTATGGCGCGCAGGCGCTGCTCGCTTCCCCGCAAAGCCTGCTCGGCCTGTTTACGGTCATGGATATCACGCAGAATAGCGGTGAAGTAGCGCTTTCCCCCGACGAAATATTCGCTGACCGCAACATACAAATCGATAGGCTGGCCATTCTTGTGCCGTCCCTCAACTTCCCGGCCCATGCCGATGTTATGTACTCCCTCGACTTCGAGCGTGAGAATGTGATCGAATTCACAGCGGCCCCTTCCTGTCCGGTAATACCTGCTGATGTAACCATCATGGCCGCTGCGATGGGGTTCCGGCATAAGTATGGAAACGTTCTGGCCGATCGCCTCCTCGCGTGTGTATCCGAAGAGTTTTTCAATCACGGGGTTGACTGAGCGGATGATGCTTTTGTCATCGATGGTAACGATGCAGTCCATCATATGCTCGACAACGGAACGTGTTTCCTCCTCTTTACTTGCCAGGATCGCATTGGCTCGCTCCAGCTCGGCGGTGCGTGTTGCGACCCTGGTTTCCAGGTCCTGGTTCAGCTGACGCAAATCGTTTTCAGCGAGGTCCCGTTCACGATTGCTGACGTTCAGGCGTTCGATCATCGTATTGAACGTACCGGCGAGTTTTCCTATCTCGTTCCATCCCTTCACGGGCACGCGCTGCTGCAGATTGCCCGCGGCGATGTGCTGTGCGCTATGGCTAAGTTTTTTCAGCGTGGTTACTACGCGCCGGCTGAACAAAACAGCGCCCAGCAAGGCAACCAGCAGTGTCAGGCCAAGAATCAGCAAACTGAAAGCTCGAACGCGCGTCACTGAAGCAAATACCTCGTCCGCATCCATTTTGACCTCGATGCTCCAGTTCATGCGCGGCAGGTACCTCCACGCAGCGACAACCTCCTTGCCGCGATAGTCCATTTTCAGACCGCCTCCGCGTTCGCCGTACAAGCCGTTATGGACCGCTGTCGAAAATGGCGGATTATGAATAGGTATCTTGAACTCCAATGCTGCATTAGGCTCATGCTTCAGCGGCGCCATCACCAATGCGGTGTGATCGTCCAGAAGCCGTGTAACCACCGTTTCGCCACTCGCTCCCAGGCCCACATTGTCGGTTACCACGTCAAACACGCGCTCGCTATAGATTTGCAGGGCCAGTACCCCTTCGAGTTTCCCCTCAACCACGATGGGAATCGCCATGAACGCAGCGATCGCTCCCCGGGAGGGCGGATAATATTCGAAATCCGATACTCCACTCTGCAAGGTATTCAGCGCTGCACGTGTGATTCTGCCCAAGCCGCTGTTTCGATAAGGACCCGTGATGAGATTAGTGGCAAAATCTGCTTCATGAGCCTGGGTATAGACGATGTCGCCTTGAGTGGAAACCAGGAACAGATCGTAATAACCGGCATCCTCGACAAAACGTTTGAAATGCCCGCGGTAAAACGCATCCAATCTCCGATACGCATGTGACTCAACTCCATCCTTGGCGTAGGCGATGGCAAATTCGCGCATAGCCATGCGTGTGGTACTGGCAACCTGTATGATCCTGGCATCGCGGATACGCTCGCGCAGGTAACTATCGATTTGCTCCGCTTTCATGTCGGCGATGGCCGAGACTTGCTGGACCGCGGTCTTCTGCGTCTCGGTTTCGAAAGTACGCAACAGGCTGTAACCGATGACCAGGATGGGAAGCAAAGAGACGGCCACGAACCAGACCGCGAAGCGCTGGGTGAGCGAGGTGAACCCTATCATGGTTGGGGGCTCGTGATGGTTTCGAGCAGATGGTTCCACTCTTCGCGCGACCGGTATGCGGGAAATGGCGCCGGCTCGAGCGGCTTCCCGGAATCCCAGACAACGTCGATCTGGCCGTCTTCGCGGGATCTGCCAACGCGGGCCACTTTCCAGACGTGACGCGTGACCGGGTCGAGCGAAACGATTCCCTCAGGTGCGAGCAGGCTCTGACGCAGAATTGTGCGTTGCACCTTATGCAAATCGCCCGAACTTGCCTCGAGCGCTGCCTGAATCCACATCCGCATATTGAGGTAAGAAGCTTCAGCCGGGCTGTCGAGCAAAGCATGCTCGCCGAAACGGTCACGGAATCGCTTAACGAAAGCCTGGTTCTCATGAGTAGGAATAGTCCGGAAATAATTCCGCGCGGCATAGTGACCCGCCATCGGCGCGGTCTCTGCGCCTTTCAACTCCACTTCGGTAACGCCGAACGACAAGACCGGCATCATGGCGGCGACGATTCCATTCTTTTTAAGCGTCTTGAAGAAAACGTTATTATCGGGGCCGCTGATCGTATTGAATACAATATCAGGCTGCTGACCCGCGATATCGGCTACCAGATCGTCCATGTTGGCGGCCCCCAGAGGCTGGTACCGCTCGCCCACCACTACCGCGCCGTGCGCACTCGCCATATCCTTGATAAGGATGCTCAGCACCTGTGAAAAGATATAGTCTGACCCCGCCAGATAAACCCGCTTGCCATGCTTTTCCGGATTACCTTCCTTACCGAGGTTCTCCAGCGCCCAATTCACCGCAGGCATGACTAACTGGTTAGGTATGGCACCGCCGTATATGATATTGGGCGATTGTTCCATACCCTCATACCGTAGCGCGTAAAAGAGCAGGTGGCGATGCTCTTCGACTACTTTTTTCACTTTTTTCCGGCAGTCCGTTGTCCAGCATCCGAACAAGGCTTGTACGTGTTCTTCAGTAATCATACGCTCCGCCTGTTGGGCGCAATACGTAGCGTCAGACCGGCAATCGGCCACCACAGCCTCGATCTTCTGTCCCCCGATACCGCCTGCCGCGTTAGCCTCTTCGATGGCAAGCTGGATCGCATCGATCAACGGTTTTTCGCTCGCCGCCATGGGCCCCGACAGGGAGTGGAGCACACCAATCCTGATGCTGAGCTTTCCGCTCGAGTAATGATGCCAGACCAAGGCACCACCGATCAGCAGAACCATCAGCAAAACAAGAGGCATGCGCGATTTTCGGCTGATATTCATTGTTCCTTTTCGTGGATACGGATAATCACGAAGGCTCCATGGTGCCTATGTTTCTATCATAGACACAATAGCTGCGTTATGAAACAAATCAGAAAAATCTCTCATGATAAGTTCGGCCATGAGGGTCGCTGCAAGCTGCGGAGTATGAGTATGGGTCCGGCATCGCAATAAATTGTAGCGAAAATTAGCGAAGCACGCTGCGCCGTGCGAAATTTCGATAACAGTCAAGCGGCACTTTCAAATGAGCGCCTTCAAATGAGCGGCGACGCTCTTCCCAAGCGCGGGCAAGGCATATCCTCCTTCCAGCGCGGATACGATGCGGCCGCCGGCATATTTTTGCGCAATCTCCCTGATCTTCTCCGTCACCCATGTGTAATCCGCTTCCACCAGCTTCAATGAAGCAAGCTCGTCATCTTTGTGCGCATCGAATCCGGCTGAAATGAACAGCATCTGCGGTTGGAATCTTTCCAGCGCGGGCAGCCAGAATCGACGCACCGCTTCGCGAAACGGTTCGCCATCACTACCGGCGGCCAACGGAATATTGACCATACGTTCCGAGCGTCCCTTCACTCCGCTATATGGATAAAGAGGGTGTTGGAAAGTGGAAACCATCATGACTCGCGGGTCATCCCGAAAAATATTCTCTGTGCCATTGCCATGATGCACATCGAAATCCACCACGGCAACACGCTCCAGGGCATGCGCCTCAATAGCATGCGCGACCCCTGCCGCGATATTATTAAACAGGCAGAAGCCCATCGCGCGGTTGCGTTCCGCGTGATGTCCGGGGGGACGAATACTGCAGAAGGCATTTTCCACCTGCTTTCCAGTCACCAGATCCGTTGCCAGGATGACCGCCCCTACGGCACGATAAGCGGATTGCAGGCTGTACCGGTTCATCGCCGTATCTGGATCGAGATTCACGAGACCCGCTGAAAGCGCCTGGCGCCCAGCGGCATCCAGCAACGCGATATACTCTGGCGCATGCACCCGTTTCAGTTGCCCGAGGGTCGCTAGTGGTGCAAGATGGTGCTCCAGTTTATCCATCAGACCGGAGGCGGCCAACTCATCCTCAATCGCCTTGAGCCGCGCTGGAGACTCGGGATGGTGTAAACCCATATCGTGCAGCAGGCAATCGGGATGCGAAATGAAGGCGGTATGCATATCGAACTCCTTTATCCTAAATCCGGTAGTTGGACGGGGTTAAGTGTACGGTTTTTGGGTGCAGGGCAAGGCGCAACGACGCGGAATGCGACCGCGCAGGGCGGAGCAGTGCCTTCCGCAGGAAGGTGCGACCCCGAAGCGGGATGCGGGCGCCTCCTTGCGTGTGGAACGCAATCGCGGCATCCCCTGCGCTGCCCGATCCCCGCTGCGCGGGGCCCCTCGGGCGACGCTTCGGGGCGCCGTTCCATTCCAAGGAGTTGCAACGCAGCCATGTGCCGCAAAAACTGTGCAATTCACCCCGTAGCGACCTTACCCGGAAGGTGAGCGTCAAATAATATGAAATATTGTTATTAACCATGACACTGATCTATTAAATGAGCGGTCAATTACCGGATTTAGGATTATTCCCTGCCGCGCGTACGTTCTCTACTTTGACGCATTCTTCATGCTGTTGGCTTCTTACAAATTGGAAAGCAACATTCGGTCCGTGATAATCTCATAAAATAAGAACCTCTGAATAAGCCCGCCATCACGCTCATTCGGCAACTGAACCGGCAACCCAGCGGGCTTATTCAGAGGTTCACCAAAAATAAGGCGTTCGATGTCTCTTCTTCGACAACTCCGGTTGACGGTTATCCTGGTTACCCTGGCAAGCTTCACAGGCAGCTTTGCCATAAGCCTGCTCAGTGCGCGAAGCTATCTGGAACAGCAACTCCACCAAAAAAATATCGATAGCGCCAATTCCCTCGCCCACTCTATCTCGCAACTGAGCAAGGATACGGTTACGATCGGTCTGCAGATCGGGGCACTTTTCGATAGCGGCCAATATGAGGCGATCTCGATCACTTCGCCGGATGGCAGGGTGATTGCCGAACGGATACGGGATCGGAAAGACGGTACTGTTCCCGAGTGGTTTATCGACCTCTTCCCCGTCAGCGCCGAAGCGGGTATCGCTCAGATTTCGGACGGCTGGATGCATTTCGGCGTCATCAAGGTTGCGGCTAACGCCCAGTTCGCCTATCAGGCTCTCTGGGATCAAACGGGAACGTTATTGATCTGGTTTCTGGCTGCAGGCATATTTTGCGGGCTCATCGGCATATTGATACTGCAGCGTATCAAAAAGCCATTGGCAGCAATGGTCGAGCAAGCCGAAGCGATTACGGAACGGCGTTTTCTCACCATTTCCGACTCTCGCATACCGGAATTGCGCACCATCGCGCATGCGACGAATGACATGATAAGACGCTTGCATAACAGGGCCATAGAAGAAGCGTCCCGGATGGAGAGCGTGCGCAAGCTGATAAATTACGACCCCGTCACGGGTCTGGCCAATCGCGCCCACTTCATGAACCGGTTTCTCGAAATTCTGGACGGCAAAGAGGGCGAAAGCGCCACTACGGATGGAAATGGCAAGGATACTGTTCCCGGCAAGGACAGCGAAGACATGGCTACGAACCAGGACGTCGAAGACGCGGCTTTGATCCATGATGGCAAAGATGCAGGCCCCGGCGACATCGAGGAAAATACCGTTCCGAGCGCGAATGATAAAGATATCGTAGCCATAGCGAAGACGAAGCGCGCACAAGGCGTTCTTTTCCTGGTACGGATCAATAACCTGGAAGAGATCAACCAGAAACTCGGCCGTGATGGAACAAACAGTCTGCTCCGTGAGGTCGGGAGGCTCATAGGCAACATTGCCGGCAGGGCTTGCGATAGCACAGTATCGGATCCACTGGCTGCGCGCCTGAACGGGTCGGATTTCGTCCTTGTCATTCCCGATATCGATGATACAAGCCAGATCGTAAATCAGTTGGCGATGGAATTGGCGGTATTGTCATCAAAAATCGACCGGGAGATCACCGACCTGTACCACATCGGTGCGGTTCGATACCAAGGTGGGGATAAGCTGGGCGAGCTGTTAGGCAACGCCGACCTGGCGCTGACCACCGCCGAGCGTACGGGTATCAATGCCTGGCATCTCATTTCTGCGCAACCTGATCAACTTCCTGCCCCTGTCGTCAATATTGGTGACTGGCGCAATATCTTCAGCGATGCGCTCGCCGAAGACCGCTTCAAGCTGGTGCTCTATCCGGTGGTCGGTCCGACTGGCGTTCCGTTGCATCAGGAGGCCTTTGTCCGCATGCAAGCCCAGCATGACGGAGGCTGGCTGGAGGCAAGCGATTTCGTCAACATCGCTGCACGCCTCAACCTGACCGGGCCTCTTGATCTGGCTGTCATCCGCCACGGACTCGAAACATTACAGTCGTTGACCGGAGAACTCGCGATCAACCTATCCATAGAAACAATTGCAGACTGGGATTTCCGGAATAAACTTGCAGAATTGTTGCGCCAATATCCCAACCTGTGCCAGCGGCTCTGGATCGAAGTGCCGGAGTATGGGGCTTTTCGAAAATTCGAAGCCTTTCGTGACTTCTGCTACACCTTCAAGGAACTTGGCTGCCGTATCGGCATTGAACACTTCGGCCATCACTTCGCTGAACTGAGGGAGCTTACCGGGCTCGGCCTTGATTACATCAAGATAGACGCCAGCTTCGTGCACGGTATCAACCAGAACAGGAATAATCAGAAATTCCTGAAGGAATTGTGCAGGCGGGCCCACAGCATCCGTATCATAGCAATTGCCGACGGCGTGCAAACGGAAGCGGAGCGGCAGGCATTGATAAAACTCGGCTTCGATGGCGTTACCGGACCCGGGGTGAAATAGTTCGACCTATTCCCTTGCGAAACTTCGAATCTCATGGTGTCGAGGTTCTTCTTGCATTGCTCAAGTGCTGCATCTATAACTCCTCAAGAAGCCTCAAAATTTCTAATAATACAAAGGATAGATCATGACTCCCTCACACACCTGGAAATTTTTCCGCGCGGGCGGATTCGATCAAGTACAAATTGATAACGGCGCGGATTTGCTGGCACTAAAGGGATTGGATCAAAAGCTGTGGGTAGCGTTGAGCTGCCCCACACGCGGCATAGAATTCGACACTAAAACCCTCGACTTGATCGACCATGATGCCGATGCGCATGTGCACGCGAATGAAGTGCTGGCAGCTATCGCCTGGGCAGGCGGTCTACTGAGGAATTCGGACCTGTTGGTCGAAGGGTCGGATCGGGTGGCTCTGGCTGATATAGACGATAGCAGCGAAGAAGGACAACAGGTGCTTGCGTCAGCACAATACATTCTGAAAACGCTGGGTAAGCCGGATGCGACAGAGATTTCACTGGCGGACATGGCTGACATCGAGAAGTTTGTCGCCGGTTTGGAATTCAATGGCGATGGCGTGGTTCCTGCCGGCCAGATTACGGATGCGGGATTGCGCACAACGATCGAAGACATCATGAAGTGTCGCGGCTCAGTAACAGACGTGAGCGGGAAGGCGGGTATCAATCAGGAAATCAATGATGCGTTTTTTGCGGAAGTTGCCATTTTTTCGGACTGGGGGGTTAAGGGTGACGCCGATGCCAATATTCAATTTTTGGGTGACAAGACACAAGCCGCCGCTGACGCCTTCCATGCCGTCAAAGAAAAGGTCGATGACTACTTCACGCGTTGCCAGATGGCCGCTTATGATGTGCGCGCAGCCGTCCCGCTAAGCCGCTCCACCGAGGATTACCAAGGCATTGCCGCACAAACGTTATCGGCACAAAACACCGATATCGCAAGTTTTCCGCTTGCGACAGTGGAGCCAAACAAACCCCTGCCATTGGTTTCCGGCCTCAATCCCGCATGGCAAAAACAAATAGATGCATTACGCGAGCAAACCATTGTGCCGGTATTTGGTAAGAAGGAGAATTTGCTCGCATCGGAGTGGGCCGCGCTCTGCACCAAATTCGACGCATTTGAAAAATGGCAGTCCGCCAAACCAGCCTGCTGCGCCGAGCAGCTCGGTAAGGCACGCCTGCGCGAGATCTTCAGCAGCAAGCACAAGGAAGCAATCAATGATTTGATCAACCAGGATAAAGCGGTGGAAAGCGAGGTAAAGGCGATCCATTCGGTAGAAAAACTGCTGCGCTATAAACGCGACTTATTTAACCTGGTGAATAATTTCGTATCGTTTCGCAGCTTTTATACCGGGAGAGATAAGGCGCTATTCCAGGTAGGCACGCTGTACCTGGACGGGCGCAGTTGCGAGCTGTGCGTGAGAGTTGACGATATTGGCAAACACGCTGAGTTTGCCAACATGAGCGGCCTGTATCTCGCGTATTGCGATTGCGTGCGCAAAGGGGGTACGGAGAAGATGAGTATTGCCGCTGCCTTTACCGCCGGCGACTCCGATTTTCTAATGGTGGGGCGAAACGGTATTTTCTATGATCGAAAGGGCCAGGACTGGGATGCCACTATTGTGCGCATCCTGGACCATTCGATCAGTATCCGCCAGGCGTTCTGGTCGCCATACAAAAAACTGAGCAAATTTATCGGCGATCAATTGCAGAAGATGGCCGCATCGAAAGCCGCCGCATCGGATGAGAAGTTGATCAAGGCGGCAGTGGAGAGCAGCACGCCGATAGCGGCGGGTACAGCTCCTCCGCCGCCAACGCCCAAGCCGCCTTTCGATGTAGGCAAGTTTGCCGGGATTTTTGCGGCGATAGGGCTGGCGCTCGGCGCTATCGGCGGCATCCTTGCTTCGCTGGTCAGCGGAATATTGGGGTTACAATTCTGGCAAATACCTTTGGCGATAATCGGCTTGATGTTATTGATTTCCGGCCCGGCCATGATTGTAGCGTGGTTCAAATTGAAGAAACGCAACCTCGGCCCCGTGCTGGACGCAAACGGCTGGGCGATCAACGCACGGGCCCGCATCAATATTCCATTTGGCACATCGTTGACCAAGCTTGCCCGTTTGCCGGAAGGTTCGCGTCGTTCGTTGGCCGATCCTTTTGCGGAAAAAAAAACAGTGTGGCCATTTTATGTGTTGATTGCGGGCGTCATCGTTGCCCTGATCGCGATGTGGCAAATGGGCTTTTTCGGAGCGCCTCCAGTCAAATAATCAGACTGGAGCGAAATTACCCGTGGACGCTTCCGGTTTCGATATGAATCTTCAGCCTTACAGGAGAATAAGCGCTCATGAATATTGACGAACTCAAGTCGGTGGCCGAGGCCATCGTTGCGAAACAGAAGGGTATTCTCGCGGCGGATGAAAGCAACCCGACGATCAAGAAACGCTTTGATTCGATCGCGCTTGAATCCACCGAAGAAAATCGCCGGCGGTACCGTGAAATACTTTTCACTGCGGAGGGTATCGAGCGCTACATCAGCGGTGTCATTCTTTTTGATGAAACATTGCGCCAGGGCACCCGCGACGGTATGCCTTTTGCCGAGTTGCTATCGAACCGGGGAATCATACCGGGCATTAAAGTAGACAAAGGCGCAAAAGCGCTGGCATTGTGTCCCGGTGACAAAGTCACGGAAGGATTGGATGGGTTGCGCGACCGGCTTGCGGAGTACAAACGGCTTGGGGCAAGGTTCGCCAAATGGCGGGCCGTGATGGAAATCGATGAGCACGACCTGCCTTCGGCATACGCGATCCATGCGAACGCCCATGCCTTGGCGCGCTATGCCGCCCTTTGCCAGGAAGCCGGCATTGTTCCGATTGTCGAGCCGGAGATACTCATGGACGGCGCCCACACTATCGATCGGTGCGAAGCAGCCACCTCACAAATGCTTGGAATCCTGTTTGGAGAGCTCAACGCGCATGGCGTACTGTTCGAGGGGATGCTGCTCAAGCCGAATATGGTAATTTCAGGGATGAAATGCCCGCATCAGGCCAACGCGCAACAGATTGCAGCAGCGACTATCCGTTGTATGCGCCGCTACGTGGCCGCCGCGGTGCCCGGAATCGTATTCTTGTCGGGTGGCCAAAGCGCGGAAGAGGCAACCAATAATCTGAACGCGATGAATACGGGGGATGCCCATCACCCGTGGCAACTCAGCTTCTCCTACGGGCGCGCGCTGCAAGCACCGGTTTTAGCTGCCTGGAAGGGACAGGAAGGCAATGTTGCCGCAGCACAGCGGACTTTCTTCAAACGCTGCCAACTGAATGGTTTGGCTCGCGAGGGATTATATAGCCGGGCAATGGAAAGCAACTGACTTGCAATAACAATAAAACAAATAAAACAATAAAATGGGTATCTACGCGATAACGGCGGTGGGTACAGGGGCTGCGCTGGGCGCATGGCTACGCTGGTGGTTTGGCATGGCATTAAACCCGGTATTCCCTACCCTTCCTCTCGGCACTTTGATGGCGAACCTGACCGGCGGCTATCTTGTCGGCATTGTGGTCGAGTATTTTCATCACAATACGATGCTGCCGCCCGAAGCACGGCTGTTTGCCCTTACCGGCTTTCTCGGCGGACTGACCACCTTCTCCACTTTTTCCGCTGAAACGGTCAACCTGCTGTTGCGGGAGCAATATGGCTGGGCCTGTCTCATTATTTTTTCACATCTGGCGGGTTCTCTGGCGATGACAGTGCTTGGAATCATGACCATCAAATGGCTGGCGCAACATTAACCCGCTTAGCGCACTCAAGCCGCGCAGCATCGGTTCGGACGCTGGCTGAATTCAACCGCGAAAGCGAATGACGGGAGAAAGAAGATGAGGGAGGACGACACGAAAGGCACCTTTCTCAAATTCTTTGTGAGCGAATATCGGGAACACGATGGCATTCTGCTATACGAATGGCTGCTGGAACGCGCCAAAAAAAGCGGCTTGCACGGCGGTACCGCGATACGCGCGGTGGCGGGCTTCGGGCGACACGGGGTATTGCACGAAGAAACTTTCCTCGAGCTTGCGGCAGACCTGCCGGTGGAAGTAAGCTTTGTCGCGAGCGAAGAGGAAATAAGGCGCTTTCTGGATTTGCTGCAGGCGGAAAACCTGGACCTTTTTTACGTCAAATTCCCGGTCGAGTACGGGTTTCTGCCGGAGTAAAAATACTGGCTGAACCGATGGCGGTCTTTCACATCCACAATTCCCGTTTCATTGCGCTACACTGACCCCACCGGTTTTCCATGGCGATTGCACACCTAACCAGTAGGTCGGGCTACGCCCGACATTGTTTTTTGATCGTCGGGCGTAGCCCGACCTACCCGTTGGGGTGCGCAGCGCGACGTGTAGCTACGTGATCGCGTGACTGCAAATACGCTGTCGAGATGACGGTGCATTTACCTGTCCGATATGCACGCCTGAGATACCAGGATTGGCAACGTGGCGCGCGATTCTCCTCCTGATTCACCCGGTTACCCATCGTTTTTCGTTATACATCATGTATAGCTACAAAAGGGTTGCAACGAGATTACCCAAACCCCCCAGCCCATCTTTGCCCGTGCGGAAATACATTCCTGAATTACCTCCCCTCTTGCGAGGATAAAGCCACAGGCAGCGTAATCCCGCTGCCCTCTTCGCTTGCGATACGCTCTGCTCTCCATACCATGCCGATGATGAGCGCCACGATGACGATTTTTACGCGCACAGTTGCGTTTTCCCCGCATACATTAGGACATTGCATTGATGAACCGAGAGAAAAGGCCCGACAGCAGGATCACTGCTGCCGGGCCCGTGGCGTTTGCTGCAAGGGAAAAACCGGCATTAAATTCCACTAGCTGTTCCCCAGTTGAATCTTACTCGTTTTGGACGCGCCGCCTATTGGACTGAAGTACAACCCGGGGTGTTAAAAGATATAACGGGAAGGTCTGCCGGATTGGAGAAGGCTGCAAAGTTTGCGGTAGTCATGATCGAAAAGATCAGGGCATCCGCAAATCGAGCAGCCTGATCCATTTAAAGCATCGCTTTGCTGTAGATCCCGTACCCATTTTTGGGTTGAATGAGGATGAGCTTTCCGCTTCATGGGTTTTCCGGTTTTTATAGGCGTTTATGCTATAAATAAGTGTAACTCTACCATTCCGGTTACCGCCTCGGTTGCCCGAGCCCAACTGGGCGGCACCAACAAAAGGCTTACGATATGGCGGAACAACAAGACGAAAAAGCCAAGCTGCCGCTAGCCGGAATATTTGCGTTGATCTCGATGATAAGCAGCTTCTTCATCTATCAGCAAATGTCACTCCAGACTTCCCGGCCGATCCACAAGGACACCGCAAGTCATATATTCGCGGATAAGGGAACTGTACAGTCGCGCCTTTGGCAGGATCCATTCGAAGCAGTCGAAGCGCATCGGCATAGCGAGAAACAAAATCCGGAAATGTCGAGCCACAAAGCGGTCGTTTCCTACCCGCTTTCCGATCTCATCAAGGTCATCGCGGAATCTGGAATTTCATCCGGGCTTCATGTCGTGCCGGTATTTGTCGATGGAAGTCCCTATTCCAGCGGCGCCGAGTCGCGGCTGAACGATCGCTATGCTGTCGTATCGGCTTTGGGAGCCGCAGGATACGTACCTGAATCAGGTGAATATATCCGGTTTTTCGAATGGACTCGTCACGACATGACGACGGGCACAACTGGTTTGGCTGTTCCGGCCGAATTGTTCATTCCGAAGTCAAAAATGCAGAATGAGCAAAATCGGCCTCATGTTCTGGTTTTATGGTTAAAAGATCAGGATTTCAGCCAGAAACCGCTCCAGTCTCTGAATGAGCTACTGGTCGAATTCAGTAGAGTGCTCAATACCGGCGCGCCTCATATCAGGCCGGCCTATAGTGTGTTGGGGCCCCGGTTTTCCACTAGCCTGAGCGCCATGCTGAAGGAAATGGAGAACGAGTTTAGAGACGGGTCGTCACCGTCCGGCCACAGGTGTTCAGCCTTGAACCCACACTTCAGCGAATTGAAAGACACGCGTTTCTATTCTCCCTGGGCAACGGCGAAGGATATTTTCTTGTTGGACTATTCCGCTGATCCTGAGAATAAAGAAGTGTCGCGAAGAACCGCCGAGGAAATATTCGATTGTGCAGGAATCAAAAACTTTACCAGGACCATCGACACGGATGCCGTGCTGGCAGAGCAGCTTCTGCAAGAACTAAAGCGACGACGCGTGGACTTGCGACCTTGTCCAGCTAAAGATTGCAATCCCAAAGTCGCGCTGATTTCCGAATGGGATACTCTTTACGGACGCGCATTGCCGCGCACATTTGCCGCGGTTGCAATGAACAACGGTTCTGGCGACCCCGGCCCGGGATTGGAAGCTGAAATTGACAAACTGCTCGGAGATCACTGGCCCGAGTGGATCTCACGACACTCATACCTGGCAGGACTTGACGGTGAACTGCCGGCGAAGGGATACGATAAGGGGGACGATAAAGCCAATGCACAAGATCAGGCACAGGCTCAGGCCAAAGGTCAGGCGTGGTTCGGAAGCCAACCTCAGGGTATCGAGAAAAATGTCGGCCAAAGGCCTGAAGGCCGCAGCCAACTGGATTATGTCGTCAGACTGGCAACGGCCTTGAAGCAAGAGGAAGCGAAGAATGGGAAATTCGGCGCAATCGGCGTGCTGGGCAGTGACGTGTATGATAAGCTCCTGATTCTGCAGGCATTGCGCGAAAGGTTCCCAACCGCTATTTTTTTTACGACCGATCTTAACGCCAGGCTGGCCTTTCCTGCCCAGTGGAAATCAACCCGCAATCTCATCATCGCTTCTCACTTTGGGCTGGAACTTCAACCTGAGCTGCAAACACCCATTCCGCCTTTCCGCGATAGTTACCAGACATCGTTATTTTATGCCGCTCTGATGGCGTTGAAGTACATCGTTTCTGTTCCCGATAAGGCGAACTGCCCGGATTGCGTCCAACTGAGCACGGATATGAATAAAAAACCGGAGTCAAGGGACTCTCTGAGGAACACGGGGCCGAGATTGTATGAAATCGGGCGGCACGGCGCTTTTGACATCAGTACCACCAGCGCACACATGCCGAATTACGCAAGCATCCATCCGGTGCGGCCAGATATGGATACCTATTTCAATACACGGCAGAATCTGAAGTGGATCGCGGGAGCAGTTGCCACGGCTGTTATATTTATTATCGGCACCATGCTGATCAGCAGTGCGGCGGCAGATATCTTTCTCAAACTCGGCTCCAACATATTGTTCTGGCTGGGCCTTGCCGTCGTGGCCGTGGTAATTTTCGACCTGGTGGAAGGGATGCCGCCTGCTGCGGAAAACGAGCCGCTTGCATTGACCGAGGGAATCAGCGCATGGCCAACGGCGGCCATTCGCCTGCTCGCATTGGTTACGAGCTTGCTCTTTCTCTGGTATTCGCGGCAAAAGATGAAAGGCAACGAAAACATTCTGACACGCGAATTCGCCTTTGAAGAAAAAAACATTAAAGTCACCGATACGTCCGGGGACGAGCATCGTCGCACCCCTTCTTCGCCAAGAATGCTCACCCAAGCTATTCGCCGCTCTTTAGGGTTATATATGTGGCGGCCGCATGCCGTTGGCCAGATTGATGCCATTCGTCTCTGGCGAGAATACACAATACTGGGTGAATTGAAAAATTTCAGCATGAGGGGCTTACCGCAGGTAGCTGTCGCTTTGTGCGTTGCCTGGCTGATGATGGTGCAATTCGGTTTTCCCAACACGCCATGCCGGGGTTCGAGCTGTTTCGCGATAAATGACGCGCTCATCGTTATGAACTTGATAGCGATAATGTTCCTGATATTCTATGTAATAGATGCCACGCGGCTCTGCCGTAGATGGGTCAACTGCATTGCCATGAATAAAGTACGATGGCCTGATGACACACTGGCAAAAATAGCCGGCAAGCGAGGCATCGGCAAGGAGAATCTGGACGAATGGCTGGGCATTGAACTGATCGCGGAGCGCACGACCGTCATCGGCAACTTCATCTATTTCCCTTTCATCGTCATGTTTCTATTAGGTATCGCACGCTACAACTACCTTGACAATTGGGATTTTCCCCTTGCGCTCGCCATTATTTTCATGCTCAACGCGACACTTATTTTTGTCAACAGCATGGCATTGCGAAGATCCGCCGAGAAAGCCAAACGAGAGGCCATCAAGCGCCTTGAAAGCAAACTCATCCAGCTATCCGGTCAAACACCGGATGAAATAAAGCAGAGGCAACAGATCGAATGGGCGATCCGCACAATCAAAAATAACCAGAGGGGAGCCTTCCTCCCCTTCACGCAGCATCCGTTCTTCGGGGCGGCAATTGCATTGCCTTCGGGTGGTTTTGGGCTCGCGCTCTTGCTGGAGTATCTTGCAACCGGTTTCTGAAGCGAATGAAATATTATTATTAATCATAACACTGGTCTATTAAATGAGCGGTCAACTACCGGATTTAGGATAACGATCCGCAGTTGCAGTTCGCATAAGTAACAGTCACCCAATACAGGACTTTATCGATATGCCTGGCGAAAAACTTTTCTATACCCTTGCATTTCTGCTACTCGTGCCCCGGGCTTTTGCGCAGGAACCACCGCAGACCCCGCCCCAACCGGCCGTTGCCAGCGAGAATGCCAAGCCACAGGATGACAGAACCCCCTCCCCGCCTGGTGCCAATCCTCTGAATTTCGAGGGTATTGTTATTCAGGCAATGCCACTGGAGGTAAAATCGATGAGCGGCGAGATACGCCAGTTTTTTCCCCGGGAAAAGGAAATCCCAATTGTTCAGCCCAAAACCGGCGATCTGGTCAAACTGACCTATGAACATACTCCCAAGGGCAACATCCTCAAGGGCGAAGTCAAGGTAGTCGGTAGAACCATAGTTGGGACGATAAAGGAAATTGCCATCGATATGTCGTGGCTCGTCGTCCGGACCCGGCAACCGGATAAGCCAGAGAACGAGATCAATATACCGCTCCAGGTAGATAAGCAGTTCCAGCCGCTAGTCTCAGCGATGCGTTCCGGAGACGGGATCAATGCAACATTCGTGCGAGATGGAGACGTCGACGCCATGGATGGAATCAATCACGTGAAATCCCTTGAATGGCAGAGCAAAGTGGTCGGCCGTGGCGCGCGATGGTTCTCGCTCATCGGTGCGCTGGTATCGCTTTGGGTTATCGCTTTCATTTTTACGAAGGGCCATCCGGCAGCATTGTTTCTCGGCACCGACAATCGTTACAGCAGTTCGAAATTCCAGACCGTTCTCTGGTTTACGCTGGTCATCAGCGCTTATATCGCCATCGTATCGCACCGTATCGCGGCAGCCGGCTGGACCTATGTGGGCGGGGTGGATATCCCACCCAACCTGCTCATCCTTTCCGGCATCAGCGTACTCACCTTTGCCGCTGCCAAGGCGATTACGACAGGAAAGGTCGAAGGCAAACCCGACATGAAAACGAACGCCAGTGCACCGAGGGCAACCAATCTCATCACCGATGACAACAATAAAACCGATCTGGGCGATTTCCAGATGGTGGCAATCACAATCCTGGCAGTCATTATCTATGCCATATCTGCGGTCGAATTCATGGAGCACATCGAGTTCCGTCGTGTCGTTACGATGCCTGATGTCGACGCAACGATGCTTTCCATATTTGGCTTGGGTCAGGCTGCCTATCTCGGCAAGAAAGCCGCTGGAGAGGGATAGCCCAAATATTGATCAGGTCTTCCATTTCCAGCTTCCGAGTGGAAGCCGGCGCCCACGAAGCGAGTCTCGCAACCGTTCAGCTTGGGCGATAATGCGCAGGAGGGCACTCGAAGCGGGCGTTTTCTGGAACGTATGTTTCCGTTTTTGGGATGCGCTCATCCAGGTCGTAGCGCCCGTCAAGGTAGGCCAACTGCTTGGTTAGCCTGAGACGCGTGGCGGACCCGTCCAAGTGAAATTCCACGCAGCCTTCTCGCTTGTGAACGCACCCAGCCATGAGGTTTTATACGATGCAATCGTATCGTACTGCTATACCGTTCTCGAATTCCCGTTCTTTCGTTTAACGTGGCACCTCTTTACTTGAATATCGGTAACTTGCCCCCCCAACTCCCGTTGTTTCGGCACATATTGCGTAGCCCACTCGTTTATTCTCGTCATGACGGGCTCAATCACGCCGTTGGCAACCCCCCCCGTAAGGTCAAGCTGATCAGCTAAAAAACTCTTACCCACACTTGGTTTGAAGCGACGTCCGACATAAACCGCCACTGCAGTGCTAAAGGCAACGTTCAGCGTGAGGGTACCTTTATCGGTGGACCTAATTCCTATGAAAGAAAGTTCCGAGGCTTTCCGAAGGGGAAATAAATAGAACGAGGGCAGGCATAAATGAGGGTGCCACCTAGACAAAAGCTCATCTTCGATTAGCGTGTCAATCCAAGACAGGATTTCATTTAAATCGAAACGGGTGAGGAAGTTGTCATATGTGATGGTAATTGTAAACTCAGGTTCGTTTTCTTCCATTTCAGTCTCCTCAATCTTTAGTTGAACACTTGCAGAGGAACGTTACTAAAAGCGATTTAAAGAGTGAGAAATTTTCTCGCACAACGAAACATCAACTCGGCCAATTTTTCCTTAATGCGAGTAACTAAAAAATGAGTGGCGTTAAACCTGATCTCGGCCCCGCTTCATTTCGTTCTTAATCGGTTTCTTAGCACAGCTGACCACCTAAATATAGTTCATACGAACGAAATTACTAGTGCCATTGCCGCCACTAGTAGCACGTTAGGACTAACGATTCCGCTTTATGGGGGACAGTTAACAAACTCCCCCGGAATGGCTGGGTAAAACATACCCGTTCTCCGCCTTATCCGTGAAACGCAACGCACTCTCATGCAGGTCGGTTATTGCCGGCGCCTATGAATCTATATTGTAGAGGTCCCATGAAGATTTTCCTCCTGTTTGCCAGTGAGTTTATCGCATCTAAATTTTGGACACAGGTCCAGGCACAACCAGCACTGAATGATCATCAAATCGCTGCCATAATCACCGCAGCGCATACCTTAGATATCGAATCCGGCAAGCTTGCTCAGTTCAAGTCATCCAGCGCGGAAGTACAGTTTTTCGCGCAACGGATGGTTGCTGATCATACGACAGCGCTTGCGCGAGCGAAAAGGGAAGCCTTACGCGCGCCAGGAAACCCCCAAGGCCGGACATTCGGCCCTGCAGCAAAACTCACGTTGTAAGTAAATTAGGGGTTGACCGGCCTCAGCGAGATTTTCGAAGCGCGCACTTGCCCATGTCAAACGTCAACCCCTCGTTACGATACCCCCAGACAGCGGTAAAGTTGCCGGTATCGTCGCTATTTCCGGTATCGATTGTCAATGAAACGATTATCGGCTCATTTCCGGGATGCGCAGTTGGTATCAGCTTACCGATCGCCGTAAGGTTACCCGAGGCCCGGTCCCTGAATACGGTCGCCTTGACTGCGTAGCAGTTCGTCCATAGACAAGCCGATAACTCGCCGGTTGTCGTGCTGTAAGCGAACCACTCGGCATGCTGGAAATCGCTGACTATCTTTTCGCACTGGTCTACGGTGCACTCATATTTGATATCCGGCCTGCAATCATATTCCCGATTTTCCTGCCCCGCCGCGATCGTCGGGCTTGATAACAGTATAGACAACAAGGAAAACAATGCGGAGCCGAGTGGAACGTCATCCCGGCGCCAATGATGCGCCTGCTGAAGCTCGTCACTGCGGTCCATTACGGTTCCGCAATGGTAAACCCCCATTCCCTTAACCGGGAGATAAAAGCCGGCAGATCCCTGGCCGTCCCCGTTTGCACGTGCATGAGGATATTGAAGGATTCCCTACGCGGGTGTTGCTCGAACTGACTCTCGATATTGTTTATTTTTTCCGGTCCCAGACCTTGCGGGGCTTTCCAATCCTCGGTATCGATGTCCCAGGTTACGATGTCCAGGGACAGGTCCCGTGCCACCTCGACCAACTCCGGATCGAGGTGTCCACGGAATCCCCCCGCACCGTATGGCGGACGGATTTTAGTCGGCGTTACGCCGGTGGTTTTCTTGATAATGTTCTGGGTGCGTTCCAGTTCACTGCGCACGCTTTGTTCTGTCGCCCGCTCAAGATCCGAGTGGCTCCAGGAATGGTTCTGGATGTCATGCCCCTGATCCACAATCATTCTTGCCGCTTCAGGATATTGCCTTACCTCGTCGCCCAGAACATAAAACTCCGCCTTGATTTCCTCCTGTTGCAGCGTCTGCAGGATGCTTTCAAGTGCTGCCAGGGGCGCTGGCCCGTCGTCGAACGACAGGATTACCGATTTTTCATCACCCAGCATTCTGATTCCCCCGACAAGATGATTAATTAACTCAACCCTGGCCTGCCAATGACACATCAGTTCCTGAATTCAGGTGTTGCTCCTGCACTAATGCCAGACGCCGGACAGCAATGAAATCGTGATTTTTTGCTGCTATATTATGGATACAAAGAACGTTATCATTGGATGGCCTTTTAACTATTAGACCAACACCAGCAGCTAGTCAAGTTTGGTATATTCGAGGTGCCTCCCAGGTAGGGTTGCTGAACGCGAAACACGCATATTCATTTTCTGCAATTTTTCATAAGGAAATCCCACATGAGCCAATATCGCATTGCGATAGTGATCGGCAGCCTTCGCCGTGATTCGTTCAACCGCAAACTGGCTGGCGCAGTGATGCGACTGGCTCCGCCGGAGCTTACTTTCAAACAATCCCAAATCGGCGATCTGCCGCTCTACAATCAGGACGACGATGGAAACCAGGCAGAACCAGTCAAACGATTGAAGAACGAAATTACGAATGCCCACGGGCTTCTGTTCGTCACACCCGAATATAATCGTTCGATGCCGGGCGTGCTCAAGAACGCAATCGATCATGCCTCGCGCCCGTATGGGGCGAATGCCTGGGCCGGCAAACCAGCGGGGGTGATAGGCGCCTCACTAGGGGCCGCGGGCACAGCCATGGCGCAGCAACACTTGCGCAATACACTCGCCTACCTGGATGTACCGACGCTCGGGCAGCCTGAAGCGTTTATCCATGTAAAAGAAGGATTGTTCGACGAGAATGGAGACATCGGGATTGAAGATACCAGAAAATTCCTGCAAAACTGGATGGATCGCTATGTCGCGTGGGTGAAAAAGCTGGCCGTCTGATAAACCAATTCTTATCGTTGAAGCGCTTTTGCCCGGGCTACTTCTCGCGCCCGGGATTTGCCGCTGGCCTGATTATCATCCTCAACGATTGGTCCTTGGTAAAGTAAGCGACTCCCCAGTTGAACAGGGTCATTACCCTGTTTCGATAGGTGATCAAGGAAAAAAGATGTACGAACAGCCATGTCATCCAGGCAACGAAACCGTTGAAGTGCATTTCGGGTTTGGGAAGGTCTGCCACGGCTTTATTTCGCCCGACAATGGCCATCGAACCCTTGTCATGATAGAAAAACGGCTTTAACGGTTTGTCATAAAATGCGGCAAGCAGGTTAGCAGCCAGGTTTTTACCCTGCTGAAGCGCTACCTGCGCCAGTTGCGGGTGCCCCCGCGGAAAATTCCTGTCGGTAACCATCAGACAGGTATCGCCGATAGCATAGATATTCGAGACACCCTTCACCTTGTTATGCTCGTCCACCCGAAGCCGGTTACCGCGACCATAACAATCCGGCGGAATGCCGTCGAACACTTTTGCGGTTACCCCTGCGGTCCAGAGCAGGATTCGGGTCTTGATCGTTTCGCCATCGGCAAAGATGACGGCATTGTTTACATAATCTTTCACCAGTTTGTTCAGCCGTACTTTCACGCCCATTTCAACCAGCCTGTCATAAGCATATTGCTGCGATTTGTCGCTCATTGACGCCAGCAACCCAGGCGATGCATCCACAAGGTAGATATCCACTTCGTGGCCAGCCAGTTCCGGATAATCCTGGTGCAGTATATTCTCGCGCATCTCCGCAAACATTCCCGCAATTTCAACCCCGGTGGGTCCGCCACCCGCGATGACTACAGAAAGCCGCACCTTTTGCACGTCGGCGGCAACGGTTGCCTCCTCCATTTTCTGGATCATGTCGTTGCGGATTTCTATAGCATCGTCCACTGTTTTCATCGGTAGTGCGGCCTTGCGGATATTTTCCATTCCAAAATAGTTGGTTTCCGTGCCCGTCGCGAGAACAAGATAATCATAAGACAGCTCTCCGGTAGATAAGAGAACCTTGTTGTCTTCCGCAATAACCTTTCGCAGGTCGCCCAAACGGAAACTTACGTTCCGTCTACCATGAAACAATTTGCGAAATGGATAGCAGATATTGGATACCTCAAGAAAGCCGGTCGCTACCTGGTACAAAAGCGGCGGAAAGAAGTTGTAATTATTCATATCGACTAGCGTGACATGAAAATCGGGTTCTTCAGCCAGGTGCTTCACCAGGTTAAGCCCTGCAAAGCCGCCGCCGATGACCACCACTTCTTTTTGCATTTTTTATGAAAAAAATGAGAGGAAGCTCAAATATCAAGACATATCTTGCCAAAGTGCCGGTTGGATTCCTGATAGCGGAAAGCCTCGACAATCTGTTCCAGCGGAAAATGCCGATCGATTATCGGCTTCATGCTATTAGCATCGATAGCGCGGATCATTTCCATCTGGTGGCGGCGGCTGCCGACGACCAATCCCTTGAGGCGTAACTGGCGCGTGAGAACCGGGAGCAACGGCAGCGTTCCCGTCACGCCGGAAAGGATGCCGATAATCGCGATGTGCCCACCGATGCGTGCCGCTACCATGGATTGCGCCAATGTCGACGGTCCACCTACCTCGATGACATGATCGACCCCGCGACCAGCAGTCAATCGGCGCACCGAGTCGCCCCAGTTCGGGTCTTTCCGGTAGTTGATCAGGTAGTCTGCGCCCAGCGCTTCCAGCCGGCCAAGCTTCTCATCGCTGGATGAGGTGGCGATTACCGTCGCGCCCGCCATCTTGGCAAATTGCAAAGCAAATACCGAAACGCCGCCAGTTCCCTGGATCAGCACGGTCTCGCCGGGCTTCAATGCGCCATCCACCATCAATGCGCGCCAGGCTGTCAATCCCGCGCAGGTAAGCGTGGCCGCCTCGGCGTGGCTATACCCCTTGGGCGCACGGGTGAACGCGGTAACAGGCATGGTAACCTGCTGGCGTGCAAAACCATCGATGCCATCGCCTGGAACAGTGCTCATATCATCAATCTCAGGTTCACCCTCCAGCCACAACGGGGAGAAAGTACTGACGACATGATCGCCCCGCGCGAACTCAGTCACGCCCTCACCCGTCGCTACAACCTCTCCCGCTCCATCCGACATGGGGATACGTGGAACGGTTGGTGCCCACATCCCGCTGACGACCGCGTAATCGTGATAGTTAAGCGAACTCGCCCGGATGCTGACGGTAATCTCGCCCAGTTTCGGCGGCAAAGGATCGCTTGTACCCAGCGTTACACGATCGAACCCCCCGCCGGGTTGCACGTAGATAGCCTTGTTGGTCATGATTGTTTCTCCTGTCGAAGCCTGGAACAGGTTGAGATGGAAAAGAACGTTTTTGTGTTTGTAGCGTATATACTTTATCAGGTTGCGGACAACTAAACGACACTCGCGGAATCAGGTATCCTCACGGATTCGAAGAGATCACGCGCGCCCTACGATCAAGCGATCAAGCAAAATGCTCGGCGGGGTCTTTTGATGAACAAGGAAAAACAAATCCATGGAATCCAGGGCCATCATCAATACCGAGAACATAATCACTACCACGGAATTGTTCATGCGTATCAAGCGGCTGGAACAGGAACTGAATTACCACTGTTCCGATGAATATTCGAAAGAGCTGAAGGCACTGGGAATACTGGAGAGGAACGTTGAAGCCGTGGCCTCGGTTTCGACTTATCAACCGGGCTCGGACCTGGTTCGCGACAGTTACCTGGAGGAATATAAAAAAGCCGTACAAACGCTGCCGGGTACGGCGAATACGGGCGAAGTACTATTCCGTCCCGTTGATTTCGGCGGCATAACCTATTGGCTGCGTCAGTAAAGTTCAAGCATCGTAGCGCTTGAGCTTCAATGGGTCGCGGTATTATTGCATCCGCTGAATTTGCTTGAGCGCCTCGCTTGGCTGACCTATCGCCTTTTTGCGCGCATCTCTGCGGTCCCGGTATATTCCCGCCCGTATGAGAAGCATCGAGGTCACCGGAGATGTCGTTACGACAAATAGCGAAATCAGCAATTCCTGGAAGACGAACCGTTGAGCATGCAAGGAAGCGACCAATATCGATGCCAGCAATACGCAACCTAGGCCGAGCGTATTGCCCATGGTAGGCGCATGTATCCGCGCAAACAGATCAGGCAGCCTGAGCAAGCCGAAGGAACCGGTCAGCGCGAGCGCCGCTCCCGATACCAGCAGTAAGGAAGCCAGCACGTCCGCCCACACGGGGATATCCGCCGTCATCATGATTCGATTACCTCTCCGCGCAGCAGAAATTTTGCCATGGCAGCCGAACCGACAAAGCCGAACAGTGCAATCAGCAGGGCGATATCGAAATATATCCTGGACCCGAACTGGATACCGAGCGTCAGTACAGTCAGCATGGCATTAACATAGAGCGTATCCAGCGCCAGCACGCGGTCTTCCGCAGCCGGCCCGCGCAACAGCCGGATAGCCGCGCAAATCATGGCCAGTGCAAAAGCAATCAGCGCGAAGGATACGGCCCAGGGTAGCAGGGTATTCATTCGAAGATCTCCATCAGTGGGCGTTCATAACGGTCTTTGATCGTACGGATCCAGGTTTCCTCATCTTGCAGGTCGAGGACATGGATCGTCAAGGTAGCACCATCCGGCGCCAGGCCCGCCCAGATGGTGCCGGGTGTCGCAGTCACTATACAGGCTAGCGTGGCGAGGCCATACGGAGCGCGCATATCGATAGGGATTTCCATGAAGCCGGAATTGGAGCGTGCTTTCGCCGACCCGAAAATAATGCGTGCAACTGCGATATTCGAAAGGGTGATATCCAGCAGCACAACGAAAAGCAGCCTGATCGCAACCAGGAGGTGACCGGGACGCGCGCGCGATCGCAGCATCGCAGCGGTCGCAAGGGAAACGGTTATCGTCATTACGAGGCCCAGCACAATCTGGCCCGGCGCCAGCGAATCATTGAGCAGGAGCCAGATCGCGAACAGAACTATCGTAAACAGCGATAGAGATGGCCATCGTTTCATCGCTCAGGTTCCCCAGCCCCATTTGACGGGGATGATAAAAGGCCGTTCCCCAGCACGGCATCAATGTATATTCGCGGTGAAGATAACGAAATCTCGGTAAGTGCGAGATAATTGGCCGCCGGCCCCGCTCCCGCCGTGAGCCCCATGCTCAGCAGTAGCAACACGGCCACCGGGGCCGCTTCGGTCAGATGCAGTCGCGGTGTGACGATCTCGTCCGAGCTCCAGAACAGGCGCATGCCCATTCTGCACAATGCAATGATACCGACCAGCCCCGACCCGAGCATCGCCGCCCATAACGCCCAGGTCGATGCCGGCACGGTCTCGAGCGGTGCGGTTCCCAGCGTGGCCGAAAGAATCATGAATTTGCCGACGAAGCCGGACAGCGGCGGCAGTCCTGTTACCAGCAGCGCACACGATACGAAACTCAGGCCCAGAAACGCCATGGCTGCGGGTAGTACAATACCCACCACCTCATCCGGACGGTCGGGATCGAGCGGATCGTCGAGGCCGAATGATTCCAGTGAAACGTCTATCGCGTTGTCTCCAAATCGCTGAGTACGCTCGATCATTTCGCTCAGCATGAAAAAAGCGCCGGTCGCCAATACAGAACTGACCAGATAAAACATCGCCGCGCCTTTCATCCCCTCTCCCCCCAGCCCAAGCGCCGCCAATAGCGTGCCAGCTGACACGATGACGCAATACGCCGCCAATCGCTGGGGTTGCTGCACGCTCAGCATGCCTGCGGTACCGAGTGCAAGCGTGATCATGCCGATGCCGAACAGCCATCCATCATTAAACGGTGCAGGTGCACCTGAGGCAGACAGCAGCGACCCCAATCGCAGCAGCGCATAAATCCCCACCTTGGTCAGGATTGAAAACGCCGCCGCCACCGGCGCCGCCGCAGCGCCATAAGCCGCCGGCAGCCAGAAGTTCAATGGCCATGCACCCGCCTTGACCAGAAACGCCACGCCCAGGATCGCAGCACCCGCTTCGAATAAAATACGGTCGCCGTCGTCCAGTCCCGGCACCCGCACGGCCAGATCCGCCATGTTCAGTGTGCCGCTTGCGCCATAAATCAGCGCGACGCCAATCAGAAAAACAAGCGAAGCCGCCAGATTGATGGCAATGTAGTGCAAGCCTGCCTTGACGCGAGCAGCGCCCAGACCATGCAGGAGCAAACCATAGGATGCGGCCAGCAACACTTCGACAAACACGAACAGGTTGAACAAATCGCCAGTCAGAAAAGCGCCATTCACGCCCATGATCAGGAACTGGAACAGTGACTGGAAATGAGGCCCCATCCGTTTCCAGCGCGCCAATGCATATACCAACGATGCGAGTGCCAGTACCGCGGTCAGCATCAACATCACAGCAGACAGCCGATCCGCTACCAGCACGATACCAAACGGCGCCTCCCAGCCGCCCAGCAGATACACCGCGATTCCTCCCGGCCAAATCTCCGGCATGCCGCGATTGGCCATATATACGAGCAAGGCCGCCACCGCGAGGTTTGCCAGCGTGGCGCTGAGTGCGATGAACATGCGGGTGGTGCGCCGGGATTCGGCAAACAGCAACATTACCGCTCCCGCCACGAGTGGTATGACTACTGGTAATACCGGCAAATGCTGTAACCAGCTCATGGTTCAGGCTCCTCCTCGCCGTCGACGTGATCCGTGCCGGTCAAACCCCGCGATGCGAGCAAGACAACCAGAAACAGTGCCGTCGTGGCAAAACTGATCACGATTGCTGTCAGCACCAGCGCCTGGGGCACAGGATCGTCAAAGCGGGTTGGGTCGGGGTTGAGCGTGGTAATGATGGGCGGGAGATGGACAGCCAGCCGCCCCATGCCGAAAATGAACAGATTGACCGCATAGGACAGCAGGGAGAACCCGATGATGACCTGAAAGGTACGCGGCCGCAGTAGCAGCCATACGCCGGATCCGGTCAGCACGCCAATCGCGAGAGCGTAGACAATTTCCATCAGCCCTCCGGTCCCGCCTGCGCCGGAAGCGCTGCCACGCTGCCGGTGGCCGTCTCGGGTCGTGCCTGGGCCGCGCTTTTCCGATGGGCGCGTAACGATTGGTGCGCGAGCGCTACCAGGATCAGCACCGTTGATCCAATCACCAGAAAATAGACACCCAGGTCGAACAACAGTACCGTGGAAAGATGCAGTTCGCCGATTACCGGCAAAGTTTCGTGCCACGCCAGGGCTGAGAGAAATGGGCGCGTTGCCACCCATGCCGATATACCCGCACCCGCCGCGCACAAAAGCCCTGCCCCGATCCAGTAGTGGGGGCGAATGCGCGTGCGCGACTCCGCCCAGGCGGTGCCGCCGACGAGGTATTGCAGGATAATTGCCGTCGCCATGATCAACCCGCCTACGAATCCTCCACCGGGCTCATTGTGCCCACGCAGCAGGAAAAAGACCGATACCATGCCGGCAACCGGCAGCAGTAGCTGGACGAGCGTACCCGGCACCATCATCGGGCCCGGCGGCAGCGGCGCATGCGGGTCCGGCGCGGCCATGCCCGTCTGCGCATCCTGCTCACGCTGCTGGGGCGGCGGCTCCATGCTCTCTGGCGCGGGGCGGAACCGCCGCAGCAGAGCGAATACGGTCAGCGCAACGATTCCCACCACCGTAATTTCACCCAGCGTATCGAAACCGCGGAAATCGACGAGTATCACATTGATCACATTGGCGCCGCCACCCAGCGGCAACGAATTTTCGATGAAGAAATGGGAGATGCCTTTTCCAGCCTGCCGCGTCAGCACCGCATAGCTCAACATGGCCAGGCTGACCCCGGCAATGCTTGCAAGCGCCAGGTCCCGCAGGCGCCGGCTACGCGCCCGCACCCGTGCCCCGAATGAATCCAGTGCATCGTCGATCCAGGCGTACCGGGGCGGAAGCCAGCGCAGACCAAGCAGGATCAGGACAACCGTCACGACCTCCACGACCAGTTGCGTCAGGGCCAGATCGGGTGCCGAAAACCAGACAAATGTCATGGCCGTGGCGAGCCCTGCCCCACCCGCAAGGCTAAGCGCGGCAAGACGATGGTACTTCGCCTGGGTCGCCGCACCAACCGCACACGCTGCGCCCACCAGCCACAGCAGCGCGAATGCCGGCTGGAACGCCGACCCGGCCATATTGCCCGCCGGCAGCCCCTTGTGCAATGGTACCAATGCAATTGCGAACACCGCGCAAATCAGGAGCAGCAACTGGACTTGCAAATGTTCTGTCGAGAGCCACCGCATCAGCCACGCCGCCGACGCATCGAGTTTCTGGATCGCAAATTCGAAAAGGCGCCTGCCGTCGAAGCGGTTGATCAACGGGACTACCGCCGCGCCCTGCTGGTATTTGCCGAGCGCCAGATAGAGTCCGGTTCCGACAACCATTGCCACCAGGCTCATCACCAGCGGGAGATTCAGCCCATGCCAGACCACCAGACTATAAGACGGCATGTATGCGCCCAACACCGAGCGGGCCGCCGTATCCAGAAAGGGTCCCATGGTCGCGGCTGGAAACATGCCTACCACCAGGCAAGCCAGTACAAGCAACGCGCTGGGCAGCAGCATCCAGCGTGGCGGCTCGTGCGGCTTTCTCGGTAAATCCTGTGCAGGGGGTCCGAAAAACACCTGCAAGATAAAACGCAACGAATACGCAACGCTGAATATTCCCCAGATCACTGCCAGCACCGGCAAGCCAATACGCGTGACCGCATGGCCGCTGACAAACATCGTCTCCGCGAAGAACATTTCTTTTGAAAGGAAACCATTGAGCAGCGGGACACCCGCCATCGACGCCGCCGCGACCATGGCCAGCGTCGTGGTGATGGGCATGGCCCGATACAACCCGCTCAGCCGGGTAAGGTCCCGCGTGCCGGTCTCGTGGTCGACCATGCCGGCCGCCATGAATAGCGAGGCTTTGAACGTCGCATGATTCATGATATGAAAAATAGCCGCGATCAATGCCAGCGAGCTGTTCAGCCCGAGCAGCAGCGTGATCAGCCCCAGATGGCTGATGGTCGAATACGCCAGCACACCCTTCATGTCCCGCTGGAAGATCGCCGCATAGGCCCCCAGCACAAGCGTAATAAGGCCCGAGGTGCCAATGATCCAGAACCAGGCTTGCGTGCCGGCGAGCACGGGCCATAGCCGCACCAGTAGAAATACCCCTGCCTTGACCATAGTCGCCGAATGAAGGTAAACCGATACCGGCGTCGGCGCCGCCATTGCATGCGGCAGCCAGAAGTGAAACGGAAACTGAGCACTTTTGGTAAGCGCGCCCAGTGCGACCAGGACCAGCGCCGGCAGATACCATACATCCGCGCGAATAATGTCGCCTGAAGCCAGCACGACATCCAGGTCATAACTGCCGACGATATGCCCCAGTATCAGCATGCCCGCAAGCAGGCATAAACCGCCGGCCGCCGTCACGGTAAGCGCCATGCGCGCACCACGGCGCGCATCCACCCGGTGGTACCAGTAAGCGATGAGCATGAACGACGTCAGGCTGGTCAGCTCCCAGAAAACCACGAGCTGAATGAGATTACCCGAGAGCACAACCCCGAGCATGGCGCCCATGAAAGCCAGAAAAAACGCGAAGAAGCGCGGCACGGGATCTTGCGCCGCCATGTAGTACCGCGCATACAGTATGACCAGCGCCCCCATCACGGACACCAGCATGGCAAACAGCCAGGCGAAACCATCTACGCGAAACGTAAAATCCAGGCCCAGTTCCGGCACCCAAGGCAAGACCGTGCGCACCACGCCCTCGCTGACTACCTGCGGGTAGAGCTGAAACGTCAGCGTGACACAAGCCAGCGCAACCGCGCCTGCGAGCCAAACTGCCGCATTACGTGCGTGAGATGGCAGGACCGCCGCGCAGAGGCTGCCCGCAAATGGCAGGATGACAATCCAGATGGGTGACATGAATATTGTTATTGTTCCAAGGAATAATGGTGTAAACCCGAGGACAGGCGGTCAGCTGTTTTGTACGTTGCCCGCGCAGCACCTGAACCGTCCGCCTCGAAAAAGAGCCGAAGTTTCCCGCGTCTGCGATTTTAAATGTGATGGCTCTCTGGATTGGCAGCTAAATAGAGATTATCGCTGTGAGTGAATCAGCGGCGCCGCATTCCAGGCAACGAATAGGGTGTTTTCTCCGGATTTTACCGCAGACTGACCGTTAACCCTACCATTGATCGCAGGGGGTTGAGGTGGTTACGGCGCCGCTCATGGCGGCCCAGCTATCTTCCCCTGCGCGAAGTTCCCACGAATATACGTGAAGAAAAAGAAATTATTTTTTTATCTTTATGGGCCGTTAAGTCTTTTTGACCTTCCGCTTTAGCTTCTGATCAATCGGGAGATGTCGATATCAGTATTGATCATAAAAGACTTACCTCGTCACATCTTCACCTTGAAGCCACCATGTATCCAAGAGGAAAATTTATGAAATACTCGCATAAAATCGCTGCTGCTGCCGTCGCTCTGATTACTTCTCCTGCGCCTGTCTACGCAAACTATTATTTGAATACTGTCATTAACAACACAGGCAATGCGATAACGGTATCGTCAAATGTCGATGCTGGCAAATCGATCACGCGTGCCGGTCTCGGTCGCAATGGCTTCAAAATGGCTATCGGAGTGCCAAAAAGCGGCGTGGTCGTCATTTATGAGGACGGCACATCTTGCCCTGGATTTCCGTGGGCCGCAAAAATAGAGTATGCCGGTGATCTGGACTGAAATTATTTTTGATAAAAGATACGGAATATTAGTTAATAATGGCCTAGTTATTTCAGGATTAGGCCGTACTGAAAAATTAGCGCAAAGCTATGCTTGTCTATATGGGAGTAATGGAAAAGACCGCCTGCACGTAATTCACTCACAGACCGGCCAATTCTACGGCGAAGGAGAGTACGCAAGGTTACCCTATTTGCATAACCGACCCGGTTGGCAACCAGATCAATGCTGTCACTGCTTGTCCGCAGTAAGTGCACCGCGCGTTCAACGCGCAGATCCTGAAAATAGGAGAGTGGCGTCTTGCCCAATAGGAATCCTTACAGGAATCCTTACGGTACCCCAGATTGATGCGAACAGGGAAAAGCGTAACCACTTCAATGCAGGAATTCATGCATCAGATGTCAGTGCGCTTCATTTCAAAAATAGTTTTGCAAGAAGCTCATCAATGTTGTATTTATCCACAAACAGATTACCTTATAATCGGTTGCCCTACCCCACCCTGTGTGTGCAAGGAATTTTTCCCGCCCGCACACTCCCACAAGCCAGTCAACCCAGAATGGAGTTATCAAATGCCCATTAGTGCTACCGTCAACGCCGTATTCACTATCGATAGTAAAGCCTACACGGCGTCCATTAATATCCCCGATTCCACCCCCACCGCGATCGCGCCTTTCCATTTCAGCGTTACCTCGCAGGCGCCCGCCTCCGGTGGCACCACACCGCCACCGCAGACGCTGCTGCAGGTAGCCGTCGGCGCCGCCAGTCAGGTGTATGTTGCGGTCTCGCCGCCTATGGATGTGATTTCGGGTGCCGTCGGCAGCGATATCGTCCAGGACCTGAATATGGTTGTCTCGGAAGGGAAGTACGACGTCGCCACCGGCCAATTTACGGGCTAATCAACATTTGAATCCGTGGGCGAGGAGGCTGTTACCACCTTGCCCACGTCGAAGAGCACGTATCGCGGAGAGGGTCTTACATCCATGGACATCCGCATCTCGGCTCTTTTTGCCTGGTCGGAAATCTTTGGCGGCAAATTCAAGAGCCAGAGCAAGTGCGAACTGGATTTGTCGCAGCAGTACAGCTTGATTTATGCTGATCTGGCTGCGGACAGCAATGGCGGGCTTGATGTTTTTTTGCTGTTGAACGAGGCGTTCGAGACTCAACTACCACCCGGAAAAATCCTGGTGCAGAATGCCGGCTTTTTCACGTTCAGCCAGTCGGGTCAGGGCGCGCCACCTGGCACCACGCTGGCCAGCATTTTCCCCCAATCGCCGATTCCTCCAACCGTGGCTGCAGCAACCAGGATCATGGACGGCAGTTGTGGCTTCTGGTTCACGGTGCAGATCAAAAACATCGACCTGTTTAACAGCCTGATCCAGATCGGTTACGACAAATCGGGGGGGGCCGGCGACGAGCTGTCGCTGTCAGCGGTGTTGGACAAAGGCATCCAGGCCGGCACCGCCGTGAGCAGGGCGGCATACACGGCTTTACTGCCCAGTTTCAAGCTGTTCAATACCTTCGGCTTTGAAAAAATCTCCATCAGCTACCAGTTCATTACTGCCACGCACCTCAGCATCAACGGCAATCTGACGGCGGACTTATTCGGCAAGCAATACGTCTTCTCTGGCGCACTGGTATCGAATGGCGACGACAAAACCGTAACAGCTTGCCTGCAAGCAGCACAGCTGGACGCGAACATCCCCTCGCTGTTCGGTGGGGCCATGACGGGCATTTCCTTTTCAAACCTCGTGTTCGGCATCTACGCCAAACTTGGTCCGTCGGGACAAAACAACTTTCAGGTGCAGGGTTCGGTAAAGGTGGGCTCGGCCCAGCTTACTGGGCAGATTTACCTGCAAGGCAGCGTGCCCGAGGTCGCTAGCATCAAGGTTGACCAGGTCCTGTCGATCGGCGACGTGTTCAACCAGTGCATCGGCGGCTCCGTCTGGCCCACTTCCCTGATCAACATCACCTTTAAGGCGGGCAGCGAGCTCTACTACTGCAAGACAACGGGCACGGGGCCGCTCAGCCTCGACACCTTCGCCTGCCCCGGCTCCCGAAGCACCGCGTCTCCCGGCGCAGGGACTAGTGCCGCGCCGACGAGCAGCGTCCAGTATTCACCCGGGTTTAACATCCAGGCCGTCTTTGACCTGACGCTGATCGCAACCATCGAAGTCAACGGCAACATCCAGATCGAAGACAAAGGCGTCAACGCCTCGATCACACTGGCCGATCCCATCGACATCTATATTCTGACCATCGCAGCGCAGAGTGCGATCACTGCTACCGGCGGGCCGACACTGACAATATCGACAGTCGGCCCCCATCCCTCAATGGCTTTTGCCGGCAGTCTGTGGTTTATGCAGGAGTCTTTCGGCAATCTGATCGTGTCGGCAACCAAGGATACGGCCGGCAACCTGCAAATTGACGTATCGCTGACCTCCCCGTCCGGCTACTCGCCCTTCCTGCCAAAAAACTTCCCGCTGGAGGTGCGCTACAGCAAGAACGGTGGGTTTCAAGTCCTCAACTGGCCGCAGTTTGATTACCTCAGCGAAGCCATTGATTTCATCAAGACCATGCAGCAATTGTCGAGCGAACGCAGGGCGGGCTGCGGCAAGTTGGTGGATTTCACCTTCAGCAAGCTACTGACATCAAGCTTCAATATCGGCTTGTCGTTCGCCACGGAGAGCAGCGGGCTGAGTCTGCACATTAACGGCAGCTATACCCTGTCGTTCGCCGGCGCACCGCTCACCGGGGCATCGATCGCTTTTCCCAGCATGGTATCGATCCCCTTGCCCAGTTCCACCAAACTGTCGGACCTGGGCAAATATATCGATCGGGCTCTTGCGGGAGCGGCAACGTCGTTCGTCCAGGGGCTCCTCAATAACGGCGCGGCGATTGCCACACTGATCGCCCTCACGGCCGGCAAGGATGCCGCCTCCTATGCAGCCACACTGGCCTGCCAAAACCTGGTTGACAGCGCGGTGGCCGATGCGGTGGCCGAAAGCGCAGCCACAGCGGCCGAGGCTGCCGAAGCTGCTGCTGCCGCCGGCAATGCTGCCGCCGCAGCGGCGGCAGCAGCAGCAGGCATAGCCGCCGTTCTCGCTGCCTTCGGTGGCACGGGCACCGGTACTGGAACCGGTACGGGCACCGGTACTGGAACCGGCACGGGCACGGGCACCGGCAGCACGCAGAACCCGCCCACCAACCCCACCGTGAGCTGCGCCAACAATGTGGTGACCTTGAAGTGGGGCACAGGCGAAGGTAACACCGGCTATAACGCCCAGTTGCTCGATAGCGCCGCGAAAGTGCTGCTCAATCAGCCAGGCGATTTCGCGGCACGCTCGGCCGCCTTCACCTTTGACTCCGGCTGGCAGTCCGGCAGCTACACCGCCCAAGTCCAGGGTATCCGGGGATCAATGGGCACCGCTTGGGTCGACGCGCCGTTCCAGCGCCTGCCGGCACCGACAGACTTGACCGCCCAGCCCGACAGCAGCATCACCCCGCCTGATGCCGGGGTGACATTGAGCTGGTCAGGCGTGGAGGGTGCTCTTTGCTACGTGCTCTCGAATACGCATGCGGGCAACGCCTGGAAACTGGACCAGCCAATCCAGGCGACCGTGGCAGGACAGCCACCACCAACACAGTGCAGCATACCGTTCAGCAAGGATGCGCCCGTCGGCGATTTCAGCCTCACCCTGATCGCCCAGGGCGGCGCCACCACTCTGCCCAGTCCGACCAGTGCGCCGCTGACCCTGACCCGCTTTGGCGCCCCCCAAAACCTCCAAGCGACAGCCACGGGAAGCATGGTGACCCTCAGCTGGCAGCCGGTGACAGGCGCCCCCAACTACCAGGCGCTCGTCACCGATCCGGACAGCCGGCTCCAGGTGAACCCGCTGACCCCGAGCCCAGACGGCAGCAACCTTCTTGCGTCACTTCAACTCGGGGACGTCCCGGGCACGACGCTCATCTACCATCTGGCCGTACAGGCCTTGCCTGCTTCGGGCCAGTCGAATGTCATTGCCGGGCCTCCGTCCATCTCGGTGAGTGTGACCATACTAGCGTATGCAACTGCCGGTGAGATGGCGAAATCCCTCCACAACGAGCAGGTCGATGGCGCCAGTTGCGGCCAACAATTGTTGCAGGCCTTCCCGACCAGCACGCTCGACACCATGGCCACCGCCATGGCGCAAGCCGGGTATGCGTCCGCCGAGACCGCCAAAGGCCTACTCGCGGCCTGGCCACAAACCCCGCCAGCAGCACTTTCTGCGGCCTTGGTCCAGGCCTATCCGAGCTTGGCAGAGACCGCCCTGAGCCTGCATGACCAGGGCGTAGCGGCGGCCGCGTGCGGCCCGATCTTGCTCAAGGCCTTCCCGAATCTCAGCGTCAACGACTTGGCCACTGCCATGGCACAAGCCGGGTATATGGCTAATGACACCGCCAATGGCTTGGAGGCCGCCTTCCCTGCACTTTCCCCGCTACAGATGTCCATCGCGCTGAAGCGCGCCTATCCCTGATGCATACTTGAAAGGAATGAAACCATGACACTTAATGTACAACGGTTAGTCAATCTCTTGCTGCCCCTGCAGCAACAGGGCATGTCGCCGCAGCAGTCGGCACAGTCGGTGATGTCAACAACGGCGCCAAGTATCACCGCGATGGTCGACTCCCATGAAATGCTCCTTCAACAAAGCGCATTCATGGCGCAAGCCCTGGTCATTGTGTTTGAGTCACTAACCCCCGCCGATCTCGCCACCATTCTTCATTGCAACTACCCTGACCTCTCCGCCGTCGACGTCGGCAAAATTATTCTCGAGCCCAATGTGTTTCCAAGCACCATCCAGGCGGTGATGCAAAGCGCGTTGATCACTGCGGGATTTGACCCAGACACGGTGGTAAATGCTATCAAGATCCTCTACCCCGCCCCGCCTGCGCTCGTCCGCTTCGCCGCCATCGCGACATCGATGCAGACCGGCAATCGGGGTATCGAGTTCTGGTCGTCGGGTACCAGCGGCCAGGTCTGGACGTTGTACCAGTGCACTCCAGGTGCGGACTGGAGCAACTGGGAGGGACCCGGCTTCAAGGGGCAGCCAAGGGCACTGCGTCAGCTTGCTGCCGCGCTGCAGAACAATGGTAATGCGATGTTAGCCGCGCTGGACGACGACGGCAGCGTCTGGACATGCGGCCAAGGTAGCCCCGGCGGTGACTGGAACGGCTGGAATGGACCCAATGTGGGCGGCCAGCCTAGATCCTTTCAGAACCTTGTGGCATCGCAACAGGGCGGCAGTCGGGGCGTCGAACTATGGGCGTCGGGTGACGACGGTCAGGTCTGGACGTTGTATCAGCTAACGGCCGGGAGATCCTGGAGCCATTGGGAGGGGCCAGGCTTCAAGGGGCAGCCGACACCGATGTTCAAGCTGGCCGCCGCCCAGCAAAACAACGGCAACGTGATGTTCTGGGGCCTCGACGGCACAGGTCTGCTGTGGGGCATCAGCCAGAATTCTTCCGGCGGCGACTGGGGCGCGTGGCAAGGTCCCGGCGTTGGCGGCCAGCCTGAACCCTTTATTGATATCGCTGCATCGGAGCAAAAGGGGGTACGCGGGCTGGAGGTCTGGGGAGTCAGCGCAAGCGGCCAGATATGGACGCTGTATCAGCTCACCGCAGGCGGCCCGTGGAGCCGTTGGGAAGGCCCGGGCTTCAAAGGCCAGCCTGTTCCCATGAGCAAGGTTGCGGCGGCCTTGCAGAATACGGGCAATGTGCTGCTATGGGGTGTCGACAACGCTGATCAGCTCTGGCGGATCGAGCAAGGCTCGCCCGGAGGCGACTGGGGCGGCTGGGTCCAATCCAGCATGCCGCCGAGCTGAGCGCTGCAAGAAGTGGGAATGATGGCCACCGATGCCGGTACGCCTTGTGACCCACTCACTCTTTTTTTGCGGCCTCCCTTTCGCCATAAAGCATGGTTATATTAACTCTTTTATTAATATATCCAGGGCGAAATTCGAGAGGCGCCGTTGCATGAAAAAGATCTGAATTAAATATAATCGCCCTGTTGCAGCGATAGGGTATGACTATACACTTGGCATCAGATGATTTCAGAAAAGTGGATATTTTATCTCCTTGCCGGTTGTAAGCATCAAAATCCCAATCCATTGGCGCCTCTATATCATAAATAATGAGTCCGCCAGACTCACTATTCTGATTGGCTCCATCCGGAGTAATCCAAAAATTCACATTCACGGCAGCAAAATCAGCATGAGGATGTGTTGAGGGTTGGTTATGCCGGTATTTATAGGCCCACATTTGCAGCAAAGGATGCTTCTTTCCAATCACATTCGGAAAAACAAACTGCATTTCTTCAGCAATCTGGAGCAGCAGCGGACAGTTGAATCCCTCCCTGAAGAAGGCGCCCAAACGGTCGTGCGAGTAGCTGTTGCTATGCCAAACTGTGGATTCTAGGCAAAATTTCTGTAGTTCTGAAAGCGCTTCATCAGACAGGAAATCATCAATAATAACGATGCCTAATTTACTTTTCAGATATTTCTGCTCTGCATGCTTGCTCGATTCAGAAACTGCTACTGCATTTCCAGGAAGTTTGTTCGCCGGATAATGATGAATAATGCGGCCATAGGTATTTTTTATTTCTGGCGCGTTATATATGCTTTCCTGCAATGCGGTGTTGTTTTCATCAAGGCGATTAATCGCCATTGAATAGTAATTTATAATGTCATCGAATTCCTGGTCGAGCAGACCTTTATCGCGCAAATACTGATATTGCTCAAGATCATGCTGCAACTTGCCCCTTGACAGCTTTGGTGTTGGCAATGCCACGTCTGGCGGGGCCGCAGTGGCATGTGCGAGCATTGGATGGTAAACGCTGGCTTTTGTTACCGCCGCATAGCAGGTAGCCCATTGCCCGGCATCAGAGAAATCATTAACTCTGAGTGCCGTACTGATCAGGTTATCCAATACCTGGTGATCTTCCGGATATATATTGGCCAGAAACAACCACATCGACCTCGCTTCTGCAAATTTCCCGATAAAAAAATAGAGGTTTGCAAGAAGATAGGCGAGATTCGCTTGCGCCAACTCTTGCGTGGCATCAATCTGCAGAGCCCTGTTGTAGCAGACCAAAGCCTCCTCATTTCTGCCTTGTGCCTGCAAAACCCAACCAAGATTGTTGTGTGGCATCGGCCACTCGGGCGCTAACGCAATGGCAGCCCTGAAGCATGCCTCAGCATCAATATGCTGACGAGACAGGCACATTTGGTGCCCCTGCTCAATCTGTCCAAGAGCGCCACTGGGCGTATGGTGCGCACTTAAATCACATCCGGCACCCGCATCTGTTCCATATCGGGCCTGACCAGTTTTTTGGACTTTAACAGTGCGCCCAACATCATGATTTGCAGCAGGCGCTTTTTCCGTTTCAGAATGACCTCCCATAGACACTTCAGTGACCAAAATCTCAAACTCCTTAATGAGGGCCAGGAAACTTTCTAACCATCCATCTTAACTGAATTCTTGACTTTGTATGAACCGCCCCGGGTTTCATGGAGGCTGTTTGGTTTAAGTTAGACTTCTACCGTGGTCCTTTCGGCCAGTTGCTGATAATAGTTTATCCCAGCTTCAGCGGGCGGAATGTAACCGATAGGTTCGAGTAACCGGTGGTGGTTAAACCAGGATACCCATTCCGGGGTCGCCAGTTCCACAGTGGCCTTGGTTTTCCAGGGTGCTCGGCGATGGATCAGCTCGGCCTTGTACAGCCCGTTGACTGACTCAGCCAAGGCGTTGTCGTAGCTGTCTCCCCGACTGCCTACGGAGGGCTCAATCCCAGCTTGGGCAAGACGTTGCGTATAGCGAATGGAGATGTATTGCGATCCTCTGTCGCTATGATGCACCAGAGCATCGGCTTGCTCGGGCTGGCGAGCGTAGAGTGCCTGCTCCAGGGCATCGAGCACGAAATCCGTGTGCATGGAACTGCTCACGCGCCAGCCCACGATGCGCCTGGAAAATACGTCAATCACGAAGGCTACATACAGCCAGCCCTGCCAAGTCGAAACATACGTGAAGTCTGAGACCCAAAGCTGATTAGGACGATCCGCTTTGAACTGCCGGTTGACCCGGTCCAATGGGCAAGGTATTGCCGCGTCGGCAATCGTGGTTCGCACAATCTTGCCACGCCGCACGCCTTGCAGGCCTTGGCGTTTCATGAGTCGCTCTACCGTGCAGCGAGCCACATGGCGACCTTCACGGTTCAGTTGTCGCCAGACTTTGTCAGCGCCGTAGACCTGCATATTGGCTTGCCAAACCCGTTTGATTTCTGGATGCAGCATGTCATCACGCCTGGCGCGAGCACAACGCAATGCAGGATTCCTCTGCTGTGCGGCATAGCGTCGATAGCCTGATGGGGCAACCTGCAACACCTTGCAGATCGGCTCGACCCCGTAGGCATCCCGATGCTGGTCGATAAACTGCCTCAGGACTTGAATCGGCGGTCGAGCTCCGCCTGGGCGAAAAAAGCGCTCGCCAGTCGCAGAATCTCGTTGGCTTTGCGCAGTTCTCGAACTTCGCGCTCCAGCGCTTTTATCCGGTCGCGCTCGGCGCCGGTAACGCCATCGCGCATGCCAGTGTCGATCTCGTGTTTACGGACCCAATCATGCAAAGTCTGAGGAACACAACCGATCTTGGGCGCAATGGATTCAATGGTTGCCCACAAGGATGGATACTCGCCACGGTGTCGAACACCATGCGGGCCGCACGCTCACGCACTTCGGGGGAAAACTTGTTTGATTTCTTCATGGCTCCATTCTCTCAGATGTTGGAGCCTCCTCAAAACCCGCGGCCGTTCAGGCTTGCCTCAGCACCCGTATATTAGGTAAACCTCGCCTGCGGGTGGCCATAAACCACATACGCTAACCACGTCGCTTCGCCCTCTTTTTTAACTTTAGCGCGGGCGCTCTTCGTCGCTTCTGCAATATTGACCTTTTTATCCTTGATCTGTGAATAGAATTCCTCGGTGAATATCCTTGCTGGCGCATCGCCTATTGACCAGAGTGCTCCGACAAACACGCTAGCTCCTCTGCTTAGAAAAGCCTCAGCAAAACCGCCCGTTCCGGTCAGCTTATAGCTTGCTTGGCCGATCTGGCAGGCGTTAAGCACTATCATTGGACCCGGCTTGCCATTACGCCGGAGGTTACTGAAAGCCATCGCGGTGGTCGCGCTGAATGTATCCTTAACGCGGTTCCCTTTCTCGAAGCGAACTTGAAGCAGGAGGGAGGCATCCCTGTTGTTGTCGTTCTCGGCCTCACCGTGACCGGCGAAATGAAGTAAATCAAATGCATCAGGTGTAGAAAGTAGCTTGCGCACGGCTGCAGAGGTCGGCTCGACAGCCTGCGCATCAAACGTTTCTTGCAAATATTTTGCCTCTTCAAGTGTTTCAGGTAATTCATCTGGACTGGGGTAATTCGGAATCAGGTAATATGCACGGCCTCTCTCTATTGTAATGGTTTCCTTAGGCCAACCGGCTTTATGCAGCCAGCGCACCAAACCTAGCTCACCAAGGAAGCGCGTACCTTCTCCGAGCGATTTGCCTGGTTCGACTATATGCACAACCTCCCACGGAATAAATGGCTCTTCAGCAATAACCATAATGTTGTCAATCTGATCACGGTGCAACCATAAAGCCTTCTGGATCTTGACCGGCACGAGTTCATCATATAACTCGGCTCCATATGCCCGCAACTCCTCATAGAAATCCTCGACGTCGCTCTTGCTGCTCACCCAGCGCTTCTCGATGGTATCGTAGAGCTTTTTGACGTACTGTTCGCGACTGCCCTTGATCGGATTCGAGACATCCCATTCGAGAAGGCCGAGCTTCGGGCTTTGAAGCTGATAACGGTATCGTAGCTCACCTCCGTTAATCTGCTCAGTGATGAAAAGCTGGGTTAATGGCTCTGAAAGTGGTGGCGCTTCCGCCGAATTTGCCTCTGTAGCGACTCGGCTAACACCCTTCGAGCGCTTAGTGACAATACGTGGCGTCAGTGTGAGTTGAACCAAGGGCACTTGACGCTGGCGAGCGATTACCCAAAGTTCGCCTTCGCCGCCGTCATCATGTGTAGCACGTACATCAAAGAAAAATTGCTGCGGCTTTTTCTCCTCGGGAGGTTCAATCTCTATGCGGTCCTCGTCGCTGGTCAGCTCAAAGTTACGCTTGGGAATGACTTGGATGAGAAGCTTTCGCGTGGGATCTACCTGAACTGGCGTCGCGCTTTCAGCTGCCGCGGCATGGATGATTCCCCCTATGACTTCACGCGAGACCGTGACCTCGACGGTAGTGACGTGCTTGAGCTTCACTTCCCCCTCCATCTCCGCGCGAAAGTGGCACTGCACTTGGGAAACCTGGGTTGATTTATGGCCATGCCCGTGGCCGAGGGGTGCGGGACCGAATGTCGGCATTACCTCGCGGGCAACGATGTAATGCTCCGGCTTGTTTGGTTCCAGGACTTGTTTTGCTTTTTCTACCAAGCTGGCGGTGTTCGATAACTTCCTTTTTTTTGAAATAACCCCCACTGGGTAACCCTTCGTGACAACGATTCCGACTTCGCCTAGGGCTGGTCCCATTGCGCCGGACCGAACCGATGAGATCGAAAAGGTTTTCAGGTGATCCATGTTGAGCAATTCGAACTTATCGGCGAGTGATCCAGTTTCGTTTCGGTGAGCCTCAAGCTTATTCAAAAGCTTCCCAGTGGGCATTGCATAGCTAAAATTCAAGCCCCTAGGATCGCTTCCGAGAGGATCCTGCATTACGACATAGCTCGGTGCTTTTGTTTCAAGTTCTACGATCACTTCGTTTACCGGTGTCATGACATCGGCTACTAGGATGTCAGTGTCTACCATCGCCGGTATGTCGCCCAAGATAACCCCACCTGGTGTTAAATCCTGCAGAGGCTCAAGTTCTGGGCCAGCGCGCTTTTGTGCCCTCGTTCTCATCGATACAGACTCAACGGCTGGCGCGGCAAGCTGGAGCCAGCGTGTAAGTGCGTTAGTCACCTCTGGGTGGATGAAATAATTGAGGTGGTATACCTGAGGGGTAGCGCCAAAATCGAGCGTGTCCCGCACGAATTGCCCCGCGTGGGGGTCAATCTTTGTCATCGATGGCGTGTCAACTACGAGATCGTTGGGCGCATTCTTCATCAACTGATCAACAAACTTGTCAGCTAGTGCAAGTACCAGCCGACGTGGTAGTTCTTTTGGTTCGTGATCTCCATTGAGGACGCGCGCTTCGAACGCAGAGGTAATCGCGTAATACCATGTCTTCTCTGGGGTCGGCTGGCCAGGCTGGGTCTGATTGATCCTGTTGATAAAATCCCCGTCCGGTTCCATTGCTGCCAACCCGGGCACGCCATTCTTTGTGACTGATTCGGTAGCCATGTATTTAACCAGCGCACCGAGCCCCTGCAGCGCTTCTGAGAGGACTTTCATCGGTACGGCGGCCTGTGGCATTTGGCCTAGGGCACGAGCCAAGCCAGTGGCTAGATTGGTGTAAAGATCAATCAGGGCATGCCAGTTATCCGGTTCAGCGAGAGCGGTGCCACCATTGGTGGAACCTACAAACACCGCTCGCTCGAACCGGGCAGGCCAGTTCACTGCGGGCAGCAGATGTTCGACGAGGCTACGCAATACTAAGGCCCCACGGCTAAATGCAATGGAGTCGATCTGGGGAGCATGTATCCAACTCCTGCACTGCAATCGTCTGAGCAGATCCACTGCATTCGTTAGCGGATCCTCACTTAGCGTCGGGTGATTAAAACCGATCACTGCATCGTAGTTCGACAGCAAGCCCGCGAGAAATTCACGCCCCCATGGTGTGCTGCCGAGCTCACCAAAACTACCAATGGTGCTTGAAAACGTCCCGTGCACGAACAGCAGGATTCTTGCTGCCCGGTCCTCCGGCAACGAAACAGCAGATATATCCTCGACGCACTGCCATTGGTTTGGATCTTCTGAATTGATGAGCACAATTCCACGGGAAACGTTTCGCTCGAGGAAAGGCATCACGTGGCCGACAAGGATTCTTGCGGCAAACTTCAGCACCAGAACCTTAACTTTTGAATAAATCAGATCGGTAAAAAAGCCACGCCGATCTTTCCGGCGCTCTCGCGTGCTCGCCGCGTACACGTCAATACTGAATGTTAATCGCCGGACCTTCGCCACTTTGCGCCCGCGATGCGCGCCAGGCATAGCTATGTCAGTGCGTTGGGTCGGAAAAACCCAAGAATATACGCCGTCCTGCTCAAGGAGCACGGCGGCATCTTCACTTGGCTGTACATCAATCTCGAGCTCCGTGCTTTGCTTCTCGGGCACGCTCGGGGCGCCGCGACGGCGCACCCCTGTCATAGGTGTTGGCTCGAGTTCTGGCTTAAACTCGACCGCGTCCACAAGCTGCATCTCCTGTTTTTCCAGTGCTTCGAGGATGGCGGCACTTTCGAGCGGAAATTCTCCCGTCGGTATTGTGGTCGAGTCTAACTGCTGCATCCCGAGCTCGTTTTTTAAGCGGCGCTTTACCATAGGAGGCGAGGATGCCAAGTCAATCGCAGCTGTGCTAACGGAGTAGGTATCAGGCAAGGTGATCCTAAGCCCGCTTGGACGAGTGGTTTCCGGCATGTTAGCTCCTTTCTTTTATTGTTATTTACAGCTAGGCAGACGTCTTCTGATTAGCCTGCGATACTTGAATTCCGTTTCAAGCCGTAATAATTACTTCCTGGTTTTCTCTCGGTATCAGTAGCTCTTACCTGCCCGCTTATATGCTAAAACCAAGCACTCTTTTTCCCCAGATAGGGGAGCCGAGGATGCAGAACAAGTTCCCACCTTTCATTGCCCACGGATCCCATATCTTTATTAATCCGCTCTTGGAAGTCAAAACGTGTTTCAGTCTCATAACGGCAGGAATATCCCATCCGGTTTTCCCGCTTTTGGGACCCGTCGAGTACGTATTCCACTTGTTTTTGAGCAAAAACTGACGATGTAATCAGTAGAATCAAAACATGCCAGAAGATACGTTTTGCGTAGAGCATTTCAATTCTTTATAGCAGACAAATGTCTAGTTTGGCGGGTTGGTTACGGCGGACAATTTCTTTAGCTTTCCCTGTTCTGATTTTTCTATTCCTGACGTTGAGGAACTACTTCAGATCCAGGGAACGGGAGAGAATGATAACGTCCTTTATCATTCATAAAAAATAGAGGAATTAAACTACATCTCACAAGGGCTAGTCCTAGCGAGAGATCAACAGCTGTTTGCCATCTCCATGCAGAAAGGGCGTTATCGTCAGATCCGCCGGAATATTGCTGGGGGAATATCGTATTATCAATTCAGATGATCTGGACGTCCTGTTCGGCCACTGCCCGAACGCCGAATTTTGGCGCTAAAATGCCGCGGTCACATCGACCAGTTCTATATCGGCAGCCACCAATCTTTTATCGAAGAATTTGGAAGCATTGACAGCAAAGCGCACAGGATCGTCAGTTGCCAGTATTTTAATTTGACCCCCTGTTCCTGTAATCCCCGAAAGCTGCCTTGCAGCCGCTTTACCGCTGTTGATGAGAGTGACAGATGGCCCAAGAATGTCCCGGAAGAGAGCTTCAAAAACAGGAAAATGAGTGCACCCCATAATCAACGTATCCGGAGCCTCGGCTGTGTCGAATATGGGATCAAGATACTGGCGGATTGTAGCTGTGGCAATCGGACCTGAAGACCAGCCCTCCTCCGCAAGAGCAACCAGCATCTGACAGGCTTGGGACGATACTTTTATATGAGGATTGATTTTTTTCAGTTTCTTTTCATATATTCCGCTCTGGATCGTGCCGAAGGTAGCGATAACGCCGATATGCTGATTCCTTGTTGCCTGAACCGCCGCTGCCGCAGCTGGCTCAATCATGCCGATCACCGGCAGCGGAGCCGCCAGCGCGCGTACCACATCCAGCGCATGAGTCGAAGCGGTATTGCAGGCGATCACGATGGCTTTTGGATTATAGTTCAGCAGAATTCTGCACAAGCTTTGGCTATAACGCTGCACGGTTTCAGGACTTTTGGTTCCATAAGGAAGGCGAGCCGTATCTCCTAGATAGACATAAGATTCTTGCGGATAACGCTTTTTCAGCGCCTGAAGAACGCTTAGTCCTCCAATACCGGAATCGAATACAGCTACGGGGGAAAATATTTTTGGCACTATGGAAATCAGCTCCTCGCTTCTGCCAATCCTCGATAGCAACCTGCCATGGCTGCGATGCGAGGGATACCCCTAGAGGCAAGGTTAAGAAAATACTCACACTCGTTGAGTTTGTCGTCTGGGTCTGGAATGGCAGACATATCAACTTGCTCGAGCAAGCCGCCGAGATCAATCATCCCACATTGAAGATATGCCTGTCGCGCATGCACGTTAATATTTAGCTACGCTAATTGGATGGCCGTAAGGATTTCCTCGTAAACGATACAATAATTCAGAGGTCGCCGATTCTAACCCTGAATGTGATTCCTTAAGTGCCGTGGCATACTCAACCAACGCTTTATGGCGAGCATTTGCATGTGATTCGTATACAGGATTACGTGTTTCCTGGAATAAGAAGCAATCACGCTCCCACTGTTGCAAAAGATCATTATTCAAGCGTACCGTATCAATCATGGTTCGTGCTTTCGCATATGTCGCTATTATTTGCTTTCTTAATTCCTGATCCTTGATTTTCCCAATGGAAGAAGCATTGGCATTGTAAATAGTGAAATAATCTTGAGTCAGCGGCCAGTGTGAAAGCATTGGTTCATTATTAGCTAAGGCTACGATATCAGCACCCGCTCCCGCCTGATAGATTTCCCAGAGAGTTTCTATTTCGTCGTGAAAGGCTTGACGTAGCCCGTGGACGTGCTCGGTGTCTCGCCGATCCGTATCTTTTTTCTGAAGCCGGTGTATCCAGCACACCCCGACCAACGTTAATCCGCTTCCTATAAGCGTTGGAATTATGTTTACTGTAAGCGCTGAGATTAGCGAACTCCCATCAATATTAATCACAAAGCCTCCAAATAATAGAGTCTACGGACTTCTATGGAGCCGCCTTGAGCAAATTTTTCACCCATTTTTTCATGGCACCGTCACGGAACCATGCGGATGCTTTTGTGTGGACCGGGGTTTCAAGTGATTCTGCACCTGCAATACCGGACAAATTCTATTTGTTGCTAACAGCAAGCGTGCACACACATCCCGCGCACATCCTTTAACCTTTTATAAAACAGGGTTAAGAGCGGTACCGCACAGACCGCTTTCTGATTCGCGCCCATCATTCCAACCTATTTTTGTAAATAGAATGTTCTGGTGAGTATGTTTCTTTGAAATAGGAGGTCACAATGGAAAAGAAATTATTCATGTCACTTGTTCTGCCCGCTGCAATGGTATTCGCAACCTCGGCTTTTGCCGGAGAAGAGGAGAGAATTCAGTGGACGGATGTACCGCCTGCGGTTCAGAAAACGATAACCGATCACGCAGGGGGCGGAAAAATCGAGGAAATTGAGAAGGAAACGAAAACGCAACACGCTCGAGTCCTTCATTTCGACAACGACAAAATTGTTACCGTTTATGAAGCCGAGGTAGAAAAACCAGACGGCAAGGAGATTGAGATCAGGGTCGGCGAAGATGGCAAGCTCATCAAGATAAAACAACTGTGCATATAAGAGCGAAAGACTATAAAAAACGATGGAAAACCGACGATAGGAAACGGATTGCTCCAGGCAGTGATGTCATACGTATAAATCGGGATCGGGATGGCAAGAGTTTTCGGGTTGTCACAGTCAGGAGGTGGTCCAGTATCGAATCTCCTGAGCTTTAGCTTGCAACTCATCTTTTAGCCATTGGTCATCGTCGTCGAGAGAACTCCAGGGGACCTTCCCCTGCGCGAGCATCTCACGGATATACGATCGGAAGCGGTAATGCTGATATACCGACATGACATGAGTCGCATAGGCTATAGCGAGTTTCTTATGGCCACGCACGATTACCAGATTTTCATCGTTTTTCTTGCTCGCCGGCTCAGAGAAATTATGGCTTCCCGTCACAACCACGGGATGCTCGGATAGCGGGTCGATCACGAGTATTTTGGAGTGCACGATCGCGTGGCCGATTTGCTGGAAGGTTTTGCGAGTGACTTCTACGATCCAGGGACCCAATGCCACGCCTATTCCTTGCGGTTGAAGCACCGTATACCGGTCGGGTTTGAATTTTCTATCACTACTGACAAGACTGATATCCAGCACGTTCTTGTCGCCATCATCCTTGCCCAGCGTGCTGACTACCCCGCGCACATACATTTTTTTTTCGTTGGCCCGCTGACCGGCCAACATATGCAGTCCGGCTTTTCCGGGCGTGAACATGAGAAAGAGGATCGAATCGTTCGCCGAGCTGATGATCTCCCGGAGCGCGTCCATGTCGCGGCCATTCGATGTACGCGTGAACCAGACTGTGACTTTCGCTGCTCCGATAGAAAAAGAGTGAGGCTTGTCGTTGGCTTCGATCAGCGTCGCGGGAAACCCGGCCGGGACGGTATCGGGAGGCGAGGCATTCTTCAGACGATCCCACTGCTGGCGATACAATCGCGCAATAGCCTCATCTTCGATAAGCAATCCATTGTTGACCTGGGTACAGAGCCCGGTCGTGCTCCAGTTGGTGCTTCCGGTCCAGACCGCCCTGGGTCCCGCCGCATCCGATAAAACAAGGAATTTGTTGTGGCCTAGCCCTTTCGATTTGAGCAGCCGATCGATGATCGAAACGCCGTTATCGTGCAAGTTCAAACGTGCAGCCTTGTTTCCATCGCCAGACGCATCCGACCCATTGGCGAGAATGACATGCAGCCGCGATGCGAGTGCGATCATCGCACTCTCGAGCTTACTGTCTCCCAGCTCATATAGCGCTGCGTAAAGCTCGGCATCGCGTTGCGTATCTTCTAGAAGCTCCATAAGCCTGGTGCCGAGATCACCTTCAAGGAAAGCACGAAATTCCGGATCGACACTTTCTTGAAGTTGCTTCTTGAACTTTGCCGGTGTGAGGTGATTTTTTTCCAGATACCGTGCGACAAATTGGGAAAGCACAAGGCCTCGATTAAAGAAACACGAGAATCCATCACCCGCATCGGTAGTAAGTTTCGCCCACCTCGACCAGTCGCTCGCCTCGCCTTTTTTTAAAGGGGATTTACTGCCATCTTCGATCATTGCCGTCACCCGATAACGAACTTCGGCCCCTACGTCAATGGCATGATCTGTCCAGTTGAAGCGCTGAAACGGCCATTTACTAGGGCCTGTTAACTCTAATAATCATATCGCATGTATTCAGGTATACTTGCGGGCATGGAAATCACTCAAGCCCAGTACGAGCGAATCGTACACTGCCTGCCGCTTCAGCGAGGCAATGTCAGTCTCAGTAATCTGAACGTATTGAACGCCATTCTGTATGTGGCCGAGCATGGCTGCAAGTGGCGCGGTCTGCCCAAACGCTTCGGTAATTGGCATACCATCTACACGCGCATGAACCGCTGGAGCAAAAGCGGTGTACTGGATCAGGTGTTTGAGCAGTTGCAGCGTGAACAGATCGTTCGCGTCAAGATCGAGGCCGTTTCCCTGGACAGCACCATTGTGAAGGTTCATCCGGACGGCACCGGGGCATTAAAAAAAACGGTCCCCAATCCATCGGCAGATCCAGAGGCGGGTGGACCACCAAGATTCATATGGTTGCCGCGGATGCTCGAACGGCTATAACGTTTGCACTGTCCCCCGGACAGGCTCACGATGCGGTGGAGGGGCGTAAGCTGCTCGGCAGCCTGGACAAGCCCCGTTGGCCAGTTCATCTGGTAATGGATCGCGCCTACGAGGGAAATGAAACACGGCAACTGGCGTTGGATCTTGGTTTCATTCCGGTAGTTCCGCCCAAGGCCAACCGGGTTGAGCCTTGGGAATACGACAAGGTTATGTACCGGCGGCGTAACGAGATTGAGCGATTGTTCAGGAGACTGAAAGGATTCCGCCGTATCTTCTCGCGCTTCGAGAAACTGGATGTAATGTTCACTGGTTTCATCCACTTTGCTTTGATCGTCGAAGCACTTAGATTGTGTTAACAGGCCCTAGATGGCTCGTGATCACCGGATTTGGGTTTGTCCTTTTTGAACCCAAGGCGGTTCTCGACGACTTCAACCTTTTCTTTTCCCCGCGTCTTACGCGCCCGCTCCAGCATGAAACCACGACAGCCCGGTATAAACCCAGCCGGCGCCCAGGCTACGAACGCATCATCGCTATTTGTATAAACTGCAACCTTCATGTCTACCCTCTATCTTGGTCTCATCGGCTATCTTGATGATTCCTCACAAGCCGTTCTCCGCAGCTCTCTCCATTGCGACGAACGCGATCACCGTGAACCGGTTGCCCGGTTTAATCGAAACCGAGATCGTGCTCAAGGCTAAGCGTGCAACCTTGATCCAGATGCCGGCCCGTTCAGAACTTCACCGTCCAGCCCGGATTTCGTGCCTGCTCCTTGGTGTAGGCCACCCCATCCACGCGCAAACCATCGCCGTTCAATATCGTGATGATTCCACCCTTGTTGGGCAGAACAACAGGCGGTTCAAGTTGCACACGCAATGTCTCCCCAGCCGTAATGGACCCTTTTAGCGCCATCCTGTTTTTGTCGCGATCCGCAATGTTCCAGCCATCAAGCGAAATTGTCTGATTGGTGGTGTTCAAGAGCGTTACAAATTCGATCTCGGGCGACCGGCTGCTATTGACGAGCGCTGCGACAATTCGGATCGCCCCGTCCGGCATCTCCGGGGTGGGTTGTCCCCCTGGAACGAACGGGCGAGACACTACGTTCTCGTCTGATGGGGGACCACTGGTTTCGGTATGAATCTGATGTCCGGTCTTGTCATCGGTATGCCAGGTCTGGGACTGGAACTTCAAAAATACGCCGACCCATTGACTGGTCCGGGGAAAATGAAACAACAGGGCACCATCCTGATATACCCCGTCATCGCCCTTGAAACGCCCTGCGTTACCCTGATTCATATGGATATCATGAACACCATTGCCGGGAATAAAGCCGAATATCTTGTCGGTTTTGTTGTTTTCAGGGCCCCACCGCTGACCAAAGGCATAAGCAAGCGCGTCCTCGTCCGCCATGGCACGCTGTACGAACTGATCGATTTTCTCGTTCAAATCGTTATCCGGACCGGGTGCGCTGAGAGGGAGCACACGCATATCGCGCGGATCAAACAGGTTGCCGCGTATAAAGTCGAGTGCGGCCCCACCCGGCCTGGATTGAAGAGGAAGCCAGCCGAGAGGCTTGTCGATCAACTCCGCCAGGAGCGGATGGTCGAACCTTGAATCCACGAGAAATTCCAGCTCGGACGGGGCGAGTTGCGAGGTAACGTTCACCGCGATGCGATAGTGGGTCGTATCGTCCACGATATGGATCTGGTAATGCGGATTGGCGCCCGAGGCGAGTTGGCGGTTCACCGGCCGGCCCTTCAGTACTCCATATGCGTTTAGTGGCATGCTTTCCCCCTTTTTAAAAATTCGCGTCGCTACGCAAAGAATTGCTGTGCTCTGCTATCAACATAGATCATGTTGCCTCGATGTCAATCCTGATGATGGAAACGAATCGCATAAGTACGCCATCCCGGCATCAGGCTATCGGGTCGCAAGCCCGCATTCAAAACAGATGACCAGAGCCCACCCTATTCGGGCAAACCAGCAATCTTCATCCTTGGAAATATCTATCTGATTACTGCCGCTTCTGTGAAAGGGCCGCTGCTCAGCTTGAATATTTCGTATTCAATGCTATTCGTTAGATGTAACGACTGATCCGGGGGAGAAGATCATGGCTACCAATGAGAACGAAAGCGCCGCAACGCCCGGCATGGAACGAGCACGGCCCGGGCCCGGCTATCGCCGCCGAGTAATTGTCAAATTCAAGGATCACGTCCAGCTTCCCCGCGAAGATACCGCGCGAATGGTGGAGTCGCTCGGTGTCGGCCCGTGGAATGCGCTGGCAGCACAGTTTGAAGGCATCACACTTGAACCTCTCCTGTCGTTTGAACCCGATCGGTTCGCCGCACTGGGGGAACGCGCCAGGGCGTTGAATTCAGCCTTTCGTGCGCCTAATCTGAACGCCTATTTCGCGGTCAACCTGCCGCCTGTCACGAATGCCGAAGAACTGGTGAAGCATCTCTCCCAGTGGGAATCCGTGGCCATGGCTTACGTCGAGCCGCCGCCTGTCGAGCCGCCATTCGTCAATGCCGCGGATGACCCGCGCAGCGCTAATCAAGGCTATCTCGACCCTGCGCCCGACGGCATCGATGCGGAGTATGCCTGGAATTTTCCTGGCGGCGATGGTGCTGGTCAGGCACTGGTCGATATGGAGTGGGGTTGGACTTTTGATCATGAAGATCTCGCCGCGCACGGTATCACGCTGATCTCGGGCCTGAATCACTCCTATTATTTTCACGGCAGCGGCGTGCTCGGGGAAATCGCCGCGGTAGACAATGCCGTGGGTTGCGTAGGCATCACGCCCGCGCTGGCATCTGTCCGCTGCGTGGGCCAGCATCTGCCGGGAGGCGGTTATAGTACGGCCCAACCGATACTCGATGCGATTGGCGTCATGCGCTTTGGCGACGTGTTGCTGCTTGAAGCACAGACGAATCTGTTCGGTTACAGCCTGGTACCCGTCGAGATCGAACCGGCCGTTTTCGACGTGATCCTCCTCGCGACCTCGCTTGGCATCGTGGTGGTCGAGGCAGCCGGCAACGGCGGCGTCGACCTGGATACGGTGGTGAATCCCGGTGGCCAGCAGATATTCAACCGCGCCAGCTCGGATTTTCTGGATTCAGGCGCCATCATGGTAGGCGCGGCAAGCTCCATTGCACCACACGTGCGCCTCGGCTTTTCATGCCATGGCAGCCGTATCGACTGCTATGGATGGGGCGAGAACGTGGACACCCTTTCTTCCGATTCCACCAATACGGCGACAAACCTCTATACGACCGGCTTCAACGGCACATCCAGCGCTACCCCCATCGTCACGGGTGCAGCACTCGCGGTGCAGGGCCTGGTGGAAGCGGCCTCAGGCGACCGCCTTGCCCCGTGGCAACTGCGCATGATTCTGTCCGATACCGCGTATGGAACCTTGTCTGCGAATCCAGCTATGGATCGCATCGGGGTGATGCCCAATCTACGCGCGATCATTGATGGAGCAGTACTCAACCTGGCTCCCGACATCTATCTGAGGGATTTCATCGGCGACAACGGCGACCCCCACCTGGGCGCGATCTCGTCCAGTCCGGATATCATTCTGCGGCAGACGGCTGTCGCCGATCCTCAAGCTGCTTTCGGCGCCGGTAGCGGAACCGAGAACGACATGACCCTGGGTTATGAGGCGGAAGCGGGGCAGGATAATTTCGTTTACGTACGTGTGCGCAACCGGGGCGGCTCGGCTGCGGCCGATGTAGCGGCTACTGTCTATTGGGCGCCGCCTTCCACGCTTCTCGCGCCGGACCTCTGGACGCTGCTGGGATCGACCGCCCTGGCAAACGTACCGACCGGCGACCTGCTGACGGTTTCGAGTGACATTACCTGGCCATCCGCAGCGATACCGGCAACCGGGCATTATTGCTTCGTCGGCATTCTCGACGCACCTCGCGACCCTGGCCCCATACCCGCCGATTTTCTGGACTGGGACAATTTCACCACCTTCATCCGCAACAATAATAATGTGACCTGGCGCAACTTCAACGTGGTCAATAATGTGCCACCCCCTCGGTCGGAACCGCGGGACTATGTCGCCCTGCCCTTTATCGCGGCAGGTGCACCGGATAAAGCACGGCGCATGCATCTTGAAATCGTACCGCGGCTTCCCGCCGGGGCCGAGATCGTACTCGAACTATCGCCGGAATTCGCCGAAAGGCTGCGCGTGCGCCCGCATTCCATGCCATTCGCGCCGCTCGACTCAAAAAATCACCCGCGCGTAGTTCACGTCCCTCTCAACCATTGCAGCCGCCTGAGGCTTCCTGAGATTGTCTTCCGCGCAAAGGCACGAATTCCTTTGCGACTACTGGTAAAAATACCGGAAGCAATGCGCAAACATGAGTTCGAGCTTTTTGCGCAGCAGATTCATGAAGGAGAAGAAGTTGGGCGAGTGACCTGGCGGCTGGTACCGCAAAGGCAGCCGCAATAGCGACCAACCGGAGTGTCGGGATAGCGGCTCAACGGAATGGTTTCCTTTTTTCATTTAAGCTGAGTGAAAGACCAATGAAAGCCGGTATCGGCCTCAACCTTTATAGCAGAATGTGTGCCAACGCACAGACCCTGACCCCCAGTCCTTCTATCGTTTGGCGTTTGGGACGGCGCACTATTTCCCGGAGAACATGAAATGGACAACGATAAAATTGTAAGCGTGCTGAACGACTTGATTGAAATCTCGCGCGACGGCGCAAATGGCTTCAGGACCTGCGCAGAGGATACGCATGACGCCGCGCTGCAGTCGTATTTTGAAAACCGGGCGCAGAGTTGCGCGCAGGCTGTCAACAAGTTGAGTGCCGAGGTCAGGCGGTATGGCGGTGACCCCGATACCGGCGGGACGGTAACAGGTACATTGCATCGCGCCTGGGTTGACCTCAAGACGTCTTTGACCAGCAATGATAATCTGGCGGTGCTTGAAGAATGCGAACGCGGTGAAGCGGCTGCCGTGGTGGCCTATGAGAATGCGCTAAGGGAGGAATTACCGGGCAATGTGCGTGCCCTCCTTGACCAGCAATACGAGGGCGCAAAACGTAACCATGACAGAGTACGCCAATTGCGCGACACCGCCAGGCATGGCAACGCCAGCCCGATCTGAAGTCATTGCGGCATTGAAGAGATTGCTCGACTCTGGTCTACATAGATAAGCTTGTCGATATCGTACCCAAGCTTATCCGCTTCGCTTATGAATCGGGTCAACACTTCATCCGAAGTGCGTGGAGTACGCGAAAGCAGCCATAGATAATTCTTGTCCGGCCCTGTGACAAAGGAATACTGGTAGTCGGTATCCAGATCGAAGACTACGTACGAACCGTAGAATGGCCCAAAAAAAGATACTTTCAAATAACCCGTGTCGGGGCTTCCCACAGGATAAGCCTTCCCTTCGGCAGTGCGCCATTCGCCTTTTCCGGCGTGGTATCCTCGGTTTACCACCTTGATACCGCCATCATCACGCAAGCTGTAAGTTGCGGTAATATCGCTCAGGCCTTTTTCGGAAGAATGCTCCAGGCGTGCAATCTCATACCATTTACCCAGATACTTCTGCGTATCAAAGTTGGTGACCGGTGCAACATCCTGTGGGAGCCTCACTTGAGGAACTCCGGCACACCCGGTCAATGCGACCATGGTCATCAGGGAGAATGAAAACAGTAATGTACGCATTCCGAACACCTCCAAGCTACTTTGATATCCGATGCAACGTCAATGCAGGACCACCCTTTGTTTCAAGCGTTGCGGTATTGCCGTCGGCATTCAGTTTGAACGACGTCGTCTCGGAGTCGGAAAAACCTGCGCAACCGTTGTTATCATAGGTGAATCCTTTAATCGCCAAGCCCTTGCTGCCTGCATCATAAGTATATGAGGCAAATTCGATACCTGGCTCACCACAACTTTCATGGCCGGCGCGTTCCGGATCCCCTATAGGATCAACCATCATGAATTTTCCGTTGGAAAAGAAAAAGTAGGTTTGTATCTTGATGACAGCCGGATCAGGTACCCAAGCCCCGATGATGCCTTTTGGGTCATTCTCCATTTTGGAATACCGGATCTCCTTGACCTCGGTCTTGATAGGTTCCTTCGAAGAGCTTACCTCGAGCGTGCCGGCAATATGGAAGAGCTCGCCGAAGAGACTGGCTTGTTTCCTCGGTCTTTGTACTGTCATGATATCCGAGGTAATCAGCTCGGGGCCATCGGTACGAACGCGCCAGGCTGGCCTTGGGTTGGATAAACCGGCATGAAGGTTGGTATCGATTGTGGGCTTGCCGACAAACTTGAATCCTCTTGTCTCAAACTCGGATACCCTCGCTGCTCCGTATTCCACTCCAGCTTTGCTCAGCAGTTTGCCGCCGCACACACGGTTGGTATCGCATGAATCATCCGGCGTGGCTTCTCCGTTCAGATATTCGCCGCCGTTAGCGGCTGAAATACGGATGACGGAAGCGGTCGCGTCATCGTGTCTGACCCAGATATTGGTACTGAGCAAGGGTATCCCCTGCGAAAGGAAGTGAGCCTTGGCCTGTTCTGCCGTCTTCACCGCACCTGCAATGCCACCTGCTTCTCTTGCCTTCTGCAATTCGGCCGACGCGACAAACGCGGCAGGTTCGCTATCCAGACTGATTGAGGCAGTGACAGCCGCCGCGGCGGCAGCCGGAATGGTAATGCCATTTACGGCATTACCATCCGCGTCCAGCGACTGCAACAGGATAAGCAGGTTTTGCAACCTTATTTCACTGTCACCGGCCAGTTCCATAGGGGTAATGATAGCCGCGCCTTTCGGTTTCCCGAGAATCAGGCTGCCCAGCTTGAATTCAATCGTATCCCCGTGGCTGTATTTGTAGACCCCGCTTTCATCTGTATTGCCGGTGGCGCCGGAAGACGCCAGGTAGGCCACGCCACTCACGGCGGCATCCAGCAGTCTCCCCGTAGCCGGGCCTTTTTCGGCCGTTGCAGCGCTGTTGCCGCCGCTGCCATTGCTTGCGGTGGGTCCGCTGCCATCACCACCACACGCGACAAGTCCCAGGGTAATTGTTAGTGGCAGCAAGCGGCCCCATGAAATTATTCTTTTCTTGTGATTAGGTTTCATCCAGATGATCCGTTCCGCGTTTTAATCGACGCGTTATGATAGCAAACTATAGCGCGACAATAACGAAAACATGATCATTCCGCTCAGGGGATAAAGATCTACGTCGCAGCAACGGGTATTTTCGCCCGGAACAACGCAAACCGATGATACGCATACCGCCTCTGACAGGCTTTAACTTGATTTCGTACATGCTTGCCAAGCATCTGCTCGTCCCCATGCTTGCCGATCGTACCCGAGAAATAAGTATCAGCCCTCGTTGCAACGTTTCTTTATTGATCCGTCGCCGGTACGCCCATGTGCATCGTCAATGCCTGTTCGCGATCACGCGCGGTATGTAAAATCGCAATGATTTGTACTTCATCCTGCAAGACCCGATAACTCAGTATATAGAAGGGAAGTCGTGGAAACCGAGTTCCAGAAGACCTGCAAAGCCAGCGTGTCCAATACGCGGAAACTCTCTTAGCGTTTCTAACCTTTGTTGAAGCTCGTTTTCAAAGTGATCCGCGATGGCCGGATCATGGCTGTCGTAGCAATCGACAATATCAATCAGGTCTCGTTTTGCCGTATCGGTGAAAAATACCTTCACGTGCGCCGGCGGGCGCGATGTGAGCGGACTTCCTTCATGACATCATCAGCCGCAGTCAGTCTGCCTTCTTTTACATCATTCAGCCCTTGCTCTATTTTCCGGTGCAAGACGTGATGATAGGCGAGATATTGCTGAATGGCCTGATTGAGCACGTAGTTGCGAGAGCGGTCCATACCGGCAGCAAGAGTGTCGATCTGATTGATAATGTCTTTACTGGCTCGGATGGTAATCGGTTCCGTGGGTTCCATAGTTTCTCCCTGGTAAAGGATTTGTAACCTTTAGTAATCATGAGTAATCGTAACATAATGTGGAGTCACGTCAGGAGGTCTGAACTAACCAAAAACAGTTTGTAATATGCCCTGTAAATCGTGGTAATGGCTTTTCGGGGAGAAAAAAATAAGCGCGGCAATGGCATCAATGCAACCGCCAAGGCCCATGTAAAAGACCTTGGCATCCGCGTCATTTGCCCGACACGGGGGCCAACATGTTGGCATCGCGTGCCAGCACCCATTTTCCGCCCTGTTTCGTGAGAATGGATAACGTATGGCCTGCACGCGTCATGGATTGCGCGCCGCCGGGTGGCGTAACGATGACGGTGAGCTTCGTCCACATAAAGGCCCACTCCCCGAGAACCCTGATCTCCTGAATCTCGCTTCTGCCGTCGAATTGCGGAGCCCCCTGGGCTGATTGAGCGCGCGCCGCCATCGCGAAATCGGCCTTGCGCATGACGGGCTGGCCTGGCACAAGAAAGACAACGTCATCCGCCATCAGTGACAGGACTGTCTCCACATCGCCCGCTTTGCTTGCGGCCATCCATGTGGAAACCAACTGCCGGATTTCCTCTTCGTCGCTTTGCATCGCATTCTTTAGTTAGATCTCGATGGAAGAAACAGCGCGATCAATATGCTTGGCAGCCTGTCGGACTTAAAGGAAACCGGCTGCAAAAGCGTCTGACCGTTCATATTTCGCCGCTTTTTTGGCCAATAGAGTAAGTGACTATTGGGCCTTCAAAATCCGCAAAATCTGCGCTTTCACCCGGTCACTTTTCGCTGCAATTCTTTGAGCCCGACAGGCTGCCAGTTCTCAGCATCGGGCGGCGCAGGCGGAACCTGAAGCTTTTCAGTAACGCGCAAATGTTGAACGACAAGCTCGTCGATCTCCAACTGGCGGATTCGGGCGCGACCGATTGCCAGTCTACCAATGGCTAAGGCACCGACGGCCAATGCACCGATGGCGACCGCGCCCACCGCCAAAGCGCCAATCGCTTGAGATATGGCGCGGATTGCCGAGACCTCACGAATGCCTGGAGTGCCTGAAGCGTTCATTTCATTTCTGTTGAACGAAATCATCAGTTACCGCCTGAATAACCGGGAGCGGTAATCCATATGCCTTCTACTTCTTGATTTCCATCAAATATGAAGACACGCGCTTAGCTTTGTATTGTCGGTCCTGCGAGTGATGCCGCATCCTATGCAAATTATTTGAATTCCAGCTATCGGAATCGTACGTTCATTCGTCCTCGAGTTCGATAAGCTCGCCGCTTTCATCGACTTCAATCTCAAATTTCTTTCCGCCTGGATCGGGTTTTCTCGCGCGCACTTCATAAATCGTGACCGATTTACCGCTTATTGTCCTCGTCTTCTTTTTGATTTCTTCAATTTTTCCCTCGCCCATATTTTTGGAGATCGTTTTTTGTGCTGCGGCCGGCACCTGAGACCATTTGATTTCGGTCGCTTCTCCAGCAAAACTTGAGGTCGCGCAAGCCATGACGAGCGTCAAAATAACGGGGGCAAGTGTTTTAGTCTTCATGACGATTCTCCTGTTTACTTTAACAAATGTTATCAGCGGGAGAAAAGAATAGACTTTGAATAAAAGAATAATCTGTACGATAACGCACGTATTCCTCCGCTACGGCAAATAGATACCCGCCACTTCGGAAGGAGCTAATGGACCATTCCTCGCAGGTCAGGGTGTATTGAAATAAAACAGGGCGTTGTCGGAGGTATTTGGCGGAAATACCTGTAAGAACTATCAGGTTGCTGAGCTTGAGCAAGAGCCTATAATCGTTTCGGTCCAACGTGTGAGCGCTTGGTCTTGGGGTTGGAGCATGTCCATCTAACACGGTCGAGCATTCTTTAGCTGCACATGCCTGACCACCAGACACAGCCGATTTCCTTTAAGTCCGACAGGCTGCAGTCCTTTTCGCGATGATGCTCCTCAGTACAACAACAGCATAATCGTTTCGCGACCAGGTTAAGTAAAACCATACCCGCTCAACTCATGATTACTAATTAATATATGAATACTATCGTTGAAAAACTCCGGGAGGCTTACTGTTTGGATGGAGTAGCCCAGCCCACAATACTTTGTAATTGTTCGGAAAATCAGGAAGAGTACGATCAACAGCGCCAGATCTTCAACCGCAGGTTTCAGTTTATGCCTGCCGCTATTGTGCTGTGTGTTACTACCGAACAGGTAAGTGTGGTGGTCAGGTTTACCCGTAAACATACCCTGCCTTTACGCGTGCGCTCGGGCGGGCACGACCATGAAGGGGAATGCTCCGGTACCGATACCATTCTGCTCGATCTCTCGAAAATGAATGAGGTAGAGATTGATCCTGCGCGCGGAATTACCCATATACAACCGGGAACATCATTTCAGAATCTCACCACGAAACTGGCTGACGACGATGTCATGATTCCACATGGAACCTGCGGCACGGTGTGTATAGCGGGCTATACCATGGGCGGAGGTTGGGGTCCCTGGACTCGTAAGCACGGGATGTGCTGCGAAAGTGTGGTCGGCGCTACCCTGGTGCTTGGTGATGGCACCATACGTAAATTGAGCATGGACGGAGATCTTGACGAAAGGGAACTGCTTTGGGCCATTAAAGGTGGCGGTGGCTTCAGCTATGGGATTGTTACCGAACTTGTGATCAAAACCTTCGAGTTACCTTTCGAGATGATCAAGTTTCAGATCGAGTGGAATAAATATTGCTATGTACCAAAAAACAAGGTATTTGCTATACGCGACTCAACCCCTGTTCCCACCCTTACGGTGTTGCAAGCCTGGGAAGCGGTGATTGCCTCCACCGATCCGGCAGCCAGCCAGTTGGTAGGGACCAATCTGAAAATTTCCGCCAGGCATCATGCCCGCGAAGAGGGTCCCTTTAATCCTGACACCATAAGCCACAACTGTATGATGTATGGCTACTGGGAGGGAGATGAAAACAGCCTGCGGGAGTTTATACGTCAACGTTTTGAATTCACCGGCAGATACACCCTCACCATCCGTGATGAGGATAAGGCCGGACGCAAATACAAGCACTTGCGCTATGGCGATCACTTGATGAGCTCTTGGGATCGGTATTCGTTTCACAACATGAACCGGCTGAAGCAAGGACTGGAAGGAACGCCTTTTCCTCCTGATGAGGATCAGCCAGGGCCCCATAAAATCACCTCACGTCTGGTCGATGCCCAGGGCCTTGGCAAGGAAGGACATTATAAGCTGCTGGAGAGTCTCACTTCTCCGCTCGTACTACCGGGCAACGAAGGCTTAGGACTGTATACGTATATTACTCTGGGCGCCATCACCGGCAACTATTATCAGAATGTCATTACCCCGGAGCAGAAAACAAAAAGCGCCTTTCCTTACAAGGACAAGCTATTCACGATACAGTACCAAACCTGGTGGAACGAAACTGAAGAACAAAAGGAAGGCCAGAACAATCACGTGTACACGCGCATAAACCGCGCGCTTGACTGGATGGATGTTTGTCGTGATTACGATATCCCCAATACCTCAGGTGCCTTCATCAGTTTCAAAGACAGCTCGGTGCCTACCAGAACCTACTTCGATAAAAGTTACGAAGACTTGGTAAAGATAAAGCAAGCCCACGTGAAAGATCCCGATAATCAATTTCGTTCTCGCAAAACAATTATATGATGGGCTTGATTGAAGTGATGTGCTCCTCGTAAACCATGCCGGTTGGGATCTATGACCTGTTGACACAATCCAGCTGCTTCGACGATCAAGGCGAAATGGATGAAAACAGTGAACTGATCAAGTTGCTCGAAGCGCGAGAAGATACTGTCCAAAACGGTACATTTCAGCGAAACGTTTGATGTTATGGTGAAGAACACCATCGCCTCTGTCTGTTAAATGGGCCTGAAAGGGGTTACTGATAAGCGCAAGTCCTCGACGTAGGTCTCCTGCCGCTCGCTGACCGGATAAACCTAAAATGCAGTCAGCGGCGGGAATTCGTAATCGGCTGCTATACGGATCTGCCAAGCTCGCGCGACCCTGGCGCGACAAGTCAACCGTGTCCGTATTTTCAAGTGAAATCTGATTCTTTGCCGGGTTATTCGGCAAAGGCACTGCCAGCCAGCCTCACTCCTGATCGATGCGCCACATTCTGGACACTTTTCCCGGCATCCAATGTGATCGCCTCTCGTCGTTATTTTTGTCTATTACACTCCGCTCACCATCTGTTGAGCCACCCAACAGCTTACACACGAAGCCCGCTTCTTCGTGCATTACCCAGGCCGCGATCGATGCGAATGCCTCCATCTATTTAATTCCAGGGAGCAAGTCAAATAGCCAAACAGCAGCTATTTATTGCTTCTTATTCTCGATTTGATGCTCAAGGAAACCAACTAGACTCAACCAACTCTTGAGGTCTAAAAAATAATCAAGCGCCCGCGAGAGGAAATGAGAAACATTAACAAAAAGACAAAAGGAAATGAACATGGGAATCTCAATTAGCATTAAAGCAGGGACAAATGCAGCGACCTCCAGCGTCAATGCTTCGGGAAGCGTCCAACACATTATCACCACTACTGAAAAAAAGACCTTTGGTATTCAAGACGCGGGTCTCAAGAATGCCGTTGGCAAATATTTCGGACGGAATCCCAATGATGCGTATCTCCACAGCGACACCCCGTGGGGCGACCTTTATAAAACATACAATTGGCCTCAAGTCCAGACGGTGCTGGTTGTCCAGAGCGCCACTATAACGGGGATCACCTCAGAGCCTGTCATTGTGGCCACCAAGATTTTTTCCAACAACAGCAGCAAGAAAGCCACTTTCAACGCCAGCATCTCGGATCAGGTGAACAATACCACGGAGAGCAATTGGTCTCAGACAGATACTGTCTCCGTAGAGCAGAAGATTAAGTATGAAATCGGTTTCTTGGGAACTGGCGGAGGGGGGGAAACAAGCATGTCCTACAGCCATTCGTGGGGGAAGGGCGGCTCTGAGAGCATGAGTATCACAGTCGGGTCGGATTCGGGGGTCAGCGTCGAGCTGGCTCCTGGTGAGTCAGTTGAAGCGCAACTCTCGGCAAGCAGGGGCGTGATGAAGGTCCGGGTTGTTTACAAGGCATACCTGACTGGCTCCACTGCTATCAATTACAACCCGACATTTAAGGGACACCATTTCTTTTCTCTCCCAATCGATGGTGTCATGGAAGCTGGTGGCCTCTCGACTATCAGAGAATTCACAGAAGACATTGAGATAGGCTACTACTCGAATTCAAAAGTAGAACTCAAGGACCCAACAGGCAAGTTGAGGGCGGTGTATTTCGCGGCTGATAAAGCAGCAGCATAAAACACAAGCCGTTTGAACGGTTGCGCTGTTCTGCGGCGGACTACACTGGAGGGGAGCACGGAGCATAGCGGCTGGAATGTAATTTCATATATCGTCGCGATCCTGCTCCGCTTCCGGCGTCCAAGCGACCCTTACGCCTGGTTAGCTGCACCGGCATCCAACAACTGGTAACGCCCCCCACCCCAGTCGGGCCCTTCACGTCACTATTATGATTATTGAAGGTATCTGAAACTGGAAAGATTTAGCCACCTGAGCTGGCGGGTTCAGAACAGCATTGTGTAATTGCCCAAGTAACAATCACCGGGAGGAACTGTAGCGAGCGCAAGGCGAAATGGAAGGATTTGCAGGAGCATCGTATCCCACTACATCATCAGTTGCGTAAATTCCCTTTCCATTGATGTCGAAGAAAAATATTCACTATCAACCTGCCATACCGCCAACGGAGGTAGCTGAAAATACTCTACCGCCATATCTATGTGTATTTGATACACATCCTGGACATCTCCGACTATCGGACTCAATGTGCCGTCGATATCCGCGAGAGCCCCAATGCCGGTCGTTGCCAGGGCAGCGCTTGGAATGTTGCCAGTATCTCCCATCTCGGTAAACGTTTTGCATTGAACCTGCTCCTTTAATTGATATTTTCATTGGCTTTAGCGTATAGTTTTGCATGAGCTTGCTGGAACTGGCAGCCGCGCGTTCCATAGCGTTGCGGACGTCGAACGGCAGTGGCCACGACATATATAAATCTCGATAAACTGCCGTCTATTCGTTATATCTGACCATGAAGCATAGCTATTCAGCCAAAGTCCTGTTGTTGATATGCACTATTCTGTTTGCCGGTTGCGCGTCCGTGCGTCCGCACGACCAGAGCTTTGACGCAATGGACCCCCATGAGCACATTAATCGCAAGTCTTATGATTTCACCGATATGGTGGACCGGAACGTTCTGAAGCCAGTTGCGGACGCCTATGTCGACCATGTGCCCAATCCTGTGCGGCGCTCCGTTGGAAATTTTTATGACAATCTCGGATATCCGGAAACAATCCTGAATGATTTTTTACAGGGCAAGGTACGGCAGGGGTTCCGGGACACCTTGCGTCTGGGTATCAATTCGACCATCGGAATAGCTGGACTCTTTGATGTAGCCTCGCCTATGGGTCTGCCGCTACATAACGAAGACTTTGGGCAAACGCTGGCTGTGTGGGGTGTCGATTCAAACACTTATCTTTTTATTCCTTTATTCGGACCCAGCAGCTATCGTGACGCCACGAGCATTCCTGTGAGCATATTGACCAATATGCTCTTTTATGTGGGTACCTTCCTGGGCCCTTATGCGATTGGCAACGCCATCGCGGTACCGCTCTCCATTCTCGGCATCATCGACCTGCGCGCAAGACTATCCGGCCCCATGTCGCTTCGCGACCAGGCCGCGCTGGATCCCTATTTGTTTGTGCGCGACGCTTACTTGCAGCAGCGCAAGCATGTGATATACGACGGCAACCCCCCACCCGAGAGTTACGATCGGTTGGAAGAAGAACCTGCGGACAAGCCGTCGAACTGAAGCATGAATAGGGGGTTTGGGTCACGATGTGATCAACTCACTTTCCATCGTGGTAGCGAATTCATTCCATTCAGATCATAGTGAATGAATCGCCAAAACATCGATCGGCAGTAGCCCGCTGGCTATATTGATGAGATGGCGGTGATGCGTGAACAGCATCACCTGCCCGCCCTCGGCAAAACGTGCCAGCGCGCTGAAAATATTCGCAGCGCGCTCATCATCGGAAGTAATCAGCACATCATCAAGAATCAACGGCATTTGCCGCTGTTCGTTGCGTTGCAATTCCAATGCAGCCAAGCGTAGGGCGAGATAAAGCTGATCTGCGGTACCCTCGCTCATGGCCGATACGCCAATATGCCTGCCATCGTCGCGCTCGGCCTGCAACGCGGGCTGCTCAGCCGAGTCATCCACGATCAGGCGGCGATAGCGGCCATTCGTAACCAGCCGAAAATACTCGGAGGCCAATGTCACCATGGGGGCTTGCGCCTTGTCGCGAAAGCGCCTTAACGCCTCATGCAGAAGCGATTCGGCCAGCTTCAGTTGTGCCCAGGGCTTTACTCCAGCGCAATAACGCGCAATAGCCGACTCCATCTGCTCTCTGGCTTCGGCAGCACGATCGGAGGTATCGATCTCATCCAGTGAGCGTCGTGCGATTTGCTCGGCATCTGCCGCCGCATTCACCTTCTCTTCAAGTTGTTTGATGGATACCCGGCATTGTTCCCGCTCGATGTCTGTCGCCGCGATATCCAGCCCCGACAAGGCTTCACGTAATTCGGGAAGTTCCGAGGTCGACGCTTCACGCAACTGCCCAATCAGCGATTCAGCCTTTTCCTGTAATAGCCGTTTTTTGGCCGACTGTTCCTCGACATGGCTCAGACTATTCACGTCCGCCTCACCTGCGACATGGCACAGCGCAAGAAGCGCCGCTTCACTCGCGGACTGCTCCGTTTCAGCATCGCGTTTCTTGCGTTGAGCAGCCTCGACGTGGCGGTCGAGTCCATCATTTTTTATTTTCGCTGAACGGGATTTCATTAGCCTGTCTTGCAAACGATCAACGAAATCATCTACATGTGGGGGCTCAGGCTCGCCCAGTAATGTCGCAAGTCGCTTTGCCTGGTCGAACAAGGCATCCAGGGTCGCAACGAAATCATGGATGCGCGACAACCGGCCATCCTGCGTAACCCTCGCCTTTTGCAAGGCATCGAGCTCATCCAGCCTGGCCTTGATGGCCTCAGGCGAACTGTCTCCAGCAAGGAACAGCCGTGTATGCCAGCCAGCCAGTTTGTCCATATACACGGATAGTGCATCGCCGCACTCCTTGATATCCTGATTTGCCGCATTCAGGTCGTTTTCAAGGCTCTTTATCGTATTCCGGCGAGCCGCCTCGTCCGCAGCCACCTTGGTCATGGTTTGAACCCAATCCGAAGCCCGCGCAATCATTGAGCCAAGGTTATGTACATCAGCCTGGACAGCTTCACCCACGGCGGACAGCGCCATGCCAAGGGTCGATGCAGCCTGTTCCGCTTCAGCAAGAAGGCGGGACTGCTCATCCGATACCTTGGCTTGCTGCCGGATCAACTCCAGAATCGTCCCGCGCAGATTCAGCCATTCTCGCAGCGCTGCCGGCTGATGGGCAGGCAAGCTCGCGGCGGAGAGCCTGGCGAGCCAAGCCGACTGAGCCTGGTCTTGCGCCAGTGCATTGGTTTGCTTCAAGAAGATAATTTCTTTTAATCGTGCTTCCATTTCAGCGACACGTGTCTCGCACTCAGCCACTTTCGTGGCTCGCTCGGCGCCTTCACGCAACAGATCCGCCTGGCGGTCCGCCTCGCTCTGCGAATTCTCGAATGCTTCAGGCAACGGGCGGTCCGGATCAAATTGGGCGGCAAGCGATTCAAGATTTTCACTACGCTGAATAAATACCTTGCGTATCAAATCCCAACCATGGTCGCGATGCACCCGGGCTGCACGCAAAGTTTGTGCGGTGACCACTTCACCCGCCGCCGCAAGTTCATGTTGACGCTGTTGTTGAGCTTTCAGGTCGCGCTTGAGGTCTGTTTCCTCCTTGTGCAGGCTATTGATTCCAGTTTCCAGCCTATTGAATTCCTTTTCCGCCGAGGTTATTTCCGCCGCCAATAATAGCTGGCTGCCTTGCAGTTGTTCTACAGTAGAGAGCCCAAGGTCAGTCAAGCCCTGCCGCACCCGCCGCGCGTGATCCTCTATTTCGCCTTGCAGCTTTTCGTGGCGCTTTGTGAAATCACCCATTGCCCGTGCCGTATGCACTGCTTCTTCAATTGCTCGTTTCAAAACCGCATCCATCATTGGCCGGTTGCCTTCCGGCTGCTGTTGCAGTTTTTTCTCAATGTCCGCCACTCGCTCTTGGCGCGAACTCAAACGTACTTCCATGTCATTGCATCGAGCAACATGCTCATTCAACATCACCCGGTCGGCCAGAGAGGGAATCGCTGCCAACACATCATCAATGGCGCGATCTCCTGCAATTTTGACTGTCATCGCGGCCAACGCGAGTTGGCCGCTATCGGCCTCAGCCTGGGTTTTCCGTAATTCAACATGTGTATAACTCGCCGCATCCCGGTCTTTGGTCAGGCGCTCAATCGCGGCGGCATGCTTCAACAATGCTGGCTCGATCATGAGCTGCGCCTTCTCCTGAGCATATTCCACCAGTTCGACATCCACCTGGGAAATGGTCTTGCGTGCTGTTTGCAACGACTGTTCGGCAGCCAGGCGATTTTCTCTTGCAGAGACAGGTAATAATGGAACCTCCGTCAAGCCATTCAACGCTGCCAGAGCGTCATCATATTGCTTCAGCAGGGGTTGAACTGCCCTCAGTTCAGTCAGCTCATTTTCCCTGCACCGCAGTTTAAACAATTGCTCCCTCAGTTCAGCGAGCTTTGTTTTGGCATCTGCATGGGCGCGCTGGCGGTCTTTCCATTCAGCCGGTCTGGTCAACGCCTGACGAAAGGCGCGCTTGTATTCATCAATCTGGAGGCTGGCTTCGTTGAGGGTGGCCTGCTTGGAGCGCGGGATAAAATAGCGGCGGCTATCCTCCTGTAGCGAAGCCAATAGCGCCGTTACACCTCGCGTTCCGGCGCTCGCTTCGAATAATGCCGAACCCAGCTCGCCATCCGCGCTCAACAACAACTTGCCGCCTTCGCGCAGACGTTCATGATCGATCCCGAACATAACCTCAAACTGCTTCCGATCCAGACCTCCGGTCAATGCATGCTCAACGGCGGAAGCGACGGCGGTACTGCCGATCGGTTTACCGTTTCCTGGATCGGCATAGAGCAGCGTTTGCTTGTTTCCTTTGCGGCGCGCCAGGGCAACGCGCTCACCGGCGGTATTCGCGAATACGCCTCCGAGCAGTATACGGCTGTATTCATGAATGAAATCATCCGTGCTACGCGGATGGATGCCAAAGCGCAAGTCGCCCATCGCGCGTAATGCCGACGACTTGCCAGCCTCATTCGGGCCATAGATCAGGTGAAAATTGGCGGGTGTCGCCGCGAAATCCAGTTCACGATCCGTAAACGGGCCGAAGGCGGACAAAAACAGCTTCTCTATTCTCATCGGACGCCACGTCCATCGGCACGCTCCACGTTCAGGCGCGCCAGCAACGTTGCCTCGGCATCCGCCAGCAGGCTTCGCAGCGAGGCCGGATCATCGAGCCGGGGAAGACCATCACTTGCCGCATCGGCCTGTACTTCTGCCGGTAGCCTGACGAGGACGTCTCCCAGCGCCTGCTTCGACCAGTCCGCCAGCATTGCGTCGTCCGCAGCCAGCTCATCCACCAGGCGGATCAGCTCTGCAATCGCGTCCTGCCCTTCCGTGGCCTGGGTACGATCGATCGGCGAGCGGATGGCGAGGCGCACTTGCTCGATCCAGACTTCACAATCGCCGATATCCTGTGCTGCAGCTTGTACTGCAGCGGCCAACGTCCCCGGCTGCTTCGCTTCCAGCTCGTATAGATGGGTTTGTCCGATCAGATTGACCCTGACCGCATGCAGGAGAGCGGTTGCACCCGCTATGGCGGCCGCCAGTGCTTTTCGCGCCTGCTCGGCCACTTGCGCCACATCGTCCACCCCATCGAGTGGCACGGTTACCTGATGCCAGCGCACGACATCAAGTTCAATAAAGCTTGCTTCTACCTTGCCGGCATTTACGGTGACCAGCTCGCAGCCCTTGGGGCCGGTTTCGTTGGCATGACGCCCTTGCAGATTTCCGGGAAACACGATGCGAGGCGTTTTCTCGGACACGACCTGCCGGGCATGGACGTGGCCCAATGCCCAGTAGTCGTAACCCTTGGCCATGAGCACGCCAGGACTGGTCGGGGCATAAGTATCGTGGCCGGCAGCGCCGGTCAGGCTCGTATGCAACACGCCGATATTGAATAGGCCATGCACAGGCTCCGGGTAAAGCGGCACCAGGTCGTCCGGTACTTCACGATCCGGAAAGCTGCGCCCATGGATGGCCACCGCCAGTTCATCGAGCCGTACAGTTTCGGATTTCTTGCTGGAAAATACCGTTACATTTTCCGGCAGCGGCAACTGGCGGCTGATGACACCTTGCGCATCATGATTACCTTGCACAATAAACACGCGAATATTGGCGCGCCCCAGCCGCACCATCTGTTCGCGGAAAAATAAGCCCGTATGAAAATCCGACCAATCGCTATCGTAGAGATCCCCCGCCAGCAGCACAAAATTTACCTGCTCATCCAGCGCCAGATCCACCAACTGCACCAGCGCCCGGCGAGTGGCGTTGCGCAGGCGATCAACAGGCGCACCGTCATAACGGCTTAAGCCGCGTAGCGGGCTATCGATATGCAAATCAGCGGCATGGATAAAACGCATCTGTAAATTCCCTCTATTTTGATCGTTACGACCCGGCAGTGCTTGCTCACGTTCCCTGCTGGTAATCACAAATCATTCAATCAACTCGACAGCCATATTCAAGCACATCCGTAGGCAAGCTTTGCAGGATATCTTTTTTTCGGCAAACGGACTGTCAATTCCAATATATGGATATACCCACCAAGGGCTTGATACTGCCTACTGCACGATAGTTTTCATCCACCATTCAAAATCTTCTTCAGCTGTAGCTCTGCAAAACCGGCATTGTGAGCTAGACTATGCAAGCCATTCAGCCGATCAGTCGGTTTTTCCATTCACGGAAAAGGGCTTCGAGGGTAGAATTCAGAATGTAAAGTCCACCTGGAATCTGCAAGTTTCCGGTTTATGTGACTTTGCGCTGAATAAATTATTTCCACCGCCTTTTTTGGCCATTCAATTTAATATTTCAAGGAGAATAACGATGCGCATATCTTACGTCCTGGCAGCTTCACTGGTTCTTGGCTGCTATGTCCCGGTTTCATTTGCCGCCGACGCCTCCGGCGCTTCCGTCGAGATTTCATCACCTCCCAATGGCGCCAAAATCAGTCCGAAGGGGGATGTCAATATTGACTATGCGGTGTCGCTGGGGAAAAAAGGTGATCATACGCATCTTTACCTGGACAGCGACGAAGCTGTGACGTTACGCGGATTAAAAGGCACTCATGCGCTGGGAACGCTTTCGCCGGGCCAGCACGAGATATGCATCAAGGTGGTCAACAAGGCGCACACCCCAATCGGTGCGCAAAAATGCATCAATGTCAGCATTGAGCCGACCACCTAATTGTGTTTGAAAACCTGGACTACGCCATTGTGCAACTCGTGCACAATTTTGGCGCCGCTGCCGTGGTAGGCGTTGCGATTTTTGCGCTGTACCCGGCAGCGCAGCCCGTCCCGATCCAGCGCAAGTTTGCCTGGCTGGTTGGAATAGGCTGGGCAGCCCAGGCATTAAGCGGCATGGGGTTCAGCGCAGTCAGCTATTACTTCTATGAAAAGCTGCCCGACTTGCACGGAGTAGCCTTCGCTGCGCTGCTGATCAAAATCATGTGCGCGGCGGGTGGCTTCGGCATAGCCGTGATGTATCTGCGCCGAGCCGCCGGCTGGACTGTGGAACAACGCCGCGCCGCCTGGAAACTGCTCATTGCGCTAGGCGTAACGGCACTGACCGCAGCTGCTTTTTTACGCTGGTTTGCCTGATTTACAACCCTTCCATTACTTTCTTTGAACTCAACCGCATTGCTCGGCACATACCAAATTCCTGATCGTCCCGAATAAACATCTCTACTGAACAAAAATACTGAAATCCGAATGGGGAGGCGCTATATTGAGGCCTTCCGCTACCAGACCTGGGAAAGCCATCGGGCCGACCTTTTATGGAACGGCCGCCGATCGGCCTGTACCTATTCCGGCAACAGCGCATTCAACTCGGTGAATAATTTCTCAAACCGGGCAAGTGTGACCTTCAGGTCCGCGCCAAACAATTTCTTGATGATTTCGGATTGGTGCTCGGTGAAATAGACGGCGGGTGCGTAACGATCGAACTTTGGAATGACGCCGGGGACAACGTCCTGATGCGTACGGAAATGTTCTTCCGCGTACACGACAATACGCGCACCCGCACCAGCGGGAGGGGCAGGCAGGGCCTGCCTCCCCTTGAGGCCGTAACACGCATTCACGATCTCCACGTACAGCCCGGCACCGAGCATGTCTTCGACATCCGCCTCCTGCTGGCCTGCCGAGGCGCCCATCGTAAAAATATGGGCATCGCGCAAAGTATTCCATCGGCGCAGGTCTTCGACCCTCTCATGATCCGACGCAAAATCTGTCAGCACCGCAACGTGCAACCGATTACCGCCAAAAAAACTCATGAAAGCGCTAACTTTCTCGATACCGCCGGCCGGACAGATAGTCCAGCGCGGGTCGAGCGGTATGCGCTTGTGAGAACGCAACACCTCCGACATTGCCCGCAAAAAGAGAAGATCGGATGGTCTCGTCACCAGCAACGTATGTTCACCGACGAACAGCGATTGGGTCATCTCGTAACCCAGTGCGCTCTGCAACGGGAACAGCGTATCCGGGTCGGTGCTGAGCACATCGCTGCCGACTTTAGTACCTTGAACTTCCGGCTGCCCATCCTCATGATAAACAACCATATCCTCAACAGTGCGCACCGAGAGCAGGTTGTCGGACGGCACCATGAATGGCGAATGCGTCGTGTAGATGACTTGATGGTCGGGCGCAAGACGCTCCCGGAAGTAACGCAGAAGGTCGGCCTGCGCCTTGCCATGCAAGCTCAGTCCCGGCTCGTCCAGCAACAATATGATCTTTTCCTGGCGTCGCTTCATCTGTGAGAACAGTACAAGGAAGGAAAAAAACCAGACAAAACCCGTGCTGCGATCATCGAATGGAACCGTCACGTCATGAAGCTCATTCAGAATACGGGTCCGGAAGATGCGGCCGCTATTGAAGGGAGGCGGGTCGCCCGGCAGGGCGTGGTCCAGCCGGAAAATCACCTTGAGGAATTTATTCTGGCTCCAGTAACGGAACATTTCAGCGGAAATCTTGTTGGAGGCGCTTTCGAAGCGTGAAACCATGCTTTCGAAATCCTGGATGGAGGCAACTTGTGCAACCGTTGTGGAGGCCATTTTGCAGAGCGCAATGAACACCTGGTCAGCCGCCTCAAGCGTGTTGCCTGATTCCCTTTGCTGAATCTGCTCAAGGCTGACCTGACCTTGCATCCGTTGATACTGGGAGAACAGCATGAATTCCGGCAGGTCCAGCAGCTTTACAATAGCCTGGGAAACCGAGGTGTCGGGAAAATCAAGATCAATTTTCTGAATGCATTGCCATCTACCGGGCGACGATTCATGAAGCGATTCCGTTTTTGCCTTTAGTTCCGCCATTGTTTGAACTGAACCGATATGCGCTTTCTCGTCATCATGGAGACTGCTGCTATCAATGAAATGTTGAACGATGGCTGCTTCGTCGAACCTGACTGTCCAGCGGATTACATTGCCATAGTCCTTTCTCACCACGACTTCGTCGCTCTGCAGTGCTCCAGCGCCGAACGCATTTGCAATAGCCTGTTTTTCGGCAGGTTCGATCATCCACCATGTCGTGATTACATCCGCATCCTTGCCGCCGTGGCGTTCTTCATAGTCCGACAAGTGGCGTCGCGGGTAGTCTATTTGCCACTGGAAACCTGCATCCCGGAAGATAGGATTGAGTCGATAGAGTGCCGTCAACAGCGTTGTCTTGCCCGATTCATTCTTCCCCACCAGGCAGGTTATATGCTCATCGAGGCTGAACTCGCCGGAATCCTCGATACTTCGAAAATTCTGAATTCGTGCACGCACCAATTTCATGTAAGCTCCTCTACTCTAGCGACAATTGTAGACATATACACGCGGTTAGTCAGCAATGGATTTACGGTGCCATATTCGCACACGGACTCGGCAACCGAGCGATCAAAGTAATTTATGTGAATCCCGAGAAGCGGATTTGGCTGTTATCCGTGAAATTTCAGGTTGCCTGAAACGAAGGCACAGCAGGCGAATCAATCAAACTGATGAATATCGTAATGGGAACTTCTTCTAGACAACTCTCCAGATGCCCCAAACCACAATGTCACAAAACGCAGTTCGGGCCGCACAACTGGGATGATGAAGGCGCGACTACGATCCGCAAGAATTGCCATCGGTCGATGATTGAAAACGGTAAACTGCTGGTGGTCGAAATGGTAATTCCGGAAGGCAATGCACCCTCACTTGGCAGCTCCCCGATCTCGAAATGCTGGTGCTCTCTTCCTGCATTCCCATGAAATCGGCATACGATGTAATAGAAGGATGTACGCATCCAGCATAGTACGGTGGCGCGCCAGGTGCAAGGCAAAATGAGTAGATCAACTCCGTTGCAGTCGTTTACCATAAGCGGTCGTTTACCATAAGTTAGTTGTCATTTTTTAACAAACCGGTTTGGATTACCTTATCTATTATTTTCAAGGGAATTACATCATGCTAAAGAAACTGCTTGTTCATGCCGCCCTCGCCCTCACCGGACTGGCCCTGGCGTTCCCTGCGGCCGCGCATTACATCTGGATCGAACAGGACAAGTCGCACCATGCGCAACTTTATTTCGGGGAATACCAGGAACAGGAAAGGGAGACGAGCCCCGGTAGGCTTGATGAGATAAAAGGACCACGGGCCTGGGTGCTCGACGCGGGCGGAAAGCGGAACGAAATTAAGGTGGTACGAAAGGAGACCCACTTCGATCTTGGTGTGATTTCGGATCGTAATTCGCCGATCATCGCAGAAGAGCTTGCCTATGAAGTCAAGGATTGGACCAAGCACGGTATCGGTATCGTGAAACCGATGTTTTACACACGCCTCAGCCCGCTGCTGGGGCGCTCAGCCGCGAAACCAGAACTCGTGCTGGATATACTGCCGGAGAATGGATCACCTAAAGCATTCACCGTTTACTTCCGGAATGCACCGCTGGCAAAAGCCAAAGTCATGGTCTACGCCCCTAATTTCTGGATGCAGGAACACCCGACTGACGAAAACGGCAAGGTCAACATACCAACGCCCTGGCCTGGCCAGTACGTCCTGGAAGTCATCTACGTAGAAAAGCAGCCAGGAGAATTTCAAGGAAATAAATTTGAGGCGTTTCGTCATCGTGCGACGCTGACATTCGATATCCCGGCAGGACCCTATGAAAATAAGGCAAGTAACGATAAATAAAGATCACGAGCAGCCTGTCGGACTTGAAGAATCGCAGCGAAATATGAACCGGCCAGATGAGCAGAAACTGGATGGCGCAGCGGTGCTGTTGGTGAACTCATGGCGAGCTAGTACTTGAGTCCAATTGCTAACACCAATCAAGCTTGTAAGATATACGCTTGCTATCTGCGTACCTGCACTCACGCGCGGCAACTGCCATTCGCCGGTAACCATAGGCAGATGACGCGACATGCCTGGCTTTACAACAAAGAGAGCGAGTTTGCACGCACGTATATGAGCGCTCTCTAATGACGCGTTTTACAGGTGTGTTCGCCCTAGAGATTCCTGACATCCTTGCGAATAGTTGCTATATTGCGGTCTTTAGCGCAACGGAAACAGCCGACCAGGTTTTCGCTGTTTCCCCAGGACAGTTGCACGATTCGCATTCATAACGAATATTATCAATGGGAGCGACAATGAAGTTCGACTCAATCATGAGCCGGAAGCTCATGGGCCTGGAGCGCGTCATTAAAATATTTCTTGTCGCGGCATTTCTGAGCGTTGGCTATTTGGCCGGTGCTTCAGACGCGCAGGCCGGGGAAACATACGATGGGGTGACTCTCACGCCTGTCACGGCGGAAGTGCTTCCGAATGATCCTGGTCAGACACTGACAGCAGTCATCGTCAACTTGGCGCCTGACGCCAGAAGCGCCAGCCATCGCCATGCAGGTATCGTCTTTGTCTATGTGCTTGAAGGTATCGTTCGTTCACAGCTCGACAATGGCGAGCTGATAGAGTATCGCGCCGGTCAAAGCTGGAGCGAACCGCACGGGACCGTGCATTCATTCATGGAGAATCCCAGCAGGACGCTACCAGCGCGCCTACTCGCCACGATCATCGCGCCGACTGGCGCGCAACTGACCACCTACGACAAATAGCCCAGCCGCAATTGCCAGCGTCGATCCGCTTGTGCGGGCTATCCGGCATTGTCCGGTGTACCGCGCCGATTCTCCACACCAAACCCCACCGCGAGATCGCTGAGGAGTGACCGGTATACAAGGTTCATGTATTCGACCGCGTCGGTATTTATCGACTCCCAAGATGCGGACCACTCCGCAAACGTCGTGTTATCGGCCGTAACGGGTAGCAGGTGCAGATTTCCTACGTAATCGTGAATCTCTTTCGATGAGACTGGAGATGGCCCCTCATCCATGGAATACATAATGCGTTTTTCGATCGAGTCATAGGCGATCAGAGTATCCAGAAACACGCCGTTCAATAGCCGCCTTGCACCTACGCAATATCCATTGCCCTCGCCAACCTTCTCGCACGAACCAACGAGGGATGGCGCCCAGGAAAAGTCGTGGAAGTCGCGTATTCTCGACCATACTTGCTCTATCGGAGCAGGAACGATAATTGAATTGTAGATTTTTGGCATTTTCTTCCTGTTTTTTTGGGCTTCCCGGACGCCTGAATTAACCCGCATACCCGATTCTCGCTGTTTCGCAAGTCTATGAAGCTGACAAGAACCTGGGTCGACGGTTGCAACTTGAAAATGAACATATCTCGCTCCGTCAAAATGTAAAAAATAACCTGAAAACATCCTTGATGAAATCATTATATAGGAGCCAAAAAATTTGAAATAACCGTTCTTCCATAGTTCAAATATCATGCAATCCAAATATGCCGGTATTCTTTCTGCTAGGGCGTTATGATCGGCATGTTCCCGCCACCCTGGCCGAACAATTTTTCGCCAGGATCAAGGTACCCTTCAAGTGTCTCGTGTGGTTCGAGCAGTCGTCGCATAATCCTCCGTTCGAAGAGCCGGCGAAATTCAACCAGGTATTGATCGGACGGGTATTGCCTTTATCGGAACCGATTAGTAGTTTTGATGGGTTGCGCTGCGCTCCACCCATCCTACCAAACTACCAAAGTTCACACGTGTCAAACCGGGAATGGCGCATAGGCATATATTGCAATAATGATTCATTGAGCTACATTACGTTATTGCGCCCAGAAACAACGTCGGGGTGTAGATTTAACATACGGGGTCAACACGGGCGACCAGCCGAATCCACAAAGTTGCACAGATTCAACAGGTAATTTTTCAATAAAGGAAAAATCATGCCCTATTACGATCAGAGCAAACGTGACAAATCCGAAGATTCCTCGTCCGTAAGCGAAGCAGAAAGCCTTATGGCTACTGCCGCTTTGCGCCAGAGCACCGCTCCGCCCGCTCACAGAAGCGCCGGCCCAAGCGCCATCCAGACTCACTGCCAGAGCGAGCACGACCGCGAAGTCCCGGAGGTGGACCTGCTATCCCCGTTGACCATTCGCAGCGTTACCTTCCGCAACCGGATCGCAATGTCACCCATGTGCATGTATTCGGCGCAGGATGGTTTTGCCAATGATTTCCATCTGGTTCATCTTGGCAGTCGGGCGATAGGTGGCATGGGGCTTGTGATGGTGGAGGCTACGGCAGTTACCGCCGAAGGGCGCATTTCGCCGGGTGATATGGGAATTTGGAAAGATGATCATATCGAACCTTTGGCCCGGATCGCAAGGTTCGTTGAGGCACAAGGCGCGGTTTCCGGTATACAGCTCGCTCATGCCGGGCGCAAGGCCAGTTGCGACGCCCCATGGACCGGCGGAAACAGCCTGAAAACGGCTACCGAGGGTGGCTGGCCGGTTATCGGCCCCAGCTCCCTGCCCTTCGATGCAGGAGATCCGGTTCCGGCAGCCATGTCTGATGCGGATATCGAGCATTGCATCGACGGCTGGGAATCGGCGGCGCGACGTGCGCTTGAGGCGGGCTTCAAAGTGATCGAGCTGCACGCCGCTCACGGTTACCTGATGCATGAATTTCTGTCGCCTATCAGCAACCACCGCACGGATGAATATGGCGGCAGTCTGGAAAACCGCATGCGGCTGTTGCTGCGGGTTGCGGGACGGCTGCGCGAAGTTATCCCTCAGGAGCTGCCTTTTTTCGTACGCATCTCGGCAACCGACTGGGCTGATGGAGGCTGGGATATCGAGCAATCCGTCGTTCTTTGCAGAGAGCTCAAGGCGCTGGGGGCGGATCTGATTGATGTCTCATCCGGTGGAACGACGCCCGACGCGAAGATTCCTGTCGCGAGAGGTTACCAGGTTCCGTTTGCCGGCCGCATCCGCGACGAAGCGGAAATCCGGACCGGCGGCGTGGGCCTGATTACCGACTCGCAATATGCGGATGAAATCATTACCAGCGGCCAGGCGGATCTCGTCTTTATCGGGCGGGAATTGTTGCGGGAACCGTACTGGGCCATCAAGGCGCAACACGCCATGGGGGTGGAACCTGCCTGGCCGATCCCCTACGGCTATGCTGTCAAGCGGCGACCGAAATAAGCAGAGCGTATACAAATCAGGAGCCATCAATAAAGTTGGGCTCAATTGGAAGGGATGGCCCAGTCATGACCTAGGGCAGGCAAAAGGATTCCCGGCAATAAAACCCGTTAATCATCCGGAGGAAACAGCATGGACGAAAATACAAAACCACGCCTGGTCGGCATCAACCATATCGCGCTCGAGGTCGGAAATATCGATGAGGCGCTGGCCTTCTATGGCCGTATCTTCAGCTTCGAATTGCGCGGCCGCGGCCAGAGGTCGGCTTTCATCGACATGGGTGATCAGTTCATCGCATTAAGCGAAGGTCGAACGCAAGGTGCGGACGATGAAAGGCATTTCGGTCTCGTGGTCGATGATCGATCCCGGGTGCGTGAACTGGCAAAAGCAGCGGGTGCAAAAATTCTGGAAGGCGGCTTTCTGGATTTTCTCGACCCGTGGGGCAATCGCATTCAGGTGGTCGAATACCGCGATCTGCAATTCACGAAGACACCGGCGGTACTGAAATTCATGGGGCTGAACCTGGACAAAAGCGAAGAGGCAAAAACGGAGCTACGCAAAAAAGGAATCGAATCGTAAATCGTAAGAGCCGCGCAGTCTGCCTTACTGGCGCATTGCGCCAGCCAGTCCAGGCGGGTGGATAATCTTCATCACGAAAAAGCAGACTTGACGATTGCTGCCGCGTTGGCTAATGTGAAAGGGCGTGTCAGGCAGCATAAGACAGCGCTGTGGCATCGCATGGCTCCAGTATTGAAATTAGAATCGACTCCCGGCAACCTCTAACTCGGGAACCAATTCGCCGGCGGCAACCTTGATTTGTATCTTTCCGCCATTTCATCGACATACCGGAATCAGATTTAGCTGAACAAGTAACGAAGTTTTGCATGAATCAATTCTTGAGGTGAAATTAAACGTAGAGAAGCGAACCAAAGGAGGCATCCGATGGCGGGTACAGGCAAGACAAAAAAAGAAACGGCGCTGGCGTATACGAGAGACCTATTGGCCACACCACTTGCTGGAATAGCCACATTTCTATATGTCATGTGGCAATTGGTGGTGGAGCAGCAACTTTTCTTGCGCACATTTCTTATCGAGCGAATAGGCAAGCGCGGGGTGGCGAAACTGCCCTTGGGATACGGCAATGTGCTGGCGCTGAAGAGCATCATGTTGTGTCAGCACCTTTCCGCTAATCCTGATATGTTGCGAGACGTCCGTCGGCGTACGGAGCAGCGGATACTACGGCGATTGCAAAACCACGGGGTACCGCGCGGGCAAGTCCTGGCGATTCCCGAGTATGGGCCTGGGGAGATCGATCCGCACCGATTTTACCGTGAGCACGTCAAGCGATCCATTCCCTGCGTGCTGCGCGGATTTGTGGAGAATGCCTCCGCAGACTGGACACTCGCAAGGCTTGCGGAACGATTTCCAAACACCGTGGTGCAGGCTTTGGATAAGGGTACCAAGAAGATGGTCAATACGTCCCTGCGCCAGATCGCCGAGGATCGCCGCCGCAATTTCATCCCGCAACAACTGCTGCTCGACCAGAACCCGACTTTTTACGAATATTTTGGCATCCCACGGTCGCATGGATATTTTCCTGTCATGGGCCGGCCATCGAAACCCGTTCTGAGTTTTCTGATTCTCGGTCTGGGAGCGGGGTTGAATGCCAACTACCATTGTGAGGAAGGTCCGAATTGGTATATGGCCGTATCGGGGTCCAAACATTGGACATTGATCGAGTCCGAATACTCCTGGCTGTTGTACCCGGCAGCGCGTGGGAACGGCATGCGACGGTTTGCGGAATTCAGCGCCGATGAGCATGGCGAACCGAGTGATCGCGATACCTATGCGCTGACAGAATATGCACCGCGCTATGAGCTCGACCTGCATCCGGGCGATGTTTTGTTTTTTCCGCCATGGATGTGGCACAAGACAATCAATCTGGATGAAGAGGGTCTGGGCATTACCTGCCGGTATACCGCGCCGACGGAGATCTCCAACCGGTATTTCCGCGGCCTGCAACTGCTTTCGGGGGGGTTCTGGAAAAGCTGCATTGAAGTCATCAGCTGCAGCATACGCGGTAATATCGCCGATCTGGCCACCGACACGGCCCATAACGAGCAGGAATCCACGTTATACTGAAAAACCCGCCTCCAGATATGAATAGGGCGGCTTCGGTTACAGCTCTTGGTGAATCGAAATTGTTTCCGAGTCGCCCTGTCGCGAAGAACATTTCCGCAAACTGAAGGTACTCGGACAGGTTGCCGCATCGGGTAACGAGCGCTCGCGCGACGGTCTTACAGAATTCGGACATTACCGATGGAAGCGAACTTTTGGGTTTTGCGTTTGCGCTTGTGCGTCCGCTCACCTTATCGAATCGGGTGGCCCGTCTTCCACAAGGCTACCGTCAGATTAATCGAATCTCTACAACAAATTAATCAGGCCCGATCCGATCGATTATGCTGACAATCCGCAGTTATGCGTCGTGGGGAAACTGGACGCTGAGGCACCCTTTTACGGTACTGTCAATAGTGGTTGTGCTCGGTATTCTGGCCGGCTACTACACCGTCGACAATATACGCATCGATACTGATACCAGCAAGCTGATCGCGCCCGACGCACCTTTTCAGCAATACCGCCGTCTTCATGAGCAGGCTTTTTCCCAGGACTTGAGCACGCTGTTGCTGGTGGTCGAGTCGGAAACGCCTGAACTGACCAAATCCGCCAGTAGAAAACTGCTGGGCCTGCTCCGCAACAATACGGATCGCTTCAATTCGGCTTACATTCCCGATGACAGCGAATTTTTCCGCCAGAACGGCCTGCTTTACCTGGACACTGACGAGCTGCAGGCGCTGTCCAACAACCTGTCGATCGCCCAGCCGTTTATAGGCAGAATTACCCAGAAACCCGATCTGACTGGTTTTTTTTCTATTTTTGAGGATGCCCTGAAGGCCACAGATAAGGAGGCAACAGACAAGACCCAGGTTGTACCTATCGATTTAGCTTCGCTGGCCGACAAGATTGCATCTGTTTTGCATAAAACGATCAATGGGGGAAAAGCTTTGCTCTCCTGGGAATCATTGATCGCCGAGAAGAGAAGACATTCCAACAAGACGTTCATTATTGTCTCGCCCAAGCTCGATCACTCGCATATCCGTCCTGCTGAAAGTGCGATCAAGGCTATCCGCAAAGCCGCTGCGGATATTCAAGATCCCGATCTGCCGGCTGTCAAGGTTTGGGTGACGGGCGAAATCGGCCTTGAAGATGATGAGCTTGCAGGCATCAGCACCGGCACCTTTACCGCCAGCGTTTTCTCCGTTGTCGTGGTGTTATTTATTTTACTGGTTGCTTACCGATCTATCTTGCTTACGGTAGCCACGTTGCTGACGCTGACCTTGGGCATGGTTTTCTGCGGCGCATTCGCAACCATCGCCGTCACAGAATTAAACCTGATTTCAATCGCTTTTGCAGTATCCAATATCGGCTTGGGTGTGGAATATGCGATTCATTTCTGCTTACGCTATCGGGATAATTTGAATGATCATGCCGATAAAGAGCGGGCGCTACACGATACCATCATGACTGTGGGGCCGTCGCTGCTGCTGGCCGCCGGCACGACATCCATCGGGCTATATGCTTTTATGCCGACTGATTACAAAGGCGTCGCCGAGCTTGGCCTGCTGGCAGGAACCAGTCTGTTTATTTGCCTGCTGATCACGTTGGTTACGTTACCTGCGCTGTTAAAAATCCTGCCGACACCGAGAAAGTTCAGGTCGAAGGAAAGTCGGCCTCAGATCTCAACCCTGTCAAGGAACCTGGCGGCCATACCGATCCGTTATGCCAAACCGATCTCCGTTGCCACCTTCATCGTGGCCCTGATTTCCATCGTGTTGGCGCTTAATGTGAAAACTGATTTTAATCCGATCGATCTTCGCGACCCTGGTACCGAATCGGTTATCGCGTTCAAACAATTAATGGAAGACGAGGAAACCACGCCACTGACCTTGGATGTCCTGGTCAAAGATGGAAATAGCACCAAAATCCTGCAACAAAGGCTGTCGGCATTGGCTTCGGTTGGTAAAACCATTAGTCTTTTTGACCTTCAGCCCACGGACCAGGATGAAAAACTGGTCTTGATTGAAGACCTGGGGCTGATACTTGGCCCGCAAGTGCAGCATTTCCCACCGCTAAAAACCGATGTCGACCCAGCGCCCGGCATCATCCATCTGATAGAAACCATTGACAAAGTGCTGCCTCAAAAAGCTAATGTTCAGGATCGCGCGTCGCTGACACGCCTTAAAAAGGAATTGCAGGAAATTTTGATCCAGCTTGATGAACGGCAACAATCCAGCCGGACGATTTTCATTGAAAAAATCCAGACTGCGCTACTCGGCACCCTACCGCAGGTCATGAAAGAACTATCAGCCAGCCTGGAACCCGGAAAAATCAGCCTGAACGATCTGCCTCCCGACATCCGGGACCGATGGCTCAGCAGGGACGGTTTGTACCGTATCCAGATTTTTCCAAAAAAAGACCTGAATGATCTGGCCAATCTGAAAGAATTTATTACCGAGGTGCAATCTGTCGCACCGGAAACAACCGGTCTGCCCATAATATATTGGGAATCCATGAAGGTAGTGATCGACGCTTTTCAGCAGGCTATCGTGATTGCCCTGATCGCCATCACGCTGGTTTTGCTCGCTATCCGGCGCAATGTCATTGATACGATCCTGGTCATGGCAACGCTCATACTGGCCGGGCTCTTTACCATGGCAAGCGCGGTTCTCACCAATACTCCCATCAACTTTGCCAACATCATCGCCCTGCCGCTGTTATTGGGATTGGGGGTCGATAACGGCATTCACATGCTCGTAAGGCTACGCCATTCGCTTTTTGATTCTGATTCTGAAGAGCAGAATATCTATCAGTCCAGCACCGCCAGAGCCATATTCTATGGGGCTCTGACCACTTCATCCAGCTTTGGAGGATTGGCTTTCTCGCCGCATGCCGGTATCTCCAGCATGGGGTTGATCATTACCATAGGCATATTCTGGATCATGATCTGCACTTTTATCATCCTTCCCGCGCTTAGTAAGCTGATATTAAGGAAGGTAACCAGTGACGATGTACTGGATAAAACAGTCGCACCCTAGCCCTGCTCACCTGGAAAGCAACCGCCAGCAGGCTTACCCACAGACTCAGCCTCTTCGCATGATCCTGAATCCGGTTGACCGCTCATTTGTCAACTAAGTGCTATCACTGAGAGATGATAGTGGGTTACCGCACAGAACAGAAACGCCAGCAGTGCCACGCTTCATATCAGGATGTGTCAAAAAATATAATGAAAAGATCCACACCGCCGGCCTTACCAGGGACCACGACCTGTTTCTCAAGGGCTCAACGATGAAAAGGCAAGTGTACATTGCGATGGCGTCAGGGGGGCTCTCAGCATTGATGCTGACCGGTGGTTACAGCGATCGCAGAGTCGAAGATGAAGTCCGGTCCGTTGACTGATATCAGGCAAATAAAGTTGAACGGACAGCAAAGCTGGCCCAGTGCATATCCAACCGGACAACGACGCAACGCCCAACTGTATCAACGCAAGCCGCGCGGAAAACGATTCGAAATGCGCAACCGCCTGGGGTGAAGGGAAAGAAGAAGTGAGGACATCGGCATCGCGGGCGACTAGCATTGCGATGTCATTGGAGGCAGGCCGAACCGTAAGAACGTATAGCCCATGGTTGCGCTGTCTTCCGTGGGTGCCGGATGCAGGGAAATGTTGCCTCACTCCACGCAACGTCTGCTCAAAATTTTATCGAGATGGAGGAATCCATGATTTGCCGCCTGATTATACTTGCTGTTTTATTCACCGTACGCACAGTAGCGGCTGCGGAAATTAATGGTTGTACCATCACGTCAGCTACGCTTTGTACGGAAATGGATCTTAGCGGCGCGAACCTGCGCAATGCCGATCTCGCTCGAGCAGCGCTTCGCCAGTCCGATTTTACCGGCGCGGACATGCGGAGCGCGAATTTGTTCAATGCCGACATGGTGCTGGTCAATCTCAACAGCGCAAATCTCGGTGGGGCCATGCTGAACGAGGCGGATATGAGAAACGCTACCCTGATAGGCACCCGGCTCACTGGGGCGCGACTGAACGGCGCGAGTCTTAAAAGTGCCGATTTGACGGGAGCGGACTTTACCGGCGCAGAACTTAGAGGCGCAAATTTGAACGGTGCAAATCTCACCAGGGCGAAATTCAGCAATGCCGAGCTTCAACGGACGGACTTATCAGGTTCCGTAATGAACGGAGCAGACTTCCGCGGCGCCGACATGACCGGGGTAAACCTGAACAATGCAACGTTGCAGGGCGCCGATCTCACGGGAGCCACCCTCAATGATGTCGACTTTTCCAATGTGGACACGAGTGGCTGTAATGGATGCCCACGTGTGAAGAAAACCAGCCAATGACGTAAACGTAACCGGCGTTATGTGTGATACAGGGCGTATTCCGACGTTTTTCAGGTTTCAATGGGTATAACCCTATCTCTTCAGCTTCGCAAATGCTGCAGCCATAGCTGTATTTGCCAAGGGTTCCCGCTTCTGTTCATTTTTCTGCTCATTTTTGTGCGCACCTTTCTGCTGAGCCCGGGCTGAATTGTCTTTCGGCTTGCCTCCTTGCTCCCGCATGCCGTCGCGTCTGGCTGGTTGTGTCGCGTTATCCGTCAGGCGCATGGTCAGCGCAATCCGCTTGCGCTTTTCATCGATCTCCACCACCTTGACCTTGACGACCTGCCCTACCTTGACCACAGTATGCGGGTCTTTCACGAACTTGTCGGCAAGTGCGGAAATATGCACCAGCCCATCCTGATGCACGCCAACGTCGACGAACGCCCCGAACGCGGCAACATTGGTCACCACACCCTCCAGGATCATATCCGGGCGCAGGTCCTTCATTTCGTTCACGCCCTCTTTGAACGTCGCGGTAGTAAACTCCGGTCGGGGGTCGCGGCCCGGCTTTTCGAGTTCACCCAGAATATCGCTGATCGTGGGTATGCCGTATTTCTCATCCGTATACTTGGCCGGATTCAACGATTTCAGCAGTTCGCCATTACCGATGAGCGACTTGATGTCCTGCTTGAGGTCGGCAATGATCTTTTCCACGAGCGGATATGCCTCTGGATGCACGGCGGAGGCATCCAGCGGATTATCGCCATTCATGATGCGGAGAAAACCTGCCGCTTGTTCAAAGGTTTTGTCACCTAGGCGCGGCACGTTGCGCAAAGCCCCGCGCGTGGTGAATACGCCTTTCATATCGCGATACGCGACAATGCTTTGCGCCACGGTACTGTTAAGCCCGGAGACCCTTTCCAGAAGAAGCGATGAGGCCGTGTTGACATCCACGCCAACCGCGTTTACGCAGTCTTCGACCACTGCATCGAGCGAGCGCGCCAGTTGGGTTTGTGCGACATCGTGCTGATATTGGCCGACGCCGATGGATTTGGGATCGACCTTTACCAGTTCGGCCAACGGGTCCTGTAAACGGCGTGCAATGGATACCGCGCCGCGCAGCGATACGTCCATGTCGGGCAGTTCGCGCGAGGCGAATTCCGAAGCGGAATAGACCGATGCGCCCGCTTCCGACACGACGACCGAAGTGAGCTTGAGTTCCGGTCGCAGCTTGATCAGGTCTCTTGCCAGCTTGTCGGTTTCACGCGATGCCGTGCCATTACCGATGGAAATCAACGATATCTGATATTTTTCAGCCAGCTTTTCCAGTATACGAAGCGAGCCCTCCCAATCGTTCCTGGGCTGGTGGGGATAAATAACGGCGGTATCCATGACCTTGCCGGTCGCATCCACTACCGCGACCTTTACCCCGGTACGTACGCCGGGGTCGAGGCCCATCGTGACACGCGGCCCGGCAGGTGCGGCCAATAGCAGTGCTTTCAGATTACGCGCAAAGACATCGATCGCCTCGGCTTCGGCGCGCTTGCGCAGCGCGCCCATCAGTTCAGTTTCAAGATGGAGGAAACTTTTTACCCGCCAGGTCCAGCGTACCGTGTCGCTCAGCCATGCGTCAGCCGCGCGATTCTGGTTCCTGATACCAAACTGCATGGCAATGCGGGCTTCACAGGGATTATGCGGCGCATCCCATTTAGGCCTTTCCGCTTCAGAATCCAGCCGTAAGGCAACGTGCAGGATTTCTTCGCGGCGACCCCGGAACATAGCCAGAGCGCGATGCGAGGGGATGGTGTTGATCGCTTCGGAATAGTTGAAATAATCGGCGTACTTGGCGCCTGCCTCCTCCTTTCCCTTGACGATTCGGGACTCGACCATGCCATGCGCCAGCAGATATTCCCGCAGCCACTGGAGCAGCACCGCGTCTTCGGCAAACCGCTCCATGAGGATTTGCCGTGCGCCCTCGAGTGCTGCCTTGGTATCTTCCACACCGGGATTGTCGCCTTGCTCCGTAGCGAAAGCGGGCTTCAGGAATTTTCCGGCCTCTTCCTCGGGTTGCAGCATCGGATTGGCCAACAATGCATCCGCCAGCGGCTCAAGCCCGGCCTCCAGCGCGATTTGCGCCTTGGTGCGGCGCTTCTTCCGGAAAGGCAGGTAAAGATCTTCCAGCCGCGTCTTGTCTTCCGCCTGCATGATTGAAGCCAGCAAGGCCGGCGTCATCTTGCCCTGCTCTTCAATGGACGCGACGATAGCAGCGCGCCTGTCTTCCAACTCGCGGAGGTAGCCCAGCCGTTCTTCCAGCAACCGCAACTGGGTATCGGTCAGGCCGCCCGTGGCTTCCTTGCGATACCGTGAAATAAAGGGAACGGTCGCGCCTTCGTCCAGAAGGGTGATAGCAGCGGCAATCTGCGGTGGCTTGGCGACGAGTTCAAGGGACAGGCGTTGTTCGATGGATGGCAGCATAGCGGCGAAGCATACCATGCCTGTGCCAGGATGGAACTACCTGGCTGTCGATTCCCATGCGCCGGTATTATCGCCAGGTTCTCTAGTCATAAGGAAAACAGGGTGGTCGGATTATGCTTGACGACACAACCGAGAATGGTTCAAGGACAGGATATATCGGCTCGATCCCGTTCACGTAACATCACTTCTGTAGGATGGGTGGAGCAGAGCGCAACCCATCAGCATGCAAACACCAAATAAAACGAATGATGGGTTGCGCTTTGCTCCACCCATCCTACTAAACTGGCCAGCTAAAGCAGACGGGACTGGGTCCGGTTGTCGAAAGTCAAAAAAATGTCAGGCATAGCCTGACCTACAAAACCTGGAGAGATTTTTCCGGTAATCGACGTAATGATGTTGCTGACTCTTGTACAGTAATCTTATGTCACATTTCCAGCCGCTTCGCTTTCCAATAGGCCGATTTCCAGTAGGCGCTGTTCATACTTGAAATGGCGACACCCTGCCTGGTCGATGCATGCAGGAATCTGCCGCGTTCCAGATAGACCCCCACGTGCCTGAGCGATTTGCCCGTCTTGAAAAAGACCAGATCGCCCGTACGCAGCTCATCTTTATCGATATGCACTCCCAGCTCTACCAGCGAATCGGTTGATCTTGGCAGTACAATGCCCAGCTTCGATTTGAACGTTAAATGAACGAACCCCGAGCAGTCTATGCTGTCCCTGCTCAAGCCGCCGATCTGGTGCGGCGTGCCCTTCCATTCCTCATACTGGGCGTAGAGAATCGCTTTCAGCGATTTCGAATCGCTCAGGTTGATGTCCCTGGTTGCGCTCGTATCCATCTGCGGGTATGCCGCCCTTGCCATGCCTCTTTCAGGGATGTGAGTGCAACCCATGAGGGTCATGATTACGAACCAGCCGACGAACCAAAGTTTATTTTTCACAAGCGATCTCTCATCTGGAATAAGCTGTCCTTATCCAGCAAACGGAGGGGTAACGGTATTCAATCTGACGTATTTGGGTGCGTTTCGCCAGGAAGTTTACTGCCTGCAATCTTCTATCGCAATAAATCAGCAGAATCATTATGAGGCTGATTTCGCTTTTCAAGCGCATCAGACGAATTCTAATCCAGCATGGCTAGCTCAGCAATGAGAGATGTTCCGACGATTGCCAAAGGCGAAATGGCTCAGGCAGATAAGTAGATGCGGTCCTGCCCGACGGCATATTCAATTTTGTAGGATAGGTGAAGCAAAGCGCAACCCATCAAGGCAAAAACGATGGGTTACGGCTTGCCGCCTTCACCCATCCTGCTATTTCGTGAAACCCAGCGGAGATTGGATTAGCTCAAGTGTAGGGTAACCCGGCAATAAAACCGAAACTGCGACAGACCTGTCGCAAGGAACAAGCCTGATCGCCGCAATGCTACACCTTCTGAAAATCGTATATCGGCCCAAGCGACAAGATATGTGTAAGTTCATCGAGCGCAGTACGGCTCTCATGCAATAGCGCGGGATCTCCCAGATCATTCGGCGAAATGCGCTCGCGATAATGTTTCTCGATCCACGCCTTCAGCTCGTCGTAAAGACTCTGGTCGAGGATAGTGCGACTACCACTGGTGACAGCGTCGAATTGCGGTTCGGTAAGGACAACACGTAGCCGCAGGCAAGCTGGGCCGCCACCGTTTCTCATGCTCTGACGCAAATTCACGTATTCGATACGCGAGATAGGATTAGACGCGTCGCTGGCAATACGTTCGAGAAAAGTCCGTGCGGAGTCAGAATTCCGGCATTCGGAAGGCGCCAGAATCATCATTCCTCCACCGGGAAGACTGATCAACTGACTGTTGAACAGGTAAGTGCTTACTGCCTCGGCAAGCGGGAAATCCGATTCGCCGGCTCTTATGAAGTGAACCGGGCAACTGGAAAAATTGAATGCTTCAACCATGGCTTTTTCGGTTTCCCGCCAATCAAGGAATGCGGCTTCGTGATATAGCAGGACATTGCAATTTGACACCGCGACCACGTCATTGTGAAACGCGCCGGCGTCGATAGCCGCCGGGTTCTGCTGGACAAACAGCTGTCTTCCGGGCTTGATCCTGTGAAGCCTGGATATCGCCTCACACGCTTCCGATGATTGGCGCGCGGGAAACTTCAGCGGTTGCGGCGCATCACGCCTTGCAGATCGGCCGAATACGAAAACCTCCAGCCCGGGCTCACCGTGATCCGAACACAACCGCATATGGTTGGCCGCGCCTTCATCTGCGCAATACAGGTTCGGTGGGAGTGGGTTATGATGCTCGAAAAACCGCTCATCGCTGAAGACCCGTTTCAGGATTACCGATGTGGCTGCCGCCTCGATGCTCCGGTGGAATTGAGAGGGCAAATTAGCCGGCGTGATGTGGACCTTGGCGTCTTCCGTATCCGCGCTCGGGGAAACCGTGGCAGCATTCGCCACCCACATGCTCGATGCCGAGCAGCACGCCCGCAGCAATCCCGGCGCCACCGCAGCGGCTTGGCGGATAACCGAAGCATCATTACCCGAAAAACCCAATTTCCTCAACGGGCCGACTGCCGGGCGATCTTGCGGAGGCAATACGCCTTGCCGTATTCCCAAATCGGCGAGGCGCTTCATTTTCTCTAGCCCTTGAAGCGCCGCTTGCCTTGGATTGGATTCGGTCAGCGCGTTCTCTGCCGCGGCAATGTTACCTGTAGCCAATCCGCTGTAATTATGCGTTAAGCCCACCAGACCATCGAAATTGACTTCGGATGCCCTCATGCATGCAGACCAACGGGACGATTATGCGTTACGGGAGATTTATCCCTGCGATGGCTCATGACCATGGGTTTTACCTGGAAAGAGAGTTGCGTTGGCGGCTGCGTTTTCGAGCCGACGGGCCTTTTTCTCCAATCCGCCAATCACCAGTTTCTGGATGCGCTTATGGGGAAGCGCCTCGCCCGCCGCCCAGCGCGAAACCGTTGACGGCGCAAATTCGAATTCATCTGCGATAGCGCGCTGCGAGAACCCCACGATGTCGCCGTGCTGGACCAGCCATGAGAATTCCTCGGGGTCACCCGTCCACTTCGCGCAAATCCACCGGTACTGCTCTATGGTAACCATGATCTTATCTCATTTCCATTCAAGCATATCTCTCTCAGCAATATAGTTGAATAATGCAATTATTTATATTCCAATCCTATTTTAATGTCAACGTAGTATATCGAAAAATGCAATTGCGTATAAAGACCGACAACTAAGCATATGCCATCGGAAGAAATTTCATTGGATTGATCCTTGCCTTGGTGCCCTTATATAGCGCAGCTCATCAAGGAACGAAGAGGTTATTCAGATGTCCTACGCATCTGAATCCGCATGCGGGGGTTGCAACGGCGAAATAGCAACAGTAATCATGTGAGACACAGCAGCGCGACAGGAGGGCAATACAGTGACGATAATCCATGCGGTTATCCGCGCGGCGGGTCTTGGTGATGTTGGGCACATATTGGCGGAGTATCGCGAAGCGATTAAAAATCTGCCGCTGGAAGAATCGGCTAACCTCCTGTCGCGCCCCTACGATGAATTCAAGGCAGCCGTTGAAAACGGGCTATTTTTTGTTATAGAGAACGCCGTCGGCAATTTCATGGCTGGCGCAGGCGTATTCGATCTTGCAAACCCAACCGAGAAAGAACTGGGGATGTGCTACGTGAAAAAAGAGTGGAGAGGCTTCGGATTGCAAACGCTTCTTTTACAAGTCAGGGTTTGCGCCGCGACGCTCGGTCAAGTTCCTGAGAAAAACGGGAGTCACAGCACGAACAAAAACTATGCAGCGTTAATTGCTGGCGTCAAACCGGCAAATGCGCACTCGGCCGCAAACACGACAGAACTCGGATTTGAACCGCTCGCCGTACCCTCGGCTGCGCTGTTCGCCGCATGCACATCCTGCCGAACTCCGCCAGCTTCGAGTTCAGGAAGGAAATGCTGTTGTGATTTCTTCTATCTTTCCGATGACAGGCGAGCTGAAGCCATAGAGAAAAGCTTGCAAATGGAAAGCTGGAGCAGGACAAGGAACGGCAATCAGCTCATCGTCATATTGAAAATTCGCCATTTACAGGATCCGGACTTCCGAAACGCGTTGCAGGATATTGTGCATGAGCTACGGCATGAGATAGCCGACGAAGGGGTGTCGATGGCCGGCCATCAATAAATACTGCCAGGGCTCGTCGCTTCTATACGATGACCTTGAGGGTACACTTGCGAGCGACGATCGGCAAAGTGTACGGCGACCGATTAGCATAGCGCATTGCCTCGTATGGAAGCGGAAGCGCCTTCAATCCTTCTGATCACATCGCGTAATCAACGGTGAGCATCTCCAGGAGGTGGCCGCTGGGATCACGGAAATAAACGCCGCGCCCGCCATCATTGTGATTGATGCTCATGTTTTCCGGCTCAAAGGGACCACTGCCATACTTGATATTCTCGGCTTTGATGCGTCCGAATATCTCGTCGAATTCCTGCTCGCTAACCTTGAATGCATAATGGTGAGATTCGAATTTCTCCCTGTTATCGAAATCCAGGGATAACGTATCGTTCACCTTCACAACAACGAAGTGCGAGAACTCGCCAAAATAGTCGAAACCGAATATTCTCGAATAGAACCTCGCCGACTCAGTCTTGTTATGCGACGGCACAATGGTATGGTTAAGCGTGATTGTCATTTGTAAGACCCCCATCCAATAGGCGATGCCAAAACCTCACCTTATCCGCATCCGTTGCGGGTATCAAGCAAGCCTCAGAACATATTCCATGCATGCAGGGATCAGATTGAGCTTGTATAGCAGGCCAACTCCTGCCGAATGTGAGAATTCGAAAAGCCTCAGGGCCTTCTCTCCCGATCCGCCTTGTTGCTGCGCGAAATGGAAAACAGCAACCAGATTCCGCCGACCGACGCGAACAGGTAGCCGAGCAGTCCGAAGAAGGGCAACCCCAACAACGTCGGACCACCTGATACAGTCATGACGATGGACGAACCGACGATGATCGCCGCCACGACGATACCGACCGTGAGCCGGCTGGCGGCGCCGTCCAGCTGGGCGCCCAGATGCTTGAGAGGCAAAACGTCAACCTGGATATCCAGTTTGCCGCGGCGCGCGGTGCGCAGCAGTCGGGAAAGCTCTCGAGGCATATCCGCTATCAGGCTAGCTATCTGCGCGGCCGTCCGCATGCTCCGTTTCGCCACTGCCGATGGAGCGTAGTGGGCACTTATCGCGTCGCGAAGAACGGGCAGCGCTTCGCTGGCCATATCCAGATCCGGATCGAGCTCGCGCCCCATGCCTTCGAGCGTAATGAAGGCCTTGACGAAGAGTGCCAGATCCGGCGGTAGATGAAGCTGATGCCCCCGCAGGATGCCCACCAGATCGGACAGCATGAAGCCAAGCCTGAGCTGCTTCAATGGCACGCCGAGGTATTGATCTACAAACGCTTGAATTTCGGCTGTCAGCGTTTTTTCATTGACCTCTCCGTCTACTGCCCAGTCGAGCAGCACATCGGCGACTTGCGCGGGCTCATGCTGCACCAGACCCAGCAAAAGCTGGATCAACTGGCCCCTTCGATCCTCCGTAAGCCTCCCAGTCATGCCGAAGTCGATCAGAGCGAGGCGATTGCCCGGTAAATAAAACACGTTGCCCGGATGCGGGTCGGCGTGGAACAACCCATCCAGGACAATCATCTTTACCACTGCGGCGACACCACGCCGGGCAAGAATCTTTCGGTCAAGGCCGGCACGATCGACAGCGGCGAGATCACGGCCGGGTATGCCTTCGATGTAATCCTGCACGCACACTCGCTCACCCGTCCATTGCCAATAGACTTTGGGAATAACAACGATGGGAAGCGGAGGATGGAGCCCAGCCAAGGCTTCCGTAGCAGCGTACTCGTCCGGGAGACCGTCATCGCGCGGGTGACCAGGCCCGGTGTAGTCCACGAAATTGGACGCGATGCGCTCTGCGCTACGACACTCAGCCGCGAAATCAAGCTCTGCCCGGAGGGATTGGGTGAATTGCCGGACAATCTCCTGCCCGCGAAAATGGCGCAACTCGGAGTTCCCCGTTTCGATCAATTCGGCCAGCCTAGAGAGCCAGCGCAGGTCAGCCTCGATGACCGCCCGGATGCCGGGCCGGCGCACCTTCACTATCACCTCACTGCCATCTTCCAAGCGGGCACGGTGCACTTGCGCAATCGACCCCGTTGCCAATGGCTGTGGATCGAACGCGACAAATACCTCCTCGGGCGCGGCGCCAAGGTCTTCGGTAAGCTGCCGATGAACCTCTGGATAAGGAGAGGCGGGCGAGCTGTCCTGCAACTTGCTGAATTCGGCGATCCACTCGGGATCGAAGAGATCGACACGGGTCGCGAGAATCTGGCCCAGTTTGACGAAAGTGGGCCCCATCTCCTCCAGCGCCCGGCGCACGCGAGCATGGGGTTCGAGCTGAGCCAATTCACTCGCTTCGTTCCAGCGCAATACGCGGCCGGTGCGCTCCAGCGCATTGGCAAGCCCCAATCGCCGCACCATATCCCCGAAGCCGTAACGGATGAGTATAGATGCGATCTCGTGCAAACGTCCGAGATCCCGTGCCGCCATTATTGCTTGCCAAAAAAGCATCAGCGATCCTTCCAATACATTTGTTTCATATATTTACCATAGTCTCATAAAGGTTATTTCATTTTACTGAGTATTGGTAGCCTCACTGCTGGTGATACACGCAGGATGGGTGGAGCAAAGCGCGGCCTATCATTTCATCCGCTTATCCTATCCCTTGAATTAGCCGCTAAGCCGAATGGTAAATAATCGTACCTATATTTCTTCTGGTGCTGCCCAGCATCTTGATGGGATGCGCTCCAATCCATCCGCCCTGCATCAGCCATGCCGGTGCATTCATCTATCATATATTGATATGTTGTATTAATATTATTCAGCAAACATTTTTGCGGCACGGCAAAAACACGAATTACTCCTCTTTACCGGCCTAGTCTCGCAACAGCCTGGCGACGTTATCGTACAGCCACGCCGTGAGTGCCTGAGCGTTTGCGCCGTGATGTATTTCACGATGACAATTGGGACAGAGCGCAACCGCATTCGATACCGTATCCGCTCCACCCTCCGCCAGTTGCCGAACATAATGCAATTCCAGGTAAGGCAAACCGTCGGCACCATTAAACGGAGCAGGTTGCTCGCAGCATTCGCAAATTTCCCCTGCTTGCCGTAAAACCCAGGCCTTGACTGCGGTATCCCGCTGAAATTGCGTGATCGCGATACGTCTGGCCTTCGGGCTGGGATTACCATTCGGCTTGGAGAAATTTTTTTGCCGGACTCCTTCTCGCACAGTGATCTCGAAGGCAGCGACGGCCACCAACTTTTGACCGTCGAGTTGGGTAAATAATTTTTCGATCCGGTCCGCAACGTCAGCATCGACATTTTTTGCAGGCTTGAGGCCGGTCAACCAGCTGCGCCCCATGAGCGAGAGGATGTATGAAATGTTTTGCATCCGGTGTTCGAATGCTTTTTCACTACGGCCGAACCTCTGCGCCAGCTTCCTATAGTACTGTTTCTTTGCGATAGGCTGGCCTGCACGCTCCTTGCGCTGCATTTCGACATAGCATTCAACTGACGCCGTCAGTTCTTCGTGGCTCCAACCGTCACTCATGCACGTACGTATTGAACATAATAATATCTTTACTGGTTTACAGGTCGGCGCTTCAGCGCTTCTTGCTGCGCTACGCAAATGTACACTGACCAGGCAGGTATCGGTAAATTCCCGGGTTTTAAAAATTGCGGCCCAGGAGAGTTATGCTGATGCTATGCCGGTGCTCGGGCGTCTCTATGCCGGTGCTTGGACGATCAATCGTATCAATCGACCGATATCTTACACAACTTGGCACACATGAGAACGCCCCGCGGTCCTTCGATACCCATCACTTGCTTATCCTGTGTCTAATACTGGCCTGGCATTTCGCCACAAATGCTTTCCGCGTCGCCATTCATTTACCGATGTGTCTGTGCAAATTACCTCTGCAAAAAGTGCGGCACCGCACAGAACCGGGCAGCTCCATATTCGCAAAATTAGTGTGAATTTCTATCTTGTTTTCGATACCCGGATAAAAAATAACAGACAGCGGTTTTAGCAGAAAGAGGGAGATTTCTAGCTGATGCTATTATTCTCTTACTTGAATGGAGCTACCATGAAACGTTATCGGATATTTAATTTAACTGCCAGATTTATAGCGGCGCTTGGCTTGACTGTTGGCTTGACTATTGGTGTAGGTGGCGCTGTTCATGCACAGGATGGAGCATCTGGACCGGGCACTTCGGCTCCGCACGGAAAATCTGCCACCGGCGAAAAAAAACATTTACCTTGTGGTGGACCCAGCGTAATCCAATGCCCGCAGGGCCTGTCGTGTGTTGATGATCCCGCGGATAAGTGCGACCCCACCAGAGACGGCCTTGAGTGTCCCGGAAAATGCGTGGCCGGTTCCGGGGAAAAGAGCAAATTCAAACAGCCTTGCGGTGGACCCAGCCGGATTAACTGCATCGGCGGCATGGTTTGCATAGATGACCCCGCCGACAACTGCGATCCCACCAGAGATGGTCTTGACTGCAAGGGGATGTGTGTGACCAAACCGTAGCAAGTCCATCCGGTATTGGTTGCGACAAAAGGATGAGGTCAAGCCGGTGTGAGTGGTCTCATCCGTCCTCTGAAGCGTTTTGTTGACCACAACGGGAAATCGTTGTCGCCGGATGCTCGTTCAACCAGCGAGAAAACCAGTAGTACAAAAGGAAAACTTGAATGCACCCACTTTGACCATTTACAGGAGCCAAGCAAAATGGCCACAAAATGTATCACCTATGTACGGACTAAAGAAGGCGATATCGAACGTAAACCCGGTCTTGTCGTAAGCTGTTCAGAGGACTCGATGGATCCGTATTACTTTGAAGCCAAACTTACCGGATTTCCAGAATCAAAAGTCTACTGGGCAAGCGAAATAGGACCAAGCGTAGGGATAGCGCCAATAAACGGCTGAGTGCCGGTAAAGTCTCCGGCAATTATCAGGCTGTTCTATTTTATGCGCTCTACGGTGGTAGTGGTAGCTTGCGCCGGAAATATCATCTGGACCACCTGAATCCAGCCTGACTCGGCGCGCGTCACATCGTATCGCTTGAAAAACAAGCTACGAATAGATGATTTTTGGCGTCCCCAAGGGGATTCGAACCCCTGTACTCACCGTGAAAGGGTGATGTCCTAGGCCACTAGACGATGGGGACTGAAGGACTTTAAACAAATTGCAGTCAGTTTGCGATATTGCCGGAAACTGGTGGAGGTAAGCGGGATCGAACCGCTGACCTCTTGCATGCCATGCAAGCGCTCTCCCAGCTGAGCTATACCCCCGACAAAATGAACGCGAATTATACTGAGCCGCACAATTCCAGTCAATGTAAAGCGGCAGTATAGTGCAAAGCAGATCAACGATATACTGCATTTTGCCGCTCGGGCCGGATCAGGCAGGAAAACCTGCCAGCTGGTTATCCATGCGCTTGAGCGTTTCTTCCCTGCCGAGTATTTCGAGCACTGCGTTTATTGAAGGCGTCTGCGCGACACCTGCCACCATTACGCGCAGCGGCATGGCTACCTTGGGCATTTTTACGCCATGGCCCTTGGCGGCGGTCTTGATAGCGTCATTGATTGCATCGCTTTCCCACTCGATAACAGCCAGTTTCTGCCTCAGGTCGAGAATGACCGGTTTTACCTCAGCGGTAAAATGTTGCGCCTTGAGTTCCTCGGCAGGTTCCAGCGTGCGAAAGAAATAGACTGCCGCATCGGCCAACTCCGCCACGGTATTGACCCGTTCCTTGAGCAGATTCGCCACGCTCGGGAGATTTGGCATACCCTGCCCTGCGGTGTTGCAACCATCCGCTTCAAGAAAAGGCCGAACCAGTTCCGCCAGCCGCGCATTGTCGGCAGTCTTGAGATATTGCTGGTTGAGCCACTGCAATTTTTCCGGATTGAATTTGGCCGGAGAACGGTTGATTGCCGAAAAATCGAACCATTCGACCAATTGTTCGCGGCTGAATATTTCCTCGTCACCATGCGACCAGCCCAGCCGCGCCAGATAATTTATCAACGCCTCAGGCAGATAACCATCTTCGCGGTACTGCATCACTGAAACCGCGCCATGGCGTTTGGACAACCGCTCGCCGTCCGACCCCAGTATCATCGGCATATGGGCATATTGCGGCAATGGCGCGCCCAAGGCTTTCAAGATATTGATCTGGCGCGGCGTATTATTGACGTGATCATCGCCACGGATCACATGGGTGATATTCATATCGAGATCGTCGATCATCACGCCAAAGTTGTAAGTCGGCACACCGTCGGCGCGCAGCAGTACCAGATCGTCCAGTTCGCTGTTGGCAACAGTAATCTGACCTTTAACCAGGTCATTGAAGGTTACCTCTCCTTCCAGTGGATTTTTCAGTCGCACCACCGGCTTCACCCCGGCAGGCGGCGTTTGCTTTGAATCGCGCCAGCGTCCGTCGTACCTGGGTTTCATCCCCGCCGCACGCTGCTGCTCGCGCATCGCATCCAGCTCCTCCCTGCTGCAATAGCAGTGGTATGCCTTCCCCGCCCGCAACAACTGCTCCGCCACTTCATGATAGCGAGCCAAACGCTGCATCTGGTAAAACGGCCCTTCGTCATAATCGAGCCCCAGCCAGGCCATGCCGTCAAGTATCGCCTGAGTGGATTGTGCAGTGGAGCGTTCGAGATCGGTATCTTCTATGCGTAAAATGAATTTACCGCCGTGCCTGCGGGCATAAGCCCAGGAAAACAGCGCGGTGCGTGCACCGCCAATGTGGAGATAACCGGTGGGACTGGGAGCGAAACGGGTACGGATCATGTGGGGATAGACTTTGACGAGGTGAAAGCCGGCCATTTTACGTGAAATACCGAGTCAGCCGTGACTTACGTCGATCACGTGAGACTGCATGCCTTGTAGCGCCCGCGAGCGCGTTGACCGAAAGCGCGTGTTCATGCTCTAATTGCACCTCCCCAACCGGTTATCTGTCGACTAACCAATGGGCGGTTAACTCAGCGGTAGAGTGCCACCTTCACACGGTGGAAGCCACTGGTTCGATCCCAGTACCGCCCACCAAAAGATAGTCCGAAGAAATCCAAAGTAAAGAAAGCCATAAAACGACGTAACGGTGGTATTTGTGGCTTTCTTTCGTCCAAATAAGGCTAGGAGCGTCATATAGCTGGGGGTAACGTCCAAGAATTTAATAACTGAAGCCCTTCTGCGAAGAACCCCATCGGGGGCTAGACAATACTCCCCCAGGTCATTTTTTCGTCATGCATCCAATGCCATGCTCTACAATATTTTGCCAAGCGTCAGGTATTGGCTGAGCACGACTTTAATAAGATATTGGAAACCAAAATTGAATAGGCCTTGGGCTGACTATGAAGCTTCAAGGCGGTCCATATTGCCGGCTATGAAAATATTGGGATTCAAACCGCGCATGAAACCTTGAGTCATTCCCCAACGACTCTACTCGCGGTGAACGAAACTTCGCAGAAGCTTACTCCCCCAGTTAGGTGAAACCATGAAAAATAAACAATTACCGGGCTTTACACTGACCGACACACTACAAAAATAGGTGCTACTACTGAACGTTTTTTCAGAGAAAATTCATATTCTGTCGACATAATTAACCGGCGCATGATCTGCCAATGGCCTTGGAGGTTCTTCAAAGACCTTTAGCGGTGCAAAAAAGGAGTTTTCTTTGGCCTCGGTTTGTGGCTCCATAAGCAATTGTAATAAACCGACATGGCGAAATCCCAATACTTCAGGCGGAAGCAGCGCTGCTGCATCTTTATTGTCAACAACGCGATGGATCGGTAATGTTTGCAGGGACGTAACAAATGCTTCGTTTCCCACCCGTGGTGATCCAAATGTATAAACCGCCCGTGGTTTATGTCGCGATGCCGCTAAGGTGGCAAGCGCTCCGCCTAAACTATGACCGGTATAGAAGATCGGGCAGACAAGCGGAGAGAGCTCCTTCTCAATCTTATCCCACACCGAGTCAAGCGCCTTTTTAAAACCCTTGTGAATCCCTACTTCGTTTCGGTCCCATGGAAGTATTCCACATTCAAAGTCGGTAACATAATCCCTGTTGCTATCGGTACCTCTGAATACCAGAATTGCATAGGAAGGTGAAACCATGGGTTCAACGAGCATTGCATGAGTATCCATTTCCGGTGAAGCAAAAAAGGCACGCTGTTTCAATCCCGCCTTTTCCAAAAAGCGAGCTCGGGTCGGCTGCGGAGCCGATTTCACTTCTTCGATATCTTGTCGATAGATCAATCGGCTGAGCTCCGCGAGCCACAGCGCATTAGTGCGACTGTACTCATGGGCTGCCTCTGGTTCGAATGGTGGGAATTCCCTGCGAGAAAAGAAATCAGTCGCTCCTCCCGGGTTCAGGAGGTCTTGCCATGTTGTCGTTAACATTGATCAAACTTGGGAGTAGAAATTTCTATCGACATTAAGGTGGGGATGTACCTTCACCATCTGATTATTCCACACAGCCTTGCATGTTTAAGTCTTGGGCCCCCTATGAGGGTAATAGGTTGGATCAGGCAAGACCCCGCGCTTGAGATTTTCATGCAACCCGCGTAATCCCATCTATTTTGTCCCCTGCGTCCAGGTTCCCCGGCATATTGTTGGCAATTTAATTGATACACTGTTGATTTCGAGGCAAGAGGAGTTGGCATGAACATTTATCTCATTTCTCAGTATGAGAATACGGGTTTTAACACCTACGATACCGCTGTTGTCATTGCTGAATCCGAGGAAGCGGCACAGCTTACTCATCCCTCTGGCGAAGAGGAGTGGATTGACGAATCCTGGGCGGATCCGGAAGACATTGAAGTAGAACTATTAGGGGAGGCGGTGGAGGGCTCGCGTGCTGGCGTAGTGTGCGCCAGTTTTCACGCTGGCTAAAATAACTCTGAGCCCTGTATTAGTTGTGCTGCCTTCCGCCCCATCCTTGGCTATTCTATCTTACGACTTTCGCCAAGCACGTCGGTATTTCCGGTAATAAGAGCTTTGGCCAGCCCCATAGTACGCGCTACCGTACTATGGGGGTCCATCCCAATATTCCGCTTCCACAATGCTGACCTTGAGCAAGGTCAAGTCCGGATCGTCCAGCCCGTTTGGAAACCAGGGCTTTATCTCTGGAGTCCATAAGTCTTTCATTTTCTCGTTGTCATGTACGAATTGCGCGCTGCCGGATATGGAAAGATAATCCTGCTTATCCGTGCGGACATAGCAAAGGTTGACTTGCCACTGCCGCTGCCCTTCCACAAACTTTAGTGACGACTGCGACGTAAAAAACCAAAGGTTGCCGTCAGCATCGAGTTGCATGGTCGACATTGGGCGACTACGCAAGGTGCCGTCTCTCTCCATGATGGTCAGCATGGCAAATTTTGTGTCTCCTACCATTTCAGCCACTTTTTTTAATGCGGCATCGTGTTGCTCTTCGATTTGCATCGATGGCTCCTTTTTGTATTGAATGAGTGAGATTTGATAAATCAGGATTTTCTTGTTTTCCTGAATGCTTCAGGTTGCTATATAGCCACAGGGCCAGGCACTTTACACCAGTACCGTGGCGGCGGGTCATCCAGCAATCCTATAACCTTTATGTTCGTGCACGTTCGATACGTTACTATGCCGTGTCGCACCTCGTGAAGATTTCCGTGGCGCGATTTAACGCATTCTTCCATGCCTTGACTGCCGAATTGGAATTTCCTCGTCCCCGCGCTACCAGCAGGAGCCTTTCGCGCACGCGCTTGTCATGTTTGCAGGCGTGCGTATAATGCCCATTAACGCGTCCACTTCCAGCGTCTCCAGATAATTGCGAATGTCATCCATGGCGGAGTGCTGCTTCTTTCCCCACGCGCTTTGCGAGCAGCGCAAGACCGGTTGCAACGCAATGCTTGCAGAAATCGCCATCTTGCCCACCGGGCAACTGCACTCGTACATCAGCTCATCGTCTTCCTGCCATAACCGGACTTCATAATCATATGTGCCTGCAACGCAAGCGATGATGTCAATGTCATTCTCATCGATCAATTTCACCAGACCTTGCTCGAAATAAGCGGTGCCTCTGGCGTGATATACCTTGCCAGCAAGTCTTTTCATATCTCTGGAAATCAGTTCACGCAGCATATGGATATATGTCATTGGGAATCTCTGAACAAATCTTCCGCAACGTGCTTGGCTGGCGGTTAAGCTGGTAAAATCGAAAACGCACGGCGCATGACGAAGGTCGCGGCTCACGATTCTAAGTGAGGCAACTCATCATTTGGTTATGCTAATGCCCTACCAAAGCAACATCGCTGATATTCGGCTGTGGTTAATATGTCGTGTTGCGTAGTTTTGATGGGTTGCGCTACGCTCCTCCCATCCCACCCAAGCTGCGCACCCGTCAAACCAAGAATGGCGCTAGACATAATTGTAAAACAATGAATTCGTGTCATGGGAGAAGTCCACTCATGAGTATGAGCGTCTCAAGAATTCTGCAATATCTCCTGCTCTTGCTCGGCAGCTTTTGCGTCCATGCGTTCCCGCTTACGCCCGCATCGGCACAAAGCGCCATTAGTATCGAGTTCAAGGACAACGGTCAAACCGTCAAGGCTCTGTCCCTGGATGAGCTTCGCGCTATCGCGCCCGTGGCTTCGATAAAGGTTTTTGAGGTGCACGAAAATGTGGAGCGTATTTATCGCGCTTTGCCAGCTCGACCTGTATTTGACAAGGTATTCGGGAAGGGTTGGGAAAAGGCGCGGGAGATCATCTTCACGTCCATTGACGGGTACAGCCCAGCATTCGGGTGATGAAGTTACTCGCACATGACGCCTATTTCGCCTTCGCGCATGAGGATGGCACGCCGTTTATGCTGGCTAACAGGCTGCAAAACAACGAAATCGTGTGGCTCGGGCCGCTCTACCTGGTCTGGGACAATACCAAGTCAAAAGAATTGCTCGATGCCGGCGCATCGGACATGCCCTACCAGATCAAGCGCATCGAGCTTAAATTCATGCCGCCTTTTCCAAATATGACCCTGCCGCCAGGATCATCAGCAGCGGCGCAGCGTGGATTCATGCATTTTCGCCAGCACTGCATGGCATGCCACACCATTAATGGTGAAGGCGGAGGTAAAGCGCCGGAACTCAATTACCCGGTAAGCGTGGCTGAATATATCAAACCCGAGTATTTGAAGCGCTGGATTATGAGCCCACGGAGTATCCGGTACAACACAACGATGCCGGGGCTTACCAGCGCGATCCTCGACCGTGAAACGGCCACTGAAGAGCTCGTTGCCTATCTCAAGGCAATGAGCAATGCCAAGCGCGTTCCGGCGAATCCATGAGGTATTTTTTTACTTTAAATCCGGAAATCCTGTCTCCTCGACATTTGTGTGCTCATCAGGTAACAAGCCTATCAATTATTGAGCAGTTATTACTTCACCGAGCTGTTAGTGGTTGAATTCCTTATCCCATCACCCCTTTCGGCCGTTTACGACTGGGTGCATACTAATGTTGTCCGCAAAGGTGCTTCCTTTCGTAAAAATTAATAGCAAAGGAGACAGTCATGCAGCTTTTGTTAATAGTCGGTATTGCCGCCGCCATCGCTGCTGTGGCGTTTGCTCTGCAGAACAGTACATCGGTGACAGTCACCCTGGGTTTATGGACCTTCGATAGCTCTTTAGCCATGGTATTGCTGCTGGCAATCGGCATCGGCGCCGTTATTGCGCTATTGGTATCCTGGCCGGGCATAATCAAGAATGTCTGGAAAGGCTCGCAACTACGCCGCCGGGTCAATAAACTGGAAGATGACAAAGCCGCACTGGAGCGGCGTGTCACCCAACTGGAAGGAGAGCTGATGAGAATAAGCCCGGAACCCATACCGGAAGAGCCCACGCGTTTTCTCGGACTGAAGTCGATATTATTAGGCAGCGAAGTCGAGAAACCGAAGGAGTAAGGGGGCTCAACCACAATTTTTCATGCATTGATGTGAAACGGGTGTTCCGTGCGCTGCTTGTGTTGCAGCGGGCAGCGCGGTGTGCGTCACTCTTGAGTAATATAGTTTTGTGCCCGGCGGTTATCATGGGGAAGAATGGCGTTCTCCCGGTTCTTGATAGCGACGGTAGCTTGGCATTTTGGATTGGCAGCCATCCGGCGGGTAGAACCCGCCCTACTCTGCTAAATATGATGTCGAAATAGCGGATTCACCGCCGATGGGGCTCACTGGTATCGGAGGATCAACGGGTAGGTCGGGCTCCGCCCGACATCGTTTCTTGATCGTCGGGCGGAGCCCGACCTACCGTCAAGTATTCATTCGGGATGGTCAAATTCTTCAATCGCCGAATAGTTTACCGTCAATTTCACTCTCGGCAATACCCCAATCTGGTGGATAAACACCAGCTGTCACAAAACGATGAAATGTGGAATAAGGCCAGTCTGTGGCGCACTTGGCGAGCCCGTGTTTTACGGGGTTCCAGTGGATGTAATTCAGGTGGCGGGTCAAGTCGTTGTCATTGCGGATGAAGTGCTCCCAATATCGGGGTTGCCAGAATCTGGTCTCAGGGATCAAGCCCAGATTGTGCCGCGTCGCTCGCTTTATCTTTGCCCATCGTAACGGATAATCAGCATCATCTTCGGGCAAGCTCCAAATGCAATGCAAATGGTCGGGGAGCAATACCCACGCTTTAATGTGAAATGGATGCTCCTTGCGCACTGCTTGTATTGCCGCATGCAGCGCAATGCGTGCAACCTCTTGAGTAAATATGGGTTCTCGGCCAGCGGCCACCACGGTGAAGAAGTAGTTTCCTCCGGGTTCTTGATGGCGACGGTAGTTTGGCATGGTTGTTTGTTGGTTAGATTGGGCGGTGATGACGGTCATCTGTGGTGGCGGGTCGCCGGGCGGGTAGAACCCGCCCTACTGTGATGGCAGGTCATCTGGTAGGTCGGGCTCCGCCCGACATCGTTTTGTTACCGCACATCCGGTTTTGTTACCGCAAATCCGATCTGCTTGCTGAAAAAAATATTGTACAGTGATTGATATTGCAGGTGAACTGACTGGAGGACCCGCTTTCAAAAGGTATCCTGTCTCGTATTTAACCCATCAGCATTGATGGCCAGCTTATAGTGCTTTTACCCCTTCCTTCATACACCAAGAATATGGGACTGCATAATGTCCGACTCCGATACCTCTGCCGAGGATGAGCCGCTATTCATACGACCCCCCTTGAAAGCAAAAAAAGGCCGGGGCGCGGTTTCTAATTTGCAGGGACGTTATGAGCTGCTGACGCGCGAAGCTATTGATGATGGCTGGTCTCAGGGTGATGCTGGAGGGTACTCGGGAGCCGATGCTGGACCGGATTGCCCGGCGGATGATGGCATCGATGTCAATACGGGGACAGATCCCGCTCCAGCCTGGAAGACTCAGGTGATCGAAGAGCGAGCCAAAACGATCCTGAGCCGCAATCAATCCCCGGATGTTTTATTCAGCATCTCGCTGAACCCTTATCGCGGCTGCGAGCACGGCTGTATCTATTGCTTCGCACGGCCCACGCACAGCTATCTCGGCCTGTCACCCGGGCTGGATTTCGAGAGCAAGATCTTCGCCAAGGTCAATGCGCCTGAGTTGCTGAGGCGCGAACTGGCTAAAGTGTCTTACGTAGCGGAACCGATTGCGCTCGGCGTCAATACCGATGCCTACCAGCCCTGCGAGCGCGAGCTGCGGCTGACAAGGCGCGTGCTGGAGGTGCTGCATGAGTGTGAACATCCGGTGGCGCTGATCACGAAATCGTCATTGATTGAACGCGACATCGATTTACTGGCGGATATGGCATCCCGCCGGCAAGCGATGGCGGCAGTAACCATCACCACGCTCGACCCGACTATTGCCCGTACACTGGAACCGCGCGCTGCGGTTCCTGCACGTCGCTTGCGTACCATTCGCACGTTGACCGATGCCGGGATTCCGGTAGGGGTCAGCGTCGCGCCGATAATTCCCTTTGTTACCGAACCTGATCTTGAGCGCATATTGGCTGCGGCAGCGGAAGCGGGCGCCATCAATGCGGGTTATGTCATGCTGCGCCTGCCGTGGGAGGTAAGTCCGCTATTCCGGCAATGGCTTGAAGTCCACTTTCCCGACCGGGCGGTCCGCGTGATGAACCGGGTGCGGGATATGCGCGGCGGGAAGGATTATGACGCCAGTTTTGGCACGCGCATGCATGGGGAAGGCATCTGGGCTGACGTGATTCGCCAGCGCTTCGAAAAAACGGTTGCGCGCTTGGGCATGGGTGTTCGTTCAGGCCGCTTCAAGGGGCTGGATAGCTCCCGTTTTCGTCAACCTTCGGTTGTCTCGGCAGTTGCGCCACGGGCTGAGGTTACTGCCAAGATTGGCTCTTCAGGGGCAAAAAATATGAGGGTGGAGGCAAAAAACGGTAAATCAGGTGGCCAGCGTGAGCTTTTTTAAGAAACCTATCCTAAGCTCGGCTTCTTGAGCTGCGTCCTTGCTTTTTGATGGGTTGCGCTTCGCTTCACCCATCCTACTCTAAGTACCTAAGCTAGCCGACTTATAGATTATCTATTCCGCGGACGGTTGTGCCGGTTCGGTGGATTCCAGCTTCATCCACAAGCATTTACCTTTGCTTTCGCGCTCGATGCTTTCCAGTTGCTGTACGTGGGCTTCCAGTTCTTCCGGGGTAGGTGGCAGCACCGTCAATTGAAGCTCACTCAGACTGATCGCAAAATCCAGCGCGGAGGGGTCTTCCAGATCCATCAGCAGGCTGTCTTGCCCACGTGTCATGGCGAGGTAGACTTCTGCCAGCAGCTCCGCATCCAGCAGTGCGCCATGCAACGAGCGTCTGGTGTTATCGACGGCGTAGCGTTCGCATAGCGCATCCAGATTGTTTCTTTTACCGGGATACAGCTCCTTGGCCATCTTCAAGGTATCTGTGACCGAATGGCAACATTTACCCAGAGGTTGCAACTTGGCCAGCCCCAACTCATGATCGATAAATGCGACATCGAAAGAGGCGTTGTGCATGATCAACTCTGCACCATCGATAAACTCGAGCAGCTCATGGACTACGTCACAAAACTTCGGCTTGTCCTGGAGAAATTCCGTCGTCAATCCGTGTACCTGCAAGGCGCCCGGCTCGCTATCGCGTTCGGGATTCAGGTAATAGTGGAAGCGGCGGCCCGTCAGCCTCCGGCTCAGCATTTCCAACGCCCCGATTTCAATAATACGGTGGCCGAGTCTCGGTTCCAGGCCAGTGGTTTCAGTGTCGATAAAAATCTGGCGCATAGGGTTAAGTCTGTGCCTTTCCCGCAAAAAGCGTTAAAAACAAACTATTCATCGAAGCTTCCGTTAACTTCGCACTTCTCCGCAGCGCCGGGCGAACCCACCGGATTTTCAAGCACACACTGTACCCCCCGGTTGGCAAGCTGATCCGCCTGTTCGTTGCCTTCATGGCCGGAGTGGCCGCGCACCCATAACCATTCGATGTTATGGCGTTGTGTGAGTAGATCAAGCTCCTTCCACAGATCGTCATTTTTTACCGGTTTCTTGCCCGCGGTACGCCAATTGCGCTTTTTCCAGGAATGTATCCATTCGCTGATGCCCTTCTGCACATATTGGGAATCGGTATGCAAACGCACGTTACATCTCTGTTTCAGTGCTTCCAGCGAGCGGATCACAGCAAGCAGTTCCATCCGGTTGTTGGTCGTCAGTTTTTCACCGCCGAACAGCTCACGCCTATGTCCGTTATATTGCAGCAACGCACCCCAACCGCCGACACCCGGGTTACCCTTGCAGGCGCCATCGGTAAATATGTCGACCACACCTGCGCGGTCCGGCTTCACTCCCTGCCTTGCACTGATGTCTTGTTGCGCGCGGCCCTGCGTGGTTCGCTCCCTGTAGTGCCTTTGATCTTCTGCGCAACCGGGGCCATGCTTCTTCTTCTTGCGCGGACTTCTTTCCATTCGGGCTTGATGACACGCATACCGTGGACGCGCTTGACGGCGTTCAGAAAATATACGCCTCCGGAAAATCGCCACCAGCGACTACCCGCAGCCTCCATGAAATAAAAACGCGTCAACCATTTTTCCTGGCTGAACGGTGGCGCATAACAGCATAGCCGGTCTTCGGTGATCTCAAAATCCAGCAGTGTCAACCAATCCTTGAGCCGTGGCAGCGCAATAAAATTGCCGCGCCAGGGGAAATAATCGTCCTTCGGCGCCCCGAAGAGCCCGCGCACGCCCCACAGACTGCGGGGATTGAAACCACAGACAATAACCTGCCCCTCAGGCATCAATACCCGGTGCACCTCACGCAAGATCTGATGGGGGTTGGAGCTGAATTCGAGCACATGGGGGATCACTACCAGATCGATGCTGTTCGTTTCAATCGGCAAAAAATCAGGCGCCGCCAGCACTTCAGCGCCCCCTTCCGTTGCCGCGCAAAACTGAAATGGTATACGGTTAGTGCGCAAAAAGTCATATTGCGGAAATCCGATTTGCATGGCATTGTATCCGAACACATTTGCCACGGCCTTGTCGAAATAGTTTTGCTCCCGTTCCAACAGATATTGGCCCAGGCAGGTTTCAAACCATTCCTGTGTATTTTTTAGAGGCATAAATAATGTCCAGGGGCGGCCGAAGCTCAATAGTTAAACGATAAGGGACTCTATCGCAGGTAGACCGGCAGGATTATAGGCTAGCCCATCACCTTATCTTTGAACGCGACGCCGAGCTGTCGATTTTCCATACCTGGCTCAACCGCCCGAACTATCATGACTACGCCATATATCGTTCCGATCCGTGCATTCACCGATAATTATATCTGGGTCATTCGCGACCATTGCCACGCTGCCGTGGTCGATCCGGGCGATGCCTCCCCGGTGTTGGATTACTTGAGGCGCGAAAAACTGAAACTCATCGCGATTCTCAATACCCACCACCACAAGGACCATACAGGAGGAAACGCAGCGTTGCTGCAGGAATTTACGGTGCCGGTTTACGGCCCCGAGAAGGAATCAATCCCCACACTGACTCATCGCCTCAAAGAATACACCGAAAAAGAAAAGGAAGAGGGGAACGTCTACCTTTCGGAATTCTCGCTCAGCCTCAAGGTCCTGGACATCCCCGGTCATACTGCCGGGCATATTGCGTATTATGGCGCAAACCTGCTGTTTTGTGGAGACACGTTGTTCGGTTGCGGCTGTGGACGCTTATTCGAGGGCACTGCCCGGCAAATGGTCGATTCCCTGGAAAAACTGTCTGATTTGCCCAAAGAAACACTGATCTATTGCGGTCACGAATATACACTCAATAATATTCGCTTCGCCAGGGCGGTCGAACCAGGCAACCAGGCGTTGATCGAACGCGAAGCAGCAGTTGTAAAATTACGTGAGCAAAATCTTCCGACCCTCCCCTGCACCATCGCATTGGAAAAAGCCACCAATCCATTCCTGCGCTGCAACGAACCGGAAGTTATCCGGAATGCCAGCAATTATGCCGGCACACCATTAACCGATCGTATCAGCGTGTTTGCTGCAATCCGAGACTGGAAGAATCACTTTTAGCGCCGGACAGCAAATGATCGGCAGGGCAGAACCTGCAAATATCAAGGAACTCTCATACTACGCGTTGCTGCGCTGACACCCTGCATGCGCGATCGCTGAGAAAATCTTGCATACATTCACACGCATGTGGCCGGGCAGACGACTGGCATACGAAAGCTCGTCGCGAAAGCTCCGCGCACGCCCCGCCTAAAAACGCGATAAGACATGCAGTAACGGGCAAAGCGATGAACGATCGCGTGATTGCATTGTCTTATTGTTGTGCTTTATTCCCCTGATGGGCAAACAAACATCTCCCGCGATATAAGGCACAGCCATCCGACGCCGTTGTGAAACGCCGAAGCAGTCGCGTGAAGCAGGCAAGTTGCGCGAATCGTTCACAGCAGCCATTTGCAACAGTGCCATCGCTAAAGGAGAACAAATCCTATGAAACCCCTTGAACAGTTACTGCAATGCGGCCAATCTATTTGGCTGGACTCGATCAGCCGTGACCTCATCAATAGCGGAGAACTGCAACGGCTTGTAACTGAAGACAAGCTGCGCGGCCTGACCAGCAATCCAACCATTTTTGAGCAAGCCATTACTCGCAGCAATAGTTACGATGATGCGCTGAGCAAACTGCTCAAAGCCAACGATAAACAAACCGACAAAGCACTGTTTGAGGCGGTAGCCATCGAAGATATCCGCATGGCGGCCGATGTGCTGCGGCCCGTGTATAACGAAACGAACGGCGGAGACGGCTATGTCAGCCTTGAAGTCTCGCCGCAGCTCGCTCACGATACCGCTGGCAGCATCGCTGAAGCGCGGCGGCTGTGGCAGGCCGTGCAGCGGCCCAATCTGATGATCAAGATTCCCGCCACGCCCGAGGGCATTCCCGCGATCGAGCAGTTGACCAGCGAAGGGATCAATGTCAATGTCACCCTGATGTTTTCGCTGAAGCATTACGAAGTGGTGGCACGAGCGTATATTGCCGGGCTCGAGCGCCGGACGGCATCCCCTGGCGTAACAAAGCCCTTGCCAGTTTCGGTCGCGTCCTTTTTTGTCAGCCGGGTGGATACCGTGGTCGATGCCCTGCTGGAAAAAATGGGTACGCCCGAGGCGCTCAATCTGCGCGGCAAGATCGCCATCGCCAACGCCAAGCTTGCCTATCAGCGCTTTCGCGAAGTATTTTATGGTGAATCGTTTGCCGCTCTGCGCGGTAAAGGCGCACGCGTGCAGCGGCCATTGTGGGGCAGCACTGGAACCAAGAACCCGGCCTATTCAGATGTACTCTACCTGGAAAAACTGATCGGGCCCGATACCGTCAATACCGTACCACCCAAAACTCTCCAGGCATTCTGCGATCATGGCCGCGTGCATGCAACGCTGCAAGAGGATATGGCGCAAGCGAAAGCGAATATCGCACAGCTGGCGCATCTGGGAGTCGATCTTGATGCCATTACCGAAAAGCTTCAGAATGACGGCGTGGCCGCTTTCGCCGCTTCATATGACAAGTTGCTTGGCGCGATAAAGGAAAAATGGCAAGATATCCTCACTGCCTGTAATCACGCAGCCTGAACCACCGCTGTAGGCGGGCCTGTATAACTGAGACTGGGCGGAAACAATGGATCTTGGAATGATCGGATTGGGGCGCATGGGGGGCCCCATGTCGCAACGGCTACTGCGGGATGGTCATCGCGTAGCCGGTTTCGCCCGCAGCGCGGATACTCGCAACCGATTGGCGGAGAAAGGCATAACGACGGCAGCATCGCTCGAAGACCTGGTGGATAAACTGAAGTCGCCACGCGTCGTATGGCTGATGATTCCCGCCGGTGCGCCGGTAGATGAAACGATAGCCGAGCTGTTACCGCTGCTGGAACCCGATGACATCATTATCGATGGCGGCAATTCGAATTACAAGGATACGCAACGCCGTGCCCAGATGCTGAAGGCAAACCGAATCCACTATGTGGATGTCGGCACCAGCGGCGGCGTATGGGGTCTGGAGAATGGCTACAGCATCATGGTAGGCGGCGATGACGAGGTCGTCGCCCAGTTGCGCCCTATTTTCGAGACGCTTGCTCCAGCGCCTGATAAAGGTTGGGGGCACGTGGGCCCCAGCGGTGCCGGGCACTTCACCAAGATGATTCACAACGGCATCGAGTATGGCCTGATGCAAGCCTATGGTGAAGGGTTTGCACTTATGAGCCGCAAGACCGAATTCAACCTGGACTTGCACCAGGTGGCGGAGATATGGCGCGACGGCAGCGTGGTCCGGTCATGGCTGCTCGACCTCACCGCTGCCGCGCTTGCAAAAAATCCCGATCTGGATGGTATCGCCGCCTATGTACCTGACTCCGGCGAGGGGCGCTGGACCGTCGCGGAGGCAATCGATCTCGATGTCGCCGCACCGATAATCACGCTGGCGTTATTGCAGCGGCTGCAGTCGCGCGATCCCGAGTCGTTCTCCAACAAATTGCTGTCGGCGTTGCGCAACCAGTTCGGTGGACATGATATAAAAAAGGAATAATTGCGCAATCCTCGAATGCGCCCTGTTGTTTGCTCTCCTTCGTTGGCTTACGTTGCACTATCCCCATAAGTAGGTCGGGCTGCGCCTGACATCATTTTTACGATCGTCGGGCGCAGCCCGACCTACTTCGCGATATTGACACTCCCCTAATATTGGCTTTACCAAAATCAATCAGCCGTTGTCTTCAGGATAGCGAATGCGCTCTGCTATTTGCTCGCCGTCGCCGGTTCACGCTGCACTGATCGCCAGTAGGCCGGGCTCCGCCCGCCATCGTTCTTGATCGTCAGGCAGAGCCCGCCTTACTTCTCAATTATAGGAATAGGCAGGCTTAGGCATCTGCGCGACCCTGGCCCGAAAGCGCTTGCGCATTATCAATGCTTGAAGTTGACAGGGATCAATCCTAATGATACTTTCAACATAAATAAGTTGACAAAGATTTATCCTTCACATATTCTTCACACCATGAGCATGAGAAATTAACGCCCGCTTTGCAATGCGAAGAATAGGAGGTGTGATGATGAATGCGAAACAAATCGTTACTACTTTATCTCTACTCAGCCTTTTTTCCTTGTTGAGCCCCGCTGCATCCGCCATAGAGGATATTGATATCACCGCCGCTGCCCAGAATGCCACAACTCGAAGCGACCACGAGGCTGTGGCAGCCTATTACGAAGACTCAGCCCGAGAAATACAGGCAAAAGCGCAGGAACAAAAACAATTACTTGAAGAATATGAAAGCAAAAGCTACCTATACGGTAGACAGACCCAGGACCTGCAATCCCACACCTATGCGTTAGTGCGTAAGTATGAGAAAGAGGCAAAAACCAATATAAAAGAAGCCGCCCTGCATCGGCAGATGGCAGCTAACGCTGAAGAGAACGGTTACTCTGTACCTCAATTGGAGAAACTGAGTATTGTGCATGAGCTTCATCAGGCTACTGTTTCTAAAAAATAGCAGTAAAGCAATGTGTTAAAACTTAGCGTATGGCATTACTGTAGCTTCAAATTATATTTTGACTTTCTCTCATTTTCATGGGCAGCTTTGCTACCGTACGTAGCGTAATCTCGAAGGTGCCCCATAAACCCTTCTCACGACCCCTCCACGACTCTTCCCGCTACGATAAGCTCCGAGTTTTCCCTCTTAATCTGCTTCAGTCTGCGCTCAATTCTTGGACTCCATCCTATGGTCCGTCCATAACATCGGCATATCTGCAAAGTCTGGTGCTTTAAACATACCGAAGTTGACGAAGCCATAGCCATCAGGTAGGCTTCGAGTCAAGGAATATTCTGGCGTAAATTTCGTCGAAACTTCAGTTCTGACGTCCGTAAAAAATGGATTCGAACGTATCGAAATGAAAACGATAAATATTTTTGCCGCGTTGTCCCTGCTTGGCTTGCTGGCCTCACTGAGTTCGCCCGTAACAGCAACCGTCGATGATTCCGAAATCCCGTCCGGGCAGGATCCCCCCGCCGGAAGCGACCACGAAGCCATAGCGAAATACTATGAAGATGAGGCAAGGAAGCGACATGAAATCGTGGCCAAATACTACGAAGATGAGGCAAGGAAGGCACAGGCAAAGATGAGGGAACTGAAACTGTTGCTTGAGCATTACGAGGAAAAAAGCTATCTCTACGGGAAAAAAGCTCAGGATCTGCAAGCGCATACCTCGGCGCTAGTACGCAAGTATGAACAAGCCGCGAAGGCGGATGCGAAGGAAGCTGCCACTCACCGACAAATCGCCTTGAAATTTAAAGAAAAAAATCACGCTACCGCGTCCAGTGTGCAGAGATTCAGCGTCGTAAATAAATCTCACTAGCGAATTCAACTGAATAACTGAGGCTTTCCCTTTCCCGTTAAGCCGAGTAAGTTCGGCTAGCGTAACGCGCAATGCATTGGTTGTCTCCTGCCCTATTCCGCCCATTGAAATGGCGAGCCTGAAATTACCGGAGACATGATAGTGTCCAATCCGTTTCACAATGATAACCTCGGTAAATTGATTCTCCGTGTTACGGTTGGAATGCTGATACTGTTCCATGGGGCATATAAAATACTCAATCCAGGTTCTCTCGACTTCATCAGCAAGCAACTCAGCAGCAATAGTCTTCCTCAGGCATTGGCTTATGGCGTTTATCTGGGTGAGGTTATCGCACCATTAATGATAATCCTGGGAATTTTTTCCCGCCTTGGCGGCTTGCTCGTTTTCGGTAATATGGTGTTTGCACTTTTTCTGGCACACCGCAGCCAGCTGTTTACGTTGACCACTTCAGGTGGCTGGGCGCTCGAATTGCAGGGTTTTTATTTATTTTCTGGCCTCGCAGTATTGTTCCTGGGCAGCGGTCGAATGGCAATCAGACCGGATTAGTGTGTTAGCATAGCCAGCTCTACTGTTCAGTTTAAGTTATTTACAAGACCAATCAGCACAGGTAACTACAGCCATGAGCATTGTCAATTCGGAAAAATACCGCTGGCACGGATTCGCCGATCTGCCAGCTTTACAGGAAGCAGCGCTGGGCGCCATTCTCGACGGGGCGGCGATGGCGATACAGGAACGCGGACGTTTCAATCTCGTGCTGGCTGGGGGTGAATCACCGCGCGGAATTTATCAGCGGCTGCGATCGGCTCCCACGGACTGGACTGCCTGGCACATCTATTTTGGCGATGAGCGCTGCATGCCACCCACGGTGGAAGAGTTGAATTTTCGTATGGCTGGGGAAGCATGGCTCGATCATGTGTCTATTCCCCCAAACCAGATACATGCAATACCGAGCGAGATTCGCGCGGATAAAGCAGCTAATGAATATGCACAAACCCTACAGGGCGTTGACATGTTCGATCTGACCTTGCTTGGGCTCGGGGAAGATGGCCATACTGCAAGCTTGTTCCCCGGTAACGAATGGGGAACCGCTTCGGATTCCCCCGATACACTGGCAATTTTCAATTCGCCCAAACGACCACCTCAGCGCGTATCGCTCAGCGCCGCGCGGCTAAGCCGTTCGCGTCAGATAATTTTTCTGGTGAGCGGCGCATCGAAGCATAAAGCAGTGGCAAGGTGGCGCGCTGGAGAGAATATACCCGCGCGAGCAATAATGGGCGAAACGGGTGTCGATGTGCTGGTGGAGTCTGCTTTATTGCTGCCGCTTGCGGGGATAACGCACTAGGTCCGCGCCAGAAGGGAAAGAAAGGCAAAAAAAAGGAGTAGAAACTACTCCTTTTTAGGCAAAAACCTGAATCGACAAAGATCTCCGCCACGAGCCATGCATTCGTGTTGCTCGACCTTGGTATCGGTAAACGTTTCCATCAGGCCCTTATCCAGATGGCAGATTTCCAGGTCTTTTACCGCCATTTGGTGAAAGACACAGTTATCGGCTTCAATAACCGCCTCGCCACCCGGTAATGTCGCATTTCTCGCATTGTAACCAAGCTGATCCATTACCTCGGCGAGCTTTTGGACCTTTTCCTGTTGCGTGGTCAATTCCGGGTACTGGCTTCGTATCTGCCGGGCTATGCCTGCACCGATACCGTTCAGCCGCTTACGCATGTTTTCCGCGCCTTCTTCACGCTGAACCGAGGCCACCACCAGTTGCGCAAGCCACGAATATTGACGGGGAAAACTTTCCTGGCCGAGCTCGGTGAGTACGTAAAGTTGCTGAGGACGGCCTCCGCCAGATGGACGCGTGACACCTGCCGCAATTAATCCTGCCGCTTCCAGGGACGCGAGGTGCTGTCGCACGGCATTTCGGGTAATTTCAAGCCCTTTCGAAAGCTCATCCACACTCATGCCGGTTCTGTTCCCACGCAATAGCTTGAGTAGTTGCTTTTGGCGTGCACCCATTTTATTAACCATTTGGTTGTACCTCCTTCCCCCCCTGTCTATGTCAGGAAATCGAAAAACGTGTTATAGCACATTTACCACTATACGCCATCTTAGTACACTTTACACATAAAATAGTTGACAACTTTACGCTCATCCCTTTACAGGTCTCCACGAAATCACCATGAAACATGCCAGGCTGGCAGCCCGGTGCTTCACTCTCTCCATGCCGGAAATCTCGGCAAGCCCAGGAAAAAATTCATATCGTGGTTAGGCCAAAGCTGTGCGTTTTCTGTGCGGGCGAGCGCCTTTAGCTTACGAATGCTCGCTAGTGCCAGTGCTTCGTTCCTGCCAGCAGTACCCCGGCGCAACCTCCTCCTCCAGGTTTTCCACCAGATCGGCTGCATCCCCACACAAAATGACTGGCTGCCCTTTTTGCAGCTCGATGAATAGCGACATATGTCCGGCCGTATGCCCAGGGCTGGCAACCGCCTGGACGCCGGGAGTCAACATATACTCACCTGTCATTACCTTCCATTGCCCCGCACTCGCCAGCTCATCGGTAAACACGCTGCCATCCTGCCCGGTACGCGCTGCCGCCACCTCCTCAGCCTGAACATGCACCTCGCAGCCGGGCAGGTCGCACAGGCCACCTGCGTGGTCGAAATGTAAATGCCCGATAAACACGACATCGATATCGGATGGCTCGAGTCCCAACCGTGCCAGATAGTGAGGGATACGTTGGTCTTCCTCCATCGCAGGCGGTTCGAACGAATGACGCATGGGCTCGAAATATTTTGCGCGAAGTGCTGGGTCAGCAAGCTTGCGATAGTCGCAACCGACATCGTAGAGGATGCGTCCATTGGGCGTTTCTATCAAATAGGCAAGAATCGGCGCATCGATAAATCTGCCATGGCCGCGGTTGCGTGTCGAGATTGTCTTCTTGTAGCGATGCGTGCCTGTCAGCAGTGGCCAAATCTTTGTATCGCGAGGCATATTAAATTCCCATTGTTTCTAGACCTCGCCAATGCAGATTGACGTCCTCAGTTAACTTCAATGGTGTTCAGTCTCGAATGCCGAGTGTTCTGACTGTTCCGGGTGTTCCGGGTGTTCCGGGTGTTCGGCGGTTTCGTCAATACTTGAATGATTCATCTTGCCGAATATCAGATGAGCGGAAAAATTCAATCCCAAAGGCACCAGCAATGCCACCACCAGCAATGCCACCAGTGCGGTGTTAACGCTTACGTCGATTTCTCCGCGCGCTATTTTCCTGAGAACCCATATAGCCAGACAAAGCAATCCAGTCAGGACTATAACGCTAAAGATTATCAAACCGCTATCAGCCATGGTCTACCCGATTTTGATCGACAATATTACCGTAATTATTGGCTATGCCCAAAATTACGGTTTAGTGTGCCATGATAGGCTGAATACAACCAGAAAGCAGCAATGGCGAAGCCGGAAGCTCGAATGCCACGGCTTGATCTAATCGGCCAGAAAACCTATCTTAAACTTGGACTTGAGGGACGCTTGCGATTGACATCCGTGATTATCCCAATTAGAGTATTAACTGGATTCGCGCGGGCGAATTCAGGATAAAACATACGCAGAATTACAATTCTAACGATGAGTAAAGCGCTCATGGTTAATGAGTACTATCCAGATGCTTGCCCTTGTTGATTAGGGCGTGGCAAGTTGTAAGTACCGTTAAACAAGAGCGGCTGCTATTTCATTAAACGTAACGTATAGTAAAGGAAAGTAATTATGAAAAAAACCATAACGATGTTTGCAAGTCTTGCCTTGGGATTGTTATTAGTAGGAACCGCGCAAGCAGCCGAACAAAAATTCAAGGTAGTTATCAATGCTTATGACACTACTATTCCTGAGCTCAACGTGGAAGGTGTGACAGTCAAGAACATCCGCGCGTTTAACGTTATCAATGAGCCTGAAACCTTGACTGTGAAGAAAGGGACTAAAGTAAAGATTACCGTAGAGAACAAATCCCCTATCAGCGAGGGATTTACTATTGACGAATATGGAGTTCAAGAAGTGCTCAAGGCGGGAGAAACAAAAGAGGTCTCTTTCGTAGCGAACAAGAGCGGTGCGTTTACCATTTGGTGCCAGCTCCATCCCAAGAACATCCATCTATCGGGTTCCTTGAACGTTATAGATTAAAGTCTCCTTACGGCGACGTATGAAGTAGCAGGATCGGCAGCGCAGTAGAAAAAGCGGAAGCAACGAAGCTAACATCGACAACAGATCGAAGTGACGATCTGGTCAATGATAGCTTCGAAGCCGCCGAACGCCGAAGCAGAAGCGGCATGGCGGGCGCTCGTAAGATCAGGATGCATACTGATGAGGTGCATTTAATCTGCCCTACCGTGGCTGTTCATAATAAGCCTGACCCTGCTCAGGAATGTGATGGAGTATTCCTAGGGAGTAAGCATTGCTTACCTGGAACAATGAAACCCGCTAAACAGCGGGTTTTTTATTTGTAGTAAGTAGCATCGATTTAACAGGATAAGCCTCTTCAAAAGCTGGATTACTAAGTTTGATAGAAGTGTGTCTTTATCGACTTGGGCGGCCACGCTCAACCGCTTCTGCGTAAACGCCAACCCCTTCCTGTCACGCCCATACTCCAACCCTTCATTATCGCTTGGATCGTATTTTGTATGCCACCGAACAGATAAAACTCGTCAAAAGAGCATAATAAAAATCTCAAATCAAAACGAGGAGAATTAAAATGACTCTCGGAACGATTCTTATGATTGTACTGATACTTGCCCTGGTGGGTGCGATTCCAACATGGGGTTACAGCAGCGGCTGGGGTTATGGACCGAGTGGCGGTATCGGATTCGTGCTGTTAATAGTGCTTATTTTGGTTTTGTTGGGGCACATCTAGCTTGCTAAGCTGAAAGCTATGCGGAATTACGAGAAGAGACCCGCCAGTAGCGTATAGATGACAGATAGCCCCATGCCGAACCATGCGAGCTAGTAGTATTTGCATGAACTGGTGCGGGGCTATCGCTACCAGGGCGACGAAGGCGATGAAGAAGAGGATGAGCAGGGCCATCGGAAAAGTATATTCCCATACTTTCTGGGTGGAATAACATCAGTTGTTCGAATTTTTCTAATAACTGAAGAATCGCAGCATTAAATACCAATAGGGTCAGACTTAGTCTAACCCTATTGGTTCTCGAATGGGAGTCGCTGGTTTACGAAGTGCGGTCGGCCTGCTTTGCCTGCCACTGCGCGTACAAGCCCTCTTCGTCTGCAGGCTTCAATGGTCGCAGCACCACTTCCTGCTGCAAGGGAGGGCGAGCCATCTGTGCATACACGTCAGCAGTCGACAGCCCATATGGCTCGCCCTCATCGTTGGAATAGGCGTACCACGCCCGATGGATACCGCACAGGTGCATTGCGGCCAGGCACATGGGGCATGGATGACCGCTGGCGTAGATTTCGCAGCCATCAAGATCGGGACGGCCCAGCACACGGCTGGCTTGGCGGATCGCCTGCATTTCGGCGTGACAGGTCGGATCCTGGGTACTATGGATCTCGTTTACCGCCCGGGCGATCACCTGCCCTTGGTATATCAGCACCGCACCGAAAGGCCGACCCCCGGCCTTGATATTGTCCCGGGCCAGCGCCAGGGCTTCTCGCATGTGCTGCTCGCTGCTCACGATTGTGCCTTCTTGTAACCCAAGGTCGACTGTCGCCGCCTCCGATTCTTGAATACCTTGATGTTCCCAAGGCTTGACGCCGTCATCTCCGCTCGGTTTTTAGCGTAGTCCATGCAAACGCTGGTTCTTGAAATTATTGACCCCCCTTTCAGCCGGGGCGTTATCAACAATTCATATAGTGGCTCGTCGAGCATACCATGTTGTATTCTTTTAGTGCGTCCTGGAAAGCAAGACTGCCGTACTGACTTCCTCGATCCAAAGAATATAAAAGTCAGGAGCGATTGATAAGAAGCGTTCCGACCGTTAGACCACACGTACACAAATATTTAAAAGCAATCAATATATTACCTTTAATGTTGATTCAATCGAGTCTGACCCCATTGAATGGAGTCTGACCCCATTGAATGTGCAGCATCACCTCAAACAAACGGAAGCCGCAAAAATCCTGATGGTGTCGCGGCCCCGAGTCTCCGACGTAATAAACAGGAAAACAGCCAAGTTCACCATTGATACGCTAGTGGAAATGCTGAGCCGGATTGGCAAGCCGGTGCGGTTAGCGGTGGATTGATGCTGGGCTACACCCACTGGTTTTCGTATATTACTTTGCGTAAGGTCCGAGTAGCAAAAATGGCCGTTTTCTCAAGCTCTTGCTCTGCTTCTTCAGGTTTTTCCAGTAAGGATGAGTCATTCCAAGGATCATCTACCTGCACTCATTTATTACGATATTTGCGCAGAGTGTGTAGATCATCTTTCAAAATACTGTCGATTGGAGCAGTGTTGATCAATTCGACCAAACGTTCTGTGTTCGTACTCGAATATTCCGATCTCAGACAGGTTTCACAATCTGATAGAAGAATCTATGGAGCCAAAATCGGTTGATAAGAATCGTTCCGGCCGCCTAGACCACACGTACTCAAACTCGCGGAAGCAACCAATATTGTCTTTTATGTTGATTCAATCGACTCTGACCCCATCGGAACACGTTACTTTGAAGATCAGTTTGTTCTGCAAACCAATGACCCCGTGCATCGCTTCGAAATATGAATCGGAAAGGCTACGGGCTTAAAAGCTCGCTGAATCCTACTAAATAATCCGTCTGTTGAGGGGTTACGTCATCCGAGGGTTTTTCCCGCCTTTTCATTTCTCTCTTCGATAGCTAATCTTTTAGACTCAGGTAGTTTCCCGTAAAGGCGCTCCACGGTCTTGGGGTGTGTAATCATTTGATCAGCGATTCCATTGACTAACTCAAGAAGTTGGAGGGCTGTATCCCGATCATCCTTGAGATCAATAACCCCTGGATGAACCGCTTCGTTTCCGATTACCCGGACCACATCCAATGATTTTTGGACAAGGGGATGAAGCCCCTTTTTCACAAGACTTGCAATATCTTCATCTATGTTCCTTCCCTTCTCGCCCAGATACGCGCACAGTTTTTGAACACAAAGCCTTAATAGAGCCGCAGCTCCTCTGGGTGAGTAATTGAGCACTACTCTCGCCTCTTCGAAATCACGGCATATTTCATCCGGCAAATCCGCATTGGCCCGCGCACCCTCTTTTTGGGCGGGATATACCAATGTCTGATGAACCCAAATAGCATTTTTTCCGCAGTTGTAGCACTGACTGAGAAATAAGTTCCCGACATCGCGATAAATAGAGGAAGCGCGTTTGTTTTCAACAATGAATACTGATCCGGTCTCTATCTTATCTACCCAAGCTAAGAAGTTCTGCTTGGCCTCAGTATCAAGCTCTTTTGTCCCATGAATACTAGCTCGCATCTCCTTGTCTGGGAACGGGGGGGTTCGGCTGCCACGATCCAGCGGATTGGCATGAAGGGTGAACTAGTACTGGGTAGTAAAGGCTCCGCAGTATGGACAATCAAAGGCTGTTTTAGAAATCGACGGTGTGTTATTTTTAGTCATCAATAAAAGTTCTTATTCGGATTCCTGTACATGGGTGTGTTTTTCTTCCTGAATTAGCTACTGCAAGAGTTCGCCCCTTATAGCTATCCTCAGTTTTTGGAGAGCAGCATACGGAAGGAGGCAATTTATGTCAATCAGGTAACAAATCTCCGTATAACCCCTCGGAATATGTGGCTAGCTGGAAGTCCGTATTGCATTTCAGTGCGAGTCTTGGCAACTTTTTTCTATATTTCTGCGCGTATAAATATATCGCTGCACGCAGCGTCATTCTAGGCATTCTCATAAAGCAATAAAGTTTGCGCGTGTTCAACCAATAGGAGACATGGCATGCAAACAACACTACTCAACACCACACAAGCCGCCCGTTATATGGGCCTGAGCAAGGCGTTTCTAGAACGTGACCGCTGGGCCGGGGCCAAGTGCCTTTCATCAAGATTGGCTCCCGCGCGGTGCGCTACCGGCTGCAAGACCTGGAACGCTACATTGAGTCCTGCATACGCAAATCCACCAGCGATACGGGCGTAGATGAGTATGACTGTATGGCCTAGGCTAATCCCGGAAGATGCATCTAACATGAATGGCATTGTCTATTTCCATAAAGAAGAGGAAGAGCCGTTCACATCCGACATCGTCAGCCGTCACCCTGATTGCCTGGCTGAACCGATGACGAAAGAATATACGTGCTTATACGTCGGTCATGGGAAAGAACAAGCCGCAATTCAATCGACTCTGAGCTAACCCGGCTTTTCCGGACACATTAGAAGGTAGACAATGTGAACGGAGGTGCCAAATGGAGAAGAATGTTAGGAAACAGAATCCCGAGCGTGAGCGAAATCGCTACAGCAAGGAATTCAAACTTGAGGCAGTCAGGCTTCTGGAGCTTGGACAGAAGCCTGCCACAGAGCTTGCATTGGAACTGGGGATAGCCCGCAATCAGTTATACAAGTGGCAGGCGCAACTGAGCAAAGTTGGCAAAGAACAAGCCTTTCATGGGCCGGGGCGCAAGCCGGAAGATGAGCGCAGCGAGAATGAGCGGTTGCGTGCTGAACTCAAAAGGATGACCGAGGAGCGCGACATCTTAAAAAAGGCCGCAGCGTACTTTGCGCGGGAACTGCCGTGAAGTACGAGTTCATTGCCCAACATCGTCAGCAGTTCCACCTCTCAGCCATGTGCCGGGTATTGACTGTTTCGCGCAGCGGATTTAATGAGTGGCAGGAGCGCGGTCCCTCTGCACGGACTCTTGCCAATCGTCAATTGCTCGGCCAAATTCGCCGGCTACATGAGCAAACGGGTAAGAATTATGGCGCGGTCAAGACCTGGAGGGCACTCAACCAGGCAGGCATTGCTTGCGGTAAGCATCGTGTCGCCAGATTGCGCAGCCAGGTGGGGATCGAAGCACAACGCAAGCGCCGGTTCCGGATCACGGTCGAGCATCACAAGCTTCCCCAGGCGGCACCCGATCGGATAGAGCGACGCTTTCATGCCCGCCAACCTAATCTGGTTTGGGTAGGTGACATGACCTTCATTCGCACACGAGCCGGTTGGCTTTACCTGGCGGTGTTGCTTGATCTGTACTCGCGCAGAGTCGTAGGCTGGTCCATGGGAAATCGACCCAACGAGGCCTTGACACTGGGCGCGCTGAACATGGCCATTGAGCATCGCGCACCGAAGCCGGGCTTGATTCATCACACAGATCAGGGCGCCATCTATCGGAGCCAAAGATATTGTGAGCAGATGGCAAAGGCGGGAATGCTGCCGAGCATGGGCTCAAAAGGCAGTGCTTACGACAACGCGGTGGCTGAAAGCTTCTTCTCGAACTTGAAGAACGAGCTCATCCATCATACCGACTTCCAAAGTCGCGAAAACGCCAGAACAGCGATCTTCAGCTATATCGAGCTCTTCTATAATCGCCAGCGGATCCATCAAACCCTGGGATATGTCAGCCCGGTAGTATTTGAGAAGGCCAGCAGAAAGGTTCCAAATTAAACCGTCCGGAAAACGCGGGTTAGCTCACTCTGACCCCATCAGAATATGAGTCTCAGACGTGATAAACAGGAAAACAGCCAAATTCACCATTGATATGCTGTGGAAATGCTAAGCCGGATTGGCAAGTCGGTGCGGTTAGCGGTGAATTAACTTCGACGGAACGCCAATATACATAATAGCGATTTAGCATAACGGAAAGAATGAGCGCTGTTTTGGCACAATGATTTGATCATTGGACTTGATCTGCTTTCCAGATGTACGCCAGGCTCCATCTGCACCAATAATTTCTATTTCTTTATGCAGGATAAGATGCCCTAGCGCATCTTTGTAAACACCTCTGGACGCCGGCGAAAAGTTACATGTAGCCTTGAAGAGAGTATCAAATTTAATACCGCCTTCACTCTTATGGATCATCGGCGGAATCTGTTTTTGTAGCGCGGCACCACTGGCTTTCCGAGCCACATCATCAAACTCAAACCCGAGGCCATCCTGGCCAAACCGTGCTATATCGTGATCGGGATCGTAGCCCACCTGAAACATTTCGAGCCCGGGGCCGCCATAGTGAATGAAGTAATTGTTATTGCTCCAATGCACATCAACCATCACGTCGCGTGCTTTGGGATGCCTAGACAGATGAATAAGCCAATAGTCTCCATGCCCTTTATCGTTCCGAATAAAAAACGGAGTGAAGTATTCCGCACCGCATTCCTCTACCAAGGAGCGATAAAGGGTACTCTGGATGAAAAGCCTCCAGTCAGGATCGGAAGCTTTAATGTCACTGAGCGATCTGTTCCGTAAAACATCCGGGATACCCATATCCCGAAGAAGTTTTCTCGTGAGCTCATTGTCGCTCGCATAAGTGATGAAGGAATCCACACCGAAAGTCAGTATAACTTCCGCACTCGGCAGGCTTGCGAAGATCTTCCGAATGAATTGGGTTGGTACCTGCGAATATCCATACTGATCAAGTGCAAAAATGGAACGTCCACTCCTTGGATTTTTATGCTGGACGAATGCAACAATGTTTTCTATTTCGTTATGAAAATCAGCGTGACGCAGATGAATAGACTTCCCGATATGCTCGCCATATTCGCTCCCACGCAAAACCTTATCGAGATGCGTATAGGCATGATGATCTTTCTCAATAAAAAAATAATCGACTTCAAAACGGAGAGGTTTGTGCCGCTTCTGATTAATTGCGAAATTGGCATCTCGAACGGCGTCGAGGAAAACGAGGGGTGATCCTTTTACGAGCTCACCTTTTTCGCTATGAATATACTGACCTCCGCCAGCAAACCCATCAACCAGAGTCAGGCGGAGTTCATCCCTATGGGGAGTAGCCAGTGTTTGAAAGTATGCAGCCAGATATGATTGCAGAATGCGATGTTTTGCAATGCTATGAGGTTGAATAATGTCAGGACCATTTCTGTAATTATAAGGCTTCCGTGCCATAGGCGCTCAAACCTGAGTTAACAACTCTGGCATGCTATCCCAAGTTCTGCCATTTAATACTCTTCCATTTGTTTTTTTGTCGCGACTCACGCCATCCGCCCCCCACCGCCCCCATTGCTTGAAGAAAAAAGCGGCGCCTGCTTCTTCCGCTTGTTGCTGAATGCTTTCAACCCACTCAAGTTGCATAGGTCGGGCCTTACGGCCGGATTCACCTCCGACAATTACCCAATGAATGCCAGACAGATCGATTTCGCCTACATCTTCAAGTAACGGCTCGACGGACAGAAACCTGATATGAGCTTCCACCTGCCGTAGATAATCGATACGCGGTACGCCGTATCGCTTGTCTTCAACCGACACTCCAAGCCAGACGTTCTTTGGGCAAGACCGTTCATGAAAATATTGCGGCAAACGATCAGCGCGCTTAGTCAAAATCTGATAGGTATGATATGGTGTTTTTCTGATGACGTCGAATACCCGATCCAGAAATTCATCTGATACATGCTCATGAAAGAGATCACTCATCGAGTTTACAAAATAAACCGTGGGTTTCTTTCGTTTGATGGGCTGCTCCAATCTCAGCGGATGTAAGGTCAACTCGAATTCGTTTTCATAGCCAGGTGTGCCCATTGCATGAAGCCGCCGCGCCATAATCTCGGCATAACAATTCTTGCAGCCAAGTGAAATTTTCGTGCACCCTGTTGTCGGGTTCCACGTTTGTTCTGTCCATTCAATAGAAGATTGCGTTGCCATAGTTCTCTCCTGCTTGCCGAATTATATACGCTAAAGGAAATATACCCGTTAGTATTGACATTCGATTTCTCGGCTGTCGCTGCCGATAACGAATCCACAGTTCAACATTGCGGCGGTATCAGGCATGAATCCGGACGCGAAAGCGATGCGATCGAAAGAATCTATGGTGTGGTCAAGAATCTACGGAGTCAGAACCAATTGATAAGAATCGTTCCAGGCTATTTAGACCACACCTACTCAACTTTCGGAAGCAACCCAATATTGCCTTTTATGTTGATTCAATCGACTCTGACCCCCATCAGAACATGCGGGTGTTACATCAACGGAGAAGTCGAATATGGGGACGTTTCTGTTCAGTGTTTGCGCTATTTCTATTTTAGGTTTATTGAAACCACGACGTTAGGAATAAAGAGTCAAGTTGTACGAGATTCCGTGCCAGATTTGTCATCTTTGTCGTCTACATTACGTTAGAGATCGAAATGGCAAAAATCTCGACCCTACAGTCGCAATACGTCGCTCTTACGGCAGGAGCAGAAAGACTCCGCACTGCACTCACGGAGCAACTTGAACACATCCTTGCGACGAATCAAATCTCGCTGGGTGTTCCACTTGAAGGTCGCGTAAAGGCGTGGTCATCAATCGTGGAAAAGATTGAACGTAAGGTGCCCCGCTTGACGTCCGTAAGTGATCTTGATGACTTGGTCGGCATCCGACTAATTCTTCTGTTCCAGCGAGACGTGGATGTCATCCATCGGTTAATTGGCGAGACCTTTCAGGTGTTGAGTGCGGAGGACACAGCTTCCCGCCTCACCGAAACACAATTCGGATATCAGTCGCGTCACTACGTCGTGCAAATTCCAGAAACCTGGGTGAAGGTTCCCAGCCTCGCTGGACTTCAGTCATACAAGGCAGAAATACAGCTACGCACACTATCGCAGCATATTTGGGCAGCCGCATCGCATAAGCTCCAGTACAAGCATGATGAGAGCGTTCCTGTCCCTTTGCGTCGCTCAATCTATCGCGTGTCGGCACTTCTTGAAACGGTAGATTTGGAATTTAACCGCGTCTTGAAAGATAGAGACGCTTACGTCGCTCAGCAGGTGGCGATCCCTCGACTAGAGGAAACGCTAAATGTTGACAGCGCTCAAGCCCTACTTATCCAACTGCTGCCGGCGGAAAATCTGGGGCATGATGAAGACTACGCTGATCTGCTTGTCGACCTTTTCCATTTTGGAATAGATACAGGGCAAAAGCTACGAAATCTTCTTGTAGAACACATGGTCGAAATATTGAGAAAGGATGCCAAGGCAGCGCTCGCGCGTAATGCGTATGACGATGTTGGCGAAGACGAATACGAACCACTTCGTGCGCGGCTTGAACGAGGTGTGTTTTTTACACACGTTGGTCTTGTGCGTCAAGCGCTTCGCGAGCAGTTCGGTGATGATGAAGTTCGTATATGTCTAAACTTGGGAGGGGATAAGTATGGCCTCTAATCCTTTTTACAGCGAACCGGTTTCGGCGGCGTATGCAATGTTTATCGATCGGAGATAACCGTAACCGTATGTTAACCTATAGTCGCAGTATTTTCGTCAATGCTACTATTTCCATTGCAGGGTCTTACCTACCGTAGGGCTAGTAAAGCAGGAAAAGATTTACAATGTTACTGTAAGTCTTTGTTTATTTGGCTCCCCGACCAGGGCTCGAACCTGGGACCTGCGGATTAACAGTCCGTCGCTCTACCGACTGAGCTATCGGGGAATTGGAGAGGTGCATATACTAATAGTTTGGGCGAGGCTGGTCAATCAAAACCGCCCATCAGTAGCTGCTGACGACGCCTGAATTCAGGCTGAAACATCCTCCTCAGGCCGGTTTGAGCATATAGTGGTCAAGTCAGGTAGCGTAGCGTAATCTGGAAGAACCGAGGCGTGAAAGGAACTCGCATTCGAGCGAGCATGGCAGGCAGACGTGGATTAGTGAGAAATGGAACAGAATGACCAATGCTTACTCAACCGCTGGTACTTCCGTGACATCACGGGAGCGCCAGCGGTTTGTTCACTGAAGGCGCCTTTTAATAATCCTTGTCGGGAACGACAATAACTTTTTCCGTGGAGGTTCCAGGATCTCCCTTTGGACCCGGTGGTCCAGACTTGCTGGTATCTATCGATAGGCAGCCCGCAACTCCGGCAAGCATCACTATCACTGTAAATAGTTTTAATTTTTTCATTTCGATTATCCTTTTTAATAAGTACGGCACTGGAAACCGCCGCGTATACAAGATAACCTGAAGCTCTAGCTCTAACTGTCTGTTACCGTACATAGGGGCGTTGCTGCACGCTCTTCTACCCGGTAAAAGAGGGTCGGGTTTTTCGGGTTTTCATCTCCATCAGCTACTTATTGATTGACCAGGCTAAGCTTCAGGTATCGTGCTCTCTTCTCTGGCAAGGCCGGTTCATCCGTTTTCGGTATTATAAAATCCGGCTTCTGAAGCGAGCGACTGGCATGCCTGCTTACGACGCACCATAAATCCTACCAGGACCAGGCCAGCAAGCATCAAGGCATAAGACTCGGGCTCCGGAACAGCGGCAATAAAGCCGCCTGCGATAACCTGCCCCAGGTTGTTGACGCCATAGGACTCCGTCAAGGGATCGCCGGGCAGATTTACCAGTGAATTAAGGTCGGTCATGCCGCTTCCATTTGAACCCGTGACAAAAGCATGAAAATCGCTGACCGATTCTTCCGGCAGCAGGGGAATTTGGGCTACACCCACCACTTGCCCGGCGTTGTTGACGCCGTAGGCCACACTTTCAAGTCCGCCCAGCGTGCCAAGGTCGGTCAAGCCCATGCCATTAGCACCAGAAATAAAAGCATGGGAATTCGACTGTCCTACTGCCTGCCCGGTATCATTAACACCATACCCGAACGTATCTCCGCCCAGCGTGCCGAGGTCGGCCATGCTCCTACCATTAGCGCCCGTGATAAACGCACGTTGATCCCCGCTATTCGTAAATGAATCACCCACTACCTGTCCGGCGCTGTTGATGCCATGGGCCGCGCTGTAATCTCCTCCCAGCGTACCCAGGTCAGTCATATTCCCACCCTTCGCATCGGTAGTAAAAGCACGGAAGGATTTATCGCCGCTCGTCAGGGAAATTCCGACCGCTTGCCCGGCGGTGTTAATGCCGTAGGCCCAACTGGTGCTTCCCCCCAGGGTGCCGAGATCGGTCATACCAACCCCATTGGGGCCAGTGATAAAAGCATGGTAAGCTTTATCCTCGGTTATGAGGGAACGTCCCACAACCTGTCCGGCGGCATTGATGCCATAGGCCCAGCTGTCGCTTCCACCCAAGGTACCAAGGTCTTTGATTCCTGCGCCGTCGGAACCGGTAATGAAAGCGTGCGTATTTCCACCAGACGTTCTGGACCAGCCCACCACCTGTCCGGCATCGTTGATGCCGCGAGCAAACGCATCTATTCCGCCCAGGGTACCGATATCGACTACCGCTTTGCTGTTGGGATCTACGATGAAGGAACGGAAGCCGGCAAAAGCCGTCGGCGCGAAACCGAGGCTGACGCCCAAGGCTGTGGCCAGAATCAAGTTTCCGACTTTACAGTTTTGGATAGCTTTCATGGTTTATGCACTCCAGTAAACGTTGCCGCTTGAAAATAAAGTCTGATAATTTTTTAGAATAGACCATGTAATCAAAATTTCAAGGTGAAAAAATCGGCTGATGGCTTTGTTTACCGCCCCTGGCTTGAATCTACCGGCAGCATCATGCTATTGCCGGAACCCGAGGTATTGCAGGAGATATACATGGCCGTTTTGTTGGCGTTTTGCACGTCGCAAAGTATTTGTATCGCAACTCCAGGCCGGTGCTATCCGGTACCCGGGTTTTAGTTTACGAATCGATTTCTAAACTACCACCTACTAATAGTAGGTGGGTTAGCGCAGCTTTGATGCAGACGACTAAAGTCGTCTAACCGCATCAAGCTAAATGCGCATGGGTCAACACACTTAAAATCAAAGTCACCGTCTAAAGACGGTGGTTTTAACCAAATCTATTGAAATAAATTACGATTGAGCGCATGAAAAAGATTTCCCGCAATGACCCGTGCCCATGCAATAGCGGCCGGAAGTACAAGCACTGCTGCCAAAAACACGAATCGGGAGCCTCATCCGCTCCCTCCGCTCAGTCCATTTCGGAATACCTCCAGGCAGGGATTCAGTATCATCAAGGCGGCGACCTGCATCAGGCTCAGGCCATCTATCAGCGAATACTCCAGGTAGCGCCAGATCATCCCGGCGCGTTGCATTTCATGGGATTAATAGCGAGACAGATGGGAAAAACCGAGATCGCCATTGAGCTCATCGGTAAGGCGCTCGTATTCAAACCGGACTATGCGGAGGCCCATGGTAATCTGGGGAACGCCCTGAGGCAGCAAGGCAGAATAGACGATGCGATTGCCAGTTATCGCACTGCACTCAGGCTCAAGCCGGACATGGTGGAGGTATACGTCAATCTGGGCAATGCGCTGAAGGACCAGGGCAAACTGGATGAAGCGATTGCCAGTTATCGAAAAGCGCTGACATTCAACCGGGATTTTGCGCAGATTCACACCAATCTTGGGAACGCACTGAGAGAACAAGGTAAGCCGAATGAAGCGATCGCAAGCTATCGCAGAGCGCTCACGCTCAAACCGGACTCGGCCGAGGCACACAACAACCTGGGGAATATGCTGATCGAACGGGGCAATCTGGCAGACGCCATCGCCAGTTTTCAAAAAGCACTCATTCTCAGGCCGGATTTTGCCGAGGCGCACAGCAACCTGGGAAATGGGCTTAGAGAACTGTGCAGACTGAATGAGGCAGTTGCGAGCTATCGCAATGCACTCACTCACAAACCGAATTATGCCGAGGCATACAGTAATCTGGCAAATGCGCTGAAAGAGCAAGAGAAGCTGGACGAGGCGGTATTCAATTATCAATGCGCACTACAGATTAGCGAAAACCCGGAAATAAAAAGCGGATTCGCTCAATGCATTAGAAATGTTTACTTTACTCATGAGATTCCCGGTATTCGTGCTTTTGTCGCCAGAGCGCTATCCGAGGCATGGAGTCGCCCGGCTGATCTCGGAAACCCGGCTGTATCGCTCATCAAGTTGAATCCAGGCATCAGGCAATGCATAGACCGGGCGAATAGCGCTTGGCCCGACCTGCTTTCGCCGCAAGAGCTATTTGAAACCCACGGTTCAAACGGCTCAAGTGGGCACCTTGGATCCGATGGTCCGGATAGCGTGGATGGTCTGTCCGGCTTTGCCAGCGTCTGCAGCGACGTCTTGCTTCAGTGCTTGCTGGAGACTACGCCGGTATGCGATATGGAACTAGAGCGGTTTTTAACCATGGCAAGGTATGCCGTGTTGCATGCTGCCATCCACGAGCACGATCACAGCACGATCACTGCTGATTCACCCGCCGTTTTTTCCGATGCTTCTCCCAATGCGCCGGAAGGAAAAGCGCTGATTTTCTATTGCGCCCTGGCTCGACAGTGTTTTATCAACGAATACGTCTTTGCCTGCTCAGGCGAAGAATTAGAACTGGCACAACAGTTGAAAGAGCGCCTTGCTGCAGCTTTGGCAGCCTCACTGCCTGTTTCCCCGTTATGGCTGGCAGCGGTGGCGGCATATTTCCCGCTGATCTCGGTGGCCCCTGAGGCTCTTGTACACCCGCTGCTGGATCGTCCCTTGCCCGATGCCATGGCTGCGTTGCTAGTGCAACAGATACAGGAACCGCTGGAAGAACGGCGGCTTCGCTCGCTCATCCCCCAGCTGACATCTATCGTTGGCGATACGTCCCGCCTGGTGCAGAAGCAGTATGAGGAAAACCCGTATCCAAGATGGGTCAAGCTGCCCTTATGCCGCGAAACCATTTCGCTTAATCGCTATCTGCGCAACCGATTTCCTTTTTCGCAGTTCATCCCGATGAACCGGCTCGATGAGGCAAACGCAGGAATCGATATTCTGATAGCCGGATGCGGAACGGGTCAACATTCGATCGCAACAGCCCAGCGATATGGCAATGCTAAAGTCCTTGCCGTGGACTTGAGTTTAACGAGCCTGCGTTACGCAAGAAGAAAGACCGAGGAATTGGGTTTGGGCAACATTGAATACGCACAGGCCGACATTACCAGCTTGAGTACGCTCGGTTCGCCTGCAATGGGTGACGGAATGTTCGACCTCATCGAATCGGTCGGCGTGCTGCATCATCTTGCAAATCCACTGGCCGGGTGGCGAGAACTGCTTGCTTTACTACGCCCCGGTGGATTCATGCGTTTGGGCTTCTACAGCGAATTCGCCCGGCAAAATGAAACTGATGCGAGGCTTTATATTGCCGAGAAGGGATATGCACCGAATGCGGAAGATATCCGGCGGTGCCGGCAGGACATGATGTCTCCCGAAAATGCGCTACGGTTCCAAAAAGTTTTGTCCGCCAGGGACTTTTATACGATGAGCGAGTGCCGTGATTTGCTGTTTCACGTTCAAGAGCATCACTATACGCTGCCTCTGCTTAAAGAAAACCTGCGGGAACTGGACCTCGCATTTCTCGGATTTTCACTTGAGCCCGACATTTCCAAACGATATAGAGAGCATTTTTCCGAGGATATATCCCAAACCGACCTGGATAAATGGCATACCTTTGAGATCGAGAACCCCGACACGTTTAAGAGCATGTATCAGTTCTGGTTACAGAAACCAGTGAATACCCAGCATTGATAGAAGAAGCGAGTTGCAATTGACGACGATTCAGCTCCAGCGACTTTTTCAAGCAAGACCTTATCGACTCGATGGATGTTTCCCTTGACATTCTGAAGTAATCCACACCGTCATAATAATCACACAAATTCCCGGGATCATCCTCTGCAAACTCGCATGAGGCTTAGCTCTTGACATATCTGTATGATTATAAACCTTTATTCAAAAGTTCAAAAAATAGCCAAGTAAGAAAATACTGTTACAGGCACGTGACTTACCCGCCCTGTGCAGAGGTTATCAACAAACTTATCCACAGCAATTGTGGACAATAAAACTCATCCTATCGCTACCAAAAAACATCCTCCCAAAGCAATTTGATCACAATTTGAAAGATTACATGACTGAGCCTGAGTAATTCACGACAAAAGGTGTTGCGAGTTTCAAAGCCTTTTCTCTTTACTCACGTCAATTACGCCGCCCGTGGTTAACTGGCTAACCCCGGTTATTTGTTTGTATCGGCAGGATTTTTATACTCCTCCATGCGAAGTGCGGTTTCCACGGCTTTTTTCGCTTCTTCAACCGTTTTGACACGGGAGAGATCAACCGCCGGATTAGGATAGCTGTGCCAGAACGAAAAACCTGCGGCCGTGATCCATAGGAGACCTCTGACATGCTGGTCTATAAATACCTCTTGATGATGTTCGTCAACTATTTTCCATTCCAAGTCCATAGCTCAAGCTCCTCAGCAGGTTATAATATAAAACAGTGAGATAACTGTTCCGCATCTCATCAATCCAATCGAGCGCTTGTATTCGAGGCCCGTCATGCGCGTCAGCGCACGTAAATTGTATTCCGGCTCTCGCTTGAGGCGAAAAACCAATATGCCATCGAACTTGTAGCGGTCGCACGAATGCTGACCTGTTCGAGTAAGAGGCTGGCCGAAGCCCAGTCTACCAAAATTATATGCATTGTTTAATTCACTTTAGCTCATCTTGGAGAAAATATGATTCGGAGTGCCAGGACACGCTGGAAGATTTTGTTACCGATTGCTGCAGCCGTGATGCTCGCCGGTTCAATGGCAAAAGCCGATACGATGACCGATTGGAACCGCAAGGCCGGTGATATTCTTGTCGATTCGGGATTGGGACCGTTACCGGTTGATCGGGCGCTGGCTATCGTTCACGCTTCCGTATACGAAGCAGTGAACGCAATTACCCGGCGCTATCCTGTCAGCGACATCAAGCTTAAAGCGGCCTCAGGGGCCTCGGTGGACGCCGCTATCGCGGCGGCAAACCGAACTGCACTGGCGAAACTCGTACCGTCCCGATTGGCGGAAATCGACGTTGCTTACCAGGCAGCGCTGATTACCATCGTCGATGGCCGAGCCAAGACAGACGGCATTTCGGTAGGGAACGAAGCAGCGGCGGCGATTTTAGCCAGGCGCATTGATGATGGGTCGACAGCGGGTGAAACATACCGGCCTCGTACTTCTCCAGGCGTCTATGTGCCTACCGTAATACCCGAGGCGCCTCAATGGGCAAAGATGAAACCATGGCTGATGACAAGTCCTGCGCAGTTCCGTCCCGGCCCGCCACCACCGCTTGACAGCGCGCTATGGGCACGCGACTACAACGAAGTTAAGACTCTCGGCGGCAAACACAGCGACCGCCGTACTACCGAATAGACCAATATCGCCCTCTTCTGGGAAGAAGTGATGCCGCCGATTTACCATGGGGTCGTGCGCTCCGTTGCCGAGGTCGACGGGAGAGAGATTACACAGAACGCACGCCTGTTCGCCGCTGTGACGCAAGCATCGCACGATGCGCTAATCGCCGTGTTTGATGCAAAGTATCATTATGGCTTCTGGCGGCCGATCACGGCGATTCGTAATGGGGACATCGATGGAAACGACGCAACAGAAAGAAACCCGTCCTGGCTGCCTTTCATTGAGACACCGATGCACCCCGAATATCCGTGCGCGCACTGCATTGTTGCCGCGGCGGTTGGCGCGGTGCTGCAAGCGGAGATCGGAACGGGACCCACGCCTCTCCTGACAACCACCAGTAACGCGGCCGGTGGCGTAGCACGAAGCTGGGCGAAAATTGATGATCTTACGCAAGAAGTAAACAATGCACGCATTTACGATGGCGTGCATTACCGCAATTCTGGAGAAGTGGGCACTGCCATGGGCCGGCAGATCGGCGAACTGGCCGTAACGAAGTATTTGCAGCCGCTCAAGTAGAGCGATCAGGGCGGGTACCGGTCAACCGGCGTCTTCTTGCGGAGGTAACGTCGCCCGACTGCAACTCCCGCCTATGGATCAGGTTGCGGTAACGGGTGCCCATGCCTGCGTCAGGCTTGAAATTTCAACGCCTCAGCACGTGCGTTCGACCGATCGAAAGATAAATTTTATAAACTCGCGCTGGATGCAAACTCCCGGAATCGATACAAGCCCTGCCATAAAATGGCAAAGTTTTTTCTTGACATTTTGGCAATAATCCACATCCGGCCACAAGCAATATGCAATCGGTACAATTACCCAAAATTGCCTTGGACAAACCTGCTTGAGTGGTAGCCCCCTGTTCAAGCCACTGATAACAAATGTGGTTCTGTAAGGATTAAAAAGCAGACAAAAACAGAAACATCGTTACATAAAGACCACTTAGTCATCATGCTCATAGGTTATCAACAAACTTATCCACAGGAAATGTGGACAAAAAATTGGCTTGCTACCACTGCGCAATGCCGCTTGGACTCGCTATAGCGCGCGTCGCCGGCTACTATTGCCGGGAACCAAAGTGAATCGTCTCTGACTAATATAGTTATGTGTCCTACCTCAGCGTTGAAGGTGGACAAGGTTGGGTTTCTTCTATTGCTGATCTTATAAGGAGAAAAAAGTGAAAAAACATAACGATCCGGATGGTCCCACTGCCGTTACTGCTTTGCTTGATCATGGAGCGGAAGTTTTTACGAAAAAAAGGTTTACACACTCTCAATCAAAAGCTCGGCAACATGGAAATGACATAAAAAACGACTGGCAAGAAAAAATGTTAGCTATCAGATCGAGGTCCGCCCAGGAACAATTGAATCAGGACTAGCCTTGAACCGGCAAAACGGCAAGCATAGGCTTTATAGCGGCGGCATTACACCGCCGTAAACCGGGTAGCCGGGTTCAAATTCTGCGCATTCTCGCCTTCCGCAATTTCAGACGGGAATCCTGCTACAGTAGTCATATTCCACTGATCTTCAGTGGAAAAACAATTGGAAAAACAATTTCTTCCGAGGTAGCTCTCTACGATTACATCGGCCAGAACTTCAACTCACGCGGATATTCTTGAACTGCCACGGGTCACTCGTATCCACGTCTTCGCTGAATAGCCATCCTCTATCGCATAGAGGGGTCCAATCGGTATATACGCCCAGTATTTCTCCGAGATAAGGTCGCGCGATCTTCAAAACGACCTCATGGTCAATGTCATCGGGCTCGACCACACCCGCATCCGGATTTTGAAGCACCCATACCATGCCGGCCAGAACGCCCGCCACAACCTGCAAGCTTGTCGCATTGTTGTGTGGCGCCAGCCGCCGCGCTTCCTGTATCGACAAACGTGAGCCGTACCAGTAGGCGCCCTTGGCGTGCCCCATGAGCAGGACGCCAAGTTCATCCATTCCGTCTTCTATTTCATCCCGAAGGATTCGCTTGCTGGACTGCGAGCGCCAGTTCCTGCCTGCCAGTTCGTGGATGGAAAGCACGGCGTCGTCACAAGGAAGGTATGCGTAATGCACCGTTGGGCGATAAATTACTTTTTCGTTTTCTTTCAACGTAAGATGATCGGCGATGGAAATGGATTCACTATGCGTAATCAGAAAACCCTGATAAGCGCCACCGAATGGAACCCAACTGCGCACCCGTGTAGCAGCGCCGGGTTGGTTAAGGTAAATGGCCGCATCACAGCCAAACCCATGACGTGCACCATCCTGGGGCCAATGACGCTCATGACTTCCCCACCCCAGTTCTGAAGGTTGAAGGCTCTCGCCCACGAACCCCTCGACCGACCAGGTATTGATAAACTCATCGTCACGCTTACACAGGGTGGTAGTCTGGGTATCTCGCTCGGCGATGTGGATCGTTTTAATTTCAAGGCGAGAGGCCAACTCGGCCCAATCTCCAGGGTTTACCGGCTTCTTTACTGTCAAGCCGGTATCCGCGGCGATGTTTAGCAACGCCTGTTTGACAAAGGCTGAAGCAAGGCCAGGGTTGGCGCCATGAGCCACGAGTGCCGTGGGGCCTCCACGCTTTTCGCGTGCAAACGCCAGGGCTTTTTCGCGCAATGCATAATTCGAGCGCATTGATACCGATATCGATTTGTCGGTATAGCCACCCAACCACGGCTCAATACAAGTATCCAGGTACAGTGAACCACGCTGCGAGCACAGCTCGATCAAGGCAAGACTGGAGACGTCCACCGACAGGTTGAGCAGGAAATCTCCCTTGCTCAGCCAAGGCTCGATTACGGCAGGGTAGTTTTCTTCGGTCAGCACATGAAGCGTAAATTCCACGCCGAATTGCCGCGCAATATCCCGGCCACTCGCATCAGCGGAAATTATCCTGACCTGTTCAGGGCGTATTTCGAGATGTTGAAATAATAGCCTGAGCAAGGCTTGCCCTATGCTGCCGAAACCTACCATTATCAACTTACCGTGCAAACACCCGTATTTTTCATACCCTGTCTCTTCCATGCCAAGATTTTCCTGTGCTTCTTTGAACATATTCTCCCTCTTTCGTTGGCTCCTGCTGGGCAAACATTTCCCATCGGACAAACTCGATAACCGACCAAACAAAATCCCAATCGCGCGCTCGCTTTGGCCCTGTTTTGCCTTGTTGCCCGGCCCAGCAGGAACTGCACGTCGCAGATTGGGTCAAATTGATATTTTAGCGCTTCGTATTTCTTTTGGAGGAGAGCGGCAAAATGACCAATTGTATCCTGCCACAGCATGAAAATCATACTCATCCGCATGGTCCGGAATGTGGCCATACAGGTATCGTGCACAACGGACACGTGGATTACCTGCATGACGGGCATCTGCATCACCCGCACGGCAGCCATATCGATGAGCATGTGATAGACATAACCACGGCCAATCCGGAAAGCTGCACGCCTGAACATCAATGCGCAGGACATGCGCAAGGACATATGCATGGACCTGACTGCGGCCATGAAGCCGTACCGCATGGCGAGCATATCGATTATCTGGTCGATGGCCACCTCCACCATCCGCATGATGGGCATTGCGATGACCATGGGGCAGTTACGGTGGCCTGATCGGGGAACCGCTGGGCAAGCCACCCGCGGGTCCACTGGTGGGGCTCATTCGACGATGGGAATTCTATATCGGAACAGGTAAGGCTTTATGAGCCCGCTTCGTTTCGGCGGGTGAAATTTGCCTTGGCGGGCCGTTGCTTTATCCGGGTTGGTGAATCCTGCTCTACCGATTGCGGCTGATCGCGGCGGGTAAAACCCGCCCTACGGGTCGTTGCGGCGGGTTGTTGCGGCGGGTTGTTGCGGCGGGTTGTTGCGGCGGGTTGTTGTTTATCCTCGAGGATAAGTTCCTCCTTGCTGGTTTGTAGGTCGGGCTTCGCCCGACATCGTCATCAACGCAGGGTGAAGTAGCTCAATCTCGTAAATATCCCGGCCTTGTTGCGGCGGTGAATATGCGCTGTAGCTGGAAATGACCGAAGGCTCCAGATAGCCCGTGACCTGATCGAGATCCGCTAGCCGCAGACCTTGGCGTACAAGGTAAGCGATATAGCTATGCCGGATCGCTTCGGCGGTAATTTGCTGGGGGTCAGGTAAACCCGAATCGACTGCTGCACAGACTAATGCGGCGGAAAGATCGATGTGCGTCCCTGGGTCATCCGGGTTCCATACCGGATGACCTCCTGACTGCATGAGCGACGATTTAATGGGATTGCTTAGAGGAATGACTCTGGGCGACCTTCCTGCAAGATTGATGGCTGCGGCATCAGGATCGATCTGGTCCGGAGTCAATGATGCAGCTTCGTCGATGGTCAATCCGCTGAGCAATAAGCCAATCAGTTGTTTTCCCTTTAGATTGGCAGCGTTGAGCAAAATTCTTAACTGATGACTGGAAAGCTCCCTGCACGCCGGACCTGCCAGGGCATTGTTTGTTTTTTGCCCCAGCTGACCCGCCACGGTGCCCAGCGCGGCATGAGAATGTTCGATTAATGGGGCAGCGGGAGCCGGATGTCCCTGCACGCCAAAAACCGCAACAAGCGGCTGTTGTTCTTTTTTTTGCGTTGCCAAATATTCGAAAACCCATACGCCGAAGAGCCCTAGCAATAGTGAGCCCACAATGGCTATCAAAGCATCCCGGCTATAATTGGGCCTGAGCGGTTCCACCGGTTCAAAAGCCCTGCTAATGACCGTTACCTGGGGATATTTATCTTTGCGGCCGGTTTTGACTTGCACCAACCGCTCCTGCGCGTCCCGGTAAAGCGTCTCCAAACCTTCCAGATCGGTTTTCAAGGCGTCGTGCTCAGCAAATTTGGACGTGAATGCCGATGCTTCCCGTTTATGCTCGCTCAATTGAGCACGAATTTCTCTAACAGTTTGTTGTGCGGCCGCAAATGCCATCTCGGCATCATTCAATGCGACGCTTGCACCATATTTACGTTTATTATTGACCGCAGCCTCCAGTTCCTTGATTTGTTCCGGAATGGATTTCAAATCAGGTTGCAGATTTAAATACTCCCGCGTAAATTTTTTATCGAGTTCCGCCAGCTTTTCGCGCAAGTCCTGCAAACGCGATTCAAGATCGACCAGACTGCCCTTCTCATCATCGGGCACCACTGCCTTTCCCCTGGCAATGGCGGTCTGGATGGAATTCAGGTTGGCCCTCGCCTTCACTTCATCTTCACTGGCCTTGTTGAGAGAATCGTTCAGGCCTTTAAGGCGGGCTGCTGCTTCATTTTCTTCACGTTCCGTGGAAGAGATGTCGTGATTCTTTCGGAAAGCCTCCAGCTCTAGCCGGGTAGAGCTAACCTTATCAGCCAGCCGCTTTACCTCGTCCTCCACAATATGTTCGGTATCGGTTGTCAATCTTTTGACTTCTTCAGTCCGCGCATCCAGGTACACATCTATCCACGTATTAATGAGCAGCGGCAAGAACTTGGCATCCGGCCCTTCTGCCTTTATCTCAACGAGATTGGTTTCAGCGATGGGTTCGACATTCAACAGATTCTGAATATCGGACGCGGTCAGCTGTTGCAGAGATTTGCCTGCTGATGAAGCCTTGAGTCGCGACACGGCCTCTGCAGCAAGCTCATGCCGCAGGAAAATCTGTCGCTGAATAGCGACATGCTGAATATCCGCCTCGCTGCTTTCACGGTCTATCGCAGTCATCGCCGAGGTCAACAATGTCGCGGCGCTACCGTAAATGGCCGGCCGGCTGTAAACATAAGCCAGGCTTATCGCGATGCTGATTAGAAATACCAGGCCAAAGATGCTGAATCTGCGAGATCGGTACCAGGGATGCTCATCCGTGTCGACAGCGGCACGGAAATCAGGAGTAAAGCGCGAATCGATTCTGTTTTTCATAAACCGGGTTACATCCAAAAATTCGATACAGAGAACGCAATCCGGATTTCAATGGATAGGCAAAATAATAGCCGGATATGTTCAGGAATAGCAATCAGGTAAAGATTCGGTAAACCCATCTCACGCTGCAAGCAAAAGACGTGCTAACTCTATATTGAGGTCAGGAAAAGTAAAATTCATCTTATTGTTTCCTGGCGGCGCGTGTCCATCAATCAACAATTACGAAGAGAGGGTCAACAGATCAAACGACACATAGCAACCTCATCACTTTCATATCAGGATTCTCATTGGTTCCGTGAAAACGCGAACTTATAAAATCTTGCCACAAATGCGACTTCCGTTCGGTTCCGCACGAACGAGACCCAATCCGTTCCATGACAATGTGCGCAATTCGAAAGATGAAGCTTTTCATATTACTGTAAAAGTTTCGTTTTAAGCTGAAGACGTAGCTGGAGCGGTATACGCTTTTCGAAAGCGGGCAAAAAAATATTGGAAGCCCTAAAACGCCCTTCGTCCTTTTTGGCGAACAACCGCTTCGGAAACTTATTATGGTTTATTCAGCTTTTTTATTTATTCCCTTCAGGGGGCGCACAATGAAAAAACATGATGATCAGGATGTGTTCGGCATAGCTTCTGCATTGTTCGATCACAGGTCGGCAGCCTTCCGACAAAAGATGTTTAGACATTTCCAGTCGAGTGGCCACCAGCATTGGATAAGTATCGAAAAAATACCGGAAAGGAAAAAACACGAGAGCATCATCCTTCATAAAGAAAGCGCTTGACCGAAATCCTGGGTGGCGGTCCCGCATCCGCATTCTCGTCATGGCTACGCCGCTGGCGAGCTGTATCGACGAAAATACAGATTACGCTTGAAATCCCCGGATTATGCGATGATTCCGTGATTGGAAAATTTGGATGAGTCACGGGACACTCCCGGTCTTTCTTTTTTATATTTATTTAATCCCATGCCCTACCCCAAGGCATCGATGCCCGCAGTATTTGTGGGCCACGGCAATCCGATGAATGCGATCTCCCGCAACCGGTATACCGAAGCGTGGTCTGCCATCGGCGCCTCGCTGATCCCTAGACCCAAAGCTGTTCTCTGCATCTCGGCACACTGGTACGTGCCGAAAACAGCGATCACGGCCATGGCGCATCCGCGGACTATTCACGACTTTGGCGGGTTTCCCCCCGAGCTTCATCAAGTTCAGTATCCCGCGCCGGGATCCCTCGAGTTCGCGGCGGAAGTCGCGGATTTGCTGATGCCAGTTGCGGTCATGGACACAAGCTGGGGTCTCGATCACGGCGCCTGGTCGGTTCTCATGCATATTTTTCCCGATGCCGATATTCCCGTCGTTCAGTTGAGCATAGATGAAACCCGGGAAGCAGCCTGGCATTATGACATGGCCCGACGCCTGGCATCGTTGCGTGATCAAGGGGTACTTATCCTGGGCAGTGGGAATATCGTACATAATCTGCACGCATATGCGTGGGGAAAGCACAATGTAGAACCATACGATTGGGCTGTCCGGTTCGAGAATGTCATACGTGAGTCGTTAAGCTCAGGCGATGTCGATTCGCTCATAGCGTATGAAGAACTGGGGCAGGACGCATTGTTATCGGTACCCACCCCGGAGCATTACCTTCCGTTTCTCTACGTCCTTGCACAACGCCGGAAAGATGAGAAAATCAGTTTCCCGGTGGAAGGATTCGATGGTGGTTCAATTTCAATGTTGGCCGTAAAGATCGGCTAACCCGGATGTTTCATAAATTCGCGTGATGATTGCGCAGGATTTTGTTTTGTAGGGAGATTTTGTGAAAGAGTGGCGTAGTTATTCATACGCCCGACTGAACGAAATTTTCATACGAAACAAAAGACCAGCAAGGGCGCGCATCAATTTATGAAACATCCGGGTTAAGATCAGCTGGATCGTGATATGACAATACCATGAACGCAACAGATTTTCAAAGACGGCCGTAATGGTATGCCGCTGTCTTTTCCTGTCGGCGCACGCGCTCGCGTATTGCGTCTTCATACTCCACAAATCCCATGAGTGCATGGGATTTCGTTGTTCTTTGCATAGCCTCCAGCAGTGCATGCGCCCCAAGCTGCGCGGATTCAATCGCCAATTCAATTCCCATCCCGCTGAGCGGATCTGGCGCATAAGCAGCATCACCAACAGCGATCCAGCCTTCTCCCGACATCCTGTCGAATACCTGGGCGCCAGCCATACGGCCGGATATTTGTATATTTCCTGAAGCGGTCGACAATAGAGGTGCGAGCAACCGAGTGTTGCAAAGCTCACGGACAAAAAATTCCTTCAGGGAGGCAGGCCTTTTTTTAACCTCATCGCGATCAGTACAAAAACCGGCGAAGTAACTGCCGTCCCCGGCGGGCAATGCGTACCACCAGCCGTTGTCCGTGCCCTCGACATAAAGCGTATTTCCGTGTGATTGGACTGACCCGCTACCCGGCGTTCGTAAAAATGTCATCAAGGCAATTCCCGATGGTTCGGCTACAGGTGATCGATCGACAAACTGTGCGGCCACGCGGCCAGTAGCAAGGATCAGAAAACTGGCGGATGCATGACTTTCGGCCTCATCAGCGGTGGTTCCGGCCGAGCGCATCAGGAGATGCCACTGATCTCTGCTGCGCTCAATACGCATAACTTTGGCATCGTCAATGATGGATACACCCGCCGTGCAAGCCAGATGACGCAGTGCTCGGTCGAAAAGGGGGCGCGCTACCGCGACACCGGCACCCCGTGGATTAAACATTGCGTTAAATGTAATGGGCTCGGGCGTACCCCATAATGATATCGTCTCATGGACTTCTACCCCGAGCGACGCCTTCTGGAAAAAATCGGGGCTGTAGCGTTCAATAAGGTGACGCGCGTGGCCAGACACGAGTTCGATGCCGCCAGCGGCATAACCGCCCCAATGTATAAGACTCACGCGCGCGCCGCCACGCGCGAGCATGAGCGCGCATATCGCACCAGCCGGTCCGCCGCCGACGACAATGATATCCATACTCCGGCTACACCCGGGCATGCGCTGCAATGTGGGCTGCCACACTTGAAAACCCAGGTTCAACGATCAACCTGTTATCCAAGAAGGGAGCTGTAGCTGTATTGAAAATCATCATTAGATACAAAGTGGAAAGCCGATTTAACGTCTACATCGAGAACAAGGATTTGCTCTGACGCACCAATTGCGCAAGCGTATACTCATTCTGTACTAACATGATTTTATATGGAAGAATTCATTAGAGGAGAAGGTTTCCAGGAGACAGGATATGTTTCCCCTTCGGTGAAGATCGTACTGGGCCGCAGCAGAATACCGCGTCAAATTTCAACCTGCCATTATGAAAGAGGATATCGACCATGAGTCCGGATAAGAGAACGCAAAGTCATCGCGTCATGTTGAGCCGCCGCATGATATTGAAAGCATCGGCTGCAATATTCGCCACAGGCATACTGCCATCGGCCACTGCGGTTTTTGCGCAACCGGCTCTGAACCGGACACAAGATCAGATCCTGGGTCCCTTTTATCCCATCATGAGCAAGCCCGATCGCAGCGGAGACCTGACTCGGGTACCGGGCGGGTCGGGTCGTGCAAAGGGGCAGCCTCTTATTGTTACCGGATGCGTGCGAAATCCTGCAGGCAAGCCTGTGGCAGGCGCGGAGATCGAAATATGGCAGGCCAATGCTTTCGGCCGCTATGCGCATCCCGACGATACGAACCCGGCACCGCTCGATCCGAACTTCCAGGGTTTCGGGGCGGTAACCACCGGTGCCGATGGCCTCTACCAGTTCAAGACAATCAAACCGATACATTATCCCGCGGGAATCACCGGAATCAGGCCGGCGCATATTCATTTCGACGTTAAAGGCCGCCACGACGTCCTCATAACACAGATGTACTTCGAAGGCGATCCATACAACGACAAGGATCCATACCTCCAGAGCACTCCCGACCCCGAAGCGTTGATCGTAAAGCTGCGCTCACCGACAACAGAGGAACCTGAGTTCATGGTCGTGGTATTCGATATTGTATTCAGAGGTTAATGTCGCTGGCCGATTACGGATACCCGAGCCTCGGCCGGTTGTATAGCAAAGAAATCAATCGTAAGTCTTACGTATGCATGACCTTGAGAATTTCAATGATTATTGCAATCCATAGGACGTGAAATACCTCGGTCATCTTTCGACGCACGATCCTTTTTACACCTACCTTCGTAACGATATTGTTCCTCTGCTGGGCGTCGGCATGAATTCTCCCGACTTCCGTGTATATCGGCTACCGGCTTCCAATCACGTCTACCTCTACGAAGACCGCCACAGCCACACCCGTATTATCGGAAAATTTTTTGGCGGCGTCGCCGGCTTTGGGTCGGAGGCCGCCTTTCATCGAATGGAACGGGAATTCAATAACCTGAATTATCTCCGAAGCATTGGCTTTAATGGCTATCCGCATTACGTCGCGCGCCCCTTGGGACGAAACGCCGATCTGAATAAGGTTTTGGTAGAAGAATTCTGCTACGGCACGCCGCTTGCGGACTTCATCGTCAAGGCGATTCGCGAAAACGCCCGAGATATTCTTTTTCAAAAACTTGCTGCTCTAGCCTATTTTCTCGCTACGCTACACAACCGAACTGTGCACGTCAGCAAAGTAGATTTCAACAAAGACGGTATATATTTTGATCGCATTATGGAACAATTGACCAATGCCCAACGGGTGGGACGGGACGAGGCCTTGGAGTTTTACCGGTTCAAGGACCGGTGGCGGGAGAAAGCCTTTATGTGGGAAGACCAGCAGGTTCTTGTTCACAGCGATGTCACCCCAGCTAATATTCTCTTTGGCGACGGCCCCTGGGTGATCGTTATCGATCTGGAACGGATGAAGTCGGCGGACAGGGTTTTTGATCTTGGGAGGGTGGTCGGAGAACTTCAACATTTCTTCATGCAGAGAACCGGTGATAAATGGCTGGCCGAGCCGTTTATCGGACACTTTTTATGGGAGTATGCCTGTCACTTCCCTGATCGGGACGCCGCTTTCGGCGCTATTACGCGTCGTATCCCTTTTTATTCGGGGCTCACCCTCCTGCGCATTGCCCGTAATGCATGGATCGATAAAAAATATAGCCGGCGATTACTGGATGAAGCCAGAAAAACGTTGAGGTAACTTACGATGATAAAAGGCATTTTATTTGATCTTTACGGCACGCTGATCGATATCGAGACCGATGAGTCGATGGAGGAAATCTACCGCGCGATTGCTCATTATCTGACCTACCAGGGCGTATATTTGCACCGCTGGGAAGTCAGGGATCGCTACTATCAAATCATGAAACAGCAGAAGGAAGCGCGCGGCGAGGAATATCCGGAAATTGATGTGGAAGCCATATGGAACGAATTACTCATGCAGGAAGGCATCCGATCAGGACCCATCCGGGGGCAGGTAGCCAAGGTTATTTCCCATATTTACCGCGGCATATCCTGCAATCGCCTTCAGCTATATCCCGGCGTCAGGCAAGTATTGAATGAATTGCGGATGAGTCATCGCCTGGCGCTCATCTCCGATGCCCAGTCTTGTTTTGCGCTGCCTGAAATCCGTGCCGTAGGACTGGAAGGCTACTTCGAGTCTACCGTTATCTCCAGCCATTATGGTTTCAGAAAACCTGACTCCCGTCTTTTTCAACGAACGCTCGGCAATATGAACCTCAAGCCGACGGAAGTGATCTGGGTGGGCAATGACATGTTCCGGGATATCCATGGAGCAAAGTTGCTCGGCATCAAGAATATCTTCATTGATTCCAACCAGGGCGCAAAATCCTATAAGGATGTGGCTCCGGACTACCGTGCCCAGCAATTCACGGACGTTCTAAAGGGCGTGGCAATGCTGGGGTAAGCAGCGCTACTATTAGCCTGGATACCTGAACTTCAATCGGTTAACGAAAGGTGCTGAAAGTGTGAAATCGCTGTCACTCGGTATGAAAACACTACAGCTGTGCTCCGCGCCCTCATCATTTATCTTGAGATTGGCGAATATTGCTTTATCCACAGGTCGTGTCACCCCAATCTGGGACGTTTCTGCGTTTAGCTTATAGCCGACCGGTAAAATCCTCCGGGGTTCCGTGCTTTCGAATTTTGAGACGGCACCCCGCGTGAGGAAAGAATGCCGTACTTCCGGCCGCACCGGAGATTGTGAAGAACCGGTCTTTGTCCATTTGACATTCAGCAGAAACTCTTCATTGCGCGGCAAGGGAAAGCTCGGAGAAGCCCAGCAGCTGAGCCCTTCCCGCTTTTTCATGCAGGCAGACCATTCCTCCATAGCCTTCATGGCGACCGGATGCCCGACAGCTGCCTTCTGCATGAAAAACTCGGCTGCCTGGGATGAATCCACCGCTGAATTCTTCGAACAGTAGCCGCTCTTCCACTGCATGAATCGCTCTTCGTTCAAGACCAGGCCCGATGAGCCTGCTCCGGAGTTCGCACCGGTGCTCGTTCCGCCATCGTCAAGGGTGAAGAGCCCATATGAAAGACCTAACGAGCCATCATCGGCGGATCGACGCGCGCGCTTGATTGCGGTCAATGCTTGCTCGAAATTGGAGGAACATAATTCCGCGTATAGCGATCGGTCTCTCAGCCGAGCGTCGATTCGGGCATATTCGCTGTAGAACCCATTCGTAAGAATATTATGACAGGCGCTTCCAGCGGACGCGCTTCCCGACAAGATGAAGACAGTAAACGAAATGGATAAAATGAAGGCAATGACGGCATTCCGGTTTTTCATGATGTTCCTCCGCGGCAGTACGCATAGTATAGCTAAGATGGGCCTCCCGGATAAGATAGGAACCGTCAACCCGGAGTCGTTTTTATGGCCGGCTCAATCAAGAAAGCAGGTCGCTTCCTTTTTTTCGCGCTCTTTATATGATGTTTCTTGCTCCATGGGGAAGAAATCCATAGAGTTGCAGCGAATTGCGAGCACTTTAATACTCCGCTTTGTTAGCCATCACACAGAAAAGCGCTTTGCTCTTATGCTCAACTTACAAGCGGAAGCCCGCCATTATTCCATGGTTGGCAAGATGACCGGAAGAGTCACGCATCCTCTACTGGAACGTTCTCATCTCCGAAGTGGCCTCCGCTTTTTTGATACTCGATGATAAAGTTCCTTTCCTGCTCAACCGTAATATGACGAGTCGCAACCCATGGCTCATCGTTTTGCTTTACGCCGCCTTTTCAACGCTATGGATTGTCGTTGCGGGCTATCTGATCTCACTCTCCCTTGAGGATCCGGTTTTGCGGAGCCGCGCCTATCTCTCGAAAGAACTGATTCTTGTCGCGATCAGTAGTGTCATGTTTTATTTGCTGCTTAAATGGGGGCGAGGCAGCGCCATTCCGTCGGGCATATTGGCATCTGACCCCGGAAGCGTCTCCCCAAATCGGTTATTGCTGATATTTTTTTCGCTGGCAATGGTCGCGCCCCTTGTCAGCATAGGCATCGTCAAGGTATATGAACCACAAATAGAGCGGGATGCATACGCGGATCTTCAAACTATCGTTGATCTTAAAGCAGAACAGATCGAGCTTTGGTTGGCTGAGCGGCACGGGGATGCGGAAGCATTAGCGATGAGTCAGGCGCTCATCGAGCGGGTAGTAAATCTGAAACGCGATACGGATGGGCACCTGCAACAGCTTATTCGCAGCCGCCTGGACGCGGTTCGGCAGGCTTATAGCTACGAGTCTGTACTGCTGATGGATATAAAAGGCCAGCCTCTGCTGGCATTAGGCGACGCGCACAAACTACCTGCTATTACCAGGAAATTGCTGCCTGCTGCCATGCAGACTCGCGAGATACAAAGCAGTGACCTGTTCCTGGATGAACGTGGGGAAGCCCGGCTGGATATCGTGGTGCCTCTGGTTCACGATGGCATAAGCGACGAGGCTGTGGCGGTGGTCGTTTTGCGCGCGAATCTCGAGCAATTCCTGGTTCCGCTGGTTGGGAAATGGCCGGGCCGCAGCCCCAGCGCGGAGACATTGTTAGTCCGTAAAGAGGGTGAGAATATCACCTATCTTAATAAGTTGCGCCACGCCGGGAGCTACGGAGCGACTGCGCCGCAACGCCAATCGTTAGTCGCAAGAGAGGACTTGCCTGGCGCCATTGCAGCACGAGAAGGCCAGCGGGGGAAGGTGAGTGGAACCGACTATCGCGGCGAGCCGGTCGTTGCAGTCTACCGGCCAATTTCCGGCTCTGGCTGGCAGCTGCTCGCAAAAATCGATCATAGCGAAGTACTTGCCCAATTATGGACCCTGGTGTTCTGGGTCAGCGTGGTAATCTTGATCGCGATGGCTACAGTAGGCGTAATGCTGTTTCTGCTCTGGCGTCAGCAGCAGCGCGCTCATCAACTGGCGTTGATTGTCCGCACCGCCGAGCAAGACCGCCTCCTCAAGTATTTTTACGAATTGCCATTTATCGGCATGGCAATCATCTCTCCGGATACCAGGCGCTGGCTGCGATTCAATAACCAGTTATGCGAAATGCTCGGTTATTCCCGCGAGGAGCTTGCCGAAAAGAATCTGGTTGAGACGACATATCCAGCGGACATGGAAAAAGACACTGCCGATCTGGAACGTGTCCTGAGGGGAGAGTCGGAAGGCTATGCAACGAACAAACGCTTCATCCGCAAGGACGGTTCGATTGTGATGGCCAACATGGATGTCAAATGCGTGCACAGCAATAATGGTAAAGTGCATTACGTTGTCACCATGATCCGCGACGTCACCGAGCAGGAGCGGCAAAAGGCTGAAATTCTTGCGGCGCGAAGTCAGTTGCAAGCCACGCTGGATGCCATACCCGACCTGCTATTCGAGCTCGACCTCGACGGTTGCTGCCATGCCTACCATTCCGCTCGCACTTACCTGCCCGGCTCTCCTGTTGCAGATCTGCTTGGCAAGAAAATTTCAGATGTCCTTCCGCCGGGCGCGGCCAATATTGTCCTGTCAGCATTGCTGGAGGCCCAGAAAAAAGGACTGTCCTCCGGCAAGCAAGTGGAACTGGAGCTTTCAGGAGAAAAAGGCAAGTTGTGGTTCGAACTCTCCGTTTCCCGAAAGCAATCGAGTGCCGAACTGGAGCCTCGCTTCATTGTTCTCGCGCGCGATATCACCGAACGCAAAGCATCCGAACAGCGCATCATGCAGCTCGCTCACTACGATCCTCTCACTGCGCTTCCCAACCGCGCGTTATTAGCGGACCGGATGAAGGTCGCGATTAAACGTGCCGAACGGCGTTCTGGCCGACTCGCCGTGCTATTCGTGGATCTCGACCGTTTCAAGCCGATCAACGATTCGCTTGGGCACGATATTGGCGATCATTTGTTGAAAGCCGTCGCGGAACGCATGCAAGCTTCAGTTCGTAGCGTTGATACGGTAAGTCGGGTCGGGGGCGATGAATTCGTTGTTCTATTGAGTGAGATTGAAACGGCAGAGGATGCGGCACGTGTTGCGCAAAAGCTTATTTTTGGATTATCGCGGCCATATCTGATCGAAGCGCATGAGTTGCTGCTGACTGCAAGCATTGGCATTTGCATCTATCCGGATAATGGCAAGGAATCCAATATTCTATTACGTAACGCAGATGCCTCGATGTACACCGCTAAGGAGGCCGGCCGGAACCGTTATCAATTCTACTCACATGACATGACAGCGCGGGCAATCGAGCGACTCAGTCTCGAACACGATCTGCGAGGCGCGGCTGAACGCGGTGAACTATTTTTGGTGTATCAGCCGCAAATCGAGCTTGCGACAGAGCGAATAATCGGCGCAGAGGTGCTGATGCGCTGGCAGCATCCTACGCGCGGGCTCGTTTCGCCGACTCGATTCATTCCGGTCGCAGAGGACAGCGGCTTGATTCTCGCGATCGGGGAATGGGCGCTGCGCGAATCCTGCCGGCAGGCCCGGATATGGCGCGATTGCGGGTTACTGGATATATGTATCTCGGTCAATGTTTCAGCGGTCCAATTCCGCCAAACCGATTTCGTCACTACCGTTGAGCGCGCACTCAGGAATACAGGACTCTCGCACGGCAACCTGGAACTGGAGCTCACCGAAAGCGTAGTGATGCAGGGGGTGGAACCTACCCTGGGGAAATTACGGGAACTGGACGCGCTTGGAGTAAAGGTCGCGATCGATGACTTTGGCACCGGCTACTCGAGCCTCTCATACCTGCGGCAGTTTACGGTCGCCAGATTGAAGATCGATCAGTCCTTCGTACGGGACTTGCCGGGCAATGTCGACGCTGAAGCCATCGCGGCGGCGATTGTGGCCATGGGCCTCAGCCTCGGTTTGCGCATTATTGCCGAGGGCGTGGAGACCGAAGCGCAGGCGGAATTTCTGCAAAGCGTCTTATGCAAGGAAGGCCAGGGTTACCTGTATGCTTGGCCGATGGCAGCTGACGAGTTTGAAGCATGGGTAGCGGAGTGGCAGAGCCGAACGGACAGGAAGTCGCACGCAGTCTGAATCGAAGAAGCAAAGGCGCATTGAAATCCACCAGGATCAGTCGAGTAGTCCGTATTGCGGCTTGGTTGTTCTTGCTTAATTCTTCCCTTCCCGATTCTCGGTCTTCTCCTTTTTGATTGGATTCTGCAGTGTATAACCCTCTTCATTTGCCTTGTAGCCGCCATAAGCCCCTACGCCCGCCGCTGCCAGCAGCCAGCAGCCTGACAGCATGGGTACAGTCAGAAAAAGCGTTACCAGATAAAACAATGTCCGTACTTTCATTAGCGATCTCCTGAGTTAAAAATGCTGGTTTTGTGGTCCCGCTTAAAGCCGTGTATCGCTAAAATCATAAGTGAATGAGCGTTGAAGTCTGTGCGGTTGCAAACGTTTGTCATCGCGTACGCGCAGTATACTAGAATATAAACGGATCCTTATTACCCTTCTTATAATCCTGTTACCACCACCATCGCGTGCGAAGCGCCGCCGACTCGACCATATAGCTATGATATGCGAAAGACGATTTCATGATTCCAGATGAAACGAGGGTCGGGTCATGGCGGTCTTACTCCATCATGAATCTTGTCAATGACAGGCGCAAGCCGGAACGATTACGCAAACCGCACGCAGAAGCCGTAGCCCCTGCGACCCTATCGAAAAGTTCCCAAAGGAGAACGGTTATGAAAGTATCCGAGCTTAAAGATGAATTGCTCGATTACTGGGCGGCGAAAGCAAATGGTGCAACGGACGTGCACGTAATTGATTCGCACTGCGTCATCAATCATGTTCGCTGGGAGCCGTCGCGCAACTGGTCGCAAGGTGGACCCATTATAGAAAGAGAGGGGATAAACCTCAGCCATAGCCTGGAAGCCGGTTCGGAGCACTGCACTGCCTATATGAGATCCGGAAGAAACCGGCAAAAGGGACTCACGCCCTTGATCGCCGCCATGCGGTGCTATGTCGATTTCAAGTTCGGTGAGGAAGTTGAGGAGTAATGCCCGAACTGTGATTCTGAAGATCGGGGCGGCTCGAAGCAGGGATGCTGTGCGATACGCGCGCACGATGCGATAACATATGGCCAACGTAAAACTGAAAGAACATTTGCGCGAGGCGTCGCAGTCTACGCGAATTCTGGCCGCCCAGGCATTTTCACGAGCGGCGGGGGCTCCGCTCGTGCACGGTAACAGCATTCGCCTCCTCAAGGATGCAAGCGAGAATTATCCCGCATGGCTTGAAGCGATCCGTTCGGCGGAAAAGAATGTCCATTTCGAGAATTATATTATTCGTGACGATGACATTGGCCGACAGTTTGCCGATGCATTTATCGCAAAAGCAAGAGAAGGCCCCCGGGTAAGAGTTCTCTATGACTGGATGGGCGCCCTGACAGAAACATCGGGCAACTTCTGGCGGCGCCTCAGCGATGGTGGCGTCGAGGTGCGCTGTTTCAATCCACCACGCTTTGGCAGCCCATTGGGCTGGGTGAGCCGGCTTCACCGAAAGTCACTTTCCGTGGATAATTATGTTGCATTTGTCAGCGGATTATGCCTAGGGCAAATGTGGGCGGGTTACCCCGAACGCGATATTCCACCCTGGCGCGATACAGGTATCGCGCTGCGCGGGCCGGTCGTGGCCGATGTGATACAGTCCTTCTCCCGCGCTTGGGCTGAGGCTGGGTCGGAACTTCCAGCCGATGAACTGCCGGACCAGAAATCAATTCCTGTAGCGGGCACCGTCGACATGAGAGTGTTGGGCCACGTCGCAGCCACCGCTGGATTATACCGCCTCGAACAACTGATAGCGGTATTGGCGCAAAAAACGCTCTGGCTTACCGATGCCTACTTCGTCGGCACGACGAGCTACGTGCAAGCACTGAGAGGTGCGGCGATGGATGGCGTGGATGTTCGTTTACTGGTGCCGGGATCAAGCGGCGATCTCAAGTTTCTGCGACCGATATCGCGCGCAGGTTATCGTCCTTTGCTGGAAGCCGGAGTGCGTGTATTCGAGTGGAATGGATCGATGTTGCATGCCAAGACAGCCGTTGCCGATGGCCGTTGGGCGCGCGTCGGATCAAGCAATCTCAATCTGGCCAGCTGGCTCGGCAATTGGGAATTGGATGTTGCAGTGGAAGATCTGGGGTTTGCATATGAAATGGAGCAGATGTATCTGCAGGATCTGGACAATGCTACAGAAATCGTGCTCAGTGAAAAGGACCGTGTCCGTCCTGTTGCCGAACCCGAACCTCTCCCCAGGTTTCAACGCATGATAACGGGTAGTGGCAAGAGCGGAAGTGCGGGAAGGCTTACCGCTGGTGCGATCCGGGTCGGTAACACCGTCGGAGCGGCCATTACCAACCGCCTTGTCCTCGGCGCGGCCGAGGCGAAAATCATGCTTTCCGGCGGCGCTGCGTTGCTGGTTCTGGCCGTGCTTGCGTTGGTGGAACCGCTGCTGATGGTGATTCCTTTCGCGCTGATCGCCGGTTGGTTCGGCATTTCGCTGCTGATCCAGGCTTACCAGCTACACAAAAGCGGAAAAGATGAGAGCGCATCTGATGCGGCATTCGACAGAGCCAGGGACAACGTGGTCGAGATTCCGGGCTTGCGCCGCGAATCCGCTGTCGAGCCGCCGCCTCAAAAACCGCGCGACGCGCAAGAGGAACCTTGAAGCAAGCTTACCGGGAATCCAGCAGACAGACCAATCCATTCATTCTCATTTTCTTAAAAGACAATTCCGCCTTCCAGTCTTTCATTCCTTCATAATGAAAAACCGCATCCACCAATCGGCGCAATGAGATGCGATGTTACATTACCGGCTAACGGTTTTCACCCGCTCTCGTCTGATTATTTCATCGATTAATGTCTGGAATTGCTCTCGCGCCTCTTGTTTGACGAACACATCCCCCACCATTGGAGGAACCCATACGCCAGGAACTAAAACCGCACGATAGATGATGCGTGTTTGCCCTCGTTCTGGCAGCAGTTCCGTAGTCTCCTCCATTTTCCGCATATTGCCGCTGATCATGCGTTCGTGGATTCTCTCGAAGGGCACCAGCTTTATTTCTCGGACGGATTCAAATGAAAAGACAATGAAACCGTATTTCGTGATACTTTTTTGCACAACATGGCAATGGTTGCCTGTTCTGCCGGTGATTCTACTGGATAGAATACCGGGATTAAACTGGGGTATGTTTTCGAAATCGGTCAGTACAGCCCATGCCTTCTGGGGCGCGACCGGAACGACAAAATTGACGTCAATAGTGATCTGGTCGCCATCATTCCGCACGTCGACCCTGATATTTTTATCGTGGGGCTCGAGCGTCTGCTTGACCGGATGCAAAACCTGTACTTTTTCCCTCCCGGGTTGCGTCTCCTCTTGTGCCCAAGCTGAATCTCCAAGAACCAGATTCAAGAGAATGGCGGCGAAAGTACATTGGAATTTATTCATCGTTCAGAACCCGTAGTTCTGCGTTAGCGTTTATTATTCGCCGATTTTTGCAAAGGAACAATATTTTTTTGTGATGAGAATGAGCGAGAGTATTGACCGTAGGGTACGTCATACCGGTTTGCCCCACTGTGAATTTTTCCGGTTTCGCTCCGTGGTCTACAATAGCAAAACGACGGGCTCTAAAATTAGCCATAAGCACACCGCCAATCTCAGGAGAAGTTCCATGGCTCTATTTCATTTCGGCATCGACAAAGCACCCCCGTCCGACGCCAGCACCTCCATATCAGAGGCATCAAGAGTAGTACAAAGCCCTCTTACCCTGGTCATGACCCTTCGCTCACCTGAGGATTTCCAGGTTCTTCATAAACGAATAAAAGAAATTCAATCGGCCCCGCCAGAACGGAATCCCATCTGGGTTGCGCTCGATAAGCTCAAGATCGTACATTTCGCACGTTTTGTGTTCCTCGAAAATAATACCAAGCTGGCGATAATTACGACGTATGACGGCTCGTTCGACGACTACCTCAATGAGTTCATCGATGAGATTGGCGACGTGTTCAATGTGCTTCTCCAGCACATGAAGGATGCGCCGCCCTTACCTGTTCAACGCAATCGCGGTGCTTTCCGGGACTATATAAAAGCCAACGATCTGGGCGGCATCGCGCCTTTCTACAGCGCCTACCCACAGGCAACAGTGCTGGATATTCAGGCTGCGCTCAGTCAGACCTGAGCGCAGCCCTGGCAACCCTCTATTTACAACATCCTTTACAATGACAATGCCTGACTTGCCATACGAAGACATCCAGGGTCTCATCCTCCGCACTTATGCGATGCCGATCCTGCGTGTAATTGTCTTGAAGGTAGAGCAAGCGGAACCTGCCAGGCAATTTTTAGGCGGCCTGGTCGATGGCAGTAATGGCTCTGCCGGCACCGACAATGTCGCGCCCAAGCTCGCTACCGCCACGGATTGGACGGTAAAACCTCAGTATTGCCTCAATGTCGGGCTCACCTACACAGGCCTTGCCGCGCTTGGGCTTCCCGCTTGTTCACTTGCATCTTTTCCGGAGGAATTCGTTGCAGGGGCGGTAGCCCGTGCCGAACGGGTAGGAGATACAGGAGAAAGCAGCCCGGAGCATTGGAAGGACCCATTCGCCAGCCCTGATCTCCACATCCTGCTGCTCCTCTTCGCCCAAACGGAGGATGTGCTGGCGCAGGTCACTGCCCGGCTCAGGGCAGCTTATTCGCACGGCGCAATGTCCGAGCTTTCCGTACATGAAGCCCGCAGCCTGCCTGAAAGCAAGGCACACTTCGGGTATCGCGACGGTTTCGCACAACCATCTATCGATGGCGGGCTTCCGTCGGCGATGCCGGACGTACTTCCAAAAGCGCCGGCAGGAGAATTCCTTCTCGGCTACCCCAGCCAGTACGCCGACTTTAGCTATCCGATGCCTGCCCCCGCCGCGCTTGGCCGAAACGGGAGCTTTGCGGCTTTTCGCATTCTGGCCCAGGACTGCCACGGCTTCGAACAGTTTCTGGCAGACGCTGCCCGTCAAACCGGACTCGACCCGGAGTTGATAGCCGCCAAGCTCTGCGGCCGCTGGCGAAATGGCGTTCCGCTTTCCCTTTCGCCTCATTTCGCCGACGAACAAATCCCCATGGAGCAGCGCAACAGTTTCGACTACGTACCCAGCGACAGCGTACCGGATGCATTCGATGATGCTCGCGGCTACCGCTGCCCACTGGGATCGCATATCCGCCGCATGAATCCGCGCAGCTCCGTGGTGGCCGGAAACGGCGGCCTCAAGCATCGCATTATCCGCCGCGGCCTTCCCTATGGCCCCCCTTATGATCCGGCCAATCCCGATGATGGAATCGAGCGCGGGTTATTGGGTCTGTTTATCGGCGTAAGCCTCAAGGATCAGTTCGAATTTCTGATGTCCGACTGGAGCAATAAGGGAAGCTTTGCGCCGGGCTTGCGCAATACCAGAGATCCCGTCATCGGGAATAATTCGGCCCCAGGCGCAACTTTTCTCATTCCCATGGAAAATCAGAAACATCCGGTCGAGCTTACCGGACTTTCCCGTTTTGTCACCTGCCGTGGTGCAGCTTATTGCTTCCTCCCCAGCGCCACCGCACTTCGTTATATTTCCGCTTTACCCGACGTGCCGCTTTCCTGACAGGGCAAACGGCCTTATCTCTGCATTAAAAAAAGCTCGCGAGGGCCTGAAACTTGGCCTATACCCTATTTCAGGCAGTTTCGGCAGTAGCGATGATCCAACGCGAATAAGCGGGCGACTCGCTATAGCTAGGCGATTTGCTCAATGACCTGATGTATCCAACATTAAGGGAAGATAGGCCGGAAAGGCTGCCACGAGAGCGATCAATAAGGGCCATATGATATGAAACCCTATACCGTTCAGAGTTTCTCCAGAAACTCCTGGAGGACAACGGCTTCATTGCACTCTTCGTCCTTGGCGCCATACATCAGTGTGACCTTTCCTTTTTTTACCTGTTCTTTGAGCAGCGCGACCTGTTTATCGTTTTCCTTGAGTTCCGCCCGATAACGCGTCTTGAACTCGGTCCACTTGTCGTGGTCATGAGCAAACCACTTTCGAAGATCGGTGCTTGGCGCAATTTCCTTTAGCCAGATATCGACGCTTGCTTTCTCTTTTGTCAACCCCCGAGGCCAAAGCCTGTCGACCAGGATGCGCACTCCATCTTCTTTCTCCGGCGGTTCATAAACGCGTTTTATGCTGATATTCATCTGTGGCTCTTCTCCGCAATAGTCTGCTGATAACTCACCGGCATGGCGCTTGCCGTTACCGACTTAAATCGTAATAACGTCTGGATAAGCAAGGTATGATATCGTTCAAGCACAGCTTTGGTTCCAGCTAACCAGAAAGGTAGCAATGCAACGCTCCATTTCTGGTACGACGCACAGATGAGAGGCCATGCATGCAGGGCTGGATGACAGTCATCGTCCGGATCTCATGTTATCTCATACTCATGTCGGTCTCAAGAACCAAGGCTGTTCTACTCCAGGCCTTACCGTGAAGAGGTATGCGTTTTGATTCGATGACATCAATGATGGAAACAAAGGTCCACTGTAGTTCGCCATTGCCCAGGCGCTGGCTTGATAGACGGTATTGAAGGGGTAAAATAATCTGGCAAGGAGGAGAAATGCTGAAAACTGGATTTGCCGTGGAAACGGTTGCGCTGGCATTGCTGTATGTTGCGTTTTGCACGCCCGTAAAAGCCGAACTCATCGGTGAGGTGGACACCGCCTTCCGATGGATGGGAAAGGATGACCGGGTGGTCATGGAAGCGTATGACGACCCCAAGGTTCACGGCATAACCTGTTATGTTTCGCGTGCGAGGACGGGAGGTCTAAAAGGTACGGTGGGTCTGGCAGAGGATAGAGCGGAGGCGTCCATTGCGTGCCGGCAAGTAACAGAGTCGATCCATTTTCCCGAGAAAATACCCAGGCAGGAAGATGTATTCACCGAACGCATGTCTATTTTATTCAAGCGCCTGCATGTCGTGCGCGTCGTCGATTCCAAGCGCAACACGCTTATTTACCTGACCTATTCCGATAAATTGATTGAAGGCAGTCCGCAAAACAGTATTACCGCTGTTCCCGTAGCACGCAATAATCCCATTCCGGTCAAGTAGCGACTCCAGGGGTTGGCAATAATTCCGGATTGTGGGTAGAAGCATTAAAAACTGCCCCGGGAAAGTACTGCGGAGTAATTGCCGAGTTCAATACCCCCACGCCCCGCCCGGCATCTTTCAGAGAATCACTGCCTCAATCGCCCTATAATCGGAATGAGACTCATTTCTATACGTGCGCTACCGTACGGACTCATCATTAATTCATGCATAGCATTGCGTATTGACGCCGCGCACACCCAAACAAAACCAGGCGGCAAATATAAACTGGTGCGCGCGAACCAGTTGAGTGGTTAAGAAAGCGATCACAATCCATAATTTATTATTTTAAAGGAGCCACCCCATGAATACAGTTCTTCGTACGCGATCCACCCTGGCCATTGTTGCGTTAATAGCCGGCACACTGGCTGGGGGCACAGGATTCGCGACCGCTGGCGAAATCAAGGTCAATCTGAGCGGCGATCAGGAAGTCCCCCCTGTCCAGACCTCCGCATCTGGCAGCGGCACGATAACGGTCGAGGACGACAGATCTGTCAAAGGCAAGATAACCACTTCCGATTTAAAGGGCACAGGCGCGCATATCCATGAGGGAGCAGTTGGCAAAAATGGGCCGGATATTATCACGCTCAAGAAGAGTTCCGATAACGAATGGTCCGTTCCCGGTGACGCAAAGTTGACCGACGCCCAATATGATGCCTACAAGGCAGGAAACCTCTATGTTAACGTTCATAGCGACGCGAACAAGAGCGGGGAGATACGTGGGCAATTGAAACGTGACCTGGGTACCGGCTCCCGCTAATCGATCCGGGATTGTTGGATTGCCCTGTCAGCAGGCAGGGTAATCATTGAGATATGCCTAGGGAGAGGGTCTTACCATGACAAAATATTTTCAAACCGGATCATATAGAACCGGTCGGCCCCATGGGCATGAGCCATACCCCGGCAAGCCGGTACAGGATCCGCCTCGCCCCATCGATCCCGATAAACCACGAGAAGATCCGCAACCATTCGACCCGGACAAGCCGGTAGATCCTCGACCGTATGATCCCGACCCGACACCCGGAGATCCGATCGTCGATCCTGCGGATGAACCTCTACTCCAGGCATAACGCTGAATAGTCTTCAGCGCGTTGCCTGGCGGCAACTGAGCAAGCAATGCCGGCAGGCGTCCGGTTCTTTTCTCAGCAAGGCTGAGAGTGGCAATCGAAGTGCTTCAAACAAATTGAGCACCTCAAGCAAACACAAATCCAACCTTCATTTCAATGTGATGCCCTCCCGGCTCTTGTCGACTTGAGCTGTCGTGACCAGGCTGGCATGATTACCCCATGCATTGCGGATATATGACAACACCAGCGCAACCTCACCATCATGCAGGGTCTGGGCGAAAGGCGGCATGCCGTAAGGACGTGGGTTACCCGTGGTGGATGGAGGATAACCGCCGTTGAGAATGCTGCGAATTGCGTTGATCGGCGGTGTCATTGTGACACTCCGGTTGCCCGCCAGAGGCGGGTATACACCTGGAGCGCCCTGACCCGAAGCCCCGTGGCAGTCCTGGCAGTGCTTCTCATAAATCGTGGCGCCTTGCCGAAACCAGGCCTGCACCTGTTCTGTCATGGCTGGACCGTTATTGACGGCAAGTGAATTGCTCTCGGGTAATGACTGTAGATAGATAGCCATTGCACGTGCATCCTCTTTTGTCAGATGCTGGAGGCTTTCCATGACAACCTGCGCCATGGGGCCCGAGGTGGTCGCTTGCGGCGAAACACCCGTTGTGAGCAGTTGGATGATTTCGTCGATACGCCAATGGGTGAACCCTGCTTCCACGCGTGAGGTAAGGGACGGCGCATACCAGTTTGACCCCATGATCTGTCCGCCTCCCAACGCATCATCCCCAGCCGTAGCACCTAGCGGATTGCGTTCCGCATGGCAGGCGTTGCAATGGCCGAGTCCCTGCACCAGGTAGGCGCCCCGATTCCACTCGGCGCTTTTTCCGGGCTCAGGTTGATAGACGCCGGGCTTGAAGTATACGGCGCGCCAGACACTCAACAACAATTGATAGTTGTAGGGAAACTTGATCTGGCTCGGCGGGTTGCGTTGCGCGACGGGTGCAAGCGTCTGCAGATGAGCAAAAATCGAATCGGAATCCTCGCGCGTAATTTTTGTATACTCGGTATAAGGAAATGCAGGGTATAAAGGCCGCCCATCGCGTGACTTCCCCTCGTGCAGCGCTTTCCAGAAATCTTCTTCACTCCAGTGCCCGATACCGGTTTCCTTATCCGGGGTGATATTGGTCGTGATGAATGTACCGAAGGGTGTGGAAAGGCTGCGGCCCCCAGCGTAAGCCGGCCCACTCTGGGCCGTATGGCATCCCATGCAATTACCGGCGCGCGCAAGGTAAGTCCCACGGCTCAGCGATTGCTCGGTGAATATCGTCTTCGGGGTATTTGCTGTCTTTCCTGGAGGCGGCGCACCGATCAATGTAAACGAGGTACCCATAGCAGCAAGACCCGCCAGACCGACGAGTAGGGCTATTACAACAGCGATCCTGCGTTTCATTGAACGGTAGCGTTTTGAACAATGCTGCCGCAACGCCTTGCCATTTCAACCGGAAGCGTGGCAGCCGGGCCACTATTTTCCGGAACGGACTGGGCAGCCAACCACGCCGCGACTGCATTCGTCTCCTCGGAAGTAAGCCGCTTTGCGATTTCCGACATGCAATCTGCAGTCTGCCCGCGTATCAGCCCCCCATTCTGCCAAGCGCCGAACTGGGCAATCATGTAAATGCGCGGAAGACCCAGCAAACCCGGAATAAAAGGCGCCGTACCCATCAGTTCGTTACCATGGCATTGAACGCAGGCAGGAATCTGCCGTGCAGGGTCTCCCTGATGGATAAGCTGCCGGGCGAGCTTGATTTGGGCCGGTGACGCGGCCATGCGCTCGGGTGGCGGGAAAGGCTGTTTAAGCGTCGAAAAATAGGCAGCCATTTCCAGCAGATACTGGTCGGTCATATTTGCAAGCAGCAGGGTCATGGGGCGGTAATAACGCAGCCCATCCCGGAAACTGCGCAACTGGTTAAAAAGATATCCTTTTGGCTTGCCTGCAATACGTGGATAGTAGGCATCCCGCCCTACCCTGTCTTCGAGGCCGTGGCAGGCAACGCAGGGCTTAACCCGCTCCGCCATGGTATCGGGCACGTCAACCGGCGCAGGGGTGGGGACGGCTTCCGCGGCATTGGCGAGCCCGGCAGCAAATAAGAATGTCGCTAAAATAAGTCGTCTCATGAACCGCTGTATGCTGACCTCTGGAATTTCACTGATGAGACTATGACAGTCTGCCAAAGTTGCCGCAAGGGCTGAGGCTCAGTTTGTCCGGAAATTCGAATAGCTCAGGCAGGCGGGCTCAGGAACTCGTCCCATCTCTGCCTGAGACGTTTTCTCTGCATCGGGAATCCGATGCGGGCGGGGAATTCGCTACAGCCGAGCCTGCTGGGGACGTTTGCTCCGGCAAGTTTTTGAGGGATTAAATCCAGACTATCGTGTTTGTCGAATGGCAGGGAATAAGCAGGTCAGGCACAATAATTTTGGAGGTTTTATAGTAATACCTAACCAGTTCGAGCCTGCCTTGGCACATTCGAATCCCGGTCATTTTTTGTTGGGGCAGAAACCTGTCTGGAATGGCAGACATTGAGTATGTCATCAAAACAACGCTGCCGTTGCTTGCGTCGATGATGAAGAACCATAACCGAACTCAAGTCCGGCGGGCCGCTAGCGTGGCTCAACCGCGGGAAATATTTGAGTACCGGAATGATGTTTCTGACTCCATGAGATGATGGCAGACAGTACAGGCTTCAGACTCTCGCCCTTCTCGGTCAGGGAATATTCGTAACGTACCGGCTTCTGCTGATAGGCTCGACGCGTGATAAGGCCTGCGGCTTCCAATCTTTTCAGCCTGTCGGCAAGGATATTTGAAGCGATTTTTTCGGCTGACGATATCAATTCCAGATAGCGGCTCTTGCCTAAAATCAAATCCCGGATAATAAGTAGCGTCCATTTATCACCAAAAATATCCAGTGCATGGGTGATGGGGCAGCACGACCTTTCAAAAGCGACTTTTCCTTCCACCGTCTTGTCATCTTTCATAACTTGCCTGCAGGAAAAATTGGCGAGTTAATAATATAGTACAGTTACTTGCATTTTGCAATACTGTAGGATAAGCTTCGTTAGCTTGCTTATTGCAAGCAATATCGGAGGATAAAATGTCAAACCAATTATCTCGCAGCCAGCGCCAGACACCCATCCATGAATCCCTTCAGCCGTTATTAATACATGGTTTGAAAGGCATCGAAAAGGAAAGCCTCCGAATCAACCGGGAGGGATCCATATCACAGTCCCCTCATCCGATTGAGCTAGGGGCCGCATTGACTCATCCGCACATAACAACCGATTATTCCGAGGCTTTGCTTGAGTTGATCACACCGGCATTGCCGGATGGAAAGGAAACGTTGGATTTTTTGACGGACTTGCATAAATACGTCTGCACAAACATTAATGACGAATTATTGCTGGCCACAAGTATGCCTGTCGGCACCTTGCAGGACTCGGCGATTCCTATCGCGAGATATAGCTCCTCCAACGTAGGAATGATGAAGCACATATATCGCCGTGGTTTAGGTTATCGCTATGGTCGTTGCATGCAGGTGATCGCCGGGATCCATTTTAATTACTCGCTTCCTGAAAAATTCTGGCCGGAATATCAGCAGTTCAAGAAGCATAAGGGTGACCTGCAATCATTCGTCACCAACGCTTATATGGAAATGATCAGGAACCTGCAGCGCTACGGCTGGCTCATCCTTTATTTGTTCGGGTCTTCCCCGGCGGTCAGTAAAAGTTTCGCCGATAGCCGTCACTCTGCTTTTTCCCATACCTTGGAGAAATTTGACGAAACCTCATATTACAAACCTTTTGCAACTTCACTGAGGATGAGCGAGATTGGATATGTAAATCCGGTTCAGGCAATGTTTCATATCTCCTTTAATAGTCTTGATGAATATATAAGGGATCTGGCCAACGCGACAACGATATCCTATCTGGATTACGAAAAAATCGGCGTAAAGACAGGCGGTCAATATCGGCAGTTGAACACTAATTTCCTGCAAATCGAGAACGAATATTACACCTCGGTACGGCCGAAACAGCCTACCAGACCCAATGAGAGACCGCTCAAGGCCTTGGGAAGCAGAGGGATCGAATATATTGAAATGCGATCCATCGATATTGATATTTTTGAACCTGCGGGAATTTCGATCGAAACGACGCGGTTTCTTGAAGCGCTTAGCCTGCATTGTTTATTTCGCGGAAACTCGGGCCATGGCTTGAAGCAGCATGAGGAGGTTAACAATAATGCGTTATCCGTCGCCAACCAGGGAAGAGATCCAGCGCTGAAGCTATCCGACAACGGCCGGGCGGTCTCCCTGCAAAATTGGGCGTTGAGCCTGTGCGAAGAAATGCAGGAGGTTTGCGAGGTTCTGGATAAAGGGAATGACCATAAACCGTATACCCAGGCACTACGCAAACAGATAGAAGTTGTTCGCCACTCCGAGCTGACTTCTTCAGCAAGAATGCTGTCGGCAATGCGGGACCAGAAGCTGTCGATCACCGAACTGGTGTTGCAAAAATCGGATGAATACACACGTTATTTTCAGAATGCAACACTGGATGCCTCGATAAAGAAAAGCTTCGATTTCCAGGTCGAGGCGTCGCTGGAACAGCAGAAACGACTGGATACAATGAGCGAGATCCCGTTCGAGAGGTACCTGAATAACTATTTTTCTGGAGATACCACAGCGAATGAAACCGGTTTGCAAGATTCCAAAAAAATATCAGATTCAGGATTGGAGCAGTTGCCAGACGAATTGCGGGTAGGTCAAAAAAGCGAAGCAAAAACCGAAACAGCGCAACGGGCGGGCTGAAGCCGCCGTTGCAAGCAGAACGCAGAGATAGATTTATTCCAGGTGGTGTACCTAGGAGTCCCAGTCGCCCTTCGTTTGAAATAGCGCCTCGCGAAAATCCTTCTTCTATGACCCTGGCAATCGGCATGAATGGATTTCTTACCCTGCTCTACAAGGAGCTATTACGATTCTGGAAAGTCGGATTCCAGACTGTATTTGCGCCTATGCTGTCTACCTTGCTCTATCTGTTGATTTTTTCCCATGCGCTGGAAGAACGTGTGCAGGCTTATCCCGGCGTAACCTACACCGTTTTCCTGATTCCGGGACTGGTGATAATGGCTATGCTGCAAAACGCATTCGCCAATTCCTCGTCTAGCCTCATTCAATCGACGGTCTCCGGCAATCACATCTTCATGCTGCTATCGCCGCTTTCCTATCAGGAAATATTCATGGCCTATGTACTGGCATCGGTGGTTCGCGGCCTGTTGGTTGGACTGGGTATCCACGTGATGACGCTGGGATTTTTTGAACTTCCCTTGTATTCGTTTCCATGGGTATTCATATTTGCCTTGATGGGCACCGCGTTGCTGGGTGCCTTAGGCATTATTGCGGGGATATGGGCAGAAAAATTCGAGCAGCTTGCCGCGCTGCAAAACTTCGTCGTCCTGCCGCTGACATTTTTATCGGGGGTATTCTATACGATTCCCTCATTGCCACCATTCTGGCAAGGATTGTCATATCTGAATCCATTTTTCTACATCGTAGACGGGTTTCGCTACGGCTTCTTTTGCACCTCGGATGTACCACCCTACCTCAGCCTCGGGACGCTGACAGCGTGTTTCCTGGCGGTATCGTGGCTGACATTGCGGATGTTGAAGACAGGATACAAAATCCGGCAATGATCCGGCAGTGGTTTTCCTTGCTTGATGCAGACCGGACTTTCGGCATGATCCAATTATTGGAATGGCCGAGCGATATTGAAAGCAATCTTCCCGCTAATAACGTCAATCCAATTCCGCGATAAGCCTTTTCTTTCGTGCAATAAATTCATGAATTATAAGTGAATAAAATAAGCATGGTAACTTGCAATTCGCAATGCATTAGGATAAGCTTTCGTTACTGGTTAATTGCAAGTTGACGTGGCACAAATAACTTTGGAGCGCTGATGGTAATACTTTATCAGTTGGAACGTACGTGGGGTATTCCGAATCTCAGCCATTTCTGCTGCAAAACAGAAACCTATCTAAGGATGGCGGACATTAAATATACTGTTAAAGCGACGCTTCCGTTGTTTGCGCCGAAAGGCAAAGTACCTTATATCGAAGATGGCGATCTCAAATTAGCGGACTCGCGCTTTATCGTACGACACCTTAAAGCCCAATATAAAGATCTGGATGAGGACCTGACCTCGGCAGAATCAGCACTGTCGCTAGCAATGCAGCGGCTGCTTGAAGAACACCTGTTCTGGGCGACCATGTATTCGAGATGGCAATATACCGACGCCAATTGGCAAGTGAACAAGAAAGCTATTTTCAGTGTATTGCCGCCTGTTATTCGCGATGTGGCGGCAATCTATTATCGCCGCAGGATCCAGCGTCAGATTTTGGGGCATGGAACGGGACGGCATAATGCCGAGGAGATTTTTGAGCTCGGTATGCAGGATATCGATGCGTTGTCAGCATGCCTCGGGAACAAAAAATATTTCCTCGGAGATAAGCCGACCAGCCTGGATGCCAGCGCCTTCGGTTTTCTGATCAATACCTTAGGTTGCCCGATCGAGTCGCCCCTGAAGGAACATGGCTTGACGAAGGAGAACCTGAAAAATTATGTCGAACGAATCAAGCTGCAATATTATTCCGACTTGCAGGCGGCTTAGTATTATGTAGCTCTACCCTTCACTGAAGGATCAATCTCATAATGTTTATAAAGTCTTGCCGGTAAGTCTTGCGGCAGCTTTCACTTGAAACAAACATAAAAAATATTATATATATTACATAATTAGGCGTAAATGATTCTGTGTCGGTTGATGAACCAAAATCTGATCGAGTTCAGGGCTAGCGCCCATAATGATAGGATCTGCGCGCCTTCCCTATTTCGACCAAGCCTTAGTTCACGCCTGAGAACATTTCTGATGCGCTCACCGGTAATTGATCGCGGAACTCGACGTGGCCAGGATACTTGTAGGCTGCCATTTCTTCCTTGCATCAGGTTATGGGCTCGTTTTCGGTGATTTCCGGATCCGCCTTTCTTACGACAAAGACTTTCACTTCGTCGTCCAGCTTATCGTGGAAGATGCCGGTGACCAACCATTGATACCACAGGGTGTGTCGCCTATGACTTCTTCCAACTCGCGCTATTAGGTTGTCCATGAGGCAACATGGTCCCTTTCCCATGCGATTGAGAGCTCAAACTGCTTGATCTCCTCTATGGCGCCATCGCCGAACCCACCTATTTTGCGCACCTGAGCACGGGCCAATCGCTCCATAAGCCGCAGGTCACGGTCAGTTAAGGTCATCGCGGTGGCAGCCCATTGATTCACTATCTCGTTCAATGATTCGTACGTAATCGGTGCTGCGACACGACGCGACTCCAAAGCGGCTAAAATCCCGCGCAGACGTGGATGGACAGAGCGAACCACTTGCTGCACGGCGGCCTCACCCTCGCCGTCTTCCACAACCATATCTACCAGCTTGCGACAATGCAACTCCTCGGCGGTATATATTCTCCCCGACAGAATCATCTCGTTGGCAACTGCAAAACCCGCTTTACGAATCGTAAAATTCCAAGCCCCCATGCCGGGGAAGAGGTTAAAAAGCACTTCCGGATAACCTCCTTGTGCACTCCGCTCGAAGATGACTTTATGATAGGGCAAGACTGATTCGAGACCACCACCAAGTGCATCGCCTTGTACCAACACTACCGTATGAACCCCCCGCTGCGAGGCTGTCTCCATCCACCATACGAGTTCAATGCAGCGCTGCCCATACATTTGTAGTGACTCAAGGTCACGCGCACGAATCAGCAACACGAAGAGGCAAAGATCGCCGCCAAAGTTGAATACTCCTGGTGTATCGGAGCTCATGACCAAGTGTCTAACATATCCGAAACTCGAAGAGATACCCGTAAATACCTGATGTATTTCTGCCATAACAGCGAGGCTATAGCACTGAATGGGCCGAACCCGGGTTTTCAGGCGTAATAGTGATAGCGCCGGATCCCACTCCAACTGAAGATATTTATAGGGACGATAAAGCCAAGGTGGGCCTCTGAGGATGTCTCCAAGTTCACTCATACCGCCTCGAAAATCTGGGTGAAATGATGGAAATTAATGATGGCGGACTCGGTAATTGCGCTTCGCGATTCGGCGTCATGCAGTGTATTGAGTACCAAGCGCAGCTCTGCCATATGCTCAGCGTCCATCGTGGCATGTGAACTTATAAACGAAGTTCCCGACTCATTCTGCAACTGCAGTGCTTCCTTAATTGCCAAGGAAAAGGGCCCACCGTATACCGACGCAATTACCTCCAGCGCATAGATCATTCCTAGCACGGAACAGGGTTGACGGCGATCTGCCGCCCAATAATTGTATCCAATTAGTGCTAAGGTAAATTTTGATGGTTGATGCTCACCAACTTCCTCCTTCACGATCCCCATCACTTCGAGGTCATTGATTACCCATTCCTCATGACCAGACTCCTCATACATGTGCTCATACAGGAAATAACGAATTTGCCGGTGTGTGTCAGGTATTCGGCTAGCTCCTGCTGCGCATATGGGATTGAAATGCCAGACGATGTGGTATAGCTCGAGTAAAAGCTTGCGATAGCGTTCAGCTGACATCCCGCTGACCACCGCGTCGAGCACCACTGGACTCGTTTCAAACCTTCGCCGCTCTTCATCAGTAAGGGTTACCAGTTCCAAAAAAAAAGGCTGCATAATATTCCGGGTAAATTTGAGTTATGGGAATTAAACGGCTCCGAATTATACTGGTCTTTAGCGAAAACTTCCGATCCGCTACTCTCCCCGGATCAGGCTCTGCTTAGACACGATCAGCGGACCATCCGGCAGTCATACCGAGACTGAGCACTGCGAATTCTTCAAGGTAGCGCGGTACCTTGCGACTGCTCCAGCGAGTGTTAGTTTTGCTACACATATTGCGTCCAGCGGTTTATTTATGTGACCACAAGGGTAACGACACCCATCGCCAGTTCCGCCATTGACGACCTTCCCGACTCGATTTCATTTCCAACTCGCATAAGCCGGCCTTTGCGCCTGCGGATAAGCGTTATTCTGCTATTCTGAACTATAAATAACACGATTCCTGCAGACGGAGGAATGAATGTTCGGCTCAAATATACTGGAAGTCGCAATCGGTATCATTTTCGTCTACTTGCTCCTGAGCCTCATATGCACGGCCCTTAACGAGGGGATTGCGTCGCTCATTGACAAGCGGGGAAGAAATCTCGTGGGAGGAATTAAAAATCTTCTCAACGATCCGGAGTTCACCGGGTTGGCGCAGCAGGTCTACAACCACGGACTGATAGGCGGCATTTCACAGTATGCTTCCGATCCGAACAAGGTGACCCGCTTGCCCTCCTATATATCCGGGCAGAACTTCTCGCTGGCGTTGCTGGATATTCTTGGCGCACGCGGCGTTATCGCCGGCAAGTATGGCGATCTGCTCGCAAATGCCGAAAGCGCGGACGACGCCTATGGAAAAGCCTTCGAAGCAGCGGCCGCAACGCCTGGCAATCCCCAGCTCGCTGAAGCCGCCAATCAGGCGAAGGCCGCCCAGGAGCAAGCCCAGGCAGCGCTCGAGAATATCGCGGACCAAGCAAAGGCGGCATACGATAAAGCCATGCAGTCCGCCGAAAGCGCCCCGGAAGATGCCAGCCTTGCCAACATTGCAACACAGGCGAAAAATGCGGCCGACACCATAAACGCCGCGATTAAAATGCTCGACGCGCGGCGCGCCGCAATCGCATCCGCGAAAAACCCCAGGGAAGCGAGATTGCTCCTGGCAGCAGGTACTACCCTGAAAGAGGCGCTGGCCTTCGCCCGTACTTTCGCCGCCCAGTCTCCCGATCCATTGGGCAATATTCAGGAAGGTCTGAAAAAGCTGCCCGAAGGAGATACAAAAGAAACCCTTCTTGTCCTTGTAGACAAAACTCGGCGCGAAGTCGCTGCTGTCGAACACCAGGCGGAAGCGTTTCGGAAAAATCTCGAAGGCTGGTTCAATAATGCCATGGAAAGGGTGGGCGGCTGGTACAAGCGCTGGACCCAGCGCGTGTTGCTTTTTCTGGCGACCGTCGTCGTTATTATTTCCAATGCGGATACGGTCATGCTCATTCAGCGGCTTTCGACGGATAGTGCCTTGCGCGCGTCACTGGTCGCTGCGGCGCAAGATGCCGTGAAGACCCAGCCCGCCTTGGAACTGTCCACCCCCCCCATGGAAGGGACCACATCTCAGCCCGCGAAATCGCCACCTGCCGAAGCAAAAAATAACAATCCGGGCTTGCAAGCGGTTCTTAAAACGGCAGGGAGCATCAAGTTGCCGGTAGGATGGTCATCTGACGCCAATGACGCCGGATATTTTCGAAGCCCCGAGCGGACGTGGGATTACGCAGGCTGGGTGTTTTACAAGCTGTTCGGTCTGCTGGTTTCCATTCTTGCCGTATCGATGGGCGCTCCCTTCTGGTTCGATACATTAAGCAAATTCGTCAATTTGCGTAGCGCCGGGACTCCGCCTGGCGAAACCAGCAAAAGTGCCCGCCAGCCCACCCTGTAAATTTCAGGAAATATGATTTTTGGATTATTACGCGATGCGATACAAAACAAGCAGCGGGAGATCAGAGGCTTTCCATGCCCATACTCATTATCGTCGAGGAACCCGATGATTGGCCTCTGGAGATTCCGGATGTAACAATCGTATCGGCGCGAACATATCTGACTGATTCAGGGTTTGCTGTAAACCATAATGCCGGCCACACCCGCCGTTCCCTGAATCGCTCTGCCAGAGTTTTCAACCTTTGCAAATCCTACCATTACCAGAGCTCGGGCTATTATGTTTCGCTGCTTGCAGAGGCACGTGGCCATAAACCACTACCCAACGTCGGGGCGATCGAGGACTTGCGATCCCAAAATCTGGTGCGCCACCTTACCGAGGATCTGAGCGCCTTGATTCAGCATCTGCTCGCGCCGCTGACAATGAACGATCTCGAACTCAGCATCTATTTCGGCCGCACCATGGATAGTCGCTATAACAGGCTCAGCCACCAGCTTTTCAATCTGCTACAGGTACCGCTCCTGTCCGTCCGCTTCGAGCGCCATCGCAACCAATGGAGCCTGCGCAGCGTACGGGCGATTGCCGCAAGCGATATACCCGCCTGCCACCAGGAGTTTGCAGGGTTTACGGCGACTGAATACTTCAAGGTCAAGGGTCGCAAGCCATGGTCGAAGAAACACATTTCTCGCTTCGATCTCGCAATTCTTCACGATCCGGATAACCCGGAGCCCCCTTCCAATGCAAAAGCTTTGCAAAAATTCAAGGATGCCGCCGAGAAAATGAGCATGCGGGTGAAATTTATTACCCGCGCCGACATCGGCCAGTTGCCTCAATTCGACGCGCTGTTCATCCGCGACACAACCTTTGTCAATCACTATACTTATTACTTCTCGCGGCTGGCATCCGCAGAAAGACTGGTGGTGATCGACGATCCCGAATCCATCCTCAAATGCAACAATAAGGTCTATCTGGCTGAACTCCTCGCCCGACACGATATACAAACCCCCAAAACGTTGTTGGTGCACCGGGACAATATCGCCCGCATTATCCCTGAGCTCGGTCTCCCCTGCATACTGAAGCAGCCGGACAGTTCATTCTCGCGCGGGGTGGTAAAAATCGAAACAGAAGCCGAACTGCTGCCCCGGATAACAGAGTTGCTGGCCAAATCGGCACTCGTTATTGCTCAGGAATGGCTGCCTACCGAATTCGACTGGCGGATCGGCATACTCGACCGGAAGCCATTATTCGTAGCCAAATATTACTTTCCCCCCGGATACTGGCAGGTCATCAAGCGCGACGCGCAGAAACGCAAAATAAGCGAAGGTCCCACCCAGGCGATCCCGCTGGACGAAGCACCGCAAGAAGTAGTCGGAATTGCACTCAAATCGGCCAATCTCATTGGTGATGGCTTCTATGGTGTGGATATCAAGCAATCCGGTAACCGCTGCTATGTGATCGAAGTCAACGATAACCCCAATGTGGACGCCGGCAACGAAGATGCCGTGCTCAAGGATGCACTCTACCGCGAAGTGATGGGTGTTTTTCTGAAGCGTGTCGAAGCCCGAAAACGAGGCTATAAAAGCGCCAGCGGCGTAACCTAACTAGAATTTTTACGATTTTCCTGGAGCCTGGCCGCGTAGCCGGATCACGCGGCGCTAATCCAGACTGCTCAAGCTCCGATCAGAGTCAGGCAGACGTGCGCGATCGTGAGGCTGATCAAAGTCCAGGATCGGCCCAGCCGGCACAATACCGTTGGGATTGATAGTTGGATGGCTGCGGTAATAGTGCGCCTTGATGTGCTGCATGTTCACCGTCTCTGCAATGTTGGGCAACTGGTATAGCTCGCGGGTGAAACCCCAGAGATTCGGATAATCTGACAGGCGCCTGAGATTACATTTAAAGTGGCCATGGTAGACCGAATCGAAGCGAACCAGCGTGGTGAAGAGCCGCCAGTCGGCTTCGGTGAGACGACCACCCACAAGATAGCACTGATGTGACAGACGCTGATCGAGGTCGTCCAGGCACTCGAATAAAACCCCGACGGCATTCTCGTAGACCTGCTGATCGGTGGCAAAGCCTGCCTTATAAACCCCATTGTTGACATCGTGATAGACGCGGGCGTTAATCTCGTCGATTTGCGGGAGCAGCGCAGCCGGCGCAAAATCTTCTCTCGTGGCACCAACGCCATCGAAGGCAGAATTCAGCATACGGATAATCTCGCCTGATTCGTTGTTGACGATGGTGTTCCGCTGCAAATCCCACAGCACCGGCACGGTCACCCTGCCGCTATATTCCGGATCGGCGCGCAGATAGACTTCATAAAGATAGTGCGTATTGCTGACCGAATCAGGCACCACGCCGGGAGCCTGCTCGAACGTCCAGCCGTGATCGCCCATGTAGAAATTGACTATGGAGATGCTTATCGCGTCACCCAAACCTTTCAGCGCGCGAAAAATCAGTGTGCGATGCGCCCAAGGACAGGCCAGCGAAATATAGAGGTGGTAGCGACCCGCCTCGGCGGGAAATCCGCCCTCACCGCTCTGCCCGGGACTACCATCCGGCGTGATCCAGTTGCGAAACTGGGCATCCGTGCGGACAAAGCTGCCGCCCGTCGATTCGGTATCGTACCATTCGTCTACCCATTTGCCTTTGATGAGCAAACCCATCTTGTACCTCCTCCATTTCGCTGACTTGATGGCTAGCAGTGTAACGTAAGAGAGGATGGTTTACGAAGGGTTGGAAGAGCAGCCGGCAGTACGTCGATGTCCACCGAATGTACGCTGCGACAAGGTCAATCTCTTACCTCGTATCTCTCATGTATAACTTGCGCTATACGAACCGCTGCAAACGAGGCTTTCGTGAAAAATTGCGCCAAGCCCAGCGCTAAAGCCAGAAAAATTTTGGCTATCCTCAAGGACATTATCCTTACGATTTTATTCAATTGATAAAAATAACCTCTTGTGATTAAATAGATTTGTTCTGAATTAATCTAGACATTTTTCTGGACAATAATGATACTTCCTCCGAATTACCGCCTTCGGGTGGAAACTGACCGTTTTGGGCCGTTTATCTTTGAGCTTGGGGTAGATTTGTCGAAGATAGGGCCTATGCTTTTACGCGTCGAGGATGTGCATGGCTTCTTTCGGAATTCCCCCCTATCGCAAGTGGCGAACCAGCTTGAGAAGGAAATCCTGGTATCCGGTATTTATGGAACGAACACGATAGAAGGCGGGCTACTGACAGAACAGGAAACTGCTCAGGTATTGGAAGAAGATCCCGCGAAACTCAAGGAAGAAGAGGCTCGCCGTGTCGGAAACATAAAAAAAGCTTATGATTTTTCACATGAGGCAGCAGCAGATTCCAAGTGGCGACCCACAGTGGCGTTTATTCGCCAGCTTCATGCGCTAATAACTGATGGGCTAACCAGCGTTGAAGAACGTAACCAGCCTGGGCAATTGCGCGACAACCCGAAGAACGTTGTCACCCGAGTGGGTGGAGCGGCAACTGGCGGGAGCTACAAACCGCCTCAATTTGGCCGTGACGTTGCCCGCTTGCTTGCTGCGCTGGTGGATTGGCACACGGAACTACAAAGACAGCAGATTCCTGCACTGATTAGAGCACCTTTATTTCACTACTACTTCGAACTTATTCATCCGTTCTGGGATGGCAATGGACGGGTAGGCAGAGTGGTAGAGGCTACTATTTTGCTTGCGGCGGATTACAAATACGCTCCTTTTGCACTAGCAAGGTTTTACCTCTCTGAAATCCAGCAGTATTTCAGGCTGCTCAATACTTGCAGATTAAAGGCCAAACGCAGCGCGGAAAACCCGAACCTCGATTTTGTCATGTTTCACCTCGAGGGAATGCTGGAGACCATTAAAAGACTGCATGAGCGAACAAATCTGATCATCAAGATTTTATTATTTGAAAACATGCTGAAAAAGATGTCTGATAACAAGGAGATCAACATTCGCCAATATGCCATTGCCTCCCAGGTGCTGAAAAATGGACCAACAAGGCTTGACGCCATACGCGCCGCTCCATGGTATGTTGCCCTGTACGTGAAGCGCAGCGAGAAAACGAAACAGCGAGATCTCTCAGACTTGAGAAAGAAGGAATTGCTGATACTGGATAAGGAAAACAAACTATGGCCGGGTTTCGCACAACAGAAAAATGAAGTGATTTAATTCATCATTGAGTATCACGCACCGCAGTTCGCATACTGCCGAGAATCCGATGGCGTGGATGACTGAGGTAAACCAGATTAACCAGGACTTCCATTAGAAATAATTCTAATGGAATCTGGGGGATTGAGTTTTGGTAGCGCAACAATAGAAAGGTATCAATATCGTGAAGTGAAGTAGGTCGGGCTATGCCCGACGATCATAAACTGGTGCCTGAGGTAGGTCGGGCTATGCCCAACGATCGTAAACTGGCGTCGGGCGCAGCCCGACCTACTTCAAGCACAGCCTCCTGGGTCGGATTAGCGCAGCGTAAGCCGACGAAGGCACGCAAACAGCTGGGCACATTCGCTATCCATGAAGACGACAACAGCGCAATGTCTGATTCTGATGTGTTGAGAGGTAAGATAATTCCAACTTGATCCAACCCCGTGGGGCGTAAGAAAGCTCGCTCATATGGCCTCGCTGGTCCAATCGACAAGCAAGGCGGCGATTCCGCACGCGGCGCCGATAAGGCAAACCGCTATCCATCCGCCCCAAGCCCAGGCGACTCCCGCAGTGGCTGCGCCGGCCGCTCCGCCGAGGAAGAAGAGACCTACGAAAAGGCCGTTGAGCCGGCCGAGTGCCTCCGGCTGGAGAAGATTGATGACCCGGCGGCCGAGGTTGTGGTCACCGACGACGCCGATATCGAGCAAAACCGCACCTGCACCCATGAGAAGAAGGGACTGGAGCGGCGGCTCGACATGCGACGATCCGGCCCATCCCGCAAGCGCGAAGGCCACCACTATCAGGAGATGGGATGCGATCATTCCCGATTGCGTCCAGCCGAGATCGCCCGCTCGTCCGACAAGCGGCGTCGCCGCGGCGCCGACCGCGCCGACGAGCGCGAACAAAGCGATTTCACCTTGGTCGAGTTCAAACGGCGGTTGCATCAGCCTGAGTGCGACAGCAGTCCAGAATAGGCTGAATGCGGCCATGGTCAAGCCCGCCGTGAGCGCTCGGCGCCGCAGCACAGGCTCCGCGCACAATAGATGCAAAAGCGAGACGATTAGCATTGGATAAGTCGAGCGTGTCGTCGGCCGACGCTCGGGTAGACGCGCAGCAAGCGTGAACGTGAGCATCACCAGGGCGAAAGCGCTCACACCGTAAAAAGCGCGCCATCCAAAGGCATCGGTGATGACGCTCGCAAGCGGCCTCGACAGTACAATGCCGATCATCAGCCCACCCATGACGTCCCCGATGACGCGGCCGCGCAGCTCCGGCGGCACCATTGACGCGGCGACGGGAACCAGAATGTGGATAGCAGAACACGCAGCCCCAAGAATGAAAAGAATCGCCAACAATAAAGCCGCGCTTGGAGCGAAGGCAGCTGCAATCGCGCTTATCGCCGCGCATCTGAGCATCCGGACGATCAGCTTGCGATTTTCCAGAAGATCGGCCAGCGGAACCAAAAGGAAGAGACCAACGGCGTAGCCGAGCAAGGTTGCCATAGAGACGAACCCGCCGCTTGCATCGGCGAGACCAAGCGATGGACCGATCAGGTCGATCAAGGTCTGCGGAGCATAGAGATTAGTGACGACGACCCCTACCGACGTCGCGAAGAGCGCCGTGAGGGACCCGGTAAGCGGTATTTCTCCCTTGGTCGAGGGATGGGCGGCAGTCTCGCGCGGCGTTATGGGCATGGAGGCTGTTATTCTGATGGACGGTAACGGTTTGCCAAAACCAGCTCTGGCAGGATATGACACGGTTCGCACTGCGTGTCGGATGAACGCTATCAGGCAGGTACAGTTGGGGAAAGCTTCAATCGATTTTTGCTCCGGCACGGATTCCCGGCCGTAATCGAAGTCAAGCCTTGCCTTCCGTACCTCCTGCGCGACGTCGACTGTTTCTAACTTCAAGAAAGCCGTTTCCCGCCAATCAACAGCTTCCCGTTCAATTCTTCACCGCTGGTAATCATGTTAATTCTGCAACATGAATGTTTCATACTCCAGGCGGTTGAATTTATGCGAAAGGATAAAGAGGCTGAGAAACGCAGACAGTGTTACCGAGGCGGCAAATCCATAACCGAAAGTTTCCGCGCCGAGGTGCAATGTGGCAAAGGTGAACAGCAGGTTCGTAATAAAGAAACATGCGGTGATAATCAGGACCTCGCGGCGGGCGTCGAGATAGAACAGCACGTTGAGTATCGCCATCAACAGCACCTGCACACTGACTGCAACGACATCGATGTAGAACAAATGTATATATAGCGGGGAAATGCCCACCGCGTGCAGCAACTCCCTGCCCCATAGCAGGCACAACACGACCGTCAGGCCCTGCACTTTGAAGATCTCGTAGATTCCCTGCCGGGCAGCGTACACCATCCGGTCCCGCCTATATTCAATATGCATAAGCGTATCGCCTTCACGGACTGCGCGGTAAAAACGCTCATGCTGTTGTGCGAAATCAGCCTCCATGCTCACCAGAAATACGGCCATGCCGGGTAGAATGAACAGATAGGCCAGAAAAATGGGGAGATCGTAAATGATGGAAGCACGCAAGGGACCGATGACTGCCTCGGAAGTATGCGGCACAAACCAGAATATGAATTTGTCGACCCAGACCGCCAGATAATAAAGGGTACCGACAGCAAATAAACTATAGAAACTCCTGCGTTGGTTGAGAAAATCAAACTTGAGCAGCGTGCTCCCGGGATATTCGCGGACAATGTGGCGCAGGAATGAAAACAACAAATAGGCATGGCCGGTCAGCACGCCCAGCAATAGCCCATTCAGTTCCCAGGGTGACGCCGCAAGCGCTACGGCGATGCCGAGCAAATAACCTTTTCCCAATGTCCAGACTATGCGGCGATAGGCCTTCATTCCCGATAGAAAAATAAGCGTGATCCACGCGCCGCTCAGCACAACAAAATTGCTCAGCAATAATAAATTCTGGAAAAATGGTCCGGTAAAAAACCAGAAAATGGCAGGCGCAGCCCACAGGAAGCCCCCACCCATGGTAATCGTAAGGACACCAAACAAGTTAGGTAGCACCTCAGCCTGGGCGCTCGCATAAGCCCGATCCGCGACAAAGCGCGTAAACATCAACTGCATGCCGCCGGTCCAGATTAATGAAGTCGCCATGAGGTAGGTTACGCAGATCTGGAAGGCATTGACTTCCCGTTGGGCAACCCCCAGCGCGACGGCAAGGACGCCGATCATCATGATACTCAGAATAGATAATACCCACGGGCCGCCGCTGACCAAACCCGCATAGCCGTAAGCGCGCAATACCGACCAATAGCTGTCGCGCTCCAGCATTTTGCGAATTTCAAAACCGATACTGGCCATATTCAAGCCACTTTCACAGTTTTAGCTGAATCCGTCACGGAATCCAATGCTTTCACATAAAGATTCCGATAGGATGAGAACATCAGCTTGTCGTCATAATAGCGCTTCACGCGCTCAAGCCCAGCCTGTTGCGCCGCGTGCCATCTGGCGGTGTCATTGAGCAGTTCGAGCGCCGCTTTCGCCGTTCCCTCGGGGTCGGCGATGAAAACCACGCTTCCCGCCGCACCGAGCGCACGGTCTTCCTCGCTGTTTCCCTCAATAAGCTCGCGGCATGAACCTACATCGGTGGCGATACACGGAACACCACTGGCGAACGCCTCCAGCACGACCAGGGGCAACGCTTCACTGATTGAGGTCAATACCATCAGACCCAACTGCGGAAGAATTTCAAGTACGTTTTGAAAACCCATGAACCTGATGTGATTTTGTAAACCGAGGCTCGATGCCAGTTCTTTGCACTCATTCACATAGGATGGGTCTTCATCTTCCGGGCCGGCAATCCATCCTTCCGCATCGGGCCGCTCATTGACCAGCATGCGCAATGTCCGAATAAATGTCTTGATGTCCTTGATGGGCACCACACGCCCGATCAATCCCAGCACCGGCGGAATTTTTTCAGGCCGTTTTTCAAACGCAACCCGGTAGCGCTGCAGATCGATCCCGTTGGTAATGACGAGCGTTTTTTCCGCCGCCGCCCCATCCGCAATCTGCCTCAGACGATTGCCTTCGTACAGGCTGACGATGGGCGATGCTTGCGCGTAGGCCATGCGGCCGATCTGTTCATAAAATCGTATCCAGAGGCCGCGGATATATCCCATTTCATCATGCAGGGTGTTACATACGTCGTCATTGTGATCCTGAATCCATGTGGCTTGCGCCAAATCGATTTTCCGTTCCTTTGTATAGATACCGTGTTCCGTCAGCACGAAGGGAATATTGCGGCGCAGGCGAATCATCGCACCCAGCAATCCCGCATACCCTGTCGAGATGGCGTGTACGGCGCGCACGGGCGGCAGCCCGGCCGCAATATCCGCCAGTACGAACAGAGGCGCGTGCATGGCGCGTATCGCCCAGAAATAGGCAACAAACGAGGGTTCCGTGCAGCGCTCGCGGTACTGCCGGGTGATGTAATCCCATGAAGCTTCGCTATAGAGAAAATCCTCGTGGCTGATGCCACCGGCGGAACCCAGGCGGGAAAACGCTTTTGTCATTTTCTCGACTGGCATTGTCGACGACTGGCGCATGTGCGCATGCAGCTCGTCCATTTCCGAAAAAGCCCTGCGATCACCTTTCCGCGCATTCGGTTTAGGCGGTTTATCCTGATGCAGCAAATAATGCGTTTCAACGTGCGTTACGTTGGGCGGGAATTGGTACTGCGCGGGACCATACATTTTCCTTTCGCCGCCGATAAAAATAACGGCGAATTTGATTTCCGGCAAACCGGTGATGATCTGGTGTACCCATGAGGATACGCCACCCCGAACGTATGGGTAGGTACCCTCCAGTAACAGGGCAATATCGGCCACCGGATCTGCCACTAATCCTGCTCCTGCCGACGTCCCGGCTGCCTTGGCTCGAATGTCATTCATTTGTTCCACCACGCCCTTACCAAAGCCAGTTCGTGCCCTCTCTCGCCGGGCCGCGTCAGCGCCGATAAATAAACCTTCACTTCCGGGAATCTGCGCTCATTGAAGGCTATTTCGGCAAGCCACGGCAGGATTTTCTGCTCATCCGTTCCGCCGGCTCGTGCGTTGGCGAACGCTTTCCCCGCGAGCGCGAGATCACCCGATTCCAACAGAATCCGCCCGTACAAAAGCCAGCTATCCGCATCGGACATAACGGATGCGCCAGGTTTATCCGCAATATCCGGCACAGTTGGTGCGCCAGGCGATGATGCATCGCCTGGTGAGGCAAATACAACTTCCATATGGTGCCGTGCGGTTTGCAGCCAATGCTGTTTCACGGCCCCTTGTACCAGACGGTGATACACCAGCTCCCAGCATAAAGCAGCAATCGCTTTATGGCAGGCATTGCGCATTCGCACCGGAACATCCGGCAATGCTTCAACCAGGGTCGAAATATGGTCGGTCAGTTTTTTTTCGCTGCTGTCTCTCATGGCGTAAGCCAGCAATCGTACGTCATCGACGGGATCGCAGGTCGCCTTCGACCAGATGGTCATGGCTTCGCGCGGTGCCATATGCCGCGTCGCCATCACCGCCTTCAGCCGCTTCAACGGCCGTCCGGCAAAATGCACAATCTGGCGCAAGGCGCCTTGGCTGTAGGGCGGTGTCGGGAAAATGACAGGGGGCGAAAACGGCAGTTCAGGTAACGCAACAATCTTTACATTGTGGGAAGAACGGCTGCGCGGACGTTGTAAAGCGCTGGTGATGCTCCACAGTACACCAAGCGCACCGAGGACCGGTAAAATCCATATAAAGGCAACCAGAAAACTCAAGCTTCTTCTGGCGGGCAGCTTGTAACGGCGCGGCAGCAATTGCCAGAAACCCCGGCCAAGAAAATAGGATGAAACAGAGTGGGATAACACCGCCGCCAGCACTATCCAGTTCGCTGCCCAATTCGCTATCCAGGCACTTGCGCTCAACCAGAGCAGCAAACCAGCCAGTACCTCGGCTGACACCCCCCATCGCATGGGCAGCCGATACATCAGTGCGGCTCCAGAGAACGAATCGTTTGCGGATCGATGTCGCTAATGGCTATCAGCTCGCTGGTTACGCTTGCAAGAATATCATCCGCCCGCTGCATCCATGCTCGCGCGTTCACGGTATCGGTCAAGGGCAGCAAAAGCCAGATGACGGGTTTTTCCCTATCTCGAGCCACACACATCAGGTCGATGGCGCGGACCGAAGACCGCAATTGCCCATAAACGTTCAGGATATCGCCGGGTGCGCCAGACAACCGCAGGAGCGTTGCCTCGAGTTTGAATCTTGAAAAATCCTGATGCACACGCTCGAACGAAGCAATGAAGCGTCCGACAGAAGAATTGGCTGTGCCAAAACGAAGATGGTCGACGCCATGCGCCACAAGCACCGCAATAAGTCTTAAATTATTTTCCTGAAAAGCGAAGAACGGCATGGATCTAACCGCCAGCAGCGCGTGAATTTCGCCGGTTGAATCAGCCAGAGGAATAGCGGCCAATAACTGGTCCTGATCCATGGCGTATTCGTTTATCAGGTTGACCGCTGCCAGCTCGCCGCTCTCAAGCGCACGCATCACCACGGAGTCATCGCCATTTATCGAAAAATTTCCGCCGATACACGCCAGAATTCTGCCCGTATCGATCCGGTCCGCTGCTATCCCCACTATACATGCTTGCGTCAGGGCACCGTATTCCGCTATGAACTCGATAAGCCGCTGTAACGAGGATGGGCTCAGCCCATCAATGGCATCGAGCGTTGATTGCAGGTTCATGATGCCTTCACGCAGCGAAAATCCGCTGTTGGCGACAGTCTGCTCCAGGCGATCATGCGACAGGCGTAATAACTGATAACTGCGCGTGAATTCCTCCAGACGTTCAGCGCGATATTGATAGGCACCCTCCAACCGGTGTAACCGGCGTCCCCACATATCGCGAAACTCTCCCGCCACCATCGCAACGACTACAACGCCAATTGCCCATGGCAATGGAAAACCGGTCGCAATTTGCCACTGCTGATTGATAGCCACGCCTAATATTGCCAATATGAGCAAAGCACTGACAAAACCATAGACGAATCCATACCGTAACCCCGCCAGCAAAGGAGCGAGAAGCGGCCATGGAAACCCGCCATTCAGCCGGAAAGGATCATGCTGCTGGGTAATGAACGACGCCGCGATCACAATCGCGGTCAGTACAAATGTCTCGAACCAGCCACCCCAGGCCGAGACGGGCGTATTGACATCGATGACCTCAGTGCCTTCCAGCCAAGGTTTTTTCATGGTTTGGCAGGCTCCTTATCCGGGCTGGGTGTCATCTGCAATTCACGGATTTTTGCCAGGGTTTCACGACATACCTCCAATTCGGTATTTAAAGAACTTTGATTAGGCGCTGCTTCTCCGGCGAGCCATCGATTGGCCCGGTCAACATCATCTATGGATAACGGCAATATTTTCGGGGAAGAAGGACCGCCTGGCTGCTGCTCCAGATGAGTGGAAATTGCGGATAATTGCGCAGAAACCGCCGGATGATCCTTATTTTTCACCGCATCGGCGAATGCCTCCCATGCTGGCGTTTGCAGCCGCTCGCGCTCGCGCCGCAGTGCAAAATAACGAGCATTGTCCAGTGTTTTTGTAAACCCCCAGCGCTCGCGCATCGATTGCCATTTTTCCAGGTTATCCGCATTGCCGGACTGCACCAGTGGATCTTTCAGTCCGCGAAAGTATTCGGCCAGGCGTGGGGGATATTCCACCGCGGTTTGGGCGAAACGCTGTGAAGCGAACATTTGCAAGGTGCTGAAGCGGACCTGGTTTGCGTTGGCGAGGCAATCCGCCCATTCCATATTATCGGCTAATATCAATGTCCACAAAAAATCCCGAGGCCTCGTTTCCAACGATCCCAAATACCGCGCCGCTGCCTGAACGGGTTTGCCCAATGTTTGCTCCGCCGCTGCCAGGGCTTCGGTCAAAGGCGGGTTTACCACCGATTGATTCCCGGATGGGTTACGGTACGGCTGAACGATTGCCTCAAGCAATACCTGATCAACTTTTTTGTCGGACAATAGCAGCCAGATCATTGCCTCGGTAACTTCAGGGTCAGGACCTCGCAGCCGCAAAAGCTCCCGCAATGCCTGGCGCGCCGCGTCTCGCTCTCCGCTTGCCATTTTCCGCATGGATCGGAAATACCAGTAATCCGGTGCCTGCGCTACTGAAGGAAGTGATTCGGCCAGGGAGAGCCAATGATCGAGCTCTTCCAGATTTTTTCGCTTCCATGAAAAACGCATGAGTCGCTGCAAATCTTCTATACGCCGTAGCCGATCCCATCCATAACGCGCAAGTTGCTCGCTTTTTTTATCGTCGCGATGGCGTACCGCCAGACGTTGCAGGTGATCGAGTATTTCCACGTCATTTGGCCGAAGCGCCAGCGCCTTTTCGTAGGCTTTGCTTGCATGGGTATCCTGGCCCAACTGCGTAGAGACTCTAGCCAGTAATAACCAGTACGCTTCGGCATACGCTGGATCAGGGGATTTGATTCCATGAAGTAGATCGAAGCTTTTTTGTGTTTCCCCCGCTTCTTCATATACCCGAGCCAGCGCCAATTGTTGCTGTCCATCTCGCGTATCGGGCATTTCCTCATACACCTTGAGCGCCGCGCGAGGCTTGCCCTGGAGAATCAATAAATCCGCCAATGCTTTCATTGTCGGCGGAGGATTATCAAAGCGCTCCGCATGCCGCCGCAATTGCTGTTCCACATGCGAAGGCTGCGCAATGCTGAGGCCGGCCTTGACGTAAGCCGCCGCTTCGTCCGCGGTAAGCCTGCGGCGCGACATGACAGCCTCGAGCAATTTTACCAGCGCATCGTAATCTGGTTTCGCCTGCGCAAGTGCAAATGCTCGCGTCTCCGCCTCGTTATCGGCCTTACGAAGCGCGAAAGACAACCATAGAGCCAGCGCGTCGTCGGGTCGCCCATTCCAGTCATAAATATGGGCAAGCAACCGGTGGCGATCGCTGCCGACTACCAGGGATGATCGCAGCACTGCCGCACGGGAGAGACTTTCATCCAACAAACCCATCGAAATTTGCAATCGTATGACACGCTCGGCCAGTGCGCGGTCTCCCGGCAATAATTCGCTCGATTTTTTCAGCCAGGCCAATGCATGTTCGCGATCCTCGAGCGGCTCGGCAATATTGGCACCCAGCAACAAAAGCTCCGCATCGCCCTTGACATTGTCAGGGCCGGAAGTACCGCCGTTCAGCACTTGCACTGCGGCCTTCAACGCCTCACGATCGATACCTGCCTGAAGATAGGCGCGCAAGCAGGATCTCGCAATTTCCTTTTTCTTCGCCGGTATTCGTTCAATCACAAACGCTTTGCACAGATTGCGTGCGGCCAACCTGGGCTGATTGGCCGCTATGCGCTGCTTTGCGGCAAAAACAAGCCAACGCGCTTTCCTTTCGCCAGATTCATTTCGCCGGACAGGCAACTGCTCGAAGATTTCCGCCAATACCGAGGGTTCCCCAAACTGCTCCGCCAATACAACCACCTGGTTCAGTTCGTCGTCATTATGCGAAATGCGTAAGAGTAAAGGGATGAGTTCAGCGGTGCGGGACCGCAACGACGCTTCGACATCCTTGGCGGGATGCCGGTAAAGCTGCTGCAGCGACAGTTTTAGCTCCGCCATGCGAATTTCATAAGTCAGGTTCGATTCCGGAGCGTTTCGCAAAGGATCGATAGCAAGGACAGCCTCGTCAGTCATGCCCGCCTCTGTCAGCACTTGGACGAACGACAAGCGTAATGGAGCGTTCCCGGGATCCGACTGGACAAGAACGCGAAGGTAAGCCACTGACAAGGCGTCTTTTGCCGATAGATTGGCCGGATCCCTGAATGCAGGCTGCCGGGGAAACAAAACCCAGAAGGCAATCAACAATACCGCGCTCAGGAACAGTAGCGCGGGTGCGTTTAGCAAGGATTCTCGCTGCGTTTCAACACTCAAGCTGAAATTCCCCGGATGCGTTGTCCGCGGATACCGTATATATGGAATGCGGGCCTTCACGGCGAGGGGTCAACGGCTTGCCACCCATGCTCAACGCGCACGATATCGGCACGCTGACAGCCAACTCTCCGCGTGCTTCAAACAAAAGGGTAGCTGAACCATCGGAATTGACATGCCAGGATTTCAGTGGCGCGCCGGCATCTATCAGCCGCAAGGCTGAGCTCGCACCCCGCTTGCTGCGCCTCTGGCTGAGGACGGCATAATTGCGCGCCAGATAAATATAGCGATCCACATTTCGTTCGGAATACCCGACAATATCAGCCGAGATTTCCGGTTTTATTTCGGAGACAGGTAATCGTACCGTCCTGAGCGCATCTCCAAAGAGCATCCAATCGCCTTCAAGATCGTGTGCAATGCTCGCTGTTTGAAAAGCCCTGACACGCTGGACGTATTCATCAACCCAGATGCCAAGCACCCTCTCTTTACGCTGCTCATCGGCCAACTGATCCAGAAGCTCCGCCCCTCGCGCGTGTAATAGCGCATCAGCATTGATCGATATGGATGAAGCACGCAACCGGCGCCCAAGATCGAGTTGCCGGTTCCAATCGCTGACCCTGCCAAAATTCAGCGCTTCCCCATACCAGAGTTGCGCGAATAACGGCTCGGCGGTCAATGGGGTCAACACTTGCGTACCCCATTCGGTCGGACGCAGCGCCGGAGAAAGATCGGCGAAAGATAACGACCCGCTCTGCCAGCGCAGGCCGCCGCCGCCATAATTGGGCAGGTTTTCTTTTTTTGCGGCTGCCAAGGCTGCGGGTCCCGGCTTGCCATCGCCAGACCAGATAAGCAACAGCGGCGAACTGGGCGCTATCGATTGCAGGAAGGGAATGGTACCCACGGTTTCGCGCGTGATATCCGCCGCATAACCTTCCATGAACACGCTATAGCGGTAGGGCTGCTGATCGGCATCCGTCTTCCCCTCAAACACGCCCCAATAAAAAGGATGGCTGTAGGTGTGGCTTGCCAATCGAACCTGCGGCATGGCAGTCAACTGCCGCAATTTGCTACGCTGATCTTCACTGTTCACTTCTGCTTCTATTACACCCAGCGTTACCGGCGCACTGTTTTTTTCGATCCATGCCCGAAGCCGGCCGATCGCTTCAACGCCATACTCGTCTTTAGCAAACAGACGGTCGCCGCGCACTTCCATAATACCGAGACGGCGCCCATTTTCGGTGGTCATATCGAACACAGGCTGTACCGGCAGGCGCAATGCTGCCTGAAAAAAAGAAAAAGGGTCCAGCAGCCATTCATGGCGGCCCGATGCGTTCTCGGTTAAAATATGAGGGTGTAATGCGTATCCTCCCCATGCGCCGACCGAGACCGGATGAAACAGCTGTTCTCCGTCGCTCAACGTCAACCACGCCTGGTTACGTTCGCGAACGCGAACGCCGGGCGTACCGCTTCCGACCACCGGCGCTGCGCTCGGCCGGCCCAGGCGCTCGTTGACATCGCCGAGCTTGAGCATGCTGGTGGTGGGTTGCAGCTCCCCCTGATAGTCGATCAGATCGCGGCAGGCGACACCGGCCGGCAAATGACCCATGAATACCACCGGCAAGCCGGCATCCACTTCTATTTTCAAACGGGCGCACACGTTTTCATAACGGCCCGTACCGTCCGCGCCATCTTCGCCCAGCCATGCGACGACGCCGGCATAACGGCCCACGAGGGGTTCGATGGGCAAAGGAAGTTGATCGACGTACCAATAATCCAGCGCCAGGCCAAGGTATTCCAGGGGCATGGCTGCATGCTTGAATAGCTCATGATCCATCTGTTGCGCGGGCGTACCGTTAATGACTGCGAGTAATTTGCGCGGAGCCAGGCGCAGGCGACCCTGTCCCAGCCAAGTCAGGTCGCCATTGGCAACCCATGGCATGAATCCGAGCTTGACAATTTGACGCGCCGTTTTTTCGGCTTCGACCCAATTGCCCGGTTCGACATAATCAAGCACGGTAATCGGTACGTTAAATTCATTTTGCGCACGCTTGAGCTGGTTGAGAAGCCATTCCCGGTTTTCTTCCTTGGTGGGTGCATGTTTGCCCGTCACAGGATCAAAGCCGTGAAAAAGAGATTCGGCCACCATGCCGTCCGCGTATTGACTGGCGCGGTCCAGTACTTCAAAGCCCCGATTGAGGATCAGCTTACAGCCGGGAAAGCGGCGCTTTACCTCTGCAAGCAACGCAACCAGTCCTTTTTCCTGTTCCTCGCGTTGCTTGCCTTCGCTCGTCACAATCAGATAGCTATCGACGGTATCGAGGAAAAACGCGCGGTACCCATCCTGCCACAGGCGGCCAAAATGGTGCTCCAGCAAATATTCGTGCCAAGCGGGATCGTTCATGTTCATCACCAGGCTATTCCATGCCGGGTTGACGCCAATCGACCATTTTGTTTTGATGCGCTCCATGTCCTCGCTATTGCGTGCAATTTCGCCGAATGAAACATAAGCAAATATCAGCGAATCCAGATTCAGCAACGCTGTTTTCTCATGCGGCAGAATCTGGCTCGGTTGTACGACAATTTGGTCAAAGTGGCGCAAATCCTCGACGGGCGGCCGACTGCCATAGTAAAACGCAATATCGCGCTGCTCGAGCACATCAGCAAATACCGCAGATGTCATTAACAGAAACGGCAGAAAAAACTGCCAGATGCATAAACGGAAAGATAATATTTTGCTGTTGAGCATTTAAGTCCCTTTGCTAGCGTCAGGGGAACAGTAAAAACGAAACAGAGCTGATCTGCAATAGCCCATCTGTTCCACCCCGCTAGCAGCTTTGATGCCGGCTGAGCCTTGACAACACTGGATTTGATGTGGCAGTTAGCAAAACTTGTTGAGATATCCCTGCAGATCCGGATACCCCTTGCTGGATGGGCTCCTGGCATTCCCTGACGGGAATGATTTGATGGTGTTGCCTTGGCGATCAAATTGCCGGGTTTTTCCGCCTGGCAGTCCTGCCAGGAATACCGCCCGTACGGTATGGCGACAACCCTTTACCGGTTCGTCGCCCGTAAAAAGAGCCCATAGCGGCATCAAATGCCTGGGCAGCAGACCCCACTCAACCATCCGCGCCATTTCATGGCGGGACTCGGTTGCATGATGATAAAAAACCCCCATAAAGTTATCCCGTTCATTAGCTTAGTGAATAAGGTAGCGGCGTGATCTCCAGCGATGGGCCAGCCAGCGATTTCCAGCGAACCGCCGCGGCCTCGACACTACTTGTCTGAATGACCGCCAGCACGTCAAAGCCGCCATCAGGGGAAGGTGATGCGTTCACTACCATGCCGATGGATTGTTCCCCCATATCGGCACCGAATAGCTCGTCCCCGGCCTCAACCGGGTTTTCGGATATCCCCGGCCGGATATTCGCCAGATACATGCGACGTTTGATTTTACCTAAATATTGACTACGAGCCACGATTTCCTGACCAGGGTAGCAACCTTTTTGAAAACTCACGCCGCCGATGGCCTCCAGATTTGCCATTTGCGGCACAAACTGCTCCTGAGTGGCGGGGGTAATGATGGGGATGCCGGCTTTGATTTCCAGCCAATCCCAACACGGCGCGCCCACTGGTACGGCTTCCCTGCTCAGACCTTCCCATATTGCGGGCACCTTCTCCGGCACGATGACCAGTTCAAATCGATTTTGCGCAAGGCGAATTATGCTCACGGATTCGCCATGAATCACGCCGAGACGGGAAGCGGGAACCTCACCCAGATTTTTCCGCACCAACGCCTCGGCATGGTCTCCCGCCACGCCCAAGCACACCAGATCATCGCTGGCGTCGGCAAGCTTCACTTTAGCGCGCAACACGTACATGGCCAGACGCTTCTGTATACCCGGGCGCAGTGCTGCGGGCAACTGCATGACGTACCCGCCGCCATTGCCGATGCCCTCGCTCCAGATCAGGAAACTCGCCAGTAACCTGCCTTTCGGATTGCAATAGCCTCCATAAAGCGCAGCGGAAGCATCGACCTGCTTTACGTCGCAACTCAACTGCCCTTGCAGGAAGGATTGCGCATCCTCTCCCGAGAAATGGATCAGGCCAAAGTGCGAAAGGTCGCTTAATACCGTAGCAGACCGGGCACTATCGAGTTCGGCCGCGTTGTCGCCAAAGCTGACGACGCGGTCATCCTGGATAATGGCGCCATGGTTGCGCAGATATGCTTGCCAGTTAAGGTTCATGCAGAACGATTTATGACTGTGGAAAGTGTTAATTATAAAGCATACGCTCCGGATGAGCGGCAAATCGCCAGGAATGAGATAATTCGATCATGGCTGACTTCATGCCTTCGCCTCTTCCCCCACTGCTGGTTGTCCGGCTCAAACCCTCCAGGCGCCTTGCCGCGATGCTGAGTGTCGCCCATTTCGCGGCGATCGGCCTGCTATGGCCGCTGATATTACCCGTATCGGCCAAACTGGCGGGGTCCGCCATGCTGGTCGTCAGCCTTGTTTTCTACTTGAGGCGTCACGCTTTGTTACGCTCGCCGGATTCGGTGATGAATATCGGATTATCGGAAGAAATGATTTGTACGCTTGAAACACGGCGCGGCGACCGCATCGTTTGCACATTGCTCGGCAGCAGCTTTGTCGCGCCTTATCTGACGTTACTCGAACTGAAGCCACTGAAACGCCAGGAACCCGCCAAATCAACTCCGCCTTCAAGCTGCCCGAGACGACAGCGAAGATTTTTCGCACGCAGTATTGTGATACTACCGGACGGAATAGATGCGGAGCAGTTCAGGCAGTTGCGAGTGCTGTTGCGGTGGAAGTGGAAAGATCCGGCGGAAAAAAACCCGGCAGGCCCCGGTTGAAGCTTACTGTTCTAATATGTGGCAAGCATGCTGTATTCAACCGAATACCCAGCCATGGTCCCCAACGGCTGGGTACTCGTCAACCGTTGGCGCTGCCTCAGGCCCGCGTTCCGGAAAATGCCCGCTGCTTGATAAAGCAGAAGCTACGGCTTGAGCCATTCCAAACAAACGGGCCAGGCATCATCCGATGCGCTGGTTTAAAATCCAGCGGACTAGAAAAAAACCAGCGAGGCGCTGCCGCTCAGACGTGTTACCGTATAAAAGTCTCGTTGTCCGCTAATCGGTATGATCGAGAACTTGTGTATAGTCGTTATACCGAAAGTTTTGACGGGTATCGTCTGCTCTCCCGGTATTTGCACATGCGGCAGCAGGATGCTGAAAGTAGTTCCACCGGTATCGACAGTCATGCGGATAGTTACACTGACAAGAATGCCGACTTCGGTCTCGACACTACGAATCTCGTCCCCACTGAAGCTGAGCGTCTGCTGCCGGTCCTGGTAGGTGAAACGCGGCTTGCCGTCAAAGCTGGTGGTCGAGTATGTAACATGGAGATGCTTACCGCTGAGCTGATACTGGTTTGGAATCTGGATGGCGGGTTGGTCCGGTTGCATGGATAACTCCTTCATTAAAATTAACCTCGCTCGAGACGACGACAATAGGCCGCGTTAAAGAGGATTAGCTGATCAATATGCAACGTAAAGGCGTTGGCTGGAAGCGCTGACTTTGCCGACTCCCACTGAAAATATAGATCACGGCGTTCAAAAAGCAAGGAACGAAAGAAGATCAACGAATCGAGAATGCGCCAGTGATTCAGGTAACGCCGGTACAGTATCATTTTCAATTGCTCTGGATCTGCTCGAAAATTCCACCCTTGGCGAAGTGCATTTTCTGTGCCTTCTGCCAGCCGCTAAAAATATTGTCGACGGTGAACAGCGCCAGGCGAGGGAACCGGTCCAATGGCTCACTGTGTCGGGGCTCACGTACTGATGGATGGCGCGCAGTCCATGTCGCACATGCGCATAGATGTATAGCAGCTCGATTGCGACTGGCTTGTTTTCTCCGGTCATAAGGTATTCGGTCCGACAGGCATCGGTGCGCTGTTCGGCAAAAACGAGTTACGCAACACTTCTCCTCCGTGGCAAGGCGGGAACATGTCAACTACCAGATTAGGTTGAATAACATGAATTTTCAGCAATTGCGCATCATCCACGAAACAGTTCGTCAGAACTACAATCTCACCGAAGCGGCAAACGCCCTGTTTACTTCGCAATCCGGCGTCAGCAAACATATAAAAGATCTGGAAGATGAACTGGGCGTCGAGCTGTTCATACGCAAGGGGAAACGGCTGCTCGGGTTGACCGATCCGGGGAAGGAACTGGTGAAGATAGTCGAACGCATCCTGCTCGATGCCAAGAACGTCAAGCGTCTAGCTGAGCAATTCAGCAACCGGAAGCAGGGGCGGCTAACCATTGCAACTACGCATACTCAGGCACAGTATGCCTTGCCACCGGTGGTGACCCAATTCAAAAAGGCGTTTCCTCAGGTGCATCTCGTCCTGCATCAGGCCAGCCCCGGCGAGATCGTATCGATGTTGCTCGACGGCCATGCAGATATCGGCATTGCCACGGAAGCGCTGGAGAGCGTTTCGGAGTTGGCGTCCTTTCCCTATTACTCATGGCATCACGCCGTCATCGTGCCGCACGGACATCCCTTGGAGTCCGTCCATCTCCTTACCCTTGAAGCGATTGCCGAATTTCCTGTTATCACATACCACGAAGGTTTCACGGGACGGACAGGAATTGACCAGACACTCGCAAAGGCAGGTCTGGTACTCGATATCGCCATGTCGGCACTGGACGCCGACGTCATCAAGACTTACGTCGAACTCGGGCTGGGGGTGGGCATTGTCGCTTCCATGGCGTTCAACCCGGCGCGGGATACGAAGCTCAACCTGCTCGATAGTTCGCACCTGTTCGAGAAAAATACGACCAATATTTCCGTCCGGCGCGGCCACTACCTGCGCGGCTACGCTTACCGCTTCATCGAGCTGTGCCTACCATCGCTGACGGAGGCGGCTATCCGCACAGGCGTCAAGCCCGAGGTGGACATAGAGCTTGGCACCTGAATTGAACCGCCTGCTTCGTACTCCTGGTCTCCGTCACATGACTTCAACCAGAACCTTTACTCTGGTTATTTCATTCATGCAGGATAGCGCAGTACAAGGTACGACATGCACCAAAACAAATTACACGTCGCCCCCAAGGAACCCACCGCTCTGATGATTCCATAGCCGCGCGTAGAGGCCATTGAGCGCTATGAGGCTTTGATGGTGGCCTTCTTCTACAATACGACCCTTATCGATCACGATCAGGCGATCCATTGCCGCGATAGTCGACAAGCGATGTGCGATTGCGATCACTGTCTTGCCCTGCATCAATCGATACAAGCTGGACTGGATGGCCAGTTCCACTTCAGAGTCCAGGGCGCTGGTCGCTTCATCGAGCAGGAGGATCGGTGCATCTTTCAGCATGGCACGCGCTATCGCAATCCGCTGGCGTTGACCACCCGAAAGCTTTATCCCCCGCTCGCCCACATGTGCGTCATAGCCTTTACGCCCCATGGGGTCGGTCAGCCCGGCTATAAAATCGTGTGCTTCGGCTCTTTTCGCAGCGGCTATCATATTCTCGTCGCTCGCATCCGGCAGGCCATATGAAATGTTATCCCTCACTGAGCGATGCATGAGCGAAGTATCCTGCGTGACCATGCCGATACTGGCGCGCAAACTGTTTTGGGTAACATGTTTGATATCCTGCTCATCGATCAGTATGCGACCCTGCTCGATATCATAAAATCTGAGCAGCAGGTTTACGAGGGTGGATTTACCTGCGCCTGAACGTCCAACCAGTCCAATTTTTTCGCCCGGCCTGATATGCAGCGAGAGGCGATCTATCACGGGTGTATCTCCTCCATAACAGAAGAGCACTTCCTCAAACCTGATATCGGCGTTATTGATCCGCAGCGGCTTTGCATCGGGGTAATCGGTTACCAGATGCGCGCGGGATAAGGTATTGATGCCGTCTCGCACAGTGCCGACATGTTCGAATAGCGCCGCCATTTCCCACATGACCCAATGCGACATGCCGTTGAGCCGTAGCGACATTGCACCGACGACAGCGACCGCGCCGACGCCTATTTCACCATTTGTCCATAACAGCAACGCCACGCCAACCGCACCGATGATAAGTGCCGCGCCCATGATCTGATTAACCGTCTCAAAGCTGCTGATCAATCGCATCTGGCTATGCACCGTTTTCAGGAACTCCTGCATCGCCGATTTCGCGTAACTCGCTTCCCTGCCCGCATGTGAGAAGAGCTTGACCGTTGCAATATTGGTGTAAGCGTCACTGATGCGCCCCGTCATGAGAGAACGTGCATCGGCCTGGGATTGAGAAACCCGGCTCATGCGCGGAACAAAAAACCACAATGTAAAAATATAGAGAATTAACCACGCCATAAAAGGCAGTAACATCCAGACATTAAAATTACCGACCACCGCAACCAGCGTAAAAAAGTAAATCGTTACATAAACGAGGATATCTCCCAGGATAAAGCAGACGTCACGCAGTGCGAGAGCGGTTTGCATGACCTTGGCCGCTACGCGACCGGCAAATTCATCCTGATAAAAGTTCATGCTCTGATTGAGCATCAGCCGGTGGAAATTCCAGCGTAGCCGCATCGGAAAATTCCCCCCCAGCACCTGGTGCTTAATGAGATTTTGCAATCCGACCAATATGGGGCTTGCCGCCAATATCCCGGCAAACAGAAGAAGCGTGTACCGTTCCTGTTGCCATAGCAGAGAAGGTGGAATTTCACTGAGCCAGTCGACCACCTTCCCCAGTATCGCAAACAATATTGCTTCGAACGCGCCTATGGATGCGGTAAGCAAGGTCATCGCGACAAGATACCGCCTTACGCCATCTGTCGCTTCCCACACGAAAGATGAAAAGCGTTTTGGCGGAATCCTGTCCTGGGAATCGGGATAGGGATAAATCAGTTTTTCAAAGTAACTAAACATTTAAATCATCCAATAACAGCTTTAACAACAAGCCTCTGGTCGCTAAAACGCATTAAATTTGATATTTGATATTCGGCTGATGCATCGCTACATTAAAATACGGTGATGACCATCGCAGCCTGAAGCTGAAACAAAATATACAATAGCACCGATTCTCCGATGCAATATCCGATCAACGATCGCGGCACCGCCCAACCAGGCTGGATGGCATGCGATCAAGGAAGTGGAACCTGGAGCATACATGCCTGGTGCCTATGCACATCTCACGCTCGTCAATCTGATCAGGGAACCGGCCCGGCTCGAAAGCCGCGGTTTAACGCCTGAGGCAATCGTTCCGGTACTGGATTACTTCCGCTTTTGCGAGCTTGGCGCGGTCAGCCCGGATTATCCCTATCTGGATATCGCTCATCCCGATGCTTGCCAGTGGGCAGATCGAATGCATTACCAAAAAACCGGCGATATGATCAAAGCAGGAATTGATCTTATTAGAAAACTGGAAGGCGCATCGCAGCAGAAGACATTTGCCTGGCTACTGGGATATACGAGCCATGTCGTGGCGGATGTGACGATTCATCCCGTCATCGAGCTGAAAGTAGGCGAATATCAAAAAAACAAGGGCAAGCACAGAATCTGCGAGATGCATCAGGATGCCTATATATTTCAGCGATTGAATATCGGTGAGATAGGTTTGGGCGAGCATCTGGATTCGGGAATCTGGGGATGCTGCGATAAACCCGACAGCGGAAAGCTCGATCCGATAATCGTTAGGACTTGGCAGCGCATGCTCGAGACCTGCTATTCCAACCCATATCAAAGTAATCCTCCGATCATCGACAATTGGCACGGCGCATTCAAGTTCATCGTTGACAAAGCGGAAGAAGGCGGTGCACTTCCCCCTTTTGCGCGACACGTTGCCACCAATCTCGGCCTGACCTATCCGGCGATAGCCGATCTCGACAATCAATATCTGAAGGGTCTGGCCACCCCTCTCGGACCGATGAATTATGACCAGATATTCGAACGGGCGATGGAAAACGTCCTTACCGCCTGGTCGTATATTGCCAGTGCCGTGTTCACGAAAGATGACGCGTACCAGACGGCATCGGTCAACTGGAATCTGGATACCGGAAGAGACGCTGACGGCAACTATGTCTATTGGAAGGGCCACGCATGACCAGAGCCACTGTTGCCAACGCCATTGGCGTTATGATCACGATTGGTTTCCTGACAGGTTGCACCTCCAGTCAGCGAGGCCCCGATAGCGAGGAAATGTACGTCAAAGCCTCTGCACTGACAAAATTATCGGCTGCGGTGGAATCGACGGTGCGTTATAAAAGCCCTCCACCCGATCTTGGCGACAGCGAATTATTGGAACTCGCCACCCGGCACGATCCGGTGCTATTGGAAAATTTCCGGGGCTATAAGCTCAGGGTGCTGCGGCAGGAGCGCCACTCGGTAGTGCTCGTATGCGATGCGACCGGCACCCGTGCACTTCTGGAAGACGCAGGCTGCTCCGGCCCGATGGATCGCGAACGCTGGATGGGAAAGACCGAGCCATGCGAGTTCTCGATCGATACGAAACAGGTTTGTGGCGGAAATTGATATTCATATTTAGCTACCGTTTCAATACCGTATCCTTCGCCTCCGACAGCAGCTCGGGATAATCCCGACTGTAGTGCAGACCACGGCTCTCATGCCGCAGCATGGCGCTTTGCACGATAAGGTCGGCGGTATCCACCAGATTGCGTAGTTCCAGCAGATCGCTGGTTACACGGAAATTTGCGTAATACTCGTTGATTTCTTCATGTAGAAGACCGATTCGGTTCTGTGCGCGTTGCAAACGCTTGGTAGTGCGGACAATGCCGACGTAGCTCCACATGAAACGACGCAATTCGTCCCAGTTGTGCGAGATGACGATCTCCTCATCCGCATTGGTAACACGGCTTTCGTCCCATTGCGGCAACTCAACGGCGGGTGCTGGTGCCTGCCTGATAATATCATTGGCTGCCGCCTGGCCGAATACCAGGCACTCCAGCAGTGAATTGCTTGCCAGCCGATTGGCGCCATGCAAACCGGTATGGGCAGTTTCGCCGATCGCATAAAGATTATCCATGTCGGTTTTGCCCTTCCGGTCGGTGAAGACGCCACCACAGGTGTAGTGAGCGGCGGGCACAACGGGAATCGGTTGCGCGGTGATATCGATGCCGAATTCCAGGCAGCGCTTGTAAATGGTGGGGAAGTGCTCTTTCAGGAATTTGGCCGGCTTGTGGGATATATCGAGATAAACGCAATCGAGTCCGCGTTTTTTCATTTCGAAATCGATTGCGCGGGCGACAATATCCCGCGGCGCCAGCTCCGCGCGTTGATCGTGCCAGGGCATGAACCGCGAGCCATCGGGAAGCTTCAACAAACCGCCTTCGCCACGTACCGCCTCACTGATGAGAAATGATTTGGCATGGGGGTGATAAAGGCAGGTGGGGTGGAACTGGATAAATTCCATATTGGCTACGCGGCAGCCCGCGCGCCAACCCATGGCGATGCCATCGCCGGTAGCGGTGTCGGGATTGGTGGTGTAGAGATAAACCTTGCCGGCACCGCCAGTCGCCAACACCGTGTTGTTAGCGCCGATGGTGTAGACCTGTCCGGCTGCGCTGTCCAGCACATAGGCACCATAGCAGCGGTTGCCGTTATGATCCGCGCGGCCCAGTTTCGCGCTGGTAATGAGATCGATCGCGACATGGTGCTCAAGCACGGTGATATTGGGATGGGTACGTGCCTTCTCGATCAGGGTCAACTGCACGGCCTGCCCCGTCGCATCCGCCGCGTGGATCACACGCCGTACGCTGTGGCCGCCCTCCCGGGTCAAATGATACCCGGTCCCGCTACCCTCGTTTCGGGTGAACGGAACGCCCTGGCTGATGAGCCACTGGACGGCCCGGGGTCCTTCTTCAACCACGTATCGCGTAACGGCTTCGTTACAGAGTCCCGCGCCTGCGATCAGCGTGTCCCTTATGTGGGCTTCTGGCGAATCTTCCTCCGACAAAACCGCGGCAATCCCCCCCTGCGCCCACCCGCTGGCGCCGTCCAGTAGCGCGCGTTTGGTAATGAGGCCCACCTTGTTGGTTTGCGCCAGATTCAGTGCCAGGGTGAGGCCAGCCAGACCGCTACCGATGATCAGAGTGTCGAAATTGAGCTGTGGCAATTGAGTATTCTTGTTTTAATTCCAATGAATGTAATAATAACAGACCTGCCGCCGGTCTTTATACGCATTATGCCATCATGCTTTGCGACAGGGCAGCGACACGCCGACTTCACCCAAGCTTCACGTCGACGGATGGGAAAGTTGGAACGGGCTCCTATAGCAAACATCGGAAAGGACGCCCCGCTGAGGATTATTTTATATGGCACGCATGGCTGACGAACCCCTGTTCGATTTGCAGGGTACTGTGATGAATTGCATACTGGACTTCGAGTGTATTTCTGATCTCGTCCATGAATGTGTCGCCAGGATAACCCTCAGGCATTACCAGGTGAACGGTCAATGCGCTTTCTGTCGTACTGAGGCCCCATACGTGCAAATCGTGTACATCCATTACGCCGGGTTGGCGCCGTAGATAGGTGTCGATAGCGGCGATATCGATGTGCGCCGGTACTGCGCTTAATATCAACTGCACTGAATCACGAAACAAGCCCCAGGTACTATAGATAACCACGGTGATGATGATCAGGCTGATGACGGGATCGAGCCAGAACCAACCCGTTAAAACTATTGCTATGCCTGAAACCACTACGCCTGCGGAAACCGCAGCATCCGCCGCCATGTGCAGGTACGCACCCCGGATATTCGGATCGTCCTTGCTTTCCTTCAAGAGCAGCCACGCGGATAAGCCGTTGATGATTACACCTGCAGTTGCAACCACGGTTAGGGTCAGGCCGGATATGACGGGAGGCTGCGAGAAACGGTGAACGGCCTCCCAGGCAATCGCACCGCAGGCCACAAGAAGCAGCGTGGCATTAGCCAGCGCAGCTAGAATGGAAGTACTGCGCAATCCATAAGTGTAGCGTTCGCTGGCCGCTTTACGCGACAGAATGGCGGCGCCCCAGGCGAGTACAAGGCCGAGCACATCCGATAAATTGTGACCTGCATCGGCCACTAAAGCCGTGGAATTGGCAGCAAAGCCATAGCCGAACTCAACCACTACGAACGTTATATTTAAAACGATGGCAATCGCAAATATGCGTCCGTTGTCATGCCGGTTCGCGTGCCGATGACCGCCATGCCCAACCGGTGAAGGCGGTCCGGAAGGAGCATGCTCATGCTTGTGGTCGGAGTAATTTCCCATCATGCTCCGCTTGGATGAGAAGGATATGTGTCGGCATATCGCCGGGCCGGCATTAATACCACCCGACCTGATATTACTCCCATCCGATATGCGCCGGGCTTACTCATGAAGCGTTGATCGAAACAGGTTGGGCCTCCGAATGACCGATGAAGTGAACTCACGCAAATGTGCACGCTCGCTGCTTCCTTTCCCCGATTTTAAACCCATATAATTCATTAGGACGCGAGATGATGGCGAGACAGGTTGCGAGACAGTTTTGCCGGTTAAGAGAAGTCCATAGCTTGGGCTATGGACGCCGCGCAGGTAGCAAAAATGGCTGCAAACTGACCGCCAGCACTCGCGTAGGCTCGCAGAGCCGCCTAATGAATTATCTGGGTTAATAGCAAAGGCTATGTCTGTTATCGTACAGAACGCGCCGCGCCGCGCGTGCATATTATCTTCCTGCACCGATTTTTGCCCTGGCCACATGGAAGCCGCTTGACGAGCAAAAAAGGAGATATCTCATCATGCCTACCGATAATAGCCACGACATGCAAGCATGCATCGATGCATGCAGCCATTGCCACCAGATCTGCCTGCAAACTGCCATGAATCATTGCCTTGAATCAGGCGGAAAGCATTTGGAGCCCGAGCATTTCCGACTCATGATAAACTGCGCCGAAATTTGCCAGACGTCGCTTAATTTCATGCTGAGCGGTTCCAGGCTGAGCAATCATGTCTGTGGTGTCTGCGCCAGAATTTGCGATGCTTGCGCGGAAAGTTGCGAAAAACTGGATGGGATGGAGGAGTGCGCCCGCGCCTGCCGCAAATGTGCGGAAAGCTGCCGAAGCATGGCGAGCTAAAATCGCTGATTCTCGCAACCCTCAACTCTCACATCGGCAAAATGCCGGATTGAAGCGGCACTGTGAGTAGCAAGTACCCGGGATTGTGCTTGATGCGATGTAAAATGACACGAGTGGCAGGATTTGAACCGCGACCTTCGCTTGGTTATGTCGCGTTTTTATGCAGTACCTGAGTAAGAGTGAGGGCGCCGATAAAGTGAAACGAGGCAATCGAATTCAGCCTTTCCATTCCTTTTGGTTCCTCCATCTAACTTTTGAACTGTTATCGAGATCGTTTCTTATATCGTAAAACTGTTTGGAATTGCGCCATGAACTCTGCCATATCGAATAACCACATTTTCAGCTGAACTAATTTATATTATACGTTGTCTGTTCACACAGGCCACCGACAGTGTGTCTGCGTGTGATACCCAGATGGACCCTTGAACGAGTATACTTGACTGGGCTGCCTCGTAATACAGCAGTCACAAGTATAAAAAACACAAATTCAGGGATTAGGTGGCATGGGTGACCGGGAAATCGATCAGCAGCTGGTGGAGCGCGCGCAACAAGGAGACAAACATGCGTTCGATCTGCTGGTGATCAAGTATCAACGCAAACTTGCACGATTGCTATCGCAATTTATCCGCGACTCTGCGGAAGTGGAGGATGTGACCCAGGAAGCCTTTATAAAAGCTTATCGCGCGCTACCGTCGTTCCGTGGAGACAGCGCGTTTTATACCTGGTTGTACAGGATTGGTATTAATACGGCAAAAAATTTTTTGGTGGCTCAAGGTCGGCGTGCGCCGACGACCACCGCCGGCTTCGATAACGAAGATGCCGAAGGCTTTGAGGAGGGCAGTCATTTACGGGAGATGAACACGCCGGAAAGCGAACTGACAAGCAAGCAGATCGCGCAGACGGTTAATCAGACCCTGGAGGAGTTGCCTGAAGAATTGCGTACGGCAATTACGCTGAGAGAAATTGAGGGGCTAAGTTATGATGAAATTGCTGTCATCATGAATTGTCCCATCGGTACGGTCCGGTCGCGAATATTTCGTGCCCGGGAAGCTATAGCGGAAAAACTACGGCCCCTGCTGGGGACCGGCAAAGATAAGAGGTGGTAGCATGCAAGATAAAATATCAGCCTTGATGGACGGCGAGCTGGATCCTGAAGAGGCAGCGGTAGTCGTCGATCAATTCAGAAAAATGGATGGCTTACGCGAGCAATGGGCGCTTTATCATCTGATCAGCGATTCGCTGGGGCAATCCGATGTAAAACCTTTCGATATCACACGTCGCGTCGGCGCAAGATTGGCTGACGAACCGGATATACGGGCTGTGCTCGCACCGCGCTCGTCGATGAAACATAGGCCGATCGCCTACGCTGCCGCTGCCTCGATCGCGGCAGTGGCCGTCGCAGGATGGATGAGCCTGCAAACGATGCAACCTCCGGAGGTGGCGCGGCAAAATCTGGCGGAGAATAATCCGGTTCCTGCAACCGCTATTCCGGCGGTTCCGGTTGTAGTGTCGGCCCCAGCGCAAATTAACGATTACCTCCTTGCGCACCGGGAATTTTCGCCGAGTACCTCGGTGCATGGCGTAGCGCCTTATATGCGTACGTCTGCGGAATCGCACCAAAATTTTGCCAGATGACACGGGTCGCGCTGGCTACCCTATTGCTGTTATGCGCCAACGTTCAACCTGTATTTGCACAACATCCATCCAGTTCCTCCCCAGAGGCATTAAACTGGCTGCAAAAGATCGCTGCCGCGCCTCGCCAGTATAACTACGTCGGCACTTTCATTTATTCATCCGGCGACCACATCGAGACCTCTCGCATCATCCATTTCGTGAATGAGGACGGCGAGCAGGAAAGAAGCGAAGTGCTGGATGGCGCACCCCGGGAAATCATCCGTAATAATGATGAGATGAGGTGCTATCTGCCGGAAAGCAAGACCGTTGTCACTGAAAAGCGCTGGCTTCGGAAGGTTTTTCCGGCACTGCTGCCTCAGCCCCTGAATAATCTGGATGAGAGCTATATTGTCAAAAAAGGTGGGCAGGAACGCGTCAGCGATTACCTTTGCCAGGTAATCGAACTGGAACCCAGGGACGACAAGCGCTATGGCCAGAAACTATGGGTGGATATCCATACCGGCCTGCTACTTAAAGCCGCGGTAATGGATAAGGACCGCGTCGTCGAACAGTTTGTTTTTACCGCCTTGAAAATTGGCGGCAATATAGATAAAGAACTGTTGAAATCCAAATATGCCAAGAAAGCTGCCGAGTGGCGGACCACCAATCTCGTATCGTCCACGGTGGGCCGTGGCAAACTCGGCTGGCAGGTTAAAGATCCGCCTCCGGGATTCAAAAAGATCATCGAAATGAAGCGTCATCTCTCAGGAAAACCTGCGCCCGTGGGACATATCGCGTTGTCGGATGGTCTTGCCGCGGTATCGGTGTTCATCGAGCCAGTTTCCGAGGATTCCCCCCCGCCGAATGACGGGCTTTATCACAGCCGTGGTGCAATCAACATCTATAGCCGCACGGTGGCGGATAACGTCGTAACAACGGTAGGCGAAGTTCCGCCGGCCACTGTCATGCAAATCGGAAACTCGGTAAGCAGAAAGGCCGATTAGAAGCGGAGATGGAATCTCGATACCGCTTGAGTTGCATGGTGATAACGAACCACGAACCGGAAAAATGTGCTCGGAGGTCTTTGCCCAGGTTGCCTGTCATCAAGCCCGGGTATGGATAACAGCTGCGGTGAGTAAAAATGCCCCGCCTATACCGTTTGATTCCTGAGCCTGTTACGAAACCGTTTCTGGCGCGCCAGACTGAAAAGTTCGGTATGGTAGTCTTGCAGAAGCTCAGCTATTATCCCGAACGGATGGTTTATTCGCTTTTATCCTATGGAAGACAGAGAATGATACGCAAATTTATTCTGATAACGCTGATTGGATTGTCAACTGCTGTTTTCGCACAGACCCGGGAATTACCCGATTTTACCGGTCTCGTCGAAAAAGAAGGCCCTTCCGTGGTGAATATCAGTACGGTGCAAGCGCCCAGTATGATTTCCAATCAGGATTTTCAGGGAATGCCTAATATTCCCGAGGATGACCCATTTTTTGAATTTTTTCGCCGGCACATGCAGCCCTATGGCGGCGCACCCAGGGACTTCGAATCGAAATCGCTCGGTTCGGGCTTCATCATCAGTTCCGATGGTTATATCCTGACCAATGCGCACCTGGTGGATTCTGCCGATGAAATTACGGTAAAGCTTACCGACAAGCGCGAATTCCGCGCCAAGCTAATCGGCGCCGACCGAAAAACCGATATCGCGCTTCTCAAAATCGAAGCCAGCGGCTTGCCCAAGGTAACTCAAGGCGATCCGGGCAAATTGAAAGTCGGCGAATGGGTAGTGGCGATCGGCTCGCCCTTCGGCTTTGAAAACAGCGTGACCGCCGGTATCGTCAGCGCCAAGGGTCGCTCCTTGGCACAGGAAAATTTCGTACCTTTCATTCAGACGGATGTGGCAATCAATCCCGGCAATTCGGGTGGGCCATTATTCAACATGAATGGTGAAGTGGTGGGTATCAACTCCCAGATTTACAGTCGTACCGGCGGCTTCATGGGCTTGTCATTTGCCATTCCCATCGACGTAGCCACGAATATTTCAAACCAGTTGATCGCTACAGGTAAGGTGAGTCGTGGCCGGATTGGCGTACTGATCCAGGAAGTGACCAAAGAACTCGCGGAATCCTTCGGGTTGCCGAAACCTGACGGCGCGCTGGTCGCTTCCGTGCAAAAGGGCGGCCCCGCGGATAAAGCGGGAATGGAAGCGAGAGACGTCATTTTGAAGTTTGACGGTAAACCCGTGACTGCTGCAGGCGATTTACCGCGCATTGTAGGCGCCACCAAGCCAGGGTCGAAGGTGCCGGTGCAGGTTTGGCGTAATGGCGCCACCAAGGAAATGACGGTGACGGTAGACGAAACACCGCCAGATGAGAAACCAGTGGGCCGGGGCGGTAAACGGGGTAAAGCGCCGGATACATCCAATCGTATCGGGCTCAGCTTGAGCGAACTCAGCGCAGACCAGAAGAAACAGCTGGAAGTGGACAACGGTCTGCTGGTGGAAGACATGGTGCCCGGCATCGCCAGTCACGCCGGCGTTCGTCCCGGCGATGTGATTCTCAGCATTAATAATCAGGATGTTACCACTGTTGAGCAATTCAATCAGTTGCTCAACAAAACCGGAAAAGGACGTAACATCGCACTCCTGGTCAGGCGTGGCGATACCGCAACTTTCATTACGATGAAGCTCAATGGCAACGACAGCAAATAACCCGGCCGCTTCCGATACCCGTCGCGATCCATTTGGGCTGGTGGTATATAGCCGGGAGAATTGCCATCTCTGCCAGGATATGATCGCCGCCCTGCACAAATTGCAAGTGCAGCTTTCTTTTCACCTTGAAGTGGTGGATGTGGATAGTGATGAAGCGCTACGGTCGCGTTTCGGTTTGAAGGTTCCGGTACTGGTAGCGGAGGGGGAGGAAATTTGTCACTATCACCTCGATCCTGTTGCGCTTGATGCTTATTTCGCCAAAATTCGCTAGCAGTCAGTCGGACTTGAAGAACCGCAGCGAAAAAGTCACCGGATGACGACAGCCTTTAAAGGTCAATAGTTATTCCATTGGCCGAAAAAGCGGCGAAATATGAACCGGTCAGACGCTTTTGCAGCCGATTTCCTTTAAGCCCGACAGGCTGCTAGAATGCGTATTCTTGAATAATCGGGGTTGCCGGGTCCTCGCAAGACGTGCGAGGATCGATACCATACATTTTCAAGAGGGCACAGTAGTGCCCTTTTTAGTTGTTTATAATCCCGTCATTCCGATCATCATCCTCTTTGATTCCATCCCCGACTCCCTGACCGCTGATGCAGCACATTCGTAATTTCTCCATCATTGCCCATATCGACCATGGTAAATCCACCCTCGCCGATCGCATCATTCATTTGTGCGGCGGCCTGTCGGACCGTGAAATGGAGCAGCAGGTACTGGATTCCATGGACTTGGAGCGCGAGCGCGGAATTACGATCAAGGCGCAGACGGCCGCGCTGGAGTACAAATCGCGTGACGGTACTCATTATCTGCTGAACCTGATCGACACGCCGGGGCACGTCGATTTTTCCTACGAAGTATCGCGGTCGCTGGCAGCCTGTGAAGGCGCGCTACTGGTGGTGGATGCTTCGCAAGGCGTAGAAGCCCAGACCGTTGCAAATTGCTACACCGCCATCGAGCAGGGGGTGGAGGTCGTGCCGGTACTGAACAAGATCGATCTACCTGCAGCCGAACCAGCGCGCGTCATTGAAGAGATAGAGGATATTATCGGCATCGACGCCCAGGATGCGCTACATTGCAGCGCCAAGACGGGAGAGGGCGTACTGGATATCCTCGAAGCGGTTATTGCACGTATCCCGCCACCCAAAGGCGATCCTGCTGCGCCGCTGAAGGCCCTGATCATTGATTCCTGGTTCGATAACTACGTTGGTGTAGTGATGCTGGTGCGGGTACTGGATGGGATACTCAAGCCCAGAGACAGGATATTGCTGATGGCCAGCAAGACTGTCCATCTATGCGAGCAGGTCGGCGTATTCACGCCCAAGTCAAAAAATCGGGAATCTCTCAGTGCGGGCGAGGTCGGCTTTATTATTTCCGGCATCAAGGAATTGAAATCGGCCAAGGTGGGAGACACGGTAACTTTGGCGGAACGTCCCGCCAGCCAACCGCTGCTTGGCTTCAAGGAGATAAAACCCCAGGTATTTGCCGGCCTTTATCCGGTGGAATCGAACCAGTACGAGGCTTTACGCGACGCATTGGAAAAATTGAAGCTCAATGATTCATCGTTGCAGTATGAGCCAGAAACATCGCAAGCCTTGGGTTTTGGTTTCCGCTGCGGTTTTCTCGGCCTGCTGCATCTCGATATCGTGCAAGAAAGGCTGGAACGGGAATACGGCATGGATCTCATTACCACCGCCCCGACAGTCGTATATCAGATAATGATGCGCGACGGCTCCATAACTGAAATCGAGAATCCGTCAAGACTGCCTGATCTGTCGAAAATAGAGGAAATCCGCGAGCCGATCATTACTGCTACCATCCTCGTTCCACAAGAGTATGTGGGTGCGGTCATTACGCTTTGCATCAGCAAGCGCGGAACACAGAAAAACATGCAATACATGGGCAGGCAGGTGATGCTCACCTACGAAATGCCGCTGAATGAAGTCGTGATGGATTTTTTCGATAAGTTAAAATCCACAAGCCGCGGGTATGCCTCGCTGGATTACGAGTTCAAGGAATTTCGAACTTCCGATCTGGTCAAGCTGGACATTCTCATTAACGGCGAAAAGGTGGATGCACTGTCACTCATTGTGCATCGCGCCAGCAGCCAGTACCGGGGACGGGAACTCGCACAGAAAATGCGCGAATTGATTCCTCGGCAAATGTTCGATATTGCGGTACAAGCCGCCATCGGCGCACATATCATCGCGAGAGAAAGTATCAAGGCGTTGCGCAAGAACGTGCTTGCCAAGTGCTATGGCGGGGACATCAGCCGCAAACGCAAGCTGCTCGAAAAACAGAAGGCCGGAAAAAAACGAATGAAGCAGGTCGGGAATGTCGAGATTCCCCAGGAAGCCTTTCTGGCTATTCTGCAAGTGGGCGACAAATAGCAAACGATGGGCATCCGTATTGAAAAGGCCTGTATACGCCAGCCAGAGCTGTTTTTACCTTCAATACGGCGCCAAATACTATCACTTGGGGACGCGGAATGAACTTTCCTCTCATCATGCTGATACTGCTGATAGCAACCGGCGGTATCTCATTGCTCGATCGCTTCGCGCTGCGCCGCCACCGCGCGCCGGAAGCGCAGGGGCCTTGGTGGGTGGAGTATCCCAAAAGCTTTTTTCCCGTGATCCTGGTCGTCTTCTGTTTACGATCGTTTCTGGTGGAGCCTTTCAAAATCCCATCCGGCTCGATGATTCCAACCCTGTTGGTAGGGGATTTCATACTGGTGAACAAATATACTTATGGCATCCGGTTGCCAGTCGTCAACCTCAAATTATTGGACGTAAAAGAGCCGCAACGTGGCGAAGTAATGGTGTTCCGCTACCCGGAGAACCCCTCGATGGACTACATCAAACGCATCATCGGGGTTCCGGGCGATACCGTCACCTATCGCCACAAGAGGCTCGCTGTAAATGATATTCCAGTTAAAACACAGCCGGACGGGGAATATACTTATGTTGAATCCGGCCTGAATTACGTTTACAGCCGTCGGTTCAGCGAATCAGTGGGAGATCACAGTTATAGGATTCTCATCAATTCAGAAGTCCCTCCCATACAGCTTGCCGGCGTGCGTCCGTTCCCCCACCATGAGAATTGCAGCTACAATGACAATGGTTTCACCTGCAAGGTGCCTGAAGGCAATTACTTCACCATGGGCGACAACCGGGACAGCAGCAGCGATAGCCGGTACTGGGGATTTGTTCCGGAGCGCAATATTGTCGGCAAGGCATTCATGATCTGGTGGAATTTCAATGATCTCAAGCGTATCGGGTTATCGATTGACTAGCCGGGGCCAAGGTGAATCACGGCGCGTAAGTTGTACCATACGATAACGCAGCGGCAGTGCGGTCATAATCCGGATCAAGGATTGCATAAAACTTGCAGGATATGAACAGTGATGCACTTTGCCGGAAAATCGGCTATATCTTTAACCGGCCGGAACTGCTGCGCCAGGCGCTGACCCACCGCAGCCATAGCCTTCCGCACAATGAGCGCCTCGAATTTCTCGGCGATAGCGTACTCAATTGTGCCGTCGCAGGATTGATATTCAGGCATTTCCCGGCTCTTACGGAAGGTAATTTATCGCGGGTCCGAGCCAACCTGGTCAATCAGCAAGCGCTGGCCGAGCGAGCCCAGATGCTTGAATTGGGAAAGCTGATCAGATTTGGCGATGGAGAACTCAAAAGTGGCGGAGAGCGGCGCCCTTCTATTCTCGCCGACACATTGGAGGCGGTACTCGGCGCGATATACCTCGACGGAGGCTTTGCGCAAGCCGAGAAAGTCATCACAGCGCTTTTCACCCCCTTACTGAAAGGACTGGATGCGCAAACGCTGGGAAAAGACCCTAAAACGCTTCTGCAGGAATATCTTCAGAGCCTCAGGCTGGCGCTGCCGCAATATTCTGTTATCGCTACGACCGGCGAAGCTCACCAGCAGCAATTCAAAGTGGAATGCATGATTGTAAAACCCGACATTCGCACGGTGGGAGAAGGTGCCTCCAGGCGGAGCGCAGAGCAGGAAGCAGCGAAACAAGCCTATGAGCAGCTTCATTCGCGCCGTTAAGCAAACTGCGGACAGGGCAGGAAATTCCTTATTTTTTTGCGCTGCATGCTCGCTCCATCACCGGTTCTCTGTTTCTCTTTAACCATATTCCCGCATGAATATCGACCTCGACCATTCTACCGATCCCAACCATAGCAGTGGCTATGTCGCTATCGTGGGACGCCCCAACGTCGGCAAGTCGACGCTGTTGAATAGCCTCGTCGGGCAAAAGATCAGTATCACATCAAAAAAATCACAGACCACACGCCATCGCATCAACGGCATTCTTACCGACGCACGGTCCCAGTTTATTTTTGTCGATACTCCCGGTTTTCAGACTCGGCATACGAATTGTCTGAATAGCGCAATGAATCGTATCGTTACCCAGAGCCTGCGCGATGTGGATGCGGTGATATTCGTTATTGAGGCGATGCGTTTTGATGATCGCGACAAAATGGTCGTTAAGCTCCTGCCTGAAGACCGACCGGTGATTCTTGCTGTCAACAAGGTAGACCGGATGATCGATAAATCGCAAATGCTTCCCTTTCTCCAAAAAATGGCAAAGGAGTTTCCTTTCGCCGCAATCGTTCCGGTAAGTGCTGAGCGAGGAACACAGCTATCGGCACTGATAGACACGGTTCGACCATATTTGCCGCAAAACCCGCCATTGTTCAGCGAAGATGAGGTAACCGACCGCGATGAAAGATTCATCGCCGCCGAACTGGTACGTGAAAAATTGTTCAGGCTGCTGGGTGAGGAAATTCCTTATTCAACCAGCGTCGTCATCGATCAATTCAAGATGGAGGGAGAACTGCGCAAAATTGACGCCTCCATCATCGTGGACAAGGCCAATCAGAAAGCGATCATCATTGGCAAGGGCGGGGAAAAGCTCAAGCTGATCGGCACCACCGCGCGCAAGGATATGGAGGAAAATTTTGGCGGTAAAGTATATCTCAAGATCTGGGTAAAAGTTAAAAGTGGCTGGGCCGACGACGCACGGGTTTTGAAAACCCTGGGGTATGCGTAAACCCGGCTGACGAATAATGATCGCGGATAAACAGCGTCAGGACGCCCAGCCCGCATTCGTGCTGCATACTTACCCGTACCTTGAAACCAGTCTCGTGGTGGAGGCCTTCACACGCAATTTCGGGCGGGTGCCACTGGTGGCAAAGGGAGCCAAGCGTCCTAAATCCGCCTTCAGAGGTCTATTACGGGCTTTTCAGCCGCTGCAGCTCAGTTGGGGTGGAAAAACGGAACTGCGCACGCTGCATAAAGCCGAATGGCAAGCAGGCCAGATGCCGCTGCAAGGGACAGGCCTGATCTGCGGTTTTTACCTCAATGAGTTGCTGGTGCGCCTGTTGCACCGTAACGATCCGCATGAACAGCTATTCATATATTACCAGGAGGCACTGTCCGCGCTGAGCAACGGGAAAGATTACATTCCCATACTGCGGCGCTTTGAACAACGCCTGCTGCAAGAGCTCGGCTATGCCGTGACACTTGATCACGACGTCGCCTCCGGCAATCCCATCGATGCGAATAAAGATTACTGCTATGAAATCGAGCGCGGGCCGGTACCGTCAAATGGGCATCGCTGCGATCAGGGTTTGCAATTGGCCGGTAAAACGCTTCTGGACATGGAGCGGGGCGATTATTCCGACACGCTGACACGGCAACAGAGCAAAGCACTGATGCGCTATATACTCAATCACTATCTCGGCGACAAGCCGCTCCATACGCGCCAATTGCTGAAAGACCTTCAACAGCTATGATATGTTACCTGGATAATCGCTCCTGCTTGCGCCAAACTCAACGCATGTGAACGCTTGAAACCAGCAAGCCGGAGCGCTCAATACAGGAAAGCATAATGATCAACTTGAAGCGGGAAAAAATAGATGCAACCGAATATCGAGGCATTTCTTGACCCAGCGACGGGGACGCTTAGCTATATTGTCTTTGACGAGTCTGGTGGAACCTGCGCAATCATTGATCCCGTGCTGGATTACGATCACAGATCGGGCAGAACGAGTACTTTATCCGCAGATAACCTGATTGCGTTCGTGGAAAACCGGCGATTGACGGTGGAGTGGATTCTCGAGACGCATGTGCACGCCGATCATCTGACTTCAGCACATTATCTCAAGAACCAATTGGGCGGAAAAACCGGCATCGGACGTGAGGTGCCAAAAGTGCAACAGATCTTCAAGGAAATATTCAACCTGGGGCCGGAATTCATCCCGGATGGCCGCCACTTCGACCATCTCCTGGCGGATGACGAGATCTTCGAAATCGGTAAGTTGAGCGCAAAGGCAATTTCTACCCCTGGCCATACACCTGCCGACCTGTCTTATCAGTTTGGCGACGCCATCTTTGTCGGCGATACGCTCTTCATGCCCGATCTCGGTACGGCACGCGCTGATTTCCCCGGAGGGGATGCCCGCCAGCTATTTCGGTCGATACGCAAACTGCTGGAACAACCGCCGGAGACCCGGTTGTTCATGTGCCACGACTACCCACCCCCCACCCGCCAGGCCCGGTGGGAGACTACCGTCGCTGAACAGCGTGCGCGTAACATACATGTGCGCGACGGCATCTCCGAAGACAGTTTTGTCGCCATGCGCGAAGCGCGTGACGCTACGCTCGATATGCCAACGCTGCTGCTTCCATCCGTCCAGGTCAACGTGCGGGCGGGAGAAATGCCACCGCCGGAAGAGAACGGTGTTTCATATTTGAAAATACCGTTGAACGTGATCTGATAGCTGAAAATGAACACTTGCGTGATACGCTCATACCCTTTGTTCTTTGGCAATGACAGCTAATTTGTTCAATGGCTGATTTACTACCGGTATGGATAGGCGATAGGCATCATGCGAATAAAAGATACACCGCCAGCAGAACCCCCACCACGGCGATAGATACCGATAGGAATGATGTAAGCCATGGTATGGCCAGTTTGGGCAAGTCCTCCGGTGGGAGAGAACGCACGTAAAGCCTGTGATTATGGAAGGCCCCCAGGATAACTGCAGAACCAGCCAGTACAAAAATAATACCAAGCGCTTTCGAAGGCCAGTGAGGTGCCACTGCCGAAATTCCGGTTGAAGCCGCCATGAGATTCAGAAATAGCCCGAACCTGGCCACTACAAAACCGAGCGCCGCTATAGTAAGCCCTGTGCGCACCCATGCTAAAAGTGTACGTTCAGCCGCGAAGAAAACTCGTGGATCCGACATTTTTTATAGCTCGCCCTCATCCGCGCGGGTTTCCGAACGGGTCAATTTTGTAGCGACACCCTGCGCTCAAGCTGGATCTCACGCTCCTTTTACTACTGGAATCCGAATTACGCACCAAGCATGTTGTCCTTCCAATACAGTCTACTATAGTATAGTGAGTTTTTATTTGAGCATCGCCCAACGCTGGGCCTGTATAGGATCATCGGCAACCCCGGTATAAGGGCCTGGTTTGTGCCAGCAGCCAGTCGACGTCGTGTCTGGACGTCGTGTCTGCTCAAAGGTTTTTCCAGGCGTTAGATCGAGTGACTAGCGGACCGCAAGTACCCAGCTGCTGCATGCACTATCATTTCGGCAACCGCGCGCAGACGGCAATTATTGAGACAAGCAGGAATTATGATAAAACTCGGCGTTAATATTGATCACGTCGCCACGCTCCGGCAGGCGCGACGCACGTCCTACCCCGACCCTGTAGAGGCTGCGTTAATCGCAGAATCTGCCGGAGCGGATGCGATTACGCTGCATCTGCGCGAAGACCGCCGCCACATCCAGGACAGGGATGTGGAACGCTTGCGCGGCTCGCTTAAAACCCGCATGAACCTCGAAAGCGCAGTGACCGATGAAATGATCGATTTTGCACTACACATCAGACCCCATGATGTTTGCCTGGTGCCTGAAAGGCGGGAGGAACTGACAACCGAGGGCGGGCTCGATGTACTGCAGCACTTCGATCAAGTGCAACGCGCCTGCCGCGAATTGGCGGAGGCCGGCATCCGCGTATCGCTATTTATCGATGCGGATCATGCGCAGATCGAGGCAGCAGCAGACGCCGGTGCGCCGGCTATCGAAATTCATACCGGCCATTACGCCGACGCGCAAAGTACGGACGAGCAACAGCATGAGCTGGAGCGGGTTCGCATCTCGGTAGCGGCAGGCCTGCGGCAAGGGCTGAATGTCAATGCCGGCCATGGATTGCACTATCATAACGTACAACCCATTGCGGCGATGGCCGATATATCCGAGCTCAATATCGGCCATTCAATCGTGGCCCGCGCCCTATTTGTTGGTTTTGAACAGGCTGTACGGGAAATGAAAAAGCTGATGATCGAAGCGCGCAAATGATTTATGGAATCGGAACTGATCTGGTCGAGCCATCACGTATTGCGCGATTACTGGAAAAATATGGCGAGCGTTTTGCCAAAAGATTGCTGACAAATGACGAATGGCCTGACTATATCAGGAGCAGCCAGCCTGCCATGTTTCTGGCCAAGCGTTTCGCCGCCAAGGAAGCTCTTTCCAAAGCGATCGGCACCGGTATGCGCTATCCGGTAAGCTTGAACCATATCGGGATCACCCATGACAACCTGGGCAAACCGTACTTTACCTTTCATCCGGCATTGAGCGCACTCTTCACGAACAAAGGCATTACCAGCCATCATCTTTCGATTAGCGACGAGTTAAATCTTGCCTGTGCTTTTGTTATTCTGGAAAAATAGCGGCCACTTTATAATATAAATTTCTTGTATGACACAAGAAGTCTGCCAAAACACAAGAGTGGCAGCACGAACATCTCTTGCACCTTATCTTCCCGAAACTTTGAATTCATAGAGACACGTTATGTCGCTCGGCCCTGTCATGCTCGACATCGAAGGCACGCAACTTACTGCCGACGACAAGATAAAACTCCGGCACCCACTGGTCGGTGGTGTGATCTTATTTACGCGCAATTACTCATCGTTCATGCAGCTTAAGGAGCTAACCGCCGAGATTCATGCACTTCGAACTCCACCATTATTAATTGCAGTCGATCATGAGGGCGGCAGGGTACAACGTTTCAGGAAGGATTTCACGAGGCTGCCCCCCATGCGCGAACTGGGTACAATCTGGGACGTACACCCCGGCCAGGCCCGGCATCTGGCGCAGCAGGCGGGTTACGTATTGGCGGCAGAACTGCGCGCAGCGGGCGTGGATTTCAGCTTTACCCCGGTACTGGACATGGATTATGGGCAAAGCTGCGTCATCGGTGACCGTTCCTTTCATCGTAAACCGCAGGCGATCGTCGATTTGGCGCATAGTCTTATGTCCGGTCTGAAATCCGGCGGCATGGCGGCGGTGGGAAAGCACTTCCCGGGGCACGGCTATATTCAGGCGGATTCCCATATCGAAATGCCTGTCGACGAACGTTCTTACGCGGAAATCGAAGCAAATGACCTGGTCCCATTTCGCAAAATGATCGATTTCGGCCTTGCGGGCATCATGCCGTCGCATGTGGTTTATCCGAAGGTGGATATGCGCCCGGCAGGCTTTTCCGAGGTCTGGCTGAAAAACATTCTTCGCGGAGAACTTGGCTTTGAAGGATGCATTTTCAGCGATGATTTGAGCATGGAAGGCGCAACAGTTATCGGAGATGTGATGCAACGCGCACAAACAGCACTAGCGGCGGGTTGCGATATGGTCCTGGTATGCAATGATCCGGAGGCAGCGGATATATTACTGGCGGAATTACAATATGACATTGCGGCCACCAGTATTATTCGCCTCGCGCGCATGCGTGGAAAGCCCCACCCCGATTCGATCGTAAAACTGCGTGAGAACGCCAGCTTTGTTAAGGCAGTCGAGCAGATCTCAGGCATCGGAATTCACAACGGAGAATTGCCGCTCGCATAACGCATCAGGTTCCCTCTCCTTCTCCGCTACGTCGGCAGGCCATCTCGGTAGAGTTATGGTAATGGTATCTGCTGGTGTGCCTTCAATCCTCAAATAGAATATTGCGTTGCGCCCGCATAGAGAGGGCGCTGGAATTTTCCGCGCCTGGTTGAAAAAGCGGCAAATGCAACTATATTGATTGTTAAGTGCTGGTTCAATCTTTCAGCATTGGTACAACATCAACAATATGGAGGCATTATGGCTATAACCCGTTATGAACCCTGGAGCCTGTTGCATCAATTACATAGAGAGCTGGACCGCGCGCGCGAAGGCGGAGAAGGCGAAGGATCGACTGCTACCGCCGAATGGGCGCCTGCGGTCGATATCAAGGAGGACCCTGATAAATTCATTCTCCAGGCGGATCTTCCAGGAGTTAAACCGGAAGAAATCGATATCAGTATGGAAGATGGTGTCCTGACTATCAAGGGCGAAAAGAAAACCGAAGCCAAAACTGAAAAAGAAGGATACAAGCGGGTTGAGCGTACATATGGCTCATTTTACCGACGCTTTAGTTTACCCGATACCGCAAATCCAGACGCGATATCGGCAAAATCAAATCACGGGGTGCTGGAAATCGTCATCCCCAAACGTGAAGCTGTCCAGCCAAAGAAGATCAGCGTAACCTCTGCCGAGTGAGTGATTTCACGGAGTCTTCGGACTCCGTTTTTTTGATCTGAAAGGAGCAATTGCCATTAAGTTGGGTTATGGCCAGATTTCATCAGGCACTATCTGTCGTATCAAATCTCAACTGCCACCCTTTATCCTGAATCCGGCAGTTGAACGGGAACTCACCAAAAGGTGAAGCTCACAGGATACAAAGAGCCCTTTTCGGTTATAGCGCTGGTTGACGAATGAGCTGAAAAACGAGCGGTCAACCGCCAGATTCAGGTTTATGGTTGACGGTTGATGCGCACACGATAAGTCAGCGTGGCCTTGCCGTTGGCTGGAATTGATATGTTCCATTCCGCGATGCCGGAAGCTCTCTTGATGTGAGGTTGCGATTCCGAAACCATCGTCCAGTCACCTGGTACGGGTTCTCGTACAACTACTGTAACCGATTCTTTTTTTGCACTCTTCAATACAATTTGAAAAGCAGCTTCGACTACGCCATCATGGCGCCCTTCCCCACCTGATCTTTTGAAATCGGTCTGCTTTTTATCAGCAGTCACATCAAATGCTTCGCCCAATTTCAAGCGGATAGATCCATTTCCCGGCGTATGGTCGATCTGATCTTCGCCCACGAATTGCGCGTTACCCTGCGAATCTTTTTTATAAACCCGTACCGTTCCCCTGGGTAGCGGAAGACCAAGATTGTCGCCGGTATTTTGAAACTCAAGAAATACGCCAACCTTCGGTATCTGGCCGAGGTCCGCACTCTGGCTGAAGTAATAATAATCCGCTCCGGACAGCAGAAATTGCTTCGTGACGGAAATACGATTCGCAGACATCAACGCTACCTGCTTGGTCTGAGCCTCCGCCAGCGTCGTGGATCGCGGGAGCGTATAGAGATGATAATCAAGCAGCGACTCCGGCTTCATCTGCATGGCATCCGCCGCTTCCGCCATCATGCTCATCACTTTACGCTGCATTGGGGGCCGCTGACGGGCCCGGTTCAGATCACCCGCCACGAGTTGCAGTCGGGCATTCGGATAAGCCATTCCACTTTGATTGATCAGCGTAACCCAACCGTTGAAGTCGAGATGATCCTCGCGATCGCTCAATTCCGCCATGTAGTCAGCGCGCCAGGAGAGGCCCGACGTTAAATAGGAGAGTTCAAGGTTCTGTTCGCCCTGAACAGCATTGATGAGCGAGATCACCAAGGTCGGCTTATCGCGCAAGCCCTCTGGTAAACCTGGAAACGCCAGTCTGCCCGGATTGCCAGCCTCGATCCGATCGCCGAACTTGAGTACTGCCTCATTATTTGCTGCGAGTACTATAGCCGTTTCTCTGGTTTCAACACCCGTCACCGGGTTGGTGCGGATAGCGATTACTTCCTTCCCGACATACTTCTCCAGTAATTTTTCCGGCGTCAACAGATCGGAATCAAAATTCTGCTCCAGCAGCCGAAATCCGGCGGAGTGCGTCAGATTACGCAGTTGCACCGTTTCAGGGCGTATCTGACCGGAAATGTCACGCCAGGCCAGCTTGTTGAAATCCAGGCCAAGCTTGACCCGGCGCGTATCTTTCACCAGCGCCAGATCGTCGTTGTAAATAGTAACAGCCATGCCCTTTTGTTCAGCGCCAGTGATAACTTTCTCATCACTGGCGCTTCCGGAAGCCGCGACAACACCGAAGGAAGCCATTGCCAGGCTCGCGGTGGCAATTCCTGTTACGAATATTTTCAGCATTTCACCCCTTGATTCGGTTCTCTTACTCAGCAAGCTCTGTAGTGGACTTATTTCCGGTGCCGGAATACCCCTGCGCAACGCGATAATATACACGCCGCAATGGCTTACCGTCCCGAATGATCGCCAGCTCCTTTACCGGCCCTGGTTGAACGAGCGCGGGGGTAATATCGTCCACGCCTGCGATATCATGTTCGAGCTGATGAGGCTTCATGCCCACCAGTATAATCGGCCGGGTCGTCGGTGGCTCGGATGGATACCAGAAATCGTACATGGCGGCGTTCTGGCCGAACATGTTGCGCGAGCGTATGTCCATCGGCTCCTCTTTATTATAGAAAGACAGGGCGCTGGCGACCGACCACCGGCTCATTCCCACCACGATAGGCTCTTGCCCGGCCTGCTGTCGAACTGCGGCTACAACTCGTTCGACCTCCTCTGTCGCCTCTCGCCAGAAGTAGTGTTGATTAAAAACCGCGTACGGAACGCCGGGTACGCCGAGCACAACATAGTGAAGCGCGAATGCGTAGAGAAACAAACAAACACCGATGGCCGGCTTCCACGCCGCTCTGACACGGTTTGCCAAACCTCGTCTACTATCGGTTTGTCCTATCATCCACGCCATCGTGGGCAGCACCGCAAGCCATACCGGCGCCGTCCAGTGAAACTTTGGCGCCCCAAACAGGCTGAGCCAAAAAAATGCGGCGAGCGGCACGACGGTGAATATACGTATGAACAGGCGTCGCCTATGCATGTGCAGATTGTCGGCGCCATTTTTGCCCAGTAATGCCAAGTCGGCAGCCAGCATGCCGACAGGCGTTAAAACCAGTAAAATGTGGACAAACAACAATTGCAACGAAAATTGGCTGCCTATTCCCGTAGCCCGCTGCGATTGAAATCGGATCGACGCCCAGTCGTGCTGGAAATTCCAGATAATCACCGGCGAAAACAGCAGTAGCGCAAGCGCGGCGGCCAGATAGGCATGCGGACGGCGCAGCCAGCGGCGCGAAGCGGGGTCCAGGATCACAAACAGCAGCGCCGCCGGACCCAGCAGGCCCAGCGTGTATTTCGACAGGATACCCAGGCCGAACGCAATACCCATGCCCAGCCAGGCTGAACGCTCATCGGCTATCAATGCGCGTTCCATATAGTAGAGCGTGGCAGCCCAGGCGGCCAGCAGCGGTGCATCCGGCGTCATGAGTGCGGCAGGAACAAAACCAAGCGGCAACACCGCCAGCAGCATCACCGCGCGCATAGCGGTCGACTTATCGTACAGATTGCGTGCCAGCGCATACAAATAAGCCATCGTTATCAGGCCACAGCAGAACGAGCCGATCCGGACCCCGAACTCGCTGTTGCCGAAGATCGCGGTACCAAGCCAGATCAGCCATGCCACCATGGGCGGATGATCATAAAAGCTCAGGTCCATGTGCTCGGCATAGGTCCAGTAGTAAGCTTCGTCGGGAATCAGTTCGGCTGTGCCCAGATAGATCAGGCGCAACAGGACGGCAAAGGCAACGATTCCGATCGACGCGACCCGCCAGCGCACTTCCGGCGAGGGCGGATTCACGCTGACGGGAAATACGTAGAATGCGGTGCCGAAGTAGTTGATGACGGCCGTTGCGGCGATGGCCGGGAAGATGGCCAGAAACGGGGACAGGTGCCAGCCATCGATCAGCAAGGCCAGTACGCCGCCGCGCATCAGTAACGCAAACATGCCTATGGTGAGGGCGCGGCCCAACCGATTCCACCGCAGGTCGCCTGCATGATCGCGGAATGACCTTCCAGAATGGAGCGAGTAATTCACCGCCGCGGCGGTGAAGAAGCTCGTGATGTGCGCCAGGGCGAGTCCGGAACCACGACTCATGAGGAATTGAAACAGCAGCGCGTCTATGGCGACGCTCAACAATCCGACTGCGGCAAAGCGGCTGGCGGCACCGGCCGGGACGGTGCCGCCGGCCAGGGTCATGAGGCGTTGCAGGTAGGCCCACTGCGGGCGGGCTGATAATCTGGAGGTGCCGTGGGTGCGATGGGTGCCATGATGAAAGCGGATGGGCACTTCCACGACCCTGAGTTTGCCTTGGCCGGCCATGAGCAGTTCGAGCAGGAGTTCATGGCCGTGTGCGGGTTCGGCAATGGTGGCGGCCAGTTCCCGCCGGAAGGCGAAATATCCCGAGGTGGCGTCGTTTACGTCGCAGAGGGGGCGGGCAAGCCAGTTGGCGAGGCGCGAGAGCCATCGGCGCGGCAGGGGTTCTCCTTCGGTGCTGCCGCCCGCTACGTAGCGGCTGCCGATGGCGATGTCGCAGCTTCCGTCCAGTATGGGGGCAATCAGGGCGGGCAATCGTTCCGGTGGGTGGCTCAGGCCTGCATCCATCACGACGATGATATTCCCGCGCGCCGCTGTCGCGCCGGCCAGGATGGACCGGGTGAGACCGGGTTTTTCCCGGCGTTCGATTAGCCGTACATTCGCCCGTTTTTCCCAGGCACGTACTTTGGCGGGCGTGCCGTCGCTCGAGTTGTCGTCAACGACAATGATCTCGAAGTCCTCCGCCGGCAGGTCAAGCTCGTTCAGGCCCGTCAGCAAGGGGTCGATGTTGTCGGCCTCGTTGAGCGTGGGAATCACTATGGAAACTTGCGAGACGCTGGCTATAGCTGTATCAGGCAACTCAGGCGGCGTTGAGGAGGCGGGACGCAAAGACGGGAAATCGGTTGTGTCAGACAAAATTGGTCAAGATGCACGTAACTGTTATTTTTCTACGAGGTGCGCGGTGTTTCTTGCTTCAATGACGAAAACGATAGTTTCACCACGATAGTTTCACGGCACGCGGAAGCGTAGCACAATTCATAGTGGCGCGCCTCGAAGACGCTGATAATGCAGAACAGGCGGCTAAAAACCGCGGACGCAGGCGTTTTCCCCAAAATCCTTCACCCCGGCTGGTTCTGCCGTAGCGGAAACAAGAGCTGGCTCTGCCGTAGCGGAAGCAAGATCTCGTGCATACACATCTTACGGTATGCTAGTATTAATGCGGTTTAATTTTTTTTCAATCCACGCGGGGGACACTGATGAAAAATATACTGAAATCGTTACTGCTATTATCTGCAACGCTATTCTTTTCTTCTCAGGCTGCGGCGGAGGACGGCTATTTCAAAGGCGTAGGCATCAAGCTCGGGCATGGCGCCATGAACGCCGTAACAGGCGTGGTGGAAGTTCCGAGAAATATGCTGTATGAGTCCAATGACAAGGGCATCGGTTATGGCCTCACCACTGGATTGTTCAAGGGTATTGGATATGGGGTCGGCCGTACGGCTGCCGGCTTTATAGATCTTGCCACGTTCTTCCTTCCGAGCAAGCCGATAATCGCACCTGGTTATGTGTGGGAAAACTTCACGACCGAACCAACCCACTTCCGGCCATGGAGGTAGAAATTATATAATTTCGAAGCAGACTTGTTCGCCCGTCTGTCATTTTATAAAAAGGGAGCATGGACTCCCTTTTTATTTGCCCATCCGGAATCAATTCGGTTACCGAATGATAGTTCCATACCTGATTCAGTATCGCAAGAATAATAAACTGCGGCAGAAAATACGCCGAAAGCGTTAATTTTTGGAATGCCGTGCACATATCTTTCAGCGGTATGCTAGTATTAAACTTGATTTAATTTGTTAATCTACTTAAGGGAGGTATCGATGAAAAATATGTTGAAACCGCTGCTGCTGCTATCTGCGCTGTTGTTCTTTTCACCTCAGGCCGCGATGGCTGATACTTACATCGAAAACGTAGGTGATAAACTCGCTCATGGCGTTGCGAATACCATAACAGGCATAGGGGAAGTTCCGAAGAACATGATAATGACGACCAATGAAAAAGGTATCGGTTACGGACTTACCGCTGGATTGGCGTCGGGAATCATATATGGAATTGGCCGTACATTGACGGGCGTTGTAGACTTGGTGACTTTCATTATTCCGACCAAGCCCATAATTTACCCCGATTTTATCTGGAAGGAATTCGAGACCAAGCATACGCACTTCCATCCGGAATGGAAGTTACAAAAATAATAGGTTTTGCCCATTTGCCATTTCATAAAAAGGGAGCCATCGCTCCCTTTTTATATGGTGGGATCAATGCGATCAGCATGAACATCACAATTGCACATACGGCAGCCCCGATGTTCCACGGGTAAATCCTTGCATATCAGCGGACTCCGCCGCATGTCCCCACCTCTGAGTTCGCCCACGAACTATCCCTGGGCGATGTATACAGCCAAAGGCGGGAAATTTCTTGAAGCATAATCGTGAATCCGGTAGTTGACCGCTCATTTTTCAGCTCATTTGCAAACTAAAGGCTATGACCGAAAAGGATTTTTTGTACCCGTGAGCTTTACCTCTTCGGTGAGTTCGCTACGGGACGGATTCAGGATAATGTTTTAACAGGCATTGCCACTACACCTCAGCGGTATGCTAGTATTACGCGGGATTTAATTTGTTCCACTTTTGGGGGGTATCGATGAAACGTATACTGAAACCGTTGTTGCTGCTATCCGCATTGTTATTCTTTTCGCCTCAGGCGGCGGTCGCCGCCAACTATGCTGTGGATGCCGGCGACAAGCTTGCGCATGGCATGGCGAACCTGGTAACAGGCATAGGAGAAGTTCCAAAGAATATGGTAATGACGACCAATGAAAAAGGTATTGGTTATGGACTTACGACTGGGGTGTTTTCCGGAATCGTATCCGGGATTGGCCGATCGTTGACCGGCATCGTCGATCTGGTGACGTTCTACGTTCCGACCGAGCCGATAATCACACCTGGCTATGTCTGGCAGGACTTTGACACCAAGGAAACGCGCTTCGACAGCAAATGGAAGGCCAAAGAATACTAGCTTTGGACACAGGCCTATCCGTCTACCATTTCAAAAAGGGAGCCATTGGCTCCCTTTTTTTGTATATTGGAATCAATGCGGGTAGCATGGTTAATTCGCTATAGATGTATGTGCCGCCTATACAGCAATTGCGATTGACTCCTCTGGAGGCAGGCAGTGATGAATCATAATATTCTTGCACGCCGGCCCGACGATTTGAACGTTGGCTGGGCTCAGCGTGTCATTAACAAACATCATTCCCGTACAATCGTATCGAACGTGAATATTGTTTCTGTCGATATCGGCACGACCACGCGAATTCGTCTCGCAATTGAGCACAATGGACCTGCAGCACTGCCTAGACAGTGGTTCGTAAAACTGCCATCGCTGACGTGGCGCGCACGAATGATCACCGCTTTGCCAAGATTGTTACATACAGAGGTGCGCTTCTATAATGAAGCCGCTCAAGCCATACCCATCGCGATACCCGGTCTATTGGCGGCACAGAGCATGCTGGGGAAAGGTTCGACGCTGGTTCTGAGCGACGTAACAGAATCCGGCGCGATTGCCGGGCATACCGGCGATGCCCTGACGGCGGCACAGGCTACGCTCGTTATTGAACAGCTTGCCCGCATTCATGCTCATTTCTGGGAAAAAGCCGATCTCGCGCGAACTTATCACTGGCTGGCGGCGCCGGTGCGCCGCCTGGAAGATCATCTGGGCACCGCCCTGGCTGTTCCATTGATGAAACGAGGATTGCATCGGGCTGGAAAACTCATCCCTTCGACTCTTTATCCACTGGCCGTTCGCTATGCGCGAAATCGCCACCAGGTAATGCGTTTTCTTTCTAACGCGCCGCAAACACTCGTTCATCATGATTGCCATCCCGGCAATCTATTCTGGAACCAGTCTCGACCTGGCCTTCTTGATTGGCAGCTTGTACGCTTCGGGGAAGGTATAGGGGACGTTGCCTATTTTCTTGCGACTGCGCTTGATCCGGAAATCCGGCGAGCTCACGAGATGAAGCTTTTGTCGGTTTATATACAGGGGCTCAGAGATAACGGAATCACAGGCATCGATAACGCTGGTCTATTGCAGAGATATCGCGCCCACCTTATCTATCCCTTTGAAGCAATGGTTGTGTCACTCGCCGTCGGTGGAATGATAAAGCTGGAAGCCAATCAAGAACTCATCCGCCGGACAGTGGCTGCTGTAGATGACCTCGCTGTCTTTTCCGCCATTCCGATATGAAGCGGCCGCTTTCAGGAAATCCGGCAGATTGACAGGTATTGTGCCGCACCGTAAGTCGGCACATTCTCCGTCAATCTCCATGTGCATTACTCTCATTTCCAACGAGAGAATCAGCACCTCGTAGCGCCTGAAATTGTGCCCGCTATCGATGCGCCTCGCCAGGCTGTACCGTACCCGATACATGTGTTCAAGCTGTGCACGCATTTTGTAAATTGCGTTACACTGTACGGCTTCCGATCCCACCTTCAACTCGTCTTTCAATCATAGGTGTTCGCTTCAGGAAAACATCATGAACGATATTCTCAAAGCCAGGCTTGACGCAATTGACGCTGATTGTGAAATCACCGCAAAAATGGAACTCGACACGCTATCCGAGGCTGCTCTCCATGACAATAACAATACAAAAAACAGCGTGCCGTCTCCGCAGGCGATCGAGGCTGTCTGGCTCAAGCTCATCGCCAGGAAAGAACACGAGTTTATCGATGAAATCGCCCGGACTCTGAAGCCAAAATCCGCTGGTGGATCTACTATCCAGTCTGTTGTTCCGGATAAGGAATTTGTGTCTACCGTTGAGGCAGTGGTGGACGCCATGTTCGCGGAGGATCGGTATGTGGATCGAATGCGGGATTTCTATCACCTGGCGGCCAGAAAGGTGCCTGTGGATGAGCCCGCCTCCCCCAGGCAGGCAAAACGGCCGGACCTCATCGATACCGCATACCGAACCGGCATCCAGAATGCGCTACGCCGATCACGGCAAACCGTCCTTAGGGAATTCGACTTGTATAAACCGCTCAAGGCACCGGAAAATACCGGTTTCCTATCGGAGTGGCGCCATTACTCCACCTTGAGCCCATGGAGGTCCCTCGGCGCAATCGTAATGTTGAGTTTAATGTCCTATCTTATCGCTTTTATCATCGCAAGCGACTCATTCCGTGGATTGCTCGAACGCTTTGGCTGGTCCCCCGGAACCGGACTTTAGCACTCGGTATCGAGTGAGTTGAAGAAATCGGCGCTCTACTCACATTGAGTTTAAATCCATGATGGCATCGATAACCATACCGGTACCTGCTGCTATCAAAAGAATGTCCGCTGCGACACGCACATAGCGGTAACTCGGCCCAGGCGCGCCCAATTGCATGATCAGGTGAGGTGGGAGATCATAAAACACCACATTCCGGGGCAAGGCGCGTCCCACTCCCCATTTTCTTGCTTGTCCGGGCGGCATGCAACCGTTGTACTTCTTGGCCAAGCCCGGCGGACAGCGGCCGCTCTGAAAGCGGGGACCATAGTAATCGAGGATAACAGCGCGTTGCCTCGAGTCAAAACTACCCGGCAGAACACGCATTCCATGAGATCGATAATTCTGATTCTTGCCCTTGTTCCAATTTTTTTCCTTTTGATGGCGATGTTGATTTGCCTTATGATCGCCTCCCCCCTTCTCGGCAGATACGGGTATGGAGATGCAGAATATCGAAAGCGCCATGGCCGAAACAAAAAACTTCAAAAGTGCTTTATACATGATCTGTACCTTGGAAACTATGAGCTTGGCCGGGGAGTATCGAGCTGATCCAGCAACCACCCGTCCAGCTTTGGACGCAATTCATCAAGTGAACAATAACCCGTGTTGAGCAGGCGGTAATCCGCCCCGCTCTGCCCGATTACAGTGGGAAAGCCATGCACGCCCCACTGACTTGCCTTTTGGAAATGTTCAAGCGTCAGGCGCTTCGCGATATCGGACTCGAACGCCTGCCCGAACTGCTGGGCATCTATTCCCACCCTCGCGGCGAGCTGTGACAGCACAATGGAGTTCGTCACATCCTGCTGCTCGACGTAGAACGCGGATTGCACTATCTTGAAAAAAGAAAAGATCGCTTCGCGGTTGATCAAGGATACGGCAATCACCGCGCGGCTGGCGGGTTCGGTGTCGTAAACAAACCCTTCGGGCATCGCGCCTTCGAACCGGAATGGCTGCGCAGTCTGTTGCTGCACCGCGCGCCAATGGTGGAGTATCTGTTCACGTTGCGCCGAGGGCATTGGATGTTGCGTCCCTGGCCGCAAACCACCCAGTAATAGCTCTACTTCAAACCGGCTTCCATACTCACGCCGAATCGCTTCGATTACCGGAGAGAAGCCCCAGCACCATGAACACATGGGGTCAGCGACATACCAGAGCTTTCTTTCATTCATAGCGGACGAGATCCTTCCATTCTTGTCGTGCAAAATGGAAAATAGTCAGCCTGCGTCAGGCTTGGCCACCTATGGATAAGTTGTGCAGGCTGAGCTCAACCGGTGCATCAACCAGCCCCGATATGCCTCGTGAAATTATGCAGCGGCGCGCGAAGCTTTCTTGCGTTCGTGTTCCTGCAGGAAACGCTTGCGAATGCGAATGGTCTTGGGCGTAATCTCCACCAATTCATCATCAGCGATGAATTCAATCGCGGACTCGAGAGTGAGCTGGATCGGCGGTGTCAGGGTCACGGCTTCGTCAGTTCCGGATGCGCGAATGTTGGTCAACTGCTTGCCCTTTATCGGGTTGACAACAAGATCATTATCGCGGCTGTGAATGCCGATCACCATTCCTTCGTACAGACGATCCCCTGGACTAACAAACATACGTCCGCGCTCCTGCAATTTCCAAAGTGCATACGCCACGGCTTCCCCCTGCTCGGCGGAAATCAGTACCCCGTTTCGGCGTGCAGCTATTTCCGGCCGCATCGGCGCGTATTCGTCGAATACGTGGCTCATCAGACCTGTACCGCGTGTCATGGTCATGAAGTCGGATTGGAAGCCGATCAAACCCCGCGCAGGAATACGATAATCCAGCCTCACACGTCCGCGCTCATCCGAGACCATGTCCTGCAAATCGCCGCGGCGCGCGCCCAGCGCCTCCATTACTCCACCTTGATGAGTTTCTTCAACATCGACGGTGAGCATTTCAAATGGCTCGCATTTAACACCGTCAATTTCACGAATCACTACGTGTGGACGCGATACTGCAAGCTCATAGCCTTCGCGACGCATGCTTTCCAGCAAAATGGTTAGGTGCAACTCGCCCCGCCCGGAAACCAGAAACGAGTCGGTATCGTCCGTTTCTTCCAGCTTCATCGCGACATTGGTCAGCAGCTCTTTTTCAAGGCGCTCGCGCAATTGACGGCTGGTGACAAACTTGCCTTCCTTCCCGGCAAAAGGCGATGTATTCACCTGAAAGTTCATCGTCAGCGTAGGCTCGTCCACAGCACGCATCGGCAGCGCTTCGGGCCGGTCGATATCGGCCAGCGTCACCCCGATACTGAGTTCCTCGACACCATTGATCAGAACGATATCGCCCGCCATGGCTTCTTCCAACTGGACTCGCTCGATACCGCGAAAACCCAGAACCTGGTTGACCCTGACCTTCTTCGGCGCACTCGATCCGTCCAGCACCAACACATCCTGGGCGGGCCTGAGCCGTCCACGGCTGATGCGGCCAATACCGATACGCCCGACGAAACTGGAATAATCAAGCGCAGCAATCTGCAATTGCAGCGGTTCGTCGGGGTTGCCTTCGGGCGCCGGGACGTGCTTGAGTATGGTATCGAAAAGCGGACGCATATCGGCACCGGTCTGCTTCAGGTCCAGCATGGCATAGCCGTTGAGCGCAGAGGCGTAAACCACTGGAAAATCCAGCTGGTCTTCATTTGCGCCCAGTTTGTCGAACAAGTCGAAGGTATGATTCACCACCCAGTCGGGACGCGCACCGGGACGGTCGACCTTATTGACGACGACTATAGGGCGAAGCCCCAGCGCCAGTGCTTTCTTTGTGACAAAACGGGTCTGCGGCATGGGGCCTTCAACCGCATCGACCAGCAGCAGCACGCCATCCACCATGGATAGCACCCGCTCCACCTCACCGCCAAAATCGGCATGGCCGGGTGTATCGACAATATTGATGTGCACGCCCTGGTAATCCACAGCGCAATTCTTGGCGAGGATCGTGATACCGCGCTCACGCTCGATATCGCTTGAATCCATCACCCGATCGGCAATATGCTGATGCGCGGCAAAAGAGCCTGCCTGATGCAGCAATTTATCCACCATGGTGGTCTTGCCGTGATCGACGTGGGCGATAATAGCGATATTTCGTATGGAACGGGACATTGGTAAATCCTCAGTCGGAACGACAAAAGGGCAGCATTATATCAGATAGCCAAGGAACTCGCCTGTATCATTGTACGGCCGAATCCCTTCACCGTCACAAGACGAAGACCGGAGGTGGATTATAAAAAAGATACCTCTGATGGTAACAGACAAACCCCGGAAGAACCGGGGTTTGTCTGACAATGCTGCCCTGCCGCGACCATTTCGTGCCTGACTTCCACTGTCTTTGTTTGTCCTGTACAGCTGTCCTTGGCACCTTTCAGGCAGGCGTTTCTTTTCTTTTCTTACTTGGCCGCAGGCTTGTCATCTTGCCGAATCTGGGTGGGGCCAGTGATCGAAATATCCTTGCGGATTACGCGCATGTCAATGAGGCTGTCGACTTTCGACAAATCATCCGTCGACCTGAACGCACCCGCTTTTGAGCGATAATCAATGATTGCCTTGGCTCTGGGAGCGGTGATACCTGGAAGAGTCCGAAGCTCGGCCTCGGTAGCAGTGTTGATGTTAACGACCGCGTGGGCGCCGGTAAGCGGTAACGCGGTTACAAGCAAAGTGACAATGGTGATAAGTAATTTTCGCATGGATTTTCCTTTAGATTAAAAAAAGAACAACACTCAACTCTTCATCGAAGTACTTTGAAAGGCTGGTATTTTGGGGGAAACAATAAATGAAAAAGGTCCCGGACGGAGAATATCAGCAATTCGCGCAATTCGCGCTTTCCTTGCTTAATTTTTTTTAAAGATATGAAAAGCATCAGATTGCCATTTTCGAAACTAAAGCATATTCCGGGCCATGACAATAAACACTGACGAATATCACCTCTACACGCCCCTTGCTGGAAATCGTCGTTCCCGGTAGTGCTACTTGCAAAATAACTGTGACGATCACCGAGAAGTAAATCTTGAGTTCGTCCGTGCAAGAAACCAGTGAAATATCCTGGAACAAGAAAATCGCTGTCCCAGAACTGAGACAGGAACGGCAGGTCAAGCTTCGAACTGACGGTCTACGGAATCCCGAACATTGCTGGTACGCCGGTGGTAAGCAATCTGCTTCAAACGCTCCAGATCATTCAGCCTTACGCGCCTATACTGGCTGCTGATGAGACCGTCATCCTGAAACCGCGCAAATACGCGGCACACGGTCTCCTCAGCGATTCCCAGATGGTTTCCTATATCGCTGCGAGACATGCTCAGGTCGAATTCGGTAGCCGAACAATGGCGCCGCGCGAACTGCTGAGACAGGCTGAGCAAGAACGTAGCCAGACGCTCTTCAGCATTATGCTTACCCAGCAACAGCAGCAATTCGTGGCTGTGGTGGATTTCCGCACTCATGATCTTGAGAATTTCGTGCTGGATGGCGGGATCCGTGCTGGCCAGTTCTTCAAAGCGATCGATGGAAACTTCGCAAACAGAGGTCATTCCCGTCGCCTGGGCTTCGCAGTTGTGTTGCCGGCTCTCTATGGCATTCAGACCCAGCAATTCTCCTACTATGTGAAAGCCTATGACTTGCACCTGCCCGTCCTCAGTGCTGACGCTGGTTTTGACCGATCCGCCGCGGATGACATACATGTATTCCATCGGTTGCCCCATGCGATACAAAACTTCTCCGCGTTTAAACACGTGCTTTTTTTTGACGACTCGCTCGAGCAAAGATGGGTCGCCCGTCTTCAACCAAAGGGACATGCATAATTTATAGGCGCCACAATCCCTGCAATCCAGCGGGACATCAACTGGGTCATCAGTAGCGTGTGATATATCCGATGAGCATTTGGTCATGTCCGGAGCTCCGTTGATAAATTTTACAATCTGTCCGGGCAGGTTACGCCCAGACGGTCTTGACCGCCAAGCGCGGCCTCCGGTAAATCGGTCAGTTTATATCTGCCGCTTACGACCATGGCGGCAAGCATATCCAGAGTCTGGTTTTGCAATAGCTTCACGATCTCCTGCTTGATTGGCCACCATTTGACATGCATCGGGCACGGCGCCTTATCACTGCAAACCTTGAGCCCCAGCACGCAGCCATCGGTGAATCCGGGACCCTCGGTAAGGATGGCGATCTGCATCAGATTAATTTTGTCGCTATTTTCCCTCAGGCAAAAACCCCCTTGTTTTCCACGGAAAGAATAAAGCAGGTTGCCGCGGGACAAGTCTTGCAGAATTTTGGCAAGATAGGTAGGGGATGACTTCAGGTGGTCGGCGATGGTGCGATTCAGTACTGCCACGCCACGAGGTTGCGTGGCCATATAAATAAGTGCCTGAATGGCATACTGAGTTGTGCGGGATAAGATCATCGCGAGATCATGAAAAAACTGTCATGCCATAATAACAGCGCTGGATAAATCCGGCGGCTGTCACACAAGCCAGTAGACGAATATGAACAGGCCCAGCCAGACCACGTCCACGAAGTGCCAGTACCAGGCAACGCCTTCAAAGCCGAAGTGATTCTCCGGCGTGAAATGACCTGACAGTACGCGGCAATAGATGACGAACAGCATAATGGAACCCAACGTCACGTGGAAGCCGTGGAAACCCGTCAGCATGAAAAAGGTTGCGCCATAAGCACCGGTCGTCATCTTGAGGTTGAGCTCGGAGTAGGCATGGCCGTATTCGTAGGCTTGCAGGCCGACAAAGAGAAACCCCAGGGCAAAGGTGAGGAACAATCCCAGTTTGAGCTGGCCGCGTTTATTGAGCTTGAGTGCCCAGTGCGCCCAGGTGACCGTCACCCCCGAGGTCAACAGCAAGACGGTATTGATTGCCGGCAGGCCCCACGGACCCATGGGGAGGAATTTCTCGGTGATGCCGGGCCCGGCTGTGGGCCAGTCCGCCGTGAAATTCGGCCATAGCATTTTATGTTCCAGGTCGCCCAGGTCGGGAATGGAATGAACCTGCATGTAATACAGCGCGCCGAAGAAGGCGCCAAAAAACATGACTTCGGAAAGAATGAACCAGCTCATCCCCCAGCGGAAGGACGCATCCACCTGCTTATTGAACTTGCCACTCTCGCTTTCCCGCGCCACCGTGCGAAACCAGCCGAAAAGCATGTAAAAGAGTATGGCAAAGCCCAATGTCAGCATCGCGTAGCCTACTGGCATCTTGTTGACCGAGAACGCCGCGCCAAACCCCATGAAAAACAATGCTATCGACCCGGTCATAGGCCAGGTCGATGGCGCTGGAACGTAATAATTGCTTCCTTCCTGGCTCATGCTCTTTCTCCTGCTTGTAATTTACCGGTTATTTGCCGGGGTCCGATCAACAACAGTAAGCTTGCCACAAGTAATACGCCACCGGTAGAACCAGAGAGTAAGCAAGCACGAACAACGCTGTTCTGATCGATGCCAACTTTCTCTCGATGTCCACGTTTTCCGGGACGTCCATGTCGTCGGACATATTCATATGCTTTGACATATCGCTCTCCTGTCTCGGCTGTTACTTGATGACGGGCGGCACTACGAAGGTATGATAGGGCGCGGGAGACGGCAAAGTCCATTCCAGCGTTTTCGCACCTTCCCAAGGTTTTACCGGCGCTTTTGCGCCCCCGCGGATGCACTTCAGCACTACGTAAAGGAACAGCAATTGCGTGGAGCCGAAACCAAAAGCGCCTATGCTGGAAATCATGTTGAAATCGGCGAATTGGAGCGCGTAGTCGGGAATACGGCGTGGCATGCCCGCCAATCCCAGGAAATGCTGTACGAAGAAAGTCAGGTTGAAAAAGAACATGGACAGCCAGAAATGCCATTTGCCCAGCGTCTCGTCATACATATGCCCGGTCCATTTTGGTATCCAGTAGTAGGTTCCGGCAAATATGGCAAAGAGTGAGCCCGACACCAGCACATAGTGGAAGTGCGCAATGACATAGTAGGTATCCTGCACCTGGACATCGATCGGCACTATCGCGCAAACGACACCGCTGAATCCGCCGATTACGAACAGGAAAATGAAACCGATGGAAAACAGCATGGGGGTTTCGAAGGTCATGGAACCGCGCCACATGGTGGCGGTCCAGTTGAATACCTTCACGCCGGTCGGAACCGCGATCAGCATGGTGCCATACATGAAAAACAGCTGTCCGGTTACCGGCATGCCGGCAGTGAACATGTGGTGGGCCCAGACGATGCAGGACAGGATGGCGATCGAGGCGGTGGCATACACCATCGAGGAATAGCCGAACAATGGCTTGCGCGCAAAGGCCGGGATAATTTCGGAGACAATGCCGAACGATGGCAGGATCATGATATAGACTTCGGGATGGCCGAAGAACCAGAAGATATGCTGGAACAAAACCGGATCGCCGCCGCCCGCCGCATTGAAGAAGTTGGTGCCGAAGTTGCGGTCAGTCAGCAACATGGTGACCACGCCCGCCAGCACCGGCATCACCAGCACCAGAAGATAGGCGGTGATGAGCCAGGTCCACACGAACATCGGCATTTTCATCAGTGTCATGCCCGGCGCCCGCATGTTGAGGATGGTCGTGATAATGTTGATCGATCCCATGATGGAAGAGGCGCCAAGGATATGAATGGCGAAAATCATCATGTCCATGCCTACGCCCATCTGCACCGACAGCGGCGGATAAAATGTCCAGCCACCGGCAGCCGCGCCGCCGGGCACGAAGAACGAGGTAATCAGCAGCAAAGCCGCCGGGGGCAATAGCCAGAAACTCCAGTTGTTCATACGTGCAAAAGCCATGTCGGGCGCCCCGATCATCATCGGTATCTGCCAATTGGCGAAACCGACGAACGCCGGCATGATGGCCCCGAACACCATCACCAGACCATGCATGGTCGTCAACTGGTTAAAAAACTCCGGATTGACGATCTGTATGCCGGGCTGGAACAACTCGGCGCGGATAGTCAGCGCCATCACGCCCCCGGTCAGGAACATCAGAAAACTGAACCACAGATACATCGTGCCGATGTCTTTGTGGTTGGTCGTAGTCAGCCAGCGCATCATACCGGTGGGATGATGGTCGTGCGCGTGTGCAATATCGTCTTGTACTGCCGCCATAATTGTCTCCTTGATGCTGGTTTTTTAAAACGTACTGTTGATGGAAAGCGGCCGGCACATCAAGCCGCGGGAGCGATCGCCACAGGCATGCACAATGTCGCTATCGCAACGGTCGCGGTTGCAATGTCGTGGCATGCGCGCCATGGTGTCCTCCTTGATGCTATTTTCTGAACTGGTTGATTTCCGATGGCTGCACCACGTCTCCTGCGGTATTCCCCCAGGCATTACGTTCGTAGGTGACCACCGCCGCGATTTGTACATCCGACAGGTGCTTGAATGCAGCCATTGCCGTGCCGGTCTTGCCATTCATGACAATGTCGACATGGTCGGCCTTGGGACCGTTGGCGATCTTCGAGCCGTCCAGCGCGGCAAAGGTCCCGGGTATGCCCTGGCCATTGGCCTGATGGCAGGCAACACAGTTGGCGGCATAGACTTTCTCGCCTTCGGCTTTCAGTTCTTCTGCCGTAAATACTTTGTTTACGTCCTCGGTCGCCGCAGCGGTCTTGCTTTTCTGTTCAGCCACCCACTGGGCATATTTCTCCGGCGTCACCGCTTCGACTACGATCGGCATGAAGCCGTGCTCCTTGCCGCAGAGCTCGGCGCATTGGCCGCGATAGGTGCCAGGCTTTTCAATGGTGAACCAAACGTCGCGTATGAAGCCGGGGATGGCGTCCTGCTTTACGCCCAGGGCAGGTACCCACCAGGCGTGCAGTACGTCGTTGGCGGTGAGCAGTACGCGTATCTTCTTGCCGGTGGGCACAACCAGCGGGTTGTCTACTTCGAGCAGGTAGTTCTCACCCTTGGGCGCGGTGTTCTCGATCTGGTCGCGGGGGGTGGACAGGCTGCTCAGGAAACTGATGCCTTCTCCTTCGCCCGTCAGGTAGTCGTAGCCCCATTTCCACTGGTAACCGGTGCTCTTGATGGTGATCTCGGAGCTGGAGGTGTCCTTCATGTCGATGATGGTCTTGGTGGATGGATAGGCCATGCCAACCAGGATGAGGAACGGGATGCCGGTCCAGATGATCTCGACCGTGGTGCTGTGATGGAAGTTGGCCGCCGGGTAGTTCAAGGATTTGCGGTGCTTGAGTATGGAATACAACATGACCCCGAACACGCCCACGAATATCACCAGGCATATCCATAAAACCAGCGTGTGAAGATCGTATATCTGCTGGGCTATCGGCGTTTGCGGCTCGGGCAAGTTTAACTGGTAAGGATCCGCCGCTGCCGCCATTCCCAACCCGGAATACAATGCGATCGTCACAATCCCAACTATGGTTGCTGCTGCTTTGCTACTCATATCTCCCCCCACCTGATCGCTGATTGCCAATGATGAAAGTCCTTATCCAAGCCAGAGATGAAACCTTGATAACTACCGGTTTTATAAGCTTCTTCCGGAAATGAATCCAAGGTCGCTCCGGTTGAACATTAAAGATAATCGGACTTTCTTATCCGGTATCAAATCGTATTGCGCAACGCGCATCGAAACCTTGATAAATGTCAACTTTCATGAAGGTTTCCAGAAAAAAACAGGCTTAGCCCGGATATTTCATAAATTTGCGTGATGATTGCGCAGGATTTTGTTTTGTAGGGAAATTTTGTGAAAGAGTGGCGTAGTTATTCATACGCCCGACTGAGCAAAATTTTCATACGAAACAAAAGACCAGCGAGGGCGCGCGTCAATTTATGAAACATCCGGGTTAGGATCATCGCGTGACTGATCTAGCGCCATGGCGCTATGGCATCAACAAGGGCGCGCGCACGAGCAGCTTGATTGCCGCATCAAGCACAATTCTTGCCGGATGGCGGAGCTCGATGAGCGTAACCATTAGCGACGCGTAACTTCAGGGATGAATGCTGAGCCCGGGTGACTTTACGGATGAGTCCCGGGTCTTGGATGCTGAAGCGGAAAACTCTTTTCAGCTTTTTTTGTATATTCGACTATGGATATTTCCGTTAATCCCTTCAGGTTGGCCTCTTCAAAAGAGTCCCTGCTTATGTTCGAGCCGCCAGGGACCTGCGGGACTGTCGCGGCACAGGCCGAATACCAGAGATGGCGGGAGCGAAGGAACGGTAAAGCGCAAATCGAGAAACGATACGCAAACGCCATTTCCTGTGGGCTCGATCTGGTTGAGCGCAGGAAATGCTGCGAACTGGCGAAACGGTGCAAAGATATCCTGCGTCCATGCTTCATGGGCGAGATAGCGCTGGGAATCCGTATCGCCAAATCGCCCACGTCGTATCCATTTTGCGGCCGAGGCTGGCTGGTAGCCTGCGGCTATCCTCTCCCACATACCCAATATCCCACTTGCTGGATCGGGCGGCTTGCGGCTATGGTTTCGCCATAGATCGATCGAAGCAACCTGATAGTCATCGCCATGGCTGACGATGACCTTCCAGTTAAAAGGCGACAGCGGTTGAGGAAAAGCATGGACTTCGGCTTCGAACAACCCGCTATTTTCAGCGTAAGCCTCGCCCACCTTGACTGCGTGAGAATGCAGAATGCCCTGAAACCCTACGTAGCCTCCTAAAACCAGGAGGGCGATCAAGGCTGGACGCCGTCCCTGAGGCCGGAGCATGGCCGCCGCCAGGCCGATTGCAATAATTGCGGTGAAATAGGGGTCGATTATAAATGTGAACGGAATGGCGAAACGATGACTGGAAAAGGGTGCCAGCAGCATCGTGCCGTAAGCGGTAAACACGTCGCCCGCGATATGAATGGCTATGCCCAGAGCGGCCATACTATAAATCGCCCGCCACGAGTAGCGTTGACGCAAGATAAGGGAAAGTAGCCAGGCTAACAGCAATGCCCAGGCGGGCAAGAGTATGATCGAGTGAGTAACGCCCCGGTGCAGGGTTATGTAGGTGAGCGGATCAAACAGGCGCAATACAAAATCGCAATCGGGAAACGCGGCTGCCACGAACCCGACCGTCGTACGCACGCCTGACGTCAACTCACCCGCGGTCGGCCTCATTGGCGCGGTTGCCCGCGCCAGCAGCGCACCGCTTAAAGCATGGGTCAGCGTGTCCATGCTGCTTCAGTAACGATGAGAGCGATGCGTGCGGTTGGGTTCGGATTCAGGTGCCTCAGGTACTTCAGGTACCTTGTGGCGCTTTTTCGCTGCCCCCTCTTTCTTCTATGCTGCGACCGGTAAATACGAAGCGATCCAGGTTCTCGGCCATCGAGAGGCACCCGTTGAGAAACCGGCCGGTTCTGGCCGCACCAGGAGAGTTATCGCTCATCCAATGGATGAACGTGGCCAGATAAATCGTGGTGAGCCCGGTCTCTTCCAGGGCGCGTCGAAAATAAGTGGCATCCCGGCCCGCCGCCTCGCGCATCCATTGAACCGTACGGCTGATACGCATCAGTGCGGGGAGCTGAATATGGATGTGCCCCGGTTCCAGCTTGCCGTAGATCATCTGTCGGGTTGTCTTGCGATAAGGATACAGCGCGCCAAGCCATGCCATGATCAAGCGGTGAAGTCGCCGGCGCGGCGTCAGATATATAAAGTCGGAAGCCTGCGCAGCTTTGAGCATGGCGCTATCGGCTCGCTCGAACCAGGCATCGACAATGTCCTCTTTCTCGCGAAAATGCGCACGCACATCGTCCAGGCTGATTCCCAGCACAGCCGCCACATCATGCAGGCGCACGGCTTCCCATGATTTCTGCTCGCCGAGCCCAACCGCGGCACCGACAATCTGATCGGATGTTGCCATATTTCCTCCGATGAGTTATTGATTCGGAATGGAAAAATATTTCAGCTCAATCTGGCTTAAAGTTTAAAGCACATCCATCGCATTATCAATACCGGCGGCTCGTATGACGAGCGTGATCTGAGATGCCGGTGGGATAGCCTGGTTACATCAGGCTTACATCAAGCGACCAGGTAAATCAGATGTGCCAGGTGTAATCATTAACCCCTTGCTCATAGCCGGCATGACCGCCCGGCCTGTGCTTCTGCGGAAATATGCTTTTGCTTTTATCCGGTTATCCTCGATCGTCTCCCCTACTGCAAATTCAGTCGAACCGCAACGTATAAAGCACGTCTATTGCATTATCGATACCCGCTCGTGTGACGAGATTGATTCTGGGGGTAAGCGTATAGGTCAGTTTGGTTACGCCGACCACGGCCGTCAGTCCTTGTTCATAGCTGATATAAGCTCGCTTCGAAAGCCGTTTACCGACAATGCCGACCTGTCCCATCAAGGCATCGCTTCCCGCCTGTTTTATGGTTAGCTCATCCACGCCGATCGCCTGGCTGATCTTGTCCGTGATGCCCCCCGATTGCCCGCCCAGAATAGACGCGGCTGCCGCGAGCAGCAATGATGCATCGGCCTTTCCTCCAGGGGAGCGGCCCAGCGCGATCCATGAAAGTTTCTCGAGATCGGGTACAAGCGGGGTAGATACCAGTCGTACTTTAGGTTGACGCACGCTTCCGGTCACTTCGACGCCGGCCTCTACCGCCAGCCCTTTGCGCACAGCAAGGACATTCAGCGCGGGATCGTCAATCGGCCCCTTGAAATCAACGATACCCCGCTCTACCGCCAGACGCTGGCCATAAGCTTCGAAACTGGTATCGCGCGCAGCGATGGTGCCAATGGCTCGCAATCGATGCCCGGGCTCGCCGCGCAGGCTCAACTGGCCAGCCAGTCTTCCCTCGAGACCCGAGGCACGGATATAGAATTGATCGCCCAGATCGAGGTTGGCCTCCATATCGACCCGTAAGCCCTTCCGGTCGGGCTGATGGTCAGAGGACGCTCCTCCGGTAACGGTGATATCATCCGGCAAGTGTGGGCTACCGGCGGTTGGCTGAGCAATTAACCCCGCGTTTGCGGCAAGGCTGCCCTTCAAGGTGAGCATGTTGTTTTCCAGGCTGGCGCGACCATTTCCCGAAGCAATAATCCAGCGATCCGGCCGCTGTGCCAACGGTACGAGGTCGGCGATAATTTCCAGATTACCGCGCTGCCCCTTTAAATCCATCACGCCCGATGCGCTCAAACTGCCCGGCCCTTTGGCAAGCTTCACGTTCTTGAGCAACCGGTCATTGGGCGGGGGCACGTGAGGGGCGGTAAAATTCAGAACATCCATATGTAAGGATTCCTGGTCGAAGCTCGCTGACAGTTTTCCCTGCTCAAGCCGCACACCCTGCTCCAGCAGCGCCAACGCCAGATCGTCGCCGTATATCTGCCCGTCCAGACGCGGGCTGCCGAAAGTGCCGACGACATCCGCTCGCAAGGCAAGCCGCCCCCCTGTTCGTATATTGTCATCGAACGCCGGACCAGCCCAGGAAATATCGTCCATATCGACGAGTAAATTTCCCGTAAGGGTTGCATCGGGCAGTACCGTCCAATTCATGGCAGACTCGGCAGATCTTGTGACAGGCACGGAGATTGAGGCACTCGCCTCACCCAAGCGCTTGCCTCTCGCCTTGAATTCTCCCGTCAATCTCCCGTCCACGGCTTGGGCAGCGAGCTGGAGCGTCTGCAAGCCCAGCGGCAGCGGCGAGTCGCCCCCCGGTAATATCCAATCGCCGCTTTCACGTGCAACGCTAAGGCTACCCGTCAGCCGCGCCCCCGATGCGATGTCCCATTTGCCGCCCAGCCGAAGTGCTTCATTATCTTTCGGCCCGTTCTCGACTGCATCGGTGCTAAGGCGCAATCCAATCCCGGTAAAATTACCCCTGCTACTCCATATTTGGGGCGTCCACTCAATTCCATCGATCTGCGCGGTTCCACCTGCAACGATAAACTTTGCTGCGCCAAACGATACATGCTTGGCGCTCATGCCCAGCGGCGCCACACCCGTCAGCTGAAAGGAAAATCGACCGGTTCCCGACAGTTCGGATAATTCTCCCAACCATTGCGCGTTTTGCCACTGCTGAGCCGGTTTGTTCAATTCGCCCCCTGCTCGCAGCACCAGGCTCTGGTGCTCATTCAAGCGAGCGGCCACCCGCACTTCGTGCCGCGATCTTTTACCTTTCACTTCCAGCGTCAGGTTTTGCAACAGTGTTTTTTTCTTCGTCGCATAATCCGCGGCCGTTATCGTTAATGCGACAACGTCGCCATGCAGGCTGCCATCGGCCGCTACACTGCCAAAATGGTGCTCGCCTGGAAGCGCAAGATTATTCCCTTTTGCATTGAACGTCATATCCGGCCATTGAAAACCACGTTCTGAAAAATCGGCAGAACTGCTCTCCAGCACCGCCCTGGCAGCAAGGGAACCGCTGAGTCCGTGCCCGATCTGTACAAGAGCCGGTGCGACAAGCTCGAATTGCAACTGGTCGCCCTTGCGGCCGAAGCCACCGCGCGCGGTGACATGATTGCTGCCGAGCCGCGCCTCGACCTCGCCCCTGGCTCTGCCGAAACCCGCAATCTCGACCCGGCCGTGGCCGCTCACGGGCTGTTTCGCCACATGACTATTCCCCATCTTGAAATGTATCGCGCCTGCCGGGCCGCTTGCTGTTCCGCCCGCTGCCCCGGGCTCCAGTTCGCCGGCCAGCGCCAGCGTTGCGTTGAGGCTGGTTTGCGGCGCCTGTGCAAATGCGGAAACATCAAAATTCTGGAGCTTGCCTTCGAAATTAAATGCACGTGGACCGCTTAACCCAAGCTTGCCTTCACCTGTAAGTTGGGACCGGCCATGGCTGAGGCTCATCTTGTCCAGTGTCAAGGCATCACCTGCCCGTACCATATGGGCGTCCAGGCGCGACGCCTTGTCGCGAAGCGAGAGAAAAGCGTTTTGATTCTGCGTGTCGCCGCTGAGCTTTACCTTGCCATTCAGGCTCGCCGGGCGCAGGCGTGTATCAAGCTTGGCAGGATCGACACGGCTGATTATCAGATCCGCTGATCCCGTCGCCTCCTCTAGCTGCCAGGCAAGGCTGCCTGAAACGGTTCCGCCGCCCGACGCCACCAGCATCAAATCGTTGAACTGGAGTAATTCGGCAGACACTATCGGTTGCGCGCGCGCCTGAAGCATGGGTAAGCCGCCCTGATCAAGCGTTTTTGGCGCACTGTTCTCCACCGAAACGCTGCCTTCGAGCTGCCCGGCAACGACCTCGTGCAGGTTTGCCTGCACCGTGAGACTCGCTGTCGGCGCACCGGCAGAAAAAACATGCGGATCAAGTCCGCTCACAGACAAGCTCAGCCCGGCGATAAAAACAGGGCCATAAGGCTGCAGTTGCGCTTCGCCCTGCCCTGTCAACCCGGCGCCGCTCCCTTTCGCTGTCATATCGAGCCGCTCCAGGTTGCCTTTGATGATGGCTGAAATACGCGAACCGGTGGTTTGAAGCGCCGGGAAATCGGAATTCGCAAGCTCGGCCAGTTCAGCTTCGGCATGCAGATCGAATGGCCTGATACCGTCCAGCTGGCCCGACCCGATCAATCTGCCGAATTCGAGGTTGGTGCGCAACCCGGATAACCGATGCCTCCGGCCGTTGCTTTCCAACCCTGCCGTGAGCTCTGCCGCGACAAATACCGGCCTGCCGCCCTCTTCATTCATTACCCGTAACGTGCCGATATCGAGTTTATGCAAAGACAGCGAAAAAGGCAGCTCCAGGCTTGCGGGCAAGGATTTTGGTTGCGAAGAGGGTAGCGAAACGATCTCCACTTCTTTCGCCGACAGTGCCGTAATCGTCACATGGCCCGAACGCAACTCGCTGGGTTGCCAGTTCAGTTGTACATCTCTTGCAATGACAAGCAGATCGTCACTCACGAAGCGAATGGTCCGCGCTCTAATCGATCCCGAAAGCGCTCCATCCAGTTCTTCAAACGAGAGATTGCCGCCGCTGATATGCGAGACTACCGATGCGAGCGACTTCAGCCCGGAAGTGCTTGTCGATAGCCAGATGCCGATGCCCGCAGCCAGGGTAATGAGGGCAACAAGCACTAGCGCCGCCCATTGCCATCGCCATTTTTTCATGGCGGATTTTTCAGTTTGACCTTCCGGAAAGTTCGGCATGGTCTTTTTAGAATGCCACGGCAATCGAAAAATGCAGGCGCAATTTGCCGTCACGTTGCCCGCGCGCGAGATCGAGCGCCAGCGGCCCAACAGGACTGCGCCAGCGGACACCTCCTCCGTATCCAACCGCAAGGTCAAGCTGACGTACACTGTCAGCAGCATCACCGACATCGGTAAATACGGCGGCGCCCCACTCACGCGTAAACCAGTGATTGTATTCAATCGTACCGGTAGCCATGGTTCGGCCGCCCACTATGGCTTCACCTTCGCGTACACCCAGATGCTGAAATGCATAACCGCGCACGGACTGGATGCCACCGGCGCGGAACAGGTATTCCTGAGGGATACCAAAGCGCGATGGAGCAAACGTATACCCCAGCTCGCCGCGCAGCAACAGCACATCGCGTTTCCCGATGGGGTACCAGAATTGATGCCTTATATAGGTGCGCAGAAAATTTTGATCAGATAACGCCTGTTTACTTCCGCCTCCGATACGCACTTCCGTTACCATCCCATCCCGTGGAAACAATGGATCATCCACCGAACGATAGCGCAACTGCCCGTCTAGTACCAAAGTCTCATTTATCTGATGCAGCCCCCCCTTGGGCGCCCGGTCTTCCCGTTGCCAGTTAAGCGCAAAGCGGGTTTCCGTTTTGTCATACAGTTGATTACGGCTTATGCCCACCTTCTCACGTACGGTTTCCAATTCCTGAATAAAAGTTCTTTCGGCACCTGCCCCCAGAGAAAACCAGCGGCCGGCCTGGTCCCGCACGCTTTCGACGGTAGTGGATAATGTTTGGCGCTTTTGTTCCAGGCGCAATCCGCCATTCAGCAGCAGCGCACGGTCCAGAAAATTATTGTTGGTGTAATTGATCTCGCCTCGCCCGCCGGTATTGGAACTGTAGCCCGCCCCAACCGAGACGCGCTGCGACTGAGCCTCCGATAAAACCACCTCCACCGGTGCTGCCTGATGCGTCACTGCATCAGGTTTAATGTTGACGGCGGCTGAATTGAACTGCGGCAGGTTTTGCAGTTTCGTCTGGAATGAGAGTAATTGGTCTCGCCGATAAGAATCGCCGGCTTTGAATGGAGCCAGCCCGGTGATCAGCGTTGGATCATAGCGGCTGAGTCCCTTGATCTCCAGATTTCCAAAGCGGAAAGCAGGACCGGAGTCCACTATCACCAATAGCCGCGCCTTATGAAAATCTGAATCCACCTCCGCCTTACTTTCTTCTATCTCCGCTGCGGCATAATCCTCCGCCGCCACGCTGGATAAGAGTATTGCTTTGGCTTCTTCCCAGGCTGGCGAGCGAAATGGCTGACCTGCGCCCAGGGTCCAGGCAGCTCGCAGCTTTTCGATACGCGCGCGCCGCCCGGGCTCATCAGTTGCTAGATCCCCCTTGAATTCGATATCGACTTCTGTAACGAGGGTGCGGGGTCCCGGTATGACTTCCAGCACCGGGATTGTCCCGGGAATGGTATGGGGCGTCGCGGAATGCAAGGTCATGATCGGCGTGTAGTAGCCTTCGGTCGCGAGCAACTCGCTTATCTGCTTCCGTGCCCGGCGCATGAAAGTCGCGCGGTCGGTTTCATCGACCAGTTGCGCCATCGGTAGCTGAAAATGCGTTTTCAGCAAATCGCGCAACGGCTCCGGTGCTGAAATGGTGACTGCCGGCGGCGTGTTTTTGGCATCGGATTGCTGTGCATTAGCAACACCGCCATTTCCCAGCGTAAAAAGGATGAGCACCAGAAGGCGCGCTGATATCCGTATCCGTATTTGCGCCGGATGGATATGAGAAAGGGATTTCGCAACAGACATGAACGAGATAGGCTGTTTGAATACGCTACCGGAACCCACTAAAAATAATATGTGAATCCGGACGATGAGTTGAGAGACCGGCGTATGCCCCAACAGCCGTTTATCGAGCTGGGAGCCAACAATACCATTGATTTCTATGCAATTTCGCCTATGCTTCTATTTGGCGGTCCAGGCGGACCATCAAAGTAGAACTCATTTCGTGTTTCGCCGTCAAGCCGAGCGGTCGTGAACCGGTCATTGCGCGCGGCGTTTCAGCTGAAGAAATAAAATGCAGTTTCAATCCTGTGCGACTTATGCGGAAACGACTTTTTTCGCGCATACCATGCATGGCCAGGCGCGAACCTTCGCCCCGCCCGCACCATGCTGAACAAACCCTTTGCTGAATTGTCTCTAAGCACAAGCACTTTGCAATGAGGATGGTATGGATAAGATAAAACCGATGGGAAATCCCATAGACAAGAAAACACAAATCAATTTCTGGTACGTCATCATTGCGATACTCGGCATCCTGGTTGTACAGAATTGGTACACGAAATACACAAAGGTCGAGCCGATCCCTTACAGCCGCTTTCATGAATTGCTCGATCAGGACAAGATCGCGGAGATCGCGATCACCGAGAATCATATTTACGGCTCACTCAAGAATGAAGGCGCCGATGGGTTAAAGAATTTCGTTACCACGCGCGTAGAGTCCGAACTGGCTGATAAGCTGGATAAGCACAACGTTATCTATACCGGAGTGGTTCAGAGCACGTGGGTTCGTGACCTGCTGTCCTGGCTGCTGCCGATGGCGATTTTTGTCGGAATCTGGTTATTCATCATTCGACGCATGAATCCGGGGGGCATGACCGGCGGCTTGATGTCCATAGGCAAAAGCCGTGCCAAGGTATTCGTGGAGACAGAAACCAAAGTCACCTTCGCGGATGTCGCCGGCGTCGATGAAGCAAAAGAAGAATTGGTCGAGATCATCAATTTCCTGAAGGACCCCAAAGAGTATGGCCGCCTGGGCGGACGCGTGCCCAAAGGTATTTTGCTGGTGGGTCCGCCCGGTACCGGCAAGACGCTCCTGGCCCGCGCGGTCGCAGGCGAGGCGGGTGTCCCGTTCTTTTCCATTTCCGGCTCCGAGTTCGTTGAGATGTTCGTCGGCGTCGGCGCCGCCCGAGTGCGCGATCTGTTCGAGCAGGCACGACAAATGGCGCCCGCCATTATTTTCATCGATGAGCTGGATTCGCTGGGGCGGGCGCGTGGTGCGTATGGAATGGGCGGGCACGACGAGAAAGAACAAACGCTGAATCAGTTACTGGCTGAGCTCGATGGTTTCGATCCGAAAAGCGGGGTGGTGTTGCTGGCTGCAACCAACCGGCCCGAGATCCTCGATCCCGCATTATTGCGGGCAGGGCGATTCGACCGCCAGGTGCTGGTGGATCGGCCCGACAAATTGGGCCGTGAACAGATTCTCGCCGTTCACCTGAAGAAAGTGTCGCTCGATACCGATGTCAAGCCTGAGCAGATTGCAGCATTGACGCCAGGGTTCACCGGAGCGGATCTGGCGAATCTGGTCAATGAAGCGGCCTTGCTTGCAACCCGGCGTTCCGGTACGTCCGTCACGATGGATGATTTCAATAACGCGATAGAGCGGGTCGTTGCGGGCCTCGAAAAACGCAATCGCCTGCTTAACCCCGAAGAGCGGCGCGTCGTCGCATTCCATGAGTTGGGCCACGCCTTGGTAGCCCTGGCTTTGCCAGGCACTGACGAGGTGCACAAAATTTCGATCATTCCCCGCGGCATCGGCGCACTGGGCTATACGATCCAGCGTCCGACAGAAGACCGGTTTCTGATGAGGCAGGCTGAGCTGGAAAACAAAATGGCCGTGCTGCTGGGTGGCCGCGCGGCGGAACAAGTGGTATTCAGCGAGATATCGACCGGCGCGTCGGATGATCTTATCCGCGCAACCGACCTTGCCCGCGCGATGGTGCTGCGCTACGGGATGAGCGATGCCCTGGGCCACGTCGCCTATGATCGCGAACGGTCGACTTACCTTCAGCCCGGCATACCGATGCCTCAAAGCCGTGACTACAGCGAGGAAACCGCAAACGCAGTCGATAGCGCCGTGCGCGCGCTTGTCGATCATGCGTTGGAACGCGCCATTGGCGTTCTAACGGTTAACCGCGCGCTGCTTGACCGGGCCGCGGAGGAACTGCTCAAGACCGAAACCCTGAACGAGCCCCAGATAGAAGTGTTGAAGCGCGAGATAATCGCTCAGGCCGCGCATCCGGTGACAGCCTGATGTGAAGAAGAGGCGATAAGCACGGCGGCGTGCGTCCGAGTTCTTCATTTGCCAGCCCTTATCTTTTTTAAAAAATATTTTCTATGCGAACGCTGATTCGTGTATACTCGCCGCTTCGATGAAAAGCCCCTACTGTCTTTCCGGGTTTTTGTCGGTTCATCGTTCCTGACCTCTCTTCGATTTTCAAGCCTCCAACGGAAATTGTGCGGTACCGTGGTTAGCGGCGATGTCTTATATGTACGCTTGCGCCAACGGTATTTTGCCCATCAATTTCGGCAACCTTTTCTGTTTGCGCGCGTTAAAGCGCCTCTATGAGTCCAGGTTACTGGCCGAGACAAGCGCAAAAGAAATTGCTCCTTGCATGTCAATGACTGCAAGCAGCAAAACTTTTGATCATGCTCCGTTTGGCCTCGAACCTCGAATTCTCATGAGGTGCATATTTTTTCATTTAATAGGAAAAAAACAACGTGTCTTTTGAAAATCTGAATCTACACCCGCTTATCCTCAAAGCTATCATCGACTCGGGCTACACCACGCCCACTGCCATCCAGGAGCAGGCCATTCCCGAATTGCTGGCTGGCCACGACATCATGGCTTCCGCCCAGACGGGTACCGGCAAAACCGCTGCATTCATGTTACCGGCGCTGCACCGCCTTGCCACGCCATCGAGTGTACACAGCCGTGGACCGCGCGTACTGGTCCTGACGCCGACGCGCGAACTCGCGCTTCAGGTATCAGAATCCGCTGCAAAATACGGCAAGCATCTGCCCCGCGTCCGGGTCGTAAGCATTCTTGGCGGCATGCCATACCCGCTGCAAAATAAACTGCTTTCACAACCGGTGGATATTCTGGTAGCAACGCCTGGCCGCTTGATCGATCACATCCAGCGCGGCCGCATTGATTTTTCGCGCCTGGAAATGCTGGTGCTGGACGAAGCCGACCGTATGCTAGATATGGGTTTTATCGATGATGTCGAAAGAATCGCTTCAGCCACACCCGCAACTCGCCAGACGCTGCTTTTTTCAGCCACGCTGGATAGCGCGATAGACAATGTCGCGGCACGGCTGCTGAAATCCCCCAAACGCATCCAGGTTGCGGCACAGCAGGCGCGACTCGACAATATCGAGCAACGACTGCATTATGTCGACGATCTTTCTCACAAGAATCGGCTGCTGGATCATCTTTTACGTGATCTGGCCTTGAAACAGGCCATCGTCTTCACTGCCACCAAACGCGATGCAGATACGCTTGCCGATAATCTTTCCGCCCAGGGCCATGAAGCCGCCGCCTTGCATGGCGACATGAATCAGCGTGATCGCACGCGTACGCTGAGCAAGCTTCGCGGCGGCGCACTGCGGGTGCTGGTGGCAACCGATGTGGCGGCACGTGGAATCGACGTGGTGGGCATCACTCACGTCATCAATTTCGATCTGCCAAAATTCGCCGAAGACTATGTGCATCGTATTGGCCGCACCGGCCGTGCCGGCGCATCAGGGATTGCGGTATCATTTGCTTCGGGCAAAGACGGCATTACTCTGAAAAAGATCGAACGCTTCACCGGCCAGCGAATCGAATCGCACGTGGTGCCGGGTCTTGAGCCCCGATTCAAGCCGCGCACCGGAACGGGTGGCGCGCCCAGCGTCGCCCATAAACGCAATCGCACGTGGTCGAATGACGGCGGCCGCTCCAGCACCGCAAATAGTGCCAACGGTAACTGGGATAATAGCCGCAGCCGTTCATTTGGCGATAATCGCACCGGTACGCGGGGTAATGCAACAGGAAATACGTTCAGGAATAGCAGCGCTCCCGGATCTCACTTCAGAACCAAGTAACAGACACATTTATAATGCAAACGGCCCGGATTCAGCGGTTTCGACGCTGAATCCGGGCCGTTTGCATTAACTGGTACAGTTCCCCGGATATGCCATACCAGTTGCCAGAGTATGGCAGCGTGGCACGAATGAGTCGTTCGGTTACTCTGGCTGATTACGCATGAAATCGGCAGTCTGATAGAAAGCCTTGGCAAGACTTTTGCACAATTCCTCGTCCAACCCGACATCCGCCATCGCACGATTCATGCAGTCCAACCACTGGTCACGCTCCGGCGCGGCTATCGGAAAAGGCTTATGACGGGTTCGCAGGCGCGGCTCGCCATGTTTTTCGGTGTACAAGGATGGGCCGCCTGTCCAACCGGATAAAAACATGAACAACTTGTCTCTCGAACTGCCCAAATCCTGTGGATGAAGTTTACGTATGCCGTAATAGTCCGGGTCCTCATCCATCAGATCGTAAAAACGGTCCACCAGGCGACGGATAGCTGTTTCACCACCCATCAGTTCATAAGCTTCTACAAGATGCACTTCACTCTCCTATCTTATTCTTCAACCATCAGTCGCTATACAAGCGCTACGACAAGCGTGCAACGCGCGCCTCCGGCCGTTCCAGTTTCTTTGGCAGGGGCTCGCGTTTTCCAAGCATGTGCAGGATACAGTAAACGCCGGCGGCGGCAAGCAGATGCTTTGCCGTATGACCGCTTATCACATGACCGAGATCATAAATTTCCTGATCCTCGAGTTCCGCAAGCTTGGCAAAGCCATAGAGCGCAAGCGCCACGTAAATATCAGCTCCGCGGGTATATCTCGACCGGAAAAAAATGGCAAGCAGGATAACCGCCAGCAATGAATAGAACTGTACGAAGACGTAAAAGTTCAGATTGCCGATGCCACGCTGTTCACTCCAATGCCAGTGCACCACCGTTCCTGTTCCAATTGCAACCAGCACAGGCAGCAACCGCGAGCCCAGCTTTGGATTGATGCGCTCGTTGAGCGTTGCGGCGAGCAATGCGGTTATACCGATGGCAATCGGTAGCCGGTCCCACATCAGGCGGTCGTTATCGGGCATCAGGTGATAATAGCCCGAGCCAAAGCAAGCCATTGCCACACTCAGAAAAAGAATCAGGTAGGGCCAGCGTTCGAACGGCTCGACAAATGCCCCCGCTGCCCCCCACCCGCAAGGGTCCAGCAGGAACCGCAAACCTGCTACGCCAACAAACAGAAAGGCAACGCCGGAAGTGACATCACAAAAATTCGGTATGCCGAAAAAGTAGCGCGCATCGGCAAACTGATGATATGCCTGGGGCTGGGGAATAGGCGGCACTATCGCTGCAATCAGGAACATCCCGGCCGAAAGAATGCCCAGCCACCACAACCGGGAACGCATCCGACCCCCCATCCTCCTTCTCCCGAGTTATATCCTCTGCAGCGCTTCACCGCCGCATTTGCGCGACGGCCTCCTCCACCCGTTCCACCGCAATGACCTCGATGCCGGAAATTGCCTGCTTCGGCTTGTTGGCCTTGGGAACGATGGCCTGAGCAAAACCCAGCTTCGCGGCTTCCTTCAGCCGCTCCTGGCCGCGCTGGACCGGACGTATCTCTCCCGCCAACCCGACTTCACCGAACACCACCGTTTTTTCCGGCAGCGGCTTGTTCTTGAGTGAAGAAACAATAGCCAGCAATACCGCCAGATCCGCACCCGGCTCCGTAATTTTCACACCACCCACCGCATTGACGAACACATCCTGATCGAAGCATGCGATGCCTGCATGGCGGTGCAATACCGCCAGCAACATCGCCAGACGGTTCTGTTCCAGCCCCACGCTAAGCCTTCTGGCATTAGGCGCATGGGCCTCATCCACCAGCGCCTGGATTTCCACCAGCAGGGGGCGCGTGCCTTCCTGCGTCACCATGATGCACGATCCCGGCACCTGCCCTCCATGGTGGGAAAGAAACAGAGCCGAAGGATTGCTCACCTCGCGCAAACCTTTTTCGCTCATGGCGAACACGCCGAGTTCGTTCACCGCGCCAAAGCGGTTCTTGAAAGCTCGAATCAGGCGAAAACTCGAATGGGTGTCGCCCTCGAAGTAGAGTACCGTGTCCACCATGTGCTCCAGCACGCGCGGCCCCGCCAGCGCCCCTTCCTTGGTGACATGGCCCACCAGAATGATGCACGTGCCGCTGGCCTTCGCTAATCGTGTCAATTGAGCGGCACACTCGCGCACCTGCGCGACCGAACCCGGCGCCGATTGCAGCGCGTCGGAATAAATCGTCTGGATGGAATCGATTACCGCGACATCCGGTTTGCGTTCCGCCAGTGCTATCTGGATTTTTTCCAACCGTATTTCTGCCAGAAAATGTATCGCCTTGGCATCCAGGGTCATGCGTTGTGCCCGTAGCGCCACCTGCTGCGCCGACTCCTCGCCGCTCACATACAATACGTTACCCGTAGCGGATATTTGCGACATATGACATAGTGCTTGCAGCAACAATGTGGATTTACCAATTCCCGGGTCTCCCCCCAGCAGCACCACGCCGCCATGCACCAGGCCGCCACCCAATACCCGGTCAAATTCAACCATGCCGGTGGAGTAACGCTGCTCTTCCCCCGTCTTCACCTCGCTCAAGCTTTGCACCTGTCCTGTTTCGGATACCGGTGTAAAACGGGTCACGGATTTTTCGGCGATTGCCTCGACCAGCGTGTTCCATGCCTGACAATGCGGGCACTGTCCCTGCCATTTCAAGGTCTGGCCGCCGCATTCGGTGCAGGAATAGGTGGATTTGGGTTTAGCCATCAGAAAATTATTTTCGGCAAGATAGCTCCGCAGTCGTTGCGGATAAATCCCGTCATTTCACAATTTGGGAAAATACGTTTTGAATAAATGAATTGATTTATAAATGCCATGGTCTATATATAGCAATTGCGCTGATATTACAAAAATTATTCGATGAAGGACGCCTTACCGTCCTCATCAGCTGTCAAGTAAACCCAAGCGTTACGTGCGGATTCTGCCAAGCAAAACCACATGGTCCCGTGGGCGGTATCAACGATGCCTAATTGGCGCTATATAATCCATTGGTCGTCAATAACAACAGCACTGTTTTTTTATAACCGGGGTTTCCTGATGAGCACGTCCACCAACGATAGCCCCTCGAACACCTCGATCCCCGGCGCGTACTCGCCGCTAAAGTTACGGACGTTCAGATTTTTTTGGCTCGCATCCCTCGGTTCCAATATCGGCACCTGGATCAATGCGGTAGCCTCCGGCTGGGTGATGACCGATCTTTCTCCTTCGCCGGTGATGGTGTCCCTCGTACAAGCAGCGGCATCATTGCCGATGGTACTGTTCGCGCTGGTTGCGGGTGCACTCACCGATATCGTCGACCGGCGCCGCTATTTGCTCGCAACACAAATATGGATGGCGCTTGCAGCCGCCACGCTGGCTTTCCTGTCCGGCATCGATCAGCTCGATGCCTGGTATCTATTGATCCTGACCTTCGCCATGGGCATCGGGGCATCCATGGCAACACCTGCAATGAACGTCACCGGCCCCGAACTCGTTCCCAGAAACCTGCTGCCGCAAGCTGTTGCCCTGAGTTCGCTGTCGATGAACCTCTCGCGCTCCATCGGCCCGGCCATTGGCGGCCTGATGCTATCCCAGCTGGGCGCATGGGCGGCCTATAGCCTCAACGCAATTTCGTTTATCGGCATGATACTGATGCTGTGGCACTGGAAACCTGAACCGGATGAGCGTTCCCTGCCGCCCGAACGCTTCTTCCAGGCGCTGCGTGCGGGGTTGCGCTATGCACGCATGGCATCACCGTTTCGCGCCGTCCTGATCCGTGCCACCGCTTTCATTGTCTTCACGATTTCCGCATGGGCGCTGCTCCCGCTGATCGCGCGCAATGAGCTTGCCGGCGGTCCGGCAACCTATGGGTTTCTCCTGACCTTTGTCGGCATTGGCGCGGTTGCTGCTGTTATCAGTTTACCGAGGCTTCAGGTGCGTATCTCGCGCGACCGCCTGGTGCTTGTCGCGAGCATAGTATATGCCTTGACCACCGTAGCCCTGGCGACGATCCGGAACGAAGCGGTACTGTACGGAGTCATGCTGATTTCCGGCGCCGCCTGGGTCACTGTCCTGTCTTCGCTGCAGGTCGCAGCGCAGATCTCGGTGCCCACCTGGGTTCGAGGCCGTGCATTATCGCTCTACATCATGGTGATCTCCGCCGGAATGGCACTCGGCAGTCTGCTATGGGGATGGTTTGCCTCGGAAGCCGGCATTACAGCGGCCCTGGTGGCCTCGGCCGGGGGTGCGGTGGCGGCAGCACTGGCTGCGCGCGGATTCAGCCTGGGAGCACAGGAAGCGCCTGACCTGGCGCCATCCGATCATTGGGCACCGCACCCGCCCGCCGCGGAGGAACTGGATCGGCGCCGAGGCCCCGTCCTGGTGACTATCGAATATGAGGTTGCGCTGGGCCAGCGCGTGGCCTTCCTGGATGCGATGCAACCGCTCGGCGCGTTACGCCGCCGCGATGGCGCATTTGCCTGGGGCATCTTTGAGGATATCACCCTGCCCGGCCGCTATGTCGAGCTCTTCCAGCATGACTCATGGCTCGATCATTTGCGTCAGCACACGCGTGTCACACGCGAGGATCAGCGTGTTCAGGAAAATGTCCTCCGTTTTCACACAGGCGGCAAAACCCCAAGGGTTACTCATTTTGTCGGCGGTGCGCCAGTGACGCTCACTGACAGTTCTGTTGCGGCTGCCCCTTGAATGGCCAGCTTTCGCCTGCTTCGTTCATGCCAATTACAGGTGCAGGTGCATTCGCCGCGACCGTTTCGTTGCCCTTATTTTCATTATCCACAAGGAGAACAAATCATGATAGATATACGTCGCGCCCAGGATCGCGGTCATGCCAATCTCGGCTGGCTGAATTCCTGGCACAGTTTTTCTTTTGGGGATTACTACGACCCCAAACATACCCAGTTTCGTGCGTTGCGCGTAATCAACGATGATACCGTCGAACCGGGGCGTGGTTTCGGCACGCATGGCCACCGCGATATGGAAATCGTCAGCTATGTGCTGGAGGGCGCACTTGCGCACAAGGACAGCATGGGCACCGGCTCCATTATTCGCCCGGGCAGCGTGCAGCGCATGAGCGCAGGCACGGGTGTGCAACATAGCGAATTCAATCCCTCCCAGAGCGAAAAAGCCCATTTTCTGCAGATCTGGTTCTTGCCCAACGAGACAGGAATTTCTCCCGGCTATGAGGAAAAATACTTTGACGACACCGAAAAGCGCGGGAGATTACGATTGATTGCTTCGCCGGATAGCGCTGATGGGTCCGTAAAGATTCACGCCGATGCGAAGTTATTCGCCGCGCTGGTGGACGACGGAGAACGGGTTGAGCAAACTATCGTACCGGGTGGCTATGTTTATGTTCACGTCGCGCGCGGCGAGGTATCGTTGAACGGTACCCGCCTGCACGCAGGTGACGGCGCCAGCCTTACGGATGAAAGTCACCTGGTTCTCGATCAAGGCCAGAAAGCGGAGGCGCTTGTTTTCGAGCTGGCATAAGCCAAGGATGGCGGATGGCCGACGCTGAGGGTAAGTCCAACTGCATCCTTCCTTCGACCAGCAGAATCCGCCCAAAGCATTCTGGCGCCGATCAAACAAGCTGCGTATCAGGCTGCCACTGGATTACCAGGCCCGGTTCTCCGATCGTCGCCTGGAAGTCGGAATTCACGCCGATTCCCGGTACGCATACGAGATGTTCACCACTGAATATCAGCGGCAGCATTTCCCGCTCCCATGGTGGGAGCGATGCCTCGCGTAAAAGATTCTTGAGGCTGCGGCGCGGGCGCTTGCGATCCGGGCGCAGACGCTCCCCGCCATGGCGCGGACGAATCGTGACCGGATCCTCGGAGAGTTTTTGCAGATTGATCCCCATGCCGCTATCGTGCGTGAATATAAGCGTACCGCCAAGCTCGGCAATAACCAGTTGTTTTTCTCCATGCCAAGGCACCTGCCAATCCACGGCCGGCAAGTCATCGGGTCCTGCTGATACGTCCCGGTTGCGCACGTGAACCACGCCTTTGAAGCAGCGAACTTCGGCATTGCCGAAAATCACCCGTAGTTTTGAGTCTGGGCCGGAAGACAGCAGTTGCCGCAGAATTTCTTCGAGCTTTATTGTACTGGGGAGTATCGCGCCCTGCTGAGCCAGAGTGTTGCGCAACAGATTTCTGGCGCGAGGAAAACTCAATTTCCGCAAATCTTCAATGTGAAGTTTTCCAGGGATGACACATTCCCTGCTGTCGGCCTCGGCTAATTCATCCAGCAGAGTGGATGCCTCCGCCATATGTCGACTTGCGCGCAAAAAAGTCGTGCGGTAAGAAGGGAAACGCTTCTCCAGTAGGGGAAAAAACTCATGACGCAGGAAATTCCGATCGAAAGATACATCTTCGTTGCTCTCATCGGTGACCCACTGCAATCCACTCTCTTTGGCATAATCTTCGATCTCGCGCCGGGACACGTTAAGTAATGGCCTGAGTATTCGGGGCCTGCCATCCAATGGCCCCGACTTATCGTTCCCGACTTCTGGCTCTTGCTTGCTGCTTCCCTGCGCCAGATTCCTGACGACCGGCATCGCCCCCAGGCCCTTCACACCCGCTCCGCGCAGCAACTGCAGCAGCAGGGTTTCAGCCTGATCGTCCAGATGCTGAGCCAACACCACGTAATCCGCTTTGATTTTTCCGAATGTCCGGTAGCGCTCGTCACGAGCGAGTGCCTCCAGGCTGACACCGGGTTCCCGCCTGATTTTCAGCTTGGCAATTTCGAGCGAAATGTTTCTGGATCGGCATAGATCCCGGCAGAATTCGCTCCACCTGTCTGTGTTGGGACTAATGCCGTGGTTGACGTGAATGGCCGAGAGCGAAAACCGCATCTCAACCGATGCCGGCACCAGCAAATCCAGCAGTACGACTGAATCCACTCCGCCGCTCAATGCGATAGCCAGATGATCGCCGCACTGAATCTGCTCACGCAACACATTCTCAGTCCTGCGTGAAATGCTATTTGATTTTGACTTCCTTGAATTTGCCATATCCCATCAGCCGCTCAAAACGTTTCTCCAGCAATAACTCCGTGGAGTAGCCTTGTAACTGCTTGAGCGATTCCTGCAATGATTTCCTGGCGGACTGCATGGTAGCCAGATAATCGCGATGCGCTCCGCCTGGCGGCTCGCTGATGATCTTGTCAATCAACCCCAGGGTTTTGAGGCGATGAGCGGTAATGCCCATGATCTCGGCAGCTTCCGGCGCCTTGTCCGCGCTCTTCCATAAAATGGAGGCGCAACCTTCAGGAGAGATGACGGAGTATGTTGCATATTGCAGCATCTGCACCACATCCCCCACCGCCACTGCCAGCGCCCCGCCAGAACCGCCCTCGCCGATAACCGTGCAGATCACCGGTACTTTCAGCTCCGCCAGTACAAAAAGATTTCGTCCAATAGCCTCTGACTGGCCGCGCTCTTCCGCGCCGATGCCCGGTGATGCACCCGGCGTATCGATGAAGGTGATTAAAGGCACACTGAATTTTTCCGCCAGGCGCATCAGGCGCAATGCCTTGCGATAGCCTTCAGGCTGGGGCATGCCGAAGTTGCGATGAATTTTTTCCTTGGTGTCACGTCCTTTTTGCTGTCCGATAACCATTACCGATTGGCCATTAAACCGTGCTAATCCGCCAATGATGGCGTAGTCATCGGCAAAACTCCGGTCTCCGTGAAGCTCTTCGAAATCGGTGAATAGATGCTGGATATAGTCAAGCGTATTAGGACGCTGTGGATGCCGCGCGACCTGTGAAATCTGCCAAGGTGTAAGCTTCGCATAGATGCTGTTGGTCAGCGATTGACTCTTTTTCTGCAGACGCAGGATTTCGGCTGAAATATCCACCGCTGAATCGTCCTGTGCAAAGCGCAGTTCTTCAATTTTTGCTTCAAGCTCAGCAATGGGCTGCTCGAAATCCAAGAAAGTAATTTTCATGCAACACGGGCGTAATTGTGAAGCCGCAATGATACAGGATCGCAGATTTCCCAGAGAGCATTCCAATTCGGAAGCAACATGGGACCCTATGCAAATTTGATTTATACAATATTTTTACAAATTTGGATCAATATCTTACGACTTCTTTACTTTCGTAAACGTAACATGCCAGCTATAAATCTATTTTAATGCTGGACTCCCCATGACTACCCTGTGCATCGACCCAGTGCGCATGTTTCCCATTATTTCATTTTTGTTCGTTCTCGACTGCGTCCGGTGGGGAGAAAAAGGGTGACCTGGCTTTACGTTACCAGCGGTGCCCTAGTGATATTTCTGCTGGGCTATTTGATCTATGCCCTGTTTAGACCGGAAGATTTCTAATGGTTGAAAACATCATGACCCAGGCGGGACTCTACCTTCTCACTCTACTCGTGCTGAGTAAGCCTACAGGCTTGTTCATCGCACGGGTAATGGAAGGTAAAACACCGCATCTGAACAAGATTAGCGGAGCGGTAGAGCGACTCTTGTATCGTGCGGGCGGTATCAGTCCCCCTGAAGAGATGGACTGGAAGCGCTATGCGATGGCCCTGCTCCTGTTTAATCTTCTAGGGTTATTAGCGACCTATGGGGTACAGCGCCTGCAATTCTGGCTACCGCTGAATCCGCAGCACTTCGAGGCTGTCAGCCCGGATTCTTCCTTCAATACTGCAGTCAGTTTCGTTACCAATACCGACTGGCAAGGCTATAGCGGCGAAACCACCATGAGCTATTTCACCCAGATGACGGTGTTGGCGGTGCAGAACTTTCTATCTGCGACAACGGGTATTGCGGTAGCAATCGCACTGATCCGAGGTTTTGCGCGGCATAGCGCCCAGACTATCGGCAATTTCTGGGTCGATGTTACCCGCTCTACCCTATACATATTGCTGCCGCTATCGTTGTTACTGGCGGTGATTTTCATGAGCCAGGGCGTTATCCAGAACTTCAGTGGCTACCAGAATGTGCAAACGCTTGAATCAATCACCTACCAGAAGCCTGGAACGGATGCGCAAGACATTCCGCTCAATAATGACAAAACCAATCCTGTGCAGGAAACGGTGAGAACACGAATCCAGGCGTTATCCATGGGCCCGGTGGCGTCACAGGAGGCAATCAAGCTGCTTGGCAGCAATGGCGGCGGCTTTTTCAACGCCAATTCATCCCATCCCTATGAAAACCCAACTCCACTCACCAATTTCCTGGGAATGCTGGCGATCTTCCTCATCCCGGCCGCGCTCTGTCATACCTTTGGCGAAATGATCGGCGATCGGCGCCAAGGTTGGGCGATATTCTACGCTATGTTGATCATTTTTTTAGCGATGGCCAGCATCGGCATTTGGGCCGAGCAGAACGGTAACCCCTTGCTCACCTCCGCAGGCGCAGACCAGAGCAGCGGTACTCTGCAACCGGGGGGCAACATGGAAGGCAAGGAAACCCGTTTCGGCATCGTTGCCTCCATGCTGTTCGTCGCCGTGACGACCGGGGCTTCCTGCGGCGCGGTGAATGCGATGCATGACTCCCTCACCCCGCTTGGCGGCCTGATACCCATGTGGCTGATGCAACTGGGCGAAGTCGCCTTCGGCGGCGTCGGCTCGGGCCTCTACACCATGCTGATATATGCCGTCATGGCGGTGTTTGTAGCCGGGCTGATGATAGGTCGTACGCCGGAATACCTGAGCAAGAAGATCGAGATATTCGACATGAAGATGACTGCGCTCGTTCTTCTGATCACACCCATGCTCGTGCTGGCCGGCACGGCCCTCGCGGTCACACTCGATGCCGGCAGGGCAGGTATCGCCAACCCAGGCGCCCATGGCTTCAGTGAGATTCTTTACGCTTTTTCGTCGGCAGCCAACAACAACGGCAGCGCATTTGCAGGGCTGTCGGCCAATACTCCTTTCTATAACATTACGCTGGTGATCGCCATGTGGTTCGGCCGCTTCGGCGTCATCGTCCCGGTATTGGCCATTGCCGGTTCGCTAGCGGCGAAGAAGCGCATACAGCCGGGCCTTGGTACTCTGCCCACACATGGGTCATTGTTTGTCGCATTATTGATCAGCACCGTCATCCTGGTAGGCGCCCTGACCTATGTCCCGGCTCTGGCGCTGGGTCCGGTCATTGAGCACCTGATAATGACGGGTGTGAATTGATCCAGATCAGACCGGACTAAAAGAGGCCATTCAGTGAGCAAAGCCGCAGCACTCCCGATGTTTGACCCCAAGCTGGTCAAGCCAGCGCTGCTGGACGCGGTCAGAAAACTCGCCCCGCAAACACAGTGGCGCAACCCGGTGATGTTCGTCGTCTATATCGGCTGCATCCTGACGACAGTTCTGTTTTTCCAGGCGCTTGGGGGCCAGGGAGAGGCGCCTGCAAGATTTATTTTCAACATCATGCTCTGGCTCTGGCTCACCGTACTGTTTGCCAATTTCGCCGAAGCCCTGGCGGAAGGCCGCAGTAAGGCGCAGGCGGCAGCATTGCGCGGTGCGAAGAAAAATGTCATGGCAAAAAAACTCTCCGGTAATTCGCGCGATTCCGAAGTACAGTTGACCGACAGTATGGCTCTGCGCAAGGGGGACATTGTGTTGATCGAGGCTGGCGACACAATACCGGCCGACGGCGAAGTGATCCAGGGTGTGGCGTCGGTAAACGAATCGGCCATCACCGGTGAATCCGCCCCGGTTATTCGGGAGTCCGGCGGCGATTTCAGTGCTGTCACCGGTGGCACGCATGTACTTTCAGACTGGATCGTCGTGCGGGTGACCGTAAATCCTGGAGAAGCTTTTCTCGACCGTATGATCACCATGGTGGAAGGCGCCAGACGGCAAAAAACACCCAACGAGATCGCGTTGACCATACTGCTGGTAGCGCTAACCATCATTTTCCTGCTGGCGACAGCAACACTGCTGCCGTTCTCGCTGTTCAGCGCAAAAGCGGCCGGCGCAGGTACACCGGTGACAATTACGGTGCTGGTATCCTTGCTGGTCTGCCTGATCCCTACGACCATCGCCGGTCTGCTCTCCGCCATCGGCGTGGCAGGGATGAGCCGCATGATGCAGGCCAACGTCATCGCCACTTCAGGTCGCGCGATAGAAGCGGCGGGAGATGTGGATGTGCTGCTGCTGGACAAGACCGGCACTATCACGCTGGGCAACCGGCAGGCTGCCGCCTTCATTCCCGTGATCGGCATCACCGAAGCGGAACTTGCGGATGCGGCCCAGTTTGCCTCGCTTGCCGACGAAACCCCGGAAGGACGCAGTATTGTGGTGCTCGCCAGAAACAGGTTCAAGTTAGGCGAACGCGATATTAATGCGCTGGGCGCGGTTTTCGTTCCCTTTTCCGCGTATACCCGGATGAGTGGCGTCAACTTGGGCGAGCGTCAAATCCGCAAAGGTGCCGCCGATTCGATGCGTCTATATATCGAATCGCAAGGCGCGGCCTACCCCGCCGAGATATCCAATCAGATCACTGACGTGGCCCGTCGCGGCAGCACGCCCCTGGTCGTGGTTGACGGCGCCAGGGTGCTTGGCCTGGTGGAACTCAAGGATATTGTCAAGGGTGGCATCAAGGAACGCTTCACCGAGCTGCGTGGCATGGGTATCAAAACAGTGATGATCATCGGGGACAATCGCTTGACAGCGGCTTGCGATTCGATGCGTCTATATATCGAATCGCAAGGCGCGGCCTACCCCGCCGAGATATCCAATCAGATCACTGACGTGGCCCGTCGCGGCAGCACGCCCCTGGTCGTGGTTGACGGCGCCAGGGTGCTTGGCCTGGTGGAACTCAAGGATATTGTCAAGGGTGGCATCAAGGAACGCTTCACCGAGCTGCGTGGCATGGGTATCAAAACAGTGATGATCACCGGGGACAATCGCTTGACAGCGGCTTCCATCGCCGCAGAGGCAGGCGTGGACGACTTTCTGGCCGAAGCTACGCCGGAAGCGAAGCTGTCACTGATCCGCAAACACCAGGCCGAAGGCAGGCTGGTGGCCATGACCGGCGATGGAACCAATGATGCCCCGGCACTGGCACAGGCGGATGTGGCGGTGGCGATGAACACCGGTACTCAAGCAGCGAAAGAAGCCGGCAATATGGTGGATCTCGATTCCAATCCGACCAAGCTGATAGAGATAGTGGAAATCGGCAAGCAGATGCTGATAACACGGGGTTCGCTTACGACTTTCAGTATCGCCAATGATATCGCCAAGTACTTTGCCATCGTTCCAGCAGCATTTGCCACTACCTATCCGCAGTTGAATACACTTAATGTCATGCGCTTGGCCAGTCCCGACTCGGCCATTCTCTCGGCGGTGATTTTCAATGCTCTGATTATCGTATTTCTGATTCCGCTGGCTCTAAAAGGTGTGCCCTATCGCGCAATCGGCGCAGCATTGCTGCTGCGCCGCAACCTGATGATTTATGGCCTGGGCGGAGTTCTGACGCCTTTTGTGGGCATCAAGATCATCGACCTTCTACTGATTTTATTTGGCTTGGTTTGATTACCAGATCAACTGGAAAACATCATGAAAAATCTTCTTCGTCCTGCAATCGTCCTGTTTATCGGGCTGACCCTGATTACCGGCGGCATCTACCCGCTGCTCACTACGGCCATTGGCAAAACACTATTCTCCCGGCAGACCGAAGGAACGTTGATTGAGAAGGATGGCAAAGTCATCGGTTCGGTGCTGATCGGACAGCACTTTACCGAACCAAAATATTTCTGGGGCAGACCCTCAGCCACTTCCCCATATCCCAACAATGCGACCGCTTCTTCCGGCTCCAACCAGGGGCCGCTAAATCCAGCGCTGGTTGATGCGGTAAAACACAGAATTTCTGCGCTGCAACAGGCTGACCCCGGCAATGGACTACCGGTCCCGATCGACCTGGTCACGGCATCCGCCAGCGGCCTCGACCCGGAGATCAGTCCGGCAGCGGCCCGATATCAGATCAACCGCGTGGCCAGAGCGCGAAATCTGCCCCCTGCGCGCATCGGCGAACTCGTCATCCAGCACACCGAAGGCCGCCAGTTGGCCGTCCTCGGGGAACCACGAGTGAATGTACTGAAACTAAATCTCGCGCTTGATACCTTGCACTGAGAAGGGCATGACCAATCAGCGACCCGATCCTGACGAACTGCTGGAGAAAATCCAGCAGGAACAGACCAGGCAGCGGCACGGTACGCTAAAGATATTCTTCGGCGGCTGCGCCGGAGTCGGCAAGACCTATGCCATGCTATCCGCTGCGCAGGAGCTTCGCCGTCAGGCGGTTGACGTGATAGTAGGCGTTGCCGAAACCCATGGCCGCAGCGAAACCGAAAAACTGCTCACCGGTCTGGAAGTACTGCCATGCCAGCATATCGATTATCTCGGGCATGCGCTGACAGAATTTGATCTGGACAGCGCTCTGAAGCGAAATCCCGGCCTGATTCTGGTTGACGAACTGGCACATACCAACGTCACCGGCTCACGACATCCCAAGCGCTGGCAGGATGTGGAGGAACTGCTGGCGGCAGGGATAAACGTGTATACCACGCTCAATGTGCAGCACCTTGAAAGCCTGAACGACGTAGTGGGCCGAATCACGGGTATTCGCGTACGGGAAACACTGCCGGACACGGTATTCGAACGGGCAGATGAGGTAACGCTGGTGGATTTGCCGGCGGATGAGCTTCTGCGGCGGATGAAAGAAGGCAAGGTCTATCTTCCTCCGCAGGCAGAACAGGCCAGAAAGAATTTCTTCCGCAAAGGTAATCTGATTGCATTGCGGGAACTCGCGCTGCGTCGTACAGCCGACCGCGTCGACGCGCAAATGCGCGAATACAGGATGGACCAGTCCATCCCGCAGATATGGCAGGCCAGTGATCGCCTGATGGTCTGCATCGAGCCTGGACCTGAAGCGGAACAGGTCGTGCGGGGGGCCGCGCGGCTGGCTTCCAGCCTGAAAGCCGACTGGCTGGCTGTTTACGTCGAAACCCCGGCACTGCAGAAACTGGCTGCTGCGGAACGTGAAGCCATTCTCCGAACCTTACGTCTGGCGCAGGAACTGGGGGCGGAAACAGCAACCCTGAGCGGCGTCAGCATTGGCCAGACGCTGATAGCATACGCGCGCAGCCGTAATGTCTCCAGGCTGGTGATGGGCAGTCCCCGGCGCTCCCTCATCGCCCGTTTGATCAAACCCACCGTGGCGGATGAATTGTCATCCCACGCCAAGGATATCGATCTCTATTTCATCGGGCGCGGCATCCAGCCGTCATCGGATGAATCCATGCAAAATAGGAGGAAGGGCGAGGCAATAGCCGGCCTGGAGTTCCAATCGGTGAAAATTTCACGTCAACGTGGTTATATCTGGGCAGTGGCAATCAGTTGCCTGACCACCATAATCGCCTCTTTTCTGGTGCAGCGCTTCGACCTGTCCAATGTCGCGATGCTTTATCTGCTGGGGGTAATTGTGGTATCGGCCAGATTTGGTCGCGGCCCCGGCACATTCTCGTCTCTGCTCAGCGTGATGGCATTCGATTTCTTTTTTGTGCCGCCCACACTGTCGTTTGCGGTATCGGATACTCAATATGTGCTGACCTTTATCGTAATGATGACAGTCTCGCTGGTCATCAGTAACCTGACTTCCAATCTGCGCTATCAGGCCCGGGTTGCAACTTATCGCGAGGAGCGCGTCCGCGCCTTATATGATCTTGGCAAAGAACTGGCTGCCGCGCTGACTTTTTCCCGAATCATTGAAATTAGCATCGATCATCTGGCTGGCGTGTTCCAGTGCACGGGAGTCATTCTGCTACCCGACAGTCACGAGAGAATTCGCGTGGTTGAAAGCCAGAAAAATGATGCTATACCGGAAACTATCGACTTGGGTATCGCGCAATGGGCTTACGAACATAACGAAGAGGCCGGCTTTGGCACCAATACGCTGCCTTCCAGCAAGGCGATATATCTGCCTTTGAAGGCGCCTATGCGAACCCGAGGCGTGCTGGCTGTCGTTCCAGAAAACCCCGGCATGATCTTTTTGCCGGAACAACGCCGCCTGCTGGATACTTTCGTATCCCAGATCGCGCTTGCGTTTGAACGGGTTCATTACGTGGAAGTGGCCCAGGATGCGCTGATCACAATGGAGTCAGAGCGTCTTCGCAACTCCCTGTTGAGTGCGATTTCGCACGATCTGCGCACCCCGCTGACGGCGATTATCGGTATTGTCAGCTCCCTGAGAGAGCAAGGGCATGAGCCGGGCCAGAACGGCGACAAGCATCTGGGATTGATGAATGCTCTGTATGAACAGGCCTTTCGCATGAATAGCCTGGTAACGAATCTGCTGGATATGGCAAGGCTGCATACCGGCAAGGTGCAGTTGAACAAACAGTGGCAAATGCTGGAAGAAGTGATCGGCAGCGCAATACGCACAATGCGGTATGCATTGGAGCAGCATCACACGCGGGTCAACTTGCCGCCTGATTTGCCACTTCTGCAATTTGATGCGGTGCTGATAGAGCGAGTACTGTGCAATCTGCTTGAAAACGCCGGCAAATACACGCCTGCCGGGTCTCATATCGTTATTTCGGCTGAAAAAAAGGATGATGATGTTTGGGTTTCGCTCGCCGACGATGGACCCGGTTTGCCGGTCGGGATGGAAAACCGGATTTTCGACAAATTTACACGTGGAGAGAAGGAGTCCGCAAAGCCTGGCGTTGGTCTCGGGCTTTCGATATGCCGTGCTATCATCGAGGCGCACAACGGCAAAATCTGGGCAAACAACCTGCCCACCGGAGGCGCGATATTTACGTTTTCCTTGCCAATCGGCAAACCACCTGCGCCACCAAGCCCCGAAGCCGGTCTGCCCGACTGAATCAACACCACATGCCCGAACATACCAATATTGTTTTGATCGAGGATGAACAGCAAATTCGACGTTTCATCAGGATTGCTCTTGAGAAAGAAGGGTTTCGTGTTTATGGAATGAATATCTCCCGTTGCCAATCTTCAACTAGTCCTCGATAGCAGACTATTCCGCCTCGGATGACAAACACCGGAACCATGGAATGTTCCGGGATCGCTCAGTTTCACCACAATGGCAGGAATCACAACCCAATCGAAAAACGCCCGATCCTGAAATAAATAATGGGATACGAACTGAGTTTCCCATTTTTTTATATGATTTTTACGGATTCATGTTAAGGATATTGTGACTTCTTTATTTTCCGAAGCGTAATGTATCAATAGTAAATTCACTTTGATCCTAAACCGTTTATGGATGCTTTATGGTGACCCCAAACAGTCTGTTAGACCCACGAAAACTTCATCCGTATATCATATCTATTCCGGATCATGACATTCAAGTTTTCTTTGATCCTGACAGATACAGCCATTATCTCGCCCATCGTCTGCCTGGTCTGTCTGCTGATAAGCATGGAAACCCATGCACAGCATGGCACGGGAATTACCAGCGATCTCCTCTCGCCATTCGCCATTAGTGGTTACGTTGAAACTTATTATGGCGTTGATTTCGGTAGCCATGCCGCTGACAGAAGGCTTTCGTTTTTGTACAACTTCACTAAAAATGAGGAACTTTCGGTAAATCTGGCTTTCCTGAAAGGTTCATACAACACAAACAATATCAGGGCCAATCTCGCATTAGCGGTGGGCAGCTATATGAACGCCAACTATGCGGCCGAACCCGGCATATTGGGAAATTTTTACGAAGGTAATATAGGTGTGAAGCTGGTACCCAGGTCACCTATACGCCTTCTTCAAGGATAACCCTGAATAGCAGCACATTTGCCGGGACCGACAAACCTGATAGTGCCAGGAAAATGCGCTACTTTCATAATTTCTACGGTATTTTCAAACTGAATGATGCGCTTGCAGCCACGATTGGTTTCGATATTGGGATCGAACAAAAAAATGAGAATTCTTCAGCCATGAATACGTGGTGCAATCCAACAGTTATCTTGAAATATGCACCCACAGCAAAAACGGCTATTGCAGTCAGAGCGGAATATTACGATGACAGGCACGGGGTAATCATCGCGCCTGGCACGCCTAATGGCTTTAAAACATGGGGTTTCTCAACCAACTTTGATTACCGTGTTTCGAGCCATGTACTGTGGCGTATGGAAGCGAGAACATTGAGCAGCAAAGATGATATTTTTATCAGCGATGATAGCCGTACATCTGATAGCAACACATTTGTGACAACATCATTGTCTGTCAACTTCTGATGCGCGACCTCATAGGGTAATAGATGATCATAGTTGATCATTATTCCTTTATCCCACTCTATAAAAAATCCCATCGGATAAATCAAGGAGTAATTGCCGATCTAGGATGGACTTTTTTGATAATGGCGTTTTTGTGAACGCCCTCTGCACGGTATTACTTTCCAGCAGCCTGGTCGGTGCCTTGCAAATGAATTCGGAATTCGGACAAAGAACCGTATAAAATAGAGGGTTTTTCCAAATCCTTTTTGAGGAAAAAGCTTTGATCACCACAGCCAATATTACCATTCAATTCGGGGCCAAGCCCCTGTTCGAGAATGTCTCGGTCAAATTCGGCGACGGAAACCGCTACGGCCTGATCGGCGCCAACGGCAGCGGCAAATCCACTTTCATGAAAATACTCGGGGGCGACCTCGAGCCGACTTCCGGCAATGTCAGCGTTGACTCCGGTGAACGTGTAGGCAAATTGCGCCAGGATCAGTTCGCTTTCGAGGACTGCCTGGTAATCGACACGGTAATGATGGGGCACGATGAGTTATGGCGCGTAAAGCAGGAGCGCGACGCGATCTATGCCAATCCGGACGCCACCGAGGCGGAGTACATGCACGCTGCGGAACTTGAAGCGCGATTTGCCGAGCTGGATGGGTATTCAGCCGAAGCGCGTGCCGGAGAATTATTGATGGGGGTGGGTATCCCGTTGTCCCAACACACGGGTCCGATGAACGCGATAGCCCCCGGATTCAAATTACGCATACTGCTGGCACAGGCGTTGTTTGCCGATCCCGACATCCTGCTGCTGGACGAGCCGACCAACAACCTCGATATCAACACTATCCGCTGGCTTGAAGATGTCATCAACGCCAGCAAGAGTACCATCGTCATCATCTCTCATGACCGCCATTTTCTGAACAGCGTCTGCACTCACATGGCCGATCTGGATTACGGGGAGATCCGCATCTACCCCGGAAACTACGACGACTACATGACCGCGTCCACCCAGGTGCGGGAGCGCATGCTGACCGATAATGCAAAGAAGAAAACCCAGATTGCCGAATTGCAGTCGTTCGTCAGCCGTTTTTCCGCCAACGCCTCCAAGGCACGGCAGGCCACCAGCCGTGCGCGCCAGATCGAGAAGATAAAACTGGAAGATGTAAAGCCTTCCAGCCGGCAGTACCCCTACATCCGCATTGATGTGGACGAGCGTGAAAAACTGCATCGTTTGGCGGTGTCGGTGCAAAGCATCGACAAGCGGTTTCCCGGCATGGAAAAACCAATACTTCACAAATTCAGCCTCAACGTCGAAGCGGGCGAGAAAATCGCCATCATCGGCCCCAACGGTATCGGCAAGACCACGCTGCTGCGCTGTCTGGCGGGGGACCTGGCGCCCGATGCGGGAGAGGTGAAATGGACGGAGAAGGCTCGCCCCGGTTACTTTGGCCAGGATCATGCCGCCGACTTCGAAACAGATATGTCGCTCACAGACTGGATGACGCAATGGCGGCGCCAGAGCGATGATGATCAGGCTGTGCGCAGCGTACTTGGAAGACTGCTGTTTTCCGGCGATGAAGTAAAAAAATCGGTGACGGTAATTTCAGGAGGCGAGGAAGGACGGATGTTGTTCGGCAAGCTCATGTTGCAAAAAAACAATGTGCTGCTCATGGACGAACCGACCAACCATCTCGACATGGAATCCATCGAATCCCTCAATGCCGCATTGGAAAAATATACGGGCACGTTGATCTTTGTCTCCCATGACCGGGAATTCGTATCCTCGCTGGCAACGCATATCATCGAAATGAAGCCGGATGGAATCAACGATTTCAAGGGCAGCTATGAAGATTATTTGAGGGGAAGTCAAGTCGCCGTACCAGACAACGCCGGCTCCCGGAGCGGTAACCCTGCATCCAGGGAAAAAATCCGCGCTTCATCCCGATGACCCGTTGTCCGCGCCAGGCAGCGCGGCGCGGTAACGCTCCCAGTCGAAGCAGGAGCCTGGATCCGTCTTTCGGCCGGGTGCGATATCCGAATGCCCGGCAATACCGGTAATGGGATATCTGCTTTGAAGCGTTCGGGTGAGTGCTGCCAGAGCCTCGTATTGGAGATCGGTAAAAGGCGTCGTATCGCTGCCCTCAAGCTCTACACCGATGGAAAAATCGTTACAGCGACTCGTGCCCTGCCAGCAGGATTCACCCGCATGCCAGGCCCGTTTTTCGCAGGAAACAAACTGGATAGTCTCGCCCCCACGCCGGATTAGAAAATGCGCGGAAACCCTAAGGCCGCGAAGGGCCTGATAATAAGGATGCGCTTCGGGGTCGATCCTGTTGGTGAATAATTCAATTACGCCATCCCCGCCAAATTCTTCCGGCGGCAGGCTGATGTTATGGATTACCAGCAGGCTTATCGCGCATCCGGCGGGACGTTCGTCGCAATTAGGGGAAAGAATGAAACGTGCCCCGTCCAGATAGCCTGCCGCATCGATTCGCATCCGATGGCTGCCTTTAAACACCGCTCTCACGCCTTGACCTTGCTCACTGGCCACTGGTCGGGGCAGGTGGTTCTACGGCTGCAAGTGCAACCGGCGATGTTCATCGCTACAAAAAAACTTGCCTTCCGAAGCGATACTTTCACTTCTGGGCAAATGTACGCCGCAATGAACGCAGCGCACCATGTCCTCGCCTTCGATTGACGACGACGCTTTATTCGCCTCTTCTCGCTGCTTTTTAATTGCGCGCCGATATCCCCTTATTACCCAGATGAAAAATACAACGATAAGGGCAAAAAATAACAGTCTACCCAACGCGTGATCTCCGCTTCAGTATCAAGATTTTTCGTGTATGCCAGTAAAAGGCATGTCGTCACATTCTACCGTTTGGGTGATCCTGCGCAAGCTTCATAAGGGATATACCTGATTCCGCTCCACCCGGCCTTCATCCGGGGGCTTTCATTTCCACGAAAGCAGATGCGCAGATCGTCAACTCTGCGGAGGTGGATTATAGATGTCCAGGCCCCGCTATCGACGCCATGATCATTAAGCGACGTCAATCGTTGCGCTGTGTGGCACAACTCGTTCAGCGTTCTCTCAGTTCTCGGACACAAGCGCGGGAGGATACCAAGGGGTCAGGAGCAAAACCTGATCCCGCAGCGAATGAGCTACTATCGGCCTCGACCAGGAAACCGATTTCGCGCTAGAGGGCTAGGGGTTTACTTTCCATAACCCCTGTGAATCGCTCCGTTCAGGCGAGATAAAAATTGAAAAGACAAAAGAATTGAACGAATGGTCGGGGTGAGAGGATTCGAACCTCCGACTCCTGCGTCCCGAACGCAGTACTCTACCAGGCTGAGCTACACCCCGAACTAGTTGTTTTAAAACACTTATTTTTGTTATACGCAACTTGCTTCAACTTCTCAAGCCCGTGGGCAGCAATTGTACGCAGGAAGAGATATCCCGGCAATCCGGAACTGCTCGGAAAAGCTCAAAATTGAACTAAAACCCGATCAATGATCCGGGTGCGGAAACCGCCTAGTAATTTCGCGCCACTGCAAATATGCTCAGTTGTAGTAAGGACTCCTTGTAGTTGGAATCAGGCAGCGACGAAATCGTTTTGGACGCCATCTCGGATTCGGATTGTGCCCGCTGCCTGGCGTAATCCAGTGCGCCGGTTTGCTGGATAACCTCCAGGACCGGCTGGAAGCCACCCTCGCCGCCCTGCTCTATGGCATTGCGTATTATTGCCGCCTGCGCACTTGATCCTGTTTTCATGGCGTAAATAAGTGGCAGCGTAGGCTTGCCTTCCGCCAGATCGTCTCCCAGATTTTTACCCGTTTCATGATAATCTCCCGAGTAGTCGAGCATGTCATCGGTTAATTGAAACGCGGTGCCGAGATGCATGCCATAGGCGGCCATCGCCTTCTCCTCCGCCGGCGTGGCATTACCGAGGATCGCACCAAGCCGGGTCGCCGCTTCGAACAGCTTTGCGGTTTTATAACGGATCACTCGCAGGTAATTTTCCTCGTCGACATCCGGATCGCGACAGTTGAGCAATTGCAATACTTCGCCTTCGGCAATGGTATTCGTCGCATCCGCCAATACCTGCATGATGCGCATATTGTCCACTTCCACCATCATCTGGAACGCACGAGAATAAAGAAAATCCCCCACCAATACGCTGGCGGCATTCCCGAACAAAGCATTTGCTGTTGCCTTGCTTCGCCGCAACTCGGAAGCATCCACGACATCGTCGTGCAACAGTGTCGCGGTATGTATGAACTCCACGACTGCCGCAAGATTGTAGTGGTACCGCCCCGCATAGCGAAATGCATTGGCGGAGAGAATCACAAGTGCGGGCCGCAAGCGTTTTCCGCCGCTGTTGATGATGTATTCGCTTACCTGACGGATGAGCTCCACATCGGAGTAGAGTTTCTCTCGAATAACTGCATCTACTGCGCCCATATCCTGGGCGATAAGACTTCTGATACGTTCAATTGACACTGAGGTTCCTGCAAAAAAGATGCCATGGTAGAAACGTCCCTGCCACCGTGTCAAGTTCAACAGCGGGTGCATCCCGACATTTTGGCACAAAACTGATTCGCAACAGGCCTTTGACCTGAAGCGAGCGACTATGTATAATTCGCGCTCACCTCTTTCAGGTCACTCTCGTACGAGAGCATAGGAATCCAATAATATGTATGCAATCATAAAAACCGGCGGAAAGCAGTATCGCGTTGAGGCCGGGCTAAAACTCAAAATAGAACAGGTACCGGCAGATATTGGGAGCGAGTTCCTGATCGACCAGGTCTTGATGGTTGCCGACGGGGACAATGTTTCGGTGGGCAAGCCCTTGCTGGATGGCGCTTCGGTCAAAGCCACGGTGCTGGAGCAAGGCAGACACGCCAAGGTGCGCATTTTCAAGCTGCGTCGGCGCAAACACTACCAGAAACATCAAGGACACCGGCAGAATTACACCGAAATCCAGATTACTGGCATTTCGGTCTAGGAGAGTTTACCATGGCACATAAGAAAGCAGGCGGCAGTTCCAGAAACGGTCGTGATTCGAATTCCAAACGCCTGGGGGTAAAAACTTATGGCGGCGAATTGATTCCGGCTGGAAGTATCATCATTCGTCAGCGCGGCACGAGAGTTCATGCCGGCGAGAATGTTGGCATGGGCAAGGACCACACGCTGTTCGCCAAGATCGACGGCAAGGTCAATTTCGGCGTCAAGGGCTCGCCACAACGTAAAGTAGTGAGCATCGTACCGGTCTAGTTTTACTGATCTCCGCTTAAAGAGCCCTGTCATACCGATAGGGCTTTTTTGTTTGTACCGCCGATAACAGGCAAGATCATCCATGAAATATATAGACGAAGCAATAATCCATACCATCGCGGGCAAAGGAGGCGACGGCGTAGCCAGTTTCCGCCGCGAAAAATTCATTCCTAAAGGCGGCCCTTCGGGCGGCGACGGCGGACGCGGCGGCAGTATTTTCGCCATTGCCGACCGCAACATCAATACCCTGGTGGATTACCGTTTCGCACATACGCATCGCGCCAAAAAAGGGGAAAACGGACGCGGCTCGGACTGCTACGGGAAAGGGGCCGACGACATTATATTACGCATGCCGGTAGGCACCGTTATCACAAACACCAACACCGGAGAAGTGATCGCCGACCTGAAGCAGAACGAGCAGAAAGTTTTGCTGGCCAAAGGCGGTAAGGGTGGGCTAGGGAACCTGCATTTCAAATCCAGCATAAATCGCACACCCCGCCAGTTTACGCTGGGCGAACCCGGTGAGGAATTCGACCTCAAGCTGGAACTCAAGGTTCTGGCGGATGTAGGGCTTCTGGGCATGCCCAATGCCGGCAAATCTACGCTGATCCGCGCAGTTTCGGCCGCTCGCCCAAAAGTAGCGGATTATCCTTTCACTACGTTACATCCAAACCTCGGCCTGGTACGCGTCGATCAGAACCGCAGCTTCGTGATGGCGGATATTCCCGGCCTGATAGAGGGGGCGGCGGAAGGTGCGGGATTGGGCCACCGCTTCCTTAAACATCTTACCCGTACCCGTCTGTTACTGCATATTGTGGACGTAGCGCCGCTGGATGAAAACGTCGATCCCGTGCGCGAAGCCAAAGCCATCGTGAACGAACTCAGCCAATACGACGAATCCCTGTATCAAAAGCCGCGTTGGCTGGTACTCAACAAGGTCGACCTGCTGCCGGAAGATGAACGTGAGAAAACATGCAAAAAATTCGTACGCAGCCTCGGTTGGAAAGGAGAGACCTTTATTGTTTCAGCGCTGGCCGGTGAAGGCTGCAAAGAGCTGACCTACGCCATCATGAATTATCTGGAGCAGGAAGCGGGAATTGCAAATCGAGAGCCGGTGCCAACTGACGAGCATCATCCGGAATCTTAGGTCGCGGGCTTTTCTTTTAAAGGGAAATAACGAGGCTGCTGCTATCTGCCTCATCCTTTGGCCTAGCACATGTATATAATCCGGCGACCACAACGTAGAATCAGATATGGAATCCATTTTAAAACAGTCGCGGCGCATCGTCATCAAGGTTGGCAGCAGCCTCGTCACTAACCAGGGGCAAGGGCTCGACCATACGGCGCTGGCGGGCTGGGCGGAGCAAATCGCCAGACTCAAGGAAATGGGCAAGGAGGTCGTGCTGGTTTCTTCCGGCGCGATAGCGGAAGGCATGCGGCGCCTGAAATGGAAAAAACGTCCTCATGCATTGCATGAATTGCAAGCGGCCGCCGCTGTGGGGCAAATGGGACTGGTGCAGGCCTATGAACACTGTTTTCGCACCCATGGGATTCAGGCTGCGCAAATACTGCTCACTCACGAGGATTTGTCCGATCGGAAACGCTACCTCAATGCGCGCTCGACGCTGATCACGCTATTAAGCATGAATGTCATCCCGGTTATCAACGAAAATGACACGGTGGCGACCGACGAGATCCGCTTTGGCGATAACGATACGCTTGCTGCACTGGTAACCAATCTGATTGAAGCCGATGTGCTTGTGATTCTTACAGATCAGGGCGGATTATTTACGGCTGACCCGCGTAAGAATGCGCACGCAAAGCTCGTGGAAGAAGCCAGGGCTGGAGACCCTGCCATTGAATCGATGGCCGGCGGGGCGGGCAGTGATATAGGACGCGGGGGCATGCTGACGAAGGTAATAGCGGCCAAGCGCGCGGCACGCAGCGGTGCTCACACCGTCATCGCATCGGGTCATGAGCCTGATGTCCTGATTCGTCTGGCAAAAGGGGAAGCCGTTGGCACGCAACTGCTGGCGGAAACCCTGACGCTGGCCGCCCGTAAGCAATGGCTTGCAGACCATCTGCAAATTCGCGGAAATGTCATACTGGATGCGGGCGCCGTGGAAGCACTTGCAGTGGGCGGCAAAAGTCTTTTACCGATAGGCGTTACAAATGTCATTGGCACCTTCGAGCGCGGCGAGCTGGTAGGCTGCCTCGATCCTATCGGACGGGAAATTGCGCGAGGACTCATTAATTACAACGCTGCGGAAACCCGGAGAATTCTGCGGCGCGCAAGTAGCGAAATCGAGACTGTTCTGGGTTATTTAGGTGAACCGGAACTCATCCATAGAGATAATATGGTCCTGCTTTAATATCGTAGAATATTGCCTTGTTCACTCTGAGAAATGTTCAATGAAGCTCACGAAAATAGACGATAATTTTTCCACCAGCCCACAGATCAGTGTTGAGGATTTGCTTGATATTAAAGCGGCTGGTTTCAGAAGTGTAATCTGCAATCGACCGGACAGCGAGGACGGTGGCGCCCATCCGGATCACAACCTACTTGAGTCAGCGGCAAAAGAGGCGGGCCTCGAATTTGCCTACCTTCCGGTTGTGCCGGGACAAATAAATGACGCCCAGGTTGCTCGGTTCAAGTTAGCGATTGATGAACTGCCCGGCCCCATACTTGGCTATTGCCGCCTGGGGATTCGCTCTAAAGTGCTTTATGAGCGTGGGCGGTGAAAATCACGACCTGATTTGCCAGACTCGAAGAAATTTTCACCCGGCCAGCAAAAGTACGCTTCCGCCTAATATCGTACCGCTCGCGGGTGGATTCCGGCTTTCAATGCCTGGATAGCTTCATCCGCATCCCTCACCATATCGAATCCAAGCGGACAGAAAAAATATCTGTAGAGCGCGCGCTGGGCATAGTTCTGGTTAAGTGTTTCGAGATCGGCCCATTTCGACCTTCCCGCCCGCGTCCAGGTATGGTCATTCCGGCCATAAGCGTAAGTTCTTTTTTCGGCGGTTTGGCAGCGTATTCCTTCGTAGCTCACGTTCATCCCACCTGCCGATGATGTGATCACGAGGGTGTAACGCACTACCCCATCCTCTCCAACCGTGATGGACAAGGCGTCGACATAGTGAAGGTTTGTGCTGACGGGACCCGCATCGAATTGCAGCAGATTTTCCGTCTCCGGATAGGGAGGCAATTGCGCCTGAAGTTCGACCCAGGGCCTCTCATGATCGAATTCATATTCGAATTTCTGTTGCTGGGCATAAACTGCAACCGGCAAGAAGCATAGCAACAGCAAGACTCTTTTCATTACGCGGTCAAGTCCTTGATCAACGATTCGCGTACCGCTGCTGGCACCGGCTCAGCCGTAACCTCGTAAGCATTGTGATCGATGCCCATGCTCAGGGACACACCCTGATGTAGCGCTTTTATCATTTCCCCGGTGAGCTCAAAACGCAGAAAATGTACCGCGGATGTCTTCTCTTCGTTTTCACGCTCCATGTCTTCATCGGCAATCGCATAAACCGGATCACAGCCATTTACCCTGATCCATACCTTATCTTCTATACCGATCAGTTTCGCCAGCCTGGCGGCGCGCTCGACCGGATCAGGATATTCGATCATCATGGTCGCTTTCCAGTTGGCGCCATCCGGAACCAGAGGACCGTAGGCATCCAGCTCGGCAAGTATGCCGTCTTCATCAAAAATCTTCTCTGCCCGCAGCATTTCCTGGATTTGATATCGTACCGTCAACTCGTCCTCAAAAATAAGCGTGACATTCTCACCCAGATGAACCTTGCGGTTTTTTTTGTGGGCCATTACGCGAGCGCGGAACTCCTGCCTCACTTTGGCGTAGGTTTCCAGGGTCATCAGACTACCAGGAGTAATCGAAGGCATGAATTATTATTCCATTGCATTAAAAAATAGGCCGTTTTTGGTTTCGTTCCCGGTTCCTCGCGGTACTCATGCGTACTATCTCGTGTTTCGCCCTCACTCTCCATTCTCGAACTGGAATAACAGGAACGAAGCAAGAAGGCCGATTGCTCAGCCAGCTGTTCAGTCAAGCCCGTAAGCAATCCGGATCAGCGTCAACGGGTGCTGTTTCTGCGCCTTGGTGTCACCCATACCCTGCTCAATGTGCCGGGCGGCGATGGCGCAGTCGGAACTGATGTAATCGGGCTTGGAAGCCCCCATTTGCTTGAATACCGGTTTGCCGATTTTCATGGAATCGGCGAAGTGTTCGCTTTTTACTCCCCAGGTCCCATCATGGCCGGAGCATCGTTCGACGACGCTCACTTTCGTATCGGGAACCATTTGCAGTATTTCCCTGGTTTTCTGCCCGATGTTCTGTACCCGCAAATGGCAGGGAATGTGATACGAAATATTACCTAGCGGCTGCTTAAAATCGGTTTTCAGCAAACCGTCCCGGTTGCGCAACATCAAGTATTCAAATGGATCGAACATTGCTGCGGCTACCGCTTTCACATCCTCATCCTCGGGAAACATGAGCGGCAGTTCCTGCTTGTACATAAGCGTGCAGGAAGGCACAGGTGCAAGTATTGCGTACCCTTCCTTCGCAAGCTCCGCCAGAGGGGGAATATTCCTGGTCTTAAGCGCTTTCACCGCATCCAGATCGCCCAGTTCCAGCTTCGGCATTCCGCAACAGGCTTCTTTTTCCACCAGGCGCGTGGGAATCTGGTTGTGGTCAAGCACCTTCAATAAATCGTGCCCTATGCCGGGCTCATTGTAATTGACATAACACGTGGCATAAATCGCAACCTTCCCCGATGTCCTGTCACCGTCACGGACTTCATGAGATTGATTGATCCTCGCATTCGGTCGAAATTTATGGCTGTCATAATCCGGCAGTTTCCGCTCGGCGTGAATACCCAGTACGTTATCCATTAACTTGCGGGCGACCGGCGTCTTGTTTACCGCGTTTACCGCCTGAGCCACTACCGGAATAGCAGCCAGTTTACCCATGAGATCCGTGCTCGAAAGCAATTCATCACGGAAGCGAACATCGCCTTTTTTGTGCTTGACAGCCTTTGCACGCAGCATCAGGTGAGGAAAATCGACATTCCATGGGTGCGGGGGCACATAGGGGCATTTCGCCATGAAACACATATCGCAGAGATAACAACGATCCACTACCTCCCAGAAGTTCTGTTTCTCCACCCCATCGAGTTCACCGGTGCTTCCCTCGTCTATAAGATCAAACAAGCTCGGAAATGCCGTGCATAGACTGACGCAACGGCGACAACCATGACAAATGTCGAAGACGCGCTCCATTTCGCTGAATAGCTTCGGCTCGTCATAAAAATCCGGATTTTCCCAGTCGAGCGGATGACGCGTGGGGCGCTCCAGACTGCCTTCTCGAGTGGTCATGGTGATATGAAAATGTATAAGGATAAAACAGATGAAACTTCAGAACAGAGCGTCAGAGCGGAACAACCGACCGGATCGAATGCTGGCACTCGACCCGGTCCATTGCTGTCTTGCAACGACTTAATCAGCCAGATTATCCAGAACCTTCTGGAAGCGATTGGCATGAGAGCGCTCAGCCTTGCCCAGCGTCTCGAACCAGTCGGCGATTTCATCGAAACCTTCGTCGCGAGCAGACTTGGCCATGCCGGGATACATATCGGTGTATTCATGCGTCTCGCCCGCTATCGCCGTTTGCAGGTTGGCGCGGGATGAGCCGAAAGGCATACCTGTAGCCGGATCGCCACAAGCCTCCAGATACTCCAGGTGTCCATGAGCATGCCCGGTTTCCCCTTCCGCCGTCGTGCGGAAGATGTTTGCCACATCATCCTGACCTTCAACAGCCGCTTTGCTTGCAAAATAGAGATAACGACGATTGGCCTGAGATTCTCCGGCAAAGGCAGCTTTCAAGTTTTCTTCAGTTTTCGATCCTTTAAGTTCCATGTTTCCCCTCCTGTTATTTAAGTACCAATAATCAAACTGATCATATCCACGAACCATCCGACCTGAATGCTCGAACCACATGAATTGAAGCGGCCCAAAACCAGACCAAAACTTAACCCTGAGAGACTATCGAAGGGTCTTCACCTTGTCAACCGGTCGACTTGCATACGGTTTATGCTTGTGTGCACTCAGTTGCGCCTAACGTGGTTAATCGCACTGAACAATACGAAGAAATAGCCTGAATTCACTTTAAACCAGGTGGAGATGGTGATAAATAAAAAGTGATAAGCCGAGAAGGCAAAATATATTCTATGCGTACAGAATTCTGCTTGATCAACCTCTTTACTCAGGTAACCAGATTCTGCGGCTTTCCGGCCACCCAGGCTTCGATATTGTCGATCAACTGATCGGCGAGAAAGTGCATTGCCTCGGCTGAGGCCCAGGCGATATGTGGCGTAAGAATGAAATTGGGACGGCGCAGGTCGAGCAATAGATTGCCCTCGCTGGGTGGCTCGACGGTGAGTACGTCGAAGCCAGCGCCTGCAATAACGCCTTCTTCCAGGGCCTGAACCAGCGCCGCCTCATCGACAAGCCCTCCCCGCGCGGTGTTGATCAGCAACGCGCTGCGCTTCATCTTGCGCAACTCATTAATGCCGATCATGTTGCGCGTAGCCGGCGACAAGGGGCAATGCAACGAGAGTATGTCCGACTCGGCGAGTACCTGATCGAAAGGGGTGAGCAGCACATCTTTTTTCTTGGTGGACGGATGGTACCCAAACAGAACGCGCATGCCGAACCCGCGCGCGATTGCGGCGGTGCCGCGCCCGATAGCGCCTTCTCCGATAATGCCCATGGTCGAGCCGAACAATTCGCTTATATTATGCGTAAACAGACAGAACTGTTCCGATTTCTGCCACGCCCCCTGCTCAATCTCCTGCCGGTACGCCAGTAAGTTGCGACGCAACGCGAGCACCATCGCGAACACGTGTTCAGGTACGGTATGAATCGCATAATTACGGATATTCGCCACCGCGATGCCACGCTTGCGGCAGGCTGCAATATCGATGGCATCATATCCCGTTGCGGCAATCGCTATCATTTTCAGCCTCGGCAATTCCGCGAGGATCCCGTCGCTCAATCCCAATTTGTTGATGATGGCCACAGTCGCACGCTGCAGGTGCGGCACGATCTGATCAGAAGTCGTTTGCGCGTATTCCTCGTAAGTATGCTCAAAATTCGGCCGGCGCACCTTCACCTTGAGTGAATCCCGCTCCGGAAAGACGATGTGATGGCTCATGTGTATTTTTCTGCCTTTATGCAACCTGGAGAATCCAGATAATTCCGGTGTATGCGCTCAGACGACAACTGAACCGGCAAATCTGATTGAACACCGGGCGCGGAACGAAAACCATGGCCCGCCCACGGTGGCATAGCGATACAGAAGAACTTTGTTTTGCCGAACCAGACGAGATGGAGACTATCATCGCCGTCGGTAGTCGGCACGCCGATTGGCCATGTTACTCCCGATTCATCGAGGCAGAAAACAGACTTGCCGAAATAATCATTAGCCCGCCGATCCATTCCCTGGGCGTCATCGCCTCATCAGTCAGGAAATAGGCCGCAATCGCCGCCACCACCAATTCGAACAGCATGATTACGATGGCCTGATTCGCGGGCGTATGTGCCAGGCCGTATTGCACAACCAAACTCAGGGCGAACACGACCAATCCGACGCCCAACAGGAGCAGATACGTATCTGTGAAAATGTCGCTCATTACGGGCAGGTCGACCAGAAACAGGCTGTAACCGAATGCTACCAGCGCGACGCCGCTCCACACCGCCACCGATTTTACCTGAACACTGTGGTATTGGTCTTTGCGGCTCAGCACATTCGAGAGTGCAAACATGAAGCCGGCCGATAATCCCATCCAGTCACCATAAGAGGAAGGCAACGAGAAGCCATTTTCCGGCTGCCATAACATGACTATCGCACCTGCCAAAGAAAAAGCGATAACCAGATAGCCGTGCAAACTCAACATTTCATTCAGCAGAACACGTGAGAACACGATGGTCCATAACGGCGCGAGATAGAATAAAAGCAGGACACGCATGACTTCGCCGTGAATGACGCCGAGTACATATGCGAGATTGGTCCAGCCTGCAAACAGGCCAATCCAGAACAATAAATGCGGCTCGCCGCCGAGCACTTGCGATCTGTGCAAACTTTTCCGAAATATAACCAGCCCCAGCAGTAAGGCAATTGCGTAAGTAATAGAGGTCGCGATGGCTCCGCTTATCCGGGCTTGTTCCAGCAGTCGGTAGGGATACCACAGCAAGCCCCAGATACTTGCTCCTATGAGCAGTGCCGCCACGGGAAAATCATTTTGTTTTGTTTTGTTCATTTTGGTTGGTCGCGAGACGCCTGCCCTTTATAATCCTGCTTCGATCAATAGACTTAACCATAGAGGTAGCAGATTGTTGTTCAGAGCCTGCCCCAGCCTATCAAATTGAATCCTAACCTCGATCGTCTGCAACCTTATCCCTTCCAGAAGCTCAACAAGCTGTTTGAAGGAATCAAGCGAAACACGGCTCTTTCTCCCATCAGCCTGCACATAGGCGAGCCCAAACATACCACACCGGATTTTATTCGCCAGGCGCTGGCGGAGAATCTCGCGGGGATGGCTTTCTACCCCACCACCCTGGGCACCCGATCGCTGCGAGCATGCATAGCCGCCTGGCTGATAAAGCGTTATCACGTGCCTGCCGTCGATCCCGACACACAGGTCATTCCGGTTAACGGGAGCCGCGAAGCGCTGTTTTCTTTTGCCCAGGCGGTAATCAACCCATCGCTGCCGGAAGCCATTGTAGTTTGTCCGAATCCTTTTTATCAGATATACGAAGGCGCAGCTTTGCTGGCGGGTGCAACCCCATATTTCCTAAATACGTTGCCGGAAAATAATTTTGCACTCGACTATGCGCAATTGTCGGGCGATATCTGGTCGCGCACGCAACTTGTATATGTCTGCTCCCCTGGCAACCCTACGGGCAGGGTAATGTCGATGGATGAGTGGGAGCACCTATTCGAACTTTCCGATCGCTATGGCTTCGTTATTGCGTCGGATGAGTGTTATTCCGAAATCTATTTCGATGAAGCTTCTCCACCGCTTGGCGCGCTCGAGGCTGCCCACCGTCTTGGCCGCACCGGCTTCCCCAGGTTGGCTATATTCAGCAGTCTGTCGAAAAGGTCCAATGTACCGGGTATGCGCTCAGGTTTCGTAGCGGGAGATACTGCGTTACTGGCAAAATTTTTGCTCTATCGTACCTACCACGGCAGTGCAATGAATCCGGCGGTGCAGGCAGCGAGCGAGGCCGCCTGGAGCGACGAGTTTCATGTTATCGAGAACCGCCGCCTGTACCGGGAAAAATTCGATGCGGTTATCGAATCGCTGCGGGGAACGCTGCAGGTGTCCATGCCGGATGCCGCATTTTATTTATGGGTGAAAACACCGTGCAGCGATGTCGAGTTCGCCCGGCGGCTTTATGGCGATTATAATGTAACGGTTTTACCCGGCAGCTATCTGGGACGATACGCGCATGGGGTCAACCCGGGCGAAAATTTCATTCGTATCGCTCTTGTTGCCCCATTGGAAGAATGCGTTGCAGCAACTGGACGCATAAAAATGCTGGTAGCTGACTTGCAGCGCGAGCGGGGCGGAAAATTTCAATCGATAAAAATATCTAAAGTAGATTAAGGAAAATCATGGATCAGCTCCAAAGTACCATTGAAGAAGCATTCGAACGCCGCGCCGAGATTACACCACGTAATGTCGAAGCCAAACTCAAGGAATCCGTTGCCCAGGTACTTGAAATGCTCGACAGCGGTAAACTGCGGGTGGCGGAGAAAATAAATGGCGAATGGAATACGCATCAATGGATCAAAAAAGCGGTGCTGCTCTCTTTTCGCATAGAAGACAATAGCTTCATCAAGGGTGGTTTCTCCAACTATTTCGATAAAGTGCCCTCCAAGTTCGCGGATTACAGTTCAAAGGACTTCCGTAATGGAGGGTTCCGCGTGGTGCCTCCTGCGACAGTAAGAAAAGGCTCGTTTATTGCCGGTAACGTCGTGTTAATGCCTTCGTATGTCAATATTGGCGCTTACGTCGATGAAGGCGCGATGGTCGATACCTGGGCCACGGTTGGGTCCTGTGCTCAGATCGGCAAGAATGTACATCTGTCCGGCGGCGTGGGGATAGGCGGCGTACTTGAGCCGGTGCAGGCCAACCCGACTATCATCGAGGATAATTGCTTTATCGGTGCACGCTCGGAAATCGTCGAAGGCGTGATTGTTGGAGAAAATTCCGTCATTTCCATGGGTGTATACATAGGCCAGAGCACCAAGATCTATAATCGGGAAAGCGGCGAGATAAGCTATGGCCGTGTTCCACCGGGATCGGTGGTTGTTTCGGGTAATCTTCCCTCCGCAGATGGGAAATACAGCCTTTATTGCGCGGTCATCGTTAAACAGGTAGATGCGAAAACCCGCGCAAAAACGGGTATCAATGAGCTTCTGCGCGGAATATAGGTCGGAAAAATTATTCACCACGCCGATTGCGCAATCCACGCATGTTACTTATCGGTGAATAAATTATGAATTTCATCGTTCGGTTTGAACAGGAAACCGGCCTGAATCAGCGATAACGGCTTTGCATGTTACTGGAAACCGGCTTCCACCTGTATGCGCTCATATCGCTTGCCTCGATCAACAGTAAACATCAGTAGGTAATACTCAATTTCCGGCGCATCCATAAGCCAGTTTCTATTCAGGAAATATCCCATGCACAATGACACAATCGCGCTCGCAAAGGCGCTAATCGCCCGCCGTTCTCTGACGCCACTCGATAATGGTTGCCAGGAAATCCTGATCAGCCGCCTGGAACCGATCGGCTTCAACATTGAAAGAATACGTTGCGGCGAAGTGGACAATTTGTGGGCACGGCGCGGAACCGGCTCTCCGCTATTGTGTTTCGCCGGACACACTGATGTGGTGCCGACTGGCCCGCTCGACAAATGGGAAAGCGACCCTTTCAAACCTGAAATCCGGGATGACAAGCTTTACGGTCGAGGTGCGGCCGACATGAAAGGATCACTCGCGGCATTCGTTACCGCAATTGAGGCTTTTGTTGCCGAACACCCGAATCATGGCGGTTCTATTGCATTGCTTATCACCTCGGACGAAGAAGGGGTCGCAACCGACGGCACCGTCAGGGTGGTGGAGGCTCTCAAAGCCCGTAATGAGCTGATCGATTACTGTATTGTCGGCGAACCCACCTGCGTGGACAAACTGGGTGATACCATCAAAAATGGCAGACGCGGTTCTCTATCCGGGACATTGACAGTGAGAGGCATACAAGGCCATATTGCTTATCCTCATCTGGCAAAAAATCCGATACACCTTGCCGCCCCCGCAATTGCGGAACTGGCACAGACCCAATGGGACGAAGGCAACGAATATTTCCCGCCCACTACCTGGCAGATTTCCAACATGAATGGCGGTACGGGTGCTACCAACGTCATTCCCGGCGAAGTCACCCTGTTGTTCAATTTCCGCTTCTCGACCGCCAGTACGGTCGAATCGCTAAAAGCCAGGGTGCATGAAATCCTGAACCGGCAAAATCTCGATTATCATTTGGTATGGGAGCTCTCCGGCAAGCCCTACCTCACCCCCAGGGGCGACCTCGTGGAAGCAGTGAGCCGCGCTATCAGAACCCTGACACGAATCGAGCCGCAGCTCTCCACTTCCGGTGGAACCTCCGACGGGCGTTTCATCGCGGACATCTGCTCGGAAGTAGTGGAGATAGGACCGCGTAACGCCACCATTCACAAACTCAACGAATATGTGGAAGTAGAGGACCTGAAACAGCTGCCGCAAATTTATCGGCTGACGCTTGAGAATTTGTTGCTTAAATAATTCCTCTACCTGAACCGCAAGCTTCCGGCGGATGGACGGGGCGTCGCAAAACCCGTCAAGAATGGATAAGATGGGCTGAGCCAGTAGCAGCCGATAACGTTCATCACATCAAATAAAATTTATGTACCGTGAAGCAAAAACCCAACTTCAAACCGTCCGCGACCTGCTGCGCTTCGCGGTAAGCCGCTTTAACGACGCCAGTCTTTTCTTCGGCCATGGCTCAGCCTCGGCATATGACGAGGCGGTGTATCTGGTTTTGCACACTCTGCACCTGCCGCTCGATCAACTGGAACCATTTCTGGATGCTCGCCTCACCACAGTCGAGCTGGATCAGGTATTGGACATAGTCAGGCGTCGCGCAACCGAAAAAATCCCGGCTGCTTATCTCACTAACGAAGCCTGGCTAGGCGATTTCAGTTTTTATGTGGATGAACGTGCGATCGTGCCGCGCTCCTTCATTGCCGAATTGCTGCAAGAGCAACTTGCACCGTGGATAGAAGAACCGGGCAACATCCATTCCGCGCTTGATCTTTGTACCGGATCGGGATGCCTTGCCGTGCTGCTTGCCCACGCTTTCGAAAACGCCGCGATAGATGCTGCGGACATTTCACATGAGGCGTTGCAAGTTGCCCAAAAGAACGTATCGGATTACGACCTGGAACATAGAATCAGTCTTGTCCGGTCTGATTTATTTGCTGCATTGGCAGGACGCCGTTACGATCTCATCATCAGCAATCCGCCTTATGTCAGCGCGAAATCAATGGCAACTCTTCCCGAAGAATATCGCCATGAACCGCGCAGCGCACTGGCGAGCGGCGAAGATGGTCTGGAAGCAACCCGGGCAATATTGCTCCAGGCGTCCGATTACCTGACAGACCGGGGAATTCTGATTGTCGAGATCGGGCATAATCGTCAAGCGCTGGAACAGGCCTTTCCTCTGACGCCTTTCACCTGGCTTGAAACCAGCGCCGGGGATGAGTTTGTTTTTCTTCTGAGGCGCGACCAGCTTCCTGAATAATCACCTCAGATTGCAGCGGCTGGCTGTAGCTGGCAATCGAAGGTCATATTCATCGACGTGTATGCCTTCGGATTGTATGCCTGGAAAACGGTGGTTTGCATCCACAGCGAATGCGGTTGGGGTAATCACGTATCCCCACATTTCCTATATTTCCAATGTTACGACATTGGTAGCGGATTCCAGATGCGCCCTCAAATAATGAGGTGGCATCTTCTTATTGGCTGATAGCCACCAGCTCCAGCAGACGCTTTATTTCCACTTCATCCAGCTCGATCCATTTTCCTCGCTTCAGACGCGGCGGCAGGTTAATTGGACCAAAACGTACGCGCATCAGGCGGCTCACTGTGATCCCCACTTTCTCGAACATACGGCGCACTTCGCGATTCCTGCCTTCCTTCAATATCACGCGATACCAGTGGTTGGAACCCTCTCCGCCTTGATCCGACAAATGTTCGAATTTTGCCAGACCATCTTCCAGCTCAACGCCAGTGGTCAGCAGTTCCGTTACTTCAGGCGTCAGGCGCCCCATGATCCGCACCGCATACTCGCGCTCGACTTCAAAGCGCGGATGCATCAAACGATTAGCCAATTCACCATCTGTCGTAAAGATCAGCAGCCCGCTGGTGTTGTAATCCAGCCTACCAATGGCTATCCATTTGGAAGACCGCATTTGCGGCAGTTTTTCGAAGACTGATGGACGGCCTTGTGGATCGTCGCGACTGACTATCTCCCCTTCCGGCTTGTGATAAAGCATGACTCGGGGCAACCGTTCAGGGGACTTGAGATGAATCACGCGCTTGCCCACCCGAACAATATCCTCAGGTCCCGCGCGGTCGCCGATAGTTGCGACCTTTCCATTGATGGTGGTCTGCCCGGCAGCGATCAACTCCTCCATTTCACGCCTTGATCCCAACCCTGCCTGCGCCAGCAACTTATGCAGTTTTTGCGTGATGGGCGGTGCCGAGGCAGAAATCGGTTCAACCCCCGCTACCGTCGCAGCTATTTTTTTCTTTGCCGGCCTGAGCGGGCTGTGCGCCGGCGATCTCGACGGCCTGGACGATTTTGGCGGCTTCGGCAACCTGGCTGTCATCTTGGTCTCAACTTTCTGTTTGTGGTCTATCACGACTTACACTTCGGCACTTGGATGCCATTGGGGAAGAGGGCGTCATTCCTATTACTTCACTTCACTTTATAGCCTTACGATTATGCTGACGTCAGCGGGGCAGATCGGTGAAAACAGCATTGCGGCACAACCATTAACAGGTAATGCACCCTACCTGCTTGAACCAGGACTCCAGGTCAAACCTGACATAACAATCCTGGATGTTTTCTTGCCGGAACTAGATCTCTCTACGCTCAATCACTGCTTGCGCCAGCGTACCGCTATCCACGTGTTCCAGCTCGCCGCCAACCGGCAACCCGCGTGCAATGCGTGTGACCTTCAGATCTTTGTTATGCAGCAGCTCGCTAATATAATGAGCAGTCGCCTCCCCTTCGACCGTGAAATTGGTGGCGAGCACAACTTCCCGCACTACGCCATCCTGAGTCCGCTTCAGTAGACGATCAAGATGAATCTCCTTGGGGCCGATGCCATCCAATGGCGAAAGCCTTCCCATCAGTACAAAATACAGGCCTTTGTAACAGTGCGCTTGCTCCATCATCAGCAGATCGGCAGGCATTTCGACCACACATAGCAATGCGGCCTCGCGCCGCTGAGAACGGCATAATTCGCATATCACTTCTTCTGTGAAGTTATTGCATTTCTCACAATGCCTGATATGTTGCAACGCATAATCGAGCGAACCGGCGAGGCGCCGCGCACCCTCATGATCGCGTTGCAACAGATGATAAGCCATACGCTGTGCTGACCGGGGGCCTACCCCGGGAAGACAGCGCAAGGCGTCGATCAGGTCCTCTAGGCTGGTTGGCGTTTTCACTTAGGAGAAATGATAAAAAACTCCGAAAACGAACATAGAGCTATGGAAGTGCGCCGACATAACGAATCAATCCGTTAGTCACAGTCACGTATTTTCGGTATAAAGCTAAAATGGTAGCTTCATCCCCGGCGGCAGCGGCAGTCCGGAGGTGAAACCAGCCATTTTTTCCTGAGTGGTGGATTCCACTCGTCGCACAGCATCGTTTACCGCAGCAGCAATCAGGTCTTCCAGCATATCCTTATCGTCACCGATGAGGCTGCTGTCGATGCTGACCCGCTTCACATCATAACGACAGGTCATTACTACCTTGACCATGCCCGCGCCGGATTGGCCTTCGACTTCTATCGAAGCCAATTTTTCCTGCATGTTTTTCATGTTCTCCTGCATCTGCTGAGCCTGTTTCATCAGATTGCCCAAGCCGCCTTTCATCATTTTTTACCTCCGCTATTGAATAGGTTTGATCGAAGAAACGATCAGTTTTGCATCGAAATGCTCCACCAGTTCCCGTACAAACGGGTCGGACTCGATAGCTGCAACGGCTTGCGATTGCTTCTCCTGCTTTTCACGATTACCAAGTTCCGCGGGTGTCAAGCCGGTGATCGTTCCTATGGAAAACTTCAGCCGGACCGGCTTTTCCAAATGCTCCCTCAGAGCAGTTTGCATCCTTTCCTGGTAAGCCTTATCAAGCAGGTGTTTATGCGTTTCGAGCACGCAGAATTCGATTTCGTTCGGCGAAACATTCTTCACTTCGCAGTGCTGGGCCAGCATTTTGGCCAAACCGCTCAGCTTTAACTGATTTACCATCACTCTCCAGCCATCGCTGAATGCGCTTGAGCTTATATCAAGATCCGGCTTGATAACCGCTGTTTCGACGGTAATTAACGGCAATGGGCGTTTAGTTTCCGCACCGGTGCCGCTACTTGGGGCTTTTACCTCAGCTTTGGCTGCAGTTTTTTCCTGGCCTCCCACTGAAGCCGTTGTCATATCGTCGGGTATGAAAGCCAGCATTCGCATCAGCGTCATGGTGAAGCCGGCGTACTCATCCGGTGCCCGGCTCAGGTCGTCACGGCCATTTATGGCAATTTGATAAAACAACTGAATATCTTCCGGCAAAAAGACTTTGGCCAGCGCGAAAATTTGTTCGCGCTCCGGTGCATCCTCGCCGATAGCCGACGGCACGATTTGCGCCAGCGCAAGACGATGCAGCAGCGTTGCCATATCCTGCAGCGCGGTGTCAAGCGACAGGCTGCGGGTTTCCATCGCATCGGCTATCGCCAGCATCTTCGCCCCGTCTTTTTGCGACAAAGCATCCAGCAAGTCATAAAGATAGCGCTGGTCAATAGCGCCGAGCATATCGCGCACTCCGGCTTCTTCGATCTTCCCCTCGCCAAAAGCAATCGCCTGATCCAGTATGCTCAAGGCGTCACGCATGCTGCCCTGCGCCGAACGCGCAAGCAATTGTAACGACGTTTCATCGCAGCTTATATGCTCCTGCTCAAGCACATGCTTGAGATGCACAGCAATCAGCGGCAGCGGAATCTGCTTCAGGTTGAATTGCAGGCAACGAGACAGAACCGTTACAGGAATCTTCTGGGGGTCGGTAGTGGCGAGTATGAACTTGACGTGCTCCGGCGGTTCTTCCAGCGTCTTCAGCATGGCATTGAAAGCCGATTTGGAGAGCATGTGTACTTCGTCAATAATGTAAACCTTGTAGCGAGCCACCGTAGGGGCGTAAAGTGCGTTCTCCAGCAGTTCGCGCATCTTTTCGACTTGCGTATTGGAGGCCGCATCCATTTCAATCAGATCGATGAAGCGCCCGCCATCAATCTCGGTGCAGGCGGAACATACGCCGCAAGGCATCGACGAGACGCCTGTCTGGCAGTTGAGCGCCTTGGCTAAAATACGTGCGATAGTAGTCTTGCCGATACCTCGGGTTCCTGTAAACAGATAGGCATGATGCAAGCGTTTTTGCTCAAGCGCGTTGGTAAGCGCCCTGACCACGTGCTCCTGCCCGGTCAGCTCGGAAAAGTTCTTCGGTCGCCATTTGCGGGCAAGAACCTGAGTCTGGGACATGATATCGAGAGATGACTATTTAGGCTGGGTTATAGAGCGGAAAGAATTTTGGACTTTTCTGTTTACAGCACGGTGAAGGAGATCGGCTCGACGCTCGTTCCCTCCACCTGTGCAAACAAAAAAGGGTGGCGAGCCTAACCCCCGGCACTTGCAGAAAATAGCTGTGGCTGCTTCCTTCCGGACCTGACCAGATTCACTACTATGCAATGCGGGGAGGCCCGCCATAAAGCTGGAATTCAATAGTGAGGATTCACAACGCTACGCTATCCATCAATTGTACTATTGTGCACTGAGTTACGTCTGGCGTCTACCGGCACAATAACCAATCAAGCTCGCGTTCCGATGGGAATTAATATTGAGACAAATATTCTACGTATGCTGACGAGTCTGACAAAACAGACCGGAAAAATTTTCCCACCATTGCATGGTTAGAATATACAGTCAGGACGCGGCCCTAGGATGAATTTGATGAGACTGACAGCACAGCATCGGCGGGCCATACGGCGCAACGAACTCCGCCCTCTACGAAACGCAGAGGGCGGAGCGGTAAAGCTACGGTACAGATTTAGACAACGTTATCCAGAATGGATCTGCTTTGACTATTCCATTGCACATCCAGAAGGTTGGAGAAGCGTGCGATGATCTGCACAGCAAGGCCACCAGCAAACAGCGCTGCCCATGCCAAGACTACGAAACCCCAATGCAACGGCGCGCTGAAGAGTTCTTCCATGAACCAGAAGGCATGACCCCACTCGTTAAGACCCACGTTCGGCAGACTCATCACCGGTCCGCTGATAGCCATTACCAAAGGAAACGAAGTTCCCTTGTTGTAGAGAGGCAACCGCGTATTTGCGTACAGGTAAGTCGCTATCCCCATGATGATGTACATCGGAAATGAACCATAAAAAAGCGGGATATGGCTGGGCGTGAAGCTCGTATCGCGAATGATCACCTGATGCCATGAGGCGTCTTGCTCGGTGAAGAAACTTGACCCGAAATAAACAGCGAACAGATATACGCCGAGCCACATGAGGAAATAAAAATAGCGCTTGATTTCCTGTTTCACCGTTAGGCTGGCCAGTTGCGCCTCGCTATCACGCGTCTTCCATATCCAACCCCAGACAACAAGCGCTACGACCGGCCACAACATCATTTGAAAACGCCATAGTCCCATCCAGATTTGCTCGAACTCCGGTTCCATCGAGTCCATCCCATGCGAGTAGGCATAAGTGCGTTGGAACCAGACCCAGAAAATGGCAATCCCCAGTATAGGCAAAAGGCCCATTTTGTAATACTTGGAGTCGTACCACTCAGACATATCGTAGCGAGCACTGCTCACCTTCGTTTGATGTGTAACTAATTTTTCTGGCGTAGTTGTAGACATTACCAACTCCTATTTTGTAAGTTAATTAAGAATTTCCGGACCAGAAACGTGGGGAGTCCAAATTAAAAACAAAAACTACCAGTTTTGTTTGGACTGAATAAATTTCAATATGGTTCCAAGGTATTTTCCGCAGCGACCAAGGTTTCGCTTGATGCCATCGTAACCATTGCAAGCTCCTTTAAAAAAAATATTTAAACTACCAGTCCAAATTAGACAAATTTAATTCTCGATAGTTCACAGCGTGCTGCTCATAACGATCGAATAATCCGCTTTCTTCTGTAAAGCAATGATTTCAAACGATGATGTAAGCATTCGCAAACTCCTGTTTCAAACAATCAAGAACTTCCTGTTTCCCAAAGGATCTACCAGTCCTTGTTCGACTCAGCCTCTACAGTTTAGTTCCCCTAGTCACGTCGAGGGTATTTCACTGCGGTCTTGCGCATATTACGATAGTTGCACTGAAGGGGATAAACGAACAATCGGCTTGAATGGCCCCAGCGAGTTGTTGAGCTGGAACTATAAAGAAAGCATTCCTGCCCATATAGCTCATATTCTTCGAAAAACCGGCACCAAAAACAAACCCCGCCGATCAGGCGGGGTTTGTCCATGCGACTTACCTGATATAAATCGGCTAACCTTGCAGCTTATTATTGTTTCTACGCTTTACCATACCACCCATCAACAACAACCCTGCTACCAGCATGGCATAAGTCTCCGGTTCCGGAACACTCGGCACTTGTGTCAAAGTAAAGGTAGAGGTGTTACCGGCACCGGGATCGAACGGGCTTATATTAAAGGTCGCGTCGGCCACACCGCCGGCCGCTAAATTCCCGGTAAAGTTAAGGTTACGAGGACCACTTGAGCCATCGAGCGTAAAGTCGCTAAACGTTGACTGCTCATGGGCGGTAAATACAGTGCCATTACCCCGGTTTGGTTCGGTAATACTGTAATGAAAATCTGTCCACGCCTGTCCAGTATTATTGGTAACCGCCTCGGTCACGGCGTAGGGGTTTCCGCCCGTACCATTCTCATGGGCAACCGTGAATGTCAATGAGATTGGATTGATACTGCTGAAGGTCTTGGCAAGATCCAAGGTATGATCCCCAATAATACCTGAGTCAAACGTTCCCCCGGATGTGTCGGTGGCCGTAATATTTGTGATCACACCGCCTGCGGTTGCGGTAGAGATGGAACCTCCAAGAACCAAAGCGGCTACGAATGCTTTTGACATTGTATTCATTTTTCTCTCCTGGGATAATAAGCTATTAATATGGCGGGTATTCTCATGTAAAGTCGTGGCAATTCGAATCCCCAGCAAAGCTGCTTTATTTTGAAAGGGAGTCAATTACATCTTTAGCATCTACCATGCCAATTAAAAAAGAGTTAATAAATACAAAGACTTGAGCAGAATTCGCCGTAGAGGCGGAGCTCAGGATTTCGTCGTTGTTAAGCAACACGTTGTTTTTTCTTTTAACTCAGGTACTTGAAAAAAATCATATTAGTTGTGTCGTTGTTTGATGACTTGAATCTAAAACAATTAAAGCTGTCTCAAGTTGGAGACATAGTTCTTTATTACTATATGGGAACCTTTCCCTGAAAAACCACGATAGTCACCCACAAAATACCTGCTTAAGCCGCACGGGAATTAGCGAACTGGGGTGAGGACAGATTTGAGAAACGCCAATACAATAATTTTCTATTGGCCGAAAAAGCGGCGAAATATGAACCGGCCGGATGCTTTCAGCCGATTTCCTTAGGGACGCGGGAAAAGGGTTGTTTAACCGAAATTTGGGAGAAGGCGCGACGCTCCGCCATACGCGCGGTTTGTCTTTTCTGGCGATTGCTCAATGAGTGATTGAGCAGAGAAGTCTGCATCGCTCCACACATGTGAGCCATACAGCACAAAGCCCCAGCTTGGGGTTAAACGCTTTGATTTTGGTTGCGGGGGCAGGATTTGAACCTACGACCTTCGGGTTATGAGCCCGACGAGCTGCCAGACTGCTCCACCCCGCGTCAGAGAAATACAATTATATCAACCTACCCATAGCAAGGTCAAATCTTATTGCTCCGTAAACTTGGACTGGGAACCGCCGGAGATAGTCTGGTTTTACGAAAAAGTTTTCTTGAATTAAGCTACTAAAGCTTGGCATATATGTCGTTAAGGGTAAAAAATGTCCAAATATGGTCGTTCGAATTACAGCAACCCTCAAGCCCAACCCGGAGCACCGCGTCAGTATTATATTGAGCGCTATTTCTCTCTAAATTCCCACCCGCTGCAAGCCGATATTTTTCCAAATGAGTCGTTTTCACGTTTCTTATGAGAGTTAGCGCACAGATAGCGACGCAAAATAGCAGCAAAATTTGCGCGTTTAAGGCCTGAGAATTTGCTATTGCTCAAACTCGCCATCGATCAGCTAGATTATAAAGATAGTCGGCCAATTGAATATTCATGCAATATGATCACTGAAACCGACATTCATAATGCAAAAATCCTGATCGTTGACGACCAGGAATCAAATATCCAGCTCCTGCAAAGCGTGTTAAGCACTGCAAACTATACTTCCATCAGTTCGACGATGGATCCCTATAAGGTTTATGAATTGCATCGGCAAAATCGTTATGACCTGATTTTGCTTGATCTCAAAATGCCCGGCATGGACGGATTTCAGGTGTTGGAAGTCTTGAAGGAGATTGAAGCAGACGGATACCTCTCTGTACTGGTCATTACCGCTAATCCCGACTGTAAGCTCCGCGCACTCCAATCCGGGGCAAAAGATTTCGTCAGTAAACCGTTTGATATGGCCGAGGTGCTTGCCCGGGTTCACAATCTGCTGGAAGTGCGCTTGTTGCATCAGCGGTCGCGCAGTTATGCTAAAACACAGGAATTCATGGCGTTGCATGACCCTTTGACTGGGCTTTCCAACAGACGGCTTCTGGTGGAGAGAGTCTCTCAGGCAATCATCCACGCAAAAAGATACGACAGCATTATGGCGGTTATATATCTGGATCTGGATGGTTTCAGGCAGATCAATAACACCTTGGGTCACGACGTCGGCGATTTGCTTCTAAAATTGGTCGCAGCACGCCTGGTGGCGGCTGTACGCCAGGAAGATACCGTAGCGCGACTTGGTGGTGATGAATTTGTGATCGCAATGCCGCATGTCAGTAACGTCAACGGTATAGCACTGGCAGCAGAAAAAATTATCAAAGTGCTGTCACAACCCTATAGTATTCAGGGGAATAATGTTTGGGTCACAGCGAGTGCGGGTATCGGTCTTTATCCGTTCAATGGCAAAGATGTCAATACGCTTTTGAAAAATGCGGACGCAGCTCTGCTGGACGCCAAGCAGGCAAACAAGAATACCTATCGAATTTCGGAGCGAGCATATATGTGATGGCCAATTCTGTTTCGCGTAAACTCACGAGCTCGATTCGCGTTTGGCAAAGTATTTCCATGTCAACAATATAAATTCGTCAGGAAAGAATATAGCGGAATATGGATATCGAGTTCGCGGTACCAGTTCCGCTCCGTGTTTATCCCAGACAGACGTGCTGATAGGCCCGACATTTCTGGTCGGGGATGGCAAAAGTCAGTTACGGAGAAATAGTCGCTTTTACCATTACCATCTACAGAACGATGGAGTATCTTAGGCAAATTCGAAAAAAATCGATTAATTGCCAGTGAATAGGGAACAGAAAATGATTAGTACTCCCGACATTCTTAACGCTAAAATCCTGATTGTCGATGATCAGGAAGCTAATGTCCGGCTGCTTGAGCAAATGCTGAGCGACGCACGTTATACCTGTATTGCCTCGACAATGAATCCACGCGAGGTATCCGGGCTCTATCGCCAGAACCGTTATGATCTGATTCTTCTCGATCTGCAAATGCCGGGCATGGATGGCTTTCAGGTGTTGGAAGCCCTGAAGCAAATTGAACCGAAAGGCTATTTGCCAGTACTCGTAATCACTGCCCAGCCAGGTCATAAGTTGCGAGCGCTTCAGGCCGGTGCGAAAGATTTTGTCAGCAAGCCATTCGATCTGGTCGAAGTCCAGACACGTATCCACAACATGTTGGAAGTACGCCTGTTATACAAGCAACTCGAGGATTATAATAAAAAGCTGGAACAAACCGTGGCGGAGCGAACTGCGGAACTACGCGAGAGCGAAGCGCGCTTTCGCCGGCTGACCGAACTGGCGTCTGACTGGTACTGGGAACAAGACGAGAAAGGACGTTTTACCAAGGTTTATGGACCCGTCCTTGACATGCTCGGGATCGGGGTTGATAAACTGATGGGTGAGCATAGGGAAGATAGCGGAACGCGCTGGAATGAATCCGAGTATGCCGCATTCAAGGAAAATATCACGGCACGACGGCCTTTTATCGATTTTGTCTACAGCCGCACTAAAGCCGATGGCGCCAAACAATATCTGATGGTTAGCGGAGAGCCGATGTTCGACTCGTCTGGCCGCTTCACCGGTTATCGCGGAATAGGTAAAGATGTTACCGACAGCATGCGGTCAAAACAAAATTCATAACCTTTGTTCCGATCTCCGAATGAATCCCGGGTTTACCAGTAGCTGGATCGGTGAAATTAGCAGCGTAATCAACCGATGTCAGTCAGCCAACTGCTATCAGGTCAAATTACGCCGCCAAAGCTCCGCTTCTGGATGAGTAATCCGACAGAAATAATCGGGATCAGGAGGCAGCGAAAACCCTTTGCTCTACCTCCACCAAACTGTTCAAACGTTCCCTATAAGTCTACTAGGGGCGATTTCACCCCCCGCGGTTATTTTTCCCAACCCCAGAAAACGTTTAGTCTGATCGTACAATCGAATCTTTTGCCCTTCGGATAAGCAATCCTGCGAGAAATAGTCGCAGATCACCCGTCCCTGAAGCAAAGATGCCGCCGCCGCGGCATCCAGTGTAGCGGTCGCCAGGTCCCGCATGAGAATATCGACCGGAAGCAGACAGCAGTCTCGCTGCGGCAGCGGCATAGCTTCAAGCGCATCCAGCGTATAAGCTTGCGATAAGTCAAAATTATCAACAATGTTTCGGCGCAAGCGGGTGAGATATGCCCCACCGCATCCTAGCGCCTTGCCTATATCTTCAGCCAGCGTGCGGATGTAAGTACCCGAACCGCACTTGACCAGGATGCGTAAACCATTCCCCTCGATGGCCTCGATATGCAAATCATGAATAATGGCTTCACGTGGTTGCCGCTCGATTTCCAACCCTTCCCTTGCGTAAGCATACATGGGTTTCCCTTGATGTTTCAGGGCACTATACATCGGCGGCACCTGCATGATCGTGCCGGTAAATCTTTTCAGCGCTGCCTCGATCTGCTGCGGCGCCAACTTCAAATCGCCGGGTGCTATTTTGCTTGCAACTGAAATTTCACCTTCGGCATCGCCGGTTGTACTGATATAGCCCAGCCTCAACGTCGCTTCGTAGGCCTTGTTCGCCCCAAGCAATGCCGACGAAAACTTTGTAGCCTCCCCGAAGCAAATGGGCAACAGGCCGGTTGCCATCGGGTCAAGCGTGCCTGTGTGACCGGCCTTACGCGCTGCAAAGATGCGTTTAGCTACCTGCAACGCTTGATTGGACGAAATGTGGGCTGGTTTGTCGAGCAGCAGGACGCCGCTGATGTGACGCTTGACGCATGCAGGTTTTAGAACACGGTTCAATATGGAGGTGATCTATACCTGATCGGACACAGATCAGGTATCATCCGGTTCGTTCGCCGGCGCCTCTTGTGCTACGGCCTCATCTATCAGTTGGGATAAACGCACACCGCGCTCGACCGACTCGTCATAAATGAAATGAAGTTGCGGAATTACTCGAAGCTTCAATCGATGCATCAAATGGTTGCGTAAAAATCCAGATGCGTTTTCCAATCCTTTGCCGGTGAGGAAATTGTCGCTTTCGCTACGCAGCGTCGTGTAAAAAACTTTGGCATGCGCGTAATCCTGACTCACCTCGACACCGGTCAAGGTGATCATGCCAATACGGGGATCGTTGAGGTCGTTGCGAATCAGGTCGGCGAGTTCACGCTGAATCTGGTCGGCTATCCGCAGCGAGCGGGAATAATCTTTAGGCATGATGATCCCATTCGGTGCGGCAGTTACAAGCTACGTGCAACTTCGACGATTTCGTATGTTTCCAGTTGATCCCCCACCTGGATGTCATTAAAGTTCTTCAGTGATAAACCGCATTCAAAACCCGCTCTCACCTCTTTCACGTCGTCCTTGAAACGCTTCAGCGAATCAAGCTCGCCTGTGTGGATGAGTTCGCCATTGCGTATCAGCCTGGTTAGCGACCCGCGCTTGATGACGCCCTCCAGCACCAGGCAACCCGCCACCGCGCCCACTTTAGAGATGCGAAACACTTGGCGTATCTCTACCAGGCCCGTAACATTCTCCTTGCGGTCGGGGGTCATCATGCCTGATAGCGCTGCCCTGATTTCGTCCACAGCCTCGTAAATAATACCGTAGTAGCGCACATCCACTCCGGTAGAAGCGATGAGCTTGCGCGCCACCGTATCCGCGCGGCTATTGAAGCCAATCACAACGGCTTTGGAAGCGAGCGCAAGATTAATGTCGGATTCGGTAATCGCTCCCACACCGCTGTGGATAATATTGACTCTGACCTCGTCGGTGGAAAGCCCTTGCAGTGCATGCGTCAGCGCTTCGTAAGAACCCTGCACGTCGGCTTTGATGATAAGCGCGAGTACTTTGACCTCACCCTTCTGCTCAAATACATTTTCCAGTTTGGCCGCCTGTTGTCTGGCAAGCTTTACGTCGCGGAATTTGCCTTGGCGGAAAAGTGCGATTTCGCGAGCTTTGCGCTCATCCGTCAGCACCACTACCGTTTCGCCAGCGACAGGAACTTCTGACAAGCCTTGAATTTCCACCGGAATGGAAGGTCCGGCCTGCTCCACCGGCCGACCGCTTTCGTCGAGCATTGCGCGCACTCGGCCAAACACGGCCCCTGCCAGCAATATATCACCACGCTTCAAGGTTCCCGACTGAACGAGTATTGTCGCCACCGGGCCACGGCCTTTATCCAGGCGCGACTCAATGACGATACCTTTGGCGGGTCCGTCCGTTACGGCCCCGAGTTCCAGCACTTCAGCCTGGAGCAGTACGCTTTCGAGCAATGAATCGATGCCTTGACCGGTCTTGGCGGAAACCTCGACGAACATCGTATCGCCACCCCAATCTTCCGGGACGACTCCCTGCGTTACCAGTTCCTGCCTGATACGTTCTGGATTAGCGTCGGGTTTATCTACTTTTGTTATTCCTACCACGATCGGCACTTTGGCGGCCTTGGCATGGTGTATCGCCTCGATTGTCTGAGGCATTACGCCGTCATCCGCCGCTACAACCAATATAACCAGATCGGTAACTTTTGCGCCGCGAGCGCGCATGGCGGTAAAAGCTTCATGGCCGGGCGTATCCAGAAACGTGACCATGCCTCTTTCAGTTTCCACATGATAGGCACCAATGTGCTGAGTAATGCCGCCAGCTTCTCCGCTTGCCACACGTGTACGACGTATGTAATCGAGAAGCGAAGTCTTGCCGTGATCGACGTGTCCCATAACGGTAACTACCGGCGCACGCGGCTCCATCTTCGATCCCGCTCCGGGTAGTTCCGTGTCCGCCAGAAAGGCTTCAGGGCTATCCAGCGCCGCATATTTGGCGACATGGCCCAGTTCTTCCACCACGATCATGGCAGTTTCCTGGTCCAGCATTTGATTGATAGTTACCATATTCCCCATTTTCATCAGGGTCTTGATTACTTCCGCGGCTTTAACCGACATCTTCTGCGCGAGCGCCCCGACGGAAATGGTCTCAGGTACCATTACCTCATGGACAATCGGTTCGGTGGGTATGGAAAAGCTGTGAGCGCCCTGATCTTCCGTGGTCGCTTTACCGTGTCTATCTCTGCGCGTACGCCAACCCTTGACGCTGGATAAATCGCTCCGTGTCTTGAGTCCTCCACGTTTCTCGACCCTGTCGTCTTTCCAGACCACTTGCTTGGCCTGCTTCTTTTTCTTTTCGGCCTTCGCCGCCTTCTCTTCCGGCTTGACTACCGGTTTATGCAGTGTTCCTTCGGTTGGAGCAGGCTGGGCCGCCTCAACCGCAGGCGCCACCGATGGGGTACCGACAGGCGCAGCAGGTATGGGCTCGGGAGTAGCAGCGGGTTCGCCCGGGATTGCGGCAGCCGGCTCAACTTCCTCGATATTAACCGCCGGCTTTTGCCGTTGTTTCTTTTCCCTCAGTTCCGCAGTCTGCCGTGCGATCAATTCGGCCTGTGTTCTCGCTTCCTCTTGCCGCAAGGCCTGCTGTGCCGCATCCACCACCGGCGTGAGAACCGGCGCAATCGTAACGGGAACGGAAGTGACAGCGGGTTCCGCCGCCTTTGTCTCGGTCGTTAAATCACCCTTCACAAACACACGCTTCTTGCGCACCTCTACCTGGATACTCCGGGCTTTGCCGGTGCTATCCGACTTCTTGATCTCGGAAGTCTGCCGACGCGGAAGAGAAATCTTACCCTTTTCCTCATTGGCACCGTGGATTTTGCGCAAATAGTCGAGAAGCTGGGTTTTATCGCTTTCGGTCAAACTATCCTCAGTCAGATGCTTGCGGATACCGGCGGCCCGGAGTTGCTCCAGCAGCACTGCAGGAAGTACACCCAGTTCACTAGCGAATTGTTCTACGTTCATTTGAGACATTGATAACCTTTAATAACCTATGCCCTGTCTGCCGAGGCGAACCACGGCGCGCGCGCCGCCATGATCAACTGCCTGGCTCGTTCAGCATCCATCTCGACCATTTCAATCAGGTCATCCACAGCCAGATCGGCGAGATCCTCCTGAGTATTCACTCCTTTGGCCGCCAATTCACGCGCTGTCTGACTGTCCATACCCTCCAGCGAAAGCAGGTCTTCTGCTATATTCTCTACTTTTTCCTCGCTGAAGATCGCCTCCGTCAAAAGAGCGTTACGAGCTCGAGTGCGGAGTTCGTTGACCGTTTGCTCGTCAAATGCCTCGATTTCCAGCATTTCGTTGAGCGGCACATAAGCCACTTCTTCCAGCGTGGTAAAACCTTCCTGTACGAGAATATCCGCCACTTCCTCATCCACATCAAGTTTTTCCATGAAGAGATGCCGAAGTACGGAAAACTCCTCTTCATTTTTTGCCTGTGACTCTTCCATCGTCATGATGTTGAGCTCCCAACCCGTCAACTCAGACGCAAGCCGTACATTCTGGCCTCCACGTCCAATAGCTTGGGCAAGGTTATCCTCATCCACCACGATGTCCATGCTGTGCTTTTCCTCATCCACCAGGATGCTGCTGATTTCGGCGGGTGCCAGCGCATTGATCACGAATGTAGCGGGATCGTCGGACCACAAAATTATATCCACTCTTTCTCCGGCCAACTCACCAGTCACTGCCTGCACCCTCGAACCCCGCATACCTACGCAGGTACCGATCGGGTCAACGCGCTGATCGTGAGATTTGACCGCAATCTTGGCACGTGAGCCTGGGTCCCTCGCTGCAACCTTGATCTCCAGCAGACCTTCCTCGATTTCCGGCACTTCCAGTTCGAACAGTTTTACAAGAAACTCCGGTGCAATCCGTGACAATATCAACTGCGGACCGCGGGCGGTCCGGTCGATCTTGTATAAATAGGCGCGTACCCTGTCACCGACACGCAGATTTTCCTTTGGTATCATCTGATCGCGGGGCAGTGCCGCCTCAACCCTGCCGGACTCGATGATCGCATTGCCGCGTTCCATCCGCTTGATGGTCCCGGTAACCATGTATTCTTTACGTTCCAGAAAATCGCTCAGAATCTGCTCGCGCTCAGCGTCGCGAATTTTCTGGAATATCACCTGCTTCGCAGCTTGAGCGCCGATACGCCCAAACTCCACCGGCTCCAATACTTCCTCGATGAATTCATCCAATTCGATTTCAGGATTGCGCTGCAATGCTTCGCTCAACGGAATTTGACGGGCAGGCTCTTCCACAGCATCGTCCGCCACCACCTGCCAGCGGCGCAACGACTGATAATCGCCTGTCTGGTGATCGATCGACACACGCACATCAGCGTCTTCGTGAAAACGCTTTTTTGTAGCGGATGCCAGCGCCAATTCAAGCGCGATAAAAACAATGTCTTTCTCGACATTCTTTTCGCGCGCCAGCGCATCCACCAAAAGTAAAACTTCGCGCGTCATGTTACCTCCAGCCAATCTCTCTCGAATAATTACAATTTCGGAACCAGACGAACCTTCTCGAGATTGTTTAGATCCAGATCGAGCATTTTTCCGTCTACTTCCAGCTTTAATATCCCGTCGTTCACTTCACGCAAAATTCCGACGAAATTTCTTTGACCCTGTAACGCCACGCGTAGCCTCAGTTTAACCGACTCACCCGCAAAACGGATGAAGTCAGCGGCCTTTTTCAGCGGCCTGTCCAGGCCGGGCGATGAAACTTCCAGTCGATCGTAATCGATGTTCTCAACCGCGAGCAAGCGGCTCAGATGATTGCTGACGGCCCCGCAATCATCTACGGTAATACCGTCGGGTTTGTCAATGAACACACGCAACATTTTCCCTCGCGAAGACCGCTCCACTTCGACGAGCTCATAGCCAAGCCCGGTCAAGGTCGATTCAAGCAATTCATACAGATCCATAGTACCGGCACAAACAAAAAATGGGCTAGAAAGAGCCCATAGTCATTGCTATTTTAGCAAAATTTTATACTTAATGAAATAGACCCCTGTTTGCATTATAACTGGTTGCGTCAGGGAATATCTGTTTCCGTTTAGCGCTTACTCAGCGGTTCCATACATATTATGAATTTATGAATGATACAATTTCACCGATCTCCCAAATAAAAAACTCATTGGAGGCAATTCCGTGGCCGCGATCAAATCCATTCTGAATGAAACGCGCATTTTTCCGCCGGACCCGGCATTTGTCCAGCAAGCTAATGTATCCGGCATTGCAGCTTATCACGCCCTCTGCGCCGAAGCTGAAAAAGACCTTCCTGCGTTCTGGAGCAAACTGGCGCGCGAACACATATTGTGGCACAAACCGTTCACTCGCGTATTGGATGAAACGAACCATCCCTTCTTCACATGGTTTGATGATGGCGAGCTGAACGTTTCGTTCAACTGCCTGGACCGGCACCTGACAAGCCAGCCAGACAAGATTGCGATTATTTTCGAGGCGGATGACGGCACAATCACCCGCGCCACATACCGCGATCTTCATCGCCGCGTTTGCCAGTTTGCCAATGGTCTGCGATCTCTTGGCATCAAGAGGGGCGATCGTGTCATTATCTATATGCCGATGAGTATCGAAGCCGTAGTGGCAATGCAAAGCTGTGCCCGCATTGGCGCGACTCATTCGGTGGTATTTGGCGGTTTCTCCTCCAAAAGCATTCATGAGCGCATTCTTGACGCAGGTGCAGTGGCTGTCATTACCGCCGACGAACAACGGCGGGGCGGCAAAGTCAACCATTTGAAAGCCGCGGTGGATGCAGCGCTTGCCATGGGTAACACCGACGCCGTGAAATCGGTCATTGTGTATAAGCGCAGTGACGACAACCTGCAACTGCAAGAACGTGATATCTGGTGGCACGAATTGATCAGGGACCAGAGCGACACCTGCGAGCCCGAATGGGTCAATTCCGAGCACCCCCTGTTTACGCTCTACACCTCTGGTTCCACCGGAAAACCAAAAGGCGTGCAACACTCTTCAGCAGGTTACCTGCTGGGCGCAATTACAAGCATGGAGTGGATTTTCGATTACAAACCCACCGATATTTTCTGGTGTACCGCCGATGTGGGTTGGGTTACGGGACATAGCTACGTTACCTACGGTCCGCTGGCAGTGGGCGCCACCCAGGTCATCTTCGAGGGGGTTCCCACTTATCCCGACGCCGGTCGCTTCTGGAAAATAATTCAGGACCATAAAGTCACCTCGTTTTACACAGCGCCCACCGCGATCCGGTCGCTTATCAAACTGGGGCCCGACCTGCCCGGAAAATATGATCTTTCCTCTTTGCGCCTGCTCGGTTCGGTAGGTGAGCCGATCAACCCGGAAGCGTGGATGTGGTATTACACCGTTGTTGGCCAGTCCCGCTGTCCCGTTGTGGACACCTGGTGGCAGACCGAAACGGGCTGCCACATGATTGCCCCCATGCCCGGCGCGGTGCCGCTCAAGCCCGGCTCCTGCACGCTGCCCTTGCCCGGCATCATGGCAGCCATTGTGGATGAGGCAGGTCACGACCTGCCTAACGGCAAGGGCGGGTTTCTTGTCATCAAACACCCGTTTCCGCCACAGGCACGTACTTTATGGGGCGACCCGGAACGCTTCAAGCAAACCTATTTTCCCGAGGAACTCGGCGGCAAGTACTATCTGGCCGGCGATTCCGCCAACCGCGATCTGGATGGCTATTTCTGGATCATGGGGCGCACCGACGACGTATTGAACGTTGCCGGTCACCGTTTAGGCACCATGGAAATCGAATCCGCGCTGGTGGCCAGCCCCCTTGTTGCGGAAGCTGCAGTGGTAGGCAAACCCGATGAAATCAGGGGCGAGGCCATTGTCGCATTCGTGGTGCTCAAGGGCGAGCGCCCGGAGGGTGAGAATGCCCACAATGTTGCAATGGAATTGCGTAACTGGGTATCGAAAGAAATTGGTCCTATTGCCAAACCCGATGAAATCCGCTTCGGCGATAATCTCCCGAAAACCCGTTCAGGCAAGATCATGCGGCGCTTGCTGCGCACCCTGGCCAAAGGCGAGGAAATAACGCAGGATATTTCTACGCTGGAAAACCCTGCAATACTTGAACAATTGAAGCACCCGATAGCATAGAGGGTTGGATAGCTTAACAATGCAATTAAATGGCTCGACAGCTTGACGAATAATCGCTTTCATACCCAGGCAGAAGCATCGGCTGAAGCCCCACCGCTGCCCGTCCGCCTGCCTCAGGTCACCGACTACGACCATGGTATCAGCGCTATCGACGCGGACTATTTCCGCACGGGGCTGGCCGCGATTCACCTGATTGTCGAGGCGGGAAAAGCGGCACTGGTGGATACTGGAACATCGTCTTCCGTCGCAGGCCTGATGAAAATACTGCACCAAAAGAATATCGCTCCGGCGGATGTGGCGTACGTGTTCCTGACCCACATACATCTGGATCACGCCGGGGGCGCGGGCGAATTCATGCATCGTTTTCCCAATGCGAAACTGGTAGTGCATCCCCGCGGTGCGCGACACATGGCCGACCCCGCCAGGCTGGTTGCAAGCGCAATGGAAGTGTATGGCGAAGCGGAATTCAAACGTGTCTATGGGGTTATCCGTCCAGTGGAGGCAAATCGCATCGTTGAGGCACCCGATGGATTCAGCCTGGATTTCAACGGCAGGCCGTTACTTTTTCTTGATACGCCAGGCCACGCACGTCATCATTACTGCATCTTCGATAAGCAAAGCCAGTCGTTTTTTACCGGCGACACGTTCGGCATCTCCTATCGTGAATTCGACGTGGACGGCATGGAGTTCGTGTTTCCGACCACCACGCCGGTACAGTTCGACCCGATAGCCGCGCATGCCTCGCTGGACCGGCTCATGACCTACAACCCTTCTTATGCTTTTCTTACACACTACGGCCGCATCGGCCATTTGCCGCGCCATGCGGCCGAGATGCACGATTTGATCGATGCCCATGTGTCGATAGCCCGGAAATTGCGCGATGCGCCCAACAGGCATTCCGCACTAGTGGAGGAACTTGGAGAGTTGCTGTTACAGCGGGTTATCGCACACGGCTGCAAATTGCCGGGGGAAGAAATTCGTTCTCTGTTAAACCTGGATGTTGGGCTGAATGCGCAGGGACTGGAATACTGGCTGGATCATGCGGGAGGAAGCAGTTGAAGTCGATACCGTATCGCAAACTGTAGGGTTGTGTAGGGTCGCCAAGATAAAGAACCCGGAAATCTGAAGCTGAATACTACATCAGGCTGTTTCCATCTGTCTTACTCTCTCAAAAAAACATACCGCCGCCGCTGCCGCCACGTTCAATGATTCCGTTCCACCGGGCATGGGAATGCTGATTTCGTCAGTGATTACTTGCAGCACCGCATCAGACAAGCCCACGCCCTCATTACCGAACACCAGTGCGATCGGCCCCGTCAATTCGGTCTGGTAGAGACTGTTTTTTGCTCTCAGGCTGGTAGCAATTACCTTGCCGCTAAATGCACGCACCACTTCCGGTAGATTGGATTGTTCGTGAATATGCAGAAAAAAGTGCGCACCCATCGCGGCGCGCAGTGTCTTGGGTGACCACGCATCCGTGCAATCATTGGATAAATAAATATCCGTCGCTCCTGCGGCGGCGGCGGAGCGCAGTATGGAGCCGACGTTTCCAGCGTCTTGTATGGCTTCGAGCAATACGCAAAAACCTTCATTTCCTCCACGCTTGTTTTCATCCCTTGCAGGTTTACGTATGAGGATGGTTTCAGCCGAGGGGATGCGTGCCAGCGCCATGATACCGGTTGGAGTTTTGACTGGAGAAACCTCGCGAAACAGCGAGTCGCTCAGCACAACCAAGTTCAAACTTTCCCTGGGTTTCCATTCGTCCAGCAAGCGTTTTATTTCCGCGCTTTCCCCACCCGACTCGCTCATGATGAGAACTTCCGGCTGTCCCAGTGCAACACGATAGGCAGAGACCAAATGTACGCCATCGAGCAGTGTCAAGCCGGCTGCTCTGCGCTGCTGTGCAGACCCGGCCAGTTTGATCATTTTCTTGAAGAATGGATTATCGCGGGAACTGATAAATTTCATGATTAGACTGCGAATAGCTTCAGTGGCTATTTGTATCAGCCGCCATCACTTCAGCCTCATCTGCTTTTCCGAATGGCTCCATCGGAATCATCCGGTATCTGACTTCCAGAATTTCTAGTTCTTCAGTGCCACCCGGTGCGTGCAATGTCACCACATCCCCTTCTCGGGCCTTGATCAATGCGCGTGCCATGGGTGAAATCCAGCTGATGTAGGCTTTGGAAGTATCGATCTCATCCACGCCTACGATAGCAACTGTTTTTTCATCGCCTTTTTCATTGGCGAATGTAACGGTTGCGCCGAAAAAAATACGGGTTTCATCATCTCGTGGGGCGGCCGGATCCACTATTTCTGCCATATCCAGGCGTTTGGTCAAAAAACGTATACGCCGGTCGATTTCACGCAGGCGCTTTTTGCCGTAGATATAGTCGGCATTCTCCGAACGGTCGCCGTTGCTGGCAGCCCATGATACTGTAGCGGTCACATGGGGGCGCTCTTTATTCATCAGCCATTGAAACTCGTCCATCAGCCGTGCATGGCCGCCGGGGGTGATATAGTTTCTACTACCGGCAGGTAAAGAAGATGGGGTGTCGATAACCTCTTCTTCAAGGTCATCAGCCGGTTCTGTTTCCTTGGTAAACGCTTTGCTCATATGCTGATGTCGCGCCCGAAAATATTGATATTTAAAACAGCTGACCTTCAGGCTCAGGCCCACTATTATTGGATCGTTACAGCGCCGTAATACTGCTCTCAAGTAAACCAGCTTATCCTGGTTACTCAATCTATGAATAACAGCGCGTCTGTTTGGCATCGTCTCGCTGCAGCGCCGCATCATGGCATGTTTCTGGCTGGAGCTCTGCACGGTGTGTTCACACTGTTATGGTGGGTACTCGATCTCGCTGGGCGCCATGATATTGCGGTGGCAATCGGATACTTCGCCAATATGGTGCTGGGCATGGCTTCGCGTGTCACGCTTGGGCATTCGGGAAACTTGCTGGTGCTGGACAAATTTACCTGGCGGCTGTTTATCGGGTTTCAGGCCGTAGTTTTGCTGCGGATATCTCCCGATCTTTTGCCTGACGCTTTCGGTACAGCTACCATGACTCTATACCTCCTGGCGGGGCTGTCCTGGCTGATCTGCTTCACACTCTGGGCAGTTCGCTATGTTCCCCTCTACTGGCGACCGCGGATCGACGATAAACCGGGCTGATCACTCGTCGAGTGACAACGATATCGCGCGGCATCATGGTCATTAACCCGAATGTTTCATAAATTGACACGCGCCCTCGCTGGTCTTTTGTTTCGTATGAAAATTTCGTTCAGTCGGGCGTATGAATAACTACGCCACTCTTTCACAAAATCTCCCTACAAAACAAAATCCTGCGCAATCATCACGCAAATTTATGAAACATCCGGGCTAATTATTTCCGGCAATCCGCCGCGCTTCTTGGGTAGCGCCCAGCAGTCCGATTTTTGGATTCATGACCACATGCACCGGAATATCCTCCATCAATGAGGAAAAACGTCCTTTGTCGCGAAACGCTTTCATGAAACCGCCTTCCCTCAGCTTATCGATGATTCTGGGAGCGATGCCGCCCGCCACATACACGCCATTACGGCACAGGCCCGCCAGCGCCAGATTCCCGGCATAAGCACCATAGATCTCGACAAATAAATCCATCGCTCTCATTGCGATGGGATGCTTGTGGTTGAAAGCCAGGTCTGATACTTGCGCCGCGCCATCGGGCTTCAGCCGCACCTGCACCAGCGCCGGCGTGCTATTCAAGTCCGTCTGCAGAAAATTGAAAGTATTGATCAATCCCGGTCCTGATAGTATCCGCTCGATCGATACATGGCCAAATTTCTTCCGCAAGTATTGGAGCAGGCGATCCTGCAATTCATCCGCGGGAGCAAAATCCATGTGCCCTGCTTCACTGGACAAGGGTATATAGCGGCCGTCTTGCCATATGAGCCACGCCACACCCATGCCCGTGCCTGCGCCAAGCGTAACCCGAAGCTCCATGGCAGAAGGCTTCCCTGCCTGCAGCGTTGCCAAGTCGCTCTCGGGCAGGGTTTCAATACCCAATGCCACGGTTTTAAAATCGTTGATGAGTTTAACCACAGGAATGGAAAATTCTTTTGTGATAGCTGCGCTATCCATCACCCAGGGCAAGTTGGTGAGATTCGCCACCTGTTGCGTAATCGGTCCTGCCACTGCAAAACAGGCGCTTACGGGGTTGGAGCCGATACCCAGCGTCATTGTCTCCCGCAAGAACTCCCTCAGCATATCCGAAAAACAGGCGTATTCCTGACTGGCATAACGGCGTTCGCAGCATACCTGAGCGTCGCCGTCCTTCAGTTCAGTTGCCTGTAGCAATGTCTTGGTTCCGCCAATATCGCCGCTGATGTAATATCCGGTCACGATTTTCTCCAACGTTGGGCAGGATCCTGACGATAAAACAGCGCTAACTGCTCATACACCCCAGGAAAATGTAGCTTTACCGACAAGGGTATTTCAAAAAATGCCTCGCTCATTACTGCGAAGAACTCTGCGGGATCCTCGGCCGCATAGGGATCCACTTCTATCGCCTCATCCGCATCGACACGTCTGCAAAAAGCCGCATAAGCTTCACCGAAAGCTTCGCTCCATGCTTGCCGGCTCATGTCCGCATGCAATGGCGGAAATCCGTTGGCATCGCCGTTCAGCATGTCGAGTTTGTGCGCAAACTCGTGTATTACGACGTTGTACCCCAACTCGGCTTCAGCAGCAGAAACATCTTCCCAGGAAAGAATCAGGGGCCCGCCGAGCCAGGATTCTCCCGATACGGCCTCGGCCGCATGATGCACCACCCCATCTTCGTCCACATACTCATAGTTGCGGATGAATTCACCGGGATAAACGATAATTTCGACCCAACCATCATAGTAATCCAGGTCGAGATTCAGGATCAGAATACAAGCCTGCGCTGCGATCAGCACATGCATTTCATCGGTGACGATCAGCCCGTGCGCGCCACTTATCTGCTTTGAATGAAGAAACAGGATGGCGTATTCACGCAGTCGCTCCAGCTCAGTCGTATCAAGGCCGCGCAAAAATCTCAGGCGCGTTACAGCCTGTCGCCAGGTATCATCAGGAATGGATTCATTTTTAAGGATGCGGCGACGATACCAGGCTTTGAAGTTCGAAAGCATAGAGATTCGGAATCAGCCATCGCCGGGTTCCAGCACAGTGGTTTCCACTTCTGGAGCTTCCAGCTCCACCGCGTCGATCCGGGCAAAGCGCTGGCTGATCTTGCGACTCGAAACGTGTACCTCTTCCACATCCTGATTAGCTTGGCGAATATGATCGGCAAGCTTCTTCATGCGCTCGTCGAATCGGGCAAAATCCTTGCCGAGCCTGGAGAGTTCATCCTTGATGATATGCACCTGCTCGCGAGTTTCGATATCTTTCAACACCGCGCGCGCAGTATTCAGCACCGCCATCAAGGTTGTCGGTGAGACTATCCATACCTGCTTCTGCATGGCGTAATCGACTACATCGTAGTGATAAGCATGGATTTCGGCAAAAACGGCCTCCGCCGGCACAAACATCACTGCGCCATCACAGGTTTCCGGCGGCAGAATATATTTGCCGGCAATATCATCCACATGCTTCTTCACGTCCGCCTTGAATTGCTTTTGGGCCAATGCCCGGCTGGCTTCATCCGCATGGCGGTCAAACATGCGATGAAAGTTTTCAAGGGGAAATTTTGAGTCCACCGCCACCATGCCGGTCGGTGGAGGAAGCCTCAACACGCAGTCGGCACGGCTACCGTTGGAAAGCGTGTGCTGCATCGTATAGGCGGCAGCAGGCAGAATATTGCGAACCAGCGCTTCCAGTTGTACCTCGCCGAATGCGCCGCGGGAACGTTTGTCACCCAAAAGTTCCTGCAGGCTCACCATATTGGTGGTGAGGCTATCTATTTTTTTCTGCGCCTCATCAATAGTCGCAAGCCGCGTCATAACGCTGGTAAAAGTCTCGTTAGTCTTTTTGAACCCTTCGTCAAGACGCTCGGTAACATGACCGCTGATCTGGTCCAATCGCGACTCTACCGTGCCGCGCAACTGCTCGGAGGTTTTACCGAGCGCCTCCGACAACCGGTCTCCCTGCTTCGCCAATCCCTCGTGCAGGTCCTTGAGCATGTCGCGGTGTTTGTCTTCCATCGACTTTGCCTGATGCCCCAACAGTTCGCGCACCATTGTCGAAAGCATGCTGAGCCTGATCACCAGAAAAGCCATGGTGACAAGCAATATGGCGGCGGAAGCAATAATCAGCAGAGGTCCGGGCATGATGTTGTAGAGTATACCGGAGAAAATAGGACAACTGGACATATGGAAAATATGACCAGGGCGCCACAGGAGAAATTCGCCTCATTGAAAGGCAATCCGGAATCTACAGCGCTTAATCAATCAGATCAGGGGCGCAGTTCTGGTTTGTTTTTTTTTGCAACAGAGCCTTAATGTCTCCGGCTCCAGAAGTCCGACTTAGGCCAACGGCATTCGTGCTGATAAAATTTATTGCGTGTTTCAAGGTAGCTGTTGAAATGGTTTTTTATATCAAGCTGGTAGGATGCAAATGCATCTATCGTATTTCGAGTCAAGTTGTTTGCAATAAGACTGGCCGCTTGACACGCGGTGGAAATTGCAAAACCAATACCCATTGATGATATCGGGTCAAACGCGCTGACCGCATCGCCAACCGCGATAAAATTTTTGCACGACGAGAAATCCGTTATCTGTGATGCAGCGTTGCGAACCCAAGGATTATTTGAGCATATTGACGCGCCCTTAACCCGCATCTTGACGTGACTCGTTTGCTGTAACAGTGCTGCCCAGTTATCGCCTTGATGCAGTCGATGATGCGATACGATATCGGCATCGGAGAACAAAGTTACCACCATCGTATTATTGGGTAATAAAGCGCTATACCACCACCCCAGTTCGGCTGCCTCAATTAAATATTCATGGGCAAGCATGGTGTGCGGGTCATGGTTAAAAAAAGTTCCTACGCCCACCAGATTATCCAGCTTCCTTGGAGCAGCGCCTACCCGTTTACATATGCTTGCGTTTCGGCCGGTTGCATCTACTAAAAACTTTGCCTCGACATAAAATACACCTTGCGTAGGATGCTTGAGTTGAATTCGCCAACCGCCATTATCAAGTTTATCAACTGACATGCACCTGGTTCGTGGAAATATGCGTCCCCCTCGATGAACAACCTGTTCAACCAATTTAAAATCGAATCGTTCACGATCCAATTGAAAACTGGCCTGCTCGGTCGTGAATATTGAATCACGGCAATTAGGTCTATCACTGCCCCAATACGATGTGCCACTGTAAGAGGGAATAAAACTCCCCTCGTCAAATTCATCTTTGTCAATTATCAAATAATCCATCAGGCTGAAAATGCTCGCCGAAACCTGCTCTCCCACGCGAACCTGGTTGAAATCAGACTGCTCAACCAATATAACATCAGAGTTCGAGTAATTAAGGAGAGCAAGTGCGGCGGAGGCCCCAGCAGGGCCTCCGCCGAATATCAGCGTATCGGTTTGATGAACAATGCTGGCCACCGCCCGTTAACGCCTACTGCGCGTACCGGAGCGAGGCATGCCTAAACCACCACTGGCAACTTCAATGGGTTTAAATGCGCGTTGCTCGAGAAACTCCACCATTTTTGCAGCACGCAGGCTTTTGGTTTTAATTACGTCTTTCTTTTTTTCGATATAAAAAACGGGAATCTGGGTCTCGTTGTCTTCTGGATTTCCGCTTATAAGGCCCACACCCACGTCTTGATAAGAGAACAGCTCGTGGTTGCGCTCTGTTTCTGTGAAGTATGGGAAGCCCGTGTCTTGCGGGTTAGAATCCCGAATAAATGCCAATGCTGACCAATGCTCCACCATTTGCACAAACGTATTAATGCCGCGTGCGTAATTCATTTGCTGCCCTGCAGGCATATGAGATTTAGCCTGGCCTTCGGCGGTAAGATCGCCGGTTAATACATCCCAGGGGCTTTGTGGTGGCCACCAATACGTATAGTAGGTTGGTGGCATTGGTACTTTCTGCTCTGATTTATTCACGTTGGGGTCTGTAAAATTTACGTACTGAACCGTACACTGAAAAAAATCAGCTTGCCATGGGCACGCCATTCTTTTGGTTAAATCACCGGGCTCACAGCCACCCCCTTCGCACTCATCCCGCGAAGGTGACAAACCCGTTTGGTTGTATCCATTTTTACCTTTTTGATCCTCGATAACATAAGGCGCAGAGTAGATATTCTTGTTTTGCAAGCTCCAGGTCACTTCTATACCCGGGCACATCGGCAGCCCAACGCAATTACCCACGCCGGCTTCATCCATTACATCGACGTTGTAAGGCTTAAAAACAGGATCACTTACAAAATTTCCATTGGCCCATTGGTTCAGTAAAAAATACTGAGTTTCGTTAAGCGCTAAAAATTTTTCTATGATGTCATTACTCACCGAATTACTGCCGGAGTTCAATGGCATTTGTGGAAAATGCCCTCCTACAGTTTCCTTAAACAATATTTGCTGCGGTTGATCGGGAGACGGGTTCTGCTTGTCGTCTGGCTGCCGAAAAAACGAGAAATAGTGTTGACGATTGGCTTTATTCGCGTCGCTGCTGTCAGAAAAGTCAAAAACATTGGATGAAAACGCCATCATGGATTGAACATTAGCCACCCATTGATAGCGCCCGGTGCGTTGGATAATCGGCAATATGTCACGCTGATAATTCGCCTGGAACGATTCACGAAAAGCACCGTTGATGTACATCTCCGGAACCAGGTTAAAGCACCGAACGCCTACATCAAACATGGTGTCGCTCAGCGTAGAAATATTTACAATCTCCGGCGCGAAATCTGGTGAACCAACAATTACCCACGCCTGTAATTCTTGTGCGGGCGAACCGTCGTTAAAGATGATTTTGCAATAAACCGGCCCATCCGCAACATCGTCGTGCCATGTGTCTGACCCACCATAACTGGTAAGAGGCGCATTGCCACCGGCGTTGCCATATGCGCCCAAAACAATCAGGCGGCCTGCATCGTCTGTGATCAAGTTGCCCAGCGTGGTTACGTGATTACCGTAAAGAACGACTTCCGACGGGTACGTCGCCGGATAGCCGTCTGGTACAGAGCCTTTATCAAAACCAATCGTTTGACGCGCCCCCGACACGCTTCGCGGCCCTGGGTCCACAATCAGCTTTCTGCGATCATCATCTTTCACATTAGGGTTACGTAATGCGACGCCACGACTTTGATAACTATTATTTTCACCATAAAGCAAATTTCCTTTCAATTCTGCATATTGGTACCAAGCGGCTTTTTTATTGGCCAAATGTACCGTCCACTCGATGGATTCGACATTAGCGGAATTCAATGTCAATTCGCTGCCATCGGCCTGGTACACTTTAAAAGGCTGACCTTGCCTGCGTACTTGGCCAACGTCGTCTTTAAAGTGGACAATAGTGCCTTGCTTATTGCCGTATTGATCCGCTTCAAAAGGCAAACCACCGATCGATTCTGGTGATAGACAAAACTGACCTTTGCTACTCCCTAAACGTGCTACCCCAATCGAGGGGTGTATCTTGCATTGCATGACAGCATCTCCATTTTGTAATAAATGAATAAAACCACTCTATCAATAAAACCCCATTAGCTAGATCCAGCTAACGTGCCATTGGCCCATAATGCTTTTCAACTTGCCCTGCTCTATGGTTGAGTTTATTGGACGCTTCCCGAAGCGTTGAGGCTGGAGGTCGCTGTATTTGCCCCTGCCCTGATGCGGATTGAGATTCCCATGTTCGTTTCCTTTTGTCTTTTTGTTAATGTTCTTTATCTCCTGTCGCGGGCGCTTGATCATTTTTTTGATCTCAAGAGTTGGTCGAGTCTAGTTGCTTTCCTTGAGCGTCAAATCGAGAATAAGAAGCAATAAACAGCTTCTGTTTGACCATTTGACCTGCTCACGGGAATTAACCCGGATGTTTCATAAATTGACGCGCGCCCTTGCTGGTCTTTTGTTTCGTATGAAAATTTCGTTCAGTCGGGCGTATGAATAACTACGCCACTCTTTCACAAAATCTCCCTACAAAACAAAATCCTGCGCAATCATCACGCGAATTTATGAAACATCCGGGTTAAATAGAGAAGGCATTCGTATCGATCCTGGCCTGCGTGATGCACGCAGAAGCGGGCTTCGTGGGCAAGCCTTGGGAAACGTTATTGACTCAATAGATGGCGAGCGGAGGGGTATGGGCAAAAAATAACGGCAAGTGGCGATCGCATTGGATGCTGGAGAGGGTATCCAGAATGTGGTGCACCAATCAGGAACGAGACCGGAGTAATACCCTCTCCAAATGCCCCGGCAAAGGATCAGATTTCACTTGAGAACACGGACACGGCTGCCTCATCGCGCCGGGATCTCGGCGAGCTTAAACCCCTCCGTAAGTGAATAATCCACTTATCAAAGGTGCTTATGCAAATTAGACCCCCATACCGTTGTTATATAGACAGACCGTTGATAAAGATGGAGGATTGGCGGGAACTCGAAAATTATCTTGCGTGCGTCTCATTCAATTGCTTGGCTTCCATGAGCAGAGCAGATCCGATAAGGGACAATGGCTTGGCTGAAAACGAAAAGTCGCAAAAGGGAAGCCGCTTCCTTGTGGCTCAGGATCAGGCCGGCTTAAACACTCTTGCGGCATGCGACATGAATCCGAGCAAACCCAAACCGGTTGGCAGCGTTGCATAGGTCTCGAGCTCGGACACAGCGGTGAGCATTGGTCGCAGTCCCCGGATATTGGGCACGTCGCACCCCACCCAACCCATCAAATTAGCGGGTAATTATTGCGCCGATTTGTTACCTCATGCCCATCGGATAATACCGCTCGCTTTCCATCTGGTGCCTTTGCCATTTGTTCTGACGTTGCTTGACGCGATCCTGATAGCTGCTGACTTCTGCCGTATCTTCCTTTTTTTCCGCCCGCTCCTTCCTGGCTTTTCTACCGACCCGGCGTCTCTCTTCCGTAGCTTTCCGTGCTTCGTCCGACCTCGAATCCTTTGGCCTCACCTCTTCCGAAGCCGAGTCCCATGGCCTCGATTCCCATGGTTTGGATGCCGACGGCTTCGGATCCCATGGTCTCGCCTCCCAAGGCTTCGGGTCGCCATTTTGCTGCCCTCGCTGTTTTACCTGATTCTTGTCCGGTTCCTGCTGTCCCGACCGGCTATCCTCAAATGCTGTGGCAGACTGCGGAACCAGCATCATGAAGGCAATAAGTGCTGTGCACTGAACACACAAAATTTTCATAGTTGAGCTACTCCCCTGCTATTGATTCACTTCGTTATTCATGACCCGCATTATGAGCGCGGCAACCGTCCTCATCTATTAAACTCTTCCTGTAACGGCAGACTCTCTTGCGGAGGATAGAAAATTCTCAAGCCATCCGTTTGTGCCCAGGGCGTTATCACATGTACCTTCCGTCCCTGCGTATTGATGATATCTTCAACCCGCGCCCCACGCACGGTAAGCGCATCGGCGATCAACGAACGATGGCAGCGCCACGGAACCGCTTCGGCACACATCAGTGCGCACCGTTCCTTCTCGGCAAGTTCCATCACATCCTGCACATTCGAGGCGAATCCCGGCGTTTGCATGTAATCAGCATATCCGCGAAAAGACGCATTGCGCCAGGCTCCATTGATCGAATCCTTACGAGCATGCCGCAGCCCGCCCAGCCCCGGCAGGTGAGTGTATTTGATGCCCGCTACTTTCAGGGAGCCAGGCAGCGTTTCTTTATTGAATTGCGGATTATGCCGGGACCGCGGCACGGTGCGCACATCAAGGATATGCGTAACCGCGTTCGCTTTTAATATACTAACGAATTCGTCCAATGGGTGCGTGGAATGCCCAATTGTGCATATCAAAGGCTCGGATGCTGATTGCTGTTTACTCATAGCGCTAGCTCTTCCCCGCTCGCTGGTATCCTCTATCGGTACGTAAGCCAGAAACACTCCCACCATGAAAAACGTCGAAGGACAATGAAAGTAAGTCAACACTTACGTTAACATTCTCTTCTTATACACGAGACAATTGCAGAGAGTGGACGAAGCTCCCTCCGGGGCACCCCTATATGCCTCAGCCGCACGCTACTGTGGCGCCTTTACCGCCGGAGGTGCTGAAATGCACCCGAAGCGGGATGCGTTGAGTTCCACATCGGCACGCTCCCAAGCCTTTTTGAAACGCGCCTCGATAAGCGCCGCCTGATCATCCTTGTTTTGCAAGCGCAGCGCTTGCAACAAGCCATAAAATGCCCATCCATTGTTACGATTTCGTCTCAGGTCTTCCCAATACACCGTTTCCGCTTCGGCTGGGCGCCCCGATTCGAGCAGGATAGCGCCCAGTGCCAACCTTGGTGGAGACTGCCATTCAGACGGTTCCGTATAAGCCAGGCTATCCTCAAGGCGGACCGCCCGTTCAAGATGCGCGATAGCGGTATCGAACTGTCCGCGGGCAGAGGCAATCTCCCCTGCGAGCACTTCAGGACCAATACTTAAAACTGCGCGCGCGGTATTAAGCGAGAAGAGCGGCCAATCCAGCGATCCATTCTTCATGATCCCACGCAACGCGCTCAACTCCTGCTCGGCTTGCTGCAACTGCCTTGTCGCGACAAACGCAAGGCCGCGTGCGTAATGCCAGCCGCCCTTCAAAAACGCATTCGTCGACGGTGGCGCGGGCTCCTGGAGAATCTCATTCCATTTTCCGAACCTCGCATACGCCCAGTACGGCACAATCCGGAACACCGCTGTCGCCGGCACCCCCGCCAAAGCCGTGTCGTCAACGGTTCCCGCTACCTTCCTTGCGGATTCGATCGCCAACCGGCTTTGGCCATCCGCCGTTGCCGCGAACCACAGAAAGTGAATATTATGGGGGGTGTACATTATCGGGTACATCCCTTGTGCATGGCGATGGGCTAGATACGCCTCATCCGCCACCATGGCGAGTTGATTGCTCTTTATCGAGTCCGCATATCGGCCCACCCGCTGATAGATGTGTGATGGCATGTGCACCACGTGCCCGGCCGCCGGCATCAGTGTAAGCAGCGTATCCGCCGCTTTTTCCGCCCGCTCCGGCGTGCTGGTCGATTCGACGAGATGAATATAAAAATGTGCCGCGCCTGGGTGGTTTGGATTGCGCTGCAAGACAGATTCGGTGAGTGCCACGATTTCAGCGGTTCCCTCAAGCGGATAACCGTCGCGCATCCAGTAACCCCAGGAGTTGAGGTCCATCATCGACTCGACATAGAGCGTTGCAATATCGAGATCGTTTGTGAATTGCTCATGCGCATCCCGCATCGCATTCGCATAAGCTTTATCGTTCGCCTTCCGCTGCTCGGCGTTGCCGCTATAGCGCTTCTCGAGCGCGCTGATAAGCGCCCGTTCGCGGGGCGATGCTTTCGAACGAAGCGAGGCGGCTTTTCGCACAAGCGCCAGGGCGAGCGCCTCGCTCTCGGGTGCCATCGCTGCGTTGATGTTGGGGCCGAGCACGAGCGCCTGCCCCCAATACGCCATCGCCAACGAAGGATCGAGCCGCGCCGCTTCCCGGAAAGCGCGGCCCGCCTCGGCATGGTTAAATGCGTAGGACAGGTTCAATCCCTGGTTGATATACTTTTGCGCCAGCTTGTTTCGTGTACTGACCGGAAAGGTATGCGAACCGAGGTTCAGCAGCCTCGGCGCGGCTTTATCATCGGGGCTTGACTGATCCCGCTGTTCGTGATGCTTATGAACGGACTTCGATGACAAGGATGCCGAACCTGCTTCTTCCGCCTGGGCAAACGCGGCAATGCCTCCAGTCGTCGCCACCAATCCCAACGTGATTAAACGAAGAATAAAATGAACTTGCATAAACGTTACCCCCTGATAATCGTCGATTCAGCAATCGGCAGCGCAATGTCGGTTATTTAAGACATTATGTACCGGTAGTAACACTATAGACGAAAAACCGGGGTGCTCATGGGACGGACGGTGCCGAGATAAGTTTGACATGAATGTCAGGCAAACCGCTCGCTGCTGTAGATCCGCACGCGAATCGCGATCACGGCAGTAAACGCAAGTTTTTCAGGCGTGCCAAACCGAAATGAATGAAGGCCAGCGCCGTCAGCACTGGCGCGAACAGGTTTAGAATCGGTATAAATTGTACCAGGCCGGTCAGAAGCCCCAAGCCCCACAGTAACGACCGCCGGGAGGAAAATATCGCGCGCATTTCGTCCTGGCTGGCGTGCTCCGCCAAGGCGTCATAACGGAACAGCCGCTGGTTCAAATACGCCGTGGCGATAAATGGTATGACCAATCCTGCCCCGATCAACCACAAAGGAAGTGTGATCAGCCAAATAGCGGCGAATATTCCGAGGGCAATCAGCGCATTGAGCAAGCTGCCGGCGAAACCGCCACCATTTTTGCGTTCAAGATGCGGGTAGTCACGGTCAGCCACCAAGCTAATCAGGGCGGGCATCGCGAATAAGGCAGTGATCACCAGCGCAGTAATGAAAACGAGCGGCACGAACAGAATCAGATGCGCGATTGCCTGAATTCCGTAGGCGACCCACCTTGGTTCGACGCCTTCGAGCCAAGTTTGAATGCCGATCGCCGTGAGGCCGCTCGCAATCCATCCCGAGAACGTACTCCAGAATGCGACGCCTAACAGGAACCACAACAGACTAGCCGCCAGGATGGGCCAGATGACGATCCACAAAACCTGAAACTGGAATAAATCACGGAACGCACGCGAAAGCGCTTCGAATACCGAGGTCACACGTTCTCCTTCTCAGGCCTCATCCGATATCAATACAGCCGTTAATTTTTGCAGGACTTTACAGCGGTTGGAAGTTACACGCAGGCGCTTATCGCCTCGATGTCATGGTCCAGGCCACCTCGACCCCGCGCCCACCAACTTGTAAATTTCAAAACGTATCGCTGAGACGTCCCAACAAGTATCCGCTATAACGTATGCCAGTCATTGAATTCCACTTTCGCAACCCGGGTCCCAGTCGTATGCAAAGGAGTTGTACCAGGCAGTATGCTCCCAGATTTCCTCGCACACCTCGCCGCAGATTTTTCGCTCGAACCCGCACATGCCACCCAGTTTAAAGCGTGCCGTATACGCACCGGCAGCATCGCCTCCCTTGAGTTCGAGGATAACCTGCCCGCTCTGCTCAGAAACGTCCAGGGAGTGCGTATTAGTGAGATCTTTATAGAATTTCTCGGGAATGACAAATTGTTTACTGCCTATGAAGACGAGAAATGTTTCAGTAACAAACTTTGGAATACCACCATCCACGCCCCATGTGCCCGAGTCAGCCTCGTGGCATTCTCCGCTTTTGCATTGGCGCTCGCGGAATGTGACAGCAACCGTTTGGCCCGAGGGCAGCAAATACGTTTTCTCGTGCGAAAATGGCATGATCCCGGTTTGTGCAAGCGCACAAAAAGACCATAAAGCGGAGCCGAGCAACAGCATTTTGAAGAAACTCAACATGGGAAAGCGACCATTAATTCTTGTTATCAACTGAGCCCTTTTTGCGCCGCTAGCAACCTGTCGGACTTAAAGGGAATCGGCTGTAAAAGCATCTGGCCGGTTCATAGTTCACCGCTTTTTCGGCCAATAGAATAACTATTGACCTTCCAAATCCCTCGAAATCTGCCCTCATCCAGTCACTTTTCGCTGCGATTATTCAAATCCGACAGGTTACTAGGCTATTTCCAGGAATATTTTTTCGGTTTCCGACGCAATTTTCAGTTTTTCGAATAGCCGATTAAAGGCCCATCGACTTTCACCGATGAAATTTTCAGTTTTCGTCTCACCGACCAATATGCATCCTTCCGTGTTTGCGGCCGTATTTCCGCTATGTATCCTGACGCCTTCATAGTTCGGCACATTCAGAAGAAGCGGAAGCTGTTTTTGAAACCGCTGTGAGAAATTGATGATCACTTCGTAGCGACCGGATGGTATGGCTGTCTTTCCGGCAATTTTGACCGGCCTGACTTTATCTTCAAGGGTGTAGCACTCAAACACGCCATTTACCGATAACTCGCCAATCGTGCTCTCTTCAGAGAAATCAGTCCTTTTAATTTGCAACTCCATTTTTGGCTGTCCTTGTATTCTGGGATATCATGGAAATGGAACATCAAGTGTAACGGACGATTCTGATGATCGATGTTGAAATTTTTATAAAAATATCCTTCGCGGAATATTAAACCTAAAGCCGGCAGTTGATCGCTCATTTAATATATCAGTGTTATGATTAATAACAATATTTCATATTATTTGACGCTCACCTTCAGGGTGAGGGCGCTACGGGGTGAAGTGTACGGTTTTTGGGGCACATGGCTGCGTTGCAACTCCTTGGAATGGAACGGCGCCCCGAAGCGTCGCCCGAGGGGCCCCGCGCAGCGGGGATCGGGCAGCGCAGGGGATGCCGCGATCGCGCTCCACACGCGAGAGCGCACCCGCATCCCGCTTTGGGATCGCACCTTCCTGCGGAAGGCACTGCTCCGCCCTGCGCGGTCGTATTCCGCGTCGTTGCGCCTTGCCCTGCACCCCAAAAACCGTACGCTTCACCCCGTCCAACTACTGGATTTAGGTTAAAGGATAGAAGAACTTGTTTCCCTGCGCCAGGTAGTGCCCTGAGGTCCATCCTCCAGGATAATGCCGGCGTCCAGTAATTCCCTGCGAATACGATCGGCTTCGCTATAATTTCGGCGTGCCCGGGCAATGAGGCGTTGCTGAATCAGTTGCTCGATACGTTCCGGCGTGAATACAGAATCACCTGCAAGTCCGTCGTCCTGAAAATACTGCTGTGAATTTTGTTGCAATAATCCCAACACGCCGCCTAGCGCTCTCATCAGCGCCGTGTCCCGTGGTGATCCGGTTTTGTTGACCTCGTTCGCAAGATCGAACAGCACCGCTATCGCATCGGACGTATTGAAGTCATCATCCATTGCTTCCCTGAAACGGCGTGCATGAGGCGCCTGCCAGTCTATGGTGGCCGCAGCGTCACTGGCTTCATTTCCTTTCAGCGCAGTGTAAAGCCGATCAAGCGCGCGCTTGGCATCGTCAAGATGCTGATCCGAATAGTTCAGCGGGCTGCGGTAATGCGCCCGAAGAATGAAGAAGCGCACCACTTCCGGTTGATAGCGGGCAAGAATTTCGCGTACGGTAAAAAAATTGCCCAGTGACTTAGACATCTTTTCATCATTGACACGCACGAAGCCGTTATGCATCCAGTAATTCACGAAAGGATGGTCATGCGCGCCTTCGCTTTGCGCAATCTCGTTTTCATGATGAGGAAACTGCAAGTCCTGGCCACCCCCATGTATGTCAAAGTGTTCGCCGAGATAACGTTCAGCCATTGCCGAGCATTCGATATGCCAGCCGGGACGCCCACTGCCCCAGGGCGAATCCCATTGCGGCTCGCCGGCTTTGGCGGCTTTCCATAATACGAAATCCAGCGGATCCTCTTTGTATGGATCGATTATTACGCGTTCCCCCGCACGCAAATCATCCAGCGATTTTCCGGAAAGCTTTCCGTAGCCGGGAAATTTGTGCACGGCATAATACACATCGCCGTTGGGCGCCGCGTAGGCAAGGTTTTTTTCCATCAGAATTCGAATCATGCCAATCATATCTTCCACATGCCGAGTGGCTCGCGGTTCACATGTAGGCGGCGCGACACCGAGCGCAGCGGCGTCTTCTTCCATAGCCCGGATAAAACGATCGGTCAACGCATCGATGGATTCGCTGTTTTCCTGGGCCCGTTTGATAATTTTATCGTCAACATCGGTTATATTGCGTACGTACGTCACATCGAAACCGCTCGCTCGAAGCCAGCCTTGTACCATATCGAATACCACCATCATGCGAGCGTGACCAAGATGGCAATAGTCGTAGACCGTCATGCCGCAGACATATATTTTGACCTTGCCGGGAACGAGGGGAACAAAGTCCTGTTTTTCCCTGGCGAGCGAGTTATGGATTTTGAGCATCTGGCAAGATTGTGAATTAGACAGGCTTCTTGGTAGAATCCCGGGGATTCCGGGACAACCCAACAAAAATCGGAGCAGTATAGCACAATGAAAATGCTGGATTTTCCCCTCATAAACGCATTAATGGCAGTTGCCGTGCTGCTGCTGTCGAATCCTGCTGCGCTTGCCGATGAGAACGATACAGTTGCCAAACTCTACAAGCAGGGCAATTTCGCCAAGGCGCTGGAGCAAGCAGATGCTTACCTCGCCCTCAAGCCAAAGGATGCACAGATGCGCTTCCAGAAAGGCCTGATACTGACTGAACAAAATAAGACCGCGGACGCCATCGGTATATTCTCTTCACTCGCCGAAGAATACCCGGATCTGCCGGAGCCATACAATAACCTCGCGGTGCTCTATGCCAGCCAGGGCCAGTATGACAAAGCCAAGGGTGCGCTCGAAGCAGCGATACGCACCCACCCCAGCTATGCGACTGCGCATGAGAATCTGGGGGATGTATATGCAAAGATGGCAAGTCAGGCATATGGCAAGGCATTGCAACTGGACAAGGGTAACGCCGCTGCGCAAACCAAGCTTGCAATGATCAAGGACCTGTTCACAGGGAGACCTAAAGAAATACAAACCGCATCTTCCCCATCTGTTTCCTCTGTGCCGCCAACTGATGCCCCCGCAATAGCCATGGAGAAAGTCCCGGAAAAAAGGGCTGTAGAAAAAGTGGAAAAACCAACAGCCGGGAAGACCGCCTCTGCGGAACAATCGGGGCCGAAAGTCCAACCCACTGTTCCGGACGAATCGGATGAGGTTATCAAGACGATAGAGGCCTGGGCCATAGCCTGGTCCGATAAGAATGTCGCGGCCTATCTGGCATTCTACGCGAGCAGTTTCCGTCCTCAAGGCGGTTCGTCGCATGCGGCATGGGAAAAAACCCGCCGAGAACGCATCGGGAAACCAAAATCTATCCAGGTCGCCATTACCAACCCCAAAGTAAACTTGATCGGCACCACGCACGCAAGGGTAAGTTTCAAGCAATCGTACCACTCCGACGCAATCAGGAGTAATACAACCAAGACACTTGAGCTGGTCAAGACAGGGGAAAAATGGCTCATACAGCAGGAGCAAGCCGGGCGATGAGATTAGCCGGTCCGGCTTTCCCCAAGCACATTCAATCACGTACAACCACGGTTACCGCCGGCGTCATAGTCGCGTTTGGTTTCCTGGCCTTTGGCGCATTAGCGAGCGATCACTCGGCCTTGCCGGAACTATCGATCACCGGCCCGGAAACCATGCTGGTCAAAAGCATGCAGGAAATTGCGGAGAGCCGCATGGATTCCGCTTTAAGCGGAGTCGAGCAAGTGCTCAAGACCAATCCGAATTTTCGGCTTGCTCACCTGATTAAAGGTGACCTGCTACTGGCTCGTTCTCGCCCGATCAGTAATATTGGTGATACTGCCGGGGTCTCACCGCAGAACATTGCCGATTTACGCGATGAAGCGCGAGCCCGGCTGCTGCGTCACCAGGAACCCGTTCCACCTAACATGGCGCCGAAATATCTTGTGCAAATGCCGCCGGAACAAAAATATGCAATTGTTGCCGACACTGGGAAATCCCGGCTGTACATTTATCAGAATGTGGGTGGCCAACCTCGTTACCTTTCCGATTATTACATCAGCAGCGGCAAGAATGGAACTCAGAAACTGAAGGAAGGAGATAAGAAAACTCCCATCGGTGTATATTTTGTTACCGCCAATGTACCTCGCGAGAAACTCACCGATTTTTATGGAGGGGGCGCTTTTCCCCTCAATTACCCCAACGAATGGGACAAGCGGCATGGACGAAGTGGTTTTGGCATCTGGCTCCACGGCACGCCATCGGACACCTATAGTCGGCCACCCCGTGCCAGCGATGGTTGCGTCGTGCTGGCCAATCAGGATTTACGTAGCGTAGGTGCGGCGCTGCAAGTCGGGATAACACCCGTGATTATCAGCAACGAAGTAGAATGGGTAAAATCCGGTGCCGAAACTGCTTTGCGCAGCAAACTGGTACAACATCTGGAAAAGTGGCGGCGCGATTGGGAAGGTGGAAACACCGAGGCGTATATCGGCCACTACGGCCGGGATTTTTTCAGCGGTGGCCAGAGCCTGGCTGAATGGTCGCGGCACAAGCGCCAGGTTAATACTGCCAAGAATTGGATCAAAGTGAGAATCAGCAATATCGGCATCTTTCTTTATCCTGGACGAGATGATCTGGTGGTGGTCAATTTCGATCAGGAATATTCCAGCAGCAACCTTTCCAACAAAATGAAGAAACGTCAGTACTGGATGAGGGAGCAAAAAAACGGTCCCTGGAAGATCATTTATGAAGGCACAGCCTAGTTTCGGAACCGATCAAACATTTTATCGACTACTTTGCGTTTACACCTATGCATATTATCAAGCTTCTTGCTGCTTTCTCGCTTCTGTTCAGCACGACCGCTCACGCAGCTAATCCCCAGGTTGAAATAAAGACCAATTTTGGTAATATATTATTGGAGCTTTACCCTGATAAGGCGCCTAAAACCGTAGATAATTTTCTGCGTTACGTGAAAGACGGCCACTATAAGGGCACTGTATTTCATCGTGTAATTCCCGGGTTCATGATTCAGGGCGGCGGATTCGACAAGGCCTTCAAGCAGAAACCGGCGAGGCAGCCCATCGAGAATGAGGCGGCCAACGGCCTGAAAAATGAGATTGGAACGATTGCCATGGCCCGCACCTCGGACCCGCACTCAGCCTCTGCCCAATTCTTCATTAATGTAGCCAATAACGGGTTCCTCAATTACACTGCACCGACTCAGCAAGGCTATGGTTACACCGTGTTCGGCAAAGTTATCAGAGGAATGGAGGTGGCCAATAAGATTGCCGGTACGCCGACGGGCTCCGGAGGACCATTTCCAAGCGACGTACCTGAAAAAACAGTAATCATCGATGAAATCAAACTTGTCACAGAGGTGCCGGCTGCCGGCACCGCTTTGCCTGGAAAATAAGGACAAACATGATCAAACTCCACACCAATCACGGCGATATCACTCTCGAACTGGACAGCGAAAAGGCTCCGCTGACCGTTCAGAATTTTATAGACTATGTGAACAGCGGTTTTTATGATAATACGATATTTCATAGGGTGATCAACGATTTCATGATTCAGGGAGGCGGATTCGAGCCGGGCATGAACCAGAAGCAGGTTCGCGCCCCGATTCAGAACGAGGCCGCCAACGGCCTCAAGAATGATAAATATACAGTTGCCATGGCACGCACATCCGACGTGCATTCCGCTACAGCACAATTTTTTATAAATGTCAAGGACAATAGTTTTCTTAATTACACGTCGCCTACTTCCCAGGGTTTCGGCTATTGTGTGTTTGGCAAGGTAGTGGAAGGCCAGGATGTGGTGGAGAGGATCAAGAAGGTAAAGACAGGTACCCGAAATGGTCATCAGGATGTGCCATCGGAAGATGTGATATTGCTGAAAGCGGAAATGGTTGAAAATAAGTAGTCGCTATTTATACCCCGGGCCATCCGTTAAGAGGCTGTGAAAGTTAGCTATGCCCGCTATCAGTACCATGACAATGAGTTTTTATTAAACTTTTGAGCCGGAATAGCGCCTTTTGTCCAAGCTCCGGCACGCCGCCAGGTAATATTGCCGTGGATATTACTATGTGAGGCATGCACCACCCGTCCCGTGAGAGGTCGTTTGGGTAGGGGAAATAAAATATTTCATCAATGGGGAAAATCATGTCCACTTTTCGAATTCTTACAGCAATATCGATCAGTCTTTGGTTAGCTGCGCTAACGGGATGTGCAACCACCACCTCGGGCGGTGCGGTCGGCGCGAACCGCTCTCAACTGATGCTTATATCTTCAGAGCAACTGGAGCAAACGGCCGCACAAGGTTATACCAAGCTGAAATCGGACGCAACGCAACAAGGTGCGTTGAACAAGGATCCGAAACTGCTGCAGCGGGTGCAGGCAATAGCCCGCCGCATCGAACCACAGACCGGCGTATTCCGCAAGGATGCCCCCGGGTGGAAGTGGGAGGTCAATATCATTGACAGCAAGGAACTCAATGCCTTTTGCATGCCTGGCGGCAAGATCATGTTTTATTCGGGACTGATCAATCAGCTTCAACTCAACGATGCGGAAATTGCAGTGGTGATGGGGCATGAAATCGCCCACGCCTTGCGTGAACATTCACGTGAGCAGGTGTCGCAGGCAATCGCGGCGCAGACCGCGCTGGGGTTGGGATCCGCGGCATTTGGCCTCAGCCAGAATGCCGCCACTCTCGCCAACGTCGGTTATCAGGCCTTGGTCGCAACACATTTTAGCCGTACCGACGAGGCCGAGGCAGACCGCATCGGGCTGGAATTGACCGCACGTGCAGGTTATAACCCGCGCGCCGGCGTTACGTTGTGGCAAAAAATGATGAATGCCAACAGTGGCGGCCAGCTTCCCGAATTCCTGAGCAGCCATCCTGCGGACTCAAGCCGGATCCAGCAGATTGAATCGTTGTTGCCACGTGTTATGCCTCTTTATGAAGCCACGCTTCACTGAAGCTGAACCGTCTCGTTGGACCAATAGAAGATTATGCGTTTAATCCTCTTGCAAGGTCAGCCTGGATATCCTTTACCGCTTCGAGCCCCACCGCGATGCGCAATAAACCTTCGGTGATCCCGGCGGCATCCCGGCTTTCCTGACTGATACGGGCATGAGTGGTGGTGGCGGGATGGGTGAGCGTACTCTTGGCATCCCCCAGGTTGGCGGTGATCGAAATCAATCGAACGGAATCCACTACCCGCCATGCCGCTTCTCTTCCATTTCTCAACTCGAATGAAACGATTCCGCCACCGGTTTTCTGTTGGCGTCTGGCAAGCTCGTACTGAGGGTGTGAGGGCAAGCCCGGGTAGTGAACCCGCGCCACCCCGGGCTGCGCTTCCAGCCAGCGAGCGATCTGCATGGCATTTGCAGAATGCGCATCCATGCGCAGCTTCAGAGTTTCCATTCCCTTTAAAATAACCCAGGCGTTGAAAGGGCTCAAACTCGGCCCCGCGGTACGCAGAAAGCCAAAAATCCCGCGTTCCATCACCAGGTCGCGCTTCCCCAATACGGCGCCGCCTAAAACCCTACCCTGGCCTTCGAGATACTTGGTGGCGGAGTGAACCACAAGATCGGCGCCCAGATCCAGCGGCCGCTGCAGCGCCGGCGAACAAAAGCAATTATCGACCGCAAGCCATGCGCCGGCTTTTTTTGCCACGTGTGCAAGTGCGGCGATGTCCGAAACTTCAGTCAACGGATTTGACGGCGTTTCGATAAACATGAGTTTTGTGGTGGGTTTTACCGCCGCCTCCCATGCTGCGACATCGGTGGCGGAAACAAACGTCGTTTCGATATTGAAGCGCTTGAGGATATTATTGAACAGACTCACGGTTGCACCGAAAAGACTGCGCGACGCGATGACATGATCGCCGGCGGAGAGCAGCCCCATCACGCAAGCCAGTATGGCTGACATCCCCGAAGAAGTGGCAACACACGCTTCTGCGCCTTCAAGCGCGGCAAGCCGCTCTTCGAAAGCTGTAACCGTGGGATTGGTGAATCGCGAGTAAATATTTCCGGATTCCGCACCTGAAAAGCGCGCTGCAGCCTGGGCTGCGCTGTCAAATACAAAACTCGAGGTCAGGTACAAGGCTTCCGAGTGTTCATTGAATTGACTACGGTGAATACCGGTGTGTAACGCCAGGGTTTCCAGCTCAAAATCATCAGACATGCTTAACTCCCAAAAAAAACCCGTTCAGCATTCGCTAAAACGGGTTTCCCGCTTTAGCCGAATTTATAATGCGCCCGCAAGCTGAATATCAAATCGGCGCTACAGTCAAATTACGCCCGATAACCGTTTTTGTCAAATCTCCATTAATCGATCGCCACCAGGTTCAAATCCAGCTGCGTACTGGACCGTGAGCGAGACAAGGGTGCGCCGCCATCACGCTGCGCCTCCAGTAAAGCGAGGTACTCCGGCGTAACATCGCCGGTGATATAGCGCCCATCGAAACAGGAGGTTTCATAATGCGTAATCGATGGATTGACGCGGCAAACATCTTTGACGAGTGAATCGAGATCCTGATAAACGAGATGGTCGGCACCGATCTCGCGGCAGATTTCGTCTTCGTTCCGCCCGGTAGCGATGAGCTCGCGGCGCGTCGGCATATCAATTCCATAAACGTTGGGAAACCTCACCGGTGGCGCGGCCGAAGCAAAGAATACCTTATGGGCGCCGGCCTCCTGCGCCATTTGCACAATTTCGAGGCTGGTGGTGCCGCGCACAATCGAATCGTCTACCAACAGTACGTTTTTACCGCGAAATTCCACACTCATTGCATTGAGTTTTTGTCGAACGGATTTGCGCCTCTGCTGCTGGCCCGGCATGATAAAAGTACGCCCAATATAGCGGTTCTTTACGAAACCTTCGCGAAAGCTCACTCCCAGGCGATTAGCAAGCTGCAAGGCACTGGGACGACTGGAGTCGGGGATCGGAATCACCACATCGATATCCAGATGACGCATGGTCGTGGCGATCTTGTCAGCCAGGCTCTCGCCCATGTTAAGGCGCGTTTCATATACTGAGATACCATCCATGACGGAATCCGGGCGCGCCATATAGACATATTCGAAAATACACGGATTCTGCGTGGGGTTGGCGGCACATTGCTTATTGTGGAAATTACCGCTCTCGTCGATAAAAATTGCTTCGCCCGGGGCGACATCGCGTACCAGCTTAAACCCTAAAGTATCGAGCGCCACACTTTCGGACGCCACCAGGTATTCCATCCCATGCTCGGTTTCAGCAGAGCCGAATACCAATGGACGGATGCCGTAAGGGTCGCGAAAAGCGAGCAATCCATAACCCGAGATCATTGCCACCACTGCGTAAGCACCTCGACAGCGCCGATGTACGCCGGACACCGCGTCGAAAATAGCGGCAAGGTCGAGCTGGTGGTTTTTCGTGCTTCTTTGCAACTCATGGGCGAGTACGTTGAGAAGCACTTCTGAATCGGAACTGGTATTGACGTGGCGCAAATCCTCGCGAAACAACTCATCATTGAGTTGGGCTGCATTCGTGAGATTGCCGTTGTGCCCAAGTACGATTCCGAACGGCGAGTTGACATAGAACGGCTGTGCCTCAGCCGACGATTCAGCGGAGCCAGCGGTGGGATATCTCACATGGCCAATGCCCATGTTACCAAGCAAAGCACGCATGTTGCGGGTACGGAACACATCCCGGACCAGGCCGCCACCCTTATGCATATGGAAAGTGTTACCCTGGGCAGTAACGATGCCTGCTGCATCCTGTCCGCGGTGCTGGAGTACCAGCAAGCCGTCGTACAACAACTGGTTGACGGCAGTTTGTGCGACTAAGCCCAGAATTCCACACATGACCACACTCCGCAAAGATGGCTTTGATTTTGATTAAAACTGTACAAAAGGTTTATCCGGATATGGACGAATGGAATTGCCGAGCGCTGTATTATACCGACAGGCTGCTAGTCACTGTCCGCGCTTTAATTTCACATAATTGATACGCGTGGACAAATCTGGCGGCAACCATGGTATTACCAACATCGCCGCTGTCTCCAGCGGTTTGCTGAGCAAGGCCTTTTGCCAGAACGGCTCTTGCGGCAACGCGGTGAATCCCGCTGCCAACACAACCAATAACACTACCAGCAACCCTCGTATAAAACCGAACAACGAACCAAAAAAACGATCTGCAAACCCCAATCCCACACTTTTTACCAAGGCTGAGATCAGCATGGCGATCAGACTCATCGCCAGCAGCACCGACAGGAATAATGCAGCGAATGCCAGCAACATACGCAATGTTTCGCCGGCGATACCGGATGGCAGCATGGGCGCGAACCCTGCTGAAAATGAGTTTGCCACCATGAATGCGACAATCCAGCCCGCCAGCGACAATGATTCGCGCACCACGCCTCGCATCACACTCAGCAAAATGGATATAACAAGTATGGCAAGAACGCAGTAATCGAAAATAGTCATTCGTAAACAGGAACGAAATTACAGAAGGGCAATTTTCCTGTGCGGTAATGGTTCCATCATCCTACTTCTCCGCGACTACGCCATCGAATCCAAGTTTCTTCAGTTTCTCACGTGTAAGCTCCGCCTCCTCACGCGTATCAAACGGCCCTACCCGAACACGCGTTATCTCGCCCTTTTCGGCACCGCTGTCAACCTTCAGTGTTTCCGTATAGGCCTTGGACCTGCTGTCCTTCGATGTCACGCTCTGCAGCTGTTGCCTGGCTTTGCCCGGATCGGAAAAAGCGCCCAATTGCACTACGAATACAGTAGCGGCAGTGGCAGGAACGGTCGCTTTTGCATTTCCCGTTCCCGATTCACCTTTGGTATCCATGCTGTTCGCCGCCGGTTTCTCTATCGATTCATTCGCGGCTTGGGCAGGCTTTACTGATGGCTCGGAGACTACCGGCTCTTCCTGACCTATTCCGGTTTCCAATTTTTCTGGAACAGTCCTGGCCGGTGCTTCTGTACGAAGGGCGACATCGGGTGCGAGCTCTTCCACAGAGTCTTCAGATGGTATGCGAATGTCAATTTCGTGACTTCTCTGCTCCGGTTTGCTGTCGAGCACCATCGGCAGAATGACAACCGCTGTGACCACCAGTGTAATTGCGCCGACGAGACGTCTTCTGGCGCGTTTCCTTAGCTGAATCTCTTCTTCGCTGACGGTCTTTGCCATTCGTCTCTGCTTGATTCTAACCGTGCTCAACCGCGTTCCGGTAACGCAACACTTCGGCTACGGTATGGAAAGAGCCAAAGACACAGATTCTATCATTTACGGTTGCGTGCTCACAGGCAAATGCATATGCCGCGGCCGGATCCGGAAAACTCTGAATTGTCTCCTCACCCACACCTGCCTCCTTCAGCGCCCGCGCCACGTCACCAACCGCAGCCCCACGTGGCAAATCGATGTTCGCCGTCAACCATACATCGACTTTTGCCGCAAGTGCCCGCGCCACACCGGCAATATCCTTATCTTTGAGCATTGCAAATACCGCGTAAGTCTTTTGATAGCGGTCCATGCTGTCGAGCCCGGCAGCCAAGGCGCGCGCAGCACCCGGATTGTGTGCCACATCCAGCACCGTCACAGGACGGCCGGGTAACACCTGAAACCGGCCTGGCCAGACAACTTCCAATAGTCCCTGGCGTACATCGCCCATGGTAATCGGCAAGCTATCCTTTACCGCATCCAGTGCAGCAAGACAGGCATTGGCGTTGCGCAACTGATAAGCGCCCCGCAATGCCGGATAGGGCAGCGAATGACGCTTGCCCCCCTTTCCCCAGAAACTCCATCCGGTCGCGCTGGTCGAGTAACCGAAGTGCTCGCCGATGTGCATCAAATTCGCGCCGATCGCTTCTGCATGAAGCCGCACGCTCGCGGGAATATCCGGTTCCGAGCAAATGGCAGTCTTTCCGTTTCTGAAAATTCCGGCCTTCTCAAATCCAATTTCCTCCCGAGTGGTACCCAGATAATCCATATGATCGAAGTCAACACTGGTGATAACCGCACAATCAGCATCAAAAATATTGACTGCGTCCAACCGGCCGCCCAGTCCCACTTCCATGATCGCGACTTCCACTTCGGCCTGTTTGAATAGTTGCATTGCGGCCAGTGTGCCAAACTCAAAATAGGTCAGGGGAATACCGCTGTCAAGCCGGGCCGATTCCACTATTTGAAAAGCATTACATAACTCGTCATCGCTGGCTTCCTTTCGGTTCACCCGCACGCGCTCGTTATAACGCAGCAAGTGCGGAGAAGTGTAACAGCCAACGCGATACCCGGCGCGTGTCAGAATCGCCTCCATCATGGCACATGTCGATCCTTTGCCGTTAGTGCCCCCGACCGTGATGATGGGAAAGGAACATGCAAGATTCAAGCCCGCCTTCACCCGATTTATCCTGTCCAGTCCCATCTCGATGGACTTCGGATGGATACGTTCAAGCCAGTTCAGCCAATCGGAAAGCGTTCTGGATTTTGTATCGGATTCACTCATTACTATCTTGCGCCACCCGGCATGAACATCATGACGACATGATTATGTGAGCCAAAGATCAGGCTGCCGGCGGAGAAACGTGCATCAGCAGCGAACATAGGTTAGCAACCTTATCGCGCATGCGCCGGCGATCTACAATCATGTCTATAGCACCGTGTTCCAGCAGGAATTCGGCACGTTGAAACCCTTCCGGCAGGGTTTGCCGCACAGTCTGCTCGATAACGCGCGGCCCGGCGAATCCGATCAATGCCCCTGGCTCGGCGATTACCACGTCACCGATGAAGGCAAAACTAGCTGACACCCCACCCATGGTAGGGTCTGTCAATACCGAGATGAAAGGCAGCCGCTCCTGACTGAGTTGGGTAAGCACCGCTGTTGTTTTAGCCATCTGCATCAATGATAGCAAACCTTCCTGCATGCGCGCGCCGCCACTGGCGGCGAAGCATACAAAAGCCACATGTTGCTCAACGCATGTTTGCACCGCACGCACGAAGCGCTCACCTACCGCTGAGCCCATCGAGCCCCCCATGAAACCGAATTCGAATGCTGCTGCAACCAGCGGTACGGTTTTGACGCTGCCCTGCATGACCACGAGGGCGTCATTTTCATCCGTATCTCTTTTCGCTTCCGATAACCTGTCGATATAACGCTTGTTATCCTTGAATTTAAGCGGGTCAAGCGATTGCACTTCCGCTCCGATCTCATGACGGCCTTCGGCATCCAGGAATAAATCAAGACGCACCCGGGCAGAAATGCGGTTGTGATGATTGCACTTGGGGCAGACATTTAGATTGTTACCCAGATCAGAGTAATAAAGCACTGCTTCGCAAGACGCGCACTTGCTCCACAATCCCTCAGGCACGGCCTTTTTTTCGCCGCTTACCTTGCGTTTTATTTTTGGGGGAAGAAGTTTCTGGAACCAGCTCATAAATTAGTTTAAATGATGGATGATGCGTGTTCAGCGCTGGCTTCGTCGACGGCGGCACGGAGATTTTTTACCAAGCCGTATACGTTCGTTAATAAATTCTCCCTGGTTGAATTTTCTATTTCTTCAATGATGCGGCTACCTATCACGACAGCGTCGGCAAGGCCCGCCACGGCTTTGGCCGTCGCACCGTCGCGTATGCCGAAACCGACGCCAATGGGAATGGAGATGCAGGTGCGCAACTGAACCAGTTTGTTGGCGACATCGCGGAGGTCGAGACTTAATGCACCGGTTACGCCTTTTAGCGAAACATAATATATGTATCCCCGCGCCAGCTCCGCTACCCGCTCGACGCGCATTTGCGGAGTAGTAGGAGAAAGCAGGAAAATCGCATCTATTTGCTGACGTTCAAGATTGCTTACCCATTCCCGGGACTCTTCTGGTGGATAATCCACTACCAGCACTCCATCTATCCCGCTTTTTTTTGCTCCCGCCGCAAATTTCTCGTAGCCCATCGATTCTATCGGGTTGGCATAACCCATCAGTACAACCGGTGTGTATGTATCGGTTTTCCTGAATTCCTCCACCATTGTCAGCACATCCTTCAGACCTACACCATGCTTGAGCGCGCGCTCCGAAGACCGCTGTATGGTCGGCCCGTCCGCCATGGGGTCCGAAAACGGGACGCCCAGTTCGATGATGTCGGCGCCTGCTTTCACCAGCTCATGCATCAATGGAACCATCATTGCGGGCTCCGGGTCACCGGCAGTGATGAAAGGAATCAGTGCTTTTCTTTTTTTCTGGAGCAGGTTGCCGAATACGGTAGCGATACGAGACATATATGATGATTCAAAAGGTTATATTGGAAGCCTGCGCTACAGTGGCCATATCTTTGTCCCCGCGTCCGGACAGGTTCACCAGCAGCAGCTTATCCTTGCCAAGCGAGGGCGCGAGCTGGGCGGCATAAGCCAGCGCATGACTGGATTCCAGCGCCGGTATGATGCCCTCGTAATGGCACAGTGAATGGAATGCCTCCAGCGCCTGGTCATCGGTAATGGCGATGTATTCAGCACGATTGCTGTCCTTGAGCCAGGCGTGTTCGGGGCCGACGCCAGGATAATCCAGCCCGGCTGAAATAGAGTGGGTCTCGACAATCTGACCGTTCTCATCCTGGATCAGATAGGTGCGGTTTCCGTGCAATACGCCGGATCTTCCCATCGTCAGGGAAGCCGCATGCTGACCACTCTCAATTCCGCGTCCCGCCGCTTCCACGCCGACCATCCTTACATTACTTTCTATATAAGGATAAAAAAGGCCGATAGCATTTGACCCGCCACCCACGCAGGCAATCAACGCATCCGGCTGCCGCCCGCATTCCTCTTGCATCTGCACGATTGCTTCCCGCCCGATTATTGCCTGGAAGTCGCGTACCATCATCGGATAGGGATGCGGTCCCGCTACGGTGCCAATAATATAGAATGTATCTTCGATGTTGGTTACCCAGTCGCGCATGGCTTCATTCAGGGCGTCCTTCAATGTTCGCGAACCTGATTCGACCGGTATGACCGTTGCTCCCAGGAGCTTCATCCGATAAACGTTGGCTGCCTGGCGTTCCACATCGACGGAGCCCATGTAAACGACACATTCCATACCATAGCGCGCGGCAACTGTAGCGCTGGCTACACCGTGCTGGCCCGCGCCGGTCTCGGCGATCACGCGCGATTTCCCCATGCGCCTGGCCAGGAGTGCCTGCCCGATAGCATTGTTGATCTTGTGCGCCCCGGTATGATTCAGGTCTTCACGCTTCAGCAGAATCTGGGCACCTCCCAGATGTGCCGACCATCTTCTGGCATGATAGATGGGGCTGGGCCGCCCCACATAATGCTTTAACTCGTAAGCAAATTCCGCCTGAAAATCGGTGTCACTACGATAATGCTCGTACTGAACGCGCAAATCTTCCAGCGCTGCAATAAGTGTTTCAGCGACAAAAATGCCGCCATATGGACCAAAATGTCCATGGCTATCCGGAAGATCATAAACTTTCACTGGTTCGAACTCCTCGCATGAAAGCGGCAATTTTTTCCACGTCCTTGATACCCTTGGCGCTTTCCACGCCGCTTGATACATCTACTGCCCAAGGCTGTGCGTGCTGGATCGCACTGGTAACATTACCCGAGTGCAGCCCTCCCGAAAGAATCAGGGGCAGCGGCAATTCCCGAGGAATCAGACGCCAGTCAAACGCATGGCCTGTGCCGCCCGGCTCGCCTTCGACATAGGTATCCAGCAACAATCCGCTGGCTCCGGTATAACGGGTGGCGTATTGTAGCAAATCTACGCTCGCCCTGACTCGCATCGCCTTTATATAAGACCGCGAAAATTGCCGGCAAAACCCGGGGTCTTCATTGCCATGAAATTGCAGCAAATTCAGGCTGGCTACAGAAAACGTTTCTTCCACCCAATCCGGATCAGGATCGACATAGACACCCACCGCGGTAATGAATGGCGGTAGCGCGGCAATAATTTCCTGCGCTTTTGCCGGCGTCAAATAACGCGCACTTTTCTTCCAGAATACAAACCCAATGGCGTTGGCACCAAAACGCACTGCTGCCAGCGCATCCTCCACACGCGTTATACCGCAAATTTTCACTTTGGTAGACATACTTGCAATTTCTTCTTTCCCTTTCGCTGAGTTTTGTTCGGCAACATCGGCGGGTCCGCGACTGAGACGGCTAGCGAGGCCTGTTCGTCCTCGGCAATACCGCGGCAAGCGGCGGTTCGACAACAGACGGCAACTTCCATTTGGCATCGTAAGTGATGCCCGTCAGGTATAATCCGGCAGCGGAAAAAGTCGGCGCCGCATCGCTACGCTTACCGCTTTCAAGCAGCGCGCCTATCCATTCAGGTGGATATTTGCGCTTTCCCACATATATCAGGCAACCGATGATATTGCGCACCATGTGATGCAAAAACGCATTGGCGCGCAGTTCGAATGCGATAGTATCGCCCAACCGGATAATTTCCAGTTTCGTCAGATTGCGTACGGGAGATTTTGCCTGGCACTCGGCCGCCCTGAAAGCGCTGAAATCATGCTCTCCCAGCAGCGTCTGCGCGGCGGCCTGCATGGGTTCAATGTCAAGAGTCTGATGAAACCAGCCGATATTGCCTTGGTAAAGCCCCGGGCGCGCAGGATGATTCAATAGCAGATAGAGGTAGCAGCGCTCGATGGCGCAGTAGCGCGCATGGAAATCATCCCCAATCTCGGATGCCCATAGTATCGCGATGCTGTCCGGTAACAGCGCATTAGCCCCGCGAACCCACGCTCCCATGGGCCGCTCTGCCTGCGTATCGAAATGCACTACCTGATACGCGGCGTGAACGCCGGCATCAGTGCGCCCAGCGGTTACTACTCGAACGTCCCTGCATGCGATTCTGGATAACGCGGCTTCCACCGCATCCTGGACCGAACCGCCCGATCGCTGGCTTTGCCAGCCACAAAAACTGCTGCCATCGTACTCCAGCACCAATGCAATTCTCACGGCACGAACGCCTGTGCGCCTATTTTTATCGTAGCGCCCACATGCCACTTGAACAGAGATTCATTAAGCAAATTTTGCGGAAGAAGCAGAAGAATTGAACATATGAATGAAAAGGGCAGTCCGTAATAATCCAGCTTGTTTATGAGTTATTCTTGGTTTCGTCAAGCGACCTGTGCTTTGCTGCAGCACCCTCCTTCATTGCATGGAGCCCACGCTGGGCACTTGGCTCTTTTCCGCCTGCCTCGTCGCCCACGATCCCACCGATATTGTTTCTGATGTATGTGCTCCCATTCCCGCTTTCCTCACCTTTGAAAGCTTTAAAATCTCACGGGAAAGCTCCTGGGCTGGAATAATATCTACCTCAACAGCGGGGTCAATCCTTCCACCGACCGTTTGCTTCAGTTCCTCGGTCGCCCCTTCTCTATCCGCAAACCTCCGCCGGTACCAATCCGCGGTCTGTGCTTTCACCTCTCGGTTGGCTTCCGCCGGGGTTATCGCACCGACTTCACTATTATCCGGTATCCTTAAAATAGGTCCTGTTTTGAGCTGATTCATATTATTGCCGAAGAAAGCATCGCAATTTGCACGATGCAACGCGACCAGCATCTGATTCAAGCTCACCCCAGCGGGAAAAACGATATTTTTCGCTATTCTGACTAAGGTATCGCCCTGCTTTACCGGACCATAGGCAGTATGAGTCTTGCCGGCGGAATTGGACTCATCCTGTATTGGCAACTTCTCATCCTGCTTGACTGACGCATCTGATCTGCCAACGACCGATTCAGAGGGCGGATGCGCATCGATTTCGGACAGACCGGGCAGCACGGTATATTCGCGCAGCAATCGTCCCGACGACCAATTCAGCTCAACCAACATATTGAGAAGCGGTTCGGCAATAGGTTGCGGAGACATGATCCTGACGTAAGGCTGCCCGTCGGAGCGGGTCTCAATACTCGCATTGAATGTCGAGAGGACAGACGAATAATCGATGTTGGCTTGGCGATACGTTTCTTGTGAGGCAAGACGCGCCACTAGAGAAGGTTTCTCTTCTTTCTTTACCGCAACCAGTTCGATTTCTGCTTTAAAGGAGTATCCCTGAGCCGAATTGACGGTCAGTCTGCCCAAGCCAACTGCATATCCGGCTACCGGCAAAAAAATTGCAAATAAAAACAAACATGCTTTAGAAGTAAACTTCCGCACAGCCGTACACTCTTGAGGAGGATATATGGATAAACATCACGGGGCCGGCATTAACATTTGGCTGAAGCTTGTCTATTGTTAGTTTATTACTAACCCTCCCACCAAGTTATACCCGAACCCCGTTTACAGGGAAGAAAATAAGTATTGCTGCGAAACGTCATCGGCATCAACCCGCCAGGCGAATACCGTGAGCAGGATCGTTGAGATGATTTTCTATCGGAAAAACAGGAAAATCGCTTAAGCATGGAATTAATATAAGCCCCATTTTGCACGACTCATATAAATCAAATTTCTTCCCGAATGAGGAAAAAGGCGGCTCCGCCGACTCTCAGGCTTGAACCAGAATTCTCAGCATCCTGCGCAAAGGTTCCGCCGCGCCCCACAGCAACTGATCTCCCACTGTAAACGCCGAGAGATATTCCCCTCCCATGGCTAGCTTGCGCAGCCTCCCTACCGGAATCGTCAGTTTTCCGGTAACCGCAGCCGGAGTCAACTCTTGCAAGGTGCTCTCGCGCTCGTTCGGGATAACCCGTACCCAACTGTTGGATGCGGCAAGAATACCCTCTATCTCATCCAGCGGGATGTCCTTCTTGAGCTTGATGGTCAGCGCCTGGCTATGGCATCGCATTGCACCGACGCGAACACAAATACCATCGACAGGTATCACCTGGTCAGCGCGCCCCAGGATCTTGTTCGTCTCGGACTGGCCTTTCCATTCTTCTCTGGTCTGCCCGTTGCCCAGATCCTTGTCTATCCAAGGAATGAGGCTGCCTGCCAGCGGCACGCCGAAATTCGCGGTGGGAAAATTGCCATCGCGCAATGTCCCCGCAACCTCCCGGTCAATGTCAAGTATGCCCGCGGCCGGATCGTCCAGCAAATTTTTCGCCACACGATGCGCTTCACCCATTTGCAGCAATAATTCCCGCATGTTCTGCGCACCCGCGCCGGATGCGGCCTGATAAGTCATGGCGCTCATCCATTCCACCAGATCTTCTTCGAACAATGCGCCCACAGCCATCAGCATCAAGCTGACGGTGCAATTGCCACCGATGTAATTTTTGACATCGTCGTGCAGCGCCTGCTCGATAACCGGCAGATTGACGGGGTCGAGTATGATGATTGCGTCGTCTACCATGCGCAATGTGGAGGCCGCATCGATCCAGTAACCCCGCCAGCCCGCTTCACGCAGCTTGGGGAAGATCGCGCTGGTGTAGTCTCCGCCCTGGCAGGAAACAAGGATGTCCATCGACTTAAGCTGGTCTATATCATGCGCATCCTCGAGCAACGGCGTCTCCTGGCCGATATCCGGACCTTTGCCGCCTTTCTGGGAAGTGGAAAAGAAAGTCGGCTCCACCAATGCAAAATCATTTTCTTCCCGCATGCGCTGCATGAGCACCGACCCTACCATGCCCCGCCAGCCAATAAATCCTACTCGTTTCATCGATCGCCTCTCTCCAGGAAACTGAACCTGGTCTCTTTCAACCATTTACCTATATATTTGCCAGGACCGCATCGCCCATTGACGCCGTGCCGACCTTTTTCGTTCCCGCCTCGTAGATGTCTTCAGTACGATACCCCTGAGCCAGGACTTTCTTCACCGCGCTCTCGATGCGGGAGGCTGCCGTTTCCTGGTCGAACGTATAGCGCAGCATCATCGCCACCGACAATATCGTTGCCAGGGGGTTAGCGATGTCTTTACCCGCAATGTCGGGAGCGGAACCATGTATCGGCTCATAGAGGCCCTTATTCCGGTCGTCCAGTGAGGCCGATGGCAGCATGCCGATCGAACCGGTCAGCATGGAAGCTTCATCCGACAGGATATCGCCGAACATGTTGCCCGTCACCATCACATCGAACTGCCGAGGATTACGCACCAACTGCATAGCGGCATTATCCACCAGCATGTGCGAGAGCTCCACGTCGGGGTAATCTTTCGCTGTCTCGGTCACCACGTCGCGCCATAGTTGGGTGCATTCGAGCACGTTCATCTTGTCCACCGAGCAAAGCCTGCGATGACGTTTACGCGCCGCCTGGAAAGCCACCCTGGCAATTCGGCGAATCTCGGTTTCGCTATAGATCATGGTATTGTAACCAACACGCTGGCCGTCGCGACATTCAATGCCCCGCGGCTCGCCGAAATAGATATCGCCGGTCAATTCACGCACGATGAGAATATCCAGGCCGGCCACCACTTCGGGTTTTAGCGTCGAAGCATTGGCAAGCTCAGGATACAGTATCGCGGGGCGCAGGTTGGCAAACAGATTCAGCGCCTTTCGAATACCGAGCAAACCCCGTTCCGGCCGCAGGTGACGCGGCAGCGTATCGAATTGGGGACCTCCAACGGCACCCAGGATCACGGCATCCGCACCGGCCACAAGATTGCGTGTCGCTTCCGGAAACGGCTCACCCGCCGCTTCTACGGCACAACCGCCCAATAAGCCCGGTTCCAGCTCAAACTTCAACCCGTCGCTTCTTAATGCTTCCAGCACTCGCACAGCCTGGGCGATAATTTCCGGGCCGATACCGTCTCCAGCCAGGATTGCAATTTTCATAAAATCCTTGGTTTAAACCGGAAGAAAAATCATGTGAATAACCAGGGCTGTGCAGCCCGGTGCTTCTCTTCAAAGGCCTTGATCTTGTCCATATGTTGCAAAGTCAGACCAATTTCATCCAGGCCATTCAATAAAGTGTGTTTACGGAAGGGATCGATATCGAAAGAGAAGGATTTACCGCTGGGCGTCGTCACCGATTGATCCTGCAAGTCAACCCGCAACCGATAGCCCGCAGTGGCCTCTACCTCGGCGAACAACTGGTCCACGTCCGCCGCATCGAGCACAATGGGAAGCAGGCCGATCTTGAAACAGTTGTTGAAAAAAATATCGGCGAAACTGGGCGCGATGACCACTTGAAAGCCATAATCCTGAAGTGCCCACGGCGCGTGTTCTCGACTCGAACCACAGCCGAAATTCGAACGCGCAAGCAGTATCTGCGCACCCTGGTAACGTGCAAGGTTGAGTATGAAATCCGGATTGGGCTTGCGCCGAGCGGCATCCATGCCCGGTTCGCCGTGATCCAGATAACGCCACTCGTCAAACAGGTTCTGCCCGAAACCAGACCGTTTGATGGATTTCAGAAATTGCTTGGGAATGATGGCGTCGGTATCGACATTAGCGCGATCGAGCGGCGCCACCAATCCGTCGCAGAAAACAAATTTTTTCACGAGCCAATAACTCTATTTATTGTGCCTGTTTTTGTATCGCTTCACCACCACTCTGGAGATCCTTGCCGAAGCCTTGCATGGTATTACACGCAGACAGACCGAAGACAGCGATCAGGACAACCATCATTGAAAACGTTCTCATTGCAACTCCCGTTTTGTAGTAAAAAAAGAACCCGTTTTTATTGCCCCGGAATTTTAATATATTTCCCGTACATCGACAAAATGTCCCGCTACCGCAGCGGCTGCCGCCATGGCCGGGCTCACCAGATGAGTGCGCCCCCCCGACCCCTGCCTGCCCTCGAAATTGCGATTGGAAGTAGAAGCGCAACGCTCGCCGGATTCAAGCCGGTCGTCGTTCATCGCGAGGCACATCGAGCAACCCGGTTCCCGCCATTCAAAGCCGGCATCAAGAAATATCCGGTCCAGCCCTTCCCGCTCCGCCTGCTGCTTTACCAGGCCTGAACCCGGCACCACCATCGCAAGCTTGATGCTCGCGGCAATACGCCTCCCCTTCACCACTTTCGCTGCAGCCCGCAGATCTTCAATGCGCGCATTTGTGCAGGAACCGATGAATATCTTATCCGGACGAATTTCGCTGATCGGGGTGTTGGGGGCAAGTCCCATATACTTCAGCGCATGCTCCATATCGTGGCGCTTCACGCTATCGGTAATCCGCGAAGGATCAGGCACCTTTCCGTCGATAGCCGCCACCATTTCGGGAGACGTTCCCCAGGTTATCTGCGGCTTGATCTGTGCCGCATCCAGCGATATCGTCTTGTCGAAGCTTGCACCCTCGTCGCTTTTCAGCGTGCGCCAGTAAACCACGGCTCTGTCCCACAAATCACCTTTTGGTGCAAAAGGCCGCCCCCTGAGATAGTCGATAGTAGTATCGTCCACCCCTACCATGCCTGCGCGCGCCCCCGCCTCAATAGCCATGTTGCAAAGCGTCATCCGTGCCTCCATGGAGAGTTCGCGTATGGCGCTGCCGGCGAATTCGATGGCATAGCCCGTGCCACCCGCCGTACCGATCTCACCAATAAGGGCAAGCGCGATATCCTTGGCGGTGATGCCATGACCAAGGTCGCCCTCGATTGCAACCCGCATCGTTTTTGCTTTTTTCAAAAGCAGACACTGTGTCGCGAGCACGTGCTCCACCTCCGAAGTGCCGATACCAAAGGCAAGACAGGCAAATGCACCGTGCGTACTGGTATGCGAATCACCGCATACCACCGTCATGCCGGGCAACGTGGCGCCCTGCTCCGGGCCTATTACGTGAACAATACCCTGGCGCAGGTCATTCATTCTGAATTCGGTGATGCCCAGTTCCTCGCAATTCTGGTCAAGGGTCTCTACCTGGAGACGCGAGATCGGGTCGCTGATGCCGTGGTCACGCCGGGTGGTGGGCACGTTATGATCGGCTACTGCCAGGATCGAATCCAGCCGCCAGGGCTTGCGTCCAGCCAGCTTCAATCCTTCGAATGCCTGCGGGCTGGTGACTTCGTGCACAAGGTGACGGTCGATATAGAGCAAAGTCATGCCATCCGGCTTATCGGATTCCTCATGTACCACATGGCTTTGCCAGAGTTTGTCGTATAGCGTTTGCATTTCTCAGAATTCGGATTTAGGTTTAATCGAACCTCGATTCCGGTGGAATCTGAAATTATCCCATAATGGGACAGCAAGAAACAGTGACATGAGCGTTGCACCTCGTTTTCCGTTACCGCTCAACGTCCATCTTCCACATTACCAATGTCAACCCAAGCAGAACAGCGGCTGCGCTCACGGTAAATGTAAGGCCCGGCCCGAGCGATTCCCAGGCATAGCCGCTGAATATTCCGCCAATCGTGCCACCGATGCCGAATGTAAGGCTGGTGTAGAGCGCTTGGCCCTTGCCTTGATGGCGCCCGCGAAAGAGTCGATGCACGAACATCATGGCCGTGGCGTGGTGAGCACCATAGGTCGCAGCGTGAAGTATTTGCGCCAATAATATGATGGCCGGCCAGTCCACTCCCCAGCCGATCATCAAGAAACGCACTATCGCGCAGCTCAGGCTGAAAACCATGATCTGCTTGAGGCCGAAACGGTGCATCAACTGGGGCATCAGGAAAAAAATGCCTATTTCACAAATTACGCCGATAGCCCACAGCCAACCGACCATGCTCTTACTATAACCGTTTTCCACCAGATAAATGGAATAGAAAGTGTAATAGGGGCCATGCGCAAGCGCCATCAATAAACAGGCACCGAAAAACGCCAGCACTTCCGGACGCTTGAATATTTGTCGAATGGAGTGACTATCGGCAGCATGGACTACTATCTCGCCCTCCGGGATCTGGCGCGAAAAGATGACAATGCCCAGCTTGAATCCGAGCACTGCCCACAATAGTGCAGCAATATTTGTTGAATCAAGCAGATAGCCGACGCTTGTCACCGCAAAAATAAATCCCACTGAACCCCAGACTCGAATACGCCCATACTTTGCGGTGCTCTCACCAAGATAGGAAAGCGTGGTTGCTTCGATCAAGGGCAAAGAGGCACTCCAGAAAAAACTTAGCAGCGCCATGGTTACGAATAGCCACGTAAACGACTCGCCGAAAAAAACCGCGCAATAACTTATCAAGCCTGTAATTGCCGCCGATCGTACGATCAGCAACCGCTTGCCGGTATGATCGGCAAGCCAGCCCCAGGCAGCCGGCGCAAAAATACGCGTCACATGCAAGAGGGACATGAGGATGCCAATCTGAAAAGCACTGAACGAAAGGGATTTCAGGTAGAGGCTCCAGTAAGGAGCAAAAGCACCGATGAAAGCGAAATGGAAGAAATAAAAGCCGGAAAGGCGCCAGTAAGGGATTGGTTGCATCTGGCAGAGTTTAACAGCCTACGACAGGCAACATACTGAACGCCAGGATCCAGGTGATCTGGTAACTATGCGAATAGTTGCCCATATATTAATGGTGTTCGAATTTATTAATGATGGAACTGAAGTAGCTGAAGATGAAGCATTTGTAGCTATATCAGGTTTTTATAGCAGTAGGGTATCTCGACCAGGTACAGTGAGACAGTGAATAAACATTTAATTGCGCATTCAACTGCCGGGGAGGCTGATCATGTGGATACATTGGGCATTGAAGTTCTTTCAGAGATCGCCTCGGACCAAGCGCATCCAACGAAACAAGCAGGTTCTGGATAGGTCAATCGCTGCTGAAACGAATTGCACAAGGACCAGGCACACGCTTACCAGGTCCACACTGCCCTGCCGGATAAATTCATAACGGCATTGGAGCAAGCCATTACCACGACCACGGATTATCTTGCTGAAAACCCAATGAGCATACATGGGGAAGAAGAATTGCAACGCTTCTACTTCGATGCGCTGCATTCAAAAGGTAATGCAAGCTACAGGCCATGTGATTCGTACCCATCTGGATCAAGGCGTCATTAACCTTATTGACGACAGGTTTATACGACCCGAAGTTCTTCGTTTATTACCGGATTAGGGGAAAGTCGAGCGATATAAAACAAAGAGGCAAGATAAACTTGCCTCTTTGACTCCAACTCAAGAAATCAAGCAGTTGCGCGATTCAGCGCCTTCGTCTTTGCCTATTATTTGCGTATGGTCACCATGGTCTCGTTTTTTACATGATCAGTGCCGATCCGCGCCACGGGTATTATTCTTTCGTTGTTTTTTGAGCCGGCGTCGTGTAGTCCTTGGTGGACTTTGTGTCCGCGTAGCTTGTGTCAGTGTATGTCTTTGTTCCATAGTAGGCGTTAATGGTATTCTGCCAGCTCGGATCCGCCATATCGGGCCAGTTGTCCTTATCGAATCCCGGAGCGGAGTCGAGGCGTTTCTTATCCACATCGAGTATGAAACGCTTGTTCTCCGTATCCAGCTTCAACGCACTCCAGGGCACAGCAAAAAGCTTGTCGCCCATACCCATGAATCCGCCAAAAGACAATACCGCGTAAGCGATTTTGCCATTGTTCATATCCAGCATGATTTCCTTTATGTCGCCTAGATCCTCGTCTTTCCGATTGTAGACGTCCTCTCCAATGAGCGTATCGGCACCCATCAACCGAGGTCCGGGACCCTCGTTTTTGCCATCGCTTTTGTACATACCGTAAGTATCACGATCTTCATAACTCATGGTTATCTCCAGTAAAAGTGGTTTAATTCCAGGCTTTCGGTTTCGTTTTGCTTCTTAACGAGAACCTCCCCTGATTTCATTCCTGACCGCTTCGATTAGCTTCAAAAGCGATTCAGACGGGTACAGAATGCGTGAACTCCTAAAACGGGTCAGTGCGGTAACGTACAAAGATAGCCGTTGTCTGACACAGCCATAAATATTCACCAACGGCAATCAGTACTGCCCGCCAGCAACCGCGCCCCTTATGTCTGGCAGCGCACAGAATACATATCGGTGTTTATAGAAAATGCACAGCAGAGTTAACGAGAATTGATGAGAATTCGCATGCGTAACACATTTGCATAAAGAGGTTCACGAGTTCACGAACACTATTCTTCATAAACAATTTTAAGAGAATAGCATCGCTTTTTTGTTTAGCCAGCTTTCAATCCGCATCGATAACGACTTCAAAAAGACGAGATACCCCATGCCTGAAACTTTCAGCCAACACATCGGATCTTCGCTACCACTCATGCGGCCAGGGCGGTATGACGAGGTGCGCAATCAGACCCTGAGGCTTGCTGAAATGCCTACCATAGGTGATCAGACAATCCAGTCCATGCCTGACTCTGGAGCATTTATTTTAACGCCGTCCATGCGTTTAGCTCGCACTGCTCCAGACGCGTCGGCATTTCTCCACACGCCCGGTTTACCGATGATGGGGTGGGCACATGATTGCGCCTGAGCGTTTGAATCGAATCTCGACCCCCACGCTCATGCCGGGTCCGGCTCCGGTAATAGCAGGAGACGTACTCCTGGGCCTCACACGCATGCCTAAGAGGCTGCCCCCGAAGCTGCTCTACGATGCCCAAGGTTCGGCTCTATTTGAAAAAATTACCTGCTTGCCCGAGTATTACCCGACGCGAACGGAAGCCGCCATACTGATGACCCATGCCGACGAAATATGCGGCCGGCTCGGCCAGAACGTGTCCGTCAGTGAACTCGGCGCAGGGACGGCGACCAAGACGCGCATTTTGTTGCGTTCATTGTTGCGACAGCAATGCAGCGTGAATTACTTTCCGCTTGATGTATCCGACGCGGCCCTGCAGTTGGCCAAAGATGAAGTGGAAAGAGAAATGGGCGCAGTGAACGTGCATCCACAAATTGGAGATTTCGAAGACCTCGGGTTTCTGAAACGACAGCCCTCGCCGCGTCTGGTCTTGTATATCGGCTCGAGTATCGGCAATCTGGAACATGGCGAAGCCATTGCGCTGCTCCGAAATGTAGCACAGCACCTATCGAGCGGAGATCAGCTACTGCTTGGGGTAGATCTCGTCAAGGACGCGAATGTCATGCACGCGGCGTATAATGACAGTGCTGGAATAACCGCTTCGTTCAACAAGAATCTTCTCGTGAGAATCAACCGCGAACTTGGCGGCCAATTCGAACCGGATTCTTTTAGCCACGTATCTTTTTGGAACCACAAAGCATCCCGCATCGAATTGCATCTGGAAAGCACACGTCCCCAATCAGTCAGAGTCGACGCGCTGGATACCACGTTGCAGTTCTATCAAGGTGAGCGCATCCATACGGAAAACAGCTATAAGTATACAGTTGAGCGCCTGAAAGACCTGCTCCAGCGCGGCGGCTTCGAGGTGGAACATACCTGGACCGATCCTCATTGCTGGTTCGCGGTAAGCTTGGGCGTGATAATATAAACGGCATTTTTTGGCTGTTTCCCATTAGCGCTGTAATAAGCGCTCCGCAGTATAGCGATCAGCAAAATCAGCGTAATAAACTAGCGATGAACTTCATGATGACACCCAGCAAAAGCCGGGCAGCGAAATAGTGCGCCAATCAAGGCCGGCATTAACCATGACCATGAGGAAAATTGATGTTTGAGTGGGTGACGAGTCCCGAATCGTGGGTAGCATTGTTGACTTTAACTGCGCTGGAAATTGTTTTAGGCATAGACAACATTATTTTCATTTCGATTCTTGTCGGTCGTCTTCCTGAAGCTCAGCGTAATTTCGCAAGAAGAATGGGGCTTGGCCTGGCAATGCTTACCCGTCTTGGCTTACTGTTTTCCATTACATGGGTAATGGGTTTGACCGAACCGTGGTTTACCGTACTTGGCAATTCGGTTTCCGGTCGGGATATCGTGCTGATCGGGGGTGGGATGTTCCTGCTGTTCAAAGCGACGCATGAAATCCATAACAGCCTCGAGGGCGCGGGGGATAACGCCAAAAACATCGCCGTTACCAGCATGGGCATGGTGCTGATACAGATTGCCATCCTGGACATTGTATTTTCGCTGGATTCGGTCATTACCGCTGTCGGGCTGGTGGAACATATCACATTGATGGCCATTGCCATCATTCTGGCAGTGCTGGTAATGTTGATGGCGGCAAAGCCCATCGGTGATTTTGTGGAGGATCACCCGACCATCAAGATTCTTGCTCTTTCGTTCTTGATACTGGTAGGGATGACGCTCATCGTCGAAGGTTTCGATGTCCATATCCCGAAGGGTTATATTTATTTCGCGATGGCATTTTCGGTCGGTGTGGAATTTCTCAACCTTCGAATGCGTAAAAAAACTGCGGAGACGATAAAATTGCACAGGCAGATAGATAACATCGAGTGATTGCCGAGTCTGGTATGTAAGTACCGCGTATCGTTTGATCCCTATATTTTCTGCGTTTCCGTTTATGCCATCTGTTGATGTGATAACTGACCTGGCCAAATCATGTTGAATCCGGCTAATCATTCCCTTCAGCGCAATCCATTCAAGCTCGCAGCTTGAACGCATATTTAAACCCCTCCCGCTGATGCTCGATTGGCAGAACGGCCAACCGTTTTCTTCCCGCTTCGGCGACATCTATTTCTCAAGAGATTCCGGCGTGGCGGAAAAACGCCACGTTTTTCTGGAAGGCAACCGCTTGGCTGAGCGTTTTGCATCATTGCCAAGCGGGGATGGATTTGCCGTCGGCGAAACAGGGTTCGGCACGGGATTGAGTTTTTTATGCACGTGGCAGCTATTCGATGAAATTATCCCATTCCCATCCAGATGCAGCCTGGATTTTTTCAGCGTCGAAAAATATCCGCTCACTGAGCGGGAACTGAACGACGCATTGGCACAATGGCCGGCGCTGCAAGGGTATGCCAACGAACTCATCAAGCGCTGGCGGCGCCGCGTGCCTGGCTGGAATCGATGGAGCTTCGGCGAAGGGCAGGTACGCCTCACGCTGGTAGTGGACGACGTCGCCAAGGCGCTGCCTGAAATCTGCGGCGGGATCGACGCATGGTTTCTCGATGGCTTTTCACCCGCCCGTAATCCCGAAATGTGGACTCAGCAGGTATTCCAGGGCATCGTGCAGGCCTCCCGGCCAGGTGCGACGTTTGCCACCTATACCTGCGCCGGCCACGTACGGCGCGGCCTGGAGCAAGCCGGGTTCCAGGTAAGCAAATCGCCCGGCTTCGGCCTGAAACGTGAAATGCTGCAGGGCCGCCTTCCTGGGTCGCCCCCTGCTCGATCCATTCCGGCAACAGCCATTGTCATCGGCGGGGGTGTGGCCGGTTGTGCCGCTGCTTCAGCGCTGGCGATGCGCGGCGTCTCCGTTAAGCTGATCGAGCGATCGCCAGCGCTGGCCACAGGGGCATCGGGCAACCCCAGCGGCATACTGCACACCCGTCTGGCCGCCGGTATGAACTCGCTGCAACGCTTCGTCCTGGCCTCCTATGGGCATGCTCTCGCCCTGCTCGATGAAAAACTGCCCATAGATGGCATCGTCCGGGCCGAATGCGGAGAGCTGCAACTGGCATTTTCAGCGGAAGAAGCGAAACGTGTCGATAAACTGGCGGCACTCGATTGGCCGCCACATGTATTGCGGCGCGTAGATGCGGCTGAAGCATCCATGCTGGCAGGCATCGAACTGGCATGTGGAGGGCTGTGGTTCCCCGCTGGAGGCTGGGTAGTTCCACCGCGGATGTGCGCGGCATTGGCGTCGAACCCAGCCATCGCTCACTTCACCGCCCATCGCGTCGAATCATTGACAGCGGTGGATGCCGGCTGGCGTGTGGAGGGGAAGAACCAGCGTGAACAGGCCTGGTGCCATGAGGCTCAGCTAGTGGTCGTTTGCACTGGATATGAGGTGAAATCGTTCGCCCCGTTGTCAAGCTTGCCGCTGACACCGGTACGGGGGCAAATCACTGTATTGCCCGCGACATCGCATAGCCGTAATCTGCGAACCATCGTTTGTACCGGCGGCTATCTGCTCCCCTCAATTGCAGGCGTACATATGATGGGTGCGACGCACAGCTTCAATGATGAAGCAGTTGATTTGCGCATAGCCGACCATGCCAAAAATTTATCCCGATTGACAGAAATATCCGCAGGATTAGCCAGATCGATGAATACGGATTCGTTGGACATTAGACAGCTTGACGGCCGTGCATCGGTAAGAGCCTCTCTCCCCGGCGCAATGCCGCTGGTGGGAAAATTGTCGCCTGGGCTATATACCAGCCTGGGCCATGGGACTCGCGGCCTGATCAGCGCAGGACTTTCCGCCGAATTGATCGCGTCGGCATCCTGTGAACAGTTGCTGCCCCTGCCATTGGCTGTGGTTAATGCTCTTTCTCCTGTCGCAAAGCGTGCAAGGGAGGCTTCAAGCTATAGGGTCAGCCCAGCGATCGGGATAGGCTCACCGGGAATCTGAATAATCTACGTTGGGCTTGCGGCTGGCGACAGCGTGAGGTGTACTTTGGTCCAATGGGCAACGTACCTTAAAACCCGTAAGATACGCATATCTCTCCCGGACAGCTTCACTTGTATGGCATTTGGACAGTTCCGCCTGAATTTACACTAGGAACCATGATCCGATCTCAGCTATTCTGCCCGATCTGCGACGGGAGAGCAGTACTAACCCCGCTTACAGAGGAGCCTTATGAAAGCTAAACCCAAGCGTGAATCGCCGCAAGCCGCACAAACCCTTCAGGCAGCACAACCGCTTATACCAATCAGTTACTGGACGAGCGCCGCCATTGGCATTACAGCCTACGTATTTGAAGAGTCCGAAGCCGCCATACGCCAGTCCGGCCTGGTGCCTGAATGGGTGAGTTATCCGGCAGAACGCGCAGGCAACGGAATTGCTGTACCGGCACATCATCTTTTCCCCAATTACCTGAAGCTTCTGAGGCTGGAAAGCGGGCAATTACGCCTCATAATCGACGTCCGCGCCGTACTGAAAAAAGATATGAGCTTCCAATGCTTTCTTGGAGGCTTGCTGGCAGATACCAACCTTACTTTAGTCAAGAAAGAATCTGCATGAGCCGGACACAACTATAAATTAAATACGCATTCGAGTTAATTCAAGCGCTTGAAAAAAGGGGTCAGGCTTTTGCCTGACCCCTTTTGATTTGAAGACCCAGCAGATTCGAACCTACGATCCGCGATTTATGGCCAGCGAGCATCCGCTGTCTTGCCTTTCAATTATCTATACTGACTCAACAACCACCAGCTAAAGCCGGTAATTGTTGAGTTGTTCATTCTTTTAACGTCATCCTGATTCTCGCCTGCGCGTCCGCCTTATTAAGGGCCGAAATCTGCCGCCCGAACGCATCGCGAGTCTTTCTGTCCGCCTGGGCGCTCTTGATGCTGCGCTCGCAGCGCCATCGCTTGCCCGTCTTCGTAACGACCAATCGCATTTCGCTGCGGTCATGGGGAATGTGGCAGTGGTAGCAATAAATGGATGTAGGCATGGTTGAATATGAAAGGTTATTGGAAGTTCCGCGCTAAGGGTGCCCACCGCTAGCTCAAAAAAATCAGGGATTAGGCGAATGCCTAATCCCTTGTTTATGGCTCTTGGGATTCAGACCACGAACACCTTGGTTCGCACCCAGCTCGACTGCTATATAATGCCATTATATATCAATAACTTATATAATAGCAAATATGCTATGGATTTTCCGGTGATACATGTATAAGCCATTGATATTTAAATATTCCCATTCCGAGTTCTGTGTCCTTTTTCCTGATCCTCCTCCCCTTATTCCTCGATTGCCTCCCGCTATGCTTCGGCGAAACCAAAATTTCGTTTTTCCTACCTGGGATCATATATTCGTTTTGGGAAAATGATCGGATGTACTGCGGGAACGTTCATCGCCACGCCATCCGCCGGCGAGTCATTACGATACCCAATAAACCAATGCCAAAGAGCGAGAAGGTAGCAGGCTCGGGCACAACCGTAGCGGGCAACTCCGGTAAGGACGGAATGAGGGTTGCCTGATTGATGAGTCCAGCGTCTCCAATCATCACATATCCCGAGGCGACAAGATCCGAAGAGGAATTATTTTTTAACCAGCTTATAGTCCAAGCTGAACCTTTCATGCTGAATTCATAGATTTTCTCATTGACGATAAAGCCTTCCACGAGAGAAAAACCGTTGAATACCCCATCCATGAACTGTATGGACGGACTGCCTGTTACGTTTATATCACCAAATTCAAATCCCAGCGGTTTGCTTCCCAATACAATGTTGAAGATATCGTGGTTCGAGACACCGGTGATCGATGCAAGCGCGATGTTAACGATACCGGTGCCGCTTGCTGGTATAAGGCTTTTATCGAACAATACCTGGCCACCCACGCTGCCTGCCGCACAGCCGTTGCATGTGCTGGTTTGTTGAAAACCCAGGCTATTACCTAAACCGGTCACAGTGGAAACCCCGCCCGAGAAATCGGCTATCGTATAGATGGGCGCCGCCCGAGCAGGCGATATGGTTATCAAAAGAATTCCGAAAACAGCAGCGACGCTGGCCAATCTGTTCATTTTTTCTTCCGTGGATTATTAAATCGGTAAACCAGGGCTCATCATACAGACCTCATGTCGGATAACTATTGGACTGAAGTACAGGTGGCGCAGCAGGAAAGTTTCAACCCGTTGTCAGTCAGGATAAATGTCGTGTTCCTTCTCTCATACCCTGTACTCCTGGCGCCCATTTGCGGACCATTTTTCCCTTGGCAAGATAGAGTTCGATTCTCATGGACGGCATATGACAATCCGCAGAGCCACAAAGTGGCTGCTGATAATCGTACTGCAAGAAGGGCAATTCAGTCAGATCGAAGGCCAACTTGAAAGCATCAAACCCGCCGAAGCGGGTCTGTATGCGACTATCCTGCAAAGTGCAGGGTTATATCTTGAGTTGTAACAATCCATGCACTGCGAACCAGTGCCGGGAGCTCAACGACAGCGGGGATACCGACTAAACGTTGTGCTTCATGTTTCTGCGTCGTACCATAGTACCCATCAGCCCAAGCCCTGCAAGCAGCATGGCGTAGGTTTCCGGTTCAGGAACCGGGCTAACCGTCGGCGTCTGGGTAATGGTAAAGGTGTAAGTGTTGCCAGTACCCGGGTCGAACGGTTTCAGGCTGAAGCTCGCATTCGCTGTCTCTCCTACCGCCAGGGTTCCGGTAAAGTTAAGGTCGCGTGGCCCACTCGAATTGAAGGGAGAGGGTTGATTCACGGAAGGTGAGTCGAGCGTGAAACCACCCAGGGTTGATGAGTTAAAGCTGGTGAAAACCACGCCGTTTCCTGGGATATTCGTGGGTTGCGCAATGCTGAGGTGGAAGTCGCTAAAAACAGTTGACGTATTGTTGGTGATTGACTCGATAATGTTATAAGAACCGCCATTGCCAACAGAGTGAGCAACGGTGAAGGTCAACGTAATCGGATTGACGCCATCAAATACTTTGGAAAAATCAAGGCCTTTGTCATCGATGGAACTGGCAAGGAAGGAAAAGGAACCCAAGCCAGATCCGCTCGCGGTGATGTCAGTTATGACAGCAGATGCGGAGGCAGTGGAAATTGATCCACCAAAGATCAGGGCCGCGATAACTGATTTTGTTCGTATGTTCATTTGCTTCTCCATGAAGAATTAAGACAATCACCCTCCCGGGCGAACCCAGGGTACGTTCCTGATTCCCTCGGATCAGTTGCAGTAATTCTGCGCTTTAATCAAAGAATTAAAATAGCCCGACTGGTTTTGGCATATAGCTCTGTTGAGCTACGCCGAGTGTTCTGCCATCGATATTCTTTATGGAATAAAGTTGCACGCAGCTCTGCTGGAGAACTACTGGGCGCGGTAGTGGAGATAAAGAGCGAATAGCATTGGGCTTCTGGATATTGCCGTGGAGATTTGCCACGAACGGAATGGCAAAGATAAAAAAACAGGCTGACGAACTGGATGTAATCGTTGATCTGGATTATTGACACACCTGTTGACGGAAGAAGAACGGTGCAGGGCGGAAACGCAATTGGGAGTATTTGCTCGAAGCGGCGCTGCGTGAGGGAGAGCCTATCGAGGCAGATGAACAGCTTTGGAAAGATAGGATGCTGAAGCTATGGCAAGGATCGAAGCACGAAAAAGAATCTCGACCTGGGCTCGAATCAGGGATCTATGGATTTAACAGTTCTTAAACTATAGTCAAAACGCTAATCCAGCAATTTCTTGGTTTACTCATGGAAATACAAAGAAAAAATGGGTTAGAGCAGCGTGGCTCTAACCCATTGATTTTATGGCGCGCCCGGCAGGATTCGAACCCACGACCCCTTGGTTCGTAGCCAAGTACTCTATCCAACTGAGCTACGGGCGCTGAAGCTGATCATTTGCGCGGAAGATTGGCGATTCGCGTCGCCATATTTACATTTCCGTGCGTGAACTGATTTATTATACCAGAGCGGTATACCCTCAGGTCAAAGCTATTTTTTACTGACCCCGAGTTTGATGGGTCGCAAACCCATTCGGAGTTGGCACCTGAAACACTCGGGGCTTATATAAGCTAAATACAGCAGCAATCAAGCGATAGCCGATAACAAATACGCCAGTATCTTCTTTAACGGTATGTTTTGCCTGATCACGCTCGTGCTAAAGTATCGGAACGAATGCTGCCTGACCCCAAGGTTTTTGAACCGCTACGAATAAAAGGATATCTTTATGCAATTCATCATCTCTGGAAGTCACGGAACCGACGATCCGACCATGGCAAGCCTGCCTTTCATGGCAGCAAAAGCCGCACGTGAGCAAGGACATGACGTCATTCTATTTCTGTGGAATGAGGCAGTAACGCTGGCGCGCCCTGGGATCGGCGATCACATAACGGGCGTAAATTTGCCGCCGCTAAAAGATACTTTAGCGGCTATACAAACGGCAGGCATTCCCATCTGGGTGTGCGGTGCTTGCGCTGTCGCGCGAAAGATTGGTGAGCCCGATCTTGTATCCGGCGCGCTGATCAAAAACATGGGAGACTATATCAAGGCCGTGGCCGAGCGTGATAAGTGTGTCACTTTCTGATGTTGTAAGCCGGACGGCAACGCAACTCATCTGATGGACCTAAAATTCGGGAATGAGCACCGCCGCACCGGTTAGCTTTCCTTCACGCAGCCTCGTTAATGCTGTATTCGCCTGGCTAAGCGGCAACGATTCCGTACTTACCCTGATTGGCACTTCTGGCGCCAACGCCAGAAACTCTTCGGCATCCCTGCGGGTAAGATTGGCGACCGAGACCAGACGCTTTTCACGCCATAGAATATCGTAGGGAAAACTGGGGATGTCGCTCATATGGATGCCCCCGCATACGACAATTCCACCCGGACGAACCGCTCGCAATGCGGCAGGCACCAGCGCGCCTACCGGTGCAAAAATGATAGCCGCATCGAGCGCTTCGGGCGGCATCATGTCCGAGCTGCCTGCCCACGCAGCACCCATCCTCCCGGCGAAATCCTGAGCCACAATATCCCCAGGACGTGTGAATGCAAACAATTTCCGTCGCTGATGAACCAGAATCTGGGCCACGATATGGGCCGCGGCGCCAAATCCATAAATTCCGACCCGTTCCGCATCTTCAGTCATCCTGAGCGCGCGGTAGCCGATTAGTCCGGCACACATCAGGGGCGCCGCTTCGACATCGCTATAAGTACCGGGTATGCGAAAACAATAGCGCGCATCGGCGACAGTATATTCAGCATACCCGCCATCGATCTGATAACCCGTGAATTTGGCGGTAGTACATAAATTCTCCTGCCCGCTGCGGCAATACCGGCACTGGCCGCAGGTCCATCCTAGCCAGGGGACGCCGATCCGTTCGCCGATAGAAAAACTACGGACATTTGCTCCGCAAGCTACCACTCGACCGATAATTTCATGGCCCGGAATAATGGGGAGCTTTGGATCGGGCAATTCGCCGTCGACCACATGTAAATCAGTGCGGCAAACAGCGCAGGCTGCAATCTTGACAAGCAGCTCATCAGGACTTGGGTGTGGGCGAGGCAAGTAGCGCATCTGAACCGGTTGCCCCGGCCCCTCCAGAACCATTGCACGCATGGAATCGTTTAGCGTGGACATGTCAATATCAACTATCAATACCAAATATCGATTGATGAACCTCCGTCGAGCCGCTCCATTACTGACCCACTCAAGCTTCTTCGGTCGGCGGTACGAGCACGTGACCGGCAAAAACCTGCGCTGGAATAGTCTCTCAGCACCGCGGCACAATTACTCATACTATTCTTCCCTCTAATGTCGGGAGCGAGGATACAACGTGGGGCTCCATTTTTTAGACTAGCAGCAAAAAAGATGGTTAACAAGAATAAAGCAGTTGCAGGTACTACTGCGACGATTGAGTTGTAAGTTGTATATACAGATGAGGTGACGATCCAACTCATGGACAATCATTAGAAATATGCCCACACAGACGCAACCGCTAGTGGTGATAGATGGAGGGCTAGTGGTGATAGATGGAGGTAATGGCGATGTAAATCTTGCCCGCGCCGGTCGCATCTGAATCAGAGCGCGGGGACGACCGACCTTGAACGAGGCCTTCAGGTTGTTGATGGCGATTTCCTGGCAATCGCGCGGGCGCAGTTCCTTGGCGGGAAGATGGCCTGGATTGAGCGGCGAAATATGTGGAAGGCGCTCGCGCAGACTGGCGCCTTGAGCCAGCTATCTATTGAGCGTGTCAGGGGGTGAAACAGAAAATCTCGCGCGAACGCGGCTTGGGGTCGCACGCATCGGTGAAGCGGGTGACGACACCGATGCTTTCGCAAAGAAAGGGCAGAGGCGCTTTATTGTTGACCCACTTCAGTCTGACACCCTCGCCCGCCGGTATCAGCGATCGGAGAATCTTCGGCAAACCGTGAAAATGAGCGCATGCCTATAACTGGCGGAGACGGAGTGCGAAACTTCGAACCGCATTCTGGAAATTCCAGAGGAATGGAACGACTATCTCAAGAGTAACGTTTCGTATTATCAGGAGCCGTTACCATGAGCGGTTTCACCAATATTCCATCAGCAACGTAGGCATTCTCGACTGCTGCCGCACCCCCCTTAAAAACAAAAGAATCGCAAAAAGAGAACGGTTGCCAGTTAAGAATAAGCACTGAGCATCAAATATGTACTTCTTCGTGGGGTTTCCACGGATTGATTTTCTGGATTTTTTTACCCAGCTCAATTTTCGCTTTATCAAGCTCATAGGTTTTTTGCAGGTTCAACCACAGTTCCGGGCCGGTGCCAAAGAACCGTCCTAACCGTAGCGCTGTATCTGCTGTCAAGTCGCGTTTTCCATGAATAAGCTGCGAGATACGGTTTGGAGGCACATCGATTTGCCGCGCAAGCTCTGTTCGCGTCATACCGATTTCTTCCAATTCATCAGCAAGAAATTCGCCAGGGTGAATAGCTTCTCTCGTCATGTTCTGTTACCTTTCTCTATATCTACTTAGTGATAATCCACGATTTCCACATCATTCGCACCTTCGTTCCACGTAAAACATACACGCCATTGTTGATTGACGCGGATGCTGTATTGTCCCGCTCTATCACCGGATAAGCGCTCAAAGCGGTTACTGGGTAAAGCAGCCAACGCTTCAAGTGTATCGGCAGCATCCAGTATTCTAAGGCGCTTCTCCGCTTGGCGTTTAAAGCCGGAAAACGCCGCAATATGCTGGCCTTCAAAGAGGCGCTCTGTTTTTCGGCATTTAAAGCTCTTTATCATTCTTAATCCTAGCACAGATTGACGCTGAACGTCAATCGTCAATATATTGAATAAAGTAGCTAAAATGAAAACGATAATAGTTAAGGCCGATCTCCCGAACTGACGTGCTCCCCATAAACGGTGCCATTTAGAATCTAGTAAAGTTCGTTTTTGACCTGACCCCGAAATCAGTACCGGTCTAAAGTGGAAATTTCCGACTCAGTAGGCCTGCCGGGCAAGGCATTTTCCTTTGCCTGGCGGGCGAATTCAGCGGGTGTTGCCCACTGTAATGCAGAGTGGGGGCGCGTCTCATTATAGTACTGCCGCCACTCGTCAATCTTGCGCTTGGCGTCTTCTAAAGACAAGAACCAATGCGCATTGAGGCACTCCTGCCGCAATCGTCCGTTGAAGCTTTCCACCTTGGCATTGTCGGTCGGCTTGCCGGGACGGCTGAAGTCGAGTTCGATGCCGCGCTCATAGGCCCACTTATCCATGACCTTGGAAATGAATTCGCTGCCATTGTCGACTTTGATAATGTTGGGCAACCCCCGCCTCGTTGCAATGCGGTTGAGCGTGTTCACGACATCTTCTCCTTTCAGGCTCTGGCCTACCTCGATGGCCAGACTCTCTCTCGTATAGTTATCCACTACAGTCAGTGCTCGCAGCCGCCTGCCATCGAACAACGCATCTGCGACGAAATCCATGCTCCAGATCTGATTAATGGCAGTAACGTGGTGCTTGGGCTGGCGCAGCCGCGCAGATTTGTTACGTTTCGGACGCTTGAGCCGTAATGACAGCCCTTCCTCCCGGTAGAGTCGGTAAACACGCTTGTGATTATCCCTAAAGCCTTCCCGCTGTAACAGGACATGCACGCGCCGGTAACCGTAGTGCACGCGGGCGGCGGCAATTTCCTTGATGCGCATGAGCAGCAATGATGAATCACGGGCGCGAGACTTGTAGACGTACACCGTGCGCGACAGCTTGAGCAATGCGCAGGTCTGCCTCAAGCTGGCGCGGTAACGGTTGCGCAATTCATCAATCAGGATGCGCTTGCAGGAAGGCTTCAGAGCTTTTTTGACAACACATCCTGCAACATGGCCTTGTCCAGGCTCAAGTCCGCGACCAGCCGCTTGAGCTTGGTATTTTCTTCTTCCAGTTGCTTCAGCCGTCTCAGCTCGGACGGCCCCAGCCCACCGTACTTCTTCTTCCAGTTATAAAACGTCGCATCACTGATGCCCATCTTCCTGCAGACTTCTTCAACCGGCGTGCCAAGCTCTGCCTGCTTCAGGGCAAACGCGATCTGCTGCTCCGTATACTTGCTTCTCTTCACGTCATGACTCCTTTCATCAAGGTTAAAATCATGCCGGAAATTCTACTTTTAATCGGTACTGTTTATTGGGGTAGGGTCATTTTTCGAGAGGAGAACGGACGTGAAGAAACGGTTTACGGATGAGCAAATTATTGGTTTTTTGAAACAGGCCGATGGAGGGGTTCCGGTCCGGGAATTATGTCGCCAGCACGGCTTTAGCGATGCCTCGTTCTACACCTGGCGTGCGAAGTTTGGTGGAATGACGGTACCGGACGCAAAACGGCTGCGGGACCTTGAAGCTGAGAATAATCAACTCAAAAAGCTATTAGCAGAGTCGCTTCTGGATACTGAAGCCTTAAAGGTAGCCTTGGGTCGAAAGCATTAACTTCACAGGCAAAGCGTGAGGCAGTAACGGCGATGCTGGAGCAAACGGGGATCTCGCAGCGTCGCGCCTGCCTGCTTGTGAAGCTATCACGTACGGTGCTGAACTATGCCCCGAAGGGGCAACCGGAGAATGAGCAGTTGCAGAGCCGAATGGTTGAATTAGCCTCTGAACGCCGCCGTTTTGGCTATCGGCGCATTCATGCTCTACTGCGGCGTGAAGGCATTGAAGTCAATCACAAACGCATCTTCCGCCTCTACCAAGCTGCCGGGTTGACGGTAGCGCGTCGAAAGAAGCGATGTAATGTGGCGGTTGAACGTGAGCCATTGGCATTGCCGAGTCGGCCAAATGAAATATGGTCAATGGATTTCATCAGTGATGCATTAGCCAACGGCAGGCGCATCAAGGTGTTGACCATCGTTGATGACTTCACAAAAGAGTCTGTTGATCTGGTGGCTGAGCATGGCATTTCGGGGCAATATGTTGTGCGCGTGCTGGAGCGAGCTGCACAGTTTCGTGGATTGCCCTTGGCAATTCGCACCGATCAGGGACCGGAGTTCACGAGCAAGGCGCTGGATCAATGGGCTTATCAGAATGGCGTCCAGCTCAAACTAATCGAGGCGGGAAAGCCGACGCAGAACGCCTATATCGAGAGCTTCAACGGCCGCTTTCGTGATGAGTGTTTGAACGATCATTGGTTTACCAGCCTGGCTGAGGCGAGAATTCGGATCTCGGCCTGGCGCCGCGATTACAACGAGCATCGTCCGCATAGTGCGTTGAATTACCAGACACCGGCAGAATTCGCAGCCCGCTGCCGCATGCAAAAAGAAATGAACGGCTGCGAAAGAGAAAGTAGCTAATTTTTAACCGAACTTTGCTAGAACACCCTTGGCACTACTACCGGGGCACGTCAGACGGAGCTAACTCGTGCCCTCAACCGCGAAGCACGTACCAGCTGGCCAAATCTAACAGGTTTGGATTTCCACCGTATCTGCCCACTGACAAGGTTAGCGCAGTTTTTAGAGCCGGTCCTGTTTACTCAACTTTGTATAGCGACCAAACTCTGGGTCACGGGCCGTCCTTAATAGCGCTGAACCCTATCACGTCAGTCATCTGGTTCCTGTCTCGAGAAAAAGGCTAATGAATCAATCTCAGTACGATGGGAGATTAGTAGAGAGAATATTAAACCCCGTTTCTTTCGTACAACGCTGCGAGTCATTCACTGCTCAGAAAGTCGATTACTGTTGCAGGAGAGCAACGTAAAAGGGGGTTGAAACGTATGTAGGATAATAGTTATAGAAAATAATAAAAAGAAAACAAGTACTTATATATTATAGTGGCGGAGAGAGAGGGATTCGAACCCTCGATAAGCTTTTTGAGCCTATACTCCCTTAGCAGGGGAGCGCCTTCGACCACTCGGCCATCTCTCCACAAAGCACAAAGCAAAAACGTAAAGCCACACTAGGATAGCGGTTTACAACTCTACGGTCAAACGCCGGGGCGTGTATTTGATGCCATGAATTGTATACCCGGTTGCTCGAACGGTTATGGCGCCTGATCCAGTTCAAACACCTTATGCAACACGCGTACGGCGAGTTCCATGTATTTCTCATCCACCACCACCGAGATTTTTATTTCAGAGGTGGAAATCATCTGGATATTGATTCCTTCTTCCGCCAGGGCTCGAAACATCCTGCTGGCGATACCGACATGCGAGCGCATTCCGACACCCACTGCCGATACCTTGGCTATTCTTTCGCCGCCGATGACGCCACGCGCGCCGATATGGGCCTGAACCTGGTTCTTCAGGATATCCATGGTCCTGGCGAATTCATTACGGTTTATCGTAAATGAAAAATCCGTCAGGCCGTCGTGGCCGACGTTCTGGATGATCATATCCACATCAATATTGGCATCCGCGACCGGGCCGAGAATCTGATAAGCGATACCGGGGCGGTCCGGCACACCCAGCACGGTAATCTTGGCTTCATCCCGATTAAATGCGATACCGGAAATAATCGCATGCTCCATGTTCTTTTCTTCCTCGAGAGTAATCAGTGTGCCCTCCCCTTCTTCCTCGAAGCTGGACAACACCCGTAAATTAACCTTGTATTTACCTGCGAATTCGACGGCACGAATTTGCAATACCTTCGAGCCCAGGCTCGCCATCTCGAGCATTTCCTCGAAGGTAATGGTCTTGAGCCTGCGAGCTTCAGGCACGATGCGCGGGTCGGTGGTATAAACGCCATCCACATCGGTATAAATCTGGCATTCATCGGCCTCAAGTGCTGCCGCTAATGCAACCGCCGTCGTATCAGACCCGCCACGGCCCAAAGTGGTGATACTGCCGGCTTCATCCACGCCCTGAAACCCGGCCACCGCCACCACATACCCTGCATCGAGATCCCTGCGTATTTTATCCTCATCGATTTTCAATATCCGCGCTTTAGTATGGGCGTTGTCGGTAAGTATTCTCACCTGCGTCCCGGTATAGCTCTTTGCCTTGATGCCCATATCCATCAGCGCCATCGATAACAGCGCGACAGAAACCTGCTCTCCAGTCGACACCATGACATCCAGTTCACGCGGATCGGGATGCGACTGAAATTCCCTGGCTAAAGCAATAAGACGATTGGTTTCCCCGCTCATGGCGGAAACCACCACCACGACCTGGTGGCCACGGGATTGAAACTTCGCTATGCGCCGCGCAACATTCTTGATGCGCTCAGTGCTGCCGACCGATGTACCGCCGTATTTTTGAATAATAAGTGTCACGATTACCCGGCTTCTATGTTTGGAATAACGAACCTTGCCGCTAGCAAAACCGGATTATATGCCGGATCAATTTACAGCCGGTGATGGCAAGAGCTTGCCTCAGAGAATATAGTTTTTTATTTTGTGGATTTTACCTCATTACCGAAAAGAAAACTTGGAACTATTCCAGATAGGCGAAGCAAGCGCCAATTTCTTCCATTCAGTCGTGGGAACTCGCAACGCGATTGCCATTTACGACGGTGACTCCGTTCATTTACGCTATGCAGGTCAGTTGGAATTTGCACCGCTACTTATGGTGAGCCCGACAGTAATTCCCTAATGAAGACAGGGGATTCAGCCATTTGCTCCATCGTATCCCCTTCCTTTCGCACCTCTCATCCCCGCGAAGTGCCATACGCTTGCGCCGAGAGTAACCCAAGGCTCCCCAAACATGCCAAAATGATAAGTATGAAGGTCCGACAAAGCTTGGCAAGGGGAAAAACCGACACACTTAATACTTGCATAGAATAAAAAAACGAATTAAATTTATGTATGTGCAATAATTCTATAACATAACCTCAACAATAACTTTTTACCATAACCTGTGAGAGCCGACCCATGAAACTCTTCGAAGAAATATCCAATCCTCGTGAAATCCGCCGCAAATTGGGTCTTAACCAGCATGACTTCTGGAGCAAAGTCGGTGTCACTCAAAGTGGAGGCTCCCGTTACGAAAGCGGGCGGAATATGCCCCGACCGGTAAGAGAGCTCGTGCGACTCGTACATATGGAGCATATCGATCTCACCAAGATCAAAAAGGATGATTTGGCCGTGGCTGCGTTGCTGAAAAGCCAGAATCCCGATTTGTACAAGAGCCTGAAGAAAGCGGCCAAGGCAAAGTAACGGTCAATATACTCGTCAAGGTACAGCCATTACGGTCCGGTTTGGTTAATATCATTGAATATCGATGTGAGAATCGGGAAGACGAGAATTGGAATTCATGGATTCAGCTTGACGGCGAGTCCGAGGGCGCGGATTTTCGTCGAAAATGACTCCATCCACGCCTGACCGATGTTTGTGAGCCTCGGTGCTTCCGGCTGCAGGGACGGGCGTGCAAGCCCATATAGCAATACCCCTTTGAGCAGCCCTCCTCCTTGCAGGAATTTCTCTATAAATGTCAGATAGGCGTCCGATTCCAGCTGAGTCGGCGGCAAGCCATCGATTTGAAACACGCAGGTTTGCAGCCAGGTAGGGCATAAAAACGCAGCCAGCTCCAGGTTTTCACGAACCTGCTTCAGACTCATACTTGTATTGTTGATGGATCGTCTCCCCTCCCGGGTAACACTATCCAGCTTGAACCAGACCTCACCGTTGAGCGCTGCCATACGGCGCAAGCCCGCCTGTACGCCAGGCCGCTCGATCAGGCTGCCATTGGTGATCAACACCAGCTTAAGCGCCTCGGGCAGGTCGTAATCGGCTTTCACGCGTCCGATCAATTCCACCGCCTGTTCAAACTCCCGGGCACTGGTGGGTTCGCCGTTGCCGGAAAATGCGATGTCATTGATGCGCCGCGCTTCCGGCGGCACTTGTTCCCGCATGAAGTTGCCATGCAGAATTTCATGCAGGAACGTGCGCAATTCCGCCTCGAGCCTGGCCAGATCAATTACCGGCGCCGTTCCGCGTTTGAGTTCAGGAACCTGGCAATAAATACAGCGCCAGTTGCATGCATTGTTGGGATTGAGATTGATGCCTATCGAAACGCCTCCGGCGCGGCGCGACACCACGGGATAGACGTAGGTCATCCCCGCGACATCGCGGCTGTGGTCCTCAACATGCAATCGTTTGGAAGTTCGCTGCAATGTTACAATTCCGATAATGTTAATTACTCGCAGGCTGGAATTTGACGCCGGCCATCGCATACCTTCCCATAATAGCAAATGCCGTCACTTGCACGGGCATCGCTACGCTATTGAAATTACCCTGTCCGGAGACATCATCACTGAGGCGGGCGTCTCCGAACAAGGGATGGTAATGGATTATTCCGAGGTAAAGCGCATCGCCAACACCGTGCTGGTGGACAAATGGGATCACGCATTCCTGGTATATTCCGAAGACGTAAAGTTATTGCAATTTCTTCAATCTCTGGAAAACCATAAAACAGTCGTGCTGGATACGCCGCCCACGGCGGAAAATCTCGTGCTCACCGCATTCCGGATACTGGATGCGGCTTATCAGGATACCTATGGCAACCACCTGAGGCTGGAGCAGGTGCGCTTGTTTGAAACGCCCAATTGCTGGGCAGATGCCACGCGAGCCCAGGTATTGAAGATGCGTTGAATAAGTCTTGCGGCTTCGACATTTGCTTTATGCCATCTTTTTGTTACCATGCAAAATGAAAAATTCTGCAGACAAGTCTTTTTACCATGAGCCTTCTTCCATGCTAAATCAGCCCGTTCCCGATTTTGAGCTTCCTTCCACCGGCAATAAGGTATTCCACCTGTCCGAGGCGTCCAGAAAAAACCTCGTAATTTATTTTTATCCGAAAGACAACACGCCGGGATGTACCACAGAGGGTCAGCAGTTCCGCGACGCTTACGGCGAATTTCAGAAACTCGGCTGCGATATTGTAGGTATCTCGCGAGACAGTATCAAGTCACATGAAAATTTCAAGGCGAAGATGGAATTTCCTTTCGAATTGCTGAGCGACAGCGACGAAATCGCTTGCAAGCTGTTCGACGTCATCAAGATGAAAAATATGTATGGCAAACAGGTTCGTGGCATAGAGCGGAGCACATTCGTCATCGATGCAAACGGGATCCTGCGGGCGGAATGGCGGAAAGTCAAAATTGATGGCCATGTCGAGGAAGTACTGGAATTCGTGAAGAACCTGGGCAGAGAAAGTCATGAGTCCTAGAAAACCGGCTTCATCTACAGTTTCTCCCGTTACCAAAATCACCCGTTTGCGAACCAACCCCAAGTTGTTCGTACTCGACAGCAATGTGCTGATGCATGATCCCACCAGCCTGTTCCGTTTCCAGGAACACGATATTTATATCCCCATGGTAATCCTTGAGGAGCTCGACAATAACAAGAAAGGAATGTCGGAGGTGGCGCGTAACGCGCGCCAGACCAGTCGTTTTCTGGATGAGATCGTCAGCAGTGCGGTAACCGATATCGATCAAGGTATTTCATTGCAGCCGCACGGCAGCAAGAGCGCAACCGGACGGCTGTTCCTCCAGACGCAGGCGATCACTAGCGTTTTGCCCATGCGGTTGGCCAGCGGCAGCGCCGATAACCAGATCATCGGCGTCGTGAAATTTTTGCACGAAACCTATCCGGATCGTAGCGTTGCGCTGGTGTCCAAAGACATCAACATGCGTATCAAGGCGCGGGCGCTGGGGTTGGCAGCAGAGGATTACTTCAACGATAAGGTCCTGGAAGATACCGATCTTCTCTTTTCGGGGATACAGGAATTACCTGCGGATTTCTGGGACAAACACGGCAAGGAAATGGAATCATGGCAGCAATCCGGCCACACGTTTTATCGCGTCAAAGGCCCGCTATGCGCCAGCTTTATCGTCAATCAGTTTGTTTATCTGGAGCATGACAAACCGTTCTATGCCAAAGTCACCGAGCACAGCGGCAAAACCGCCGTTCTGCAAACGCTTAAGGACTATACCCACCAGAAAAATAATACGTGGGGGATCACCGCACGCAATCGTGAGCAGAATTTTGCGCTCAATTTGCTGATGAATCCGGAAGTGGATTTTGTCACGCTACTGGGGCAGGCGGGGACGGGCAAGACGCTGCTCACACTCGCCGCTGGCCTGATGCAAACGCTCGAGCACAAAGTTTATTCGGAAATCATCATGACGCGCGTCACGGTGCCGGTAGGTGAGGATATCGGCTTTCTGCCGGGAACCGAAGAAGAAAAGATGACGCCGTGGATGGGCGCACTGGAAGATAATCTCGACGTCCTCAACAAAACGGACAGCAGCACGGGAGAATGGGGCCGCGCCGCCACGCTCGATCTGATCCGCTCACGCATCAAGATCAAGTCGCTCAACTTCATGCGTGGGCGAACTTTCATCAACAAGTTTCTAATAATCGATGAGGCGCAGAATCTTACGCCCAAACAGATGAAAACGCTCATTACCCGCGCCGGACCGGCGACCAAAGTGGTGTGCCTGGGCAATATTGCCCAGATAGATACGCCTTATTTGTCCGAAGGAAGCTCAGGATTGACTTATGTGGTGGATCGATTCAAGGGATGGAGCCACAGCGGCCACGTAACGTTACAGCGCGGTGAACGTTCCAGGTTGGCCGATTATGCGACTGAGGTCTTGTAGCTTGCAAGCAGGTATAGCCTGGCTTGATCAAGGCTCGGAATAAACCAGCCTGTGCCCCTGTGTTCCCTCGGATTTACCGGTGCAGTCCCTGAATGAAATCCAGGTGCGCCCGCAGACGTTATTAAGCGATTCTCAATAGTGCCCGGTTTTGGCACAACTCTCAAACCGGGTATATTCCCCAAGGAAGGTAAGATCGACTTTGCCGATCGGGCCGTTCCGTTGCTTGCCTATGATGATTTCAGCGATTCCCTTGTCTTGCGTATCCGGGTTATAGACTTCATCCCGATAGATAAAAAGAATCAGGTCCGCATCTTGTTCAATGGCTCCGGATTCGCGCAGATCCGACATGATGGGGCGCTTGTTCGGGCGCTGCTCAAGGCTGCGGTTCAATTGCGACAGCGCGACGACAGGCACTTGCAGTTCTTTTGCCAATGCCTTCAGCGAACGGGAAATCTCCGAGATTTCAGTGGCCCGATTCTCGCCTTGACCGGCTGAGGACATCAGCTGCAAATAATCGACCACGATCAATCCCAGTTCGCCATGCTGGCGATGAAGCCGGCGCGCCCGCGCTCTAACCTCCAGCGCATTCAGTGCCGCGCTTTCATCAATGAAAAGTGGCGCCTCGCTCAGCTTGCCCAGCGCATGCGTCAGCTTGGACCAATCCTCATCCTGCAAGCGGCCGGTGCGAACTTTGTGCTGATCCAGGCGTCCTACCGAGCCCAGCATGCGCATTGCCAGCTGCGCTCCCCCCATTTCCATACTGAATACGGCGACGGGTTTTTCCAGTACCAGCGAAACATGCTCGGCAATGTTGAGCGAAAAAGCGGTTTTGCCCATGGAGGGCCTACCCGCGACAATAACCAGGTCACCCGGTTGAAAGCCGGAAGTCTTCTGATCGAGATCATGGAATCCGGTAGCGATTCCGGTCACATCGCTGGGATTATCCTGATTGTAAAGTGTCTCGATACGCTCCACAACCTGCTTGAGGAGCGGTTGAATATCGATAAAACCCTGCTTTCCCCGCGCCCCTGCCTCGGCAATCTCAAACACCTTGGCTTCAGCTTCATCCAGCAGGGTCGCAGCGGAGCGCCCTGCGGGACTATACGCGGAGTCCGAGATCTCCGAGCCAACCTGAGCCAGTCTGCGCATCACTGCCCGTTCGCGCACGATTTCCGCATAACGCCGAATATTGGCTGCGGAGGGCGTATTTTGAACGATCACACCTACATAGGCTAATCCACCTACATTTTGCAGCTCAGCTGATATTTCAAGCGACTCGGCGACGGTCACCACGTCCGCGGGTTTGCTATGCTCCACCAATTTGCAAATGTGGCGATAAATGAGCCGATGGTCCTGCCGGTAAAAATCTTCTTCGGTGATGACGTCAGCCACCTTATCCCAGGCATAGTTATCAAGCATCAACCCGCCCAGCACAGACTGCTCCGCCTCAACCGAGTGTGGCGGCATTTTGTAGGATTCAAGCAACTGATCGTTGGTGGCTGCGGTAAGGAATTGAGCCATGGGATCCGGGTGGCGTTGCGGGGAAGAGGAAGATTTTACCATCCGTACGATAGGGAAATACGGAAAAACGAGAAAAGAGCCTATAAACAGCCCTTGGGAAACCTCTGAAGGAATCCCCTGTCGAGCCCCTGGTTGTCAACGCTGGGTCGGCAACCAGGACTTGAAATCAAAGGATCATTCAGGAGTATTCAGAACCATCCTGCAGGAGTACCCTGGCGCGGATGGGCGTACTTTCAGGAAGCCGTCTCGCCCAAAACGGAGACAACAATATTTGCCAGTACTTCACTATGCAATGCAATAGTGACGGGATGGTCTCCCACCTGCTTCAATGAACCTTGCGGCATGCGTATCATTGCCCGTTCAATCTCGAAGCCCTGGGCTTTCAATGCCTCCTCGATATCAGCATTGGTAACTGAACCGAACAGTTTGCCGTCAACGCCGGCCTTCTGGCTAATCTGCACCATTAATCCGTCCAGTTTTTCCGCACGCGCCTGAGCAGCAGCCAGGACGTCCGCGTGGGTTTTTTCCAATTCCGCGCGCTTCACCTCGAACTCGGCAATGGCTGCCTGCGTTGCCCGCTTTGCCTTGCCTTGCGGAATAAGGAAATTCCGCGCATACCCGTTTTTGACTTTGACAACGTCACCCAACTGGCCGAGATTGAGAATTTTTTCCATCAATATGATCTGCATATCGTCGCTCCTCAGTGCAAATCGGTGTAAGGAAGCAACGCGAGAAAGCGCGCGCGCTCAATAGCAATACCTAGCTGGCGCTGATAACGCGACTTGGTACCGGTAATGCGGGCCGGAATGATCCTGCCGTTTTCATTGATGAAATCTTTCAATAACTCGACATCCTTGTAATCCACGGTTTTAATGCCTTCCGCGGTAAACCGGCAGAATTTCCTGCGCTTGAACAACGGGCGGTTGGCCTTTTTGTCCTTGTCCTTGTCTTTACCATCTTTACGTCTTGAAATAAAACGAGCCATGATTTTTCCTGTCTTGAAATGAGGGCCTGAATAATTTAAATAAGGTCAACTTTGTTCACATGCAGCACTAGTTGCAAGCTCATCCGGCTTTTTTTTGCCAGAAAACCCACGAGTTTCACTAGCGTATCGGGCGCTATGCTCGCAATGGCTTCAGCCATCTGTGCTAGCGCCACTGCCGAAATTTCGCACTCCACCTGGCGCGGCTTATCTGCTTCGATCTGGCGGGAGACGTGGCTAATCTTGAATTCCGTCACCGCCACCCCCGCCGGTGTGTAACGCAAACTACCGATTTCGATAATCTTTCCGCAAATTACAGTCTGGTTGCAGTTCAATTATTGCCGAGCCTACGTCGCGAGCGTGGTTTCTTTAAGCTCCTCCGCTGCCGGCGCGGCTGACCTTGGTTTTTCTTCGCGCATCATCGGCGAAGGCGTCGTTACCGGCCCACCCATTTTAGTGGTGAGATGCCGCAATATCGCGTCGTTGAATTTAAATGAATGATCCAGTTCGTCCAGTGTTTCCTGATCACATTCGATGTTCATCAGCACGTAATGCGCCTTGTGAACCTTCTGGATCAGGTAGGTGAGCTGGCGGCGCCCCCAATCTTCCAGGCGGTGAACCTGTCCGTTTCTCGCAGTAACGATTCCGCGGTAACGCTCGATCATCGCGGGAACCTGCTCGCTCTGGTCAGGATGGACGATAAAAACGATCTCATAATGTCGCATGCTGTCTCCTCATGGGTAGAGCCTCCCGCGATGCGAACACGGTGAGGCAAGGGTTGAAAAACCGGGTACTATACTGAACCGAGAAAGAAATATCAATTGGCAAAGGCATTTAAACAGGCATCAATGAAGCTCGGATAGCCTCACGCGGGCGCGGCAGCAGCTTTTGTAGCGGGCTGCCCGGCGGCTTCCTGCGCAGCGCGCTGCCGGCGAGTCTCGAAGAGGCATATGCCGGCGCTGACAGAAACATTCAGACTTTCGACGCTGCCCAGCATGGGGATGGCAACAAGGTGATCACAGGTCTCGCGGGTCAACCGGCGCATCCCTTTCCCTTCCGCACCCAGAACCCAGGCAACGGGCCCATCCAGCTTCACGGAGTTGAGATCGACGTCTGAATCGGCCGTTGCTCCGATTATCGATATACCGCGCTGTTTCAGCTCGCGCAACGTACGGGCCAGATTAGTCACGGAAACATACGGCACGGCATCGGCTGCACCACTCGCCACCTTATGCACCGTGGCGGTGAGCCCTACGGCACGGTCCTTCGGCGCGATCACGGCATGAACACCGAAGGCATCGGCCACCCGCAGGCAGGCTCCCAGATTATGCGGGTCCTGTATGCCGTCCAGTATCAGAAGCAGCCCTGGTTCAGTCAGCGTATCAAGCACATCGTCTATGGCCACATGACTGCGAGAGGCGTCTATATTCGCCGCCACGCCCTGATGGTGCGCGCCACCGGCCATCGCCGCGAGCCTGGTGTTATCGCATGAGATCAACCGCACCTCCTGGGTTTCGGCAAGCTTCGCCAAGTCACGCGCGCGCTGGTCACGGCGCTCGGCATCAAGAAAAATTTCCTTGATGCTGGCAGGATTTTGCCGCAGTCGGCTGATAATAGCGTGGAAGCCGAATATAAGGCGTATGTTGGACATCTATAAGTAGGTCAATTGAATAAGTGGATGGGTCGGGAATGTGACGACTCCGGTTGATCGGAGCGATATCCATCCTGCGCTCCGGAGTTAACTCTGATTTTCCGTATCGCGCGAACTGGTTCCGGCCAGGACAAAATCGATCTTGCTCGACTCCAGGTCGACCCGCACCAACTTGACGCTGAGCCGGTCGCCGAGGCGATAACGCTTGCCGCTACGCTCACCCAGCAACATGTGCTTGCCGGCATCGAAATGGAAATAGTCGCTGGGCAGTTCTGAAATATGCACAAGCCCTTCCACATAAATGCCATCCAGCGCCACGAAAAGGCCAAAGCCGGTTACGCCGCTGATCACGCCTTCAAAGCGCTCGCCTATTCTATCCTGCATGTAATAGCACTTAAGCCACAACTCTACATCGCGGCTAGCATCGTCTGCACGGCGCTCTGTCTGTGAGCAATGCACACCCAGTTCATGCCAATCGCCGGGAGAATACGTTCCGCCATTCAATACTGTCTTGATCGCACGGTGCACCAGCAGATCGGGATAGCGCCGGATAGGTGAAGTGAAATGGGTATATGACTCGTATGCAAGCCCAAAATGGCCAATGTTGTCCGGGCTGTAAACCGCCTGGCGCAAGGATCGCAACATCACCGTCTGCAAGAGCTGCGCATCCGGTCTATCCTTGATTTTACTCAGCGTCCTAGCGTAGTTTTTAGCGCTCGGCTCGTCGCCGCCGCTTAGCTGCACACCGAATTCCTTGAGGAAATCACGCAGGGCAAGCAGTTTTTCCGGAGTAGGTCCTTCGTGGATACGATAGAGCGTGGGTTGTTTATGTTTCTGCAAGAAATCCGAGGCACACACATTCGCCGCCAGCATACATTCTTCGATCAACCGATGGGCATCGTTGCGCTTCACGGGAAGAATGCACTCGATTTTTCCCTGATCGTTGAAAATCATCTGGGTTTCAATCGTTTCAAAATCGATCGCGCCGCGCTTGCCTCGTGCCTTGAACAATACCTTGAATAATTTGTAGAGCAATTGAATGTGCGGAAGAAGGCTCTTGTATTGCTTCGCATCCTCACCCTCGGGATTGTCCAGCATCGCTGCCACTTTGGTGTAGGTCAACCGTGCCTGGGAAAACATCACCGCGGGATAAAAACGATACTCCTGAAAATCGCCCGCTGCATCAATACTCATCTCGCATACCATGCACAAACGCTCCACCTGCGGGTTAAGCGAACATAGACCGTTCGAAAGCACCTCCGGCAACATCGGAATAACGCGGCGCGGGAAATAAACCGAGTTGCCTCGATTCAAAGCCTCGCGATCAAGCGCATCCGTGGAGCAAACGTAGTGGCTGACATCCGCAATGGCTACATATAGCTTATAACTTTTCCCGTCGCGCTCACAATACACCGCGTCGTCAAAATCACGTGCGGTTTCCCCATCTATCGTCACCAGCGGTAAATGACGAATATCCTCCCTGTCGGCCAGATCCGCTTTCAGCACGCTGTCGGGGAATCTGGCTGAACGTGCTTCCACTTCCGGTGGAAACTGATGAGGCAAATCGTGTTTCCGGAGAGCAATTTCGATCTCCATGCCGGGGGCGGTATACTCACCCAGAATCTCGACAATGCGGCCGATGGGTTGAGCGTTCTTGCTGGGCTGCTGGATGATTTCGACCATCACTACCTGGCCCGCCTTGGCGTTCATGGATTCTTCCGGAGGGATCAGAATATCCTGGCTGATACGCCTGTTCTCCGCCTCCACAAACAAAATTCCGTGATCGGCGTGCAAACGGCCGACCAGTTGCGTGACGGCACGCTCCAGCACCTCCACAATAGTGCCTTCCCTGCGTCCACGCCTATCCACTCCGATTTCGCGCACCATCACACGATCGCCATGCAGCGCCTTGTGCATTTCCTTGGCGCTCAAAAACAGATCCGGACTGCGATCGTCGGGTACCAGGAAGCCGAAACCATCCGCATGCCCCTGGATCCTCCCCTTGATAAGATCGAGCTTGTCCACCACGCAGATATCGCCCTTGCGGTTACGCATAATCTGACCCTCGCGTAACATCGCGGAAACACGACGACCGAAAATTTCGTTTTCTTCGTCCGTGATTTCCAGCAGGCTCTGCAATGCTTTCTCATTCACGGGAACGCCATGCTCTTCCAGAATCTGGAGCATGAATTCGCGGCTCGGCAGCGGATGACCATATTGAAGCTTCTCGCGCTCAAGATGAGGATCAAGATCGCGGAGTTTGCGTTTCTTCTTAATTGACAAAGCAATGGTTTCCTATAAAATTGCGACCTCTGCCCCGCACCCTGTATCGTAAGTCCCACTCCGGACAGGATGCGAGCATTGCCCAGATGGCGGAATTGGTAGACGCACTAGGTTCAGGTCCTAGCGGTGGCAACACTGTGGAGGTTCGAGTCCTCTTCTGGGCACCAGATTATATTCTTCAAGACCCCGCTCTCCGGCGTATTCATTGCCTATCAGGCATGTTACGCCTATCACTTGATTCAACTATTGCGGTACTCAATCCACTCCATTTGCTGCCTGCCCCGTCATTTTTCTGTCAAGAATTTCAATTTTTCCGTCAGGAATTTCATTGCGGCGTATATCAGGAAACAGGGCAAAAGGCGGTACGTCGAAATAGACAAAGAAGACATTCGGAAGCACGCTACTTCTGACTCAAAAACAGAAGCGCTAAATAAACGGCTGATGCCGAGGTCTTGATTATAGCAGCGAGTATCGCCACTTCTCGAACAAGCGCTGAACTTGCCGGAACTGTGTCGTCTGACGAAATCATTGCAAGTGGTGAATCGCCACTCGCAAAACACTAGCAGTGTGACAGAAATGCATCAGTCTTGAAATAGTTCTTGTATGTATCCTGTATCGGCCCTGTATTTCTTATGATAAGCGGGTTGATCAGGTTTCTATCAGCCGAACCGTGCCGGATCAAGTAATTTCTAGCTGTAAAATCTTACAGCTATCCATGAACGCCAATCCATTGTCTCATAGCGTACTTACGCCATTCAATAAATGGCCAAATCATGGCGCTTTAACAGAAGAAAATCTATGCTATCCGGGGCTTTAACCGAACTTCAATCTCTAAAGCCGGCGAATGGAGCATGTCGGAACATTCATAGCCGGACTTAGCGCGAATTTGCAATTGATGATGACCAACCCGATTTTGCCGCCGCGCACCGCAAAGCGCCGTTTCCCGAGTTCCTTGTCCTGAATATTCCGTCCACTATTTCCCATCGTCAAAGGACAGCGACAATGCCACTAAAAACCAGATCCTGCATCTTTCTTATGACAATTGCAAAACAAGCCTAATTTTTACCGTATGAAACCCTGCGAGAGAAAACGGAAAAGGGCAATCTTATTCCTTTCAATTCACATTGAAATAAAGTGAAGCAGATTTTCGTCGTTAACTATGTAGCGACTCACTCGAAATCAGTGTCTATCGCACATGGCAAAAATTTTTCTATCCTTTATGAGCGATATGCATATGCATGGCTTGTTTCCCCCACACTCATCGATAAGCGATGCCTCCGAAGCAGGCCGATTTGCGCAGGAAGCATACTCCGGCCCTTGCTTTCCAACCTTTGGCAAAAGCTTCTTCATCATGAAATCAGCAACCGGAAAGACGAGCAAACGGGGCTCAACCGGGCTGACCTGGCTTCTCCCGTCGGTTGACCAGCGAAGAAATCTCATAAGTAATGGATTGCGAGCGACGTCACTTTTGGGCTCTTCCAAATGAACGACGTCGTGGCCGCGTTCAACGAATATTTCGAAATTATCCATGTCGATTCTCCGGAATTGCTACGTGAGGTATTTCGCCTGCGCTATCAAGTGCTATGCATCGAGCAGCGTCTTCCCGGTTTTGACGTGTCCTGTTATCCGGAAGGGTACGAACGCGACAGCTATGATGACCATTCATCTCATATTCTTCTACAGCACCGTTCCTCTGGTGATTATGTAGGAACAGCACGTCTGATATTGCCCGATCCGGTGAATGTGGAAAAACCATTTCCCATCGAGCAGCATACCCGATTTGATCCGGCACTTATTGATGTCCATGCGTTACCGCGACGTAATACAGCTGAAATATCGCGCTTGCTTATCGTGCGACGACTGCGCCAACGCAGAGGTGACAGCGAAAAAAAACCTCAAAGAGAGCTTGTTGAAGGGAATAAGCGGCGCTTTCCTCATCCCATCCTGGCGCTTGTTGTTGGCATCATACAAATGTCCGCTCAACACAATATCACACACTGTCTTTCGGTAATGGATCCTTCATTGAACAGATTATTAGCTCCCTATGGACTGCAGTTCGATGCCATCGGACCATTAGCGGACTATCACGGCCCACGTCGACCCTACATCATTGACTTGATCAAAATGCTGGAAACTATTTATGTAAACAATAGTGAGATATGGGAATTGATCACGAATTACGGCAGCGTCCGGCTAGGGCCTCTAAAGCATACCTGCGAAATATCATCACTGGAAATGTCAATAGCGAGACTTTAGAGTAGAGATGTAGAGATCACTTAGAAGTCAATCACTTCTATCACAACCCGGTGCGTTTCTCAATTGCGCCCACTCTTTCATTCTGGCCAACTATCTCAACGGTTGGGGCTTCAGCCCGGCCGAGGTGCACGATGGCATGAACGACAGATAAATAATTTAAACCGTGACAATTAAAAAAAATACCGGTCGCCTTATCCTGCTCTTATCTCTGCTGCTCGGCATGCTGTGCACTATAAGCATTGCTCGGGCAACGGATCACTATGAGGTCGTGACTCACCCCGGAGTCAGCGAGAAAACGATTTCCAGGAGCGCCCTACGCGCCATCTTTGGAATGCGTCTCCACGAGTGGCCGGACGGCACAGCCATACGGATATTCGTAATGCCAGACGACGCGCCTCTACACGCCACCTTTGCTAAAGAGGCACTGAATGTCTTTCCCTACCAGCTTCGCGCCGCCTGGGATCGATTGGTATTTTCGGGAACCGGTCAAGCCCCCAATACAGTAAGTTCTCCTCAGGAAATGCTTGCCAAGGTCGCTAGCACGCCTGGAGCAATTGGTTATTTAACTAAATCCAGGATGGACGGTAGTGTCAATGTACTCCATATCAAATAGCCGCTCTCACAACCGTTTCCTGATGGCTATCAGGCTCGCTGTCGTGCCGTGCGTGCTGTGGAGCTATGCTGTGCAAGCTGAAAAGTTGCCGCAAAATCTGCAAATACACGGCTTTGCAAGCCAGAGCTGGTTGAAGAGCTCCGGCAACAACAATGTTTTCGGAAAAAGCGCTTCCGATGACGGCAGCTTTGACTTCAGGGAGTTGGGACTGAACGCTTCGATGAGGCCATTACCCAAGCTGCAGTTTTCGGCACAGATGCTGTCGCGCTGGGCGGGCAAAGGCAGCCCCGGCAATATCCGGCTGGATTATGGTTTTCTGGATTACACAATATTCTCCGGCGAGACCAATCAACTGGGAATACGCCTGGGCAGGATGAAAAACCCAATCGGCTTCTATAACGATACCCGCGACGTACCCTTCACGCGGCCAAGCATACTGTTGCCACAATCCATTTATTTCGACCGCACGCGCAAGCTGGCATTAGCCGCAGATGGCGCACATCTATACGGCGAACAACGCTCCGATATCGGAAACATTTCATTTCAGCTAGGGGTGGCACGCCCGTTGGTCAGAGGTGCGGAAGCAGAGGTAGCCTTGTTGGGTTCGGACAGGCCCGGCAGATTCGTGGCGGAAATGTCTTATACCGGCCGTGTCGTTTACGAGCTCGACGAAGGTAGATTTCGCTTAGCGTTCAGTGGATCGCAACTCAATATAGGGTATAGCCCGACAGCAAGTGATCCAGTTCAAGCCGGTTCTATCCGCTTTACGCCGCTCGTTTTCTCGGCTCAATATAATGCCGAGCGTTGGAGCCTCACTTCCGAATATGCCCTACGCCATTTCGAATTCAAAAACTTCGGTGTAGCGCCACTCACATTGGATTTCTACGGGGAAAGCTATTACTTTCAAGGTGCATATCGTTTTACTCCTGAATGGGAGGCCGTGATTCGATACGACGTGCTTTATACCGACAGGAACGATCGTAGTGGAAACAAATGGGCTGCGGCTTCCGGACGCCCTGCACATAACCGCTTCGCCAAGGATATAACGGTGGGCCTGCGCTGGAATGTCACGCCTGAGTTCATGCTGCGCGCCGAATATCACCGGATCAACGGTACGGGCTGGCTCTCCACTCTTGACAATCCTGTGCCTGGCGATCTGTCCCAGAACTGGAATCTCTTCTCAATCCTCGGTTCCTATAGGTTCTAGCGATAACTTGATGGAACATAATTTCCATATGAACAAGGGTCAGCCCGACGACGGCACGGCACGCTCCGCGCCGCCTGGATTTCTGAGCCTGAAATGGAAAGTTCTGCTGCTGAGCAGCTTGATATTGGTCTTTATCGTAGTTTCATTCACTGGAATCACTTATTTGAGCCTGATGAGCGATTTTGAGGCTCAAAGACGCGCGCAGCACAAGCGTTATGCCAGTGAAGTTGAAGGTTTGATAGATCAGATCTCGAAAGATCTGCATCAGCTTGCTGAATTGCTTCCTTTCCTGGAAGGAATGGGACCAGACCTGCTGGCGGCCAATGGAAAAAATATCGCCGAGACATTCGATCCATATTGGGCATCATTGCAGCTTAATAAGGGTATCGAACTGATACGTTTTTACGATAACTCCGATCAGTTATTGGCAAGCTGGGGTATTCCGGAATCCGACACTCATGAAGGCGTAATGCTGAATTGGATTCATGAAGTGAATGTGCGAGAACGGCCGATCAGCTCTCTGAACTGCCAGAAAGAATGCACTCAGTTCGTGGTGGCACCGCTGCTGGTAGAGGGCAAGAGTGTTGGCGTCGTCATCATCGGCGCACCTCTGATCGATGCCGTCCTGGGATTCAAGGATGTTTCCGGCGCTGATATCGGCTTGCTTATCAGAGAGCACGACAGTAACAGGAAAAGCACCGAGATGATAATTCCCGGCTGGAATGTTCGGATTGCCGCACACAGCAAAGAAATGAATACAGCAATTCTTACTAAAGTCGCGGCGCAGTATCCCGACTTCAGCCACTTGGAAAACGGCGTTCAGATTGCTTGGGATAACCAATATCTGCAAATCAAACCGCTTTCCGTGAACAAAATAGATGAGCTCGATAAGGCGCAGTTTATTGTCGTCACTGATATTACCTCCACCATGCATACCATCCAAAGTTCAACACAGCAGAACATAATCATCGGAGTGGTGGGGCTTATGCTTTCCGAGCTGTTATTATTTTTCATTCTCAGCAGGCCATTGTCGCGGCTCAAACATATCGCCTTCACACTGCCGCTTCTGGCCCGGAGCAGCTTCAAGAATTTCCGGTCGGAGCTTCATACCGATGGCCAGAAACCATGGCTGAAAGATGAAATCGGCATGCTAGATGAAACAGCCGTGGCCCTATCCTATCAACTGGAGAAACTTGAAGACCAGGTCGCCGATCGGACTCAGATATTGGCGAGGAAGATGAATGAATTAAGCAAGGAACGGGATTTCATCACAAATCTGCTCGACATCGCGCAAGTCATTGTAATGACGCAAAACGCCGGCGGTGAAATTCTCACACTAAATGCTTACGGCGAAACGCTTATCCAATATATGGAAAAGGAGCTGCAGGGAACACCGTTCATCAATCTCCTCACGCCCGATGGAGATATGCGCGATCTTCCCGCCTACCTTGAGGAGGTACGCTCTGACCAAAGAGACCAATTGCGGCATGAAGCCAACGTCCTGTGCAGGGATAAATCGACAAGGCATATTCTCTGGTTGCATTCCCACCTGACTCGACATACCGAGAATGACCCGGCAATGCTCTCGGTAGGGCTCGATATGACCGAACATAAACGCACAGAAAGCCGACTGGCATGGCTGGCCGACCATGATCCCCTCACCAACTTATATAACCGGCGCCGTTTTCAGGAAGAACTGGAGCAAATGCTGAATCTGGCAGCCCGCTATGAACATTCGGGCGCGCTGCTATTCCTTGACCTGGATCAGTTCAAATATATAAACGATACGAGCGGACACCAGGCAGGCGATGCTTTGCTGAAAATGATCGCGCACATGTTGCATGGCAGCGTACGCAGCGTAGACATACTCGGGCGTCTGGGCGGCGATGAGTTTGCAGTGATACTGCCTCAAACCACCGCGGAGGGAGCAATAGAAGTCGCAAAAAATGTTCTTGTTTGCCTGAATCAGGGAAAGATCACCATAAACGGCCGAAGCCATAAGGCGTCGGCCAGCGTTGGTATTGCGGTTTTTCCCGAGCATGGAAATAACGTCCACGACCTATTGGCGGCGGCGGATCTCGCTATGTATCAGGCCAAAGAAGCGGGACGAGGCGGTTGGCATCTGTTTTCAAACGAGGAAAAGACCCGGGAGCGCATGCATACCCTCGTATATTGGAAAGAAAAGATCGAGTATGCGCTTTTGAACGAACGATTCTTGTTCTATTTCCAGCCCATCATGCATATCGCAAACAAGACCGTTGACCATTACGAAGTGCTGCTACGCATGCTCGACGATAATGGAACCGTGCTTGCTCCTCAATATTTTATACCGGCAGCAGAGCAAACCGGCCTTATCCATGCCATCGATCATATGGTTTTACGGAAATCCATTGCTCAAGCGGCAGAAATTCAACACAACGGGCTGCGTGTCCGTTTTTCGATAAACCTTTCAGCTCATGCATTTCATGATCCCGAATTGCTATCGATCCTGGAGGAAGCTTTCACTCAATATGACGCGGATCCTTCAAACTTCATGTTTGAGATAACCGAGACGGCGGCGTTAGAAGACTTGTCCGCAGCGCGAGAGCTCATGGAAACGATTAGAAAACTCGGCTGCAGCTTTACACTGGATGATTTCGGCGTCGGCTTCTCTTCGTTCTATTACATACGGCAGCTTCCCATCGATGTGGTGAAAATCGACGGTTCGTTTATACGCAATCTGGCGGATAGCCCCGACGACCAGATACTGGTAAAAGCGCTATGCGATGTGGCACGGGGATTCGGGAAGAAAACAACGGCCGAGTTCGTGGAGAACGCAGCGACTTTATCCCTTCTGGAGAAAATGCATATAGATTACGCGCAAGGCTTTTTCATAGGAACGCCGATCCCCGCGCATGATTCACCGTTCAAGGAATTTTTGTAGGCGTAGCTTGCATTCTTTCGTGTTCAGCCTCGCTTTGAGAAATACAACGCTGGAGCAACGGCAAAGGATCAAGCAGTGGCCGGTTCAGGGCACATGCAGAGCATTACGAGCGCCGGATCCGATAAACAGGATTATTGCTGGATCGTGGGGCGATGAAGAGAAACAGCGGACCCGCGTAACCCATCTCAGGCTTCTTCAGGGTCGGGGTTTTCCGTCAATTCCGGTCTTAACTCGGCGTTGGCTGCACTGGCTTCTTCAAGATCGATTTTACCGGGAATTTTTGGCGTTTCGCACGTTACATCCGCATTTTGCGCGCGATGGCGCAAGGCGTGATCCATCAGCACCAGTGCCAGCATTGCCTCCGCGATGGGTGTGGCACGAATACCTACACAGGGGTCGTGCCTGCCATGAGTTTCCACCAGGGCCGGATTCCCGGCCTTATCCACCGAGCGTCGTCCCAGGCGGATGCTGGAGGTCGGCTTGACAGCGATATTCACAACGATTTCCTGACCGGTAGAAATCCCGCCCACTATACCGCCCGAATTGTTGCTCAAAAATCCGCCGGGAGTAATCTCGTCGGAGTGTTCGGTTCCCCTCTGGGCCACGGAGGCAAACCCGGCGCCGATTTCGACACCTTTTACCGCATTGATGCTCATCATGGCGTAAGCGATTTCCGCATCCAGGCGATCATATACTGGCTCTCCCCAGCCTACCGGCACGCCCTCCGCCACGACACAGATCTTCGCACCGACGGAGTCGCCGGATTTGCGCAGCTTATCCATGAATTCTTCCAGGCTGGGTACCCGATCGGGATCAGCGGCAAAAAATGGATTTTGCCCAACCTCATCCCATCGTTTGAACGGAATTTCCAGGGGGCCCAACTGCGCCATGAATCCGCGTATTACCGTGCCATATCTCGTGTACAGCCATTTCCTTGCAATCGCCCCTGCCGCAACCCTTACCGCAGTTTCGCGGGCAGAGGCGCGTCCACCGCCTCGGTAATCGCGTATCCCGTATTTTTGCCAATAAACGTAGTCCGCATGCCCTGGCCGAAAGGTATCCATGATTTTGCTGTAATCCTTGCTGCGCTGGTCCTCGTTTCGAATCAGCAACGCAATCGGGGTACCCGTGGTCTTGCCCTCGAACACCCCGGAGAGAATCTCGACTGTGTCCGATTCCCGCCGCTGGGTCACGTGGCGCGAGGTACCGGGCTTGCGCCGGTCCAGATCCTGCTGGATATGCTCGGCGGATAACTCCATCCCTGGCGGGCAGCCATCGACGACGCAACCTATCGCGGGACCATGCGATTCGCCAAAAGAAGTAACGCAAAAAAGCTTGCCAAGGGTATTGCCGGACATTTTATTTTCTCGCCAGATCGATGCTTCGAGTTTAACATATCCCTCGTATTTCGCCATTTTCACCCGCATAATTCGATCATGGAAAAACCTGATCCCGACAAGATAACAGGCCCTGGTGGTTTGACCTTGCGCCAGATTCATACACAGGTAAAGCTAAGCACAACTCGTGATCAACGAGAAATTGCTCAGGATAAATCCGCGCAATCGCTCACCCGGTGGCAACGATTTATCCGCTATGCCTGGACCAGGAAAAGAGGAAAAACATGAGGGCCGTGCTGATGAGTGCGCCGGGTGCACCGGATGTGCTGATATCGGCCGATATACCCATACCCACACTCACCGATACATCTAGCGTGTTGGTAAAATTGCACGCTGCGAGCGTAAACCCGATAGACGCCAAGGTGCGCAAGCTCAACATTTATTACCCGGATAAACTGCCTTCGATTCTGGGCTGCGATGGCGCAGGGGTGGTGGAAGCGGTAGGTAGCTCAGTCAGTCGCGTGCGCCCGGGGGATGAAGTGTTTTTTTTTCACAACGGCCTGGGCGGTGCACCGGGAACCTATGCCGAATACACGGTTGTGCAGGAAGATTATCTCGCATTGAAACCGGAGAATCTGACCATGCTGGAAGCTGCTGCTGTACCGGTGGCACTGATTACGGCGTGGGAAGCATTGATAGGCCGCGGCGATTTGAAGGAACACCAGTCAGTACTGATTCATGCGGGTGCGGGCGGCGTCGGCCATATTGCGATACAGTTAGCTCACCTCTTTAACGCACGTGTTGCCACTACCATTTCAAGTCCGCAGAAGGCCGAATTTGTGCGATCGCTAGGTGCCGATCTACCAATAGACTATACCCGGCAGGATTTTGGTGAAGCGGCGTTAAACTGGACGGATGGGTTGGGCGTGAGCCTGGTATTGGATACGGTGGGTGGCGAAACCTTTTGCAAATCGTTCGCCGCAGCCCGCGTGTACGGCAGCGTAGTAACACTGCTCTCGACTACTTGCGACATCGCACACACCAATATCGCACGGCTACGCAACCTGAGCATCGGTTACGTACAGATAACCACCCCGCTCTACTTCGGCCTGCACCCGGCACGTGTCGCGCAGACTCGCATACTCGAGCGCGGCGCAAAACTGATCGAGCAAGGCCTGCTCAAGGTTCATGTTGATCAGGTGTTGCCGCTGGACCAGGCCGCGGAAGCACACCGGCGCATTGAAGCGGGGCATACCCACGGCAAGATAGTGCTGCAGATTGTTTGAACAGCCAGCAGATTCAGCCAGAGATGCATTGATCTACCTGTGAACGCGCTCCAGGAGTTTACTGGAGAACCTGTTCAGGGATTTCCAAGCATCTCGACCCCCCATGCCACCCCAAAGCCGGTGACGTCGCTTCCTACGGCGCCCAATCCACTTTTGCTATTGCTGGCGGACAGATCCATGTGCAGCCAGGGTACATCGTCCACGAACCGGTTGAGGAAGCGGGCGGCGAGAATATGATCGGCCTCGCCCTCCAACGAGCACTGCTTGATATCGGCAATTTTGCTTTCCAGTTCCGCATCATAGTCGGCATCCATCGGAAATGCCCAGATTCGCTCGCCCGTCGCTTTTCCGGCGGTTAATGCTTTCTGTACCAGATCCTCCCGATTACTGAAAACGCCACTATAATGCGATCCGAGTGCGACGTGCATGCTCCCGGTCAGTGTCGCAAAATCGATCATCACATCAGGCTTCTGTCTTGCCGCCAGAGTCAGCGTGTCCGCCAGTACCAGCCGTCCTTCTGCGTCGGTATGGATAATCTCGACAGTGGTCCCATTCAGGGTCGTTATGACGTCGTTCTGTTTGTAGGCATGCGGGCTGATGTGATTTTGAGCAATGGCGAGCCAGCAATCGATATTCACCAACAGATTGGCGCGAGTTGCAGCCAATAAAATCCCCAACGCAACTGCCGAACCGTTCATATCCTCATGCATGCCGTGCATGTGGCGGGCCGGCTTCAAATTATGGCCACCGGTATCAAAGCAGATGCCTTTTCCTACCAGCGCCACGGTTTTGTTCGCCTTCTTCACGCGTCGTTGCAAATGCACGATGGCGGCATCTTCGGGATCGCTACCCTGCGCCACGGCAACAAACGCCCCGGCACCCATTTTACGCAGCGCCTTGACATCGAATTCCTGATACTTCCAGCCTTCGGTGCCAGCGAGCTTCTTGACATGCCTGCGATAGAGCTCCGGCGTTAATTCGTTGGGTGGCAGTATCGTAAGTTCACGCGTAAGCAGATTACCTTCCGCTTTGGCGGCTAATAGCGCAAAGCTGTCCGCTTCCTTGTGGCCGTGCACGACAATTCGGGCGAGCGGCCGCCGCCGCGTGTTTTTTTTGTCTGTTTTCCGGGAGGGCAGCACCGGGCCATTAATCCATGCCGCATATATCGCCAGGTGCGCGAAAGCGCGCCTTTGGCCATCATCGCCATAGACCGCAAGATTTATTTCCGCAGGGGTTTCCTCCAGCAACAATTGCACGGCTTTGCGTATGGATGTTTGCTGCTCGAATACAGATTTGCTCAAATCCACCGCCACCCAAACGCATAAAGAACCGCTCTCGATATTGGCCGCTACTGGATTACCCGTGATCTCCCCCAACTGTATTTTTCGACGTGATAATAAGGTTTCCAGTACGTTTTTCCCCAAAAAATCAGGCTTATTCTGAAGCTTATCCGATGGGGCGGACTGCGGCAGTACGACCAGAATATGCGTTGCCTTGGTAGACGAGCTTATGGATGAAGCGTTTTGTGTCAATGATGCAAGCATTGGCTGTCCTCGAAATAAGTTGTAAGCGATACTAGCAGCAGCCTGTCGGACTCGAAGGAAATCGGCTGCAAAAGCGTCTGGCTAGTTCATATTTCGCTGCTTTTTCGATCAATAGAATAACTATTGGTCTTCAAAATCCCCAAAATCTGCCCTCACCCAGTCACTTTTTCGCTGCGATTCTTCAAGTCCGACAGGCTGCTAGGTATGAATGCTATTATAATACAGGGAATTCTCTTGAATTCTCTATGCAGGTTCCGTTGATCCGGACTTTCTCCTATCATTCCCACCGTTCTATCGTTTGCCCGTAATGCGCCAATATCTTGAACTCATGCAGCACGTGCTCGAGCACGGACACAAGAAATCGGATCGCACGGGTACGGGCACACTTTCCGTATTTGGGCACCAGATGCGCTTTGCGTTATCGGAAGGCTTGCCGCTGGTGACGACCAAGAAATGTCATTTGAAGTCCATCATTTATGAACTGTTGTGGTTTTTGCGCGGCGATACCAACATCAGGTACCTCAACGACAACGGCGTTTCCATCTGGAACGAGTGGGCTGACGAGAATGGCGATCTGGGCCCGATATACGGCCGTCAGTGGCGATCCTGGCCGGTAGAGGGGGGAGGCCATATCGATCAGTTCATGCAGGTAATCGAGCAGATCAGGCGTACCCCCGATTCGCGGCGCATGCTTGTTTCTTCCTGGAACGTGGGTGAGCTATCCCGGATGAAATTGGCGCCGTGCCACGCCTTGTTTCAGTTCTACGTGGTTGACGGCATGCTCTCCTGCCAGCTCTATCAGCGTAGCGCCGATATCTTCCTGGGTGTGCCATTCAATATTGCGTCGTACGCCCTGCTGACCTTGATGGTAGCGCAAGTCTGCAATCTAAAACCCGGTGATTTCGTGCACACCTTGGGGGATGCGCACCTTTACCTCAACCATTTGACGCAAGCCCGGGAACAATTAAACCGGAAGCCGAGGCCTCTGCCCATGATGAAATTGAATCCGGCGGTCAACAGCATTTTTGATTTCAGGTATGAGGATTTTATGCTGGAAGGTTATGATCCTCATCCGGCCATCAGGGCGCCAGTCGCGATATGAGCGTTCGACTCTCCGCTTTGGTGGCAACGGCACAAAACCGAGTCATCGGCAAAAACAACGAAATGCCGTGGCGGTTGCCGCCCGATCTGAAGCGCTTCAAGACGCTTACCATGGGGCATCCCATTATCATGGGGCGCAAAACCTATGAATCCATCGGCAGACCTCTGCCCGGGCGTACCTGTATTATTGTTACAAGCCAAACTGGATACGAAGTTCAGGGCGCTATCGTCGTGCATTCAATAGCTGAAGCGTTGACAGCCTGCCACGATGACAAAGGAAACGAAGCTAAGCCCGTAGCGACGCGTGATACGGAAAGCTTTGTCATCGGCGGGGCCGAAATATTCCAGCAAATGTTGCCGCTGTGCGACCGATTGTATGTTACTGAAATTCAGAGGAATTTCGATGGAGACGTGCTATTTCCTGAATTCAATCACGAAGAATGGAAGGAAACGTCTCGGGAAAAACACCGCTGGGATGACAACGGCCTGGAATACCATTTTGTGGTATTTGACCGAAAAACAGGCAAAGGAACTTTGCCCGGCGGTTATACTGGATGATGCTTAAAAACAATGGCGGGACCCACTCGTTGGGTCCCGCCATTGTGTACCCTACAATCAGCAGTTAGAGAACAACCACATCCGGTAGTGGAAAACCATTGAAATTGCTGGCGTAGGCGGTAGTGTAAGCACCGGCATTGGGAATGTAGATAAAATCCCCTTCCTGGATATCTTCCGGCAGCATTTCATCGCGCATCAGAATATCCACCGAATCGCAGGTCGGCCCGGCGACGCACCATGGAATGTCGTGCCCGCTGCGGTCGGAAAGAATTTCATAGCGTAGACCTTCGGTGACTTCGATCACGCCGCCAAACATACCCGCGTCCCAATACATCCAGCGCTTACCATTGCGAGTAGCTGTGCCTACCACGCGGCAAACAAAATAAGCTGCATCGGATACCAGATAGCGCCCCGGCTCGGCCATGATACGAATTTCTTTCGGCAGATCCGCGATGGCCGCATTCACCACGTCACCTATTATCTCTATTGACGGGATGGGCTTGATATGACGAACGGGATAGCCGCCGCCGATATTGAGTAAGCGGGGCGATAAGCCAACCCGGCGCATGTCCGCAAAAACCTTTTTGGCCCGCTCGATGCCCACTCGCCAATTCTGCGGATTACGGCATTGTGAACCGACATGGAAAGTCACGCCCGCAAGATCGGCCTTGAGTTTTACCGCTTCATTGATGATGCCCTTGATCTCGGCGGCGTGCGTACCGAATTTGCCGGCCAGTGGCCAATCGCTGCCGATGTTCGGCGTGTCTATGCGCAGATACATCTTCGCGTCAGGCTTGACGCTCACAATCTTGCGTAGTTCCTCGACACTATCCAGCACATACCATTCCACACCTTTTGATGCCGCATATTCCAGATAAGCGCGCGACTTCATCGGATTACTGTAATAAATTTCCGCAGCGGGAACGCCCAGGCTGAGCAAAAGATCCAGTTCCGAGATAGAGGCGATTTCAAACCCGACGCCTTCTTCGATCAGGGCGCTGAGTACGCGTGGATCCGGATTCGCCTTCACCGCATAGTGCGGCTGCACCTGTGGCATGGCAGCTTTGAATCGGCGGGCTTTAGTGCGGACAATATGGCTGTCAACCAGCAGAAACGGCTTGCTGTAGCCTTTTTTCAAGGCTGCCTGGACATGTTCAAAATCCAGTTTGACTTCGGGATGGGTGTCGAATATTTCTTCGGCATCTACTTTGCGCCGTAGGGCCGTGGTACGCATTTGCATGAGAGTCTTCCTTCTTTAAAGACGCTACGTGACGGGAGTATGAATATTTACCAGGTCAGCCGGGACGAAGTAGTTTGCTTTGCTTTTCATGATGACCTCCTATTCCTGATTACACATTCGTAAAAAAGCGGATTATAAACTTCATTCCGCTGGAATCAAGCGTTTTTTTCGGCTCGAAAAAAAATCATATACCCATCTGGAACGGTTGCAAAAAAACCACCTTGGCAACTCGTCATAATTGACGACGCCAGGAGAGAATCCACAAGCCACATCAGGGTTAAATATTTATTTACAACAAAGACTTACGATTTTTTTTGGCACACATCGGGCACAAGGCGAGTTGATCGAGCCTTGCTGCATTTATTACAGGCATCGGACAATTGGCCGAGGTGCGGCCATTGCTGAAAAAAATCAGATTTTCGGTAGCGTCACACCGTGCTGCCCCTGATATTTTCCACCCCGGTCTTTATACGAAACCTCGCATACTTCATCGGACTCGAAGAAGATCACCTGAGCTACTCCTTCATTCGCATAAATCTTTGCGGGAAGCGGTGTCGTGTTGGAAAATTCCAGTGTGACATAACCTTCCCACTCCGGCTCAAATGGGGTGACGTTGACAATAATGCCGCAACGCGCATAGGTGGATTTGCCGAGGCAGATGGTAAGCACATTGCGCGGGATGCGGAAATACTCGACGGTGCGCGCGAGTGCAAAGGAATTGGGCGGGATAAGGCAAACGTCGCCCTTCACGTCGACAAAGGAATTCGAATCAAAATTCTTGGGGTCGACAATAACGGAGTTTATATTGGTAAACAGCTTGAATTCATCCGAGCAACGAATATCGTAGCCGTAACTCGATGTCCCGTATGAAACGATCCGGTGGCCATTGGCGTGCTTGACCTGATTGGGCTCGAAGGGCTCGATCATGCGGTGTTCCGCCGCCATGCGGCGAATCCACTTATCCGACTTTATGGTCATTTTTAAAAAGAAGAAGAGAATGCCGGGAGTATGTCAGTCGTGAATGGGATGAGCGTACGCAGACGCGCGCGCCCTCATCCATTCGTTTGTTTTCCTGGGGAAATCAAGTATCCTCGATTACGATCTTCGCAAACAGCGCTGAATGATCCAGCGATAATTCATCGACCTTGACTGCGATGCGACGCGCAATGCTGCGATAAGTCCCCGCTATTTTCCCGCCTGGATCCGCGACAACCGTCGGCATACCGGAGTCGGTATGTTTGCGGATTTTTATGTCGAGCGGCAAGGACCCAAGGAATTCGACCTCATAATCCTTGCACATTTTCTCCCCACCACCGGCGCCGAAAATATGCTCCTCGTGACCGCATTGTGAGCAGATGTGAGTGCTCATATTCTCGACAATTCCGATGATGGGAATACCCACTTTCTGAAACATCTTCAGTCCTTTGCGTGCATCGAGCAGTGCAATGTCCTGAGGGGTGGTAACGATGACGGCGCCCGTAACCGGTACTTTCTGCGCAAGCGTCAACTGGATGTCGCCGGTTCCCGGCGGCATGTCCACGATAAGATAATCTACATCTTTCCACCGGGTATCGCTCAACAACTGCTGCAATGCTTGCGTAACCATCGGTCCGCGCCATACCATCGGCGTTTCCACGTCAATCAAAAAACCGATTGATATGGCCTGAATGCCATGTGCCTTCATCGGTTCCATGGTCTTGCCGTCAAGGGATTCGGGACGGCCGGCAATACCCAGCATCTGGGGCTGCGAAGGGCCGTAAATGTCGGCGTCGAGGATGCCGACGGAAGCGCCCTCCGCGGCAAGCGCCAGTGCCAGATTGACCGCCGTGGCGGACTTGCCCACCCCACCCTTTCCGGACGCTACCGCGATGATATTCTTGACCCCCGGAATGAGCTTTACGCCACGCTGCACGCTATGAGCTACGATCTTGCTCGTGACGTCGACATGCACGTTACCAATACCGGGAATACTTTTGAGCTTGTCAACCGTCTGCTTGCGTATACTTTCCACCACGCTTTTTGCCGGGTAACCCAGCACGATATCAAGCGAGACGTTATCGCCCTCTATTTTGAGATTACGTGCTTCATTGCCGGTTACGTAATCCTTACCCGTGCTGAGGTCGATAATTTCCCTGAGGACAGACTGTATTTGCTGTTCCGTGATAGGCACGTCTGCATACTCCTTTATCTGCGGCACAAATGATGACTTCGAATATTAACAAATATCCAGGTCGAGAGTCTGCCGAGATGAAGATAAAGCGTCCACCCGTCATGCAGAACCGACCGGAACCAATTCTTATGGCTTGAAGAAAACAGGGCTCACTCCGCCCTGGTCAATAAACAACTGTTTCCTTCAGTTCAACAGGTTGCCGGGCTTACAGTTTGTTACAATCACGTTTGGTGCAATCTCTATAGGCAATTGATGAACAAGCGAAAAATTCTGGTTACTTCAGCGCTACCCTACGCTAACGGCAGCATCCATCTCGGGCATCTGGTGGAATACATTCAGACAGACATCTGGGTCCGTTTCCAGAAAATGCAAGGCCATGAGGTACATTATGTGTGTGCCGACGACACTCACGGCACGCCGATCATGCTGCGCGCCGAACAGGAAGGCATTACGCCCAAGCAGTTGATAGACCGCGTATGGCAAGAGCATAAGGCCGATTTTGATGGCTTTCATATTGATTTTGACAATTATTACACCACGGATGCGCCCGAGAACCAGGCATTTTGCGAGGATATCTATCGTCAGCTCGAAGCAAAGGATCTGATCGTCAAGCGCTCCGTCGAGCAGTTTTATGATCCGGTGAAGCGGATGTTTTTACCGGACCGGTATATCAAGGGAGAATGCCCGAATTGCCATGCCAAGGAGCAATACGGCGATTCGTGCGAGGCATGCGGGGCCACATATTCGCCAACTGATTTGATCGATCCTTACTCCGCCGTTTCGGGAGCAAAACCGGAACGCCGCGCTTCCAAACATCACTTCTTCAAGCTTTCGGATCCCCGTTGCAAGGCTTTCCTCAATGGTTGGGTTTTTGAATCATTTTCGAGCCAGTCCGGCGCCAACCCCGAAATGAAGCCACGACTCCAACCCGAAGCTGCCAACAAGATGAATGAATGGCTTTCAGCGGGCTTGACGGACTGGGATATTTCCCGTGATGCGCCCTATTTCGGCTTTCCGATACCCGGTACCGCCGGCAAGAAATTTTTCTATGTCTGGCTGGATGCACCCGTCGGCTACTTCGGCAGCTTCGAAAATTACTTCAAACAGAAGCAAAAATCTCAAGCCGAGATCGATGAATTTCTTCGGCCCGGCGGCAACACCGAAATGGTGCATTTTATCGGTAAGGATATTCTCTACTTTCACGCGCTGTTTTGGCCCGCGATGCTGGAATTCTCGGGCTATCGCACGCCAACCCAGATCTATGCTCATGGATTCCTTACCGTTAACGGGCAAAAAATGTCGAAGTCGCGTGGGACGTTCATTACTGCGGACAGCTATCTCAAACAGGACTTGAATCCAGAATGGCTACGCTATTATTACGCCGCCAAGCTCAACGACAGTATGGAAGATATCGATCTCAATTTCGATGATTTCATCGCGCGGGTCAACAGCGACCTGGTAGGCAAATACATCAATATAGCCAGTAGATGCGCCGGATTTATCACCAGGAAATTCGACGGGAGGCTTACGCACACTATCTCCGAAGCGAACCGAAAATGGTTCAATCAGTTTCTTTTCTGCCAGCTTGGCGAAGGGGATACGTTCCTAGGGCGTCATACCTCCATTGCGAATTTTTATGATCGCAGGGAATTCGGCAAAGCCATAAAGGAAATAATGCTGGCAGCGGACGTTGCCAATCAATACGTGGATCGAACGAAGCCATGGCTTCTGGCAAAAAATGATGAAAACGACCGGGAATTGCATGAGGTGTGCAGTGTTGCGTTGAACATGTTCCGCATTCTCACCGTTTACCTGAAACCGGTCCTGCCGAAACTTGCCGCACAAGCGGAGCAATTTCTGGGGGTAAACCCTCTCATCTGGAAGGATGCAAATTCGCAGAACAGACTGTTAGCGGACGGGCACCGGATCAACGACTACAAACATCTGATGACTCGCCTCGACGTCAAACAGATCGAGATGCTTATCGATGCCAATAAAGAAAGCCTGAAGCCAACAGTACAGCCACCACAAACCACACAAACTGTGCAAGCGGTGAAAAAAAGCCCAGTCGCTCACTCCATCCCTGCAACGGATGGAACGGGTATCAAAAGCACCGTAGCGGCATCGATTACAATTGATGATTTCGGCAAGATCGACCTCAGGGTGGCGAAAATTATCAATGCCGAACACGTAGAAGGCGCGGATAAACTATTGAAGCTCACGCTGGATATCGGAGCGGAACAGCGTACCGTTTTCGCAGGAATAAAATCCGCCTATGATCCTGAACAGCTCACCGGCCGCCTGACCGTCATGGTAGCCAACCTTGCGCCACGCAAGATGAAATTCGGCATATCCGAAGGAATGGTGCTGGCCGCGGGTGATGGCGATGGGCCTTATCTTCTCTCTCCCGATGAAGGCGCACGGCCGGGAATGAAAATAAAATAGCGCTGCGGCTGGCAATAAAGAAAAAGATCAAGTTTCGAGATCGAAGGTCATACGCTCGAGCGGAATCATAGGTCGCATAGGATACCCGAGCGCGTCCATTATGCCATATGATTTTTAGTAACGCCGTGGCGAACATCGCTTCACTCCGGCTGATTCACAAAAATCCCAAAAATTCGGCCCACTGACCCAGTCCGCTGATTCATTCCCAAGCGGGATCGCACTCCCCTGCTTCTAGCAGCCTCTCGGACTTAAAGGAAATCGGCTGCAAAAGCGTCTGGCCGGTTCATATCCTCACCCAGTCACTTTTTCGCTGCGACTCTTCAAGTCCGAGAGGCTGCCAGGGCATCCCAAACTCATAAAGTCACTCTTGGCCACGGCTATTCCCGGTAGTACCTATTTGAAATTTTTGAGTAAAGCATAACACTAGAACGCATGTCGCCAGCGAGTGCGGCAATATGCCACATGCGACAATATGCCACATTCCTAATTTCATAAATTTGTTTTACATTTCCCATCAGCACGCACATGAGCGTTTTGCGGTAGCGCTTAGGGAGGCTGGGATCAGCCCGGCATATGGCGCTTCTCGGCCTCGCCGCCGTAAGCTGTTTTTCTGGCACTGCGAAAAGCACATTCCAATTGATGACGCCGACATACTATGAGTCATTACAGGATATGGTAGTGACATTAGCCGGCTGCGTCCTTTGACGCAACCATTCAAGAAAAAGAATAAAAATGAGAATGAGAAATATTGCATTGACCATAACGTTCGTAACAACAGTTTTTTCAGGGTTTACGATGGCACAGACTACGACGCAATCCTCAACTACCGCGCTGACTCCCGTCGTTGTGACGTCCAATCCAATCATTGATCGCGTGCGCATCGATCCGTTTTCAAGCACATCCGCGGTGGTCACCGAAAGCCAGCTTCGCGATCAGAATGCGTTCGATCTCGCGGCCGCGCTGCGCCGCACCCCAGGGGTGCAAATAACACGGTACAACCCGGTGGGTGCTTTTGGTGGCGATCAAGGCGGCGCGGTCTTTATACGCGGAATGGGTGTCAGCCGACCCGGCAGTGAAATCAAGACTTACATTGACGGCGTTCCATTTTACATGGGCGTCTGGAACCATCCATTGCTCGATCTATTGCCGGTCAATGGCATGCAATCCATTACCGTCTACAAAAGCCCCCAACCTCAAATCAACGGTAATAACTTTGCGTCGATCAATCTGGAAACCAAGCGCGCAACCGAGGATGGCATACAGGCAGGCGCAAGGATTTCCGGAGGCTATTTCAACACCTTTATCGAGCAAGCAGATCTGGTTGGCCGCAAAGGTGATGTGGATTTCATGCTGGCGCAAGGCCACGCCCAGTCGGATGGCCAGCGACTCAATGCGAGCGGCGAACTGAATAATGTGATGGGCCGCATCGGCATGTGGCTCGGGGCAAACTGGTCGGTTGGCACAAGCTTTCTTTTTGTCACCAATACCGCGCGCGATCCAGGCGATGACCGGTTGCCGAGACCCGCCGTGGCGCCGCAATACAACACCCAGGCAGGATTGGTCTCCGCTTTTATATCGCATCGTCACAATGACTGGCGCGGCGATCTACGTTTTTATTACAGCAAGGGGGAAGGTAACTGGCTGCATCAGTCCGGCCTGGATGGGGATACGCTCACCAATTTTGAAACAATAGGCGTGCGCTGGAAGGAGCAATTCTCTCTATGGAAGGGCAGCGCCATTGTTGCCGGACTGGACAGCGACTGGGTTTCGGGCAATGCGCGATTCAATAGAGTAGCCCCGGCGCCGCAGGATAGTTTTAATGCACCTACTTTCCGCATCACGTCCCCTTACATAGCATTGAGCCAAACGATCGAGCTGGGTAAAGGCTGGTCGCTTGTGCCGGCGGTTGGCATCCGGGTCTATGACCACAATATGTTCCGGACAAAGACGTCGCCACATGCGGGTCTCTCTCTGATATCAGACTGGATCACCCTCTTCGGCAATGTATCGCGCGGCATCAATTACCCGGGATTGGAGGCCCCCGTACTTTCCTCCGTGATACCCGCACTGGGGCAAAGCTGGAGACAACTTGCCGCGGAAGAGCTCGATCACGCCGAAGTCGGCTTCAAGCTGAATCCTTTCGAAACAACACAGATTGATGTCAGCGTATTTGCCGATCAGGTAAAAAATCGCTACATCTTCGGCTTCCCGCCCAACGTTCCGCCGCCGCCCCAGTTTCTGAATCTGGGCACCTATACCATACGCGGCACTGAAGTTGCGATTCGACAAAACATTACGCCCAACTGGACGGTTTTTGGCGGAATGACATTGCTTGATCCCAGCATCGATAATTTGCCGTATACGCCAAAGAGAGCCGTCACGGCGGGCTTGAGTGGGCAAATGGGGCCCATTCGCCTGACGGTCGATACCCAGTACCAATCAAGCGTACTGGCGCTCAATCGGCCGCGTGCGGCGGGAGCTGTCAACAGCGAGAGCGTTCATTCATTTGCGATCATGAATGCCCGCGTCTCTTACCAGTTGCCGCAGCTTGGCAAAAGAGGCGAAATTTTCGTGGCAATGGAAAATCTTCTGGATACCCGTTACGCCTATCGTCCGGGGTATCCCATGCCGGGGCGCTGGGGCCAGATCGGTTTTTCCGCAAGCTTCTGAATGGCAAGAGTAATGGATTCCTGTTGAACCTGCCGAATGTCGGTGATGAGCTTCTTGAATTAAACGTGGAGGTTTTTTATGCAATTATTACCATTAGTACACCCTTCTGAAGAATTAACCAGAGATGAAGTTTCACGGTACAGCCGCCATCTGCTGATTCCCGATGTCGGTGTGGAAGGACAAAAACGCCTCAAGAACAGTAAAGTTTTAGTGATAGGTGCCGGTGGTCTGGGGTCACCCGTGCTGCTGTATCTCGCGGCAGCCGGCGTCGGAACACTGGGAATCATCGACTTCGATGTCGTCGACGAATCCAATCTGCAAAGGCAAATCATTCATGGGCAATCGGATATCGGCAGGCTCAAGTCCAGGAGTGCGAAAGACTCAGTTAACGAGTTAAACCCCCATATTCACGTCCAGCTCCATAACGAACGCCTTGAAGTGACGAATGCCGTTGAGATAATTTCAGGGTACGACCTGGTTGTAGATGGGACGGATAATTTTTCTACCCGGTATCTTGTCAACGATGCCTGCGTGCTTGCGAAAAAACCATATGTATGGGGATCCATTTTTCGATTCGAAGGGCAGGCCTCCGTCTTCTGGGAGGATGCGCCGGATGGAGTGGGCTTGAACTATCGTGACCTGTACCCCGAGCCACCCCCATCGGAGATGGCGCCCTCATGTGCCGAAGGTGGCGTGTTAGGCATTCTCTGTGCCTCGATCGGCGCGATCATGGCGACAGAAGCCATTAAATTGATCACCGGCTTAGGCGAAACCCTGCTTGGGCGACTAGCCGTCTATGACGCGCTGGATATGACATACAAATTCATTCCCTTACAGCGCGCACCTGCGAGAACGCCTATAACCGGATTAATGGATTACCAGGAATTTTGCGGAGTGAAGCCGGCAGTCACAGAAAACATGACGAACCCCTTCATAATCAGTCCGCTGGAACTCAAGAAAATGCAGGATAGCGGTAAGGATATGCGGCTCATCGATGTTCGTGGAATCGAAGAATGGAACATTGTCCATATAAAAGGCGCCAATCATATTCCCAAAAATAAAATCATGACCGAAGAGGTTTTATCTCAACTCAACAAAGAGGATTTCATCGTAGTGCATTGCAAAATGGGTATCCGCTCGAGAGATGTTCTCGTGGAGATGAAAAAACAAGGCTTCACCAACGTCAAAAGCCTGGACGGTGGAATTCTAGCGTGGATCAGGGACGTCGATCAGTCGTTGCCCAGTTATTAGCCGAGCGGCTGACCGCTACTCCTGTCGCGATCGCTTCCCAAGCTGGTATCCAAACCACAAAATAAAACAATCGTTATTGGTTTAGACCGGATTCCGGGCCCAAGCCTGGAATAACGAATCCTCGTGTTTTCCCGCTACCTGAATAAACAATGTCATGGAGGTTAAAAAAATATGCTGACCATACACACCAAACTCGTTGAGGCAATGATTGCTCAAGCACATAAAGATCACCCCATCGAGACCTGTGGAATCATCGCTGGTCCCCAGGGATGCAATCTTCCATTGCGCCTGATCCCGATGCGTAACGCGGCTCGGTCGGCAGTATTTTTCAAGTTCGACCCCAATCAACAATTGCAGGTCTGGAGAGAAATGGAGGCACGGGACGAAGAACCTATCGTTATCTATCACTCCCACACTGACACGCAGGCCTATCCAAGCCGAACCGACGTCAAGTTTGCAGCCGAACTTCGGTCCCATTACGTCATCATTCCAACAAATCCCATTTACGGGGACGAAATTCGCAGTTTCCGGATTTGTGACGGCATGGTGACCGAGGAGCGAGTCAGAATGCTGGATTCATATAAATCGGAATGGGAACTGGCAATGGTGGCTTAAGCAATCTGCCTGGCAGCCTGTCGGACTTGAAAGAATCGCAGCGAAAAAGCGGCGAAATATGAACCGCCCAGACGCTTTTGCAGCCGCTTTACTTTAAGTCCGACAGGCTGCCAAGTCCCGCAATGCGCTTTAATTTCAATGCTGAAAGGCAAAATCCAGCCGCGTCACATCCAATTGCGGTTTCTTCAAAATCATAAAATCAGAAAAAGGAAAAAGCATGCAAGTTACTGTATACATCCCAACCATATTAAGGCCACTTACCGACAATCAAAAACGTCTCACAATTACCGGTTTCAACGTACTCGAAGTCATCGAACACATGGAGCAGCGGTATCCCGGCGTCAAAGAGAAACTGATCGCCGGAGGAAAGGCACACCGCTTCATCAATATATACGTGAACGACGATGACATTCGTTTTGCCAACGGCCTTTCAACCAGCCTGAGCGACGGCGACTCGTTAACCATTTTGCCTGCGGTTGCCGGTGGGTGCTGAACCGGCCTTACTCCACACATGAGGAATGAGTATGAATCGCGCATTAACCAGTTGTGTAATAACGGGCCCGCTAAAAAGCGCTGCCCCGGATTTTTCCGCGATAGCGTCCTCGCTTCTATACCAGTCCGGTACGCTGGGCATGAAAATCGAGGCAACCGAAAATTGCTCAAACAATGCAGCACTTTCTTTTGAATTCAAGACTCCGCATACCACACCCATAGCATGTAATGTAACCAGATGGGGTGATAGCTCCAAACAAGCTTCTGTGACAGAAAATATTATGCAGGCGGCTTGCGGATTGATGTCCGTCCACGGGCGGGCCAGCGGTGGATCCCAACCGCTGGGGTTGAATTACATTTCCACCCTGACCGCCGCTTTGGCGCTTCAGGGCGGGATTAGCGCTTCCATCGGCCAACTGCGCGGCCTCCCGGTGTCGAACAGCGACGTCTCGATGGCATCCGCAGCCCTGTTAAGCATGGGGCAGTATATCGCGGGCGCAACGGCTTCAGAGTCTCACGAGAGCCCAGGGTCAAGCCATGTCCCACAACCGGCCTGTCTCCCTTTCATTTCGCTGGATGGCGTCATCTTTGAACTTGAAACACTTGACGCCGGGCCTTGGCAAAAATTCTGGTCCGAGATCGGTGTAAGTTCAACAGTCGCCGGCAAAGGATGGACTGCTTTTTTGCTGCGATATGCCAAAGCCATTTCCCCTCTGCCTGATGAGTTATTCAACGCAATATCAAACATTACGTATCACCGCATCTCCCAGATATGTGCCAGAACCGGTATGGCTATTTGTCCCGTGCGATCCATAAATGATAGAGCCCAGGACGAAGACAGCCGGCATGTATGGCTTCAAGGCCCGTGGGAGTTCCTTTTCGAGACGCGTCTCAAGGACAAATGGGACGGATGGGACGGATGGTCAAGTCGTTCCACGGGTAATTTACCGTTAAGCGGACTCACCGTCATCGAATCGTGCCGGCGTATCCAGGGCCCTCTTGCCGGGCACCTGCTGGCGCTCCTGGGCGCGGAGGTCATCCGGATAGAGCCACCGGGCGGAGATCCTTTGCGAGGCATGCCACCAATAGCAGGTGATTGTTCAGCACGATTCGATGCGCTCAACCGTTTTAAAACTATTCGAGAAGTCGATATCAAATCCCTGGCCGGACAAACAGAAGTCAAAGAACTGGTGCAACGTGCCGACGTCTTTCTGCATAACTGGGCGCCTGGCAAAGCGGTACTGCTAAATCTCGACCATGAAGATCTGGCTGCAACCAATCCATCCCTGGTTTACGCCTATGCCGGTGGTTGGGCAACGGACAGCGCGACACACTCTCCCTCCAGCCAAATGCCCGGCACAGACTTCATGGCGCAAGCCTACTCCGGGATCGCCAAAAAGATCGCGGAAACCTCCGACACGCGTGGCGGGTCCTTATTTACGATACTCGATGTGCTCGGGGGTGTTGTTGCGGCACAAGGGATCACTATCGCGCTGCTCAATCGATGTATGAATAATATGAGCGCGAAGGTCACGTCATCGTTAATGAGCGCGGCAACGCTTCTGTGTGCGGATGATTTTCAGCGCCTATATGAGCTGCCGAGCTCAGCTTCAGCTTCAAAAAGCATTATTGACGCCATCTATGCCACTAAACGGGGAAAAATTGCGGTTGAATGTCGCGATTTAAAGACTGCGGTGCGATTAGCCGAAGCCCTGGGTGCCGCTATCGTTATTGAAGAAGACAATTTTCAGGATTGCTTGAGCGACTGGTTCCTTTCAAGAACGGCGGATGAGTGGGCAGGTATCCTTGAACATGCAGGCGTTCCCTCAGCCGTTGTCATTGAAGACCTTGCAGACCTGCAAACCATGGCACATCTGCAGCCGACCCTGACCCCCGGGGCTTATACGAAAGTCAATTCCCCCTGGAGCTTCAAATGAACCATTCCGGGATCACGGATCTGGTTCCTGCCGAGGTTCGCAGCCTGTGGGCCCGGAATGGAACCTATCCCAATAAATCGTTGTACGAGTTGTTCCGCGAGCATGTGAGGCAGCATCCCGACACCCCGGCGGTGATGTCCCTCGACCACACCATCACATACGAAGGGTTATCGAACAAGGTGCTTCGCCTTGCTGCAAGTTTCAAGGCGCTGGGAATCGTTCCCGGAGATGTCGTTGCATACCAGCTCCACAACACCTGGCATAGCTGTGCCATCGATCTCGCTGCTGCGGCGCTTGGTGCGATCGTAGCGCCCTTCCCGCTCGGTCGCGGTCGCCTCGATATCCAGTCTTTGCTGAGAAGGTGTGATGCACGTGTAATTATTATCGAAGGGCAATACGCCAAGATCGACCTGTGCGAACTTATCGAATCGCTGCGCCCAACCCTGCTGTCACTTCGTATTCTCATCGTTGACGGTAAAGCCACCCGGGAAGGCTGGCACACGCTGGATGATCTATTTCTAGCCGAGCCCATTGAAACTGATAAGTTGCCGACAGTTTCCCCCGATTCGCCCGTTCGCTTCCTGATCTCATCCGGGACGGAATCCGAGCCAAAATGGATTGCTTATTCTCACAACGCGCTGGCTGGTGGACGGGGACGCTTTCTACAACACATACATCCTGACGGCAGTTCTTTCAAAGGTCTTTACCTGATGCCGCTAGGCACGGCATTTGGGTCAACCGCGACATTCGGTATTTTATCCTGGCTTGGCGGATCCGTTGTCGTCATGCGGCAATTCGATGTCGCGGCTGCCATTCAAACTATTGCGGAACTGAAGCCTACCTATATATTTGGGGTTCCGACAATGTTTCAGCGCATCGCCGCCGACCCGGCATTATCGAAAACCGATACTTCCAGCCTGATCGCCATCATCAGCGGTGGCGCGAAAATCGATTCCGCCTCGATTCGCCGCTGTACCGAGGCGTTTGGATGTGGTTTTATCAGCCTATACGGTTCAGCGGACGGCGTTAATTGCCACACCACGCTTGACGACGATCTGGAAACCGTTTTTTTCAAGGCGGGCCGGCCTCAGCCCGACGTTTGTTCCATCCGGATAGTGGATGACCAGAAACAGGAAGTTCCACAGGGTTGCGTGGGTGAAATCACAGCCAGGGGGCCAATAAGCCCAATGCAATATGTCAATGCGCCCGATCTGGACGCCCTATATCGAGACGAGGATGGATGGGTTTATACCGGAGACCTGGGACTTATTGACGATGATGGGTATCTGGTGCTTTCGGGGCGTAAAAAAGACATCATTATTCGCGGTGGCGTCAATATCAGTCCTGCACAAATCGAAAACATTGCCGTTTCCCATCCGGCTGTCGTGAGCGCTGCCTGTATACCGGTTGCCGATCCGGACCTGGGGCACCGCGTTTGCCTCTGCTTGGCATTGCGGGATGGAGCAGAACGTCCCTCGCTATCGCAATTCACCCGCTACTTGTGCAACCAAGGTCTGGAGATCGCCAAGCTTCCGGAATACTTGCGCTATTACCGGCAGTTACCGCTCAGCCCAGCGGGAAAGATCGATAAAAAACAGTTGACCGCGGAAATAGAATTTACCCGGCCTATCGCTGACCCAAGCGTTACTCATGGGGCGAACCAATGTTGAGCGCACATGAAAAATCAACTCATACGGAGTCGGCGAGAGCGCTGTCGAGCAAGGTGAGAAAGTTTGTCGATGAAATGATTATCCCGAACGAATCACAATTGGCTCAAGACGGCGAAGGATCAACCCGACTGCAATCGGAACTGACTGAAAAAGCAAGGCATGCCGGACTATGGGGTTTATTTTATCCGCCCTCGCATGGTGGAAAAATAGCTTCACTGGAAGACTACCTGATCGTTGCCGAGCAGGAAGGACGAACGGAATTCTCCCCGGCAATCTTCGGTAGCCACTCAGCGCTTGATGCGCATATGCTCCTGAAATTTGGAACCGATGAAGTCCGCAAGCGCTTCCTCGAACCCATGGCGCTCGGGAAAGCCGCCCCCAGTTACGGCATGACGGAACCGGGGCATGGCGGGTCCTTTCCCGGCCTGATAACGACATACGCATATCTGTCAAACGGGAGCTGGACTATCAACGGCAGAAAATGGTTTGTCAGCAATACGGACCGGGCGACATTCATCACTGTGCTGGCACGTACTGGCGGGGAAGACATCGCGCTCGGCAAAGCGCTGTCGATGATTGTCGTCCCGACTGATTCGCCGGGATTCAGGATCGAGCGCCGGATCACCATGATGGGCCGCTCGCTGGATCAAGGCGAGATTTCTTTTAGCGACGTACAGGTCCCTGAGCATAATCTGCTGGGAGCCTGCGGCAGCGGTATCGAATTAATGGGTCAGCGGCTGAGCGTCGGCAGATTGCTTCGTGCGATGAACTGGGTGGGACTGGCACAGCGATGTTTCGATTTGATGGGGGCTCGAATCAATTCGGAGCGTGGCAGATCCGCTCGATTACCTGAGAAACAGCTGGTGCGCCAACATATTGTCAACGCGTATCAGGCTATTGCGAGTGCGCGTGAACTGATTCGGGTCGCCGCGAGAGGCGTCGACGCCCAGCGTTCAAATAATATCGAGATCAATGTCGCCAAAATAGCAGCATCACAAGCTTTGTGCATCGCATCGGACTCGGCGGTACAGATTCACGGTGCTGAAGGCATCAGTGATCTGACCCCACTTTCCGATATTTATAGAATCGCACGCACGTCACGCATTCTTGACGGTACAGACGAGTCGCTTATCAGTTCCGTGGGCCGCCGACTCATCAATTTATATAAAGAAGAGGGCACATATCATTTTGCCTGATTCAATCTCGATAAATCCGTCAAATTTCTCCAGCGACTTACTGTGCGGGTGCAGCATGCAGCGTGAGCGTCATTACCCGTTTGTATCAGCATATGGGGGTCGATATCCATTCGGCAGCGCAAGGTGCGAACCATGCCGGTAACGACCCGCGACGCTCGTCATGCAAGCATTGCGGGCATTTGGCTTCGAGTAGTCCTGGTGTTCGCGATGACCTTGCCAATGCTGATTTTATATGCCATCAGCACGCTTGGGCCCCTCATTGGCCATGACTTGCGCTTTGAGCCCGCATTACTGGGGTATCTGATAATGAGCTCATTTGGTCTGGCAGCAATTTTGTCGCTGTGGGCAGGAATTTTCGTAGACCGTGTTGGTTCACGTTATGCATTGATAGCGCTTTTCTTCACCATCGCATCCGCTTTTACGCTGATGGCATCGGTTGAAAATTTTTATGGCTTGGTCGCGGCCACCGCTGTTTGCGGCATCGCCCAGGCCCTTGCAAATCCGGTCACGAATTTACTGATCGCGCAGCAGGTTTCGCCGGAAAAAAGAGCACAGGTCGTAGGACTCAAGCAATCCGGCGTTCAGGTCGCGGCCCTTTTCGCCGGCCTGGTGCTTCCCGGCATCGCAATCCAGTATGGCTGGCGCGTCGCATTAGGCATGATTGTGCCGGCGGCAATATTGTTCGGGATAACGGCACCTTTCGTCACCCCTATACACGCAAGGACGGGCAGGAGATTCATGTTTTTGCCGCCGAATTCGCTGTTGCTACGGCTGATGGGCATTCAGTTCTGCGTGGGCATATCGCTCTCTGCCTTCGTCACATTCTTGCCTACCTTCGCTACCCAGCAAGGCATGCCGCTATCCATGGCCGGCACCTTGATCGCCGTTTTCGGTGTAATGGGAATAATCTCGCGCATGGTATTGACTCCGATGGGCGCAAAACTTGCAGACGAGTCGCTACTTTTACTCGTACTGATCGCTATAGCTGCTTGTGCGGTGATGGCGACAATGCAAGCGGGGCCGGAAAACCTTTGGTGGCTGTGGGTTGGTGCAGCCGGCATGGGACTTACCGCGGTAGGCACTAACGCGATCGCGATGAGCATGCTGATCAGAGATCCAGCTTTTGGTCCTGTAAGTGCCGCGTCTGGCCTCGTTTCGGCTGCTTTCTTCGGCGGTTTCGCGCTGGGCCCGCCGCTTTACGGTGCCTTGTCCAATTATTCCATCGGCTTTCCGCTTGGCTGGAGTATGCAGGTTAGCTCGCTTTTACTCGCATGCGCCATGTCTCTGGTGTTGGCGTCCGCCCGTCGCCGCAAAGTACAGGCACCCACTTGCTGATCCTTCATCAACCGGAATCCGGTAGTACCGATATGGCTTATGAACCGCTATTAAGCCGTAAAGAATTGATAAATGCGCTTGAATTGATGATGCGCCGTATGGAGATCATTGACTCTCACGTTATGGGCGGCTTTCCCCTTTATTCACCGGGACATACTGATCGTTGGATTGTCTCCCCGGGTGGTTCCTGGACCGGAGGATTCTGGGGGGCATGGTGGTGGTTGCGATCGCGACTAACCGGATCAACCGCGGATCAACGCAAAGCATCGGATATTTGTCAGCGCTTATCCTCGAAAATCAGCGTCGATTCCGTTAATCGAAGCCTGATTTTTTGGTATGGCGCATCCTTAGGAGCGCTCTGGTTTGACGATGCCAATGCACGCGAGCTTACAGGAGAAGCCATCGCCTCACTTGCGGCCTCCTATGATCCGGAAATAAATTGCATACCCCTTGGTATCGGTATGGGCGGCGGAAAAAACGGAAACAAACTAATTACGACGGATACCTTTGCTTCCTTAATGCAGCTTCTCGGCCACAGTGATCGTGATGATTACGCACACATCTCGCAATGTCATGCAAATACGATATTGACGGCATGTCATGCAGATGATGGCGTATTTCATTCCGTCGCACATTTTGAACAAGAGCATTTTCGTCCCTCCGATCGAGCAGGCATGTGGTCTCGTGGTCAGGCTTGGGCCATGTTGGGATTGAGTCGGGCGGCGGCGCGATGGGGAGAACCTTACTTGACCCATGCTCAGTCTGCCTGTGAATATTGGAAGCGTTCTCGTCCGGAACCTCTGCCTCCAAACCGGCTCGACAATCCCTTGGGTCTTTCCGATCCATCGTCTACCGTGATCGCGTCTCTGGCAATGCTGTCGCTGGCTGATCTCGTACCGGATGGAACTCCATGGCGCATTCATGCCCATCAGCAGATCACTGCAATCGTTCGCAGCCGATATTTCACGGGTCTTGACGAAAGTAAAACAACTTCAAATAAGACAGCCCCGGGAAAATTCTGGGGCTGCTGTTACAAAACCAATGAAGGAAAGGATGCGCTGGTCGAGTCGGCCTGGGGCAGCTTTTTTCTCATGGCGGCACTCTGCGTGCTTATTGGCGCCATCGAACCGAACCACTGTTAAAGGATCTGAAATGGGATATGAAATGATGAAATACATGCGCTTCCGCTTGATCAGCCACATGATGTCCTGTTTATTGCTGATCCTGATAATCTCTATTTCGTCCGGAGCCGTCGCCGAGGAAACAGAGCACGAATCTGTTCTGCTGCACGCGGCAAGGGTTTTCGATGGCTATAACATCAGAACCAACACGTCGGTATTAGTGATAAACGGGCGAGTTGCACGAATTGATACGCGCGAATCACTCGAGTCCAGTCATGTGAAGATCATCGATCTGGGCGATTCAACGATACTACCCGGCTTTATCGAGCTACATGCACATCTTTCATTTCAAAATATTCCAGCCGATACCGTTCTGAAGCATGGCATTACAACCATCCGGGACGTCGGCGGGCCCTTACATAAGCCATATGGCGGAGATGGCGCTTTACGTGTACTCACCTCCGGACCAATAATTACCGCACCGAATGGCTATCCTATCCCGATGTTGGGAGATACCAACATCGCAACAGCGGTTTCAACGGAAGAAGAAGCACGTGCAACCGTCCGCGATCTTATCAGGGGGGGCGCTGTCGTGATCAAAGTCGCGCTGGAACCCGGCGGTGAAGCGGGCGCTCCGTGGTCCTCCGGTCATGGCCATTCCAGTCATGGTCATGATTCCAGTCACGGTCATCATGATCCAGCGGTTGCCGAACATGCAGAGGCCCGGCATCCACATGCCCATGATTCTTCCCATGCAAAACATGCATGGCCACTGCTGCCGGAAAATATCGTAAGAGCGATCGTGGATGAAGCGCATAAAAACAATCGTCAAGTGACAGCGCATATTGCTGAGGTGAAAGGCGCGCAAATTGCAATCAATGCAGGTGTTGACGAGTGGGCCCACATGCCATGTAACGTTATTCCCGAATCGCTGCTAAAACAGGCAGTGGCGCAGAATGTAAAAATAGTCGGTACGCTGGACACGCTATCGAAATGTTCCGGGATTGCAGGTAATGCCCGCAACTGGGCGGCGCTTGGAGGAGAACTTTTATACGGCGCCGAGATTGCGCATCCGGATATTCCGAGAGGTATCGATGCGCAAGAGCTTATGTACATGATGCAAATGGCGAAGCTGGGCGTAATGGACGTGTTGCGCGCTGCGACCTCGAAAGCAGGCCAGCATCTGAGTTTACCGCTGCTGGGTACACTGCAAAAGGATGCGCCCGCGGATATCATTGCAGTCCGGGGAGATCCTGCTCATAACCTGAAAATCTTGGAATATCCTGATCTCGTTATGTCCGACGGCCGAATTGTAGTAAATAACTTCAAGAAGCCGCATGTTTCGCCATGATCGTCATCAAATTTTTCTGATGCCCGATTCCTGATCCCCATCGAGCTTAAGTGGTCCCTCGCCGGAAAAACGGTCCAGATAAAGATAGATCACCGGCGTAATGAAAAGCGTGATTACCTGCGAAAACAGCAAGCCTCCTACCACGGCAAGTCCCAGAGGTTGACGCAGCTCCGCACCCGCACCCAAACCAAGTGCGATAGGAAGCGCGCCCATCAGTGCTGCCAGCGTAGTCATCATTATCGGCCGGAAGCGCAACAGACATGCGGTCCGGATCGCCTCATACGGCTTCAGGCCATCATTGCGCTGGGCATCGAGCGCAAAATCAATCATCATGATCGCATTCTTCTTGACGATGCCGATCAGCATCAGGATGCCTATCATGGCGATAATCGACAGTTCCATATTGAACAGCCACAACATCCCCAGCGCACCAACGGCAGCGGAAGGCAATCCGGAAAGGATCGTGAGCGGATGGATATAGCTCTCATATAGCACGCCAAGCAACACGTAAATTACCAGCAACGCAGCGACAATCAGGACCACCTGGCTCGTCTGGGAAGACTGGAACGCCGCAGCGTCTCCCGCATAACTGGTGAGAATGCTGGCTGGCAGATTCAGCTCGCGTTTGAACTGGTCGATATGGGCGGAAGCGTCGCCCAGGGATGCACCGGGAGCCAGGTTAAACGATATCGTCATCGCTTCGAGCTGACCCGCATGATTGATTGCAATCGGTCCCACTTCACGCTCGACTGTCGCAACGCTTGATAATGGCACCAGCATGTCGTTCTTGGCGCGAAGATAGATTTTGCCGAAAGCGCTCTCGTCGAGCTGATGCTCAGCGGCAACTTGCAAGATAACCTGGTAGCTATCGCTGGAGGTATAGATTGTCGAGACCTGACGTTCACCGAAGGCGCTATAAAGGGCGGAACGGATATCGGCCATTTGCACGCCCAGCAGATTGACCTTGTCGCGATTGATATTGACCCTGGCCTCCAGGCCCTTCAGTTGCGCATCGCTGGTTACATCCCGGAAGATTGCATCTTCGCTCATGCGTGCGATAAGACTATCGGCTGCGGCGCGCAGTTCCTCGGCTCGAACGCTACGCATGACGTATTGATAGCGGCTCTTGCTCATGCGGCCGCCGAGCCTGAGATTCTGGATGGGGTTGATAAATACGTTTACACCCGGGATCGCGCGCACATCCCGCCGCAGCTCTTCCGTTATTTTTTCAATGGACGAGCGTTCGCTGCGCGGCTTGAGCGTCATGTACAGCCGCGCGCTATTGCTTTCGCTGGCGTAAATAATCAGCGTATCGACCGCGGGATGGGCGCTGATCACTTCACCGGTACGTTGCAACAATTCGGTCATGGCGGGGAAGGAAATATCCTCGACAGCATCCACTGTGATCAGCGCCTGACCAATATCCTCATTAGGGAAAAAACCCTTGGGCAAGACCATGAATAACATGCCGGTGGCGAAGAAGGTGCCAAATGCAATGCCCAACACCGTGCGCCGGTATATCAGCGCCGAATCGAGCAGACGCTCATAGGTCGCCAGAACTTTATTGAATCCACGATCGAACCATTCAGTCCATCTCAGGCTGAAGCTTTCGGTTTCATGCCGGGCAAGGTAGCGGCTGGTCATCACTGGCACTAACGTAAGCGATACGACAGCCGACATCAGAACAGCGATTCCCACAACAGCGGCAAACTCATGAAAAAGCAGACCGATCACGCCGGGCATGAAGAAAATAGGAATAAAGACGGCAACCAGCGAGAGTGAAATGGAAATGATGGTAAAGCTGACTTCCTTTGAACCCTGCAAAGCTGCCTGCACAGGCGACAGGCCCTTCTCGATGTGGCGAACGATATTCTCGAGCATCACGATGGCATCGTCCACCACCAACCCGACCGCAAGGGTGATCGCCAACAGGGAAATATTGTCCAGGCTGTAATCGAGCACGCGCATCATCGCTACGGTTCCCAGCAGGGAAATCGGGAGTGACAACGCAGGGATCAGGGTGGCGGAAGCCTTGCGCAGAAACAGGAAAATCACCAGCAAGACCAGGAAAATAGTGATTGCCAGCGTAACCTGAACATCATGTATGGAATCGCGAATAGAAACCGAGCGATCGGTGGTAAGCTTAAGCTGAACGGATGACGGCATCTGGGCAACCAATCGGGGTATTGCTGCCTTGACGGCATCGACAGTCGCCACGGTATTAGCGCCCGGCTGGCGCTGCACCGAAAGCGTAATTGCGCGCTCTCCGTTAATCCAGCTTGCTGTCTTGAGCGATTGGACGCTGTCTTCAACCTCCGCGACTTCCGAAAGCCTCACGGGATTTCCATTGGGTGACGTCGCAACAATCAGTCTCGCAAATGCAGCCGCATCGCTGAGCTGGCGATTGGCCTGGATGGTAAGCGCCTGGCGCGGCCCCTCCAGTGTACCAATCGGAGAATTGGCGTTGGCGGTTTGCAGTGCGGCAGCAATATCATCAAGCGTCAAATTGCGTACCGCCAGCGCTTCGGGGTTCGCGAGCACGCGCACAGCATATTTTTTCTGGCCGTTGATTTGCACCTGTGCGACACCCGCGAGCGTCGACAAGGTTGGAGAGATAAGGTCCTCAGCAAAACTGTTCAGCTCCGGCAATGACATGGAAGGCGACGTCAGGGCCAAAAAAATGACAGGTGAATCAGCCGGATTGATCTTGCGGTAGGACGGCGGGGCGGTCATTTCAACTGGAAGCGATCGCTGGGCACGCAGTAGCGCTGCCTGCACGTCTATGGATGCACTGTCGATATCACGGTTCTGGTCGAACTCCAGCGTGATCGTGGTATTGCCCAGCGTACTCGTCGAACTGATTACCGAAAGGTCGGAGATCGTGGCAAATTGACGCTCGAGCGGGGCCGCCACCGACGAAGCCATCGTCTCCGGGCTCGCCCCAGGCAGCACTGCGCTGACGGAGATGGTGGGTGAGTCGTAACTCGGCAGTGCGGCGATGGATAAGCCACCGTAGGCGATAATGCCGGCCACGACCGCGGACGCTGACAACAGCACCGTCATTATCGGACGGCGAATACATAATTCGGAGAGATTCATTACTTACTTATGCGCCCGCTTTAACGGCTGGCCAGATAAGCTCCTATACGCTGACTTGCTCATCTGGCCTGTGGAACGGTTGACACCATGGCCGACCTTCTGGCCGCAGCTTCAGCTACCAGACCGCCCGGCCTGAGATTCTGTGCGCCTTCCACGACAATGCTGGTGCCAGGAGCGATGCCTTCCCCTTCTATTACCGCGAGCCCATCCTGGACTAGAGCCACGCTGATTGGAATGGAATTCACCTTGCTATCGCCGTCGACCACATAAATGAATTTTCCTTCCGGTCCATTCTGCACCGCCTGGACCGGAACCGTCAGTGCGCGCTCCAATGTGCGCGGAGAGAGCGCCACCGTGACGAACATGCCGGGCCACAGATGTTTGTCCGCATTGGGGAATTCCGCCTTGAGGGCAATTGTGCCGCTTGCCGTATCCACGGCGTTATCAATAAATATGAGCCGTCCCATTCTTGTCTGCATCCCCGCGGGATCAAGTTTCACAGTCACAGGTACTTCAACTTTTGCGCGCGCTTGTTGCAGGGGAACAAGCTCCCGCTCCGGCAAAGTAAAATTGACATTGATCGGATCGATCTGCGTGATGCTCACTAACGCATCGGTCGGCTGCACCAGACTTCCCTGGTAAACAGAGATAGCTCCGGTCCGCCCGGCAATGGGCGCAGTGATCACGCTGAAACCGCGCGCAACGAGATTAGCCTGCACGGTGGCCTGATCAACCGCAAGCTGGCCGCGCATCGCATCAGCCTGATTCTCTGCCACGTCGAGCGCAGCCTGCGAAATGAAGTTTTGCCGATACAGCTCACGCTGGCGTTCAAGGTTGCGCTCGGCATTTCTCAGGTCAGCCCTGGTTTTTGCGAGTTGTCCCTCGGTCTTGCTGAGATTGGCATCCTCGGTACGTGCATCAAGCGAAAATAGCGTCTCGCCCTTTTGCACGAATTGTCCTTCCTTGATATGCACTGCCTTAATGACCGCGCTAAGCTGAGGCCGAACCACAACCGTTTGCTGCGCGGATACCGTGCCGTTTGCGGTAAGCCTCACCGGTACATCGCTTTGCGCAACCACTGCGGTCACTACAGTCGTCACCTCCGCCGGCTTGCTCTTCGCTTCAGTCGCAGCACCGTGGTTACGCCAGACCCAGGAACCGGCGATCAATGCCGCCAGCACAAGGCCGGATATCATCACTTTCCGGCGGGATCCGGCCGGTCTTGCAGGCTTTGTTCGAGAAATAGTTTCCATCGGCGATGTCTCACTTACCTGCAATTGAACCAGCAGCAAAAAGCGAAGCAGTATGCCATAGCCCCATTATTGTTTCCCTACGCCAATCATGCGCCCTGCTACATTCCCTCAATCCACGACCCTCCCCCCGGCCAGGCGTATCCGCCACGCGCAACGGCTTGAAATAGCTTCGTCATGCGTCACGAGAACCAGAGTGGTGCCACGCTCGCGATTCAGCTCAAACATGAGCTCGATGATTTGCGCCCCTGTGGTGGAGTCGAGGTTACCGGTCGGCTCATCAGCCAGCAACAATTGCGGTTGCGTCACGAAGGCGCGTGCAATAGCGACACGCTGTTGCTCACCGCCGGAGAGTTGCCGCGGGTAGTGCGTCAGGCGCATTCCGAGGCCGACTCGTTCAAGCAGCTTCAGCGCGGCAGCCTCTGCATTGCCTGTACCGATCAGCTCCAGCGGCAGCATCACGTTTTCAACTGCGGTCAAGGCAGGTAGTAACTGGAATGACTGGAATACGAACCCCAGCATGCGCCCACGCAGCGCCGCTCGCGCATCTTCATCCAATAAAAAAATATCTTCTCCGTAAAGATGAACCTTACCGCTGGAAGGCGTATCTAATCCTGCGAGCAGCCCCAGCAGTGTCGACTTGCCCGAGCCTGACGCCCCCACCACAGCAACCGAATCACCTGCATTTATCTCCAGATGGATATTCTCCAGAATGGTAAGCTGTTCACTGCCCGTACTTACTTGCTTGGTCAACCCGATTGCCTGCACAATAGGCCGCACAATAAAATTATCTGTCATGAAAAATTTCCTGGTTATTCTGTATATCCTGTCAAGTATCGGAGTTGCCGGCTCAGGCGCGGCAGCACCGCCGGAGCCTGCGACCACAGCCGGAACCACTACTATCATGGTATTTGGGGACAGCTTGTCTGCTGGCTATGGCCTGCCGCACAATGCGGGATGGGTCAGTCTGCTGAAGAGGCGGCTGCAAACAAAATCGCAGGCAACGCTGATCAACAATAGCATCAGTGGCGAAACGGCGGCAGGAGGACGAAATCGGATCGTGCAAGCGATCAAGACTCATCGACCGGACATCGTAGTCATCGAGCTTGGTGGCAATGATGGGTTGCGAGGGACGCCTATCGAATCCATCCGTGATGATCTCGAAGCCATCATTGAAGCGTGTTTGCGAAATAAAACCGCGGTACTGCTGGCCGGGATGCAATTGCCGCCTAATTATGGCATAGCCTATACGCAAAAGTTTCAGGATATATACCCGCAACTGGCTAAACGCCATGGGCTCAAACTGGTGCCTTTCCTGCTGGAGGGATTTGGCGACAAACGGGAATTTTTTCAGGCAGACGGGATACATCCAAGTGCCCAGGCGCAAGAAAAAATTGTGGATAATGTGTGGAAAATTTTAAGAACGATGATCAAATCCCCCGAAGCCGTTGCTTATGAAGAACCTGGAACTTCACGCTGATCAGCTACTCGGGTTACCAGCGATTATACTTTCAATAATCCAAATCCGCATCATGCTATTCCGGGTATTGCAACCGTTTGACCAATTTTAATGTAGTTTTTCTCTCCCCCCGGCCCGCACCATGAATAATGGAAACTATCGGCATATTTTACTCGCTGTGGATTTTTCGGAGCACGGAAACCATGTCGCGCGGAAAGCAGGCTATTTAGCAGCACTGTTCCACGCCAAATTGAGCATGATTCATGTGCTGGATGATATACCCATGCCCGATACAGCGTATGGAACCGAAATTGCCCTGGATGAATATTCAACATATGAATTGCTGGAGGCGGAAAAATTCAAGCTGAAGCAGGTCGGTAACCAACTGAATGTGGATCCAGCCCGTCGATGGATGGTTTGGGGCGTGCCTGGACAGGAGATTGTACGGATTGCCGAGCGGGAGCATATCGATCTAATCATCGTGGGGTCGCATGGCCGTCATGGCCTTGCCTTATTGCTGGGATCAACAGCAAGCAGTGTGCTGCATCATGCCGGATGCGACGTCCTGGCAATTCGTTTGCAGGACGAAGCCGCGCACGAACGCCCATCGGAGGATGTGGCGTTTAACCCGTTAGGCTAACAGCCTGTCGGATTTAAAGGAAATATCCAGGACTGTCCGCCTGCCGTCTATGCCTGGTATTACCAGAATCTCCACCAGGGTTCAGCGCTTTTTCCAGTTGAATCCTCGAAGAATCGGCTATCGGGGAAATTTTTTTTCATCACGCGATGCGCATCATCACGCAAATCGGTCATACCCAGCGCATCGTACGATTTCATCATGATGAATAACGCTTCTTCCGTGGCCGGAGTCTGCGGGTATTCCTTCAGCGCATATTGAGCACGGTTGGCAGCGGCAACGTAACCGCCCCGCTTGATGTAATAACGTGCCACCTGGACTTCATTCAAAGCCACCACATTAACCAGATGCTTCATTCGCTGTACCGCATCGGCCGCGTATTTGCTTTTGGGATAACGGGACACTAATTCCTTGAAATTTTCAAATGATTCGCGTGACGCTTTCGGATCACGCTCGCTCATATCCTGATTGAGAATTTTTTCCGACACGATGCCCATCAATCCGAGATCATCGTTGAAATTCGACAGGCCCTTGAGGTAATACGCATAATCGACATTGGTATGATTGGGATGAAGCTTGATAAAGCGGTCGGCAGCCGCAATAGCCGTGGCCTGTTCACCATCTTTATAATAGGCATACGCGACTTCAAGCTGCGCCTGCTGCGCAAAGCGGCCGTAGGGATAACGTGCCTCCAGCGCTTCGAATAGCTTGATGGCGCCTCCATAATTCCCTTCATTCAATTCCGATTTTGCTTCAGAGTAGTACTTGCTTGCGGACCAATTCTTGGAGTCCTTCACCTCTTTGGACAACAGCCCGCATGCGGATAGCAGCAACACCAGAAATAAAGCTACACTACGTGACATGATGAGTTATTTGGAAACCAAAAATGGATTTGGCCATTATAGCGCAAAGCCCATACGGTCTGAATCGGCTGAAACCACGATCGAGCTGATAATCCCCCGGCATTTTGCCGGAGCGCGGCTTGACCAGGTTCTGGCGCAATTGCTGCCTGATTGGTCTCGCAACCGCCTGCAGGCATGGATACGGGAAAAACGTATCAGTGTTGATGGTAGAGATGCTATTCCAAGACAAAAAGTGTGGGGTGGAGAAAAGATCGAGGTCAAGCCGGCGCATTGCTCCATCGAAACCAGCCACGCGGCCGAGGCTATCTTGCTGGATATCGCCTATGAGGATGACGAACTGATTGTCATCAACAAGCCAGCCGGGCTGGTAGTTCACCCTGGCAGCGGTAATTGGCAGGGAACCATGCTGAACGCGCTGTTGCATCACGCCGCGCAACTGGCCGCAATACCCCGCGCCGGCATTGTTCACCGGTTGGATAAGGATACCAGCGGCCTGCTGGTCGTGGCGAAAACGCTTGAAGCCCAGACCAGTCTGGTGCGGCAACTGCAAAAGCATACTGTAACGCGCGATTACCTGGCACTGGTGCTGGGCCAGGTGTCGGTGGGGGGATGGGTCGATGCCCCGGTAGGACGGCATCCGGTACAGCGGACGAAAATGGCTGTGATTGCGAGCGGCAAAGAAGCGCGCACCCATTACCGCGTACAGGAAAAATTCGACGAAAGCACTTTGCTCCAGTGCAGCCTGGAAACCGGACGCACCCACCAGATTCGCGTGCATATGCACTCCATCGGTTATCCACTTATGGGTGACCCCGTGTATGGCGGAAAGCCCAAAAAAAGCATTCTAGAGGCCATGCGGCTGATTGGTTTTTCGAGGCAGGCACTGCATGCGCAAAAACTGGAACTCACCCATCCACAAAGTGGCATGAGGATGGGCTGGGAGGCGCCATTGCCCGAGGACATGAGCAACCTCCTACTGAAGCTGCGGCAACACCAATGATCAATTCACGAGCGGTATGAACGATTGGATCACCCCTGACTGGCCCGCGCCGAGCAATGTCAAAGCGCTGTTCACCACGCGTAATGGCGGGGGCAGCAGTGCACCTTATGCCAGCCTCAACCTGGGCGACCATGTTGGCGATGATCCATTAATCGTCAAACAAAACCGCGCCCTGCTACGCCGGTTTTTGCCAGGCGAACCCGGATGGCTCAAACAGGTGCACGGCACGGAATCAATAGACTTTGATGAGCATGATTGCACATCCTCATGTGAGAGCGATGCAGCGTTCAGCCGGCGCCCGGGAGTTGTCTGCGCGGTACTCGTGGCAGATTGTCTGCCGGTACTATTGTGCGACCGCGCAGGCACCATGGTTGCCGTAATTCATGCCGGCTGGCGCGGAATGGCCGAGGGGATTATCGAACGCACGGTATCGGCGATAGGTACGTTGAACAGTCCGCTCATGGCCTGGCTTGGCCCGGCAATCGGACCCGATCATTTCGAGGTCGGTGAAGAGGTACGCAAGGCCTTTATCGAACGTGATGAAACATCCGCTTTCGCCTTCATTTCCCGCAATAATGGCAAATGGTTAGCCGATCTTTTCCTGCTGGCGCGACAGCGACTAACGGACGCCGGCGTAGCCGAAATTTACGGTGGCGGAGAATGCACCTTTAGTAACCCGGCGAGATTTTTTTCTTATCGTCGCGATGGCAAGACCGGACGCATGGCGGGACTGATCTGGCTGGAGCAGTAGGTCAGCGTTGGAGCGCCAAGGAAGCGCGGCTGAAGCGGATTATGAATATGCCATCGCAAGTTCGTTGCAGCCCTGCCGCGCTATCGCCTGAATTCACGTCTTGCAAAAGCGTATAATCCCGCATTTTTCACGAATCGCAGTAAATGTCCATTCTTGCCTGGATCATAGTCACCAGCCTTTTCGGCGGTATGTTAAGCGTGCTGTTCGCCGCCGCGCTGACGCTTAATACCCGCGCCTCGTGGGTGCAAATGCTGGTCTCATATGCTATCGGCGCGCTGCTGGGGGCCGCTTTTCTCAATGCGCTGCCGGAGGCGCTCGAGCTTTCAAAAAATCCGGCGCAGATGACCGGCACGGTGCTGTTCGGTATCCTGTTATTCTTCATTCTGGAAAAGCTGGTATTGTGGCGCCACTGCCATGCGGAAGAATGCGAGGCCCATGATCTTCTGCCCGGCGCTGCCATCGTTGCAGCACCGAGCCATGATCAGCATGATCATGGCCGTAGCGGTATGATGATCATGCTGGGCGATACGTTTCACAATTTTGTCGACGGCATACTCATTGCCGCGGCATTTATGGCGGATGTGCAATTGGGCATTGTTACATCCATTGCCATCATTGCCCACGAAATCCCGCAGGAAGCCGGTGATTTTCTGATTCTGCTCAATTCGGGCTATACTCGCCGGCAGGCACTTCTCTTTAATCTTTTTTCCAGCGCCGCCACTTTGCTCGGGGGATTGTCGACCTATTTCATGTTGCAAGACATGAACCACTTCATCCCCTCGCTGCTGGGACTGGCTTCGGCCAGCATGATTTATGTGGCAATGTCGGACCTGATCCCCGGTTTGCATAAGCGCCCGGAAATCGGCGCGACTGTCCAGCAGGTCGCACTCATCACGCTGGGTATCAGCTCCATTTGGCTGGCTGGCAGCCTCTTCACTCACCCGGCATAATTTGTAAATATTTGGAAAGTCTTGATGCCGACCTTCCGGCGTGGACATAATTCTTCCGACTGTTTTTCCTGTTTATCTCGAATTTCATTTATTCTTAGAAATCCCTCACATGGCAGCTCTCAAGCAACCTCCCCCCAAAATCGGCTTTGTCTCGCTTGGTTGTCCCAAGGCGCTGGTGGATTCCGAGCAAATCCTTACTCAACTGCGCGCGGAAGGCTATGAAACTTCCTCTACGTACGAAGACGCCGATCTGGTGGTCGTCAATACCTGCGGCTTCATCGACAGCGCAGTAGAAGAATCGCTGGATGCCATCGGCGAGGCGCTGGCGGAAAATGGCAAAGTTATCGTTACCGGCTGCCTCGGCGCCAAAGGCGGCGGCGAGGTGGTAAAACAAGCCCATCCGCAGGTGCTGGCGGTTACCGGTCCCCATGCTCTGCCGGAAGTCATGGCAGCGGTACACATGCATCTACCGCAACCGCACGATCCTTACACCAGCCTGATTCCCCCGCAGGGAATAAAGCTCACGCCCAGGCACTATGCGTATGTCAAGATATCGGAAGGTTGCAATCATCGTTGCACCTTCTGCATCATTCCTTCCATGCGCGGCGATCTGGTCAGCCGCCCCATCAACCAGGTCATGCAGGAAGCGGAGAATCTGGTCAATGCAGGCGTAAAGGAATTACTGATAATTTCGCAGGATACCAGCGCTTATGGCGTGGATATGAAATACCGCACCGGCTTCTGGCAAGGCAGGCCGCTGAAGACCCGCATGACCGAACTGGTTCGCGCGTTGGGCGAATTTGGCGTTTGGGTACGGTTGCATTACGTGTATCCCTACCCGCACGTCGATGAAGTGATCCCTCTGATGGCCGAGGGGAGAATCCTTCCCTACCTCGACGTACCGTTTCAGCATGCCAGCCCGCGCATTTTAAAGGCCATGAAACGTCCTGCCAGTGCTGAAAACAACCTGGAGCGTGTCAGGCAGTGGCGTGAGGTATGCCCGGATATCACGCTGCGCAGCACCTTCATCGTCGGCTTTCCCGGTGAGACTGAAGGGGAGTTCGAACAGCTTCTGGAGTTTCTCCAAGAAGCGCAACTGGATCGCGTCGGCTGCTTTGCCTACTCTCCGGTGGAGGGTGCCGTGGCGAACACGCTACCCGGCCATATTCCGGAAGAGATAAAAGAAGAACGGCGCGCCCGCTTCATGGCGGTACAGGAAAATATCAGCACAGCGCGCCTCGCGCGGAAAATCGGAAAACATATGACTGTACTGGTGGACGAGGTACAGAAAAATAAGGCCGTCGCCCGGAGCACGGCGGATGCGCCTGAAATCGACGGCGTGGTTTACATCGATAACGCAAAAAATGTGAAGCCCGGTGAGTTTATGGAGGTTGAGATTATCGGCTCCGATGAGCATGATTTACGGGCGAAAGCAGTAAATACATCATCCTGAATCCGGCAGTTGACCGCTCGTTTTTCAGCTCACTTGTTAACTGAACGCCACAACCAAAAAGGATTTTTCGTACCTCTTTCGTACTTCGCAAGCTTCACCTTCCTGGTGAATTCGCGATGGGCGGATTCAGGTTAATCGGTTTTTTGCGTGTTAAAAACCTGGTAAAACTCAGCCATCATTCGCTGGGTCGAATCTTATACGCTACCGGAGATGAATTTTGAGAAATATTCTTGCCATTGCACTGATCCTTATCGCCTCTACTGCAACCGGGAATGAGGTTGATACGCGTCGAATCCTTCCGCTTACCGAGCATCAACGGGATCACGTGCTCACGGAAATGCGCGCCCTGTTATCGGGAACGCAGAATATCCTGGATGCGCTTTCTGAAGAGAATATGATCGTGGTGGCGCGAGAGGCACGCTCGCTTGGTGTCGGGATGGCGCATAAAGGCGAAGATCATCTCAAGGCTGTATTGCCGAAGGAATTCATGCAGATGGGCATGTCGGTCCACAAGGCCTTCGATCAGATCGCTGCCGACGCAGAGTCTATGCAAGATCCCAAGCATACCCTACGGCAAATGAGTAAAGCGATGCAAACATGCAATGCGTGCCACGCCAGCTATCAGATTCGCCTGAAGGAGCATTCGACGGGGCAGGAAACGCAATCCCCCCATCATCAGCATTAATGAAGACTGCCTAGTCAAAGGGGTTTCGGACTGTTGCGTATCTCGCTCCCAAAGCGAGGCCTGACACGGAAAACAATATTTCCGCCATGCTATCCGCTTCAGGACAGTGATGAGGCAAAAAAATAATCAGAGTCAGAGTACGATCTCATTACTGAAATTCACTCCAAACCCTGATTATGCGATTGTTATTATTGTTGAATTATTGTTATTGTTGTTAGGTGCCCCCCTTCACTTCTTTACTGCTGTGCTGCCAAAAAAAAAATCCAGCCAGATTGACCGGCCTTGTCAGATGCGTGGCGAACCTTCGCATTACCTGCCGACTTGATGTCTCGCTCTATCTAAGCATTTTCTATGCCAGCTGCTATAGCTAAAATAAAACAGTGGGTTATACACACAATCCGAACAGTGTAAATATTAGTGTAAGAATTTTCGGCATCTATCGCATTGGCGTCGTATCATGGTAATAGAATTACTATTCTGGAGAAGAGCGTCGGATGATCGCCTGTGATCTTTTCGTCATGATGCACTGGCAAATGAACTGAAAACCCAGAGTACTTTACCGGCGCCCACTTGCAAAGTTCAGATAACGGATTCATGCGGACGAACGATTCGCTTTGCTTTTACAAAGGGCTAGAATAGGAAACAATAAGCAGGGCTGCGCAAGCCCGATATTCTATCATTAGCATTGTCCAAGGACAGTCACCATGCCGGAGAATGAGGGCAGCAATTCGTCGATAGTATTGCGCCGCGTAACCGGTGAGGATGGCGCGCCACGTTTAATGCTCACGGGGAACTGCACTCTGACGGCCCTTGGAAAATGGCTTCAGCCGCTATCCGCCGAACTTGACAATGAAGCAGCCGATCCGGAGCTACGCTGGGACCTCACCGGAGTCCGGCAAATGGATGACGCAGGTGCGGTTCTGCTGTGGCGAGCCTGGGGCAATCAACGCCCTCGGCATTTGCGGCTGCGGCGCGAGCATGAAAGACTTTTTGATCGACTGGAAAAAATACCCGCCCCGCCCGCGCCTGTGCCGCGCGATTTACTGTGGCCGATTACAGTCCTCGGAAATGCAGTTTTTCTGCTGTGGGAGCATTTGACCGGCCTCATCATTCTATCCGGCCAATTATTGCTGGACGCGATTTACCTCACCCGCCATCCTGCACGGATCCCCTGGCGTGAAATATCCGCGAACCTGTATCGCACCGGCGCCCAGGCGTTGGGTATCACCGCGCTGGTAGGATTTCTCATCGGTATCGTGCTGAGCTATCTTTCTTCCAAACAATTGCAGATGTTTGGCGCGGACATATTCATCATCAATATTCTTGGCATCAGCATCGTTCGCGAGCTCGGCCCGGTGCTGGCCGCAATATTGGTCGCAGGACGCTCCGGTTCATCCATGACCGCGCAACTGGGCGTCATGAGGGTTACCGAGGAGCTTGATGCGCTGACTGTGATGGGTATACCTCACAGTCTGCGCCTGGTGCTGCCCAAAGTCATGGCACTGGGTATCGCGATGCCACTCGTAGTGTTATGGACGAGCGCCATCGCTTTGATAGGGGGAATGGTAGCTGCCGAGATCCAGCTAGGGCTTGGCTATCAGTTTTTCTTAAGCAAGCTTCCTGATGTGGTGGCCATTGCCAATTTGTGGCTGGGGCTGGGCAAAGGCGTTGTGTGCGGCATGGCGATCGCGCTAATCTCCTGTCATTTCGGCCTGAGAATCAAATCCAATACGGAAAGCCTGGGCGAAGGAACGACGAATTCAGTCGTCACGTCGATTACCGTTGTTATTATTATCGATGCGATTTTTGCTGTCGTTTTTTCCAATGTTGGAATAAGGTAAGGCGATAATTGATGACGAATGGAAACTACGTTATCGCGGTTGAAGGACTGTATACCCGTTTCGGCACGCATGTAGTGCATGAAAACATTAACCTGTGCGTACGTCGCGGCGAGGTCCTTACACTGGTTGGCGGCTCGGGCAGCGGCAAGACCGCTTTGATACGACAGATGCTGGGCCTGGAAACACCCGCGCAAGGTACAGTCAGGATTTTTGGCGAGCCCGTGCATGGTCGACGGCACGAACAGCTGCAATATATGCGCAACCGCTGCGGGGTATTGTTTCAGAAAGGCGCCTTATTCAGCGCATTATCGGTATATGACAATATTGCATTGCCCATGCGCGAGTTGCGGACACTTGACGAGGACATGATACGTAACCTGGTTATGCTCAAACTTAAAATGGTGGAAATCGACACAAAACATGCGATCAGAATGCCAGCCGAGCTTTCCGGCGGCATGATCAAACGCATCGCGCTGGCACGGGCCATGGCACTGGATCCCGAATTGCTGTTTCTGGACGAGCCTACCGCGGGGCTTGACCCTGAGCTGAGCGATGGTTTCGTCAAGCTGATCCAGACGTTGCGCACTGAATTGACGCTGACCATCGTCATGGCAACGCATGATGTGGAAACGCTGGTCGCACTTTCCGACCGCGTGGCGGCCCTGGATGAGCAGCGCATGGTGGCGCTTGGAACGCTTCGGGAGGTGATCAATACGAGGCACCCATTTATTACAAAATTTTTCTGCGGTGAGCGTGGCAAGAAGATACTGGAAAATAATCGCAATAATTTATAGGGGATTATTATGGAAAACCGTGCCCATGCCCTTGTGGCGGGTTTATTCGTAATTTTTCTGGGTGCAGCCATAGCCGCCGTGGCCATGTGGTTAAGTGGCGACACACTGACGCGTGATAAATACTTGCTGGTTTCGGCGTTTCCCATTACCGGGCTCAACTCCCAGGCAACGGTACGTTACCGTGGATTAACTGTGGGCAAAGTGGAGGATATCCGTCTGGATCCAAATAATTCCCATACCATTCTTATCCGTATTGCCGTAGACAAGGATCTCCCGCTGACCAAAAATGCATATGCGCAGCTTGGTTATCAGGGACTGACAGGCCTTGCGTTTGTGCAATTGAATGACGAAGGCGGCGAAGCGGAGAGGCTGAAAACGGATTCGGACAATCTGGCACAGATTCCCTTTCGCCCCTCCGAGCTGGATAGCATAACCACTTCCGCGCAGCGCCTGCTCAGCAATGCCAACGGGCTGGTGGAGCGGCTGAATCTCGTTTTTGACGATCAGAATCGGGCACGGTTTACACGCATACTGGAAAATACGGAGGGGGCGACCGGCCAGATGCGCCGCCTCATCACGCAACTCGAACCCGGGGTCAGGAAATTGCCGGGGTTGGCCGCCGATGCAAGCTCCGTACTGCATCATACTGACCAACTGGTAATCGGGCTGAACCAGATCACAACCAAATTGAATCAGCAGGGGGGGGCTATCGACAGCCTTTCTCAAACGGCCGACGAGCTTACCGGCACCATGCATAAACTGCATGGCGTGGCTGAAGGAATCACGCGCAACTCCCGCAACGTGGATCGTGTTCTTCTGCAACTGGAAGAGCAACCCGGGAGTCTTCTGTTTGGCAGATCGCCGCCGCCTCCCGGCCCGGGAGAAGATGGTTTCGTATCTCCTGGGGGAAATTGAAATGAAAAAAATCCTGATTCTGGCAATGGTAACGCTCACCGGATGCGTCGCACCTCGGACGCAAACACCCACGGCGATATATGATTTCGGCTTGCAACAGTTTACGACCCCAGCCAATAATGCCGACGCATCGGGCAATGTACGGCTACAGGCAAGTCTGCTGGTGGCGGAAGCAGCAGCGCCAGCCTGGCTGGACAGCACAGCGATTCATTATCGTCTGGCATATCATGATCCTGCGCAAGCTTATGTCTACGCCAGCAACCGTTGGGCTTCCCCTCCCGCAACATTGCTCACCCAGTGGATCAGGAGTCGAATTGCCGGGATCAGCGATGGCGGAGTGATGAGCGCCGACGATAGCGTGCAGACAGATTATATTTTGCGCGTGGAACTCGAAGAATTTACCCAGGTATTCGACACCGCCGACCAAAGCCGGGCGGTGGTAAAATTGCGCGCCAGCCTCATCAACCGTGGTACGCGTTCGCTGGCGGCGCAACGTAGTTTCCATATCGAGCAGATGGCACATGCGCCCAACGCCGCGGGCGCAGTGCGGGCGTTAACGGAAGCGAGCGATAAGCTGATCGGGGATCTGCTTGGCTGGCTTGTCGAGGAACTGCCGGAGGAAAAGAATATCGTGACGTCCTGAAAACCTGGACGTCGAAAAAGCCTGGCGGATTGAAACGCAAAAGATCTTTTTAAAATAATTTTCGGTAATCTTCTACAAGACTGAATTATTTCAGCGGCCCAAACACTCGCTGGAGTAACTTACTGCTCTGGCCCATCGGGTCGCTGCGGATGGCGCGTTCCTCCTCCGCCATCATCAGATAGAGCCCGTCCAGCGTTTTTTGGGTAACGTAGTTTTCAATATTCGCGTCCTTTTCCCCAATCAAACCCAATTTCGCGCCCTTTCCCGCGAATTCGTTGTATTTCTTGATCAATCCTACCTGATCCGTTGCATTTTTTACGATCGGCAAAAATTTTTGAGACAACGCGTCTGAAGTCGTTGTACGAAAATACTGTGTTGCCGCGTCGTCACCACCAGTCAATATGGCTCTGGCATCTTTCACGGACATCTTTTGCACCGCGTCCATCAGCAGCGGCCTGGCTTCGGCTGCTGCTGTCTCCGCCGCATGATTCATGGTCACGATCAAGCCGTCGGCATATTTACTCATGCCCAGAGTGCGCATGATGCCCTCCACTTTCTGCAGCGCCCCGGGCAGCGGTATTTTAACCTTGGGGTTACTGAGAAACCCATCCGCTACCCCGAGCTTGTCCACTGCCACATCCGCACTCTGAGTGAGTGCTTGCTTCAGCGCACTCGTCGTATCTTCGTCGGAAACGGGACCGTTTCCCGTAGCACAGGCGGGAATAAAAACGACAAGCCAGATAATAAATACAGTGATGGTACGCATTTGGCAACTCCTGTTGGGTGCGCGCTGCTTGCTGGCCGTAAAAGTACCCCGGTCGTTTACAAAAAAGCACCGTGGAATTATCGGTTATCGGATACCGGCCTCATGCGCCTGCTGGTCGGCATGGTAGCTGGAGCGTACCATGGGGCCACACGCCGCATTGCTGAAACCCATTTCAATGGCGGCGCGTTCCAGTTCCTTGAATCCTTCCGGCGATACGTAGCGTAATACGGGTAAATGTCCAATGCTGGGTTGCAGATATTGGCCGATGGTGAGCATCTCAACATCGTGTTCGCGTAAATCGCGCATTACCTCAAGAATCTCGTCGTCGGTTTCCCCTAAACCCAGCATCAAGCCGGATTTGGTCGGAATATCCGGAAATTTAACCTTGAAGTCTTTCAGTAATTTGAGCGAATGTGCGTAATCGGCGCCCGGGCGGCACTGCCGATAGAGCCGCGGAACAGTTTCCAGATTATGGTTCAACACGTCCGGAGGACAGGCAAACAATTTTTCCAGGGCAACTTCCAACCGGCCGCGGAAGTCCGGTACGAGGATTTCTATTTTTGTCCGCGGCGAATGGGCCCTGACCTCACGTATGCAATCTACAAAATGCTGAGCGCCACCATCACGCAGATCATCGCGATCGACGCTGGTGATGACGACGTATTTCAGCTTCATGGCGGCGATGGATTGCGCCAGGTGCAGAGGCTCCTGCGCATCCGGTGCCAGCGGCTTACCATGCGCCACATCGCAGAACGGGCAACGGCGAGTACAGAGATCACCCAGGATCATGAATGTCGCGGTGCCTTTGCCGAAACACTCGCCGATGTTGGGACAGGACGCTTCCTCACAAACGGTGTGCAGCTTCTGTTCCCGCAGAATACGTTTAACCTCGTAGAACTCTTGACTATTGGATGAGCGTACCCGTATCCATGAGGGTTTACGCAACACTTCGTCGGCGGATTGCGGCAGAATTTTGACGGGATTACGCGCGGTCTTGGCCGCACCTTTCTGGCGAGTTTCGGTTGTCATGGATAAAACGAATTATTCCTCTTGGTAGGGTACATAAAAAGCGCACATCCGGCGGATATCCATTACAAGTTTCCGGTATGCATTCCGCCTCTGGATTCTGGCGCTATAAATTACTTCCTGCATGTAAATCAAATGCTGCACGAACATTTTCCGCATCTATTGTCACGCGTTAGCTTGTGCCTGAAATATCGAATTCTCCATGCCTGCGAGTCTGGCCTGTAATTTTTCGGCGAGCTTCCCGCACAGGGTTTCCAATCCATCGGTTACGCCAAGATCTCTGGTTTGAGTTACCCGTAATCCCGAATAACCACACGGATTGATCGCCGCAAATGGAACCAGATCCATGTCGACGTTGAGAGATAATCCGTGATAACAACAACCGTTTTTTATTTTTAGCCCCAACGCTGCGATTTTTGCGCCCTCCACATACACACCGGGCGCATCCGTGCGACCTACTGCGTCTATGCGATAGTCCCATAGCAAGTCTATCACCGCACTTTCGATTTTCCTGACCAGTTCGCGCACGCCAAGTTTGAGGCGGCGCATATCCAGCAGCAGGTAGGCGACAATTTGACCAGGACCATGGTAGGTGATCTGGCCGCCGCGATCTGTCCGAATGACGAGAATACCATCGTTATGCAGCAGGTGTTCCGGCCTACCTGCCACACCTTGAGTGTAAACCGGCGGATGTTGCAGCAACCAGATTTCATCAGGCGTATTTTTCGTACGAGAACCGGTAAAGTCCTTCATCGCTTGCCAGGTGGAAAGGTAATCCGTCAGGCCGGCATATCTGATTTTAATGTTTGAGCTTCCCGGTTCAAGTCGTGGGGGATGCATGCTCGAAAAAGTATTCGGGGTTTCCAGAACGCGCGGCCTCGTTAAAGTACCATTAATACCGACGGATGATCGCATAGTTCCCGATATAGCGCATCCAGTTGTTCGCGGGAAACGGCACGTATCGTGCAGGTGAGGCTCAGATAGGTATTTTTCTTGCTGATCCTGACCTCCAGATTCGCCTCATCATAATCGGGCGCGTGGCATTTTACGATCATCAGTACTGCCTGAGTAAACTCCTGCCGGCCATGTTCCAGCGATGCCGCATTGGGGAGTGAACCCGGCAAAGACCCGACGCGCCCTATGATTTTAATGGGAAAATCACAAGGGTATTCGATTAGCGTGGTTTGCTCGGACGAGCTCATAGGTTACGGCTTCCTAGGATATTGGAAGGTTGCCTCGCATCACATTGTGCTTATAGTGCTGATAGAGCCGGTACAGTAATGCGAACATCGCGCCCGGTTTCCCCTCGCCTACTGGTTTACCGTCGAGGCGGGTGATCGGCATGATTTCTTTAGTCGAGGAGGTAAGCAAAAGTTCCTGGGCGGTACGTACTTCATATTCAGAAATTGCTCGCACTTCATACTGAATTTTTTCGACCGCCGCCAACTCAAGCACGACGTCATAAGTAATGCCCGGCAGCATGAGATGATTTTTCGGCGGAGCCAGCAGAACACCATTTTTTGCCACAAAAATGTTGCTGGCTGCCCCCTCGGTCATAAAACCCTCCCGCAACAGCACTGTTTCCATTGCGCCCGCATCAACGGCCATCTGGCGCAGCAATACGTTGGGTAACAGTGAAATCGCCTTGATGTCGCAACGTAACCATCGGTTGTCATTGGCTGTGATAGCGGCAACGCCGGCAGCAAGCAATTCCGCCGGCGGCGCCAGCAATGGATTACTCATGATGAACACGGTGGGCACCACCCCTTTTGGAAAGGCATGATCCCGCCGCGCGACACCGCGCGTAACATGCAAGTAGACGTACTGATCGTCATGTTCATTGCCAGCGATGATTTGCTCCAGCAAGCTGCTCCATTCGCTGTCCGAATGCGGGTTTTGCAGCCGAATCCCATCAAGGCTGTGCTGCAAGCGGAGCAGATGCTCGGTCAGGCGAAAAGCTTTGCGAGAATAAACAGGAATTACTTCATATACACCATCGCCAAAAATGAAGCCCCTGTCCAGCACAGGAACACGGGCTTCCTCGATAGGCATGAAATCACCGTTCAGATAAATCATGATGAGCCTTGTTCGTAAAATCTGCTGCGAAGCGCACTCGTCCAGCGCTAATTAAAGATCAACCGCATACTATCCCAGGCGCGGCCAAAAATATTCGCGGAATTCACCGTTTCCAACGCCACCAGCGGATGTTCGGCTATGGGTTTGCCATCGAGCGTAAATTTCGCCCTGCCCACTTTTTGTCCTGCAGTGATGGGAGCAACCAGAGGCTGTTTATATTCCACCCTGGCTTTCAGCTTATCGGCCTGATATCTGGGGAGCGCGAAATAAACATCATACCCGAAACCTGTCTTGAGTTTGTCCTGCGCGCCTTTCCACAACTGGATGGCTATCACCTCCTTCTCCTTCGGATACAGCCGGACGGTGTCGTAGAACTGGAAGCCATGATTCAGCATACGCTGGCTTTCCATGGCGCGCGCACTATCGGAGGCCGTTCCCATCACTACCGAAATCAGCCGCCGCTCGCCACGCTTCGCTGACGTAATAAGGCAATAGCCCGCAGCTTCAGTATGTCCGGTTTTCAGTCCGTCCACGTTGGGATCAAGCCACAGCAGACGGTTACGATTAGCCTGAGTGATTTTGTTGTATGTATATTCACGCAGGGAATAAAGCGGATAGTATTCAGGAAAATCCCTGATCATGGCAGCCGCCAGCAGAGAGAGATCGTAAGCCGTGCTGTAATGCTCGGAATGCGGCAAACCGGTTGAATTGGCGAACCGGGTATTTTTCATGCCCAAACGGCTCGCCTCCTTGTTCATTATCTGTACGAAGGCACTCTCCGAGCCCGAGACAGCTTCGGCCAACGCTATGCAGGCATCGTTGCCGGATTGAACGATCACGCCGCGCATTAATTCATCAACCGTTACCGTCCTGCTGGGTTCGATAAACATGCGGGAACCCTGTGCGCGCCAGGCTTGCTCCGACACCGCCACGCTCTGCGTCAGGGTGATGCGTTTCTGGTGGAGCGCGGAGAAAACCACATACGCTGTCATCAGCTTTGTAAGCGACGCGGGCTCGACACGCTCGTGAACATTCTGACCGAACAAAGTCTGCCCGCTTTGAAAATCGGTGAGAATATAGGATTTGGCAGCCACCGATAAGGCCTGCGGGGCCGTGGAAAGCTGAGCCTGCTGTGCCGTAGCAGGTAAGGCCCACACGCACAGCAATAGAGGAAGTAAACGTCTCATTGATAGCGGCAAAAAACGCTATTATATCCCAGCCACATCGATCGCGTTACCGGGGTACGGATTGCCGACAATTTCACGGCATTCGGCTCTACTGCTTGCCCCCGCAAATGCTAAAGCCGTCGTTCCATCCCAGCCTGTATTGGGTATCGGCAGAAAACCGATTTTTGTTCTTGAGCCCGAAACGCGTTTTTTTTGCAGTCTCGCAGCCATCGATATAGCCGTCCTTGAAAGCTGGCGAGTAACCGGTGAGGTTATAGACGGGCCGCGTGGTCGCAGGCATGGGTCCCGGCGGGCGCTCGCTCTGTCCCGTGGCCGCACAGCCTGCGAATGTCGTAACCAGAAAAACCGCCGCGATCAAACGCATCGCCCGCTCTCCTTTAATTGAAAGGGACATGATACATAACGCAGACAGAATATCGTATTCTTGCCGTTATCTTCGAGGGAGTCTTTGCATCGAGCAACTACCGGGCTACGCCATGCTGAACCGAACCTGCTTTCGGCAATTCAGGAGATCCGGGACACGGTTGTAATCGTCAACGCCTGCGCCCACCCCCGAAGATACCACCCAAAACACCTCGAAAGATCTCGCGGCCGACCTGCGAGCCAGCAGAGCGAGCTGCGCTTTTGGCAAGCGTATCGAGAATGCCGGGGTGACGGCCCCCGCGCGGACCTGTCTTGCCGAGCAGCATATCGCCCAGCATATCCATCACGCCTCCGCCGGCATCCGTTGAGCCCGTCCTGGCCGGCTGTGGATCTGCCTCACTCTCGGCATTCTGTTTTATGGCTGTACGGCTCCTGATAATCTCGTATGCCGATTCGCGATCCACTATCTGCTCGTAATGACCGAAAATAACCGACGATCTGATGATGGCCGCACGCTCCGCATCGGTAATGGGGCCTATTCTCGATGCCGGCGGCAAAATAAACGCACGCTCAACCATGGTGGGACGGCCCTTCTCGTCCAGAAACGACACCAAAGCTTCGCCGACAGCAAGCTCGGTGATTACCTTTTCGGTATCAAAATTCGGATTGGCGCGCATGGTTTGGGCTGCGGACCTGACTGTCTTCTGGTCTCTCGGGGTAAACGCGCGCAATGCGTGCTGCACTCGATTGCCAAGCTGGCCTAAAACGCTTTCGGGGATATCCAGCGGACTCTGCGTGATAAAATATACCCCTACTCCCTTGGAGCGTATCAATCTCACCACCTGCTCAATTTTCTCCAGCAATGCCCTGGGCGCTTCGCTGAACAGCAAATGGGCCTCGTCGAAGAAAAACACCAGCTTCGGCTTCCCTTCATCGCCAACTTCGGGAAGGTGCTCGAACAGCTCTGATAATATCCACAGTAGAAAGGTTGAATACAACTTGGGCGAGTTCATCAGTTTTTCGGCGGCAAGAATATTGATCGTGCCACGCCCATTGCTGTCGGTCTGTATCAAGTCGCTTATGTCGAGCATCGGCTCGCTGAAGAAGTTGTCTCCTCCTTGTTGCTCGATCTCCAGCAATGCGCGCTGAATGGCCCCTATCGAGGCCGCTGAAACGTTGCCATACTGGACAGTGAAATTCTTCGCGTTTGTGCCGATGAATTGCAACATCGCGCGCAGATCCTTTATGTCAAGCAGCAGTAGTCCGCTGTCATCCGCTATCTTGAACACCATTGTCAGCACGCCCTGCTGCGTGTCGTTCAGGTTGAATAACCGCCCAAGCAACAGCGGCCCCATATCCGAAATCGTTGTACGGACGGGATGACCTGCTTTTCCGTAGACGTCCCAGAATGTAACCGGACATGCCTCCCATTGCGGCTCATCAAGTTGGAGATGCGAAAGCCGTTCCCTCAGTTTTGGCGAACCTTCGCCTGGAGCGGAAAGGCCCGTCAGGTCTCCTTTGACATCAGCCATGAATACCGGCACCCCGATTGACGAGAATCGCTCGGCCAACACCTGCAGGGTGACGGTTTTGCCGGTACCAGTCGCGCCGGTAATCAGCCCATGCCGATTGGCGAAATTGGGTAGCAACCCGATCGCATGGTCAGAACGGGCAATTAATAACGGATTCGTCATGAAAACCTCGGGAATTGGCTTAAGAATTGGTTCGGCATTACTTCAATGCATCAGCAATGTTGTTTTTATGCAATCTGGCAACCGGCTCTTTTTTCTTACCCTGCCCAACCGGCAATGTCGAGCATCAGAAGCAGCAGAAGCCACAACACCAGGGTACGCCAGACCAGGCCTACCGTACTTTGCAGAAAATCCACATCGGCTTCTTCGCCTACACCCAGTTCAGGACGATAATGTGTACCACCGGCTTCTTCCGACGGATCACCCAGGCAAACCCCAAGGGCGCCCGCGCCACTGGCGAGGATGATGCCCTGGTTTTGGTCTACCCATGATGCCGCCTGCGCACGCCAGCAATAAACCGCATCCTCAAAATTACCTGCAATGGCGAAGCTCAACGCAGTCAACCTTGCCGGGAGCCAATCGATTATCTGGAATGCTTTTGCGGCAAAATCCCCAAAAGCATCCGGGCGGTCACTCCAACGTTCATCCAATAATTCCGCCAGGCGATACAACACCGGGCCCAGCGGTCCCGGCAGGACGGCAAAGCAGACAATAATCCCAAATACATAACGGTGCGAATAGACAAGCCCCCTCTCGATGGTAACCCGCGCGATTTCCTGGCTGTCGAGCTTGTCCGCTTTGACTCCATGCAGTTCCTTCAATAACTTGCGAGCGAGGAGCAAATCCCCATTTTTGAGCGCATCCTTGATTTCGGTGAATGAATAGCTGAACTGGCGAAATCCCATGGTGAGATAAAGCGTAATTACATTCCACGCCCACCCAAGCAAGGGGTTAAGGCCATGCAATAAATAGTAGACCCAACCCCAGAGTATCAGTACCGGCGTCATTGCGGCGATCCAGGCCGCTATGCCGTGGCGGCGCGCGCCGGTATTGAAATATTGCTCCAGCCAATCCGCATAGGAGAGAAAGAGCAAAACGAAACGATTGCGATCGCTGCCTGGACGCCACTGGTCCAGCAGGAAAGCGGAAATCAAGGAGAAAAAGGTCATTGCGAAAAAATCATACAGGTTTCTGCTACTCCGTTCTTATCCGGATGTTTCATAAATTTGCGTGATGATTGCGCAGGATTTTGTTTTGTAGGGAAATTTTGTGAAAGAGTGGCGTAGTTATTCATACACCCGACTGAACAAAATTTTCATACGAAACAAAAGACCAGCAAGGGCGCGCGTCAATTTATGAAACATCCGGGTTATATATCATCGCAACACTGATTTGAGCAACTTGCCCATCTCGGCAGGATTTCGCGTTACTTTAATCCCGCACTCTTCCATGAGGGCGAGCTTTTCCTGTGCCGTGCCCTTACCACCGGAGATGACCGCGCCGGCATGCCCCATGCGCTTGCCCTGCGGCGCGGTAACACCTGCAATAAAGCCCACCAATGGTTTCTTCATATGCTCCTTGACCCAACGGGCGCAATCTTCCTCATCGGAGCCGCCGATCTCACCCACCATCAAAACCGCATCGGTGTCATCGTCGTTATTGAACAATTTCATTACATCAAGGTGCTTCAGCCCATTCACCGGGTCACCGCCAATGCCGATACAGGTGGACTGGCCCAATCCCTGCTCCATCAGTTGCGCCACAGCTTCATAAGTGAGCGTGCCGGAACGCGATACCACGCCCACGCGTCCTTGCTTATGAATGTAACCCGGCATGATGCCAATCTTGATTTCGCCGGGTGTAATAATGCCCGGACAGTTGGGGCCGATCAGCCGGGTTTTCCGCCCCTGCATCTTGTGGCAGGTGCGCAGCATGTCGCGGACCGGAATACCCTCTGTAATGCAGATTACCAAGTCCAGCTCCGCGTCCATGGCCTCGTCAATAGCGGCGGCGGCGAATGGCGGTGGCACGTAAATAACGGAAACCGTCGCGCCGGTTGCCTGTTTTGCTTCCCGGACGGTAGCAAAAACTGGAATGCCTTCGAAATCCTCGCCTGCTTTCTTCGGATTCACGCCCGCGACAAAACAATTTTTTCCGTAGGCATAATCCCGGCACATGCGAGTATGAAACTGCCCGGTTTTACCGGTAATACCCTGAGTCATGACACGGGTATGGCGGTCGATGAGGATAGCCATACTACACCCCTTTTGTTGCAAATTCTGTTGCCGGCGCCGTCGACTGTGCGGCCATGACAGCCTTCTCCGCAGCGTCCGCCATATTCCCTGCGGAAATTATCCGCAATCCGGATTCACTCAGGATTTTTTTGCCCAGATCCACATTGGTTCCTTCGAGGCGCACCACCAGCGGAACATTCAGCTTCAGCTCCCGCGCCGCCGCCACCACGCCTTCCGCGATCACATCGCACTTCATGATGCCACCAAATATGTTTACGAGTATGGCTTGCAGCTTGGGGTTGCGTAACATCAGCTTGAATGCTTCCGCCACCTTTTCGGCGGTAGCGCCCCCGCCGACATCCAGAAAGTTGGCCGGATTTCCGCCGTAGAGCTTGATGATATCCATGGTTGCCATCGCCAGACCCGCGCCGTTAACCAGGCAACCGATGTTGCCGTCCAGGGAGATATAGGAGAGACCATGCTGGGATGCCTCGATCTCCGCCGGGTCTTCCTCGTCCAGATCCCGCAGGCCAGCAATATCAGGGTGGCGGAAGAGCGCGTTGTCGTCGAAACTCATTTTCGCGTCGAGCGCGACGATATGATCCTCGGCGGTAAGAATCAACGGGTTGATTTCGACCAATGAGGCGTCCGTGCTGTCATAGGCCTGGTACAAGCTCTGTAAAAGAGCCCGTGCTTCTTCCACTGCTGTTTCCGCGATCCCGATCTTGCCGGCAATGTCGCCAGCCTCCTGGGCGGTTAGCCCGATGATCGGATCGATCAACACCTTGTGAATCTTTTCCGGGTTCCTGGTCGCGACCTCCTCGATATCCATTCCTCCTTCGGAACTGGCCATCAGGCACACGCGCCGGCTACTTCGATCAACCACCAGGCCGATATAAAACTCTCTTCGGGTATCAATCCCCTGCTCTACCAGAAGACGCCGGACAATCTGGCCGCGCGGGCCGGTCTGATGCGTAACCAGCGTCATACCCAGTATTTTTTCAGCGAACTGCTTTACCTCATCAAGCGACCTGGCTACTTTTACGCCACCCCCCTTGCCACGCCCGCCGGCGTGAATCTGTGCTTTAACCGCCCACACGCCACCACCCAGCTTTCTGGCAGCCTCGACCGCTTCCTCAACACTAACACAACCGATTCCCAGGGGCGTGCTAACGCCAAATTCCCGCAAAATCTGTTTAGCCTGGTATTCGTGGATTTTCATGGCCTCTCCAGTAACGCGGAAAACCAAGTATATCCTATTCGTTTAGCGACGTTGCATGAAGAAGGCGGCAGTTTCGAATGAGCTAACATGAACACCGAACTTCCCATAGGGTTATCCCTATCGAATTGTCCGGTTATATGCCAATATCATCAATCGGCGTGATTGCCGTCTTGCTTAATGGATGAATCCGCTGAATCCTGATCGATATTTACTTCACATAGTATTACCGTGACATTATCTCTTCCCCCTGCAGCAATAGCCGCCGCGATCAGCTCTTTGACCTTGTGCTGGATCGATATCGAGGAAAGCAGGATCTCCTGGATCGCTGAATCCGCGACCATATCCGTTAGCCCATCCGTACACAGCAGAAAAATGTCATGGCTGAGTCCCGCGCCTGCCAGAATATCGAACGACACCGATGGATCGATCCCAAGCGCTTGCAGGATGATGTTTTTCCGCGGGTGATGTTTCGCTTCCTCCGGCGTCAGTGTTCCATTGTCCACCAGGCGCTGCACCAGGGAGTGGTCTTTGGTCAACTGCCGCAAGATGCCATCCCTCAGCAAATAGATTCTGCTGTCTCCGACGTGACCGATAACATATCTGTCCCCATCAAACACGAGAAGATCGCCGGTACATCCCATCCCTTCGTCATCGGGATACTGTGCGGCATGGTCGAATATCCGTTCATTTGAACACCTGAAGACTTTTCGGGCAAGTTCATGGTCTGATTCCCTTAAAGAAGGAGCACGGTTGCGAAAAACAGCTTGCGCTGTTTCAATAAAATAACGACTGGCAATTTCACCCGCCGCGGCGCCGCCCATCCCGTCCGAGATTGCAAAAAGCCCAGCTTCAGGCATGACCAGGTAAGCATCCTCATTATTGTTGCGTAACAGTCCGATGTCAGTTGCGCCTGCCGAAATCAGCTTGACCATATAAATCCTAAATCCAGGGAATCAGGTCCGGGCAAAACATCCGATAGCACCCGATCAATTACTCATGCCATTTGACATACCGGACGGATATACAGTTCTGATTAAAGCAGGTATTCTTACCGGGAAGGCGAGCTTCATGGAAGCACCCCACAGTACGGGTACTGCATAATGTCTAACTTTTCAAAAGAGAAAGCATGCGGGCATTGATTTTTCTGTTGGCGACGATTTGTATATCGAGCTTCAGTTCGCTATCGTTTGCCGCCGAACACAATCATGGCGATGCCGTCACCTACACGCCCGATGTTACCTTTACCTTACGCACCGACATCGCGGACGGCAAACTGGTCTTTATCGGTGAAACCGATGCCATTGCGAGCAAGATCAACCCCGATCTGAAAGTACCCGAAGGCGCGGTTGTCCAGATCAACCTGATCAATGGCGACGGCGCCGTCCACGACATCGCCATTCCTGAATTCAGTGCGAAGTCCGGCAATATCACGGCAAAAGGCGCAGCCACTACGATAGTATTCCGTGCAACGCGCACCGGCAAGTTTGAATACCTCTGCACGCTGCCTGGCCATAAGGCCGCCGGCATGTTCGGCCAACTCATCGTGGGTACCCCGGAGGAGCAGGCAAAAAGCAATGCAATAGATGTTGCACAGGATCCCTATGCGGTAGGCGAACCTGTCGGTAACCGCGGGCCAAAACACGTGATGCTGGATCTCGAGTCCACTGAGATCGAGGGTCGCCTCTCGGATGGCAGCACCTATAAATACTGGACCTTCAACAACAAGGTGCCGGGCCCATTTGTGCGCATAAGGATGGGCGACACAGTTACCGTCAAGCTGCGCAATGCAAAAGACAGCGCCCATATCCATTCGATAGATTTTCACGCGGTTACGGGTCCGGGCGGAGGCGCAGCAGTCACCCAGGTTGCGCCTGGTCAGCACAAGAGCTTCACTTTCGAGGCACTGCACCCGGGACTATTCGTTTATCATTGTGCGACTCCCATGGTCGCTCAGCACATCGCAAATGGCATGTATGGAATGATTCTGGTTGAACCGGAAGGCGGTATGCCGGAGGTCGACAGGGAATTCTACGTAATGCAGGGCGAGCTCTACACCGCGCAACGGCATGGCGCCCCAGGCTTGCATGAGTTTTCGCTCGAAAAGCTTCTCGCCGAGAATCCGGGTCACCTTATGTTCAATGGAACCATGGATGCCCTCACAAAAACGTACAAAATGAAAGCAAACGTGGGCGAAAATGTGCGGATATACTTCGGCGTGGGTGGTCCCAATCTAACCTCGAGTTTTCACGTCATCGGGGAGGTGTTCGATAAAGTATATGATCATGCTTCGCTGACCAGTCCGCGACTAACCGACGTACAAACCACGCTTGTCCCGCCTGGCGGCGCCACCATAGTGGAGTTCAAGGTGGATTATCCGGGTCAATACATACTGGTCGACCACGCGTTGTCGCGCATGGAGAAAGGGCTGGCAGGTTTCCTGACGGTCAATGGCAAGCCAAACCCGGCAATATTCAACAGCAGCGAAAAGACCGGCGTTACCTCCGGCCGTCAGGAATAATGCCGACGGCGACGGCAGGAACGAAATAGCTTCAAGCCGTACTGCTACGCATCGGCTCGAAGCTTCTCACGCCACGCCACTACACAGTCCAAAAGAGCTGCAACCAAGGATAGTTCCGATCAACGAAAGGTTCCCAGAAAACCATGGGTATGGTCGAAGGAATCAACATATTCACCTACGATCTCTCCAGCGTCATTGATGCCAAACGCGCGTGTATGCTTTGCTCGCGGAACGTTAAATGTTTCCACGCCACGCGCTTCCGTAAATATAAATCCCCGGTCGATCCCGTCCTTGGTATAGGTTCCGACGTGCCTGACCTCATCCGGCGCATCGGCATCGTTGATGCCGTAAGCATCGCTTCTGGTAGCGCCCGGGATTACGATGCGCTCGGCGCTCGCAATGTCAGGTCCCGACAAATAAAAAGCGCTGAACTCACCCGTGGCCTCCTGTAGTGTTCCTGTCATTCTTCGCGTGTTGTTAATGCCGAAGGTTTGCGTCGACAGGTCGTTGAATACGCTGATGGGACCGCCGGGGCCGGGCGGAAAGGTAAAGCCGTAATTCCTGCCCGCCATGTCCGAGAAGGTGCCGACTATGAGCCCGCCATCGTTAATGCCATAGGCAGTGGGAATCGGGGGATTACCGGGAAAGGATATAATACCCCCATCCAGCAGAAACGCACGCTGTCCGAATGCATCGCGAACGGTACCCACAATCTCGCCGGGGCCGGAATTATTAATGTCGAAAACCTTAACCTCAATAGCTTCATCAATGACAAGTGTGGCAAAGCTGCTTTGAGGATCCCGCTGGAACCCATTGATATTTCCTGCTTTATCGACATAGTACCCAACAATGGAGGCGGATCCCGCCGAACTGGCGTTGTTTATGCCACGCGGATGAGTGGATACGGCCCCCGGAACGTCAATATCGGTAAAGACAGTGGGTATACTGGAGCAACCGGCAATTCCGCTTACCAATCCGAATCCAGCGATCCAGACGATTAATTTGTTTTTCATCTTCGCCTCCTCTAGAAAGACCCGTTCCTCGAAACGCTGCGGCCCAACGCAAGCTGCCACCAGGTTTGCGCATCGATAATTGCACGGTCAGCCATATTAACGATAGCCAAGATTCTGAAAAATGCAAGGACGCTAGAGGTTTCGCTCAGGGGAGCATATATAAAGATCGCGCAAATACGCCGGTATCAATCCGGTTGCTGGAAACGCCTGATTATCCCCAAAACCTCCACCATTTAATTTGATATGGTACGGCGGCGCCGTATTACGTATGGGAAAGCGCTCCTGAATCCGGCTTAGAATTCAGGAGCGCCAATAACGAAATCTTTATTAACTTGCACGATAATTGATGGCCGCGACATTACTCCTTTAGAACGCCACCATGCTGTCCTCCACTATGCTGGGTTCCCGTATGCTGGGCATCTTTTTCATGACTTATTTCAGGAGGGCAATCGCGGCCCTGTGTCGCCTTCGAATTAGCATTCTTATCAGATTTAACCTGAGACTGTTCATTCCCCAAAAGTGCGGTATTAGGTTCTCCAGCCCATGCAGTAGGGAAAGAGAAGCCAACAGTAGTTACCAAGGATAACAATAACAATTTTGCGGTTTTCATTTGAACCTCCTCTACTATGTGCAAGGTATAAATAAATAACCAGCGTCAACCATAGTTGGAAAGCCTTACTTATGTCCACGGGTTCGCCAACTACCGGAAATTTTGTCCGCTGGCCGCCACGATTATTTATAGTATATAAAACCATTTTTTAAAAGTGGCTTTATAAACGAGCTGGATAAGAGCCTTTTTGAAGTAGAAGCGGCCTCAATTCAACATCTCCTGATGCCCGTATCACGCCGCCTGCAAGTCTGAATAACATTACAGCTTGATACGCTCCACGTAATTTCTCAGGTTATCCTTCGTCAAGCCAGTTCTTTCAGAAGCGATTCGATCGGGCAACCGAAAGTGAACTTACCCTGATGTAGCAAGAAACAAGACCTGATTCCTACCTTATAACGAGAGGGTGATGCGCACAATGAAAGAGATAGCAATAATCGTATTCCTGTTATGGGCCGGCAGCTCTTCGGTATTTGCAGCCGACAACCTGAAGGCATTTCCGGCGGCTGAAGAAGGCATGACACGCCATGTCATCACTCTGCCCCAACAGGCAGATGAAGCCGATTTCAGAGTTGAGCTGATCATCGGCAAGACCGTCAAGGTTGATGCTGCCAACCGATATTTCTTTGGCGGCCAACTCGAAACTGAAAGCATTCCCGGTTGGGGATTTGAGCGACATGTTTTACGCCAACTGGGGCTCATAGCCGGAACCCTGATGGCTGTGGATCCGGCTGAACCACGGGTCGATCGTTTCATCACCCTTGGCGGTGAGGCCAAACTGCTGCGCTACAACAGCCGACTGCCGTTGGTGGTTTACGTGCCCCATGATGTCGAGGTTCGCCACCGCATCTGGCGGGCGCAGCCTGTGGATCGCTTTGTGCAGAAGTTGGCTTTGTCAGGTGAACAAACCGTTGTGGTGGCCGAGGGTGACTTTGAAGCACGATCGATCGGGAGCTACAGTGTGCGCCTGTACTCAACTGGCAACATGCAAGTGAACGACGATGCGGGGATTTTTGCGTCGGGATTGATCCGGTTGAGAAGCGGCACACTTGAAAAAGTGTTTCTCCAAAACCTTGGGCTTGGCGAAGCGCCCAGTTTGATCGTCACGATGCGATCAGTTGGCACTGGCTCTTATCTGTCGGCGGATGCTTTCAAGATCGTTGGAAATAAAGTCGTGCTGCATGCATCTATTACAGAAATGTCCGCTGATGCGGATCCTGTTGTTGCTCTGAAGGCTGTTCTGAAAACATCCAAGAAAAAATGAAACGGAAGAATTTTTCCTGACCTGGTTCCTACCTTTTTCCGCCAAATTTTGGCGCCGCCTCTCTGGCTATTTTGAAGCAGGTTGAATCTATGGGGTCACCCATTAGCCGCACCCGTGGGGCGAAACCAATTTTCCCTGCTGCTTTTTTGGGGAAGTGAAACAGGTATTAAATCACGACGCGGTACAGTCCTTGGGACGATACTCTCATCTCTACCCCGAGAGGGTGAGAGGGTGAGAGGGTGAGAGGGTGAGAGGGTAAAAGAGTTTATCCTGCGTTTGCCTTTCACAAAAAAATCCGCACCACGTTAAAACGTAAATGCGGATTTTAATGTCTAAGTTACTGATAATATTGGTGGGTCTGGCTGGACTCGAACCAGCGACCAAAGGATTATGAGTCGGGAAAAGTGAGAAAACAACAATAAAGCACAACATAGTAGAAAAATATTTTCAATTGCTTAACTACTTTGGGTTCTCACTGCTTGTTGTCGTCTTTTATCTCTTAGTGTGCCAAAAATGTGCCATTTCCGTTCATGCACCACAAGTCTTCAATTCAGAAACAATTAAGGGCTAGTCCTGATCTTGCCACTAATACACAGTCATTCTTGAGATTATCTAGACTCTGTTGCTCACCACGCTAAATTAGTGCTGAGTTGTGATCAACTAGATGCGTTCGGTTACAACTCAGATGTTCCGGAACCCGAACCCCTGTCATTCAAACATAGGCGCAGCGGACCTGTACTCACGTAACTAGGCAACTGGGACGAATCAATTTTGCGCTGGTTGCATTTTACTTTCCAACTCGGTCCAGTCTCCTGACGGAATGAAACTGGCCCAATAGTTGGGGTGACTGTAATTTTCTTTGCTCAACATCGCAAGCTGGGCTTGCCGCAGTGCCTCGGGGCGGCTCATGTTGGAAATGAGGTGTCGGTAGTAATCGACCATTAGGTCCTTAGTCGCGAGATCATCCACTTTCCACAAGCTCATCACTTGACTTTCGGAGCCTGCAATCACCAATGCACGCCGTAGCCCAAACACGCCTTCGCCAGTATGAACCTCGCCTACCCCGGTTTCACACGCCGAGAGCACCACGAGCTTAGTTCCCCATAAATCAAGACTTGCGGCTTCAAGTGCCGTCAACATCCCGTCCTCCGTGCCGGATTGAAGCTGGTTTGCATCTGCGAGCGCCAGCCCGGAACGTAGTAGAGGATTTTCCATTCTTCGTGCCCAATGCATGCCGTCATTCAGTGAGTGAAAATTCCGATTGTCAACTAGCTCTTCTTGCAAAGCAGTTAAGAAAAATCCATGGGTCGCGACATGTAAGATTTGCGGTCCGTTTAGCTGCTTGAGCGCAGACTCAGTAGCTTGCTTGCCAGTTAATACTTTTACACCTTTCGGGAGAATCCCGGCGATCGCTTGGGCTTCCGCAGCAGTATTCCGCAGTCGCGTGAATTCTTTCCCCGGGCGCGCAATTGGGCGTCGACTCGCCGGATCCTGCTGGGCTCGCGTGGTTTCAGCCACGTTCTCAAAGAGTCCATAATCAACGTCTGCAACAATCGTACCCTGCTGCCGACTTTGGGCCTTAGCTTGTAAGCGCAACAGATCGCGGCCGGAGCTTAGGTAGGTGAACAAATAGCGCTCGATCAGATACTGGTTGTTTTCATCGGCTAGGGCGCCGAACGGCACCAGGTTGAGTGCACCATCCGGGGAGAGAAGAACGGTCCGCGTCTTTCCAAGTAACTTGCGGACCGGAAGCATCACTTGCTTATCGAGTTCCCGCGCTACGCGAGTGACGTAAACACTTCTGGGATTGGCAAGACCTTGCCGAAAGTCTTCAACCATGCGTTCGATGGCAGTAGCTTCTCCGAGATCAACCGACATGGGATCACCTTGCCGACGAAGCACGTAAGCAATGTAGCGCGGCGGACCCCAACTCTCCTGATACGTCTTCCCTTTAGGGTTAAAAGGCCTGTAAACTGCGAATTCCACCAATGCCGCATCATCCGGAATCGCCTGCTGCACCCGTTCGGGTGTAATAAATTCTGTCTGTGCGCGGAACTCGGCGCTACTCACACTGATTTTTCCCTCAAGCACCTGAGCTTCTTCTTCCAGCTTTGTCATCCTGCTGCGGTATTCCTCAGGCGCCATTGTTAGCTGATCATGACGCGCGACCACATACAATTCTGCACGCTGGCGATTTACTGACGAAAGCTGATTTAGCAGCGCACCATTCTCCGGGCTCAGGCGACGACGCAATTCGCTGTAGCTATCGGTAAGGGCGTCGAGTATGCGCCCCTTTCTTTGCAATATTGTGGTTAACGCCAAACGGGCTGCATCTGGCGCGTATACGCCCGTCGCCAGATGCAGCGAGATGGTTCGATGAGTATCCCAGCCAATTGTTGCAATGTATGCACGTTTTTCGTATTCGGAGCCTTTAGCAAGTAACAATCTCAGATGATGCTCGCGAATAGAAGTGGAGCGCCGAAACAACCCGACAGCTCGCACGATATCGCCATGCATCCATGAGCTTATTGCAATATTATTCAGACTTGTGGCGACATCAGGGTGATCTCGGCCCAAGGCATTCTCAAAGATGGCTAGCGAACGTTTAAGGAGTGGCTCGGCTTGTTCGTACTGGCCTTGATCTTGGTAGAGCAACGCGAGATTGTTCAGATTTTTGGCTACAAGGGGGTGGTCCGAGCCTAGAGCCTTCTCCCAGATTGCAAGCGAACGTTTAAGGAGTGGCTCGGCTTGCGCGTGCAGATGTTGTTTGTTGTATAACACCGCAAGGTTATTCAGAGTCAAGGCAACATCGTCGTGATCCGAACCGAAAACCCGCTCCTTGACTGCCAGAGCGCTCTTGTAGAGTGGCTCCGCCTCCGCGTACCGGCCTTGACTGTCGTAGAGGCTTGCGAGGTTGTTAAGGTTAGCGGCGACATCAGGATGATCGGGCCCGAAGACCTTCTCACGGATTGCGAGCGAGCGCTTAAGGAGCGGCTCCGCCTGCACGTACTGGCCTAGTGCCTCGTAGAGCACTGCGAGATTGTTAAGGCTCGTTGCTACTTCGGGGTGATCCTGGCCGCGAGTCTTGTACCGGATTGCAAGTGAGCGCTTAAGGAGCGGCTCGGCCCGCGCATACTGCCCTTGAATACTATAAAGAGCCGCGAGGTTATTAAGGCTCGAAGCAACGCTATCACCATCCGGGCCGAGGATCTTTTCCCATATTGCCAGCGAGCGCATGTAAAGCGTCTCGGCCTGCGCGTACCCGCCTTGGGCTTGGTAAACGGCCGCGAGGTCATTCACGTTAGCAGCCACCTCTGAGTTATCCGGCCCGAATGCCTTCTCGCGGATTGCAAGCGAGCGCTTATAAAGCGGCTCGGCCTGCGCGTACCGACCCTGCGCATAGTAGAGCACCGCAAGGCCGCTCAGGCCCGTGGCCACATTGACGTGGTCGGGGCCGAATGCCTTCTCACGAATTGCGAGCGAGCGCTTATAAAGCGGCTCGGCCTGCACGTACCGGGCTTGGGTACGGTAGAGCGCTGCGAGCCGGAGCAGGCTGGCAGCCACAACGGGGTCGTCGGGGCCGAGGTCCTTCTCCATAATCGTCAGCGAGCGCTCATAGAGCGGTTCCGCCTGCACATACCGGCCTTGGGCTTCGTACATCATCGCTAGGTTGGTCAGGCTCACAGCAATAGCGGCGATAAGGGGAACCCGTTCTTTCTCGGCGACATCAAGGGCTTCCTTGGCCAACAATACCCCCTGATCGTACTGGCCCTTTTGATAAAGAGCCTCCGCCCTTGCGGTAAGGTTTTGCCATTCAAGGCTTTGAGCCTGAACACACGTTACAGAAACGAGTGAAAACACTAGACTGGACAACAGCTTTATAGGTTTTTTCATGTGTTTACTATTATTCGGTGCAGATTGAGTGCCCAGGAAAACCCGCAAAAATATCTGGAATTTTCCAGTTCATCATTTCTCAATCACTTGCTATTTTATCGCCACCAAATCAAACCTCATGGATGCGCTACATAACCACCACACATTATCGTTAGTTTTCGCTATCGCGGAGCGAAAGCTTGTCCCGCTTGATATACGAATCCAACGAATTTAATACGGCAGGTAATGCCATCGCAAGTACCGCAATGGTTGTCCTTATTTTCAACCGCAATTGAGGCAAACTCCGCGCTTCCCAAAAATGTTCTTGTGCGGCTTGATTCATGAATTCCTTGACCCACGACTCAGCAAGTGACGGGGGAACCGCGGAAAGATTCTGCAACAGATAATTGGAAAAAGGGACTCCTGTGCTCACGGCGCTGGACGCCGATATGATATATGGCCCATCCCGATTATCGCCGGGTAAGTGCCTCATCAGGTGTCGTGATCGGGGATAATCATAGTGTTCGAGCACCCATCTCGCCAGCAATTTAATGTCGGTGATGGCGGGAGGCGGACCGTCGACAGGCAAATAGGTAATGTTAAGTTCGCTTGGTGCGAAGTATCTCTCCAGTCGGGCAATATCTGGAAGCAGTAGAAGATAGGCTTCAATCGCTTTTAAATACCGCTCGCGCGTGGTCTCACTTGGTGGTCCTCCCAATAAAAAATAACTGATAAGCCCATACCCCTTATGCTCAGGCTGTTTAGGGAGGAGAAAAGATCGGCCCGACTCACGCATGCCCCGCTCATCATTTGTGTGGATGTCGCTGTTTAACTCGATAGATTCGACAAATATCTGGAGCGCGCATTCCGCAACGCTCACGCCAGGTGCCGTGACCCGCACGTTTGCAACATAATTGCCGGGCTTCGCATTTTTTAGGTCCCACTGAACCGCAGCAGTTTGGCCTCTAATATGCCCTCCATTCACTGACCACTCGTACGTCAACTTCGCGGGGGATAATTTGCCGTTAGAAGTGGTAACCCAAACCTTCAAACGAACTGACTGCCCAAGCGAAACTAATGGAGTTTCAGGACTACAAGATACAATTAACGAATTATCACGAGCTTTTGTCTCCGCTTCGAGCGTTTCATCGTACGCGGTAGACAATGCTCCAAAGACAGATGTGGCATATGCCATCATCATGAGAGCACTGTGAAAGGAAACGGTGCTGGAAATCCTCATTACGGTTTGCCTCTCTTGTGAGGTAAGCGCGACCACAGCCAGCGAGCTGTTAGTATAATTATTAGATATATGCCGACAACCAGCGTAGTTTCCGGCGCCGTTAGCGTATCGCCAGTCTCAAAGAAGAATTGCCAAGTGAGGAGCGATAAAAGGATAACTGGAACGAGTATCGTTACCGCTATGCTCAGTTTCTGGTCTTTCATTCGTGAAATGTGGGCACAAACGAAAAGACGACCTTGCCGATCTTATCGACAACCGTCTTCTGCAGCGATGCTTTTCTTGGAGAACTTTTTGCTTGTTCGCCAAAACAAAGCTCAGTGAGGGATGTTGGAAAAGGGCGCAAGACGCTCAGTGTTAGTCAACGTTTCATTCTGTTACTAAGCAACCGCGAGTATAGCCAAAATTGCTATATCGCCCAGCTTTATTTCTGCGCTATTCATATTCATTATAGTAACTCTAGATTAAGTGCAAGCAATCATCGTAGAATTTCTTCATCCGGCACATCCGGGGCTTGGTCATCCAGACATACGACCCTACCCCACCAACGCGGCTCGGCGTCTCGAGTGACTCGCGAGTCACTCGAGACGCGCTAAAACGAACGATGATCCTGCCTGATGCCGAGGCACTATTCGCCAATGGGAGACAAGAGGCCCTAGCAGAGCTAGGGGAAATATTAAACAGTTTCTCTTTCGTTTCTCCCTAAATGGGGTGATGGCACCCCGCAGCCGCGTGGCTACTTCACGATGACCGTGCGGCAAACATTCACCATGTACGATGAGTATGGGCAAACAAGGGACGACAACCGATTGTCGCAGGCATCAAGTGATCAGAGCAGCCCTCATCGAACGGGTGTTTTAGATCAAAAAATCATAGAGCCTCTCTAATCGTGTTAAATAATCTTGAGCGGCCTTTTTTCCCATCCACGGTGAATTAACGCTACGGTACAGGCCGTGCCGATCCAGGGCTCACCACCGCTGCGATTTGAGCCGGAGTAAGGCGAACGTGAAGGGCTTTGAAATCTTCGTATTTCAGCCCACGATCACCTGCAGCCTGGTTGCTTCCAATAGGCTTGTAGTTTCGATTCACGAGAATGCACGTAGCAGGAATCACCGTGGCTTGAATAAAATATGGCAAATCTCGTTGCATCTCAAAGTAGGCACGGGACGCTTTACGGATCGGATACCGCAGCAATGCAGAGTTTAGGGAAGCAATGGCACAGGCGGTTGCCTCTGCAGCGTACCTATGGCTACGGGAGATGTCAGGAAGGTGAGAAATTGTAAACGGCATGATTCTTTGCTCCACGGTTGGTAGTAATGACAGCAATTAATTACGGGAACCATCGTTTTTGGGGAACCCCAGAACTGCGACCCCAAGTTTCAAAGACCGCCGCCTTATCCGTTCCTTCAATTCTTCAACATCCCTATATGGTTCGCTCCGTTTCGGTTCATTGCGTCCATTAAACATCCCGAACTCTTTTCCTAACAACATTAGCGCCTGGTTGGATGCAGGAATATTGGGTCTGTAAGCCTTGACGCGGATTTACATTACACACTGCACTAAAATGACGTGAACACGCAGAAGTAATGGGTGTTCGCATTAAGTGGTCCGGTGCGTTATTGCGCTGAGCCACTTCTACACATCGCTTTTTGAGATGCTAGAAAATGGCCAGCGCCAGTTGATGACTTCACCAAGGAAAGCATCGTCACCGAGGTCGATACTTCTATTGCGGGAGAGCGCGTGGCGCGTGTACTGGATCGCATTGCAGGGCTGCGCCCTTTGCCCCAGATGATCAGGGTCGATCATGGGCCCGAATTCACCAGCCTGGCACTCGATGCATGGGCTCATGCTCGCGGGGTAAGGCTGGCGTTCATCCAGCCAGGCAAGCCCACGCAGAATGCCTATATCGAAAGCTTTAATGGTCGATTCCGAGATGAATGTCTTAACGACCATTGGTTCTTAACCTTGCATGAAGCACGAGTTCTCATCGAAGCATGGCGCAAGGATTACAATTCAAAACGGTCACACAGTTCCCTTGGTAATATCACGCCAGCAGAATTTGCGGCCACACATCATGACCCTACCCCAATAAACAGTACCGATTAAAAGTAGAATTTCCGGCATGATTTTAACCTTGATGAAAGGAGTCATGACGTGAAGAGAAGCAAGTATACGGAGCAGCAGATCGCGTTTGCCCTGAAGCAGGCAGAGCTTGGCACGCCGGTTGAAGAAGTCTGCAGGAAGATGGGCATCAGTGATGCGACGTTTTATAACTGGAAGAAGAAGTACGGTGGGCTGGGGCCGTCCGAGCTGAGACGGCTGAAGCAACTGGAAGAAGAAAATACCAAGCTCAAGCGGCTGGTCGCGGACTTGAGCCTGGACAAGGCCATGTTGCAGGATGTGTTGTCAAAAAAGCTCTGAAGCCTTCCTGCAAGCGCATCCTGATTGATGAATTGCGCAACCGTTACCGCGCCAGCTTGAGGCAGACCTGCGCATTGCTCAAGCTGTCGCGCACGGTGTACGTCTACAAGTCTCGCGCCCGTGATTCATCATTGCTGCTCATGCGCATCAAGGAAATTGCCGCCGCCCGCGTGCACTACGGTTACCGGCGCGTGCATGTCCTGTTACAGCGGGAAGGCTTTAGGGATAATCACAAGCGTGTTTACCGACTCTACCGGGAGGAAGGGCTGTCATTACGGCTCAAGCGTCCGAAACGTAACAAATCTGCGCGGCTGCGCCAGCCCAAGCACCACGTTACTGCCATTAATCAGATCTGGAGCATGGATTTCGTCGCAGATGCGTTGTTCGATGGCAGGCGGCTGCGAGCACTGACTGTAGTGGATAACTATACGAGAGAGAGTCTGGCCATCGAGGTAGGCCAGAGCCTGAAAGGAGAAGATGTCGTGAACACGCTCAACCGCATTGCAACGAGGCGGGGGTTGCCCAACATTATCAAAGTCGACAATGGCAGCGAATTCATTTCCAAGGTCATGGATAAGTGGGCCTATGAGCGCGGCATCGAACTCGACTTCAGCCGTCCCGGCAAGCCGACCGACAATGCCAAGGTGGAAAGCTTCAACGGACGATTGCGGCAGGAGTGCCTCAATGCGCATTGGTTCTTGTCTTTAGAAGACGCCAAGCGCAAGATTGACGAGTGGCGGCAGTACTATAATGAGACGCGCCCCCACTCTGCATTACAGTGGGCAACACCCGCTGAATTCGCCCGCCAGGCAAAGGAAAATGCCTTGCCCGGCAGGCCTACTGAGTCGGAAATTTTCACTTTAGACCGGTACTGATTTCGGGGTCAGGTCATGAGTCGGAAATTTCCACTTTAGACCGGTACTGATTTCGGGGTCAGGTCAATCAATTTGCAAACCAGGGTTCTACTGCACCGTGTAGCGGGAGCAGGTCAGTTACAAAGAACGTTCTAACAGGTCAAGAAAAAATATTAATTCCCCCTCATAAGCTGGCGAAAGGTTTCCCAACCGAAACACCTCAAATAAGGTTCCTGCTTTAGCATCGTTTTATAGTTATCCGGTAGATTTTCCATGACTTCCTCTATTTCCCGCTCATCCTGTGGGGTAATCACCGTGGGTCCGACAAATGGAGTTTTATTCCTGCGCAAATTCATATCGAAACGTCGTTTATGGCGTAAATCGAAAAATTGGAGCATTCTCCTTAATACTCCTTCGTCCTTTAACTGTGCATCAACGTCTATAAAAAACACGCGATCGTGCCATTGATTCTGTTTAAGTAGTCGCATTGCCCGGTATTCGATTTCAATCCATTGCAGCAGATAAAACTGGAATCGACTCAAGGTATGCCCGGTGTAATGCCGATAGATGGTTTCCTTTCCAGTTAACGCCCAACGAAAATAACGGTCGCCTGTATCGCTTTTATAATCAACAAAGGGGATCCGTGCCTTGTATATCAATTGCTCCCGCAGTAGCTCGCTTTTAGCCACCTTCGCGGGATGACGAACAAGGTGAATGAAACCCACATTTTTTAAAAGGGCGCCCGCATGACGATCGAATGCCTTTAGGAAGGCATGATTGGATTCGAAATATACTGGTTCCTTACAGTTGGCGATAAATCTGCATTTCCGCATCAGCACTGGCAATAATGCGTTATCGTCGTGTCGCGTATTCCAGTCTATCGGCTTTCCAAACAGAACAGGATTTCCGGGAATAAGGTAGGGTTCATGGGTGCTATAGCACTGTTGCACATTTTTCGAAAAGAAGTCAGCTAGATAACTTGTGCCGGAGCGACCACTTGCTAGAGCAAAAAGCGTTAATTTAGTAATTGATTTAGGGCCTATAAAAGCACTTTAAGTAAAAGTTATAAATCTCTGCATTCCAACTACAACTCGCTTGAGGTTTAGCTGGCATCTATAAGCCTGAATGTTGCGGAAATCGAAGCAATATTCAAAAGCAGGGTTTGAACAGACTGAATGAGTATACTCCGGCCCGCTTCCTCACTCATCGCAATGTAGGCTATGTGTAGCCTGTAAAAAAAAGCTTACGATCTTACCCGTAAGCCTTTATTTTATTGGTGGGTCTGGCTGGACTCGAACCAGCGACCAAGGGATTATGAGTCCCCTGCTCTAACCAACTGAGCTACAGACCCGATTATTTAGACACCAGCGCTAAATACCGAACTTATCAACCCTCGGTATCCAGGAAACTACGCAGGCGTTCTGAACGCGAAGGATGACGCAGTTTGCGCAATGCCTTGGCCTCGATCTGCCGAATGCGTTCACGGGTCACGTCGAATTGCTTACCGACTTCCTCCAGTGTATGGTCAGTATTCATTTCTATGCCGAAACGCATGCGCAGCACTTTCGCTTCACGCGGCGTCAGCGAGTCGAGGATGTCTTTCGTTACGTCCCGCAGGCTGGCATACACTGCCGCGTCGGCGGGCGCCATGGTAGCGGCATCCTCGATGAAATCGCCAAGATGTGAATCTTCGTCGTCGCCTATAGGCGTTTCCATTGAAATAGGCTCTTTGGAAATCTTGAGGATTTTACGAATTTTCTCTTCCGGCATTTCCATTTTCTCCGCCAGCAGGGCGGGTTCCGGTTCCTGTCCGGTTTCCTGCAGAATCTGGCGCGAAATGCGGTTCATCTTGTTGATGGTCTCGATCATGTGCACCGGAATACGTATGGTGCGCGCCTGATCGGCGATGGAACGGGTAATGGCCTGGCGAATCCACCAGGTCGCATAAGTCGAAAACTTGTAACCTCGCCGGTATTCAAATTTATCCACCGCTTTCATGAGCCCGATATTGCCTTCCTGAATGAGGTCAAGAAACTGCAATCCGCGGTTGGTATACTTTTTGGCGATGGAAATCACCAGCCGCAAATTGGCTTCGGTCATTTCGCGCTTGGCGCGGCGTGCCTTGGCTTCGCCCGTCGACATCCGACGATTGATTTCCTTCAGGTCTTTCAAGGGGATACCGACCTGCTGTTGCAGCGTCAGCAGGTTTTGCTGCTGCTCCACGACATCCGGCCGGAAACGCTCCAGCGCTTGGCTATATGGTTTGCCAAGTGCAACTTCCTTGTCCATCCACTCAAAGTTGCTCTCATTACCAGGAAAAGCCTTGATGAAGTGGTTACGCGGCATGCCCGCCTTCGTCACGCAGAGTTCCAGGATTTTGCGCTCGTAGGTTCGCATTTCATCCACCAGCCCACGCTGGGTGTCACAAAGCTTTTCAACCATCTTTGCCGAGAAACGAATAGCCATGAGTTCGGCCGAAATCTGTTCCTGTATGTCTTTATAGGCTTTGTTACCCGGTCCTTTCTTCTCCAGCGCCTTCTGCATTTCCACATATGCATTTTGAATGACAGCGAAACGCTCCAGCGCGTCATTTTTCAACTTGAGCAAATTGGCATTGGCTATCGCGGCAATGTCTTCGTCTTCCCCATCCTCCGTGCTCAGTTCCTGCTCCAGTGACTCCTCGGAGATTTCTTCCCTGAGCAATTCTTCGGCATTGGGATCCAGCAATCCATCAACCAGTTCATCGATGCGCATCTCATCTTTCGCCACCTTATTGGCGAGATCGAGAATCCCGGCTATGGTTGTCGGACAGGCGGAAATCGCCTGGATCATATGCTTCAGGCCATCTTCGATACGTTTCGCTATCTCGATTTCGCTCTCGCGCGTGAGCAATTCAACCGACCCCATTTCGCGCATATACATACGGACCGGATCGGTGGTACGCCCAAACTCCGAATCCACAGTGGAAAGCGCCGCTTCGGCTTCTTCCACTACATCCTCATCGGCCACTGTGGGCGCGGTCTCCGACATCAGTAGTGTTTCCGCGTCGGGCGCTTCATCATAAACAGAAATGCCGACGTCATTGATCATGCTGATGATATTCTCGATCTGCTCGGCATCGAGCATATCATCGGGAAGGTGATCGTTGATCTCGGCATAGGTCAGGTAGCCGCGCTCCTTGCCTTGCACAATCAGGCTTTTGAGCCGCATACGCCGCGCTTCGAGATCCTGCGGTGCAAGCGAAGATTTTTCTGCGTCCTTCGACTGGGCAGGCTTGCCTTCCTTTACTGCCTTGACTTTACTTATTTTGGCAGCAAGCGGACTCGGTTCTTTGGTGGTCATCATCGGCCTCACGATTTCGGTCACAGCGGCCGGGACTTTAGCCGCCGACTTTGCAGTAGTTGTCGTAACATCGTCTTCCTGCGTTTCTGCAGCCGTCTTTACCGGCGCTTTTGCCACCACTTCTTTTGGCTGGCCTCTCGGCGACTTCTTCATATCGTTTGGTTCCTTTTTGGCGGCCATCCGAACGTCATCGGCGGAACGACTCACAGCCGCAGCCATTGAAGCTCCGGTCTTTGCCTTTACCGCCGTTTTGACTTGTATTTTTGGTTTTACCATATCTTTTCCAAATAGTATCGCCAGTTGAAATTCAAAAACTCTCTATTATATCAAGATTCAATTACACTGTCCGTATGCTGTCCCACATTGCCTTCAAGAAATCGCCATTCGCTGGAGTTCCTGTTTTTCCTCGGGAGTAAGCGTGCTCAAGGACTTGTTGTGTAATGTCGCCATTCGCTCTTTACGTTTCATTTCACGCAACCGGGCCATTGCGCCGGAAAACTCGGCTTCCAGATCTATCTCGCTATCCCACGTGAGCGTGTTGCTCTCCGCCTTCTCCAGGAGAACGCGATGGGAACTGTCGTGAAAATATGCGATAGCTGAAGGTATTGCCGTGTTTCCTCCAACGTTGGGGTGGGTATCGATAAATTCAACCAGAGCCTTCAGCGCTGCTACTTCTTCAGCATATTCCTCGTTCTGCATGAGTAATTCTCTATCCAGCTTCTGGATATAGCCGGGGTCGTATAACAATACCTGCATTAACCAGCGATAAGGTGAGGCAGGTTGTGGTCGAGGTGCCCTTTCACGCGACCGGGAAGCTGAAACGCGCTTGATCTTTAACAGCCCTTCCAGCTCCCTCTGATCGAGGCCGCTGATCTCCGCCAATCTTTTTAACAGCATCAGCGCGAGCCCCGGCGCAGTAACCTTTGCAAGCAACGGCTTGGCATCCTGTACCAGTTTAGCTCGCCCTTCGCTAGTTTTGATGTCCGCACGACCCGACAGTTCCCTAAATAGAAAAACGGATAACGGCAATGTCTGTTTTAACAAGACTTCAAAGGCATCCTTGCCGAAATTGCGAACGTAGCTATCCGGATCTTCACCCTCGGGCAGGAAAAGAAAACTGACGTTCTTACCGTCCACAAGCTGCCCAAGGCTATCCTCTAACGCCCGCCACGCCGCTTTCCTGCCGGCGTTGTCTCCATCGAAACAAAACACGACATTATCGGACTGGCGCAGAAGTTTCTGGACATGGTAAGGCGTTATTGCCGTGCCCAACGCGGCAACTGCGTACTCGATGCCATGCTGAAAAAGCGCCACCACATCCATGTATCCTTCCACCACGATGACACATCCCGCCATGCGGATTGCCCTGCGGGCGGTGAAGAGGTTATAGAGTTCGTGGCCCTTCTGAAACACGGGTGTTTCGGGAGAGTTAAGATATTTGGGCTCACCCTGTTCCAGCACTCGCCCACCGAAACCTACAATCGCTCCTTTGAGGTTAAGAATGGGAAACATGATGCGGTCGCGGAACCGGTCGTAGTATTTACCATCGTCGTTCGCGATCACCAGTCCGGACTCCACCAGCAGATTTTTCTGTGCCTTTGTCGGGGCGTCGGAAAATACGGCATCCAGGTTTCGCCAACCGGCCGGCGCATAACCAATGCTGAAGCGGGCAGCAGTCTCGCCCGTCAAACCACGCTTCTTCAGATAAATAATGGCATCTTTCGAATGCTTGAGCTGTTCCCGATAAAATCGGGCGGCTACATTCATTACCTCGAGCAAATCCCCGGAAGAGTTTTGGCCTCCTTGCGGCTTGTCTTGCGCCGACCCCGATTCTGCTGCTCCAGAGCGGGATTCCGTTTGTTGCACAGGAACCTGAAGCCCGATCCGGGCCGCCAGATCATTCACCGCTTCGACAAAATTCATGCCGTTGTATTCCATCACGAAGCCGATGGCGCTGCCGTGAGCACCACAGCCAAAACAGTGATAAAACTGCTTGGTGGGGCTTACCGTGAAAGAAGGTGTCTTTTCGCTATGAAACGGGCAGCACGCCGCATAATTTGCGCCGCCTTTCTTAAGCGGCAGGTCGCGCTCGATGACGTCAACGATATCTACACGGTTGAGCAGTTCGTGAATGAATGATTGTGAAATCATTTATAGTGGATCAGGCAATATTGTCCCAGGGCAGGCAAACAGGAAAGCACTTTGTTGAAAGCAGGTACACTCCAGCAATCTCGATCCGCGCGATATTTGTAACAGCCTTTGCAGCAATCCTGTAGCGATAAGCTACGGTATTAGACGATGAGCCTGTTTTTTACCAAGGCCGATACTTTTCCCATATCGGCATGTCCTGCAAGTTTGGGCTTGAGTATCGCCATTACCCGCCCCATGTCCTGTTGTCCTTTGGCGCCAACAGCGGAAATCGCTTCGCTTACGGCACTTTCCACTTCGTTGTCGCTCAATGCCTGAGGCATATAATGTTGCAGCACGCCCATTTCGTATTTCTCTACATCGGCCAAATCCTGACGATGAGCAGCCTCATACTGGGCAATGGAATCCTTGCGCTGTTTCAGCATCTTTTCGATTACAGCGACTACCGCAACGTCATCCAGCTCGATACGCTCATCCACCTCGCGCTGCTTGATAGCCGCCTGCAGCAGCCGGATGGCATCCCGCCGCCGCATATCGCCTGAACGCATGGCGGCCTTCATGTCTTCGGTGATTTGTTTTTTCAGATCCACAATGAACCAAACCGGGCAGCGCTTATTATTATGATGGAAGTTTCACTCGTTTTTTGGACTGACTTTGACTAATAAAGTTTCGGAGGAAGCAATTGGCTGCGCAGACGTTTGTAAGTACGCTTAACTGCCGCGGCCAACTTGCGCTTGCGTTCAGCCGTCGGTTTTTCGTAGAATTCCCGGGCACGCAACTCGGTGAGCAGACCGGTTTTTTCTATGGTACGCTTGAAACGTCGCATGGCAACTTCAAACGGCTCGTTTTCCTTGACTTTAATAGTGGTCATGAAGACTTGGTTCCTTTCTAGAAATGTTAAATGACTGACAAAGAGGGGCTGGGTAAACAGTATCGTATGGTTGATCTAACTATAGACAGCGCACTATTATATAACAAGTGCCAAATGCTGTCGTGAAAGAGTAATTTCTCCCATATTCCATTGCTCATACTTGGCATTGAAACTTCCTGCGACGAAACCGGGGTCGCGCTTTATCACACTCAGCAGGGGCTGTTGAGCCACGCGCTTCATTCCCAAACGGAAATGCATGGGGAGTATGGCGGCGTGGTGCCGGAACTTGCCTCACGCGACCACATCCGGCGGGTATTGCCTCTCGTCAGGCAAACTTGCGCGGCGGCCGGGCTCGACCTGAAAGCCCTCGACGCCATCGCCTATACTCAAGGACCGGGGCTGGCGGGAGCGCTACTGGTAGGGGCGAGTATCGCAGCCGCCCTGGGCTTCGCACTGGAAATTCCTGTACTGGGCATCCATCACCTTGAGGGACATCTCCTTTCTCCGCTGCTATCCGATCCCGCGCCGGCTTTTCCATTCGTGGCGCTGCTCGTATCGGGCGGCCATACCCAGTTAATGGAAGTGAGTGGCCTCGGGCTATATAAATTGCTCGGTGAAACCGTGGATGATGCAGCGGGAGAAGCTTTCGACAAGACCGCCAAGCTGTTGGGGCTGGGTTATCCCGGTGGTCCGGCGCTCTCGAAACTTGCTGACGAGTTTTTTCGGTCAGGCCAACCAAATCAATTCAAGCTTCCCCGCCCCATGCTCCGTAGCGGCGATCTCAATTTCAGCTTCAGCGGGCTCAAGACAGCAGTATTGACGCTGGCCAGAAAACAACCCCTGACTCAGCAAACCCGAGGTGCCCTTGCTTCTGCTTTTCAGGAAGCCGTCGTTGACGTCCTGACGGAAAAGTCGCTGGCGGCACTTTCAAGAACGGGTCTTACTCAACTGGTAGTTGCAGGCGGAGTGGGGGCAAACCGTCAACTGCGGAACAATCTCTGCCGGGAAGCCGAAAAAATGGGCGCCACTGTTTTTTTTCCCGAACTCGAATTTTGTACGGATAATGGCGCCATGATCGCATTTGCGGGAGCGATGCGACTACAGGTGCCAGAAACATGGAATAAAAAGCTGGATAATACGTTTACGATAAAAGCACGATGGGATCTGGAGATGCAGGACGCCGCAGGGGAGTAATCATGAGGCGCTGCGCTTGCCGATGCGTGGTTCACCACCCGCAATCAAGCTGGCGATATTTGACTTATGCCGCCAGACGAGCAATACGGACATGATAAAAACGATAAGGGTGCGGGCTTCAAAACCGAAAAAAAATACGGCGAAAATTGGCGCGAACCCCGCTGAGGCCAAGGCGGCAAGCGATGAGAAGCGCCAGATCGCAGCAACGATGATCCAGGTCGCGATTGCCAGCAACCCTATCCAAGGGTTAAACCCCAATAATACGCCCAGTGCCGTCGCCACCCCTTTCCCACCTTTGAAACGCAAAAATATCGGGAATAAATGCCCCAGAAACACTGCCAGCGCCACTACGGCAATCGCTTCCTCACCGAGCGCAAAACGTTGCGCCAAGACGACCGACAGCCAGCCTTTGCCGACATCCCCCAGCAGCGTGAACACGGCTGCCGCTTTCTTTCCACTGCGCAGCACATTCGTGGCCCCGGGATTTTTTGAGCCGTATGTACGAGGGTCGGGCAAGTGGAAGAGCCGAGCTGCCAGCACCCCAAAGGAAATGGATCCCAGCAAATAGGCCAGCAGGACAAGGGCCATCAGCATCATTTAATTAGCGACATCGTTGCCAGACAGAAGAAAAAAATTCCCGTGATTCTACGTGAAAATAACTTCGTCCATGCGCGCCTTTGTTTCTGCTGGAATCTTTAATAAAGACTCCAGGATTTAATCGACGACTGAACTGGTAGAATCTGGGCGGTTCCAAGGGTGCGGCGACGGTTATAGCTGGACCTTTTCCTGGGGGAATCCGGTCTTGTCATGCTGCTGCACCGTTGTCGCGCCCCTCCGGCAAACGCAGGGATTTATTCAGAGACTTCATATATGGACATTATTTTTTTGCATGAGCTCAAGATCAAAACCTTGATTGGGATCTATCCATGGGAGCTCAACACTGCACAAACCATCCAACTCGATTTGGAGATCGGGCTAGTAACAAGCCGAGCTTGCCAAACTGATAATATCGAGGATGCGCTGGATTATGCTTTTATTGTCCAGCGCATCAACGAAACCCTTTCGCAGAAACACTTCTCTCTGCTGGAAGCCTTGGCTGAACATATCGCGCAAATCGTCTTGACCGAATTCAAATCACCCTGGATAAAAGTCAGCGTGGCGAAACTCAGCGCGATACGCGGCGTAAAAAAAGTGGGAATATGCATCGAAAGAGGATCGAAGCTCGCGTAGAAACACGAATGCTTCAGGTTAGGTACGTTCAGTCAGCTAATACAAGCCTGGATGGCTCGCATGCAGGGTAATTACGCCCCGAGAGTAGTGAATGGCGCCTATCGCTCGTCAACTACCCCACAACACACCCACATGCTAACTTGTGATCAATGCTTCTTCAATTTCAGTAAAAGTCCTCGCCACCTCTATCGGCAGAATAGCGGCACCAAGTTGCTTCTCGATCTGCGTCAACGAAAAAATACCGCACACCTCGAGATTGCCCTCGTGATCGCTCTCTATGACTAAAGAATGCTGCCGCCCGGCATTGCGCAAGCTGGCGACGACATTTGCGACTTTGCCATGCTGAACCTGTTCGATCGGAATAGCTTCCAGATGATCGAGCGGTGTCATGATATCAGCGACCAGAATCTCATTATGCTTCATGTGCCGCTCCTGAATGAAGCGGAGCGGCTTTTCACCGAGAATATCGGCCGCGGTAATCATGCCCACCAGAATCTGATCCTGGTTCAGCACCAGCAGTGAACGTATACCTCGCTCCATCATGTGTGTATTTGCGCGTTCCATCGTTTCATTGGGTTCGGTTGTACCCGCCTCGACAGTACGCAGGTCGGTCATCACATCAAGAGCGGGTGACATCAGAGTGACAAATTTAGGCGGAATGGGACGGACGACCCGGATAGCGCCCGCCAGACGCTGTGCAGGGAGAGGGTGATATTCGGACATGACATTATCCTCCAGTAGTGGTGGATGGGATGCGCTTGAAATCTGAAAATACAATGCAAGCCTTCCCGTATTTGAACTCTACGCGCAACGAGACAGCGGGTCAATTCGGTAAACAGCATATATCATCGCCGCCAAACCAAGGCAGCTCTTAAACTTGGGAGTGATAATTGGAAACGATCGGAGAAACGGAAGTTCTGGCAGGAACCAGGGCATTTCAAATTTAACCAACCGCAAGGTTATTGCGGAATTTCAAGCAGATAACCCCTGCCCATCCTTCAATTCACCGATTTCCTCGTTCAGTCGCCGCAGCATTCCTACCGGGTCTTCTGCCTGTGTGACCGGTCTGCCAATGACGAGGTAATCCGCGCCATTTTCAATTGCTTGGCGCGGAGAAGTTACCCGCTTCTGGTCTCCCTGAGAAACGTCGGCCGGACGTATTCCCGGTGTGACGAGGCAAAAGCTCTCCCCCATCATTTTCCTGAGCATGGGCGCCTCCAGCGCCGATGCCACCACCCCATCCAATCCGCAGTCGCGCGCCAGCAAGGCCAGCCGCTGGACTACATCCTGAGGGTCGCCTTTCAGGCCAATCTCGTTCATATCCTCCGACCCCATGCTGGTGAGGAGGGTAACGGCGATGAGCCTGGTATTTCCCACCGGCACGGCTTCCCGGGCTGCCGTGAGCATTTTTCTCCCCCCAAGCGCATGGATATTCATCATCCAAACGCCCAACCCTGCTGCGGCCTTGCATGCACCCGCCACAGTACTGGGAATATCGTGAAATTTCAAATCGAGGAAAACCTCAAATCCGTTATCCATCAATTTCTCGACCAATTGCGGACCCGCGGCGGTAAAAAGCTCCTTTCCCACTTTGACCCTGCATGATGCAGAGTCAAGCTTGACCGTCAGGTCCAGTGCCTGTTTTGCGTCAGGAAAATCCAGGGCAATAATGATTCTTGGGTCGTTCATACGATCAGTCAGGCGTTCTCAATGAATTTGGCGGAAGCACTTACAGCTGCTCAGTTCGTATTGGATAGACGGGCTTTCGATAAATATTGTAGCTTCGCGAGTCTTTGATGGGAGTCTTTGATGGTGCGCATAATGCACGTTGACCCATTCCCGCTCTACCTGGATGGCAGGGCGGATTGGCGCTTTCTTATCGCTGTTCATCCAGCGAAGGATATCTTTTTCTGTATGTCGAAATTTCCCGCCTCTGGCTGAATATCTTGCCGAGGCAGGACCCGATGCCGATCGCCACGCCGAGGGCAAAAAATAATAATATTATCAGTACCAGCGGCGCATGCCATTCATAACCGAAATAATAATGTAGCGTTACCGTTTCGACATTTCTCACGGTAAAGCCAAGCAGCAACAGAAACAGCGCGGTGCGCAAGAACCATCTCAGGTAACGCATGATTCCTTTTCCCCGGGGCCAGACATCGTTAACAGCATGAACCGTGCAAATACCTCGAACCTCAATTTCTTCGTATTGCACCGATTGAATCGCACCAATTGAATCGCTTCACATAAGTTAAAAAAACGGCATGGTCCTTCGACCCTGCCGTCATTATACCTACCCATCCAATATGATTTTTCAGGTTTTGTTATCGACCCGCTCACGCATTTCCTTCCCCGCCTTGAAATGAGGAACATACTTTTCCGGCACCTTGACCTTCTCTCCGGATTTCGGATTACGCCCGACACGCGGCGGCCGGTAGTTGAGATCGAAGCTGCCGAATCCACGAATTTCAATACGCTGTCCCTGCGCTAAACTCTTGGCCATCGCATCAAGTATCACCTTGACTGCAAGCTCGGCATCCTTCGCGCCCAACTGCGGATAACGGGCTGCAAGCCTCGAGATCAGTTCAGACTTTGTCATGGACGCCCTTTATTGTTCAGTATTTTTAACATCCATCTTGGCTTTAAGCAACGCGCCCAAACTGGTGGTTCCCGCGCTTGCAGCACTATCCACCGTAACCTTGTGCATGGCGTCGGATTCCTCTGCGATATCCTTGGCCTTGATGGAAAGATTAATGCCGCGATTCTTGCGATCGACGTTGATTATCATTGCCTCGACCGTATCGCCTTCCTTCAAGTGCGAGCGGATGTCCTCGACCCTATCGCGCGACACTTCGGATGCACGCAGGTAGCCTTCGACATCATTCTCCAGCGCAATTACCGCACCCTTGGCATCAATTGACTTGACCGTGCCTTTGACGAGGCTATTCTTGTCGTTTATCGAGACAAAGCTGTTGAATGGGTCGCCTTCCAGCTGCTTGATACCCAGCGAAATGCGCTCACGCTCGACGTCGATGGATAACACCATGGCCTCAACTTCGTCGCCTTTCTTATAATTGCGAACCGCTTCTTCACCCGGTTGGCTCCATGAGAGATCGGAAAGATGCACCAACCCGTCTATCCCGCCCTGCAATCCGATGAAAACGCCAAAATCGGTGATGGACTTGATTTGCCCGCGCACTTTGTCGCCTTTTTGATGGTTCATGGCAAAGTCATCCCAAGGATTGACCTTGCATTGCTTCATGCCGAGCGAGATACGCCGCCGTTCCTCATCGATTTCCAGGATCATCACTTCCACTTCGTCGCCCAACTGCACCACTTTGGAGGGGTACACGTTTTTGTTGGTCCAATCCATTTCAGAGACATGCACGAGCCCTTCGATACCCTGCTCGATTTCAACAAACGCGCCATAATCGGTCAGATTGCTGACTTTTCCGAACAGGCGGGTATGCGGCGGATAACGCCGGGAGAGACCTACCCATGGGTCTTCGCTCAATTGCTTCATGCCCAGCGATACGCGATTCTTTTCCTGATCGAACTTAAGCACTTTGGCGGTGACTTCATCACCGACGCTGATGACCTCGGAAGGATGCTTCACACGCCGCCATGCAAGATCCGTGATGTGCAACAGGCCGTCTATACCGCCCAGGTCCACGAATGCGCCATAGTCCGTTATGTTCTTGACAATACCCTTGACTATCGCACCTTCCGTCAAATTCGCAAGCAAGGTCTGGCGATCCGCACCCTGGCTTTCTTCCAGAACTGCGCGACGCGATACAACCACATTGTTGCGCTTGCGATCAAGCTTGATGACCTTGAATTCCATCTCCTTGTTTTCGTATGGAGTCGTATCCTTGACCGGACGGATATCCACCAGCGAACCAGGAAGAAAAGCGCGTATGCCGTTGATCATGGCAGTCAGACCACCCTTGACCTTGCCGCTTACGATGCCGGAGACGATGGCACCACTTTCCATCGCAGCCTCCAGGTCATGCCAGGCCGTGAGGCGTTTGGCCTTGTCGCGCGATAAACGGGTTTCGCCGTAGCCATCTTCGAGCGCTTCGATGGCGACACTCACGAAATCGCCGGCCTTGACCTCGATTTCGCCTTTATCGTTCTTGAATTCTTCGACAGGAATGAAGCTTTCCGATTTCAGTCCGGCGTTTACAACCACAATGTTGTAATCAACACGAACAACCTGGGCGGTGATGACTTCACCGACACGCATTTCCTGACGGGAAAGACTTTCTTCAAATAACGCCGCAAAACTTTCGGAAGAATCTATAGCGGGGGAAGCAATAATCATTGTGGAAGATACCTGATTTGGGATCCCGTCAAAGAAAATCGACGGGGTTAAAAGTTAATAATAATAAGTGCCCGATCAGACCGCGCGCTCCTTTTGCCCGGAAAAAGCGCGGTCAGACAGCACCAGCCATACTCCTTAACTACTTGACTACTTGACTACTTGATCCATTACCTGGACAACCCTATTTCCATATTTCAACTATTTTTCATGCGCCGAGACATGAATCTTTGCCATAAAAGCAACGTTTTACCCATAACACGTATTAGTCGAACGTGCTATTATCACACCGTAGCATTTGCGGCGTCTGCACTCTTCCTTTACTTTCCATTCTTTTTCCTGGCTCGCTCGCTGCGACTGCGGCCGCCTGATGCAAGTGCATCGAGAGGCGAGGCTGACTTCAGTTTTTCACCTGCGACCTTTTGCACAGATTTCAATATATTGCTTTAGGACGCTATCCACGGCTTGTGTTATGTCGAGGGAAGTCGTATCCAGCAACGTTGTATCCGTACCCAGTTGCAATGGTGCCACGCTCCGATTACTGTCGCGGGCATCGCGGTCTCGTATATCCTGCAAAAGGGTGGCAATATTAGCACCTATCCCTTTTTCCATCAACTGCTTATGGCGCCGTTGGGCTCGCGTTTCAGCACTTGCCGTGAGAAATATTTTGAGAACGGCTTCGGGAAAAACGACCGATCCCATATCGCGGCCGTCCGCCACCAAGCCGGGAAGCTGGCAAAATGCGCGTTGCCGCGCTAATAGCGCGCTTCTGACCAGCGGATAAGCGGCTATTCTGGAAGCCGAGTTACCGCACGCTTCCGTGCGGATCGCATCGGTGACGTTTTCATTGCCCAACCGGATTTCTTCATCCTTAAAGACGACATCCAGGCTTGCGGCAACATCGCTTATTGTTCTTTCATCGCCCAGGTCGACCCCGGCACGCATCGTTGCCAGCGCCACCAATCGGTAGAGCGCACCACTGTCGAGATAGTGAAACCCCAGTTTTGCCGCCACCCGTTGTGCAACGGTGCCCTTGCCGGAAGCAGAAGGACCATCGATGGCGATTACGGGAACGTCATTAATATTCGTATTCATGAAAAACCGCCTCGATAAAATTTACCCGGATTCTGCCGGTCAGGGACTGACGATGGCCGCGAACTTTTCAAAATAGTCGGGAAAAGTCTTGGCGACGCAATCGGGTTCGTTGATACGCACAGGTGCGCCAAAGGACGCCAGCGAAAAGCACATGGCCATCCGGTGGTCGTCATATGTATCAATCGCTGCATCCCCGGTGAGTCTACCGGTTGGCGGAGTGATACGCAGAAAATTCGCGCCCTCCTCCACCACCGCCCCCAGCTTGCGCAATTCCTTTGCCATTGCCGCGAGGCGATCGGTTTCTTTCACCCGCCAACTGGCGATATTCCTGAGCGTGGTGGTACCAACGGCGAACAACGCCGCCACTGCAAGCGTCATGGCGGCGTCCGGAATATGGTTGCAGTCGAGATCAACGGCCCGCAAACCACCAGACGCAGGGGCGCTTGCCTCGATCCAGTTATTGCCCACGTTGATGCGTGCTCCCATTTCTTCCAGCACTTCAGCAAAACGGACATCTCCCTGAAGGCTGCCATGACCGATACCCTCTACTCGCACCGGACCGGCACCGATGGCGCCGGCGGCGAGGAAATACGAAGCGGAGGATGCATCGCCCTCGACAAATATCTCGCCCGGGCTGAGGTAGCGTTGGCCTGAGCGCATAGTGAAGCGGTGCCATTCCTCACGCTCCACCTGCACGCCGAAACGGGCCATCAGCGCTATGGTCAACTCGATATAAGGCCGCGAGATCAATTCTCCCGCCACCGTTATCGTCGACGTATGATTGAAACGCATTGCGGATAAGGGCAAAGCCATCAGCAGACCCGTCAGGAACTGGCTGGATACATCGCCCCTCACCGTAATTTCCTCTCCGTGGATCCGCCCTGGCTTGATTTGAAGCGGCGGAAAACCTTCATTGCCCAGATAGGTTATATCCGCACCCCATTGGCGTAGCGCACTCACCAGATCGCCGATAGGGCGTTCATGCATGCGCGGCACACCCGATAATTTGTAATATCCCTGAGCCAGCGCCAGCACGGCGGTCAAAGGACGGAAAGCCGTGCCTGCATTGCCCAGGAATAAACTCGCTTCACTGATGGGGAAACGGAGAGGCAACTTTCCGCCTATGCCTTGCACCCGATAACAATTTTCATTGATCAGGGCGATGGGCACACCCAGCGCCTCAAGTGCCTCCAGCATTCGCGCCGTATCGTCGGAAACAAGCAGGTCACGTATAACTGTCGCACCGTTGGCCAATGCAGCAAGCAATAGAATGCGGTTGGAAATGCTTTTGGAGCCAGGCAGGCGCACCGTGCCCTGAGCAGTCTTGACGACCGGAAGATCAATAAAACTCACGCCGTGCCTTATGAATCATTGGGATCATCTTTGCCGATATGAATAAGATTTGCATGAAGACTCGGGCAATCGCCCTGCCCTGTCTTTGAGATTCAATGCAGTGTCAGTGTCAGTGTCAGTGTCAGTGTCAAGAAGCGGCATCGTTCCTGGTTTACAATACTTGCAAATGCTGGACGCCCGGCTTGAATAAGCGGTCTCGTTCCCGGAGCAGGCTACAAGCATCAAAGTAGTACCTGAAGAGCAGGACGTCGCCTGCGTTCCACGATTGACCTCAGTCAAATGGTTACTCCGGCGCTTATACTCATGTTAAAATAACTCAATGATTTCAGCGAGATATTATAGAAAAGGCAGCGTAAACCCTGCGGTAAACCAAGTATTATAATCAATACGTCTTGAATAAACATTAAACCTGCCGTTCTGATGAACGCGCAACCCCTGGATGCGCCTCACCCACGGTTGCAAGAAAGCCCATCTCGAACGGATTGGATGGGTTGAAACGATTTAAGTTCTGTCTTCCAAACATGTCCATCCTCACGGGCGTCATATTCGTGAACAGGCTTGCCCGGAACCCATACTGAAGGAAGTCGCAGCATGCCGCGTTGGTTCAAGGATAACTCGCTGTCTATCGGACATACCCCGTTGGTCCGGCTCAACCGCATTACCGACGGCGCTCCCGCAACGGTGCTGGCGAAGATCGAGGGGCGTAACCCCGCTTATTCCGTAAAATGCCGTATTGGCACGGCGATGATCGAGGACGCGGAAGCGCGCGGACTGCTCCTTGCAGGAAAAGAACTGGTGGAACCGACCAGCGGCAACACCGGCATCGCACTGGCGTCCGTTGCGGCCTCCCGCGGCATACCGCTGACCTTGACCATGCCGGAAACCATGAGCCTGGAACGGCGTAAACTGCTGGGCGCATATGGGGCAAAACTGGTATTGACGGAAGGGGCGCGGGGAATGAAAGGCGCCGTGTTGAAAGCCGAGGAAATCGTTGCTTCCGATCCTGGCCGGTATGTACTGCTTCAGCAATTCAACAACCCGGCCAACCCGGCCATCCATGAACGCACTACCGGGCCGGAAATCTGGAACGATACCGAGGGCGCCATTGATATTTTCGTTTCCGGCGTGGGTACAGGCGGTACTATAACCGGCGTTTCGCGCTACATCAAAAATACAAAGGGGAAAACGATCATTTCAGTTGCCGTTGAACCATCCGCCAGCCCGGTATTGACCCAATTGCGCGCGGGTGAGCCGCTGAAACCCGGACCGCACAAAATCCCTGGAATTGGTGCCGGTTTCGTTCCGGAAAATTTGGACCTGGCGCTGGTGGACGATATCGAGCAGGTCAGCAATGAAGATGCGTTGCGCTATGCCCGCCGCCTCGCACGCGAAGAAGGCATTATTTCCGGAATTTCATGCGGCGCAGCGGTGGCGGTGGCGATACGTTATGCGAAGCGTCTGGAAAACGCAGGCAAAACCATTGTGGTAATCCTTCCCGATTCGGGAGAACGTTACTTGAGTTCCATTCTCTTCGAGGATGCGCTCGATGGTCAGGGTTCGGTGCAATGATGGCAAAATCAGGAAAAACAGGATACTCATCATCGAAAGGGAAAAGTTTGAAAATCGACAAGGTTGTGGCCGAGCTGCGCGCCTTGCGTGTGAAATCACTGGAAAACCGGCAAAGGCGCGACAGGCCGCCTAAACTGCCCTCCCGCAAGATACTGGTCGGGATCGCGGATGGGCTGAGTGCCGTGTTGTTTCCGAACCGCCTGGGCTTACCCGAACTCACCAATGAGAGCGTCGATTATTACGTCGGACACACCCTGGATGTCACACTCCGCGAACTTTTGGTTCAAGTGCGCCGTGAACTGCGCTTTACTTCCGGCCTGGAAACCACAAGCGATTCGGATCGAGAACAGGCCGCGGCCATCACCCAGGCATTCGCCCGGCAATTACCCCATGTACGAACATTGCTGGAAAGCGACATTCAGGCAGCGTACGAGGGTGATCCGGCTGCCCGCAGCCTCGACGAGGTACTGGTCTGTTATCCGGGCATCACGGCCATAACGCATTATCGCCTCGCGCATGAACTGCACTGCCTGGGCGCGCCGCTGATTGCACGCATGATTTCGGAAATTGCCCATTCCGCCACCGGTATCGAGATCCATCCAGGGGCGAAGATTGGAGGCAGTTTTTTCATTGATCACGGCACCGGCGTAGTCATTGGCGAGACCGCTATCATTGGCGAACACGTGCGCCTGTATCAAGCCGTGACGCTGGGCGCCAAACGCTTCCCCACGGATGAGCATGGTGCGCTGGTAAAAGGGAATATTCGGCATCCTATTGTCGAGGATGATGTAATTATCTACGCTGGCGCCACCATTCTTGGCCGTATCACCATCGGGCGCGGCTCGACCATTGGCGGCAACGTCTGGCTAACGCGCAGCGTTCCGCCTGGCAGTGTTATCTCGCAGGCGCAAATACGAAATGAGGTATACGACGGTGGCGCCGGTATTTAACCTAAATCCGGTAGTTGGGCGGGGAGAAGTGTACGGTTTTTGGGGTGCAGGGCAAGGCGCGACGACGCGGAATGCGACCGCGCAGGGCGGAGCAGTGCCTTCCGCAGGAAGGTGCGACCCCGAAGCGGGATGCGGGCGCCCCCTTGCGTGTGGAGCGCGATCGCGGCATCCCCTGCGCTGCCCGATCCCCGCTTCGCGGAGCCCCTCGGGCGACGCTTCGGGGCGCCGTTCCATTCCAAGGAGTTGCAACGCAGCCATGTGCCGCAAAAACTGTGCAATTCTCCCCGTAGCGGCCTCACCCGGAAGGCGAGCGTCAACTAATATGAAATATTGTTATTAATCACGATACTGATCTATTAAATGAGCGGTCAACTACCGGATTTAGGTTTAAGCGGGTAATCCATATCAACATCGATACTGAAATCATCCCGATCCGCTGGATCAGGCTGGGGATGGGTAGCTTGAATGCGCAGCCAACCTGAACTCGTCAGGGAGCTAATTGCGCTGAGATGTGCCTGGTATTCCTGCCTGGGTTGACGTTCGGTCAGCCGCTGCTTAGACTTCGCGAAATACAGGAACGCCTACTTTTCGAGTAGAACGGTAACAATACCCAATATTATGTACCCGGAATGCATTAAGTGCGGAAGTAAAAAAACGCATGGCTCTCGTGCCCGGCCCGGGGAACGGACATTGTCCATGCTGTTCCTTCGCCCCGTGCGCTGCCGCGATTGCAGAGAGCGCTTTTGGGTGCGAAACCCCCATGCTTATCTTGTAACGGGATCGACACTAACCGTGGCCGCGCTACTGATTGCGTTGGTCTGGCTGATCATAGAACAAAACATGGCTGACCATTACGTCGGACCCATATCTGAAATCGAGCCGGAGAAACCCGCTATTCCCGGCAATGGCAATTCCGGACGCAATCATGAAGAACATTTGAATGCGGCAACCACCGGCGTCAAACCTCCTCCCGGAACGGCAGCGACGCGTAACACAGGGCCATCCTCTCCTGCCACACCAGGCCCAGCGGATGACCATTATTTCACGGTACGGTTGTATCAAGAGAGTGCGGAGAAGGGGGATAGCGATGCGCAATATAAGCTCGGCCTGTTATATTTGACTGGAAATGGCGCCCTTCAGGATTTCGCCGAGGCTGCGAAATGGCTTAAACTGGCAGCGGAACAAGGCTACGGACTTGCACAATATGAGCTAGGCCTCATCTACCGCACCGGATATGGTCTTGCTGTCGACCAGGTACAGAGTTACGTATGGCTGAATCTTGCCGCTGCCGCCGGGGTTCAGCAAGCTGTAGCGGCTCGGGACGAAATCATGCGCTCTCTTAGCCCCAAGCAACTCGCGCAAGCGCAAAAAGCCTCGCGCGACTGGCTCGCCGCAAGGCCCAAGCCCAAAACAACCGGCGAAAAGGCTCACCAGGCGGAGCCAGGAACGTAGCCGATATATTAAACCCAGACAATCCATTAGGACGCGAGATGATGGCAAGGCAGGTTGCGAGACAGTTTTGCCGGTTGAGAGAAGTCCATAGCTTGATCTATGGACGCCCCGCAGGTAGCGAGAATGGCCGCAAACTGACCGCCAGCACTCGCGTAGGCTCGCAGAGCCGCCTAATGAATTATCTGGGTTAAAGACCAGGCGTGACTGCAAGATCGCCTTGACACCAAGCACAATGCCGGGCAATACAGCGTTCCCGGAAACGGCAGGGATTGCGTCTGTGAAAACAGCGTTGGCTTACCGATTACTTCCGCGAGCCTTTTGATTCGCATCGCCGCATTTGTCGTCAATTACCTGAAGTTATTTGAAGTTACAAGCTATCTCAGGCAGCCGGCCGAGCTAACTTTCAGCCCGTTACCATGTCATTTTCTTGCCCGTTCACCTTACCAACCAATAAGGGTCAATAGGAGAAGCCATCATGAATGAATCATACGATGTCGCTATTGTTGGGGCCGGTACTGGGGGTTTGGCTGCATTGAATGAAGTGAAGAAGCAAACATCCAATTTCATCCTCATCAACGATGGACCATGGGGAACGGTCTGTGCCCGGGTGGGTTGCATGCCTTCCAAAGCGCTGATCGAGGCAGCGAATGCCTTTCACACTCGTAACACGTTTGAGGAATTTGGTATTCGGGGAGCGGGTTCCCTCACACTCGATATTCCCGCTGTGCTGTGGCATGTACGCCGGCTGCGCAATGATTTTGTTGCCAGCACGCTGAAGACCACCGAAGCACTGGGCGAGCGCGCGATTTCCGGTCGCGCACGTTTGCTTGGAGCAGGAAGGTTGGAAGTAAACGGGCGCGAACTCCGCGCACGCAGCATTATCATCGCTACCGGCTCACGCCCGGTCGTGCCTGAGCCATGGCATGCCTTCGGAAGGCAATTGCTCACTACGGATACATTATTCGAACAGCAAACGCTGCCTTCCCGTATGGCAGTGATAGGCTTGGGCCCGGTCGGCGTGGAAATGGCCCAGGCACTTTCGCGGCTAGGCGTGAATGTAGCGGCGTTTGACCAGAAAACTGCCATTGCGGGATTGCGAGACCCTGGCGTCAACGCCGTCGCGACAGAACTTCTGCAACAGGAATTCCCTGTTCATCTGGGGCAAAAGGCTGATCTGCACGCGTCCAACGGTGGTATGCAAGTCCGTGCCGGAAGTAAAGAGGCTGTGGTTGACAGTGTTCTTGTTAGCCTGGGCCGGCGGCCAAATATCGACAACCTTGGGCTGGAAACGTTGGGTATCGAACTCGATGAGCACGGACTGCCTCCAGTTGATCCTCATACTATGCAAATAGCCGATCTGCCGGTTTTCATGGCCGGCGACATCAATGACCGGATACCTCTTCTGCATGAGGCGGCGGATGAGGGACATATCGCCGGAATCAATGCGACCCGTCGCGACCCGATGTATTTCAAGCGTCGCGTCCCGCTCGCGATAGTCTTTACCGATCCTAATATCGCAATGATAGGCAGGCGCTTCAATTCACTCGACGGTAATAAAATACTGACGGGAGAAGCTTGTTTTAAACACCAGGGCCGCGCCAGGGTAGGTCAGCGCAACAAGGGCATCCTGCGTCTCTATGCCGAACCGGAAAGCGGCCGGCTGCTCGGCGCCGAAATGTGCGCCCCTGCCGGAGAGCATATGGCACATTTGGTGGCGCTGGCTATCGACCGTTCGCTCACCGTGCATGATATGCTGCGCTTGCCGTTTTATCATCCCACCCTGGAAGAAGGCCTGCGTAGCGCTTTACGCCAACTATCGGCACAAGTTCCCGCTTGCGGCAAATCCGATCTTGCCAACTGCGATGCATTCGATTGCGAGGCGCTTGATTAATTCCGCTTGGTTAAAATCAAACTGAGGGCGACGACTCTGCTGCATGTTTATGTGTGAAATACTTGAACATTTTAGCGCCTGGGCTGCCAAACTCAATCACAAGCACTAACGACCTGCGAGTCAGGAAGTAGCAACGCAAGCAGACAACAGGCGTGAGCCTTGGCATATTTGTGCTGGCATGGGTATCGAGAACATTTTTGCATAAGCGTTTCGAGCAGGAAAGACCGGGAGATTATTTCTATGGATGAGTTCGCTTTCGCCAGAGTGGTCCATGTGTTGGGCGTTGTGCTATGGATTGGTGGCGTGGCGATGGTCACTACCGTGCTGATTCCAGCCATGGCACAGATGAGGTCGGCATCCGAGCGAACAGAGTTTTTTGCGCGTATCGAAGGCCGCTTTGCACCGCAGGCTCGCTTCGTTACGTTACTCGTCGGCTTGAGCGGATTCTACATGGTGCATTTTCTGAACGCATGGAGCCGTTTTGCCGAATTGGGCTTCTGGTGGATGCATGCCATGGTTCTGGTCTGGCTAATCTTTACCTTGATGTTGTTTGTAGTGGAACCGCTGGTGTTACGGAAACAGGCCCCGAAAACGGCGCAGCACGACGCCGAGAAGACTTTTCGCCGGATGCGGCGCATGCATTGGATATTGCTCGGGTTAAGCCTTGTCACTATTGCGGGCGCTGTGGCGGGCAGCCACGGCTGGATGTTGAGCGGGGAGTGAGCATGAGTTACGCGGCATTAAAAATGATTCATATCACCAGCGTGGTAATCAGCTACCTGTTGTTTTCGTTGCGCAGCATATGGAGAATGCGTGAATCTTCCGCTTTACAGCAGCGCTGGGTAAAAATTACACCACACGTGGTGGATACCATACTGCTGACGAGTGCCATCGTGTTGGCTACCAGGATTCACCAGGATCCGATACATGATTCATGGCTCAGCGCCAAAGTCATCGGCCTGCTGGTTTATATCGGCCTCGGAATGATGGCGTTGAAATTCGGCAAAACCCGTAAAGCAAGAATCTATGCATGGATCGCGGCTCAGTTGACTTTTCTTTATATCGTACTGGTCGCCGTGACTAAGAATCCGGCGGTAGTTTCCTTTGCATCCCCGTAAACAGACAAGCCTGCAAGTTGAGACCTCCCACCTCACTTCCCTGAAAAACACTTCAAAATGTGCCGTAGCGTTCCCAGCATTCGCTTCTGCCACATTGCTTCACGTAATACTGCATCACGTAATGCCTTATAATTGCATATGTTCGTCTTAACTCTCTTTTTCAAAATTCTTCCTACATGCTAGCACGTTGGTGGGTTTACCTGCTCGCCGCATTTTTAGCGCTAGGTCTTATTGGAGTCTTGCTGACCGGCTTTGCCGCGCTGGTTACCATTCCCACATTGCCCTCGCTTGAAGCGCTGACCGATTACCGTCCGAAAATCCCTTTACGAGTGTACAGCGCTGAAGGTCTCCTGATCGGGGAGTTCGGCGAAGAGCGTCGCGAGGTGGTTAAAATCAGCTCGGTCCCGAAGCGCCTCAAACAGGCGATTCTGGCCGCTGAGGACGACCGCTTCTATCAGCATGGCGGAGTGGATTATCCCGGCATATTGCGGGCGGCCTATTCGAATTTCACTTCCGGCGGCGCGCGGCAAGGGGCCAGTACCATTACCATGCAAGTCGCACGTAATTTTTTCCTGACCAAGGAAAAAACACTCACTCGGAAATTCAGCGAGGCTTTGCTGGCATTCAAAATTGAACACAGCCTGAGCAAAGACGAGATTCTTGAACTTTACTTCAACCAGATATATCTCGGGCAGCGCGCTTATGGCTTTGCTGCTGCATCACAGGTCTATTTCGGAAAGAGCCTGGAGAAAATCAACCTTGCAGAAGCCGCAATGCTGGCGGGACTGCCCAAGGCGCCTTCACGCTTCAATCCGGTAGTCAATCCCAAGCGTGCGAAAACCCGGCAGCTTTATGTCCTCCGGCGCATGCGCGAACTCGGCTATATTTCCGATACAGCGTTCAAGGAAGCGGAAAAACATCCGCTGCAGGTTAAACGCGAATCGCAGGAATTCACAATGCACGCCGGTTTTGTGGCAGAAATGGCACGGCAGGCAGTATATGAACGCCATCGTGAAGATACCTACACCAAAGGTTTCAAAGTCTATACCACGATACGACGGCTGGATCAGGATGCAGCCTACAACGCGGTGCGGCAAGCCGTGATGGATTATGACAGCCGGCATGGGTATCGCGGCCCTGAAGCATTTATCAATCTGGCACAAACTGGCCAGAATCGCGAAGAGATACTGGAAGACGCGTTACAGGAAGTGACCGACAGCGACGATATCCAGGCTGCCGTAGTGCTGGCGGCCAGCACTAAATCGGTCAAGGCGTACCGACGGGGTGGGGAAATCATCGAGATTACCGGTGATGGCCTCAAGTTTGCCCAGAAATCCCTTTCCAGCACCAGCAAGGCGGGCTCTGGTCAGCAATATATTCGTCCGGGCTCACTCATCCGGATACGGAAGAACGAAAAAGGCGTGTGGCATATCGTGCAACTTCCTCAGGTTGAAGCCTCGCTGGTCGCAATAAACTCGCATGACGGGGCAATTCGCGCCATTGTAGGCGGGTTCGACTTCAACCGGAACCAGTTCAACCATGTTATACAGGCATGGCGCCAGCCGGGCTCCAGTTTTAAGCCGTTCATTTATTCCGCATCCCTGGAAAAAGGCTTTACGCCAGCCACCGTCGTCAACGACGCCCCACTCTCCTTTACCGCCGAGGAAACAGGAAGCGATCAGTGGGATCCTCGAAATTACGAGGACACCTACGAAGGACCGGTACGCATGCGCGAAGCGCTCGCCAAATCCAAAAATCTGGTTTCCATTCGCATTCTTCAGGCAATTGACGTTCAATACGCGCAGGATTATGTTGCCCGCTTCGGCTTCGACCCCAAGCTACACCCCGCCTACCTGCCGATGGCGTTGGGTGCCGGGTCGGTGACCCCGATACAAATGGCGGTGGGTTACGCCGCGTTCGCCAATGGGGGCTTTCTCGTAACACCCTATTTCATCCAACGCATCGAGGATGAGAGAGGCAACATACTGGAGCAGCCAAAACCCGTGCTGGCGGGAGAAAGCGCCAAGCAGATCATAGATCCGCGCAACGCCTTTCTTATGACCAGCATGATGCAGGATGTGGTACAGCGGGGAACCGCCACCAGGGCAAAACAGCTCGGCCGTGCCGACCTGGCCGGGAAAACCGGCACCACCAGCAATTATGTCGACGCATGGTTTTGTGGCTACCAGGCTGACCTGGTCGCTATCGCCTGGATCGGCTTTGATAATCCAAAATCACTGGGAAACAACGAAACCGGTGGCCGGGCTGCCTTGCCGATGTGGATGAGCTATATGAGCAAGGCATTGAAAGGCGTCCCGACGGCGGCCTATACGCCGCCTGCCGGCATCACCACAGCGAAAATCAACCCTGAAACCGGTTTGAGGGAAGCGCACGGTACCATGACCGAATATTTCCTGGAAGAGCAGCTACCGCCCGAAGCGAACGACAAGGTGGACGAAGCTATAAAATCGGTGGAGGACGTGATCAGGGAGTTTTTGTCACCGTGAAATGATGAGGTCCATACCTCACGCCAACCTACCTGTTTACTCCTTCAGCCACTCCGCCGCATCAAGGGCGTAATAGGTCAGGATGCCGTCAGCGCCGGCACGCTTGAAAGCCAATAACGATTCGAGAACGCAGGTTCTTTCGTCAAGCCAGCCGTTTTGCGCAGCAGCCTTGAGCATGGCATATTCACCACTTACCTGGTAGACAAAAGTAGGGACGCCAAACCGGTCCTTTACGCGGCGCACGATATCCAGATAAGGCAAACCAGGCTTTATCATCACCATATCGGCGCCTTCTTCCAGATCCAGACCTACCTCCCACAGCGCCTCGTCTGAATTGGCCGGATCCATCTGATATGTATACTTGTTACCCGCGCCCAGATTGGCGGCGGAACCCACTGCATCGCGAAAAGGGCCGTAAAAAGCGGAAGCATATTTTGCGGAATAAGCAAGAATACGGGTATGAGTACACTTCTGACCTTCAAGCGCCTCCCGGATCGCTGCAATGCGCCCATCCATCATGTCGGACGGCGCCACGATGTCCGCACCGGCCTGGGCGTGCATCAGCGCCTGCTGTGCCAGCACGGTAACGGTTTCATCGTTCATCACATAGCCATGGGCATCGATCAACCCATCCTGGCCATGGCTGGTATAGGGGTCGAGTGCAACATCGGTAATAACGCCCAGCTCCGGAAATTGCTTCTTCAGCTCCCTTACTACCCGTGGCACGAGCCCTGCAGGATTGAAGGCTTCCGAGGCGGTGAGATTCTTGAGGTCGGGCTCGATAACCGGAAATATCGCGATAGCCGGTATGCCGAGCCGAAGGCATTTTTCCGCTCGATGCATCAACACATCCAGGCTTTGCCGCACAACACCCGGCATCGAGGATACGGTCTCCTCCCTATTCTCTCCGTCCAGTACAAATACGGGATAAATCAGGTCGTCCGGATGCAGACGATTCTCCCGCATCAGGCGACGCGAGAAATCGTCGCGCCGCATGCGCCGCATCCTCTTCTGTGGAAACTGGTTTAAAACTGGCATGGTCTACCTAAAAAAAGAAAATTGATAAAAAATGAAAAACTGGGAACTTGTACTCGAATTCTGCGTCTTACTTGCAGACGTTGCTTAATTGTCTCCCGCTTTTCCTCCCTGAGCGGGTACCTTAATCCCTATTAAGGTATGTTTGCCCCCGGTTTTATTCCCCTTTAACCGGGGGTTTTTTATTTTTTGCTTCGGAACAGCATTCGGTTCCCGAATCGAATCAGCTTCCAATCCCAGCCACGTGCCTAGCAAGGCCGTGGCGTCTTTCACCCCTTCTCTGGTTTTACTGGAAAATAACTGTACGCTGCATTGCGGATAAGCTTCACGTAAATAAGCCATCACCTCTTTGAGTATTTTCTCTGCCTGCTGTCTGGTCAGCTTATCCGATTTCGTAAGCAGCACATGCACTGGTTTTCCTGTTGACGCGAACCAGACCAGCATCTGGCGGTCAAGCGGGGTCAACGGGTGCCGCACATCCATGATAAGCACCATTCCACAGAGCGATTCCCGCGTCTGGAGATAAGTGCTGAGCAGGTGTTCCCAATGCCGCCGCACATCGATGGGTACTTTGGCGTAACCATATCCGGGAAGGTCTACCAGAAAACGGTCGCCCCCCAGCTGAAAAAAATTCAAATGCTGAGTGCGTCCGGGTGTTTTACTGACGAAAGCAAGGCGGCCACGAGTAGCCAGCGCGTTGATTGCGCTGGACTTGCCTGCATTCGACCGCCCGGCAAAGGCTATCTCCACCCCGTCGGGTGACGGCAAATGGCTCAACTGATTGACAGTGGTATAAAACGTTGCATGCTGGAAAACGGACATATTTCAACCAAATGAGTAAATGCAGACAGCTAAAAACAAAATTTCCAAATAGGCTCTAAATAAGTCCACAAGGATACGAACGGAGCAACAATCGCATTGAAAGGACAAAACCTGTTCAGAGGCTTCCAACTTGCTGCGGATGAAAGCTGAATTTACAGCGGTGTTTGCGGGTTCTCCTGGGCGATTGCCAGCAGGCCTTGCAATACCAGATTATCCATCACTTTGGCATTGACGTTAAGTTGCGGCAGCAACCGCTGTGCCGAGCCCCCGCATAAAATACAGTCAGGCACGCGACCCAGGGTACCTGCGAGCGTCACGGCCATCCGCTCGATGGCGCCGGCCATTGCATGCACCGCGCCGCTGCATATGGCATCCGCGGTGCTGTCGGGGTAATCGCAGAATTTCCCCTCCGCGGATTTCAGGGATACGATATCCCTCATCAGTATTTGCTGCATCAGATCAATACCCGGAGTAATAATGCCGCCAAGAAATTCACCTGTGTCGGTAAGAGCGTCAACAGTCATTGCGGTCCCGGCATCCACGACCAGGCATCCTTGCCGTTCCGATTCCCATGCGCCAATCAGGGCCGCCCAGCGATCACTGCCGAGTTGGGCGGGGTCCGCATAGTAGTTGCGCACGCCGCACTGGTAAGCAACCGCATGGATCCATTCCGGTTGGGTTTTCCATCGGGCAAATAGCTCGGACAGATCGCTCCCGGCCTGCGCGTCGGCAACATGGGATACCATGATACGCGAGGGTTCCTCCAGAACTTCCCATTCCCGCTCCAGCAGCACCTTTTTTCCTTGTGCCACGACTCCTTGTTTCAGCCGGTTGCTCCCGTCGTATAGTCCCCACTTGATATGGGTGTTGCCGGAATCAACTGCCAGCAAAAGCGGTTTCAGGCTATTCTGCATAGCGTAATCTCGCCGCCGCTGTAGCTACGAATACCTGCCGAAGTTTGCAGCAGCAACGATCCGTCATCCGCCACACCATGGACGGTGCCCTCCTGACTTGAGCCATCGGGGAAGCGAAGTTTGACAATCTTATTTTCGCAAAGATGGCGACTCACCCATTCTTCCTTGAATGGCGCAAAGCCTCTGCGCTCAAACTCTCTCAACGCGGCTGCGAGATCAATCAACAGCGCAGCCAATAATTCATTGCGGTCAGGCATTTTACCGGTAATCGAATGCACGTCCGTCACCCCCTGGTCTATACGCGCCTGTATATTATCCGACAGCTTCAGGTTTACGCCCACGCCAATGACAGCAGCGGAGGGACCCAGCATATCGCCGTGCAATTCGATGAGTATGCCTGCAAGCTTGCACAGGTTGTACATGACGTCGTTGGGCCACTTGAGTACCGCGCCCTCGATTCCCGCAGACTCGAGCGTACGTATGATCGCCACTCCAATCGCGAGGCTCAGGCCGGACAGGAAGCTGGCACCCTGCTGAAATTGCCATGACATCGAAAAAGCAAGGCTGCCGCCCAAACCCGAATGCCATTGCCGTCCGCGCCGTCCACGTCCGCTGGTTTGCAATTCTGCCGCAACCACATGAATACCGGCCCTGCCGCAATTTATCCCTCTCGAAGCTTCATGAAGCAAAAAAGTGTTGGTTGAGTCGATGCTATCCATCACCTCAAGGTCGAAATTGTCCGCGCTGCCGAGATGCTTCAGAATAGCCTCCCGTTCCAGCCATTGCACCGGGTCGAGCAGGCGGTAGCCACGACCGTGAACCCTGTGTACCGTCAGACCGGCTTCATCCACGTCTCGTAGCGCGTTGGACACGCTGGCCCGGGAAACACCCAGGGTTTGTGCAATGGCAGCGCCCGAATGGAATTCGTTATCGCTCAACAGGCGCAGAATAGAAAAAGTGAGCGGCTTCATATTAACCAGTGTAGTGCAAATTTTTCCGGCCTGCGCTACAGCTTGCGCATTAATCGGCGTGAAGGGTTTTTATCGGATTTAGCGTAATGCGCTAATCTCTCTATAATAGGTGAACCAAGCTAAGCATAATGAATGACACGAGAGGCTAATTTGAAAGATAACCCCGCAACCGGGCCCGCGGCGCTGCCCGTTTCCAACTTCATCCGTAATATCATCGAAGAAGATAACAGGACGGGCAAATGGAACGGACGCGTAGAAACCCGTTTTCCGCCTGAACCGAATGGCTACCTGCACATCGGCCATGCCAAAAGCATTTGCCTGAATTTTGGCCTTGCCCGTGATTATAACGGTATATGTCATTTGCGTTTCGACGATACCAATCCTGAAAAAGAGGAGCAGGAATATGTCGATTCAATACTTGATTCGGTTGAATGGCTGGGTTTCAGCTGGGGCAAGCACCTCCATTACGCCTCCGACTATTTCGATAAGCTTTACGAGTTTGCCGAGCACCTCATCAAGCGGGGCAAGGCGTATGTAGACAGCCTTACTGCCGAGGAAATCCGCGCGCTACGCGGAACACTGACCGAGGTTGGCAAGAATAGCCCTTATCGTGAACGCGGCACTGAAGAAAATCTTGACTTGTTTCGACGGATGAAAGCGGGAGAGTTTGCAGACGGGACGCATGTTTTGCGCGCTAAAATCGACATGACGTCTCCCAACATCAACCTGCGCGACCCGGTTATATATCGTATCCGCCATGTTCATCATCATCGCACCGGCGATAAATGGTGCATTTACCCGATGTACGATTACACGCATTGCCTTTCCGATGCGCTGGAGAAAATCACTCACTCGCTTTGCACGCTGGAATTCGAAGATCACCGTCCGCTCTATGATTGGGTATTGGATCAATTGGCTGATATTGTCCCCTGTCATCCCCAGCAAATCGAATTTGCGCGGCTGAATCTCACCTATACCGTCATGAGCAAGCGCAAGCTGATCGAATTGGTTGAGGGAGGTTTCGTCGATGGCTGGGATGACCCGCGCATGAATACGCTGGCTGGGGTACGGCGCCGCGGCTACACGCCCGAATCCATCCGGCTTTTCGCCGAGCGCATCGGCGTCAGCAAGGCCGATTCGTGGATAGAGCTGGGTATGCTGGAAGACTGTCTTCGCGAAGACTTGAATGACCGTGCTCACAGGCGACTGGCTGTCCTGGAACCGCTAAAAGTCGTTATCGATAATTATCCGGAAAACAGCGAGGAGGATTGCCTGGCGCCCAACCATCCGCAAAAACCGGAGTGGGGAAACCGCATCGTGCCACTGTCGAAAATCATCTATATCGAGCGCAGCGACTTCATGGAAACACCATCGAAGGGCTACTTCCGCCTCTCGCCTGGCACGGAAGTGCGATTGCGTTATGCTTATATCGTAAAATGCGTGAATGTCGTGAAAGACGCCGCCGGGGAAGTCATCGAAATTCACTGCACTTATGATCCCGACACCAGGAGCGGCACCGCAGGCGCGGACAAGCGCAAAGTCAAGGGCAACATACATTGGCTTTCGGCAAACCATGCGCGGCAGGCCGAAGTGCGGGTTTATGACCGCCTGTTTTCCCATGTCCAACCCGACGCGGGAGGACAGGATTACAAAATTTTTCTGAATCCCAATTCGAAGAAAATTATCACCGCCTATGTAGAACCGGCACTCGATCAGGCTCAGCCGGAAGACCGCTTTCAATTCGAGCGCCACGGTTACTTCATCGCCGACCGTGAGAGCTCGAAACCCGGAAAACCGGTGTTCAATCGAGCGGTTACGCTGCGGGATTCATGGAGCAAGCCCGCTAAGGCCTGAAACACGGCGGTTGAAATTACGATTGACGCCGATACCGAACTTGCTCAGTTCTACTGTGATATAATGCGAATTCAACTCAAGCCCGTCTTTCTTGAAAAAGCTGCTTCCCTTTCCTGCATTTTTTCGATAGCATATAAAAAATACAAAAGCAAAGCATCCGGAAAAGAAGCGATATATAATTTCTGATATTGCCACAGACCCCTGACTGAACTGCAGCTTCTTCATTTTCAGCATTATCGCATCGGTGTCGTTTGGCCCTGCCTGCCGTAGTCATTAGCCGCATATATTTAACTTGGACGAGAAAGTCACATGAGCCAGCATATCCTTTATATTTCCGATGGGACATTTGAAGCCGAAGTACTGCAATCCACCGTGCCGGTGCTGGTTGACTACTGGGCTGAGTGGTGTGGACCATGCAAGATGATCGCGCCGATACTGGATGAAGTGGCCAAGGAATATGGAGATCGGCTGAAAGTGGCAAAACTGAATATTGACGAAAATCAGGCTACCCCGCCAAAATATGGCATCCGTGGCATTCCCACGCTTATGCTTTTCAAAAACGGCAATATCGAGGCAACCAAGGTTGGCGCACTATCAAAGTCCCAGCTTACCGCTTTTATTGACAGCCATATCTAAAATCGCTAATCTTGTAAATAACCGCCTCCCCAAGCGGAATCCTATTCGATCTACCGCTTCTAATTCTCGCTCTGCCCCATCAGTTTTTTCCAACGCGTCCTGACGCTTTACGCCCCTGTTCTTCACCCACGAGTTCCGCTCAATGCACCTATCCGACCTTAAGAACTTCCACGTCACCGAACTGGTGGAAATGGCTATCGCCAACGAAATTGACGGCGCCAACCGGCTACGAAAACAGGACCTGATTTTCGCCTTACTGAAAAACCAGGCGCGCAAGGGGGAGAGCATTTACGGCGAAGGCACCCTGGAAGTGCTCCAGGATGGCTTCGGCTTCCTGCGATCTCCGGACACCTCCTATTTGGCCGGACCCGACGATATTTATGTCTCCCCCAGCCAGATAAGACGTTTCAACCTGCACACGGGTGATTCCATAGAAGGCGAAATTCGCACCCCCAAGGATGGCGAACGCTACTTTGCCCTGGTCAAGGTGGATAAGGTCAACAGCGAACCGCCGGAAAATTCCAAGCACAAGATTCTGTTTGAAAACCTCACCCCGCTATTCCCCACCGAGCGACTACTGCTCGAACGTGACATCAAGGCTGAAGAAAACGTTACCAGCCGCATCATCGATCTCATTGCTCCCATCGGGAAAGGCCAGCGCGGCCTGCTGGTAGCGAGCCCCAAGTCGGGAAAAACGGTCATGCTTCAGCATATCGCCCATGCGATCGCGGCCAATCACCCCGACGTCATCCTGATGGTATTGCTGATAGACGAGCGTCCCGAAGAAGTAACAGAGATGATCCGCTCGGTCAGGGGTGAGGTGGTTTCCTCCACTTTCGACGAACCTGCAGTACGTCACGTGCAAGTGGCCGACATGGTGATTGAAAAAGCCAAGCGGCTGGTCGAACACAAGAAAGATGTGGTGATACTGCTGGATTCCATCACGCGACTGGCGCGCGCTTACAATACCGTGGTTCCTGCTTCCGGCAAGGTACTGACCGGCGGCGTCGATGCCAATGCATTGCAACGCCCCAAACGTTTCTTCGGGGCCGCCCGCAACATTGAGGAAGGCGGTTCCCTTACCATCATCGCCACCGCCCTGGTGGATACGGGCTCGCGCATGGACGATGTGATCTATGAAGAATTCAAGGGGACCGGCAACATGGAAATCCATCTTGACCGGCGCATGGCGGAAAAACGCACTTACCCCGCCATCAACGTAAACCGCTCCGGTACCCGCAAGGAAGAATTGCTCATCAAACCGGATGTACTACAGAAAATCTGGGTGCTGCGCAAATTGCTCTATCCGATGGATGACATGGAAGCGATGGAATTCTTGCTCGACAAGATCAAGGCCACGAAAAATAACGCGGATTTCTTCGATTCCATGCGCCGGGTATAGTACAAAAACCGCGCCTAATGGAATACATTGTTGCAACCTCTCCCCGGATTATAAGATAATAAGAGTTTTTCCTGCTCCGCAGCTATCTACTGCCGACCGGGCACAGCTCAGCTCAAGGACTACGCCATGAAAGCAAACATTCATCCAAACTACCAGGAAATCACCGTTACCTGTAGTTGCGGTAACATATTCCAGACTCGCTCCACCATGGGCAAGCCTTTGCATATCGAAGTATGCTCGGTCTGCCATCCTTTCTATACCGGCAAGCAAAAAATTGTTGATACTGCCGGGCGAGTAGAAAAATTCCGCCAGAAATATGGAAAAAAGGTCGAAAAGCAACCAGCGGCTTAAAATCAATCGTCAGGTATCTGCTGAAATAGAGCAGGCAGAAAAAGAGCAGCTTCACGCTGCTCTTTTTCGTTTCCCTACGCTCTTTTATTTTCAGCGGCTAACCAAAATAATACGATGAGGATCGTAACCGCGTTTCAATTGACCCTCGCGCTCGGCTGCCTGTTTCAGTTCTCTGGTTGCGCGGTAAATCCGGTTACGGGCAACCGGAATTTCACGCTCATGTCGGAGGCCGATGAGATGCGCGAGGGGCGGCAAGCCGCTACCGAGATAAGCAAGACATATGATATTTATGACGGCCTGCCGGCTTTGCAAAATTATGTGAACGAGATTGGGCAGAAGCTCGCCAGGAAAAGCCATCGCCCCCAGCTCGATTATCATTTCACGGTCGTGGATAGCCCCGAGGTAAACGCCTTTGCCCTGCCGGGCGGTCATATCTACGTTACACGGGGCATCCTGGCTTATCTTAATTCCGAGCCACCGTTGGCGGCCTGGCAAAGCCTTCTCGGGGTCACCGGCAGCGCTCTTCTTTCAGGCTACGGCCGCAGCCATGAACTGGAGGCGGACCGTCTGGGTGCGGAGTATCTTGCGCGAAGCGGTTACGATCCGCAAGCGATGATCAAAGTCATTTCCGTGCTTAAAAATCAGGAACTGTTCGATATCGAAGCCGCGAAACAGGAAGGACGCGAGCCGCGACGTTATCATGGTATTTTTGCCACCCACCCTGACAATGACACACGATTGCAGGAGGTGGTTGGTGAAGCGAATCGATATGCCCAGCCGGGAAAATTCGATGATCACCACGCGGAATTCCTGCACCAGACCGAGGGCATGATTTTCGGCGATGACGCCAGCCAGGGGGTCGTGCGAGGAAACACGTTTCAACATAAGCAAATGGGTTTCATGCTGTCTTTCCCGCCCGGCTGGCGTATCCGGAATAAACCGGATGAAGTGGTTGCGGTGAGTCCTGACGGGGAGGCCATGGTGGTGTTAGGACCTCTGGGTGACCAACGCGGGGCGCCAGCCGATCTTGCCCAGGAACGCTTTCGCCCTGAATCCCCTGCGGAAATTCTGTCGATGACCAGTAATGGCCTGCCAGTAGCTGTCGTAACGCCCATTGCGCAGGGCGAGCGACCCTTCAAGGCGGCCATGATTTATCACGAAGACAAGGCATACCTTGTCGCGGGACGAGGCGACTCTCCCGCGGCGTTCGCCCGCTACCGGGATGCTATCTCCGGCACCATCGAAAGTTTTCGCGCACTTACCGATGCGGAAAAAAAATCTGCCAGGGCACTTGAGATCAGAACCATTAAAGCTGCCAATGGCTTGAGTTATGCCGGGCTGGCCAAAGAGTCTCCCCTTGGAGTTAACGCCGAAAGTTACCTGCGCTTGCTCAACGGCCAGTATCCCGAGGGAGAGCCCGCCGCTGGCCAGATCATCAAAATCGTCAAATAAGCCATCGCTCTACCCTGCGTTACCTGAAGTCAACAGGGTGATTTATAGCATGCGTAATTCCAAAATCCTGTTTTTTTTAGCTGCACTATGCATTTTGCACCAGGAGCGGATAATCGGTAATCACCCCATCCACGCCCAGTTCCCGGCAATCGTCGTGCTCGGCTTTAGTGACGGGACCATAAACGAAATTGCGGAAGCCATCCAAAGACGCCTGCTTCAATAGATCGGCGTCCAGCACATCATAATCCCATACGATATGATTGATCCTGGGATTGCCATTGTCGTTCAAGTCTGCCAGCAATGAACTCAGCGTTCGCGGCCGATGCGCCAGCAAAAGGCCGCAATTGACCTTGAGCGACGACGCGCAGATCGCCACCAGGTCATGGCGAAAAGACGTAACGATAATACGATGGCCAGCCTGATGCTTCTTGATAACGCCAATCACGGCGGATAGCGCCTTCATTGCCTTGATCTCGACATTCCACAAGATGCCGGGAAAGTGTTCCAGCGCTTCATCCAGAGTGGGTACCTGATGCCCTGCGATTCGTTCGATGTCACTCCGGATCAACTCCGCTACCGCTTGTCCGGATGCAATAATACGGTCATGAATCAGTACCGGTAAACCATCGCGACTGATGCGCACGTCTGTTTCAATGCCGTTCGCGCCTACCGCCACCGCCGCTTCGAAAGCAGCCATGGTGTTTTCGGGAACCGCGTCGTGATATCCGCGATGAGCGATTACCAGCATGATCTGTAATCAGGAACCATATGAGTTCGTCGAAGCGCCGACGCTTCAGCGTGGAGGCACGTACCTGTCGATAAATTCATTCAACACTTTCACCCAATCGTCCCGCATGTAAATGAAGCCATTATTGTGGCCGCCTTGCAGCTCCAGAAATTGCTTTGGATCGGGTGCTGCCTGGTATAGCGCCTGGCCATGCGCAAACGGCACGATTTCATCCTGCGGACTATGCGCGACAAATACCGGGCAGGTAACGTTTCGCAAGTAGTCAATCGTGTTGTACTCGAAACGGGACAGCAATCGTACAGGCAAAAACGGATACATTTTTACCGCCATGTCGGGTACCGAAGTGAACGCGGAAGCCAGCACCAGCAGAGCCGGCTTTTCATGTGCCGCAAGCCATGCCGCTATTGCGCCACCGAGGGATTCCCCGAATAAAACGATACTATCAGGCGGCAAAGCTCTTTTTTCGATAAGGTATTGCCAGGCGGTCTGAGCATCAAGATAGGTGCCAGCCTCTGATGGCGTTCCGCTACTTTCGCCGTAACCGCGATAATCGAAAATGAATGTATTGTAACCGAGCCGGTAAAACATCGGCAGATAGTCCAGGCGGTGCGAAATGCTTCCGGCATTGCCATGCATGAACAAAACGGTTGCGGTTGCAGCGGGGGCCGGTACAAACCAGCCATGCAGGATTTCGCCGTCAGCGGTAGTGATCTCCACTGACTCGTAGGCAAGCCCCAGGTCATCCGGTGTTCCGGTAATGCTTCGCCCAAAATCCGGATAATAGACAAAACGCGGCTGCACAAAAAAAATTGCCGCCGCGAAAACAGCATACCCAGCCATGGCCATGATGCCTAAATTGAACAGCATATTGGTGCCCGATAGGATGGAATTAGGGAACCTATGAATATTTTCCGGGCTTATCTGCCCAGTTGCCGGTAATTTGGTACACGGAAGCTTATTCAAGGTTTCTGGGTTAATCTGCTTACTCATAGTTATAATAGCCGTTTTTCAGCCATCAGTAACAGGAACGCAAATGAATCTCGACCGGGTTGGTTCAGGCCGTGACGTGCCCAACGATTTCAACGTCATCATAGAAATACCCATGAATGCCGATCCTATCAAGTACGAAGTTGACAAGGAAACCGGTGCAATGTTCGTGGATCGCTTCATGTCAACGGCGATGCACTACCCATGCAACTATGGTTATATTCCCCATACGCTATCGGACGATGGAGATCCGGTGGATGTGCTGGTAATCTCGCCGGTTCCGCTTATTTCCGGTGTGGTCGTGCGATGCAGGGCCTTGGGAATGTTGGAAATGACCGATGAAGCCGGTGAAGACGCCAAAGTATTAGCCGTGCCTGTTGACAAGCTATGCAGCCTCTACCGCAAAAAAAAATCCCATGATGACTTACCTGAGCTGATTCGTTCACAAATTGCACATTTTTTTGCTCATTACAAGGATCTGGAACCAAACAAGTGGGTCAAGGTAAATGGCTGGGTTGGTGTCAAAGAAGCAAAAGCGGAAATCGTGGAAGGTGTAAAACGCTATAACACAGCCAAAAAGAAGCCGATGTTTTAGGAAAGCCGCTGAACAGGTCTCAGGCGTGAACAATGGAGATTGATACGGTACAGGTCAGTGAAAGGCAATATGAACACATGCAATGATGCGCTGGCTTGAACCTATCCAGCTCAAGGGGGCGCTTGTAACCCTTGACCCGCTTGATATTAATCACATTGATCCGTTAAAGACAGCGGTAATGGATGGAGAGTTGTGGAAGCTCTGGTTTGCCAACGTGCCCTCCCCTGCCCAAATCGGCAATTATGTGGCTAAAGCCATTGAAAATGCCAGGAACGGGGATATCGCGTTTGCGGTCCGGCTTAATGATGCGAACAGGATAGTGGGAACCACGCGCTTCTATAACGTGGACGAAAAGAACAGGCGACCGATGCTTGGCTATACCTGGTATGCAAAGTCCATCTGTAAAACAGGGGTAAATACCGAAAGCAAGCTGTTGTTGCTGCAACATGTCTTCGAGCAAAAAAAAGCCATCGCGGTAGAGTTCAGGACACATTTTTTCAATCAAGCCTCACGAACGGCAATTGAACGGCTGGGAGCGAAGCAGGACGGGATTTTACGCAATCACCAAGTAATGCGTGACGGTTCGGTTCGTGACACGGTTGTCTATTCGATACTCCAGCATGAATGGCCCTCGGTAAAAAACAATTTAACAAGCAGGCTCTCGTTCCACAAACACGGCAATGAAGCCACTGTGGCGGAAATTACGCCGACCTCATAACCTCCATTGTCGAAATTAAATTGATTTCATGAACTTGAAGGCAGTGGCGCTATCAAAGTAGTTAACCGACAACACCGCTGGTGCCACTGTCTACCAATTTATGGGAGAAAGCATGAATTCCGGCAGTTGCGAGGAATCGTTCATGAATCGACGGAAAATGCTCACTTTGATCGGCGCAGCCGGCATTAACAAGCTCAGCGGATATTCATCCGCGAACGCCAGCGGGTCGGTACACAGGACCCTCTCATGTGTCCTCACTCCTCAGCAAACCGAAGGTCCCTACTTTGTCGATGAGCATTTGCATCGTTCGGATATTCGATCCGATCCTTCGGATGGATCGATAAAAGAAGGGCTGCCACTCGCACTTGAGATTCGTGTTTTTGCCACCGGCACAGGTACGAAGACCGGCAATGGAATCGACTGCAAGCCCCTTGCGGGCGCTTCTGTGGATATCTGGCATTGTGATGCCCAGGGGATTTATTCCGATGTGACGGATAGCAGCTTCAACACCGTCGGCAAGAAATTCCTGCGCGGCTATCAAGTAACGGACACAAGCGGCAGCGTACGATTTCTCACTATTTACCCCGGCTGGTATCCCGGCAGAACGGTTCATATTCATTTCAAAATACGTACTGACGCGAAATATGCGCGGGCCCGCGAGTTTACGTCGCAGCTCTACTTCAACGACTCGATTACGGACCTGGTATATGCACGGCAGCAGGCATATGCAAGAAAAGGGTCCTACCTGCCGAGAACGAGGAATGAGGGCGACAGCATATTCCGCGAAGGAGGAGACCAGCTAATGCTTACGCTTCTGGAAACCGGAAAGGGGTACGCGACAACCTTCGATGTCGGACTCGAAACGAGCTAGTTATTTTTTGGATGACGCGAGTGCCGCAGCAAACTCGGAAATCCTTGGATCACATGCATGAGTTCGAAGGCGGCTGGTTCAGAAACTTCTTATATCAGCTTGAATTCGGAAGCGGCGCGACTGGCGCCCCGTTGACCCAGCGCCGCCTGAATTGCGTCATCCACCGTTTCCAGGAAAACGAATTCCAGTGTGGCGCGCGTCGCTTCGGGTACTTCCCGCAAATCTTTTTCATTACGCGCCGGCAGTAGTACCGCGCGCAGACCTGCACGCTGAGCTGCAAGCACCTTCTCCTTGATTCCCCCTACGGGCAATACCATCCCGCGCAAACTGATCTCCCCGGTCATTGCCACATCGTGATTTATCGGCCGGTCGGTAAAAAGTGAAGCGAGCGCTATAAACATGGCTACCCCGGCGCTGGGGCCATCCTTCGGGATGGCCCCAGCCGGCACGTGCACATGAACGTCGACCCCGTCAAACATTGACGCCGGAATATGCAAATCGCCCGCAAGCGCCTTTACCAGGGTGAGCGCGGCCTGAGCACTCTCTTTCATGACCCCGCCAAGCTGCCCTGTCAGAATCAGTTGGCCGCGCCCACTGACTCGCGTCGCTTCGATGAAGAGGATATCGCCGCCTGTCGGCGTCCATGCAAGGCCGGTAGCCACACCCGGCAGGCTGGCGCGCAAGCCGATCTCATGCTCATATTTGGCAGGGCCCAGGATACCATCCAGATCTGCGATATCGACCCGCACCCTGAGCTGCGCACCATCGGCAACCCGCATGGCCGCATGACGCATCACACGCCCGATCTCGCGTTCGAATTGGCGTACGCCGGCCTCACGGGTGTAGTTCGCAATGATGCTATTCAACGCCTCGACCGTTATTTCGCACTGCCCTTCGGTCAGGCCGTTGCCCTCACATTGGCGAGCCACCAGGTAACGCAGCGCGATCTGAAGTTTTTCCTCCCGGGTATAGCCGGGAATGTCGATAATCTCCATGCGATCGCGCACCGGGGGCGGCACGTTATCAATTACATTCGCCGTCGCAATAAAGACGACACGGCTCAAGTCGAAAGGCACGCCGAGATAATTATCCCGAAAAGTCGAATTTTGTTCCGGGTCCAGCACCTCCAGCAGTGCAGCCGATGGGTCTCCGTGAAGACTGGCTGACATCTTGTCCACCTCGTCAAGCATCATCACGCAATTGCGTGCCTTGGCCTTGCGCAGACTCTGCACGATATTACCCGGCATGGCGCCAATGTAAGTGCGGCGGTGACCGCGCATTTCCGCCTCGTCATGCACGCCACCCAAGGATACGCGAACAAATGGCCGCTGCAGCGCCCGCGCGATGCTCTGGCCGAGGGAAGTCTTGCCTACCCCCGGCGGGCCGACAAAACAAAGAATCGGCGCGCGCCCCTGAGGTTTCAGTTTTTGCACCGCCAGGAACTCGACAACCCGCTGCTTGACGCGCTCAAGCCCGAAGTGATCGGCTTCCAGTATCTCGCGTGCTGCATTCAGGTCGATCGGCATGTCGGCCGGAAGCCGCCACGGCAACTCAGTCATCCACTCAAGATAAATGTGAAGCATTGAATATTCGCTTGAGGCCGACGGCATGCGTTGCAGTCGTTGCAGCTCCTTGCGCGCCTGGGCCTCGATTTCATCCGGCATGCCGGCCTTGGCAATAGCCTCATCCAGTTCCGTGATCTCCTGGTCATTGCCTTCAGTTTCACCCAGTTCCTTCTGGATCGTCTTTAATTGCTCACGCAGCAGGAATTTGCGCTCGCGGTCCACCAACTGTTCTTTCGTCCGCTCACCAATCTCCTGCGAGAGCCTGAGCACCTCGATGCGGCGCGACAGGATCTGAAGCACTTTTTTCAGCCGTTCTTCCGTACTCAAGGTTTCGAGCAGCATCTGCTTCTCACCGACTTCAGCATCGAGCAGGCTCGCGGCAATATCCGCCAGATGCGATGGTGCGCGGGTAGCTTGCAGTGCGTGCGCAAGCTCTGCCGGCACTCCGGGCAAGAGCGAGAGAATTTCCACGGTGCGTTCACGCAACTGCATTGCCAGCGCCTCGGCCTCTGTGGACACCTCGGCCGGCTCGGCGATGCGCCGTATACGAGCGGCAAGAAACGGATAACCTTCGACCAGTTCTTCGATGCAGAACCGCTCCAGACCCTGACATACGGCGTGGCGCAGCCCATCGGCCGAAGTGAGATGCCGAACGATGCTTATTATTGTGCCCATGTTGAATAATGCATCGAGCCCCGGTTCGTCGACGGCCGCGTCCTTTTGCAGAACGATGCCCAACGGCCAGTTGGAGTGCAGCGCATGCTCCACTGCCGCGATTGACTTTGCCCGGCCAACGGTGATCGCCGTCAATACGTGGGGAAACACCACAAGGTTGCGCATAGGCACTAGCGCGATCACGTCCTTGGGTAACTTGAACTGGGTGACGGCAGACTGTTCCATAACGATTCCCTCGGCAATAAACGATTCTTCGCTAAGTGTATAAGTCATAGGGATCTGCTCAGCCTTTACCGTCATGCATGGGTATAAAAGACCGGTAGCCGAGCAGAATGAAAGACGATAAATTATCGCTTCCATGTTCCAGTCTAGCATTCGCTGGTCGAGCGTCAACTCGAATGAAATTATTTCTGGCTTAACAATGTTTTCACACTGCAGGAGGAACAGCCATAATGAGCGAGACAGCGCCTGAAATACCGGTATTCGCATTCGCACGTTCATTGCATCGGAGCCGAGGGCGCAAAGCGTTCCAGATATCCCCGAGCTACGCGGGTTCTGAATAAAGCCTGAATAAATCTCACGCAGGCTCGGATTATTTCATACAATGAAGCAGTAACGGCCGTGCTTCGGCAAGGCTCAATCCATTGTCAGAGAAATAAATGAGCAGATATCTCGTACAACTTAGCTTCATTTCCTTCGTGAAGTTCAATTCACTGGTATTCTGTTGTGCCAATACGTTATTTTCCCCGGTAAACGCATTTTTCACTTTTCAGAGCAGCGGTATAGGGAAAGCGCTTCTTGTTCTCCTTTTAGCGCCGTTTGCGGGCCTGCTTCTGGGCATAATCTTTGGCGCGCTCGCGTTCCCGCTTTATAAGCTGCTGACTACCCACAGCCAATTTCTAGCATCTCTTACCGGCAGATTCCAGGAAATACCGAGCAGTTCCGCGGACGAACCTGCCAGGGATGACTAAGCGCGGCCTGCTCGCGAGGAGGGCAATTGAAAGTTAAAGCAACGTTTGAGGAAGTATTTTCCCGCATTCCAGGTCCCGTTACCGCAGAGTGGCCCATGGGTGAACGATTCGCCGTTGCGCTTGCTCATGGCACCATGTCGGTCGAGTATTACGCACCCATCGGCCTCGACCCCCAGACACCGCATGAACAGGATGAGGTTTACTTCATCCATAAAGGCACGGGTGAGCTTGTTATCGGCGACGATCGTCATTCGTTCGAGGCGGGTGATTGCCTGTTTGTAGCTGCTGATGTTGAACACCGGTTCGAGAATTTTTCCGGCGATTTTGGCACGTGGGTTGTATTCTGGGGGCCTAAAGGCGGAGAAAGCAGCCGTGGAAGGGTTGAGGAAAATTCCTAACTCTCCAGTCTATTCCGTAAAGAATGCACAGTTCCTATGCGGATTCCATGAGCTTTGATCGATAGCCCTCCAATTTGCGCACATATCGTAGCCGTGCTATCAGCGCTAATTCATCTGGCGAATTGTAATCCATATGCAACTGCTCGCTCGTGGCGACCTAATGGGACTTATATTTGACGTTCCCAAGATTCATGAAGTACGTCGACTCGCATCCAGCGCCTTCCTGATCGTTTTTGCCAATTCTTGTGCGTTGCCCTTGCCCCAGTAGTGCATGAATAAATAATGCGGCTGATCGTGGGTCATATGTTGATGGATCGCGACGACATTGATGTCGCCTGCCCGCATTATTTTCAGAACAGCCTGCATTTCATCTGGCAGCATTGCGAAATTTCCATCTATGCTGCCCATGTGTTGACACCCATTTCCTTGCCGACTTGCGCGCCATGCATGGTAGCGGAACGGCCAACCGTAATTTTGAACATGCCATCTTTTGATATGCCCTTTATTCCCAAGATTGTTTCGAGAGGCCCTGCGGAGATTCTGCTTTCCTTCGAAATTGCTTTAGGGAACTCGGGCACAGGTACAGGTTATATAGCGCGAATTTCGACGATTTTGTCATAAACCTTTTTTACGCCCGCGGCAAGCTGTGCGGCACTACCCACGCCGCCAATATGCATGAAATAGATTTTCGGTTCATCGAAGAAAAAGTGATTGTATAAAGCGGTAACTTCCAGTCCCGAATCAAATGCCATGCTCATGGCTGGATTAACCTCATCCTCGAACAGAACAGTGTCTCCCATCATCATCACTTGTCCATCCTGAGCAGGGACAAAAGCAGCCCAAGAGGTCAAGCCCATGAATGGCGGCATCATCCATTTATCCACCTTGATTTTTACGTCGGTGCGTGGCTTGGATACCTTGAAAACATTTTCTTCGCTGGAGTATGTTCCTTTAAGACCCGTCAATTGTTCTATTTCAGCCGTATTCAAAGTGTCGGGGGTATCGGCGGCGTGGGCTGTTGCGGCAACTAGCGCGAGTATAGCGGTAATCAGGCGAATGAGAGCGGGCATGGCTGTTTCCTAGTTATGTAATTGACATGCAATAATTCGAAAGAGGCCTTTTGACTCCCGCTTTCGCGGGGAAGACAAGATTTGACAGTACCGTTATAAAAATGGATAGCAGGTACAAATCTGGTTAAATACGTTCGTCATAGCTGCCAGTCATCAATGTGGCCTCTCGTGGGAATGGGCTGAATGCGCCGAAGTGTCGGCATTCTCGGATAGATGAAGCTGATGCAGGATGCCGTCAGTGAAGACCTGGTAATTTATGTCGTAATACAGGCGATACTGGATTTTTCGTGCATCGGGCCGGGGCTGTACCGATCCCGGGGTGGCGGTTGAACCTTGATAGACCTTGCCCGAGAACCCATAACGGAATACCGGGCCAAAGCCGCTATAAGGCAGCGTCAACGTTTCGGAATGTATCAGCTTGTCGCCATCGTCAAAGACATGAACGTCAATCCATGCGTTGGCGCCGAAAGTGGTTTCCCTGACCCATGCGGTCACCTTCAGCATCGTCTGCAAGTCTGTGCCCTGGCGAGGGCCACCTTCCGGCAGTGGTGGAAAGACATTGACCTTGACAGCGCTATGCTCCAGCACATTGACCGTCTCCGGACTTGTTATCGCACCGCTGCGATAAGCGACCGGCTGCATTGGGGTCTGCGCCGGCGCACCGTCGATCTCGAACCAGTAATTGGAACCAAATCGGCTATCCCAGGCGTCGCAACGCGTGCTGGTCTGATAAAAATTGTGGAACCAGATCTCCGCCTGTGCAGCGTCGTCCGGCACTGCGGTTTCAAATGGCGCAGGCACATGCCCGATAATCATGCCAGGCGGGCTTTCCTGGTTTCGGACCGGAGCAATCACACTGCCGCTAACGACCTCCCCTCGAGGATGAAAACGGATATATGCGGTGATATCGCCGAGCCCGGCGCCATGCCATGCCGTGAAACAATGCGGCAACCGGTGCATGTCATACTCGACCTTGAGCCGTCCATTTCGCTCGATCATGCCATGCTGGAACTCGCGCCAATCCCTGAGGAACTGAATCGTTGCTTTGGATTTCATAATTTCCCCTACTTTCTGCTGGTATGGGCTAAGCGGTCTTGATGCGGACATGGCGCCAGGCCACTGTGCTGCCCGCATAAGCCTGGATGCCGATGAATCCCGGGGATAGGCCGCGGTCCGCGTCGGTATTGTGGAATATCGTCGTTTGCTTGCGTTCCCCGGTCTCGATGTTGGTGAGGAAGACGGTATAGTCGTTGCCCTGCACGACAATCTCATATTCAAACCAGACAGCAGGAACGAGCGCGGGGCCGGGCGTATAGTTCTGCATGGCCGGTTCATTGAAATTCAGGTGCCAGACACGGTCGCCAGCCTGAATTTTATAGATCGCGCCGGTACGGTTTTTAAATAATCCATCCGGCTCAGGCTTGATGCCATAAAAATCCTTGCCGGAATCCCCGCGGGCGTTGTCGTCTATCTGGACCTCAAAACCAGCAATCACAGGTTTCCAGGCGGAATTTCCCGCATCGAAGGAAGGTTCGGGCGATGGTTGCTGCGAGATGCGATTTTGGAGAGCTGCAGTCAGGCCAAGCGTCGGACGCGGGAAGCGGATGAATACACCGCTGTTGTGATTCGCGGCATCGAAGATGCGAAACTGCAGGCGCAACGTGAAATCGCCAAAAGCCTCCTGGGAGTAGTAGAACAGCCGTAGCGCGCCATCGCCATAGCTGACCATCTCGCCGTTGAGGTGAAGCATGCCACCGCCACCGGGTCCGGCAAGAGTCCAGTTTTTGAATGTTGCCGCCGTACCGTCGAAGAGAGGGCGGAAGCCAGTCTCGTCCTGAGGACTGATGACCGGGTCGGGGCCGAAGAGCACGCCACCGTTGAGCAGATCTCCCGTCCGACGGCCCAGCGCGACACCCGTGAGCATCGGGTTGGGTGAACCCAGCGAGGGGAAGAGCGCAGGGCTGGCGATGTAGCAATTGGTGGTGTCGTGGATACGGCCAAAATCATTGGTTACAGCGTCCGCAATGTTGTCGCCCATGCGCATCGTGCCGGCGTCGTGGTGCGTTGTACCCAGGTCGTCGCGGCGGTTCTTGAACGCGGCGAGCATGGCGAGTCGCTGCGTCCGGGTACCAGAGGGTATCGGAATGGCGCCGTCAGGATTGGTGAGAAGTATCTCGAACGGTTCATTGCCGGCAAAGATGAGCGCGATCTTATCGGCTACCGCATCCATGGCATCCCACGTGGCGCGATCGTTGTTGGTCTGTGCACTGCCGGGAAACTGCTGTGGACTGGCTTTGGCATTGCCGAGATGAACAACGGCCTTCGGGCGCCCAAAGTCGCTTTCCTGCGCCGAAAGATCGATGAAGCTGTCCGGATTGCGAGTCGTCATTTCGCCGATGCCGCGGATGGTGATGACAACGGTCGCATCGTTCGCGCGGCGCATCGCTTCGATGAGTTCCAGATCCGGGATTTTCTTGAAAAGCTCGGCTTCGGAATCGGTGCCCAGTTTGCCCAATCCCGAGGCGGTGATCTGGAAATGATAAGTCCGATTATTGGGCGCCTTGCCTTTGATGAGCAAGGCCGATGCCTGGAGGCTGGGAATCAACGTAGCCGGCAAGTTGGCCGCAATGGCCGCGCGCGGTATCCGTATGGTGAGGTTGGTGCGCAGATGCGCAATGAGATTTTCACCCATGCGCTGTGCAGCGCGCCCCGCGAGCGACTGCTGAAAGGTGGTCAGCGCCACGCGCGTGGTTTCAACCGTCCCAAGCGCGATTACCGACGCACTCTGCCGGCCATTTCGCGGCGGCGCGAGCAGAATATCCCGTGATGCGCCATTCTGCCAGATACGCGCACCCGTCACCCGCACCCAATTATCGGGTTGTGTCTCGGTGATGAGTTCCTGTACGTGGCAGTTTGGCACAATCATGAGCCGCTTGCGTGCGTCCGCCACCGGTCCTACTCCGTCCGCCTCTTTGTTCGCCAACCTTGCTGCGCTGATCAAGCCGGGGATAGCACTGAATTTATTGGTTGGAAAAAATCCGGGCAGCGTTGTCGACTGCACCGCAAGCGGTGCTTCAAGTTTGAAAAGTTCGTGTAGGACTGCCTCGGGAGTGGTGTCGGTACTGGGCAAGCCCAGCCAGTCACGAAGCAGCGCGGCGGTCAACGGCGGTTCTCCGGGGTCAGGGTAGCGCACCGCCGGATGCTCGAGGAGTTGAGCGAAAGTAAAGCCGGTTTCATTGCCCGGCATGTTGAGCCCGGCGTGGAGTTGTTTGCGCAGCGCGATATGGAGCGGTCCGTAGATGAAGTCGTTGGTTTCTTTTACACCAATCTGCCGGCTCGACTGTGCGAAATATCCCTCAGCAGGAAGTGGCGGCCGCAGCGCCGTTTTTACCGCTGGTGGCCATGCCGCCATCTCCTCATCGAGCATCTCGGGCGACCACCCGCCCCATGTCAGCGAGCGTCCTCCGACAGCGAAGATCAGGCCGAGGTAGTTCAGCGCCGGATGATTTACCCAGGGCACACGCAAATCGGGCGCGCCACCCATAAACGGCATGTTTTGCACGTGCTCGGGTACTACGAATGGCCCGGCTTCGAGTACGAGAATCCGGCGACTGCGCGTGGCGTCGGTAATAAAAAGATGTTCCGCCATCACTGCCCCGAAGGTGCCGCCGCCAATGATAATCACATCAAAGTCGCGCTGGCGCCCACCGACGGTCTGTGCGGCGCTATCGACTGCTTCCTGCAACGTGTTGCAGAGGAACCTCCCCATATTGTCCAATGTAAACGAGGTGGATTCAGAGGCCAGCAATTGAGGCATGTCGTTTCCTCCTGATTAGGTAACTATTTGATTATTGCTTCGGTTGATTGATAGAGAGCAGGAAAGTGCCATCGCAGTGTTAATGACCTTTACCCTCATGGATCAAACATTCATATCACTATAGTTCACAAACTTGCGCATTTCCGAGAATGAGAGCAGCTGAATTATTTGGGCAATTCATTGCTCCCTATAAGAAATCCTGAGCTTGGCCTGTGCTAACGAGAAAAAAAGCAGCTATTGGCATTATTCGTTCCCGGGTATAGAATCTAGGAAGCCATGAACCCACGACGCCATATCCACCCCGTCATGCTTGTACTGTTCGTCACCATGATGACGAACGCATTTAGCTGGGCGTTTAACGGCGAGGTTTTCGCTCATGAGCTCGATCATGAGCATCACGTTCTTTCTCTCGATCCAACAGCTCATCTCGAGGCCCATCAGCATGCGGCAATAAACGATGAGGGCCATCTGGATGCCGCTACTCATTTGTGTCTTCACGCGGCAGGACAGTATCAGCCCTTTTTCTTTACGGCTCCTTTAACTGTACCCACTTTCACCGGTATGGAAGTTCTGGGGATCTTTGTCTCTGCCACCGTTCCCGAATCCATTCCCGAGTCACCTCTGCATCCACCCCGAAACATCCTGGCAAGCTGAATCTGCAAGTCTCAGCATGCGTATCCCCCTGGCTTTGCTTTGGGCGGACCCGGCTCGCCGGGAGAATACTTCGAGGCCTTTATCCTCGCGCCCATTGTGCCGCTGCGCCATGCGCAGACTTGCCCTATTCTCATCTACGTAAGGACCGGCTGACTCATAGGAGCGCCGGTTACGGAGTTCGATATCTACCCCGGATGTTTCATAAATTGACGCGCGCCCTCGCTGGTCTTTTGTTTCGTATGAAAATTTCGTTCAGTCGGGCGTATGAATAACTACGCCACTCTTTCACGAAATCTCCCTACAAATCCTGCGCAATCATCACGCGAATTTATGACACATCCGGGTTACGTAGCCTTGCGGAGGATTTTCATGAGCTTTGATGTATTGTTCGCGCCGTCACGATATTCCGTGCTGGCTGGATGCCTTGTTCTTGCACTGAACTGGCATTCTTCGGCAATTGCGGAAAATACTTTTGTCGGCGTTATTCCCGACAGAAGCCCGCGCTTCCCCGATGCGCTCCAGCCTGAGGAAAAGGGCGATTTGACGTTACGGGACGCCGCGCTGCTTGCATTACAGCGCAATCCCGAGCTGGCCTCTTTTGCCAAGGAGATGCGCGCCCTGGAAGGCGCAACGCTTCAAGCGGGGCTGCTGCGAAACCCCGAATTATCGATCAACGTCGAAAATGTCGGAAATATCCAGCCGCTTCAGGGCGATGTCAACTCGCAAAAGGCGGTTACGCAAGAGGTTGTACAACAAATCACGACTATCCGCATCAGCCAGCTGATCGAGCTCGGCGGGAAACGCGCGGCTCGAGTCAACGCGGCGCTGCTTGGTGAAGAACTGGCAGGTAAAGACTACGAAACAAGACGGGTGGAACTTATCGCCCGGATAGCAAACACCTTCACGGAAGTGCTGGCCGGACAAGAACGTGTGCGTCTTGCCGAGGATAACCTGCAACTGGCGCAGGGGGTAGTCAGTACAACCGGAAAGCGTGTTCAGGCCGGCAAGGTGCCCCCCATCGAGGAGACCAGGGCGGGAGTGACACTATCCACCACGCGCATCGAGCTTGAGCAAGCGCAGCGTGATCTGGCATCGGCGCGCAAACGGCTGACGCTGCTATGGGGCAACGCTTCTCCCCGATTTACCCGGGCGCTGGGAAATCTTGAATTATTGATCACCCTGCCGAGCTTTGAAGTTCTCTCGGAACGCGTCCTCAGCAGCCCCGCAGCGCTTCGCGCCATAAAAAATATAGCACAGCGTAAAGCACTGCTGGAGGTGGAACAGACCCGTCAGATACCGAATCTTACCGTGAACGCGGGTGTCGTTCACCACGCGCTGCTCGGGGGCAATACGCCTGTGGTCAGCCTGGTGATGCCGTTGCCATTTTTCGACCGTAATCAGGGCAATGTCCGCGAAGCGCATCAACGTGTAGATAAGGCCATCGACGAGCAGGCAGCCATCGACCTGCGGCTTAAAGCTGAGCTCACGCTTGCGTATGAGGCTTTGTCGAGCGCACAAAACGAGGTAGGGATACTGCGCGACGAAATTCTACCTGCGGCCAGAAGCGCGTTCGAGGTTACCAACAGAGGCTATGAGCTGGGTAAATTTGGATTTCTTGAAGTACTGGATGCGCAGCGGACTTTATTCCAGAACAGAATTCTTTATGTGCGCGCGCTCGCGAATTACCACCGCCTGGTCAATGAGATCGAACGCGTGATTGCAGCGCCCATTGATGGAGCCATAACTCCCGCTGCCATCAACGGCAACAATACAAATGGCACAAATGGGAATTCGAGGAGCACATTGTGAACAAGCGTCAAAGGATATCGATTGCCGTTGTCATCGTAACCGGGGTCGTACTGGGTGGGTTAATCCTTGGATGGGACAAGGCTCCTTCTCACGATACCCTGCATGAAGTCCATGATGAAGCTGCCGCCTCCGGCGCTCGCGAAGACCATGATCACCCAGCGACGGAAAAACGAGCTGGACAAGAGCCCGGCAAAGGTCCGAAGGGAGGAAAACTGTTTGTCAAGGATGGATTCGGCGTAGAGGTCACCATTTTTGAAAAAGGGGTGCCGCCGCAATTGCGCCTCTACCTCTATAAAAACGGGAAACCTCTTCCGCCCGCTGCCGCGAAAGTAACGGTCACACTATCCCGGCTGGGTGCGCCGGCGCAGATATTCAACTTCAAGCCTGAGGCCGATTATCTGCTGGGCGACCAGGTGGTGGAGGAACCTCACTCATTCGATATGGCAATTGCCGCGGAACACGACGGTGAAACATTTCGCTGGGGCTACAGCCAGGTCGAAGCACGGGTAGCAATGCCGGACGAAATGCTGAAAAGCATCGGCGTCGAAATACGCACTGCCGGGCCAGCGACGCTCAGGCTGACACTCAAGCTGCCCGGCGAGATCGTATTCGATGAGCATACCATCGTGCAGGTCGTACCCCGGTTGCCGGGCATTGTGGATGCCGTCTATCGACATCATGGCCAGCATGTGCAGAAAGGCGAGGTGCTCGCAGTCATCGAAAGCATGATGCTGGCGGATTTACGCAGCCAGCTCTTCGCGGCGCGAAAACGGCTGGGGCTGGCGCGGATCACATTTGAACGCGAGAAGCAGTTGTGGGAGGAAAAGATCTCCGCAAAGCAGGATTATCTCACCGCCCAGCAGGCGCTGGCCGAAGCCGAGATCGCCTCCGATCTCGCCTTATCCAAACTACGTACGCTTGGCGTGCGGCCCGAGGCAATTCATCAGGAGCGCGATCTGTCCCGCTATGAGATTCAGGCGCCGATTCCGGGCCTTATTACCGCCAAAGCCATAGCCCAGGGCCAGACGCTCAAAGAGGATACGGCTATCTTCACCATAGCCGATGTGTCCACGGTATGGGCGCAAATCACGGTGTATGCGAAAGACCTGGATGTACTCAAGATCGGACAGAAGGCGAAGGTGAAAGCAACAGCCATCGATGTCGAGGGCGAAGGTGAAATCTCCTACATCAGCGCCCTCGTCGGTGCCGCGACCCGCACTGCCACCGCGCGGATCATACTGGATAACAAGGATGGCAGATGGCGCCCCGGCATGTTTGTCACCGCGGAACTGGTGGCCGAAGAAATTCAGGTGCCTGTCGCGGTATCGGTCGATGCCATCCAGACACTGAACGACTGGTCGGTGGTGTTCGGCCGCTACGGCGAGCATTTTGAAGCACGTCCGCTGAAGCTCGGGCGCAGCGATGGCAAGATGGTGGAGGTGCTTAGCGGACTTTCCGCCGGGGAGCAGTATACGGCGGGCAACAGTTTTATCATCAAATCCGAACTCGGCAAGGCAGGCGCATCCCATGATCACTGAAAATCGGCGCGGCCAGCCGGCAAGCTGCAGGTCAGCCACAATATTTTCGATGGCGATACATCATGATTGAACGCATCTTGCAAGGTTCGATACACCGGCGCGTCTTCGTGATGGGAGCGGTGCTGGCGATGGCCGCGGTCGGGGTTTATAGTTTCCAGAAGCTGGCAATTGACGCCGTGCCGGACATTACCAATGTGCAGGTACAGATCAATACACCGGCGATAGGCTATTCGCCGGTGGAAGCAGAACAGCGAGTGACCTTTCCGATCGAGACGGTCATGGCCGGCCTTCCCCACCTTCACCATACCCGGTCCCTCTCCCGCTATGGTTTATCCCAGGTGACGGTTATTTTCGAGGATGGCACCGACATCTATTTTGCGCGCCAGCTGGTCAACCAGCGCATCCAGGAGGCCAAGGCCAAGCTGCCCGTTGGAATTGTGCCCACGATGGGGCCGATCTCTACCGGCCTTGGGGAAATCTTCATGTGGACCGTGGACGCCGGGAAAGACGCACAAAAGCCGGACGGCACCGCATATAGCACGATCGACCTGCGGGAGATCCAGGACTGGATTATCCGGCCCCAGTTGCGCATGGTCAAAGGGGTAGCGGAAGTCAACGCAATAGGCGGCTACGTCAAGCAATTTCACGTCACACCCTATCCCGACAAGCTGCTCTCCTTCGGACTGACATTACAGGATGTCATCGTCGCCCTGGAGCGGAATAATCTTAACGTAGGCGCAGGCTATATCGAAAAAAGCGGTGAACAATACTTGGTTCGAGTGCCGGGGCAGGTGGCCGACCTGGATGAAATCGCCAATATCATTCTCGGCTCGCGGCAAGGCATACCCATACGCATCAAGGACGTTGCGGATGTCCTGATAGGTAAGGAATTACGCACCGGCGCCGCTACGCAGAATGGTGAGGAAATAGTCCTTGCCACCGCGCTCATGCTGATCGGAGAGAACAGCCGGACGGTCTCTCAAGCTGTCGCCGACAAGCTGATAGAGGTTAACCGGACTCTGCCGGAAGGCATCGTCGCGACGCCGGTATACGATCGCACCGATCTCGTGGACAAAACCATCTGGACAGTCGCAACCAACCTGTTCGAGGGTGCAACCCTGGTAATCCTGGTGTTGTTCCTGTTCCTGGGAAACCTGCGTGCTGCGCTGATTACCGCGCTCGTCATTCCGCTTTCGATGCTGTTCACCTTCAGCGGCATGGTGGCCAACCATGTCAGCGCCAATCTGATGAGCCTGGGGGCACTTGATTTCGGCCTGATCGTGGACGGTTCCATCGTCATTGTCGAAAATGCCATCCGGCGGCTCGCGCATGAGCAGACGCGACTGGGACGACTGTTGACGTCGGCCGAACGCTTTGCCGTGGTCTTCGATGCATCCAGGGAAGCCCGACGAGTGCTGATCTACGGCGAACTCATCATCATGGTGGTCTATCTGCCGATTTTCGCGCTGTCAGGCGTGGAAGGAAAGATGTTCCATCCCATGGCTTTCACGGTCGTGATCGCGCTGGTCGGCGCAATGATTCTTTCCATAACATTTATCCCGGCGGCAATTGCGCTCTTTCTCTCGGGGAAGGTAGCGGAAAAAGAAAGCCCGGTAGTGGCGTGGGCGAAGAAAGTGTATGTACCGGCCCTCGCGGCAGCGATGCACAATAAGGCACTCACGATCACGCTTGCGGTGGTGATTGTGGTGCTGTCGGGCCTGCTGACAACGCGGATGGGCAGCGAATTCATACCCAGCCTCAATGAAGGAGACATAGCTCTCCATGCCATACGCATTCCCGGCACGAACCTGACTACTGCCGTCGAGATGCAGGACGAACTGGAGAAAAAAATCAAGGCATTTCCCGAAGTGGACAGGGTGTTCTCCAAGATCGGCACCGCCGAGATTGCGACCGATCCGATGCCGCCAAGCGTAGCGGATACCTTCGTTATCCTGAAGCCGCCGTCGGAATGGCCGGGGCCGCACCATACCAAGCCGCAGTTGGTTGCCGCCATTGAAAAGGCCGTGCGGGAAGTACCGGGTAACAATTACGAGTTCACCCAGCCGATACAGATGCGTTTCAATGAACTACTTTCCGGCGTGCGCGCGGATGTCGCCGTAAAAGTATTCGGCGACGACATGGATACGCTGCTCGCTGTAGGGGAAGAGATCGAAAAAGTTCTGGGCACCATCCCTGGCGCGGCGGATGTGAGGACCGAGCAGATCAGCGGATTGCCGGTATTGTCGATTCAAATGGATCGGGCAAAAATGGCGCGTTTCGGTTTGAATGCGGTGGATATGCAGGATGCCGTTGCCATTTCCATTGGCGGCAGAAGCGCGGGCACTATCTATGAGGGGGATCGCCGCTTCGATTTGCAGGTTCGGCTGCCGGAATCACTACGCAGCAATATCGAGACCCTCGAGCGTTTACCGATCAGGCTACCCGATTCGACCATGGGGGCTACGGCGGCCCCTGGCACTGGCATAGTCGGCTACGTCATGCTGGGCGAGGTGGCCAATCTGGAAGTCGTCCAGGGACCTAATCAGGTAAGCCGCGAAAACGGTAAACGCCGGGTAGTGGTCACCGCTAACGTTCGTGGCAGGGATCTGGGGTCCTTCGTTGAAGAAGCGGAAGCGCTCATCGCAGAAAAGGTGCAGAGTCCGCCGGGCTATTGGATAACCTGGGGAGGGCAATTCGAGCAATTGATTTCAGCGGCGCAGCGCCTTCAGATCGTCATTCCCGTGGCCCTCGGATTGATTTTTGTTCTGCTCTATAACATGTTCGGCAATGTTCGGGACGGATTGCTGATGTTCAGCGGCGTTCCATTCGCGCTTAGCGGCGGAATTGTGGCACTGTGGTTGCGCGATATTCCACTGTCCATTTCAGCCGGCGTGGGATTCATCGCCCTGTCCGGCGTAGCCGTGCTGAATGGCCTGGTCATGCTGGCGTTTATCCGTGATTTACGAGCACAGGGCATGGCCCTGGATGAGGCTATTCAAACTGGCGCTCTCACTCGTTTACGCCCGGTATTAATGACGGCACTGGTGGCAGCACTTGGGTTCGTCCCCATGGCGCTCGCCACCGGAACGGGTGCGGAAGTGCAGCGGCCACTGGCAACAGTGGTAATCGGCGGCATTCTTTCGTCCACCGCGTTGACTCTGCTGGTACTGCCCATATTGTACCGCCTGGTCCATGGCAGCGATGATGATCGCAATGGAATGCGGGGTTGAATACTCACCCCCTTATTTACCCCTTAACCGCCCATTACTCATCGCGGGGCAAGTCTGAAAAAATTGTTGCAGATTCCTTCTGCCGGCCTATCCCGGCGCCCGGAAGAGGCGGCGGAACTGTGGCCTCCATATTCTCCGTTCAATGCATCCATCACTTTCATCAGCGCCTATCGCTTCTCGCCAACCCATGCGCCAAGCGGGATAGGGATAATACATTTGACATTGCATCTCATCCGTGCTAGTGTCAAATCGGGTTTGATTTATTCAATCCACCTTTCGGAGGTATCGATGAAAAGTACGCTGAAACCGTTACTGATACTATCTACTCTGATATTCTTCTCGTCTGAAGCCGCAGTGGCTGCCAGTTATGCGACCTACGGCCTGGGCGTAGGTAATAAACTCGCGCACGGCGCCGCGAATACCGTAACAGGCATCGCGGAAGTTCCGAAGAGCATGCTGATGGAGACTAATGACAAAGGCTTGGGTTATGGACTCACCACAGGGTTGCTGACTGGTATTACCTACGGGGTCGGCCGTTCGCTGGCGGGGGTTGCGGATCTGGGTACGTTCTTTATCCCAGCCAAGCCGCTGGTCTCTCCCGGTTATGCCTGGCAGAATTACCGGACCCAGCAAACTCGATTCCAGCCAAACTGGAAGTAGAAATATATCATTTTGGCAGCGGACTGATCCTCTGCCCTTATACAAGAAGGGAGCTGCGGCTCCCTTCTTGTATAAGGGCATCAATGTAGCAACTACCGTCGGGCGGGCCGTCGCACGCTTCGGGTCTCCGCGCCCTTGCATACCTGCTTGTATCCCGATTCCACCGCCTCGCCAGTTTGGGCTACTCAGTCAACCTGGCAATGATTCCAGACCACGCCAAACCCAGCCATGCTTCTTCTCCTTGGGGCGATCAGCGCCTCGGAAGTATCAATTTATCGAGGGGTAGTGGCAACTCGCTAATTATTGATAACAGATCCAATTCTTCAGTGGAGTGCCTGCCGCTCACTCTAACCGGGCAATTCCACCGCGAAAAAAGCTCGCAGCACTGCCGTCTGCATGGACGACCGATGCAAGGATATGAAGATGGGTGAAAGAACTTTTATTTAGTTGCCAGTCTCGCCATTTGCGGCGAAACGGTATGATGCCTGGAGTTGTGCCTCGTTGTTCAACTTCAGAAAGGAAAGCCATTATGCTAAAAGTCGCTCTATTCGTACGATTACATGCCAAACCAGGGAAGGAAACCGATGTAAGCAATTTTCTCGAACGGGGGCTTACACTCGCGAACCAGGAAGCCCAGACGCCGGTATGGTTTGCTCTTCGCCTGGGCCCATCCACTTTCGGCGTTTTCGATGCATTCGCCGATGAGGCGGGGCGGTCGGCGCATTTATCCGGTCCGATCGCAGAAGCACTGAGCGCCAACGCAGCCGATCTACTGGCGGAACCCCCGCAGATTGAGTATATAGACGTACTCGGCGCGAAGCTTCCACTCTGACGCCATTAGCGGCGAGAAAGCCAGGTAGTGCAGAGGAGCGCAGCAGATGATCGGCTCGTTCCTTCGCATCGTTCGATCCCCTTAAAGCGTATCCTCCTTCCATCCTTGGGATTTAAGTTAAAATATTTTTTTGATCATACGCGCACATCAATTTTAATGAAAAAAACTCGCGCTCCCCATCGCACCAAATCCCCGCGCGCAGTGCAAGAGCTTTGCCGCCTGGCGGCGGGGCTTGCCGCTTCCGGCAGCCGCATAGAAGACGCATTCTGGGAAAACCGGCTTGCGGCAAAGATACACGCCCAACTGCGGACAAGCGACGATCAGAATCTCGAAGCGGCGCTGGATCAGCTTTATGATACTGACCCGGCGGGTTATAGCGAATTCATTTATGCCATAGAGGCGGCAATTGAATGCAGCATATTGACACATGAAGATCGGCGCTATGATGTTCTGATGTTCGCCGTGCCGGTGCTGACCTGGTCGCGGTTTTCGATTCCTTCGGGTCCGGTAGACGAAGAAATGCTGGCCAATTTGCGCGTACAGTTGCAGACCCATGTGCTGGCGCCGAATGTCCAGTTCGTGCTCGCCGATTGCCTGTTCAGTCCCGACCAGTTACCGCGCGGCTATCACCTTACACATGAGCTGGCCGGCAAACTATGGGCAGCAGCGGTGGCGGGAGAGCGCAGGTTGCATATGAACCCCAACCGACTGCCCGAAACCGGCCGTTTCCTCTCCGATACACGCTATCTTCTCGGGGGTATCGCGGTGCCGCAAGGAAAGGCCATGTTCCGCTGGCAGCAAACAGACGGGGCTGGCGAGACCAGAAACAGCAACTTGCCGGCTCTGATGTTATCAAAAGAGGAAATTGTGCCTGCATGGCAGACTCACGGTGGTGAAGCTTTGCGGAAGTTGTTCCTGGGGTGCGCGTTTGAATTGCTGATACCGGATGGCTTTTTTTCGGCCTGGCGCATGGCGGATCGCCTTGCCCGGCCCTATTCCACGCATGCCACCGTTAATTTCCTGCAAACCACCCTGAACATTTCACCTAACAGGCTGCGTGCGGTGATCGCGCCGTTCTATGATCAGTGGCTGGAAGAATACCGTATAGGTTTCACGCTCAAGGATCGCAACGAGGTGCTGTATGGGATAGTATGGGCATTGGTTGGCGATGAAGATGAGAGCAGCGATATCGTAACTCAAATCGAAACGACCTTGCGGGAATGCGGTATAGGCCATACCATGTTGCTGCAAAATCATTTTCTTCTGGACTATTGCGAGGAGTGTGGCGCTCCATTGTTTCCAAACCCGGAAGGCGAGGTGGTACATGCTGAATTTCCGGAAGAAGGTGAAGTGGCTCCGGTACATCTACATTGACAGACACTCTTGATCCGCTTGAAATATATCCCTGAAATATCCCTGAGATACCTTTCAGGTGGCACTAAATTATCGACTGAAGGGAATCATGGACCGAAAAATCGTCAAGTCTGAACAGGAATGGCAAAAGCAGCTCACGCCTCAGCAGTATCATGTTTGTCGCGAGGGTGGTACCGAGCCCGCTTTCACGGGTGAATACTGGAATTGCCACGACAACGGCGTATACCGTTGCGCATGTTGCGGCGCCGCGCTATTCAGTTCGGATACCAAGTTCGATTCAGGCACGGGTTGGCCTTCTTTCTGGCAACCCGTGAACCCGGCCAATGTCACTACCGAGGAAGATGACAGCTTTTTCATGCACCGGACAGAGGTATTGTGTGCTCGCTGCGACGCGCACCTGGGGCATGTATTCGACGACGGTCCTGAGCCAACCGGTTTACGCTATTGCATCAATTCCGGATCACTCAAGCTCGATCGGGGAACGGACAATATATAAACGGATCGATTGCTGACTCGATTGCTTTATCAATGGGGCATATCGTTTTTATAACGCTGAGAGACATGCTGCGCATTTTAGCGGGAACCTGGTTCGACCATTCTTCATTCGTCCAGCCTTTTAAGCCAGGGCGGAGAATTATCTGCCGGGGTTAAAATCTCCCGCAATTTAAGCGTCTATATTCGCTCATCTTTCTGGAAAATTTGAATAGATTTTTCCGTGGCTAGCGGCCATAATCACTCTTCAACGGCTCCTGCCGACCCAGCTGGATATTATGAAGCTTCTTTTTGATCTCTTTCCGGTAATCCTGTTTTTCGTCACCTTCAAAATTTATGGCATCTATGCAGCCACTGCCGTTGCCATTGGCGCCACTTTTGCACAAATCGGCTGGGTCTGGTTTCGCCACCGCAAGGTGGATACCATGCTGTGGGTCAGCCTTGTTATCATCGTTATTTTCGGCAGTGCGACATTGATTCTACAAGATGAAACATTCATCAAGTGGAAGCCGTCGGTACTTTACTGGTTTTTCGCCGCCGCGCTGCTGTTAGCCCCGCTGGTTTTCAAGAAGAATTTGATCCGTATCATGATGAAAGAACAGATCAAGCTGCCAGACCCCGTGTGGGGGCGCCTCAATGCCAGTTGGGCTGCATTTTTCGCGTTGATGGGTGGAGCGAATCTTTACGTGGCTTTCAATTATGATACTGATACCTGGGTCAACTTCAAATTGTTCGGGTTTATGGGTCTGATGGTGGCTTTTGTCTTATTACAAGGTGTGATGCTGGGTAAATACATACAGGACAGCGAGGATAAAGAAGCGTGATGTTCTATGCGATAAGCGGGGAAGATATACCCGACAGCCTGGAAAAACGGCTGGCGGTCCGTCCGGAGCATCTGGAACGCATCAAGATATTACAGGAAGAGGGGCGTCTTATCCTGGCCGGACCCTATCCCGCAATTGACAGCCCCGATCCCGGCCCCGCGGGATTTTCCGGTAGCCTGATCGTGGCCGAATTCGAATCGCTGGAAGCAGCACGAACCTGGGCAGAGGCCGATCCATATGTTACTTCCGGCGTATATGGCAAATTGACGGTCAGGCCCTTCAAAAAAACTTTGCCTTAAATAAAACCGATGAGCACCATCGAATTGATCAAGCAGAAACTTTCTGTTCTTGAACCGGAAAAAATTGAAATCGTGGATGAAAGCGCCAGGCATGCAGGACACGAAGGTGCTAAAAGCGGAGGCGGGCATTACTTGCTTACCATTGTTTCCCGTAAATTTTCCGGCCAATCCGCGTTGGCGCGACATCGTCTGGTCTATACCGCGCTGCAAGAGATGATGCATAAGGATATTCACGCATTAAGTGTAAAAGCGTATACTCCCGAAGAAATTTGATTTTGATCCCATGACAAGGAAGCCCCATGTATTTTATTAAATTTTCTCAACTCACAGCGCTAGGTATTTCCGGACTGATTGCCGTGACGGCTGCTCAGGCTCAAACTGGGTCAACCATGGCCAAGGTGAACGGAGTCGCCATTCCTCAGTCGCGTATCGAATTTATAATGAAAGCACGCGCTGCCCAGGATCAGCCGGATTCTCCTGAAGCCAGAAAAGCCTTGCGCGAGGACCTCATAACCGAGGAAGTCATAGCTCAGGAGGCGAAAAAGAAGGGGCTCGACAAGGACCCGGATTTCATAACCCAACTCGAGATGGCGCGTCAAACAGCTCTGGTTAGGGCCTACCAGGTCGATTACATAAAGAACCACCCGGTGAGCGATGAAGAGCTGCGCAAAGAATATGAAACAGTCAAAACTCAGATGGGTGACAAGGAATACAAGGCACATCATATTTTAGTCGCCACTGAAGCAGAAGCTAAAGATATTATCGCCCGTATCAAAAAAGGTACCAAGCTTGAGAAGATTGCCGAGGAAAAATCCCTGGATAGCGGTAGCAAGAATAAGGGTGGCGAACTCGACTGGAGTCCCGCTGCAAGTTATGTCCAGCCCTTTGCAGAAGCGTTGACCAAATTGACCAAGGGCCACCTTACCGAACAGCCGGTGAAAAGCCCTTTCGGCTGGCATGTCATACGTCTGGACGACGTGCGGCCCCTGAAGGTTCCGCCATTCGAAGAAATAAAGCAAAACCTGGCCCAGCGCGTATTGCAACGTCAGTTTGCGGCATCGGTCGGCGATTTGCGATCCAAGGCGAAGGTTGAATAACCCAAGTTCACCTGCTTGCTGGATAAAAAAGGCGGTCAGTCGACCGCCTTTTTTTGGGCTCAGTTTGAGCAGGTCCAAGCAGAAGCCCGCGCTTTCACCTGCTAAATCAAATCGGAATCAGGTTACTATCTGCATGCGCGGCGCCAACGCGCACAACAACTCATAGCCTACCGTACCGGCTGATTGCGCCACCTCGTCAACGGGCATTCCCTTTCCCCAGAGCGTTACGGGGGTACCTACTCCGGCGCTTTCTATTTCGCTCAGATCTACATGCAGCATATCCATGGACACGCGCCCGACAATGCGGGTGCGCCTGCCGTTCACCAGTATGGGGGTGCCGCTAGACGCATGACGCGGGTAGCCGTCCGCGTAACCCCCCGCCACAATTCCCACGCGCATTGACCTGCCCGCCCGAAAGGTATGACCATATCCGACGCCATCTCTCGGCTCAAGCGTTTGCACCGCGATGATCTTGCTCGATACCGTCATTGCCGGGTGCAAATCCAGCTCGTCAGCCGCGGTATCGGCGAATGGAGAGGCGCCATAAAGCATGATGCCGGGCCGTACCCAATCGGCATGTGTTTCGGGAAAACGCAGGATAGCAGCGGAATTGGCCATTGAACGGGGCAGATACCGCCCTTCGGCGGCAGCGTTGAAACGTTGTAGCTGCGCCGCGATGCTCTCGCTTCTACATGACTCGTCTGCGCGGGCAAAATGCGTCATCACTGTAATTTGACCTACGGCAGGATTCGCCTTGAGGGTTTCCAGCGCAGCGGGAAACTCATCAAGCGTGAATCCCAGCCGATTCATGCCGGTATTGAGCTTCAGAAATACATCCAGCTTGCCGCGTGGCCTGGATGCCGACAGCATGGCGAGCTGCTCGCGGTGATGGATTACGGTGCTTAAATGGTATTGCTCGATCCAACCTAGTTCGCTTATATCGAAAAAACCTTCGAGTAGCAAAATCGTCTGGCGATAGCCCGCCTCGCGCAGCCGCACAGCCGCGTCCAGCTCGAGCATTGCGAACCCCTCTGCTCGAGCTAGCGCTTCGGCGGCACGCAGCAACCCATGGCCATATGCGTCAGCCTTGATCACTGCCATCACGCGAGAGTTAGGGGCGTGCCGGCGAACGACAGACAGATTATATTCGAGCGCGGAGAGATCGATCAGTGCCTGGATGGGACGTGACATCAGCAGGGCAACCTCTGCATAAATCCACCGGAGAGCATTCCGGATTTAAGCAGAGGTTTCTTGGGAGATAACGAAAATTTCATAAGTGATCCTGAATCAGATGGTGCCAATTTTATAGCGCAACGGTTTCGTGATATTGCCCGGATGAGCATTGTATAATTCCTCGCCTTACGGTGAGAAAGTTTTAGGAGAACAAAGCTTGAAACGCGGATTCTATACCATCATGGCAGCGCAGTTTTTCTCTTCACTAGCAGACAACGCGCTGCTGGTCGTCGCCATTGCGCTTTTGGTAGAACTGCACGCGCCTGCTTACCTCACTCCGATGCTCAAATTTGTGTTCGTTTTGTTTTATGTGATTCTTGCTCCGTTCGTTGGCGCTTTTGCCGATTCCATGGCCAAGGGGTGGGTAATGTTCATTAGCAATAGCATCAAGATCGTGGGTTGCAGCCTGCTTTTTCTGGCATCGCATCAGTATTTTGCTCTAGCTGCCTACGCGGTCGTCGGGCTTGGCGCCGCTGCTTACTCTCCCGCTAAATACGGCATACTCACTGAACTGTTGCCCCCCGAAAAACTGGTCGTCGCCAATGGCTGGATCGAAGGTTTGACCGTTGCCTCGATCATAATAGGCACGGTACTGGGCGGGCTGCTGATCTCACCCTCGATCTCCGCCCTATTTTTGACGCTCGACTTTCCACTCATAGACACAGGTGTGAATACCGTCGCGGAAGCTGCCATACTTCTTATCGCCGTATTCTATACCACCGCCGCCATCTTCAATCTGTACATTCCCAATACCGGAGTTGACCACCGCGCTCTCAAGAAAAACCCCCTATTCCTGATGCATGAGTTCGGGCATTGCATGAAGCTGCTATGGACAGACAAGCTCGGACAGATTTCGCTGGCCGTCACTACGCTGTTCTGGGGAGCGGGGGCAACCCTGCAATTTATTGTGTTGAAATGGGCCGATATCGCGCTCGGCTATCCGCTAAGCAAAGCCGCACAATTACAAGGCGTGGTCGCCGTAGGGATCGCGGTAGGCGCTGTCATCGCGGCACGGTTGGTATCGCTCCGGCAGTCGGTAAAAGTGATTCCTCTTGGCATCGCCATGGGGATCGTCGTAATAGCCATGGTTCTGGCGCGCGACCTGTGGATTGCGGTTCCACTTTTAATGCTGATCGGCGGACTTGCGGGATTTTTTGTCGTGCCGATGAATGCCCTGTTGCAACACCGCGGACACATCCTGATGGGTGCAGGCCACTCCATAGCGGTTCAGAATTTCAACGAGAACCTGAGTATTCTCACCATGCTGGCCGTGTATGCGATGCTGGTGAGTTTCGACGTCCATGTTTACACCGTTATTGTTCTGTTCGGCCTGCTCGTGGCTGTAATCATGACTCTGATACGTCAATGGCATTTGCGTAACCAGAGCATTGAAGATTCATTACATCTGATCGGTGCCAATAAAGGGCACTAGTGAATCTGAACAAGTATTGAGAGCGACCTGACCTCTTGGTTACGGCTATAAATGCGTTGCCGGCTGTGCTTCCTGGCATCCTGGACTGAGCAACAACACGGCTCCGTTGCCTCGTGATCATTCGGACTTGGCACAACGCGCTCCGCAGCGGGCTTGCCGGGGGCTTCCCGCGCATCAATATTTTTCTGCTATAAAATAACCGGCCTGTCGGACAGTTCATTTTCTCCACCCTTCCGCTGCGCAGGGAAATGCGTCTGCAAGTGATTGCCGATAGCTCGGATTCCCGCAATTACCCCTGGTTCGAATTGACCTCGACGAAAAGCATCTTCCATTTCGCGACAGATCTTTTCCCACTCCTCAGTATCGACCTTGCTGCTGATTCCACGGTCCGCAACGATTTCAACATCGCGATCCGCGAGCAATAAATAAATAAGCACACCATTGTTATGCTCTGTATCCCAGACACGAAGTTGGGCAAATGCCTCTACGGCTCGTTCGCGTGCCGACTGATCTCTAAGCAGAGGCCACGTATTCAATGCTGCCTCAACCGCGAAAAGTATCTCTCCGTCATGGCTGACTTCAGTTCGGCTGATGGCCTGCTCGATAGCTATCAGCACGGCGTCCGGAAATACACGCCGCACTGCCAGAGAACCGGTAAAACAATGCCGCAGTATGCGTGCAAAATTCATCTACCATCTCCCAGATGCGCCGCCGCCGCCAAAGCCACCACCGCCACCACCAAAACCGCCGCCGCCCCCAAACCCACCGCCACCCCTGCCCCCCATTCCACCGCCCGGCCAGCTACCGCGGCCCCCTCTAAAAACTCCCCCGCCAGGACTGCCGAACAAGCTTACGAAAAATGCAAAGATAGCCGCAATGATGCCGATGACTATCGAAGAAAAAAGCAGCCAGCCCAAAAATCCTGCCGAAGCGCTTACGATGCCGGCGCCGATGAAGCGCCCAAAGAAGGACTGCAACACTTTTGCGACGACGATGAGCATGATAAAAAGGGGAATAATGTTATCCATCACAGCATTTCCCGAGGGAGCACGTTCGCCGCCTCTGGCTTGCGGCGGCGGCAACGGTTCTCCTTCGACCACGCTCATCATTTGCTCGATACCAGCATCGATACCGGCGGCAAAATTGCCCCGCCTGAATTCAGGAACAATCACTTCGTCGACTATGCGCTTTGCCAGCGCGTCCGGCAGCACGCCTTCCAGACCATAGCCCACTTCTATACGCACCGTCCTGTCCTGTTTGGCGATCAGCAGGAGTGCGCCGTCATCGATACCTTTTCGTCCGAGTTTCCACGCCTCGGCAACGCGAATCGAATATTGCTCGATAGTTTCAGGCTGAGTGGTGGGAACAATTAATACCGCAATCTGACTGCCTTTTCTGGTTTCAAATGCGGCCAGTTTCTGTTCCAGTTGCGCGGCGTCATTCGCAGCCAGTGTACCGGTCAGATCGGTAACGCGGGATTTAAGCGCGGGAACGGCCACTTCTGCCATCGACAAAGAAACGGAAAAGAGCAGCGCGAAGAATATAAGAGCTTTTTTTCCGGTTTGTCTCATAAAGAAAAGTTGAGGCGTGGTTTCAAGTTCCATGGTCGGGTTTATGGATTCCCGCGAAAAATCTGTTTTCCCGCTATGGCTTGCTGAAATCCACCTTGGGCGCAACCGAGATTGCTTTCTCGTTTTCAACGGCGAAGCTAGGCTTCACTTTGAACCCAAATACCATTGCCGTAAGGTTGCTGGGGAACGAACGCACGGTGATGTTGTACTCCTGGACCGCCTTGATGTAGCGGTTACGAGCCACGGTGATACGATTCTCGGTGCCTTCCAGTTGTGCCTGCAATTCACGAAAATTGGCATCCGATTTAAGTTGCGGATAGTTCTCCGCCACCACAAGCAAGCGCGACAGAGCGCTTGTCAGTTCCCCCTGGACACTCTGAAACTTCGCAAAGGCCTCGGGGTCGTTGATAAGCTCCGGTGTAGCCTGGATGCTTCCGACCTTGGAGCGGGCATTCGTTACGCCCAGCAGCACGTCCTTTTCCTGCGCGGCGAAACCCTTCACGACGTTTACAAGATTGGGTACCAGGTCAGCGCGACGTTGATACTGATTCAGAACTTCCGCCCAACTCGCCTTGATTTGCTCATCGGTAGACTGTAACGTGTTATAGCCACAACCGCTCAAGGAAAGGGCAATAAGCAACGCCAGGGATCGCAGCAGATTATTCATGAAATTGTTCCCAAAAAAGTGTTGCCGTGCCGTAAATAATTAAACCGTAAATAGTTAAATCAGCATCAGAAATGGGGTTTAATTTTCCGAATGCAATAGGGTCTGCATCGTGTATCTGGCAAAACATAAATCCTCCCAGGCTTTCGCTTTGGCGGGCAATGTCCTTAGCAGATAGGCGGGGTGATAGGTGACAATAACGGGAATACCCGAATGCTGGTGCAATCTGCCGCGAAGGCTGCCGAGACTGGCATCGGTATGCAGCAAATTCTCCGCCGCGACTTTTCCCAGCGCAATAATAAGCCTGGGCTTGATCAATTCGATTTGCCGCACGAGATATGGTTCGCATTGATGCGCTTCATGCGAGGTGGGGGCTCTGTTGTCAGGTGGACGGCATTTTACGATATTGGCGATGTAAACATTCTGGCCGCGCTTCAGATCAATTGCCGCCAACATGTTGTCCAGCAACTTGCCGGCCTGCCCGACGAAGGGCTCTCCGGTAGCATCCTCCTGCGCACCAGGCCCTTCACCCACATAAAGCCAGTCGGCGTTTCTGTCACCTGTGCCGAATACGGTGCGCGTGCGGGACTGAAACAGCGGGCAGGCGACACAACCCTCAACGCTGGCCTTAAGTTCATCCCAGCCCATCCGCAGAATTTGCGTGCGCCTGTCTTCCTTTGCGCCAACATGGGAACAGGGAACCGGCTCAACGGCGGCCTCGGCTTTCTCACCATGCACCTCGGTCCTGGCACGCCACAGTGGCGTCAAACCCAGTTCTTTGAGTATGTCCTTGCGCCTGGTTCGCCTGGCAACAGTCATAACACCAGTTCCATGACTAATGAATCTTCACGCCCACCCATCGCAGGGTAATAGTCCTTGCGTTTGGCAATCTGCGTAAACCCGATCCGTTTATATAGCCGGGCAGCGATATGATTGGATTCCCGTACATCGAGGAACATCGTCAACGCACGCTGTTCCCTGGCGATATGGATGAAATGCCGCAGTAGTCTTTCACCCCAGCCCTTCCCTTGCGCGCCTGCAGCAATGCTAAGGGTCAGCAGATGCGCTTCCTGCGCTCCAATTGTCATCACACCGTATCCAAAGACGTCTCCATCCTGCTCTAAAACAAGGGCATGGTAACCGGACTGGAGCGAATCGCTGAAATTACCGCGTGTCCAGGGAAAAAGAAAAACCTCACGTTCGAGTGCTACCACCATATCCAGATCTGCCGGAACCATCCGTCTCATCTGCGGCATCTCCTGGAACTGAGCACTCATCGCTCCTTCTCCTTCAGAGCTACTTTATTGCGGATGTATAATGGCGCGGCATCGGCAGGGTCGATACCCCATCCCTTTCTGAATCCTGCTGCAGCCAGCTGAGCTATGGCGCGGGCATTCGGCCTGAGGCCACTGATAACGTGACCGATAGATCCATGGTAATGGTCACGCAGTATTTCCCCATACATATCAAAACCGCTGCCACAACCTGTCCAGTCGTCTCCTGAAACAATGGGCGCATTGTGCGGCAAGCACAGCGCTGGTTCGCTCACCGGTAGCCATCCGTCTGCTGTTCTCTTATACGCGGCATGATATATCTCGCTCATGCGGGCGTCGAGCGCGGCAATTACGCCGGCAACTGTTCCTTTTTCCCCGGCGTCCTGCGCCAATGCTTCCAATGTGCATACACCGATTACCGGCAGGTCTGTACCAAGAGCCAGCCCTTGGGTTACGCCGCACGCAATGCGCAAACCGGTGAAAGACCCCGGCCCCGATCCGAAAGCGAAACCGTCCAGTTGCCTCAGCGTCAACCCGGCCTCGTCCAGTGTGCGCCTCACCATGGGTAGAATCAGTTCGGAGTGACGCTGTTCCGCAAGAACCTCCTGATTCAGGATCTCGCTATCCCGCAATAGCGCAACCGAGCAATATTCGGTAGATGTATCGAGAGCGAGAATTTTCAAGGTAAAATTTAACGAATATTAAGTATTATACGAATGCAAGATTCTGCCGACGGAAACTTCTGTTGAAATCGGGTTGTCAATTGATGAGCAGCCCTTTACTCGGTTTTACTTGGTTGTACCTGGTTTTACTTTACCACCATCGCACGGAGGAGTCATGAGCATCACGTGGATTTTGGTCGCAAACGCAAGCGCCGCATATCTTTACGCAAATTACGGACCTAAAAAAGGACTACAGAAACTCAAGGAATTCAGACATGATGCCAGCAGGGAAAAGGGGCAGCATCTGGTTTCCGACCGCCCCGGACACAACAAGAGCCACGGCAACGGCTGTGGTTCTTATATCTCCTCCACCCATCCAAAACAGCATGAAGCGCGGACCTTTGCCTGCCAACTAGCCAGGGAACTGGAGCATGGCCGCACCACCAACAGCTATCAGCGCCTGATCCTGGTTGTGTCAACTCCGTTCATGGGCCTGATCAACAGCAATCTGGGAAGCCATGTACGAAATTTGGTAAGCGATACTTTTGAAAAGGATTACACCAGGGCTAGCGAGAAATATCTGACAAGACATCTGGAAAGCTGCATTTATCTTTAATCATAAAAGAAACTCTGGCGTCGGGTTACGCTATGCTAACCCGACCTCTTCTTTGGCATATTCGATAGTGCCCGCCTAATAAAAAAATCACTAAAAGTATGATTTTTCAATCATTGGCTATCCCCTGATGTGTTGCCAAAATCAAGGTTTATTAGAAGTCTCCAAAGACCAACGGCCGATAGGCGTATAAACCGAGCCGTTGCTGGTCTGTTCTGATTTAACCAGCGTCCATTCCCGCACTCGCCAGGCTACCGGCTCGGCCAATTCAGCCAATGCCGGGCAGAAAGCATTGCTCATCAGGGTTATGTGCGGCGCATAAGCTCGCTGCTCCAATGGAAACCCGGCTGCGGAGATTGCGTCCCGTAGCATCTTTTCCAGATTGATAAGTTCCTGGGGAACCTTGCCTGGCGCGACATAAACAATGTGGTTATGTTTCCAGTAGCGAACCTCATCAATGACCAAATCAAAAGCGGGCAACACGGATCGCTTGACGCTATCCGCCACATCGCGTAGCACTTCCAGTCTGTCGGGGTATACTTTTCCCACAAATACCAGCGTGAGATGAATGTTTTCCGCTTTTATTTTCCTTCCGCCGCAGAGCGATTCCAGCCGTAGTTGTTTTGTCAGCCCAACCAGTTGATTTTGCGTATCGTTGTCCGGCCATATTGCAAAAAAAATGCGATGGGCTTTTCCCACGCTTCCAGTATTGTCTTCAGTTATCGGCATTGCCCAAGGCGATCAGGCATATCGCCTCCGCCTCTATTCCCTCACCCCTTCCAACCGGGCCCAAGCGCTCGGCGGTTTTAGCCTTGACGTTGATATCCTCCTGTGGCATCCGAAGGTCATGTGCAATGTTGCTCAACATAGCCGGAATATACGGCGCCATCTTGGGTGCCTGAGCTATGATGGTTGCATCAATGTTCACGACCTTGTAACCACGCTCTGCCAGCAAACCATAGACGTTATGCAATAGTACGCGGCTATCGATGTTTTTGTAGCGCGGGTCGGTATCCGAAAAATGCCTGCCGATGTCGCCCAGCCCTGCCGCGCCCAGGAGCGCGTCACATATCGCATGCAGCAACACGTCTGCGTCCGAATGTCCGAGAAGGCCCTTCTCATATGGAATGGTCACACCGCCGATGATAAGCTTGCGGCCTTCAATCAATTGATGTACATCGAATCCTTGCCCGATTCTTAACTTCTTCACCCTTTTGCCTCTCTTCAGCTCTATAAATTTAATTTCTCTTTCTCCGCCACTACTTAGCGGGCAAACAGTACAACGTCATCGTCGGTTTGGACCGGATTCCGGACCTGGCCTGGAATGACGAAATTCATGCTATTTTCTCACCGAGATGGGATTAATAGCTCATATGGGCAAACAGAACACCCCGATCTTCCCATTCAAAAATTTTTTAGTATCAATTCCGCCAACGCCAGATCCTGCGGATAAGTCACTTTCAGATTGCGCGCTTCGCTCAGGACCAGCTTGGGTTTCAAGCCGAGCGCTTCAACCGCGCCCGCGTCGTCCGTCATGGTCATGCCGCCTGTCCTGCTCAAGGCTTCCACCAGTAGCCCGTGACGAAACATCTGTGGCGTTTGGGCCTGCCATAAATTCTCTCTCGATTCGGTACGCTCAACCCGGCCACCGCCACCGCTGCGCTTCAGCGTGTCCGCCACCGGCACCGCAAGCAGTCCTCCTACCTCATCATTAGCCAGTTCATCCATCAATTTGTCGAGCTGCGCGTTGCTTAAACAAGGCCGTGCTGCATCATGCACCAATACCCAGTCATCATTTTTCATGGCAGAAACTTCCCCTGCCGCTCTCAAACCATTCAGCACAGTTTCCGCACGGGTCGTGCCGCCGCACTCGAGCACGACCAATTTGTCGGAAAATTCCGACCAATCATGCCGCATCCATTCTCTATCGCCGGGTGCAAGGATCACAAACACGGAAGTGATTCGCGAAGACCCGCACAACGTCTTCAATGTGTGATAGATCATCGGTTTGCCTGCCAACCGCAAATACTGTTTGGGAAGCTCATCACCCATGCGTGAACCGGAACCTGCTGCGGGAATTAGCGCAAAAAAATTTGTCATTCTTGGAAGTAGCTCAGACTGATCTAATAGTGTAGTGGAAGATAAAGTATGTGGATCAAGCGTTGGATGCCGATAATTTGACGCTGATTGGTCAAAATCCCATGGAGTCAAATCCTAAAAAACAGGCTGTAAGTAGCACTTCGCCTGAATCATGGCCCCGCGTGATTTGAGGACTGAAGGAAAAAACCACAGGATATGTTCGCTAACGTACCGAATGCCCTGCCCCAGCAAAGGACCATAAAAAGGACGAGGTGACCATAAGCTCGACCATGACTCATTGTCAACTCTTTTTCAGCAGATTTTGGGCAACAAACGTCAGCAAGCTTCCATTCATACTTTGGCAATAAAATCGGCTGAATTATCTCAGGCGCATTCTACACAAGATAGCGCGAGTTTCCTCACAAAAAATGCGTTTGTCTTATTTCTTCAACCGCGTCGCAAGGTTGACCTACAGATAGACCGTGCGCGGTAGTCATCTGGATTCACGAGCCGGTTGATCCCGATGCCACCTGTAAAATCTTACAGCTATCCCGGAACTTAATCTTGCCTTCTAATAGCTATATCGTAGAGCTTAAAATACAGGGTGGTTACGAACGGGCCTTGGCATCATGATGAAACAGGTTAACTAGCAGTCTCTCAGCTTTTAGGGGAAATATGATTGGACAGTCACCCGCTTTCGTAAAAATCACTCAGCTTATTGAGAAAATCGCTCGTTGCGATGCACCCGTTGTTATTGAAGGTGAAACCGGCACCGGGAAAGAATTGGTCGCGCGGGCTATTCACGATAGAGGAACCAGGGCCGGCTATCCATTTGTTCCGGTCAATTGCGGAGCCATCCCCGACACATTGATCGAGAATGAGCTATTTGGCCATGAACGTGGCGCTTACACAGGCGCCCAATCGAAGCGCCTCGGCCTCATCGCTCATGCGCAATCCGGAACGCTCTTCCTGGATGAAGTCGATGCGCTATCTCCAAAAGCACAAGTTACCCTGTTGCGATTTTTTCAGGATCAGCAATATTCTCCGCTGGGCGGGGGTATCGCGCGCGCTGCAAATGTGAGAGTAATCGTTGCCAGTAACAGAAACTTGACGGAACTGGCGCAGAAGGGTGAATTCCGGCTTGATCTGCTGTTTCGTCTCAAAATCATGCACCTTACGCTGCCCGCGCTGCGAGAGCGCCAGGGCGACGCGGCGCTTTTAGCGGCCCACTTTCTGCATGCATGCGCAACGCGCTTTAGCTGCGGCGAAAAAATACTCCACCCCGAGACGATTGCCTGGTTTGATAACTATGGTTGGCCGGGCAATATCCGCGAACTGGAAAACCTCATTTATCGCGAGTGTTTGCTCGCCGATGGGTTAACTATCAATATCGCGCCACTAGCGTCCGCAGTTGTGGAGCGTCGGGCTGGGTTTGACCGGCGCCGCCCGAACTTCATCTATTTGAATTTCGCTGAGGCCAAAAATCATGCGATTGCAAAATTCGAACAATATTACCTCGCCCAAGCTCTGACCAAGGCGGGCGGTAATGTAAGCAAGGCTGCGAGTCTGGTAGGGAAAGACCGACGCGCATTTGGAAAGCTGCTAAAGAAACATCATATAGATAAGAATATTCATTGCGTTTAGCGTTACCTCCTCTGCTTCCAGCATTTTTCTGGACTGTTCATCGAAGCTGCCTTAGACATACCCATACCGAATAGCTCAGCAATACATACAGCCAAACTGATTGTATCGTTGTGATTCAAATTTAGCTCCTTTCGTTAAATTTCCCCCGCCACCGCGCAATGCTGGGATGCTCCAGCCAAAGGCTGAGCAACGCGCACGCCTGCGCCCTCAAGTTACAAGAATATTAAATCATGGGTCGATTTCAACCCGCTATGGGTACGTTTTCACCCATGGCATATATACCGTTGATTTAACTTGATTTCTGCCCGATGGAAGCCAGCTGCCGCCCACAGCGAACCATTTCACTTGAAAAAATATGACCCATACTCGAGTAATTTATTTTCTCAACTTATTGAATATCCTGCGTTTTAATTAATGATGAGGCTGGGCATGGATATTGCTGAGAAAAACAATGTGATCGGAATATCAGCGATCTTATCAAAAGGATAATCGTCGGCTTGCTCGCTAATGGCAAATGCTTTAGCGTTGATCGCCATGTGTGAGCCGAAACCCACTATAGGGTTAACACTAAATATTTGCGGCTTATTAATAAATTTAGCCTGAGTGGATATCAGATGATGAACGATAAGGCACATCCGACTATATGAGCATGATAAAAAAATTACAACGTAGGTGCAGTGGCGCACGGATCGTTCTGCCTCACACAAAACATCATGACCAAAATTTTGCGGTAGGAAACTCACCAGGACTCATTGCCAACTTCTAATCGTCAAGCGTAGGACTCAAGCTCTTGGCGAAATATTTTTAACCTGGAGCTGATTAAGTACTCATGGGCACACAGCACATCACGACTTTTCCTGATGTGCGAAAAAAAATCGCCCACTATCCACCCACGGAAAAGAATGAAAGTTTATCGATGGAAGCCATGGAAATCACAGCACATCCGCATCCCTTCGACAGTGGCCTTATTCGCCACCGCGATAGCTTTATTGAACTCGGTGCCCAATGTTCAAGCGGCGGAACGCTGCGTGCCTTCGATGGGATTGGTCGTGTCAGCGCAAGGTGCTGTTGAATTGCGCCGTGTCAGTGAAACTCGCTGGCAGCCGGCGAAGCTCAACAACTCGCTGTGCCCGGGCGATACCGTTCGCGTTCGCGAGCGTGGCCGCGCGGCCCTGCGGCTTAGCAACGAGAGCACGCTCCGACTGGATCAGAAGACCACTGTTACACTCTCCGACGCGGGCCATGATAAGACCGCGCTGCTGGAATTACTCACCGGTTCACTCTACGTCATCACGCGTACCCCCAAGCCATTCAGGGTGAGAACGCCCATTGTCGTTGCCGATGTGGAAGGAACGGAGTTTTTTCTCGAAACTGGGCAGGATAGCGCCACTCTCATGATCTACGAAGGCGAAGTCTCCGCCACCAACGAGCATGGCGGCATTAGCCTCGCCAGCAACGAAGCAGCGATCATCCCCAAAGATCAGGCGCCCCGCAAAGAAGAAATCGTCCGCCCGGCTGACGCCGTTCAATGGGCTTTGTATTATCCAACCATCGTTGGCTATCGGATTGACGAGGCAAACACCGGAGAACAAGCGCTGCCAGCGTTGCGCGCGTCTATTGAACTTTACCAGCAAGGCAAGCTGAGTGAAGCGCTGGCTGCGCTTGATAACGTGCCACAGAGCGAGCGTTCTCCCCACTTTCTGACTTATCACGCAGGCCTTCTGCTATTCGTCGGGAGAACCGATGAGGCACGAGCGGATATCGAACAAGCGCTTAGACTTGAACCCGGCAATAGTGACGCCTATGCGCTGCAAGCCATCATTGCCGTGGTACAAAACGATAAGGACCAGGCCCTGACCTTAGCCAATAAGGCAGTCGAGCTGGACCAGACCTCCTCCGCTGCCAGGCTGGCGCTCTCCTACGCCCAGCAAGCCCACTTCAATATCGAGGATGCTCTTGCAAGCGTCCAAAAAGCGGTGGAGCTTGATCCTCAGAACGCCCTCATCTGGGCCCGGCTGGCTGAATTGCATATGTCGACAGGTTATCTGGACCGCGCGCTCGAAGCAGCGCAACGTGCGGTGGATTTGAACCCCAACCTTTCAAAGACGCGGACGGTATTGGGATTTGCCCATTTAACCCAAATTGATACCGAGGCCGCCAAGGCGGCATTCGCCCAGGCCATCGAGCTGGATCAGGCTGATCCCATGCCGAGACTGGGCATGGGTCTGGCGAAGATACGCGAGGGGGATATCGAGGAAGGGCGTATCGAACTGGAAATTGCCGCCAGCCTCGATCCGGTAAATTCACTGATACGTAGCTATCTCGGCAAAGCCTATTTTGAAGAGAAGCGCTATAAGCTTGCGGAGATGCAATTTGATCTGGCCAAAGCGCTCGATCCCTATGATCCTACGCCCTGGTTTTATGACGCGATCCAGAAACAGACGCAGAACCGGCCAGTGGAGGCACTAAGGGATTTGCAGAAATCCATCGACCTGAATAATAACCGGGCGGTATACCGCTCAAAGCTGCTGCTCGATCGGGATCAGGCGGCGCGCGGTTCCAGTCTGGCGCGGATTTACGATAACCTGGATTTCGAGAAGCGCGCGCTTATGGAGACTGCGAAATCGTTGACGCTTGACCCGGCTAATCACTCCGCGCATCGTTTTCTTTCAGATGCTTACCTTAACATCCCGCGGTACGATATCGCACGAGTGAGCGAACTGCTTCAAGCCCAGCTCCTGCAACCAATCAATGTCAACCCTGTTCAGCCCCGCCTGGCTGTAGCTGACCTCAATATCATCACCGGCACGGGCCCCGCAGTCGCCGGTTTCAACGAATTCGCTCCGCTGCTTGAACGCAACAGACCACAGCTTGTGGCCTCGGGCCTTCTTGGCAACAATAATACAGCAGGGGATGAAATTGTACTTTCCGCACTTTATGGTCGTGCTTCGGCCAGTGTCGGCCAATTTCATTACAACACCGACGGATTTCGCGAAAACAATGATCAAAAACACAACGTCTACAATGCGTTTATCCAATATGCGGTGACGCCAAAGTTTAACGTTCAAGCGGAGGTGCGGGCGCGAAAGACCGAGCACGGGGATTTGTTATTTGATTTCGGAAGACCTCAGCAAGACGACCGACGGCGAAATTTAATCGAAGATACGGTACGGATCGGGGCACGTTATTCGTTCTCCCCACATCAGCATTTAATAGTGTCCGGCAGCTACAGAAATCGAGAAGAAATTCAAACGTTTGCCCAGGATCCTGGCGCACCCGACAGCTCGGCTATACAAACCGATAGGACGACTGGCAATGGATATCAATCTGAAGCTCAATACCTTGTTCAGCAGAAACTGTTTAATGCAACCTTCGGGGGTGGGGTCTACAGAATAAGCGCTGATAAACAAACGGAAATCGATTTCACCCGGTCTGACCATAGCTCATGTCCTGATGACCCAGACTTCCTTTACATATGTTCTTTGAATGCCGATTTCGAAAGAGACCGAAGCAATCTGTATCTCTATACGAATCTCAATTTGCCAAAAAACATCACGGCGACCTTGGGCTTAAGCCACGAGTGGTACCGGGAAATTCCCATGATGACATCGACTACTGATAACTCCGGTAACACGACACCGACAACTAATGCTCCAGGATCTCCTCTCAGCTTCGAAAAATCCAACCCCAAATTCGGGTTGCAATGGGACGTGACTCCTGGCCTGCGGTTACGCATGGCTTGGTTTCAAACTGTCAAATCCGCACTTATATCGCAACAGACACTGGAACCAACCCAAGTGGCTGGTTTTAACCAGATGTTCGATGATCTAAATGGCACGAAGGCAACACGAGCAGGAATCGGAACGGACGTTCGCGTTTCCAGGAGTTTTTATTGGGGCTTTGAAGCGTCTAGACGCGATCTCAATGTGCCGGTGCTTGATCCGCAAACGATATTGTTGCAAAACTGGCAAGAGCAGAAGGAAAAACTTCTTCGCGGGTACGTTTACTGGCTCCCTCACGTAAGCTGGGCTGTAAGGGGAGAGTATCAGTTTGAAAAGTTCAGCCGACCGACTGAAAATCTTTCCCCGTTCGACCCGACAAGGATCGCAACATCATATGCCCCTGTCAGTATCACCTATTACAATCCACATGGCTTATTTGCCCAATTCAAAACAATCTATATACAGCAACAGCTGGACCGTGCGTCTACAATTGAATCCACCGGAACGAAAGATGCTGTCATGTTGGACGCTACAATAGGCTATCGCCTTGCTCGCCGTCGAGGTATCGTCAGCCTTGAAGTCCGAAATCTCCTTGACAATCAAACCGCCTTCAGAAACATGAATTTTCCGACTTCAGAACCTTTTTTCGATCGGCGTTTTACTCCGGGCCGAACCGTTTTCTTACGTGCCACCTTAAACTTTTAAATGGAGAAATAGAAAAATGGAATCCGATGAACTTGACACGAACTATGTAAGTAAGAGTGAGTCTTCGACTAGCTGCGCGTCCACCAGTAATGCTGAAAAAGAAAACGATCCCTATATACGGAAGTTACCGAACGAAGCCAAAACTGCTTTAGAAGAAGCTGGCATAAAGGATATCGTATTTATTGCTACCATTGGTAAAGACAGGAGCATACGTTTGCTAGCGCCGGAAGAAGTCAGTCATGACATAATTACTTTTGATGAGAACGTGCCTTTGCTAAATGGTGGTCTTACAGGGCTCACATCGATCGCTATTTCAAGTCACATAGGCTCACAATGTTATTTATGGAGCGACGGCACCAAGATGGACAAAAACGGCAACATAATAAAACAGGGTACAGGCGGTGAGGCGGTAAGCGAAGGAACAAACTGCGCCAAGTTTTGCGTAAAGTATTACAAGGATCCGAAGCCGTAGTAGCCAATAGCTCTCTACTTTTTGGCACTCAGGGTAACCTTGGGCTACGCATATTTCTTTAGGACTTACTCTTCGCGGGCGTGCAGCGATGCGGCTTCTCTGTAACGCCCCCTCTTATTAAGCAGGTCAGCATAGCCTTCCAGGACGTTCGCCACCGCTGGGGGGTTGGGACCGAGCGCCTTTTCCCAAATCTTGAGCGCACGCTGATGCAAGGGCTCGGCCTTCGCGTATTTCTTTTCATTACAGTACAGAGTTGCCAAATTGTTGAGACTGGTTGCCACGTCGGGGTGGTCCGCTCCAAGAGTTTTTTCCCAAATCTTCAGCGAACGCTGATATAAGGGCTCGGCTTTAGTATATTGGCCTTGCGTAAGCTTCCCCGTCAAGTAGACAGTTCAGAAGTAGAACTTTTCCCTGCGAGCAATCGCTCACGGAACACAACCGGGGGCAGACTTCCCAGTGCGTCATGGGGTCGTTCTTCGTTATAGCTTTGAAGCCACTGATGTGTGATTTCCCGCACTTCCTCAAGCGAGGTGAACAGCCAGCTGTTGAGCACTTCGGTCCGGTATGACCGGTTGAAGCGTTCGATGAAAGCATTCTGATTCAGCTTGCCCGGCTGGATAAAGCGCAGTTCAATGCCCTTGTCCTTGCACCAGCCCGGCCAGATACTGTGAGGTGAGTTCGGGGCCATTGTCGAGCCGTATTGCTTTGGGTAATCCAACCCTTGATAGAAGCTGTCGCTCATGAAGTCCAGCGACCAGATCTCGTTGGGCCACAACGGTGCATCCAGCGGCTGCATCGGCCTGATCAAGCGCTTCTTCGTGCGACGCGGCAGATTGAGCTTCATGGCGCAATACACCCGCCAGACTCGCTTGTGATTCCATGCATGACCGGCTAGCCGCAGCCGGTCATGACACTTCCAGAATCCCCAACGGCCATGCTTGGCCACCACCGCATTGAGCGCCTCAACCAACGGCGCATCACGCGCTGCAAGCGTGTTCTCTTCCCGGTAATACGCCGCCCGTGACAGGTTCACCAGCTGGCAGGATCGTCTTAAGGATAACCTCTAATCCTGCGCCAAACGGGAAACCATGTCCCGGCGTTCAGACGGCGCTACAGCTTTTTTAATACCGCCTTGATCGCTTCATTCTCCAGGGCCAGGTTCGCATACATGCGCTTGAGCTGGCTGTTCTCCGCTTTCAGCTCTTTTACCCGCACCAACTCGGAAACATCGAGTCCGCCATATTTAGATTTCCATTTATAGTAGGTCGCCGAACTGATCCCATGCTTGCGCCAGATCTCGTTGACCGCAACCCCGCTATCGGCTTCCTTCAGAATCCCTACAATCTGGCTTTCCGCAAATCGCGATTTCTTCATTAGAACCTCCAGGCAAAATTTTCCCAGAAAGTTCTACTTTTTGCTTGTCTCTTAAATGGGGAAGCTTACGCTTGATCCTGATAGAGCTCCGCCAGGTTATTGAAAGTTGCCGCCACATGAGGATGATCGAGGCCGACAGTCTTTTCCAGAATCTTGAGTGAGCGCTGGTACAAGGGTTTGGCCTTGGCATATTCGCTTTGAGTGTAATATAGGGTCGCAAGATTGTTGAGGCTTGCCGCCACATCAGGATGGTCGGGGCCGAGAGCATTTTCCCGAATCTTGAGTGAATGCTGATACAAGGGCTCTGCCTTGTCATATTGGCCCTGACTGTAGTAGAACCCTGCCAAATTGCCGAGGTTGGTTGCCACCTGGGATGATCCGGCCCAAGCGCCTTTTCAAAAATCTTCAGTGCGCGCTCCAGCCAAAGGCTGAACAAGCTTTTCCCTAGAGTTATGCTCAGAACTTGTGTATGACAAGAAGGAGACTGCACTGCTGGAACGCGATGCGCCGGGATTGTCGGCGTCCACCATCAGCCGACTGAAAGAGAGCTGGAATGACGAGTACGGGCGTTGGTGCAAGCGGAATCTGACCCATAAGCACTATGTCTACCTGTGGGTTGATGGAGTGCAGTTCGGCGTACGTCTGGAGGACGCGAGCCAGTACATGCTGGTGGTAATTGGCGATTGCAAAATTCGAACAATATTACCTCGCTCAAGCCCTGACCAAGGCGGGCGGTAATGTAAGCAAGGCCGCCAATCTGGTAGGTAAAGATCGACGACCGTTCGGAAAGGTGTTGAAGAAACACGGTATAGATAAGAATACCCACTGCGTTTAGCGTTACCTTCCCTGTTTCCAGGATTTTTCTGGACTGTTCATCGAATCTGCCTTAGGCATAGCTGAAATAGCTCAACAATCAAACGATCAAACTGATTGTATTGTTGTGATTCAATTTAGCTCCCTTCGTTAACTTCTCCCGCCGCCGTGCTACGCCGAATGCGCCAGCCAAAGGCTGAGCAATGGGCAGGCGTAGTCGTTATTGAGATATTTATAGCGGGTCAATTTCAACCCGGCGTGGGTATTTCTTCACCCAAGGTCATTTATATCATATAGGTCGTTGATTTCATTCTATAAAATTCCAGTGGATATCCGATTGCCGTCGGCAGCAAATCATTCCACTCGAAAAATATGACCTAGGCCAAAGCAGTTTATTCCACAACTCATTGAATATATAGGTCTTTATATAACGATGAGATTGGCATGGATATTGCTGAGAATAACGGTGAAATCGGAATATTAGCGATCTTATCAATATGATAAATGGCCGGCTTGCAGCTAAGGCAGGTATTGCCTTGAAGCTCATCTGCCATCCGGTAGCCGAAACCCGCTAGCGATTAGCACCGAAAGCTTGCGACTATAAAGGAGAGAATTAGCTCGGAGTTGATCTCGGGCTTGACAAAAGTAGCCAGGACTAAATAAGTATTTTAAAAAACAGAGAACATGTGCGGTAGCGCACGGATCATCCTGGCTTAGACAAACATTATGCCCAATCCTTTTGTGGCAGGAAACTCACCAGGACTCATTGCCAACTTCTAATCGTCAAGCGTAGGACTCAAGCTCTTGGCGAAATATTTTTAACCTGGAGCTGATTAAGTACTCATGGGCACACAGCACATCACGACTTTTCCTGATGTGCGAAAAAAAATCGCCCACTATCCACCCACGGAAAAGAATGAAAGTTTATCGATGGAAGCCATGGAAATCACAGCACATCCGCATCCCTTCGACAGTGGCCTTATTCGCCACCGCGATAGCTTTATTGAACTCGGTGCCCAATGTTCAAGCGGCGGAACGCTGCGTGCCTTCGATGGGATTGGTCGTGTCAGCGCAAGGTGCTGTTGAATTGCGCCGTGTCAGTGAAACTCGCTGGCAGCCGGCGAAGCTCAACAACTCGCTGTGCCCGGGCGATACCGTTCGCGTTCGCGAGCGTGGCCGCGCGGCCCTGCGGCTTAGCAACGAGAGCACGCTCCGACTGGATCAGAAGACCACTGTTACACTCTCCGACGCGGGCCATGATAAGACCGCGCTGCTGGAATTACTCACCGGTTCACTCTACGTCATCACGCGTACCCCCAAGCCATTCAGGGTGAGAACGCCCATTGTCGTTGCCGATGTGGAAGGAACGGAGTTTTTTCTCGAAACTGGGCAGGATAGCGCCACTCTCATGATCTACGAAGGCGAAGTCTCCGCCACCAACGAGCATGGCGGCATTAGCCTCGCCAGCAACGAAGCAGCGATCATCCCCAAAGATCAGGCGCCCCGCAAAGAAGAAATCGTCCGCCCGGCTGACGCCGTTCAATGGGCTTTGTATTATCCAACCATCGTTGGCTATCGGATTGACGAGGCAAACACCGGAGAACAAGCGCTGCCAGCGTTGCGCGCGTCTATTGAACTTTACCAGCAAGGCAAGCTGAGTGAAGCGCTGGCTGCGCTTGATAACGTGCCACAGAGCGAGCGTTCTCCCCACTTTCTGACTTATCACGCAGGCCTTCTGCTATTCGTCGGGAGAACCGATGAGGCACGAGCGGATATCGAACAAGCGCTTAGACTTGAACCCGGCAATAGTGACGCCTATGCGCTGCAAGCCATCATTGCCGTGGTACAAAACGATAAGGACCAGGCCCTGACCTTAGCCAATAAGGCAGTCGAGCTGGACCAGACCTCCTCCGCTGCCAGGCTGGCGCTCTCCTACGCCCAGCAAGCCCACTTCAATATCGAGGATGCTCTTGCAAGCGTCCAAAAAGCGGTGGAGCTTGATCCTCAGAACGCCCTCATCTGGGCTCGGCTAGCCGAATTGCATATGTCGACTGGCTATCTGGACCGCGCTTTGGAAGCAGCGCAACGTGCGGTGGATTTGAACCCCAATCTCTCAAAGACGCAGACGGTACTGGGATTTGCCCATCTGACTCAAATTGATACCAAAGCAGCCAAGGTAGCCTTCACCCAGGCCATCGAGCTGGATCAGGCCGATCCCATGCCGAGGCTGGGCATGGGTCTGGCGAAGATACGCGAGGGCGATCTCGAGGAAGGGCGCATCGAACTGGAAATTGCAGCAAGCCTCGATCCGGCAAATTCGTTGATACGCAGCTATCTCGGCAAAGCGTATTTTGAAGAGAAACGATACCCGCTTGCCGAAACGCAGTTTGATCTGGCGAGGGGGCTCGATCCTAATGATCCTACGCCGTGGTTTTATGATGCGATTCAGAAACAGACGCAAAATCGGCCAGTGGAGGCACTGCGAGACTTACAGAAATCCATAGAGCTCAATGACAACCGGGTAGTGTATCGTTCACAACTGTTGCTGGATCAGGACCAGGCAGCACGGGGTTCCAGTCTGGCGCGGATTTACGATAACCTGGATTTCGAGAAGCGCGCGCTTATGGAGACTGCGAAATCGTTGACGCTTGACCCGGCTAATCACTCCGCGCATCGTTTTCTTTCAGATGCTTACCTTAACATCCCGCGGTACGATATCGCACGAGTGAGCGAACTGCTTCAAGCCCAGCTCCTGCAACCAATCAATGTCAACCCTGTTCAGCCCCGCCTGGCTGTAGCTGACCTCAATATCATCACCGGCACGGGCCCCGCAGTCGCCGGTTTCAACGAATTCGCTCCGCTGCTTGAGCGCAACAAGCCCCAATTCGTCGCTTCTGGCCTCGTCGGTACCCATAGCACACTCGGGGTGGAGACAGTTCTCTCGGCACTATATGGCCGCACCTCTGTCAGTGTCGGGCAATTTCATTACGATACTGATGGATTCCGTCGGAATAACGATCAGAAACACAACGTCTACAATGCTTTTATGCAGTTTGCAGTAACCCCAAGGTTCAACGTTCAGGCGGAGGTGTGGACGCGAAAGACGGAAGAGGGCGATCTCTTGCTCGATTTCAAGTTTCGTGAAAATTTTAAAGATAATGTTCGCCATGACATACAGCAGGATACAGCGCGAATAGGAGCAAGATATTCGTTATCACCGAGACAGGATTTTATTGTTTCGGGAATTTATACTGACCGGAAAGAGGATCAAGTAGAGTCTAACCCGCCAAACCCGGGGATTGTAACCGTAACGGAGGACAAACAAAGTGTAAGAGATCAAGGATACCAAGCAGAAGGCCAGTACCTGTTTAGGGAAGAGCGGTTCAATATTACTGCAGGGGCCGGCACTTATCAACTCAATGTCGAGGGGGAAGAACAACAAAACCGTGTTGGACCAAAGGGAAACCCAATTAGCCCCTTGGTTAAGACCCAACCGAATTTTGCGAGAGAACGCAACAATGCTTACATATATACCAATTTAAATTTTTTCAGAAATATAAGCGTAACCCTTGGCCTAAGCCACGAATCCTTTAAATATGACATTGATCGAGAACATTTCCGTCCGATCATGGGAGAGGATTTCAGTTTCACGAAAACCAGCCCAAAGGTAGGATTCCAATGGAATATTTCTGATAATCTACGCCTGCGGGTTGCGTGGTTCGAAACGGTCAAACCGGCGTTAGCTGCTAATCAGACCCTTGAGCCCACTCAAGTAGCTGGATTTAACCAGATGTTTGATGATATTAACGGTACCCGAGCCCGACGACTTGGAGCAGGAGTGGATGCCCGTATTACACACAAGTGGTATGTCGGCGGAGAAGTCTCAGAACGCGACCTGGATGTCCCGTTGCTGAGTACTGTAGATTACACTTTCGAACGCACTATAAAGCAAAAAGAGGAGCTCCAACGTATCTATCTTTATTGGTTGCCCCACGCATACTGGGCAATAAGGGGTGAATTCCAGCATGAGAGATACGATCAAGACCCTAAGGATGCTGGCAGTACCCCATACCGGATTGATACATTAACCGCACCACTTAGCGTAAATTATTTTGACCCTTCTGGAATATTCGCAAGAATCACAGCGACCCACGTTCGCCAGGAGGTGAAACGCTCGACCGCATCGAAAAACCAGGGTATCAGTAATTTTGAATTACTCGATGCAATGATTGGCTACAGGCTTCCTAAAAGAAGAGGTGTTCTTAGTGTGGAAGGCAGGAATCTTTTAAATGAAGATTTCTTTTTTAGAAATATCAACCTACAGCAATCTCAACAGACTCTTTACAACCAGCGTTACTCCCCCGATCGTACCTTTTTTGTACGGCTTACTTTAAACTTTTAAGGAGAATAGAATGGAAAAAGATGAGAAAACTACGTCAGATTACGTCAATTGTAAGGAGAACGCGCCTACTTCGATGAACGTTGGACGACTTACCCCAGATATGATACAAGCATGCGGCGTACAAGGTGCAGTATGGATGATGATTATCGATAAACGACACCAGAGGCATTTTTGGGCAGCAGAAGGGACGTTTGAAGACCCCCCAGGTTCTAAAGTTTGGTGGTACACACATTGTAAAGGGGGGCTGGCCGGCGAGCTGCCTCGTTGGACTACGGAATGTATGGGCCGTGATCCAGATTACGAACCTTCGCAATGTCCCGAGTGTGGTCCTGATCCCTATATAAAACAACCGCTTGGCGATATATGCGAGCTTGGGGATATATCGAGTAGTCGTACCTGAAAATGTGTCTTTGCAAGCAGCCATCATTAATCGATGGCTGCTTGTATGGTAAATCGCAAGCGACTCAGGATTAGGGCGAACAAAAGCGACAGGCGGCTCATCTTTTAAAAGATGAAGTAGTTACTAAGAGAAACGAAGAAAATTATCGAAAGCTGATTTCATGTATTCGAACATCGGCATGTCCTCCAAGCATAAATCCTCGCTCTGGCAGGAAGAGAGCAATTACCTCATTTGACCCTAACTTCCGCCATTCGCCTGTATAAGTTTCTTCCGGATCACCTCCCCACGGGCGTGCAAAGATTCTGCTTCTTTAGTACGCCCCATCTTATTAAGCAGATCAGCATAGCCTTCCAATGTATTTGCCACACCCGGGTGGTCGGGCCCAAGCACCTTTTCCCAAATCTTCAGTGCGCGCTGGTACAAGGGCTCAGCCTTGGCGTACTGTTTCTGATTATAGTAGAGGGTTGCCAAATTGTTGAGGCTGACCGCCACATGGGGATGATCGGGGCCGAGAGCCTTTTCCCAGATCTTCAGTGAACGCAGATACAACGGCTCGGCCTTGGCGTATTGGCCTTGCTCCTGGTAAAGTTCCGCCAGATTGTTAAGATTTGCTGCCACATGGGGATGATCGGGGCCGAGTATGTTTTCCAGGATCTTCAGTGAACGCAGATACAGCGGCTCGGCCTTGGCGTATTGACCTTGGGCGTAGTAGACGGTTGCCAAATTGTTGAGGCTGGCTGCCATATCGGGATGGTCGGGGCTCAGAGCCTTTTCCCGGATCTTGAGTGAGCGCAGATACAAGGGTTCCGCCTTGGCGTATTGGCCTTGGGTAAAGTAGAACCCGGCCAGGTTGCTGAGGTTTGCCGCCACATGTGGGTGGTCGGGACCGAGGACTTTTTCAAAAATTGCCAGTGAGCGCAGATATAACGGTTCGGCCTTGGCGTATTTGCCTTGGTCGTAGTAAACCCTGGCGAGATTGTTGAGCCTCACTGCCACATGGGTACTCTCGGGGCCGAGAGTCTTTTCCCCAATTTCAAGTGAGCGCTCGTACAGGGGTTCGGCCTTGGCGTATTTGCCTTGCGTGTAATAGAGGGTTGCCAGATTGTTCAGGCACACCGCCACATCGGGGTGGTCGGGCCCCAGGGACTTTTCCAGAATTTTAATTGAACGTTGAAGCAAGGGCTCGACCTTGGCATATAAGCCCAGATCGTGATAGAGCCCTGCCAGATTGTTGAGGCTGACGGCCACATCGGGATGGTTGGGGCCGAGTGTCTTTTCTCGAATGGCCAATGCTTTTTCATAGAACGACCGCGCTTCCGGATAGCGCCCCATTTCATGGTTGATCCTGCCCGCTTTGTTGACATAGTCGGCATTGTCCGGCTGAAGCCGCACGGCTTCGAGGTAATATCTGCGCGCCTTGGTGTAGTCAATTCTGCTTAAGGCCAGTTCGCCTAGCTGGAACGCAGCTTCGGCGGCGCGCTTCGTATCGGTTCCCAGCGTTTGCTCGAACAATTGCTCCGCCTTCGCCGTATCTCCTTTGATGAGCGACTCGCGGGCTTGTGTAAGAACCTCTTCCGGAACGTTTGGTGCAATGTCCTGCAAGCTTTGGTTTGCGTTGGCCAGGATTACATTGTATTTCGCGCTGGCTTCTTCAGGAGACCGCAGGTCGGCTTCTGCTTTCTTGATCTTGAGCTCGAGCGCGGTAATTTTTTCCTGGTCTGCCTGTTTTTCCTTCGCGAATTCCAGGCTCAGTTCGGTAATCGCTTCATCTTTTAGCTTACGGCGCCATTCCTCGAATTCCGTGGGGGATAGGCCGATGTTTATATCGCCCCCAGCGGTGACGTTTACATCGCCTCCGGCGGCGATGCTTCCTTGCTTCGCAACGATAGTCGGACCCGGGGTTGGCTTCGGTTCTTTATCGGAAAAGTGTACGTAAAGTGTCCAGATACCAGTCGCCAGCGCCGTAATGCCCCCCCCGATGAACTTCCAGGTACGCTGGTTCGTTTTGTTGGTTACCGCAGCCTGCCACCCATGGGACTCTCTGGGTGCGGTTTCTGCTACCAGCTTAGCCGCCACGCCAGCCTTTTCTATTGCTTCGATCACACGGCCCGCATCGTAATCGAATCGGGATTCTGTGATCTCCATTGCGTTTCGTCCAGCGAGTGCAGCAATATCCGGTGGCAATTGTTCGGCCTTTGGAACCTCCGCGCCGCCTATAAGAACAGGTATAACCAGTTTCTTTTGATCGAGTGCTTCGCGAACCTCCGCTCTGACGGGATCTTCTGGATATTCGAGCCTGCGTTCGCCTGCCGCATTTTTAACGCTAATCCAATTTTTACCGATGACGGCAACGAGGACCTCGCATTGCGAGATTCGCTCTTCGATGACCTTTGCAAATTCGGCACCGGGCGCAATGGCATCCAGATCGCGGAAGACTTGTTCTTTACCGAAGTGATGGGCTAAACGATCATATAATCGACCAGCGGAAGCAGCGCTGTCGTCTCGCCGATAACTGATGAAAATGCCAGCCATTAAATTCCCCATCGTTGACGACGACCGGTTTCAGGCGCCCTGGTATGCACGCGCTATAGGATTCGACCGGGCGTTAAGCGGACAAAATACAAGCAAGAAATTTCAGTGAGACGCTGATTATTAAATTCATAGTAGGTCGGGCTCTGCCCGACAACGTTTTTGATCGTCGGGCAGAGCCCGACCTACCGCGCTTGTCAATAAACTTGCTCCAGACCTGGTATGCCAGCCCTGGAATGACAAAAATTCCTCGCATTTGCCTCGGAATGAACGGGTTCAAATATCCAATGTCATGATAGTATCCGCCCGGACAAAAAACAAAAAACCCCGCAATAGCGGGGCGAGTATCGATTCCATGAATTGGCCTGAAACTTCCTACAGATTACAGAAAGTCAACTCAAACTCTACATCTTCTTCATATATTCTGGTTTTCTGCCTTGAACCCGAGATGACGAAACGGATGTTAAGCGCATATTTATTGGCGCTGATTTCGGGTACGCACGGCAGACTCTCGTCTACCTTCAGGCACAGCATATGCGCTACCCGAGCTGACCCAATCTGCTGATATACACCCCGGTGAGCAGTGTGCAGGATTGTCTTGCCGCTGTTTCGCAACAGGTGCAATACAATGCTGAAGCCATTTTCCAGCGGCAACATCGGTGCAAGCCATTCGTTGAGATCGCTGCGCCGCACCGCAGGATCCTGATGCAGCCAATAGTGATAAGAGGGCAAGTCGAATTCGCATGCGCCTCCTGGTATTCCGACACGCTGCTTTATGCTCATCAGCCACTCATTGTCCCGCATGTGTTCGCCGATTTTCCCCGACATACCCAGCATGCTTTGGGAGGCGGCCTGTATATTGGTCAACACTTGATTAAGCGCGCCTTCGGAAATGTCGGGCCTTCTGCGCAGCACCTCCAACGCGTGCTTCTGCCGCTCCAATTCCTGCAGCAGATCCGATTTCATATCGGCACGGCTTGTTACATCCAGTATTTCAAACAGGGTAACGAGCGCGGAGTGGTGCTGAAAAGCGTCCTTTTTTGCGGAAAAGAAGGCCACCTTGTCAAACAGGTCCTCAAGCCGCAGCAAGGTGCGGATGCGCTCGTTAAGAGGTTGCTCGTAACAAATCACGACGATGGTCTGAAAGAGAGAATGGAACGGACAGGGTACGTGATATTGTGCTGAAAGACAGAATTCTAAATCAAATAGCGTGCAATAAACGTAAAATGCCGGTAGAACTCAACTTTTATTTGCCAAAGCGAGATATTTCTGGTGTAACGCGTTTACCTGTCGCTCCAAATGCGCCATATCCGCATCGTTGATGATTACATCATCCGCCTGCTGTAATCTTTCCTTACGTGAAAACTGCGCGGACATGATTGCGCGTATTGCACGCTCGTCGAGCCCGGTTCGAGTCGTCGCGCGGACGATCTGATCGTGCTCACTGCAATCCACCACCAGGATGCGCCGGATCAACTCGTGGTATGCGCCGGTTTCAAGCAGCAGCGGGACCACTATCATCGCGTATGGGGTACAGCAATGCGCGATACGGCGAGCCACCTCGACGCGTATAAGTGGATGGAGGATAGCCTCAAGCGTGTGACGTGCGTTGCTGTCCGAGAATACCAGATTGCGCATTTCTTCCCGTTTGAGCGCGCCGTCCGCAGTGATGAATTCTTCCGTAAAGGCGTGCCGAATATCAGCAATTGCCGCACCCCGCGGTTGGGTAAGCTCATGCGCAATCGCATCGGTATCGACCACATCAGCGCCCAGGACGGCAAAGAATTTCGCAGCGCTGGTTTTACCGCTGCCGATACCGCCGGTTAAGCCGATGATCAAGGACATGGACTAAAATAGGTCTAAATAGATACGATTAAGCTGGTTACCCCAGAACATAGCCACGAAACCTGCACTAGCCAGATAAGGGCCAAACGGAATGCGAGCATGACGCTCCTGCTTTGCCAGCAGTATCAACCCGACACTGGCTATGGTACCCACAATTGAGGAAAACAGAATCACCAGCGGCAGCATTTGCCACCCGAACCACGCCCCAATGACGGCAAGCAGCTTGAAATCACCATAACCCATGCCTTCCTTACCGGTGATGAGCTTATAGCTCCAATATACCAGCCACAACACAAGATAACCGGCAACCGCACCGATAACCGCGGAATAAATATCGGTGAAACCATTGCCCAGATTGACCAGCAACCCTCCCCATAAAAGCGGCGAGGTAATGGCGTCCGGAAGCAATTGAGTATCCATGTCGATAAACGTCAGTGCGATCATCGCCCAGGCAAACGTCAAGGCGGTAAAAGCGGCAAAACCATAACCGAAATGCCAGGCTATAAAGCCACTGATAAAGCCGGTGGAGACTTCGATAGCGGGATAGCGTCGAGAAATGGAAGCCCGGCATTGGGAACAACGCCCTCTCAACATCAGATAACTTATCAATGGAATATTTTCAAGTACCGTGATTTTATGCCCGCAATCAGGGCAGGCGGAACGAGGCACGACAATATTAAAAAGCGGCAGCGCCTCCCCCTCCCCCTCCTCACGCAGATGCCCGCCCAGTTGGGCACAGTGCTGCCGCCATTCGAGCTCCAGCATTTTAGGGAGTCGGTAAATGACCACATTCAAAAAACTGCCCATTGCCAGGCCAACGATGGAGCAGCATGATATGAAAAAAGCGGGTGAGTTTTGCAACAGGTAAAGAAATGACATTCAGGCGACAGAATACTATCCTGTATAAAGATCTGGCGATTCCCGTTCGATTGGCGCTACAGTGAGGAATATCCGCACTACCTTGACCACGCGATCCTGAGTCTGGATGATTTCCATCGGATAACCGGCGATTTTAAGGCTGGTACCTGCTTCGGGAATATCCTGGAAGTGTTCCAGAATGAGGCCGTTGAGTGTTTTCGGCCCTCCCAGCGGCAGCGTGAGCCCAAGCTTGCGGTTAAGATCACGCAGCAGGCTGCTTCCTTCCACTATTACACTGCCATCTTCCTGTTTCAGGAATGCACCTACTTGCGAAGGTGAGTGCGTAGTAAATTCGCCAATGATTTCTTCGATGATGTCTTCCAACGTCACCAACCCCATCCATTCGCCGTACTCGTCCACAATGAGACCGACCCGTTCTCGGTTTTCCTGGAATAATTGCAGTTGCGAAAACAGGGGTGTGCCGGATGGGATGAAGTAAGGCTCACGCATGATTTTTTCGAGTGTTGCGGCGGAGATTTCGTCACTTCTCATCTGATTCAGCACCTTGCGCACGTGAATGATACCGGCAACGTTATCCAGCGTGCCCCTGTATACCGGCAAACGGGTGTGATAACAGGTGAGTAACTGATCGTGAATGATCTCATCGTCCGCGTCGAGGTCTATCGCCTCGATCTGGCCGCGAGGCACCATGACATCGTCCACGGTTACGGTTTCGAGATCGAACAGGTTAAGCAACACGCTCTGGTGCTTCTTCCGGATGAAGTGTCCCGCTTCCAGCACCAGGGTTTTGAGCTCTTCCAGGCTGAGTTTCTGTGTCGCGTTATCCGCCCTGGGTTTTATGCGCAGGATAGTCAATAGCGTCTGCACGAACAGATTGACGAACCAGACTACAGGATAAAACAGCTTCAGCAACGGCGTCAGCACGTAGCTCGAAGCCAGCGCGATACGCTCCGGGTGGGCAGCCGCGATGACCTTGGGCGTAATCTCGCTGAATACCAGGATGGCAAAAGTGACGCCTACCGTTCCCAGAAGCAGGGCCAGATCGCTCTGACCAAAGAAAGCGGAAACAATCACGGCCACCACAGTCGCGGCAGCGGCATTCAGCAGGTTGTTGCCAAGCAGGATTACCCCCAGCAACCTGTCGGTATTCAATAGTAACTGGGTGGTCAGGCGCGCGCCCCGATGTCCCTGTTTCGCGAGATGCTTCAACCGGTAACGGTTGATCGCCATCATGCTGGTTTCGGAAAGGGAAAAAAATGCAGATAAAATCAATAGAACAGCCAGTGCTATCAGTAGCACATACAACGGCATGTCTTCCAAGAGAAACGCCTTTATGCAAGTTGATAAAATTCAGATGCGGAAGAAAGCAGCCAGCCACAACTTCGGGCGGCTTTTGACGACTTCCAGATCGGCACGTTTACCGCCAACGGCATACGCTTTCTGAATATTAGTACCGTTAGCGCTGCAATATCACTTCCAGTACAAATTTGCTGCCGAGATAGGCCAGCAGCAGAATAATGAATCCCGCCAGCGTCCAGCGAATCGCGATGCGCCCACGCCAGCCATAAAACTGCCTGCCCGCCAGCAGGGCCGCGAACACCCCCCAGGAAATGAAACCAAACAGATTCTTGTGGGTGAATTTGACTGGCTGGCTGAATATCTCCTCTGAAAATACGACACCGCTGATGAGAGTCAGCGTGAGCAGTATGAATCCTACCCAGATGACACGGAACAGCAACGTTTCCATCGTAAGGAGCGGGGGTAGGTTCGTCAGCACCGAAGGCATGGCCGGTTGGTGCAGGCGACGCTCTACCACTGCCATCAACAACGCATGGAGCGCGGCAATGGTAAGAAGGCTGTATGCCAGCATTGCGATGGAAATGTGCGCCTTGAAAGCGGGTAGTTCAGTATTGGCCAAAGGGCGCAGGGAAGGAAAAACCAGCGGGAGCAGTACCGCCACCGCAGCCACCGGCGCGATCAGGGTTTGCAATCCTTCAAGGCGGTTGAAAAAACCGGATACCCAGTAGATCATGGCAGTAAGCCAAACGATGGCGGAAACTGCGCTGCCCACCCCGAAGCTCAACCCGATGCCTGCAAACACGGATTCATAAAGCGTATAGCCGTGCAGCACCAGCGGTGCGAGAATGGCATAGCGCTCCCATCCCGGCGCTATGATATCGCCGCCTCCGGATTTTGCGGGCGCATTCCACCTGGTGCGCCAGAAGTGCCAACCGATCAGTCCATACAGCAGGGAGGCGACGAGATAGGCTAGAATACCTGACATTTATATAGCGGATTAAATTGGGACTGCCAGTTAGTCTACACCAAATTTTCTTGAGAGGCATTTTGCATGTTCGACAATCTTACCAGCCGGCTTTCCGGAGTCATCAAGACCCTGCGGGGTGAAGCGCGACTGACCGAAACCAATATACAGGAAGCGTTGCGTGAAGTGCGCATGGCATTGCTGGAGGCCGACGTCGCCTTGCCGGTGATTAAGGAGTTCATTGCACGCATCAAGGAAAAGGCGGTCGGCAAGGAGGTAGTAGGCAGCCTTTCGCCAGGGCAGGCACTGGTGGGGGTAGTGCATCAGGAATTGATCGCTCTCATGGGAGGCGAAACCGCCGATATCAATTTATCTACCGTGCCGCCGGCGGTCATCCTCATGGCCGGACTGCAAGGCGCAGGCAAGACCACCAGTAGCGGCAAATTGGCAAAGTGGTTGATGGAGCAAAAAAAGAAAAAAGTATTGCTTGTTTCGTGTGACACGTACCGCCCCGCCGCCATTCATCAATTGGAGTTGCTGGCCCGGCAGACGGGCGCAGCGTTCTTTCCGGTTCAAGCAGGACAACAGCCGAAAGAAATCGCTACTGCCGCACTGGATTTTGCCCGCAGGCACTTCCATGATGTGATGATTGTGGATACCGCTGGGCGGTTAGCCATCGACGAAGCGATGATGGAAGAAATTCGCGGATTGGAAACGCTGCTGAATCCCATCGAAACGTTGTTCGTAGTGGATGCAATGCAGGGCCAGGACGCGGTCAACACAGCCAGGGCATTTGCCGAGGCGTTGCCGCTGACCGGCGTGATCCTTACGAAACTCGATGGCGATGCGCGCGGAGGCGCGGCACTGTCGGTGCTTCATGTTACTGGAAAGCCAATCAAATTTGCCGGCGTAGGCGAAAAATTAACGGGGTTGGAGGCATTCCACCCTGATCGGATGGCTTCACGCATTCTCGGCATGGGTGATGTGCTGGGATTGATCGAGGAAGCCCAGCGCGGCGTAGATCAGCACGAGGCCGAAAAACTCGCTAAAAAAATGAAATCGGGCAAAAGCTTCGATCTGAACGATTTCAAGATGCAATTTCAACAAATGAGAAATATGGGTGGCATGGGTGCCGTCATGGATAAACTGCCTGCTCAATTGAGTCAGGCCGCCCAAAACGTAAAAATTGACGATAAAGTCATGGGCCGCACCGAAGGCATCATTAATGCCATGACACCCCAGGAACGGGTCAAGCCTGAAATTTTGAAAGCATCACGCAAACGCCGGATCGCAGCGGGAGCGGGCGTTACCGTACAGGAAGTGAACCGCTTGCTGTCTCAATTCGAGCAAGCGCAGAAGATGATGAAAATGATGAGCAAAGGGGGGATGGCAAAAATGCTTAGAAGCATGAAAGGAATGCTTCCGGGCATGCGCTAAAGCGAGTCAGGGCGAGCCAGATGCAGACGTAGAATCCGGTAACCGATATCTGGCTATTCCGCTACCGGCATTTTATCGAGGCCCATGATCCGTTCACCCGCCTTTATATTTCTCGCCGAAAACCAGCCAAGATTCGTTTCGATAGCATATTTCGCGTCACCCGCGGAACCGTGCGCTGTTGCCGTGCGGGGCGTCATGTCCTCGATGTTGAGTATCACCCCGTTTACATCCAGAAAAGCGACGCTTAGCGGAATATCCGTGTTCATCATCCACATGCTGTGGCGCCCGGCCTCGGGGAATACAAATAACATCCCGTCATTGCCATCCATCGATTGTCGGGACATCAACCCCTGTGAGCGGGTGATTTGAGTGTGCGCGACCTCGACGCGAAGAGTATGGCCGGAAATCTTGAGCTGGCGTACCGGCATTTCCGCATTGACTGGTGCCGATAGAAGAAAAACAAAAAAAATCGCAAGAATGCGCCAACCGGAACCCGGCAATTGGATAGGGTGGAGTTTGCGGTTTTTAGGGTGCAAGGCAAGGCGCAACGACGCGGGGCGGCGACTGCATTCCAAAGAGTTGCAACGCGGCCGTTCGTCATAAAAACCGCGTAATCCTCCCTCTCCCCATAGCGAACTCGCCAGGAAAGTGAAAATCGGGTGGAGCAAAAATTGTTTGTTAAGCATGGCACCAAGCTGAAAAATGAGGGGTCAACTGCTGAATCAGGTTTAATGTTTGCCGGTACTGCCAAACCCGTTTGTTCCCCGATGACTTTGCGTAAAATCATCTACCACATTGAAATTGACTTGTACCACCGGCACCACGACCAGTTGCGCGATCCGCTCCAGCGGATTCAATAGAAAAGGCACCTGTCCACGGTTCCAGCATGAAACGAATATCTGACCCTGGTAATCGGAATCGATCAGCCCAACCAGGTTCCCCATCACTATGCCATGCTTGTGGCCTAGCCCCGAACGGGGAAGCACCATGGCGGCAAGTCCTGGATCCGCAAGATGAATGGCAATACCGGTGGGGATGAGGTGGGCCTCGCCTGGTGCGATCGTCATCACATGTTCCGTGCAGGCCCGCAGATCAAGCCCAGCGGAGCCGGGAGTAGCATAAGCCGGCAACTGGTGCTTCAGACGTAAGTCGAGAATCTTGATGTCTATCTTTAGCATGGCAATCTCGGGATTTTTTTCACGCTTTTTGTTTTTCCTGCAGCAATGAAATATGTTTAATTAAGCGTCGTGCCTGCTCTATTTTCTGCGCTCGCGGTAAATGATGCCTGCCTGCGTCGTCAAATAGAGTCAATGTACAATCCTCAGAGCCAATCGTTTCCTGGACCAGGTTTGCGGCGAGAAGCGGCAGCTTTTTCTTGCGTCGCTTGATTTCAGCATTCTCCTCAAGATTTTCCGTCTCGGCGGCAAAACCTACACAGAAAGGCGGATCGGCAAGCCCTGCTGCATATTCAAGAATATCAGGATTGGGTATCAGCTCGAGCGTGATGTTATTGCTGGTTTTCTTTGTCTTCTGCTTACTGATGCTTTTGGCGCGATAGTCGGCTACTGCCGCGACACTTATAAAAATATCGACACCTGAAATTTCATTTTCCACGGCCCCAAGCATGTCTTGCGCGCTCGTCACCCGGGTGACCTTTGCCGCCTGAGGTGCATCAAGACAAACAGGACCGGAAATGAGAATGACCTCCGCCCCGGCTTCAAGTGCTGCGCGCGCGATTGCATAGCCCATTTTTCCGGAACTTAAATTGGTGATTCCCCTGACCGCATCAATAGCCTCGTATGTGGGCCCGGCAGTGATGAGCACGCGCTTGCCTTGCAACAGTCTGGGCTGGAAAAAAGAATGCAGTGTTTCAGCGAGTTCGCGCGCTTCAAGCATACGACCCATGCCGGTCTCCCCACATGCCTGGGCACCACTGGCGGGACCGAGTATTGTTACATTATCCTGCCGTAGCGTAGCCAGGTTTCGTTGCGTTGCAGGATTTTCCCACATTTGCCAGTTCATGGCCGGGGCGATCAGCAAGGGACAATCGCGCGCAAGGCACAATGTCGATAACAGGTCATTAGCAAGACCATTGGCGAGTTTGGCGATAAAATCGGCACTGGCAGGCGCAACGAGGATCGCATCCACGTTGCGCGAAAGATCAATATGAGCCATGCTGTTGGCAATGCTCGCGTCCCACAGTTCAGTAAACACCGGCTTACCGGTTAATGCCTGCAACGTTGCCGTACCGACGAAATGGCAGGCAGATTGGGTCATTACCGCCTGCACGTCCACGCCGTCATGTATCAGGAGACGAGCCAGCTCCGCAGCCTTGTATGCGGCCACCCCGCCGGTCAACCCCAAAAGCAGGTGTCTGGTTCTTTGTAAGGACGTGTCAGTCATAATCACAGGATCATTTTTAGCAGGAAAGAAGTTTAACCTAAAAACAGCATCTCATTGCAGAGGACGGCTCTCACCGCTACGATGATTTTGGATTTCTTACCTGACCTTTGCACTTTTATTTGACACCCACTACCATGGCAATTTCCGACTGGCCTGAATCCGAGCGTCCACGCGAAAAACTTCTAAAAAATGGACCCACACATCTTTCCGATGCGGAACTCCTGGCGATATTCCTGCGCACGGGTATGGCCGGAAAAAGCGCAGTGGATCTGGCGCGAGAACTGCTCCAGTGCTTCAACGGGCTGACAGGGCTGTTTGCCGCGGATCAAAATGCTTTTTGCCAGGTAAGAGGAATGGGCCCGGCCAAGTATTCGCAATTACAGGCAGTGATGGAAATGGCGCGACGTGCGCTGGAAGAAAAACTGAAGAGCGGCGATGCCATGAGCTCGCCGAAATCCGTACGCGATTATTTGCGCCTCAGTCTTCAGGGTAAAAAGCACGAAGTATTCGTGGCTATTTTTCTCGATGCTCAGAATCGCACCATTGCAACCGAAGAGTTGTTCAAGGGGACCCTCACCCAAACCAGCGTATACCCGCGCGAGGTGGTAAAACGGGCGTTGTATCATAACTCAGCCGCCATTATCTTCGCCCACAATCATCCTTCCGGTGTTGCGGAGCCGAGCCAAGCCGACGAAATCCTGACTCAATCTCTAAAACAGGCGCTTGCTTTGATAGACGTGAAGGTCCTCGATCATTTTATCGTTGGCGCGGGCACGGCCATGTCATTTGCTGAGCGCGGATTGATATGATCCTAAATCCGGCAGTTGACCGCTCATTTGTAAACTAAACGCTATAGTTGAAAAGAATTTTTCGTACCCCATGAGCTGCACTTTTTTGGTGAGTTCGCTACGGAGTGGATTGAACAGTTTTTACGGCACAGCGCTGCGTTGCAACTCCTTTGGAATGAAATGGCCCCGCGAAGCGGGGATCGGGCAGCGCGGGATGCCGCGATTGCGTTCCACACGCAAGGAGGCGCCCGCATCCCGCTTCGGGGTCGCACCTTCCTGCGGAAGGCACTGCTCCGCCCTGCGCGGTCGCATTCCGCGTCGTTGCGCCTTGCTCTGTACCTCAAAAACCGCTCACTCCACCCCGTCCAACTGTCGGATTTAGGATAATTTGAGGAAATTCTTGAAATCGGGATATAATATCGGTTTTTCCGATTTTGGGAGTGGATCACCATGGCACAAGTATGTGAAGTCACCGGAAAGAAGCCTATGACCGGCCACCACGTTTCCCATGCGAACAACAAGACCAAACGGCGTTTTTTGCCCAATTTGCAGCGCCGCCGGTTCTGGGTTGAGAGCGAGCATCGCTGGATCAGCCTGCGCCTGTCTAATGTAGCGCTCCGTACAATAGACAAGAATGGCATTGACGCAGTGCTAGCTGGAATGCGCGCACGCGGGGACAACATTTAAAAGTCGGGAAACGGCATTCAGGCTTGGGAATATAAGGACATTATCATGAGAGAAAAAATAAAGCTCGAATCTTCGGCCGGAACCGGTCATTTCTACACCACCACCAAGAATAAGCGCACCAAGCCAGAGAAAATCGAAATTTCAAAATTTGACCCGGTCGTACGCAAGCACGTCAAATACAAGGAAACCAAACTCAAGTAATATTATCGCGAAGGTTGTGCCGTAAATCTTCCAGGATATATTAAAAACGCACTAAAACAAAAAACCCGCCAGCAGCGGGTTTTTTGTTTTTGCTATATGTTTGTAGCGCTTGTCACATTTGGCTTAAGCAGCGTAGCAACGTAGCCTGCGGGAGAAATTTTCCAGCACTTCAATACCGCTTTCTTCGGCGCGATGGCACCAATCTTCCAACTGCTTGACCAACTCATCCTTGGAGGAGGTCGAGCGCTGCCACACTGCCATAAGCTCCTCACGCATTTTATAGACCTTGTCCAGCGTGCTGGTCTTGCTCAGCACCAGGTTCAGCTTGACCCGTTCGTCTTCCTGCAGGGTCTTGGAGTCGGCAAGAACCCAGCGTTTAAGGGTGGAGCGATCTACGCCGAAGTTTGCAGTCCCGTCCTTCAGATGATCAGTTTCCTTTGCCAATGTATGCTTGAGGAACTGAGCATATTTTGCCAGCACTTCGTAACGATGAGAAATAACAGCTTGCAGCGTATCGATATCGCAAGTCGTTTTGGCGGCATCCAAGCGTAATTTGGGTGCAACCTTCTTCACCTGAGCCAGCCCCATCGATTTCAAAATGCATATATACATCCAGCCGATGTCGAACTCATACCACTTGTTGGATAAACGCGCAGAAGTGGCATAGGCGTGATGATTATTATGCAACTCCTCTCCGCCAATGAGAATCCCCCAAGGTACGATATTGCGGCTGGCATCTTCCGCCTGGAAGGTGCGATAACCCCAGTAGTGCCCCACACCATTGATGATGCCAGCAGCCATGATAGGAGCCCATGCCATCTGTATCGCCCAGATCGTCAGCCCGATGGGACCGAATAGAATAAGATTGATGATCAGCATCAGTGCAATACCCTTGGCGCTATGCTTGGAGTAGACATTACGCTCCAGCCAGTCGTCCGGCGTACCATGGCCATATCTTTCCAGGGTTTCCAGATTCTTTGCTTCTTTCCGATAGAGCTCGGATCCTTCTCTCAGCACTTTACTGATACCGAGCACTTGCGGACTGTGGGGGTCGGCTGCGGTCTCGCACTTGGCGTGATGCTTGCGGTGTATTGCCGTCCACTCCTTGGTCACCATGCCGGTGGTAAGCCACAACCAGAAGCGAAAGAAATGGCTGGGCAGCGGATGCAACTCAAGCGAACGGTGCGCCTGATGGCGGTGCAGGTATATCGTGATACCGGCAATCGTAATGTGGGTAAGACCCAGGATGACCGCGATATACCCCCACCACGGCAAGTCGATAAGACCTAAAGTCATAGATGTGTGACCTTTTAAGATAACTGCTGAAAAGAATGGATATTACGGGGAGAAAGGATACGTCAATTTAAAACTAAATGGGCATTTAGTCAAGGAATTGTTCAGTCTTGGTGCGGGTTGCCGCAGATATGGAGAGAGGCGGGGTAGCCTTGTCGCGCACGGCGGGGCACGGCCTTACAGCCAAAGTAGCGGTAGCGGTTTTGGCGCTGCTAAGCCGCTTACTCGGGATGAACACTCACTTATCGCACCCCTGCCCTTCATGAGAATTATTTTTCGGGAATAACTGTTTGAAGTCGACCTGGAGAAAATCGATTTTTCCCTTGCCGGCATCCAACCGCCAAACGCTTCATATTTATTTGCGGCCATACTAACGGGAGCCAGCAAGCAGGTATAAGCCTATCGACCACAATATCCACCGGCTGGTGAGAGGAATGTCCGCCAGGTAAACGAGATAGGAACCCGTGACGGGTTGGATAATAACTGTCGTGCCTAAAGATAAGCATGCAGGATGTGCGTTATCGTACTGAGCGATTTTTGCCAAAGCCTATATATTCGAGGGTGGACATCAAACAACTGAAAAAGATTCAGGCAAGCGCGCCGGCAATCCTTCCACTAATCTGAATGGTTGATTGGTTCGAGCTCTTTGGCTTCTCAGCTAATCCGGTCGAAATTTTTGTGTGCGGAACTGTCATCTATTCTTGCTTCGCCGCAACATCGGCGCTATTGCCGTACCGGATGTGATGTTGCTTGTCCTTATCGATTCAGCGTTGAAACCCGAAACAGGAAAGGAGCATCACATGAATGACTCTTTGATTACCCTAGAGCCGAGAGCTGAGCCAGGTCTTGTCAACATCATCGTCGACACGCCGAAAGGCAGCCGCAACAAATTCAAGTATGACGAGAAAACGCGATGCTTCCGCTTGAGCCGGATTCTCCCGGTTGGCGCCTTTTTTCCTTTTGATTTTGGCTCCATTCCGATGACAAGCGCAGAAGATGGCGACGCGCTCGACGTGCTTGTGATCGGCGACGCTCCAAGCTTTCCGGGATGCCTCCTGACAGGCAAACTGATCGGCACAATATCCGGTGAGCAGACGGAGAAAAAGAAAACGATACGCAATGATCGGCTCCTCGCCGTGCCGGTCACCCCGGCAAATCCTCCCCTGTTTGAGCACATTGATGATTTACCCAGCGGCTGGATAACTGAAATAGAGCATTTTTTTATATCGTATAACCGTGTGCAGGGGCGTGAATACAAGCCCATTAAACGCGGGGGCCCGAAAGTGGCAGAAGAAACGTTGGCCAACGCCGAGCAGCGTTACAAGCGCGAGCAGAAACAATGAAATCCGCAAATCGGTCCATCCAGTCCGAGACAGCGGGGCATCCGGCCGAAAAACTGCTGCGTACGTCGGTCGGCGAAGCGCTGGAGCGCCTGCAAGCACCACAGCCGATCTCGGACGAAGCCATTCATGACGCACGGAAAGCTTTAAAAAAGGCACGAGCCGATCTTCGGCTGCTGCAGGACGGAATGAGCAAAGCGACTTACCAAGCGGAAAACTCCGGCCTGCGGGATGCAGGACGTTTTCTATCGCCGTTGCGTGATGCCCGATCGTTGATCGAGGCCTTCGATTCACTCCATGATCGATATATCGATGAATTGCAAGAGGTTGAGCTTGCTCCGCTCCAAAAAATATTGCGGGGAAACCTGGTCAAGGCGCGACGCCATCTTCATCCCCAAGGCAAATCAACCGCGCTCGAAAACTGCATGCGTTTACTTGAAGGCAGCCTCGACCTGGCAAAACAGAGAGACTTCTCATCCATCAATTTCTCGACCATCGACCCAGGATTGCAGCGCATCTATCGAAAGGGTCGCAAAGCGTATGCTGAAGCGAAAACAGGTCCCACTACGGAAGCGCTTCACGAATGGAGAAAGCAAGTCAAGTATCTGCTTAACGCGATGGATGGACTTCATTCTTCAAAAAGAGACCGGGAAAGAGGCAAGGTGGTAAAAATCCTGAAACGAGCTGACCGGCTTGCTGACTATCTAGGGGACGATCACGAGCTCGCCATGCTGGCGCAGGAAACCGCACGCAGCGCCTACGCCTCGATTGATGGCGATGTGATAAAGAGATTGGACACGCTCATAGCGCCTCGTCGCGCAAAACTGCAAAAGCGCGCGTTCAGATTGGGAAAGAAGCTCTATGACGAGAAACCCAAAAAATTTACAAAGCAGACAGGCGTTAGCGTTCGCTCAACTTCTGGCTGATATCGCGCGTCCAATCGCGCTTTGGTATTTTCGTGCTCCTCTGGATATTATATGCAAGGCTGACAAGAGCCCGGTCACAGCGGCGGATCATGAAATCGAAAGTGCCCTTCGCCAGGTGATTAATGAGCAAGATCCTCACTATGCCATTATCAGCGAAAAATACGGGAAGATGCCGGGCAGTAATGACAACTGGATTCTCGACCCTAACCGATTGGAATGGTTGCCCGCCCGGTTTGAATTCGGATGGACGCATCGTTATAGCAACGAGCAAACCCCTATTAGGATGCAGCCCGTCCACTCATTAATGCGCTGGTAATATCCCGGAAACCTGTTTCTGTTTCTCTTTCAATAAGGATCATTTCCTCCTGCTGCCCCAACGTTCATATGCTCCCCCTAAGTGCGATGCCGCACCGAAAACGGGAAAGCCCGGGCGTAACGTCTTATTGTTATTTAGCTCAACATCAGGAGCAATCATGAAACGCTATTCAATATTTATGGCTCGGCCCCTGGTACTCGCCAGTGCATTTTTCCTGGCACCGGGACTGGCTTATGCCCAGGTTACACCGGGACCAGGGGGTTCCATCGTTGGGCAGCCGCCCGGACAAAACAACAATATTATCGGACAGCCAGTTCCGGGTCAGAGTGGCCCCACTCCATATCCACCCGTGTTAGGGAGTCAACCTGACTCAAGGATAATTACGGGCACTAATCCAGTGAAGGACAAATTGAATCGGGCGAATAGAGAAGCCGCCGATATAGATCGGGACGGCAGGATAAGTCCGGAGGAAGCTTCAAGGATCCCGCCCGGTACTCCCGTGATCAAGTAGGCCGCCTGCCAGCGTCTACTAACTGGTCACCCGTTTTTTTCCTGGAAAACGCCATGGAGGAAAATTCGGATGCATGCGCTTACCTATCACGGAAGTTATGACGTTCGGGTGGATACCGTACCTGATCCGATACTTCAGGAACCGGACGACGTCGTTCTTAAAATTACGGCGACTGCAATCTGCGGATCGGATTTACATCTATATCGAGGGAAAATACCCGAGCTCAAGGATGGCGACATCCTGGGCCACGAATTTATGGGGGTGGTTGTCGATGCCGGATCCGAGGTCGCGGCGCTACAGAAAGGTGATCGGGTAGTTGTGCCGTTTGTCATCGCCTGTGGCGAATGTTTCTTTTGCGAGAAACAGTTATTTTCAGCATGCGAGACAACAAATCCGGATCGCGGCACAATCATGAACAAGAAGAACGTGCGCTCAGGTGCGGCGCTCTTTGGCTATACTCATCTGTATGGAGGTGTACCCGGCGGTCAGGCGGAATATGTGCGCGTGCCAAAGGCCAACGTCGGCCCGATCAAAATCCCCCAAACGCTCGCCGACGAACAAGTCCTATTCTTGAGCGATATTCTGCCGACCGGTTATCAAGCCGTACTTAACGCCGATATCGGCCCGGGATCAAGCGTTGCCATCTTTGGCGCCGGCCCTGTCGGTTTGATGGCAGCCGCCTGCGCTCGCATGTTGGGTGCGGACAAAATTTTCATGGTCGACCATCACCCGTACCGGCTCGAATTTGCCCGTGAAACATATGGCATTTTTCCCATCGATTTTGATGAAGTCGACCCTGCTGAAGTCATTATCGAAAATACCTCATTCAGGGGTGTTGATGCCGCTATCGATGCAATAGGTTTTGAAGCGAAAGGCAGCGCGCTCGAAACCGTAATGACCAATCTCAAGCTTGAAGGCAGCAGTGGAGTCGCACTACGCCAATGTATTGCTGCCGTACGCCGTGGAGGTACGGTCAGCGTGCCCGGAGTTTATACCGGTTACATACATGGATTTCTGTTTGGTGACGCTTTTGAGAAAGGCTTGATATTCAAGATGGGCCAGACTCACGTACAGCGTTTCCTGCCCGAACTGTTGGATCATATCGAATCGGGGAAATTGCACCCCGATGTCATCATCAGTCATCGTATGCCCCTTGCTCAAGCGGCCGCTGCCTACAAGATTTTCGACAGGAAAGAGGACGATTGCCGCAAAGTTGTTCTCACGCCCTAGCAGCCTGTCGGACTTGAAGAATCGCAGCGAAAAAGTGACTGAGGACAGATTTCGAGGATTTTGAAGGTCAATAGTTATTCTATTGACCGAAAAATCGGCGAAATATGAACCAGACAGACGCTTTTGCAGCCGATTTCCTTCAAGTCCGACAGGCTGCTGGTATCAATCAAACACCACCTGGTTTTCAGGCTCCCACATGCATCATCACCCCGCAGTTGGCGCTTCTACCATTCCGCTGCTCTACATGGTCTCCGCTCAAACAATATACATAAACACGGCTGTATCCGCGCTCAAGAGCATGGGCTTTGCTGTGGCTCTATAAATGCCGCCACATCGAAAGGGCAAATGTACGTTATCGCACAGTAGCGTTCTCTAAAAACCTTGATCATTGCACTGTTGAGTACGTATAGCCGGTATACATAAGAACGATGCCGATATCGGACACCAGCTGAATCGAATCCTGATCAGCGCCTCAACCGCGAAGCTTATGCAGTGTATTCAATGAACGCGACCTGATAGTGAAACATCACGTTCTAATTGGCTAATCAGGCTATGCAAGCCTGGACCACATCAATGGCGCAGGGCAACTCAAGCGCCGTTCACTCAAGGAGCCGTAAATGACGACCATTATTGTTTTTTCCCACCTTCGCTGGGACTCTGCGTATCAACGGCCCCAACATCTTCTGTCAGGATTAGCGGAAAATTACAAGATAGTTTTTATTGAAGAACCGGTTTTCCATGAACATGACAGCTTCCTTGAAACATCCATTCCCGGACCAAACATAATCGTACTCAAACCTCATACGCCGGTCGCGGCACCTGGTTTTCATGATGAGCAATTGCCGCATTTAATCAAACTGATGCGTCAATTTGTCGGCATCGACGAAGAACACCTGGCCTGGTTTTATACGCCAATGGCATTACCGCTACTGCAGGAGCTAAACCCTTCTCTCGTGGTCTATGACTGCATGGACGAACTCGCCGCTTTCAAAAATCCCCCAAAACAGATGCTTCAGCGGGAAAATGCATTACTGAAAGTAGCCGATCTTGTTTTCACCGCAGGCCCCAGTCTTCATCGGGCAAAGCAGGGGCGCCATGCAAATGTTCATTACTTTCCTAACAGCGTTGATCTGGTACATTTCAAACAAGCTCTTGATCGCACCCACGTGCACCCCGCACATGAAGATATTCCGGGACCGAGACTTGGCTATTATGGGGTAATTGATGAGCGAATTGATACAGAACTCATCGGCCGCATCGCCGATGCGCATCCGCAATGGCAGATCGTCCTTGCTGGACCGGTGGTAAAAATAGATCCGGCCACATTACCGCGGCGGCATAACATTCATTATCTGGGACAACAGCCTTATAAGGCGCTACCACAATTTCTGGCTGGCTGGAACGTGTGTTTGCTGCCATTCGCAATAACCGAATCGAGTCACTTTATCAATCCCACGAATACGCTCGAATACATGGCGGCCGAGCTGCCCATCGTAAGTACGCCTGTCGTTGATATTGTAGATCTTTATGGAAATGTGGTGTCTATTGCGCACTCCTCGCGCGCTTTTATCAAGGCATGCGAAACTGCATTACTGACAACCCCGGAAGAACATAACCAGGATATCGTCAAGATGAGAGAAATGGTGTCGGAAACCTCGTGGAGCACTACGGTAGAAAAAATGCACGAGCTGGTGCAGCTCACGCGCGAGCAAAAAGAAGAGTCAAGCAGCGCTAACCGCCACAGCCTGAACCGGGCTTATCCCGTAGGCACGCAGTTCAGTCAACGCTGGCAAATAAAAAGCGCGTAACCCAGCTTGGGCATTCTAGCGGGCGAAGCATCGGACAATACTGATGTTCATCGAAGTAAGCGGTTCTTCTGGTTTATATGTACACATTTACACAGGCTGCTGAGGGTCGCTGCATGGGCTCTGACAGCTCTGCGAGGGATTGCACCAGCAGCTTTCGCCTCCTTGTTTGATTACGCCGATTTGTATATCTGGTAGGCAGGATTAGGCGAGCCGGGCACTAGCTCGAAGTTATCCAGAATGTACTGATGGATTAGCGGATGTGTATTACGGAAACGCAATTCCTCTCGTCCATCGAGCGGCAGATCGTATATCAAAATAAAGCCGGGGTTAGCAGCCCGGATGCGTTCAATCTCCAGCTGCTGAAAAACTTCATTTCGCGGAAACAGGGCATAGATCTCCCACATAGGAGATTTGCTTGCCAGCAATGGATAGGCTCCCGGCCAAAAAGGGGCAGCAACAAAGCTCCGGCTATGCGGCGCATATTCGTCAGCCAGCTTTCGAAGCAGGCGGATATCGCTTGCAGTGTCTGGAGCGACGTTCAGTTCGTTGCCGGAAACTTCGACATACACGCAGTGCTTGCTGGCGCCACATTGCCAGCCTGGATGAAGGACAAGCATCACCCACAGGCTTGCTCCACCCAGCAAGAATACCGAAGGCCATTTGATCCTGGCGGGCTGTGCAGCCAGCAGCGCCAGACAGCCCATTAATAATGGAAAAATACCTTGCGCAAGATGACCGACATCAGCGCGGGAATAAGCATAATGTGCGTAAGGCAGCGCCAGAAATGCGGTTGCAACCAGCACTGGTGCAACCGGTTTTTGACGGAATTTTTGCCAGCCCACCCATGCAATTGCAAGGATACCAAACGCAATTGTCCCGATAAAAAACAAACCGACCAGTACTCCATGAATCGCTTCCCTGACCGATATTGAGCCGAATGGCACTTTCCAGGGCCAGGGAACCGGCAAAGGAAGATTAGTGGCCTTGACTTCGAACAGGAAGCGGATGCTTTCCCAAAAGGCCATGGCGAAACCGGGCACCAGCAGCACCATGAGAAGCACAGGGGTAAAACCGACGATTACGCCGGCAGTCCAGAGCATAAGCCCCCTGATAAACCCGGGCTGATCCACTCGTTCGATTGTTAGCCAGGCCATGACGCCGAGACTGCCAAAAACGCCATATACACCGTGATTGCGGCCAAAGACAGCTACTAGCCCTATACACATGCCAGCCAAAAAATAACGCATGCTTGTTGGCTTGCGAACCAGGAAGACCAATACACCGATCAGCAGAATGGACAGCGAAATATCGAACAGCTTATGGCGCGGAAACATCCATAGCGCCAGTATGACTGCTGCAAGCAACAGGTAGGCGAAGCTCTGGTTTGTGGTACTTCGAGCGATCAGAAGCAGGCCGGCGAATAATCCAATCACTTGAAAAACCGCCACCGCGCCACGCAAAGCCATAATGCCGTTGTCGCCCCACAAGCTCATGAGAACGGCAGACCAGTAATAGCGGCCCGGATCGTAGGACATGAAATCCCGGAGAGGCACCTCGCCCAGTATTACGCGCTGAGCGCCGTACCAAAGATAACCTTCATCCCACAGGCTGAAGCCCTTATGCCCTTGCCATAAGAAGAGAGCAAATACGACAAAACTGGAAAGAGCCAGTATTGACGATGCTTGAAGTGTTTTGTGTCTGCTTCCTTGATGCTTGCTAAACATTGATGTCTACAGACCCAAGGAGAGGGAAAACAGACAATTATTATTGCATATTTTTATCCTTGCTCATCCCCATCCTGCTCCGCCCTTGTCCGTCCGCTGAGGGCTTTTTACAAGATGTCATGCAGCAAGCCTCCGGTCGCGGCGCAATCCTAGCTGCATAATGTTGCCGTCATATTCTTAAGAAAGGTTCCGAAAGATTTTCGGAAGGCGTTAAGAAAATTAAGCGGTGCTTAGCAAGCGCCAGGCGATGCGCACGGTTACCCACGTTATCCGAATTGGGTGATAACCGGCATCCCGGATTTTACTTTCGAAAGAGAAAACCAGACGACACCGATTGCACCCGCATGAAGCTATATGCCAAGAGCAATTTTCATAGGCTGCATTTGTATTTCAGCCTAGCCCTTGTCCATGCCTGGAGCTGATGGGTACTTCCGCGCGCCTGATTTCACGATCTTTTTTAAGGGCGGGGCCAGCTTTGTCGCGGTATTTATCATCCATTTTTTGTTGTTTCTTATCCTGACCGCCATCCAGCTTGGCCGGCACCTGTTCGCGCATCTCACGATCTTTGTCCGAGACTGGCGCTTTCTCGTCCGCCGCAACGCCAAAGCTGGAAATAACCATGAAACAGGCAGTAATGAAGGCGGAAATAGTTTTGATCATTTTTATATCTCCTATTCTGACCTTAAACCTCAGGTTTATAACGGCCATGAATTAAAAGGGGCGGAGCAGGCGTCAGAGAGGCAGCTCCTTCTTAATACTCCCTTTTGTCTCCATCATTGGTTGAGTCCGTGCCGGGCTTGGCCTCGTTTTTCATGTCGTCCTTGCTTCCTCTGCGATCCCCTTTTTTTGTTGCGGCGTCGCTTTTATGGGGCTCACCCTTTTTGATGACGCCGTATTTCTGCCCTGTGGGCGTTTCCCCTTGCTTGTATTGATCATCCGAAGATTGCCCAGGCATGGGGCTATCCATTGGCCCCTGCTGGGCATGAACTAAATTCGGTGCGGAAAAGGCCAGCATCAACCCGGCGATGCTTAATGTCAGCCCAGCCAAAGGTCGAGAATGCGGCGACGCCTTTTCTGATGTTGAACGATAGTTCATGACTTGCTCCTTGATCTCTCCAGCAATATTGCTGTGTGCCAACGATACGTCATGTTCCCCCGTCTATTCAGTGCGCTACCGCACGGGAGGGGGCCTAAGGTGGCGGCTCCTCGCCCGTACCCTGGCATTTTATTTCCCACACGAGGCGCGAGGAGATTACCGCCCCAATCTGGTTGAAGGTGGGAACCGATTCTTCAGAGATGAGCGTATATTCCGACAGGCACAGATTCTTGGCATCGATATCCAGCCATTCGGCAGCCCGCAGCCTTGATTCCGGATTGCCATCATATAAGGTTGTAAGGGAATAAACGCTTGAACCGTCTTCGGTTCTGACAGGTTCGTGATCGCCTGCTGTCGAAGTGCAACCAGCCAGAGCAGAAATCAGGAACAGGAAGATTTTCAGTGGGTTCAAAATCGTAGTGTATTGAAATTTGGAAGATCGACAGTAGACTTACGTCACATCTCACGTGTTAAAAAATGAAAAAACCACGAAAGGACTTTTGTCCCTCTGCGGCTCGGCATCAACTCTACCTAAAAGCGTTTTTGTGATGACGCCCCATGAAGCCCAGCAGACCAAGGCCAGCCAGGAACATGGCGTATGTTTCGGGTTCGGGTATGGGTGATACCGTGTTGCCGATGAATGCGGTTGGTAAAGCTCCAACTCTTTGATCACCAAAAGAATAAGTAAACGAAAGATCAAATCGTTTTGTTTCGTTGGGTGCAAATGCGCCTAATGAAAAAACAGGAATAAGGTCAGTCGAATTGCGGGTTTCTGGAGGGAAAGGTGCGTCGGTACAACTGATCGATCCGCTCTGGCAGGGTTCGGTCAATGGAAGCTGCTGATTTCCAGTCAAATCGGCCAGATTCCCCATGAGCACGGAGCTGGCGACTGGACTTGTCAAGCTAACAGTGAGGCTGGTGCCGGTGTTGTTGAAGTTGTTGGTATACCAACTATTTAGATCATTACGCCATTGCATGGGCAGGTAGGTGGTGGAATCGTCGACGTTCGGCCATGCGAAAGGAATAGCGAAGTTCAATGCCGGCAAGGGGCTGGTAGTGTCGTTCCGGGCAAAAAGGTTTTGATAGGTGACAACGTTGCCGATAATACTTCGTGTCGTTAATGAGTCTCCGTCCCACGTCGAGGAAGGATCATCCTGAAAAGTAAATGCTGTTGCGGGTGCGGCAACGATGATGGACGTGGCTATCATCGCCAAGCCGAATAATCTACTTATAAAATTATGAGTGTTCATTATCATACCCTTAACTTACTGGTTATTTATGATCCATTTATGCAACATAGGCTTCCAGACCTAGGCCATGCAATAGACCAAGTGGACTATTCAAACGAGAAACGCCAAGAATAGCCACATCCATGCAGGGCGTCGCACATGAGAGTACAAACTCGTGGCCAAGCATGAAACATAGTGCAGCATTTCACAAAGTGCAAATAGGGCCGATAACCGATATACAGCTGCTTACGGATAGATATAAGTATCCGTATTTACCGCTGAGCCCATACTTGACTTTTCCTACCCAGCTTAATAAACGGAGTGTGAGCGAGCACTGTTTGCTCATTTAGTGATATTAGTTGATCGAACTCGATTAATAATGCCTCCGAAATGATCACCTGTCGACTATCCACCATCCTTGGAGCCAAGCGGCTCAAAGTTGCCGATGTTTGCCGTGCAACGGGTATTGCCCGAGCCACGCTGGACCGGTACTACTATGACCGGGTAAACAGCTTTGATCGCGCGGTGTTGGAAAAGCTTTGCAGATTTTTACAGGTGAAACCAGGGGACTTGCTCACAATGATCGAGCAGAAAGACTTGTTTGAGACTTGGGTTGCACATGCTCCTGCTGCTGCGTTATAGGCGGAAGATAAAGCATGATAGAGCGTGAAGTGAAACTTCTACTTGACGCTAATGCGGTAAAACAGGTGCAGGTGCATTACGCCGTCATGTCCGACGGTTATATGGTCGTTATTGACGGCAAACCCCTGGAAACAGGAAAGCGTGAAACCCGCGAATTCAGGACACTTGATGCAGCGGCTAAATTGCTCTTCAAGATTGGAATTGCGAATTTTTCGGTTAAGCTCAAGACGAGTTGAAGTGCAGTGATTCAGAAAATCATATCAGGTGGGCAGACCGGAGTCGACCGCGCCGCGCTGGATTGGGCTATAGCAAACGATATCCAACATGGCGGCTGATGCCCGGCTGGGCGGCGCGCAGAAGATGGGGTGGGATGGTTCCCAGTTTGTATTGCCTGCGCGAAACGCCGGAGCGCAACTACCGGCAGCGTACCCAGTGGAACGTGCGCGACAGCGATGCCACGCTGATCATCACGCCAGCGGCAGAACTCACCGGTGGATCACAGTTCACACAGGAATGGGCTCAGAAAATTGATCGGCCATGCCTGCATGTTTATCGCTGTAACGAGTGACGTGAATGGATCAGGATTTTCTTCGAAACAAACTCGACCTCAATATTGAATGTGGCAGGGCCGCGTAGTTCAGGTGCGGCAGGAATTCAACCCAGATAATTCATTAGGCGGCTCTGCGAGCCTACGCGAGTGCTGGCGGTCAGTTTGCGGCCATTTTCGCCGCCATTTTTGCTACCTGCGCGGCGTCCATAGACCAAGATATGGACTTCTCCCAACCGGCAAAACTGCCGCAACCTGCCTCGCCATCATCTCGCGTCCTAATGAATTATCTGGGTTAAACAATTTGTTCATGAAGTGCTGGATGAAATGTTAGCGAATTCATCTGACAAGAAACGTTCTTATGACATCGAACCGAAGATAACCATCAAATAATTGGGGTTTTTTATTTCGCATTTGGGATAATAAGAAAATAACCCGTGGTTTCATTCGCACCGACATGAGACATGGAATCTTTCTCCAATCGAGCCAGTACACCTATGAAGACCCCGAACAGAATCAAGCCACTCGTTGAAGAGGGGCTGGTGGACATGGTAGTCCGCCAGCTCATGAGCGGCAAAGAGGCCATCATCTACGTGGTTAAGTGTGGTGGAGATATACGCTGTGCAAAGGTATACAAGGAGGCGCATCAACGCAGCTTCCGGCAAGCCGCGTCCTACAAGGAAGGCCGCAAGGTGAAGAATAGTCGGCAAGCGCGTGCCATGGAGAAAGGTTCGCGATACGGGCGCAAGATGCAGGAAGAAGTGTGGCAAAACGCCGAGGTCGATGCGTTATACCGTCTTGGCGCCGCCGGCGTGCGGGTGCCACAGCCTTATGGCTGTTTTGAAGGCGTGCTGCTAATGGAACTGGTGACGGACGCGGAAGGTAACGCGGCACCCCGCCTCCACGATGTGGAGCTCAATGAAGAATTGGCGCTGGACTATCATGCAAAACTACTCTACCAGGTTGTTCTCATGCTGTGTGCCGGGGTCATTCATGGCGACCTGTCTGAATATAATATCCTGATCGACCGCGACGGGCCCGTCATTATCGACCTGCCTCAGGCTGTTGATGCAGCAGGTAATAATAATGCCAGCGCGATGCTTGAGCGCGACGTCGCCAACCTGACGACATTTTTTAGCACCTTTGCGCCTCAGCTTGCCACTACCCAGTACGGCAAGGAAATCTGGGCTCTGTATCAGTCCGGGTTGCTTCGCCCCGACACGCCACTGACGGGCCGTATCGAGGTTGATAATCGACCTGCGGACGTTCGCGAAGTCTTGCGAGAGATCGAGCAGGTTAAAAAGGAAGAGGAGACGCGGCTTCGGTTTCTGCAAGAGAGGACGATGTCAAAATAGTGCTAACCTATCTCGATTTTTCGTCTTCCACGGACGTGCCGCACGCTACCAAGCTGGTCAGCAGGGAACCCGCATCGGGAATTTGAGCCGAACGTCGCCGTCTACGATTGTGGAATAGCCAAGCATACTCTGTCAGGGCGTTATCCCGACAAATCCCATTACGGCTTATCGAGCAAGCCATCGGCACTCCTTCAGCCTGTTCTGGAAGGCGAGACCGGTGTAGTGACTAACCCCGTCTCGCCGATGGGTTAAGCTCCCCCCGAAGGTTCCCTGTTGCGATTCCCGATCTTAAAAACTCATCAAGAAACCGTGGACACTATTATTGCTTATATGGCTTCTTGTCCATTACTTCCTGATCTCTGTATTCGTATTTCTCTCCCGGCGATAAATCCTTGGGAAACTGTTCTTTCATGACCTCAGAGGTTGAGCTTGGCTGCTTCCCATACTTGTCTCCATCCTTCTTATCTTGAGAAGAGCTTGGTTTAGCCATTGTTTCCTTCTTCTTGTCAGATCCATCCGATCCAGCGATTGCGCTGAAGCTGCAAACAGCCGTGAAGGCGGTGAGAATAACGGTCGATATAAGTTTTTTCATTTCAAGCTCCCAAGAGGTAGTTGCGGTGATAGATAAAAATATGTGCTTCAACATGCCTGTGTAGAAACAATTACAAACAATACGCATACCCCTCGGTGTTATCGGTACGCTACCGCACGGTAGCGGATTGTGGCGGCACAATTGTCAAGCTCAATTGAAAATTGCTTGACGAACTTGACGAACTTGATCGGTGGTGTAAACTGATATTTCGTCAGGAGGAAATCAACATGTCAACCAAAACCATGCGACAAGGACAGGAAAGCCTCGATCAGATAGTGAGCGATTTGTTCCCTAAGGAAGCGACCAAATTCTCGCGCGCGTTGAATGATCACATGGTTAACCTGGTCAATGAAATAGTTCAGGAGGTCGTAGCTGACACGCTTCAACGTACACGAGCCGCCGTCACTGAAAAGTTTTCATTGCCCGGGCATCAGACACATACGTTCGATCCCGGCACAACGATTGACTGGACAACACTCCGGCCCGTAGGTGGAGGTGTTGCTGCAGCCGAGGAGGAAGGCAGTCGTTTCAAGCAGGAAACCTGGTCGAACGATGAAATGCTGACGTCTGATGAAGCAGCGAGCCGAATGAGCATGAGCCGTGAAGCACTTAACAACCGGCGGAAATCAGGGCGGGTTTTAGCGCTTGAGGCGGGGAAGCGTGGCTATCGCTATCCTTCGTGGCAGTTCGAAGATGCGCTTATCCCGGCCATGCCCGATGTCTTGAAAGCGCTGTCGCCTCTTGATCCCTGGGCGCAATATCTGTTTTTCAAGCAACCGGAGCCTTTGCTGAAAGGTGAAGTGCCGTTGAATTTGCTTCGCGAAGGAAAGCTGGATGAGGTAACGCGAGTGGCTCGCCTACTGGTGGCGGAAGCGGATTGATGAAGGCCCTGCCAGCATCTTTTCCTGTCACGTTGCCGCTACATACTTTTACAGAGGCGGCTTTTTTTCGGATCTGTAAAACCATGTATTCAAGCAGCGAACCCGGGTTTCGTGCGGCAGGTACTTACCGTTTTGATTCGCCGGATCAGAGCTTCGGCACCCTCTATTGTGCTCGCAACTTTAAAACGTGTTTTTTTGAGACGATTGTTCGCGATCGTCCCGATCTAAAAATCCCCGCCGCTGACTACAACAATCGATCGGCGGTACAATTGCTACTGGATACCCTTAAGTTAAAGCTCGTTGCCATTCACGGTGACGGGGCTCAAACACTTCGGCTCAACCTGGCGGAGCTTGCAGGCGCCGATTACACTTACCCGCAGGCGTTAGCGAAAGCCATCCATGACCACGCGAGTGAGCCGCATGGAATGGTATACCGCTCGCGTTTCGATGATGATGCCTTGGCAATGGTATTATTTGAGCGTGCCAAACCGCATGTTCGGATATTCCCAAGCAGTACGCCGGTTGCATTATCAGATGCGAAGGAACTCGGTGACGCAATTCGCAATACCGTTCCTTTCATTCTTGTCTGACCATTCTTACAAAATTGGTAAGTACATTACGATGAACAACGGAAAAGCTTATAAAGGCAGTTGTTTTTGCGGCACGGTCCAGTTTACGGTCAGCGGTGAACCGGTTGCAATGGGTTATTGCCATTGCGAGTCGTGTCGAAGCTGGTCGGCAGGGCCTGTCAACGCCTTCACTTTGTGGAAACCCGAAGCGGTGCAGATCACGCTCGGCGCAGAAAACATCGGCGTTTACAACAAGACACAGCGCAGTTATCGCAAATGGTGTAAAACTTGCGGGGGCCACATCTTCACCGAGCATCCAGGCATGGGACTCACGGATGTGTATGCAGCAGTCATTCCGGACTTTCCGTACCACCCCGGCGTTCATGTGCACTATCAGGAGAAGGTATTCCGCATCGAGGACGGGTTGCCGAAGATGAAGGACCTTCCGAAAGAAATGGGGGGCTCGGGTGTCAGCATGGCGGAATAACATGAGTGGCGCTTCAAGCTTCATAACCCAGCAGGCGTTCCAACCGACCAGCCACCCGAAAAAACGGCGTCAAACCCCCGCTCTCCGGAAGCGTGTCAAAGAGTAGGCGGCATCATGCCGCGATGAAATATCCACGCAACACCATAAGCGATCGGGGCGATGATCCCGAACAAGGCAATTGCATAAAGTAACGCCAGTTTACCCATTCCCCTGAGTTTGCTGAAATCGGTTATGACGCCAATGCTGAGGAACGTCAGCATGAACATCATGGTTCGCATGGACCCTTCCACTGGGGTCGCAGCCTCATGCAAAGTTTTGGCAATTTCCGGTCCGGTGGAAGCAATGGCGATATATGAAAACCACACCAGGAGATAGCCCAGCACAAATTTGGGAAAACGGTGCCAGATTTCCATGAGTCCGATTTTAGATTGCCCAGGTTGACGCTCCACTTTGTATACCCATACAAGCGCCAATACAAAAGCCCAAACGCCGATAAACATATCGATCCAGATTTTAGTGGTCAGCGAAGCCATTAAAATCCAGCCTTCCTTCCATCTCACACCCAGATTAGCCTCGGCGTTTGCCCGCATTAATTCATCGAGCATCGCTCCTGCTGCTGCATCCGCGCCATCAGTTTTGACCGTCAACCCCAGAGCAGACCCATTAACGATGGGCTGGTTTGGGGCTATTGCGGTATAAAGACCTGGCAGGACGATGAGCTCGAACATGGCGAAGATTACAACCAGTATCGAGACGACGACTGGAATGACCGGGCGGGCGCGGATGGCACCGGCGGTGGCAATGGCAGCTGATACGCCGCAAATGGAAATGCCGGAAGCGAGTACGGCCGAAGCATCGCGTGATAGATGAAACACCCTACGGCCGAGCGCATACACAATGGGCCAGAACAACATGTACGCAACAAAGGTAGCTGCAACACCGGTCACGACCAGCTCGGTAATGAAACCGGCCGCCTCGATGGACATGACACCAATTTTTATACCCAGAAACACGATTGCTGTTTTGATAAACCATTCCGGTTTCGCAGCTTCACTGAGGAACCCGGCAGTACCCTTGAAAAAATTTCCGATAATCAACCCAATCAAGAGGGCCAGTAGATAAGAAAATCCACCTCCGAGAGACAATCCCCAGGATAAGCCGAATTTGGCGAACTCATTAACCGATACCTTGAAATGGGCTTCCTGTCCAACGATCCATATTGCCCAGGTCATCACAAAAAGGATGGTCCATCCGGCGAGGAACCGTTTCAGATCGAATTTCATCGCCCACGCCGCCACACAAGTCAACGTGGTAAATACCAGATAGGTTACCAGCCATGAAAGTGTCGGATGCCAGCCTAGTTTGCCGCTGGATTTCAATACACCTTCAAGAGAAAATTCTCCCCATACCCAGGTGCTGGGTTTCGCCATCCAGCCGGTCAGGTCCAATCCCCAGAGTGAACTGACGCTTGCCAGAAACATGGTGAGCCCCAGCCAGACAGCCCACCAGTCTTCTGTTCCTGCCATGCCGGAATACCATTTTCTATTCATTTCACTTATTTCCTGCTCCGGTTTACTGCGCTTTCAGTATGTTGATTTCAAATCCAGCCGGATGTAGCGGTTGAAGTAATGAGAGGCGTACTGCCGTATCCAGGTCGGGATACAGTTATAGTCAAAAACCATGAATACGGTAACCTGACTATTCTCGGGAAATAATTGCTTATCCAGCAGGCATCGGGTCAGTTCCTGGTCCAGTTTGAGCAAAGTCTCGCCACAAGCTTCGAAACTTTGATGGTATGCGATCCAGTTGACGCCATCATGTACCAACCGGACCTCCAGATCGGCTTCCATCGATTTATCCGGGGAGCAGAAACAAGTCCACCAAAACACCCAGGATTACAAGTCCCGCGATACCGATGCCTATGCTCCACAAGCACAGCTGGGTTTCCCACTTTTCCCAAGGTTCCGGTTCCCCGAGAACCGACTGATTGGATAATAACTTGCCGACATTCTCAAAAGATTGATCGGCAACCGCATTTTTTTTATCATTTGTTGTCATCGTGTTTCTCTATAAGGACCTCTTTTTTATTCTAACGCAGGTCAAGAAGAATACCGATAACGCCAGCACAGAGCTATCTATAGCATCGCCCGAGCAACAGGTAAAAGAGAAGCATTAACAGTCAGCGATACTCTATGAGCGATCTTGCTCAAGAGTTACTTCTCCAGCTAGGTTTCAGGAGTAATTCCGTTCGTGGCTCCGTGCATTGGGTGACCGACGAAGGGAGTTCAGTCAAGGATATTTGACAGAAATATCTTGATCAGAAAGTAAGGAAATGAAATCGCGGGGGATCTATGGGGGCGGGACTCGATTGATCCTGAATTGTTCTGACCACCTACTTAAGCCCGTGCGGACATGTCCTACTACCACCATCCCTCAACTCGTGGTGTAGCTGGGCGACGCGTTCAAACCACGGTTTGCCACGTATCACCACTTTCCAAAGTGAGCAGCAGCTTTTTTGTTCCGAGTCCTCCGGCAAATCCTGTGAGATCGCCAGATGTACCTATTACGCGATGACAGGGAGCAATAATTGAGATCGGGTTTTTTCCGCTTGCAGCACCGACTGCCCGAACTGCCTTTGCGTTGCCGATTTGTATCGCGATTTCACGGTAGCTGCGGGTTTCTCCAAAAGGAATCGTCAGCAGCGCTTCCCAAACCTTTCTTTGAAATTCTGTCCCGACGAAGTCGAGCTCAAGCTCAAAATAGTTTCTTTTCCCTGCAAAATACTCATTCAGTTGCCGTTCCGTCTCTGCCAGAATCGGACTATCTTTCTCTTCGTGCATCGGGCCAAGCCGTACTCGATTTGGTTTATCCTGTTCCCACAAGATTGCGGAGAGCTTTGATCCGTTTGAGACAAGCTTTAATTTGCCAATGGGCGAATCCACGATCTTGTATACATATGACATATGCCGCCTCCTTGTGATTGAAGAAGTGCCATCTACCAGCGATTCATGGCGATTTTTTGTCCTTTGCAAGATACGCATTCACTATATATCCATGTTCAAAAGCAAGAAACGTGTTTCTTGCTTTTGAATTTTTATTGTGTAAAGCAGCCACAGTACCAGATTTTTGGGCCTCACCATCTCACGCGCTGGCCGGCGCCGGCAGTTGGACGGGGTGGAGTGAGCGGTTTTGGGGGTGCAGAGCAAGGCGCAACGACGCGGAAGGCGTCGATTTCTCCTCGGCGGATGGCCGAACTTAGCCTGTGCTGCTCGCTGCAAATGCAGAAAGGATGAGCTCTATCCAGGATAATGCGGAATGCGGGATCAGTCTCTCACCGAAATGCTGTAAGAACCCGTGCCGGTTGGGCTGTAGTGCCTGACCTGGGCATAGTAAACGCCAGACGCAAGGTTGACGGCAATCCTTGAATTGGTTCCGGGACCGCTATCATCATCCTGGGTGATGAATGTGACCGGATTATCGGGGCCAAATAATGTAAGGAAACAGTCGGTGCTGCCAGCGGTCTCGATTGTATAGGTGCCGGGATTCATTACCGTGAATGTATACATATCCCTCTCATTTGCAGCAGCGATCGTTCCCTGCACTGCCGGACCGTTCACCTGAATGGTTAGGATACCTGGCTGGGGTGCCGATCCGCTTACCGAGATACTATAGTTCCCGACTGATGAGCCGCTGTAGTGCCGCACGCGTACATAATACGTACCCGCCGACAGATTTCTTTCAATCCGCGAATTCGCGCCTGGTCCGCTGTCGTCATCCTCAGCAATGATTGCTGCCATGTCGTTGGGGCCATACAGGGCCGTCACCACATCGGTTGAACCTTGCGTCCCAATGACATGGCTTCCTGGCGTAGTCACGACGAAACTATATATATCGATTTCTCCTGCCTGCCCTATCGAGGCCGAGGTAGCCGGCGCGCCCACGGTAAGGGGCACGACCTCTGGAGACACCACCCCCTCATCGTCATACGTATAGCCGAGCGCATGATGATCGAGAACGCTTAGCGGCGTAGGCGGTGACGCCTCATTGTCCCACGGCGGCATGGGATCGTCCCTGCCGTGACCCGCCACCACATTGGGAGTACCGCTGGGCGGCAAATAAATTGCCGCAGGATTTTCCCTTTGCCATTCCGCCCATAGCCGATCGATATTGCAATGGTGCAGCCAGAACACCGGGTCATTGGGAGATGCCATAGCCATCATCGACCCGCCAACCCACATGTGCCCCGGATTGTGAATGACCGATTCCAATCGATTACGAAAACTTGTGTTAGTGCTGCTATTGGAGTTCCAGGGTGCGGAATCATACGGAACCACATTCAGGGTGGCACTGACACCCTGCTGAGTCGGCAGCGATCCCATTGCGCCAAAAGCGCGCGTAAGAAAAGTGGTTGTATCGCCGGGATCACGGACCGTAAGCGTCCATTCTCCGGTCGAAAATGCAAAGGGGCCGGTGGTAACCTGCCGGCTGGCGCCCGTTCCATTGCCGCCCATGAAATTCGAGGCCCAAAGCGAGGCTCCCGCCGTCCTGTCGACTGTCCAATCCCAGTAGGGTATGGAAACACTTGAATCGATCTGCTGGAGAGCAAGCTCGAACCTGCGAAGATACTCCCGGTGCCACGGCAAAAATGCTGGGCCGCGGTGCGCAGGATCATTGGGGCTGGCCATAAAGGCGGCGCGATGTTGAGCAACGAACATGTCGTAGTCGCCGTTTGCCTTCAGCGCTTTCACCGCAGCAACGAATGCTGCTTTCTCGGCAGTTGTCAGGCTGGACTGGTTTTTTCGGATCCCCATGTTATTCCCCCGTTTCCCTGTAGTCGATAATCTTCCTGGCTAAATCGACTGGCGAAGGTTGGGGGTCGAAGGCAAAGCCGGATGCAATATATTTTCCACCTGCATCACGCACCGTGAAGATTCGCTCCCCATCGATGTATAGTTCAGTCCCCTCGGCGCCCGCTTCGTCTTCTCTGATCCCTGCCGTAGCTCTCGCGGTAGAAGCTTCCGCTCCGGTTCGAAGGATAATCTCCCGACCCTTATAGGTTTCACGTTGCTCCGCCATTTTTCCCCCTCGCAAATATGAGTTCCAAACCAGATCAAAAACCCAACACGTCACATGAACTGGCTATTTTTAATATAGATCATCTCATTGAAAATGCCAGGAAAGCTGATGCGCCGAATCGCCCCAGATCAAATATAACCGAAAAAAAGGGGAATCTATGGAGGGGAATCTATGGGGTCGAACTCGATTGATCCCGAATTGCTCTGACCACCTACTTAAGCCAGCGCGAACATGCGCTACCGGCATATTCCTCCAGCTCGTGGTGTAGCTGGGCGACACATTCAAGCTACGGTTTGCAACGTATCACCACTTTCCAAAGTGAGCAGCAGCTTTTTTGTTCCGAGTCCTCCAGCAAATCCTGTGAGATTGCCAGATGTACCTATTACGCGATGACAAGGAGCAATAATTGAAATCGGGTTTTTTCCACTTGTTGCACCAACTGCTCGAACTGCCTTTGCGTTGCCAATTTGTATCGCGATTTCGCGATAGCTGCGGGTTTCTCCAAAAGGAATCGTCAGCAGCGCCTCCCAGACCTTTCTTTGAAATTCGGTCCCGACGAAGTCGAGCTCAAGCTCAAAACAGTTTCTTTTCCCTGCAAAATACTCATTCAGTTGCCGTTCCGTCTCTGCCAGAATCGGACTGCCTTTCTCTTCGTGCATCGGGCCAAGCCGTACCCGATTTGGTTTATCGTGTTCCCACAAGATTGCGGAGAGCTTTGATCCGTTTGAGACAAGCTTTAATTTGCCAATGGGCGAGTCCACGATCTTGTATACATATGACATATACCGCCTCCTTGTGATTAAAAAAATGCCGTCCACCAATGATTCATGGCGATTTTTCATTCCTTGCGAAGTATGGGTCTCTCACTCTCTACTCCTGGCCGGCCTCCCGGCGCACTAACGTGCTTTATCTATTTCTTGCGGCGGTTCGAGATTGAATAATACATCGCCGCTTCGTGACAATTGCTCCTTTCCGCCGGCATTCCACCAGCCGCCACCCAGAGCGACGAAGAGGGCCGAGGTATCCTGGAAACGCTGAGTCAGTGTCTGAAGATAGCTTATCCTCGCCTGAAAGTATTGGCTGTTGGCAATCAGAACCTGCAGATAATTAACCAGACCTGCCTGGTAGTTGGTCTGTATCAAATGCATCGTTTCCTGCGCCAATTCGAGTTCTTGCGATTGACTTCGCAACGCCTCGGCATCGTGTTCCAGCGCCAGCAGGATGTCGGCCACTTGAGCCAAGGCATCAAGGGCAGTCTGGCGATAGTTCGCCAGGGATTGCTTATAGGCGTCGATCGCCGCCTTCCGATGCAACCACAGCGTCCCGCCATGAAATAACGGTGCAACGAAGTTGGCGCCTGCACTCCAGAAGTTGCCGCTCCTCATGAAAACATCCAGGAGAGTCCGGCTATTCTGACCATAGGTGCCGCTCAGCGTGAAGCTGGGAAACATTTCCGCTGTTGCAACACCGATATTGGCGCTGTATTCATGCACCTGAGCCTCGGCCGACAGAATATCGGGACGCTGGCGCACTAATTCGGAAGGCAAGGTCACTGGCAGTTTCGTTGGCAGCGAGAGATCAGCCAGATCAATCTCTGAAGCTATTCCTTCCCCCGGAGCGTGGCCAGTCAATGTGGCAAGCAGGTGCTCAGCCTGGCTGCGCTTCTGCTCAAGCGGGGGAAGCGTGGCTTCAAGAGCCGCCAACTGGGTTTTAAGGCTGACCAGATTCACATATGCAACCGTGCCTGCCCGTGTTTGCGTTTCGGTAATCTTGATTTGTTCCTGCTGTAAACCAATCAGTTGCTGCGTCGCCTGAATCTGAGCCTCATAACCCGCTCGGGCAATCACAGTATTCACGATATTACCGGACAAGGTTAGATACGTGCCCAGAACCGTATAACGTTGAAGATCCCTCTGAGCACCCAGGCCCTCTACCGCCCGCCTTTGGCCCCCAAATACGTCGAGCGCATAACTCACCGTGGTCGATATTGTAAAGAGATTGAAGATGGTGCTGGTATTGGCGCCGAAACGAGCGGCCGAGAACCGCTGGCGGGCAAAACCTCCAGCAAGATCCACCTGCGGATAAAACACCCCATAACCGGCCCGCAAATTCTCTTGACTTTGCCGCAAGCCGGCCTGTGCCGCTTGCAGGCTTGCATTGTTGACGATTGCCCCCTTCACGAGGGCATCCAGCTTGGGGGATTTGAACAGATGCCACCAATTTGCCGCGATCTTCGCACCTTGTTCAAAATGTTGCGCCTGCTCCTCTACAGAAACGGTCACGTCCGGTTGCGCGTCGGGCACGTAACGTTCAGTCGCCGGTGGTTTCGGGCGGACAAAATCAGGTCCAACGGCGCAACCCGCCGACGCCAGTAGCCAGATTGTGCAAAGTCCGCCCAACGTGCGCTTCCCCCAGAAAGAAAATAGCCAACATACGTTCGCAGAATCGACCTCCTTTCGACGATTCCATAACGTGCGCGCCTTCCTTCCGGACTCCATCATTTTTCGTCATCCTCGATGCATCGGAAATGACTCGGCGATATTTTGCCAGATGCAAATCATGTAACAAGCTACGGCCTGATAATGATACTTGACCATGAGACCAAGAAATTTAACGTAATGGGCGCATTCAATGTGCTGCTTACCTATGAGGCGGGCTTTAAAGGCAGCCCAGGCAACTCTGCCTGGTCAGGTTGCTGTGGAAAGGAATCGACTACATACCATTGCGTCCTTTCCCCCGATGCCGCTGCAGCCACAGTCCGCCCTACTGAGCAAACCGGACGGCTTATTCAGAGACATCCTCCTTCTCACCGATATAAACGTCCACTAACTGGCCAGGATACACCTGCACATCCTTCGGCTTCTCAAAGCGGAAGAGTACCGGGAGTACCCTGACATCTACTCGTTCCGTTCGCTGGTTCGATAACTGTATCTTGGGCGAAACATAGGGTTGCAATCGAACATATTCCAATGGAATACGAATGTTTGTGCCGCGAATAAACATTTGTGCATGTATTTTTGAGATATCAGGAATCCGATGAATCAGGATCTCATCAACATAGCATCTTACGGCGAGATTATTTTCCGGATTTCCCATCACGACAATCGGATTGAAATCCTCCGTATAAGTACCATAAACGCCCTGCGATGAAATATAACTGCCCACCGTTGCTTTTACGGACAATATGACACCATCGGCCGGCGCCCTGATGACATATTTTGCCAGTAAGGCGCTTCCAGCCATATAAGTGTTGGACAATGCGGTATATTGCCGCTCTTGGTTTTGGATATCGTATTTCCAGGCTCCAGCTTTCGTCAGATTGTAGTTGCTCAAAGCAACCTCGAGATTGGCTTCCGCCGCCTTGACAGCATTGATCGCATTATCCAGGCTATCCTTGCTCACGGACTTGGGATCAGCGTCATAAGAGTTTTGCAGCTTTTCCAGCTGAACCTCGACGGTTTTAAGATTGGCCCTCGCATAATCCAGTTGCGCTTTGGAAACAGCCAGAACCTCTTTTCTTGGTTGGGCCTTCAGTTCTTCCAGTAACGCATGCGCCGCTTCGGATTGCGAACGCTGCTGTTCTACCGTCGCGCGTTGAACCGAGTCATCCATTTTGAGTAAAGGTGTTCCCTGCTTGACTGCCTGTCCTTCAGTCACCAGAATCTGGATAATCACTCCTGCTACTTCCGGATAGATGTTGATGTTTTCTCCTGTCGGTTGATAGCTTTCAATAATGCCGCTCGAATAGATACCCTGCGCATAAGGATTTGGTGCTGGATTGAAAACAGGCGGCTGAGGCTTCTTTTGCTGCCCTGACAGGTAGGCGCTTGCCAAACCGGTAATAATGCCGACGATGGCAACGGCGATCATGATCTGGTTTCTCAATGACCAGCCCCCTTTTCAATGCCGACTATCTTGCCATCCTCCATTTTCATGATCCTGTGGGCATACTCGAAGATGCGGCTATCGTGGGTAACAATCAAAATACAGCGCTTGTCGCTGAGTATGCTGGTTTTTACGAAATCCATGATGCGTCGCCCGGTATCTCCATCCAGCGACGCGGTAGGCTCATCAAAGATCAGGATATCCGGTTGACTCACCAGCGCTCTCGCAATGGCAACCCGTTGTTGCTCTCCGCCACTCAATTTCATCGGCGGAAGCTCGACCTTATTTTTGAGTCCTACTATCTCCAGATAATGCGTTGCTTCCCGAATGGAATCGTCCCAATCCCGCTTCTTCAGGATGAGTGGAATGGCGACATTCTCAGCTGTGGTCAGGCGCGGAAAAAGATGATAATCCTGGAATACGAAACCAACCTTATTTAACCGGAATTCAGCGATCTGATCGGATTCCAGTTTCCATATATCGATACTGTCTACGGTTACAGTCCCTGAATTTGGGCGCAGGATGCCGGAAATCATGCTTAATAAGGTTGTTTTCCCACTCCCGGAAGGGCCTACGATAAAAAATATCTCGCCGAAATAGGCTTCGAAACTCACATCCTTTACCGCATAAGTTTTGAGATCGCCCTCCCCAAACCACTTGGCCAATTCACTGGCTGAAATTGCAGGATTCACATCCTAGCCTCTGAAGATATCGAAAGGCTCAATCTTCAGCACCTTTCTTATCCCGATATAGCTTGAAATTCCAGCGATAATCAGAACCATGAAGAACGCAAACGCCAGGGTGGTATAGGTTATATTGGCGGAATAGTCGGGGATTCTGAGCTTCGCGATCGCGATGATGAGAGTGCAGAGACCCACTCCTAATCCTGACCCTACCCCAATAAACAGTACCGATTAAAAGTAGAATTTCCGGCATGATTTTAACCTTGATGAAAGGAGTCATGACGTGAAGAGAAGCAAGTATACGGAGCAGCAGATCGCGTTTGCCCTGAAGCAGGCAGAGCTTGGCACGCCGGTTGAAGAAGTCTGCAGGAAGATGGGCATCAGTGATGCGACGTTTTATAACTGGAAGAAGAAGTACGGTGGGCTGGGGCCGTCCGAGCTGAGACGGCTGAAGCAACTGGAAGAAGAAAATACCAAGCTCAAGCGGCTGGTCGCGGACTTGAGCCTGGACAAGGCCATGTTGCAGGATGTGTTGTCAAAAAAGCTCTGAAGCCTTCCTGCAAGCGCATCCTGATTGATGAATTGCGCAACCGTTACCGCGCCAGCTTGAGGCAGACCTGCGCATTGCTCAAGCTGTCGCGCACGGTGTACGTCTACAAGTCTCGCGCCCGTGATTCATCATTGCTGCTCATGCGCATCAAGGAAATTGCCGCCGCCCGCGTGCACTACGGTTACCGGCGCGTGCATGTCCTGTTACAGCGGGAAGGCTTTAGGGATAATCACAAGCGTGTTTACCGACTCTACCGGGAGGAAGGGCTGTCATTACGGCTCAAGCGTCCGAAACGTAACAAATCTGCGCGGCTGCGCCAGCCCAAGCACCACGTTACTGCCATTAATCAGATCTGGAGCATGGATTTCGTCGCAGATGCGTTGTTCGATGGCAGGCGGCTGCGAGCACTGACTGTAGTGGATAACTATACGAGAGAGAGTCTGGCCATCGAGGTAGGCCAGAGCCTGAAAGGAGAAGATGTCGTGAACACGCTCAACCGCATTGCAACGAGGCGGGGGTTGCCCAACATTATCAAAGTCGACAATGGCAGCGAATTCATTTCCAAGGTCATGGATAAGTGGGCCTATGAGCGCGGCATCGAACTCGACTTCAGCCGTCCCGGCAAGCCGACCGACAATGCCAAGGTGGAAAGCTTCAACGGACGATTGCGGCAGGAGTGCCTCAATGCGCATTGGTTCTTGTCTTTAGAAGACGCCAAGCGCAAGATTGACGAGTGGCGGCAGTACTATAATGAGACGCGCCCCCACTCTGCATTACAGTGGGCAACACCCGCTGAATTCGCCCGCCAGGCAAAGGAAAATGCCTTGCCCGGCAGGCCTACTGAGTCGGAAATTTCCACTTTAGACCGGTACTGATTTCGGGGTCAGGTCATGAGTCGGAAATTTCCACTTTAGACCGGTACTGATTTCGGGGTCAGGTCAATCCATATCCTACCAGTGACGTAAACATGGCCTGAAAAAGGATCATATAAACCAGCTCACGTCCTTTGGCGCCAATCGCTTTCAATGCACCAAATTTTTCAAGATTTTCCAGTATGAAGGTATAAAATGTCTGTCCTGAGATTGATAAACCAACCAGAAAGCTTACGACGGTCATGATGAGAATGTTGGTCCCCAATCCGGTTTGATATTTATAGTAATTGGAGATTTTCTGCATGAGTTCTTCTTGTGTAAGCGCCTGGTAACCCAGGAGCCTGACCTGCTCTTGGATATGCAGGATTGCGTCGCGGCTTTTCGGCTCAACAAGAATGTAGGAAATCGTAAACCGCGTTGACGGGATGTATTGAATCGCTCGGCTGTATGTCGTATAGAGAGTGGGAATCCCGAACAGTCCGCTGGCCGTTACCTTGGCAATCCCCACGATGACCCCGCGATGATCGTTGAGCTCGAAGTCTGTGCCTACACGCGGATTCCCCAGCTTGCGAATTTCTTCGTCCTGAACGACGATAAAGGCATTTTCCGCATAGATGTCCTCGATCTTGCCCTCAACAAGCTCGGGGCGGCCGAACAGGCTGTTATCATCCAGGCCCATAACAGTCACGGATTGAAACACCCCGCTTCTAAGCTTGACGAGCGCGCCTCCCGAATATAGCGGGACAGCAAATTTGACGCCATTGATGCTTCGAACGGCATCCAGGACATAGTCCGGCAGAGGGATACTGTTTGCTACGTTATTCACCGCTGGATCCATCACCCAGACTTTAGCCCCCACATTAATGACAGTAGATGAGGATTTGTGCAGAATGCCAAAAAAGATGGATGTCATCTGCACCATCAAAAACACGGCAAAAGTAATTCCCACCAATAAGGCAGCATATTTGCCTTTGTCGTTCACGAGTAGTTTAAAAGCGATCTTTAGAATCCCTATCATTGCGCACGTAACTACCTGGTCTGGAGCGTATTTAGGTATCCTTCGAACTCTCGCATTGATGATGGCCTCTTGAAATAGATCTACTTATGGACGGCTCCATATTTCATCTTAGTCCAGAAACAATGTAGTGTTTAGCCCACGATATCCTGGTGCAGGTTGATGATAAGTTCGCCCGGATTTTTTAGACCATATTTTGCGGATATATTTTCGTAAGGCGTGAGGTCCTTCAAGGTCTTCAGACGCCAAGCGAAGCTATAGGCCATCAGAAAGGTATGCAAGCGTGAAAGTACGAACAAACACCGCTGGGGTGGATACTTCACCGATCCGACTGGTGATTCACGGGGGCGCCGGCACCATCACGCCCAGCAAGCTGACAAAGGAACTCGAGCGGGCTTATACACAGGTGCTTGCGCAATCGCTGACTGCCGGCCATGCAGTGCTTGATGCAGGCGGCAGCAGCATCGATGCCGTGATCGCAGCAATCGTGGTAATGGAAGATTCGCCTTTATTCAATGCCGGCAAGGGCGCCGTGTTCAGTAATGCCGGTCGCATTGAACTGGATGCATCCATCATGGATGGTTCGACTCGCATGGCAGGTTCTGTTGCCGCCGTTACGACCATACGCAACCCCATCCGCGCCGCGAACGCCGTGATGACGAAAAGCGCGCATGTAATGCTGATGGGCCAGGGCGCCGATGCCTTTGCCGCCGAGATGGGCCTGGAGATCGTTGATCCTTCTTATTTCCACACCCAATTCCGGTGGAATCAGCTGCAAAAAGCCATTGCCGAAGAACGCCTGATGCAGGACCATGACGTGGTTCCCGATACGCCTCAGCCCCAGATGGACGAAAAGGTGGATGAAAAGGTGGATGAAAAGCGTGGAACGGTGGGAGCCGTGGCGCTGGATCGCCATGGCAATCTCGCCGCCGGCACATCGACCGGCGGGCTTACGAATAAGCGCTTCGGGCGCGTAGGGGATTCTCCCGTCATCGGCGCCGGAACCTACGCGGATAATCGTTCGGTTGCGGTATCCGCGACTGGCACCGGAGAAATATTCATTCGCACCGTAGCTGCATTCAACACGGCAGCACAGGTACGGTTGCAGCACATTCCAATTATCGAGGCGGCGGATAATACGCTGGCGGAAATCGCTGCCCTCGGCGGCGATGGCGGCTTGATCGTGCTGGATGCAAAAGGTAATTATTCAATGCGTTTCAACACCAGGGGTATGTTCCGTGGCTCTATCGGCAGCGACGGCATTGTGCAAGTGGGCATGTTCGCCGACGACGATAGAGCAGTATTTACATCCAACTCACACGGTACTCGATAAAACCAAGCCGCCTGCGGTCAGCGCAAAGAGGTCAGCCAAAAGGCAATTTCCCCAACACTTCCGGACAGCTTTTGTGGATAACAGAACCAAGAACTGAAGATTGATTTTATCGCCACTTCACCCGGACTGGGATTCCACCTTTGGGGCGCAGGGTTACCGCCATCTCAATCTCGACTTCGTCCGTGTCAAGCAACTGTAACTCACAGTGCTGAACGATCATGCTGAGCAAAAGCTGGCTTTCCAGTAATGCAAAATGACTACCGATGCAGATGCGTTCGCCTGTCCCGAAAGGCATAAACGAAAACCTGCGATTCTCAGATATTAAAAACCGTTCAGGGTCGAACTGCTCCGGTTGCGGCCAAAAATCAGCGTGATGATGAAGATTGAAAATGCTGAATATCGCAAGTCTGCCAGCCTTTAGCATATAGCCATCAACCTGGGTATCCTTATTGACTCTACGCAGCATAATGCCGGCAGGTGGACGGAAGCGCATCGATTCATTGAGTACCGCTTTAGTATAAACAAGCTGCTGCAGATCTGCCGCGTCCGGTATTTTTCCTTGCAGCAGGCCGTCAAGTTCCTGACGCAGCTTAGCGAGTACATCTGGATGCCGGGCTAGTAAATATAAGGTCCAACTCAACAAATTCGCGGTGGTTTCATGGCCTGCACCAAAAATGGTAATGACTTCATCCCGAAGCTGCCTGTCAGTCATCTTTTCACCGGTGTCGTCATCGCTTGCTTTTAACAGCATATCCAGCAAGTCGTTGTGCGTGGATGGCGTAGCGCGACGCTCATTGATGATTCCGTAAATTACGCCATCGATTATTTCCAAAGCCTGTTTGAATTTTTGATTGGCCGGGGTAGGTACATACAACGGGAGCATCAATGGATTCACGATAGTTTTAGCGGCGTACCTGAGCAAGATATCCAGAGATGGAGATATCTGTTCTATTCTATCGAGGACGCTGGTGCTGAACATGGTCTGGGTGATCCCCTCCAGCGTCAACTGCGTCATTTCCCTGGACAGGTTAATCTCCGCACCTTCGCCCAGCTTTCGCCATCTATCCAGCATATTGCTGCCAGCGGTGGCGATTTGTGGCAACAGCGTTGTTATATTGCTTCTCTGAAAAACCGGCTGGATCAAGCGCCGTTGCCTTTGCCATAAATCGCCTTGGCTTGTTACTAATCCCTGCCCCAAAACCAATTCCAGGCCAGTCGGTTTTCCGTCACCGTGTATTTTTACAAAAACATCGCTTTGCTTGATCAGGGCTTGTTCAAACAGCTTCGGGTGACCGAAGAGATAAATTTGGCGGGCAGCTAACCTGAAGCTGACCAAGTCACCGTAATCCCGCTGCCAGTCACAAAGGGCCCGAAACGGATTCGCGATCATCTGGCTTAAATTGCCCAGCAGAAAGTCGCCTTTGACCTGCGGAACTGTTTTGTTATGCGGCATCGTCAACATCGTCAATACGGTTAGAAGTTTCGATCATGAGTTCATCAGCATTCAATCTGCGCACGCATTCCATCAGATGCAGCAAGTCAAACAAAAGCAAACTCACTATATGTGCTTGTCCAGTTTTCGCCAATAGGTCCTGATAGAAAGGGGTGCTGCGATCAAACGATCCATCCGCTTGACCATGTTACCGGGATTCAACATGAATTATTTTGAACATCATTGATCAAACGATAGGGTAAGCGCATGATCAACCTGTGCCACCAATAAGCCGTCATTAGACTGTTACCATTAAAGTTGTTTTTTTACTGATACTTCCCGCCATGCTTTATCTGATATTGGTCTGTTTTATCGCTCTCCTGGTTGTCGGGCCTTCCTACTGGGTCAAACATACCATGGAAAAATATAGTGAACCGGCTGATCGCTATTCATTCACGGGAGCACAACTGGCTCGCAAGTTGCTGGATAAGGCCAATTTACAACATATCGCGGTGGAGGCAACCGAATCGGGCGACCACTATGATCCGTTAAAAAAAGTGGTTCGCCTCACACCGGATAAATTCAACGGCCGCTCGTTGACAGCCATCACCGTTGCAGCGCATGAAGTCGGCCATGCGATCCAGCATCAGGATAACTACCCGCCTCTTGCCTTGCGTACCAGGTTGGTGCAATGGGCTGCGCCTGCGGAGAAGCTAGGCGCTGGTATCCTGATGCTGTCTCCCGTGATTATGGCGCTATTGCGCTCTCCCGCGGCGGGATTGCTATTTCTTGTCGGGGGTATCCTGACACTGGGAAGCGCGACGCTTGTGCACGCACTGACCTTGCCGATGGAATTGAATGCGAGTTTTGCCCGGGCCTTGCCAATTTTGGAGCGAGAACGTTATCTGATCGACGGGGACATGCCGCATGCCCGGCGATTGCTCAATGCCGCGGCATGGACTTATGTTGCGGCTTCCCTGATGACACTCCTCAATATGGTGCGTTGGTTGGCGATTCTACGCCGATGATTGAAGTTAAATATGCGGATGTTGATGTCAGAATGGGCGGTCAGCCCAGGAATCCGAATTTCTCTATTGGTGAATAATAGGTCGGACACGCTCACCCGTACAGGGGGCGGTGTGAATAAAAAGGCCGCACCTGATCCATTACGTGCGGAAAATGGAATTCGACGAAGGAAGAGGCGAAGGAAGATCAGGTGACTGATCGCGTTTACCAAATTCGGCAGACCACATGCCTGTGTATAAATCTGCCGTCCACAATGAAATTTGCTGTGCTGTCGACGTTAAGCTCGACCAATCACTTGTGGGCAGTAAATTTATTATGACTATAAGTTTATTTAAAAACAAACAGTTACGAACGGGATTGGCGGAAGCGGTGTCCACCATCAAACCTCTTAGACCCGCATGGAGGCTTATTCTTGCTGCCAGTCCATTTTACTCTACAAGCAAATATACAAGATAGAATCTCTGCTTTTGTATCCGGGTTCGCCTCACAGCATATTTGCAGTGCTAGGAGCATTACCATACTCGTTTATCAGCAGGACCGCTCCATTTTTCGTAGTTGGTCACTAGAAACAAAATAAGACTGTCGTTAAAAATGCTGGCTCCAGCTCCAAATTTTTCTAATTTACCTTGTTCGTTAATTCTAAGATTACACTCAGCCAACACAACTTCCTTAATTAAGGGATGTTTTAGCCTTTTAAAAATGTAGTGTTGCCAGGCTTTCCAAGTGCCATTCATGAACGGCAGCTTTGTTTCATGAACGTGAAGCATCTCCTCAAAAAGATTTAGGTAGAAATAGACGAGCGATTTAAGCTGTACATGTAAGGTATCTACGGGCGTAGTTTCAAAATAATCTGCCTTTGATCGATCCGCTTGTTTCAAAAATGCTTCATATACGTTGGGATTACTAACTATCAGTTTATTAATATCATAAAATCGATCATTGAATTTAGATGACAATGATTTTTTATTGATTCTGTAAGAAAAAAAAGCGGCAATGGCAGAGAACATTGCCGCAATGGCACTATACGTGGAGGGCTCACTGATCAGAAGGAAAGACGACGTTGTCGTGCTCATTAATTACTCCCTGTTGTTAATTCTATATAAGGACTGGGTTGATCGACTGGTCTTGCGGATACTGAAACTCATCGATATTCTAGACATTAACGGGAAAGGGCGGGCTGCCACTTGGGGAGTAATCATAGGGGGTCGTTGCTGCGGACAACTACGTCTACCTGGTGCCGTTTGCCGAGGAAGAAGACTACCTCTTCCTCAAGACCATCATCCCGAGTCCAAAGCGACAAGGGATTATTTGAATCAAGGTGAGCCTGATGCCGAAGATTGATGCGTACGAGCAGGAAGTTCTTGATACTTTCGAGAAAGGGCAACTCAAATCGGTTACAACCAAGGCAGAGCTTGTTAGGCTCAAGGCAGCGGGTCACGGCACCGATGGGGTCACACGGCACCGATGGGGTCAGACTCGATTGGTCTTAAATTGTTCCGATCGCCTATCTCCACCCTTGGCCGCAGGCTCTACCCGCCTCTTCAGTTTCCCCTGAATACTTTGCTTGAACCGGTCGTTTCCCAATACCCAAGCCTTGTTTGTGGCCTTGACCCTACCCCAATAAACAGTACCGATTAAAAGTAGAATTTCCGGCATGATTTTAACCTTGATGAAAGGAGTCATGACGTGAAGAGAAGCAAGTATACGGAGCAGCAGATCGCGTTTGCCCTGAAGCAGGCAGAGCTTGGCACGCCGGTTGAAGAAGTCTGCAGGAAGATGGGCATCAGTGATGCGACGTTTTATAACTGGAAGAAGAAGTACGGTGGGCTGGGGCCGTCCGAGCTGAGACGGCTGAAGCAACTGGAAGAAGAAAATACCAAGCTCAAGCGGCTGGTCGCGGACTTGAGCCTGGACAAGGCCATGTTGCAGGATGTGTTGTCAAAAAAGCTCTGAAGCCTTCCTGCAAGCGCATCCTGATTGATGAATTGCGCAACCGTTACCGCGCCAGCTTGAGGCAGACCTGCGCATTGCTCAAGCTGTCGCGCACGGTGTACGTCTACAAGTCTCGCGCCCGTGATTCATCATTGCTGCTCATGCGCATCAAGGAAATTGCCGCCGCCCGCGTGCACTACGGTTACCGGCGCGTGCATGTCCTGTTACAGCGGGAAGGCTTTAGGGATAATCACAAGCGTGTTTACCGACTCTACCGGGAGGAAGGGCTGTCATTACGGCTCAAGCGTCCGAAACGTAACAAATCTGCGCGGCTGCGCCAGCCCAAGCACCACGTTACTGCCATTAATCAGATCTGGAGCATGGATTTCGTCGCAGATGCGTTGTTCGATGGCAGGCGGCTGCGAGCACTGACTGTAGTGGATAACTATACGAGAGAGAGTCTGGCCATCGAGGTAGGCCAGAGCCTGAAAGGAGAAGATGTCGTGAACACGCTCAACCGCATTGCAACGAGGCGGGGGTTGCCCAACATTATCAAAGTCGACAATGGCAGCGAATTCATTTCCAAGGTCATGGATAAGTGGGCCTATGAGCGCGGCATCGAACTCGACTTCAGCCGTCCCGGCAAGCCGACCGACAATGCCAAGGTGGAAAGCTTCAACGGACGATTGCGGCAGGAGTGCCTCAATGCGCATTGGTTCTTGTCTTTAGAAGACGCCAAGCGCAAGATTGACGAGTGGCGGCAGTACTATAATGAGACGCGCCCCCACTCTGCATTACAGTGGGCAACACCCGCTGAATTCGCCCGCCAGGCAAAGGAAAATGCCTTGCCCGGCAGGCCTACTGAGTCGGAAATTTCCACTTTAGACCGGTACTGATTTCGGGGTCAGGTCACCATTACATGTAACATTAATCTCCAAAAAAAGGCCTTAGCTCGTCCTCAAACGGTTCGTTGTACAATAATTTATAGAGCCTATATTCGAGCAAACGCCGACTTAATACTTCAATAGCGGTTTCGACAATTTTTACCAACGAATCGTTATCTCCAATCGATAATTTCGCAAAAGCTCCGAAGCTTAAGCCTGCCCCCCCCGCACTACGGAGAGTTGTTCCTAAAACCATCTTTGATCCATCGGCTATATTGCTGGATATATGTCTCATTGCCTTCAACTCAATCTCTGATATTCCAAATTCTTTTTCAGCGACTAACGGAGGTCCATTAAAAAATTTATCCTTTAATGTTAAAACCGTGGGTTGAAGATTAGATTCAGTGAGATAGTCAGGCTTATCCTCTTCTTTTAGATAAAGTAATTCATACAGAGGCAACAATTTTTTTGGATCCTCTTTGGATGCTATCGTTTTTGATGTTTGGTTATAGGATTGCTTATAGCTTATCTTATTCGTTGAGTTCGTCGTGACGGGAGTAGGAAATGCAAATTCAGATAACGCCTCAAGAAAAACTGTGGTAAGACCGATCAAAGCGTCGTTATCGGTCGACACGGTGAAAACCCCTTCTTGATTAAATCCGATGCTCTTGGATGGTTTCGCTAGCTTTGTTCCGTCCCGTAGAACAAAATCTCCTTTGTAGTAAGTTTTGGCATAGGTTAATAGTACTTTGCTGAATACAAGTTTGTCGTCCGCGTCTTTTATCTTTTGTTTAACTTTGTTATCTGAAGAAGCTCTTACATACTCTTTATGCATCGCGTCTATAAATTCACGCATTCCAGAATACCCCATACTCATATCTCCATTTTCCCCGCACTGACTCTTCATCAGTTCTTTCATAGTACCTGCGCTCGCCATCTCATCTGAGAGTGGTGCCTTATCTTCGTAGTATTTTGGTCCTGGAGCGGGTTGGGGATTATTAGAACTATTTTGACACTTATGACCTTTACCAAGCACCTGATCCGCCAATATTCTTAAACCTTGATTGTTTTTGTTATCTCTCGGAAGTTTTTTGAAGAAGATGCTGTTTTCCGGTTCTGTTAAGTTTTTGGCAGGTTCTATAATTGATAGTGAGCTGCATCCAGATAAAAAGATAACAATCCCAGAAGCCAATATGGAGAAAAGCGATTTTTTATTCATTTTTTTACCTTTCAAAAATGAAAAGATCAATTAAGAATGAAAGTCACCCTCATGCTTGTATGGGTATTTTAAGTATAGTGACGGAACTAGGATTTACAAGAAATTGACGTTCTTCCGGAAAATTGATACAGGTTAAAACTGGAGGTAGGATTGCTTCCCGAGGCCCCGAACGGGCAAGGAGAAGTGATGAAGAAGTCGAGATTCACGGAGGAGCAAATCATTTATGCGCTGCGGTTGGCTGACAGCGGCAAGGCGGTGGTTGATGTGTGCCGGCAGCTTGGCGTGTCGGAGGCCACATGCGGACCTGGGTGTGAGCGAGCTGCGCAAGCTCAAGCAGATCGCGGATGAGAATGCAAGGCTGCGACGCATCGTGGCCGACCTGACGCTGGACAAGCAGATCCTGCAGGAGGTAGTGCGAAAAAAACTCTGAAGGCTGCCAAGCGGCGCGAGCTGGCAGCCTGGATGCAGGAGCGTTTTAAAATCAGTGTGCAGCGATCATGTCACCTGGCGCTGCTGCAGCGCTCGGTGTGGTATGCCAAGAGTATGGCGCTTGATCAAAGCGCATTGTGCCAGCGCATTCGCGACATCGCCATGAATCGTCCCAGGTTTGGCTACCTACGGGTGCTAGTGATGCTCAAGCGCGAAGGTTGGCAGGTGGGCAAAAAACTCGTGTACCTTGCAAACCAGTCGGGCGACACCGGATTCGGATATACCTATTTATCGACTTTGGCGGTTGAAAGGGTAAATCCTGCATCGTGTAAAGTTTTGGCGGCTGCTTCAGCATTTTCTTCCCACAGGTCGACTAGCAGAACATGCTTACCTGCACTGACCCTTCTTGCGATAGCTAGCCCAATTGAACCAGCGCCGATTAAAACATTTACGTTCCCCATGCAAATTTTGCTCTTTATGATTTGCCAATAACATAAAGCTGACGCTACATAATGGCAACCAGCCCAACGGTAAACAGAATATGACCCACTCTTAGGACAGAGTCCCGCCGTGGCGTATCCACCCACCCGGCATCCCGCGCTCTAGACCTCATAGCTTGGTCTTGAGCAAACGCGCCAACACCTTCGCATTTCTGATCGCGTTGCCACCAAAATCGTTGTTGAAATATACCCATATGGTTTTGGCTTTTGCGTTCTTAATTCGCTCGGCCCATTCCTTCAGTTCGTCCTCGGTGTAATCATGGCGATACCATGCCTTTTTGCCGTGGAAGCGAATGTAAATATCGTCTGCTGTCTTAACCAGTTCGTCCGGCAGGCGCGGGGCACTGCACGAACAAAAGATGAGGTCGGCCTCTTTCAGGGCCTTATAGACCTTTTCATTCCACCAGCTCGCGTGGCGGAATTCGATGACGTTCCTCTGACCATTCTGAAGCTGGCTCACAATCGCCTTGAGCCTTGCGGGGCTATAATGGTAGCTGGGAGGAACTTGATACAGAAAGCACCCCATCCGGCCGTCGAGGATGGTTGCGATGTGGCCGAAGTCCTTTACCAGCTCCTTCGTCCCTATGAACTTCTTCGTATGTGTAATCAGTTCGCATGCCTTGACGGTGTAGACGAACTTTTTGCCGCCAGCCTGTTTAAGCCAAGTCTTCACAGTGGCCTCTGTCGGCCATGAATAGAATGAAGCGTTGATCTCAACGGTCTTGAAGGCCTTAGCATAATGGACGAACCAGTCTTTGGTCGCGAGGCCTTCGGGATAAAAGGCATTTCGCCAGTGCCAGTAAAACCATCCCGAACAGCCGATATGGTAGGTGGTCGTTTTTGCGGCTTGTTTTTTCGTCTGTGCCGGAGCATCTGCGGTCAGGCGAAGCTTGTGCATTTTGGACGCCCTAAGCACGTTGTTGTCCCGTTGCTTTTGGCGCCGGGCTTCGCGTTTCGCTTTACGTTCTTCCTTGGTGAGAACGGGTTTGTCCATAGCTATAAAATGGTCAAGGCTCAGATAGTGGGCGGTGTGTTCCCGTAACCATTATCCTCGGCAAACTGGAAGGACAGGCCCGGAATATGTTTCAGTTCGCATTCTGGTCCGGCTTAAGGACGTCTGAGCTGGTGGCGCTAGATTGGGGCGATATCGACTGGCAGCGGAAGGAAGTCTACATCAGCCGCGCCATTACCCAGGCAGCGAAGGGCAAGGCGGGCACCACAAAGACGCTATCAGGGAAACGATGGGTAAAGCTGCTGGACCCGGCGCATCAGGCGCTGGTGGCGCAGAAGGCGCATACGTTCCTTGCTGGCAAGGAGGTATTCCAGAATCCCCGTACGCTTGAGCGCTGGGCAGGCGATCAGCCTATCCGACGCACTTGCTGGGTGTATGCCCTGAAGGCAGCAGAGGTTCGGTATCGGCGACCGCACCAGACACGGCACACATACGCTTCCATGATGTTATCCGCCGGCGAGTCGCCTATGTGGGTAGCCGCTCAGATGGGGCACGCGGATTGGGGAATGATTCGGAGAATCTACGGCAAGTTCATGCCCGACGCCATCCCGGATGCAGGGGAAAAGGCAGTCGGGATTTACGGTAATAATGACGTTCGTATTACGGGTACCGGATCATCGTAACGTCAATAATGACGATGTATTACGTAATCATCATTCTTTAAAAAGCTGGCACAAATGCTGGCAAAAGTAGACTAAAACAGCCCCTTTCCAGCCCCACACTGATTTTTTTATTCCTTTAAAATCAGTCACTTATTGGTGGAGGCGGCGGGAATCGAACCCGCGTCCGCAAATCCTCTACAGACAGTTCTACATACTTAGCCATGTTATTTAATTTAACCTGGCATGCGTCAACTGGCAGACTAATGACAGGCGAGTCACCTATTTTTTAGCGTTCTGTAAAGTGACCCTACCGAACGCGATCCTCGTTAATGGCTCCGCTGCCTGTTGCCAGACCCGGCGTTGAGGCCCACCGGTGCGGAGTCCAGCCGGATTTAAGCGGCTAGAGCGTAACTATCGTCGTTTGCGACTATTGGTTTCCAGATGTATTTACGAGGTAACTGGTCCTCGGTATGCCCTGCACTGCTTTGTAATCCACGTCGAAGCCAGGTCGCCCCCGGCATTCTGTATTTACCTCTATTAGATAACGGTGAACCGGAAGAGTTCAATCGCCCTCCCCCTACGCTGTTGGCTCAGGCATCTTCTCAAAAGAACTCAGCCACTGCTTTTGATATGCTACCAGATATCGAGGAACATTACAGATAAGCGAGCAACTCTTGCGGTTGATCGATGAGGTATCTCGCTCCCCATGACTCAGGCGGTGCCGCGTTGCCAAGGTAGCCGTATTTCGCTACGATGGGTTCCATGCCTGCCGCAAGGCTGGCCTGCACATCACGCAAGTCGTCGCCCAGGTAGACGCATTCGGCCGGCGAGACATCCATCGTGTTGCTGGCTGCAAGTAACGGCTCTGGATGGGGTTTGGAGTGCGCGGTGTCCCCGCCGCTGATGATGCACGCGAAACGATTGCTCAGGCCTAGCGCCTGCATCAACGGGATGGAGAAACGCGCCGGTTTATTGGTGACGATGCCCCACGGTAGCCCGCGAATATCGAGTTGATCGAGTAATTCAGTCACGCCTTGAAATAGAGATGTTTCATCGCATAACCGTTCGGCATAAAAATCAAGGAATTCAGCGCGCATCGCGTCATAATCCTTATCGCCGGGTTTGATACCAAACCCAAGACCAAGCAGGCCGCGCGCGCCTGCCGAGGCTTCGGTACGGATACGCTCTATCGGCAGGACCGCAAGGCCGCGCATGATGCGCTGCCGATTGAGGGCATGACCCAAATCGGGGGCGGTATCGGCAAGCGTACCGTCGAGATCGAATAGAACGGCTTTGATCATGAATGAGTGATGACTGGGCTCAATGGCTGAATCAAGTAATTCAGACGCGAGAAAGAAATTGATGAGCCGGCGCAGAAAGCAGGCAGAGGCTACGGCTCAGCCTGGTATCGCTATGGGACTTCAAGCACGAATTCAAGCACGGAACGCCATGATGTAGTTGACGTCCGAATCCTGCCCCAACGCGTAAACTTTTGTGATGGGGTTGTAAGTCAGGCCAATGATCTCCTCGACGGCTAGCCCTGCATCACGGCCCATGCGGGCCAGTTCGGATGGCTTGATGAATTTTGCGTAATCGTGGGTACCTCTGGGCAACAGGCTCAGTACATATTCGGCCCCGATGATGGCAAAAAGGTACGATTTTGGATTGCGGTTGATCGTTGAGAAGAAAACCCAGCCGCCGGGCTTGGCAAGCTGGGCGCAGGCTTTCACGGTGCTCGCCGGGTTGGGCACGTGCTCCAGCATTTCCATGCAGGTAACCACGTCGTAATGATTGGGCTGTTCTTTGGCAAGTTCTTCTACGGCCACCTTGCGGTAATTCACCTGCTTGTGGCTTTCCAGCAGGTGCAGCTTTGCAACTTTGAGCGCTTTATCGCCAAGATCGATACCCGTGACGTGTGCGGCGCGGTCTGACATGCTTTCTGACAAAATGCCGCCGCCACAGCCGACGTCCAGTACCGTTTTGCCTGCAAAACCCGCAAGCTGGTCGATATAATTCAGCCGCAAAGGGTTGATTTCATGCAATGGCTTGAATTCACTGGTCGGGTCCCACCAGCGGTGCGCGAGCTGGCTGAATTTTTCCAATTCAAGCAGGTCAACGTTTACGTTGTCACTTTCCGTCTGTTTACTCATCATGCCTCTATGCGGTTTTTGTTGGCATTGCGGAGTGAAGCGCGACCTATCATCCGGCTTATCTTACCTGTCTCCATCCGCTCTCCATATAACTCTACTGTTTATAGGGCTAACTCTTCAGAAAAATAAAGGGTTTTGATGGTGACCCCGCGCTTCAACCATCCTGCATACCATATAACCATATAGGATGACTTCCGTTACGCTGCTAATTCTTCAGCCCGGTTGCCATCTGCTCTCGCCAGAATTCAGCCCTGAGCAACAACTCCTGCTCATCCAGCGTGGTCAACTCTCCGCAATTCAGCAGTATCTTACCATTTACCCACACATGGCTCACGTGTTCTCGCCCCGCGGCATAGACGAGATGGGAAACAGGATCATAACAGGGCGAGAGTTCGAGGCTGGAAAAATCCACGGCAATGATGTCGGCCGCCTTGCCCGCCACCAGCGAACCGGTAAGCGCGCCCAAACCCAGCGCCCGAGCGCCATTGAGTGTAGCCATCTGCAGTGCCTGCCAGGCGGGGAGCATGTTCGCGCCGCCGCTCTGGCCTTTGGCAAGCAGCGCGGTAAAACGCATTTCTTCAAACATATCGAGTCGATTGTTGCTGGCGGCACCATCCGTTCCAATACCGACGTTAACGCCCGCATTCAGCAGTGAGACTATGGGCGCCAAACCATTGCCCAATTTCAGATTGGAAGAAGGACAATGCGCCACAGTGCAACCTTGCTGCGCCAGCAATTCGATTTCGCCGTTATCCAGATAAACCATGTGCACGGCAATTAGATTGGGACCGAGCAGACCGAGCTTGTGCAACCGTTCTATGGGACGTACCCCATGAATTTTCACGCTATTGCTGATTTCATCATGGGTTTCATGCAAGTGAATATGGATGGGCAGATCGAGTTGCTCCGCATAGGTGAGAATTTTATTGAACACCCTATCGCTCACCGTATAAGGCGCGTGGGGCGCGAAGCAGAACGACAGCAACGGATGTCGACTATATTCGTCGCGCAGTGCCAGACCTTTGGCCAGATAATCGTCGGCATCGCTGGCATATGCGGTAGGAAAGTCGATGGCGATCATACCGATGCTGGCGCGTATACCCGATGCGATCACCGCCCGAGCGGCCGCTTCGGGATAAAAATACATGTCGTTAAAGCAGGTGACCCCACCTCTCAGCATCTCGGCGCAGGCTAACCGGGTGCCATCAAAGACAAAGCCCGAATCGACGTGCCTGGATTCCGCAGGCCATATGTGATTGTTAAGCCACTCCATTAGTGGCAGGTCGTCCGCAATGCCTCGCATCAGCGACATCGCAGCATGAGTGTGGAGATTCACCAGGCCGGGCATCAGCGCATGATTCTCAAGAACAATATGTTCCTCTGGCGCGAATCGGGCATAGGCCTCGGCATTTGGGACAATTGCGCGGATCATGCCTCTATCGATTGCAATGGCATAGTCGCGCAGCGCCACTCCGGCGGGTTCCACTGGAATTATCCAGCGAGCCTCCAGCAATGTATCAATTTTTTCGGAACAGATCATTATGTGAAAGCTTAGCAAAAAAAAACCCTGCGCGATGGCAGGGTTTTAGTTTTCAGTTTGAAGCAGGATTATTGTACTGTCGCCCGTGTGCCGGCCACTTCAACTTCAACGCGACGATCGGGTTGCAGACATGCGATCAATGCCTTGGTTTTCTTATCGCCCTTGCAGGTATCGCCGGTTACCGGATTGGCTTCTCCCTTGCCATCGGTAAAGACGCTATCGGCCGCTATGCCTTTTTCGTTGACCAGGTAGCTTTTGACAGATTCAGCACGACGCATGGATAATTTCTTGTTATAGGCATCAGAACCGATACGGTCAGCATATCCGATTACAACGATCGTGTCGTATTTGACACCTTGAAGCTTGGAGACGAGGTCATCCAGGGCTTGCTTGCCCTCGGGTTTCAGATTGGCTTTATCGAAATCGAATAGTTGATCGGAGGAAAGCGATATTTTTTCGGGTTCGCCATAGTTGGCAGGAACCGGGGCTGGAGCGGGTTCGGTAGCTTCGACCGTCTTCACGGGTTTCGGCAGCAATTCGGGATCGCATTCGTAGGTCGCCATGGCGGGCGTCCAGTAGCCTGTGCGCCAACAGTCGCCGGATGAATCTCGGGCTGTAACACCGCGTGCATCACTTGCATATGCCTCGGGTTGTTCCTCAGCCATGGCAGCTCCTGCAAACAACATTGGCACCACCATCGCGCCAAGCAAGAGTTTTCTCGTTACCGTATTTTTCATCTATCGCCCCTTTTTCAGAAAAACTTCAATTCAAGATCAAATCATCCCTAGGTCATGCAAATAACAAACAAAGCCATTTTATTTTGGCCGCGGCACATTATTGCATATTCGCGTGCCGATTATCTAGTTATATGTCCGTTCTTGTCAAATCATGTTGTTGCAAACGGCATGAATGCTGGAATGCAGGGGTGACTTGAATACAATCGGCATGCTAAAATAAATAGTTTTATGTATCGCTATCCGGGGTGACACTCAGGACGACATTTAGGCTTTAAGCTACTGTTTATCCTGAATAAAATAAGTAATGGATCAATTCGCTAAAGAAACACTGCCCATCAGCCTCGAAGAGGAGATGCGCCGCTCTTATCTTGACTACGCCATGAGCGTGATTGTAGGCCGGGCATTGCCGGATGTGCGGGACGGCTTGAAGCCGGTACACCGCCGGGCACTATTCGCCATGCACGAACTGTCCAACGATTGGAACCGTCCCTATAAAAAGTCGGCGCGTATCGTCGGCGACGTAATCGGTAAGTACCATCCGCATGGCGATACCGCGGTATATGACACCATCGTGCGCATGGCGCAGAACTTTTCGCTGCGCTACATGCTGGTGGATGGCCAGGGCAACTTTGGCTCGGTAGACGGCGATAACGCGGCGGCAATGCGTTATACCGAAATCCGGATGTCGCGGATCGCTCATGAACTATTGGCTGATCTCGACAAGGAAACGGTGGATTTCGGCCCGAACTACGATGGGTCGGAGAAAGAGCCGCTGATTCTACCCGCGAAAATTCCCAATCTGCTTATTAACGGCTCTTCCGGCATCGCGGTCGGCATGGCGACCAACATCCCTCCGCATAACCTCAATGAAGTGGTTGATGCCTGCCTGGCGCTGCTGAAGAATGCCGACACAACCATTGAAGAGTTGATAGAAATCATTCCTGCGCCGGATTTTCCAACTGCCGGCATCATTTACGGCGTCGCCGGGGTGAAGGAAGGCTACCGTACCGGGCGTGGCCGCGTGGTGATGCGCGCGCGCACCCACTTTGAGGATATGGAAAAGGGCAGCCGCCAAAGTATCATCATCGACGAGTTGCCATACCAGGTAAACAAGGCCAATTTGCTGATCCGTATCGGCGAACTGGTGCGCGACAAGAAAATCGAGGGTATTTCCGATTTGCGCGATGAATCGGACAAATCCGGCATGCGCGTGGTCATCGAGCTCCGGCGCGGAGAAGTACCCGAAGTAGTACTGAACAATTTATACAAAGAAACACAAATGCAGGACACCTTTGGCATGAATATGGTGGCCCTGCTGGACGGGCAGCCGCGCCTGCTGAATTTGAAGCAGATGCTTGATGCATTCTTGCGCCACCGCCGCGAAGTGGTGACGAGACGCACCGTATTCGAATTGAAAAAAGCACGTGAGCGCGGGCATCTTCTGGAAGGCCTGGCGGTAGCGCTTTCAAACGTAGATGAAGTGATAGCCCTCATCAAGGCGGCACCTACGCCCGCAGTAGCAAAAGAAGCGTTGATGTCGAGGATATGGCGTTCCACACTAGTGGAAGAAATGCTGGTTCGCGCCTCGGTCGACGTGAAGGCATTTCGACCTGACGGACTGGCGCCTGAATTCGGTTTATCCGGTGATGGATACCGCTTGTCGGATGCGCAAGCGCAAGCGATTCTCGAATTACGCCTGCAGCGGCTGACTGGGCTGGAGCAGGACAAGATCGTGAGCGAATATAAGGAGGTAATGGAAAAAATTGCCGACCTTCTCGACATTCTCGCCAAGCCGGAACGTATCACGACCATTATTACCGAGGAGCTTGTTGCAATAAAGCAACAGTTCGGTGATAAGCGCCGCAGCGAAATCGTTATCGATACTCAGGATTTGAGTATGGAGGATCTGATCACCCCTGAGGATGTGGTCGTGACGCTATCGCATAGCGGCTATATCAAGTCACAGCCGCTCGATGACTACCGGGCTCAAAAACGGGGCGGACGCGGAAAACAGGCAACTGGCACCAAAGAAGACGATTTCATCGATAATCTTTTCATCGCCAATACGCATGACTATATCCTGTGCTTTTCCAGCCGCGGACGTGTTTACTGGATCAAGGTCTACGCTGTGCCCCAGGGTGGTCGCGCCTCGCGCGGCAAGCCCATCGTCAACCTGGTGCAACTGGAACGGGACGAAAAGATCAATGCCATTCTGCCCGTAAAGGTTTTCGAAGAGAATCGTTACATATTTATGGCCACTTCTTTTGGAACCGTGAAAAAAACACCGTTGTCGGAATTTTCCCGCCCTCGCGCCAGTGGCATCATCGCAGTAGGCCTGGATGAGGATGATTTCCTGATCGGCGTAGCCCTGACTGAAGGCAAGCATGATGTGATGCTCTTTTCCGACGGCGGCAAAGCAGTGCGTTTCGATGAGAATGATGTGCGTCCGATGGGGCGCGGCGCGCGTGGCGTACGTGGGATGAAATTGGGCAGCGGTCAGAAAGTAATATCCCTGCTGGTGGCCGAGAGTGAGGAATTGGCGGTCCTGACCGCAACGGAAAATGGCTATGGCAAGCGTACCCCGATAGGTGAATACACTCGTCACGGCCGCGGCAGCCAGGGCATGATTGCGATCAAGACCACTCAGCGCAACGGCAAGGTCGTGGCGGCGAAGCTGGTCAGGCAGGATGATGAGATCATGCTTATTACCACGGGCGGCGTGCTGATTCGCACTCGCGTCAATGAGGTGCGCGAAATGAGCCGCGCGACCCAGGGCGTAACGTTGATCAACCTGGACAAGGGCGAAAAACTCGCTGGACTGGAAAGAGTGGTCGAGGCGGACGAGGAAAAAGACCTGATCCAGAATGTATAAGATTTAGGCGCGCTTTTAAAAATTGAAGGTTGCGGGTAAGCTCATTTATAAATTGCCTGAATGGGAGCGCCGCTTGCGTAGGGCGGGTGAAGCGTAGCGCAACCCACCATTGGTTATTGTCAGCCGCCTTCGCACCGGTATCCGGTCACGGTTAATGTGTTGTGTTGCGTCGTCTTGATGGGTTGCTGACCGCAAGGAGGCGGATTTTTGAATTATCGGGAATAAAAGCGCGAAATATGATTTTCAGTGCATGTCCTGTAGAGATAAAGGGGTTTTAATGGAGCATATATACAACTTCAGCGCAGGCCCAGCGGTATTACCGACGGAAGTTCTGCAACAAGCGCGCGATGAAATGCTCGACTGGCATGGCAGCGGCATGTCTGTTATGGAGATGAGCCATCGCGGCAAGGAATTCATGTCCATTGCGGCTAAGGTTGAAGCCGATTTGCGCGAACTGGCAGGCATCCCTGCCAACTATAAGGTTCTGTTCTTAACCGGCGGCGCGTCCACTCAGTTTGCCACGGCGCCCATGAACCTGCTGCGCGGAAAAAAAAGCGCCAACTACGTCAATACGGGTGAGTGGTCCAAGAAGGCCATTAAGGAAGCGAAGAAATATGCTGCCGTGAATGTCGCGGCCACATCCGAAGATGCGAATTTCACCTACGTGCCGCCACAGGATACGTGGAATATCGATCCTAACGGGGCCTATTTGCATTACACACCCAACGAGACAATCGGGGGAGTGGAATTCAACTGGGTTCCGGATTTATCGCACATGAAGGTTGACATGCCGCTAGTGGCAGACATGTCCTCCAGCTTTATGTCACGCCCTATCGATGTGGCCCGGTTCGGGGTGATTTATGCCGGTGCGCAGAAAAACGTCGGCCCGGCCGGATTGTGCATTGTCATTGTCCGCGACGACTTGCTGGGACAAACCATCCCTGGCACGCCGACCATGTTCGACTATAAAATTCACGCTGATTCCGACTCGATGTATAACACCCCACCGACCTACGCCATGTATATTACCGGCCTTGTGCTGGAGTGGTTGAAAAAAAACGGCGGGTTGGCTGCAATGGAAAAGGTAAACGTTGCCAAGGCCAATCTGTTGTACGGTTTGTTGGATACCACCGATTTTTATCATTGTCCCGTAGCCAAAGCCGACCGCTCGCGCATGAATGTGCCGTTCACGTTAAAAAATGCCGCGCTCGATGACGAGTTTCTGAAACAGGCCAAGGCACGCGGCTTGATCCAGTTGAAGGGCCATCGTTCAGTGGGAGGGATGCGCGCTTCGATATACAACGCCATGCCCCTCGAAGGGGTAAAGGTCCTGGTTGAATTCATGAAAAAATTTGCGAGTGATCATGCCTGAACGCGCACATAAGATCTTCCGGATACTTACGCTCAACCAGATTTCACCGCTGGGCCTGAAGCTGTTTGACACGCATCATTACACCATTGGGGACGATATAACCGAGCCGGATGCAATCCTGGTGCGTTCACACAACATGCTGCAAATGGATATCGCACCCAGCGTAAAAGCGATAGGCCGCGCAGGTGCGGGCACCAACAACGTTCCGGTGAAAGACATGAACCTTCGTGGTGTACCGGTCTTTAACGCACCCGGTGCAAACGCCAATGCGGTGAAAGAACTGGTGCTTGCCGGCTTGCTGATGGCGTCACGCAACCTAGTCCCGGCGATTCGCTTTGCCGAGGATTTGCAGGGCGATAATGCGACGCTGCACAAACTGGCGGAGGCCGGCAAGAAGCAATTCGCGGGAATTGAATTGCCGGGTCGCACGCTCGGGATCGTAGGCCTGGGTGCGGTAGGACGTCTGGTGGCGGATGCGGCGCTCCGGCTTGGCATGAAAGTGATGGGTTACGATCCGAATATAACGGTGGACGCAGCCTGGAATTTATCGGCGGATGTCAAACGCGCCGAGAGCATGGAAGATCTGCTGCGCAATAGTGAATTTGTGACGTTGCATGTGCCCCTGCTGGACGCCACACGGCACCTGATCAATCACAAGCTCGTGTCAAATATGAAAGCCGGCACGATTCTGCTCAACTTCTCCCGCGACGGTATCGTCGACGAGAGTGCGGTACTCGAAGGAATCGACTCGGGCAAAATAAAATATTATGTTTGCGATTTTCCCAGTCAGTTACTACGGCACCGAACGACTGTGATCACGCTGCCGCATCTGGGCGCATCGACGATGGAAGCAGAGGAGAATTGTGCGGTAATGGTAGTGAACCAGATAGTTGATTATCTTGAAAACGGAAACATTACCAACGCGGTCAATTTCCCCAACATAACAATGGAACGCGGATCTCCTTTCCGTCTGGCGGTAGCAAATTCCAACGTGCCCAATATGCTGGGGCAGATTTCCACCGGTATGGCCAAAGCAGGTCTTAACATTCTTAACATGGGCAATAAATCCCGCGGCGAGATGGCCTACACGCTGGTTGACGTCGACAGGCCCGTACCGCAAGAAACAATAGACGAGATTGCGGCAATTCGTGGCGTATTAATGGTGCGCTACGTGCCGATACTGGCTAAATAATTATAGCCACTATAAGAATTCATTCTCGATGACCGGTCAACTCAAACAGCTGCGCGATAAGATAGATGCGATTGACAGCAAGTTGCTCAAGCTAATGAGCGACCGCGCTGGTCTCGCACGAGAGATCGGACAGATCAAGAACGGCACGGCATATCGCCCCGAGCGGGAAGCCCAGGTGTTGGCCCGGTTATGCGAGCTAAATCCCGGACCGCTGGACAACGAACATATTGTGCGATTATTTACGGAAATCATGTCACTGTGCCGATCCATGGAAGAACCTTTGACGGTAGCATATCTGGGTCCCCGGGGAACCTTTTCGGAAGAAGCCGCGCTAAAGCGCTTTGGTGGCGTGGTAACGACTCTGGCCTGCACCTCGATAGATGATGTATTTCGAAAGGTGGAATCGGGTGCAGCCGGTTATGGGGTCGTGCCTGTGGAGAATTCCACCGAAGGTGCAGTGGGCAGGTCGCTGGACTTGCTGCTGCAAACCCCGTTAAAAGTATGCGGTGAAATTGCGTTGCCTATACATCAGCTTCTGCTTGCGCGGCATGTTGATCTCGCACGCATCACAAAAATTTACTCTCATCCTCAATCATTCTCTCAATGTCATGAGTGGCTTAACGCTAACCTGCCCCATTTGACCGGACAAGCGCGGATCAATGCGGCGAGCAATGCAGATGCGGCGAGACTGGCCGCAGAGGATGAAAATGCAGCAGCGGTAGCCGGGAGAAAAGCGGGAGAGGTATTCGGGCTCACCGTCTGTGCTGAAAATATCGAGGACGATCCTAATAACACCACGCGTTTTCTCGTAATCGGCGCACAGGAAGTAGCGCCTTCGGGCAAGGATAAAACCTCACTGGTCATGTCGGCCCGGAATCTTCCGGGCGCGATACATGGGTTGCTGGCTCCGCTGGCGGCTCACGGGGTCAGTATGAGCCGCCTGGAGTCGCGGCCTTCTCGCGCGGGTTTATGGGAGTATGTGTTTTTTGTGGATATCGAAGGTCATCAGCAAGATACAAAAGTCGCGAAAGCGCTACAGGAATTGCGGGAGAAGGCAGCCTTCCTGAAAGTACTCGGCTCCTATCCCGCATTATAACTGTATCCTGAATGATCAATTTCGGGAATGGAATTCCGTACTGCTAATCCACCCGCTTTCAGTTTTTATCATCGTTTTGCTGTACTTCGGCAATTTATGGATTTGAACTTATGAATGTTTGTGATTTGGCTCCTGAATATATTCGCGCCATCAGTCCCTATCAACCCGGCAAACCCATCTCGGAACTGGCGCGAGAGATGGGTATGGATGAGCGTGCCATCATCAAGCTTGCATCTAACGAAAACCCCCTGGGAACGAGCCCGCTGGCGCGGAAGGCGATGAGCAAGGCGCTGGATGAGGTGTCGCTTTATCCGGATGGAAGCGGCTTTGAGCTAAAAGCAGCGTTATCCCAGCGTTATGGCGTAGCCAGCGATCAGATTGTGTTAGGCAACGGTTCCAATGATGTTCTGGAGCTGGCGGCCCGGGTATTCCTGAAGCCGGGCGCTTCAGCGGTATATTCGCAACATGCCTTTGCTGTCTACCCGCTGGTGACACAGGCGGCAGGCGCAAGCGGCATCTCGATTCGAGCCAGAAATTATGGTCATGACCTCGATGCCATGCTGGATGCGGTCATGCCTGAAACCCGCATGGTGTTTATTGCCAATCCTAACAATCCCACCGGCACGCTGCTGGCTGCGCCTGATGTATTGCGTTTTCTGGAACGGGTATCGTCAGATGTGCTGGTAGTCCTTGATGAGGCTTATAACGAATATTTGCCGAATCCCCTCAAGGCGGACAGTATCGAGTGGCTGAAGCGTTTCCCCAATCTGCTGATCACCCGCACTTTTTCCAAGGCTTACGGCATGGCGGGTGCACGCGTAGGCTTCGGGCTGGCGCATCCTGATGTCAGCGGCCTGATGAATCGGGTACGCCAACCGTTCAACGTGAATAGCATTGGCCTCGCCGGCGCAGCAGCCGCGCTGGAAGATGTAGAATTCGTGAAACGCTCTTACGCGCTCAACCAGGCAGGAATGCTCCAGATTACCACCGGACTGCGGCAACTCGGCATCGAATACATTCCGTCCTACGGTAATTTTTTGAGTTTCCGGGTGCGGGGAAATATCAAAGTGGTGAATGAGAGCCTTCTGAAACAGGGCGTCATTGTACGCCCCATTGGTATTTATGAAATGCCGGAGCATCTTCGTGTCACTGTTGGACTGGAATCAGAAAATCAGAGATTTTTGAAATCCCTTGAGATGGCACTTGACGCAGCCCAAGACGTAATTCCCGAAGCCACGTCTGCAATGCCCCCAAAAACGACCCGCGAGGCAGTCCCTGCAATAGAAACCGGAGGATCAGCTTGATCATTGTTATGAATAGTGGCGCCAGCGCCGAGCAGATTGACACAGTGGTAACCAAGATTCAAAGCTTCGGTCTTGACGCAAATGTTTCCCGCGGCACCGAACGTACGGTTATCGGCGCCGTCGGCGACGAACGCAAACTCACCCCGGAAATGTTCGATTCCTTGAGCGGCGTCGAATTTTCAATGCACATCCTCAAGCAGTACAAGATCGTTTCGCGCGAATCGCACAAGCACGATTCGATAATAAACGTGGGTGGGGTGCCAATTGGCGGCAACCAGGTGCAGGTGATCGGGGGCCCGTGTTCAGTGGAAACGCAGGAGCAAATGGATCTGGCGGCGCAACAAGTTTCGGCGGCGGGTTGCAAACTGATGCGTGGCGGCGCATTCAAGCCGCGCACCAGTCCGTATACGTTTCAGGGAAATGGTGAAGAAGGTTTGAAAATGTTCCGCAAGGCTGCGGATAAGCACAACCTGGGCATCGTTACCGAGCTGATGGATGCACGCATGCTCGACACCTTTCTCAAGTATGACGTGGATGTGATCCAGATCGGTACCCGCAGTATGCAAAATTTCGAGCTTCTGAAAGAAGTGGGGCGCGTCAATAAGCCGGTGATACTCAAGCGCGGGATGTCCGCGACTGTCTCCGAATGGCTGATGGCTGCTGAATACATTGCCGCCGGCGGCAACCACAACATCATTTTTTGCGAGCGCGGCATACGCACTTTTGAAACAGCCTACCGCAATGTGATGGATGTAACCTGCATCCCGGTACTGAAAAAAGAAACCCATTTGCCTGTGATCGTCGATCCTTCTCACGCCGGGGGCAAAACCTGGATGGTGCCCGCACTTGCACGCGCAGCCATCGCTGCGGGGGCTGACGGCTTATTGGTAGAAATGCACCCCAATCCATGCGAAGCCTGGTGTGATGCCGATCAGGCGTTGAATCCGCAGGAATTCCATGGCCTCATGGGCTCACTGAAAGGAATTGCGGAAGTAATCGGACGAAGTTTATAGTTCGAGTTCGTTCCGATAAAAGTCACTTCTTATTATGACAAACGTCGTGATCAACAAACTGGTGATTATCGGCGTTGGCCTGATCGGCGGTTCTTTCGCGCTGGCGTTACGCAAGGCAGAGCTGGCCGGGCATATCATCGGTGTAGGTCGCAGCCGGGAAAACATGGCGCGCGCCCTGAAGCGGGGGTTGATAGACGAGATTGCCGGAGACCTTCCATCGGCGTTGAAGCGTGCAGATATCGTATTCCTTGCCGTACCCGTCGGCCAGACCGGCGAAATCATGGCGAAGATTTCCCCATACCTTGAACCTGACTCAATAGTGACCGATGCCGGCAGCACCAAACAGGATGTCATCGCGGCGGCGCGTTCTCATCTGACTGGAAACCTGCAAAATTTCGTTCCGGGTCATCCCATTGCCGGAGCGGAACAAAGTGGTGCAGGCGCGGCTCGCGCCGACCTGTTCCGTTCGAAAAACGTGGTATTGACGCCTCTGGAAGAAACCAGCAGCAACGCGGTAAATCGGGTAAAAGAATTATGGCAGGCTTGTGGCGCATGCGTCTCTCTGATGAGTGCCGGCCAGCACGACAAGATTCTTGCCACGGTAAGCCACCTTCCCCATTTGTTGGCATTCACGCTAATGAATCATGTCTACCGCGCTGGTCATGGGCCGGATGGTATGCCGCGCCCGAATGATCCGCTACACTTTGCCGGCACCGGATTTCGCGATTTTACCCGCATTGCCGCGAGTTCCCCCGAGATGTGGCGCGATATATGCCTCGGCAATCGCGAAGCCCTGGTTGATCAAATCGACGCTTATCAGCGTGAACTGGCTGCCTTACGCGAAACGCTGGCGCGCGACGATGGTGACGCACTCGAAAAAGCTTTCGCCAATGCACGTGAAGCGCGGCAACAATGGCTGAAAAATACGTCCTGAATCCGGTATATCATACTGAATGCGTGAGTTTATAACTGGAGAGGATAAATGATGACCTTGAAAGAAAAGCTGGACGACTTGAACAATATGATCCTGAAGGGTCAAATCCTGGAATCCATGGACAAATATTACCACCCCGATTGCGTCGTTATGGAAAAGAACGACGTAGTGGCAACAGGGCTACAAGAAGCCAAAAACCGGGAAGCGGAAATTTTCAAGGGCGTCGAAGCGTGGCTGAAATCAGAGATTATAGCGACCGCCGTGGGTGAAAACGTCACGATGACCGAATGGCACTATGAATACAAGCACCGGGACTTCGGGCATAAAAAATTCGACCAGGTAGCTGTTCAGCACTGGAAAGATGAAAAGATCATTCGCGACCGGTTCTACGCCCTTTACTGAGGGGTAGCTCAGCAGTTCAGGTTGCCTGCTCTTTCGTAATTCATAAACAGGCTTATGCCTGCCTTGCAGCATGAACTCTCATTTCTGTCGTGCTATTTCAAAAGCGCTCTGGTGTCTCTGGTATTTAGCGAATAATGCCTCGGCCGCGAACGGAAAGAAAATCAAGAAAATTGCGGACTTCCGATGCCCCGGGCGCTAGCGGCATGATCCGAGCTTCTGCTTCGCTCAGAGAAAGGCCGGATCGATAAACCAGCCTATACGCATGCTTTAATGCATGGATGACTTCCGTCGAAAAACCTCTGCGCTTGAGCTCCCTCAGGTTGAGGCCATGGGGCCTGGCTGTATTGCCCGCCGCTAATACATAAGGAGGCAGGTCTTGAGTGAGTATGGTGCCCAGGGCGGTAAAGCTATAGGCGCCTATACGAACAAACTGGTGGACGGCGGTGAATCCGCCGAGACCCGCGTAATCCCCCACCTGTACATGCCCAGCCAATGAAGCGTTGTTAACGAACGTAGTGAAATTGCCTACCTGACAATCGTGTGCCAGATGAACATAGGCCATCAAGAAGTTATCATTTCCCAGGCGGGTTATGCCCGCGCCATGGCTGGTGCCCCGGTTAAAGGTGCAGCACTCACGGATCGTATTGCGATCGCCTATTTCCAGCCTGGTCGGCTCACCGCTGTATTTCTTGTCCTGCGGTTCATCGCCTAGCGAACAAAACTGGAAAACGCGATTGTCGCAGCCGATGCGTGTATGACCCTTGATGACGACGTGTGGCCCGATCTGGGTATTGTCGCCAATTTCCACGTGCTCGCCGATGATTGAATAGGCTCCGACGGCAACACCCGAGCCGAGATGGGCGCCTGGATGAACGATCGCAGCCGGGTGAATAAGATTTTCCTTCATGTGCTCGGAGATGGAAACCGCAAAATAAAAGCTCATATATACATATATACATATATACATATATATAGATATACAACTGGCTTGTCGTTTGCTTCAGCCAGACAGTAGCTAGCACTCTAATTCTGCGCTAAGATAAATTTCGATAAGCTTGGCGATGAGCTGCGGTTACCCATCCTTCGTTCGCAATCGATAGGTATCCCGCAACGCGTATGCAACAACATGAGCAGTGTTAGCGGTCTAACGAAATAGAACCACATAATGCCACCCTTGTCCCAACCCGCCCTCGGCGATGCCATTGACAGTGTAGATATCGCACTTCGCGTTTCGAACCTGTCAAAAACATACCGTATTTATGATCGCTCACAAGACCGGCTACTGCAGAGCTTATGGGGCAGCCGCAAGCAACTTTACCGCGAATTCATGGCACTGGACAGCATCTCATTTGATGTCTATCGCGGCGAAACCGTCGGCGTCATTGGCCTCAACGGTTCAGGCAAGAGCACATTGCTGCAACTGATCGCCGGAACATTGACGCCCACTAAAGGTGAAATATCCATCAACGGCAAAGTATCGGCATTGCTCGAGTTGGGAGCCGGTTTCAATACCGAATTTACCGGACGCGAAAACATCTATCTGGCGGCATCGATTGCGGGGCTTACCAGCCTCGAGGTCGAGCAGCGTTATGACCGAATTGCGGCGCATGCTGATATCGGCGGCTTTATCGACCAACCTGTTAAGACATATTCCAGCGGCATGTACGTGCGTCTTGCATTCGCGGTAGCGATATCGGTCGAACCCGACGTGCTGATTATAGACGAGGCGCTCGCGGTAGGAGATATGGAGTTTCAGACAAAGTGCATGGTGACGTTGAAAAAGATGCAGGAACGGGGCACCACCATCTTGTTCGTCAGCCATGATATTGGCGCCGTCAGCGCACTATGTCGACGCACGCTTTACCTGAAGCGGGGACAGGCACGTGAGTTTGGACCTACCGCAGAGGTGGTTGCGCGTTATATTCGTGAGGTGCAGGAAGCAAACAACCGGACGATTACCGGCGCTATCGCTGACGCTGTCACTCAAGCCACAGAAACCACCGGGATCACTGAAGCCGCCGGAATCCCTGACGCTATTGAAAATACCGGAACCGCTCGAACCGCTATAACGATGAGCAGCCTTCCACCTGCAGGGAACGAGCAATTCGCGCGCTTTGCCGAAAAGGCGAACCATTGCCGTTCAGGTACTGGCGATATAAGAATCATGTACGCGGAGATGCTGGACGATAAGGGGCTGCCCGTTCGCTCAGCGGAGTTTGGGCAGGAGGTATCCATACGAATTATCGTCGAAGCCGTCCGCACCTGTACCTTTTCCGTCAACTACAAGATTTGCGACAAGAACCGTACGCCGGTCATCGGGGCCGATTTTTTGATGCAAGGCCAGGCGCTGCTGACGTTGGCGCCAGCGCAGCAGGCGGAAGTCGTTTACCGGACATCCCTTCCCCTGACCGATGGCAGATACAGCCTGAGAATCTCGCTGACACACCCTATCAAGGCGCATCAACAGGCATTGTTTTTCGACATAGTGGAGATTGGGCATGTGTTCGAGGTACTGCCAAACCCGACAGCCAAGTTCTGGACGCAGGTTTACCTTCCGAATGCGCTGGATATCAAAGTGTTATGAGGAGTATCATGCGACCCGCGCCTGAAAGGCGCAGTTTGCTGGTAATCGGCCACCCTGGCCATGAATTGCGCGTCTACGGCTGGATTGGCCAGGTACGGCCCATCGTCTGCATTCTTACCGATGGTTCCGGTAGCGATGGCACGGCCAGGCTGGATAAAACGCTGGAAATCCTGCACGAATCAGGTGCGGAGATCGGACCGCTGTGCGGGGAACTCAGCGATCGGGAAATTTATGAGAAAATCCTGCGTCATGAATACGATCCGTTCGATATCCTGTGCGAACGGCTGGCCAGGCTCATCACCACGCGAGATATCGATCTGGTCGTCAGCGACGCTATAGAAGGTTACAATCCGGTCCACGATTTGTGCGAGGCATTGGTTCGCACGGCGGTCGGTATCGCCAGGAATGCCAATGATGCTGACAGCAACGAAAATACCGATAAAAAAAGCAATGGAACACCTCGCTCGATCCGGCATTACACCATTCCCCTGATGAACGATCCCCGTCCAGCTACAGGCAGCATGGAAGCCGCGCACCATGCAATTGAATTGACACCGCTGCGGTTCAAGCAGAAGCTGGAGGCGATGCGGAGCTATGCCGCCAGCGCGGGAGGAATCCTGCAGCAGGAAGTGGGAGAGGCGTTTCACAACTTTGGTGAACAGGCTTTCGCTCGTGAGTACCTGTTTGCGGCTGCCTCGCCAGGGCAGGAACCGGAACGGCGTTTCTCGCGACAAAAACCCTTTTATGAAACCTATGGCGAACAAAAAGTTGCTGCCGGTCGTTATCAATCTGTCATTCGTTTCCACGAACATGTTCTGCCAATTGTGAATCACCTTCGCAAGAAGGTATCGGACACGCGGGCGGATGCGCAGGGATGAAGCTGCAATGAGGGTGCTGATCACCAATAACACGCTGGATAGCCGCGCCGGGTCCGAGGTCTACGTGCGTGATCTCGCGCTCGCGCTGTTGCGGCGCGGCCATAACCCGGTGGCCTATAGCACCCGGCTCGGAATGGTCGCCAATGAGTTGCGCGAGGCAACCATCCCGGTAATCGACGACCTCAGGCTGCTGACAGCGGTTCCGGACATCATCCATGGACAGCATCACCTGGATGCAATGACCGCCATGTTGCATTTCCCTGATACGCCGGCCGTCTATTTCTGCCATGGTTGGCTGCCCTGGGAGGAGATGGCGCCACACTTCCCCACTATTCAGCGCTATGTCGCGGTCGACGACCTCTGCCGGGAGCGCCTGCAATGCGTGCACGGTGTCCCCGGCGAGCGCATCCGGATGATTCGCAATTTTGTCGATCTGCGGCGTTTTGCGCTGCGCGGCGATCTGCCCGCGACCCCTCGTCGCGCGCTGGTCTTCAGCAATTACATAAACGAGGATGGTTGCCTGGGCATTTTGCGTCAGGCTTGTGCCGGCCGCGGCATCGAGCTGGATGCCATCGGTCTTTCCGTCGGGCATAGTGAAGCCCGGCCCGAGCAGATTCTCGGCCAATACGATATTGTATTTGCCAAAGCGCGGTGTGCGCTTGAGGCGCTCGCCTGCGGGACGGCACTGATTGCTTGCGATGCCGCCGGCCTGGGTGGCATGGTCACGCCGGGCAATTACGAAAGATTTCGCGCGCTGAACTTCGGCATCCGCACCTTGCGTGATCCCATTACTGTCGAAGCCATCACCAGGGAAATCGATCTGTACGATGCAACCAGCGCCCGCGAAGTCACTCAACGTGTACGATCGGAAGCGGCCATGGAACCGGCAATCGATGAGATTATCGATGTGTACCAGGAAGCAGTCGATGCGCAGCTTGCCGCTCGAGCTACGAAATATCCGGAAAAAGAAACTGACTACCGTCCCCATTTCCTGACTGCCAGCGATTATCTTCGCGGGGTCGCAGATTTCACCAAGGGCCGTTACCGAGCCGAGCAAGAGCGGGACCAAGCCCGGGTCGAAGCGGCGGCGCAGCGTTTGCGTACAGAACAAGCCGAGTCCGAGCTGGCGAGAATTCGCAACTCGCGTCTCTGGCCTGTCGTGACCTCACTCTACCGCTTGAAGAACGCCGTATGGAATCGTCCTGTGGCTACGCTAAAAATACGTCAGGATAATCGCCGCGATGGAGATAATCAGGGCATTCATGGTAGCCATGCTTTAGACGACCATCCCCGAATATTCGAACAAATCTACCAGTATAATTCATGGCAAAGTGCTGAATCCCGGTCCGGACCCGGCTCGACCCTGGAGCGAACCAAGGCGTTGCGACAGGAGTTACCCGCAGTGCTAAGCAGATTGGGCGTCCGAACGCTGGTCGATGCGCCATGTGGCGACTGCAATTGGCGCCAGCACATCGAAATCGACCTGGATGCCTACATTGGCGTCGATATCGTTCCTGCATTGATCGAGGACAATCGCCGGCGCTACCGGAATTTCAACTGGAAGTTCGAAGTTGTCGACATGATCAAAGATCCGCTGCCCCCGGGCGATGCCGTACTCTGCCGCGATGCCCTGATCCATCTGTCACTTGCAGATATCGGCCGGGCTCTTTCCAACATTCGCCGCTCAGGGGCAAAATATCTGCTGGCAACCAGCCATGAAGCAATTAGCGTGAATACCGACATCGCTACCGGCGGATGGCGTTCAGTGAACCTTATGCTGGCACCCTTTAATCTTTCGGCCCCGCTGGAACGCATTGTTGAAAACCCGCAGACCGGCAAGATACTGGGCGTATGGGCGCTGGGCAAACCATGACTCGGCCCGTCCGCGATCTCGAATTGCCGAGTGGCGTCCAGGACCAGGCGCGTCCCATCGATACCGCCGTTGTGGGAGTGGGCTATTTCGGCAGCCTGCACGCGCTATGTTACTCGAGATTGCCGGGCAGCCGGCTGCGGGCGTTGGTCGACCCTGATCCAATGACCGAATCCTTTGCCGACTACCTTGGCGTAAGCTGGTTCAGTCATCTTGCCGATCTCCCATCCACGGTGCGTGCGGTATCGGTGGCGACACCTGTCGCCACGCACTATGCGCTGACAAAAGCCCTGCTTCAGCGTGGGTTGGATGTGCTGCTGGAAAAACCGATTGCAGAAACCGCGGCACAGGCAGCGAAACTGCAGATCATGGCGGATGCAAAGCGTTGTGTTCTGCAGATCGGCCACATTGAGCGCTTCAATCCCGCGTTTGCCACCGGCCCGGCCTTGCTGTGCCGGGCTCATACCATCCAGACGGTACGCACTACGCATCGCAAGCCACGTGCGGGTGCGCTGGATGTGGTGATCGATTTGATGATTCATGACCTCGACCTGGTTCTGCACGGGGTAGCCTCCCCCGTGGTCGAATTTCATGCCTCGGGCAGCAGTCATCATTTGACCCCTATCGATGAAGCACAGGTTGAGCTAACCTTCGCTAACGGTTGCCGCGCGTCCCTGCGCGCACACTGGGGCTCAGCCGCAAGAAAAGAAGACCGGTGCATGACTGCGGAACTGCACGACAATGAAACCTGGACCATTGATTTTCGGCGCCGAATCACCTACCGTAATTTCCCCACGGGTCTCTCGCGCCCCGGCGATACCCACAACCCTTCCCTCCCCCATTCTGCGCCCGGCGTACAGCAGGACGCGCTGAGCCTGCAACTCACCGCTTTCCTGGACGCTTCGCGCCACCGCGCAGTACCGCGGGTCACTTCGGGAGAAGGCCATGCAGCGCTTTACCTGGCGCAACAGATCCGACAACGGATACTCGACGGCGCCTGATGATCGTACCGCAATTGGATCTGGGTTCAGAGTATGAGCAATTACGCGTCGAGATCGATGCTGCGGTGCAGCGGGTACTCGCAAGCGGCAACTTCATCGGCGGTGCTGAAAATGATGCATTGGAACGCGAGTTGGCCGACTATATCGGGGTTGCTGAGGTGGTCTGCGTCAACTCCGGTACGGATGCACTGCTGCTCTCGCTCAAGGCGCTGGGCATAGGTGCAGGCGATGAGGTCATCGTGCCGGGTTTCACTTTTTTCGCGACAGCGGAGGCTGTTTGCCTGACCGGCGCCCAACCGCGTTTCGCCGACTGCTCAGCCCGGCACTATAATATCGACGTGGGTAGCGTACGGCAGGCTTTGATGCCTCGGACGAAAGCGGTTATTGCCGTCCATCTTTTTGGGGAACCGGTTGACCTCGCGCCACTGCAGCAATTCTGCGAAAGCCATGGCTTGTGGCTGATTGAGGATGCGGCGCAAGCAATCGGTGCACGATATCGCGGTCGCGGCATCGGATCATTCGGCGTCACCGGCGCCTTCAGCTTTTATCCTACGAAAAATCTTGGCGCCTACGGAGACGGTGGCGCAATTACCTGCAACGATTCGGCCTTGGCCGCACGGCTGCGCAGCCTCAGGAATCACGGTCGCCAGAACCGCTATCAACATACCGAAATCGGTTGCAACAGTCGTCTCGATGAGATCCAGGCAGCCATTCTACGAGTCAAGCTTCCTTACCTGGATGAGTGGAACGCGCAACGCCGGCAACTTGCCACTCTTTATCAGGAGGCCTTGCGCGATACGGCCTGTGGCTGGCCAATAGCGATAAAGGATAGTATTCCTGTCCATCACCAGTTTGTCGTTACCCATCCCCGGCGCAACGCACTGCAAATATTCCTGGCTGAGCGCGATATCGCAACTGCCGTGTTTTATCCTATCCCCTGCCATCTACAACCGGCCTTCTCCATATCGCATGCCGGGGTATCACTGCCGCTGGCCGAGCGCCTCGCCGATCAGGTGCTGGCCCTGCCCATCTTCCCCGCGCTGCCGGTAGAAAAAGTGGCGCACATCGCGAAAATGATACGGGTCTTTGAGCAGCGCTTCCCAATTGACGTGGAATATTCGCCTGTCCGAAAAGCGGCGCCAGCAATTAGCGATTAGATAGAAAGCAGTTCAGCCCGGAAAAGCCTAGGCGCTATCCGTGATTGATTTATAGCTGCATGAGTATTAGGCAGCTCATCATTAGTGGATCTGCCTGGCTATCCTGAAGAATTCACGAATAAGTCCTCAGGAAGCGCCTGCCTGCTCTAGTCGTGCGTAAGCGGCTTCTCAGTGAACAGATATTCTTTCAGTTCGGAGGAAAACTTCGCATCCCTACGCCGGATCCATTCAAGCACCATCGAGGCATGCTCCTTCTCCTCATCACGATTATGCGTGAGAATGGCTTTGAGTTCCTCATCCTTGCACGCGTTTACACGCTGGTTGTACCAATCGACAGCCTCCAGCTCTTCCATCAGCGACACGATTGCGCGGTGCATGTCCCTCGTTTCATCGGACAATTCTTCAATAGGTTCATGGTAACCAACACTTGACATTGCTTGCTCCCTTTTTGTGGACAATAAATTTCAACATTGGATGCTTTTATTGGTTCAGGTGAAATTTGCGTGGACACCTATGTTAGCAAATGATGCTGTGGTCGAGACTTTATAAATGTAGGTCGGGCTCCGCCCGACGATCACAAACGATGTCGGGCGTAGCCCGACCTACTTGCTCAAAATTAAGCGTAACACACGCTGATGCGTGCGCCACAAGCCGTCAATATCCAATCGATTTTTCTATCAAGCTATGTCGGCCCTATGTGATTCACCGCACAGTATGAGCCGCAACCAAGGTGTTAATCTGATAACTCTTGCCGCTTCGTATCTGTAGCCGCTGATAACTCTAATGTTGAGAATATCAATTCCGGCCTACTCGTGAGCAAGCAATATGAGATTTTTTTGATAGGAGATTCAAATCATGAATAAAGACCAAGTCAAAGGTACCGCAAAAGACATCGCTGGAAAAGTCCAGGAAAAGGCTGGAAACTTGACAGGAAGTAAAGAACAAGAAGCCAAAGGGCTTGCAAAACAAGTAGAAGGAAAAACGCAAAAGAAGGTGGGAGATGCGAAGGAAACTGTCAAGGATGCAATTGATAAGCTTTAACAGTCGGATGCCAAGTCTGGAAACCCGATAAATAGGGAAGACTCCGACGAAGCATAAGCATCCGCAACGCCCCGGCCCAGGTTACTGCGAGCCGGGGTTTTTATTGGCTGCCTGCTCAGATAACATGCCAGCGGCAAACACGGTCTGGAAAATAGACCGCCCAGCTCATTGGAATCGGACAGACCGTTTTTAACAGCCGGCGTATTGTTTGTGGCTCATAAAGTCGGCATTAACTACATTGTGGTTCGCAGAATGTCTTTTTGTGCGCCACAAATTATCTTGTTGCTCATTCATGATCCTCAAAAGGCGTCTCGTCCTTCGGCAATGTTTAACAGCATCGGGAAGCAAAAAATTGCCGCTCGGCGTCCGCTGGCCCCCATCAGCACACGCAAAATACCTGCCTCGCGAAGGTCAGGTAAGATGCGCTTCGCTGTTGGGTGAGGAATACCTGCGCTTGTCACAAAATCCGAACTTTTGAAAACCGGCCGCTCGAAAATCCAGTCCAGCGCATGGATGGCGTACTGCGAGCGTGTCAAATCCGCCACCTGAAGCTTCATACGCTCATACAGATCAAGAATGGCCCTCGCCTTTAGTTGGTTTTCTTCAGCTTGGGTTTTTAGCGCCCCGAGAAAGAACTTGCACCAACCCGTCCAGTTGCTATCACGCGAAACCGTCAGCAGCCGATCGTAATATTCGTCGCGATTGGCCTCAAGAAAAGCGCTGACGTAGAACATGGGTCGCTGAATCAACCTAGTTTGCCACATGAACAAAGACACCAACATTCGCCCGAGTCTCCCGTTGCCATCTAGGAATGGATGCAACGATTCAAACTCGGCGTGCAGAAGCGCCAACTGTACCAGTCGGTCAGGCGCATCCTCATGGATATAGCTTTCCCAGGAACTCATGGCATCAGGTAATTTGTCGGCAGAGATTGGTACAAATCGCGCCTGTTCAATCGTGCAACCCGCCGGACCGATCCAGTTGGGGATCCGCCGATACTCGCCTGGTGCTTTGCCCTCCCCCCGTACACCGGATAATAGTACCTTGTGCGCCCCACGAATCACCCGCTGCGATAGCGGAATGTCAGTGAGCATTCTCTCGGCAAAGCTCATGGCTTTGCGATAGTTGAGCACCTCATGAATATCCGCACGGCGCTCTTCACTCAAACCCTGTGTATTGCCTTCAGCCTCAAACTCCAGCACCTCGCCCATTGTCGCCTGTGTACCCTCGATGCGCGAGGACAGCACCGCTTCCTGCGTGGTCAGCGGCGAGAGCAACACGGCCGCATTCGGAATCGCCGCCAGTGTGCCGTCGTAGCGCGCTATCGCCGCAGACGAAGATCCCAGCAAGGGAATCAATTGTGACCAATCCAATTCCCTCGGTGGGAATTTCCCTAAATGGTAAAAAACTGCCATCAATTCTCCTCTAGAACTGAAACACTAACACAACCATTAGCATAACTCCGGAATTGATGGGAAGTCCGACAGGCTGCTAGAGCTACATATTGAGGACGCACCAAACGCGCCCATATGAACTATCGGAAATGGGCCGCGTAATGGGCGGCGGGGGTCGGCAATCAGTACAGGGGTGCAAGGCATTGGCGCGGGTGCTGCGCGGGCCTGCAGTGACATTATGTGCGTGCGCTGCCGTGACGCTGTCAGGCGAGTATTTGAAGATACGGGTTCTTCTCAATGATCGCCGCATGTGATTTCTTCTTGAGAAATGAGAGCAGATCATCCTGCCGTTGAAGCAGCATCACGATTTCCCGCAAGGAGCACAGGAACATTGTTTTCTGGTTCAGCGCGTTCGCGCATTCTTTTATGACTGATTCCGTATATTCGCTTGTCGATATGAAGATGCCACTAGCGTTAGCCCTACTGAACAATCTAACAAGATGGGGCGCGAACTCGGCTACACCCACAGGGTCTTTGAGCCACTTCATTTCAACAAGGTGAACTGTTCCTTCCAGTTCGATCACACCGTCGATCTGTTCCAACACGACCGCGCTGTCAGGGTCTTTCCTGCGGAAGTCTTCCCGGACGTGGATACCATACACTTTAAATAGGTCATTAAGCACCGCCTCAAGTAACTTGCCACGTGCTTGTGGTTGGTTGCCCATATTGAATAGGGCTGCAAGTCGAGAACTTATGTCCTCAATCTTGGCTCGTTTTTCGGCTGCTACGGATTGCTCGGCTCGCGCACGAGCTAGCGTCTGCTCACGCTCGGTGTCGCGCTCCTGCTTCATGCGCGTGAAAGAGTCCTTCACGTTGACAACACCACGCAGGCTTGCAACCAAGCCTTTCGCCTTTAGCTGGTCATTGGGCCAGCACGTAGAGAACTCTTCGAACTCTACAGCGCGCTTGATGATTTCGCGGCGCGGGCGCAGACCACTATCACCCCGAGCATTCACTTTCGTGAGAACGGTTCGGGCAATTTCGTACTTGTTAATTGAGGCAGCGTTGGTGCGAACAGTACGGGAAACTTCGGCAAGGTCTTCTTGGGCCACACCTGCACCTTGCAGGAACAGAACAACATCCTTCTTGCTCCGGCACAGCAGAGGGATCGTATCCACCAGCAAGTTTAGCACCTCTGGCGGGTAGTGAAACTGTTCTGCCATGTAGCTAATTTCCCTTTGCCCGCTTCGTGCAGTCTTTAAATCGGGCTTGCTAAACATGCGCTAAACGGGCGTTTTGTTCGTTGCGCTGATGTCGCTGATTTTGCCCTGTATGTGGTCACTTACAGAGCTTCTTTTAACCCACTTTTACCTAACGCAGAAACTGCGCTAAATTTTTGTTTCTATTGGCGGAAGCTCAGGGATTCGAACCCTGGATACCTTTCGGTATGCTGGTTTTCAAGACCAGTGCAATCGACCACTCTGCCAAGCTTCCTATACGTACCTACAACAACAAATTTCAAGACTGCTGCCTTAAACCGCTCGGCCACGCCTCCAGCGTTGGGCGAGAATAATACCTTTTTAAGCTTGATTTTGCCAGCCGCCCGCAGGAAAAGGCGGGCCCATCGGAATGATAAGATTGCAACTTTCACTAAACATGAGTAGTCTTATGTGTTGTATAGTTCGTCAACCAAGGAGACGTTATGCAACCTGAACTACGATATTCCGGCTCGGCCGCGCAAACGGGACTTTCAGCCGTTCGCAACAAGGTATTGCGCAATACTTACTGGATGCTTGGCTTGACCATGATCCCGACGCTGATCGGCGCTTCGATCGGGCTGAGCACCAATTTCGCGTTTCTCGCACAAGCGCCCATTGTGGGGCCATTGGTGATGTTGGCGGTAATGATGGGGCTGTTGTTTGGTGTCAGTGCGACTCGAAACAGCCCGATGGGGATCGCGTTGCTGTTTGCGTTTACCTTCGTAGCTGGCTGGTGGCTAGGCCCCATGCTGCAATACGCGCTTCATTTCAAGAACGGCGCGCAACTGATAGGAACTGCTGCCGCTGGAACGGGCATAATCTTTTTCACGCTGGCGACGATCGCTACGGTGACCAAGAAAGATTTCGGCTTCATGCAGAATTTCCTGTTTGTGGGGCTTGTGCTGCTAATCCTCGCTTCCGTTGCTAATCTGTTCTTTGCCATGCCGGCTGCCTCGCTCGCTATTTCGGCAGTTGCGGTGCTGTTGTTTTCCGGCTTCATTCTATTCGACGTAAGCCGTATTGTTAACGGTGGGGAAACAAATTACGTGATGGCAACGATGGGCATTTATCTGAGCCTCTATAACCTCTTCACGAGCCTGTTGCACCTGCTCCTGGCTTTCTCAGGTGAAAGAGACTAGCACTCGAAAATATTCTGGTACATCGAAAAAGGGCGACTGTTACCAGTTGCCCTTTTTCATTTCCGCCCCATATCCGTTTCAAAACCGTGCTATTTCACTGCCGTGCCTCAGCGTCATCTTTCTCGAATAATGCGATGGATTCGACGTGCGCGGTATGCGGAAACATGTTTACGACACCTGCCGCTTTTAGCACATACCCGTTGCCATGCACCAGTACCGCTGCATCGCGAGCCAGCGTAGCCGGGTTGCAGGATACGTAAACGATACGTCGGGGCGCTGCCTGTTCTTTTCCCAGGGCGGTAACCGCAGCGATTGCCCCTTCGCGCGGCGGGTCAATCAGCATTTTGTCGAAATACCCCTGTGCTTGCATCCAGACTTCATCTATTTCAAACAGATTGGTCTCGACGAATTGCGTATTGCGCGCAAGCCCGTTGCGCTGCGCATTTTCGTCGGCGCGGCGCACCACGGCCGCGCTGCCCTCAAAACCTGTGACCTGCGCGCCACGCCTGGCAATCGGTAAAGCAAAGTTTCCCAACCCGCAGAATAAATCCGCAATGCGTTCTCCAGGCTGAGGATCCAGCAGGTTCAGAGCGCGGCGTACCAGTACGCGGTTCATGGCGGGATTTACCTGGGTAAATTCGGTAGGATGAAACGGCATGACGATATCGAACTCAGGCAGTACATAGTTCAATTCGGCCGCGTTTTTTGGGTAAAAAGGATAGGCTGTTTGCGGCCCGTCGGGTTGCAAAAAGAACTGGATATGATGCTGATCGGCGAAAGCCCGAAGCAACGCTTCATCCTGATCGATCAACGGCTTCAGGATGCGCAACACCAACACGTCCACATTTTCACCCAACGATACCTCGATCTGCGGGATATGTTGACGGATAGACAAGCTGCCTACCAACTCTCTCAATGGCATGATGAGCCGGGAAATGCGTGATGGCATGATTTCGCAAGCCCGCATGTCGACGACGAAACTGCTGCGCTTCTCATGAAAACCTACCAGAACCCCACCCTTTTTGGCGACATAGCGCACGGACAATCGCGCGCGATGGCGATAGCCCCAAGCTGCGCCATAGATCGCCGGCAGTATCAGTTCGGCCTCGACCTTGCCGATATGCTTGAGATTATCTTCAAGAATGCGCTGCTTCGCCGCCACTTGGGCGCGTGCATCCATGTGTTGCAGGCTGCATCCGCCGCATATCGCAAAGTGATTGCATTGCGGCGCCACTCGGCCAAAGCCCGGCTTGAGTATCTGCCCCGCCTGCGCCATTTCGAAGCTTTGTTTCTTGCGATAGGAGTTATAAGTAACCACTTCTCCCGGCAATGCACCTTCGATAAAGATGACCTTGCCTTCTGAGTGGGCGACCCCACGCCCTTCCTGATCCAGGGACTCTATGGTGACGGGCGCAATCATATTTTGCGGTGCAGGATGGCTCCCGCGATGGCGAGAGAACGAGAAAGCGTAATGGTGGCTATGCCCACTGGCCCAGGAATTCCTGCCAGTGAGGTTCAGAAGATTTGCTCAAGGTAAAACGGACCAGCTCGCATTCGCGCTGATACTGTTCGTTATCAAAGACACCACGCATGAGCTGGAATCGTAAAAACACCAGATACGTATTCACCACATCGGTTTCGCAGTAGTCGCGGATTGCGGCAATTTCACCATTCTGGAATGCATTCCAGACCTGGGAACCGTCCATTCCCAGTTTTCCGGGAAAACCCATCAGCTTTGCCAACTCATCCAGCGGTACATTTGCGCGCGGCTGATATAGCGCGAGCATATCCATCAAATCGAGATGACGGGTATGGTAGCGGCTAAGGTAATTATTCCATTTGAAATCGCGGTCATCCTCGCCCATATCCCAATAACGGCGCGCCTGCAAACCATGAATCAGGCTGCGATAATGGAGTACCGGCAAGTCGAAACCACCGCCATTCCAGGAAACCAGTTGGGGGCTGTATTTGTCCAGTCCTTCGAAAAAGCGGCGGATGAGCTCCGCCTCCGAATCCAGGGGCGTCCCCAGCGACCATACGCGAAAATCATTTTTATCCCGCAATACGCATGAAATTGCCACCACCTTCTGCACATGCAATTGCAGGAAATCGGTGCCGACAGCCTGTCGGCGCGCCTGAAACGCCATGTCGGCAATACCGGCCGGCGCAACCTCGGGAGGCAGATTGTAAAGCCTGCGTAATCCCTCGGTATCGGGAACGGTCTCGATGTCAAAAACCAGTACGGGTATCAATGCTAGGAGGATCCCAAACGAATTTTGGAGCTTGCAAGGTGCAATTTACAAAATTGCGGTGTTACTTTCTGACCCAGGAGCCATTTGCCGCTTGATACCACCACCCCGGTCTGGCCAGATCGATCCAGCGCTGACCGAAAGTAGCGCGAATATCGGCTTCCCACTCGGGATGGCTGTTGGCTCGGGCGATCTCGCGGTACAACGCATTTCTGTCCTGGTTTTCAGCCGCGATCAGGGCATTGACCGGCTGGCGCGCCGCCAATGGCAGTGCATTGGCATCACGCATGGCGACAAGACCATCTCGTGTAAGCCCTACCGCTCCCCTTTCATAATAAGGCTGGAGCTGGCTGTGGCGCTGCTGCATGCTTTGCCTGAGGCTGGAAATTGCTGGCGTATCGATTTCGATATTGGCTTGCGTGTAACCAGGACCCGACACCGATAACAGCAGCATCAGCAATATAAAGCGGTAGACAGGATTACGCATGGTAGTCACCTTAATTTTGTGGCTGCGCCGGCTGCACGGGTTGTTCCGGTTGCGGGATGGGTTGAGAAGGTAAGGGGCCATCCACACCCGGTGCGCCCTGTGCACCGTCTTCGGGTTTTTTAAGTTGCCACACGCCCTCTATTATCTTGTCCGCTGCTTTTTCAGCAGCAGCGGCAGGAAAATAAATGTTGATAGTGACGCACCCTGACAGCAACGCGCCCGTCAGCGTCAGCAAACTTGCGTAAAAAAAAGAATTCTTCATATTCCTCTACTGAATGACGGGTTTGGCTTCTACCTGGGTGATCCGTTGCAGACGGTTCACCAGTTCCCACCAATCCACATCGCGATTATAGCCTATCACTGTAATGGCCGGAATTCCGCCGCCCTTGACGATGAGATAACCATGCGGCAACGGCTCCGATTCTATCCCGCCCATGTGGCAAATTCCGTTACGTAATGAACAGCTCCAGCCGATCTTCGAATAGCCGAACTGCTCGAAAAAGCCCAGAAAACTTCGCTGGATCGCAGCAGCCGCTCCCGATCCGCCAAGAGAGGAAATATTCTGCACCGCAGCCTGGCTGATGCGGCGCGGATAGCTGCCCGGACTGCTCTTGAGGCTGGCATCAAACTTTACCGGCTTCCAATTGAAGAGTTCGAGGCCATGGACCGCAGCATCAACGCGCCCCTGCATGTTGCCGAACGAAAACGTGCCGGTGAGCAGGTTCAGATCGAGATTGCGCATATCCAGGTCGGCCAGAAGTGATGGCGCAGGCCCCAACGGATCCAGCAACTTCAAATTCCCCAGCTCTATGGTGCCATCGAATATCCTGAAAAGGAGCGCACCATCCACCACGACGGTTGAGCCATTGTAACTCACCCTGGGTATCTCACCTGACAGCGTACCCTTCATTGGCTGGGTTCCCAAAGCTTCAGTCAGTTTTTGCATCGATATGGGCGAGAGTCCACCGCTGAATTGCCATACCCAGCCCTGAGCTTGCCGCGATGCGCTGAAATTTTCGAGCGTAAGCTCACCGTCAAGCACCGGCAACGTCAAACGCGGAATGCGAAGATTCGACCCGTCAATTTCCAGAGGAATGTCTACCTGGCCTATAGGTATCTTTCCCAACCGGCTGCTCTGGATACGGATAGCCGCTTTTGTCGGTTCCACGTTTCCCTGGTTCCCTGGCGCTTGCCAGGGAATACTGGCGTCAACGCCGCGAAATGCAAAGCGCCCATGCCCATCTTCCACCGAAGCATCGCGCAAATCGACCTGAAGGAATTCGTGGGCACTATTCCGGTAACGCCATTGGATTCCCGCATGTCCGGCAGCCTTTAGCTCAGCAACCGGGGTATTGACAAGAAAGGGTTTCAGCACTTGACTGAACAGGGTGGACAATTCGAGATTGTCGGCGCTCAAATCAAAATCGCGCAGCGTGTTCCCTGGCCGGTCGATCAACCCCGATAAATTCATCTCCCCGATATTCGAAAGTACAAGCTTTCCCGTGCTCAATCGTATGGTGCTTTCATCCAGTTCGCCGCTGCCGCTGAAACGATGGCCTTGCGCAGCAAAATAAACCGGTTGCCAGAACACTTCGCCACTCGGCCAATTCACATCGGCGTGCCACGCCCATGCATTTCCTTCCTTGCGCTCGTCACGCGTCGCCATCGCGTTAACTTCGACGCTGATATTCTCGCCGGCATGTAATCCGCTGGCGTCGCTGAACGTCAGTCCATCCACCGCCAGATGCGCTTCAATTCCAGCAAGTCCGCCGGCTGCGCCCCGCAGTTTGATCGTGCCGTTCATGTTTCCCTTTGCGGGCACGGGCAACAAATTCTTTTCTGCCTCTGGCAAAAATTCGGCAATACGTGCTACCTCTCCGTTTGTTACGGTCAGCATGCCTTCCCAAACCGGCTTCCCCCACTGCGCGGATAGTCTCCAGCCCGCAACGGCTCCTTTGGCACCAGTCGTAATTTTTAGATCCAGTGTTTTGTTGCGGGAAGAAAAATCAAACGATACGGGTAGGGGCGCCGATCCGGATAGCTTCAGCACGCCATCCTCACAGCGAATCCAGTCATTGGCGACCTGAAATTTGTGGCAGGAAAAATGCAAATTGCGCCAGACTTTTCCCTGTATCGCGACCTCGTCCAGTCTTACTTCAAGCAGTGATGCTTGCGGACCAGTCAGGCTGACCTGAACCCCTTTCGCATTTAAAAAAGGGTTATGAACATCATCGGCGGAAAGGGTAATTAAAGGACCGGCGTATGCGGATAAGGTACCAATGAATAATGCCGGCAATATTATGACGAGCAGCTTTACCATTATTCATCCGGCCAAACACGGCTTACGTGTACCGCATATTGCGCGCCAAACTTGCAGGCCAGCGGCATACCATCCCCGGCCGCATCACGCGCATGGGTTTACAATACTCAGGCGGGAAAAACACCTGTGGAAAGATAGCGATCACCGCGGTCGCAAACGATCGAAACAATTGTCGCGTTCTCGGCTTTTGCAGAAATCCTGAGTGCCGCCGCCAGCGCGCCTCCTGATGAAATCCCAGCGAAAATCCCTTCCTCGCTCGCCAGCCGCCGCGTCATTTCCTCAGCTTCAGCCTGAGAAACCAGCACAATGCGATCTACGCGCTTGGCATCATAGATTTTCGGCAGATACGCTTCCGGCCATTTGCGAATGCCTGGAATCTGGGAACCTTCTTCCGGCTGTACGCCGATGATCTGAATCTCCGGGTTCTTTTCCTTGAAATATCGAGAGCAACCCATGATTGTGCCGGTAGTACCCATGCTGCTCACCAGATGGGTAATTTTACCTTCGGTGTCTCGCCAGATCTCGGGCGCGGTACCTTCATAATGCGCCCGTGGGTTATCAGGGCTGGCAAACTGATCAAGTATGACGCCGCGCCCCTCATCACACATGCGCTCGGCCACATCGCGCGCTTCTTCCATGCTGCCCTCCTTAGAAGTCAGCACGATTTCCGCGCCGAACGCCTTCATGGATTGCCGCCGTTCTATGCTGAGGTGCTCCGGCATCACCAGCACCATGCGATAACCCATTATCGCCGCCGCCATCGCCAAGGCGATGCCGGTGTTGCCGCTGGTCGCTTCTATCAGCGTATCGCCTGGTTTGATATCGCCGCGCTCTTGCGCATGCGTAATCATCGACAGCGCCGGACGGTCTTTCACCGAACCGGCGGGATTGTTACCCTCCAGCTTGACGAGAACAACATTGCCGGTATTCCCCGGCAGGCGTTTGAGTTTTACCAGCGGCGTGTTGCCGACAAAATCTTCTATGGTTTTGTACATGGCGATGCAATTTGCAAAAAGATTATGCCGGATTATCGCACACGTCCCGGCTTGCGCGACGTCTACCAATAGGATAGTAGGATGGGTGGAGGCTGCAAGCCGCAACCCATCGACCACCGATACGATGGGTTGCGGCTTGCAGCCTCCACCCATCCTACCGAGCACGGTTTAGTCAATAAGCGTATTGTTGATTACTTGGGGACAGGTTTATTTTCTTTCTTAACCGTAGTAGCCCCACCCACAGCTATGTCCTTGCGCAACCGCTTCAGCGTAGCAGGGCCGATACCGTTGACCTTTTCGAGGTCATCAGCCGACTTGAAAGATCCATTCTTCTTGCGATGATCGATGATAGCCTTGGCTTTGGCCGGACCAATTCCCTGAAGCGTTTCAAGCTCGGCCTGGGTTGCGGTATTGATGTTAACGGCCGCGTAGGCAGCGCCGGTAAATGTAAACAGCGCGATAATAACAAATAACAGTTTTTTCATATCCTCTTCTCTAAATACCAAAGCCAGTGAAGCCCTCTCTGCGGATATGCAAGTTATTGCACGTGCCATACACTAAATATTTTGCACGTCATTGTAAAGGTATACCACGGCAATATCCGCAATTTATGCAAGTATCGTTTAGTTGGCAAGCTCGTATCTACCAGCCTTTCATGTAAGAGGCAGAGCCCCTTAAAACGTGTGGCTCACTGATTCTTCGCTAGGGCCTGTTAACTCTAATAATCATATCGCATGTATTCAGGTATACTTGCGGGCATGGAAATCACTCAAGCCCAGTACGAGCGAATCGTACACTGCCTGCCGCTTCAGCGAGGCAATGTCAGTCTCAGTAATCTGAACGTATTGAACGCCATTCTGTATGTGGCCGAGCATGGCTGCAAGTGGCGCGGTCTGCCCAAACGCTTCGGTAATTGGCATACCATCTACACGCGCATGAACCGCTGGAGCAAAAGCGGTGTACTGGATCAGGTGTTTGAGCAGTTGCAGCGTGAACAGATCGTTCGCGTCAAGATCGAGGCCGTTTCCCTGGACAGCACCATTGTGAAGGTTCATCCGGACGGCACCGGGGCATTAAAAAAAACGGTCCCCAATCCATCGGCAGATCCAGAGGCGGGTGGACCACCAAGATTCATATGGTTGCCGCGGATGCTCGAACGGCTATAACGTTTGCACTGTCCCCCGGACAGGCTCACGATGCGGTGGAGGGGCGTAAGCTGCTCGGCAGCCTGGACAAGCCCCGTTGGCCAGTTCATCTGGTAATGGATCGCGCCTACGAGGGAAATGAAACACGGCAACTGGCGTTGGATCTTGGTTTCATTCCGGTAGTTCCGCCCAAGGCCAACCGGGTTGAGCCTTGGGAATACGACAAGGTTATGTACCGGCGGCGTAACGAGATTGAGCGATTGTTCAGGAGACTGAAAGGATTCCGCCGTATCTTCTCGCGCTTCGAGAAACTGGATGTAATGTTCACTGGTTTCATCCACTTTGCTTTGATCGTCGAAGCACTTAGATTGTGTTAACAGGCCCTAGGCAGAATAGCGGTGTGCACAGCCATTATGACATAGCGTTTTATCAGATTGGGAGATTGATCATTGTGGATTCTATTGATCATTTTCGAGCAGCGCCGTCATTCTTGAAAGTGTTTGAGCCCATTCTCTTTTGATGAGCATCATTAATTCGCTTTCGAGTTCTTGACGAGGCTCAGCCCGGAACCAATCCAAATTATGCTCGGTCACGCGACCGCGATAACCTGTTCCCCGTCCCCATTCGTTTTCGCACTTGTGCCAAAATGACCCATCTACCTTCAGTTCATCGCGGAAGAATGTTTGTCCCATGAGTTGCACTTTGCGCAGCAGTTCTTCATAGGAAGTTAGCAAAACACGCTCGGCCTGGTTGATTAGATCTTGGGCTTCCGTGTATTCGGGGGTCCCCACCATTGTCTTACACAGCTCGGAGAAACCTTCTACTGTTTTGCTAAGTGAGAGTACTGCAATTCGACGCGCTCCATAGCCAAGATGATGAGAGTAATTCAGATGTGGCCATTCACCTTCTCGACGAATAGTCGCTCGAATTGTGCTCGCATACGCGTTCGCTAACTGCGCCACGAGACTGTCTTGTATGTGCGCATTAAGCTTACGAAGCTCGGTATTTTGATTTGCCCAGCTTCGAAGCATTATAGCCGAATGGCGAAGGACCTCCTGCACCTGCTCTTGCTCATGGTTTAACAACAATGCGCGCGCATTTTTTGTGACTTCGTGAAGACGAGCACGGAAAGCTTGCCGGACCTTATCAATGCGCTCAATCAAGAATTGACGAAACTGATGAGGGTCGTCTTGATGTGCGTTGAGGAAGACTACAGAACAGTTTTGCAGCCCCAAGGGCTGGAGCGCCATCGCGACCTGCTCAGCTTTTAGCTCGTAACCTTCATCTGTGGTCTCAACACGAATACCGGATTCATCCTTGACGGCTAGCGCCTCGCTCGGACGGGCCAACACAAGCAAAGTTGAATTGGTTTCCAGAGAGCGGACTCCAGTCTCTAGTGCACGCTCTAGCAGTAACCGAGCCTCAGCGGCAGGTGCGTTATTGAAACCTGAACACAGCACAGCTAAAGTATGCGGCTCGTCCAAATAAACTTCAAGATCCGCACGGGCGGCTGTGCGATCTATGCCCTTCGTATCAATAATACGGATAGACAGATCGGTTGTCCCAAGCAGCGCCGAGGGTACGACTATTTCGATACGCTTGGGTAGCGTAAAATCTGGGTGCCGCCCGTTATTCACCTCCTCAAATACGTCTTTCAGCCACATAAGTTGGGATCTACCGCAACTGCTGTCGTACCAGACGTCTCGACGGTCTCGCTTATGCAGTTCCATGCGAGCGAGAACTTCAACCACAAGCTCTCGTATGGTACCCTGTTGCCTAGCTAGCTCCTTTGCCTCGTCTATCCGAGTCGTCTTGCGGTCGCCCCCTTTTTCGCGTCGCACCTTGAGTCCGGCCATGTTCCGTACTGCGCGCTCAATTTCTTTCGAGATGCCTTGTGAATCGCCTTCTGCAACTTGGGACTCGTTCCCGCCACCGAGGTTTCCTTTGAGGAGATACTCGGCAAAATCTACCACATCCGCGCGAATTTCCTCATCACTGCGGGGCTCGACCATCAGACCATAACCCGGACCCGTGCGGAGATGGACTTCGCAGATAGTGATGCCGCCAGCTCCAGCCTCAAGGACAGGGATTGGCGGCGCCCCTTCCTGTCCCGCAACTTCTAAGCCGGTCAGTCGGCAGATAGCAGTAGATTTGCCGATCCCTATACTGCCAATGAATGCAACCTGATGGTCACGTTTCAGTAGAAGTGCGGCTATCTGGTGAATCTCAGTGACGTATGCAGAAAGGCGCCGTTCGAACGAATTCCTTACATCAGGCTGCTCGCGAAGAACCACTAAATCTTTTGCGACCTGTTCAGCGTCCCAAAGTAAGCCTTGGTCTGGGTGATCCAGTGATGGCCTCGGAATCACGGTCCATTCTCGCTGAATTACCTCTTGTAAGTTAGCTGCTTCAGGAGTACCTATGGCAGAAAGAATTGTTTGAAGCTCTTCCGGTGCCAGTTGGCGATCCCCGCTTTCCACCCGTGAGAGTACCGCCGGACTCCACGTTACTTTGCGAGCAAGCTCCGCTTGTTTAAGACCAGCGCGTTCCCGCACCTGCATAAGGTACCGTCCAAGCTCCACATCATTAACCACGTCGACCTCATCCATAAAAAGCCCCCTTTATTATGTTTCACTATAATATAGAAACGTTTTGTAAATATCAAGAAACGTTTCTATATTATAGTGAAACGTTTCTTGAGGTGAATAACATTGAACCAAAGAAACCTCATGAGGAGAAAATTTAGGACAATATCGGATGGGTGGGCCGACTAAAATTCTACTAAATAACTACTTCTTTCTGCTGTACATCCTCCACCTCATGCAAGAGTGGAGCATCGACATGTAAATGGCGGCGGCGCGTCGTTTAGGCTCCAGTGGTCTATCACAACCAAATTATTTTCAGCCCATTTATAATCCCCAGCTGATCCGCTACCCTTGTAGACTAACAAAATAATCGCATTAAGCTGTTGCCTGGGGCGACACTTGCGCGTTCTGGAGCAATGCCTATGTATCTTGAAAGCCTTACAGTCGAGGGATTCCGTCGTCTGAAAAAACTCGAATTACGTTTTTGCGAAGGGTTGAATGTGCTCATCGGCCCAAACAACGCTGGGAAGTCAGCTGTCGTGGACGCTTTGCGCGTACTCTTATCAACAGGAGATGAAGGTGCGTTGCGCGTCACCGATTATGACATACACGTTTCCGCTGGAGAAAAATCAACGCAGATTACGTTCAAGTACGTGTTTCGTGGTTTGGACGAGACTGAAGAGGCCGACTTTCTGGCCGCCTTGAAACCGGTTAACAAGATGAGTGCGGCTCTGGAGTACGAAGCACATCTTTCTGTGCGGTACTCCGTTGCAGATGCGGGTGGTCGGCTACGCGTCAAACGATGGTGTGGCGATCATGAGGAAAACGCCATCACCTCTGAGATGTTGGAAGAGCTAAGAGCGGTCTATCTTCCGCCACTTCGCGATCCAGCTCAAGGGTTAAGGCCTAGCCGCAGCAGCCAACTTTCCCGACTTGTTCAAAGACTTTCGGACGAAACGAGCCGAAAGGACGTCGTGGATGCGCTTACAAAGTTTGACGATGAGCTCAAAGCCAAAAAGCCAATTGCGGACACTCAGAGCGCTATAATAAAACGGCATACCGACATGCTCGGCGTAGTGCTAAGCCAGCAGCTCGCTGTTGGCCTCAGCCCTAGCGATTTTGCGAAAGTAGCTGCTCGGCTCGCCCTAGTCGTCGCCGACCTCGAAGTTGAACAAAATGGTCTTGGATTCAACAACCTCATTTACATGGCCGTCGTGCTCAGTGAACTATCGCTAAGCAAGGAAGCTTCCTACCGAGCACTAATCATCGAAGAGCCAGAAGCGCATCTTCATCCCCAACTCCAAGCAGTTCTGCTGCAATACCTGCGCGCAGTCGAAACACCGGGCCTTGGAGAAAAGGCTGTGCAAATATTCGTAACCAGCCATTCGCCGAACTTCGCAGCGTTGGCTGATATTGATTCCATAGGCTGCGTGTACCACGCAACGGCTGGCGTAGATGCGTTTTTCCCCCGCGATGTCGAGTTCGATAAGCGTAAGAAGGAGAAACTTCAGCGGTATTTGAATGTTACTCGTGCTGAAATCTTCTTCGCGCGACGGATAATCTTTGTCGAAGGGGCCGCTGAGCTATTCATTGTCGAGGCATTGGCTCAAAAATTAGACATAGATCTTAGGAAACACTCGGTCAGCGTCATCAGTGCAGATGGCTTGAACTTTGATGCTTTTCTTCCACTGTTTGGCGAAAAAGCACTCAAAATTCCGGTAGCGGTCATCACAGATAGTGACCCACCAGGCGTTTATCCCAAGGTCGGTGAGCATCCTGAGCCGTCTTCTGCTGCGAAAAGTATTGCAGCCTGTACTAGCGAGTACATCAAACCATTTTTCGCCAGTAAAACTCTTGAGTACGACTTGGCGCTGACCTCAAAGAATCGCACCACGATGCTGGCAGCGCTTAAAGAGCTTCATCCGGGTATAGCTAAGGACTTAGAAGAGCAAATCAATGTCGCCATGGAAGACGAAAAAGCTCGAGTCTTGTTCAAAGGTATGTTTGAACGAGGCGATGGCAAAGCCAACGTTAAAAAGGGGGCCTTTGGGCAGGCTCTGGCGCAAGCTGTAATCTACGATGGATTCGACCTAGACGTACCAGGTTATTTGAAAGATGCACTAACTTTTGTCACCGCCACCTGACATGGAATTCATCCTAACAAAGGAGCAGGAAGCCATCATTGGAGCCGATCTCACTCCGCAATGTGTTATCGCATGCCCGGGAAGTGGCAAGACCGCAACGGCAGTTCGACGTTTAGTTGAAATTCGGAGACGATTGGGTGATGGTCGGGGATATATCGCCCTCTTTTCATATTCCAATATCGCCGTAGAAACTTTCCGTCGTGAATACCGTGCTCTAACCCGTACGATGCCGGGGTTGTCGCCTCGAGTGCTCATTGAAACAGTGGACTCATTCTTAACAACCTATGTGCTAAGGCCGCACGCCGCGCGAACAATGGGAGCGTCTAGACAACCCTTCTTGGTGCAAGGCGCTGAGCCGTTTCTAAACGGGTTCAAGATATTTGATGGGATGTACCCACACGACATCACAGAGCTACGAGTCAAATTCAAAGATAATGGGAGCCTTGAATGCGCATTACACGCTCCTGGTAAACAATCGGTCCCCATTGAAGAATGGAAGGCAATACAAGCAATCGAAAAGCTTGGCAAGGCTGGTTCTTACACGCATGAGCTTGCTCGCTACTGGGCTATTCGAACATTGATCGAGAACGACCGCCTGTACAAAGCCGTCTGCCGTCGATACCCATACATTCTCGTTGATGAGGCGCAAGATATAGGCCCACTACACGGACATCTAATATCTATTTTAATCCAGGGCGGCACAAGTGTGTCTTTGATTGGAGACCCCAATCAGGGTATTTATGACTTTGCTGGGGCAGACGGTAGGTTCCTCCGCCAATATTCTATGACTTCTGGTATCCGCACCTTTCCCCTGTCGCAAAACCGGAGATCGGTAAGCTCCATTATCGAAGTCGCTGACCGACTCGCGGGCACCAAAACCACCCCATTTCGGGAGCCTGCTGACCGAAAGCATGGCGCATTCTATCTCCGCTACGATGAAACCGACCTTGATGCGCTAATGACCACGTTTGTGGCAATTCTAGAAGCGAACAAATACGCACCTCACGAAGCAGTCGTTGTCTGCCGCGGTAACTCATCCATAGATAAGCTTGCCGGAGGAGGAAGCGACGTTGGACGTGGTGCAACAGGGTACTTTGCACGGGCAGCGGTCCTCCGTGACTGTAGCGGAGATATCGCTACCGCATTTGAGCATGCGGTCAGTGCGATACTTAGGTTGCTTAATAGCCCCCCGGATGTGTTGAGAAGAGACTTGCTGAGCACAACGGCAGAAGGTGATACTAAAACGCTTCGGCGAATTCTGTGGGGATTTCTTCGATCACCTGCCGCTGGTATACCAGACTCCAAGCTGGCCGCAAGGTCGAAGTGGCATCCGACACTAAAAAAGCGGGTGCGTATCTTTCTTGCGTCGATTGAGGCTAAAACTAGCTACCTACGTTCTGCAAACTGGGCCAACAACGTTACGGTTACCGGCCTTTCAGATGCACCATTGTGGCAGGATGACCTAGGGCGAAAGGACTCATCCGCCATCCGAGTTGATACAGTGCATAAAGTAAAAGGCGAAGGTATCCCCGTTGTTTTGTACCTTGCTCAAACAAGTGACATAAACAAGCTTTTGCAAGGCGCCACAAGCGAAGAGGGACGAATTGGTTATGTTGCAGTGACTCGTGCAAGAGACCTCTTGTTGTTAGGCGTTCCGAAAACAGCCAAGAAACCAGTTCTTAATGGCATCGAAGCACGGGGCTTCAAACTGTGGACAGCATAGCGAACTTATATGAACTTGCAGTGAGTTCCGTTGTTGTATGAGCACTTGATACGCTGCTGTTTATGGTTCTAAGCGAACCCTGGAAAGTTGAACTTTTTTCAAATGTAATCAGACAGAGCTTTGCAAACTCGACAACCCTACTCACCATCTCGCCCAGCCGAAAATCGGCTTTCCGAGCAGGAAGACTCCGTGAAGTTTTTTTATTTTTAAAAAAAACATACCTTAAAACGGAATGTCATCATCCATATCATCAAACCCACTGCTGCTTTTAGCAGGCGCTTTGCTCCCCGATGGACTCGGCGCAAAGTTGCTCTCGTCCCGCCCTTCCCTGTCCGAATCAAAACCGGCGCTGCCGGGTTTGCTGCCGAGCATCTTCATATCACTGGCGATGATGTCGGTGGTATAGCGCTCCACACCCGCCTTGTCAGTCCATTTGCGCGTTTCCAACCGTCCCTCCACATATACCGGACGGCCTTTTTTCAGATATTCGCCGGCGATTTCAGCAAGCTTGCGATAAAAGGTGACGCGATGCCATTCGGTTTTTTCCTGTTTTTCGCCGTTTTTATCCTTCCAGGTTTCCGTGGTCGCCAAAGTGATATTGGTCACGGCGTCGCCATTGGGCATATAACGCGTCTCGGGGTCTTTGCCGAGATTGCCAATGAGTATTACCTTGTTGACTGATGCCATTACGCTTCTCCCCCCAATAATTGAACAACGCCTTCTTCGTCGAAACCTCTCATATCCACTTTCAGATAGGCCACGCCTTCGCTCGCCAGCACCAGCGCCTCATGTACGCCGGGCAGCGCCGCCAGCTGGCGGGATAGACCGCTGGCCCTGCCCGTATCCATCTCTTGCACATGGTACATTCTGGTGCGCACAGCGGCAGGGGCTTTCATCGTAACGGCAAAAACAAGCCATAATGTAAGCAGGGCTCCGCAGAATGCATAGAGTGCAGAGGCCCCATAATGCTGATACAAATAGCCGCCTACGGTTGCACCTACAAATGCACCGAGAAACTGGACGCTGCTATAGACGCCAATGGCGGTGCCTTTCGCACCCACCGGCGCAATCTTGGAAATGAGTGAGGGCAAAGTCGCTTCCAGAAGATTGAAGGCAGTGAAGAACACCAGCAGCGCCAAGGTAGTGCCCCATAGCGAATCGAATGCATAGGCCAGCATCACCTGGCTGGCAAGCAATACAGCCACCGAAATGACGAATATCTGCTTGAGCTTGGCCTTCTTTTCACCATAAATGATCGCCGGAACGATCAATACCATGGAAAGGAGCAGCACCGGCAAATATACCTGCCAGTGGTGGTCCGCTGCCAGTCCGGTCGTTCGTAACGACAACGGCACCACCAGCCACAGCGCCATCAATGTCGCGTGCAATGCAAACACACCGAAATCCAGGCGCAGCAGTTGCGGGTTGCGCAACACATTCCGGAAACGTCCGGCGGATGCTTCGGTATCGGAATGAAAGCGGCTGATTACCGGATCGGGAATGATTTTGAAAACAACCACCATCGCCAGTAGTGCCAGCACGCCGGTCATCGCAAAAATTCCCGGCACACCGATCACATTATTTAGTGCTGGCGCAATAATCAACGAGAGCGCAAAGGTCGCACCTATGGTCATGCCGATCGCGGCCATTGCCTTGGTCCGGTGCTCTTCACGGGTAAGGTCGGCGGCAAGCGCCATCACAGCCGCGGAAATCGCCCCCGCACCCTGGATGACGCGCCCAAGGATCACCACGTAAATATCGGTGGCGGATGCGGCAACAAAACTGCCGATTGCGAACAGAATCAATCCGATGTAAATGACGGGCTTGCGGCCGATGCGATCGGACAGCCAGCCAAACGGAATTTGCAGTATGGCCTGAGTCAACCCATATGCGCCAAGTGCAATACCTACCAGCGTATAGCTGGCGCCGCCGGGGAGATGCTCGGCATAGAACGCGAATACCGGCAGAATGATGAACATCCCCAACATGCGCAGCCCGTAAATTCCCGCCAGGCCGGCTGTAGCGCGCAGCTCTATCGGCGACATTTTATCGGGAGGTAATGAGGAGGACATGAATCAGATTGGGGAAATGCGGAAAGTTGCGTATATTAACAGGTTTGACCGGCACTCAGATAGCCTCGACTCAGGATGTTACGGATAGTCCAAGTAACGACATGTCGTCGCAGGTAGTCTATGAGCAGCCAAATGGAAGCAGTCGATGGAACTTATAAAAATTCGCGGTGCGCGTACGCACAATCTCAAAAACATCAGTCTTGATTTGCCGCGAAACAAACTGATCGTCATCACCGGCCTGTCCGGGTCCGGCAAGTCTTCACTCGCGTTCGACACCCTGTATGCGGAAGGCCAGCGGCGCTATGTGGAATCGCTCTCGGCATATGCGCGCCAGTTTCTGCAATTGATGGAAAAACCCGACGTCGATCTGATAGAGGGGCTCTCTCCCGCCATAGCCATAGAGCAAAAAGCGACTTCGCATAACCCGCGTTCCACCGTCGGCACCGTTACCGAAATTCATGATTACATGCGCCTGCTGTTTGCGCGCGTGGGCGATCCACAGTGTCCTGATCATGGCATCACGCTGACGGTGCAAAGCGTCTCGCAAATGGTCGATCACGTCATGCGGCTACCCGCGGAAACCAGGCTGATGATACTGGCGCCGTTGGTGGTGGGGCGCAAGGGCGAGCAAATGGATTTGATCGATGAGCTGCGCGCGCAGGGCTTTGTGCGGCTGCGAATCGATGGTGAAGTGCATGAGATCGATACGCTGCCGAAATTGCAAAAAAATAAAAAGCATACGGTGGAAGTCGTGGTGGACAGGCTCAAAGTTTCACCCGATTCCAAGCAGCGGCTGGCGGAATCGTTCGAAACCGCGCTGCGCCATGCCGACGGACGCGCTTTAGCGGTGGAAATGGATTCGGGCCATGAGCATCTTTTTTCGGCCAGGTTTAGTTGTCCGGTATGCAGCTACTCCCTGCCGGAACTCGAACCCCGCTTATTCTCCTTCAACAACCCGATGGGTGCGTGCCCCAAGTGTGACGGCCTGGGGAAAATAACCTTTTTCGATCCCAAACGGGTGGTGGCTTTTCCTCACCTGTCGCTGGCTTCCGGCGCGATCAAGAGCTGGGATCGGCGTAATCAATTTTATTACCAGTTGCTGGCGAGCCTTGCCAACCACTACGATTTTGATCTGGAAGTGCCGTTCGAACAGCTTGCCGAGAATCTGCAAGATATTATTCTGCACGGATCAGCCAAGGAAAAAATCTCTTTCTCGTATTTGAACGAGAGCGGTAAACGCAGCTATCGCAAACATACCTTTGAAGGCATCATTCCCAATCTGGAGCGGCGTTACAAGGAAACCGAATCGATCGCCGTACGTGAGGAACTGGCGAAATACCTCAATTCCCAAACCTGCCCTGAATGTGGCGGAACCCGGCTACGCCGCGAAGCGCGCCATGTTCACGTGGGAGGACGCGCTATTTATGAAGTCAACGCGCTGCCGCTGAAGGAGGCGAAGGATTTTTTCGATCAGGTAACACTGACGGGGCACAAATTTGCCATCGCGGAAAGAATCATCAAGGAGATTTCCAGCCGCATATTATTTCTCAACAATGTCGGGTTGGATTATCTGTCGCTGGACCGTTCCGCCGACACCTTGTCTGGTGGAGAATCCCAGCGTATCCGCCTCGCCAGCCAGATCGGATCAGGCTTGACCGGCGTGATGTATGTGCTGGATGAGCCTTCCATCGGCCTGCACCAGCGGGACAATGGACGCTTGCTGGAAACGCTCAAGAATCTGCGCGATCTCGGCAATAGCGTCATCGTGGTGGAACATGACCAGGATGCCATACTTACCGCCGATCATGTGGTGGACATGGGTCCGGGTGCAGGCGAGCATGGCGGATTGATCATCGCACAGGGAACACCCGAGGCTATTCAACAGGATCCCGGCTCGCTCACCGGTAAATATCTTTCGGGTGAACTGGCCATCGCGCTGCCGGAAAAACGCACCGAACCGAAAAGCGATCGCTGGCTCAGGATCGAAGGCGCATCCGGCAACAACCTCAAGAACGTCAATCTCAACCTGCCTGTCGGATTATTCGTCTGCATAACCGGCGTATCCGGTTCAGGCAAATCCACGCTCATCAACGAAACGCTTTACCATGCAACCGCTCGCCATCTATATGGCAGCACCGCAGAGCCCGCACCGTACCGGAATCTGGATGGACTGGCCTTTTTCGACAAGGTCATCAGCATGGACCAGAGCCCCATCGGGCGCACGCCGCGTTCAAACCCGGCCACCTATACCGGCCTGTTCACGCCAGTCCGGGAGTTGTACGCCGGTGTTCCCCAGGCGCGTGAACGCGGCTATGGACCCGGGCGATTCTCATTCAACGTCAAGGGCGGGCGCTGTGAAGCCTGCCAGGGCGACGGCATGATCAAGGTTGAAATGCATTTTCTCCCGGATATATATGTGTCATGCGATGTCTGCCATGGCAAGCGCTATAACCGCGAAACCCTGGAGATTCAGTACAAGGGAAAAAACATCAACGAAATTCTGCATATGACGGTGGAACAGGCACGCGAGTTTTTCAGCCCTGTGCCGGTCGTGGCGCGCAAGCTGCAAACCTTGCTGGATGTCGGCCTTGGCTATATCACCCTGGGCCAGTCCGCGACCACGCTTTCCGGGGGCGAAGCCCAGCGGGTAAAACTGTCGCTTGAACTTTCCAAACGCGACACCGGCCGCACGCTCTATATTCTTGACGAGCCCACGACAGGCCTGCATTTCCAGGACATCGATCTGTTGCTGAAAGTGTTGCATCGCTTGCGCGACCATGGCAATACCGTAGTTGTCATCGAACATAACCTGGATGTGATCAAGACTGCCGACTGGATTATCGATCTTGGCCCCGAAGGCGGCGGGGGCGGCGGAGAGATCATTGCCCAGGGAACGCCGGAGCAAATAGCAGCGGACGAAAAGAGCTTTACCGGACGCTACCTGAAAGCGGCGCTCAGTTCCTCAACTCATGATCAGCAGCGACAACGTGGATATGGGCGTTCATAAGCATGCCCGCAACCTTCTGCTCAATAGCTTTCATGCCGCAGTCAGCGCAGCCGATCCCCTGCTTGTAGTACCCCGGCATTTGCCGCCACAATTGCGTCATCAATTACCTCATCGATTACCTCGGGGTCGTACGCTGGTGGTCGGTGCAGGCAAAGCTGCGGCGGCAATGGCGCTGGCAGTGGAAAAACATTGGCAAAAAGATGCGGCGCTGGAGGGTATCGTTCTCACCCGCTACGGTCACGGCTTGCTGCTCGATCGGATCCAGGTTATCGAAGCCGGACATCCGGTACCCGATGAACAGGGTGAAGAAGCCACACACAATCTTTTGGCGGAAGTAAAAAAACTCGGTACGGATGATTTTCTGCTTTGCTTGTTGAGCGGCGGCGGGTCGAGCTTGCTATCGCTGCCGGTAGCGGGTATTTCGCTGAGCGATCTCCGAACCGTCACTACGGAATTGCTCCGCTGTGGCGCGACAATTCAAGAGATCAACACCGTCCGCAAGCATCTTTCCGCTGTCCTGGGAGGAAGGCTTGCAGCTTCAAGCCGTGCGCCAGTACTGGCATTGATAATTTCAGACGTAACTGGCGACGATCCAACCCATGTCGCGTCCGGTCCTTGCGCACCGGACCCCACAACATACGCGGATGCGCTCGCAATCATCGAGTATCACGGCATCCAGGCACCCGATGCCGTGATGGAAATATTGCTGGCGGGCGCCAACGGCAAGCTTGGCGAGACCCCCAAACCGGGCGATGCAGCATTCAGTCGCGTAGAAAACCGGGTGATCGCTACCGCGCACGAATCGTTGGTGGCCGCCGCCGAATATTTTCGTACTCAAGGCATTCCCGCTGTAATACTGGGTGATTCCGTTACCGGCGAGTCGAGCGATGTCGCCAGGGTCTTCGCCGCCTTGATCAGGGAAATCCGCCGATATGGGCACCCTTGGAGACCCCCGTTAGCGCTAATCTCGGGCGGCGAAACGACCGTTACATTGGGTAAAAAGCGAAACGGCACCTACGGTGACCATAGCACCCATCGCGGACGTGGCGGCCGGAATACTGAATTCCTGTTATCTCTTGCCGTTGAGCTCGATGGTGCAGAGAATATTCATGCGCTCGCATGCGATACTGATGGCATAGACGGAACGGAAAACAATGCCGGCGCGATCGCCGCGCCTGATTCCTTATACCGTGCAAGGCAGGCAGGGATGGACGCATCGGCATTGCTTGCCCGCAACGATTCTTATACGTTCTTTCAGCAGCTTGGTGATTTGGTCGTTACCGGCCCAACCCGTACGAATGTCAACGACTACCGCGTTATCCTGATCTTGTAAAACTGGCGCGCGGCAGGACCTGGAAAACGCTCTGCATTCGGCAAGGGGAGGATGCAAGTGTCACGAAACCGCAATATTGTTTACATATCATCGCAATATAAGGACAATCAAAATCGAAGAGAAATAATCACGAATAGAAGGAATATGCCGATGGCAGCGACAATACTGGTGGTTGAAGATGAACCAGCGATCCAGGATTTAATCTCATATAGTTTGCGGCAAGCCAGACATATCGTTTTTTCCGCCCGAAATGCGGAAGAAGCCATGGAAATCATCAATGATGCGCTACCGGATCTGGTGCTGCTCGACTGGATGCTGCCGGGAATGAGCGGAATCGAATTCGCCCGCGTGCTGCGGCGCACCGCGCGCACTAAAACAATTCCTATCATCATGCTTACGGCTCGCGCAGAAGAAGGCGATAAGGTGGCGGGGCTGGAGATCGGCGCCGACGATTACATTACCAAGCCTTTCTCTCCGCGTGAGATGCTCGCGAGAATCAAGGCGGTGCTGCGGCGGCGCTCGCCCGAAGCAGCCGACGATATGGTCGAGATCGGCGGACTGCACCTCGACTCGGCTGCTCATCGCGTAACCGCTGACGGCAATGAAGTAGTGCTGGGTCCTACCGAATTCCGGTTGCTGCATTTTCTGATGACTCATGCCGAGCGGGTATACAGCCGTTCTCAGCTGCTTGATCAAGTATGGGGAGATCATGTATTTGTCGAGGATCGCACTGTGGATGTGCATATCCGCCGATTACGCAAGGCATTGGAGACAGTCAGCAAGGATGGACTGGTGCAGACGGTGAGGGGATCGGGCTATCGGCTTTCCGCGGTGCTGACGGCGAGCATGGGATAATGATCCCGCTTTATTCTTCCAAATAGCTCACGTGTCCAGTTTCTGGGAGCGTTTCCGGGAGCATGGGGCCAACCTGGTCCTGATTACGGTTGTAACCGGGCTACTCCTGACGATGCTGGGTACTCTCGCAACATTAGCCCTCTATAATGTCGCGCTGCTGCTGCTGGTCATTTATCACTGGCGTCAATTGACGATACTCGACAAATGGCTTCAGGCTGAAGAATCCAGATTACCTGGCGGTTTCGGAAGATGGGGAGATGTGTTTGCACGCTTGACCCGCCTGAAGCGTGATCAAAGCCATAAACATCGGCAAATCAGCTCCGCGCTGGAACTTCTGCGACGCGCCACCTCGGCAATGCCGGAAGGCGTGGTAATCATGGATGAGATAGACCGCATCGAATGGTGCAACCCCGTAGCAGAGAAGCATCTGGGCATCAACGCAAGTGTTGATACGGGTCAGCATATTACCCATCTGATGCGTCAAACTCAATTCACCAAATACCTTGCCGCCCAGAATTACGCTGAACCACTGATAATCAAGCAATCCCGGCATCAGGGACTGACTCTTTCGCTACAGCTCGTGCCCTATGGGGATAAACAGAAACTGCTGCTCAGCCGTGATGTGACGCGCTTTGAAAGAATTCAGACCATGCGCCGGGATTTCGTCGCCAACGTGTCGCACGAACTACGCACGCCGCTGACGGTGGTTGGCGGATTTCTCGAAACACTGTCGGAAGAAGGTCATTCAGATCCTGAAACACGCAAATGGGCGCTGGCGCTGATGACCGATCAAACCAAGCGGATGCAAAGTCTGGTGGAAGACCTGTTGACGCTGTCGCGGCTGGAAGATACGGAAAACATGGCCCGGGAAGGAAACGTCGATGTTCCCGAAATGTTACGGAAGCTTTATGATGAAGCACAATCCTTGAGTGCCGGGCGCCACCGCATCAGCCTCAATCTCGATACCGACACGAAATTATTGGGTAACACGGACGAATTGCGTAGCGCTTTCGGTAACCTTATCAGCAACGCCATCCGCTATACCCCTGGCGGGGGGGATATCTCTTTGAACTGGGCAATGCACGATGGACAAGGTGTATTTTCCGTACAGGACAGCGGCATGGGCATTGAACCCCAACATATCCCGCGTCTTACGGAACGATTCTATCGGGTTGACCATGGGCGTTCGCGTGAAACGGGGGGTACCGGACTGGGCCTCGCCATTGTCAAGCATGTGCTGACTTGCCATCATGCGAAACTTGATATCGTCAGCGAACCCGGCAAAGGTAGCCTTTTCAGTGCCTGGTTCCCATCCGCGAGGCTGATTGAACAGGAGGCGACTAAATCGCCGGTAGCTCAAGCATATAGCCCTCCGGATGAAACGAACCCGTCATCTGAGTCCGGTAGTTGACTGCTTATTTTCCCGCTCATTCGTCAACTAAGCGCTAAAATCGAAAAGGATTTTTTATATCCTGTAAGCTTCACCCTTTAGGTGAGCTTGTTACGCGGCGGATTTAGGATTATGGATTTTCGTCAACATTCATTTTCAAGTTTGCTTTATATTTTATGCCCAAGCCGCTCCTCGACCTGACGGAAACGACGCTCAGCAGCGAGAATGTGTACGATGGCAAGCTTCTCCATGTGCGAGCGGATCAAGCCCGGTTGCCTGACGGCAAAATCGCAGTACGCGAATACATCAAGCATCCCGGCGCGGTAGTCATCATACCGTTGCTCGACAATGGCGAGTTGGTGCTGGAACGCCAGTATCGCTATCCTCTGCAGCGGGAGTTTTATGAGCTGCCTGCTGGAAAAATCGATGCCGGCGAAGACCCGCTTAAGTGCGCCCAACGGGAACTGCTGGAGGAAACAGGCTACACGGCGGAAAACTGGCGTTATATCGCCACCTTGCACCCCTGTATCGGTTATTCGGACGAGAGGTTGATCTATTACCTTGCGGAAGGTCTCACCTTCAAGGGCGCAAGCCTGGATGACGGCGAACATCTGGAGGTGCTCACGCTAGGATTGCCGACGGCACTGGAATGGGTAAAAACAGGGAAAATATCCGACAATAAAACAGTTTCCGGTCTGTTTTGGGCAGAGAAGCTATTGAGTGGCGCATGGTAAATGGTGAGCGGTTTCTAAATGGTGAGCGGTTTCGATTCACCAGGCACGATCGCTACGCCGTCATAGTTCCGTGATTCCTAAGGTTGCGCCCCATGAGCCTGCTGCTGTTTTTCGCTCTAATCGAGCAATCCCCTTTTACCATTTCTCTCCGAAAGGCCGAAGATCAAGTTCGAATGTCCAGGCCTGTGATTGCTGTTGCGTGAGAAAGTAAACGGCTTCCGCTATCTGAGAAGGTTCCATGAAGAATTCGTCAGGCTTGCCTTCCATGTGCTGCCGGGTTCGCTGCAAATTCAGGATACCGTCGAGGATCACGTAGCTGACATGAATCCTTTCAGGGCCGAGGTATCGCGCCAATGATTGTGCAAGGCCGCGCTGACCCGCTTTTGCAGACGCAAAAGGAGCGAAGTTGGCGCCGCCTTTAATTGATGCGGTCGCGCCGATAATGACTATATTCCCGCTTCCCGCAGCGCGCATATCGGAAAGCACCTCTTTTACTGTCTGGAACAGCCCGCGGCAATTGACTTCCCAAGCGTCCTGAAAACTTTCCAGTGTCGCGTCATCTATGTTCTGAAATGCGCCCGCGCCAGCGTTGTATATTAGAACATCCACCGGACCGAACTGCTGGCGGATCTGCGCAAAAACCTCGGATGCGGTCTCCGTATCCTTGACGTCGTATTGAAATGCACGGGAACCCTTTATCTTCCCGGCGATTTTATTCAGTTTCTCTTTATTGCGGGCGCAAAGCGCCACCTGATAACCATTCTCCGCAAACCGCGCCCCAATGGCGGCGCCGTTACCAGGACCAGCACCTACAATCACACAAACACCTTTATCCATTTATTTGACTCCGATGAAGATATCAGCCATGTTTATTATGCATAGTGCAGTGGTAGCGTAAATTCAAGCCGCAGGTTTGTATTTTGAAAAGAAAGCAAACCGGATTTTTGAAGGCGGTTCGGGCACGCCAGGAGCCGAAATTCGCCAACCTGGCACAGTATGCATAGGTTCATGGCCTTGGTGCTTGGTATAGACCCGCCATCTCCCGACCGACAAGCCCGCGCAGGGCACCAGTATCTAAAGTTTTATGGAGCTTTCCTCGATAGACGCCTGAATATCCATCGGTTCTCGACCTCAAGCAACCGGGGAGATCCTCAGGGTCAGACGCCATTATTTCACTCCCGAATACGAATACCGCAAGTAGCCACTCACCAGTCGTTTACGGTATAGTCCTTCCGATTTGAAAAACTAACAGTACAACTCCCACCCCGTGAAAAAAAGAAAACCGGCACCGTCTCGTCTAGAGTGATTGGCAGTGATAAAAACGAGTAACCCGCCACAAAATTTTTCTACACTCCCTCCCGATTGTGTGTTGAACGCGCTGGAAAGCGTGGGCTTCCGCAGCGATGGCCGCCTGTTGGCGCTCAACAGCTACGAGAACCGTGTCTACCAGATCGGCATGGAAGAGAGCGCGCCGCTGGTGGCAAAATTTTATCGCCCCGAACGCTGGACGGATGCCGCGATATTGGAAGAACACGCCTTCGTTCAGGAGTTGGCCGAGCGCGAAATCCCTGTCGTGCCCGCGCTGGTGCTGAATGGAAAAACCCTGCACAATTTTGAAGGATTCCGCTTCGCTGTTTTTCCAAAACATGGCGGCCGTGCGCCCGAACTGGAAAACCGCCACACGCTGGAATGGATGGGGCGATTCCTCGGACGCATCCACGCCATTGGCGCACTCAAGCCGTTTCGCGAACGTCCCTCACTGGATATAGCCAGCTTCGGCGAACAACCGCGGGACTATCTGCTGACGCATGAATTCATTCCGGCTGATCTCAATGCAGCCTATCGCAGTGCGGTGAATCAGGCGCTGGATGGCGTCAGCCACTGCTTTGCGCGCGCGGGTAAAGTGAGCGCCTTGCGCCTGCATGGTGACTGTCATGCGGGCAATGTGCTTTGGACGGACGACGGTCCGCACTTTGTGGATTTTGATGACAGCCGCATGGGGCCGGCGGTGCAGGACCTGTGGATGTTATTGTCGGGGGACCGCTCCGACATGGTACGGCAATTGAGCGACGTGTTGGCCGGATATGAGGATTTTTGCGATTTCGACCAACGCGAATTGCATCTGGTCGAGGCGCTGCGCACGCTGCGCCTGATCCATTATGCGGCGTGGCTCGCGCAGCGCTGGGATGATCCCGCCTTCAAGCAGGCGTTCCCGTGGTTCAACACCCAGCGCTATTGGCAGGATCGCATCCTTGAGTTGCGCGAACAGATCGCGCTGATGGATGAGCCGCCGCTGTGGCAGGCGTAACGTTGTTCCCATGTGTTCATGTTGTGGCTAAAAAAATAATTTGAGAAGTTCAGCCAAATCTTGCTGCTTTCTGTAGATATGGATATAGACGCGAAAACGATGCGCTGCCCGTGCGGCTGCGCAGAGGAAACGGCGAAACCGGTGGGAACCCGGCGGCGCTCCCCTTTATCGGGCCACAACAAAACATACGTCGGCTGCTGCGGCCGCTATCTGGATGATGGCGAAACGGCTCCCACTGCAGAAGCATTGATGCGCTCACGCTACACCGCCTATACCCTCGGTCGTGAAGATTATCTGCTGAGGACTTGGCATCGCAGTACACGTCCCGCTTCACTTGAACTTGCAAACAAACCGCACAGCGCGCGCTGCAAATGGCTGGGGCTGGAAGTGAGGCGTCATGAACAGCCAGAGCCGGATAACACGATGGTAGAATTTGTGGCGCGCTATAAGGTAGATGGTCGGGCGCATCGTTTGCATGAAATCAGCCGTTTTGTGCGCGAAGCCGGGCAGTGGTTCTATATTGATGGCGAAAGCATCTGAGATTCTGAAGCGGAGCAATCAGTCTGTTTAAGCGTACTCATACTCATGGGCTCCGTTTACTTTTTTGAATGCTGTATCCGCCATCCGAAGTGGATGGCAGAAAGAGCAGGGTGCGCCGTCTGTAAGCAAATCAGTATGGTGATGAGCACCTTGTGCCAAAATTATTCGTATAGGCTCGAAAGGCTCGAAGATTACTCCGCAAAGAACTCCCGCACCTTGTCCATCCAAGATTTGGCACGGGGGCTGTGGCGAGGGCCATCTTCCTGGTTGATCACTTCCAGTTCCTGCAACAGCTCTCTCTGACGCGCCGTGAGCTTGACCGGGGTTTCCACTACCACATGACATAATAGATCGCCTTGGTTATTGCTGCGCACACCTTTGATGCCCTTGCCGCGTAACCGGAATATTTTCCCACTCTGAGTTTCAGCGGGAATCCTGATTTTGGCGTGGCCGTCGAGCGTAGGAATTTCAATTTCCCCGCCGAGCGCGGCAGTGGTAAAGCTTATGGGCATTTCGCAGTGCAGATCATTGTGGTCGCGCTGAAAGACAGAATGAGGAGTGAGATGGATAACGACATACAAATCCCCCGGCGGGCCATTGTTGACCCCAGCTTCACCCTCCCCGGATAAACGGATACGGTCGCCTTCATCCACTCCGGCAGGAATCTTTACCGATAGGGTCTTATGGTGCTTGACGCGTCCTGAACCGCCGCACGTAACGCATGGGCTCGAGATAAATTTCCCGCTTCCATGGCATTTGGGGCAGGTTTGCTGAATCGAGAAAAACCCTTGCTGCATCCTGACTTGGCCGTGACCATTGCAGGTAGGGCACGTAACGGGTGAAGTACCGGGCTTGGCGCCATTCCCATGGCAGGTTTCACACGCATCCATCGTCGGGATGCGGATCTTTGTTTCGGTTCCGCGTGCCGCCTGTTCCAGCGAAATTTCCAGGTTATAGCGCAGGTCCGCACCGCGATAGACATTGGCCTGTCCTCCACGCCCCCCGAAGAGGTCGCCGAATATATCGCCGAATGCGTCGGAAAATCCCTGGGCACCCGCGCCCGCCATATTAGGATCCACGCCGGCATGGCCATGCTGATCGTATGCTGCGCGCTTCTTCGGGTCCGACAGTATTTCGTAGGCTTCCTTGGCCTCCTTGAAATGCTCTTCCGATTTGGGATTATCCGGATTGCGGTCCGGATGATGTTTCATCGCTAGTCTGCGATAGGCTTTTTTTATATCCTCTTCGCTGCTGTCGCGGTTAACGCCCAGAACTTCATAGTAATCGCGTTTGTTCATGTCAGTTTTAATGGAAAATCGGAAGTGCGGAGACGATAACCGATACTGCTTTGCCTATTCCCGTAATAGGCAAAACGCAGAATGCAGAAGAATGGCTCTCCGCATCTCTGCGCTTTGACGTTTTCTGTGCTTACTTATTTCTTGTTCTTGACTTCTTCAAACTCAGCATCTACTACCTCGCCTTCAACAGGTTTTTCGCCCCCGCCATGTGAAGCGTGCTCCGCACCCGGTTGAGCCTGCTGACCCTGCTCTTGCGAATACATCTTCTCCGCCAGTTTATGCGAGACCTCGGCCAGGGCCTGAGTCTTGGCCTCGATGACATCCTTGCTATCCGATTTCAGCGCATCCTCCGCATCCTTCAGCGCATCTTCTATTTTGGACTTTTCATCGGCATCCAGTTTTTCGCCATGCTCTTTCAATGTCTTTCTCACCGAATGGATCATGGCGTCACACTGGTTGCGGGCGGTAACCAGTTCCAGCGTTTTATGATCCTCTTCGGCATGCGCCTCCGCATCTTTGACCATGCGCTGTACTTCCTCATCCGAGAGGCCGGAACTTGCCTGAATCTTGATTTTATTTTCCTTCCCCGTCGCCTTATCCTTGGCGGATACGTGCAGTATGCCGTTTGAATCGATATCGAATGCCACCTCGATTTGCGGCATGCCGCGCGGTGAGGGCGGAATATCGCTCAGATTGAATTGACCGAGGCTCTTGTTGCCGGACGCCATCTCGCGCTCACCTTGCAGTACATGAATGGTCACGGCAGTCTGATTTTCCTCGGCCGTCGAAAATACCTGTTGCGCCTTGGTCGGAATGGTGGTGTTTTTCTGAATCAACTTGGTCATCACACCGCCCAGCGTTTCGATGCCCAACGATAACGGGGTAACATCCAGCAGCAGCACGTCCTTGACCGAACCCTGCAACACACCGCCTTGAATGGCAGCACCTACCGCAACCGCTTCGTCCGGATTAACGTCCTTGCGCGGTTCCTTGCCGAAAATTTCCCTGACCTTATCCTGAACCTTGGGCATACGGCTCTGCCCGCCCACCAGAATAACGTCGTCGATATCGGAAATCTTTACCCCGGCATCCTTGATAGCGATCCGGCAAGGCTCCATGGTCCGGTCGATCAACTCTTCCACCAGGCTTTCCAGCTTTGCCCGGGTAATTCTCACAGCGAGGTGCTTCGGTCCGGAAGCATCCGCCGTAATGTAGGGCAGGTTGACCTCGGTCTGTTGACTGGATGAAAGTTCAATCTTGGCTTTTTCCGCCGAATCCTTTAGACGTTGCAGTGCAAGCATATCTTTTTTCAGATCTATGCCGGTTTCCTTCCTGAATTCATCCACCAGGTATTCGATGATGCGCGAGTCGAAATCCTCGCCGCCCAGGAAGGTATCTCCGTTCGTGGCCAACACCTCAAACTGGTGCTCGCCCTCCACTTCCGCGATTTCGATAATGGAAATATCGAAAGTGCCACCGCCCAGATCGTACACGGCGATCTTGCGGTCACCTTCTTTTTTATCCATGCCGAAAGCCAGGGCTGCCGCAGTCGGTTCATTGATGATGCGCTTGACTTCCAGGCCGGCGATGCGTCCCGCGTCTTTTGTCGCTTGACGCTGGGAATCGTTGAAGTAGGCAGGAACGGTAATAACGGCTTCGGTAACCGGTTCACCCAGATAATCCTCCGCGGTCTTTTTCATCTTTATCAACACTTGTGCCGATATTTCCGGCGGGGCGATCTTCTTGCCGCGCACCTCTATCCAGGCATCACTGTTGTCGGCCTTGACAATGCTGTAAGGCACCATTTTGATATCCTTTTGCACCATCTCCTCGTTGAACCGGCGTCCAATCAGGCGTTTCACCGCGAACAACGTGTTCTTGGGATTAGTAACCGCCTGACGTTTGGCTGAAGCACCCACCAGAATTTCGCCATCTTCCGTATAGGCGACAATGGACGGTGTTGTACGAGCCCCCTCTGAATTTTCTATGACCTTGGGCTTGCCGTTTTCGATGACAGCCACACATGAGTTGGTGGTACCGAGGTCAATGCCGATAATTTTTGCCATGATTTGGATCCTTGTTAGTAGTTGGTATCGAATATTCGGCTATGCGATATATTCGTCTGTGCAGAAAATGGGGATCAAGAATGTAATTTCAAGTCTCTCTGGCCTTGGAAACAGACACTAATGCCGGTCGAATCACCCGGTCGTTCAAAACGTAACCTTTCTGCATCACCTGTACTACCGTATTGGGGGCGAGATCGGAATTTACCGTACACATAGCCTGATGCAGATGTGGATCAAATTTCGCACCTTCCGGATTGATCACCTTGATATTGAATTTTTCGAAAACGGTAGTCAGTTGCTTGAGCGTCAATTCCATTCCGCTTTTGAAATTCTCGACCGTCGCGTTTTCCACCGCCAACGCGGCTTCCAGGCTGTCCATCACTGCGAGCAGTTCAGTGGAAAAGTTCTCTACTGCATATTTATGGGCGCTGGCAATGTCTATTTGCGCACGCTTTCTTATATTTTCCGCATCTGCCTTGGCGCGCAACCATGCATCATGATGCTCCTCCGCATCGAGCTCGGCTTTTTTCAGTAACTGTTCCATACTCGGCATCGATTCTGTCGCCGGTTCCGGCGTCTTGTCTCCGTTGACCTTGGCTTCGGACGCACTTGTTTCATCCGTTGCTGCAGTCAGTTCCGTCGGGTCTGATTGGGGTCGATTCAATTCCGTCATGGCGCTTCTCCTAATTTCGTTCATCACTATATCGGGATAGTTTTTTCAATTTCAAGCTCTAATAATGTTGGCCATTAAAGGAAATGGCTGCGATTCTTCAAGCTCGACAGGCTGATGGGGAATATCACGGCAGACTGAGCAAGACCTCGGTTGGGCATGTTGCTGAGAGACCGGAAAACATCACGGACGCTGCGCCGCCTTGTATCTTCAGCTTGTACCCACTCGCCAAGCCGAAGATCGGAAATAAACCGGCACTCAAGAATCAGCTGTTTTCAATGCCGATTTTTCGGGCCAGCGCAGCGGCATCGCCAATATAATTCTGTGGCATCATTTTGCGTAAGCGTATTTTTTCGCTTTCCGGCAGGGTGAGATCATCGATAAATTTATGCAATGTCTCTTTATTGATACCCTCCTTGCCGCGAGTCAACTCTTTCAACTGCTCATAAGAATCCGATATGCCATGGCGGCGCATTACCGTCTGGATCGGCTCGGCCAAGACCTCCCAGGCATTTTCAAGATCTTCCATCAAACGTTCCGGATTGACTTCCAGCTTGCTCAATCCGTTGCTGCAGGAGCCATATGCCAGCAATGTATGCCCCAACGCTACCCCCATGTTGCGAAGCACAGTGGAGTCCGTTAGGTCACGCTGCCAACGGGATATCGGAAGCTTCTCGCTCAAATGGCGCAACAAGGCGTTGGCAATGCCGAGATTGCCTTCGGAGTTTTCGAAATCTATCGGATTGACCTTGTGCGGCATCGTTGAAGAACCAATTTCACCTTCTCTGGTTTTTTGCTTGAAGTAGGCAAGAGAAATATACCCCCACATGTCGCGATTAAAATCCAGCAGCACTGTATTGACATGGGCATAGGCGTCAAATAACTCCGCCATTGCATCGTGCGGTTCGATCTGCGTCGTGTAGGGGTTGAATTTCAGGCCAAGTTTTTCTACAAACTCCCGCGCGAATTTTTCCCAGCCGAAACCGGGGTATGAAGCGAGATGAGCGTTGAAGTTGCCTACCGCGCCATTGATTTTTCCCAGTATGGCCACGCCCGCCAGCCGTTCACGCGCCCGCAGCAGGCGATATGCGAAATTGGCAAGTTCCTTGCCAACTGTAGTGGGGGTGGCGGGTTGACCATGCGTTCGGGCGAGCATGGGCGTATCAGCCATTGCATGCGCCATTTGTATGAGCCTGCCGATGATTTTTCCCAATGCCGGCAGCATCACCCTGTCGCGACTGTGCATCAGCATCAATCCATGAGAGAGATTATTGATGTCTTCCGACGTACACGCAAAATGGATGAATTGCGCGATACGCGCGCCCTCGGCATTCTTGATCAGATGCTCTCTGAGCCAGTACTCAACCGCCTTGACGTCGTGGTTGGTTCTTGCTTCGATGAATTTGACCGCGTCCGCGTCGGCCTCGGAAAAATTCGTCGCGAGAGCATCAAGCTGTGCAATGGTGGCGGGAGAAAATGGCGGAGCTTCGGCGATGCCTGGTGCGTTACTCAAGGCCTTGAGCCATTCTATTTCCAACTGGACACGGTACCGGATCAGCGCAAACTCGCTGAAGTACGGCCTCAGGTCTGCGACCTTTGCGCTATAACGCCCATCCAGGGGAGAGAGTGCGGTAAGAAAAGATGAATTCATGTTCTGTTTCCGGGTTATTGTCACCGGTAGGGCATTCTAGCAGTCTGTCGGACTTAAAGGAAATCGGCTGCAAAAGCGGCTGGACGGTTCATATCTTGCCGCTTTTTCGGCCAAACAGAAATAACTACTGGTCTTCAAAATCCTCAAAACCCGCCCTCCCCCGTTCACTTTTCCGCTGCGATTCTTCAAGCCCGACAGGCAGCCAGCATAGGTACTCGCCCAGACTATGTCATGCACTGCGCTGCGGAAAGCCGATATAATGCCTTTTGATAATTCCCCTCAAGGCTGATCATGAAGCTTATCGGATCGCTCACGAGTCCTTACGTTCGCAAGACGCGCATCGTTCTGGCTGAAAAACACATCGGTTATACTTTTGAGCTGGAGGCTCCCTGGAACGCCGATAGTCACGTATCGGATCACAACCCGCTTGGAAAAGTGCCAGTGCTGATTATGGATGACGGCACCAGCCTGTTCGACTCGCGAGTGATTGTCGAGTATCTCGATAGTGTCAATCCGGTATCCCGTTTACTTCCTGAATCCAACCGGCGCAGAATCATGGTCAAACGCTGGGAGGCGCTAGCGGACGGCATTTGCGACGCCGCCGCCGCAATATTCCTCGAACGTAAACGGAATGACGCGCAACAAAGCGTGGAGTGGATTTCCCGCCAGCAGAAAAAAGTGATGCGGGGCCTGGAAACCGCTGCTCACGAACTGAGCGATAAAAAATGGTGCGACGGGAACGTCTATACGCTGGGCGATATTGCAGTGGGATGCGCGCTGGGTTACCTGGCTTTTCGATTTCCTCAAATCGACTGGCGCGATACCTTTCCCAATCTTGCCGATCTTTCCGACAGGCTGGAAAAGCGCGCCGCCTTCATGGAGACAGTCCCGGTAGCCTGATAAATGGCTCAGGGAATCCTTATTCACATTCCCTCGCTTGATCGTCTGTAATTATCCCTCCCCCAAGACATACCTTGCTTTCATAAACCACCACGGATTGTCCCGGTGTCACAGCCCACTGCGGCTGAGCAAATTCGATTTCGCATTTACTGTGATCGACATAGGCGATTGCACAAGGCGCATCCGCCTGGCGATAACGGGTCTTGGCCGCATAAACCCAGTTGCAATGAGGCGCATCGCCGCTTATCCATGTCAGTTCGGCTGCGGTAAGCGAGGGCTTGAATAAATCAGGATGATCGTGCCCCTGCACCACGATCAGGACATTTCGCGCTATATCCTTGTTCGCGACGAACCAGGGTTCGCCACCGCCCTCTCTTGTTCCGCCAATACCCAGCCCCTGCCGCTGACCGATGGTGTAGTACATCAAGCCGGTATGCTCGCCCAAGACGTTGCCAGCCGGCGTTTTTATCTCACCCGGCTCATGCGGCAAGTAGCGATGTAGAAACTCCCTGAAAGGCCGTTCACCGATAAAACAAATCCCGGTGCTGTCTTTCTTGGAAAAATTGGGTAATTTGTAATCTCTGGCGATCTTGCGTACGTCGCGCTTGTAAAGATGACCGATCGGAAACAGGGTCCGGGATAACTGCGCCTGATTCAAACGATAGAGAAAATAGCTCTGGTCCTTGGTTCCGTCTTCACCTTTCAACAACTGGAACATTCCGTTTTTTTCTTGCACCTGGGCATAATGACCGGTAGCAATAAAGTCGGCGCCGAGCCCGGCAGCATGTTCAAGAAATGCCTTGAACTTGATCTCGGCGTTACATAACACATCCGGATTGGGCGTTCTCCCGGCCTGGTATTCCGCCAGGAAGTGGCTGAATACCCGCTCCTTGTACTCGGCCGAAAAATTTACCGCTTCCAGCGGGATCCCGATAATATCCGCAACCGATGCGGCATCGATCAAATCCTGCCGGGACGAGCAGTATTGATCGGTGTCGTCATCTTCCCAATTCTTCATGAAGAGGCCGACTACGTCGTAACCCTGTTGTTTCAACAGCAAAGCGGCGACAGATGAATCAACCCCACCAGACATGCCAACGACTACGCGCGTTCTGCTCATGGTTTAAACCTAAACCCGGCAGTCGGACGCGTATGCGTGTGAAAGGATTTCCAGTGGATAGTGCTTTCCGGCCACATGGTCTTCGATGCATTTCATTACTAACGGACTGCGATGGCAATAGGCCGTCTCGCGGATTTCCTCGATGCCGAACCACCCCGCGCGCACTATACCCGTGTCTAATACCCGATCCGGATCAAAATCGATGACGGAACCATTAAAAGCAAAACGAATGAAGGTAATGTTGTCCGTCTCGGAGTGCCAGTGATAGATACCCAGGACCGATTGCGGGACAAACGTGTAGCCCGTTTCCTCCAGGGTTTCCCGAATTGCGCCCTGAATGATCGATTCACCCGGCTCCAGGTGGCCCGCCGGTTGGTTGAACAGTAAACCGCTACCCGTTTGTTCCTCGACAAGCAGGTACTTTCCTTCTCTTTCGATGACTGCTGCAACGGTGACGTTGGGTTTCCAGATCATAATCTTTAACTTCGTTTATTGGAAAAATCGGATACAAGGATATATTGCAGCCGGCATTCTAGCGCCCTGATCAGGGGAAAGAAACAGCAAGTGGGATGGGCACTGCTCTCCGACGAGCCTGGCTATTTTTACATAGGCTCGGAAATATCGCTGTTAACGATTTTTCCGAGAAATCGATTTCCGTGAAATCGAGCGGATACCGATGTCGCCAGCATATCCAGCCGAGATGGAGCGGGCGACTCAACGCTGCAATCCGCATGCTTTCTCACGTTTGCCTGGTAGCATCGACTCCCGGTTCGTTCCAGACGAAAAGAAGCATGTTAGCGCTTCTCTTCCAAACCCGGGTAAAATGTAGGGGTTTGACTAGCCAGTTTTCCGTTTACTCGTTTACTGTTTACGACAAACTCCACCACTAACCGCTACAACCATCGAACACTCATATTGGAGAAACCATGTACCAGCACATCAAGACGCCAGCCGAAGGCACGAAAATCCGCGTAAACGCTGATTTTTCCCTGAGTGTGCCGGATAACCCCGTTATTCCCTATATAGAAGGCGATGGTATCGGCGTGGATATTACACCGGTAATGAAGGATGTGGTGGATGCCGCGGTAAGTCGCAGTTATGGCGGCAAGCGCAAGATTACGTGGATGGAAATTTATGCCGGCGAAAAAGCCACTCGTATTTATGGTGAAAATGTCTGGCTTCCAGATGAAACACTGCAAGCCGCGGCGGAATATGCGGTTTCCATCAAGGGGCCGCTGACCACCCCGGTAGGCGGGGGTATTCGCTCGATTAACGTCGCTTTGCGGCAGGAACTTGATTTATATCTATGCCTGCGTCCTGTGCGCTATTTTCAGGGTGTACCCAGTCCGTTAAAGAATCCTGAAAAAACCGATATGATAATTTTCCGCGAAAATTCGGAAGACATTTATGCCGGGATTGAATGGGAAGCTGAGTCAGAAAATGCGAAAAAGATGATTAATTTTTTAACGACGGAAATGGGTGTAACCAAAATACGTTTCCCGCAAACATCGGGAATCGGTATCAAGCCCGTTTCCAGAGAGGGCACCGAGCGACTGGTACGCAAGGCAATACAGTATGCAATCGACAATAAGCGGCCCTCTGTAACCCTCGTGCACAAGGGTAATATCATGAAATACACCGAGGGCGCCTTCAAGAACTGGGGCTATGAACTGGCCGCAAGAGAATTCAAGGCCAGCCTGCTCGATGGTGGCCCGTGGATGAAGCTACCGGAGGACAAAGGAGGCGTCATAATCAAGGATGTGATCGCGGATGCTTTTTTGCAACAGATCTTGCTGCGTCCCGAGGAATACGATGTCATCGCCACGCTGAACCTGAACGGCGACTATATTTCCGACGCATTGGCGGCACAAGTCGGCGGTATCGGCATCGCTCCAGGGGCAAACCTCAGCGACTCGATTGCAATTTTCGAGGCAACGCATGGCACTGCGCCAAAATATGCGGGCAAGGATCAGGTTAATCCGGGGTCGATCATACTATCCGCGGAGATGATGCTGAGGCATATGGGCTGGATCGAGGCCGCAGACCTGATTATCGAGGCGATCGAGAAAACGATCCAGGATAAAATTGTGACTTATGACTTTGCGCGTCAGATGACCAATGCGCATAAGGTTTCGTGTTCGGGGTTCGGACAGGCGTTGATTGAGCACATGCCGGCATAGCTCATGATTAAAAAAGCCCCTTGGCGATTTCCGGCAAGGGGCTTTATATAATTTTGTATTAAATTACATTTTGTATTGGATTACAGCATGATCGCGGTTAACCACGTCAGCATGGAATCGTCAAGCGTTAAGCAGATTGAATATTTGAAGCTTGCTTGCCCTTCGGACCTTGAGTAACCTCAAAACTTACTTTTTGACCTTCTTTAAGAGTTTTGAATCCGGACATATTGATGGCGGAGAAGTGAGCGAATAGATCTTCGCTACCATCATCCGGTGTAATGAAACCGAAACCTTTTGAGTCGTTGAACCATTTTACTGTACCAGTTGCCATTTTTGCTTCCTATATAAAAAAACCGGGCCGGAAACCCGAACACTGTTTGAGTTTCAAGACCGCAAAACGGCTGTAACCGGTACTGCAGAGAACTTGAAGCCAAACGCCAAGAGCAGTTTTACGCAACTCTAGTATTCAAGTCAAGTGCTCAATTCACTTATTTTATATAAGTGCAACAGAATAATTTTCTGAAGGTACTTGAATATTTCAGTGTAATCGTCAAATATTATATCAAGAGGCAGAAACTTGCCCATTTCGCTCTAACTGATGAATAGCGAGACTGGAGACATGAAAGCAGGGAATCATGGAGATGTTGTACTGGAGGCTAAAAAGAGTAAACTCAAACCACCGCCAATGTTCAAGGTGATTTTGCTGAATGATGATTTCACGCCTATGGATTTCGTGGTGGCCGTGTTGCAGACTTTTTTTTCAAAGAGTCGAGAACAGGCAACCCAAATCATGCTCAAAGTACATATGGATGGAGCGGGAATATGTGGAGTTTATCCCAACGATGTAGCTACCACCAAGGTTGAGCAGGTGGTCGCATTTGCGAGGCAGCATCAACATCCGCTAAGGTGCGTGATGGAGGAGACGTAAAATGATTGCCCAAGAGTTGGAAGTAAGTTTACACATGGCGTTTGTCGAGTCGCGGCAGAAGCGGCATGAGTTCATAACGGTCGAGCACTTGTTATTGGCTCTGCTCGACAATCCGACCGCCGCAGAAGTGCTGCGCGCCTGCTCGGTGGATATGGACGATTTGCGTCGATTGCTGACTGAGCACGTTACTGAGAACACACCTACCGTTGGCGGCAGCGGCGAAGTGGATACACAGCCTACGCTAGGTTTTCAGCGCGTGATCCAGCGCGCGATTCTGCATGTCCAGTCTTCCGGGAAAAAAGAAGTCACCGGCGCCAACGTACTGGTAGCGATATTTGGAGAGAAGGATTCCCACGCAGTTTATTTTCTTCATCAGAAAGGCATCACCCGGCTCGATGTGGTGAACTATATTTCTCATGGCATCAGCAAGGTATCCCAGGGAAGTCCTGCGAAATCCGAAAGCGAAGGCGATACCGAGCAGGAAATGAGCGCGGGCGGCGCACTGGAAAGTTACGCGGTCAATCTCAACTCCCTCGCGCTAGCCGGCAAGATCGATCCGTTGATCGGACGTGAACGGGAACTGGAACGCCTGATACAGACGCTATGCCGCCGCCGCAAGAATAATCCCTTGCTGGTGGGTGAAGCGGGCGTGGGCAAGACCGCCATCGCGGAAGGACTGGCAAGGCGGATTATCGAAAATGACGTTCCCGAAATTCTTGCGCATCACCAGGTTTATGCGCTGGATATGGGCGCACTGCTGGCCGGGACTAAATACCGGGGGGACTTCGAACAGCGACTGAAGGCGGTGCTAAAACAGTTGCTCGACAGTTCCAATGCTATTCTTTTCATTGATGAGATTCACACGCTGATCGGGGCCGGGGCGGCTTCGGGTGGCACGCTGGATGCGTCCAATCTTCTTAAACCAATACTTAATACCGGCCAGCTGAAATGTATCGGCGCCACGACTTATAGCGAATACCGGGGAATCTTTGAAAAAGATCATGCCCTATCGCGTCGTTTTCAGAAAATCGATGTACTTGAACCCAGCGTGGAAGAAACGGTTTCCATATTACGCGGCCTGAAGGCCCGTTATGAGGCGCACCATGGCGTCAAATATACGGCCATAGCGCTCATCACGGCAGCGGAGTTATCGGCGCGTTTCATTAACGACCGGCATTTGCCAGACAAGGCGATAGATGTCATCGACGAAGCCGGCGCAGCGCAGCGTATTCTGCCGAAGTCGAAGCAGCGCAAGGTGATCAGCAAACATGAGATCGAAAGCATCATTGCCAAGATAGCGCGCATTCCGGCACAGAATGTCTCCAGCGATGACCGGAGTACGCTAAAAGTGCTGGATCGAGACCTGAAAGCAGTGGTATTCGGACAGGACAAGGCCATCAATGCACTGACAGCGGCGATAAAGATGGCAAGAAGCGGCTTGGGCAATCCACAAAAGCCAGTCGGCTCATTTCTTTTTTCCGGCCCTACCGGTGTTGGCAAAACCGAAGTGGCGCGGCAGCTGGCTTATGCACTGGGCATTCATTTGCACCGCTTCGACATGTCGGAATACATGGAGCGGCATGCCGTTTCACGCCTGATCGGCGCTCCGCCGGGATATGTCGGTTTCGACCAGGGCGGTCTGCTCACCGAGGCCATCATCAAGCAGCCTTATTCGGTACTGCTACTGGATGAAATTGAGAAAGCGCATCCGGATATTTTCAATATCCTGCTGCAGGTGATGGATCACGGCACGTTGACCGACAATAATGGCCGCAAGGCGGATTTCCGCAACGTGGTAATTATCATGACCACGAATGCAGGCGCTGAAGTGCTCAGCAAATCGTCCATGGGCTTCACCACCGGTGCGCAGGCAGGAGATGAGATGGCCGATATCAAGCGCATGTTTACGCCTGAGTTCCGCAACCGGCTGGATGCGATCATTTCCTTTGCATCCCTGGATAGGGACGTGATTCTGCGTGTGGTGGATAAATTCCTGATGCAACTTGAAGCGCAGTTGCACGAGAAGAAAGTGGAGGCGATATTTACCGATGCGCTGAGAGAATACCTCGCCAAAAACGGCGCTGATCCTCTCATGGGCGCCCGCCCCATGGCCCGGCTCATTCAGGACACTATTCGCAGCGCCCTGGCGGATGAGCTACTATTCGGACGGCTTGCCAACGGTGGCAAAGTGACGGTGGACATCGGTGCCGATAACAAGGTGAAACTTCAGTTTGAGGAAGAAGCTGCCGCTGCTGTATAAGCGTTGATCTCATCGACGCAGCAAAACAAAAAAGGCGCGATCAGCGCCTTTTTTGCGCCGATAATGCTAGGGTAGTCCGAAGTTTGGCCAAACAACAGTTACTTGCCTTCGATTTCATACTTGAAAGACAGATTCACTCTTGCACGATACGCAGCGACCTTGCCATCCTCGATTACCATATCCAGCTTTACTATTTCCGCAACCCTCAGGTCGCGCAATGTTTTTGACGCCGTCTCGACGGCATTTCTGGCTGCATCCTCCCATGAGGTCTGGCTAGTCCCGATTATCTCTGTAATTCGATAGATACTATCTCCTGACATGATTTTTCTCCTTCCAAGGTAAGCAATAAAAATAGTTGCCGAGCGAACTCAGCGCAACAATCTCAACGTGAATTTCAGTTTATGGCTAACCTCGGTGGATTGCAAATCTATGCTCGGTTACCGAGAGATGATATCAACCGCAGCCTGTATAAACCTGATCGGCTGCGTTTGATCAGTCCTGCGGAGGCGTTTGCGCGTTACACGGTATCATATCTGCGATTCAGTAGCGCTGCTCTCAAGCACAGCCGGTGCACCAGCGCCGCTTGTCAGCCGGCAACTACGCGCTGGGTAATATATCCCAGTGCTTCATCCACCTGGTCGATGAGAATAAGGCATAACTCTCCGGCTTTCAGGTTGGCAAAGGCAGTATCGATCGCCACAAACTCACCGCGAATCTCCTTGACGTCGCGGGCACGCTTCGCATTCTTCAGACCCTGCCGCAACAGGCTCAGCACTTCCCCATCGGCTCGGCCTCTTTGACACTTGTCCTGATAAAGCACCACCTCGTCAAAAGCATCACCGAGAATCTTGGTCTGTTGACGGATGTCCTCGTCGCGGCGATCACCCGCGCCGCTGATCACGACTGAGCGTCGCTTGGCCGGCATCTTGTCGATAGCGAGCACAAGCGCCCGGATTGCATCCGCATTGTGGCCGTAGTCTGCAATAAGCGTGGCGCCCCGGTGGCTGAAGAGATTGAAACGGCCTGGTGCGGTTTGCGTGTCGCTGACAAAACCAGCTAACCCGGCACGTATGACTTCCCAGTCGAGACCAAGCGCCCAGCCCGCTCCAGTGGCAGCCATTGCGTTTTCGATCTGGAATACGATGGCCCCGTTCTGCGTGAGAGGAATTCCCGCCAGCGTCAGGCGGTGTTCAACACCCGCTTCCGAAGCGACGATCGAATCACCATCGAGATAAATGACGCGCTTGCCTCGCACCCGATGTTTCACTATCACGGGATTGCGGGGATCACGGGCGAAAAATGTGACCGAACCCGGGCAGTGGGCTGCCATGCTTGCCACAAGGGGGTCAGCCGCATTGAGCACGGCGACGCCGGTACCCGGTGTAACATTTTGAACGACGATGCGTTTGACGGCAGTCAAATCCTCTACCGTGTTGACGTGTGAAAGGCCAAGATGATCGCCTCCACCGATATTGGTCACCACAGCTACTTGGCAACGATCGAAACCCAGTCCCTCGCGCAGCAGGCCGCCCCGCGCCGTCTCGAAAACCGCCGCATCGACATCGGGGTGAAGAAGAACTTTCTTTGCACTCTTCGGGCCGCTGCAGTCGCCCGTATCGATGCGCTGGCCTTCAACATAGACACCGTCAGTACTGGTCATGCCGACACGCATGCCCTGACATTCGAGGATATTGGCAATCAGGCGGACGGTGGTGGTCTTGCCGTTGGTTCCCGTTACCGCCACAACGGGGATGCGCGCGTCATCCCCGTCTTTAAACATATTGGCGATAATCGCCTCTCCTATCGCACGCCCTGTGCCAAATGAGGGTTGCAAATGCATGCGAAGGCCTGGCACAGCATTGATCTCTATTACGGCACCGTGCTCTTCAAGCGGATTCGACACGCTGTCGCAGACGATATCCACGCCACAGATATCGAGGCCTACCATTCGGGCAGCGGCTTCCACGCGCGCGGCAAGCTCGGGATGAACGTCATCGGTGACATCGGTGGCTGTTCCCCCGGTAGACAGGTTGGCGTTATTGCGCAGCACAACGCGTTCCCCTCTAGAGGGCACGGATTCCGGAGCCAAACCCTTGGTAGCCAGTTGGGCAACCGTAATTTCGTCAAAATAAATTTTAGTCAGTGCGTTCGCATGACCTTCACCACGTCGCGGATCACTATTTATCTGCTCAACCAATTGGCTAATGCTGTGCATGCCGTCGCCGACAACCTGCGGCGGGTCGCGCCGAGCAGCCGCGATCAACTTATTGCCGACCACCAGCATGCGGTAATCATTACCGGGAACACAACGCTCAACCAGGACTTCGTCGCTGATCTCAGCCGCTACCGCGTAGGCAGCATCCACCTGTTCCCGGCTGGTCAGGTTCACGCCTACTCCCCTGCCCTGATTGCCATCCCGCGGCTTGACAACGACCGGGCCGCCTATTTCACAGGCGGCTATCCAGGCATCTTCCGCACTCGCTACCGGTCTGCCTGCCGCAATCGGGATACCGGCATTGCTCAGCAACGTTCTGGTCAGTTCCTTATCCTGCGCAATGGATTCCGCCACGAGGCTGGTTCGCCCCGTCTCCGCAGCCTGAATACGACGCTGGCGACTGCCCCAGCCAAACTGGACCATACTGCCATCGGTCAGCCGGCGAAAAGGAATATCGCGTGCCACAGCCGCACGGACGATCGCGCCGGTACTCGGCCCAAAACGTATCTCTTCATACCGTTCATGAAGACGACCGACGGCATCGGCGATGTCGAAGAAAGTATCCTCAATGGCGGCACGGCATAAGGTTAACGCGAATTCGATGGCAAGCCTGCCTACCGATTCTTCGCTGTACTCGACAATGACTTGATAAACGCCGGCTTCCAGCGTGCGAGTAGTTTTACTGAAGATCACCGGGCAACCGGCCTGTGTCTGCAGGCCAAGCGCAGCGCGCCCGAGCGCATGCGCCATGATCCCAGCTTCGGGCTGGAATGCCGGCTGGAGCAAATCGATTTGCGGAAATCGGTCGCGTAGCCGTGTCATGAAGCCTCTGGTTTCTACGAGAGATCCGGTTTCACCGCAAGAAACTATTGCTTCTATGGCTGTGTGGCGACTCCACAAATTAGGCCCACGCAATGCGCGGATAGACGATACTTTCATTGAAAGTTCTCCTGGTGCTTCTTGCTCATCCGGAGGTGCTGCTGATATGCATTTGATTTCCATGTCTTATTGGATGCTCGCGAAATTTTCAATCCCAACACGTATGAGAGCCGGTTCGATACCGAGCGCCCATGCAGCGCCCACCGCCGCCAGGACATTCTCGACTTCCGGAACGGCATGGCCGCCTTGGGTAAGCGGAACATCCGCTACCTCTCCCAGTACCAACTCGCTGGAACCGGTAACGAGCAGAATTTTACCATCTCGAACTATCACGGCCCGCTTGGCCTGTGCGCCTTTTATCTCCGCCGTATCGGCTAAACAATGTTTCCTGATAACAGGCAACTCAGGATCAAGGCTGAAGTAAATGACCTCGCCGTTGCACAGTGCAGCCATTTCAACCAGCATTGCCTCCCTGGCGTTGAGTACCGCCGCACCCGTGGGCAATACCACATCCACTTGAGTGCGCAGTACATCGAAAACCTGCTTGGCGGTTTCGATATAGTGCCGTCCATAGTGCCGCTTCAGCTCGACATTGGTAATGATACCTACATGACATCCGTCGTAGGCCAGGCCCTCACCCAGAATGCTATCGCTGCCATTTTCAAAAACCGCGGCTTCTATCGAACGATTCGTCAGGATGTTGTTAGCCGTCTTCCATTTGGCATGATCGCCCTTATGGACTTGCCTGCGGTCGAGGTAAAACCCATCGCTGCATGCCAGTCCGGTATGTTTGCCGGACAACGCGAGTAGATGAGCGATAAGGTGCGCCACTGTGGTTTTACCATAGCTGCCAGTAATGCCGACGACCGGAACCCGACCGTCTCCCTGGTTTGGGAAGAGATGCTCGACGATAGCTTCGCCAACGGGACGCGGCGTACCGATGACAGGTTTGATGTGCATCAGCAAACCGGGCCCGGCATTGACCTCGACAATCGCCCCTCCCTGTTCGGTAAGTGGACGGGAAATATCCCTGGCAACGAGATCGACGCCGGCAATATCCAGCCCGACGATGCGGGCCGCAAGTGAAGCAGCCGCGGCAATGCTGGGATGTACTTCGTCAGTCACATCAAAAGCGTGATTGCCGTTACGCTGAATCAGAACTTCAAGACCGGCTTGCGGTATTGAATTGATGGTGAAGCCCTGGCGGGTGATTTCCATCATCGTTACGCCATCGATGCTGACCGGATTCAAGGGATGGTCTTCGCTTGTCCCGCGGCGCGGATCTGAATTGATCTGGTAGCGTATCAGCTCGTCAATGGTTGATCTACCATCGCCGATCACTGAGACCGAATCGCCTCGGCTGGCCGCCACGAGGCGTCCGCCAACCACCAGCAAGCGGTGTTCCGTACCCGGAATATAACGTTCGACCAATACGCCGTCACCTTCTTCCAAAGCAGCGCGATAAGCGGACTCGACTTCTTCCTGCCTGCTCAGCTCAATAAAAACGCCACGCCCATGATTGCCGTCGCTGGGCTTGACCACGACCGGCAAACCTATGTCCTGGGCGGCTGCCCATGCGTCTTCCGCACTATGAACACTGCGCCCGTCAGGGACTGAAACACCGCAGGACTGAAGCAACACCTTGGTCAGGTCCTTGTCCCGCGAGATGCTTTCGGCAATGGCCGGCGTGAGATCGGTCTCGGCTGTCCAAATACGCTGGCTTCGAGCGCCATAACCGAGCTGCACGAGATTTCCCTTGGCGAGAAGGCGAATGGCGGGAATGTTGCGGATGGCAGCGGCCTCGACGATACAGGCGGTAGATGGCCCCAGCCAGAGTGAATCCACCATGTCGCGAAGGCGCTCGATGGAATCCTTGACGTTATAGGGTTGGCCGTTGGGCTGCAAGTGTCCCATTGCCGCCAGCACCAACTCACGCGCCTCCGACAGAGCGCTACGCGCGATATTCTCATGCCAGGCGCTGACGGCAACCTTATAAACGCCACGCAAGGAAGTTTCTCTGGCTCTGCCAAAGCCGCCGTGCATGCCCGCGAGGTTTTGCAGCTCAAGCGTAACATGCTCGAGAATGTGACCTGTCCAGGTACCGTCCTTGAGTCGGCGCAGAAATCCACCGCGCTCTCCATAGCTGCAACGGTGCTCGATCAGCGAAGGAAGCCAGGACGAAAGGCGCTCGTAAAAACCGGGGATGGTATTTGACGGAAAATCCTCCAGATCTCCGATATCAACAATGGCCTCGAGCACCGGGCGAAGCGTCCAGATGTTAGGCCCATTCAGGTGGCGAACCTCAAGAAATTTAATGTCCCTGTTTGCACAATCGGTATTTGTATCCGCGTACGCCAGCATAAATAGGATTCTCGAAAGAGTAAGTTAAATCCGGACTAACGCGGCTGACGGAAATCGGTTTACAGCTAAGCAGTCCAGCGCTGCTGCATGCTTCAACCAGAATCCGGCAGTTGGACGGGATGGAGTGAGCTCACCAGAAAGATCAAGCTCACAGGGCATGAAAAATCCTTTTCGGTTATAGCACTTGGTTGACAAATGGGCTGATCGACGAGCTGAAAAATGAGCGGTCAACTACCGGATTCAGGTTCAAAGTCTGCTGCAAAAAGGTTTCAGACCCTCGGTCGTTCATCCGGATGCTCTCACTCAGCTCGAGGCAGCCTGCACGGTAGCAGGCTGTCCTGTTTGATGAATCAGGTTTTTTATTGATAGCTGATGCCGCTATCTCGTGGTGTATCGGCTTGACGATTTTGGGGAACTCGATTGTGTTATGTGCGTCTTGCGATGGCACTTCCAAAGTGGAAAAGTCTCGTGAATTTACCTTATCGTTCATGGCGCCCGGTTATTACCCAATTATTGTTCGTTATGGATTGGCAACCCGACAAAGAATAAAGCATTCATCATACCAGCTTTAATTAATCTTATTAAACAATATGTTGCTGCCATCAAAGAAACTATTATTGTCGCTATTCAGCGACAATAATATTCAAATTGATACTAACCGGTTGATGAGATATGACTATCGTATGTCTCCTGTCAGCGACGATTCCATACGAAGCCTAATGAGACCAAAACGGGACAACATGAAAAGAACAAAGACGTAAAGTCGACACACAAGATCAGCTCTTGATGAGAAGTTGAGACATGCTGAGGTGGATTATCGCAAACTGTGGAAGCATTTTTGTGGCACATCTCTTTCGTAGTCCGGGACTACAGGAAGCGATCCAGAATCCTTCGGCTGTGATGATCCAGAGTGAAACGGTCGCGGATGAGGAAGTGAATGCCCTGACTGTCCGTGACCAGCAGAGAGGGCGGCTTGAGCCTGCGAATGTATTCCTCACCCTTGAGGATGAAAGCGGTTTCGCCCCGATCCGTTTCCACGTACCAGGTGCTGGGTGTAGCAAAACTTGAAACCTCATGGATACGCCTGATTTCCGGCATGAACTCCCGACCTGCAAGATCCGCTTCCACGAGTTTACGCATTTCGTCCGGTAGATCGCTTAATTTCTCGATCCAGGCGAGTTCGCGACCGTGCGAATCGATCAGGGCGATATCTCGCTCAGGCGCGGTAATCGGAAACGCCCGTACTGGAACTACGCCTTCCTGCACCTTCCCATCGTTCGCGACAAATACCAGTCGCCCGAACGTGTTACGGCTTAGCAGATAATCAGGTTTGCCGTTCATTCTCGACCATCCTCGGCTTTGCGGTCGACATCCGGTCTACGCAAGTCATCCTCGGTATCGATGTTACGTGCCTGGGCCTCGTAGAGGCTGTAGTAATGGCCTTTTCGTGACATCAGTTCTTCGTGGCTGCCGACCTCGATGATGCTGCCGCGGTCGAGTACAATGAGCCGGTTAGCATCGCGTAGCGTAGAAAGGCGGTGGGCAATCGCAATCGTCGTGCGGCCCCGCACCAGATTTTCGAGCGCTTTCTGGATTTCTTTCTCGGTGGTTGTATCGACAGAAGAAGTGGCCTCATCGAGAATAAGAATACGAGGATCGATGAGCAGGGCGCGAGCAATCGAGATGCGCTGCCGCTCGCCCCCTGAGAGAGACTGGCCTCGCTCGCCGACCAGTGAATCGTAGCCGTGCGGCAAGCGCAGGATGAACTCATGGGCATGTGCTGCGCGGGCTGCGGCAACGACCTCCTCCAGGTCTGCGTCCGGTTTGCCGTAAGCAATATTCTCGGCGATGGTTCCGAAAAACAAAAAGGGCTCTTGAAGCACGAGCCCGATGTGCCGACGGTATTCGGCGACCGGCAAGGAGCGAATGTCTACACCGTCAAGCAAAATTGCGCCTTCGGTGACATCATAAAATCGGCAGATCAGGTTGACAAGCGTGCTCTTGCCCGAACCGCTGTGCCCCACGAGACCGATCATCTCGCCCGGCACAATGGTGAGGTTGATATTGTGTGTCACGGTGCGGGTACCATAACGGAATCCGACGTTGCATAACTCGATCCGGCCTTCAACGATGGGTAAATGCACGGGATGCGCAGGATCCGGCACACTGGAAACGTGATCGAGGATTTCGAAGATACGCTTGGTGCCGGCCGCTGCTTTCTGCGTAAACGAGACAATGCGGCTCATCGAGTCCAGCCGCATGTAGAAACGGCTGATGTAGGCAAGAAAAGCGGTAAGCACGCCCACCGTGATTTCGTCCTTGGATATCTGCCAGATACCGAACACCCACACTACGAGCAAACCGACTTCGGTCAATAGTGTCACGGTCGGCGTGAACAATGACCAGACCTTGTTGACCCTGTCGTTGACTTCCAGATTATGATCGTTTGCCGAGCGGAAGCGTGCCGCTTCGCGTTTCTCCTGCGCAAACGCCTTCACGACGCGTACGCCGGGGATGGTATCGGCAAGCACACTGGTAACCTCCGCCCAGGCGCGGTCGACTTTTTCAAATCCCGTGCGCAGCCTGTCGCGCACCAAATGGATCAGCCAGGCGATAATCGGCAGAGGCATCAGCGTTACCAGTGCCAGCCAGGGGTTGATTGAAACCAGGACGGCTACTGTCATGCCTATCATCAACACGTCAGTAAAAAAATCGAGCAGGTGTAGCGACATGAAAACGTTGAGGCGATCGGTCTCTGAGCCGATGCGCGCCATGAGGTCGCCCGTGCGCTTTCCGCCGAAATAGGCATGTGAAAGTTTGAGGAGATGCTCGTACGTGGCAGTGCGCAAGTCGGCGCCGATACGTTCTGAAACGAGTGCCAGCATATACGTTCGCGACCAGCCCAACACCCATGCCAGAACTGCGGCACCCAGCAGGCCGGTCAGATAAAATATGACCAGATCAATATCGATCGGCTTGCCGTTCTGATAGGGAATCAGAATATTATCCATTAGCGGCATGGTCAGGTAGGGCGGTACCATCGTTGCAGCCGTGCTGCCCAACGTCAGCAAGAATCCGGCAAGTAATCGTCCTTTATAGGGTTTGGCAAAGCGCCACAAGCGGAACAGCGTCCAGGTCGACGGCGGCGTTTCGGTCTCCCGGCTGCAGACCTCGCACTCTTCCTGCCCCGGCAATAGGGGGGTATCCAGCGCCCTCTGGCATTTTGCGCAGAAAGCCTGAGCAGGCGCCGACGGAACCTCGCCGGTAAGTTGATGGTTGAGTTGCAGGTTGAAGCTCTCGATCAGGCGCCCCGCTGCAGTATCCGCGCCGAGCGTGTAGCGCCAGTGAGCAAGCAGTGAATTCTCGTCAAGAAGCTCAAGGCTGCCAATACCGGCGTGATCGTGACGCGCCAGCGTCAATCCCGGGCGATAAAGCCATTCCTGCCAAGTTGTATCCCTGCCTGATGTCGCTAACAGGCGTTTATTGGTAACAACCACCAGCCCGGATGCAAAATACAGTTGGGTATCAAGATCCGTTTCAAGCCAAGCCAGGACATTTTCTTCCTGGTAAAGCCGTGATTCAACGCTTGTAATCCAGGCGGACGGCAGGGTGAGCGGCGGCCTGCCGGACAGGTGGTCGGCAGGCAAAACCGGCAAAGACTTGGAGTGTGGCGTCGTCAATCTGGTGAATGGATCAAAAATTTTCTTTACTCAAAAGCGGGTTGCCGCTACGCGACATTGCTCATCGTTTCCATGGGCCGATACGCAGCCCCTTGCATGTTGCTGTCGCCGATACCGTTCAATACAGTTTCTCAGCATCGGCCTTCATTCCATCGATGACGATTTCCGGCTCCCTGCAGGCGATTCTTGATGGACTGGAGACGCCTGGTTGGGATCGGCTTCGTTGGGATCAAGCGGATTATGCCCTATCGAAGTCGTTATGTTACTTACATTCAAGCCCTGGTTCTGTTTCTTGATTCTCCCGTGCTCCAAGGATGGCACCTGCAGTCACCGCCGCCAATCCCGACAGCGTCAGCAGGGACAGCGGTTCCCCCAGAATGGGCACAGCAGCCAGCGCGGATACGACAGGCACAAAAGCCATCAGCAAAGCCACTGTTTGGGAACCAAGGCGGCTCACCGCGAAGGTAAAAAGCAGCATTGCCAGGAATACCACTACTACGCCCTGATATATTGCTTGAACGGCAATTTCGTTGACAGGTGCCTGGCCAAGCGTACTGGGCAGGAACAACCACCAGATTGGCAGATAGACTACCGCGCTACCCAGCGTAGTCGCTACCGTCGCGGCAAGCGGCCGTATCGGGTAGCGGCTGAGCAGCAGCGTGAAGACGGCCCAGGATGATGAACCGCATAGTAAGAGCAGGTCGCCAAGAATTTGCGTATGGGTGAGTTTCGGTCCGCGAGAAAACGAGTCTATAGCAATCAATACGATTCCGGCAAAGACAATGACCAGCGCAATGTGGCGTTTTCTCAATGGCCTCTGCCCAAGCCATAACCACGCAATGATCGCCGTCAAAAAAGGCAATGCGCCAGGCAATAGCACAGAAGCATGAGCAGCCGGCGTTATGCGGAATGCGGCATACACGACGATAGCATAACCTATGCCGCCGAACAGCGAGAACAGCACGATCACCTTGAATGGCGGCAGCAGAATCCGTGGCAAAAAAAAGACCGCGATGGAGGCGCCGACACCGAAACGCAGCGCCGCGATGTCCCAGCTTGTCAGCATGCCGGTGCCGCCCAGACGCGTAACAAGGATAAAACCGGTCCAGATGCACATGCTTAAGAAAGCCGCGATCCAACCGCTACGAGAATGTGTTGCTGGATTCACGATGTTAACCACTGTCGGCAAGATGTTCCAAATACGAAAACTATAGCCGGAACGCGGCAATAAAGGCTATCACTCTAGCGGAACGGCGGGGCGTTTTTGTCAAATACTATAGGGAAGAGAAGGCAGTGCCGGGGGAAGCTCCCTGAAAACTTCGGATATAAGCCCATACGCCATGCATTTTGCGTTGCTATGGGCAAATGCTTATCGTGGATGAGGGTTGACCTGAACCCGGTTCATCGCCCATGCCTAATAGCTTGTGCTAACTCAACCCATCATAAATTGTGGTTATCCAGGGTAATGGATAAACAATATTGGAAATAAACCGCATGACTCGTTGGGCCAAATAACTCAGCAATACCCATACTCACCGACAGGTGTACCTCGGTCCAATTGCTTGCTTAACCATTGAGCCTACAATCCAGTCTGGTCGGATATCTGATCTTCAAGGACCTCCTTAAGAAACAGAAATTTACCCATTGGTTAATCACGATATTTATTCAGTAACTCGAGAAGATGATCAGCTTCTCGCCTCTCAATCAGGAAGAACAACAACAAGGAGAAAGGTATGAAGAAAGTAGTTGCTATAATTGTTGCATTCAGTATTGCAGTTTCGGGATGCTCTGCATTTGTGCCAAAAACCCAGACTGTTAGTGCCGTCTGCTCGGAGCCTGATGCAAACCTTCAGGTCAATGGTCAAATGTACCAGGGAAAAGCTCAGATTGAGGCAAAAAGAAACAAGTCAGTTTCCATTATGTGTACGAAAGCGGGGTATTTCCCTGCACAGAAAACGATTGATCACTCTTTAAGCGGAACAGGGATTGCGGACATCATTGGTACTGTATTTTTCCTGTTCCCTGGCCTTGGCCTGTTCACCGCTGGAGCGTGGAATCTTGACGAAACAGATGTGAGCCTACCCATGATGAAGAACGAAAAATAACCACCGCTAGCTAATTTTTCCTTTTCGAGGGGTTGGACATTAATAGCCAAATTGCGGCGCGAGTTGTTCCCTCGTCAGGATGAAGTCGATCCGCAACACAGCGATCTGACCGGTCCACTTGAGATCGTCCAGTTGCAGCAACAGGTTCACGAACAATCGCCGCTCACCATCAAGTGGAACTGACATAAAAAATGCCGCGCTGATCTTCTGGTCCGGATCGCCTGTGGCAAGTAAATACTATCGTCATTATGTAAATGCGATTGCTGGATTGCTGACAAGGGACTGGGTAAACAATATCCCGAAGGAAATGGAGTCATGACTGAACCGGCAATTACCTGCTCGCGATTTCTAATCTGTCTGAATTGAGGGCCATTGCACGAGCTAGCGACTGGAAAGTATTTGTTCTGCATCCTTTAAGAAAGTACTCGCAGCTCGCGTGTCAAGTCTGCTTATCATTCGGTGAACACTAATAACACCCTGTTCAACACCGCACCTTGCGTAAACAATGCCAAGATTAGTCAATATTGTGACATTGGTTGGGGCAGCGGCGACACCGCTTTTAAAGGCCTTGGCCGCTTCCTGCGGATTGTTTGCGTTAGTATAAGCGATGCCGAGATTGTTCCAAATCTCTGCCACTTCTGGATCAATACGAGCGGCTTCTCTGAACGCATCTATTGCTTTGGCCGAATCGCCCAGCTTAGTATATGCGTTACCAAGTCGATACCATAACGGACCAGCCGAGAGCTTCCTGCCAAAGAAGTCAGCTGGATGAGGAGGGGCTACCTCCAGTCCTTTGCGATATGCGGAAATTGCTTCTTCCACCATGCCTAGTTGGGTAAGCGAATCTCCAATGCCTTGCCATGCAAAAAGATTATGTGGTTCCGCAGCAGCCCATTCCTTGCTGTGGGTAAGCACTTCTTGCCAGTTACCAGTCTTCTCAAGCTCTGCGGCTCTCTCAAGTCTTTCGAGTATATAGTCCATTGCAATTCCTCAAAGAATTACACAAACGATCTCATATACACTGCACACCACGCTGCAAGAGCGCTAACGACTGATGCTCCGGCAGCAATAATCGCCATAACCCACATTTTCTGTGCTTGAAGATGGCGCTCGGCCTCGATAACGCGACGCTGCAGTTCAGCATCAGATACTCTAGCTCTAAAAACCTCATATGCACCAGACGATTCGTTCGGATCATCTTTTGTGATGACCACACCAAGAGTTTCTGCCCGCTTTCTTAGCGCCTCGCCAGTTGGAAGTGCATTTTTCATTTTACTGAATCTCGATATATTGATCACTTAACATTAGCCAACACCTATGTCCAGATATGTAATGCTGACAGGTGAGTAGCAGCCATTAGCACGTTTTTTCTGTTTGGAATGTCTCAAAATGACACATTCCAAACAGTTAGATCTCCCGGATAACGTTGCCGTGTCAGGGGCCGACGTATGCCTCTAACTCGGCGTATAGGGTATCTTTGAAAGGCACTTGCCGAATGGATATCTCTTGTCCGTTCGTTATATGCAGTATTAAATTTTTGCAAAAAGCATATAGAATATGGGCGGCAACATACACTCCACGCTCCTGACTGTCAGTTTTTTGGCGGAAACACCAATAGCTCGTTTTGGCACAAAGATGCCTATCCAAGATTCACATCACGAAGTAATGGATTGCAAATAAGCAATTCAATTCTAAGTAACCTTGAAGTAAGGGCGCTTGGCACCCATATGTCAAGCGCTATAACGAAAAGGTTTTTTTTATCCCGTGAACCTCACTTTTTTGGTGAGCGTGCTCCATCCTCCAACTGCCGGATTTAGGTTAAAACGTAATTGCTGCGGTAATGAAAATATGAATTTCTAGAGATGCTGTCAGGCTGGAACCGATCCAGGCTGAACTCTATGTCTTGCTTTCCTGATATTTTCAAGGGCAGCTTCAATGATGTGGCGCGGCGTGCCGATATTCATGCGCATGAAGCCGCTTCCGGCCTCGCCGAAAAGCGTACCGGGACTCATGCCCACGCCAGCTTCGTGCACGAAGAAATGCCTGAGCTGTGCATCGTCTATATCTAATTCAGTCATTAGCGCACGGCAATCAAGCCAGAGCAGATACGTTCCCTCCGGTCTGATGAGGCGAATTTCCGGAAGATGCTCTGCCAGATACGCCGCGACGAAATCGCGGGTTTCCTGAAGATAAACAAGCAACGCGTCCAGCCATGCCCCGCCCTCACGATACGCGGCCTCGAAAGCAGTGATACTGAAAGGATTGGATGCACTGACGTGCATCGTATCGAATATTTTCGTGAGTTCCTTGCGGCGCTCCGGGTCGGGCACAACAAGCGCGGAGAGATTCATCCCGGGGATGTTGAATGTCTTGCTGGGGGCGGTAGCGGTCACAATACTGTTCCCGTTTCCGGATGCCGCTTCCGCCAGCATCGACAGCGTATGGTGCTGATTTCCGGGATAGACCAAATCGGCGTGAATCTCATCCGAGAATATCACCAGATCGTGTTTCTCGGCAATTTGCAGAATCCGCTGCAGCTCCTGCTTGCTCCATACCCTGCCGACCGGATTATGTGGGGAGCATATCAACAACAGGCGAGCTTTCTCCGCGCATTGCTCCAGGTGGTCATAGTCGATGTCGTAGCGGCCGTTCCTGAGGCGCAACGGATTATGTATCAGTTGCCGGCCGGTGCCGGTAACCGCCGAAAAAAAAGGAAAATAAACCGGCGGTTGCACGATAACCGACTCGCCCACTGAGGCGAAAGCCATTACAGCTGCATGTAGCGAGGGGACCACGCCGGGACACATCATGATCCAGTCGCGGCGTACTTCCCAACCATGACGTTGCTTCAACCAGCCCATCAAGGATTCATACAAGCTTTCCGGGTAGACGGTATAGCCGTATATGGGGTGAGCGGCACGCCGCGAAAGGGCCTGGGTCACTGCCGCCGGTGCTGCGAAATCCATATCCGCTACCCATAGGGGAACGACGTCCGCTGCACCAAACATACTCTGGCGTGCTTCATATTTCAAACTGGCGGTACCGCCCCTTTTGATTTCAATATCGAAATCAAAAGGGGCGGTAATATTGCTGCCGCTCAATCAATTCTCTCCCAGATCGTCGCTTGCGAGACCGTATGCTGGAATTTCCGCCGGGTTTCCCGAATTACAAATGGTACGTCCTGTGGATCTTGAATCAATTTGAAATGGCTGCCCAGGATCTTTTTCAGGCCGTCAAGCGTGGTGAAGCTTTCACCATCCCGCTTGAATCCACCAATCCATGCATCCCGCTTGGTATGTTCCTCCAGCCAGGTATACGGCGAAGCGATCAGCAAAAGACCACCTGGGTTGAGCCGTGTATGAATGGTTGTGAGCAGTTTGGCCGGATCGTAAAGACGATCGATGAGGTTGGCTGCAAGGATGAGATCGTAACCGGTAAAAATAGGCTTGAGGTTACAGGCGTCTCCCTGGTAGAACATCACTTTATGCTTCACGTCATCCAGGCCAAGGCCGGTCAGCGTACGCTCTCTATAGAGAACGAGATCGCCCTCATCCGCTAGCGTATAGCGCAACATACCCTGCGCGGCAAGCTGGACGCCTTGCCCGATGAAGCGGGCAGAGAAATCGATACCGGTTACCTCATCGAAATGTCGCGCCAGCTCAAAAGTCGAACGTCCGGAAGCGCAACCGAGGTCGAGTGCTTTGCGGGACGGTTTATTACCCATGGCGGCGATAGCCAGCTTGGCAAGTGCCTTCGAAAAATTAGGCACCCCAAAGTAGGTGTCGCCATAATGAAATTCAGCGTACTCGGAAAGGAGCTTGTCGGTTTCATAGTGAGAGTCATGCCGCACGGCAGGCGCATCGCTGACCACGTAGCGAAATCCGGCATGCTGAAAAAAATGACGCCGAAACGCATAGCGAGCGCTCTTTCGCGATTCATCCCCACATGAAATCCAGGAGCCGCCCTTCATGAGATTGTGCCGCCCATCGAATGTGGGCGTGGTGAAATCATCGTAATGCGGATGAATATCAAAACCTTCAAATGGATAGATGGGGGTTTCAGTCCATTGCCAGACGTTACCGACAATATCGTAGAAATCTCCCTGAGGAAATTCATTGACCGGGTGAGCAGATGCAAAATGATCGAGATGAATATTGGCCGGCGCAGGTTCAGCGGGGGGAAGCTCGGATACCCCGGCCATATCGTAAAGGCGATACCATTCGTCTTCCGTCGGGAGCCGGTACGGTTGACCGCTTGCTGCCGCTTTCCAGTTGCAAAACGCCTTTGCTTCATGATAATTCACTTCGGCCGGCCAATCCCATGGCATGGGTATTTCTTCGGTCATCAGGCGCAATCGCCACTCGGCGCCTTGCCTGATCCAGAAAAGGGGGTATTCCGCGCGAGTATGACATCGCCAGGCACGGCCTTCTTCTTCCCAGAAACTTTCGGTGCCGTAGCCGTTTGCCTGGACGAAGGCAAGGAACTCCTGGTTGCTTACCAGGTATTTTCCGGCTTTAAAAGCCGCAACTTCCGCTACATGGCTGCCATACTCATTATCCCATCCATAGGTGGGATCGGCTTTGTCTTTACCAAGACGCACGGTGCCCGAAGTCACATTGATGAGCCGGTTTTGGGGCGCCGGGCCGGACTTTCGGCAAGGTTCCCATGCTGGATGAGGCTTGACATGTTCAATTGCATGCTGCCGGATGAGCACGGATGACGTCTCAAGATGGATGAGCTCGTGCTCGATACACATCATGATGGTCCACCAGGGGTTATCCCAGCCTATCGGCAAGCTAAGCGGCGTGTCCCTGATAAGCTGGTCCACGACATTGCGCACCGTATTGCGGTAAGCTCGCACTTCTTCGACTGACGGCCAGTCGTAATGGGTTGTGTCCAGGTCATCCCAGCCCATTTCATCGACGCCTACCGCGAACATGGATTCCATCCTGGGGTTGATCCGTTCCGTGATAAGCCCCGCAAGCAGCAGCTTGTTTGTAAAAAAAGTAGACGTATGGCCCAGGTAAAAGACTAGCGGATGACGCAACGGAATCGGTTTTTTGAAATAGGCTTCATCGCCCTGCAATGTCTCAAAAAGCTGCTCGTAGCGATCCAGCGTGGCGTGAAAATATTCGCGTATCTCCTCACGTTTTGCAGCGACATTATCGCCAGAAAGAACGGGCGTTCTCGGGAAAAGCAATTTTGGCATCATGCGTAACTTTGGAATTTCAGAAGCGGACTGGACGGGCATTATGCCTTTTTTTGCGCTCAGATTCATATTCAACCTCGGGTATGAATTGCCTCGATAAAGTAAAGAATAAACCAGGGAGTGTACACCCGGATACATTGCCGCAACATTGCTTTAAACCTGAATCCCCCACTCAGCCGCTCATTTTTTACTCATTTTCCACCTAGCGGCATGATCCAAAGAGACTTTTTTACACCACTTTTTCCATTCCTCGACCTCGTCTTTTTGGTCGGTTCGCTACAGCACGGATAGATTGGATCGTCTGAGGGAAAATCAGCGTATCCCGGATTGGAGGATCAAGGTTAAGTCAGCTAAATCAACTAGACGCAACCAGCAAGTCGAGCCGATGCACCATTTCAGATCAAACGGTCGAACAGATATTATCTTCGAATTCGATTCTGATGACAGGAATGAGTTCCTTAACCTGCCTTCCCCTTCTCCCCACATTCCGTCTTTTAGAGCTGGATTCTGCGTGTATAGCCGCAAAGTGGAGGTAAAGGATGTGCATGAGGCAAGAGAGTAGCGCAAATAAGAAAAAAAATGAACGCCTTCGACGATTCAGTCAGGGTTACCCTGGCAGCCTGTCCGGCTTCGTGATGTCAAAGGCTCAGGATCAGGATCAGGTTCAACGATAGGTGAACTCTTGCCGCGCTGTACCGGAAAATCGATATTGTTGATGCAGGGGGATACAGCCATAATTCATCGCAGGGTGACGCCTATTTTCGAGAAGGCGTCTAGATATACCCAGATGGCTATGCTGGCTTGGGTACTCGCATTTTTACCGGCCCTGTCATCGGCAGGGAATGAGCGAGTGGACATCGCCCGTTTCTCACGCGGTGACCTGGCCAGCTGGAAACCGAAGATGTTTTCCGGTTCGACCCATTATGCCTTCATGAACGAGAACGGACGAACCGCGCTGCGTGCGCAGAGCAATGCCACCGCTTCCGGGCTCTATCGCGAGGTGAGCATCGAACTCGGCAAGACGCCTATCCTTAACTGGACATGGAAGACCGGCAACATACTGGCGGGGGTGGATGAGCGCACTCGGGCAGGCGACGATTACCCCGCACGCGTCTATGTCGTCTTTTCCGGCGGCATGATGCTCTGGCGCACGCGCGCCATCAATTATGTATGGTCAAGCAGGCGGCCGGTCGGTAGTGGCTGGCCTAATGCGTTTACGGGTAATGCATACATGATCGCAGTAGAATCGGGCTCTGAGCGGGCCGGCCGATGGGTTGAGGAGCGCCGCGACGTTCTTTCCGATTACCGGCAGGCTTTTGGTGAAGAGCCTGGCCCCGTCGATGCTGTGGCAATCATGACCGACACGGACAATACAGGCACAACTGCAACCGCCTGGTATGGAGACATCTGGTTTAGCTCGAAATAAAAATCGGTGCTTATCGATATCGTGAAATTGCGCCCTCTTTTCTTGTCTGTTCCTATTGTTATTGTGAATGCTACCGCTCGCCAACGTCATCGTCACCGTCATTGGGATATGTTGCGTTTCATCGCCAACCTACGCCGAACTTGATCGAGGGTACTCCATGGAAGAAATAGAGCTTCGTCACGAGCGCATGGCGGGCAATGGCATAGATCTTCATGTTGTCGCCGCCGGAAAGGGGCCGGTGGTCATTTTGCTCCATGGCTTCCCCGAAAATTGGCGCTCCTGGTTGCATCAGATCCCGGTCCTGGCCGCCGCGGGCTTTTCAGTACTGGTGCCGGATATGCGGGGATACAATCTTTCAGGACGTCCGGCGGAGCAAGATGCTTATAAATTAGATCGCCTTGTTGCAGACATCGCTGCTCTGGTGCATGCAACCGGCTACCCCCGAGCCCATATCGTCGGGCACGACTGGGGCGGTATCATCGCGTGGTCGTTCGCAGACCGGTATCCCGAACTGGTGGACAAGCTTGTGATCCTTAATGCGCCCCACCCCAAAATCTATCTCGAAAAAGTGCGGCATCTGCCACAAATGCTCAGGAGCTGGTATGTGCTCTTTTTTTTACTGCCACGCCTACCCGAGCTTATGCTTTCAGCCAATAACTATCAGGCAATACGCGATATGTTCCAACTGCGCCCGGCACGAAGAGGAGCTTTCGGCAAACGGGATATCGAGCATTATATCGAAGCACTTTCACAGCCGGGGGCGCTTACCGCCGCACTTGATTACTACCGGGCAAACGTGCCTGGAGGCTTGCGCAAGTTTGCGCAAGATGGGCGTATCAACGCGAAAACTCTTGTGATCTGGGGAGAACTCGACCCCGCGTTAGGACCCGAGTTACTTGACGGGCTTAGCAATGTCGCATCTCACGTCCGGGTTTATCGAATCCCGGATGCGAGCCATTGGGTACAAAATGAGGCGCCTGCGGAAGTTAATCAAGCACTCGTGGACTTTTTAAAGGGTGAAGACATGAACACACCGCTCCGTTAAGAGAGCCCTCGCTATCTAGCAGTCTGTCGGACTTGAAGGAAATCGGCTGCAAAAACGTCTGGCTGGTTCATATTTCGCCGCTTTTTCGGCTAATAGAATAACTATTGGCCTTCAAAATCCGCAAAATCTGCCTTCACCCAGCCACTTTTTCGCTGCGATTCTTCAAGTCCGGCAGGCTGCTAGGGAATTTTTCGTGAAGTCAATATTACTCTTCCAGTTTTCAACTATGCTGTAAACGATATTCGGAGAAATTTTGGGGCGCCAAGTGGATGTCACCGCGCATTCCAGAAAGTGCTTTCATAATCGAAGGGAACAAGGCCATGAAATTATATCTATTATCCTTCTGTATGTTGTTGAGCGCATGCGTCGGGCTGCCGTCCGCGGTCAGGAATGTGCCCGTTGCAGATATTACCTATCCCCAGGCGAGCCGGGACCTGAACCAATACAAGGATACATCTGTCCGCTGGGGTGGGGTCATAATCGATGTAGACAATGAGGAAAATTTCACGCTTGTACAAGTATTGTCCTATCCCCTTAATTATTATGGCCGACCCCAGCTAAGCAAGTCGGCGGAAGGGCGCTTTGTCATTAAAAGCAGCGAGTTTCTTGACCCGGCCGTTTATGCAAAAGATCGGGAAATCACGGTGGCGGGAAAACTTGAAGGCAATATCCAGCGTATGATAGGAAAAAAGACCGTGCTGCTGCCATTGCTGGCTTCTCAAGCTCTTTATCTATGGCCGGTTTATCAAAATGATCCTTATGGCTATGGTTATAGAGGCATGGGTGGTTATGGTTTTAATCCCTATTTCGGATATGGGTATTATGGCAGCCCATTTTATTGGGGCGGATACTATAGACCATACTGGTAAGATATGGGTCTGATATTCGGGCCCTGAAGCCATCCGGGCGCCACCATTATCGATTTTCCACGCCGCTACATGGGTGGCATTCGGCCCGGATGCTCGACTTTTGCGTTTCGTTCACCGATAGCTCTCGAAATACTCCCGCTTGATGCACAAACTTCTCCTTATTTCGATAAGCTTGCTGGCCGTTGTCCTTTTGGCACTGGCGGCCGCGTTATCGCTCGCCATTGAAGACCACCCTCGTATCGAGCGCCAGGTCATTCTCACGCCAGAGCATATAGGCCGCGCCAAGCGGATCATCGACGCACATCGTTACTGGGTGAGGCCAGGCATGCTCGCAGCCGCCAACATAACGTCCTCCGATGTTGATCTTGCCGCAAATTACCTGGCGCATCGTTTTGGAAAAGGCAGCGCGCAGGTAATCCTTGCCGATGGTAACGCGGTCATCCGCCTGAGCCTTCCTATGGCGACAATTCCAATTAATGGCTATATAAATCTTGCGGCATCTGTGATGGAGGTAGATGGAAAACCACAGCTCCAGTCGGTGCAGGTAGGAAAACTCATGCTGCCCGATGTGCTTACGCAGGTACTCGCGCTTCAGTTCATGGACTGGCTGCGGCAAAGCAACGAATATAAAGCAGGGCTCGATTCGCTGAAACGGATCAAATTGTCGCGCAACGAATTGGGTATCGTTTATCGTTGGGCAGGTGGTTTTTCCAAAGGTATGCGGGCTTCGATCATTGATAAACAGGAGCGCGAGCGCTTGCTCCGTTATCAATCGATCCTGGCCGCGAATAGCATACGCAATGAAGCCGTAATGCCACTATCCGAAATCCTGCCTTCGCTCATCCGCGTTGCGGCGGCCCGCTCGGTGAACGAGGGAGATGCATTGGCGGAAAATCGCGCGGCAATCCTGGTCGTGGCATTTCACGTACTAGGCGTCTCTTTGAAACGGATTCTCCCGGAAGCTGCGAACTGGCCCCGGGCTGCGCCTCAGAGCATTACGCTCGACGGACGTGATGACTTTGCAAAACACTTCATGGCCTCTGCCGCTATTGCGGCCTATGCCGACACCATGCTATCCGATGCGATCGGGCTGTATAAGGAGATCGAGGATTCCCTGTACGGCAGCGGCTTCTCATTCAATGATATTGCCGCTGACCGCGCAGGTACGAAATTTGGGGAAAAGGCGGTAATAAGCGAAGCCTCCGCACTGCAACTTCAACACCGGGTTGTTTCAGGGCTCAAGGACGCAGATCTGATGCCTTTGTGGTCAGATTTGCCTGAATTCATGTCTGCGATGGAGTTCAAGCAACGCTTCGGTGGAATCGATACGCCGGCCTACCAGGGAATGATGCAGAAGATCGAGCAACGCGTCGCGGCTTTGCGCGTGCTGCAATAAGAATTTCAGGAAGAAAGGTTGACGCAAGGAATTGATGCTTGGGGACGGCGTCCCCCGTACCGGAGGCGATAGCCAAGTATTAGCAGGGGCGGAGAAACGCTTCGGCAAGAGTCAATGCACCGGCAGAGCAGTAAAACCATGGATCCGCTTGCAGTGCTCGAATTTGTTGTATGCCGCCCCATACTCGCTGTGGCTGGCTACGCAGTAGCGCGCTTACAGCCTGTTGAGGAATGTTGATATGATAGGCCAGGTCCACGCATCAATATCCCGCTGGCCCACTGGTTCAGGCAATTTTGCCGGTAGTTTATCGTCATCGCCGTGGATGAGCAGCACGGGTACCCTCCCCTCATAGGCACAGCGCAACTCCCATTGCTGACCATCAGCCCTGATAACGTTTTTCGTGATGAGGCCAATTACGCCATCGCAATCGGTCACCACCTTGCGGCACTCTTCCTTCCAGGATGGCTCCCATGATTGCTTGATGGGCATTTCCACAAAAGAATAGGTTGTTTGCTCCTTTTTCAATTGCTCAAGGAGTCGGTCGTGCGCCTTGATATCCCTGAGCGCAAAGCTGATAAAAACTTTATTCGTTGAAGCCATTCATTACCTCCCTGGAGTATTTATTGTTACCGGACCTCTATGCAAGCTCAAATTGCATTTCATCATCATCGACTGACCACTTACACCTGCCACCTGCAACCGTTGGCAATATCTCAGGCACCCGATCCGCGACGGGCCGTTACCTGGATTTCAATACGCATGCGCGGATCGGACAAGCCGGCTGAGATCATCATCGCCGCGGGCCTGATCTGCCCGAGATGTTTGCGGAAGATCGGCCAGCACTTGGGGAAGTCTGCTGCATGAGGCAATACATAGGTTACCCGGACAATATCTCTCATACTTGCTTCCGCTTCGCCCAGGGCTGCCTGGATATTCTTGAAACACTGTTCAGCCTGCTCCAGCAGATCATCGGAAATGGTCATCCTGCCATAGTCGAATCCGGTTGTGCCGGAGACAAAAATCCAGTCGCCGTCAACCACGGCTCTCGAATAACCAATTTCCTGCTCGAACGTAGAACCTGAACTTATTAATTGGCGTGGCATAAAACTCTCCCAGTTATCGTAGCCGCAAATGCTCAGCTACTGCATTGCGGCTCGAAAGAAAGCACATCGAAAGCGACCCGGTAGCGTCCGATACCCACTTAGCCCAACTCTGCAGGCATTAATTGGAAAAACATTGACTCTTGTCTGACACAACAGTGCAGGCATATAGCAACTGTTGAACGCCTCCGGCGCGGTTAAAAATATACTCCGCCCTCAGTGCCTTGAACTCGGAATCTTTAAAAGAAATCGATTGAGACACGTGGCGCTCCTGGTTCCAGAACCTCACTCTGCAAAAGTCAGGCTCGGATCGGCATAACTTGCTAAGTGCTGCGCCATAAACAGCCTTGTCCATATCGCGGTTGCTATCGATCAGGACCATGTGAATAAAATTTCCCGAGTTTCCGAGCTCGAGTGACCGGACAAGGCGCCAGCCATCGCCATGGGGTAGCTGTGTTTGCTGGGCCTGTGGCTGTGCCTGCGGCTTTGGCTGCGATAACGAGGCGGCAGAAACTGGCCATGACAAGACCAATGCGACAAATGCAATACTTGTTAATTTTTTGTTCATGAGTACTCCTGAGCTAAATTTTTTCCAGCCGTAGAACAAAAAAAATGCCACCCGGCAATAAAACAGCATCACGACTCGCACCACTTGAACGTGTCGGCAAGCCACTGCTAAATAGCCGAGAGCATATATCCAACTTTTATGAAGTGTACCTAAAAGCGGCGCCCTATTTCCATAAACTTTTCCATGTCTTGCCGCCTGATGCGTTCAAGACCCCACCCGATATCTCTCGATAAATTGAGCAGACCCGAGTTATATGATCCTGAATCCGCCGGTTGACCGCTCATTTGTCAGCTAAGCATCATAGCCGAAAAGGATTTTTTGTACCCTTTGAGCCTCACTTTCCCGGTGAGTTCGCTACGGAACGGGTCGAACGGTTTTTGCCGCGCAGCGCTGCGCGGCAACTTCCCGAGATGGAATGGCGCCCCGAACGTCGCACGAGAGTCCCTGCGAGGCGGAGATCGTGCAGCTCAGGAAACACCGCGATCGCGTTCTACGCGCATGGGGTGCCCGCATCCCGCTTCGAGGCCGCACCTTCCTGCGGAAGGCACTGCTGTCCTGCACCGTTACATCCCGTGTCGTTGCGCTGTTCTTTGCTCAAAAAACCGCTCATCCATTCCGTCCAACCGCCGGATTCAAGATTATCGAATTTATTCTATCAACAAAGAAAGTCGTCAACAAGGAAATCCCGTTTTGCGATTAACAATGCTGCGCTGCATGTCGCCAGCTTCGGACGCTGGATCACGATCGATGCTTTCCGCCGCGGGTCCTATACCTCGCGTTGAATCAGCGCCGGGAATGCGAGCAGACTCGAGACTGCTTATTGATGGGGGAGCAGTGCCTGCGCCATAGGGCGAAATTGCAAATGGTAAAACATGTCGAGATAACGTACAGTTTCTTCATGCTCCAGATTGCTGACGAATTTCCAGAAACCGTAGATACGCGATAAAGTCATCATTCGTTCTGCGTACAAACACCATGTATAACGTGATTCAACCCGTTTTAAAGCCATTTGGGAAATATGGTCCCAAAAATCAGGATCGGCGGCTGAGCGAGCGAAAAAATCAGCCATGGCTTCGGCTGCGGCAGAACCGTCGTTCGGGTCGAAATGATAACCCGATATTCCATGCTGAATGATCTCCCGCGGACCGCCATGACACGTAGCGAATACGGGAAGGCCGGAAGCCATAGCCTCGATGATGGTCAGCCCAAACGCCTCAAATCGGGCCGGCTGGACAAAAATGCCGCGCTTATCAGCCACATGCCGATACAATTCACCCGCCAGATTCTTTTCCAGGCGAGTGCCGAGCCAGCGCATGCGCCCTTCCAGCTTATATTCATTCATGATGGCGTGCATGTGGTCAATTTCGGCCCGTTCCTCACCATCGGTCGAGTCGGCAGGGTCGATATACCCACCGATTACGAGTAGATTGGCTGCATCCGATAGACGCGCACATTGTGCAAACCACGCCGCCAATCCAGTCAAATTCTTGACCAGATCGAGGCGGGCCATTGTAAAAATCAGGGGCTTGGCAGGATCGTTGAAATGGCCGCGCCAGGGTACGCCCGGATCGTCTCCATATAAAAGACGCTCGATGTCGGGCAATAGCGTTTTCAGGCGGCGCTCCCCGTCGAGATAGGAGAAATACACCTCGGCATCGGCACCGGGGGAGACGATATTGAACTTGGGATCGAAAAGATCGATGCCGTTCAGTACTCGATACAAGCCGGGCATCGTGTAGTTCTGATAGGTTTCATATTGGCCCACAGTATGAGAGGTACCTGCAATCTCCTGATAGGTACTGGTAATAATAAAATCGGCGCTATTCATTGCAATGAGATCAGCGGTGTACTGGCAATTGAAATGATATTGGGCTTCATTCTCGCGCCAGTGCAAGGCGGAATGCAAATATTTGCTCTGCTCCAGCGCGTGGGCGATATTGCATTGTGTTACACCGATTCGTTTGGAAATCAGTGAGGCTACCAGGTTTCCATCCGAATAATTGCCGATTACCAGGTCCGGACGACCACTCAGTTGCGCCAGCGCTTCGCGTTCAATATCATGCGCGAAATTCTCCAGATAAGGCCATATCTCGAAACGCGATATCCAGGAACGGACAACTTCGCCGTTGGGTTTACGAAATGGCACGCGCACAATCCATGAGTTCTGGGTGCCGTGGATTTTTTCCAACGGCTGGTTGCACAGGGTATCTCCCGCCTCGGGGATCAGGCGTGTGCCTATCAGAATTTTCGGTTGGGCCGTTATCCCCTGGAGCATCAGGCGCTCGCTCATGTCCCGTTCCAGAGCCCTTACCTGATCCAGGATGTAAACCACCTGACCGCCCGTATCCGGCAATCCCAACACATTATCCTGCCCGAAATAGCCATGGGGCGACAGGACCAGCAACTTTGATATCATGGGAATTCGCGCCAGGAAATTCTCGAGTATTTGCGCTGAAGGCGCTTCGAGAATATCCACCAGGAGGCTCATGGTGTCGCTCACCCGCTTGGCGCAATCGCCCCAACCCGGTGCAAAACCCAGTCCGCTCAGTAACTCCGCAATCGTCATCCATGGCGTATCGTCGGGATATCTGTCGAGCAACCCAAGCGCGCGGCGCAACCCGGCGCGCAACGCCGCAACGTCGGCAAAGTTGCCGTTGAGCATCAATTGATGCCCGTCCATGGAATGCACCGCCAAAAAATTCAACAGCTTGACCGAGCCCATGCCTGGGTGGGTAAACAGCGTACCCGCCAGTTGCTTGTTGAGAAAAATCACCCCTTGACCGATCGAGCGAATTTCCTTGAGCCGCGGGAAACCACGATTAAATGGCGCGAAATCCAGTTCCAATACCGGTTCATGAGCGCTATCCGGGCGCACCAGCATTTCCTTGAAAGCCAGATAATCGGACACGCTGACAGGCTCAGGTATCAACTGCTGCTGATGAATGCTCATAAAGTGCCAACTCCCGGCACCTTCGCGTAACGCCATATAAATCAGCGGGGGCCGGCACACCGCCTCTTGCAGGAGATCGACAACTTCTTGCAGCGGCGTCTCGACGAGGGAGTGGGGAAGCTCTGCGCTTAATGCATCAAAAGCTGCCCGAAGGTCCGAGCGCAGCAAAAGTGGACGTTCCAGTTCGAACCATCTACGTAACAATGCATACAAATCGCTACGGTGATCCGCAGCCCAGGCATCAAATTTAGGTATCATTCGCAGTCTCCATGAGGGAAGTGCCAAACTCGTAATGTGCCATGCCTTCAGCGATGCCGTCCGCGTAGCCTGCACGGGCAAAATAAATTTGCTCATTTCCCCTTAGACTCGCCAATTCGGGGCTATGGTTTGCAACGATCACGCCAAGTGTGTCACCGATCAGCATTTCTCTATCGTTGCCTGAATCACCTGCGACTAAAAAGGAACGCAACGGCAGCCCCCATTTATAGGCAAGATAACGTATTGCCCCCCCTTTGGAACCGCGCAGCGGCAAAATGTCGAGATAGGCCTGGCGCGAATAAACCAAATGTGCGGACAATTTTTGCTCACGTAATAGAGCCCTGATTTTTGCCATTGGCGGCATTTTTTCGGGATCTACATTGTAGCTAAGCTTGAATTCGCGCTGATTCTCCTTCGCTTGCAATGTGAGACCCGGCACTCCGTCAAGCGCGCTTTCAATCGCATCGCGGCGCCACAGGTACTTGATGAAATTTTGCCATCCTATATCCGGGCGGAGTTCAGGACCATAATTGATCTCGCTGCCGACCGCGGTAATCAGCACATCAGGTAAGGGAACGCCCCATTCCTTCAATATCTTGAGTGTACTTTCCAACGTGCGCCCTGTGGCGACTCCAAAGCCTAAATTGGGCGGGGTCGCCCGCAAGATAGTCAGAAAACGGCGCAAGGCGGCACGATCACCCAGCAGGGTATTGTCGATATCGCTAATGAGCATATGCGATATCAGCGGTAACGGATGGCGTTGCGGCCTCTGGTATATCGCCATGGTGCGCCGGATTTGCTTACGCTCCTGATGCAACAGACGGAACAGAACGCGCAGGTATTTCCTGACGTGCGCATCCCAGGTGTAGTAATTCCTGACCCCTGCAATACCATTGCGCGACCAGCGCCGCCAACGGGTCGAATCCGCCAGTCCGTATTCAATCGCCTCCGCTATGGCATTGATATCCATGGGATTCACCAGCACGCCATTTTTGCAGTGCGCCACGATATCGCGCGGTCCTCCGTCTTCTGTAGCAACGATGGGAAGCCCGCTGGCAGCCGCTTCGATCAAGGTAAGACCGAACGGTTCGGTGAGCGCCGGATTGACGAATATGCCCCGGCGCCGGGCTGCAAGCCGGTAGAATCCCGCGATATCGGCCGGCTTGTGCTGTTTTGGCAGCGCCACTTTACCCCATAAATCGTAAAGATCGATATCGAGCAATAGATTGGTCATTACCTCGATCTGCGCGACGTCAAGTTTACGGATGTCATCGCGATTACCCGCTATGATGGCCAGATTGGTGTGCTCATGCAATTTAGGTGAACTGCCGAATGCGGCGATCAAGGCACCGAGATTCTTTCGCATTTCGGGGCGGCAAATCGTGAGTACCAAAGGCTTGCGCGGATGCGTCAGAAAACGGTCGATGAGCCTCGCAGCCTCCGGTTCCGGCGCTATCCGGCGACTTGGCGGAGAAAAGCGCGAGATATCGGTCCCGGGAGGAACAATCACGGCACGCTCACGGTGATAGTTGGTATACAGTCCGTATTGCTCGTCACTCTCCTGGGGTGTGCTTGTTATGATCAGGCTTGCATGCTGAAGTATGGCCTCCTCGGTCGATATTCGGCGATGGAAGCTGAATTGACGCTCCAGTGCCTGTGGTTTACGCCCTTGTGCGAGCAGGCGCTGCTGTTTGCTTCGCCCGAGCGAGTGCCCGGTATGGATCTGCGGGATACCGAGAAGCTGAGAAAGCTGCATCCCGACATAGCCTGCATCGGCATAATGGCTATGGATGACATCAGGCAAACGTTTCTGCTCGCGCAGAAAAAGCAGCGCACGATCAACCAGTTGATCGAGATAGGGCCAAAGACTCTCTTTACGCAAATACCGGCGCGGCCCGCAAGGAAGACGAATAATGCGTGCATTGTCGCCGAGCATCTCTTCCGGACGAGCATAGTCAGCGGATACGGAGGAATCTTCTATCCTCCGGGTCAGCAGATCGACCTTGACGACTTCGTGCTGGCGCGCCAATGCACGGGCCAGCTCTACCACGTATAACACCTGCCCGCCAGTATCCGCGTCGCGCCCCAGTTCCAGGTCGTTCCCCCGGATCAACCCGTGCAGGCTTAGCATCAGGATATATAAATCTTTCATTCAGATGGGTTCATATGCCAGTCGCTGATGAATGATTCGTAGAAATCGTTGTGCTCCGGAAGTCCGCCACGTATCCGGCAAATTGCACCGGCAAAATGATGTGCCCGTTGCAAGGTGAGGGGTACGGCCCAGCCGTGCAGCAGGCCAAGCATAAAAACGGCCGAGAACGCATCGCCTGCACCTACCGTATCACGGATATCTGTGATGGGATCGGATATCGCCGTTATCGGTTCCGCGGAATCTTCCAGCCACCAGGCCCCCGCTTCACCGCGAGTGACAAGCATGCCGCGCAACTGGTAACGCTTGATCAGCACCTTGGCCTGAGCCTCGGCGGATATTTCCTCGATATTCAGTAGCCGAGCTATTCTCTCAAGCTCGTCGTCATTAGCCTTGACGATATCTGCGTGCTGCAATGACCATTGTATGCGATCCACATAAACCCAGGGATCGCGCAAATTGACATCAAAAAAACGCTGACCGCCGGCAGCACGCAATAAATGACGCAGGGCTCGATGCGAGCCGGCACGCTGCGCCAATGTTCCAAAATAGACAAGTTCCGAATTCGCGGCGAGGGCAGCCATGCGCGATAGCCGGGGATGAATATGATCGTAGGCTTGATCGGGAATAATATCGAACCGGTGACCTTCAGAAGTGAAATTGATATCTACCATGCCGGTAGGGTAGATGGTATCGAGCTGAACACCGTGTGTGGCGAGTCCCGAGCTTTCCAGGGTCTGCAACACGCGAGCGCCCGCGGCGTCCTGCCCTATACGCGTAACCAGGACAGGCGCACAGCCAAACGCACGCAAGTGCCGGGCAACATTGAAGGGCGCACCACCCAATACCTCCCTGTCGGGAAACCGGTCTACCAGAATTTCACCAAACAGGAGTACGACATGACGACTGCCGGTCATTGTTTTTACCTTGCGAAGGATTGATTCCCCAATTCAACCTTGATTCAAACATAAATCGGGCCGTAACCAACGCATCTGCGAGACTTTCCTGAAGGTGGTCTTCTTCAATGCCGAAGATCAGGGAGAGTTGCTTATCATGGGTTGGTTAAGGCTCTTCTTGTACAGCAGCCGGATCTCATGCTCGAGGCCAGCACCTGTCTTATGGTGTCTTATCGGTGTCCATGCGCGCATTGCACAGACACCCGATAGGGTCTCAGCTCATTTTCTGCGGATGAGCAAACCTTTTATCTGCGTGGAGAACCGGAGGGAATTAGAGTGATACTGACGAGCGTCAGAAAATTTTTCTGTACGCTATCATACATACAAGAGTAATCGTTTCTCCTCCAATCGCCGAGGTGTTTCGGCCTTAGAGTCTCTCGGCCTTAAAACTTGTAGCCACGGTGAAGCGCAACCACGCTCGCAGATAGATTGAAGTACTCTACTCGCTCGAATCCGGCGTTTTGCATCAATTGTTTCAATTCCTCCTGCGAGGGATGCACGCGAATGGATTCGACCAGATAGCGATAGCTATCCGGGTCTCCGGCAATGAACCCGCCCATCGCTGGAAGTACCTTGAATGAGTAAAGATCATAAAAGCTTTGCAATGGTTTCCATACCTTGGAGAATTCAAGCACGATAACCCGTCCGCCAGGTCGGAGCACGCGCAGCATTTCTTTCAATGCCATATCCTTGTGGGTCATGTTTCTGAGGCCGAAGGCAACACTGACACAGTCAAAATAGTTGCTTGGAAATGGCAGCTTTTCTGCATCGCACTGCGCTACCGAGACAGCCGCACCTTCATCGAGTAACCGGTCGCGGCCTATCGTGAGCATAGCGTTGTTGATGTCGGTGAGCCAGACCTCGCCATTGCTGCCCACCTGCTCCAAAAACAAGGCGCTCAGGTCGGCGGTGCCGCCGGCAATATCAAGCACCCGGTCTCCTTTTCTGACTCCGCTGGTCTCTATCGCAAATCGCTTCCACATCCGGTGCATACCCGCCGACATGAGATCATTCATCAGGTTGTAGCGCTCGGCAACCGAATCGAATACCCCGGCTACCTTGCGGGCTTTCTCTGCTTCAGCTACGGTATTGAAGCCGAAATGAGTTGTTTTTGTCATGGATGGTCAGTATTTGAATGAAGGGCACATACTACAGCAAGACGGGTTGCTGTAGAACCTGTGCAAAAGCCGTGGATTGGGGCGAATAGTTGGGGCTGGGCTGGCAGCCGAGCCGATTACCGAGCCGCGAAACCGGGAAGTTGTTCAGCGGATTTCCTTGCCGGTTGCGGTTCAACGCTTGCTGGGGGTCATCGGTTCCCGGCTCGCGCCTGCCTCTTGCATGCGATGAAGGTACCGCCGCCACATTTCATCGTGACGCAAGCCATAGTCATAAAGTAAATCCCACGAATAAAGGCCGGTATTATGCCCATCCGAGAAATTAAGCTGGATTGCATAATTGCCCACGGGTTTGATATCGTTGATATTCACCTCTCTCTTACCGGTTTGCAGCACTTCTTGCCCGGGGCTGTGGCCGCGTACTTCCGCGGAAGGCGAATAGACCCGCAAAAACTCACAGGGAAACTGGAAAATCTTGCCATCACTGAAAGAAATCTCCAGTATTCTGGACTTCCGATGAAGTTTTATTTCGTTGGGACTGGGAGTGTCTTTACTTAGCCCTGCCATTGTGCCGCTCCTCCAGTTTGCAACTGGCGAATGATAAACCAGCGTGGACAAAACTAAAACGTCGATACGGGGATGCCGACCATTATAACCAACTCGTCAAATGGCGCCCATCCTCGTGAGCTGATACTTATCGGTGGCGGCCACACACACGTCTTATTGCTGCGAAAACTCAGCGAAAATCCTTTACGCGGCGTGCGTATGACTATGGTGAGCGATTTTGAGTGCGCTGCTTACTCGGGGATGTTGCCGGGGCATATCAGCGGCTTCTACCAGCAAGCAGAACTGCTTATCGATTTACGACATCTATGCAGGCTCGCCAATGTTCAGTTCATTCATGCAAAGGCGGGTGGAATGAACCTGAAGCAAAAGCAGGTGCTGCTCGACGGCAGTGCTGAGCCCCTGGCTGCCAACCTGGTTTCCATTAATGTCGGCGGGGTATCTTGTACGGAAGGTGTAGAGGGCGCGAAATCATGGGCGATTCCAGCGAAGCCCGTGCCATGCCTGCTGAAAGGCTGGGCAAGCACCATGGCCGCGGCCCAGAATAGCACAGGCCGGCTGCAAATCATTCTCGTGGGCGGCGGTGCAGGCGGGGTGGAACTGGCGCTAGCCATGCGTTCCCGGCTGCCGCATGCTGAATTCACCATCATTCACAGCGAGCCATGCTTGCTGCCGGGGCACAGTTCACGCGCACGACACATTGTTCATAACCTGTTACTGGAACGAAACGTGGCTGCGATAACCGAGGCCAAGGTGGTCGAGGTGATGCCGGATAGTGTGCGTCTCGATGACGGACAATTGTTGGCTGCGGACTTCGTTTTCTGGGTTACGCAGGCTGTACCCCCGGCGTGGCTGGGGGAGAGCGGCCTGGATATCACGCGTGAAGGCTTCATCAGAGTCAAGCCAACCCTTCAGGCAATAAATTATCCCTGGATTTTTGCTGCGGGGGATGCAGCCTCCATCGAAAACCGGAAATTACCCAGATCCGGTGTATTTGCGGTGCGTATGGCGAAACCGCTGGAGCACAACCTTCGAGCCTATCTGGCGGGTCGTCTACTCAAGGAGTATAAACCTCAACGACACAGCCTCAGCCTTATCGGCACTGCGGATGGACGCGCCATTGCTTCTTACAGCGACTTGGCAGCGCGTTCCGCTTTTTTCTGGTGGTTAAAAAACCGGATCGACCGGCGTTTCATGCGGCAGTTCCAGTAACGGCTACCCTCTAGCTGTCCTGCAAGGCAGGTTAAGGAAATGCGGGTATTATGGGTTCCGTCCCTTCTACAGTCACGTCAGGCAAGTGCGTTTTTATCCGTGCCTCAATCTCGGCAACGCGTTTCTTTGGCACATCGGCCAGAACGAGAAACTGACCGGCCTCAATTGCCTCCTCAAATTGCTTGACCCTGGAATTGGCTGTGCTCACGCCTATCATACTGCCCGCCCACGCACCTACTCCCGCCCCTGCAAGAGTGCTGCCCAACAGAATGCCGCCCGCAATGACCGTTGAGGCAGGGGGAAGCGCGATGGCGACCAGTCCAGCGAGCGCACCGACCGTTCCGCCCACTGCGAGCCCCCGCTCCACTGCGGGCACAAAATCGCTCTTCTGAAGCAGGCTGGCTTCGGGTAGCTCTTCCAGAGGAGTACCGCGCTTCGCCAGCACGTGAATGTGTCGTTCCTCGATTCGCGAAAGGAGTAGCTCATCGACGATACGTTTGGTCGTGGCGATATCGGGAACAAGAAAGTAGATTCGTCGCATCATGATCTCCTAAAAATTGTTCACAGGTAAATCATTCAGGGCGGAAATGGCAGAAACCCAAACCAGCCCAACTTACCGGGCCACCGGCCCGATTTCATCATAGGATGGCTCAGATGAAAAAGCAAACCATCGCAGGAATTTTCAAGCGAGACGCAACCACCGCTACAAAGCGGTAACCGAATTTGAAAACTGACGGATTCCTGAGCATACTAGCAGCCTGTCGGACTTGAAGAATCGCAGCGAAAAAGTGACTGGGTGAGGGTAGATTTTGGGGACTTTGAAGGCCAATAGTTATTCTATTGGTCGAAAAAGCAGCGAAATATGAACCGGCCAGACGCTTTTGCAGCCGATTTCGTTTAAGTCTGACAGGCTGCCAGCCTTGCTGATCAAAGTACGAAGACGGAGCGAACTACATGGAAACAATCAAAACACGTGCGGCGGTTGCATGGGGACCGGGCCAACCGTTAACTATCGAAGAGCTGGACCTGCTGCCGCCCCGAAAAGGCGAAGTACTCGTTCGCATCGTAGCCACCGGCGTTTGCCATACGGATGCATTCACCCTGTCGGGGAAAGATCCCGAGGGAAAGTTTCCGGCGGTTCTCGGTCATGAGGGTGGCGGCATCGTCGAGGCGCTCGGCGAAGGTGTCACGAGTGTTGAGGTGGGAGATCATGTAATCCCGCTCTACACCCCTGAATGCGGCGAGTGCAAGTTTTGCAAATCGGGTAAAACCAATCTGTGCCAGGCCATCCGGGCCACCCAGGGACAAGGGCTTATGCCCGACGGTACGACACGTTTTTTTAAAGACGGGAAACCCATTTATCATTACATGGGCACCTCGACCTTTTCGGAATATACGGTAATACCTGAAATTTCATTGGCCAGAATCAGTAAGGAGGCGCCGCTGGAAAAAGTATGCCTTCTCGGTTGCGGTGTGACGACGGGTCTGGGCGCTGTTGCCAAGACCGCGAAGGTGAAGGCAGGCGATACCGTGGCAGTTTTCGGCTTGGGCGGCATTGGTCTGGCCGTGATTATCGGTGCGGCTATGGCCCGGGCCGGGCGCATTATTGCAATCGACATCAATCCCGGCAAATTCGAAATAGCACGTCAACTGGGCGCCTCCGATGTCGTGAATCCCAAGGACTACGACAAGCCGATTCAAGACGTGATTATCGATATGACTGGCGGAGGCGTGGATTTTTCGTTCGAATGTGTCGGTAATGTCAAGCTGATGCGTTCTGCCCTTGAATGCTGTCATAAAGGCTGGGGAGAATCCGTGATAATAGGCGTCGCCGGCGCAGGCGAAGAAATTTGCACACGCCCTTTTCAACTGGTAACGGGGCGTGTATGGCGCGGCTCGGCATTTGGCGGAGTAAAAGGCCGCACCGAACTTCCCGGCTATGTTCAGCGCTATCTGGATGGAGAATTCGAGCTCGATACTTTTATCACTCACACCATGGGCCTGAAAGATATCAATAAAGCATTCGACCTCATGCACGAGGGTAAATCCATTCGCACGGTTATTCATTTCGATAAATAAGGCCAGGCGTTTTTACCCGGGGCTGAAGGTTGCTTTTGAGGATAGGGATATGCCGGAACTACAGCTTCTCTCGTCGCACCGCTCATTCGATGGGTCGCAAGCGCGTTACAGACACGCTTCGAAGTCTTTGAATTGCGACATGAACTTTTCTATTTATCTTCCTCCCGGGATATCCTCTCCGCTAGGCAACCACGGGCAAGTGCCGACTGTTTACTGGCTATCGGGATTGACCTGCACCGATGAGAATTTTGTCACCAAAGCTGGAGCCCAACGGGTCGCGGCGGAACTCGGGATTGCGCTTGTCATGCCGGATACCAGCCCCCGGGGTGAGGGCGTAGCGGATGTTGCGGATGCGTACGACCTGGGGCTGGGCGCCGGTTTTTACGTAAACGCGACCGAGGAGCCCTGGCGTCGCCATTACCGCATGTACGACTATATCGTGGATGAACTACCGGCCCTGGTCGAGCAGCATTTTCCGATTAACGAGCGGCGCTCGATCTGCGGACACTCCATGGGGGGCCACGGCGCGCTCATGATTGCATTGCGAAATCCTGTACGCTACCGGTCGGCATCGGCTTTTTCACCTGTGGTCAACCCGACCACCAGCCCTTGGGGGAAAAAAGCATTCAGCCATTACTTGGGCGACGATATGAAAAACTGGTGGGCTTATGACGCCACGCTACTGATTGAGGCCGCACTCGCATCGGAGCATCTGCCGATATTGATCGATCAGGGCGATGCGGATGAATTCCTGGTTGAGCAACTGAAAACCGAGCGCTTCATTGCCGCCTGTGAAGCAGCACACTATCCCGCACAGATCAACATGCGAGCGGGGTACGATCACAGCTACTTCTTTATCAGTACATTTATCGAAAACCATCTGCACTTTCACGCTCAAGCATTGCGTGGTTGATGGAGTAATCAATGGATTAACAGGACGGCAATTCGCCAGCGCCAGCAGCCTGTCGGACTTGAAGAATCGCAGCAAAAAAGTGACTGGGCGAGGCGGATTTTGAGGATTTTGAAGGCCAATAGTTATTCTATTGGCCGAAAAAGCAGCGAAATATGAACCAGCCAGACGCTTTACAGCCGATTTCCTTTAAGTCCGACAGGCTGCTCGGCGGCTTTCTTGGTATATTTTCGATATATTCATTCATTATTACCCTCCTTCCTATCTAGTCAAGCCACGGACGACATCCTCCCTTCCTGTATAATTCTTGATCTTTGCACCTTCAAAGGCTCCTATGGAAGCGGAACAGCTTAACGACATTGCCCATCAGCTCGTGGATCTCGACAGCCGGGCAGCAGCATTGCGGAGGTATCTTTGACTTCGATAACAAACAAACACGGCTGAACGAGCTCACCCGGCTGACGGAAGACCCTGCGATCTGGGACGATAACAAGCGCGCCCAGGAGTTGGGGCGTGAAAAAAAAATGCTGGAAGGCGTCGTCATTAATCTGGAAACAGTCGGACGACAGTTGCACGATGCCCAAGATCTGTTCCAGATGGCAAAGGAAGAGAATGACGACGCTACGCTGCACAGTATCGAGCATGACATCAGCCGATTGGAAAAGACCGTGGCGGAAATGGAGTTCCGCCGCATGTTTTCCAACCCCATGGATCACAATAATTGCTTCGTGGATATTCAGGCCGGCTCCGGCGGTACCGAAGCGCAGGACTGGGCGGCAATGCTGGAACGCATGTATCTGCGCTATTGCGAACACCGCAATTATAGTGTGGAGGTGATGGAGGAGTCGCCGGGCGAGGTCGCGGGTATCAAGAGCGCAAGTCTCAAGATTTCAGGCGATTATGCCTATGGCTATCTTCGTACCGAGACGGGCGTTCACCGGTTGGTGCGAAAATCCCCGTTTGATTCGGGTAATCGACGCCATACATCCTTTGCCAGCGTGTTTGTTTATCCTGAGGTGGATGAGACCATCGAAGTAGAAATCAACCCCGCTGATTTACGGGTCGACACTTTCCGCGCATCCGGCGCGGGTGGCCAGCACATCAACAAAACGGACTCGGCCATCCGGATAACCCATAATCCCACGGGTATCGTAGTGCAGTGCCAGAGCGGCCGCTCGCAGCACCGTAACCGCGCGGACGCGATGGCTATGCTGAAATCACGCCTGTACGAGGCGGAACTGCGCAAACGGCATGACGAGAAACAAGCAATCGAAGACAGCAAGACCGATATCGGCTGGGGACACCAGATCCGCTCTTATGTGCTGGATCAGTCTCGCATCAAGGACTTGCGGACCAATATCGAAAGTGGCAACACACAGGCCGTACTGGACGGCGGGCTGGATGATTTCATCGAAGCCAGTTTGAAACAAGGCATATAGGAGAGCTGACAGTGGCGAATGACGCTTTAGAGGAAAGTCCGGGCGAACCCCTCGATTCGCTTAACGCGGAGGCGAGGCTCGTCGAGGAGCGCCGCGCCAAGCTGGATCTGTTGCGCAAATCAGGTAACGCCTTCCCGAACAATTTTCGTCGCGACGATTTTTCGTCGGATATTCACCGGCAATATGGCGACCATTCCAATGAAATGCTGGAAGCGGCGCCAAAGGTTGTAAACGTCGCGGGACGAATGGTATTGAAGCGCGTGATGGGCAAGGCAAGCTTCGCCACCATCCAGGACATGAATGGGCGCATCCAGCTTTATATCGCCAACGACGTCGCCGGCATCGAGGCGCATGACGCATTCAAGCACTATGACCTCGGCGATATATTGGGCGCTCAGGGGATGCTTTTCAGAACGAGAACCGGCGAGCTTTCCATTCGCGTCACGAATTTGCGGTTGCTCACGAAGTCATTGCGCCCTCTGCCGGAAAAATTTCATGGCCTGGCCGACCAGGAGCAAAGATACCGCCAGCGCTACCTCGACCTCATCACTAACGAAAACAGCCGTAGCGTTTTTGTTACGCGCTCCCGGATCATCCAGTCCATTCGCGAGTTTTTGGTCAGGCATGGCTATCTGGAAGTGGAGACGCCAATGATGCACCCGATTCCGGGCGGCGCCGCGGCACGGCCTTTTATCACCCATCACAATGCGCTGGATATGCAACTGTATCTCCGCATCGCGCCGGAGCTTTATTTGAAACGCCTGGTCATCGGCGGCATGGAACGCGTATTCGAAATCAATCGAAGCTTCAGAAATGAAGGAATTTCCACCCGACATAATCCTGAATTCACCATGCTGGAATTCTACGAGGCTTATCAGGACTATACATACCTGATGGATTTCACTGAAACCATGCTGCGGGAAGTCGCGATAAAGGTGCTGGAAACAACCAAGCTCATTTACCAGGGACGTGAAATTGATCTCGCACAACCGTTCGAGCGGCTTACCATTACCCAGGCAATCCAAAAATTTCATCCGGAATATACCGATGCGCAACTCGGCGACCGATCCTTTCTGGTCAAAAAACTCGAGGCGCTCGGAATCGGTTATAAAACCACGGACGGCATCGGCGGGCTACAGCTTGCATTATTTGACGAAACCACCGAGCATTTGCTGCTTGAGCCAACCTTCGTCGTCGACTATCCAGCCGAGGTTTCGCCGCTGGCGCGGCGCAACGATGCAAATCCCGCGATAACCGACCGGTTCGAGCTCTACATTGCCGGCCGCGAAATCGCCAACGGGTTTTCCGAATTGAACGATCCCGAGGATCAGGCTGCGCGCTTTCTCGAACAAGCCGATGCAAGAGAAGCGGGAGATGCCGAGGCCATGTATTATGACGCCGACTTTATTCGCGCGCTCGAATACGGCCTGCCACCCACCGCAGGCGAGGGTATCGGTATAGACCGCCTGGTAATGCTCTTCACCGATAGCCCGAGTATTCGCGACGTGATTCTGTTTCCGCAATTACGACAGCAAGATTGACCTGGATGAAAGGCGGGGTCTTGAAAGCGACTTGACCCACCTCCTGTCGAGTATCAGGAATCTCTAATTCTTCGCAAGCACGTAGCCGGCAACTCCTGAGCTTGTCCCTAGATTCTTCAGGCATGGCAAGGTGCTACCCCTACCCTTCATCTCCACTTCATCTCCAGTAAACCTGGGCCGCTAGCCCAGCGATTCCGTATAAGCGCGCCCAGCGTTTAAGCCTCGGCAATATACCCTCCATAGGTATTGACATATACCCCCACGTAGTATACGATTTTACCGTAGGTTGTTTGATTTAGCTGCTGGATTTCCTGGAGCGACGGCAATATCGCATGCATCGATCGAGGGCCGGCAAACTAGCAAAAGCCATGTATTGGATAGGACAAACGCGGTGAAATTGCATTGTAGACATCTGCTGTAAAATTCAGAGTGCGACGATGACGAATAAAATCTCTCATCTGAAAGTCAAAGGCATGCATTGCACGGGTTGCGAAGAAACCATCGAGCATGCGGTGCATCATCTTCCCGGCGTGCAGAAGGTAAAAGCGGATTACGTAAAGCAGACTGTCGATGTCGAGTTCGACGGAAAACGGATCAAGGAAACCGACATTCGCGATGCAATCAAAGAAAAAGGTTATGAGTTTGAAAGCGCCTTTCCCGACGCCTCAGGGCAGCATCTGCGAAATGGGCTGATTTTCCTGTTCTTCCTGCTGATAGTCGGTGGCGTTACCTTCTGGGGCAAAAGCATGATACCGGGCCTGGTGGGAGAGATGAGCCCCAATCTCGGGCATGCCATGTTATTTTCCATCGGGTTTTTTACGGGCTTCCATTGCATTGGCATGTGCGGCGGCTTTGTGGTCGGCTACGCGACCGCAGGTGTTCCTCAATCGGCGGCTTCCACCGCAATGCGCCACCTGATGTACGCAACCGGCAAGACAGCCTCTTACGCGGCCATTGGCGGCACGTTAGGCTTGCTGGGCTCGATCGTGACCTTTACCCCTTACATGCGGGGCATCATCAATATCGCGGCCAGCCTCTTTGTCATCATCTATGGCCTGAAAATGCTGGATGTGTTTCCGGCGCTGCGCGGTTTCACCTTGCGTTTGCCTCATTTTGTGACCAAAGGCGTCGCGAATGAACTACGAGGCCAGCGCAACCCTCTTGTCATCGGGCTGTTGAATGGATTCATGCTGGGTTGCGGTCCTCTGCAGGCCATGTACATCATGGCAGCAGGTACTGGCAGCCCCCAGGAAGGCGCTACCATGCTGTTCTTCTTCGGCCTGGGCACGCTGTTGCCGCTCCTGAGCTTCGGCCTGATTGCCAGCAGTGTGTCCCGCAGCATCATGCGCCAACTGGTGCTTGCTTCCGCGATTCTGGTTATCGCCATGGGTTTGATGATGGCGGACCGGGGACTCAAGCTGACGGGGTCCGGCTACGACTTTAACTCGCTCTCGTCCCGCTGGCAGCAGTTAAAACCGGCAGACAATCACCTCGAGCCGAGCGATGCGCTCAAGCAGCGCTGAGCGAATACATTTGCCGAGTTTATCAATGAACCTAAATCCGGTAGTTGACCGCTCATTTAATAGATCAATGCTATGATTAACAACAATATTTCATATTATTTGACGCTCACCTTCCTGGTGAGAGCGCTACGAGGTGAATTGCACGGTTTTTGGGGCACATGGCTGCGTTGCAACTCCTTGGAATGGAACGGCGCCCCGAAGCGTCGCCCGAGGAGTCCCGCGCAGCGGGGATCGGGCAGCGCAGGGGATGCCGCGATCGCGCTCCACACGCAAGGGGGCGCCCGCATCCCGCTTCGGGGTCGCACCTTCCTGCGGAAGGCACTGCTCCGCCCTGCGCGGTCGCATTCCGCGTCGTTGCGCCTTGCCCTGCACCCCAAAAACCGTACACTTCACCCCCGTCCAACTACCGGATTTAGGTTAAATCTTGCGATGCGAGGTATCCATGCACTCTCTTGCGCTTAAGCAAATAGAATTGCCGATCGAAGGCATGACCTGCACCGCCTGTGCGGCCCGTATTGAAAAAAACCTTAATAAGCTCCCGGGCGTACGTGCTGCGGTCAATTTTGCCAACGAGAAAGCGCGGGTTGAGTTTGACGCCGCCACGACCCAGCCTGAAGATCTGGTCCGCTCGATCGAGAAAGCCGGGTTTCACGTGGTTCCACAATCGGTGCAACTGCAAATCACGGGAATGACTTGCGCCGCGTGCAGCGGCCGTATCGAAAAAGCGCTGAATAAACTGCCGGGCGTCACCGCTACCGTCAATCTCGCTACAGAGATTGCCCACGCCAGCTTCAGCCCCGGCGCGACAGTGGTGGATGACCTGATCGCCGCGGTTGCCCGCGCAGGCTATGGCGCCAGCGAAATCAGCGATACCAGTCGCGCCGAGGAAAAAGCACGCAGGCTTGCCGCTTACAACGCGGAACTTCGTATGTTCTGGGTTGCAGCTGCGCTCAGCCTGCCACTATTGCTGCAGATGGCGCCGATGCTCTGGGGAAGCGGTGCCGAACTGCCGCGCTGGCTGCAATGGCTGCTGGCAACGCCGGTACAGTTCTGGGTGGGCAAGCGCTTCTATACTGCGGCATGGAATGCGTTACGCGGCGGTGGAGCCAACATGGATGTGCTGATCGCGCTGGGCACCAGCGCAGCGTACTTTTTCAGCGTAGTGGTTGTCGTGCTTAGTCTGGATCAGCACGTCTATTTCGAGGCAAGCGCGGTCATCATCACGTTGGTTCTATTGGGCAAACTGATGGAAGCCCGCGCCAAGGGCAAGACTTCGGCGGCTATTGAGGAACTTATCAGGCTGCAGCCCAAGATTGCCCGGGTGGAGCGCAACGGCGAGATCGTGGAAGTGGATGCCAGCAGCCTCAAACAGGGAGAGGTGTTTATCGTTCGCCCCGGCGAGAATATGCCGGTGGATGGCATCGTCATTGAAGGCGCCTCCAGCGTGAACGAGGCGATGTTGACCGGCGAAAGCCTGCCCGTTACAAAACAGGCGGGCGCGAAAGTATACGCGGCTACCATGAATCAGCAGGGGTTGCTTAAATGCCGCGCAACCGGTGTCGGCGCTCATACCCAACTTGCGGCCATTATCCGTCTCGTTGAAGAAGCGCAAGGTTCCAAGGCGCCTATCCAGCGATTGGCCGATACGATTTCAGGCGTGTTTGTGCCGGTGGTAGTCACGCTCAGCGCGCTAACGCTGGTACTCACCTGGTGGCTGGCCGCGGATTTTGTGCCGGCTCTCATTAACGCTGTAGCGGTGCTGGTTATTGCCTGCCCCTGCGCATTGGGGTTGGCTACGCCAACCGCAATCATGGTGGGTGCGGGGCGCGGGGCGCAAGCCGGCGTGCTGGTAAAAAATGCCGCTGCGCTGGAACACGCTGAAAAAATTCAGGTTCTGATCGTGGACAAGACCGGCACGCTCACCGAAGGCGCACCCGCAGTGACGGACATCGTTCCGGCAGGAGCGGTTGCAGAACACGATCTGATGCAGATTGCCGCGACGCTGGAGCAGGGCTCGGAGCATCCTCTGGCAAAAGCAGTGATGGAGCATGCCAGAAGCATGGGTATCCAGCCACAGGCAGTGAGCAATTTCAGGGCCGTCACCGGCAGCGGTATCACTGGCTGCATCGATGGCATCGAATATCTTCTCGGCTCGCCCCGATTTCTACGCGAACATGGTGCGCTGTCCGACGAAAATTCAATTGCCATTCTTCAGGCCGAGGGTAAAACCGTCGTAGGCCTGGTCATGATAACCACTGCAAATAATGCAGTGCCTGAAGTTCTCGGCTACCTCGCCATCGCTGACCGGCTGAGGCGTACTTCGGCACAAGCGGTAGCGCGGCTGCAGTCGATGGGTATCGAAGTCGTGATGCTCACCGGCGACAATTCTGCCACCGCAGCCGCCATTGCCGGACAGGCAGGCATTGCCGCTTACCGTGCTGAGGTGCTGCCTCAGGATAAAGCTTCTGAAGTGGGCAAAATGAAGGCGAGCGGTAGATTTACCGGCATGGTGGGCGATGGCATCAATGATGCACCGGCGCTGGCCGCGGCCGACGTGAGCTTCGCTATCGGAGCGGGCTCCGACGTGGCGATCGAAGCTGCCGACATCACACTCATGCGCAATGATCTGATGAGTGTGGCCGACGCTATCTCGCTGTCGCGCGCAACGCTGGGGAAAATCCGCCAGAATCTGTTCTTTGCCTTCATCTATAACGTGCTGGGGATACCGCTGGCGGCGATAGGATTGCTTAATCCCGTGGTTGCGGGTGCGGCGATGGCGATGAGCTCGGTATCGGTGGTAGGCAATTCGCTGCTGCTGAAACGGTGGCGAGCCGGCACTTGAGCAGTTGTTCGATTCACTTAACGTAAGGAGTACGAAAATGCAAACGGAAGTCATAAAAATCAAGGGAATGACCTGCATGGGCTGCGTCAATAGCGTGAAAAACGTGCTGGAAAAAATTCCTGGTGTGGGCAGTGCGGATGTTTCTCTCGAACAGAAGCAGGTGACTATCCAATACGATGCCGCCAGCACTCAATCCAGCCAGCTCAAGGACGCTATCGAAGGTGCCGGTTTTGAAGTCGTCAACTAGCAAGAAGCCGTGCCATGCCCCGCAGACGGTGGTGCAACCGGGCAAGGAAGCGCTGATAAAGCGGCTCAACCGCATCGAGGGACAGGTACGGGGTGTCAACAAAATGATATCGGAAGATCGTTATTGCGTTGACATCCTGAACCAGGTCTCTGCGCTGCAATCCGCACTTGATGCCGTGTCCATGCTGTTATTGGAGAACCATACCCACGGATGCATGCAAGGGGCCATTAAATCAGGCCGGGGCGATGAGGCGATTGATGAGCTGATGGCGGTAGTGCGGAAATTTGCGCGGTAGTGGCAACAGGGTTGCGAAATTTCAGTTGACCCTACCGTGCATCCGGTTAAACGAACTAAACAAATGGGTAGAGAACGCAATGATACGAGTTGTCCTGATCGCTTTTCTGTTTTTTGCCGACCACACCATCGCCACCGGGATTCCCCCGATTGATGTACCCGACACGATGGCGGAGCGGGTAAAGGCCTGCACTGCCTGTCATGGCAAAGAGGACAAACAGGGGAGAGACGCATACTATCCGCGCATTGCCGGCAAGCCGGAGGGCTACCTGTTCAATCAGCTGCGCAATTTCCGTGACGAACGGCGCCACTATCGGCCCATGGCGTTGCTGCTTGAAGGTTTGCCCGATCAATACCTGCGCGATATGGCAGCCTATTTCGCTTCGTTGAAACAGGCTTTTCCCCCACCCGAGCCGCTAAAGTCGTCGCCTGCCGAAGTTGAGCTTGCCCGCAGACTTATTACTCAGGGCGACCCCGGCCGTAAAATTCCCGCATGCATTGAATGTCACGGCAAAGATCTGATGGGAACGGAGCCCTTCATTCCCGGCCTGCTGGGTCTGCCGCGGGTCTATATCATCGCCCAGTTCGGTAACTGGCAGAATGGCGGAGCAATGCGCGGAGAAACTCCCGACTGCATGTCCGAAATTGCAAAACAGCTCACGACCAGCGAGGCGAGCGCCATTGCAGCATGGCTGGCCGCGCAACCGGTTTCCGAAGCCCTCTCAGCGCGTGCGGCGAGCCCGGCGGCGGCTCTCCACAGTAAACTGGCTATGCGCTGCAGCAGCATCGTCCTCCCATCCGGAGGGTTGCAATGAAACGTATTCTCTCGGCTGCTGTGCTTGCCGGGCTGACAGGCCTCGGCATTTTCATGGTACCGGTAAGCTCCTCCTCTGTTCCTGCAGGCGTAGAATCGCCATCCGCACAGCCGGATGGCATTACTGGACGGCAAGCACAACAGCAACTGCGCGCGCGCGGGGCCTATCTCGCGCAGGCCGGCAATTGCATGGGCTGCCACACGACACAGGGTGGGCGACCTTACGCGGGGGGACATGTCCTCGACACATCCATCGGGACATTCATCACGCCTAATATTACGCCCGATCCGGAAACCGGTATTGGACTCTGGAATGAGGAGGACTTCTGGCGGGCACTGCACGATGGCAAGGCACGTAACGGCAGCCCTTTATATCCCGCCTTTCCCTATACGGAATATACGAAGATCACGCGCGAGGATTCCGATGCAATCTTCGCCTATCTCCAATCGCTCCCCCCTGCTCAGCAGCGCAATCGACCGAACCAGATCCATTTTCCTTTCAACTTCCGTCCACTCATTTATATCTGGCGCGCCTTTTACTTCGAGCAAGGCGTTTATCGAGCTGATGACGCAAAGAGCGATGAATGGAACCGGGGAGCCTATCTGGTGCAAGGACTCGGCCACTGCAACGCTTGCCATACCGCCCGGAACCCGTTCGGCGCAAGCCAGGGCGAACTATTCGGGGGGGGGCAACTCATGGGTTCGAACTGGTACGCTCCCTCTCTGACATCCCTTCAGGAGGCCAGCACTTCCGACTGGCCGGTCGAGGACATTGTCCAATTACTCCGGACAGGCTTGTCGAGCCGTGCAATCACAACAGGACCGATGGCGGATGTCGTCAGTCAAAGTCTTCAATATCTGACGAAGGAGGATGCCTATGCCATGGCTACCTACCTGAAGTCGCTGCCTGAAACCGATCCACGCTCCAGAGGGATAGCTCCTGCGCTGACGGAAGAAGTCGACAGGCTGCTCCGCCAAGGCGGCGAGATCTACGAGACGCACTGTCAGGATTGCCATGGAAATCTGGGGCAAGGCGCACCCGGCGCTTATCCGGCGCTGGCGGGCAACCGCGGCATCACACTGGCCTCCCCGATCAATGCAATCCGCAGCATTCTCAACGGCGGCTATGCACCAGTCATCGCAAGCAATCCGCGACCTTATGGCATGCCACCGTTTGCACAGATCCTGCGCGATGAGGAGATTGCGCTAGTCTTGTCTTATATCCGCAATGCATGGGGTAATCGGGGCACTCTGGTTACGGCGGCCCAGGTTGATCGGAGTAGGAAGGGTGCGCAATGAATATCGCATTGAAAGATTGTGCCAACAGACTTTATTATACGTAATACGTTGGCATACGCGTTGGTACTACGGAGCATCAGTGATGGGCATTAACGACTTATTTCAATTATCGAGGAGAATCAAGATGAATAAGTTCATATCTACCATTCTGTTTGGATCTGCCTTTGCTTTTACTTTCGCTATTGCCTTACCTGCCGGAGCCCATACCGAGGAATATTTCGATTCCAAGGAGTCGGCTCATGGCGGGCAAACGCGCATGGCCGGACCGTATCATCTGGAGCTTGTCGCCAGGGATAAGGAAATCGTACTCTATGTAATGGATCATGCCGACCGTAATCTCAGCACCGAGGGCGGTACAGGCAAGGCAACCGTTCAAACCGGCAAGGCCAAAAACAAGATCTCGATCAAGCTGGAACCGGCAGGTAATAATTTGCTTAAAGGAACGGGAGACTTCGTCGTTTCACCAGAATCGGTGGTGACCGTATTTGTTGAGCTACCGGAACAAGAGGTAACCGCCGCCCGCTTCACCCCGCTCAAGTTCAAAAATAAAACTATCACGAAAGCCCACAATGGCAAACCTGTCGCAGATGGGCAAGGCGCCAGCGCCAGCGCATTTTGAACCTACCCTTACAACTGCAGAGTGCTGCTCATGGATGGCGGCATCTCTGCAAATAACCAGGGTTCGTCGGCTATCGAAGCCATGAGTGTTTTGGATCGGAAGATAATGATTATGCATTATTCGGCCGGTTTGCACCGTGGAACTCACTGTGGAAGCTTGCAGCGCCCGAAAAAATCTACCCGCAATAGCCATTGGCCAGAAACCAGTTCATCGCATCTTCAAGCGCTTCCGTCGCTGGTCGGTACTGGTAACCCAATTCACGTATGGCCTTGTCGCTGGAGTAAAACATCTTTTGTTTGGCCATCCGCACGCTGTCCACTGTCACGCGCGGCTCAACATTCGTGACCATTGCCATTTTTTCCATTAACCAGGCAGCGGGGAGAATCAACTTGACGGGAAGGCTGACCCGCTTTTTCCGCTTACCGCTGATCTTGTCTATTGCTTGCAATATCTGCAGCAATGTCATGTTTTCGCCCCCAAGGATATAACGCTCTCCTGGTTTTCCATGTGCATAGGCCAGCAGGTGGCCCCGGGCAATGTCATCGGAATGAGCGACGTTCAAACCGGTATTCACATAGGCCGGCATACGGCCGCGCAAGGTGTCAACGACTATACGCCCCGTCGGCGTGGGTCTTATGTCGCGCGGCCCCATCGGCGTAGACGGATTCACTATCAGCAAATGCAGCTTATGCTCATCGGTCATCCGCTGGACGACCTGTTCCGCCATGAACTTGGATCGCTTGTAGTGCCCATTCATGGCCAGGAGACTCGAGGGTGTGTCTTCGTTTGCAGGGACGCCGTCCTGAGTCGTTCCCAGCGTCGCCACGCTGCTGGTATATACCATGCGTCTCATTCCCGCTTCGGCGGCAGCCAGGATCAGCGCCTGAGTCCCCTTTACGTTGATGTCATACATGGTTTCAGGATTCGGCACCCAGAGCCGGTAATCGGCGGCAACATGAAATAAATTATCGCAACCCGCGACCGCACGTTTCAGTGATGGAGCAGAGCGCAGATCTCCTTCCGAGATCTCAACAGGTAGTTGATAAAGATTTCTGCGGTCACTCCCCGGCCTGACCAGGCACCGCACCTCGTGACCTGCGTTAAGCAAACAACGCGCGACCGCCGAACCGACGAATCCATTCGCACCTGTAACCAATGACTTCAGCATGGCTGACCCCCGGTCAGCTCGGTGGACTCAAAATTTATAAGCGACGTTCGAAACTGCATTGTTGCGGTACTCCATAGCTTTTACACCCCAGGCCGATTTTCAGACCGGACGATTGAGGGTGTAATTCAATAATAGATAACGCAACGAAATGAAAAGATCAAAGCACATTCACCTATCTGCATCAACACATCCAATACAAAAACAGTCCTTTGCCTTGCGCTCACACACGCCGTGTCGTGAGGTATTTCTCCACGTCTTCCTTGCTGAAACCCAGGGCAGCGGCCACACGGTCGGCATGGCTTACCGTGGACACACCTGGAATTAAACGATAGGTGGGCCCTTCAGGAAGAAACTCGCCCTGAAGGTAACGGCCCATTCCCCTTTCCTGCAGGCGCTCGCATAACTCGTGGTTATGCGTAACAAGCAGTGTGCTTGCTCCAAGCTTGTAAAAGCCTGCGAGGACATACTCGGAAAGCTCCATTTTCTCTTCGAACGTCGTCCCCTCCGACAGCTCATCAAGCACGACGAGGCTGCCAGGCGTAGCGCTGAAGAAAATCTCGCGCGTTCGCTTCAGTTCATGGCCAAAGCGTCCTATACCCTCGTCCAGATGTCCCGGATCCGGCACCTGATAAAAAATACGTTCCGCCAGAACCAGTTGCGCCGCGGTGGCGGGAATGTAACAACCGATCTGCCCCAGTAGCTGAATCTGAACCACTGTTTTACAGTAAGCGGTCTTGCCACCGCTATTTGGCCCCGTGATCGCCAGTAGCCGCCCGGTATCGTCCAGTAAAATGTCGTTTGGCACATAGTCGGGATTCGCTTTGGCAAGCAACGGGTTCCTGGCTTGAGCAACACTCAGGAAATGGCGCTCGCGATCCAATATCTCCGGCAGCACCATCTTGCCGCCAAATGTGAGTGAATAACGGCGAAATGACAAAAGCTCATCGATCATTCCCAGCGTATCCAGCAGACGCGCCAACTCGGGGCTGTTCTTGAATAGCTTGCGCAGCGGATATATGACTGAATCGCGGTCGGACGCGGCAATGGCAATCAGGAGGACCGGCAGCACCGGTACCGCCAGCATGAGTATTCCATAACCCAGGTAAGAAATGCCGAAGCCGGCCAGCAAGCCCTGAAAGAAATAAAGCGCTGCGCCTATCGCACCCAACGCCCCGAACATCGGAAGGGGTTTAATCATCGATGGTCTAAAGCGCGGGATTGGCAGATAACGTGGTTTTTCGTCCCTGGTCTTGAGCTTCCCGTCCACGGAATAGACCGGTCCGCGCATCAGGGAATAAGTACGCGTGTTGCCAAAATCGCGAATCGCGTCGAATAAGCCCTGCAGATATGCGCTCTTCGGCTGTGGCAGGGTTTGCATTGCCTCGACCATATCGATGACAAAAGCGGTACCATCGACGAATTGATGATAACCGTAACCGCTGAATTCCATTTCATCTTTACCGGCTCTGGAATTAGCGATGGCGAGCCCGCCGGTAAACGTACCGTAGAGCAATTGATGAAGACATTGCTCTCCCCCCGCCATGGTTTCCACGAAATGCTGCAAAGCTTTGTAAAGGTCGGGATCCGATTCCAGCTCGCGCAATGCCTCATGTTTTTCCCGCGTCACTTCGGCGTCGGTCCCTGGCTGAGCCAGGGACCGATAGAGCACCGACTGCCCGACATGAGTGACAGCATGGTTAAGCGAATCAAATAATTGGTCCGTTTCGATTGCGCTAAAAGTCTTTGCGTCCAGCACGCCTTTGACGGCTTCCGTCGGGCGGCTGTCTCGAATGCCAGACGGCCTGTCGCCAGTCGAAAGAATAGACGGCTGACCCCGGTATGTATCAGATACGGCTAGCTCATTCATGGTTGGCCTCGGTAGCCATCAAGCTACGTATATTCGATTTGAAGATACAACGGCACGGCAACAGGCGTCGTGGAAGATCGCCCGTTTTCGCTTGAATTAGGCCGATATGCCCAGGTAAATAAGTGGTCGACGATATGTTACGGAGAATTCGGGCTGGAGTTTTCCTGCGTTCGTTGCTGCGAGCTTACTCGATAAGGCATGGTACTGCGATGGCCTCAACCGCAAATGCAGTTCCTGGCGGAAAGCAGATTCAGGCACTCGAACAACACAATGTAATGGCGATTAATGCGTCAAAACGACTCGCAACTTCTCCTTTTGAGAAAATCTAACACTCAACCACTTGCGCGTCAACGCAGGGAGGGAGGCTATAGTCAAAAAACCTCATTTAAAAAGAGGTTGAAGAGGTTATTGTACCAATGCCTGGTTTACCTCCCTCAAGTCATCCTCGTCCAGCTCTCCTGCCTCGGCCTCCAATCTCAATCTTGACATGAGAAAGTTATTTCGCGCCTGGGCGAGATCCCGGCGGGCCGAATAATATAGCTGCTGAGCATTTAATACGTCCACCTCCGTTCTAACGCCGACCTCCTGCCCGAGCTTGGTTGAATCCAGCTGGCTCTTGCTTGATAGCAGCGCCTGTTTCAGCGCTTTTACCTGGGCGATACCGTTGGTCACATTCAGATACTGCTGACTCACCTGCAGCACACTGTTGCGCCGGGTATTGTTCAGTTCCTGGAACACCCTTTCCTGGATAGCCAGGGCTTCGCGCACCTGCGATTGCACCGCGAAACCCTGAAATATGGGAAAACTGACCTGAATCCCTATTTCTTTTGAGGTCAGGTTAATTGGCCGACCGGTAATTGTACCGCCGACGCCTTTCTGGTCGCTGTATATGGCGACCAGGTCCAGCGTGGGATAATGCCCTGCCTTGGCTCGTTCCACGTCCTGTTTTGCGATTTCGTATACCGATTGCTGTACTTTCAGGGCGAGATTATTCTGTTCAGCCACGGTAATCCAATCCTGCATGTTTGCGTACTTCAGGTTGAGCAACTCGTAGGCAGTGTCTTTCGGGCGTACGAGTTCATCGGGCATATGCCCGATGATCTGTTGCAGAGTGCGTTGCGCCACTTCCAGCTGATTTTTGGCGGCGATTTCCTGAGATGTGGTCAGATCGAAACGGGCCTGGGCTTCGTAAGTGTCGACGATAGTCGTCGTGCCCACCTCAAAGTTGCGCTTGGCCTGCTCCAATTGCTCCGAGATTGCCTTTTTTTGAGCCTCCGCGACCTCCAGATTCACTTGCGCGGTGAGGATATCCAAATACGCCTGGGCTACCCGGAGTATCAGATCCTGTGCTGCAATGATGAACTGTGAGTCCGCCTGAGCAACCTGAAGCTTGGATTGTTCATAGATTACGAAATTTTCCTTGCGATAAATGGGCTGGGTTGCCGTGATCGTCACACTCTGGTTATCGATGATCACTTCAGACGGCCTGACCGCTCCGACAGCCGCAGCCGTACTGGTACTTCCGATATCTATGAATTGCCTCCGCTTCACAAACGCAAGCGAGAGGGTGGGAAGGAGTCCGGCCCGACCCTGCGGCAGCCTTTCCTGCGCCGCCATGTGAGCTGCACGCGCGGCGCTATATAGCGCGTCCTCTTCCAGCGCTTGACGATAGATTTCCATCAGATCGGCTGCGTGGAGTGGAGTATGTAAAGCTGCTCCTGCAATCAATAACGCACAAATATATTGCGGAATTTTCACTTTGATTCCAGATTGTTCTAACTCTTGGACGAAAAAAGAGCTATCGACCGATTGGACGCGGTTGAGCTAGATCAGCCGGGCGAACTTGTAATTCATGGGATTGGGCCGTAAGATCAAAATGTAAATCTCTCGGGCTGCATCGCGTTCTTGAGCGGGGAAATACAGGTTTCAAACAGGCCGACTGTATTATATACGCCTGCATTTTCCTTTTGGACCACGCAAGTGACGAGCACGGCTTGCATGACAGGTGCGTCGCCTACCACCGCGAACAGACGTCCACCGGTTTTGAGGCTTTTTTGGAAAGCCTCCGGTAGAACCGGCGTCGACCCCGTCAACACGATTACATCGTAAGGCCCATGCTGAGGCCAGCCACGGGCAGCATCTCCATTCTCCAGGATTACATCGGTGATTCCGTGCGCCCGGAGATTTTTTTCCGCCATGGCTTTCAGTTCCGGCACGATTTCCACGCTGCAAACAGACCCGCCTTTGGCTGCCAGCAATGCAGTCAGATACCCGCTGCCGCTGCCCACCTCCAAAATCCTGTCGGTTTTTTTTACCTGCAATTCCTGCAAGATCCGCGCTTCCATTTTTGGAGCAAGCATGACTTCACCGTACCCAAGCGGAATTTCCATGTCCACAAATGCAAGAGAACGGTAAGTCGCAGGGACAAATTCTTCGCGCCGCAGCTCGAATAACAATTTGAGAACTTCCTGATCCAGCACTTCCCATGTACGAATTTGCTGTTCTATCATGTTAAAACGGTTTTGCTCAAGATCCATGTCCAGCCTTATATAAAATATCATCCCAGACTTGCAATTATTTCACATTTCCATTAGCTTCACAGCAGCAGCTAGGGGTCCTTTCCGGAAACGCCGGAAACTGGTGAGACAGTCCCTTACTACCTGACACGGATAATGCCGCCGTAGGGAAGCTGGGATGTAACTAATCCCGCTTCTTTACCGCGCTAAAGGAGCGTATTATGAATGCAACCGTTTTAAATGCAGCACAAATCCCTTTGCCCTTTTCGAGCAAAACAGCCCATGTGGATGAAGGGGCGGTCAAGCCTCTGCCTGAATCCCGAAAAATTTATGTACATGGCTCCCGACCTGATATTCAGGTACCCATGCGGGAAATCAGCCAATCCGATACGCCTGCCAGCATGGGTGCGGAACAAAACCCGGCAATTTACGTTTACGACACTTCTGGCCCGTACACGGATCCGGCGATAAAGATCGACATCCGTTCCGGCCTGGCTCCCTTACGTGAAAAATGGATAGATGAGCGGGGCGACACGGAAATTCTCTCCGGCCCTGCTTCCGCTTATGGCAGGGAGCGCCTGTCCGACCCAAAGCTCGCTGAAATGCGCTTTGATTTGAAGCGCCAGCCCCGCAGTGCCAAGGCCGGGGCGAATGTCACGCAAATGCATTATGCGCGTCAAGGCATCATTACGCCGGAAATGGAGTATGTAGCCATACGTGAGAATCAACGTTGCGAGCACCTGAGCAATCAACATCGGGAATTACTTACACGCCAGCATCCCGGGCAGGATTTCGGCGCCTTTCTACCCCAGCATATCACACCGGAATTCGTACGCGATGAAGTGGCCAGAGGTCGCGCCATCATTCCTGCCAACATCAACCATTCCGAATCCGAACCGATGATCATCGGCCGCAATTTTCTGGTGAAAATCAATGCGAACATCGGTAACTCGGCATTGGGTTCGAGCATCCAGGAAGAAGTCGAGAAAATGACCTGGGCTATCCGCTGGGGCGGAGATACGGTAATGGATCTTTCCACCGGAAAAAATATTCACGAAACTCGTGAGTGGATAATCCGCAACAGCCCCGTTCCCATCGGCACCGTGCCAATTTACCAGGCCCTGGAAAAAGTCGATGGCAAAGCGGAGGACCTCACCTGGGAAATTTTCCGCGATACGCTGATCGAACAGGCTGAGCAGGGCGTGGACTATTTCACCATCCATGCCGGCGTGCTGCTCGCCTATGTTCCAATGACGGCAAAACGGCTGACCGGCATCGTTTCGCGCGGCGGTTCCATCATGGCTAAGTGGTGTCTCGCGCATCACAGGGAAAGTTTTCTGTATACCCGCTTCGAAGAAATCTGCGAAATCATGAAAGCATATGATGTGAGCTTTTCCCTGGGAGACGGCCTGCGCCCCGGTTCGATTCACGATGCCAACGATGAAGCCCAGTTCGCGGAACTGAAAACCCTCGGCGAATTAACGCAGGTCGCATGGAAGCATGACGTGCAGGTAATGATCGAAGGTCCGGGCCATGTTCCCATGCACCTGATCAAGGAAAACATGGATATGCAGTTGAAATACTGCGCCGAGGCTCCGTTCTATACGTTGGGGCCGCTCACTACCGACATCGCGCCTGGCTACGATCATATTACATCCGCCATCGGTGCCGCCATGATCGGCTGGTATGGTACGGCAATGCTGTGTTATGTTACGCCGAAGGAGCACCTTGGCCTGCCGGATAAGGATGACGTAAAAGATGGCATAATCACTTATAAAATTGCCGCTCACGCGGCAGACCTGGCAAAGGGCCATCCCGGTGCGCAGATTCGCGATAATGCGCTTTCGAAAGCCCGCTTCGAGTTTCGCTGGAATGATCAGTTCAATCTTGGCCTCGATCCCGACAAGGCAAGACAGTTCCATGATGAAACCCTGCCGCAGGAAGGTGCCAAACTCGCCCACTTTTGCTCGATGTGCGGCCCCCACTTCTGCTCGATGAAGATAACCCAGGATGTGCGCGACTATGCCGCACAGAAAGGTGTTGGCGAAAATGAAGCCTTGAAAAAAGGCATGGAAGAAAAAGCGGTCGAATTTGTGGCAAAAGGGACGGAGATTTATAACAAGCTGTAATGGTGATGGCGCATTGGGCTCATCCTGCCATAGAGCCGACCGTTAAATAGGAAACACTCGTCTCTCCCGGGAAAACGGGAATCGAAAAGTCTTCTCTAAATTATTCGCTGATCGGCTCTATGGCAACTTCAAGAAGTATTTTCAAGCCTGAAGCAGGCTTCGATGCGATAATGCCGAAAAAAATAATCAGCCGGATAATCGCAACCTATATGTCGCCATTGGAAAAACCCGTTGCCTGGTAACACCTTGACTTACCTGCTTCCGCTCGTGCTTATCCGGCGCTTAATTCGTTTGGCCGGATAATCGCATATGGACTGGTTTCTGTTCCTCAAGGCCCTGATCCTCGGCATTATCGAAGGCCTGACCGAATTTCTCCCGATTTCCTCTACCGGCCATCTCATCCTGGCGGCTGATCTGCTCGACTTCAATGACGACAAAGGAAAGGTATTCACGATTGTCATTCAGCTGGGCGCCATTCTGGCGGTATGCTGGGAATACCGCGTCAAGATTCGTAGCGTAGTTGCGGATGTGGGCTCGCGTCAGGATGCAAACCGCTTCGTACTCAATCTTTTCATCGCGTTTCTGCCCGCTGCGATTCTGGGTTTATTGTTCATTAAAACCATCAAGCAATATCTGTTTCATCCAGTACCCGTGGCAATGGCATTTATAATCGGCGGAATTCTAATTCTGTGGGCCGAGCGCAGGAAACACGTGGTGGAAGTTGAACGGGTGGAAGATATGGACTGGAAACACGCGCTGAAAGTCGGATTAATGCAATGCCTGGCCTTGATACCGGGTACCTCGCGCTCAGGTGCAACGATTATTGGCGGACTCTTTTTCGGCTTATCGCGCAAGGCCGCCACCGAGTTCTCTTTTTTCCTGGCAATACCCGTGATGTTCGCGGCCACCTTCTACGATATTTTCAAAAATCGCGATATTCTCCATTTCGATGATATCGGCGTATTTTTTATCGGCTTCGTGGCCTCCTTCATCAGCGCATTATTGGCTGTACGGGGATTATTGCGCTTTATCAGTCACCATGATTTCACCGTATTTGCTTGGTATCGCATCGGATTCGGGATCATTGTGCTGATCACGGCTTATTCGGGAATGGTCAAATGGTCAGCGGCTTGAACTGAAGCCCGTCGACTTCCCGAATCTGAACGCGGAGAATTCTGATCCAGCGCTCCTGGTTTCCCGTCCGTCGGCTCAGCCTTGTATCCAAGGCAACCCTGCTGCTTTCCACCCCCCTTTGCTACCACGATGGCCGGTTGCGTCTTTCTCGCCTTCAAAACCTTCGAGAATATTGTAGCAATTTGCATAGCCCGATTCGGTAGCGGTAGCCGCAGCCTGATGTGAACGGCCTCCGCTGCGGCAGATGAACATCACCAGCGATTCCTTGTCCACCTGGCTGGAAAGATAATCGAGGAAGCTGGAGTTGGGCCGCATCCCGGGATAGGATTGCCACTCGATTTCGACCGCACCCGGTATTCTCCCTACCCAATCCCATTCGGCTCTGGAACGCACGTCCACCAATTTTGCTCCGGGCACTTCCTGCAGCAGATCAAGCGCTTCACTGGGCAACAGCGCCCCTTCGTACGGCAAATCCATTTCCCTGGCACGCTGTTGCGCCCTCTCCAGTATTGCAGTGATGGTTTCCATATGGTTTTCCAGAATAACGGATTAAAGTGCAATGGTAATCCATTTTCAAGCGGGTGTTTACCTAAAAACTTTATGTACCGGATAGGCTTCATAGCCAGCGCCACGGCAGCGCCCGCGATCCCCGGCATCTTTTCCAAAGATGTCGGGTCCCAGGCATGTTCGGCTCGACATCTTGAAAAAATGGAAACGTTCCTGCTGATATAATGTTACCTTTATACTTATCCCCTTCAATTCAAGGCAGTCTTCATGGAGAGAAATATGGCGGTACCCGATGTTCTGAAAATGATCCAGGACAATGAAGTCAGGTTCGTTGATTTAAGATTTACGGATACCCGCGGTAAAGAACACCATGTAACGCTTCCCGCCCATGCCATCGATGCGGACAAGCTGGAGGATGGTCACGCGTTCGATGGTTCCTCCATTGCCGGCTGGAAAGGTATTCATGCCTCCGACATGCTGCTGGTACCTGACCCCGAAACGGCGAAAATGGACCCGTTCATGGACGAGGCAACGATGTTCATGACCTGTGATGTGGTGGAGCCTTCCGACGGCAAGGGCTATGACCGCGACCCCCGCTCGCTCGCGAAACGCGGTGAAGCTTACCTTAAATCGACCGGCATCGGCGACATCGCCTATTTCGGACCGGAACCTGAATTCTTCATCTTTGACTCCGTTATCTGGCATGCCGATATGTCCGGCTGCTCGGTAAAGATCGAATCCGAGGAAGCAGCCTGGAGCTCGGCAGTAAAATACGAGGGGGGCAATACCGGGCACCGCCCCGGTATAAAAGGGGGATATTTCCCCGTTCCTCCGGTTGATTCCTTGCACGATATTCGTTCCGCCATGTGTCTTGCACTGGAAGAACTGGGTATCGAAGTCGAAGTACATCATCATGAAGTCGCGACTGCCGGACAGTGTGAAATAGGTACCAAGTACAGCAGCCTGGTGAAGCGCGCCGACTGGACCCAGGTATTCAAATATGTCGTGCACAATATCGCGCACTCTTACGGAAAAACGGCGACTTTCATGCCGAAACCCATCGTCGGCGACAATGGTTCGGGCATGCATGTGCACCAGTCGATCTGGAAAGCCGGACAAAATCTATTTTCCGGAAATGGTTACGCGGGCCTCTCGGAAATGGCGTTGTATTATATAGGCGGCATTATCAGGCATGCCAAAGCCCTGAACGCCATTACCAATCCGGGTACCAATTCCTACAAGCGCCTGGTTCCCGGCTTCGAAGCACCGATCAACCTTGCTTATTCAGTAAGCAACCGTTCCGCCGCAGTGCGTATTCCCTACGCCAACAGTCCCAAGGGAAGGCGCGTCGAAGTGCGTTTTCCCGATCCGACCGCTAACCCTTATCTTGCTTTCACTGCATTGATGATGGCTGGGCTGGACGGTATCCAGAACAAGCTTCATCCAGGTGACCCCATGGACAAGAATCTTTATGACCTTCCGCCCGAGGAAGCCGCCAGGATTCCCAACCCTTGCGCCTCGCTGGATGAGGCACTGGATAGCCTGGATAAGGATCGCAACTTTCTTACCCGGGGCGGCGTGTTTTCGAATGATATGATAGATGGCTACATCGAACTCAAGATGGAAGAAGTGACGCGGTTTCGCATGACCACCCATCCGGTCGAGTTTGATATGTATTACAGCTTATGAGGATGAAGCCCGTTCGCCTTTGATTTCACAACCGCTGAACCAGCTTGGATGGTACCTGACAGGACATAATAATCGATGAACATCCTTATTGTTACGTTACTCGCCGCGCCCATGCTCATGCTTGCCGGATGCGGCGAGAAAGCGCCGGAGACCGCCGCCAAAACGGAAACGCAGACCCGGTTGCCGGATGAATTCACATCGGAAGCACAAATTCCGAGCATCCTGGAAAATGAGCTGACCCCGGAAGAAAAATCGGCGATATTAAAGGAAATCATGCCGGGGGGCTCGGAGAATGAAGCGACGCCGGAAGAAAAATTCCTGCAATTAAGGAAAGATGCCGAGGCTGGCGATGCCAAAGCCCAAAACGGACTGGGCGTTATGTACTACACCGGGGAAGCCATATCCAAGGATTCATCCGGTAAAATCCTGAGCAATGACCCTGTTACGGCTGCTGCCTGGTTTCATCGATCCGCTGCGCAGGGATATGCGGATGCCCAGTTCAACCTCGGGTTGATGTACGCAAATGGTGAAGGTGTCGCCAAAGACCCGGTCAAAGCGGTAGAGCTATTTCAAAAGTCGGCTGAGCAGGGCAATGTCGATGCTGAAAATAACCTCGGGGTGATGTATTTCGCCGGCGAAGGAATAGCCAGGGATACCGATAAAGCCAAGGAATGGTTCACGAAAGCCGCCGCCCAGGGAAATGCTGATGCAAAGGCCAATCTTGATGCAATGAAATAAAACGAATTGAACCTAAATCCGGTAGTTGGACGGGGTGAAGTGTACGGTTTTTGGGGTGCAGGGCAAGGCGCAACGACGCGGAATGCGCCCGCGTAGGGCGGAGCAGTGCCTTCCGCAGGAAGGTGCGACCCCGAAGCGGGATGCGGGCGCCTTGCGTGTGGAACGCGATCGCGGCATCCCCTGCGCTGCCCGATCCCCGCTTCGCGGGGTCCCTCGGGCGACGCTTTGGGGCGCCGTTCCATTCCAAGAAGTTGCAACGCAGTCATGTGCCCCAAAAACTGTGCAATTCACCCCGTAGCGCCCTCACCCGGAGGGTGAGCGTCAAATAATATGAAATATTGTTATTAATCATGACACTGATCTATTAAATGAGCGGTCAACTACCGGATTTAGGTTGAACCCCGCCTCCATCGAGATTATTGGCGCACTGTTGTTTGGCGTCGCGCTGATCCACACTTTCTCGACCAAATATTTCGAGCAATTGGCGCATAGTCACCCCACCCACGCAGGCATCTGGCATTTTCTCGGCGAGGTCGAGGTTGTTTTCGGCTTTTGGGCCATGGTTCTCGTCATCATGATGTTTGTCACGGACGGCAAGCACGCCGCCATCGCTTACCTCGATCGACAAAGCTTTACCGAGCCCATGTTCGTGTTTGCCATCATGGTCATCGCGGGCACTCGCCCGATCCTGCAGTTCGCCATGCTCAACGTAAAAACGCTCGCGCGGCTCATTCCCTGGCCGGAGGGCAGCGCGTTCTACTTCATCACATTATCGTTTGTTCCTCTGCTGGGCTCATTTATCACGGAACCGGGGGCCATGACGTTAGCCGGACTGATTCTGCTTGAGCGTTATTATTCCAGGGGGATTTCCACCCGGCTCAAGTATGTCACGCTCGGTGTGCTGTTTGTCAACATTTCCATCGGTGGAACAATGACATCCTTTGCCGCACCACCGGTTCTCATGGTGGCGGGTAAATGGGGATGGGACACTGCCTTCATGTTTACTACATTTGGCTGGAAGGCCGCGATCGGCGTGCTGGTGAATGCCTTGGCCGTCACTTTCCTGTTTCGACATGAATTATCGGGATTGAAAAATGAAGCGCGCGCCACATGTGCCAAGGTCCCATTACCCGTGGTATTTGTGCATATCGTATTTCTGGCAGGCGTGGTAGTGTTTGCGCATCACCCTGTCGTCTTCATGGGGTTGCTGCTCTTCTTTCTGGGCTTTGCGAGTGCCTATGAGCGCTATCAGGACCGGCTGATTCTGCGCGAAGGATTGTTGGTTGCTTTTTTTCTTGCCGGGCTGGTTGTCCTTGGGGGACAACAGAAGTGGTGGCTGCAGCCCTTGCTGTCCGACATGGACAACACTGTACTTTTTTTTGGCGCCACCCTCCTTACCGCAATCACCGACAATGCAGCGCTCACTTATCTGGGTTCTCTCCTGGAAGGCACGAGCGCAGAGTTCCGATATTCGCTCGTTGCCGGCGCCGTTACCGGCGGAGGGCTTACAGTCATTGCCAATGCACCGAACCCGGCAGGCTTTTCCATATTAAAAGGTTCATTCAGAGATGGAGCAATACATCCTTTAGGCTTGCTGGCAGCCGCGCTTCCGCCCACGATCGTTGCCATTCTTGCGTTTCGCCTGCTTTAAACTGGGTAATCGATACTACCGTCGGGCCCGCTGCCTATAAATTAGTGCCCATACGGTAGTGCAGATTCGTCTTTCTTCAGCGCATTCAGGCTGTCATTCTCCGCGCGCAATATTTCGACTTGTTTACGCAGGCGACTTATCAGAATTCGCTCACGCAACATCGTGGGGACCGTAATCAATGCACCGATGAGCGTTCCAAGGCCGAAGCAGGCAGCAATCACAGAGGAAAGCGACGCATCGATGCGCCACAGCAAGAATACGACGCTTACCGCCACGGCGTTCTGAATCGCGAACATGACAATCAGAAAAACAATGATGAGCGCGACAATCAGTTGTAATTGCATGACAGCTCCTTCCTGGGCGAATGCTCGCTTCCTGGTGCTACGCAATGCCCTACCTGGAGAAAAATCAAGCGGCGACCCCGAATATCGAAATCTCCTGAATACTCGATATCGGCGCGATACTCCAGCATCAGCGGCACATTGAAGTGCGGCCCCATGCAGAGTTAAAGATGGTAGGACAGAAACTTTTTCCGGGTTTGTATCAAAAAACTTCTTTCAGACCGAGACTCGGGTATATGGCCACGCGTTAGCCTTCCTTAACTGGTCCACTTAAATATATTACCCCCGAACTTTGCGAGTGAACCCGATCTCCATCCATTTCTTGATGCGGTTGGCGTCACCGATACGTGAGTTCTTTCCCCAGGAATCAAGCAATACTATGATAATTGCTTTTCCCGTTATGTTAGCCCGCATGACAAGACAGCGTCCGGCTTCACTAAGAAAGCCTGTTTTCGATAAATCAATATCCCAACTTCCGCTACTCACCAAGCGGTTGGAATTGACGAACTGCATGCTACGGTCTTCATCTGCGAACGCCACCGCATGCGCAGCGGTAGTGGAAAATTCACGAATGACATCGTAGTCATGCGCAGCGCTCACCATTTTTGCCAGATCACGCGCAGTGGAGACGTTGGCACTATTCAGCCCGGTGGAATCAACAAAATAACTGTTGCCCATGCCAAGCTCGAATGCCTTCATATTCATTGCGGCAACGAATGCATTGATGCCTCCGGGATAAGTCCGCCCCAGCGCCGCCGCAGCACGGTTCTCGGAAGACATCAATGCCAGCCGCAGCATTTCCTGGCGAGTCAGGCTTCCCCCCACTCGCAAGCGAGAGCGGGTATTTTTGAGAACATCGATATCAGCGGCTTCAATGACGATTTCCTCATCCAGAGGCAATTTCGCATCAAGCACAACTATTGCCGTCATGAGTTTCGTGATGGAAGCGATCGGCATCACGTTATCTGCATTTTTGTTAAAAAGGATATGCCCATGCTGAGCGTCCATAACCAGCACCGAATGCGATCTAAGATTCAGCCCCCCCTTCTGTGCAAAAGCCCCGCCAGTAAAGGCGAACATGAGGCAAATCACCAAGATAACTTTTTTCATTTGTCATTATCTGCCAGAAAATTCATCCGCCCCCCGCGGATTGGGAATTTGCGCGCAGTTAAGTTAACAAATATCGCGTAATAGGGAAAGGACTTTATAGCAATTGGGAGCGGTTAAACCTGAGACGAGAGCGCTATTGGCGATGAGCCGCAAGCTCATCCTTCATTCAGTGATCCGTTGCTCATCGGTATCCGATAACCTTTGATAAGCGCCTGCGAAGCACACTCGAGCGGAAGGGGCCGTGAAAAATAGAAGCCTTGCATTTCGTCGCAACCGTGCTTTATCAGGAAATCAAGTTGCGACCTCGTTTCAACGCCTTCAGCTACCACCTTCAGCCCCAGGCTGTGGGCCAGCTTGATCATAGCCACCGCGATGGTTGCATCGTCCGGATCGGTGGTGACGTCCCGGATGAACGCGCGGTCAATCTTGATTACGTCCAGCGGAAACCGCTTGAGGTAGGCAAGACTTGAGTAACCCGTACCGAAATCATCCATCGATATCTGCACACCGAACGCTTTCAGGTTTTGCAGCGCACTGGCGGTTGTTTCGGCTTCTTTCATCAATATCGATTCAGTCAGCTCGAATTCCAGCAAATGGGGATCAATTCCGGTGACCTGCAGAGTCTTTCCAACACATGAATCGAGGTCTTGCTGCTGAAACTGTCGTGCCGACAGATTGACTGATATCGGATACAAGGAAAGCCCTTGATTCTGCCATGCTTTTATCTGTTCACAGACTGTTCGCACCACCCATTCGCCAACTGAAACAATCAGTCCCGTATCCTCGAGTACCGAGATGAACTGAAGCGGCGGCACGAGTCCATGCGTTGGATGCTGCCAGCGCAGCAGCGCCTCAAAGCCGGTGATTTCGCCACTGACCAAACTTGCCTTCGGCTGATAGTGCAGCACGAACTCGCGCCGCGCGAGCGCACCGCGAAGCTGAGTTTCAATTTTGAGGCGGGCTACTGCGCGCTCATTCATCTGCGGCAAATAGAACCGATAAATGGCTGGACCCTGCTCTTTAGCCTGGAACATCGCGGTGTCAGCGTTCCTGAGCAAGCCATCCGCATCCATACCATCTCCGGGATAAATGCTGATTCCAAGGCTCGCTGAAATATAAATTTCCTGCCCTTCCAACTCAAAGAGCAGCGAGAGCGCAGTAATTACTTTTTCCGCAACCAGGGTTGCGTCTTCGGCCTGAGCCAGATCGGTCAGGATGAATGCAAATTCGTCTCCACCCAATCGCGCAACCGTATCGCATGAGCGCACGCATCGTTGCAACCGTTGCGCAACCTGAACCAGTAATTTATCGCCAGTGCTGTGGCCCATCGTATCGTTAACGATCTTGAAACGATCCAGATCAGCGAATACCACACCTACCCGACATCGATTGCGCTGCGCATGCTCCATTGCCCGTCTGAGGCGATCGAGGAAAAGGCTCCGGTTGGGCAACTCCGTCAGCGGGTCGAACTGGGCCAGATAGGTGAGGCGCTCCTCCGTAGCCTTGCGATCGATAGCGGTTGCAATGATATTGGCTAGGCTCTGCAAGAAGTTGATACTACTCGACGTGAAGCGGAACGCTTCACGTGAATAGGCTCCCAATACACCGTACGGGCCGCCAGCGCCCGAGATAAGCACATCGGCACTACTACGGATGCCGTGATTTTGCAAAATATTCGAAGGCTTGAACCGAATCTCGGCGTGGAAATCTCCTACGATCACCGGTTGGTAACTCGCGAGAACAAACCGGTTCTGGCTGTTTTCGTAGGTGAATGATATTTTGCGGCCTATCCAGCCGGCTTGCCAACCTGAACCTGCCTTGAGTACAAAAGAACGTAAATCCGGCGCAAGCTGGAGGACTTTACAAAAATCGATGTTCAGGCCCTGGGATACAATCACCGCAGCCTGATCCCATAGCTCGTCAAGATCGGCGCTGGCGAGCGCCTGTTGCCCGAACGCTGCAATAAGGCCCTGCTGCATGGCATGCTCCTGAATTGCAAGTTCGGTCTGCTTGCGCTTCGTGATGTCGATGGCAGTGCCTACTATTCGCAACTCGTTACAGTTTGTGCTCCATTTTACCGCTTTGGCGATATGCAAATGACGTATGGTTTCGTGTCCGCGCAGAATCCGGAAATCAAGCTGTGCCCGTCCATTTTCCGCACTGATTTTTTTTAATTGCGCTTCCTGCTCGGGCAAATCGTCGGGATATGTGTAGGATCTCCATATTTCATACGTGATTGCGGTCCCGCGTGGAACGCCATAAATCTCGTACATGCGATCATCCCAGATGATGTCGCCGGTCACCGTGTTCCACTCCCAAATACCTATTGCGGCTGCTTCGGTGGCAAGAGAAAGCCGGGTCCTTTCCTCCAGCAAAACCCGCTCTCTGCGATTTGACTCGGCCCGGAGCCAGACATTTTCAATGACCGTGGGCAACCGTTGAAGATAACCCGCACTTTTTACCACATAATCAGCGGCGCCCAGCTTGAGAGACTGCCGCGCAATTTCCTCGTCGCCAGAACCTGTAACCAGAATGATCGGCAGGTCAAACCCACGCACCTGGCACAGCTCCTTCAAAATATCGGTGGCGGAGGCGCCGGGCAAATAATAATCAAGTAGAAGAACGTCAATGGCGGCATCCGGACCAGATGCCGCAAAACGCTGAAAAACCTGCCCAGCTGTCTGAACTGACTCAATGTGCAGGTGTGGAGCGATGGAAGCCAGTTCTCGCTTGGCCAGATCGAATTCATCAGCATCAGGCTCGACGTAAAGAACTCTCAGCGAGGCGGCTCTCCTGTAGGTTTCCGTGCGAAACTTGTCGAATGCAGCACGCAGCACGAGAGCCAACGTTTCAAGGAAGCCGTCACGCTTTATGACGTAATCATCCGCGCCGGCCCGGAGCAATTCAACCAGTACTTCTTCGTTGCTCGCACCGGTAAGCACGACGACGGGGAGCGGCAAACGCTGACTGCGAACCCGCGCCAGCAACGTTCTGCCGCTGCCATCGGGAAGATTGAGATCGGTCAGGATCAGATCGTAGCGATGTGAAGCATCCTCCCCTACCCTCGCGATCGCCGAGGTTTCGAGGCTGGTTCCATAAATCTCATGGAACCGTTCGATCCGTCCAAATGCCTCGGCCAATGTCCCGACGATATCCAGTTGAATATCCGGCGCACGTTTCTCCAGCTCCAGCCGCACCAGACCTGCGTCCAGAGCGTTATCCTCCAGATAGAGGATTCTCATTATGCAGGCTTCGAAAAACTATGCATATTGAGAACTGTCCAATAGAGTTCGATCTGCCGCGCCACGTCGATGAATTTTTCAAAATCCACCGGCTTCACGATGTAGGAATTTGCACCAAGCAAATAGGCTTTACGAATATCATCATCCTCAGCCGAGGACGTAAGAACCACGACTGGGACAGTTCCGATATCGGGGTGCGCCCGAATGACCCTCAGGACTTCCAATCCGCTGATTTTTGGAAGCTTCAGGTCGAGCAGTATCACGGAAGGCACCGGATCTCCTGCTCTCCAGCCTGCCACGAAATCAATTGCTTCCTGACCGTCACGCATTACTTCGAGAGGATTGGCCAGATTGTGCCGGATAAACGCGCGCCGGGTCAGATCCACATCCATTGGATTATCTTCAATGAGCAGGATTGGCAACGTAGTATTCATCGATAGTTGTTGCTAACCCGGTTCGGAAACTGCCGGAGTAACTGCTGTAGCTGTACCGTATAGAGGTAATTTCAGATAAAAGACCGCCCCACCGCCCAGTTCGCTTTCCGCCCAAACGCGTCCTCCCATCCGCTCCATGGCTTTGTGCACCATCGCAAGCCCAATACCCGTTCCGGGGTAGTCTTCGGCTCGATGGAGGCGCTGGAATATCTCAAAAATCTTGTGGTAAAAACGCATGTCGAATCCGATTCCATTATCCCGAACCGAGAGGATGCAGTAGCCATCCGCAGGCTGCGCAAGAATTTCGATAGCCGGTTCAGGGACAAATCTGGAAAACTTGAGCGCGTTATCGATCAGGTTACGCAATGCAATTGCGAGACCATCCAGATCGGCACTAATGCGCAAATCGTCGACTTTGACTGTTAGGCGCACATTTTCAATGCTGTCCTTGAACTGGTCCAATAGCTGAGACAAGAAGCTGGAAAGCGTGACGGCCGTTGTAGAAAGTTTCCGCCGCTCAAGCTTTGAATAAGAGAGCAAATCTTCAATTAAACTGCTCATGTGCGTGGTTGCCAAACCAACATTCTTCAGAAAACCGCGGCCTTCCTCATCAAGACACTCATAGTAACTTTCGAGCAGAAGACGGCTATAGCCCGCTATCCCGCGCAGGGGCGCCCTGAGATCATGCGATACCGAATAACAAAAATTTTCCAGCTCTTTGCTTTTGGCCACGAGCTGAGCAGTGCGCTCATTGACTTTATGCTCGAGGTTTACCTTGGCGTCCCGCAGCGCTTCTTCCGCATATTTACGTTTGGTAATATCCTTGATCGTCATAAACGCCAGGTCTTTGTCATCGCCATACTGCAAAATTGCGCCGGAATAACTGAAGATACGCGTCCATTCTCTATCCAGACGCCTGACGCGCAACTCCAGATCATGTAGCTGCTCACCCCAGAGAATGCGTGCCAGCGGCCAGTGTTCGATAGGCAAGACGGCGCCCTCAACAGTGGATAACTCGTAGAATCGGGCAAAGCTGCGTAGATTGATCAAGACCTCTTCCGCATTACCGATGTCATGCATACTCAGCGCTGCCGGGTTCCAATGCAGTAATTTGCGATTTGAATCCGAGATCACGAGGCCTTCACTCATGTTCTGCATCACCACCTGAAGCTGTTTTTCAGTTTCGCGTCGCGCTTTCTCCTCCAGTCTCTGATCGTTTATGTCGGTATTGGTGCCGAGCCATTGCACCACCCGGCCTTGCGCATCCTTTAACGGCTCCGCCCGTACCAGGAATATCCTGTATCGCCCATCCGCGCCACGCAGGGGGACTTCTATCGCAAACGCCTGTCCGGCGGCGACTGCTTCATTCCACTTTTCTATTACGCTAGGCAGTAGCGCTGGATCATGCACCCTGCACCAGCCCCAACCTTTCATTTCTTCCGGCGTTGTGCCTGTGTAGTCATACCAGCGCTGGTTGTGCCAAAACCTCGATCCATCGGTTTCCGATATCCATGCGAGCTGCGGGATTGTATTGGCAATGATTCGAAAACGCGCCTCATTTTCCTGCAACGCTACCTGGGCACGGCGGCGGTTCGTAATATCCAGCATAATTGCAAGAAATTCTCCGCGGTCTGATTGCGGAACCCACTGCAGATGGACTTCGGCTGGGTAAAGGGTGCCGTCGGCACGCAAGTGCATTGTTTCGAAAGTCAGAGCCTCTTTCTCGCCATTGACGAGTGGACTGATCATCGTTCGGAACGACGCTTCGTCCAGTTCCGGCTGAATGTCAAATAGCGTCATCATGGGCAGCCTATCCATGTCATAGCCCAGATTGCGCTGTGCGCCCTTATTCGAATAGTGAAAATGCAAGGTCTGAGCATCAAAAAGACAAATCCCGCTCAAACTTTGATCGAGAATGTCGGAAAGTCTGGCGTGTGCATTCTGTATTTGCATAGCTTCGGCTGTGTCACATGGGGTCCCCGAAGCGCCCGCAACACCTCTTGTCCGGCTTTTGTATGGAGGTATCATTAAGGAAATCTGGAGCTAACCGCAAACCTGGCTGGCTCAGATAATAATCCGGAGAAATAACAGTACTATGAAACCCTAAAACAAGCTGTGTGAATAGCTGTAAGATTTTACAGCTATTCAGGTGAGAATCAGTTCGAGGGTCTAACCAGAATCCCTCGCACAGGAGGAAGAAAATGCCACCCATGATCCCGCATCGATAAATTCCTGCCGATAATGAGCGAAAATGATTTTCTAACTACAATAAGCGAGAATAAGTGCTTTTCCCGGACGAGTAAGGTATAAGCCGTAACCCATAACCACTATCCCCTCATACCTCTTGACCGTTGCGCTTCGCTCAAGCGATCTTGCCGAAAACGGTACGGTCTTCATCTTATAATCCATCCTATTTAACAAGCGGACATATCACCCGTTCGGAGATAAACATGCAAGAACTACATGCAACCTGGACCGCGCTAACACTCGGCGGATTTACTATTTTGCCGTTGTCTCTGCTGGCCATCATCGCCCTGGCTATTATGCTGGAGAAGGGATTTGTCTATTGGCGTTATGCCCGCCTCTCACGCGATCTGCTGACCCTCGTCGAAACCTATGGCTTTGAATGGCACGATCTCGAAAAAATACTTTCGGGTCTGGATGAACGCCACTATTACAAGCGATTTTTTGAGGTCGTAATCAGCAATCGCCACCGTCCATCCTGGTGGACCGAATCTCGAGCCGCGGATGAAGCCCAACTGATAGAGAAATCCCTCGCCCGCAGGCTATGGTTTCTGGAAACCACCGTTACCGCCGCGCCCTTGCTCGGACTCGTAGGGACGGTTATCGGCATGATGCGCGCATTCCAGATAATCGGCGGCGAGGGCATCGTCAATCCAACCGCGGTGACGGGCGGCGTGGCTGAAGCGCTTATTGCGACTGTGGTCGGCCTGATAATCGCGCTGATTTCTCTCTTTGGATTCAATTACTTCTCTGGTTTACAATCACAAACGATGGATGAGATGGAGCGCCTGGGCACGCGTCTGATCGACCATATTCGATTAGACCAGGAGGGCGACCATGAAGCTGCGTAAACCGAGGGTTTATCGCAAAGGCCGAATCGAGATCATCCCCATGATCGACGTGATGTTCTTCCTGCTTGCCACATTCATGCTAGCGTCATTGTCGATGCAAAATCTGGATTCCCTTCAGGTAAACTTACCCCAGGGGAAAGCCGAAAAACTCCGCACCAAGGCACCTGTAACGCTGACACTGACAAGCGACAGCAAAATCTTCATTAACCAGACGTCCGTTACCCTGGAAACACTGGCCGATACGCTGAGGCCGTTACTCGAGGATTCCGAACAGAAACTGGTGGTATCCGCAGATAACGATGCGCCGCAGGGTATCGTCGTGCAGGCGATGCTGCGAGCCCGGTCCGCTGGCGCGCAGCACTTTTTGATTGCGGTTAAGCACCAGTAATACATGCTGACACTGAAGTCCAGGCCGAAGGAAGTCCAATTCTGGTGGCCCGTGCCGCTAGCGGTCATCATTTGGGTGATCATCATCTGGGCATTCGGATTTCTTTTCGCGTCTTCAGAGGGCGAGACCGAAACGCCACCGCCGATCGAAGCAAGCTTTGTGGAGCTGCCTGAAGAAAAGCCAGCGCAAAAGGCGTTGCCGGTTCCCCAGAAGAGCGCCAAAATTCCGACCCCGGTAAAGCCTCAACCACAGCCTAAGCCCCCGCCACAGCCCCGCCTGGGCGCTGAAAAAGCAGAACCGGTGAAGCGTCTCGCTGAAAAAGGAACCGCAAAAAGCGAGGCCAGGGCGGATAGCTCATCAGCCGCAAAAACAGCGCCAGATTCAGCGCAGCCGAAAGATATGCTGGCCTATATGAATGAAGCGCGGGAACGCCGCCGTGCGGGAGGAATCTTCGAGGATGAACCCAAGGAACCGGAAGCTGTCGATCGCGAACCTTCCGCGGAAGAGCTCAGGATGGCGAACGTCATGCGCAACCTTAAAGAACCCGGCGCAAGCGGAATATTTCAAATTATAAGAATGGGGCCGCACAACGCGCAATTTCTGTTCCGCGCTTGGAAACAGAACAGCAACATCCCGCGGCGGGAGTTGATCGAAGTGAATGCCGGACCGGGTGTAGATATTCAGCGTGCTGTCGTCCGAAAGATGATCGAGCTGATCCGTGAATATCACAAAGGCGACTTCAACTGGGAATCGTACCGCCTCGACCGGGTCGTTGTCCTCTCGTCGCGCTTGGAAGACAGCAAGGGACTGGAGGATTTCCTGATACGCGAATTTTTTGGCGACAGTGAGGCACCGGTTCGACGGCGATAGCAAGTGGAATCAAGAATAGGTATCTAATTGAATGATTGTGCAAGCGGTAGGGGGCGTCAACAAAAGTCCGCGGAACCGTTTGACGATTATCGGCTGCACGTTCACTTCATTGATGGGCTGGACCTTGATCAAACCTTCCGAGTTGACGTTTCAACCCGATTACGGCCCGCCTTTTTTGCTCTATAAAGCGCCTCATCGGCGACCGAAATGAGCATGCCTGCATCTTCGCATTGTCCATAGCCCGTAGCGACGCCCAAGCTCACAGTCATGGGGATTTTTCCGAACCGGCTATTAACAGGCTCTGCGCTGATAGAACGACAGATTCTTTCGGCGAGGGCTTCAGCCTGGCTCCCGTCACAACCCGATGTTGTGATGAGAAACTCTTCACCTCCATAGCGCCCGATGCGGTCATAACCATGCAATGCGAGTCCCATGCGCCGGGCTGCCTCTTGCAATACCTCGTCGCCTGCCGGATGCCCATAAGTATCGTTGACTCGCTTGAAGTGATCGAGGTCCGCTACGATAACGCTTGTGCAGGCACCTTGGCGCGGTCCCCGTTCCAGCTCCTTTTGCAGATAAGCCATGATTGCGCCTCGATTCCATACGCCGGTCAGATGGTCATGCGTTGCCTGGATATGCAGCCTGTTGTGTAAGCCCAATATCCGTTCGGCGACCCGCAGCCGGGCTGCCAGCTGTTCTTCATCGAATGGTTTGGTAATGAAATCATCGGCGCCTGCGTCCATGCCTTCAAGATAGCTGCCTTTGCTGTCCAGCGACGTAAGAAGAATAACGTAGGTATATTGCAGGCCGGGTTCTCCACGAATCATCCTGCACAACTGCAAACCATCAATATGCGGCATCATCCAATCAGATATGAGTAGAGAATACTCGCCCTGTTGCCAGGCTTTCCAAGCCTCGTGCCCATCCTCTACAGCCACTACGGTATGCCCTAATTTTCTGAGGGTAGCGCTGAACAAAAGGCGTGAGGTGGTATCGTCTTCCGCAATGAGTATCTTCATGATGGATCCGTACCCGACAACGGCAGGCAATTTATGCCAGACTTCGCAATCTCGCTCTTGACACGTTCAAATTCGCCTTCGATTTGTTCTATCAAAACCGCAGCTCCGCTCATGCTGTCCGCTTTACCCAAGAGTTCCAGTTGTTGAGCGATATCTGCCATGTGATGTGCACCGATATTCGCACTGGCACCTTTGAGAGCGTGGGCGATCTTGCGCAGAAGTTCAGGATCATCTCCATCGAGAGCATTTTGAAGCTTGTTGAGGCGTTCAGCCCCATCGCTCAGGAACGACGCGAATATCTGCCCGATCAGCGATGGCTCCGTCGCTTCTGCCAATGCGCGCAAACGGGCAATGACTGCCGGGTTCAATGCGGAGGGGATGTCCGAGAGAGATGAGGAGACCGGAAATGGAGGGTAGCCAGGTGAATTAGCGTTGCCCGCCTTTTCATCACTCCTTGTTATGTGCTCTTGGGCTTCACAACTATGTTGCAGTTCTTTACTGGGTACCCAACGTGTCAATGCCGCGGCAAAATCCTCCTGCATTACCGGTTTACTAATGTAATCGTCCATGCCTGCGAGCAGGCACCGCTCTTTATCGCCATGCATTGCCTGCGCCGTTACCGCAACGATGGGGAGCCTCGATTTAAGGTCGGGCCGGCGACGAATCGCAGCAGTGGCTTCAAAACCATCCATCTCGGGCATTTCACAATCCATAAATACGATATGATAAAAAAATGCATCTACCATCTGCATTGCTTCCCGACCACTGGCAGTGACATCTACATTACAGCCCAGATTCCGCAGCATCATTGCTCCGACAATCTGGTTAGTAGCGTTGTCCTCTGCAAGCAGCACGCGCGTACCAGTAAATGGACGCTCCAGATTGTGGGCCGACTGTGTCTCACGGGTTTCAGGGAGAGAAGACTGGCTACTGATGAGGTTTACAGACCGCTGGTGACAGTGTGCGTCCCAGATGCTCACCAGGGTCGACAATAGTTCTGATTGCCGCGCCGGCTTGACCAGATAGGCCGCAAAACCGACCCTCTTGAGCCGCTCCCTGATGTCGCCTTCTTGTCCCAGTGAACTGAGCATCACCAATTGTATGTTGTGGAGCAATGGATCCGCTTTAATGATTTGACCCAGCATTTCTCCGTCCATCTCCGGCATTTGATAATCAAGGATCGCGATCTGATACGGATCGCCTGCAACATGAGCTTCGCGCAACGCTCGGAGTGCTTCCACACCTGATACGCAACTCCCGATGCGCATCTTCCAGACGCGGAGTTGCTCTTGCAGCACCAAACGGTTAGCTGAGTTATCGTCCACGATCAACACACGAACACGTGCAAGCTCAACATGCGGTCTCGTATCGACCGGCTGCTCTCTCTGTAAAGGCAGGCGCAGAGTAAACCAGAAGGTCGATCCAATGCCAACCCGGCTCTTCGCAGCGATGGTGCCGCCCATCAACTTAACCAATTGCTTGCTGATAGCCAAACCCAGACCGGTACCTCCGTAACGTCGTGTAGTGGTGTTATCGGCCTGCGTGAATTTGTCGAACAGGCTCTCCAGTTTATCTGCCGCGATTCCGAGTCCGCTATCCTCCACGCTTATACGGAGCGAGACCTCGTCTTCGTCGAGTGCGTCGGCCTCTACATTGATGAGTACGTGACCCTTGTCAGTAAACTTGATGGCATTGTTGGCCAAATTAGTCAGTATTTGACGGATACGCCCCAGATCGCCAAATACATAGCGCGGCACATCCGGCGGGTAACGCACTATTACATTTACATCTTTCTTCCTTGTCGGCTGCATGGCAATCATACCCGCCACCTCTTCAATAGCCTGAAGCAGGTCAAATGGGGCAGGCAAAATAACAAGTTTTCCTGCCTCGATCTTTGAAAAATCAAGAACGTCATTGATGATGGTCAGGAGTGTCTCGCCGCTGGCACGTGCCAACCCTGCCAACTCGCGCTGTGACGCCGTTAGTGATGTATTCAAAAGCAGGCCGACGGTGCCGAGCACGCCATTCATGGGCGTGCGGATTTCATGACTCATATTTGCGAGAAACTCGCTCTTGGCACGGTTCGCCGCCTCCGCTGCTTTTCGGGCTTTCTGCAACTCTATCTCAATATTTTTCCTCGCTGTAATATCTTGGCCCGAAAAGTAGAATTCCCGAACATCCTGTATTGCCGCCACGTTCCATAAAACCCAGCGGGAGGAACCATCCTTGCAGCACATCTGGCTTTCAAAGGAAACGGGAATGCCGGTCATGAGCTTATCCAGCTCTGCCGTAGTATCCGCACGTGAACTGGGGAAGACGAAGTCTATGAACGGCCGGGACAGCAGTTCCTCCGGTGAATAGCCAAAAATTTTGGCCCAGGCTATGTTCAATCGTTTGAGGTAACCATCGAAGTCGCAGATGGCAAGAAAGTTGAGAGATTGATTAAAGTAACGGTCTCGTTCAGTTTGAGCGGCAGTAAAGGCACGGGAAAGATTGCCGATCTCGTCATTTGAGTCAACCCGGAACTGAACGGCTTGGTCCACGTCTTTGATATTCCGCGTCTCATCTTCGAGCTGCACGAGATTTTGTACTTTTCGCCGCACAACCCGATACGAAACAGCGAGCCAAACCATGAAAAAGGCGAGTGTGAGAAAGACGGCATAAATATAGAGGGTAGAACGGCGCTCGGCCGCAACTACGGCACGGAGCGTGCGCTCGTCGAACAGCTCATAAAATTCGTTCACCAACCGCATGATCCCGGCCTTTGCAACATGATAGCTTTCATCATACAAGAGGCGGCGGGCCAACTCGGGATCAGGTGTGCCCTTCACATTAAACTGGCCGGCCGGATCCTGAAACAGCCCTTTCATCGCACCAAATGCCTCGCGCTCCGGCTCCATCAACAGGCGTGAACTGTTTTGGGCTTTCTCGAGCTTTGCAAGCTCCGCCGCCGTGAATCCGAGCGCTTCCATTCTCGATCTCAGTGAGAGCTTGCGCCCAGGACCCGGTCGGAAGCCCGAATCACCAATCATGAGGTCCCAGTAACCGCGCTCATAGTGCGGCGGGCGCTCGTGGCCGCCGTCGCGGATCGCAATTATATCCAGGTACATTCGCTCAAACTTCGGGTTGCCGGTGGCCACGTAGGCACGAGCCATGCTCGTCAGGTCGTCGGAAGACCGGCGCAACTCATCCGCGGCAAGGAAGGAAGCGTAGCGAACATTCAGGGCATCATCCAGTTTCCGGTGCTCCAGGAAGCGAAGCGCCATAAATAAGGTAAGAAGGGAGATAAGCACCCCTGTCACGAAGTAAAATATGTAACTCATTTTCCGAATTGTCATTGATCTCCTTCCGTTTTGCTCTGGCTCCATCGGGCTGCTGCGGCGCGTGGACTTGTAATCTAAAGTGGTTATTAACGGATGTCTAATTCAAATCCTGTGCAGATTTGCGCGGACGGGAGCAAATACGGCTGATTTCTCGGATGGCATCCTAACCGTGACGTGAGAACAGCCTGCAACGGTTATATGCTTAGGCGCTATACCCAACCTGAATATGGCGACTGATGGCATCGCTGGCCGCCAACTATTTATCGCAATGCGGGCAAAAACCGGCTTATCGAAGTCGTGGCGGAGGAGATTTAGCCTGATATCACTGGGTACGTGACCGAACTCAAAGGCGAGTTGGCCAGTCTCGCGGGGGCGAAAATACTCGCGTTGCGGGTTGCCGGAAAATCTCAGGCTGAACGGTCAACGGAATAATCTTGAGCTGGACATTATAAACTCCAAGGGCGAGGTTTGCACTTGAACTGATCATACGGCGCAACGCGCTTCGCTTATTGGGCCAGTCCCAGGCGGAGCCCGGTTATATCGTCTATTCTCCGTCTTTCGCCACATCATTACCTTTCAGGTACTTGTCCAGAAACTCCCGTATACGGCGGTTGGCCTCGATCTGATTCTTCTTCTTGGTGAAGCTGTGGCCTTCATCCGGAAAAACGATATATTCCACCGGAACATTATTTTTTTTGACGGCTTCCACGATCTCATCGCTCTCTGCTTTGACCACGCGAGGATCGTTGGCACCCTGGATAACCATTAAGGGCTTTCTTATCTCCCTGGCGTGAAAAAGCGGTGAGGTGGCGACGAGGATATCGATGTCATTCACAGGATCACCGATTTCATCATAAATCGCTTTACGGACCGATTCCCAGTAGAGCGGTATGCTTGCCAGCGTTCGCAACCAGTTGCTCACTCCAAAAATATCAATGCCCACTTTAAAAGCCTCGGGGCGAAACGCCAAAGCGGAAAGCGTCATATAACCGCCATAGCTGGCGCCCATGATGCCGATGCGCTCATGGTCAATGTAGCCGAGGCTGGCCAGGAAAGTCTTGGCCTCTATGCAATCCCAGAGGGGCTCACGCCCATGCTTGCGATTAGCTGCGGTAAAAAAGGTTTTGCCATATCCCGAGCTGCCGCGGTTGTTGATACCCAGCACGGCATAGCCGTGGTTCACGAGGTATTGGATCTGCGCGTTATATCCCCGCATCGTTTGCCCACCCGGACCGCCATGGACATAAATAATGGCGGGCACTTTGTTTGTCGCGGAGGCTTCGTGCGGCTTGTAATAAATAGACGGTATGACCATTCCGTCGAAAGACCTGAAACGGACCACCTGCGCATCCACCAAGTCCAAAGGGTCAATTTCCTTGCTTAAGCTCTGGGTAAGCTGCTGAAACTGCTTCGTATTATTGAAATCGTGAACGAACAGGTTATCGGGAGAGCGATCCCCATTCACGTAGAACGCCATGCGGGCGCCACTCTGCGAAAAGACGACGCCCCGAATTTCTCCCTCAGGCAGTGACGGGAGAGCCAAGGGTTTCTCTTCCTCCGCGGCGCCCTCACCCGTCACAATCTTCACAATCCGAACCACCACACTGCCGTCCTGATTGATTGCGGTAACCCGAAACCGTCCATTCCTGGAGAAATAGGTATTGATCACATTCCAATCAGCGCTTTCATGATCTTTGACCACTCTGGTGGTCAAGTCATAGGTACACAGACGCTTGAATTCGCTTCCCTCATTGGTGAGAAAAAATAGTTTTTGCGAAGCCGGGTCGAAAGTCTCGGCTTGCAAGCTGATGGCGCCCTCATGAGGGGTCAGGTGTTTTATCTGCTGCCGGGTGGCATCGAACAGGTAAATATCGCTATCGGATGTAGTATGGGCCCTGTTCAGTGCAATCCATCGCTCATCGCGGCTGATGGGGCCAAGGTCGAATCCTTCCTCGTTCCTGTATATTAAAACGCGGGCATAAGTCCGGGCGTCATACCGGTACAGATCGAAGAACCTGGGATCACGCTCATTGCTGGAAACAAAAAACGCGCTTCCATCCGGCCTCCACCCCATGAATTGCGCCTTGAGCCCATCTCCCGGCGTCAGATCTTTTTCCGAGCCGTCTGGAGCCAGCAGAAAAAGATGATAATTCTCGTCGCCGCCTTTGTCCCTGGTAAATAATACCCGATCATCGTGGGGGAAAAAGCTGACGGAAAATGTACTGTCTGATGCGGACCGGGTCAGAGGCTCTGGCGTGCCTCCCTCTACCGGCAGCGTATAAGCGTTGAAAATACCCGATGCATTGCTGCTGAAAAGAATACGCTTCTCGTCAGCGCTGAACGAGGCGCCCGCTATAGAAATAGTCGCCATGAATTGCTCAATGGTATAGCGTTTCATGTAAGGATAGGCCTCATTGATGGGTATGCCGGCGTTCTTGAGAACATGGCAGCGTAAAATTTTGTCGGAAAAATGAAGCAGGCCCGATTTGCGTCAATGCAAGAACTTTACAGGATATGCATCAGCGTTTTTGCGCTTTCGCGCCGATAGCAGCGCGGAAGAGGCCGTGTCGAAAATAAATATAAATAATTTTCGGATAGAGTATCTTATAGTAATGATGAAGGCCGACCGATATGGCGGCGCCCGGCGATAACCGTTTACTTGATCCCGATCACCATCGAGTCTGCCCCGGCCAGCGGCTCTACACGCATGGTGGAAAAGCCGGCTTCCTGCATCCATCCTTTGCAATCGGCGCCCGTGTAATCGAAGCCTCCCGGTGTCTCCAGCAGCATGTTCAGGCTCATCATTAATCCAAATGCGTTCTTTGAACGGTCATCGTCGATGATCGACTCATAAACGATGAGCGCGCCGCCTGCGGGAATCGCATCGTACGCCTTGCGGATGAGCATTTTTTTTGTGGGCAGGTCCCAGTCATGCAGGATATGCCCCATCAGCACGACGTCTGCCTTGGGCAGGTCATCCTTAAAAAAATCACCGGATATGAACACGACCCGGTCCGCGACACCCGTCGCCACGACATACTGCTGAAAGACCGGTTCAACTTCCGTCCGGTCGAATCCCAGGCCGCGTAAGTGAGGGTTCGCAAGCGCAATCTGCACAGCGAGGTCTCCCTGGGCGGTACCGATATCGACGAAGGTCTGGTACCTTTGCCAGGGGAAAGCGCTCGCGATGACCGTATTAGACGCATGGCTGACGCCGGTCATGGCCGTAAGAAATTCCCTCAAGCCCGCAGCGTCGCCATAAAGGGTCTCGAAGAGATCCGCTTCATTATTCTTGCATTCGTTTTGCGGTTTGCCAGTGCGGAGCGCTTCGGTCAGGTTATTCCAGATCGGATAGAGGCGGCGATTTGCCATCTCGAGGATGCCGCCGATGTACGAGAGTTTCTTCCGGTCGAGATACAGATCGGTCTCCGGCGTATTGCTATAACGATCGCCCTCCCGCTTCAGGAAGCCGAGTGCCACCAGCGTATCAAGGAAATCACGCGACGCGCGAGGATGCAGGCCCAGCCGTTTTTGAAGTGGATCAAGGCTCATCGGACCTTGCGCCAGTTCCGTAAAAACCCCTATCTCGACAGCACAGAGTAAAGTTTTGGATGGCCAGAAGGCCATGCCGGTCTGCAAAATATTTTCGGGAGTAAGCTGCTTTTCCATTGATTCTCCAGACGGGGAAACGACGATTACCGGGAAGCTAAAGCCTTTCAGATTGGCTGCGCTTCAACTGCACCTGCGAGTCTTGTTACGTTACCTCGGCCATCGGACTTTTTTATGTTCGCACCAACACATCCGGCTAACCATGAGTACCAACGCTGAAACCCGATAGTTCAATTGCGATAGCTCAATTGCCAAGGTGCGATAAGTTAAACCCAGATAATCCATTAGGACGCGAGATGATGGCGAGGCAGGTTGCGAGACAGTTTTGCCGGTTGGGTGAAGTCCATAGCCTGGTCTATGGACGCCGCGCAGGTAGCGAAAATGGCCGCAAACTAACCGCCAGCACTCGGGTAGGCTCGTAGAGCCGCCTAATGAATTATCTGGGTTAAATGTCAGGTAGCATCCTTACATTTTATTTCCCATAAAAGCTCCCTGGTTCCAGATTCCGCTTCTGGTTGCAAAATAACAGGCGTTTGCTCATTGATGAGTATGTATTGTGATTTACAAATTTTGTTAGCACGGTTCGTCAATGTTCTGATTGCCCAATCCCGGCTTATTTGGCAAGGTTTATAATTAGTCTTGATGAAATAGTGCATCCCATCATTTAATTTCTTTGAAGTCTGCTCATACTCGGGTGAGCTAGCACAACCCGCAAACAAAGAAACCACCCCCAAAACAACTGCGACACGTTTCATATTTCTCCTTTCAGAATTTAACCTAAATCCGGTAGTTGGACGGGGTGAAGTGTACGGTTTTTGGGGTGCAGGGCAAGGCGCAACGACGCGGAATGCGACCGCGCAGGGCTGAGCAGTGCCTTCCGCAGGAAGGTGCGACCCCGAAGCGGGATGCGAGCGCCCCCGTGCGTGTGGAACGCGATCGCGGCATCCCCTGCGCTGCCCGATCCCCGCTGCGCGGGGCCCCTCGGGCGACGCTTCGGGGCGCCGTTCCATTCCAAGAAGTTGCAACGCAGCCATGTGCCGCAAAAACCGTACACTTCACCCCGTAGCGCCCTCACCCGGAAGGCGAGCGTCAAATAATATGAAATATTGTTATTAATCATGACACTGATCTATTAAATGAGCGGTTAACTACCGGATTTAGGTTTGATAACCCGGCTCATAGTCCTGCTGGCGCTCCCGGTCATATTCCCGCTCATGGCGTTCGGCTTCCCTGGACCGACACTCATTTTGCTGGCGGTCGCTCAGTCGACTCATTGAACCGATAATAGATTTCCCACCGATCATACTATTCGAGAAGCTCGCGCCATGTTGCGTGTGGACGAGGCTTGTAATCGTTAAGATCGTGCGACCGGTCGGGATAGTCAACCTTGAGTCTTTCTGCCGCCAGGTCGATTGCTTCATCCAGCCATTGTGCCATAACAGTGATTGGACCGGCCGGGGCCTCGGATGGGTCGATCGGATGAAATGTGATCTTGTATTCGCGCATCATTATCTCCTTATTTAGCGTCGCTAATTCATGATAGCGATAGAAATTCAAATATCAATCTCTAATACCGATCGCCGCAAGGGTTTTCGCTTCAACCTGAATCCGGCAGTTGGGCGAAGTGGAATGAGCAGGTTCAAGCCTCGGTGGGCCGCAGGCATCATGAACCTGAAGCGTGAGAAGTTGGAAAAATTGTCCCAATGCCAAGCATCAATACTGCAGTGATATTTTCTTTGAGTTACCGCTATCTCTTACTCCAATATTGTGAATTGTTGAGCTTTTCGTGAGGGCCAGGTGCAGGTGCATTTTTACTGAGAATAGGGCTAAAAAAAATAGCTGTAGGAACATACAGCTTGTCAGGATCAAATGAAAGATTAGAATCGCCAGCCAGCCTTGATGTTCCGCTGCTTGCTTCTGGACACCCGGATACCGAGAGCCTGATCTAACCCCCTTTACACGCAATTGATAGTAAAAGAATGCATAAGCTCGAGGTACTTTTAATTGGCGGATACTGGCCCGAACTGATGATGACGGCGCTTGGTTTATTGACACGGGCTGGGTTTACCGTGGATGTGATTTCGACAAATGCTTTTTTTAAAAAAAATAGATCGATACGAGATTATTTCCTTGCGGAAAAAGATGATCTCGTGAAAATTGCCTCGGAAAAGATAAAAAAAGAATACACATTAGTCGTTATCGCAGATGATCCCACATTAGGAAAAATATTAAATTCCAACCTGTCCGATAAAGAAAAATTAGCGTTGCTTCCAGTTTCGTCGGATAAGCACTTTGCTCATATTTTTTCTAAAATTGGCTTGTCCCAGGCTTTTAAAAGAAGTGGGCTGCTTACGCCTGATTTCCGGATCGCCAATGATGAACATGAGCTGAAAAATGCTGTAAGAGAATTAGGTCATCCTGTCGTTATCAAGCTCGATTCATCTTCGGGCGGCGCGGGAGTATTTGAAAGTTCACGCGCTGACGAGTTCGGGAATTTGATAACCAGCATAAAGACCTATCCCGTCCTGGTGCAAAAGAAGATAAAAGGCGTCGAAGTAAGCATGGAGGCTTTTTATCAAAATGCCAAGCTTATTCATTTTGCCTGCTCGATACCGGAAAAATATAAATACAAATTCGGACCCACCTCAGTCAGGCGGTATGTACAACTTTCTCAATTGGACGAAAAGGTTTTTGAGGATCTCAGGTTACTGGGGAGGGCATTGGGCGCCGATGGTTTCGTAAACATCAGTTCCATCTGGTCCGATCTGGATCAAAAGCTATATTTTTTCGAGGCCGATATGAGACCGAATTTGTGGATCAATCACTCGCGCTACTTCGGCGATGATCCAGCCAAAGCGATTAATAGCTATTTTTCCACATGGGAAATCCTTAAGTCCCCTTATCCTTTTAACCCCGATTACCCGGAACAGATCCTGCTATCGCATCCTTTAAGAATAAGCTGGGGCGATTTGATCTTGAACCATCATCAGGTCTGGCGGCACCTTCCAGAGAACTTCTTATATTTAATGTTGCGCTACCGCTTCTGGGCATGGGTGACAGACGCTATGGCCAAACAATATAAGCGTTTATTGCCCAAACCATACCGGGCACTCGTTAAAAAACATCTTTCGTCAATTAAATATTCATTTTCAAGCGGGCCAGGGTAGAAATAATCCCGCCCGACTGTTTTCCATGTTTGGGATCAATCCCGACCGGATGTGCCTGACTGGATTTTTGTCTCCGCTACGGCATCCGGAATTTTATTCTGCGGCAAACGCGTGACTTTGGCGCCAGAGCGGTTTGAAGCCACCTCTGACAGTATCTCAAGAACCTCCCGTGCATATCGTTCCTGCGTAAACCTGTTCTCTGCCCATTGTTGTGCAGCGCGCCCGATGCCGAGGCTCGCCTTCGGGTTATCGTGCAGGAACTGTATTCGTTCAGCCAGTTCTTTTACATTTTCCCATTCATAGAGAAGGCCCGTCTTGCCGTGCTGGATGATCTCCGCTGTTGCCCCCCTTGCGCTGCCTATGACGGGCTTTCCCGCAAGCATCGCTTCCACAGCCACCCGACCGAAGGCCTCCCACCGGGAACACACAAGCACGACATCGGCGTTGCGTATGAGGGACATCGGATCTTCGGCATAGCCGTAAAATTTTATCCGTTGCGTGACACCGAGGGCCATTGCCTGCTGCACCAGTTCCGCGCGGTAGCGTTTCCCATCGTCCCCCACCAGCAACAAATGAACATTGATGTTCTTGCGGACCAACTCCGCAAGCGCAGAGATTGCCTGGTGCTGGCCTTTCCACCGATGCAGGGAGCCGATGATAACGCACTGGAAGAATATTCGATCCATGACTATGCCGGTTGAGTTCCCGGTATCGAAACATGGGGTAACCGACTGGTAAATTACGCGGATCTTGTCCACATTACGGAGATGTTTGTAATCATCCCCAACAGATTGGGAAGTGACAATAATTGCATCGGACAAACGATCCATGAGATACGAGACAGCAAGTTCGCCCAGATCGAATTCCTGGCTGGGATTATGACGCAAGGACTCGTGAGAGTGCCAAACGTGCGGCAGGCGTAGAAGTCGCGCGGCGAACGCGCCGACCCCGGTTACCACCGTATTGGTGTAGACAACGTCCGCATTCCAATTTTTGATTACCTGGGCCACCCGGATACTCATGAATGCTGTTTTCAGGAGGCGCATCACACGATATGGAAGCGCCCTTGGGCGAGACATCCAGACAGGATAACCGACGATTCGCCATTCAATGTTCAGGCGGTCAAGCTCGTCCAGAAGCGGTCCCTTCTTGGGAACCAGTACCAGGACCTCGATACCTGAATGAAGAAGTCCCTGCAGCAGTTCGAGCAAAGCCAATTCCGCGCCGTACCGCCCGGCGGAATGAGAAATGAAACATACGCGCATTGATGAGTTCCCTTGAGCCCAGACGAAGTGCCGAAGTGTCGGCAGCCCAGCCATCGATAAATTGAGAATACGTGGCCGACAACCTTTTTTAGGCGGCAGTTATTTATTAGGCACGAGAATTGCAGATAAAAACAGCTGTAAGAAATTACAGGTGGGAGCGGCGGAAAGGTTTAACTCTAAATATGACGTGTCGCCGGAAGCAAGAGGCAGCAAGACGCTGATCCACATTCCGGTGAAGCGTAGATCGGGCTGCCTTGTAACAACTTAACCCATACAGAAGTGTACCTAAAGCTTGGATAGCAAGAAGAAACCCTTTCTTCTCTGCTGATTACCCCTGTTTCACCTATTCCATACTTCTTTCAATCTCTTTAAGTTCTGATTCCAGATCAGCCAGGGCAGCACATGCGGCTGGACCCTCAAACCTTCCACCGGCGACAGCATTTTCCAGTTTCCCTCCGTTAAGGAGGCGGTGACAAGCCCCTACGCCCTCGTGGCGAGGGAGTCGAAAATCAATAATTAATAAGAGCGCACTGCGCAATTGTACCGCCAGGCATCAACTGACCTGTATTCCGGGGCGACCCGGCATCCAAGTCAGCTTGATCCATTCAACCGGGAGGTTTCCGAAATTCGTCGATAACTTGTGACTCTCGCTCATAAGGATTAGGTGTTGGCGTACACGTTGACACTCAAATCTTTCATGCAACGTGAGGCAGCAGGAACGCGACGGATCCATGAGATATCCCGATTCATTAATCAAGAGGGGAGATAAATCTTGAAAATCAAAGTTCTATCCTGTATTGGCAGCATTCTATCCACCTTGGCCTTGCTCGTGCCCCCGGCTTTAACCGCCGCCGAACCCGTGCTCATGGACCAAGGCACGAAATGGACAGCCTCAGATCGAAAGGATTTCTATAGTCGTGACCAAGGGTCACGCATCATGCCGTTGCGCTGGATCTCCGCACTGAAGCAGCCAAACGGCCAGCCATTCATGGCTGAAAGCCTTGGCCGATACGGCTACCTGCCCAATAAAACCAGTAAGCCCGCAGGACTACCTATTGGATTTACCGTTGCCAGTGGAAGCGAAGAACAGGAAATTGGCATGAATTGTTCCGCCTGCCATACCCGCCAAATTGAGGTTGACGGCACCGCATATCTGATCGACGGTGGGCCGGGAATCATCGATTTCCAGAGTTTCCTGGCTGACCTCGATGTCGCCGTGAACGCCATCCTGACAAATAAACAGGCGTTCACGGATTTCGCGCACGCTGTACTGGGTCCGTCGGCGACCTCAAAGGACAAGGAGACGTTGCGAGCGGCAGTGAAGGCCTGGTATTTGCCCTATCACACGTTGATTGGACGTTCACTTCCTGACCAGCCCTGGGGGCCGGCGCGACTCGACGCCGTATCGATGATCTTCAACCGGCTCGCCGGCCTCGATATTGGTTCTTCGCCTACTCGCATGATCCCGGAGAACATTCAGCCAGCCATCGCGCCGGTACGCTATCCGTTCCTCTGGAATGCCGCAATTCAGGACAAGACCCAGTGGCCTGGTTTCTCCAGCAATGGCAACGATATTCTTGGCCTTGCCAGAAATCTTGGAGAAGTTTATGGCGTATTTGGGATTTTTCGTCCAAAGAAAGATGCGTGGCATCTGCTCGGAATCGACTACCTCCACAAAAACTCGGCTGAATTTCAGGGGTTGGGCGCATTGGAAGATTTGGTAAAAAAAATAGGCCCTCCCAAATGGATATGGAAGGTAGATCAGGCACTTGCCGATAAAGGCAAGGAGATCTTTGTACGCAATACTGCACAGGGTGGCTGCGCCGATTGCCATAGCATCAAACCGGGGCAAACCCGATTTCCCAACCAAAAAACCTGGGCCACGCCCGTGATGGATGTCGGTACGGATTCCAGGGAGTACGAGGTTCTCGGTCGGACCGTCAAGACGGGTGTGCTTGACGGCGCAAAAATTCCGCTTCTCGCCAAGCCGCTAAAGCCCGTCGATACTGCCTTCAATGTTCTGAGCACGGCCGTCCTCGGCTCCATCCTTCAGCACTACGTTCCCGTTCTTATGAAAACCGAAGACGAAGCTCGGATGAAGGGTGCACAGTCTCCTTTTCCACCGGAAACAGAATCTCTTCGCGATGCGTTCATGGCGCCCGTAACGGTTGCCGCCGCACCGTCCTATGCGTATGAATCGCGCGTCCTCGAGGGCATCTGGGCTGCTGCTCCCTATCTTCATAATGGATCAGTTCCCACGCTGGCGGAGTTGCTGAAACCGGCGGCTGAACGGGTGAGTTCCTTCAAGATCGGTCCGGCTTACGATACAGTTAATGTAGGCCTTGCCATTGAACAGACCAAGTTCGACTATACGCTGGCGACTACGGATTGCAGTGATCGGAATTCCGGCAACAGCCGCTGTGGCCATGAATTTGGTACTACACTTTCGGCTGACGAGAAAAAGGCATTGCTGGAGTACCTCAAAACGCTTTAATCGAGCCATATCAAATGCTGCTTCTTCGATATCGAAGAAGCAGTTCCCAGGCATCAAACCGAAGCTGTTCAGCTCAAGGGAGAAAGGCAGGAATTACTCGGTCCTGCCATCCCCTTGAATCGGCCTTGGTATGCACAATTTTCAGCGAATATTATAAACCCTATTCGCCACATCGCTTCCAAGGTCAACGGTAGATAGATTGGCGCAAAAGGCAGTTCCTGTCATGCTGACAAGACGGCTGTCTGCGTGGTTCAAAACCAAGCTCGTGGTCGATCCCACGGCGCGGGCCGACTCAGGTTGTAAAGCACTCATCCCGGAAAAAATTGGGGGGTTTTATGGTGGGTGGAAAAAAAAGAGGGTGTCTTTCATATTGATACCGTAAGATACTGAACAAAGTTTATCCAGTAAGCCAATATTAAGTTACCACGTTTGTTACCACGCTTTGCGTCTGCATACCCATCCTCATCATTCTCCACGAGGGTCTACTTTCGTTTATTTCCACGGCATTCGCCGCAAAGTTGAAAACCCGTTTGCGAGTCAGGGCATATAGCGAAATATTCACGCAGATTGGGCGATAATGTTGCGGTCGGCTAGGAACAGGATTCTTGGTCGCCGCGTAGGCCCGCCTTCAATCTTCCAGTCCCTCGGGTTCCAGCGGTTGTTAAATAGCTACCATGCAATCTGAAAAGCAATAAAGGTCTTTCCAGTACCGTGGCCAGCGTCAGCAATATCCGCTTATCGGCCCTATTCATTCCGGTCGTTCCTCTACCACTCCAAAACGACCCCATCCTCCGATATTGAGGTGCTCTTCCCATACCGATATTTCGACTCGGGAGCGCATGAGCCGTCTGCGCAGATCACGGATCTCTTTCGCTAGGATTATGTATTGCTGTGGCCACGGGTTCCCCTCCGCTGGAAGTACGACAACTTTCCCGCCACACCGGATTGTCAATATCGCGTCCCTAAAGGAAAATTGAACGAGGGTTTCATCACCCAGTGGCTGAAGAATATCCCTCAGAGTCTTCAGTGCCAAACGAAGCCAATCGCGCTGCGTGCCGCCTATGCGCTTGCGTTGAATGCAGAACTTGATGCGAGTGTGTCCAGTGAATTTCTGCCGTTTAGAGTTCAATCCAATCCTGTGGCGTCAACGGGGAGCCTATCCCACTACAACAACGCACGCGAGCAGACATTGACAGAAGAAGAGTTGCATACCTACTGGCGGCGGCTTGATAAACTCAAGTCAGAACCGATACGCGCGGCTTTAAAGCTCGCGCTGCTCCTTGGCGGACAGCGGGGGACGCAGTTATTGAGACTGCAAAGAGCCGATGTGGACCTCCAGGGCGGGAAAATGCGACTATATGACGGCAAAGGTCGGCGTAAAAGACCACGTGTTCATGAACTGCCATTGACAGAGGAAGCTGTGGTCATCCTCCAGCCGATGGTCCAACGGGCTGAAGTGCTAGGCTGTAACTGGATTTTCACTTCTAATGGAACAGTACCAATCGTGCCCGATACGCTTGCGGCAACCGTGAGCAAAATAGCTGAGGAAATGGTAGCAGGCCATGAGACCCGATTCTCGTTTATACCCTCGGACATTCGCCGTACAGTTGAAACACTATTGGCCAGTAAGGGTATTTCGCGGGATATTCGCGCCCAGATTCAGTCTCATGGGCTATCTGGAGTGCAAGTCCGCCACTATGACAAGCATGATTACCGTGATGAAAAACGCCGCGTATTAGAATTCTTAGCGGCTTTACTTCACGGCAGGCATGAGGCGAACGTAGTCCCGCTACACAGTCAAGTCGCTTGACCACTAGCGGGGGTCACTACTGAATACATCGTTTAAGTCTTTGCTTGTCATCGGAATCAGACCCTTACCGATTGTTGTTACCCGATAGTTACCCCTTCGCAAGACGAGCATCTTCTACAATATTACTCTGCTCTTAGACAATTTTATGCCGATCACCAAAGTTCAGGCGGCTTTCAACAGCAGCAAATAGGTCTTGGCTAATCAGCTCTGGTTGCTCCTGCTTGGAAATTAAGCAGGGTACGTGAATTACCTAGTCAAAATCCAACCGCTACAAATGGCTTTATCTGGTTAGTTTTAGACCGGCGTCAACACTACTTGCACTAAAGCGAGTCGAGACGGCAATTAGGCATCGCATGACAGAAAAATGCAATCATTTGACAAGGATTACCGTCGCGAGTGGCCAAATACAATGCCGGATGCCACTCGCGACCTCTCGTTCATTCGGAACGCGCAGCTCCGACGCCAATTCCCGCTCGATCTGATCAAGCCGAGTGTAAGCCACGTCCGCAGGCCAATCACGGACGCGTTGAGCGCGAAGCAAGCCGCGTATAACTTCCGCCCGAATCTCCGGACGTAGCTCACTCGTCGCACCTTTTCTGTCCACCGAAAAGACATGGATCGATAGGCCGGATTCTGAGGCGGCCCCGCCTTCAAACCTTACCGATTGCCGAAGCAACGCAATAAGGAATTCTACGTCTGGAACTATTTGGTCCAGCTCTTTCGAGTTTCTTACCACCACAAAGCCCGCGTCGCGGTCAAATATGAATACGATCCGGAGCGCAGCAACAATCTCTTCAAGGTTGAGTCCGAGCGCGTAAGCCCTATCTCCATTTTTTGTCTCGACCGGCAAGCCGCCAGTGTCACCGCAGACGAATGACTTTCCATTGAGCGTTATAGCAGGTAAAGTCTCGTGCACGGACTCGATCTCGTCATTCCTAAACTCGAATACCGATAGGCTGACGTCGTCACTCGGATCAGCACCGCCGAATTTGACGAGGAAATTTCCAAGATCTGCCCAAGTCGCTTGGCCTTGGTCAAGAGCTCGAATGCGATCAGCCTCGTGGCGATAAGCATTGTCGAAGTCGTTCCACGACCGGAATCCCTCGGTGACCAACCGTCCGATTTCATTGGACTCGAAAGTTCCAAGCAGGCCAAGGCGCGCCCCACCGATGATATCCTCCAACTCCTTTGGAGGAACCAGAGACATTACTCGGCTAAACAAGAGTTCGAATTGATCAGGCGCTAGTTGGCTTGCAATCACGGCCAGCTTCTCACGAGCGATACGATACATATCAACTTCACGGCTGCCAGCGGCAACCACGGTATCAACAACGATCGTCTTGCGACTTCCGAAACGGTGAACGCGCCCAACACGTTGCTCAAGCTCCATGGGGTTCCACGGCACATCGAGGTGAACCAGGCGTCGGGCACGCTGCATATTCAGGCCCTCGCCACCGGCGCGCGACGAGACTAAAAATCTGGGGCCTTGATTAGATTGGAAGGCTCGCACCTGCTCAAGACGATCTTCATCGGACTGATTCCCGATAATTAGTGCTGGTTTTTCACCATACCGGCGTTCAAGGAACGCGGCGACAACCGCCACGGTCTCCACCGGCTGTGCGAAGAGCACAATCTTTTCGCCGTCAGCAGCGTCAACAATCCGGCAGAGTGCTTCCCATTTGGCGTGTCCTGCCTCGGAGCCGAGCAGTCCAACACCTCCATTCAGCAGCGCGCCAAGCAGCATTGGATCAGGTGACCAGACTTCCTCCTCAAACTCCTCCGAGTCGGACAGCGTATCGTCAACGTCCCCCTGGCGTCCAATCTGCTTCTCTAGTCGTGCGTAGAGAGCATCCAATGATTCATTGATTGCGCCTCCACGATAAGGGCGGAGAACTCCGATAGCGGACGCAAGTTCCTTCCGCGCCAACGTCCATCCCAGTCGTCGCATCGACAATCGAACGAGAAACCCGAGTCCAGCTTGTACGCTCGAGGCAGCCCACTGAAGTGCTTGTCCCTTCGCCCAGCCTGCGGCTCGGCTCCTGAAACCGGTTTCTGACGGAGTGTCGTATAAGGCCGATATGCCGGCATACCAACGTTCGTACGTTGCGCCAAGCTGCACTACAGTGGGCAGACGAATCTCCCGCGCGGGAAATAGTGGCTGGTTGCGCCAATCCCGAACCCGATCCTTCGTCCTGAAAATTACGCGTCCTTTTGCACCGGCCAGCGATTTGCTGTCGTCTGCCAATAAGCGCATGAGGTTCTTGAACCGCGACTCGCTCCCCTGATGTGGAGTACCGCTCATCAGGATCAACCGACCCTCCGGCCTCTGCGCCTTGACCAGTTGGCTGACTAGCTTGAACGCCTGATTGGGCTTGCCACCAGACGGCCCCCAATCAGAGAGGTGGTGACATTCGTCGACAATCAGGACATCCCAAGGGCCACTTTTTGCCACCATTCCCAGGTTATCTCCAAAGACCGCCTTGTTGATGCTGGCGACGACCAGACGATCTGAATCTAGACGAGCGTCGCCGGCACTGCCCGCTACCCACTGGCGGGCATCAAGGTCCAACTTATCTCGCAGCTCGTTGGTCACGTTGCTCACCAATCTTGCAGGAGCAAGGTAGAGCACTCGGATTGACGGTTCTTGATCCAGCAAGCGGCGGATGAGCAGTCCCGCTTCAATGGTCTTTCCCAATCCCACCTCGTCGCCGATCATGACGCGCCTGAGATTGGGTTGGGTGAGGATGTGCTGCACCAAGCTGACCTGATGCATGAGCGTCGCCGCCTTGTGTGCATCAAGGCGCCTCTGCGGGTCCTCCGCAGCGAGAAATCCAGCGTACAGACGAGCAAGCGAACGCGCCGTCATCGATAGCAAGCTATCGCCATCTGCTTTCGTGCTTGGGGGGTGAACAGTTGCTCGTACCGGATTGACCCGCCGCTTGTCAACGTTGGTTTCGACGAGCCCTGCCCCGAGGGCATGGCCATTCAAGCGTCGTGGCGGGCCCACAAGGTCATACGACTCAAAGCCAAAGTCGCTAACTGTTCTCAGGACGGATCGGACAATGCCGTTGTAATTGACCAGCATAGAAGTTGTGGTTTCTTTCATGCGAACTCGGCTACTCGCTTTGGAAGCTCGACTGGGCACTTGCCGAGTACCTCGTCGAGCTCGGCGAGGATTCGATTACGCTTTTGAGCATCCGAACGCTTGATGCGCTTTTCATGTCGTTCGACGATCAGGTCCGCAGTCTCCTCGATCGGGCTTCCCCACTGCTCGAAGGCCGTGTGAATCTCAGCCCTTACTTGGGCAAAGTTCGACTGAAGAATCGTTATCGCAGGAACTTGCGCCGAAATGGTTGCCTGATTCGCGAGTTTCCGGAACAACTCCATAATCCGATTCTTGACGCCCGGACCGATGTCCTCACCATTATCGACGAATTTTTCGCAAGCCCCTCTGATTGGCTTGCGCATAGCGTCGTTGAGCTTGGCCTTGACGATTTCCCTCAACTCATCGACCGCTTCCTTACCCACCTGCTTCATCTGCGCAGCCTGAGAAGCGATGCGCGTCTTCTGGTTTTCGAGAAGCGCGGCGTTGACCTGCGCACCGCCGTTCTCGTTTGCCCAAAAACAGATTTCTTCAACCATCGTTGCAATGTCGGTCGAAAAGTCTGACGTTCTTGTCCGAATATCACGAAGGAGCTTTTGGCCCCAAACGGCTGCCATCGGCTCCTGAAAATAATTCGAAATATCGTCGGGTAGATTGATTGCGCGGCTGCCATAGAAGCATCCTCCTCTTCGCACCGCGGCACGGAGCGTGGCCCAATGGGCGCCTTGCAAACTCCGCAGATAGTTGTTTACTTCCGTTTCGGCCACTCCTCTTGCCTCAATGACCAATCCCGCGATTTTAGCTTGGACGGTTTCATCAAGGAATTCGCGAAAGGCACCGACGCGGCGGTCGTACTCCTTCCTCTTGGGGTCAAGGATTTCCTCGAGCGCGCTCGCCAGCTTTTCCGCTTCGTCGGCCGCACGGCTCCGCTCACGCCACTGCCCCTCAACGATATACAGTTCGTTGAGCAGGGTATTCGAGAACCGTTCGTAAACATCGTGAATACGGGTCCGGCGGTTTTCCTTTTCCCGGGTTGCGAGCGTGACCAAACTTTCCTGCAGTTGCGGCAGTCCGGTTTGGTCCTCCGTCTGCAAGAACGCTCTATCTTCCTCATCATCCAGTAAAAGTTTGCGGAGCTCCGGAGCTGATACGGGGTGAATTTCTAAAGATGTCAAAATTGCCGCCCGCGCTTGCTCGCGCGCAGTTTGAACGGACTCGTTGTCTGAATCTCCGATTTGGCTGAGCTGGTCTGCAATCTGACTGCGCATGCGGGGCTTGAATTCCTCCGTCAAGCGAGCAAAAATTTCCCGTTTCTTCGGCTTGGTCCCATCGTCTCTGGGAGACATGTTTCGCCACTCTTCGGCCGCGACATCATCGACCTTGGTCACCGCTATGAGCATAGAGCAGGGATCACTCTGAGGGTCATCCGCGGCGCCCACCAGCCGATCCCAATATCCGCTTGAGCGAAGCAAATCAACAGTGGATTCAGTTGGCCCAGCACGGTCAACGACAATGACGACAGCCCGTGCTTTTTCGCGAACATAGTGTTTAGTCACATCGCGGTATGAATCTTGGGCGATGCCGACTCCGGGCAAATCAACCAATATCACCCCGGACTCGAGAACTTTGGAAGGCCACCCCACTTCGATACGCTCGATCAACGGAGAAAGAAAGCCGGCCGCATGGTCCTTCATATCGTCGAGGAAGGCGCGCTGGTCATCTTCTTGTTTCCGTGCGTACGTTCGACTTTCCTTCGTGAGCTTTAACACCTGTTTGATACGCTCTATTCGCTTCATGTCTTCAGCGTCGATGAAAGACAGCCAGCGCGGCTCTATGTCACAGGCGAGACGAAGTGCGTCAACCAGATAGTGCAGGGGCTTATCGCTGAATTGATTCCCCGTGACAATCTGCTTCGCTTGCTTGATATTAGCCTCAAGCGGATCGTGATTCGGTACGCCAGACTCGATTGGCGCGGTATGTTGGGCCGCTGCAACCGCTTCCCTCCGGGCCTCATCGTCAAGACCTTCTTGAAGATCGCTTCCAAGATCAAATTGTGCCGCGTCATCACCCTGGGCTACTTGCCCCTTTTTCGTTGCCTTCTGTTGGTGCGTCAAACGTGACTCGAGTGCAAAGGCAACTTGCCACAAATACTTTCTTGCGTGGTAAGTGACCTTGAACGAAGGGAGGGAACTGTAGTGAACTTCGGTCGCCTGCGCCGTTAGCGGCCCAATTCCGCCGGCTGGGAGGACTTGGTTTGCACCGGCAGCCAAGGCATTGAGCAAAGTACTCTTGCCAATGCCCGAGTTTCCGAGAAAGCAGACCGTAACCTCGTCGCTTTCTGAAAGCAATCGCCTTAGACGGGCCTGGTCGTTCTCAAGCGCGGCGATGCGATCCTTCGCGTTTCGCTCAAAAAATGGCCGGACAATATGCTCAAACCAGTCCAACAATTCTTGTTCTTTTTCTATTGCTTTCACACTACCTCCCTGTATCCAATCAGATTTTTTGCGCCAATTACGGTAAAGCTATAAGTTACTTTCTTGTCCCACTGCGACCATTCGCCTCCCATTGATACCCCTAGCTGATGCGGGCTAACTGACGGTACTAGAAACGTTCGCGGCCTCCCGCCACATCGGCATCTGCGATGCGATTTTATCTAACTCAGCAGTATTTTACAGTGTACTGAGGTACACCAGAGAATCAGTATGGGTATTAAGGTTTGAGAATGAATGAGACTTAACCGGGCAAGGGATGCTAGCGGCCGGGCTTGCGGTACGAACTAGGGCAGGCGATATGGGGGAAGGAGGCGTCGTAAGAAATGGAGCTAACTAGGATAGCACCAGACATGTCTTAGTTCGAGATGGCGCCGGGACGTCTGTTATGTGTGCGTGTTCAAAACTGGAAAAAGTTAATCTTGGGAATAGAAGTGAGTTTAAGGGACTTCTTTAACCAAGATAAAACAATCATCAACAACCTCGGAATCGATGCGACCGACGCAAGGATTTTCAGTATTCGAGTCAGAATATCTGTGCGCTTCTATATTGTTCTCAATAGGTTGATTTTTCGACATTCTTCTGTTTAACGTTCAGGCATCAGTTCTCTTAGATTCTCGCGAAATGTGTAATTTTCGTTGCTCAATTACACAGGAATTACACAGACATTTTCAATCCAGTCACGAGTCCCGTCCCGCTCGTATCATATGATGGGTAACCCTTGAGTGCTGTGAGTGGCTAGAATCTGGGAGGGGGCATCTAAAAAAGGCCTGGAACATATTCTGTAGGTCGACAGTTCGATCCTGTCATGACCCACCACAAATCAAGTTGTTAGATAAATCTCTAGCTGCTTTTTTTATTTCATTGCTACCATATTGCTACCAATTGCGAGGCTAGGACGGTCCACTGGCACATGCTAGATGCCGCCGTATTGTGGCAATCCCCCCTCCTGCCGAGGGCATGTTAAAGCGCATTGCAATGGGGCAGTGGATTGCGGAAAGACCTATCGGCTGTCGCCGATAGAGGGGCAGTAGCTATGACGCTCACCGCAACTTTAATGTGGTAGGTGGAAACCGTTGAAAGCAGACCGAATGGCCACAAGGGGCGTTGCCAAGCTTGAATATGGCGGCTGATGGATGATGACCACGTGCCGACTAGCCTGCGGAGCTTGATAGCAGTGGTGCCGGCTGGTTGGCAACGATAGGGGAATCCCAGAGAGTTGGGGCAGCACGGTGTCATCGAACCACCAAAGGATTCTCGGCAGTTTCGAAAGCATCGGGAATCACTTGCTCCTCAAACCGACAGCGACGTCCCGGAATGAAGCCAATGCGGCTTCCAGGTGCTCAATGATCTCCTGCTGCAATATATCGGGCGGTGGCAAATCGTCGAGGTTGTCTAGGCTGTCGTCTTTGAGCCAGAAGATGTCTAGACTGGCTTTGTCGCGGGCGATCAGGTCTTCGTAGCTGAAAAACTTGAAACGTTCGGTGGCGACGCGCTTATGGCGGTTTTCCGGGTTGTAGCAGGTCATGAAATCCTGCAAATCGTTCAACTTGAGCGTGCGCGTCTTCAGTGTGAAATGCTTGTTGGTGCGCAGGTCATAGAACCAAATTCCCTTGGTGTGGACGCGGCCGTCTTTTGGGGTGTTGTCGAAGAACACCACGTTCGCCTTCACGCCCTGCGCATAGAAGATGCCCGTGGGGAGACGCAGAACCGTGTGCACGTCGCAATTCTCTAGCAGCTTCTTGCGAATTTTCTCGCCAGCGCCGCCCTCAAACAGCACGTTGTCCGGCAGCACCACGGCTGCTTTGCCGTCCATCTTCAGCATACTGACGATGTGCTGCAGGAAGTTGAGCTGCTTGTTCGACGTAGTTTCCCAGAAATCCTGCCGCTCGTAGTTCAACGCCCCTTTGTCTTCCTCGCCCTCTTCATTGGTGAAGGTCATGCTGCTCTTCTTGCCGAAGGGCGGGTTAGCCAACACGTAGTCCACCTTCAGTTTGGGCTCGGTGATCAATGCATCCGAACGCTCCACCAAAGGCTCACCATCCAACTCGCCCACGTTGTGCAGAAACAGGTTCATCAGGCACATGCGGCGCGTGTTGGGCACGATCTCGTTGCCGTGAAAGGTCTTGTCGCGCAGGAATTCTTTTTGCGATTTGTTGAGCTTGGCACCGGGCCGCGTCAACCAGTTGTAAGCGCCCAGGAAAAAACCGCCCGTGCCGCAGGCCGGGTCGGCAATCGTCTTCATCGGCTCGGGCCGCACGCAGGCCACCATCGCCTCGATCAGCGCGCGTGGCGTGAAGTACTGGCCCGCACCGCTTTTGGTGTCTTCCGCGTTCTTTTGCAGCAGGCCTTCGTACAGATCGCCCTTGGTGTCGGCATCCAGACTGATCCAGCTCTCCGCGTCGATCAGCTGCACCAGGCGAGAAAGCTTGGCCGGGTCTTGTATCTTGTTCTGCGCCTTGAAGAAGATCGCGCCTAGCATGCCCGGCTCATTGCCCAGCTTGTGGAGGGTGGCGAGGTAATGCGCCTCCAGCGGTTCGCCCACCTTGGGCGTCAGGCTGGCCCAGTCATAACCCTTAGGGATATGGGTGTCGCGGTTATACGGCTCCTGCGCGTATTCATGCGCCAGCTTCAGGAACAGCAAGTAAGTCAGTTGTTCCAGGTAGTCGCCATAGCCCACGCCGTCATCGCGCAGTGTGTGGCAGAAATTCCAGACTTTCTGAACCAGTGTGCTTGTGTTCATTTCAGACCTCTAATAGTTCTTGTATCCAGGGGTGTGCGTCGCTGCGTTGCCCTCGCAGGAGAAAGTGCATGTCGCCGCTGTATGGGGAATCCCGGTCAATCGCGCGGCGCAGTCTTGCAGCGGCCGTCTTGAAGTCAAACGCACGGGTCGGATCGTTGGTGACTAGCTCAAAAAGGCGCTTGCCCTCATCAACATCCGACATCAGCTGTACAGCAGCAGCGTGGCGCTTTTTGCAAGTCGGTTCATAGTGGAGATGAAGGATCTCGATTGAGGCCTCCGCACGCTTCTTTGTGACGGGATCGGTACCGGCGGCGCAAGGCTGGCCGTTCTCTTGATGACAGCCCAACAAGCGCCAGTCCGACATTTCACAGGGGTCGAGGAGCAACGGTTGTTCCAACGCAATTGAGCCGGCTGTGTAAACGCGCCGAGCCTCATCGAGCAATGGAAACCGATCCGCCTTGCCGCCAGCAGTGCCACTTACAACGTCTTTGCGCCTGCTGTTGCAGTAGGTGCATGCGTAGCGAAAATTGCTGTCATCAAAGGCAAGCCAACGGTAGCCGTTGTGTGGATTCGCCGCATCATTCACGCGATTCTTGGGGCGAAAGTGGTCAACAGCGTTATCAGATCGATCAACAGGCGATTCGCAGTACCAGCACTTGTCGTGCAGTAACGCAGCCAGTCCGTCCTTGAGATCACGCCAAACCTGGTCGTGGTCGGTGGGGTCCTCACCACTGGCAACGGCTTGTGTGGCTGTTTGAGCGCGTTGAGTCCAACCAGTTGGCTTTACCAACTTTGAACGATCGACATACCTCACGACGCCGCCCCTTCTGGTGGGGTTGGCTCTTCTGCAAGCAACTCAGCAATCAGGCGTTTGGCTAAAGCCTCACGATCCGTCCGAGGCATTTGCACCACTTGCTTTGCGAGCTCAGTGGGTTGGGCTGTTTCAAATTGCTGCACGAGCAGGTCATTGCGCAAGCGCAGGTAGCGCGAGTACTCATCATCGGGGTGGAAGAATCGGAACCCAAGCCGATCCAGTTGCCCGTTGATGCCATCCAACTCACGCTGCTCATCCGGAGTAAGCCGCTCCTTGGCTGCGAATGCTCTCTGCGCCTCCAACAGCTCCTGAGTTGGCTGATCCAGCGATGAAGCGATGCCAAACATGTCGCTAGTGACAATCGCCGCATAACCCATGCCGCGCGGCGCCATTTCCGGATAGCAGGCCACGATATGACGCTGCTTCTCCTGTTTGGTCATTCGGAGAATCTGCACCTGTTCGCGATCCAATTCGGCGACGGCCAGCGGGTTGTGAGTGGTGAGCAGGATGTGGCTGGTATCTTCATGCTTTGTGCCACTGGCGACGAATTGCTTCAGGTAGGAGATGTAATCCACGCTCCAACGCGGATTCAGATGTGTGTCTGGCTCATCCAGCAAGAATAGGCTTTCGTCTTCGGCGGTAAAGCGCAGCAAGCCCAACACCGTCAGCAACTGCTGCTCACCTTCGCTGAGCTCGCGGAACGTCACGCTGCCATCGTTTTTCTTGAGGCGCACACGGATGCGCACCTCCTCGATCAACTCGGAGACGTAGGTGCTCTCCAAGTCGCGGAAGAACTGCGCCGGCGCCTGATTGCCGACCAAGCGCCGCAGCGCGGCGATGTCCTTCACGTAAAGGTATTTGAACTGTAGCGTTTCCTTGTTCCAGATCGAGGTCGATACGCGGCGGCTGATCTCAACTGGCGCCAGGGCGATGTCATAAAGGCGAGACAAGAAGTCGCGCACCACGCCGCGTGCATTCCAGAAGCGTGAGTCGCCATCGGCTGCCTTCGACTTCCACGGTGGTTGCCGCAGTATGAACAGCACCGATTCAATGCCTTCGTCCGGATCGAGACCGAGGTGGTCATCGAGAAATGCTCGCACCACGTCAGATTGCTGAATCAGGAAGACCAGCAACACGAATTGGCTGTGCACCGGCATGGCATAGAACAAGCGCTTCAGGCCGGGGTCTTCGCCGTTACGCAGCTTGCTGTCGTAGCTTTCCAGGTAAGGACGAAATACCTCGTGCATGCGCGGGCTCTCGCCCGAGTAGTAGCTGAACACATAGCGTGGCAAATACTCGACATCCGCATTCAAGAAGGCTGTGAGTTTGATGCGCTTGCCACGCAGGGCCGATATCTGTTCTTCACCCTCCATGAAAGGGATCAAAGTGCCTTCACCACGAGCCTGCGCATCCGTAGCAACGTGAGTGGTGAACGGCTCCTTCTCACGGTCAGGATCAGCATCGATGTGAATGTGACGGAGGCTCTCGCCTGCACCCATTCGGTAGGCAAGCTTGAATGCGAACCGAGGAACTTCCTTCCGTTTCTCCGGCGACATGCTCTTGTAGGTGATCAGGTCACGGAAGATGATGGCCAGTGCCTCCAGCACGTTGGACTTGCCGGTGCCGTTCCAGCCGATCACCACCGTCACCCAATGATCCTGATCGAAGTCAATGCGGACGTTCTTCAGGTTCTTGAACTGGTGCGTCGGGCTATCTTTGGCGCTGCCGATAGTGAGTTTGTCGAGGCGCATGGTCAGGTTGGCAGCAGTTTCAGGCGGTCGTGCAGCTTGCGGCCCTGCGCATCGGTGACTGCTTCTACGGCCAGCCGTCCCGCCTTGTCCAAAGCACGCAACTCTGCATAGAGCCCTTCAATCTGGTCAGTCAGCGCGCCATCGGCCACACCGCAGCGACGGAAAGCCTCTTGCGCTGATACCCAGTCACCCTCCTCGGCGAGCACATGAATTAGTTTGCTCACCATGGCGGCGATCTCCTTTTGTTGTTTGGTTTTGCGTATCTTGGGCTGTTTCTCACGCTCCACCCTTTCGGCGCGAATGCTTTCCAGCAGCGCGCTGGCGGATTCGTCGTTCGGGTCTTGCGGCACCAGTTGGCCGGCGAAGGCGGCGCGCAGGATGTTTTGACGTTGGGCGGTGGATTGTTTGAGGGAGAGCCCAATGGCAGATTCTTGATCACTAATATTTCTGATTTCTGCGGCAATATGCTCGACAATCATTCGTTGCTCAGCCATAGCCGGCAGCGGTATACACAATGCTACAAAACTTTCTTTAGTGAAGTGATTAATGGTGCTGCCAGTAAATGTTTTAGCCAATCGCCCTGTTTGTGCGACAAACTCCAAGAAAGCAACCAATAATTCTGGCTCATACAAGTTGAACATCCGTACGCGATGCAAGGCTTTTTGATACTTAAATCTTTCATGTTCTTTTCTGCAAATTGCTGCACGGCCAGGCTCGCCCCCTTCACAAACCAATACATCGCCGGCGATCAGCCCATACCTTTCCAGTTCATCTATATTGAAAAACATTTCGTAAACATCGTCAATCTCAATACTTCCCCATCGAACATTGACGTTTCTAAGATATGCCAGTTTTTCTCCTGAAGTGTGCTTGGTCTTATCAAGCATTTTCCCTAAAAAAACCTCAGCGACCTGATCAACACTCGCCCACACCCATCCTTCCGGCAGTTCCGGCAAGTCGGTGGTGTCCGGCTGCATCGGCTCGGGGTATTTCTTTTGCCAGTCTTTGGGCGGGGTTTTGCCTTGTTCTTTGAATTTGACGAGCTGCTTGGTTTCCCAGCGAACGCGGCGTTCGGTGAGGATGCGCTCCAGCAATTGCGCTCCGGTTTCGGTGGGTATGTGCTGTGTACGCCACTCAGCAGTGAGCACGCCTTCGACAGCGGCTTTTAGCAACGATTGGCGGTAATGGACGAGCTTCTTCTGCGCGGCCTTGAGTTCGGCTACCCCTGCATCGAGATCGGAGAGCAGTTCTTCGAGTTTGGCGACGATGCGGGTTTGTTCGCCCGATGGCGGTAATGGAAACGCAATTTCCGCCAATACTATGGGATCAATATGCGGGATACCTACGCCCTTGGTATGAGTATTCAGGTATCCGTAGTTCGAGTGAACGAAATAGTAGATGTATGAGGGATCTGCCAAGTCCGATGTCAGACGAGCAAGTGTTGATCCAATAAATCCCCCGATGCCACGCCCGGCTAAACCGGCTCTTGCACCGTCCCAAACTAATAACGTATCCGATGGCTCGCAGTGCGGCACGTCCTGCTCTGGTGCGTATTCTTTAACCAACTTGGTTTCAAAAGCCGATATATTGATGTAAGGAACCAATCGGTCATCACCCTTTGGACCCAGACCAATTGGCTTCTTCCCCTTTTGGATTTGGAGGGCTTCACCGAGTGCAATTTGAACCCATCCATCTGGCAATTCACTCACGCCACTAACTCCTCATTCATTTCATTCATCAGCGTGTCGAGTTCCTTACCAAAAAGCCCCCACGATTTCTGCAGGCCACCCTTGTCAGCCAGTTCGGCGTAATCAAAGTCATCGCGGCTAATGCTGCAGCTGCTGGCGATGTGGTCCTTCATCAGCCGCAGCCACTCGGTCTGTTCGGGCGTGAATGCGGTGCCGCGTAGGGCGTTGTGGCGGAAGATCCAGGCTTGGAAGCGTTTGCCGACTTCGTCGGCGAAGGGCTTGAGCTCGCCCTCCAGCCCCAGCGCAAAGCGCACCAGAGAAACCAAATCGGTGAGCTGGCGTTTGCTGCTCAAGCCCTTCACCTGACTGGCCTGCACGCGGGCATAGGCACTCCATAGGCGCTCCGTGGTGAGCAATAGCGGCGGCTTACTCAAGCGTTCGTGCAGGTCTTCGATCATGTCGAAGGTGAGCGCGCGGCGCTGGTAGGGCTGCTGGTAGAAAAAATCCAGCGCGGCAACTTCGTCCTTGTGCTGTTTCAAGTAGTCGGCGAAGGTTTGAATGACCGCTCTGGCTTGCGCCTCGGCCTGTTCGCTGAAGCCTGCGAAGGTCACCTGATCCAGGTTGATGTGGTCGATGAGTTGCTCGCGCTCGCGGCGGGCGCTTTCGATCTCGTCGCGCAGCGCGGGCTGGTCAAACGGTGCGCAGGCGGCGGCCACGCGCTCAGTGCGGGCGGCTTCAATTTCTTGGGGCAGCAGGGTGTCTTCCCAGCGGGTAATGCCCTTGGCCTTGGCGATGGCCAGCGCAGCTTGCACGATGGCATCGGGGTTCAGCGATGCAATCAGGCCCTTGCTCAGTTCGTTCATCGGAATGCCACCGCTGGCCTTTTCAATGCGCGCCTGCGCCTTGTCGTCAAGTTGCTTGGCCAAGCGCACCAGGCGGTTGGCGAGCGAGAGCACCGTGTCGTCATCGCGGCTGCCCATCGCCACGCCTTGCAGCAAGTCCTTCAGGGCCACGCTGGGCTTCTTCTCCAGAGGCCGGCTTTCGGTCTTGAGCGACCTTTCCACGCCCACGGCGTCGATCAGTACGAAGCGAGTCTTAGCGCCGTCGGCGCTGTTGCTGACGCGCTTGAGGCTGTCGCCATCCAGGCTGCGCACGCCCCGGCCCTTCATTTGCTCGTAGTAGCCCTTGCTGCGCACGTCACGCATGAACAGCAGCACTTCCAAGGGCTTCACGTCGGTGCCCGTGGCGATCATGTCCACGGTGACGGCGATGCGCGGATTGTAGTCGTTGCGAAAGCTGGACAGGATACTGTCAGCATCTTCTTCGGCGCGGTAAGTCACCTTCTTGCAGAAGGCATTCCCCTGCCCATAGACCTCGCGCAGGATATTGATGATGTCGTCGGCGTGACTGTCAGTCTTGGCGAAGATGAGGGTCTTGGGTGTTTCTTTGCGGGCCGGAAAAACCTGCGTTTCCACCGCCGTTTTCATGGCCTTGATCACTTGGCGGATCTGGCTCACGTTGATCACCGAACGGTCCAGCTCCTTGCCGGTGTACGCGGTGTCGTCCTCGGTTTCACTCCAGCGCTTTTTGCGCGTGTGTCGGTCGCGGTGGTCAACCCACTCCTTGGCCTTGAGCTCGGCGCCTTTCTGAGTGATCTCGGTTTCGATTTCGTACACGTCGTAGCCGACGTTGACGCCATCAGCCACGGACTGCTCGTAGGTGTATTCGGCGACGATGTTCTCGTTGAAAAAGCCGAAGGTGCGCTTGTCGGGCGTGGCGGTGAGGCCGATCAGGCTGGTATCGAAGTAGTCGAGCACCTGTTTCCACAGGTTGTAGATGCTACGGTGGCACTCGTCGATGATGATGAAGTCGAAGGTTTCCACCGGCACGGCCGGGTTGTAGCGAACGAATTTTTCCTGCTTGACGGTTTGCTGCACTTCGTTGAGCGAGACATCCTCAGCCGACTCGTCGATAGGCTCGCCGCTGAGGATGGAATACATGCGCTGGATGGTACTGATGCATACCTGCGAGTGCGGGTCGATATTGGGCGAGGCCAACCGCTGCACGTTGTACAGCTCGGTGAACTTGCGGCCATCGTCGGGCGGCGTGTAGGCCATGAACTCTTGATGGGCCTGTTTGCCGAGATTGCGGGTATCCACCAGGAACAAAATACGCTTGGCACCGCCGAACTTGAGCAGGCGATACACGGAGGTGATGGCCGTGAAGGTCTTGCCCGCGCCGGTGGCCATGTGCACCAAGGCGCGGGGTTTGTTCAGCGCCAGTGACTTTTCCAGCCCGGTGACCGCGCTGATCTGGCAGTGGCGCAGGTTCTTTTCAGGCAGCGCTGGCATTTGCTCGGCCAGGCGGCGGCGCAGGGTGTCAGGCTGCGCCAGCCAGGAGACCAGTCTTTCCGGCTTGAAGAAGTGGAAGATTTCGCGCGAACGTGGCCCCGGATCAGCGTTGTCGGTGAAGCGGATGATCTGGCCGGTAGCCTCGAACAAGAAGCGAAGGGGCGTGTTGTCCTTGCGCCATTTGAGATTGGCGGTGGCGTAGCGCTCGGTCTGGCTTTCGACAGCAGTGATGTTTTCGCCAGCGCTGTCCTTCTTTGCCTCAATCACACCTACCGCATTTCGATTGGCGAACAACACGTAGTCGGCCGGCCCACTGTCGGTCGGGTATTCGCGCACAGCTACACCCACACCTGCCGCCAAATTGAGCTGCTTCATGTCCTGAATGACCCAGCCTGCCTGCTCCAGCTTCTGGTCAATCTGTTGACGTGCTTTTGTTTCCGGCGTCATGCGTATTCCTCCCGCGTCGAATACATGTCTATCGTCCAAGCATGTTCCACAGCGCGCACACCCCAATCTCTTCCGTAATTTTCCGTCGAGGTGAGGTCTTGGTATGACGCGAGATCAAATTTCGTCAACTTGGATTATATTCTTTATTGCTGAGGCAACAATTAGACTTAGGTACACCTATCGTGGAGTATGTTATTCGTTGCAGCTATAGCCCCTTAACCATGCTGCCCTGTTTGCGCCTTACCTCTTAATAACGGTCGTTTTTCGTAGATAACAGCGTGCCAGAAAGCCTTTCGGTTTCCCTACTTTTTTATCTCCCAAAACTGTCTCTTGAAAGTATCTCTCCTATAAGCTGTAGTTGAGATGAGTTTCGCGATAATAATGTTTTGTAGAGGGAGTGAAACGAAAATTCGTTATGCGTGGGTCAAGAGCAAGATTTAGCCCTACAACTCGATGCCTTGACTAAAGAAGGGTGTGAGAAGTTATGGTCGCCAATCGCTGGCGGGGAGGTATTAGGCGTCGAACCAAAAGCAGCCGCCTTTGTCCACGACGTACCCCCATCGTAAAAACACGTTCACGTGATCGAGGCCTCTTGCAATGAAGAATATTTATAGCGAGGAAGGATCCAGACCTATCAAGGCCTGGACCGATGTTGAAGGCGACGCACTTGCCCAAGCCAGAAATCTTGCGCGACTGCCTTTCGTAGATCGACACGGTATCGCCCTCATGCCCGATTGTCATCTTGGCAAAGGTACGACGGTAGGCACCGTTATCGCAACGGATAAAGCCATCATTCCAGCCGCGGTAGGTGTCGATATCGGCTGCGGCATGAATGCCGTCCGCCTTTCCCTCAAAGCTTCGGACCTGCCCGATTCGTTGCTTTCTGTCCGTCGCCAGATTGAACGTGATGTTCCCCTGGGTGCTGGCGGAAGCCGCAAAAAGCCGGTTGCACTGGGTAAGCTTTCCTTGGAGCTTAATGAAGGTCGTGGCTACAAGCGATGGTTCGGGCGTTTCGCGCAAAGTCGAAAGACCGATGAGATCAGCTTGCTGAATAAGGCCGAATCACAACTCGGAACCTTGGGCTCAGGCAATCACTTCATCGAATTGTGCACAGATGAGAATCAGGACGTGTGGGTGATGCTCCACTCGGGTTCGCGGGGCATTGGCAACATGATTGGAAGCTATTTCATCGAAAAAGCCCGGCGCCGGATGGAACGCCTTTCCATTCACCTGCCGGATAGCGATCTTGCATGGCTGGCAGAAGGCGAGGATGACTTCGACGATTATGTGGAAGCTGTTAACTGGGCACAGGACTATGCGCTTGAGAACCGGCGGATAATGATGGAGACCACAATAGCGGCGTTACGCCGCCACATTCCCATTAATTTTACCCTTACCCGGGAAGCCATTAACTGTCACCACAATTACGTGGAAAAGGAAACGCACTTTGGGCGAAATGTATGGGTGACCCGAAAGGGAGCAATACGTGCGCGGGTGGACGATCTGGGTATTATTCCCGGCTCAATGGGCCAGCGGAGCTATATAGTGCGGGGAAAGGGCGAACCTGAATCCTACTGCTCCTGCTCACACGGTGCGGGCCGCAAAATGTCCCGAAGTCAGGCGCGAAGTATATTTACCGTGGCCGACCTGGTTCAGCAGACCAAAGGGGTCGAGTGTCGCAAGGATAAAATGGTGTTGGACGAGATACCCTCATCGTATAAGGACATCGATGAGGTGATGGCAAACCAGGCAGACCTGGTGGAAGTAGTTCATACTTTAAAAGCAGTGATGTGCGTCAAAGGAAGTTGAGAGGCATCGCGGGCCACGATTCTAAAGCTCCATTATTGCGCCGAAATATTTGCGTCCGTTTTTGTCTTCCTCACTCTTGCCCTCCAATCCTTCTCGTTAAAAACCATTAACCCCCTCCAGAAGTTTCGTATTCCCTCATCAGCGGGTGTATCCGCCGACCGTCGCTGTTGGTCGCCGGATACATTTTGCCATCCACTTCTATTTATCCGAAACATTACGGGCGAATGCCGAGGATCATATTGCCGCTTGAAGTCGGTGCGCCCTTTTTTACAAGAGCTTACTGGAGGAACTCGGATGTTAAATTGGCGGAGAGGGTGGGATTCGAACCCACGTGCCAGGTTACCCTGACCATCTGATTTCGAGTCAGCGCCGTTATGGCCACTTCGGTACCTCTCCGTTGTGGTATACCATTTTATCAGCTTATCTCACGTTTATCTCACGCTCGTTCAGAACAACATGGCAGAATGTTCATGAATTCTGCTTGTCTCTCTCCCATGCACGTTCTCCCCCGTTTGCTTTTTGTTGTTTTCGGTTGCAGCCTCATTCTTGCTGCCTGTGATTCATTTGAAAAATCGGTATCGCCATTCGACAAAACCGATGAGCTGGTGGTCATCACCGTAAACAGTCCTGATACCTATTATGAGAATGCCGAAGGTGGGCATGCCGGATTGGAGTTCGATCTCGCTTCCGAGTTCGCGCGCGAGCTGGGTATGAAAGTCAGGTTTAAAATCGTACCGAAACCGGATGACGGCTTGTTGAGCCTGGAGAAACATCAAGGACATTTTGCGGCTGGCTTGACCATTACCCCCAAGCACGCGTTGCGCGCCCGCTTCGGGCCGATCTATCAGCTCGTCCAGCCTCAGGTTGCCTACAATACGGACTACCCGAAGCCCAAGAATATGAACGACCTCGTGGGGAGAACTGTCGAAATTGCCGGGGGCGCCACCTATACCGAACCACTGAATAAGGCAAAGCAGCACGTTCCGGAACTGAAATGGGCTGAGGTGGATATTACGCCCGAAGATCTGCTGGCAAAACTGGCAGAGGGAAAAGTCGATTACGTGATAGCAGACTCCACCCAAATCAATTTGGCAAAGAATTTCTTCCCTAATTTGGGCGTAGCGTTTGATTTAGGTGAACCAGCCGGCAAGGCATGGGCCTTTTCACCCTATGCTGAACGCGAATTATTGGAAAGGACTCGGAAGTTCTTTAACCGCATCGAACAGGACGGCACTCTGGTGCGCTTGCTCGACCGGTATTATGGTCATACTCAGCGGCTTCTCCAAACGGATGTGATTGGCATTCTGAAGAAAAGACGCACGATACTGCCCGATTTGCGCGGCTACTTTCATGAGGCCGAGGAGGTGACGGAAATTGACTGGCGGTTGATTGCAGCGTTGGCCTACCAGGAATCCCACTGGGATCGACTTGCGGTTTCGCCCGCCAACGTGCGCGGCATCATGATGTTGACGGAAATTACCGCCGACCGGATGAAGGTGACCGATCGACTGGATGCCCGACAGAGCATACTTGCGGGCGCGCGCTACCTGATGCTGTTAAAAGATGGGCTGCCCACACGCATCAAGGAACCGGATCGTACCTGGATCGCGCTGGCAGCATACAACCAGGGTTCCGGACACGTCGAGGATGCGCGCATTCTCGCTCAACGTCTTGGCCTTAACCCGGATTCGTGGGTAGATCTGAAGCAAACATTACCGCTACTAAGCCAGAGCAAATATTTTCACAATCTGAAGCATGGCTATGGGCGAGGCGGCGAAGCGGTCATACTGGCGGAATCGGTACGTACGTACTACAACATATTGCAGAAATATGAACGGCCTTATTCGTGGGGTTTTCCGATCAAGCGGTGAGGTTGGCTCGCTACCGCTACTGCAGCAGTCCCCCGGTAAGTACGTACTTTCGCATCTTGCACCTGATGGAGAAAATGATGCGGTGCTATCCACCTCATCCATTTTGCGTGAATAATAATTGTTGAGTCATTACAGCAGTCAGGCTATATTGAGCTTATCAATTTCTGACGAACTTTTAATCCATTGTTAACTTAGGAGGATGCCATGACTTTACGCTTAGGCGATACTGCACCTGATTTCGAGCAAGATTCCACGATCGGAAAGATCAGGTTTCATGAATGGATAGGCGATTCCTGGGCGGTACTGTTTTCGCATCCCGCCGATTACACGCCTGTGTGCACAACCGAACTGGGGTTGACTGCAAAGCTCAAGTCGGATTTCGACAAACGCAACGTCAAGGCAATCGGATTATCGGTCGATTCATCGGAGAAACATGCTGGGTGGATCAAGGATATCGAGGAAACGCAAAACTGCAGCGTTGATTTTCCGATCATCGCGGACCTGGACAAAAAGGTTGCGACGCTGTACGACATGATTCACCCGAATCAGTCGGATACCGTGACGGTTCGGTCGCTGTTCATCATCGATCCGAAAAAGAAGGTTCGGCTCATCATCAGTTATCCGTTGAGCACGGGCCGCAATTTTGACGAGGTTCTGCGAGTTATCGACGCGCTGCAGCTGACCGACAAGTATACGGTGGCAACGCCAGGCAACTGGAAAAATGGCGATGACGTGATTATTCCCCTGACGATAAAGGACGAAGAGGTCATCAAGCAGAAATTCCCGAAAGGTTACAAGGCACCCCGGCCATATCTGCGCATCACGCCGCAGCCGGATAAATAGGCTGTTGGCATTGCTTCTGAAACATTGATTCGCTAAAAGCACCCTGATTTTTTGGGTGCTTTTTGATGTTTTAGAGTCTCGTTGCAGCGGAGGTCACACATAGCATACGGCGCAATGCGCTTCGCTTATTGTCGCCCTACCTTATTCGCATGAGGCCGACAACGTAATCAAGCCAAGTTGTATGGATTGAGGTTATGGATTTGGACCTTCCATTTTATTACCTCAAGCCCGCAAGGTATAAGAAGTAGGGCGACAATAAGCGAAGCGCATTGCGCCGTATGAAGTGAAGCGGTATGTCAATCTTCATATTCAAGCTTATTTTCATCGCCTCCTGCCCAATCTGCCGGATAAATACCCTTTTCAACCAGCCGATGAAAGGTGGAATACGGCCATTCGTTCACCCGTTTAACCAAACCGTGCTTGAGTGGATTGATGTGAACATAATCCATGTGCGCATGAAAGTCTTTCTCATCGCGAATCAAATGCTCCCAGTAACGACGTTGCCATATGCCGCGTTCACCACGCGCTATTCGAACCTTGGAGCGCCGCTCGGTAATTGGTAATGCCTTGGAAAATGTAAGTTTGATCAACCGCCACCGCCTCGCAAAATCGGCATCACCAGGTGGAAGTTCGATGACGCAATGGAGATGCTCTGGCAACACCACCCAGCCATGGATAAGGAAAGGATGACGTTGCCGTACCAGCCCCACCACCTTGCGCAGCAAATCTATATGCCGGGTTAGCAGGTCGTTACCCTGTCGTTGCAGCAGGTTAATGGTAAAGAAATAGGTACCACCCGGACGCCAGGCACGTCGATAGTCAGGCATGCAATAATGATGAGAAAATTTTCATACGGCGCTATGCGCGTCGCTAATTAGCACCCTACTTCTTTTTATTTGCTGCAACCTCGCCAGCATGCAGATCGCTCTCTGGCTCGAACCAGGCAAGTTTCTGGTGCAGTTTCACGACTTCACCCACGATGATGAGTGTCGGCGGGATGAGATTGGCGGAAGTGGTGAGATCGGGAAGTGTCTCCAGCGAACCAGTCAGTACGCGCTGTTTGTGAGTGGTTCCCTGTTGCACGATTGCGGCTGGGGTTGTAGCCGGCAGACCATGCGCGATCAGTTGGCGGCACAATACGGGCAATCCAAGCAGCCCCATGTAGACGACAATAGTCTGATGTGGCCGCGCCAGCATCGGCCAATCCAGATCCACGCTGCCGTCCTTGAGATGGCCGGTCACGAAAACGCATGACTGAGCATAGTCGCGATGCGTGAGCGGGATACCGGCATAAGATGCCGCCCCGGTTGCCGCCGTGATGCCCGGTACGACTTGAAAGGGAACGCCCTGGCTGGACAGGGTTTCGATTTCTTCGCCGCCACGGCCAAAGATGAACGGATCGCCGCCTTTCAGCCGCAGCACGCGCTTGCCTTCTTTCGCCAACCGTACCAGTAACTCATTAATGGATTCCTGCGGCATGACGTGCTTGCTGCGTTCCTTGCCCGCATAAATACGCAGCGCATCGCGGCGCACCATATCGAGTACTTCGGGCGAAACCAGGCGATCATACACCACCACGTCCGCTTGCTGCATCAGGCGCATCGCTCGAAAAGTCAGCAATTCCGGATCTCCCGGCCCGGCGCCTACGAGATAAACTTCTCCCTGCATCTCTTCCCCGGCCTCTCTCTTTCCTGCACCGTCAGCCTCGTTTTCCAGCAGACGCTCCAGGTAAGCCCTGGCTGCCTGATCCCGGCCGGCAAAAATCATCTCCGCAAACGGTCCCTGCAGTGCACCTTCCCAGAATCTGCGCCTTTTCTCGGGGCGCGCGAAACTTGCTTTCACCCGATCGCGGAACTCCGCTGCGTAAGCCGCAAGACGTCCATATGCCGCGGGTATCATGGTTTCGAGACGGGCTCGCAGCAATCGTGCCAGCACCGGGGATGCACCCCCGCTCGAAACCGCGACTATAATAGGCGCCCGGTCTATGATCGATGGCATGATGAAAGAGCATAAAGCGGGGGAATCGACTACGTTGACAGGGATATGCAGCCGTCCGGCGGCCTCCGATACGTTCCGGTTGACTATGGGATCGTCGGTAGCGGCAATGACCAGGACGGCATCACGCAGATGATCTGCCTGGAACGTCTCGGCGCGATAGATAATCCTGCCCTGCTCAAGTTGCCCGCGCAGCGCCCCATTGAGTTGTATCCGCAGATCCGCGCCGAGCTGTGGAGAAACCAGCGTGATATGTGCACCCGCACGCAACAGCAACGCGATCTTGCGTGCGGCCACTTCGCCGCCGCCGATTACCACGCAGTTACGGTTTCTGATGTTGAAAAAAATCGGTAGAAAATCCATTTGTTCCATTTGAGTTCGACAATTGTATCCTCGTACTTTACCTGAAAATGCGTATTAAATGAGCTAACCGATAAGTTCGAGCTATAGCTGCCGGGACGAGCCCCCCGAAGAAGCGCTTTATCGTTTTTGGGCGTTTTGGGCATGGAACCATTTCAAGCATATGGAATCAGTGCACCCATAGTTCAGGAAGACCTCACTTTCGCGGGAAAGATGTTACCGCTGCTTAGTTACTGATTTTGCTGCCATGAGTCTGCGCGCACGCCTCCGGCTGAAATACAAGCTCCGCATTCTTTTTGATTCTTTTCCGAGGTTCATTTTTCATACCCTTCCTTATTTGCTATGATGCGTCTCTTGCTTCGCGCGAACCGGCTTCATGCTCAACATTGATTTACATTGTCATTCCACGGCTTCCGACGGCTTGCTGACGCCCACACAACTGGTGGAGCACGCAGCCACGCAAGGGGTGGCGGTGCTGGCGTTGACCGATCACGACGATGTGGCTGGACTGGATGAAGCCCGTCGGGCTGCGGTCGAGAAAAACATCATCTTTATCAATGGGGTGGAAATCTCCGTTAACTGGCGCGGCCAGACCCTGCACATTGTCGGGCTTGGCATAGACCCGGAACACCCGCAACTCGCGCAGGGCCTGACTTCGATACGCGAGGGCCGGACGGTGCGAGCCGGCAAAATCGCGGCGCAGCTCGACAAATTCGGCATTCACGGCAGTCTTGAAGGCGCTTGCGAACATGCCGGCAATGGGCACCTGATAGGTCGGCTGCACTTCGCACGCTTTCTGGTCCAGCAGGGTTACGCCAAGGACGTCAGATCGGTCTTCAAAAAATATCTTGTCAAGGGCAAACCCGGGTATGCACCGCATCAGTGGGCACCCTTGAGCGACGCCATCGATTGGATACGCAACAGCGGTGGCAGAGCTGTGATTGCCCATCCTGGCCGTTACAAACTGGGCAAGGGTGCATTGGACGAGCTGCTGCTTGAATTTCGTACCCTTGGTGGAGAAGCGATTGAGGTTATCACCGCCAGCCATACGCCGGAACAGTCCATGCTGTTTGCGCGCCATAGCCAGCGGCTGGGTTTATTAGCTTCGCGCGGCTCGGATTTTCACGGACCGGGCGAGAGCTATTTCGATCTGGGCCGGATGCCGCCACTGCCCGATTACTGCAAGCCGGTATGGCATGACTGGAAAGTAGCGGCGTGATGGGCGAGTTGTATGTTCGCCACGCTCGAAGCAGATGCATATTGGAAGATGCAATGACATCTCAGCGACTTTTGTTTGCATCCTGGCGGTCGACAATTAGTAATTGGACCTGCCTGAAGCATACGATTTTTTTTGGATGCCCTAAAATTATAATTAAAAACTGTTTCTCACGTGGCCCAATTCTTTTCCATTCACCCGGCTAACCCTCAGGTACGCCTGATACGGCAGGCAGCAGCTATCGTACGCGCAGGGGGTGTCATCGCCTACCCTACCGATTCGTGTTATGCACTGGGGGGCCAACTGGGCGACAAGAACGTCATGACACGCATTCGCGCCATTCGGCAAGTGGGTGAAGACCATCACTTTACCCTGATGTGCCGCGATCTGGCCGAAATTTCCCGTTACGCAAAATTCGATAATCGCGAACACAGGTTGCTCAAGGCCAGCACGCCCGGCAGTTATACTTTTATCTTCCAGGCAACGCGAGAGGTGCCGCGCCGCTTGCTGCATCCGAAACGCAACACCATCGGTGTGCGGATTCCCGATCATCCCGTGGTTCAGGCGTTGCTGGCGGAGTTGGATGAGCCGTTGTTGAGTTCCACCTTGATATTGCCCGGGGATGAGCTTCCCCTGAATGATGCGGAGGAAATCCGCGCGCGGCTGGAGCACCATGTCGAGCTGGTGCTGGACGGCGGCGCATGCGGCCTGGAGATGAGTACCGTGGTTGATTTGACCGGGGATACGCCAGAAATTACCCGGCAAGGCAAGGGCAGCCTTGAACCTTTCGGAAAGATACATGGATAGCATCATCCAGAGTATTGCCATTTATGCACTGCCGGTAATTTTTGCCATTACGCTGCATGAAGCCGCGCATGGGTATGTGGCCAAGCATTTTGGCGATCTCACCGCCTATTCACAGGGACGCGTCAGCCTTAATCCGCTGCGGCATATCGATCCCATCGGTACAATTCTGCTTCCCCTGGTAACGCTGTGGCTGGGCGGCATCCTGTTTGGCTGGGCCAAGCCGGTACCGGTCAACTTCGCGGCATTGCGCCGCCCCAAGCAGGATATGCTCTGGGTAGCATTGGCTGGGCCGGGTGCAAATCTTTTCATGGCGCTGGTGTGGGGGTTCATGATCAAGGTTGGCCTCGATCTGCCTGAGAGCGATCTCTCGACGCCCCTGATTTTGATGGGCGAAGCAGGTATCAAAATCAATGTGGTATTAATGGTGCTGAATCTGCTGCCTCTACCGCCGCTGGACGGGGGCCGCGTGGCGGTGAGCCTGCTGCCGCCCCATTTGGCGCAACATTTTGCAAAGATTGAGCCTTACGGTTTTATGATACTCGTGCTGCTTTTGATAACTGGCGTATTAGGTGCGGTGATCGGACCTTTTATCGCCATTACAATACAGTTGGTGGCTTGGGTATTTGGATTCGAAGTGTAGTGAACGGTTGACCAGGAATTCTGGCCAAAGATAATCGAGGGCAAGTAAAGTATGTTCGCTGATCGGGTTTTGTCGGGGATGCGTCCCACCGGTGCCCTGCATTTGGGGCATTACCACGGCGTGCTGAAGAATTGGGTAGAGTTGCAGCACCAGTTTGAATGCCTGTTTTTTGTTGCCGACTGGCATGCTCTCACGACTCACTACGATACACCGGAAGTGATCGAGAAACATGTCTGGGATATGGTGATAGATTGGCTTGCCGCGGGCGTGGACCCGGCACAGGCAACATTGTTCATCCAGTCGCGGGTGCCGGCGCACGCCGAACTGCATTTGCTGCTCTCGATGATTACACCGCTGGGTTGGCTGGAACGCGTGCCCTCTTATAAGGACCAGCAGGAAAAATTGTCTGAGAGGGAACTGAGCACTTACGGCTTTCTGGGTTATCCCCTGCTGCAAAGCGCGGATATTCTCATTTATCGCGCCACGCGCGTGCCGGTGGGCGAGGATCAGGCGCCGCATATCGAGTTTACCCGCGAAATTGCCCGTCGCTTTAACCACATATATGGCAAGGAAGCGGGATTCCGCGAGAAAGCGGAGGCGGCAATAAAAAAACTGGGTTCAAAAAAATCCAGGGTCTATCGTGAGTTACGAAATCGCTACCAGGAGCACGGCGATCAACAGGCGCTAGCCGCGGCGAAATCATTGCTGGACGAGCAGCAGAATGTGAGCCTGGGTGACCAGGAGCGATTATTCGGATATCTCGAAGGTGGCGGAAAAATGATTCTTTCCGAACCGGAAGTGATGCTCACTCTCGCTTCAAAAATGCCGGGGCTGGATGGACAGAAGATGTCCAAATCGTACAATAACACCATCAGCTTGCGGGAGGATCCCGCCAGTGTGATAAAGAAAATTCGCACCATGCCGACGGATCCGGCACGTGTCCGGCGCAGTGATCCTGGCGACCCCGCCAAATGCCCGCTGTGGCAATTCCACCTGGTCTATTCGAGCGAGGAAACCAAAAGATGGGCGCAGGAGGGTTGCGTAAGCGCCGGTATCGGCTGCCTGGACTGCAAGCAGCCTGTCATTGATGCGATATTGGCCGAACAGAAGCCCATGCATGAACGCGCCCGGATGTATGAGGAAGATCCCAGCCTGGTGCGGAACATCATCGCCGATGGGTGTGAGAAAGCCGATAGACTGGCTCAAGAGACCATGCGGGATGTCAGGGAAGCGATGGGGCTGGATTACTCTTGAGAGCGTCTCAGCGACTTTTCATGGGTCGATGTAGTGTCTGTAGCGAGATGGAATAGCAAGCACATGCAGAGCGCGTGCGGATATTCAAGGTGAACGATTCTTCTTACCCTCCCATCACTAATTCGGTTGCGAAGATCCACGGTGAACCGCTGGCCGAACTGCCTTCGGATTTGTATATCCCGCCGGATGCGCTGGAAGTATTTCTCGATACATTTCAGGGACCGCTCGATCTGCTGCTTTATCTTATCCGCAAACATAACCTGGATGTGCTGGATATTCCCATGGCGGAGCTTACGCGGCAATATATGGGCTACATCGAAATGATGCGGGCTAACAAGCTGGAACTGGCGGCAGAATATCTCCTGATGGCCGCGGTTCTGATTGAAATCAAATCTCGTATGCTGCTGCCGCTGCCTGTTTTGCTGGCTGAGGAGGAAAGTGACCCGCGCGCTGAACTGGTGCGGCGTCTTCTGGAATACGAACAAATGAAACTCGCGGCGCAGAGACTCAATGAGTTGCCGCAAGCCGGACGTGATTTTACGGTAGCTGGAATCCAGATTGATCAAGCGGTGATTGAGTACTTGCCGGAAGTCAGCGTGGATAATCTCCGTGACGCCTGGCTTATGCTGATGGCGCGCTCCAATGTGAATCGGCGGCACCATATCACTCGGGAAGAGCTTTCGGTTCGGGCCCATATGAGCCGGATTCTGCTTCAATTACAGGGACAGAACTTTGTCGAGTTCAACGAATTGTTCAATTCTGCTGCCGGGGTGCCGGAATTGGTGGTAACTTTTCTAGCGCTGCTGGAACTTGTCAGGGAAAATCAGGTGGAGGTAAGTCAGCCTCGCACTTTCGGGATTATTTATGTCAGGCCAATCAGTGCCCTCATCGTCAGTTAGTATCGCAGAGGCGTCCAATCCTCGGGGAATTAAACAAATTCTGGAGGCGGCGTTACTTACCAGCCAGGACCCGTTACCGTTAGTGGAACTGAAGAAGCTATTCAATGGGGAACTGAGTGCGGAAGTTCTGCGTCGGTTGCTCGAAGAGTTGCGCCAGGACTGGGAGGGGAAGGGAGTGGAACTGGTGAGTATTGCCGGTGGCTGGCGCTTCCGTGCCCGGCCGGAGATGCAGGAATTTCTTGACCGGCTTAATCCCCAGAAACCGCCACGATACTCTCGTGCGGTGCTGGAAACGCTTTCCATCATTGCGTATCGCCAGCCGGTAACACGTGGCGACATCGAGGAAATACGAGGTGTTGCTGTCTCGGGGCCTGTGCTCAAGGCGCTGGAGTCGCGTGGCTGGATAACAACTGTCGGGCATCGCGACGTCCCCGGCCGACCGGCCTTGTACGCAACGACCGCGGGTTTTCTCAACGATTTGAATCTGTGTTCCATTGAGGAGTTGCCACCCTTGGAAGAATTGGGATCGCTGATCGAACCTGAAGGCGCCATGGAAATGACGTCGGATCAAGTTCTGGCTGCCCCTCCGAACTCTACCGGGTCAGGGACGTCCCTTTTGCAAGCTTCGCCGGTATCACAAGCCCCACCAGTCCCTCAGACGGCCCCGGCGCCTAAGCCGGGTGAGCAAAAATAACTTTTGCAACGGGCGCTTGTGAGCGCCAACCCACCAAACAGTGGAACCAGCCGGTACTGATCAATGCACATGATCCCCCGGCGGAGGCAATATCTCCTTTTCCCGATTAAGCTGAGCGACCTGTTGCATCAGCATATCGGTATTTGACCAGCCCGGGCCATCCGCATCCGGAATCCAGCGCGCGCGCAGATAACCGAAGCGGTCCACCAGGAACTCCATGTGCGGCGGCAAGGTGCCCTCCCCCAGCAGATCGGCCTTGTTCAGCGTCCGCCGAAACAGCTTATAGCTCTGCACAATCTCGTGCGCGCCGTCGACCACCAGCGGTAAGGGTACATTGGCCTGGATCTGCTCCAGCTCGTGCGAATCCGGATCGTCCTCCGGCACCGCCAGCAACACCGTATTGGCCGCGGCCAGCCTGGCATCGAGATCACGCAGCTGCGCCAGCCGCTCACGCGACTGCGGCCACGAGAACAGCACCAGCAGCACATTCTTCTTGCCGCGGAAATCCTTCAGGGTGCCGCTTGCGCCATCCTGCGCGGTATAGGAGAAATTGGGCGGACCCATGCCAGGCTGCGGCTGTTCCGGCTTGACCTGCGGGCTCATCAGGCGTGCCTGGTAACCGCGCGACATGGCATGCAGGAAATTGACCACGTCCCAGCGGTCCTCCTCCGAGAGCCTGTCGGCAAATTCGGGCATGCCGGTGCCGGGAATGCCGAAGGAGAGCCAGTGGAAGAAGTCGCCGGCGGTATGCTTGGCGGTGTGCGGCTCGGTGAGCATGTCCACCGGCGGCTTGGCGAAGCTCTTGGCCATCACGCCGTTGCCCTTGCCCTGGGCGCCGTGGCAGGGCACGCAGTTCTCGGCAAAGTGGGCCGAGCCGTTGGCGATGGAAATGGTATCGAACGGCACCGGCGTCTTGCGGTAGGTTTCCGGGTAGGCGTCCACCGCCAGGGGCGGCAGGCCCACGCCCAGGGCCACGGCGGCCAGCAGGAGCGGAATGCCCAGGCGGCGCTTCATGTCCCATTTTTTGGTGCGCCCGAACGCGATCGCCGCGCCGGCGGCGGCCAGCAGCGCCAGGCCGCTCCAGACGCGCAGCATCACGCTCGGGTCGCCCCAGGTGGCGGCCAGGGAGAAGCGGAAGGAGTAGGGCCAGTTCTGGATGATGGCGTGCTTGGCCGGGACGGTATTGGCGACGATGGTGGCCAGCAACACGATGCCCAGCGCGATGACGAATTCGAAGCTGACCCACTTGCGCAGCCGGTGCCCACCGGCCGCGGCCAGGCCATCGGCGTGCTGGGCCAGCAGCGGCAACCAGCTGCGCGCGCGCGCAGCGATGACGAGCACCACCAGCAGCAGGGCGATCTTGCCGTTGAGCAGCCAGCCGTATTCGGTGGCGACCAGGGCGCTGTAGCTGCTGTCGACCATGCGGTAGGTGATGAAGATGCCGGTGGCGATCACCGTCAGCATGACCGGCAGGGCCATGGTGGAGAAGCGCTTCAAGGCGAGCGCGTCGGCTGTGGCCGACGCTTCGCGCGCGTGGAACACGGCATGGATGCGCTGGATGGCGGGCGTCCGGATGCCGGAGCGCGTGTCGCCGGGACGCGCGTCGTTTGCCTGCGGCACGTCGCAGCTGAAACAGACCACCAGGAAGGCCGGCAAGGCGCCGAACCAGACGCTGGCCATGATGATGTGCAAGGCGTAGGGCAGTACGGACAGGAAGGACAGGTCTTCGGCGGCGGCGTGGCTGGCGAGCGCGCCCACGGTCAAGGTGGCGGAAGCGACGGTGGCGCACAGGATGTATTGCCATCTTGCCGGGGGGGAGACGCGGATATAGAGGGCGATGGCGCAGACGAGCGCGGCGCAGGCGGCGCGCCCTGCCCAGACGTGTCCCATGTGGGTATTCTGCACGAGCGCGAGCCAGGCCTGCGGATGCCAGGCGTTGGCGTCGATGCCGGTGGCCTGGGCCGTGGTGGTGGCGAGGATGCCCATCAACCCGGCCAGGAGGATGAGCGCGAGCCAAGGCAGCGCCCGCTCCAGGCGGCCCACCCAGGGGGAGTGGATGGAGCCGGCAATGGCCAGGAAGACGCAGCTTCCGACCAGGATCATGTTGGACGCAAGCTGTGACCAGCGCAGCAGCGTCGCGATGACCTCGATCATTTGGCGGGTGTTTTGCTCTTTACGGTGAAGTCGTAGGACGAGTCAACCACGTGGCCGTCCACCGACAGCACCCGGAACTTTACCGTGTATTTGCCGGGCGCCAGTTGCGACAGGGGCAATACGATGGCTTTGCGGTCGTCCTCGGCGATGTGCGGCCGGATGTCGGTGACCGGTGCCTTGGCGGCGTCCAGCACGGTCAGCGAGGCATAGTCCTTTTCGATTTCTTCGTTGAACCAGAGCCGTACTTGCGTGGGGGTCTGGGTGAGCTGCGCCCGGCGCGGCGGTTCGGCCTTGACCAGCATGGCGTGCGCCAGGACGGGGGTGCTGTGCAGCCCTGCCCCCAGTGCCATGAGCAGGATACTGCCCATCATGACCTGTTTGAGGGAGGGAATCATGATCGATTGCATTCTTGGCTCCTCTTCGTGTGCCACGCCACGAGGGTGGGTGGGCAGATTGATCTTTTCTGTCTTTTTTGGCTTTTTATCCGGACCATATTATTGTTATCTGAACCTGTTACTTAGACTGTATGGCTCCGGTTTGGTTCGGGCGCTGCCCCGGCGGCAATCGCCGCCGGCTTATTCCATTATGCTGCCGGGTTGGCTACTTTGGTTGGCTACTGCTCAGGCGGCACCGGCAGTGGTGGATTTGCGCCCGCGCAGGAAGAAGACGCCGGCACCGACCACAATGACGGCGATGGCGCCGATGAGATAGGGCGAGGTGCCTTTGGGTTCGCCCACGGAGAAGGGGAAGCGCGAGATGTACTCCTCCTTGCCGGCGACGGTGACCAGGCCTACGAATTTGCCGGGCTGGGTGAAGTCGTATTCGAAGTTGATGGAGCCGTTGGGGTAGACCTTGGCCGGGATATGCAGCAGGGTGATGGCGTCCAGGTTTCCCTCCGCGCCGGCGGCCGCGCCGGTGTCGCGGATGATGCGCACTTCGGTGGGCAGGGGTCGCAACGCTTCTTCAATGTAGTCGAGGGCGACGACGGTGCGGCCGACGGCCGGGATGTCTTCGCAGAATTCTTTCTCCTGGGTGCTTTCCGGCTGGTAGCCGGTAAAGTGCATGGTATAGGGGCCGATGGTGAGTTTGCAGATGTCGTCGGCCAGGGAGAGTCCGCCGTGGGCGTGCACTTGGGTGGACAACGGCAGGGCCAGGCCCAGCATCAGGCCCAGGAGGGCGGGTTTGAGAGAGGGTAAGGACATTATCAAGGTCACCTATAAGAAATGATGAATCGTCGATCCTACGGCCCGATACTCAGGTTGCCGCCGGGGCTGTCCGGGTTGTCCGGGTTGTCTTTGTTTCGTCGTTTTCGTGGTCTACGGGCGGCGCGAGGCACGCCAGCGCTGCATGCGCTTGGATTTCATGAGCTTGTATCCCAGCAGGATCAAAAGCAGCAGGGCGATCAGCGGCCCGACCGCGGTGCGGAATATGTTCGCGTAGTTGATCATCTGTACCCGCAAGGGGTACTGGTAGCGCAGGGGCGGCAGGCCTTCGGCGGTGATGATGACGGTGTACAAGCCCTGGTCCAGGCTGGTCTCGCCCTTGATCACGCCGTCGGGGTGGTAGCTTGGCCGCAGGTAGCTTACGGTCTCGTCGTCGGTTTCGCTGGTACCTCTGACGACGCGCATGCCGATGGGCATTTCGCGCAGGGCCGGGTCGATCAGGTCGACCACCAGGTAGGTGTCTCCGCTCTTGGGGATTTCGGTGCAGTATTGGGCGCTGGGCTCAAATTGCGGCTGGTAGGCGCTTAAGTGCACCATGTTCTCGCCAATGCGGCGCACGCAGCTGTCTTCTTCCAGCGAGACTTTTCCGTGCGCGCCTGCCGCGCCGGCATAGAGCGCCGCGGTCAGGATGAGCATTGCCTGTGTTACTTGCCTAATCACAAACGGGTTCTCTCCGCGTTGTTCGTTGTTACGAAGTTACAAGATTCACTGTTTCAGCTAATCGCCACTTGGGCGGGCCTGCCGTTCGTCCGCGGGCGGGAGGCCTGCGGGCTGTCGTCATGCCGATGCTGCTTTGCTAATTCTACTATTTTTATGCTGCATAAAAAACACCGATCCACCTTTCCGTCTGGCGACGGCGGCGGACCGGTGTCAATGCCTTGCGGGACGGGGCTAGGCCTTGCGTCCCATGCGGCTTAGAGCTTGGTGAAGACCGGTATGACGGCGCCCGCTATGCTGTTGATGTTGCGATCGCCACTATCGCTCCATGTCATGAGCAATCCGCCAAAACGGCTTTCCGGGTCGCCCAGCAAGGCCATGAGCCGCTGTACTTCCCACAGTGCGTCTTTCGCTTCCATCTTCACTTCACGGGTCTCGCCCGGCTGTATCGGGGTCTCGTTGTCAAACGATAAGCCGGTGGCCACGAGTTCCTTCGGATAGTTGCGGTCCATGTGCTTCAAGCCCACTTTGTTGATGAACCGGATGCCGGCCGTGGTGAATTCGCCAATGCGGTAGGCTGAATCGCCGCTGTTGGTGACGCTCATGGTAACCCGCAGTGCCCGCCCCGGTACGTCGTAGTTGGCGTGGGTCACTTTGATGGAGATGGGGTTGGGTTTCACCGGCAACGGGGCAACCTTGGATTCACCCGCCTGGATGGGCACGGTGTAGGGATGCTTGTTTTCGGTGTAACGGTAGCCGCCCCATACGAGCCCAATGGTGGCAAGCAGTACGATCCAGGCCACTTTGGTGTCCATCGGGTCCAGCAGCAGTTCGTCGCCGTAGGCCAGCAGTACGCGGCTGCGCGGCAGGAACATGGGCCGGGCAACGTAGTAGCCGATCCAGAAGATGCCCAATCCCATCCACAGGGCGTGCCAGAAGAGGCCGTTGCCCAGGTTGAAGGTTTCGGTATCGATGGTCTCGCCTGTCAGCAGTTTGACGGGGTTGGTGAAGTCATCCCAGCTGCCGGTGATGTTCATCCAGGCGGCGGGGCCGGCAATCGGGCCTGCATCCTTGATGTTCAGCATGGCGTGCATGTGATGGCGACCCGGGATGCGGGCTTTGAGCCTGACTTCGAAGGCGTAGTCGCGTCCGATTTCGAGCGGGCCGGCAATCATGGTCGGTTCGCCGTTCAGCTTGGTGGAGAGGCGTACGAACACGGGGCTGGGGCTGCCGACGTTGAAGAAGGCGCGGCCCGGTTTGCCAACAGCGCGCGGCCAGTCTTCGGCCAGGTGAAATTTGCCGGTCATGCTGGCCAGGTCGTTCACTTTGGTGGTCTCAGGTCCCCATTTCATGTCGTACCACTGGATGGTACGCATGCGCAGGAAGGGTTCCTGGGAGCGTTCGCCGTGGGCCTGGGCCGGGGTGACGTCGAGCATGAAGGTCATGCCCAGGGCTGCCATGCCGCACAGGCCGGTCAGGCTGCGCTTGATGAGGTTGTTGAATTCCATTATTTGATCCCCTCGGGAAAGCCTTCTTCGCCAAATGCAGTGACGTCGTTTTTCATGGTGACGCGGCCACGGGCCCCTTTGACGTAGAAGAATGCGGTGCAGTAAAGTTTGCCGAAGTACCACCAGAGGCAGAACATGAGCATGGAGACGAAGGCGGCAAAGAATGAGGCGATGACGGTGGTGTGGCCGCCAAAGGTTCTGAGTGAGCCTTGTTCGATGTTGCGTACGTACTCGGGGGTGCCGGTGCGAACGTACAGGAAGCCGGTGTAGTCAGCAACGGACAACAGTACGCCTTCCGCTACCAGCGGCAGGTGGGTCGGGCCAAAGATGGGCCAGTTACCCGGGTAGAACAGGAGTCCGAATGCGCCTCCGCCGACTAAGGCTGTGATCATCCAGTTGCGGGTGAGCAGCATGACGGTGTCCATGACCAGTGCGCCCGGTATCATGGTGGAGGGGAAGACGAAGCTGATGGGGTAGTGCGACCACCAGTAGAAGCCCCAGTAGCGGGTCAGCCATTCGCCGGTCAGCAGGCAGACGACGCAGAGGGTGGCGCCAAAGGGCAGCCGGTAGTTGACCCACAGGTAGTACATGATGGCGGCGCAATAGGTGATGCCCACGATGGGGGTCACTACCGGCCACCATTGGCGGTCTTTCCAGTCCAGCCAGAAGTCCCAGTCGCCTGCCAGCAGCATGAAGTGCATGTGGTAGGTTCCAACCAGAAGGATACATAGAATCGGGAAATATACCGCGTCTATCATCCTGGACATCTTTACTGCTTCCGGCGGCATCTTGGCCGCCTTCAGTATTTCATCGGTTCTGCTCATCGCACCCTCCCCTCAAATGTCTACGATCTTAATACGTGAATGATGTGTTGCTGTTGCGTGTTGCTTGGTGCTGCTTGTCCTCTTTCCGCCCCAGCTTGTTTTTTTTGGGCTGGGTCTTTGTTCGCCGCAGCGGCGGTAGCGGCGGGCCGCTCTGCCGTCGGGTTGCGGCGGCAGAGCGGCCCAAGGTTCCTCAGGGTTCCTCGAGTCCGGGTGGTGCCAAATCAAAAAGACCGGCTGAACTTGGGTTCAGCCGGTCTTTCAGGTTACGGTACGATCCGGTTGTTGAGGATGACTTTGCTTTGGCCATTCCAGACGACGTCGGTCAGGTTGGAGTAGCGGGTGATGATCTGTGCTGCGATCCCGCCTGCAAACAGTCCCGACCAGCCCAGGATGACGAAGCCCCAGTGCAGCGGTGCGCTGAAGAGTTCTTCCATGAACCAGAAGGCATGACCCCATTCGTTCAGGCCTACGTTCGGCAGGATCATGAGCGGTCCGGCAATGGCCATGACGAGCGGGAACGAGGTGCCACGGGAGTACAGCGGCAGGCGGGTCATGGCGTACAGGTAGCTTGCCACGCCGCAGACGATGTACATGGGGAAGGAGCCGTAGAACACGACGACGTGGCTGGGGGTGAAGCTGGTGTCGCGGATGATGACCTGGTGCCAGGAGGCGTCCTGCTCGGTGAAGAAACTGCCGCCCCAGTATACGCCAAACAGGTAGACGCCCAGCCACATCATCCAGTAGAAGTAACGCTTGACTTCCAGTTTGGGGTCAAGGTTGTCCAGGTTGGTGTCGCGGGTCTTCCAGATCCAGCCCCAGGTGATGAGGGCAAAGATCGGCATGACGATCATGTGGACGCGCCACAGTCCCATCCATACTTTTTCAAACTCGGGTTCCATGGAGTCCATGCCGTGCGAGTAGGCGAAGGTCCGTTGATACCAGACCCAGAATATCGCTACCAGCAGCATGGTGATGAGCCCGAATTTGTACCACCTCGAGTCATACCACTCCGACATGTCGTAGTCGCGGCCGCTTGCCTTGGCGTGACCCGACGTTCCTAGTGTTGTTGCCATGTTGTTTCCTCCTGTTGCCTTGTTTCGTTGATCAAGTGCTGCGCGCTCTACCGGCTTGTCCTGCCCCTCTGTTCCTGAACTTGCCTCTGTTCCTGAACTACTCTACGCCGGTAGAAACTTCGATAATTTGTTGCTGTCCTGCTTTCCTTCAATCTGGTGTTGCTCGTTTTGTCTGGTTTACTGCTCAATACTTCGGGTGTTGCTTGATTTCCGGTGTTGCTTATGCTGCGGATGTTGCTCGATACGGTCCAACTTGTTTCATGTGTTTCTCTATGCCTGCGTTTCTGAATACGGTGTTACCAATACGTTACATACCCATAACCCCATAAAGACTATCCCCGAAGATGCACTAAGTCAAGCAGTTTGTCGGGGCTACAATAGAGCAAATCTTATAGCAATTTCCATGCCAAATTTGTTGGGGTTTACATACATTCTTCGCTCATACTGATCTTTATTTGAAACTTAAAAAAAGTAAAATTTGAATTCAGTCTGTTACCGCAAAACTGCATGAGTAGCATCGGCTCAACTTCTGCTACGGCTGTGCATTGTTATTTCTGCAAGCATATCCCGTGCCAGCCTTTATATATATTTGATATCAATAACTTGTGACTTATTCTCGAATTTTACGCAAATAACTGTAAAAAAATCCGACATTTCAAGTAAATGACTAGGTGTGGATGAGCTTTGAATAATCGCTTTTCATGCCGCGGATCATATCCGCCTTGAATTGTTCCAAGTACGGTATGCTTTGTTTGGATGTGCGCGCAACGATTACAATTTTTTTGGCCTCCTTTTGACCTGTGTAGACCGCCAAAACAGGCTGCCAAAAACCCCATGGACGAGAAACGAGCAGAACAGCATTGAATGCACGTAAAGGTTTTATTTATCAAGCAGGCTGGACGGGTCTCTGCTCAATGTTCAAGCTGCCGTTGCGTCGAATCAGCAAGAACCTGGCATGCTGTATTTCCACGATTCTTGCAACGCCAATAAACTCAAACTAGTTTTCAATACACTCTTTCCCGCATGCCCATCGTACGCGTCGCGCTTGATGTTCCCCTGAATATTCTGTTCGATTATCTTGCACCGGATACCGAGATAACGGCGCAAGATATCGGCAGGCGCGTGCGCGTTCCCTTCGGAAGAAATACGAAGACCGGGTTGATCATGGAAGTGACTACTCACTCTTCTGTGGACCCCCTCAAGCTCAAGCATATTACCCATATATTCCGGGATATTCCCTCTCTGTCCCCGGCATTGCTTGATCTATTTCATTTCTGTAGCGAGTACTATCATCATCCTCTGGGGGAGGTGGTCATGAATGGACTGCCGACCCGGTTGCGCAGCAATAAACCTTTTACGCAAAATTTTCCATCTGCATTTCACTATTGCCTCACCGCAGCGGGGCGCGCCGCCGACACCTCGGCGATTCCGGCCCGCAGTATCGTCAAACGAAGACTTTTAGCAAAACTGAGAGAATCGGGTGCAATGACCGGCAGTGAGGCAAAGCAATTCTCGCAACGGGCTCCCAAGGCGCTGAAGGAACTGGTAGCGCTCCGGTGGGTTGAAGAAATACCCATTATTCCTTTCGAAACTTCGGCTTCCGGTGTCAAAACGGCGCCGGTGCCCATCCTTACCCCCGCGCAGCAAAATGCCATCGATGTGATTACTCCAGAAATAAATGCGTTCAATACGTGGCTGCTGCATGGGGTTACCGGCAGCGGGAAAACCGAGGTATACCTGCGTCTGATTTCGCTCCTGTTGCGGCAAGCGAGGCAAACACTGGTGCTCGTTCCTGAAATCAATCTAACACCACAACTGGAGGCCGTCTTCCGTGCGCGCTTTCCAGCGGTGAAGCTGGTAAGTCTCCATAGTGGGCTCAGCCCTTCCGAACGTGCCGCCGGCTGGCTGCAAGCGCAGCAGGGGGATGCGGAAATAATATTGGGCACTCGCCTGGCGGTATTCACGCCATTGCCAAAGCTTGGGCTGCTGATAGTGGATGAGGAACAGGACGCCTCATTCAAACAACAGGATGGCTTGCGCTATTCTGCGCGAGATATCGCCATCTTTCGTGCTAAATATGCCGGTGTGCCGGTAATACTTGGCTCCGCCACCCCGTCGCTCGAAAGTTATTACAACGCCATGTCTGGCCGCTATCTCCGGTTAGGGCTGCCGTCGCGTGCGGTGAAGAACGCTGTCCTGCCAATGGTCCGCTGTATCGACACCCGAGCTGTAAAAACCAAAGAAAGCTTTTCCGAGCCTGTGATCGCCGCTCTTGAGAAGTGCCTTTCGTTAAACCAGCAAAGCCTGGTTTTCATCAACCGGCGTGGTTATGCGCCGGTGCTGCTATGCAAGTCATGCGGATGGACGGCGGTCTGTCACCGCTGCGCCAGCCGCCTGGTCGTGCACCTGCGCGAGAAAAAATTGCGTTGCCATCATTGCGGCCATCAGGAACGATTTCCCGGCTTCTGCCAGGAATGCGGGGATCAGGACATTGCCCCCTTCGGGCATGGCACCCAGCGGGTGGAGGCTGCGTTGATCCAACGTTTTCCCGACGCTCGAATCATGCGCATAGATCGCGACAGCACAAGCCGAAAAGATGCATGGGGGCGAATGCTGAAAGACATTCAGGAGCACCGCGTCGACATTCTGGTCGGGACGCAAATTCTCGCGAAGGGGCACGATTTTCCTAATTTGTCGCTAGTGGTCACCCTGAATTCCGACGCCTCGCTGTTCAGTACGGATTTCCGGGCCTCGGAGCGCCTGTTCGCGCAATTGATGCAAGTCGCGGGCCGAGCCGGACGTGCCGATATCCCAGGAGAAGTACTGATTCAAACCGAGTTTCCGGACCATCCGCTGTATCACGCACTACGGCAGCATAATTACGACCTGCTCGCACAAACGCTGCTGGAAGAAAGAAAGACGGCGGGGTTCCCACCATTCGTCTATCAGGTTTTATTGCGTGCCGAAGCGCCCAGAATCGATGCCGCGCTGGATTTTCTTGCCAGCGCGGCATCGATAGCGAAGGCACCAAAGCAGGTTGAAGTATTCGATCCGGTTCCGGCGCAAATGTCGCGCCTGAAGGGAATGGAACGCGGCTATTTACTAGTACAATGCAGGTCGCGTAAAAAATTGCAGGAATTCCTTGCCGGATGGCGGATAAAACTCGACGCACTTCCCAGCTACAAAGTGCGATGGACCTTGGACATAGATCCGCTTGAGTTCTGAACCTGAATGATCCTTTTTATCACCACCCCAAGAAACATTCCTGCAGAACATTCTTTGCTGGCCTTGTTACGGATACCAGAGATCATAGATTCCCACGTGCTTCGACGTAGCGGATGGCTATAGAAGGTCCCGGGCAGGTCTTTTGATTTATACTCGTCATTTTTCAACCCCTATAACGAGGAACGGCCTGGCAAGGCTATGCATTTCCTTGCACTTCCTTCCTGATGAGTGAAACAAATGGCAGCCTCAAAAAAGACCAATGCACCGGTTGAAAAAAACATGAACACATGGTCGGGCCGATTCAGCGAGCCGGTTTCCGAGTTGGTGCAGCGCTACACCGCCTCGGTGAGTTTCGACCGGCGCCTGGCGGAATACGACATTCAGGGATCTCTTGCTCACGCCCGAATGCTCGCAGCGGCAAACATTATTGACGCGGATGACCTGGCGGCTATCCAGCTTGGCTTGGGCCAGATCCGGGAGGAAATCCGCTGTGGCGAATTTGTCTGGCTGCTGGAACTGGAGGATGTACACCTCAATATCGAGAAACGCCTGACTGCCCTCATTGGCGATGCCGGGAAGCGGCTGCATACGGCACGATCACGCAATGATCAGGTGGCTACCGATATACGTCTCTATTTGCGCGCTTCAATCGACGACATTATCAGCCTCATCCATGCAATGCAGCACGCCTTACTGGATCTCGCGGAAAAGCATACCGATACGGTGATGCCGGGTTTCACGCATTTGCAGGTGGCGCAGCCGGTCGTCTTCGGCCACCATCTCATGGCATATTTTGAAATGCTGAGGCGCGATGTCGAACGATTATCCGACTGCAGAAAGCGCGTGAACAGATTGCCGTTGGGCGCGGCGGCGCTGGCAGGGACCAGTTATCCGATCAACCGTGACAGGGTGGCGCAAGAACTGGGGTTCGACGGCGTTTGCGAAAATTCGCTGGATGCGGTTTCCGACCGGGATTTTGCCATCGAGTTCTGTGCCGCTGCAGCACTGATCATGACACATCTGTCCCGATTATCCGAGGAACTGATTTTATGGATGAACCCATCGTTCGGCTTCATCGATCTCGCCGACCGGTTCTGCACCGGTTCATCCATTATGCCGCAAAAGAAAAACCCCGATGTACCGGAGCTGGTACGCGGCAAGACGGGGCGTGTCAACGGCCACCTGGTTGCACTGCTTACCCTGATGAAGGCGCAACCGCTCGCTTACAACAAGGATAATCAGGAAGACAAGGAACCCTTGTTCGATACGGTAGATACGCTCACTGACACGCTGCGTATCTATGCTGACATGCTGACCGGGGTTCATGTCAACCAGGATGCAATGTATAAGGCCGCGATGCGTGGTTATGCCACTGCGACTGACCTGGCGGATTACCTGGTGAAAAAAGGGCTGCCTTTTCGTGAAGCGCATGAAACCGTCGCGCAGGCAGTGCGCTTTGCCGATAACAACGGACGGGACCTGGGCGCGCTTACCTTGCCGGAATTGCAACAATTCTCGCCGCTCATCGAGGACGATATCTTCGCTGTACTGACTCTGGAAGGCTCCGTCAACAGCCGCAACCATATCGGCGGAACGGCGCCGGCACAGGTAAGCGCAGCCATCGCCCGCGCAAGGAAATGTCTATCCTGATAAAGCGGCCCTTCAAGCGGCCACCTGCTACATATGCCTGCCTGGTCTGAAATCTCGGCACAGATCAGTCGCTCCACCGGTATTCCTTTCGCCGTCGAAACCATTTCTTCCGTTGGCGGCGGCTGTATCAATCAAACGCATCGGATCGAAGGCAACGGTCAGCGATTTTTCGTCAAACTGAATAATGCCGAAAGCCTGGCGATGTTTGATGCGGAAGCGGCAGGCCTCCAGGAAATCCACAATACCCGCGCGTTGCGCGTTCCCATGCCGATATGCTGGGGGAACAATACATCCGAGGCATGGCTGGTGCTGGAATATCTGGAGATGGGCAGGGCTTCTCGCGGCAGCGCGGCAGCCCTGGGCGCGGGGCTTGCCGCCATGCATCATTTCGCTTCCGGGAAATTCGGGTGGACGCGCGATAACACGATTGGCGCCACCCCGCAAATCAATCAATCCTGTGCCAACTGGATTGATTTCTGGCGTAGACACCGTCTGGGTTATCAATTGCGGCTCGCCGGCGTTAATGGCTACACCGGAAGGCTACAAACGCAGGGTGAGCAACTGTTGGAGAAGCTTCATTTCTTTTTTCCAGGACCGCAACCGGTTGCGTCACTATTGCATGGCGACTTATGGAGCGGCAACCATGGCTTTGATGACGCAGCCCAGCCAGTGCTATTCGACCCGGCTGTGTATTATGGCGATCGCGAGACGGATATCGCCATGACCGAACTTTTCGGCGGTTTCTCCGAGGCGTTTTATGCCGCTTATCGGGAAGCCTATCCACTTGACGCCGGCTATGAAACGCGTAAAACGCTTTATAACCTCTATCACATACTGAACCATCTCAATCTGTTTGGCGGCGGCTATCTCCATCAGGCACAGCAAGCGATCAGCAGACTGCTTGCCGAAGTCAACTAAACGTTATTTCACCTGTCGAGATGAGTCTGGAATAACAATCCGGCATGCTCTCGCATTCGATGGAACTGAATATACTTCCAGCTTTCCTCGGCTACGCTCAGTTCCGCACCATATGAAGCCAGGAAAGTCGGGGCATCGACGACGTCATAGGCTATCCGGTGCGCATTGGTATCGATGAACCGCTTGAGCTCGCGGGAGTCGTCCGCAGTGACCCAGCGGGCCAACTGGTACTTGGCAGGCGCGAGCCGGGCATCGACGCCATATTCATGCTTGAGCCGGTGTGCTACCACCTCGAATTGCAAAGTACCTACCGCACCCAGCAGCAGCGTCCCGCCCCAATGAGGACGAAACACCTGAATCGCACCCTCCTCGCCCAACTGTGCCAGTCCCAATTTGAGCTGTTTGCTGCGCATCGGATCGGCGAGCTCGACCGTCTGGAAGATTTCTGGCGCGAAAAACGGCAAGCCCGTGAATTGCAATCGCTCGCCTTCGGTCAATGTATCCCCTAGCTGCAGTGTTCCATGGTTGGGGATCCCGATGATATCGCCGGGATAGGCGATATCGAGCAAGTCGCGCCGCTGGGAAAGAAACGACACCACGCCGTTGGTGCGGATATCCTTACCGTTACGCACAATCCTCAAGTTCATGCCGCGATCGAACCGGCCCGAGCAAATCCTCACAAAGGCGATGCGATCCCGGTGAGCTGGATTCATATTGGCCTGAATCTTGAAAACCACCCCTGAAAATCTCGGTTCACCCGGCTGCACCTGCCGCTGCAAGGCCATACGCGATCCGGGCGACGGGGCAAGATTAACCAGCGCATCAAGTACTTCTCGCACGCCGAAGTTATTGATGGCTGAGCCAAAAAATACGGGGGTCTGCTGGCCGGCGAGAAAAGCCTCATGGCTGAATTCGGGTGAAGCGCCGCGTATCAGTTCGATTTCCTGCTGCATGGTAGCGGCACCATCCGCAAAGCGTTCTTCGAGTACCGGGTTATCCAGCCCTTTGATGATCTCGTCTTCATCATCCAGCCTGTCGGACCCAGGCTGAAAAACGCGCATGCTATCGCGCTGCAGGTCGAATACGCCTTTGAAGCTGCGGCCCATGCCCATCGGCCAGGTAAAAGGCACGGCGGCCATGCCCAGCGTTTGTTCGATTTCATTGATAAGATCGAGCGGTTCACGCACTTCTCGATCCATTTTATTCACGAAAGTGAGGATGGGTGTGTTACGGGCACGGCACACCTCCAGCAGACGCAGTGTCTGGGCTTCGACACCATTGGCGGCGTCGATCACCATCAGCGCGGCGTCAACGGCGGTCAAAACGCGATACGTGTCCTCGGAGAAATCCTGGTGGCCGGGTGTATCCAGGAGATTGATGACGCAATCGCGGTATTCCATCTGCATCACCGAACTGGCCACCGAAATACCTCGTTGCTTCTCGATCTCCATCCAGTCGGAAGTGGCGTGTCGGCTCGCTTTTCGCGCCTTGACGCTGCCTGCGATGTGAATGGCGCCCGCAAATAGCAGCAACTTCTCGGTAAGCGTCGTCTTACCGGCATCCGGATGAGAAATTATGGCAAACGTGCGACGCCGCGCCACTTGCTGACCGACCATCATGAGTTTTTCCTTATGCTTGTGATTCGAGGTGCGCTGCTGAGTCTTGTTCCTGGGGATAAAGATAACAGTGCGCGGTATGCGTTGGGCTGAATGAACTTGTCGCTGGGTAAATTTCGCGGCAAATTGGCATGACGTGGGGGCAACGAGGATGAAAGTGACAACCGGCCGGCGGATTAGCGGGTGAAGGAAGGTCTCCGTGAAGTCGGATAATATGACGTTTCGATTCAAGCTCGATCACAGGAATCGCCGACATCAGCGCCTGAGTATATGGATGCCTGGGACTGATCAAGACTTCGTCCACGCTCCCGCGTTCTACAATTCTTCCAAGGTACATGACCGCCACTTCATCCGCGAGATATTCAACTACGGAAATATTATGAGTAATGAATAGATAGGCCAATCCCAGATTGTCCTGCAATTCGTTCAACAGGTTCAGAATCTGGGCTTGAACCGATACGTCCAATGCGCTGGTAGGTTCATCGCATACGATCAGCTTGGGGTTAACGGCCAGAGCACGTGCGATGGCGATACGCTGACGCTGGCCGCCGGAAAACTCATGTGGATAACGCCATTTTGCTTCTGGCGGCAACCCCACACTTTCCAGCAGGGCATCGACTTTATTTCTCTTCGCGACATCGGGTTGATGCTTCGCACCGTTTGCTTTGTTGTCGTCTTCGACATTCAGGGCATTCATGCCCTCTTCGATGATGTCGACAATGCGCATCCTCGGATTGAGCGATGAATACGGGTCCTGAAATATAAGCTGGAATTCGGAACGTAATTTCCGCAACCGTTTGCGTTCCAACCCGACCAATTCGAGCCCGTTATAACGCACGCTGCCGCTGGATAGCGGGATCAACTGCAGGATACCCTTGCCGACTGTCGTCTTCCCGCAGCCCGATTCTCCCACCAACGCCACCGTCTTGCCCAGGCCAATTTCCAGCGACACGCCATCTACCGCTTTGACATACCCCACCACCTGTTTCATCAAGCCCTTACGGATGGGAAAGTAAACTTTCAGGTCATTGGCGGACAACAAGCATGAATGGGAAACACGAGATTCGGGATTTGATGTGATCTGAATATTGGACTCATCCGCGCGCCCGGAGTTCAGCGCCAAGACCTCCGGTTCCGCATCCCTTAGCCCTTGCTCATTAACTTGTGATCCCAGGTTCTGATTGAAAAGATGGCACCTGACGTGGTGTTCGCCAGCTAACGCCGTCCACCCCGGCGCTACGTCATGACATAATCCCCAAGCCTGATCACAGCGGTCGGCAAAACGGCAGCCTACGAATTCACCTGACAATGGCGGCACATTTCCGCTGATCGCCGCCAACCGCAAGCCCTGCCGGCGTCTGTCCCGCCCCGGCAGCGAAGCGAGTAATTTTCGCGAGTAGGGATGCGCGGGTTCGCGGAAAAAATCTTCGCGCGTCGCCGTCTCTACCATTTCCCCGGCATACATTATTCCCACCCGGTGCGCCATTTCCGCCGCCACACCAAGATCGTGAGTAATCAGCAGGATAGCCATCCCCTCACGTTGCTGCAAATCACGCATGAGATTGAGTACCTGGGCCTGAATGGTAACATCCAGGGCAGTAGTCGGCTCATCGGCGATGAGGAGTTCCGGTTCTCCCGCCAGCGCCATTGCTATCATCATTCGCTGCTTCATCCCGCCCGAAAACTGGAAAGGGTATTCGTTCATGCGCTGCGATGCGTCGGGGATTCCTACCTCATTCAAAAGTTCGTATATGCGTTTTTGCGCGGCCGTGCCGCGTAAATTGAAGTGCCGCCGCAGGACCTCGCCAATCTGCTGTGCGACGGTCATTACCGGATTCAGGCTCAGCATCGGCTCCTGGAAGATCATGCTGATGCGCTTTCCGCGAATACTGCGCATCGCGGTCTCCGGCAGCAGAAGAAGATCCTCTCCATCGAGCTTGACAGAACCCGCTACGATTTCACCTATCTCCGGCAGTAACCGCATGACGGACAAAGCAGTCATGGATTTGCCGCAGCCGGATTCGCCCAATAGGGCGAAAGTCTCGCCTCTCATGACTTGCAGCGTAAGCCCGTCCACAGCCCGCACCAGCGTTGCCTCCGTATGCAGAATGGTTTCAAGGTTGCTGATTTGCAGCACGGCGCTCATGAGGAAAGGGGGCCTTCGATTCCGGCGGAAACCGGTTTGGCTTTCGGTGCTTTCCCAATTTTTTTGCGCCGCAATGTGCCAATTTTTGCCGACAAGGTTCTCACGCGTGGGTCAAACGCATTCTGTACCGCATCGGCAAATAGATTAGCGCTCAACACCAGCGCAAACATGAAGCTGAAAGCCGCGAGCAAGGCCCACCATACCACTGGCTCACGCGCCATTTCCAGCCGCGCGGCATTGATCATGGTCCCAAAACTGATCGTCGACGGATCAACCCCAACACCGACGTAAGACAATACGGCCTCCGCGAGAACCAGGCCGCTGAAATCCATGACAGTCGTAATGAGCACGATATGCATTACGTTAGGAAGAATGTGCCGGCTGATAATGCGCCAATGGGAAACACCAAACGCGTGAGCCGCCTGTATATACTCCATTTCGCGCAACTTCAATGTCTCGCCGCGCAGTAGACGGCACAGGCCGGTCCAACTCGTAACCCCGAGTATGATGCAGAGAAACAGCAGGCGCAGGTCCGCCCGCGCGGCAATTGTATCGAACAGCTCAGGGCGGGTCTCGATATAAACCTGCATCATCAATACCGCCGCCGCGATGAGCAAAACACCCGGAATCGAACTCAGCGTCGTATAGAGGTATTGAATCACATCATCTATCCACCCCCGGAAGTAGCCCGCCGTAATACCCAGAAGCAGCGCAAAAGGGAGCATCATCAACGTTGTCAGGGTTCCGATCACGAGTCCAGTGCGGATGCTTTTGAGCGACTGGTAAAAAACGTCCTGTCCTACCTTGTCGGTACCTAATATGTGGTAATTTCCGCACAATGCCAGCGCGGCACCGCTGAGCAATAGTATCAGCAAGAGCACGATAGCCACTGCATTCCACGGGATTGCGGTAGCGCCACGCGAGATGGCGGAAAGCGTCGACATGAAGGTCTCGCCACTGCGGCGCGCCACCCAGGCAGCCAGCAACGCCAGCAGCAGGCACCAGACGAGTAATCCCAAGCCTCCGCCCGCTACGGCTTTCGACGCGACATCGGTGACAAGCTGCGCTTCCGGATCCTGCAAATGCGCCCCGCCGAATTTCAGCCGGGGAAATTCCCGTGTTTGCCTGCCATCCGGGAGCTCCACTGTTTCTCGAGCGTAAAGGTGCGCGGCAAAGGGCGCTGAATAGGTCTTTTCCACGTGTACGCGCAGGGGGGTCGCGATCAGATCGAGCAGACTCAACACTTCAACGCTGTAAGCCTGCTCACCGGCGCCGCCGTTGGCGTTTCCCACAGCGGGACGTAAATGCACCGTATCGAGTAGCCCGATAATGATAAAGAACATCAATACCGTGAGCGCTGCCATGCCGCTCGCACTGTGACTCACGCGCCGCCATGGGACAAGAAGATGCGGGTTTCGCCGTACATGCCAGACGAATATGAGTACTACTGCCACAAGCAGATAGACCAGCGCATCTGTCCAGAGAACTACAGGTTTGAAAGCCATGTCTGGTTTTACCGGAGCAGCATTATTCCAGCCTTACCCTTGGGTCAACCAGGGTATAGGAAATGTCCGTCAATATAAGACCGACGATATAAAGCAATGATCCCAGAAAGACCATCGCCCGTACTACCGCGAAATCCTGTGAATTGATTGCGTCGATCGTATAGCTGCCCAAGCCGGGGATACCGAAAAACGATTCGGTAATGAGGCTGCCTAAAAATAACAGGGGGATCACCACCACCGCCCCCGTGAGTATCGGAATCATGGCGTTTCGGAGTACGTGCCCGAACAGCACGATACTTTCCGGCAGACCCTTGGCACGGGCGGTACGGACATAATCCTTGCCCATTTCTTCCAGAAAAATGGTGCGGTACCAGCGCGTGTTCGCTCCGGCGCCGCTAATCACGCCGATAATGACCGGAAGAATCAGAAACTTGGCGGCATCCAACCCCTGCCCATATCCGGAAATCGGCACCAGGTGCCATAATTTGCTGATCAGGAATTGTCCGCCAATTATATAGAATAAGCTGGAGATCGACATGAGCGCGACGCATAGTACCACGCCCCAGAAATCCACATAGGTAGCCCGAAAAAAAACCATTGTCAGCGCGAAGACGATGTAAACGCCCAGCCCCAGCAGGAATACCGGCAAAGCGATGGCCAGGCTGGGCACCATCCGTGTTCTGATTTCATGGGCAATATCACGCCCGTCGTCGGCAGGGCCGAAACGGAAAGCGAACATGGCAGCCGACTTCTCGAAAAAGATAGTATGCGTAAATTTTGCAAATCCATCCTCTGCATGGTTAAACATCAGTGGCTTGTCATAGCCGCGCTCCTGCTTCCACTTGTTGATGGCCTCGGGCGTCACACGCTTGATACCCAGTTGCATCCGTGCCATATCATCGGGCGTATTCACTACGAAGAATAACGTGAAGGTAATCAGGTTGACGCCGATGAGAATGGGGACAGCGTAAAGCACCCGCCTTACAATGTAATTAAGCATTTAAGCGCGTGACCTCGATATCTTCATTTGGCCCGGCACGCCTTATACCGGCGTTCCGCTCCTTGCGGCGATAAACGATCGCAGCGGGAAGCAGACTGATAGCCAGTATGATCACCCCCCCACCGATAGGCCACAGTACCGGCTCATTCCATTCGCGCCGCTTCTGGTTCCTCACCTCGGCATCGATACGAAAGTATTTGACATTATTGTTCGATAATCTGTTCGGTTTGACATTGCCATACCAGGAGTGATAAAGCCCGTAGTCCTTGGGATGATAACCCCACAGCCAGGGCGCGTCATGACGAAGAATATCTACCATCCTGTCGATGATGTGCTGGCGCCTGGGGCCATTCTCCATATTCTTCATCTGATCGAAAAGTCGGTTATATTCGGGGTTGGAGTAATTAGCGGCGTTTTCACCTTCGTTACCGACCTTCTGCTGAGGACCATGCAGCAGGAATAAAAAATTCTCCGGATCGGGGTAATCAGCATTCCAGCCCCACTCGAAAATTTGAGCATTGCCCTTGCGAATCTTGTCCTGAAAACGATTGTAGTCGGTACTTCGAACCACGAGCTGGATATTGAGCTTCTGAAACTGTTTGCGCATCCAGTCGAGACTGGATTTGTCCTCCGCCCCGCGGGCGGTGACATCGAAATAAAGTACCAGCGGCTCGCCTGTCTTTCTGTTCATGCCGTCTGGATAGCCGGCCTCAGCCAGTAATTTTCTGGCCGCTTCAATCGGTTTTCGCTGCGCCCGTCCGTTCACCCAGTCATACACGACTGGATTCATTCCTTCTTTTCCATCGCGGTGTCCTGCGATACCAGGCGCGATAGGGCCCTGCGCCGGAATGCCGCGGCCATTGGCAAATATGGAAACATACTCTTCATAATCGACCGCGATGGAAATGGCCTGGCGCAGCTTTCTGGCAGACTCGCGCCCATGCTTATCCGTTCCGCCCACTATGGGGTCCAGCATATTGAAGCCCAGGTAGTTCGTGGATGCCGCCACCGCCGTCTCCAGACGAATGCCCTGCGCTTTCATCGCCTCGGTCACCGTTGCTTCGCCCTGCCCGCCCGTCAGTTGGATCGCCTGATCGAAACTATCGGAGCCGATTGCGGAAGCGTCGTAATAGCCCTGCAGGAATTTGTTCCAGCGGGGAATACTTTCCCTTTCCCGGCTGTATATCACCTTATCGATAAAAGGCAGCTGCTCTCCCGCGTCCCTCAACAATCCCGCGTCCACATCACCGGGCATGCCTTCGGACGGATAAGCCTCGCCATGAAAATTGGGGTTCTTCTCCAGTATCATCACACGGTTGGGATCGTTCTCGGTGAGCATATAAGGCCCCGTGCCCACCGGATACCAGTCAAGAGTGATATTTTTTTCCGATAATCCGCTTTGGCTGTAAAAACGCTCCGCTTCCCAGGGAATGGGAGAAAAAAAAGGCATTGCCAGCCAGTACATGAATTGCGGGTATTTACCCTTGATCTTGATGCGATAGGTGTAAGGCCCCAGTACCTCCGCGCCCTCGAGAGGATAGCTGCTCAGATCCAGATAAGTATCCTTGCCCCCTTCCTTGAACTGCGCCTCGGCGACAGCCTGTAGCGTCGCGGAATATTCCTTGAGTCCAACAATGTAATCGGACATCAAGCCAAAAATGGGCGAATGCAGCCTGGGGTGTGCCAGCCGTTTAATCTGAAAAACATAATCCTCGGCAGTCAACTCGCGGGAACCGGTATCCCGAAAATCGCCCAGTTTATGAATACCAGCTAAAGCCTCCCCAGTGAGATCATGATAGTTATAATCTCCCCGCTCGTTTCTGGCGAAAGCAGGATGAGGCTGATAACGAATACCAGGCTGGATGGAAATTTCATAAATCGTATAAGCTATTTTTTCTGCGTCGGCATCGGCATGCAAATGTACGCCGTTCTTGTCGAGATATTGCGCCACCGGCATTCCTGCCGCCGCTGATGGAATCAGCTGGTAGGGGCGTTTCAAATAATGATATTGCAGGGGTGGTTCATAGATCTGCGCTGTGATGAGAATTTCGTTGGAACTATAGGATTGCACCGGATCGAGATGCTTTGGACGCTCTGCAAAGGCTGCATAGAGAATGTTTTTTTCCGAGTCGGAAGCTGGATAGGGATTGTTCCATGGATTGCCGCTACAGGCGCAGACAAAAACGGCCAGCGGGGCCAGCAGGTATTTAAGGAGCCGGATAATCCCTCCGGGGAAAACGGTTTCGACAAGATCGGACGAGGGATAATTCATAAGTACCGCCGAATAAGGCACGGTTCGCTGCTAACATAATAGTGATGCCATCTCGTGTAACGCGATGAACCCTTTATTTTACCGTAGATTACAAGGGATTGCGTGCATGGGCAGGGGCTGCGAATAATCCGTTGCGGCAAGTTTTCGCTAAAACACTCTCACCAAGCGAAACACGCTACTGGCTTTTGGACTTACTTTTCTTTGGGATATTTCATCCTGAAAAGCGATCCTCATGTTCGCCGCTTGCAAACCCTAAACGTATTTGGATTTCCGTAAGCACAGCTTTCATTGATACGATTTGATTGTATAGTGCAGAAATGGGAAAAGTTGATTGACACCCGGGCGGCATTTGATCATCTTACAAGTAAGAAAGACTTGAAGCTATAATCCCAAGTCCGGCAGTTGACCGCTCATTTGTCGACCAGCACCGTAACCGGAAAGGATTTTCGTGCCCCGTGAACTTCATCTTCTGGTGAGTTCGCTACGGGGCGTGTTTTTTCAGCTCAAGGTGCCTACCGCAATAGCTTCTCGTGTCGCTCGATCCTTTATATGCTCGCTGCCAGGACCAACTACCGATTCAGGACCATTCACTCAACATTCGTAGGTATATTACATGACACTTCTTGCTGATAAGCGCATTCTCATCGCCGGACTACTGAGTAATCGTTCCATTGCCTACGGCATTGCAAAAGCGATGCATCGCGAAGGCGCGCAACTGGCTTTTACTTATCAGGGAGAAGCGGTGCGCGAGCGGGTTCAAAAAGTAATCGCGGAGTTTGGCAGCGATTTACTTTTCCCGTGCGATGTTTCAAATGATAACGAAATTGCACAATGTTTCGACGACTTGGGAAAACGTTGGGATGGCCTTGACGGTATCGTCCATTCCATAGCCTTTGCTCCGCGCGAGGCGCTAAGCGGAGATTATGTCGAAAGCGTAAATCGCGAGGCTTTCCGCATAGCCCACGATGTGAGCTCCTACAGTTTCACTGCCTTGGCGAAAGCCGGAATACCGCTGATGCAAGGCCGAAACGGCTCGCTTCTCACACTTACCTATCTGGGTGCAGAAAGGGTTATGCCGAACTACAATGTTATGGGATTAGCCAAAGCGAGCCTTGAGGCGAATGTGCGATTCATGGCTTCCAGCCTCGGTCCCAAGGGGATACGGGTCAACGCGATTTCAGCAGGCCCGATCAAAACGCTGGCAGCGGCTGGGATCGGCAACTTCGGAAAACTGTTGAGCTATACCGAAAAAGTATCACCGCTACGGCGTAATGTTTCCATTCTGGAGGTCGGAAATGTCGCGGCTTTTCTGTGCAGCGATCTGGCAAGCGGTGTTACCGGCGAGATTACCCATGTCGATGCGGGGTTTAACACAGTCGCGTTTGATATCATGTAGCCGCTGACAGCGGCTTGTTTTCTGCTACTTCTCCAGGTTCTCGTTACTCACCGATACCTCATACCGTTTCCTGACCCCGGCCAGATAAGCCGAGAGCTCCTCCTGGGCGATCAACTGCTGCAATTGTCTGGCAAAAGCTTGTTGTTGTGCTGCCTCCGGCGGGGCTGGTTTGGTGACATGCTCGACACGAATCAGGGTAAAACCGCCTTGGGGATTCGCAATCCCGGTATAGGATGGGAGTTTTGTCGCGTCGGCCTTGAAAACCGCCCGCAGAGTTTCGTTGTCAAGACCATGGGGCTCCTTGCGGGAAATCTGCTGGGTAGCTCCCCACTTAACGGCCTCGTCTTTGCCCTCCTGCAGTTGTGCGAGCTTCTGCTTTCCCTCATTGATAGCCGCCTTGTCAGCCTCCTGCCGCGCGATAAGCCCGGAAATTTTATCCTTCAACTCCGTTATGGAGAGCGTAGTCGCTGGCCGGTAATTCAATAGCCTCGCTGAAACCAGCGTGTTCGGCGAAACTTCGACTGCCTCGGTGTTGCGTTTATCCTTGATGACATCGTCCGAAAAAGCCTCTTGCAGCAGCCTTTCGTTGGTGAAATAGGGTGGCTGACCGCCGTTCCTTCCAGTCCAGTCGCTCTGCTGTATGGATAAGCCGAATTTCTCGGCGGCGGGCTGCAGGCTATCGCTCTGCTCATATACCATATTGCTGAATTCATCCGCCATTTCGCCGAAAACCTTCTCAGCTTTCTGTTTCTTCACGTCCTGCTCAACCTGACCTTTTACCTTGTCAAAACTGACCGGTTCCGCGTTCTTGATGGCGGAAAGCTGGATGATATGAAAACCATGATCCGTCTCGACCACCTTGCTGATCTCATCCATCTTCATCTGGAAAACCGCGTCTTCAAAAGACTTGACCATCATGTTGCGCGCAAAGAAACCGAGGTCACCGCCTTTGGCCGCAGAACCCGGATCCTGGGAATATTCCCTGGCAAGATCCGCAAAGCGTTCCGGTGATTTTTTAATTTCGATAAGCAGCTGCTCAGCTTTGGCGCGTGCCGCCGCTCTCTCCGATTCCGGCGCCGTGGCAGGCGCGCTCAAAAGAATGTGGCTCGCCCGACGCTCCTCGGGTTGCCCGAATTCACTCCGGTGCTCGTCGAAGTACTTCTCCGCTTCATCAGTACTGACATGCGATTGTTTAATGAGCTCATCCAGCGATAACACCAGATACTCGAGCCGTATCTGTTCCGGCAATTGAAATTCGGCCTGGTGACTGTCATAGTATGACTTGATGGCTGCATCATCAGGTTTGATATGGCCCAGAAACTGTTCCGGCCGTATTTGAACCAGGCTAACCTCGCGCTTTTCTTCGCTCAACCGAAGGACCCGCTCCGCTACCGTATCGGAAATGAAGCCGCTTTCGCTGTAAGGCGCGATCAACTGCTGGCGCATCAGTTCCTGGCGCACCCGTGCTTCGAATGCTTGCGGACTGAGCCCCTGTCCACGCAGCAGTTCTTCATAGCGCGGCTTGGAAAATTTTCCGTCTTCTTGAAATGAAGAGATATTTTGTATTGTTTCCACAAGCTGGGCATCCGGCACAGCCAATCCCAAGCGAGATGCTTCATGCTTCAGTAAGCGCTGCTGAATCAACCCTTCCAATATTGCGGATCGCACTTCGGGCTTATCCAGCAGGGCATCGTCAAAGCCCGCTCCCATCGAAGCCCGCATGGTGTCCTTCTGATTGCGCACGGCCTGATCGAATTCCTGGCGAAGGATCTTTTCGCCAGCCGCGAGCGCAACTTGATCTTCGCCCTCTTTGCTTTGATATGATTCGAGGCCCCAGAACAGGAACGGCAGCGTGGCGAGCGCCAGGATGACCTGGACGATTCGTCTTTTTTTATGGACAAAATCAAACATTGATGGACAGAAAATGAATAAAAAAGGCGAACTTGCGTTCGCCCTGGTTTAAGCCAAAATCTGGCGGAGTGGACGGGACTCGAACCCGCGACCCCCGGCGTGACAGGCCGGTATTCTAACCAACTGAACTACCACTCCAACGATCAAAAAGCTGCTGGTGGGTGCTGACGGGGTCGAACCGCCGACATTCGCCTTGTAAGGGCGACGCTCTACCAACTGAGCTAAGCACCCCGATTAAAGAACGCTAGTTTACTGCATCCTTGAGCGCCTTGCCAGCGCTGAATTTCGGTACCTTGGTAGCTTCAATCTTGATAGCTGCGCCAGTGCGGGGATTCCGGCCGGTGCGGGCTGCGCGCTTCCCCACTTTGAAAGTTCCAAATCCAACCAGGGTGACACTTTGGCCTTTTTTCAAAGCCGCTTTAATAGCAGACAATGCACCGTCCAGCGCATTTCCCGCCGAGGCTTTGGAAATGTCGGAAGATTTGGCGATGGCATCGATAAGTTCGGATTTATTCACGTGATTCCCCTTTCGTTATTGTTAAAGAGTTACAAAAACCCTGCAATCGGTTTTATATCAAGCCGCTTGTGCTTGGTCAAGCAATTGTAAAAATATTTCAGAGAACGTTTCATACTACATTTTACGCAGGAATCTTATCCAAAATGAAAGGCCGAAAATAAAAATGGTCTATACAGCTTGCTTTCTGCCCCATCGACTGACATGGGGCAGAAATCTTTAGTGCTTGATAACAACGCTCGCTACGCCCCCTTCGGCCGCAACCGGACCCGGAGCGGATACGGGCGAGGCGGAGGGAAGCGGTTCCGGTTTGCGCTCCAAGGCCAGATCCAGGACCTGATCTATCCATTTCACCGGATGAATATCCAGTCTATTTTTAATATTTTCCGGAATCTCCGCCAGGTCCTTGACGTTATCCTCCGGGATCAGCACTGTTTTTATGCCACCGCGATGCGCCGCCAACAGTTTCTCCTTGAGGCCGCCGATTGGCAGGACCTCACCACGCAACGTAATCTCCCCTGTCATTGCCACAGCCGCCCGAGCCGGAATACCGGTCAGAGCCGATACCATCGCAATGCATATGCCGATACCTGCGCTCGGGCCATCCTTGGGTGTCGCACCTTCGGGCAAGTGAATATGAATATCGTTCTTCTGATAAAAATCGTCTGCTATACCCAATGTTCGTGAGCGACTGCGCGCTACCGAAAGGGCAGCCTGAACCGACTCCTGCATCACCTCACCCAATTTTCCGGTTGTGATGGTTTTCCCCTTGCCAGGCAACACCACAGCTTCAATGGTTAATAGTTCGCCCCCCACTTCGGTCCATGCCAGACCCGTAACCTGTCCTACCTGGTTTTTTTCTTCCGCAACGCCATACGTGTAGCGTCTTACGCCCAGATATTTGTCGAGATTCCGTCCTGTGACCGTAATCTTCTTTTGATCACTTTTCAGCAGTAATGCCTTCACGACTTTACGGCAAATTTTCGAGATTTCCCGTTCCATTGCCCGCACGCCGGCCTCACGCGTGTAATAGCGCGTGATATCACGCAGCGCAGACTCGGATACCGCCAGTTCGTTTTCCTTCAATCCATGGTTTTTTATCTGTTTAGGCAGTAAATAGCGCGTGGCAATGTTCAGTTTCTCATCCTCCGTATAACCCGACAACCTTATTACTTCCATGCGATCAAGCAGCGCCGGCGGTATATTCAGCGTGTTCGCGGTGGCGACAAACATGACATCGGACAAGTCGTACTCAACCTCGATATAATGATCCACAAAAGAATTATTTTGTTCTGGATCAAGAACTTCCAAAAGTGCAGATGAGGGGTCGCCACGAAAATCCATACCCATCTTGTCCACTTCATCCAGTAGAAACAAGGGATTCTTGACGCTCACCTTAGTCATGTTTTGCAGTATCTTGCCAGGCATCGAACCGATATAAGTGCGGCGATGGCCGCGTATCTCGGCCTCGTCACGAACACCGCCCAGCGACATGCGTACGAATTTGCGGTTGGTGGCACGCGCAATGGATTGCCCCAGCGAGGTTTTGCCTACTCCGGGAGGGCCTACCAGACAAAGAATGGGCGCTTTCAATTTATCCACACGCTGCTGCACAGCCAGATACTCGACGATTCGCTCCTTGACCTTCTCCAGCCCGTAATGATCCTGCTCAAGCACGACCTCGGCAGCACCGAGATTCTTGCTGATTTTGCTCCTTTTTTTCCACGGCAGCGCGACCAGCGCATCGATATAATTGCGTACTACCGTGGCTTCCGCCGACATCGGAGACATCAACCGGAGTTTTTTCAGTTCTGCCTCTGCCTTGGCTCGAGCTTCCCTGGACATCTGGGCTGCTTGTATTTTCTTGTCGATTTCTTCCAGATCGGCGCCATCTTCACCCTCGCCCAACTCCTTCTGGATAGCTTTCACCTGCTCGTTGAGATAGTAATCCCGCTGGCTTTTCTCCATCTGACGCTTGACGCGTCCACGAATGCGTTTTTCCACCTGAAGTATATCGAGTTCGGTTTCCAGTAATCCCAGCAAATGTTCCAGGCGCTTCGGCACATCGAAAATTTCCAGTACTTCCTGCTTTTGCTCAAGTTTCAAGGGCAAATGAGCAGCAATTGTGTCAGCAAGACGCCCTGCTTCATCTATGCCGCTAAGCGAAGTCAGTATTTCGGGAGGAATCTTTTTATTGAGCTTTACATACTGGTCGAATTGAGCCAGCATCGCGCGCCGCATTGCTTCAACCTCATGGTTATCAATAGCATCCGGAGGCAGCAATGCTGCCTGACCGGAAAAATACGTGCCGTCGTCGGTCACGTTGATAATGCGTGCGCGGCGGCCGCCTTCAACCAGCACCTTGACGGTACCGTCCGGCAATTTGAGCATCTGCAGCAGGTTTGCAACGGTGGAGACGCCATAGAGATCTTCCGGCGCCGGCTCGTCCTTGGCTGCAAATTTCTGAGCCACGAGCAAGATGCTCTTGCCGGATTCCATGGCGATTTCCAGCGCTTTTATGGATTTAGGTCTTCCAACGAAAAGAGGAATGACCATATGCGGAAAAACGACGACATCGCGCAACGGTAACAGCGGTAATGAAATTTGAGTAGGATCGTTCACTGGAGAAGACATGTCGGCTCACCTATAAGAGACAAACAAGAGTTATGGGGACGCCGCGGAGAATTTCAACGGACAATGCAAATACGGGACGTGTATCAACAGCTCTTGGCTACCTTCGGCTTATCTGAATAGATCAGGATGGGCTTGATATCGCCATTGACCGAACCATGATCGATTACTACCTTGGCAACATTTTCCAGCGATGGAAGATCGAACATCGTGTCCAGCAGAGCACTCTCCAGAATGGAACGCAAACCACGCGCCCCGGTCTTTCGGGCCAGCGCCTTCTTGGCTATTGCTTTGAGGGCCTGCTCGCGGAATTCGAGATCGACGCCCCCCTCCATGTGAAACATTTTCTGGTACTGCTTGATGAGCGCGTTCTTCGGTTCGGTCAATATTTGAATCAACGCTGACTCATCCAGTTCTTCCAGCGTTGCAACCACGGGCAGACGTCCGACGAATTCCGGTATCAGGCCATATTTGACCAGATCTTCAGGCTCCACGCCTCGCAATACTTCGCCGAAATCCTTCCGCCCGTCACGGCCTCTCACATTGGCGCCAAAACCTATCCCTCCCTTTTCGGATCGGGCGCGTATTACCTTGTCGAGCCCATCAAAAGCACCGCCGCAAATGAAAAGAATGTTGGTGGTATCCACCTGCACAAACTCTTGATTGGGGTGTTTTCTACCTCCCTGGGGCGGCACCGATGCAATGGTCCCTTCGATCAGTTTCAGCAGGGCCTGCTGTACGCCTTCCCCCGAAACATCCCGCGTAATCGACGGGTTGTCCGATTTGCGCGAAATCTTGTCAATTTCATCAATGTAAACTATCCCTTGCTGGGCCTTTTCTGCATCGTAATTGCATTTCTGGAGCAGCTTCTGGATGATGTTTTCCACATCCTCGCCGACGTAGCCTGCTTCGGTCAGCGTTGTCGCGTCAGCCATCACAAAAGGCACATCAAGCAATCGCGCCAACGTCTGCGCGAGCAATGTCTTGCCCGAACCCGTCGGGCCGATAAGCAGAATATTGCTCTTCGCCAACTCGATTTCATCGGCATCCGTCGTCTTTGCCAGGTTTCTCAGCCGTTTGTAGTGGTTATAAACCGCTACCGACAGGATCTTCTTCGCCTGCTCCTGGCCAATTACATAGTGATCGAGGATCTGGCAAATTTCATGTGGCACCGGCAAATCCGACTTGGTAAGCTTGGCAGCTTCAGCGCCTTGTATTTCCTCACGAATGATGTCATTGCAAAGCTCGATACATTCATCGCAGATGAATACCGATGGGCCGGCAATGAGCTTCTTCACTTCGTGTTGACTTTTGCCGCAGAAGGAACAATAAAGCAGTTTTTCACCGCCAGTTTTCTCTGACATAGTTTTATCCCGCATTATCCGAGCCGTTGCGCTCGTAGACCAGCAATCACTTCCACCCTATCTTTTTCAACTCGTGCTTTCGCTCCTGGAAGTTAGCACAGCATCGATCAGGCCGTATTTCGCCGCCTGCTCGGCGCTGAGAAAGTTATCCCGGTCCGTGTCTCTCTCGATAGTCTCTATACTTTGGCCGCTGTGCTTCGCCAACAGCTCATTCAACCGGTTTTTTAGAAACAGAATCTCTTTCGCATGTATCTCAATGTCCGAAGCCTGCCCCTGGAAGCCCCCTAACGGCTGATGGATCATAACGCGCGAGTTGGCGAGGCAGAAGCGTTTACCCTTGGCACCGGCCGTCAGCAACAGCGATCCCATGCTTGCCGCCTGTCCTATGCAAAGCGTGCTGACATCGGGTTTAATATATTGCATGGTATCGTAAATCGCCATCCCGGCAGAAACCAGGCCCCCAGGAGAATTAATATAAAAATGAATATCCTTGTCCGCGTTTTCAGACTCCAGAAACAGGAGTTGTGCCACGATCAGGTTTGCGGAGCCCTCGGTAACCGGGCCCACCAGGAATATGACCCGCTCTTTCAGCAATCGAGAATAGATATCGTATGCGCGTTCGCCTCTTCCACTGGTCTCGATCACCATGGGAATCAGGCCCAACCCGCTCGGCTCGAGACTACGCTGCTTCCAGTCAAGTTGCTGCATTATGATCTTCCCATTAGCTCATCTAAAGTCACTGATTTATCCGCCACTGCGACCTTCTCCAATACCCACATCACGACATTGTCTTCCAGCGCTGCGGACTCGACCTCATTAAGACGATCCGGTACGGAATAATGCCATTTGATCACCTCCGCCGGATTTTCGTAACTCTGCGCGAGATCCTCTACCACCGCACGCACCTGCTCGGGCTTTGGATGCAAGCCGTGGCTTTTTACCAGCTCCCCCAAAATCAATCCCAGGTTTACGCGCCGTTGCGCTCTTTCCAGAAGCAAATCCTCAGGCAACGGCAAGTTCTTGGCGCTCAGGCCGCGCGACGCCAGTTCCTCGCGCGCTTCCTGCATCAAGCGTTCCTGCTCCATCTCCACCAGGGCCTTGGGAGCCTGGATGGTGGTTGCATCAAGAAGCGCCTGCATGACCTGTTCCTTAAGTCTGGTCTTTATACGCCGAGACGCCTCACGCCTGAGGTTGGCCTCGATTTCGACACGCATTTTTTCAATATCGCCATCGGCGACACCCAGCGACCTGGCGAATTCCATATCGGCATCGGGCAGTCTTGAAGACTCCACCCCGTTTAAAGTCACCTCAAATACGGCAGTCTTTCCGGCGACCTCTTTACCATGATAGTCTGCCGGAAAGGTAACTTCAAATGTTTTGACCTGTCCGGCACTCATGCCGATCAGCGGTTCCTCGAAGTCTTTGAGAAGCGTCCCTTCGCCCAGCACCAAGGTAAAATTCTCGGCTTTACCTCCTGCAAACTCCACGCCATCGATGCGACCATGATAATCGATATTGATGCGATCGCCCGACTGGGCCTCCCGCTCCGCAGGTTCGTATTGAACGCGTTGTTTGCGCAAAACCTCTACTGTATTATCAATATCGGACTCGGCGATATTGACCACGGGCCGTTCGACGCGAATTGCACCCAAGTCGCCCACAACTATGTCTGGATAGACCTCAAATGTCGCGCTGAATTCAAATTGGGTCGCATTTTCTGCCGGCTGCCTGGGTTCAAAGCGAGGATAGCCAGCGATTCTGAGGTTTTTTTCGCGCACAGCCTCGCTGAAATTCTTCTTCAGCACATCGCTGATCACCTCCTGCCGCACCTGCGGGCCATACTGCTGCATGACGATTTTCAGCGGCACTTTTCCCGGCCGAAAACCGGGCAATTTCGCCGTGCGCGCCAAATGCTTCAAGCGGCTTTCAATTTCCGTCTCGATTTTCTCCTGGGGAACCGAAACGTTAAGGCGGCGCTCCAGCGCACCAAGGTCTTCGACATTCGTTTGCATTGCATTTCCTGACTGGTTGATAACATTGTGCAGCGTTAGCGACCAGGGGGAACGCGACAGCCGTCAAGATGCGCTATCGCTCAGACCGCTTACAACTCCCTGGTGCGAAAGGGGGGACTCGAACCCCCACACCTTTCGGCGCCAGAACCTAAATCTGGTGCGTCTACCAATTCCGCCACTTTCGCAGGCCGCTTTTTTTCATTGGTACCGAACAATTATACATTTTTCTTTCAGCTACAGCAGCCTGTACTACGCACCGCCCCGGCAAAATACCGTTTCGCCGCTGAGTGCTTTACTATCAGGGCCCATCAGATACAAATAGTATGGCATTAAATCCTGCGGCTGGGGCATGTCATGCTTGATCTCGGCAGGATGGGTCCGGGTTCGTTGCGGTGTATGCACGGGCCCGGGGATTAAAACGTTGATGCGCAGGTTTGGCAGTATTTCCCATTCCTGGGCCTGAATTTTTACCAACGCCTCTATTGCCGCCTTGGCCACTGCAAAGCCGCCCCAATAGGCAGCAGGCGCGTGACCATGTGTATCCGACGTCATAATGACGCTTCCATCCGGTGACGCTTTCAGCAATGGCAGGCAGGCTCGCGTCAATGCGAATGGGGCAATGAGATTGACACGCAACAGCGCCAGCCATTGGTCCAGTGTCTGCACCGCGAGCGGGGTCAAGCTGAACAGGAGCGCCGCATTGTGCAAAATGCCGTCCAACCGGCCTAATTGCAGTTTAATGGCTTGGGCAATTGCGGCGAAATCCTTGTCTTCGGCCTTTTCGAGGTCAAGTGGAAAAATTGACGGCTGGGCCCCTCCCATCGCCTCGATTTCATCGTACACGCTTTCCAGTTTCTTGACATTACGTCCGTGCAATATAACGGTTGCGCCATGCGCGGCGTATGCCAGCGCTGCAGACCGGCCCATTCCCTGCCCCGCCCCGGTGACAAGGATCACGCGGTTCTTGAGCAGATCCTTGGACGGCGTGTAATTTTCGAATTGGTTCATAGAGGGGTTTATCGGTTAAAAAATCCTGCTGGCCAAATCCCAAACCAAGCTACAAGGCGGCACCGATTCTAAGTTGTGCTTACTGCGTCAGTATGACGTTGTAATTTCCGCTATTTGGCGGTGCGCATGGGCCGTTCCAGCTTTGCCAATACTAGCCAGAATCGGCGGGGCGACGTGCCTACCCTCTCATCCAGGTCGTCCATGCGATCCATAACTTACGCATCGGCGTAAGTCTCACACGCTGACGAAGGACGTGGCAGCCGTCCTCCTTGATCTCCTTCAGCAACGCTTCATATATCCCGGCCATGATGATTCCCGGCCGCTGGTTTTTGCGATCCTCCGCAGGCAACGCTGCGAAAGCCCGGGCGTAATAACTTTCTGCACGCTCGATCTGAAACTCCATCAATTGCCGGAAGCCATCGGTTTCGCGGGAATTGAGTATGTCCTCGCTGGTTACCCCGAAACGGGCGAGTTCATCCTGGGGCAGGTAAATGCGGTCGCGGCACGCATCCTCCCCTACATCCCGTATGATATTCGTAAGCTGGAACGCGAGTCCCAGGTCTTCCGCATATTTCAGGGTTTTCGGATTTTGATAGCCGAATATCTCCGCAGAACAAAGCCCTACCACGCTGGCTACGTGATAACAGTAGTGCCTCAGGGTTTCGAAATCCGCATAGCGGTTATAGTCAAGGTCCATTTCCATGCCGTCTATGATTTCCTTCAGCCGCTGAGCAGTGAGATTGAAAGTCGGTGACACTTCTGCCAGCGCTTTCGCCACCGGGTGACTCGGCTTGTTTCCTTGTCCATCATAAAAGATCGCGTCGACTTCGTGCCGCCACCAGGCGAGTTTCGTGCGCGCCACCGATGCGTCGGTGCATTCGTCCACCACGTCGTCTACTTCACGGCAAAACGCATATAGCGCAGTAATGGCACGGCGTTTTTCCAAGGGCAAATAGAGAAAACTGTAATAGAAGCTGGAACCGCTTTGAACAGCTTTCTCCTGGCAATACTGGTCTGGGGTCATGATAAATAATTATGGAAGGAATATTGGCCACCACTGCATTGCCGTAACATCGGAATACCCATCATTTCGACTGGCTGCTATACCTATGCGTCTTGCGCAAAACATATCCATCCAATTGGAAGCCTGCAGGAGATGAAGCCTGTCAATGTAATGTGCAATGATAGCGTCGAAATCGTGGAGCGTCCGGTTCCTGCAAAAATAACGAATCCAGAAGGAACTCCTGAACAAATCTTCTCCGGGTAGCACTTATTGCAACTGCGCCGGCAAATCTGGCAATTATTCAAAGGTTCCTGCACATTACGTATACATCTTCAAAACGTCAGGTATGGGCTGCTGTAAAAATAACCGCTCATTTTCTCCAGAACGCTTTATACAATAAAAAACCCCACCGGGGCGGGGTTTTTTATTTTTCTGCGTTTTACTACGGCAGCGGCAAACCCTACATATCCATGCCGCCCATGCCACCCATGCCACCCATGCCACCGCCCATACCGCCTCCGCCACCGGATTCGTCCTTAGGCAGTTCTGCCACCAGAGCGTCGGTGGTCAGCATCAGGCTCGCCACCGAAGCAGCGTGCTGCAGAGCGTAGCGTGTGACCTTGGTAGGGTCCAGCACGCCCATTTCCACCATGTCGCCATACTCGCTGGTAGCGGCGTTGTAGCCAAAATTGCCTTTGCCTTCCAGCACCTTGTTGATCACCACCGAGGGCTCATCGCCGCAGTTGGCCACAATCTGGCGCAGCGGTTCTTCCAGCGCACGCAGAACGATCTTGATACCCGCGTCCTGATCGGCATTGTCGCCTTTGATGCTGGCCACTGCAGCACGGGCACGCAACAAGGCAACGCCACCGCCGGGAACGATACCTTCTTCCACCGCCGCCCGAGTTGCGTGAAGCGCATCTTCAACACGCGCTTTCTTCTCTTTCATTTCAACTTCCGTAGCTGCGCCGACTTTGATCAGCGCTACGCCGCCTGCCAGTTTTGCCACGCGCTCCTGCAATTTCTCCTTGTCGTAATCGCTGGTTGCTTCTTCAATCTGGTTGCGGACCTGCTTGACGCGGGATTCGATGTTCTTGGTATCGCCCGCACCATCGATGACGGTGGTTTCTTCCTTGCCGATTTCAATGCGCTTGGCTTGACCGAGTTCCTGCAGCGTCGCTTTTTCCAGAGACAGACCGACTTCCTCGGCAATGACGGTGCCGCCTGTGAGGATGGCGAGATCCTCTAGCATGGCTTTGCGGCGATCGCCAAACCCTGGCGCTTTGACTGCACAGGTTTTGAGGATACCGCGGATATTGTTCACTACCAGTGTCGCGAGCGCTTCACCGTCCACATCTTCAGCAATTATCAGAAGGGGCTTGCCGGCCTTGGCTACCAGTTCCAGCACCGGCAGCAATTCGCGGATGTTGGATATTTTTTTATCGTGCAGCAGGATAAAAGGGTTATCCAGCAGTGCGATCTGTCTGTCGGGATTATTGACAAAATAGGGTGAAAGATAGCCGCGATCGAACTGCATACCCTCGACCACTTCCAGCTCATTTTGCAGCCCGGACCCGTCTTCGACCGTGATTACGCCTTCCTTACCTACTTTCTCCATCGCGTCGGCAATGATCTTGCCGATCTCGGGATCCGAGTTGGCGGAAATACTGCCTACCTGCGCGATTTCCTTTCCGGTGGTACAGGGTTTGGAAAATTTCTTGAGTTCTTCAACCGTCGCGGTAACGGCTTTGTCGATACCCCGCTTGAGATCCATCGGGTTCATCCCGGCGGCAACATACTTCATGCCTTCTTTTACGATGGATTGCGCCAGTACGGTAGCAGTCGTGGTGCCGTCACCGGCCACGTCCGACGTCTTGCTGGCGACTTCCTTCACCATTTGCGCGCCCATATTCTCGAACTTGTCTTTCAGTTCGATTTCCTTGGCTACTGAAACACCGTCCTTGGTGATGGTGGGCGAACCGTAGGAACGCTCCAGTACTACGTTGCGGCCTTTGGGCCCCAGAGTAACCTTGACTGCGTCGGCCAGTATGTTGACCCCGTTAACCATTTTTTGGCGGGCTGAATCGCCGAATTTTACGTCTTTTGCTGCCATAATCTTTTTCTCCTAATTCCAGAAAATGTTGTGTAAGGTAAAAATTAACCTTCGATAACGCCCATGATGTCTTCTTCGCGCATCACAAGAAGTTCGTCTCCGGATACTTTTACCGTTTGTCCGGAATATTTGCCAAACAGCACTTTATCGCCGACTTTCACTTCCAACGCACGGATGGTGCCATCATCGCCGACCTTGCCTTTGCCGACCGCGACAATTTCGCCTTGATCGGGCTTCTCCGCAGCACTGTCCGGAATGACAATACCGGATGCGGTCTTGCGTTCTTCTTCCAGCCGCTTGACAATAACGCGGTCGTGTAATGGACGAATCTGCATGTTTTCTTTCTCCTGTTTTAAAAAATCAAAACGACGAAATCTGGGAAAAGCCGTATTGACGGCCTGATCCTTGGATTTATCACAAATCTGTTAGCACTCACTGCTAACGAGTGCTAATAATATGGTCTATGAGGGTGAATTTCAAGTAGATGAACAATAAATACTTGCAGGAACGCAGTTTAAAGACAGTGTGGCACCCGTGCACCCAGATGAAACAGCATGAATCGATGCCGCTCATCCCAATCGTCCGAGGTCAAGGCGTGTGGCTTTACGACAGTGAGGGCAAGCGCTACCTCGACGCTATCGGTTCCTGGTGGGTCAATCTGTTCGGTCATGCCAACCCTCGCATCAATGCCGCCATCCGTGACCAGCTTGATAAACTGGAACATGTCATGCTTGCAGGTTTCACGCATGAATCGGTAGTGGAACTATCGGAGCGCCTGCGCAAACTGGTATCGGGGAAGCTCGGCCATTGTTTCTACAGCAGCGATGGCGCATCCGCAGTGGAAATCGCGCTGAAGATGAGCTTCCATTACTGGCACAACATGGGTCATCCCGAAAAAAATCGCTTCGTAAGCTTGCAGAACGATTATCACGGCGAGACGCTGGGGGCGCTGTCAGTCACCGATGTGGCGCTGTTCAAGGATATCTACGCTCCGCTATTGCGCCCAAGTGCGCACGTCCCAACCCCGGACTGGCGTTATGCGGCTGAAGGGGAATCCCATGGCGATTATGCACTACGCGCAGCCGCCGCACTTGAAGCCTATCTCGAACAACACCATGCCGAAACCGCAGCACTTATTGTCGAACCGCTCGTACAGGGGGCAGCGGGAATGGGTATGTATCATCCCGATTACCTGAAGCTGGCGCGAACACTATGCGATAAGTACAAAGTACACATGATTGCCGATGAAATCGCGGTTGGCTTTGGCAGGACCGGAACCCTGTTTGCCTGCGAGCAGGCCCATATCGTTCCCGATCTATTGTGTCTCGGAAAGGGCTTGAGCGCAGGTTACCTGCCCCTGTCGGTGGTGATGGTCACGGATGTGGTTTATAACGCTTTTTATCACGATAAGCCTGCGTTCGGTTTTCTGCATTCCCATACTCATGCGGGTAATGCGCTTGCCTGCCGCGCCGCGCTGGCTACGCTGGATATTTTCGAACAGGATAAGGTCATTGAAGCCAATCGCGTCAAGGCCAGCTATCTCAACCATGCGGCACAACCGATTGCGTTCCATCCAAAGGTAAAAAACTTTCGTAACTGCGGCATGATCTGGGCATTCGACGTTGAGACGCCCGACCCGGATTTTTCCGGAAAATTTTTTCAGGCGGCCCTCAAGCAGGACTTATCGTTGCGTCCGCTTGGAAATACTGTCTACTTTATGCCGCCGTATACGATTGATGAACAGGAAATGGATTTGCTGGTAGCAGGAACCTTGCGGGCACTCGATTCATGGTAAAAATCAGCGCAAACAATAAACACTGTGCAATCGCGCGCTCATGCGTAGATAAATGAAAATTCTGCATCAGCATGTACTTGCTGCTCTGTGTTTCATATCAGCCGCCGTGCCGTTGTCCGCGTCGTCTCAAAATCTGCCGGCATCTGTCGATAGAGCGCTTAAGCAAGCACGGATTCCCGAGTCTGCAATTGGTGTTTACGTTCACGAAATCGGCGCGAGCAAGCCGCTGCTATCCGTTAATGGCAACGCGGGGATGAATCCGGCATCGGTGATGAAGCTTGTCACTACTTTTGCCGGGTTGGAACTGCTGGGCCCGGCTTATACCTGGAACACGGAGTCGTACGCCAGCGGAATAGTGGAGGATGGCACGCTGCGCGGCGATCTGGTGATCAAGGGTTACGGGGATCCCAAGCTGAATCTCGAAAATTTCTGGCTGCTCACGCGACGCCTGCGCCAGACGGGATTACGCGAAATTACCGGTGACCTGGTACTGGATAGCAGTCATTTCGATCTGCCCAACGGCGACCCTGCGGCCTTCGATGGCAAACCCTACCGCGCTTACAACGTCCTCCCCGAAGCGCTGCTGGTAAACTACCGGACGCTGGCACTGCGCCTGATTCCTCAGCCTGGAAGCAAAACCGTTCGGATTGTTGTCGATCCACTGCCGGCCTCGCTGGACCTTCAAAATAACCTAAAGCTTACCAATGGCCCATGCAGCGAATGGCGCGACGCGCTCGGTACCGATATTCGTACCGCCGTCAAGGACAACGGTCGCGTATCGGTCCTGCTCAACGGGAATTATTCCAGTGATTGCGGCGAAAAAACCCTGTTTCTCAGCGTACACGATAACGCACACTATATCTTCAGCCTTTTTCGGCACTTATGGGAGGAACAGGGCGGAGTATTTCGTGGCAAGGTAAGAACGGGCGCGGCGCCGGAAGGAATACCGCCACTTGAAATTCATCAATCCCCTCCGCTTACGGACATTGTTCGCGACATCAATAAATTCAGCAACAATACCGCCGCACGGCAACTGTATCTTGCACTCGGGTTGACTACCGGTCTTCCGACTGATATGGCTGGAGGCGTGTCTACAGAGGCCGCTGCCGGCGAAAGTATCAGCGCAACCAACGGTACGGGTGACAGTAAATATAAGCCGCGCGCGACACTGGCGAAGTCGAACGCGGCGATTCAACGATGGCTCGGGTCCAAACGGTTGAGTTTCCCCGAACTGATCATGGAAAATGGTTCGGGATTATCCCGCAACGAACGCATCAGTGCTCGTCACCTGGGAGAGCTTCTACTCGCGGCATTCCAAAGCCCGGCAATGCCCGAGTTCATCTCCTCCCTGCCGATCGCGGCGGTGGACGGCACCATGAAGAAACGGCTGAACGGCAGCGCCACGGCAGGCCAGGCCCATATCAAGACCGGCCTGCTCGAAGGGGTGAAAACCATGGCCGGCTATGTGCTTGAAAAATCGGGCAGGCGCGTGGTCGTGGTTTTTCTAGTCAATCATCCCAGGTCGGGAAATGCTCAGCCCGCCATGGATGCGCTGCTGGAATGGGCTTATGAAAGGCAGTGACGGCGACTGATTAATCTGCTGCGAGAATACGAGGAAGTCAGTTTGATTCACGGCTACCTGCATCGCCACCCTGACTGCGATGGCTCTGCCGCAAGCACATGAACAAGCCCGACCGTCGGCAACGCATCCGGTGTCATCCGCTGTGGCGCGGCAGATGACATCACATTCTATTCAATCTTGCTATCCAGACCCGCTTCTGCGATCTCCGCCGCACGCAGTAGTGCCTTGGCTTTGTTCTGCGTCTCTATCCATTCACTTCGCGGAATGGAATCGGCAACGATACCGGCACCCGCCTGCACATACAACGTACCATCCTTGACGACACCGGTGCGAATGGCAATAGCCAGATCCATATCACCATTGAATCCCAGATAACCGACGGCGCCGGCGTAAATTCCACGTTTCGAAACTTCCAGCTCATCAATAATTTCCATTGCCCGCACCTTGGGAGCACCACTTACAGTTCCCGCCGGGAAGGTGGCACGCAGTACATCCATTGCGTTCAGGCCGGGCTTGAGCTTGCCCTCTACATTGGAAACGATATGCATAACGTGAGAATAGCGCTCGATCTGCATGTTCTCGGTGACTTTTACCGTGCCGGTCTGCGCAACGCGCCCGACATCGTTACGCCCCAGATCCATCAGCATCACGTGCTCCGCACGTTCTTTCGGGTCGGCCAGTAGATCGGCTGCCAGCGCCGCATCTTCCTGTACGGTTTTTCCGCGTGGGCGGGTACCGGCGATGGGACGCGCCGTCACGGTTTCACCTTCGAGCCGCACCAGAATCTCGGGCGAGGCGCCTACCACGTGAAAACCGCCGAGATGATAATAAAACATATATGGCGATGGATTGAGGCTGCGAAGCGCGCGGTAAAGTGCCAGCGGTGAAGCGCCATAAGGCTTGCTGGTGCGCTGCGATAGCACTACCTGCATAACGTCGCCATCGAAAATATAACGCTTGGCGCGCTCCACTGCCGCAATAAAATCCGTTTCGTTGAATTCCGAGACAGCCTCACCGGATGGATATGATGCTTCCGTCGGAATCTCCACAGGCTTGCGCAGATTCGCTAACAGTTCTTTCAGGCGTTTCCTGGCGGCAAGGTATGTGCCGGCCACGCCTGGGTCAGCGTAAACGATAAGGTAGAGCTTGCCGGAAAGGTTATCCACGACCGCCAGTTCTTCGGATAGCAGCAGTAATATATCCGGCGTATCGAGCCTATCGGGGCGGACACCGGGGTGAACGTCACCGGCCAGCTTGCGCTCGATATATCGCACCGTATCATATGCGAAGTAGCCCGCGAGCCCCCCGCAGAAGCGCGGTAAAGCGGCGTATGGCGCCGCCTTGAAATCCGACAGATAGGATTCGACGAACGACAGCGGATCATCCACCTCGATTTCTCGCAGTCCTGCACTATGGATAAGGCTGATGTGGTTGCCGCGTGCCTCGATGCGGGTGGAAGCGGGCAAGCCGATAAATGAATATCGCCCGAAACGTTCACCACCCTGCACCGATTCCAGCAAATATGAATACGGGCGATTGGCAAGCTTCAGATAAACAGACAGGGGTGTGTCGAAATCGGCAACGGTTTCCAGCACTATTGGAATGCGGTTGTAGCCTTGTATTGCAAGATCGTTGAATTCAGCTTCCGTCATGATCTACTCCGAAAAAAACAGAAAAAGAAAGAATGCACAGCGGGATCAAGCACGCCAGCGGGCAAAGGCCTGGCGCCAAGGCCACCAGGCGGTGCCTGCGCATCTCCCAATTTCAGTTTTTTTGTCTATCATGACAATTTCCGGATCAGCCTCGTTGCCTCGTAAAGCGACGAAACCACTGCGTCGCAATCGAGTTCATGCACATCCCGCCCTTCGTTGTAACCGTATGGCACGCAAAAGATGTGGCAATCCGCCGCGCGCGCTGCTTGCGCATCGTTCAAGGAGTCCCCAATCAGCAGCATTTCACGCGGCTGAATTCCAAAGTGCTTGCAGGCATGCAGCAGAGGCATGGGGTCGGGTTTTTTTTTGGGCAGGCTATCGCCTGAAACGACAATATCGAAAAAACCGAACAATCCGGTCGCACGAAGCAGCGGCAAGGTGAAGACTTCAGCTTTATTAGTTACGCAAGCCAGACCAAAACCGCTTTCGCGCAAGGCATTCAACCCTTCCAATACACCCGGATAGGCCTGCGTATCATTGCACAGCGCTCTCGCGTATTCGCGCTCATATATCGGCATCGCTCTGCCAAGCAATTCTGCGTCAGGTTCGCCGTCAATACTTCCGGTAAGAGAACGTTTCACTAATTTCTCTACGCCTTTGCCGATGTAGGACTGGATGGTTTCCAGCGGAAGCTCCGCTTTGCCCAGTTCCCTCAGCATCATGTTGGCAGCGGTGGCCAAGTCCCGCGCTGTATCGAGAAGGGTGCCGTCCAGGTCGATCATCACGGCCTTGATTGGCAGGGGAAATTCTATTTCAACTTCAGAGGCATCCGCAATCGGAGAAAAACTTTTGTTCACGCGTGTTATTCCTATTAGTCGATATGATCATGTTGCACGAAAACGCTGGGAACTCATGAATTCTGAGTGCTCCCCCTGATTGGAGCAGGATCACACAGCTTTGGCATAACCCGCTGCCTCATTGTCAACCATGCTGGGCCAGAATGCAGCCTCGGCACGCGCCTGAGGCGTGGATCATTTTCAGCATTCAGCGGGTTTTCTGCCTTTAAAAGCTGTTGTCAAGCCTTTGCCAGCTCTGCGCGTAAAGCGGCCACTATCGAATCATAGCGATGCGGATCGCTGTCCCTGCCTGCGCCGTAAATAGCGGAACCGGCAACGAAAGTATCAGCACCCGCGCGAGCAATTTCGGCGATGTTGTCCACCTTTACCCCACCATCGATTTCAAGCAGGATTTTCTTCCCTGACTCATCAATGCGCTTGCGCACCGCCTTGAGTTTTTCCAATGCTTCGGGAATGAATTGCTGTCCGCCGAAACCGGGATTGACCGACATTATCAGTACCAGATCCAGTTTTTCGAGTACATGGTCAAGATAATTCAATGGTGTGGCAGGGTTGAATACCAGGCCCGCCTTGCAACCCTGTTCCTTGATAAGTCCGATAGTACGATCAATATGGCGGGAGGCTTCTGGATGAAACGAAATGATATTGGCGCCTGCCTTGGCGAAGTCAGGAATAATACGATCCACCGGCTCAACCATCAGATGCACATCGATAACCGCGTCCGTCAGCGGACGGATCGCGCTGCATACCAGTGGACCAATGGTAAGATTGGGCACGTAGTGATTATCCATCACATCGAAGTGAATAAAATCCGCGCCGGAATCGATAACAGCGGTGATCTCCTCGCCCAACTTGGCAAAGTTTGCGGAAAGAATGCTTGGGGCGATGCGATAATTAGCCATGAAGGGCTTCCTTGTAAACAAAAAACTGGATTTTAACCGTAAATGGCCGCTTGACGCTAACAGCTTCAGCCGTTAAACCCCCACTCTCCTCGAATTTGGTCAGCCCGGACAATTTTATAATGCGTCACCCTTGCCGTCAGGTGAAAAATAGTGTGCAATGCGGTTATGGCTGAAAGCACAAAATACGAAATTATGGTAAAGGTCCACACGACCTATCTTCCGGAGCAATCGGACGAGGCACTCGATCGGTATGTGTTCGCCTATACGATCGTCCTATCCAATACCGGCACAGTCCCGGCACAGCTGATAAGCCGGCATTGGATTATCGCGGATGGGAGCGGCGGTGTGCAGGAGGTGCGGGGTCTCGGCGTAGTAGGTGAGCAACCGCTGCTGAAGCCCGGGGACAGCTTTGAGTATACGAGCGGTACTGCCATTTCGACACCAGTTGGATCGATGAAAGGGAGTTATCAGATGGTGGCTGAAGACGGCCTTCGTTTTGACGCACCGATTCCGGAATTCATCTTGAGCGTGCCGAGGATATTGCATTAGATATCGTGACACAGCCTAGCGAGCCTTGGCGCATGCGACGAGAACGAGGCATTATTCTGTAACCCCTCATGCTCTACTGAAACCTGGAGCGAAATCGATAATCCTAAATCCGGTAGTTGACCGCTCATTTAATATATTAGTGTCATGATTAATAACAATATTTCATATTAATTGACGCTCACCTTCCGGGTGAGGGCGCTACGGAGAGAATTGCACAGTTTTTGCGGCACATGGCTGCGTTGCAACTTCTTGGAATGGAACGGCGCCGCGAAGCGGGGATCGGGCAGCGCAGGGGATGCCGCGATCGCATTCCACACGCAAGGGGCGCCCGCATCCCGCTTCGGGGTCGCACCTTCCTGCGGAAGGCACTGCTCCGCCCTGCGCGGTCGCATTCCGCGTCGTTGCGCCTTGCCCTGCACCCCAAAAAAACCGCACACTTCACCCCGTCCAACTACCGGATTTAGGATAATTATCCATATTTCTTTCGGCCGTATCTGCGGCGGCGATGCGCTTGCTTTGCTTCCGCCTCGCTGAGAGGTGCCGGGCTTTTCCCGGCGTAGGGATTATGTCCGGTCTTGAATTCCACCCGTAACGGCGTACCCTCGAGCTTGAAAGTCTCGCGAAACATATTTTCAAGATAACGCTGATAGGTTTGGGGCACATGATCGAGGGACCTGCCATGGATCACGATCAAAGGCGGATTCGAACCACCCTGATGCGCGTAACGCAGTTTTGGACGAGACATGCCTGCGCGCGGCGGTGGCTGTCTCTCTACCGCCGCCATCAGGACACGGGTGAGTTTGGGGGTGGATAGCTGCGCCATCGCGGCGGCATAGGCGGCGTCAATTGATGGGAGCAATCCTTTTAAACCGGTGCCACGTAATGCCGAGATGTAGTGGAACTTCGCGAAACTCACCAGGAAAGGCAGTTTTCGGGCGATTTCGCTCTTGATGGTGTCGCGTTGATACTCGCTCAGGCCATCCCACTTGTTAATTGCCAGCACCAGCGCGCGGCCCGCTTCCAGAATAAACCCAGCGATGTGTGCATCCTGGTCCGAAATTTCGCTGCTCGCGTCGAGGACCAGTACGACCACATTGGCATCTTCTACCGCTTGTAGGGTTTTCACTACCGAAAACTTCTCCACCGCCTCGAGCACTTTGCCGCGACGGCGCAAACCGGCTGTGTCGATCAGCGTATACGCGCGACCGTTACGGTCGAAATCGATATAGATGCTGTTACGCGTCGTACCCGGCTGATCGAAGGCGATGACCCGCTCCTCCCCCAGCATGGTATTCACCAGCGTTGACTTCCCGACGTTGGGGCGCCCGACAATGGCGATTTTCGGATGCTTGTCTTTTGTTTCGTCCGCTTGCGGCGGGGGAAAATGCAGCAGGGCCAGTTCAACCAGATCATTGACATTGTCGCCATGGATGGCGGAAATGGCGCATGGATCGCCCACACCCAGTTCGTGAAACTCGGCGGTAACGACAGAAGACGCCATGCCTTCGGTTTTATTTACCACCAGTATGACTTTGCGCCCCGTTTTGCGCAGTTGCTCCGCAATGATTCTATCTTGCGGCGCCAGGCCCAGCCTGCCGTCGACGATGAACAGGACCATGTCAGCCTCATCGATCGCCTGTCGCGTCTGCTTGGCCATTTCATGCAGGATACCCTCCGTCGCCATTGGCTCGAAACCACCCGTATCAACAACGAGATAAGGCTTATCCCCCAGCCTGCCGTGGCCGTAGTGGCGATCTCGTGTCAATCCTGGAATATCCGCCACAATCGCGTCGCGACTACGAGTCAAGCGGTTGAAGAGCGTTGATTTCCCGACATTGGGACGGCCGACCAGCACAAGAGTAGGTTTCATGATAGTGATTTTCCGAAAAAAGCCGATTCCTTCTCCCTTTTACATTTCTTCTGTAAAAAGGGGTTTTTCCGGATTTCTACTCCTGCTCGTTGATAGTAATTCACTGACTACGGCGTACAGAATGGAAGCATTGCGCAGAGAAATTGGCTTTGCGGTGATCGCAGTATCGAAGATGACTGGCCGGGCAACAGTGGTGGCGCCGCCATCGATTCCGTGCCGAATGCATAAATTCCGCCCTTCAGGGTTTGTACCGCAAAACCATCAGGTAGCGGCACCGGACGGGTAACGATGGCGCCCTCGTCAGTGAGGGATCGCGCAACGATGGCGCCGTTGTCGTTTCTGATGAGATTCACATATCCTAACGAATCTCCCACCACGATGCGAGCCTCGCGAACGAGCGGCTGAGACAATCGGATTCCATCCAGCAGACTCTGCGTCCAGATGCGGGTGCCGTCCGTTTTATCGTAAGCCACCAGCGCACCTCTATTCTCGCTTACGTAAAGGTAATGGTTATCCATGGCGAGGCCGGCATTGCTTGATACATCCTGCGCCCAAATCTGATTACCGGTCGTAATTTCGAAGCAAGCAACACGTCCCTGATAGGCGACAGCGCATACCTGCTTCTCATCCGTTACCGGCAAACTGGTGACATCGGCGATCCGCTCCAACTCGGACGCGCCTTTTGGTCGTGCTACAGCGGCTTCCCAGTTTACACTGCCGGTGGATGAATTTATCGCCACAAGCTTACCTCCTGGGAAACCGGCATAGACGGTGTCATGCGAGATCAGAACGCCCGCAAAACTTCGCACGGTCAACGATGGGGTGGCGCCCTGGTAAATCCACTTGCGCTTGCCGCTGCTCGCCTCCAGGCTGAAGATTCTGCCGTCTCCCGTACGAATCACTACCATACCGTTTGCCGCATGCGGTGGGCTTAGCACCTCGGTGGATACCTGTGCCTTCCATAACCGATTACCGCTTTTCTCATCGAACGCCAGAACTTCGCCCTTGAAGGTTCCAACCAGCAACAGGCCTTCACCCGTGCCAACGCCGCCAGACAATTTGTGTTTCGTATCGATAACGCCCGACGCTTTGCCCGTCGTCGCGTTAAAACGCACGAGAAGACCATTCGTGCTGGCTACATATAACGTACCGTTTTCGAATGCTGGCAGAAATACCGCCGCCTGGCCTTCTTCGACGCCAGCCTTCCATAACGTGCGAGCGGGCGGAATGACCTCCAATTGAGCAATCTGCTCCGGACTCATCTGAGGCGCCTTGCCGACGAACAATTCGGTGAAGCCGGAAATATCGATATCCGCCAGGCTGCTTGCCAGGTCACGGCCCATATCTATCATGCCAGCGCATCCGGTAAGCACGAATGACGACGTCAGCAGCAGAAAGCACCGCCGAATGGCATCAGCTATCCTGGCGCGCCTCTGAATGAGTCTTCCGCGGAGCGCCACCATGGGTATCAATTTGCTTGGGGACATTTTTGAGATTTACAATAAGAAATGATTGCGCGTCGACGGGTGGCCCGGCCATCATTTCCTTGAGGGGTCAGAATGTGCCATCGACGCCTCATCTTCGATGATTTGTTCTGATTTTATTGAAAGCTCAAATTACCTGCAGATTTCACAAAGCGTCCAGTTTCATTTGAACGATATTGTGATACGTACCTTGCCTGCCCATCTTGTCGATCGCTATTTGATAAGCGGCACGCGCTTCGGCAACTTTGCCTGCGTTGGCGAGCAGATCGCCTTTAAGATCGGCATAGAGTCCATCAAAAGATTCGCCGTGCCCGGCCTCCAGCAGACGCAGGCCGTCATCGTATTTTTTTTCATCCAGCAGGATGCTTGCCAACCGTAGCCGCACCAGGTCTTTCAATTCCTCTTCCTTCGAATTATCCAGCACCCACTGCAAACGGCTTTTTGCATTTTGCAAATCGCCGGCGTCCAGGCTGGCCTGCGCAGAGATCAGTGCTGCGCGCGATGCATAACCGCTGCTGGCAAACCCCGCCATTACCAAACCAGCCGCATCGCTGATTTTTTTGGCATCCCCGCTCCCCTGAACCTGCAGCAGCGAATCGTACAATTCCACCGCCTGGTCAGTCTGTTGCCCCTGGTAGTAATTCCACGCCTGCACACCCGCTATGCTCGCGACAAAAACGGCCATGACCACGATTACCTGCGTGCCATATACGCGCCACCACGTCTTCAGGTCCTCTATGTTCTCTTGTTCTTCCGGATCATATGTTGCCATTTAGCTTCCCGAATTAATAATTTGCTTTCTTGATTCCTACTTTCCCATCAGCTCGCTTCGAGCAGGTCCGCCGCTTCCGCGAGCCCGACCCTTACCTGCTCAGCCGCTTCACGCAACGGCTTGATGCTTATTTCGCCGGCTTGCGCTTCGTCGTCACCAATGATGATGGCAAAACGCGCCCCGCTGGCATCCGCTTTTCTCATCTGGACTTTGAAGCTGCCATCTCCACAATGCAAAATTGCCTTGAGCCCTCTGTCCCGTAAGTACCTGACGGTTTTCCAGGCAAATCCATCCGCAATTTCGCCACGATGTATCACGTAAGCATCCGGTACGGAATGCGGTATGTCGCCCGCACTTTCCATCGATATCAACGCCAGCACGCGCTCCACCCCCAGTGCAAAACCGCACGCCGGTGCCGCCGAAGCAGCCCTTCCGCCGATCTGTTCCACCAATCCGTCATAACGTCCGCCGGCACATACTGCGCCTTGTGCACCAAGCTTGCCGGTTATCCACTCGAACACGGTACGGTTGTAATAATCCAGGCCCCTCACCAGCCTCGGATTGATCTCGAAATCGACACCTTGATCGCGCAGCAGTCGCTGCAACCCCTCGAAATGCGCCAGCGAATCCTCATCCAGGTCATCCAGTAATCGCGGCGCGCCGTCGATAACCTCTCTCATTTCAGCATTCTTGCTGTCGAGTATCCGTAACGGATTGCTGTGCAACCGCCTGCGAGCATCGTCATCGAGCTTGCCCAGATGCCGCTCCAGGTATCCGATCAATCGAGACCTGTGCACGGTGCGGGACGCGGCGCTTCCAAGCGTGCCGATTTCCAGGCGCAGATTGGAAATACCCAATCTTTTCCATAATTCCGCACACATTATTATGAGTTCGGCATCAATATCCGGACCGGCGTAACCCAGCGCTTCGGCGCCTACCTGATGGAATTGGCGGTAACGGCCTTTTTGAGGACGCTCATGGCGAAACATCGCGCCCGAATAATACAGTCGTTGCGAACCCGCATAGAGCAGGTTATGTTCCAGCACTGCACGCACACAGGAAGCGGTTCCCTCGGGACGCAGCGTCAGGCTGTCGCCGTTCAGCTGATCGGAAAAAGAATACATCTCTTTCTCGACGATGTCCGTTACCGCACCAATCGACCTCACGAACAAGTCGGTCTGCTCGACAATTGGCATGCGGATGTTCCGGTAACCAAAAGCCGCCATACAGTCATGCACGACTTGCTCGAAAAACTCCCACAGGTATATCTGATCGGGCAGGATGTCATTCATCCCGCGGATGGCTTGCAGCGTTCTACTGGACATCGACCGTTTTCTTCGGATATTTCATCTGCACGTATTCATCGACGATCTGGCGAAACTCTCCCGCGATATTATCGCCTTTCAAGGTCACCGACTTCTGCCCATCCACGTAAACCGGCGCAACCGGCCTTTCTCCCGATCCGGGCAGGCTGATGCCGATGTTGGCATGCTTGCTTTCGCCGGGGCCGTTGACCACACATCCCATCACAGCCAGCGTCATGTTTTCCACGCCATCGTATTCTTCGCGCCATACCAGCATCTGGCTGCGCACGTAGCCCTGGATACTTTCAGCCAGTTCCTGGAAATAGGTGCTGGTGGTGCGGCCGCAACCGGGGCATGCCGCGACCAGAGGCACAAATGCACGCAGCCCCGTGGTCTGCAGGATTTCCTGGGCAACGATGACTTCACGTGAGCGGTCACCGCCGGGCTCAGGTGTAAGCGATATGCGTATGGTGTCGCCTATGCCTTGCAAAAGCAGCACGGATAGCGCGGCGGTGGAAGCAACGATTCCTTTGGAACCCATGCCCGCTTCCGTCAATCCCAGATGCAGGGCATAGTCGCATCGCGCTGCGAGGTCACGGTAAACGGTGATCAAATCACGCACGCCACTCATCTTGCAGGACAATATAATCCTGTCGCGCCCCAACCCAATCTCTTCCGCCCTGGCCGCGCTTTCCAGCGCAGAGGTGATCAACGCCTCATGCATCACGAGCGACGCGTCCTTCGGATCAGAGGAACGCGCGTTCTCATCCATCATGCGCACCAGCAGCTCCGGGTCAAGGCTACCCCAGTTGACGCCGATACGCACCGGCTTGTCATATTTACAGGCTGTTTCTATCAGAATGGAGAATTGCTCGTCGCGCTTCTTTCCATGCCCGACATTACCGGGATTGATACGGTACTTTGCCAGCGCCTTCGCACAACCGGGGTAGTCGGTTACCAGCTTGTGGCCGTTGAAATGGAAGTCGCCTATCAGCGGCACGTGACAATCCATGTCATCAAGGCGCGCCCGGATAGCCGGCACCGCTTTCGCGGCGGCTGGGGTATTGACGGTAATACGCACCAACTCGGATCCCGCGCGCGCGAGTTGCGCCACCTGTACCGCGGTGGCGACTTCATTTTCGGTATCGGTGTTGGTCATGGATTGCACCACCACCGGTGCACCACCACCAATCCTGATCTTATCCACGTAAACACCCACACTGTTTCGACGTGGAGGAAAAGTATTTTGAGACATAGTCATGATAAGTATGAGAATCTTATAAATGTTGAAATTCTATTCGAGTGACAACCGCGCCGTTCCACCATAGGCGTTGGTATAAGGCGCCAGATCAACCGGCTTGTTATTGTAGACCAGCTTGACCTCAGCCGCGTTCCCGATCGTCAGGAAGAATGGCGGCGTACCTTGCAGAACATGCTCGGTGCCCCGGGGGCTGATCCGTGAAAGGAGCAATCTGCCTCTGCCATCTTTGACTTCGGTCCATGATTCTCCCGCAAATATCAAGCGAATACCGTTCGCTCCGTCATTCGCGACTGGAGAGGCAACGGCCGTATTCGTCGATTGACTCGCCGACCCTGCGGAAACCGCGTTCGCCGGTTCAGGCGCGGCGGCCGCCGGAGCGGCTTGCCGCGCCGGTGGCGGAGACAAAACGAGCGCAGGGGCGGGAGCAGGAAGCTGCGCAGCACTTTCTTTCTCGCCTGCTGCGGCTTCCTCGGCAGGCGAGACAACGCCACCCTCGCCGCTTGGCGTTACGCCAGGGGATTGAAGTTGCGACGGCTCGGTTGCTTCCTCAACCCCAGTTCCGGTTTCACTGCTCACATTGGGCTGCTTGCCGATATTAGCAATATTAGCCTCGTTACCACGATAAATTTCATATATCAGCAGCAGCAACGCCAGAATGATCACACCCGCGATAATCAGGTTGCGACTTCCAGATTTCTGCTTCGAAGGAAACGGAACACCTTCGATCTGATAGGTAATGGTTTGAGGGGCAGACGGCGGAAGCGACTGATCCAATTGTTGCAATAACGGTGCGGCATCCATCTGCAACAGCTTGGCGTAATTGCGTACGAATCCGCGCGCAAATGTTCCACCCGCCAGCTTGTCGTAGTCATCCTCCTCAAGCGCCGTAACCTGTCGCACCGCCAAACGCAATTGCCGCGCCACATCCTCGATGCTCAAGCCACGCGCCACTCGTTCCGCTCGCAATAATTCGCCCACGCCCGTTTCAGTCCGGGCTGGCTTTTCGTCCGCCCCAGGGGTGATGTCTCCGTTATCAGGCGCGTCCATTACTCGAATCCGTCATTGTGCCAACCTTGCCCCTTATTCGGAAATCAGCTCTATAACTGTATACGAATGATGCCTGTAGAAATCCGTCGAGTCTGCGTCATCTTGCCACTTCCATCGATCCGCGGCTCCCCCGTCGGGTTTTATCATGGACTTTTCCCGCCAACTGACCGCACGCAGCGGCAATATCGTCGCCGCGCGTCTTGCGTACCGTGGTTACCAACCCGGCCTGCATCAACACATCCCGAAACGAGGATACCGCTCCCGGCAATGAGCGCTTGTAACCGGAATTCGGAAACGGATTGAACGGAATCAGGTTGAACTTGCAAGGCGTATGCCGTACCAACTGAACCAATTCACGTGCATGAGCCACACTATCGTTAATCCCATCCAGCATGACGTATTCAAAAGTAACGAAATCTCTGGGTGCGGATTGAAGGTAGCGCTCGCATGCCGCCAGCAATTCCTTGATAGGGTACTTTTTATTGATTGGCACCAACTGGTCGCGCAGCGCATCGTTGGGCGCATGCAAGGATACCGCCAGCGCCACCGGGCAACGCTCCCGCAACCGGTCCATGGCGGGTATCAAGCCTGACGTACTTACCGTTACGCGCCGCCGCGAAAGCCCATAGGCGTTATCGTCCAGCATCAGGTCGAGCGCAGTCACGACATTTTCAAAATTGGCCAGGGGCTCGCCCATCCCCATCATTACTACATTCGTCACAGCCCGATCCCGGACCGACTCGCCGCCGAACGCTCCCGCCAGCGCTTTATTTGCCCACCACAACTGGCCGATGATTTCCGATACCGTCAAATTCCGGTTGAATCCCTGCCTGCCGGTAGAGCAAAAGGTACACGCCAGCGCGCAACCAACCTGACTGGAAATGCACAGCGTCCCACGGTTGGCTTCAGGTATGTAAACTGTCTCGATTCCATTATCCGCACCCACTGACAACAGCCATTTGCGGGTGCCGTCGGCAGCGGCATGATCGCTGATAACGTGCGGGGACTCGATCACGGCGGTTGCAGCAAGCTTATCGCGCAATTCTTTCGCCAGGTCGCTCATGCCACCAAAATCCGCCTGGCCACATCGGTGTATCCAGCGCAGCAACTGCCTGGCGCGAAACGGCTTCTCGCCAATTTCCGTAAAAAAACCGGCGAGCCCTTTCGCATCGAAATCGAGAAGATTAACGCTCATAGCCGAGCTATAATTTTCCTACCGGGAATAAATGTTGAGTTGCGGAAAAAAATAGGAAATTTCGTTTGCCGCAGTTTCCGGCGCGTCGGAACCATGCACGGCATTGGCATCGATACTATCGGCGAAATCCGCACGGATAGTACCACTCTCGGCTTTTTTCGGATCCGTCGCGCCCATCAGTTCCCGGTTCTTGCCGATCGCACCTTCGCCCTCGAGCACCTGCACCATCACCGGCCCCGAAATCATGAACTTCACCAGATCGCTGAAAAATGGGCGGCTGCGATGCACTGCGTAAAAGCCTTCCGCATCGGCCTGCGACAGGTGCAGCATGCGCGCCGCGATTATTTTCAATCCCTTGCTTTCAAAGCGGGAATAGATTTCGCCAATCACGTTTTTAGCAACTGCATCAGGTTTGATGATAGACAAAGTTCTCTCGACAGCCATTAAATACTCCACTAAATTAAGAAATTAAAGCGTATTTTAACAAAAAACCCGCCCTTACGCCGGTAAATCGGAAGACCACCGACTGACTTGGCGATGCCCTGGAATAAATAACGGATCAGTTGAAAAACGATTTTTGCATCTACGCTGATGCCAGATGGCTTCGAGATCGATTGCTGATGCCAGAATGAAGGCACATTGCCTTATCCAGCGCGCGACCATTCCCTCCCAGCGGATAAGAGCCGATTATCGGACCATGTGAAGGGGAGAATCTCCTGATTGAAAATTCAAATTAATTATACCGGTTTGGTCATAGGCGGCAATGCGGAAATCTCCCGGGCCAAAATAGCGAATAAGACTTATGACACAACGCAAGCCGCTTTCGCATGCCCGCTGGATCTGCGGGCTACCAAAGTTTAAATCATTCCATCTTGAGGCGAACGTCGACATGTTGACGGTTCCCGTTATATACCCCTGATCGCTGATACCTCTACGGGTCGAGGAGGTATTTCAGGAGCAACCACGGTACTTCGACTGTGCCTCAAACTTGAGGTTTTCCGGTAACCAACACAACCCGGCTGATTTCGCGCCCGCAAAACTGGCCAATCCGGTTTCTTGAGCTTCGTCAGCGTACCGATCTTCGGGGAAACCACCTCTGCCACGACTTCAACGATGAGGTCTTTGCCGACAATCGACACGTAACTGCAAGCGACGGGTTTCCATCAGTCGGTCATGCTCAGATCAAGCTCGCGGGCCCACGCATGTTATCGCCGCCGCGAACGTGCTCTCACGGCCTGAAATCGTATTTACCGCAGCCGAAGCGCGCTCATATCGCATTCATAGTCCATCCAGTTAACCCTTCAGTTGTCCGGCCGATCGCAATGCTCGGCGTGGTAATGCATTGATGCCATTGCATCCCGGTTGATCTCAATGCGTTCTCGGCAAATTCAATTTCACCAAAAAAAAATAAAATATTCATTTAATCTTCACATAAACCTCACATATAATTCACATCTACTTCACATATTAATCACATAAATTTCACAAACGTGATGAAATCTGAAGTAAATATCTCCAACACACAAAAAGAAAGTGAATAGAAATGTCACCAAAATTGGGATCAGATAGGAGTAATGGAAGTGCAATAACTCGTATGAAAAAACGTTTTGGTCTTTTTCTGTTTCTTGCAACCGCCTGTATGTCATCCGCTGTATTTGCGCAAACAGACAACGAACTAAGGAAGAGGCTGGAAACCCTGGAGGCCAGGATTATGGAGCTGGAAGGACGCCTGGAGGCTAAGGGCGGCCATGGTACCGAAATCGGAAGTCAGGGCTTAGATAGGGAAAATTCCCGTGATGACGCAATCTTGAAGCAGGGCTCCCCCGCCGCGCTTACGCGAGTAAATCACAAGCCTGAGAAAAAACCAGAAACCTTGAAGATCCCGGTTGCAGACCTGGAAGGAATCCCTGAGGATAAGGGCTGGCATGATACCGAACGCGAAGGTCACCACTTTGGCAAGAAAAAATTTCACGGTGGCGTGACCTTGAAACAGGATGCATTTTTTGGTTTCCAGACCATACTCGATGCGGGTTATGCAGTTACGGACAATATCGACTTTACCTTTTATAGCTGGCTCTGGACCAGCCCCAATTTCGGCCGCAGCCGGGTGATTTCCGGTCCGCAGGGTACCCAGGTGGATGCCGGTGGCAATGGACTCTGGACTGAAGTCGGCATGGGTTTGAATTTTCGCTTTCTCAATGACGCATTAACCATCAATCCCCAGATCGGCATGCTGAATGGCGCCCTGCTCTCCAGTCGGGTCGTCGGCAGGGGTATCCGGGCTGCGGAAGGTGTGGTGCCCAGCATGACGCTTACCTACGATGACGATTTTGTAACCGGGCAGATGTATCTTGCCTACTATCTGGCCATTCGCGATGAGCGGGCGAGGGACTTTATCCATAACTGGATCAACGTCGGCATCAAGCCCGCGATGTTCAATTTTAAAAACGTACCGGTCAGTTCCATTGGCGTTCATTGGGAACACCTGCGATTTCATAAAGACCGAATCGAAGGAAATACCGGGACGGTTTACAACTGGATAGGCCCCTATATCGAGTTTGCACTGCCCATGAGCATTGCCCTGCGCTTCGCGGCGGGCGCCGATCTCAAAGGCGAAGTGTCCAAGGAATTTTATCAGGCCAGTATCAAGCTCCATTTTTAAAGTTGTAGGCCGAACGGGCGAGTGGGCGAATGGACTGCTCAGTGAAGACCATCGGGTAGATTTCGCGCGGGTACAAGATCTGGCAGATCCATACCGCGGATGAGCATGGTTATTACATTTGCCCCGCTGTCTATACACCCCGCATTGACTATGGAAGGTCTCGATAGCGATGCGGTGCGCATCGACATGCGCAGCTGTGACGAGCAACTGCCAAGCCATTGGCGGAAGGAAGGACGGGAAACATGACCAAATTCAGGCAGGCACAAACGGCTCAGGTGCAGGCAGCCGACCTGGTGCGCCAGGTCGGCCCCGGCGTCCACGCCGGGATCACCGGTCTTGGGGCCGAATGGCGACTCCCGCAACTGGAGATGCGGGAGAGTACAGATCATATGACAAGCACGGAGCTACAAGCCGTGATAGCAGAACTGCGGCCGCCGGATGTATGCGATCTGGTGGAGCGCGACCACGAGATACTGGCGGCCCGTCAGGCCTGTGATTCGTTGGCGGAGCAGTTGCGGCAGGCCAGGATGGATGAAGCGAAGGCAAGCCATCAGATGGACAATTGGCGATATGCTCATCCGTTTCGGGCCTTAATTCATGATCTCGGACTGATGCCATCCAGATCTCTTGCCGGACTCGAAGAGATCAGGGCCGGAGCCGAGACAGAAGTACTAAAGCTGGCCTCGCGTATTCATGACGCCGCGGAGCATGCCGCGAACAGGGGAAACGAGATTGAGGCTCGTATACGGCTGGAACAGGCGCCGGTGCGTGAGTATATGGCCGAACTGGAGCATCTCAAACGGCAGAAGGCTGAGAGGGAAACGGCCGCGCGGTGGCAAACACAAGAGTTGGACGCTACCCTGGTAGCGTTCACAACGCATGCGCTCAAGCGCGAGATGAGAGCTTATGGCTACGGCGATGCCGGTACTCACTGGCAAGCCTTGCCCGAATCGTTGCGCATCACCATTGACAACTTCAACCGGTTGCCCAGAGAGGCGCGGCCGGCAGTATTGGAGGAAGATGCAAAAAAACTCACGCAAGAGCTATGCCTGGGCGAGAAACAGAGCCAAGATCAGGGAAATATGCCGCTGACCATGGCAAGCCAGGGTGCACGACGTAGCAGCTGGCGTGATCTGTAACAGCGGGCAAGTCCATCTTGAATCTTTCGCGGGCTCGAAATTATGGTGTTCAGGAATGTGATTCGGATCAACGCCATGCCTGTCCTGGGCAAGTATCTATTTGGGCGAGGCCGTCGGTCGCGATTCTTACCGGCAAACCGCGCGCTCATCTTCATGGGCCGTGCTATCGCCATCACTTCGAAATTCGGATTATGAGCGGCATAGACCCATCCTGACACCTATAGTCAGGATGTTACCTGGCAATCCTGTTGTGCCGGTTACATCAACACGGATCGATTTGCCTCACTTTGAGCTTCATTCATAAATTTCTCGAATCTATCTGCCGGCAGCGGTTCGGAGAACAGATTGCCCTGCCCGTAATCGCACCCGGCGAGAGCCAGAAGGTCGCGCTGTTCCGACGTCTCTATGCCTTCAGCGATCACTTTTATCCCCAGCTTATGTGCCATCACAATGATGGCCTCGCATAGGGCCAGATCATCGGAATCCGGAGCCAGGCTTTGTACAAAGGATTGGTCTATCTTCAGGTGATCGATGTCGAATTTCTTGAGATAACTCAAGGAGGAATAACCGGTTCCAAAATCATCCATGGAAACCTCGATGCCTGCCTCCCTGAAGCTACGCAGCTTCGAGGTAACGTCTGGGCTGACGTCCATCAGCAAACCTTCAGTAATCTCGATGGCGATACTTTGCCCGGGCAACTCCAGTTCCTGTAAAAAATCAAGCCATGGCTTGTGGAGATCGACATTCTTGCGAAACTGCACGGGAGAAGTATTGATGCTGATCTGAAATGGAGCAGAGTGCGATGCACGCCAAACCTTGGCTTGCTGCGCTGCCATCCGAAATACCCAGTCGCCGATATCGATGATCATTCCGGTTTCTTCCGCGATGGAAATAAAATCGACGGGGCTTACGAGGCCGAGCTTTGGGTGGTGCCAGCGCAACAATGCTTCAGCCTTATGGACTCGCCCGGTTTCGAATTCCACGATGGGCTGATAGTGCAGTTGAAGCTGGTTGCCAGCCAGCGCGCTACGCAAGTCGCCGGCCAGGCGCATACGGATCTGTGCAGCTTCCTGCAGTGTATGGGTGAAGTAGCTAAAGCAGTTCCGGCCCTTGTTCTTGGCCGCATACATGGCTTGATCGGCGTTCCTTACCAGGGATTCCGCGCCGGCGCCGTCATGCGGGTAAAACGTCACGCCGATACTGGCTGACACATAGGCTATCTCATCCCCTAGTTTGAACGGTTCGGACATCCTGTGCAGGATGTCCCGGATGACACGATTGATACTGATGAGGCTTTTTAGCGACCCCAGGATCACGGTGAATTCATCCCCCCCAAGTCGCGCTACCTGATCGACGCCGCGAACGCAACTGCTCAGACGCCACGCCGCTTCCTTGAGCAAAAGATCGCCAACGTTATGTCCGTAGACGTCATTGACCGCTTTGAAATTGTCCAGATCCAGAAGAATCAAAGCTATCGATGATCCAAAGCGATCCGCTTTCTTGATTTCCTGCTTCAGCTGATTATGGAACATATGGCGGTTGGGCAGACTCGTCAGGGGATCGAAGTTGGCTTGCTGCCAGATCAGTTCTTCCGATTTCTTCTTCGCAGTGATGTCCGAGAATAAGGTTACCCATCGGTGTACCGAACCGTCGTCATTGTAGATGGCATTCATCGTGCGCCACTCGATGTAGACATCCTTGTTCTTGCGCCGGCCTTCCATTTCTCCCTCCCAATAGCCGTTGGCCACGAGGGAGGTTTTCATTGCCAAAAGGGAAAACTCTCCTTGAAGACCGGCATTCAGAATGTCGGAACTCTGCCCCACGATTTCGTCTGACGTATAGCCTGTCACCCTGGTAAAGGCCGGGTTTACGGTGACGATGATATTTTTGGCATCGGTCACTATCATTGCCTCGCTGCTATTCTCAAATATCGCGATAGCCTGACGCATGGATTCCTCGGTTTCCTCTCGCTTGCCGATATCCTGCTCGATTGCCAAAGCCATGGAGTTGAACGCACTGCCGAGCTCGGCCAGTTCGTTATGCGTTTCAATATGGCAGCGGGCAGCGTAATCGCCTTGTGCAATATTCATTACCTCGCTACGGAGTTGGGCCAATGGAAGCAGAACTGCGCGGCGAGCATAGAAAATCGTAGCAGCGATGGCAAGCATCGCGATAACGATGAGCGTCATTACTACCAGAATGTGGCGATGCAGGCGAGCAAGGCCATCCTTTACTTCCGCTTGTGTTCGTGTATCGAGCAAATTGGTAAATTGCCGGATAGGCGCGATGACGGCGGCTTTTTCGGCGAAGTAGCGTTCCCCGAACAAAAGGTCGATGGAAAGATGCCGTTCAGGTGACCAGTGGATTGTGAGCTTATCCTTGCTACGTGCCTGTATCTCATCCACCGCGGCGATTGCCTGTTTCTCCAGTATGGATAATTTATCGGACTTTATTTTGGCTTCCCACAGCAGGGCAGTCTCCTGCTTGTCGAGACCTTCGTTACGCATCATCTCGAACAAGGAAACAGGCTTGCCCAGCTCAGCACCGGAACTTTTTCCCACATCCGCAAGATGCCAGTAGGTGTTGGGATAATTTTGCAGGCGCGGCTTGATACCTTCCCGGATATCGAGAATATCGAAAAAATAATGCTTATAAATCGGATTTCCTGTGGTTACGTATGTGCGGGCCATGCGCGTGAGGTCTTCAGAGCTTTGAAACAACTCACCGGCAAGCAGCAAAGAGCGATAGCGGTGATCCTCACTGGAGGCGACCTCATCGCGGATACCCAACGCCTGAAAAACCATTATTCCAATTGCACAAAGAAGCAGCATCAGGATGACAGTGAACAGCTTGGTAAAAAAACCAATTCTCATGAAATCATCCCCCACCTCGTCAAATTAGGTATTTGCAACTTTTGCCATCTTGTTTTCTTGCATCGCAGGTGTTGTATGTAACGAAGCATGAGCATACCCCGCCGCTCATATCTAAGCTGCATGGACAATAACGGCTGCAATGCAGGACTACTAAAGCCGATGGGTAAATTTACCCCAAAGACGAGAATGATCACCTGCCGTCACGAAATTTCGCGTCCGAGTGTTCAGGCAGTAACTCTTGTCCCCCAGCCGCCATCCATCCACATTGGTGGTTGCGCCTCAATAGCCCAGGTCCCGCAATACCGGCCGTACCACGCCTGCGGAAGGCGCAATGACGAGCATGCGCCATGACTCGTCGGTATTTCTTACAATATGTGAAGTCAGCGCGGATTTATTTATTATCCATTTGATCCAACAGGTATTTTTTTTCTGGAATGATTTTTGCTTAACAAGGAGTACTTACTCATTTCGGTATTTCATTCGATTACCTGACATAGGCAGATTCAGCGCAAATGGTTATTCCTTCCCCATTCTCTTTTCCTTCCTCGCTCTCCGATGAGCATCTGGAACGGTACTTCCGGGTTATACGGGAAGGAATAGCTGTGCAGAGCCATTCCGACCTGTTGAGGTGGCTGCAGGGGGAAATACAGCATTATCTTCCCCATGAAATCATGCTCGCGGTCTGGAATGATGCTGGCACGAACTCTCTTCGACATGACCTTGTTTCTGTATTGCCCGGCGTCAGAACCGAGCATTTACATTCGGAAAATCTTTTGGCCTTGCAACGGGGACTGTATAGCTGCTGGGTCGAATTGGGCAAGGCGCCCTATCGATTAAGCCTCGGCGCGTGTGGTTTTCGATTTGGAGACCGTGGGCCGCTATGCGCTTTTCGCGAAGCATTGCACGACATGCGGTCTTTGCTCGTACACGGCATCAGCGACGAGCGCGGAGGCCAGGATTGCCTCTATGTAATATTCAGCTCGACCGGCAACCTCAACGATTCCCCGCTGGGCGCAATGGAAAACCTGCTGCCTTATCTTGACACTGCATTGCGCCGGGTCCAGCCCCTGGCTCGCCGGAATAGCCCTGCGCCATCCCCGGCAGATGCGCCGCAAAACAGCGAAAGTTACGGGCTGAGCACGCGTGAAGTCGAAATACTGGATTGGGTCAGGGCGGGCAAAACGAATGCCGAGATTGCCTCCATCCTGACGATCAGCATTTATACAGTTAAAAATCATTTGCGGCGCATCTTCAAGAAGCTGGATGTTTACAACCGGGTGCAGGCCATTTCCAAGACTGGCCCGGCACAAATAGCTGAAGCCGGTTCGGAGCTTTCCCTTCAGTCCGTTTCGACTTCAAAACACTAAAGCCCATGCGACACCAAGTATTGAACCTGAATCCGGCAGTCCGCTTGCAGCTTATGGACAAGGGTCATTCATCATCCCGCCCAACCAACAACCTATTTGGCTATTTGGCCTCTGCTTCGCCATCGGTCTGCATCAAACCTTTCTCCAGCGGTCCAATGGGTCTTGTTCTATGGCTCTTAAGCATGGTCAATAGCGCTAGAGAGCTATCGCAATCAACCCGTCGGGCTATTTCATCTTCCTGCTTTTATGCCAATAATAACAACTGAAGCAATGGGTTTAGCTCGAGAGCCCCCATAGAGTAAACCGGTGGTCTTCTCGCTGGACCGGACGACGCTGCGCAGCGCCGGATCGCTCATGGTGCGGAGCGGCTCATGGGACGTCTCTGCTGACAGCACTTGACGTGAAAGGATTACGAAAAACCAAAAACCCTGGGTAGCACCTGATCGGAATTATTTCTGCACATGCTTGAAATATTACGCAAACCCTGCAACTGAAAAATTTAGGAGATAAAATAAAATGAACAAAAAAAATAAATTCTTTTCCACGATACTCGCAACACTGGTTGGCACGGCTATCTGGATACCGTCTGCACAAGCAGCGTTCATACTTGATACTAAAATAGGAGAGGCTCTCCTTAAAAACTCCGGAGATGCGACTGAGCTTGCCGCCATGAAAGCTGCGGCCGGCAACGACAATCTGATACTAGATCTCAAGGTTAACTCGTTCACCGCTTACGAGAATGGTGCAGGTTCAGGTGAATGGTACCTGGATATCAACCCGGACACGCCAGGTTATTTTCTTTTGAAATTTGGTACTGGTAGCGACAAAGATATAGCGAATACTTATTTCTTTCAAAATATCGGGGAAATGACAAAACTGGTATGGTCCAATGAACAGGTGGGACTCCTTTCCGGAGGGAGTGCCGGTGGCAATATTGGTAGGCTAAGTCATTACACAACGTTTGACCCCACGTTTCACCAAACTGGCGAGATCCCGGAACCGGCAACCCTTGCCTTGGTTGGGCTCGGCCTTTTCGCTATCGGAGCCATACGCAGGCGTAAATCATAAAGCTCGTGGAATGCACGGAACAGACCCGCTTCGGCGGGTTTTTTGTTATCGCAGATCCCGCCGAACCTTGTAGAACTTACCAAAGCGCAAAGCAATTCGGGCCGCTTCAGCTATTGCCTATCGATCCATGCGCGAGCTTCCACGCCAGCAGCTTCACCCGCCTGGTCCTGATCAGACAGAGGTTCGACAAAGCTTTCATAAACAACGATTCCTTTGTCATCAAGAATCCTGTAACGGCCATTCCAGAGACCGGTGGTATCGTCGTGATCGGCACCGGCAACAATACTGTATCCTTTATAATTGGCGTTCATATCCTCTCCATAAGTAGTAAGTGTATGAAGAAATAATAGTCAGGTTTCACTGAAATATCCATGCTCAAAATGAATACTTGCCTCTGTGGCCAGTCGCATCATTGCGGCAGCCGTTTTCTGCCTCGACTCTATTACAGTCTCAATTGAAGGACTTTCGCATTTGGAAGGTAACGGGAGTGAATGCGGGAACGGGATGTGAATCGCTAATCCGCGTTGGCAACACAGATATCCCGGCCGCAGTGCAACAGACAGTACAGCCGGGAATCGCGTGTAGGGGCTAGGTCTATTAGTCGAGCTTTACCATCGGCGCGCGTGTTGGCCATGCACCGCGTCCGATCACCTTCGAACCATTGAATATTACATAGCTCTGGCGACCATAGTGCGGTAGCGGCCGCGTTAGCGCAGCGAGAGATGCGATGTCCCTCGCGGATATCACTGCGAGTGTCACGCCATCGGGACGGCTCACCGTCCAGGCTTGCGCCGAACCCTTGCCGCGCACGACGTCAGGCCGTGCAGGCAATCGATGTCTTGCAAGCCAGGCATCCACCTGCTCTTCGAGGCCGATCACCAGCGTCGGCACCGCTGGTGGCGTCTCCGTACCCGAAGCCAGCGTTGGGGTGCGGTGTTGAAGTTTTTCCGCCAGCGTTCCGGCAGTGCTGTGCACGTCCCCGCTTTCAGGAAGCAGAATGGTAGCGGCTGTCCGGTCTACCATCACCTGCCGCAGGATCGGCGGGGCCTCATCGGGCATCAAACGCCGGAACAACCGTAAATCCGGATCGAGTGTCACCTGCAGCGGTTGGGCGCTAACGTCAAGCGTGAATACCTGACGCGTTTTCTCAAGATCAAGCGTGTGAAATTCCTCGCCCCCGGCGGTACGGACCGCGACAGGCACACTTAACCGGTATGCGGGTTCCGCTTGCTCAAGCGTCACCTTGACACGATGATGTCCGGCAGCCGCCGAGCCCCCCGGCTTTGCGCGTCCCGCTTCCGCAATGCGGATAACCGGCGCCCCTCCACGGGTGAGCCACTGGTCGAAGAAAATACTCAGATCCTTCCCCGATGCCACCTCGAACGCGCGCTGCAAATCCATCCATGATGCGATGTGGAAGCGTTGGTCCTGCCAGAATGCCTGGAGAGCACGATCGAAAGTTTCGCGCCCGAGCATATCGCGCAGCATGAGGAAGACCATTGCCGATTTGTTGTAGCCAACTATCTGGGTCGCCCCATGCGTACGCGAGGTAAATGTGCTGAGCGGCGCGTCCTGCCCGGACGATAGCGCGGCGAAATCGCGTAGCCATCCGCGCCGCATGTCCAGCGCGGCTTCGGGATTTTCACGCTCTTTATACGCGTAATCTGCCATAAAGGTGGTCAGCCCCTCTGACCAGTTGCCGTGTGCGTAGTCGGGGTATACGCCGTTTCCCCACCAGTTATGCAGCACCTCGTGGCCGAGCGAAGTGTAACGAATGAATGGAAGCCGCAGCACCTCCGTCCCAAGATAGGTGAGCGTCGGCATGCCGAAGCCTGTCGGCGTAGGGCTGGAGACGACACTGAATTCGGTAAATGGATACTCGCCGATCCAGGATTCGTAGAGATCGATATAGCCCTTTACTGAATCGAGATATCCAAGTGCAAGGTCTGCGAGCTGCGGGTGGAAATAGGTCCGCAACTGGATGGGCTTGCCGCCGGTGCCGCGCATCGTACGCGTTTCGACGCTATAGGGGCCGGCCATGAGGTCGATACCACCGGTCGGTGCCAGAAACTCAAAATGTGCACGGTATCCGTCGGCCGATTCGGACTCTTCCACCAGACGGCCTGGAACAATCGCCCGTTGCCCGGGAGGAAGCTCGATGCTGACGCGATAACTGGCAAGTTTCCCTGCAATGTACGGATACCAGCCGCTTGAATCAGGCAGGAAGGTTCCGGCCTCGCCACTGGCCGGCTCGTCCCGCCCCAGCGTCTGAGCATGATCGAGCGAAGTATCGAGCGGCGTCAATTCGCCGCGCCAGCGAACCTCGATACGGCGCGGCAGGCCCTTTTCGTTGAAAACCCGCCAGGCCCGGACTTTTCCCATACTCGCGGCCGGCCCCAGCGATGTGCCATTGACCTGCGCACTCAGCACGCCGAAACGACGGCCCAGCACGAGAGTCAGTTCTTCCGACGAGTTCGCCATGATGACGCTGCGACCCTCGATACTGTGCGCCACCGGGTCTATTCGAACTTCAATTTCATAGGTGATCTCAACGGCATCGGCCGCCTCGGGGGATGTGGCGGATGCGGCGGATGCGCTGTTTGAAATAAGCGCCGACAGAATCCAAAACAGAAAAGAGACGATGGAGACGATGCTTCCATGGATATTCAAACTATGCCGCCCTGTCATCAACCTTATCATTCGCCTCCCTTCAGTATCGCTGGAAACTTGGCGATACTCTCGATTGTATCCCCGCCGCGCTTCAATTTGAGCGGCAACCACGTCCCCGGGGCCTGGCGTTTGACTATTTCGACAATATCATCCATTTGCTTGACCGGCACTCCGGCGGCTTCCCTGATCACGTCGCTCTCGCGAATACCTGCCGCCTCGGCAATACTTCCCTTCTCTACCTGCAGTATGCGCGCGCCACCATCCTGTGCCATTTCAAAGCGGATGCCAAGGCGCTGCCGTGGACGTTCATGCGATGCCACCGATGGCAATGCAACACCAAATACCGCATCGGCCAGCCCCACGGCAATCTGTCCGCAAGCGGTACCGCTATTCCAGGGGAGCAACGTGCCAACATCGGTCACCCCCAGGTCTTTCAGTTGGTGAGGAACGCCATAACCGTATTTGATATGCCCCGAACCCATGATCCCGATGACAAGAGGACGCTCTGTGCGACCCGCCGCTGAATTCAATGCTTGAGCCATGGCCCGGTCCCAGAGTTGCTGGCTCTCGACGAAGCGCCGGAAATTCGGATTATCACGACCGGCCTCGCCGTTCTTCTTGCCGCCACGCTCGTGCTCGCTGTAAATCGGCAATAGATAGTCGAGATAAGCCGTGCTCGGCGCGGCGGGAGCCATCACGCCTTCGCGTTCATTCTCCGGCACGCCGGCGAAACCTTGCGCCGAAACCGATTTTCTCAAACGCGTATCGATATTGAGTGCCAGCATCGGTATTCGGTTCATGCGTGCAAAACGGAATAATGGCAGGTAGAGATTCGCGTCCGTGCTCCAGACGGCATTCCAGTCCGAGGCAGCAAGAAACTGCGATTCGGTAAGCTCGCCCGCTACCCATTGGTCCAGCGCCTTTTGTACGCGCCTCGGAAACATTTCAAATCCGATCACCATGTCCGGCCGCAACGCATGCAACGCGGCCAACGTCTGTAATTGCCAACGATGATGCTCGGGGTTGTCGTGCATTTCACCCAGCAGCACGACCGAACGCCTGGCAGCGCGATTGATGACTTCGGTGCCGGATATCTTCCCGTCACCGGGCACGATCCAGCTCCCGGCCGGCACACAGTCCAGATTATCCTTGCCAGCGGTTTTCGTTTGCGCCGACACGATATCAAGGGAGAGACCGGAGGCGATCAATGCGAGACCAACGTATGCGGAAAAGGGAGCAAAGATAGCACTCCGAAAGATCTTCAAGCGGGATATTCCTTCATCGAACCTTCCTTTTCATATCCAAACTATCCGGCTCAGCAAGCACCGACACCGCGGGCGTCGACATGCTCGCCATGCTCATGTCTCACCCCATCCATTTACGTGCATTCCTGAACATCCGCATCCATGGTGCGTCCTCTTTCCAACCGGGATGCCATGAATGCTGGACAGCACGAAAGCCACGTTCCGGGTGAGGCATCAGTATGCTGAAACGCCCGTCTGCTGTCGTCACGCCGGTAATACCTTGAGAAGAACCACTGGGATTAAGCGGATAAATCTCGGTGGGTATTCCGTGATTATCCACGAAACGCAGCGTAACCAGCGGTGAGATTAACGAGATTTCATTCTTATCGGTGAATTCAGCACAACCTTCACCGTGCGCAACGACAACAGGCATCCGGCTCCCCGCCATGCCGTCGAAAAACAGCGAAGGACTTCGCTGGACCTCCACCATGACCAGACGTGCTTCGAATTGCTCGGATTTATTTCTCACGAACCTTGGCCAATGCTCAGCCCCCGGAATGATTTCGCGCAGATTGCTCATCATTTGGCAGCCATTACATACGCCCAGCGCAAAGGTGTCATCCTGCGAGAAAAAAGTTTCAAACTCATCGCGGGCACGCGCGTTGAACAGGATGGAGCTGGACCATCCTTCTCCTGCCCCGAGCACGTCGCCATACGAAAAGCCGCCGCAGGCGGCGAAGCCCTTGTAATCACCCAGGGAAACGCGCCCCGCGATGATATCGCTCATGTGTACGTCCGTCGCATCAAACCCGGCACGATCAAAAGCTGCGGCCATTTCGACGTGGCCGTTAACGCCCTGCTCGCGCAAAATCGCAATCCGGGGTCTGGCGCCGTGAACGTAAGGCGCGGCGATGTCGTTATCTACATCGAAGCTCAACCGCGCATGCAAACCCGGGTCACGGACATCAAGTATGCGATCGTACTCCTGCTGAGCGCACTCTGGGTTATCGCGTAGCTTCTGCATTCGATAAGTCGTCTCCGACCAGGCGCGATGCAACTCGATGCGCTTTTCCAAGAATACCGGCTTGTTGTTGCGCAGAAACCGGATTTCATCCCCGTCATTGACGCTACCGATAATAAAGCTCAGGTCGCGCAAACCTTCCGCCGATAAAATATCCAGCACATGCTGGCGCTGTGCCGTCTCTATCTGGATCACCGCGCCCAATTCCTCGTTGAACAGCGCCGACATGATGCGCTCCAGGAATCTTCCACCCAGCGCTTCCGGTTTCAATTCGCTGCCATCGATGTCGTTCGCCGCCGCATCGAAACACAACTGATCCAGATTGATGGCTATGCCAACACGCCCTGCGAAAGCCATCTCGCACAATGTGACAAGCAGCCCGCCATCCGAGCGGTCGTGATAGGCAATTATCCTGTTTTCACGATTCAGGCGTTGTATGGCGGCGAAGAACCCCTTGAGTCGCTCCGCACCCTCCACTCCAGCCATGTCCGGCGCATCATTGCCCACCTGTTTATAAACCTGGGCCAGGGCCGAACCCCCCAGGCGGTTTCTGCCCGCACCGAGATCGACCAGGATAAGGTCGGTCACGCCGCAATCCGTGCGCAATTGCGGCGTGAGCGTTTTACGCGTATCCGCTACTCTCGAAAATGCGGAAACGATCAACGACAGGGGCGCAATCACCTCTTTCTTGACTTTCGCGTCCCCGAGACCGGCTTCCGCTTCCCACACCGTCTTCATCGACATCGAATCTTTGCCCACCGGAATGCTGATTCCCAACCGGGGACACATCTCCATCCCTACCGCCCGAACCGCGTCAAACAGGGCAGCATCTTCGCCAGGATGCCCCGCAGCGGCCATCCAGTTGGCGGAAAGCTTGATCTCACCGATATGTTCAATCGGCGCTGCCGCCATATTGGTGATGGCTTCGCCTACCGCCATGCGGGCTGAAGCGGCTGGATCAATCAGCGCCACCGGCGTACGCTCGCCCACCGCGAATGCTTCGCCCAGATAGGCGCGATAACCCATCGACGTCACCGCCACATCCGCTACGGGGACCTGCCACGGCCCCACCATCTGGTCACGCGCAGTCATTCCCCCCACGCTGCGGTCGCCGATGCTGATGAGGAAAGTCTTGTCCGCTACCGCCGGCAGCCGAAGCACGCGGAATGCCGATTCTCGGAGATCCAGGCCCGCCACATCAAATGGCGCCAGCGTTTTTTTGATATGCGTCGCTTCCCGGGTCATTTTTGGCGGTTTACCCAGCAGTACGGAGAGATCCATATCCACCGGCCGATTACTGAATGCCGGATCAACCACGATAAGCTGCTCAAGTGCCGTTGCGGTACCCACTACTGCGAATGGGCAGCGTTCCCGCGCGCAAATCGCCCGGAACGACTCCAGCGATTCGGGCCTGATCGCAAGCACATAACGTTCTTGCGCCTCGTTACTCCAAATCTGCATCGGCGACATGCCTGGCTCTTCCGAGGGAATATCACGTATATTGAAATAGCCGCCCCGTCCGGAATCGTGCAGCAGCTCGGGCAACGCATTCGATAAACCGCCCGCGCCAACGTCGTGAATCGAAAGAATCGGATTAGGCTCGCCCCGTCTTTCCAGTTGCCAGCAATTGTCGATCACTTCTTGCGCGCGCCGCTCCATTTCCGCATTGCCGCGCTGCACTGAATCGAAATCGAGACTCTCGGTATTCGTTCCCGTATCCATGCTGGAGGCCGCGCTACCGCCGAGGCCGATCAACATTCCGGGTCCGCCTAATTGAATGAGCAGCGCGCCGGCTGGAAATTTTTCCTTGAAAGAATGCTGCTCGGCAATATGCCCGATGCCTCCGGCCAACATGATGGGCTTGTGGTAACCGCGCATCTCGCCGGCAATGGATTCCTCAAATGTGCGGAAGTATCCCGCCAGATTGGGCCGCCCGAACTCGTTATTGAACGCCGCACCACCGATGGGGCCTTCAAGCATGATTTGCAGAGCTGATGCGATCCGCGCTGGCCTGCCGTAAGAATGATCCGTCCCCGTTTGCGCATACGCTTCCCAAGGTTGAATAAACCCCGGGATATTCAAATTGGAAACCGAAAAACCGCTGAGCCCGGCTCTTGGTTTGGCGCCTCGACCGGTGGCCCCTTCGTCGCGGATCTCCCCACCCACACCGGTGGCAGCGCCCGAAAAAGGCGAAATAGCAGTGGGATGGTTATGCGTTTCCACTTTCATCAGGATGTGTGTCTGCTCATCGGCATAACCATACGCATTACCCTTGCCGGGGTAGAAGCGCGCGATTTTCGCTCCCTGTATGACGGACGAATTATCGGCGTAGGCCACCACCGTGCCTTGCGGATGCTGCTGGTGGGTATGGCGAATCATTGAGAATAACGATCTCGTTTCAGGCTTGCCATCTATCACCCAGTCAGCGTTGAAAATCTTGTGGCGGCAGTGCTCCGAATTGGCCTGGGCAAACATCATCAATTCCACATCGGTGGGATTGCGTCCAATGCGCATGAAATAGGCTGCGAAATAATCGATTTCATCGGGTGAAAGCGCGAGCCCCATTTCGTCGTTGGCCTTGTCCAGCGCTTCTCGCCCGCCTGCCAGCACATCCACTGACTGGAGCGGCGCGGGGGCAAAATGCCTGAATAAACGCTCTGCCGCATCGAGCGAGTCCACCACCGCCTCTGTCATACGGTCGTGTATCAGCGCGACCAGTGCGCCTTTGGCATGAGCTGAAAGCTCGCCCGCTGCCTGATCTACGGTGTGGAAATGAAAGACGACGCCCCGCTCCAGCCTTTCCACCGCCTCCAACCCGCAATGGCGAGCAATATCGGTCGCCTTGGTCGACCATGGCGATATGGTGCCGGGGCGTGGCACCACTAGCAGAAAATTGCCTTGAAACAATTGGGTCTGTGATGCCCCAACCTCTGTCGTGGATATCTTTTCTGGGGAACACTTGAGCAGCCTGCGAAGAACCGCAGTTTCATTCTCCCGCAGATCGCGCGTCACTGCGCAAAAGTACCAATATTCTGCATAAATATGGGAAACTTGCGGAGCGGTAATTTTAAGGGCGGCCGCCAGTTTTTCCAGGCGGAACGGGGAAAGTGCGCTACCACCGCGAAGTCGAAGCATTCGATAACCTGAACCGATAAATTGAGAGTGTCATTTTACACGAGAAGACAGGCCGCCCGTAGCTGGGGAGGCTTTAACCCAGATAATTCATTCGGTGGCTCTGCGAGCCTACCCGAGTGCTGGCGGTCAGTTTGCGGCTATTTTCGCCGCTTGCTCGTCGTCCATAGACCAAGGGGTGCTCACTCTTTTAAGGACTGGCTTGCTGCCATAAGGTGTCCTCAAGGCAAATATTGCGCAGCTTTGCAATTCATTACGCAAGTTGATACTCAAGAATCAAATTTCCTGAAACGTCATGTAATGACGGGACCAGATTTATAGATACCTGGACGATCGATACCATGAGCCCACCAAAACATGATAATTCCAGTGCTATTTATCTCGCCGCCGAGATCCGGGAGATCGAGCAACTTGCGGCCGCCTTACCCGGGTGGCCCCAACTCATGGAGAAAGCCGGCTTGGCCGCCGCTGAAATTGCGCGAGAAAGACTTCTGACCGCCGGCAAAACGAGAGCGCTGGTGCTCGCCGGCCCAGGCAACAATGGTGGCGATGCCTTCGTGGTGGCCCGCCATTTGCACGGATGGTGGTACAAGGTCACACTGGTGTTTACCGGTGAGCGCAAGAATCTTTCGGACGATGCGAAACAGGCATTGAACGCCTGGCTCGCCGCGAGCGGCGAGATACTCTCCGAAATCCCTGAAAATGAAACGTGGGATGTCGTAATAGACGGCTTGTTCGGCATTGGTCTTGATCATGGGGATAGGCGAAACCTGGCGGCCAGATATCTCGATCTTGTCGAGGCGGTCAACAGCATGAATCTGCCGGTGCTCTCACTCGACATTCCCAGCGGCCTGGGCAGCGATACCGGCACGGTGCATGGCGCCGCCATCAGGGCCGCCATCACCGTTACGTTCATCAGCCTCAAAGCCGGTCTTCTGACCGGGCATGGCCCCGAGTATTGCGGGGAAATATTCGTACGCGATCTTGGTCTGGACGTTTCGTCGCTGAAAGAGCCCAGCTCATGGATGATGAATCAGGCCTATGTACAACAATTATTGCCGCCACCCCGTCCCTCGAATAGCCATAAAGGCATGTTCGGCAGCATCGGCATCATCGGCGGCTCAGCGGGAATGATCGGAGCGGTACTTCTGGCGGGAATCTCGGCGCTGAAGCTGGGCGCGGGCCGCGTCTATCTCGGATTGATTGCCGGCAACGCGCTCGGTGTAGATCCTGCACAGCCTGAATTGATGTTGCGTCCTCCCCATGATTTATTCAAACTCGATAACCTGAACTGCATGGTTGTCGGCCCCGGGCTGGGCAGGGAACCAGACGCCAGCTTCTGGCTGAGCTGCGCGCTGGAATCAGACTTGCCGCTCGTGCTGGATGCCGATGCGTTAAACATCATCGCAACCGACTCCAGAATTGCCGGCCTGCTCAAGGCACGCAAAGCACGCAAGGCCTCCTCCATTCTTACGCCTCACCCTGCTGAAGCCGCACGCCTGCTGAATACCGATATCTCAACAATTCAAAACGACCGTATGACCGCGGTGGCAAATCTTGCAACCCGTTTCAATTGCTGCGCCGTGCTGAAAGGTGCCGGCAGCATTTGCGCCGAACCCGGCGGCAAACGATACATCAACGTTACCGGAAATCCGGGTTTAAGCAGCGCGGGTACGGGGGACGTATTGTCCGGCATTGCCGGTGCTTTTCTGGCACAGGGACTCAGCCCGGAAAATTCTCTATTACTCTCGGTCTATCTGCATGGCGCTGCAGCGGACGCATTGCAGAAACAACATGGCGGCCCGGTGGGGATGATCGCGTCGGAAATCCCGAATGCCGCCCGGACCTTGGTTAATCGATGGATTTATGACGCCGGAGTGCTGCCATAGCACTTCTATCAGACGAATTTCTGGATAAATCGCTTACGTTCGGTAGCCCACGGAGGAACGTCAGAATACCGAGTATATGGTATGAATATATCCCTTTAAACTGCAACATAAAGCAGCCTGATCACCCGCATTAGTCAGCGGGTGCTGCGCCTGAACGACAGCGAAACCGGGGTATTTCCAAAACTGGCAGTAATCGACCGTAACGCGTAACCAGGAGGCCATCATGGCAAATCAATTTGTACTGAAGGGACATCATATCGAGGTCAAGTATACGGTCGGCATCACTCCCGGCTTGACTGCGCTCACCTATAAAGAAGGATCGGTTTCCCGGAATTTCAAGACAAGCGAAATTACCACCGATCAAACAGCGCTTGGTTCACTTGTCTCGGTTCCGCTGGCAAGGTCGGTTGACACAGGGGGCACGATTTTCGCTTTTTTTCTGCCGAATATCGAAGTTGCGCGAGGACAGACAGCCGACTTCACGACCGTCGCCATCCATGAAGAATTCAGCGGACCCGACTCGGTGCCGCATCGACCCACAACCTGGCAAACCTTCGTGATGCATGGTACGGCACAAAGTGTAATAGTACCGCTCTAGCGCGGCTGGCAGCGGCCAGCACGCTCTGACTCCCCGACGTAATCAGACGTGCTTCAGCCCTGGAGGCAACTGTATGGACATCCGCCACAATCATCGGGACCTGAGCCCAGCGCAGAAAACAGCGTTTGTCAACGCTGTGCTGGCGTTGAAGAATAGCGTCGATAGCATCCTGCACCCGGGTATGCAGAAGCGGTATGACGACTTCGTGGAAGTACACAAGAATGCGATGACCGGACCGGCAATGTTCGAGCCGATGCCCCACGGAAGCTCACTCTTTTATCCCTGGCATCGTATTCTGCTTCGGCAGTTTGAACTCGCTCTTCAGGCTGCCGGCAACGATTCTTCGATCATGCTGCCCTATTGGGATTGGAATTATTCCAGCACGAGCAATCCGTTTACGCCTGACTTCTTGGGAGGGGATGGCGACGAAGCTCAGGGAGGGCGTGTCACGATCGGCCCATTCGCCTTTACTACCGGCAAATTCCAGGTGCGCGTATGGGATGATCCCTCTGGAGATCCGGGACTCCGACGCGAGTTCGGGGAGGATTCAACCGCCTGGTTGCCAACCTCCAGCGACATCTCGGCGTGCGTGGCCAAGACGCCGTATTGGCCTGGTCCTTCCGGCTTCGAAAGTGTTTCGGAGGGCGTGCTGCATAACCCTGTCCATCGGTGGGTCGGGGGAAACATGGCCGACGCGAGTTCTCCAAACGATCCTGTCTTCTTTCTGCACCACGCATTCCTGGATATGCTGTGGGAGCGATGGAAGCAACAACATCCGACGATACCGCCATACACTCCTGCCAGCGGTGCCCCAGGCCGAGACTTGAATTCCACTCTTGTGTTCAACGCATCGAACGAACCATCGCCGTGGACGCAATCGTGGACGGTTCGACAGGCTCTTGACCCGCATATGCTAGGGTACAGCTACGCGTGACAGTACGCGGCATGCATCGCCGCGTACGCCAAATCAACATCCATTCATTGCTGCCAGGAACTTCCGCGCCATTTGTTGCGCACAAACACTTTCAGTGCACCCGATATCGCTTCCGCATCGACGGTTTGATGGATGGGCTTGAGGGGGAGCATTCATGGTCTTGCGAACTTCCCGCATTACCGATTAATGCTCAACGCGCCGTGCAGGGTCAAGGGTAAACGATCAGATACCGGTTTTTTGTCTAATGGATGATAGCGTCATTTCCAGACCAGGAAACATACGCCATAAATTCACTCACCCAACCTGATCCGGTCCTCACGTAAGCGTGGATGGCGGAAAATGATTATATGTCAAATAATCAATAAATTCATTCGATTACTACGCATCAGATTGCTTTTCTGGGTAGAAATGCATAGGTCTTAAATTTACTGAAGCTGGATAATATCTGACATTCACAATGACATTTACGTATTACTTCACTAATAACCCACCTCTTATAAATTTGACTGTCATATGGTCAGCTATTAGAATGAGCGACTTTTTTTGGCAACCCTTATGGTCAGTTGGATGTTTAACATACTGTTTCAGTCCCCACGCTCGTGAAAAGTTTCGTGAGGACGCAATTATTCGCTCGCTGGAAAATTTTTTGGGCTTCGAGCATATTCGGAAACGTGAACCGAGCGACAGGTCGGGACCGAAAGAAAACGACGCTCATCTCGATGATCAGAGACGAGAAAGGCATCCTCGAAACTTTTTGTGCACATGCTTTATCCTTGTTCGATCGAATTATCCTTATTGATCACCTCTCTTCTGATGGCACGAGAGAATACATAAAACTCCTGTCGGAAAAACACCCGAATATCGAATATTATTTCTTCGACGAACCCGGTTATTATCAGTCCGAATTAATGACCTGGGCTGCAAAAAATCTTGTGAATAACAAAGCACAGGGATGGGTATTCTTTCTCGATGCAGACGAGTTTTTGCCGTTTAAATCCAAGGAGGAGTTCGATCGCAAGCTTTCGCAACTCGGCTCATCCCCGGTAATTTTCATGCCATGGCTTAATCTGGTACCGCTGGATATGGAAAGCGGCAGCGTGATCAACCAATTTTTTCTGAAGCCGCCAAAACCTTCGCGCCATCGCAAGATCGCGTTCCAACCCAGCCTTATTCCATCAAGCGATTATTTTGTCGTACAGGGCAATCATGCGTTCTTCATAGGCACCAACTCTTCGAAAGTGAAATTTCCCGCAAAAGAAAGTTTTCCCATTTATCACCTACCGATAAGAACAAAATGCCAGCTCCAGAAAAAAATTCTGAACGGAGTGAAGTCATACGGGCATATGGGTCGCGATCGTAATGGCAAAATAGGTTCCCATTGGGATGAAATTCATCAAATCATGGAAAACACCAGTCTTACGGATGAAATGATGGCTGGAATTGCGGCCCAATATAGCGACACGTTGCATCCGCCTTATGAAAGAAGTCTTGATGAGCTACGGAAAGAGGGTTATAGCGAATTGCGGATGGAGATATGTTTCTCAAGACCCATGATTTCCTTCGATAGCATCGCCAAGGGCCGAAAAGACGGGGTTATCGGCGAAAACGATGGTTCTTCCAGTCAAGCGGCAAATCACCGGAAGATAGATTTCAATCGATCCACGCGTTCCGTGCAAATTACTAAAGAACAGGAGCCGAGTTAAACAGCATTACGAAGAGTTGATTACCCTTCATAAGCGTTTCCTTAAGTGGCCAGCATTTCTCAGCATATTCTGAGTCAAGACTTATCGATCTGCACATTCCGATTACGTTTTTTTGTAAAATTTCCTGATATGGGATTTAAGTTCATTTAAATGAGCTAACGAAGAAAGCGCATCGAAAGTTTATTTTTTAAAAGGGAGACCTTAAGAGCGGCAAGCCATATGCCGGCTATTTTTCTTTCCGAGCCGGTCTCAATGATTTCCTCCAGGGTGGGGAGCTGGGAGGCTCTCCTCGTTCGAATTCGAAGAATCTGCCAAACAGTGGGCAGACCAGACAATGATTCAGGCAAAGGCGCACCCACCGCGAGAAAATTCATTTTGGTGCGCAAGCATTTTTCGCAGATACCGCAGTTCTTGCCGGTCAATGGCCCTTGCCAGCAAACGCGAAGATTGCGCAAACCTGTCGGCCAGTCAGTAATACCTTCCGCCTTTTCAGTCCGAGAGAATTCCGCCCCGTCATAGACCACCCTGAAATCGCTGCTTGACAGCATGGCATAGGTAATCGGATTGCCTCCCCATGGAAGAGCGAGGTTTCTGTAATCATCATCCGAGCCTAACAGCGCCGTATCGGCCATTCCTTGCCACTGCCGCAAACATGTGGAAACGCCTGCCCCAAACTCTAAATTCCAGTTCACGGAGGTTTGAGCTCTCCAATTGGTTTTTATGACAGCAATGGGAACACCCAAAGACCTTAACGACTCGGCAGCAGTTTTGTAGGTCGTCTCAAATGCCTGATGCGCGTCGATTGGTATATCGAAACCATGGATCAGGACACCCGCAATCAATTTTTTGTTTCTGCGCCCGACTTCTCCGGAGACATGCCGCCATGCCGTAAACGAGGCATCGAGCCCTCCTGAAAACGCAGCAACTGCCTGACCGCCGATAACAGATGGGGACGACTTGCGGGGGGTGCGTACTTCCTCCGCTGCGCTGATGCTTATACGCTGATACAGGTCAGGACGCCAATTGACCCAGGAAACGACCAGGTCTTCCAGGTTTTCCAGTAGCGATGCGCTTACCGGACCATCAACATGCAGGTTCTTCCCGTGATGCATGGCAAAAAACACCAGCCCGGTAGCTGCAATATCATGCACAGTCAACCTTGGGGGAAGTATGGAATCATCTCCTGAAATATCCCACCAGATCTCCTTATCGTCAAATTTCACTGTTCGCTTGACGCTACCACGCGAGCGTGTCTCGGAAAGGTAGGCTTTAAGACTATGTTTTTTCACGAATGGATTTTTTTAATTTAATGGAATTCCCTTATGGAACGGAAGAAAATTGCCGGCATCGCCAGCTCTTCCGGAATGTTGAATTATACAGCGTGACGCAAAGAAGCCCGGCAGAGCGACACAGGAGCAGAGATTTGGAGCTGTGAGGTGCGGCGCACAGAGGAACCATTGACATGCAGTCTATAATGGCAGACGGTGCAATGTAAAAATGCCGAGGATATGCAACGCCCGAAGCGCATTTGATGAAAACGCTTCGATTCCATCAGCCAAAAAGGAGAATCTCAATGTCAGTACTCGTAACCCATCTCGCGCCCGACTTTACCAAGCCCGCTGTCCTGCCGGATGGCACCTTCAATGATACTTTCAACTTCCATACGGAAATTTCCGGTAAATACGCCGTGCTGTTTTTCTATCCGCTCGATTTCACTTTTGTCTGCCCTTCGGAGATTATTGCTCACTCGCATCGGGCGGAAGAATTCCGCAAACGCAACGTAGAAGTGATCGGCGTGTCCGTGGATTCCCAATTCACTCATTATGCCTGGCGCAATACCACGGTGGACAAGGGTGGCATCGGTCCTGTGGGCATCACCTTGGTAGCCGATGTGGGTGGCGATGTCATGCACGCGTATGGCATCAGCCATCCGGATCACGTTGCGCTGCGAGCCTCTTTCCTGATCGATAAAAATGGTGTCGTGCGTCACCAGGTCGTCAACGATCTGCCGCTTGGGCGCGACGTGGATGAAATGCTGCGCATGGTAGATGCATTGCAGTTCCATGAAAGTCACGGCGAAGTTTGCCCCGCCGGATGGAAAACAGGAGATCCCGGCATGAAGCCGAGCCCGGAGGGGGTAGCAGAATATTTAGGTGCTCACGGCTCGGCGCTGTGAAGCATCGTGATGCATTGCACAACACTATACGGCAAGGAGATGCTGCGAAAATGAATAGCCCCGCTGTGCTGCCGGTTATGAGATAGACGTAGCACCACCCTGCCGATTCTTGCAATCCCAAAGGAGAAACTCATGGACTTCGATAAAGACAAGGCGATCGCATTGCTGAACAAGATCATGGAACTGGAACTCGCCGGGGTGGTACGTTACACGCACTATTCATTGATGGTTTATGGCTACAACCGCATTCCTGTCGTCGCCTGGCTCAAGGAGCAGGCCGAAGAAGGGTTGCTGCACGCGCATAAGGCCGGCGAACTTGTCACGCTGCTGGGCGGATACCCGTCACTTTCGATCGGGCCTCTACTGGAGACACATCACCACGACATCGGCGATATCCTCAGGGAATCTCTGGCTAATGAAAAGGAGGCATGCGCCGCCTATTACCAGCTGCTGGAGCTGACCCAAGGCAAATCAGTGCTATTAGAGGATTATGCACGGGGCCTCATCGTCGAGGAAGAGATGCACGCGGATCAGGTCAACAAGATGCTGCGCAGAACCGGCAGAACCGGCGTTTACGAGGCGCCCCAGAGCGGATCGCAGCAGCCATGATCGGCAATCGGGGCCTCCTTCTCCAAAGAAAGAGAGGGGGCATGGCAGGGTAATTTTCACGCTGGACGTATCAGCCAGCGTGAATGCAATCTGGCTTCGCTCAAACCGAATCGGCAAAAAAAGAAACGGAATTACTCGCTATTCCCCGTACTGCTATGCACCATGCCGCTTAACTGAATCATCAAGTCAATCTCACTTTCCTCCTCACTCGGAATGTCGCCGGATAGATGGGATTCCAGCAACTCACGAAGTGCGGTCAGAGGACTTGCACCAGGTGTATCGCCGGATTCGGCCGACTGCAAGGCCGCTTCGGCTGAACCCAGACCCGTCCCTTTAGTACGGGTAATCGTTCGGTACCTTTTATATATACCCATGTGCCTGATCCGGGTGTATCCAGGATGCCAAAATTTTAACTGCCGAAAAGCCCGATGATGGTTGAGAAATTCGTGAAGGGTTCACAAGGAATTTTTTCCCGCCATTCCTGGCACTGACTGACATGAAGTCGTATCATTTGTACCTCAGCCAAAACGTTTTTTCCGGATTTTGACTTTTGATGTGGCGGGATAACCGCGTCGGCCTAACCTGGGAGAACCTCCCAGGTCATCCTGGACATTAACCGATAATCCGCGAAGGTCGGCGTGGCTTTCGCCTGCGGCGCCGAGGCTGTCAAACATTGCAATGATTGGGTCGGCGCTAAAGTTTCTGCGCCCTGATATAGCGCGTCTTTGCCGAGCAGGGCCGGCGCCAGTCCGGGCGTTCTCTGTTTCTGTCGATAACAGCTTCACTAACGCGGGTAATAAGGGATGCATGGTGCCTCCTGTGATAAACAGCGCTGCTCAAGATGATTTGCGAACTGGTCAGAATTTTCAGGTTACCCGAAATAGATGACGTTACGATGAAGCTTTATCCAAGTTTGAAAAAATAACGGAACCTTGCGACTTACTTCAGTACCCTGGCCTGCTGTCGATAGCTGAGCGGTTGAATAATCGATATAAAAACCGGGGCAGAAAATTGTTCCGGCTCGGCCCGCCTGCTGGTCGATATTTTTATCCCCGTCCCGAATATTCGAATGTTATCGGCTCCAGCATTGGCCGCTCGCATTCATCCCGCATCAATGCAGCGGTTTCTCCCAACGCGATTTCCTGGAGGCGGCAGCGCATATTCAATACCCCATTGCCGGACTCGAAAACACCACAGGTATGCAAAGGTTCGCGGCTCGCCTTATATCGATCAGACGCCACGTTGGGCGCTACGTCAGACCCCACGTTATTCATCACCGCCACCGGCAGATGCGGGTAGCGCCGTCTCGCTTCCCGTATCCATTGCAGCAGAGTCACCTGTTGGGTGCAATCCTGCACCGCCCCATCGACAAGGACCATATCGTATGCGCCCAGATCCGGCTCGGGGAAGCTTTCCAGCGATTTCCGCTCGAGCCTGTGTTTTGACTTCTCAAGCAATAGTTGCAGAATTCGACGGGTATCCTGCTTTTCCCCCATCAGCAGAATATTCATGCTGCCTCCCTTTGTGCATGCTCTGGAAGTGTGCCGAACAAGGAAAACTCCGTGATCGCATCGATCTCGATATAACAAGCCACCGTCAAAACCCGACCGATCTTGATAGGCGGCCCTATTCTTGAGACATTAACGCCAAGCTTGCGTATCAACCTCTCGACCGCGACGGTAGTCACGGTTACGTAACGCTTGATGCCGTTGTGCCGGGCAAAACGGAATAGCGTCTGCATCATCTTTACCGGGATCTCGCTGAAGCCGAAGCCCGCGCTTTCGTACTTCGGTACCGTCACGGCAAATCGGCTTAATTCCCACACATCGGCTTGCTGCGGTGCCGGCTGTCCGTGCAATAGCTGAGGGAAAGTATCCTTCAACATGTTGGGCCCCATGGTCGGAAGCAAACGCCAGCAACCCAGCACCTCATCTTCATCTCCTTTCGCCAGGACATACACCGGATTGGCATGATCGAACTCATCATGTTCCATGCCGTTATCGTCGGTGACTTCCCAGCCCAGCCGCTCATGAAAAACCTCATGCCTCAGCCGATACATTCCCGCCACTGCCCGTTGGTCCATTGACCCGTTTCCGTGTTGCGCAAGCATTATCTGTCCCATTGTTTTCACCCGTCGTTTGGTTGATGACGGTGCTATGAAACAACGGAACCCAAACCTAGAATAGCTGTAGAATCTTACAGGCGAAAGGAAGAAATACCTGCTGTAACCGTTAGTTGTAGCGGGTTTGCGGCGTTAGCACAGACCTTTATTCGAGGAGCTTTTTTGGGAGAATTAGTGGTAAAAACGAGCTTGGATAAGGTGTCTTTCGGCAATTGTATTGCTGTGATGTTTCAGGTTTTCACCTGGGTTCGATGCCGTCATGAAAATTTTGCAATGAACCTGCACGGACGCGATGACGGTCGATATCGGCTTTGGAACGTATTTGAAAAAGGCGAGGAAAACGAAGACGCGAATGAGCGTTTTTTTGTCAGGAAATCGGCAAAATAGAGGTGTGAGCGGCGAGGTGGAAGGCGCAATAATTGCAGCGCATTGCGCCTCGCAACGAGAGCTCCGTCAAGTTTCCCGTCGGGAGATCGTTACGTAACGACGCAGCAATTTTTGGTGAAGGAATCTGTGCTGAACGCATGCCAGCCGGGATGATGGTGGCAATAGTTACGTATCGCGTGGACTCTCATGTTGGTTGACCCGGAATTGACGGGCGTCTTCATACGGCGCAATGCGCTGCGCTTATTGACGCCCTACCGTCGGGTTACAGTCCAGTCGGGCTATTCCCGGGTCTTGTGCAGGTTTAACTACTCCGTATGGTTTAACTTCAATTCATGAAAGCGTTCAATTAAAGTTGAAACGGATGCTACCGAAGGCGCTGAGGGGATTGCCAGGCAAGGCGCCCGCAAACGTGGGATTGGTATAATAGGTCTTATTGGTCAGGTTTTTTACGTTGACCGCGAGTTCCACCTGTTTGATACGATAAGAAATGGCCGCATCATAAACGACGTAAGACGGCACCTTCAGCAGGTTTAAAGTGTCAGCGTAACTGTTGCCTTTATAGGTCACGCCAAAGCCCAATGTTACGCCCCGCGCAATCCCGCTTTGAATCTGGTAGCTGTTCCACAAACTGGCCATATTGGTAGCAACGCCTACTGGGCGGCCGCCGAAAACACTTCTCGATACGCCAAGAACAGCATTGGTTGCCACATTGCGTGCCTGTGTTTCCGGATCCATCCACACCCCGTTACCTATGATGCTCAAGCCGTCAATCGGACGCAGGCTCATGGTCACTTCCACACCCCGCGATCGATCTTTTCCATCCGGCGTGGCGTTAGCACCGCTACCTGGCAGGGTGATGAAATAATTGTTGCGGCTGCTTTGAAACAGCGCCACGTTCACGTCTGCCCTGCCATCCAGCAGCATGGTTTTCGCCCCCACTTCTATCTGATCCGAGGTTTCCGGCGCATTCGATACTGCCTGGGCCTCGGTCGTCAGGTTGACGAAAGCCCCCGTGCTATAGCCCGCGTAAAAAGCTAAATTCTTGGTGGGTTGATAGACTCCACCGGTTGAGTAGGTAGTTATCGATTTGGTCTGTACTATTTCACGATATCCGTAATTACCGGAGACGCGCTGAAACCCCTTGTCGCTCCACTGGACCAAATCATTTCGAATGCCGAGCCGAAGCTTGAATTGCTCACTCAAATCAATCTGATCCTGCGCATAAAAGGAGGTTTGATCACTACTGATTCGGCGATCAAACATGGCCGTGGGTCCTGAAACCCCAGGCGAGTTTAGTGAAGTTTGCAGATCGACCGGGTTGAAAAGATTGAGGTTGCCAAGTTTAAAATCAGAACGGGCTGTAGCAATGTCGGTATTCTTGTATTCGAACCCGCCTAAGAACGTATGCTTAACCGGACCGGTAGTTGTTTTCCAGATAAATTCGTTTTGAAATGTGGCGAACGCCGAATTATCAAGTTGATGGCGCGCATCGCGTCCAGTAATCTGGCCGAATGCACCTGCACTACACGTCGAATTCACCACGCTTCCGCAAGCCTGATTACCGCCCCCATTTCGAATCATATCCAGTGTCCGCGTATCGTATGTGAATGCTGTACGCATGGTCAGGTTATCGGATACTGTCCAGTTATGGACGGCGCTGATGCGATTGAGTATATTGCTGGTCCGGTTGAACGGGCTGTAGTAGCGGTTGTTGCGAGAGACGGATAACTGGGAATTACCATCGAAAACCGTGCCGTAATTATCCGGCTTGATATGTATGTCGCGATGATCGTAGTCTATCAGAAGCGTTTTATCGTCCGCCAGGCGCCAGATGAAACTGGGGGATACCTCGTAGATATTCCGCTCGAGTCCGCGGAAACCGTCGGCATGCTCTATATCCGAAATGACGCGTCCGGCAACACGGTCCCCCACGGGACCGGTCAGGTCCACGAATCCGTTATAGGTGCCGAAGCTGCCGATCATGGTACCCGCGGTCAGGCCAAAGGTCCTTTGCGGCTGCTTGGTAATCATATTGATGCTGCCGCCGGGGCCGGCGACGCCAAACAGCGCAGAACCCGGGCCTTTTAATACCTCGATACGCTCGACATCGTACATGGTGCGGTAATAACCGTTTTGCGGGGCGGTTCCGTCAGGCATGTTGTCGCGAAAAAAGCTCAGCGCCAAGCCGCGCGACGTAAAGTTATTGGCAAATCCATAACCGCCGCCCATCAGGGGCTGCACGCTGCTGACGTTGCGCATGGCGTCATTCATGTCGATCACGCCCTGCTCGCGCAACAGCGCGGCTGGCACGACGGCAATGCTTGCGGGAATATCGCGCGACGGCGTGTCCGTCTTGCTTCCGGTCGTCGCCACATCCTCAATCGTGCCGGGGCGGACCCGGCCGGTCGTAATCTTGATTTCCGGCAACTCCGCCTTTTTTTCGGTTTTTTCAGGGTTGACGCTTTTTTCCAGATTGCCTGCGCTTTCCTGGGCTACCGCATGCGATGGTATAAGTACCCACGCCAGCAACAAGGCCACATGGACGCGCCGGAATTCGAACTGGGACAGTTTTTTCATTGATCGCTCTGTTATATTTTAATTATTGGCTGGCTACAAGCGACGATGGCGTTGGCTGGCTATGGGATTTGTTTGCCCTGCGGGAGCAAGGGAACTATAGATTTATATGGGCAGTGTTTCCCCTCGACCCTTGTTGATTGGCGATGGAAAAAAAGATAATTTCATGACAGCGATAGCGTGGTGAGCATAAGAACGACAGCAGAGGTAAGTACCGTGCCGATCAACCCCGCCGCCATCAACCGTGGACCATGCAGACGGCTCCACAGCAAGGTGCCGGTTATCGCGAGAACCAGCAAACCGCAAGCCAGCGTATCGGTGAGCAATATCCACACATTGGACATGCCGGTTCCCTTGTGAAAATTGGCCAGTGTTGCCCAGGCGTTGGCTTCTTTCTGCTCGACGCGTGTTTCCATGTCGCCTTGCCAGTATTCCGCATTAAGGCTGAGGTTGGGCGTGGTAAGGGTGACGCGCCAATTTTCGGGTTGGTTTATCTGGCCGCCGCCCCAGGGAACCGGACCGCCGGGTTTTTTCACGATACGCGATTTGGCGTGGGGCATTTTAAATTTCACGCGCAGCCAGGCTTCCAGCGCTTCCGCCGATTGCAAGCTACCCACCGGCGGTGTGAGCGTCTGGTGAGTTTCGTGCTGCGCAGCAAGCGGGATTTTCATCTCGCTACGATGATTCAACAGAATACCGGAAGTGCCGAATATCAGGCCGAGTACCGCTCCCCATAACCCCATCCAGGCGTGCGTTCGGCGCAGCCAGACAAGAAAACGGCCCCGCTTCATACCCTGCGATAAAAACAGGTAACCGCGCGGCTCGGTAACCGGGCGTGGCATTGCGCTTGCCCCGGCCGCGCTTTGCCTGGTTGCAGGCGTAGTTACAGTGACCGGTGCGTCGGGTTGCAGCGTACTCATCTGTAAATGCTGAACGTAACCTTGTGGCTCTCGACGGCATATGCCTTGCCTTCGAAATTGCCCGGATTGATCAACTCATGCTTCGCCTCGACCACATAAAGGCCGGGTTCCAGCACGGTAAGCGGAACCTCTCCTTTCTCGTTCGTATGCAAATGCTTTTCCCAGCCATTGGGCGCAATAATGATAACCTCCGCCTTCGGGACGGGCTTCCCCTGGAAGCTCAAACGCAGCAGGTTGTCGCTGCTATGTATATCGAGCGGCAAACTGCCGCCGTTGCCCAGCCGTGCATAGAGAAACCTTCTTTGCACCGGGGCAGGGTTTTCACCCTGCGGCTCGCGTATGGGTTGTTTGAGCGCTTGTACCAGCACCGTCGCTCCCCCGCCGGGTATCGCAAAATAATTATTCTGGCGACTTGCTTCGACAGACTTTTCCTTACCGTTCGCATCGATCACAGCCACTGTCGGTTGAACAATGTTGTCGAGCTTGCCGGGTGAGACTTCGCGCCGATCTTCGGCGTATTCGCCGAAATAAAGTTTCGAGACTGCGGTCTCGCCCTTATCGCTTTCGAGCCACAATGCGTGTGCCGCGGCGTTGAAGCTGAGCAGACCACCGACGATGGCGATAGCTACAGCAGGGATAATGCGTGTGATCTTCATTAGATTTTTCCTTTTTTTATATATACCGAGGGAGCTGACTATTTCGAGCGGTTTTCCTTTGTTTCAGGCAGGACGCGCCAGCGCGTGGACATCCCCGCCATCATATGGTCGTCTACATGGCAATGCAGCAGCCAGTTGCCAACCGAACGCGGCGTCATGTCGACCGAGGTCATGCTGGCGGGCAGCACCTCGACCACATCGGTGCGGCGTCCATGGTCGAGCACCGTCTGCCCATGCCAGTGCACGGTATGATTGTCCGTTTCATTGCCGAGTGCGACGACATGCCAGCGGACGCGCTTTCCCAGACTTGTTTCATAGCCATGCAGATTACCAAAAATACGGCCGTTGATCGTATGCTTCATGCCACTTTCTTCCCCGTTCTCTTCATTGAAGATCATGAACAGGGTCGTAAATTCCTGATCCACGTCGCGCGGCGCGGGATCAGCGGCGGAACGCGCCATGCCCTGCCGCGTGACGATAATAGTGCCGATGAGGCCGAGGTTTGCTTCTTCATCTTCCATGACATGAGAGTGGTAAAGCCAGACGACTGATGAAGGGTCTGCCGGGCCGGGCCCTGCGTCTGCGTCCACCACCCAGGTATAGGTAAATGATTTACCGGGAGGAACGGCAGCCCCCATACCGGGGCCATCCGCGCCTTCGCTGGATTTGTCGTAAAGCAATCCGTGCGGATGCATGGAAAGCGGCCGGTCGGTTTTATTCAGGAAATGAACTTTGAGGGTATCTCCCACCACGGCTCGAATCTCGGGCCCCAGAATTCCCATCCATGTGGGCTGTGGCAGCGGTTTGCTATAATTTTTGTCTGCATAACCGATATAACGGTATTTAGGGTATGTCAGCGTCGTACCCCACACCCCGAGCCCGGCATCCGGCTTGAGCAGATTTTGCCCGGATGGCGCGTAGTTCCAGGAAGTTTGCTCCGCCGCTACCCAGTACTCTCTCACTGCCGCCTGTGCTGCCTGGGCCGGAATCCACATACAGAAGGCAATAATAAAAGTCGCCAGTGCCGTAATCCTGCCTTTATAACCAATGCTCATGTGCTTCTCCGGGACCATGAAGCAGCCATAAATAGTGAACCGGCGGGCCTCCTCCGCTTGGCGTCCGCCCACGCGCCTCTGCCGTGACTACGCACGCAAATCATGTTTAACTCTGTCATGGGTAACTTTATTAGACGATGGAAGTGGATTGAACAGGGCTGTCACACCCGGCGGGTGCCGTAGCTAACGCAGCCAGCGTTGCCACACCCTTGCGAAAAGTAGGCAGGCCCGAACGGTCGAGCAATACGCAGGGCTTGCCCGAATATTTACAGTAGCGCTTCACAGTAAAATAGGTGTAGTGGTTTACGCAATCGACCGGGCAAACCACCAGATCGGCATGGTCGAGCAACGCAGGAAGATGATCCCCACCGTGAAGCGGGCCTCTACGATAGATGAGCAACCTGCCGCCTGAAGCCTCTACCATGCGGTGATACTCCGGGTAGAGTGCAGCGCGGCCACCCACGCACAGGACGCGACGCCCGGCAAGATCGAAACCAGCATGCGCACCGGCTTGTTTCTCATCAAGACTATCGCAACCCCCTGTCGATTCTGCGGTAGATGCACTGCCAGGATGCCGTGACGCCCCGGGGGCCGCAGGCGTCCCAGGCGCGGCGGAGACCTTGACCAGCGGAACCCAATCTGTTTCTGGTGGGACAGCAATTTCCGCATCGGCGAGCTTGCGCTCAAGCAGATCGATGCGTGACAACAATGCTTGATGACTGTCAGCCGGCTTCGATGCAGTTGTTGAATCCTCTGCCGGCAAAAACGAGGGCTTATTCGAAACCCGTCCGTGGCGCACGGTCCTGGCGAGTCCGGTATGCTGTAAAAAGAAGGCGCTGCGATTGATCCCGAGAAACGAAAACGACTTGACGACCTGATCGAATTTCTTTTCCAGCAATATCAGCAAATGGCGGGCAAAGGAATCATCGGAGTTGTGAGCGCTGTGCGGATTGGCACGGCCGGCCCAGCTAACGGCTTCTTGCCGCAGGCCGGATAACAAGTGGGCGCTCAAGTCTTCAACGGCATGGAGGCAAGCAAGTAGAATCACGTCGGGGCTGGGTGCTTCTGCAATCATGGGGGCGGTAACGCTCAAGGTCGCTGAACCGGTTGTCCTGGTTGCCCTGGTTGTCTTTAGCTGCTTCACAGCCCGCGCTCCGTGACAGGTTATAAAAAAATGCTGGCTTGCCCTGTACGGACTGGCTGGCGAAAGCCGCTGGGTAGGAGAACCCAGCGGCACGGATAATTTACATCTGGCTCTGCAGCCAGTTCTGTATGCCTACCTTCTGCATTACATCCAACTGCGTTTCCAGCCAGTCGATATGCTCTTCGGTGTCTTCGAGAATTTCTTTAAAAAGCTCTCGCGAAACATAATCCTTCGCCATTTCGGAAGCCGAGATGGCAGCCAGCAGAGTCTCGCGAGACGTCATTTCGAGCCTGAGGTCGCAAGCGACGCATTCTTCAGCCTTTTCACCGATCAGGAGCTTGCCGAGCTCTTGCAGATTGGGCAATCCTTCCAGAAACAGGATGCGCTCGATCAATGCATCGGCATGCTTCATTTCCTCTATTGATTCTTCGTATTCTTTTTTGCCCAGGCTTTCAAAACCCCAGTTTTTATACATGCGGGCATGAAGGAAGTACTGATTGATGGCCGTCAATTCGTGTTGCAGTTGGCGGTTGAGCCACTGGATAATGTCTGCGCTGCTTTTCATGTTGATGCCTCCTCAGGCGAGATCTCGTATAAGCGAGTGGGTTTGTGTAGATGATGTTGCGACAAGGTTTTTTGCATCAGTGCTTTTTCCAGCACCTCCTTGGCATGGCAGGCACATATTCCGCATTGCCCGCTCACACCCAGGCAGGTCTTCAAATCCCGCATCCGGTCGGCGCCTCGGGAGACAGCTTCCCGGATTGCGGTATCAGTTACACCTTTGCATACACAAATATACATGATGAGCGCCTAAAGTCTACTAATTCAACTATTTGGTTAAAATAAGCTTGCCGTTACGGGTACGCCGCAACCGGTATTGTTCGCCCTGATGCTGGATAAATATCTCGTCTCCCTGCGAAAACAGGGTATCGCTAAAGATGCGCCTGTTACGGTCCAGCATGACGAAGTTCTGTTTATCGACGTTGGTTTCCGGAACTGTAAGTAACTTTTCCATTTGGGCCGTTTCCGCAATTATTAATGAGAATGATTCGTATTATAGGCAACTTTAAACGAAATGCAAGAGTGCGGATAAAAATATTTTAGGGATTTATTCTGGACGGAATTTTTGGGCTCGATATCGCGCCGGCAGTCGAATAACTGGAGCCGTCTTTCCGTCTTTCTCTCGAAAGCGCAATAAGATGCTTCTTCCAGATGGAAGGCTAACGGTAGCTTTGCCATTTCCACGCAAGCGTGAATCCGCAATGCAGCATCAAAGACCGAAATCAGGATGCCTTCTCTAAACCAGAGGCAACCGACTCTCTACAAAGATCGAAAAAATGTCGCGCGAGCTTATGGGCGTGCTTGGTACTTCGAAGTTTAAAAGCGGGAATGAGATGCCTGCCGGTTGGCGCTTAAGCCTGAGAGTCAGCCTAAATGTGTAAAATATTTTGTGTTATGCTTTACGCCTACACGGCACGCCGCAAATAAATTCGTCCTATGCTGCATATGTTATTAAGCGCCGCTTTCGAAGCGGCTAAAATGATGCCGCATGAGAAAGACAGTTGCCGCTGACGGCGATTCAGCCGTGCTGTCATATGGAAACTGAAACGGAAACTAAAGCGCCCCCGTTTCGCGATTCTGCAAAACGTCCTGATGCAGCGCCTGAAGACGTGCACCGCAACTTCTCAACTAATCAATACCCGCCACCTATATCATTCACGTTGTGGCCACAGCCGTACACGCAATACCTTTACCATCCCACCGCATGCAAAACTTCTCCATCCTTCCACGCGAAATGGCCGCAAGCCTTTGGCGTAACCGCGACCTGATCATCGCATTGGTCAAACGCGAGGTCATTGGACGTTATCGAGGCTCGGTCATGGGCATTGCATGGTCGTTCTTCAACCCCTTGCTCATGCTGGCGATTTATACATTTGTGTTTTCCGTCGTATTCAAGGCACGGTGGGGTGTAGGCGGAGAAGAAAGCAAAACGGATTTCGCGATTATTCTTTTTGTCGGCATGATCGTGCATGGACTTTTCGCTGAATGCATCAACCGTGCGCCTGCACTGATATTATCCAACGTCAACTATGTGAAGAAAGTGATTTTTCCGCTGGAAATACTGCCGTGGGTCGCATTTGGCTCGGCGCTATTCCACACGATCATCAGCGTTGGCGTGTTGCTGATCGCTCAGCTAATCTTCAGCCATCAGATGCCATGGACAGCGGTTCTCTTCCCCTTTGTCCTGCTGCCGCTGATTCTCATTGCAATGGGTTTTGCCTGGTTTCTGGCGGCGTTTGGCGTATTTGTGCGCGACATCGGGCAAGTCACCGGAATGTTCACAACTGTGTTGCTGTTTCTTTCGCCAGTGTTCTATCCTTTAAGCATCTTGCCGGTCGAATATCAGGGCTGGCTACAGCTCAATCCGCTCGCATTCATCATTGAGGAAGGGCGCAAGGTGCTGGTCTTCGGGCAGTTGCCGGATATCGGACACTGGGCCATTCTGATGGGAGCAGGATCAATAATCGCCTGGGGCGGGTTTGCCTGGTTCCAGAAAACCCGCAAGGGATTTGCGGATGTTCTCTAAAACTGAAAAGATCGTGAAACGTTCCGCCCCCATTATTCCGTCTAAATCAGAAATGGAAGAGCCAAAGCAACAGGAGAAACGGGGTAGTCCTGATATTGAAAACACGGTAACAAATTCCAATAATATCGCCATCCCCAGCGATATCACTATTCGTGTTCAGAATCTTTCCAAGTGCTACCAGATATATGACGTGCCGCGCGATCGTCTTAAACAATTCGTTGCCCCGCGTCTGCAACGTCTGACGGGGCGACAGCCCAGGCAATATTTTCGGGAGTTCTGGGCGCTCAAGAATGTTTCATTTGAAGTCAAGAGAGGCGAGACGATCGGCTTGATCGGGCGCAATGGTTCAGGCAAATCGACTCTGCTGCAAATCATTTGCGGCACGCTGGCGCCAACGGATGGCGTTGTAGAAACCAAAGGGCGCATTGCTGCTTTGCTCGAACTGGGCTCCGGCTTCAATCCAGACTTTACCGGGCTCGAAAATATCTATATGAATGGCGCTGTGCTTGGATTAAATAGCGAGGAAATCGACGCTCGCCTCGATGCCATCGTGTCATTTGCCGATATCGGACAGTTTATCGATCAGCCGGTCAAAACGTATTCGAGCGGCATGTCGGTACGTCTGGCTTTTGCCGTACAGGCGCAGATAGACCCCGATATTCTTATTGTTGACGAAGCGCTGTCTGTAGGAGACGCAAAGTTCCAGGCCAAATGCTTCGCGCGCCTGAAACAGCTCAAAGAAAATGGCACAAGCATTCTACTTGTAACCCACTCAAGCGAGCAAATCGTGGCCCATTGCTCCTCCGCAATCTTGCTAAATAATGGCATGCAGTTTGAAGCAGGGGAACCGAAACGAGTGGTAAATCGTTACATGGATTTGCTGTTTGGTAAGGAAAAAAGCGATATTGGCGCTGAACCCATTGAGTCAGCAGATGAGCTCGCTCCCGTTACAAAAGCTGAAGCTTTGTATCAGCTAAGCCAGGCTTGTGACGCCTTTGCAACGCGTGGGGGATATAATGTCCACGAATACCGCTGGGGTGATGGCACAGTTTCTATTCTGGATTTTTACCTGGCTGCGGACGAAGAACCCTATCCTTCGGCAATCACCGTCGGGCAGGCTATCACACTTGCGATATCCGTGAAATTTCACCGAGATCTGCTACGTCCCATATTAGGCATCAACATAAAAACGAAGGATGGCGTAACAGTATCCGGCATCAATTCAGAGATGGGCGATGGCGATTTTACCGATTTTCAGGTACTTTGGAAAAAAGGGGCTGTAATGCACGCCACATCCCACTTCAAATGTGGGCTTGCTCCAGGGGATTATTTTATTTCGATAGGCATTGCTACGCGAGAAGGTGAGGAGATCATCCCGCATGATCGACGCTATGATTCGATACATTTTGTTGTCAGGCCGCATAATCATTTCCATGGGCTTGCTGACCTTGAGCTTAACCTGTCGCTTCGTAAAATAACAGCATGAAGTGCGGTTTTGGAAACGCAGACATGAATTACGTTCTTCCCGGATTTTCGACGCAAGAATGTGGCACTTAAGCTCACGCACCCCAAACTCTAATCGCGCTTTCTTCCCATTGCTCGGCATACGGAACCAATAGCTATGGGAAAAATCCCGCCCCCGACGGGACTGTATAAAACATTGTTCTCGCACCTTATATAAGAAGTTCGGAAACGTTTTACGTGCTCTTCAACGTCGTAAAAGCACTCATGTTTGAAGCCGAAAACATTTTTAATTTCCTATCCAGCGATCACTGATGAAAAGCGAAATTTTAACGTCGGTCTATATAGCTGATACAAAGAGAGGTATTTGGTCAAGACCCGAATATATGGGCATTGCTTATAGCGATGGGGACGAGGTTGAAGACCGTATCGCTGAAATTATCGATCAAACAACTGATATTACGGTTCTTTCTGCGGAGCTACGGCAGCATTGCATTGACTGGCCTTCCCTGTATCACCTATCCGGTACTCGCGCCAATATCTTGCGTCCATTTGACGCTGCGCTCAGGGGAGACATTCTAGAAATCGGTTCTGGCTGTGGCGCAATTACACGTTATCTTGGCGAGTCTGGCGCAAATGTTCTAGCCCTTGAGGGCAGCCCACGCCGTGCGGCTATCACGCGCTCCCGGACACGTGACCTTGAAAACGTAACGGTGCTGGCCGAAAAACTTGACCAGTTTCAAAGTAACTGTCGATTTGACGTAATTACCCTCATCGGAGTCCTCGAGTACGCGAACCTCTTTATGGCGAGCGAAAATGCAGCATTTGCCATGCTCCAGCACGTTCGGACTCTGCTCAAACCCCAGGGCCAGTTAATTATCGCCATTGAAAACCAGTTAGGGTTGAAATACTTCGCCGGTGCGCCAGAAGATCACCTTGGCCAACCCATGTATGGCATTGAGGGTCGCTACGCCGCGAATCAACCGCAAACTTTTGGTCGAGCAGTACTTGCTGGCTTACTGGAAAAAGCAGGCTTCGCCGTAGCCAAATTCCTGGCTCCGTTTCCGGATTACAAGCTGCCCATCTCGATTTTGACTACAGAAGGTCTTTCCAGCCAACGCTTTGATGGCGCTGCGTTAGCATGGCAGAGCGTAAGGCGCGACCCCCAGCTCCCGTCGAGCACAAATTTTTCGCTGGAGCTGACCTGGCCCGAAATATTCAAGAATGGATTGGCTTTGGATATGGCTAATTCTTTCTTGATTGTGGCGTCAGTATTGCAGCAACAAATTGTTAAATCTGGCATCCTGGGATATCACTATAGTACTGATAGAGCCCCACCGTATTGTAAAGAAACGGTATTTGAGCAAACTGATCGAAATATGATAACGGTGAACTATCATAACCTGGTCAATCGCGAGCAAGATAATAGGACAAACCAAATCATCAGCTTTACAGGGGTGGAAAAAGCACCTTATGCAGAAGGCGAACCCCTATGGTTCGAGTTTGTAAAAATAGTCACCTGTGATGGATGGTCCTTTGAAGAAGTTGGCCTCTTCATTCAACGCTATGTAAATTTGCTCGCAGTCATTGCCAATCAGAAGGGATATTCAATTGGCAAATTGCAGTTAGCAGATAAGTTGCCCGGTGATTTTTTTGACATGACGCCTCAGAATATTATCGTCAACCATACCGGGCAACCACACGCAATAGATCCTGAATGGGCCCTTGCAGATGATGTCGAAGTTGGCTTGCTCCTTTTTCGTTCATTGCTCTGGGGAACCGGATCTGCTTGCTTTGGCAAGCATTCCACGGGTGACCTACTCTCGCGGCGAACATTTATCAAATTGGCGCTGGCTGCAGCAGGCTACTCGCTGACTGGTGACGATTTCATGCGCTTTACCGAGCTCGAGTCTATTATTCAGCAACAAGTGACGGGGCGTTCATCGCGGGAATTCTTAAACAGGTGGTTAGAGCAGCCGTTGCTGACCTCCGTAACCAGACGCGATGAACAACTCGCCAGCCTTAGCCACATCATAGCCAAGCGCGACGAGCAAATTGCCAAGCTGCAGCATGAGATTGTCGAGATACATGAGTCCACTTCATGGCGGCTGACCAGCCCAATTCGTGAGATCAAATCAGCGCTAATGCCTTTAAGCAAAAATTTAACACTTTTAAGATCAGCGAGATTCACCCGCTCCCTCTGGTTCAATAAGCTGTTGCGTCAAACATATAAGGATCTGCCATTGCCCTGGCATATTAAACAACGGCTCAAGGAAATTTATCTGCGCCGGCCTGGCGCCTGGAAAGTAAATCACAAAGACGTCTTCCAGCTTGACAAGAGTCGGGATGCGCTCCCTCTGGTGGCGGCGAGCGCAAAACAATTTGATCCGACCGACCCCTGGGTATTAGTGATCGATTTACGAATACCCACACCCGATCAGGATTCCGGTTCTGTACGCATGTATGCAATTCTCCGTTTGCTGGTTGAGATGGGGTTTCGTATTACTTTTGTCTCCGATTCCGAGGAACACTTGCCCCACTATAGGGAGGCTCTGGAAAAACAAGGCATCGGCATTCTTTACGGATCTGGCGCAGCTCATAAGCACTTGGCGGCTGTGGGGGGCAAGTATCACTTCGTATTGTTATCACGGCCGGAGACAGCTTTTCGGTACTTGCCTCATGTCCGAGCATACGCGTTATATTCCCAAGTTATATATGACACTGTTGACCTTCACTGGGTACGATTCGAGCGGGAGATGCTGATTTCAGGAGATCGTGCCTTGGTTGATGCCATCGCAAGCTTTCGGCACATCGAACTCTTCAATTGTACTTGTGCGGATCTAGTGCTTGCGATTACTGATGATGAAAAAGATCACTTACTCGCTGAACAACCCGACGCCAAAGTTACCGTGCTGCCCAACATCCATGAGATTTTTTTTCCCAAAACGCCTTTCGCGCAACGCAGGGGCATACTCTTCATTGGCGGCTTCTGGCATAAACCCAATGAAGACGCCGTGATATTTTTCGTCAGGAATATTTTTCCGCGGATCAGGGAAAGAATTCCCGACGTAGTCTTTTATATCATCGGAAGCAATATGCCCTCATCGGTGGAATCACTACGCTCGGCCAATGTTGCGCCTCTCGGGTTTGTGCCGGATGCCGCTCCCTACTTTGAATCTTGCCGCATATTTGTAGCGCCATTGCGTTTTGGCGCAGGGATGAAAGGCAAAGTTGGCCACAGCATATCGTATGGACTGCCCATCGTTGCCACGCGGATTGGAGCAGAGGGCATGGGTCTTCGGCATGAAAAGCATCTTTTAATTGCGGATGATCCTGACGATTTTGCCGACCTGGTGGTTCGACTTTATAATGACGAAACGCTGTGGTACCGACTCTCTACCGCAGCACTTACGCACTTGGATACAAATTATTCACTTGCAGCGGCACGGAAGCGGATGATCGAAATCTTTCCCAAAACGAGAAATGCATCGAACCGGGATGAGTGTCGTGATGACAGCACCATTATCCCGGGCTGCTCAACAAGCTCCACAGCGACCCAAGCACCATATGTGTAGCGGCTCACAGAGAGGGTCGGCACACCGAGTGTTGGTAGTCGGGATATATCTTGCGGATAAAGAGAATCTTGCGTCCCAGATTACTCGGGAACTTGCTTTAAGCAAGAATTGGGACCTAGAGCAACGATGGTCCTCGCTAGGCAAGAATCAGCCAGATTCAGATTTGGCACCATTCACAGTGCAAATTACCAATACGTTTGCGCCGAAATTTTTACTGTTGAATCAGCTGCTTGGGAAAATTGATTTATACGACTTTGAGTACATTATCGTGAGCGATGATGACATCCAGTTACCGGATGGTTTTGTTGATCGCTACCTCGCCATGGTCTCCCGCCATGACCTCGCCGTGGCCCAACCCGCACGGACGCATGATAGCTATATAGATCATTGGTTCGTTGAACAGCTGGATGGGATCGATGCTCGAAGGACGCGTTTCGTTGAAATCGGGCCCCTGTTTTCGCTACATCGGAGCACATTTGATCATTTTTTGCCATTTGACGAAACCAGCCCGATGGGTTGGGGTAATGATTTTGTATGGCCGGTCCTGGCAGAAGAACACGGCCTTAGAATGGGTATAGTCGATGCTGTACCAGTGGCTCATGACTTTCGTAAACCTGTAGCGTATTACGACCACGAGGCTAGCGCGAAACACATGAGCAAGTACCTTGCCGAACGACCGCATCTGTCAAAAAAAGACGCCTTTTTTATATTGGAGTCTTATGTCGGATAAGCCGCCGGCCGCCGGCCCTGCTTTGATCGATCAATGCTGAGCGTAGTGATTTGCACCTACAACCGGGCTGCGTTACTGGATAAGGTGCTGGATAGCCTCTGCAAGCAGACGCTGCCTGCGCATGATTTCGAAGTCGTAATAATAAATGATGGATCTGTCGACAGTACTGAAGTGGTAGCGGCTTTTTATGCTGCAAAGCTCCCTCTTCGCTATGTTTATCAACGCAACGCCGGGTTAGCCAGCGCAAAAAATCACGGTCTATTTGCCTGTAGGGGTGATGTGGTGCTTTTTCTGGACGATGATGATATTGCAACGGAAACCTTGCTGGAAGAACATGTTAAGACACACACTGAATTTCCTGCTGAGCACTTTGCGGTACTTGGATATACCGCGCTTAGCCCGGAAATCAACGAAGACCCACTCATGCATTTCGTTACGGAGATCGGCTGTTTCTTATTCTCTTATCCATCGCTAAAGCATGGTGATGCTTTGGATTACACTTATTTCTGGGGCGGACGTTCTTCTTGCAAACGCTCCCTGTTACTAGAGTTCGGCGTATTCAACCCGGTTTTCCGATTCGGCGCTGAGGATATTGAATTGGGTTACCGGCTTTCCAGACTGGGATTGCAGGTTATTTACAACAAGAACGCCGTATCCTACACAATAAGGAAAATTGATTTCGATGCTTTCTGTCATCGCCTTGAGCGCCAGGGGGCTTCAAGTTATGTCTGTAGTCAACTCCATCCTGCACCTGAAATTCAACAGTGGGCTGGAACGGTTGACTCGGAGCAAAGCTGGGCGATGATCGGTGGCCACTTTGAAGCCATCATTAGATCAGCCCGCCATCTTGACTCAATAGCCAATCTGAAGCTCGCAACCGGCTTGGATTTGGATGAAGAAACACGCAGTCTGCTCTACCGCGCGTACTGGGCAGCATTCAAGGCTTGCAAGGTAAAGGGAATCATGGAAAAGAGAAAGTGTTGATGAGCCGACAGAACATCAATCACCTATCGTCGGATAAAAAAAGCTGCTCCAGTCTGGGCTGTTTGTTATTAGTCCAGACATACATCTAACGATTTTAATGGTTATCAAGGGAACATTCTGGCGCGGACTAATCATATGTCCTGCCAAATTATGACAGTTAACCATGATAGAGTTTTGGACCTGGTACCGATCGATAACAGCCGTGGCAGCCCGACCATTTTATCGATTTCTCCTATGAACGCGCTGAAATTCTGCCACCTGCCTGGCTGGGTATGTAACTGCCTGTAAAGCCAACTCGGCATTAATAGACAGGTATATTTCAGTGTAAGGCGTTGTCATCACGACATTATTGATGCCCCCGGTTGCCCGACCGGATATATATGATGCACCTCGGCAGGGGCGTAAGAACAGATGGAACCCATAAAACAACAACTTAATGATGAATTCCAGCGATATCGCCATCCGCATCCAAAACCTTTCTAAGTGCTATCAGATTTACGGTTCGCCTCACGACCGTCTTAAGCAATTTGTTGCACCACGCATGCAATGTTTATTAGGAAAACCCATCAAACAGTATTTTCGGGAATTCTGGGCGCTCAAGGATATTTCGTTTGAAATCAATAAAGGTGAAACGGTAGGTATCGTTGGATGCAACGGTTCAGGCAAGTCAACGCTTTTACAAATCATCTGCGGCACCCTGGCACCTACTGGCGGAACTGTAGAAACCAGAGGCCGCATTGCTGCGTTACTGGAACTCGGCTCCGGCTTTAATCCGGAATTCACCGGACGCGAAAACGTATACATGAATGCAGCCGTGCTCGGCTTGAGCAAGAAGCAAGTCGATGACCGGTTTGATGACATTGCCGCTTTTGCTGACATTGGGCAGTTTATCGAACAGCCGGTCAAGACTTATTCAAGCGGAATGTATATACGGCTGGCATTTGCAGTTGCCGTCAACCTCGACCCGGAAATTCTGATTGTTGACGAAGCGTTGGCGGTAGGCGATGAGCTTTTTCAGCGTAAATGCTATTCCAAAATTGAAGCCATAAAAAATAAAGGTGCCACTGTCTTATTCGTGTCTCACTCGGGAGCCACGATTGTTGAACTATGTAATCGTGCCGTGCTGATAGATGGCGGGGAGAAACTCGCTATAGGAACGCCAAAACAAATTGTTGGGCTGTATCATAAGATGCTATTTGCGCCGCACGATAAGCGATCGGTCATTCGTGACCACATACGCGGCACGCCGACAATTGATTTGCTATCGATCACATCAAAAAGTGACATGCACTCGGATGTTTCAGACGTTGCAAAACGAGCAAATGCCGATCTTCAAGAAAACTATGATCCGTACCTGAAGCCTAAAAGTACAGTAGAGTATGAATCGCGCGGCGCTTATATTGAGTCGCCTCAAATTCTGACACTTACCGGTAAACGTGTTAATAATTTGGTTTGCGGTCGAATTTATCGATACGTCTATACGGTGCGTTTTGAATGCAACGCCAATAATGTTCGTTTTGGAATGCTGATTAAAACAATCTCGGGAGTGGAATTGGGCGGTGCGATATCTGCCGGAAATTTATCCAATAGCATTCAAATTGTATTGGATGGTTCACGTATCCAGGTGGAGTTCCAATTCAAGTGCATATTAAACAACGGCATATACTTTCTAAATGCGGGGGTTAGCGCGTTGCATAATGGCTCTGAGGTTCATCTGCACAGGTTGCTCGATATCGAGATGTTCAGAGTTCTGCCAAATGATGAAACAATGGCGATAGGGAATGTAGATTTTGAATGCTCACCCAATATAATATTTATCTAAAAAAAATTTAGCATCAATTATCGAGTCTAGGGCACGGAAAATAATTGTGGTTTTTGTATTTGAATTCTTCTCAGGACAAAAAATTGAATGATTGTGCTATCGAAGATAACTTACTTGTTTCTTGTCCGGGCTTGGGTGGAATGGTGTATCTGGAGGGAAGCAGTGACGCAATAATTATAAATACGAAGCCGTCGACTGGAATTTGTTTTGGAAAATCAGAGCTTGTTTGGGTAAACCAAGACAACGGAGGCCGTTATTTGACAGAGGCAAAAAATGGCTTGGCTCGGCAAATTGAAATATCCCCACGCCCACTGGATATTCACGATGTCTTGTTAAAAGATGACAAGATTTATCTGGCGTCAACGTACGACAACGAAGTTGTATGCCTTAATAGCAACTATCAGCGTATAAACGCATGGAATTTACCGGGAGAAAACGACTCCGCACACTTAAACAGCATTGCAATTTATCAGGGCCAGCTGATCGCATCCTTATTTGGACGTTTTAAAAAACATAGAGAGTATAAGAACGGCACATTAGGGCTTGGGGCGATTATTGATGTCCATACCGGTGAAACATTGATTGGCGGCTTATCGCAACCCCACTCATTGACTGTAAAAGGTGATCTTCTATATTTTTGTAGCTCGGAAGAAAAGAAACTCCATGTATACGATGGAAAAAATATAATTAATACTATTCTACTGCCTGGATACTCAAGAGGAGTTGCCGTCGGCAAGAATTACATTTATGTCGGTATAAGTTTATCAAGAAATGTTGAGCCCGTAGAACATGAACTTGCGAGCGGCGCGGTATCGGTTATCGATAAAATCTCTTTACAATGTATCGGTTTAAAGTCTCTACCTTTTAGAGAAATCTACGACATTAGAATAGTTCCCCGTTTTGCCGATCTGTTGAGCCTTGTTGCGGCCAATGCCAGCGAAATTGAAAAATTCAACCAAACCATTGCAGAGCGTGATAAACAGATTATTCAACTCAACCAGGTCATTTTCGATGGCAATAAGGAAACCACTAAGTGCATTCAAGAGGTCGCCGAGCGCAACAAGCAAATTGTTGAGCTGAATGAGAAAGTAACAGCACTTCTGTCGTCCACCAGTTGGAAAGTAACAAAACCAATACGCGCTGCAAAGAACATCATCAATTCCCTTAGGTTAAATGATGCACCGATAGCCGCTGAACGAAATGCTGATCAGTCTAAGTCAGGACCTTCCACAATACCACAAAGGCTTGTCCACACACCGCCCGTGCACGACAACAATTTATTGAATCAAGAAGTATCGAGAACTAAAGAATCGTTTATTAAAAAATCCGAAATTCAAATTCCAATTGCGGAAAGGAACCCACCCATGCTTATTTGGAAGGATGACTTACACCTGCAAATCAATGAAGTGAACTTCCATCTTGCTTGGGACACCGCTGAATTGCATGGTGGAAGCTCAACAGCAGACGATTTTCTTCTTGGAAAACCTCGGCATATGGTAGAAAAATCAGTTGAAATTGGGCGCCAGCAAAAGATCAGCAAGATTTTCGAAATGGGAATATTCAAAGGCGGTAGCGTGGCTTTGTATGACCAAATTTTCCAGCCGATCAAGATCGCAGCGATCGACTACATGCCCGTGCCCGTGCCTGCGCTGAGTAACTATATAGCCCGCCATAGCAAGCTCGACGTTATCAAGCCATACTATGGCGTAAGTCAGGCAGATCGCCCAACCATGGAAAGAATATTGTCGTTCGAGTTTCCCGAGAGGGACATTGATCTTATTATTGATGATGCTTCGCATTTATATGAAGAAACCCGCGACGCTTTCAATATCAGCTTCCCATACTTAACCCCAGACGGTCTTTATATCATTGAGGATTGGGCTTGGGCACACTGGGCCAATGATCCCTGGCAAAGTAAAAATTCTTATTTTTATGGTAAAACCGCCCTGAGCAATCTGCTTATTGAGCTATTCATGTTATCCGCTAGCAGACCGGATTTCATTACCGAAATAGTTGTAAATCATAATTCTGTCACTGTAAAAAAAGGTTATGGGGAATTGCCAACAGATAATTTTAATATTGCCGATCATTATTTATTAAGAGGGAGGCACTTTGGTGCCTGGCTGTGAGGCTATTCTATTTAATGAGAAAAATAGAAAATAGCCATGAAGGAGTTCGACTCGGCGATTATTCAAAAAAAACGGTTACTACCAGGTATTCATGGACTCAGGGGGATAGCTGCACTAGGAATAGTACTTTTCCACTTGCAGCACTTAACCGGAATTAAGCCGCCGGCTTCTTTCCAATTTATTGGGAGAGATTTTGGATACGGTGTCCATCTTTTCTTTATTCTGAGTGCATTTTCATTAATGCACTCTACTGAATACAAGACTACCGACAAAGATTGGATAATAAATTATTTCATTAAGCGATTTTTCAGGATAGTCCCACTATTCTATTTTATAGCCGCCTTCGAAATTGGTCGCCAAGCTTTTTCGGGCGGAATCGTTACAGATTTGACAAGCATTTTTCTTAATTTGACTTTCACTTTTGGATTCGTTTCTTTCTCTGGGTTCGTCTGGGGAGGGTGGTCTATTGGCGTTGAAATGATTTTTTATGCGATATTTCCGGTACTTCTTTTAACTCTTCGAAATCATAAATCTGCTCTGATATTTTTGTTCTTCGCTATCGTTGTTAGTGGCTTAATTCGCTCGGCACTCCACACCCAGCATGTAAACGCCACTTCCCCGACGCAGTGGGACTGGAGTTATTTTGCGTTCGGCCCAAATTTATGTTTCTTTGCCATGGGGATATATGCTTACCGAGTCAGCCATTTGCTAGAAAAAGAGGCCGGTTTTACGAGATTCATTATTTCGCTGATAGCAGTAGCCTCCATCAGTGCGCTGATATTTTTTGGTATGGGGAAGTATCTTTATAACGACGCAAGATGGGATATCGTGGCTTGGGGGCTAAGTTTAACTGCATTATGTATATGGCAGAGCCTGAGGCCGAGTTTTGCAATTGCTAATAAACCATTTGAATACTGTGGCGAGCAAAGTTTTAGCATCTACCTTATTCACCCCATCACTATTACATTCTTGAAAGACTATCTAATACGAAGTTACGAGGCTCTTTTACCGCATCTTGGAGCGTACGCATTTTTTGTTTGTGCGGCTTTGATAATTGCTGCAACTCTTATAGTTGCTAGATTTACTTACAAATTCATTGAAGTACCAGGGATTCGTCTTGGCCAGCAATTAATAGCACGGAGGGCACAGTATGAATGTGGGAAAACAACACGTTTACGAATATACGGTTGATCTTGCTGGACAAACTGCACCTGTGCATGTGATGCATCTGGTCGGGGTTTCTAAACGAGTACTGGAAATTGGCTGCGGACCCGGTTCAGTCACTAAAATTCTTGCGCAACAGGGAAAATGTCGGGTAACGGGTATAGAACTGGACTCCGATGCAATAAAAAGGGCAGCTCCCTATTGTGAGAAGATCATGCAAGCCGATTTGAACTCGGAAGAATGGCCGCATGTGCTTGATAGTTTAGAACCATTTGATGTTGTGGTGGCAGCCGATGTACTTGAACATTTATATGACCCCTGGACCACCCTGAAACGCATGGCTTCTTACATCGGTTCGAACGGCTATCTCGTAATTTCGCTGCCTCACGTGGGCCATGCAGCCGTGGTGTCATGCCTGATAAATAGCGATTTCGAATACCGGGATTGGGGTTTGCTCGACCGTACGCATATTCGTTTCTTTGGCTTCAAGAACATTGAGGCATTATTCGCTCAGGCCGCACTTAAAATCGTTGATGTAAGATATGTCATTAAACCGCCGGAAGAAACTGAATTTGCTGCAAGCTGGTCTATGTTGCCGCCAACGGTACAGGATGCAATAAAGACCAGTGCTTATGCCGATGTGTACCAGGTAGTGGTCAAAGCTGTGCCCCTCAGCTATCCCGGTAACGTTGTGTCGCTAGTCCCACCTGAACAACAATTCGCGCAAACCGTTATAACAAGCCCAGCATCATGGAGAAAACGAATAGCGCAACACTTGAGCCCCTGGCAAAAACAGCACATCCGAAGCAGCCTCAAGTTATTCGGAATAAACCTATGACGATACGTCATCAGTCATCGGGAGACGATAACGAAATTTCGAAATTTCGCGATCAGCCCGATCAACCTGCTCCCAGATTAATAGCCTTTTATCTTACCCAGTTTCATCCAACACCCGAGAATGACCGCTGGTGGGGCAAAGGATTCACCGAATGGACTAACGTCACAAAAGCCGAACCTCTTTTCGCAGGCCACCACCAACCACATCTTCCAACTGACTTTGGTTTCTATGACTTGCGTGTGCGTGAAACGAGGCATGATCAGATCAAGGTGGCAAAACAGTATGGTATAGACGGGTTTTGCTATCACTACTACTGGTTTTCGGGAAAACGAATATTGAATTTGCCGCTGGACGACATGCTTTCCGACCCGGGAAGCGATATGCCGTTTTGTCTATGCTGGGCTAACGAAAACTGGACGCGGCGTTGGGATGGGGCTGAGCAGGAGATTTTGATAGCCCAGGAATATCTGCCGGATGATGATCTTAATTTCATCAAATCTCTGATACCGTTCTTTCAGGACAAGCGCTATATTCGTGTAGATGGGAAGCCGTATTTTTGCGTATATAGACCCCAAGGCCTTCCGGATGTTAGTAAAAGTATTGTGGTCTGGCGAGATTACTGCCGCTCGATTGGTCTGGGCGAAATACATATAGGCGCCGCGCTGACACACGGGAATGAGGAATACGCCGGGTTTGGATTTGACAGCGGCGTAGAGTTTCCTCCGCACAATCCCCGGACGGCCAATATAAATAACCAGGTAAAATTTTTTAACGCTTTTCGTGGCAATCTCATGCAATATGAAACAATTGCCCGGTCATATCTCAACAGAATTTACAGCGCCCCGCGTGTTTTTAAAACTGTATTTCCATCATGGGATAATACGGCGCGCATTAAAGAGCGTGCGTTCGTTGTTCTGAATGGCACCCCTGAAAATTATGAATGCTGGCTCGCATCCACTATTGATCTGGTAAAACAATCGAATAGAAATGACGAAAACGAACTCGTGTTCATCAATGCGTGGAATGAATGGGCTGAGGGGTGTCATCTTGAGCCTGACCGCTTATATGGTCACGCGTTTCTCCAGGCCACTCAGAATGCAAAGATAGGTTTACGAAGGTTTGCCATGTTCCCGGACACCGGTTTATCTGAGATCCGTAACATAGGCGGAAGGAGATTCTGGCAGGACATCTCATGTGTTGTTATCCATCATGCCGAGTTAAAGATTGAGAGCTTAAGACTCGTCGTGAATCAAATACCATGGTTGCGTCTCATATTGCTTCCTATAGTCAGGGCGGTACGGATCTTTCTGGCGCCAAGGTAAATTTCCCGGATATGCATGAAGGGTCAAGAAAGTGCCGCAGGAGCAGGGGACGATTACTTGGTCTCGCTCAACAGTGAGACGGCGCGTTATCTTGGGCGAGGGCGGATAATTTTAAGGTCTGTTAAAGAGAAAAGTCTGCGCTTTTATCCACCCTGTTATCAATTCGGCGCTCTCTTACCCTCGAAAAATAGAAAATGACCTACAAAATTCTTTGCGCTGTAGGTACACGCCCCGAGGTTATAAAAATGGCCCCGGTCGTTCTTGCGCTAAAAAAATATCCCAATATCGAATGCCGAATCCTGGCAACCGCTCAGCATCGAAATCTCCTGGATCAGGTCTTGCACATTTTTGATATCAAGCCCGACATCGACCTTGATATCATGCGTACCAATCAGGTGCTGACAACTCTTACTGCACGCCTGTTGCTCAATCTCGACGATGTGCTTCTAGCCGAAAAACCTGACGCTGTGCTTGCTCAAGGCGACACAACCACGGTGATGACCGTCGCTCTTGCCTGTTTTTATCACAAGATCCCGTTTGGGCACGTTGAAGCTGGCTTGCGTACCGGTGATATGGCGAATCCATTTCCTGAAGAGATGAACCGCGTGGTGACGGGAAGATTGGCGAAGTGGCATTTTGCACCTACGGAAAGTGCCAGGCAGAATCTGCTAAAAGAAAGTATCGCAGACAAAGACATATTCGTAACCGGCAACACGGTGATCGATGCGCTGTTGAGCGTGGCTGAACGTGATGCTTCCCTTCCCTTCGTACTCAATCCCGCTCGCCGCCTGATTCTGGTGACGGCACACCGCCGGGAAAATTTTGGCGAACCTTTCAGGGAAATTTGCCGCGCTATTCTGGCACTGGTGGAGCGCAATGAGGACGTGCAGGTGTTGTACCCGGTGCATCCAAACCCAAATGTATATAATATGGCTTCTGAAGTTTTAGGTGATCATCCAAGGATTACGCTTTGCGAACCACTGGACTATCTGTCGTTCGTTGCAGCCATGAAACATGCCTATCTGATTCTGAGCGATTCAGGAGGGATACAGGAAGAAGCGCCTGCTTTGGGTAAGCCCGTGTTGGTCCTACGCCGCGAGACCGAACGACCCGAAGCTGTCCAGGAGGGCGTGGTGCGGTTGGTGGGCCCGGATTTCGAAGAAATCACGGCTGTAACGCAACATTTGCTGGATGACGAGATGGCTTATAAAAAAATGGCTCGCGGCGTCTCGCCTTATGGGGATGGCAAGGCAGCCGGCCGTATCGCAGCGGTATTGCGTGACTATTTCGCGACATGCGGCTGATTTATCTTTCCCCCGTTCCGTGGAGTAGTTTTTCCCAGCGACCGCACGAACTCGTCCGATATTTTCATTCGCTCGCTGGAAGCGAGGTTTTGTGGATCGATCCCTACCCGGGCCGATTCCCGGCCTTGTCCGATGTGCTGGTTCGACGGCCCAAATGTGGCGATACGGCGCGGGGTATTCCCGCCTGGCTGACAGTCGTAAAACCAAAAGCATTACCGATAGAGCCGCTGCCGTTTTCAGAAGTGGTTAATTGTCTGTTCTGGGGAGATGTTGAATTGGCGGTTGACCGGTTCGCGGACAGCTCGACCGTACTCGGTATCGGCAAGCCCACGGCGCTGGCGTTGCGATTGCTCTCAAAGAGAGCCTTCATCTCGTCTTTCTATGATGCGATGGATGATTATCCGGCTTTCTATAAAGGCTGGTCACGTCATGCAATGGCAAAGCGGGAGCGGAAGATGGCAGGCCGGGTATCCAGGGTGCTGACATCATCATCCGCATTGCGGGATCGACTGGCGTACCTGGCGCGGGATGTCCGCCTCGTTCTGAACGCTTGTGCAGCGGAAAGAATGCCTGAAGTGCCGGCAGTGCGACCGCTGAATGAGGAGCAGCCATTGGTAATTGGCTACCTTGGCACCATTGGGCACTGGTTCGACTGGGAGCTTGTCGTCGCCCTGGCGAACTCGCATCCCGAGACTATATTGCGGCTCATCGGCCCCATGTATGTGCGATCCCCAATACCGCTGCCGGATAATGTGCGTCCGGAACCGGCGCTTCCCCATCCAGAGGCGCTGCGGGCAATGCGTCAGTTCGATGTTGGCTTGATTCCGTTCAAAAAAGACACGCTCACCGCTTCTGTCGATCCGATCAAATTCTACGAATACCGGGCCTTGGGGCTACCCGTGTTGAGCTCCGCTTTTGGAGAAATGACCTCCAGAGGTGAGGATCAAGGCGTATACCTTATCGACCGCGACTCAAATATGACTGATATCGTCAACCAGGCGTTGGCCCATCGCACGAGCCCGGATAATACCGCACGGTTCAGAAAGGAAAATTCATGGGAGAGCCGGTTTAATCAAGCAGGTGTTTTTGTCTTGTGACACGGCTGAGCCGTTCTGGCTTCTCCTCAAGCTCGTTAGACCGAGTGGCAGTCATCGACGCTGAGCGCTTAAACCTGGCAGAAGGTTATCGGGTATTCTGGCGCTACGTTCGTCAGTTTCAAAAGTCAAGTAAATACTACTTCTAAGTGCAGCTATAAATGGGCGGCGTACCGATTAGTCTTAAAAAGCGAGGGGCCTACGGTGTCGTCTTGCATTAGTTCAGAGGTGTTGTGGTGATAAGTGGAGCTAAAATAGCGATAGTGGCAGTTGCGGCATTAACTGCTTTGGGTATCCCGACATCAACTGCCTTGGGTAACCCTGCTATTCGATCTCGCTCAAACGAGGCGACTGCACGTGTCGTCTTCATTTCCGATACTCATGCCGTAGATGATGCCAAGGACAGGGACCTTCAGTGGAACATTAATTCTTTTGGGCGCATAAAGCAGGTCTTTGGGCATGAGGACGTTCGGCCAACGCATCTGCTTTGGCTGGGCGACGTGATTGATTTCTTGCCTTCCGAATGGGATATAGCGAAATCATGGGTAAATTGGATTATTCGCAATCATGCGTCCGTGAAACAGTACGCATTGATGGGTAATCATGATTATATATATTACAACTACCCGGAGATCCAAGGGAAATTTTTTGCCTTCATGCCTGAAGTCGAGAGTTTTCTTAGAACCTCCGCGAAGGAGGGGGATACCAGACTGTTTGTTAAAGACGCTAAGCAATTCGTAGAGGGGCAACAAATTCTTCTTATAGAGACGCCCGATCGAGACACTTCAAATAGGTCGCACATAGGGGTTGTAAAGGATGTGGATGCCAGACGAAACTTCATCCAGCTAGTAGAACCACTAGCAGCCTCATTTGCTAAATCTTCCACCGCCGTACGTCAGGGCTTCACGGAGGCACGCGGCATAGCCAGTTTCTTATCGACGTTTGCGGGCACCGAAACACGAAGCACAAATAACATTTTCTTCGTTGGCAATACATGCTTTCTGCTTTTGTCGATGAATAATTTCTTCAGTTTCGATCCACGAACTCTAAAGACGCGCGGGATCTCCGAAGATGACTTCCATTGGTTCGAAGAGCAGCTGGCTAAGCATCACCGGACTTATAACATCATCGTTGCAACCCATGAGATGCCCAATAGTGGAAAGTCTTTGGGCAACTTGCATGATCCCAACGACACTATAGATTTTGACGAAAGTACGAGGAAACGACTAACTGAGCTCATCTTCAAGTACCAAATTTCAGCCTGGATTTCGGGGCACACTCACCCGAATGCGCGCACGGATGTTGTACATTCAACGCAAGCTACTACTCATTTCCTGCTTGTACCATCACTGGGAATGAATCCAGAAGGTCAGGTGTTGACGATAGAGCTGCATGAAGGGGCAAAATCATTGGACTTTAAGTACTGGTCTACAGATAAGCAGGCGTTTTTTCGGCAAGTGACCGTCCCCCTTAGGCATCAGATAACTTTAACTCAACCGGCGTTTTCCCCTGCTGAATTGTAACGTTGGGATCGATCTGGCTTGTTTCGCGTCGTGGTAGACCCGGGGTCGGCGCTGGAAATGGCGGAAATTATTCGAAACGCTGCTTACCGAGCAATCAGATCCGGGAACGACAAGTGTTGCAGATCTCGCAGACCTGCTATCGGTATCGCGCGAGGCTGCCAGATGACAATACCGGATTTCGGATTGGTTGTTGCGGCTGACCTACGTAAACCGCACCTGGAGATTCTGGCTGTTTTCCCAATGTCAACTCGAAGCTACCATGGCAGACGAACACGTCGCGCAGACCCTGGGGGTCGAGGTCGAAAGCCCGATTTCCCTCATCTAACGCATCTCTCGCGGCGAGGGGCAACGGCCGGTTGATTACGAAAAGCTTTATTACCGCGGCAAACTGATCAGGTTTGGTACTCGGTTGTCCCGGCGTCCGCGCACGCGGACGTAACCAGGAAAGTCGCTCCAATGGAAACATCAACTATTCTTTGGCTATTCGTGGCCGCCTTCGGCGCGAGCGCGCTTGGCGGCGTGCTCGGCATGGCAAGCGGCATCTTCATCGTGCCGATTCTCACGCTGCTGTTTGGTGTAGACATTCACGTGGCGATCGGTGCAAGCATCGTATCGGTCATCGCCTGTTCATGCGGTAGCGCAGCGCCGTTCTTGAAAGGTCGGCTAACCAATATCCGGCTCGCTATCGTTCTGGAGACGGCCACCACGCTCGGAGCGCTCACAGGCGTGTTCCTGATCGGCATCGTCTCGACCTCCTTCCTGTATGGCTTGTTCGCCTTCATTTTGGCTGTCTCTGCAAAGCAGATGCTTGCGCGACGCCGTGAAGTGATCGATGCAAGCGCGCCCAATGCCGGAAGCTGGGCCACGGTACTGCGCCTGCATTCGAGCTTTCCTGACCATGTGCCAGGTCGGTACGTGTCTTATCAGGTCGGCCGCGTGCCGCTCGGCCTATCCCTGATGTACGGCGCGGGCCTGATCTCGGCGCTGCTCGGCATCGGCTCTGGCGTGCTCAAGATCCCGGCGATGGACACCGCCTTGCGACTGCCTATCAAGGTTTCGTCCGCCACATCCAATTTCATGATCGGCGTGACGGCTGCCGCGAGCGCCGGAGCCTACTTCGTGCGAGGAGACATTGACATCGGCATTGCTGGCCCCGTCGCACTGGGATCGGTGGTCGGAGCACTCGTCGGAGCGCGCCTCCTGATGGAGCTTCCCGCTGACAAGCTGCGCATCTTCTTTGTCATTGTCCTTGTGCTGCTCGCTGTCCAAATGCTCCTGAGCGCCTTGGGCGTGCATATTCCTGGAGGTCCGGCATGAAGCCCATGACCGACAATTACGAGCGTCACGAACAAATCATCGCGGCGCTGCTCTGGTACGGCACGTGGCTCGCCTCGGCCGTCATTGCTGCCGGGATGGCCTTGGGCGCTCTACCGCAGCTCGAGGATTCGCTCAGCTTCGGCCTCAGCGGCTACGACATCGTGAGAGCCGGTGTGGCACTGTTCATTCTTTTGCCGGTTGCGCGTGTGGCGCTGATGTTGGCTATCTTCCTGCTCGAGCGTGACTACGCCTACACGATGATTTCGGCGCTTGTCCTGGCGATCATTGGCACCGGAATTCTGATCGGTCTTTGAAGGCATCCAGGTAAGGAAAATCGCGATCAAGTAAGGTCTGCTTCGCCCGCAGCTCCGAAGGGTGAGGACAGGGTCCTTAGCGCAGCACTAGCACCCCACGCTTTGGGACAGGGATGCGGGCAAGTTTTACCCTGATCATCTTATTTGTTTTGCTTGACAGGGCTTGTTTAACTGCTTCATAATCAGGTCAGATAATCTGACCAATTTAAGGAAACCGAAGGAAATAAGAATGCGTTCAAGTCTATGGCGGCTTCAGGAAGCCAAAACCCAATTCAGCCAAGTGGTGGATGCGGCTTTGCGTGGCGAACCCCAGCACATTACTCGCAACGGCAAACAGGCGGTAGTGGTTCTGTCCGAGCAGGCATTTGAGTCTCTGCAGCGGAGTGCGCGGGCTGCGGCCCCCGGATTTATCGCTCACTTGCTGGCCATGCCAAGGGATAAAGATGTGAGGGATGAGATGGACGTTGAGCGTGCTTCTCTAGCGCTGCGTGATGTAGATTTTTCATGATTCTGCTGGATACGGTTGTTCTTTCGGAGCTGCGAAAGCGCCAGCTTTCGCCAGAGGTGGTGCGCTGGATCGCCGGCTTTCAGGATAGCGATTTGTTTCTCAGCGTAGTCAGTATCGGCGAAATCGAACGCGGCATTGAGAAGAAGCGAAAAAACGACCCTAATTTTGCCGCGTCACTCACGCGATGGATTGAAGATTTATTGCGTCTTTACGGTGATCGGGTACTACCTGTCACACCTGCTATAGCTCGCTGCTGGGGTATGCTCTCTGCCCGAATAGGAAACGATAGCGCCGATTTACTGATTGCAGCCACAGCGTTAACCCATGGATTGCAGGTCGCTACAAGGAATACCCGGCACTTTACGCCTACTGGCGTTGGCGTGATCAATCCATTCGACGCCTGAGCAAACAGCTTTGCCTTATTTGTTGGCAGCGTGAGTCTCCGTACACCTCCGGTAAGTATCGACAATGTAGACACATCCCGGTTTTGTCGCTATCGTATTAACATTGACTCAACATAGGAGACCATCATGCGCGTAATCGTTAAAAAGTGGGGCAATAGCGCATCGGTTCGCATCCCTGCTGCGATCATGGAAGCTGCCCGCTTAAACTTGGAAGATCCGGTGGATATTCGTGAAGAAGATGGTCGCATCGTCATCGAACCGATTCACAAAAACAAATACGACCTTGCTCAGATGCTTGCCGATATAACACCGGAAAATCTGCATGCCGAAGTTGATTTCGGTACACCGGTCGGCAAAGAGCTTTTGTAATGATTCATCGCTATGTACCTGAGGCTGGCGATATTGTTTGGTTGCACTTCACTCCCCAAGCCGGGCATGAGCAAGCTGGGCACCGTCCGGCACTAGTAGTTAGCCCTTCGTCCTACAACGGCAAAACCGGCCTTATGTTGTGCTGCCCGATAACCACTCACGTTAAAGGCTACCCTTTCGAGGTTTTTATTTCAGACGACCGTCCCTGTGCTGTGCTGGCCGATCAAATCAAAAGTCTTGATTGGGTTGCGCGCAAGGCAAACCACAAAGGTAAAGTCTCACCCGGCGAATTAGCTCAGGTCCTGGCAAAAATTGCTGTCCTCATCAACAAACAATAATTCTCACCAGAACAGGATTGGAATGGCCGGGCTTTAACCCAATGTTTCATATATTAGCGCACGCTCCTCCCATTAGGGCGCTCCAGGCCACAACGCATGAGTCGCCAACGTGCAGGAAATTGATGGGTGCCATAAGGCACCGCTTCCTCGCAAACAAAGTTGGCAAGACAGATGGAAAATAGATGGTTGCTGAGGTAAATACGTTTACGGATCAACTTCAGGTCTCGGTCATCATCGTAAATTACAACGCGGGGCAAATTCTCGCAGAGTGCATTCAATCGGCATTGCCTCAGGCAAGCGAAGTGCTGGTGGTGGATAATGCCTCTTCAGATTTCAGCCTTGAACTGTGCACGCAACGTTTTCCTGAAGAACCCAAACTCAGGATCATTCGCAACGCTGCGAACCTCGGTTTTGCCGCAGCCTGTAACATAGGAGTCGCACAGGCTACCGCACCTTATTTGCTATTCCTGAACCCTGATTGTGTTCTGAGTGGGGGTTCGCTGCATCGCATGGTTCAGGTATTGGAAATAAGCCCTTCGGCAGAAATGATCGGCGGACTGTTAATCAACCAGGATGGCACCGAGCAGGCTGGAGGCCGCCGCGCGATGCCTACGCCCTGGCGTTCGTTTGTTCGTGCCTTTGGCTTGTATCGCTTTGAACGTTATTGGCCGCGCCTGTTTTTTGATTTTCATCTGCACAAGCAAGCATTGCCGGACTGCCCGCTTGAGGTAGAGGCCATTTCCGGCGCCCTCATGCTGGTGCGCCAGAAGGCAATTGAAAATGTCGGCCCTTGGGATGAAGGTTATTTTCTCCACTGCGAGGATCTGGATTGGTGCATGCGCTTCCGGAAAAAAGGCTGGAAGATTCTTTTCGTACCGGATGCTCCGGTTGTGCACTATAAGGGAACCTGTAGCCGCTCTCGCCCCATATTTGTGGAGTGGCACAAACACAAGGGGATGATGCGGTTCTATCGCAAATTTTTCCGGCATGAGTATCCCGGCGTCGTGATGTGGCTGGTGGCGATGGGCATATGGCTGCGCTTTGGGGCAATCACGGCAATTTATAGCGCTCGACGCGCTGGACGGCTACTGGGTCTGGGACGAGAATAGCGTTACGCCGGATTCCCCGTAAAGCACCTCAAAAATTTAATGGTCTTAGCTCGGTGTTTAATAAAACGATGCCTGACCTTGCTTCTTCAAATAAAATTATTGTCACGGGCGGAACCAGCATAATCGGTCATTTCCTGCTATCCAGGCTCGTGGCTGCCGGCTATGAGATTCACGCTATCAGCCGCGATGGCCGGAAAAACGTGGGAGCAACCAGTAAGCAGGTAATTTGGCATGAGGCAGATATAAGCCGCGCAGAGCAATTTCCGCTGATTGATGCGCGGGCGCTCATTCACCTCGCCCCCCTCTGGTTATTGCCACCATTGCTGCCGGTTTTAGCCTTGCAGCGAATTAAACGGGTGATTGGCTTTGGTTCAACCAGTCTGTTCAGCAAGGTGGACTCTGCTGATGCGGGGGAGCGCCAACTTGCATGTCGCCTGGCTGATGCGGAAGAGGTTATCAGGCGTGTTTGCGGTGCTTCAGAAACAGACTGGACGGTATTTCGTCCAACGCTGGTCTATGATTGCATTCGGGATAAAAATATAACGCGTATTGCAGGTTTTATTCGGCGTTACGGCTTTTTTCCCCTGCTGGGAAAGGCGGCGGGGCTACGCCAGCCAGTTCACGCTGATGATCTTGCGGAGGCATGCCTCACGGCGCTTGAGCAACCCGCCACGTTTAACAAGGCATATAACGTGAGTGGTGGCGAGACGTTAAGTTATCGCCAAATGGTCGAGAAGATATTCGACTCGCTGGGAAAACCTGCCCGTTTTTTAACGGTACCGCCATGGATGTTCCGTGGTGCGATAAATGTCATGGCGCTGGTTTCCGATAAGCAGGGCACAACGCTGGAAATGGCAACACGGATGAATGCTAACCTGTGTTTTAACCACACAGAAGCAACGCTGGATTTTGGTTTCTCGCCCAGGCCGTTTAGGCCTCGTTGGCATGATGTGCGAAAATAAGCAGTGCATGCTATCCATATAGATAGTGATCGACATCCTTTCAAATGTCGATGATGCCGGGCATGGCCAGTAGAAAACGAAGCGCGCGCACCACTGCTCAGGAACAATGATGGAAAATCCCAGAAAAATAACCATCCCCATAAGCGCGATCGAGAACGAGATCGAGATAAAGGCGATTCGGGCGCAGGGTTCGGGTGGGCAAAATGTCAATAAGGTCTCCACCGCGATCCACTTGCGCTTCGACATTGCCGCCTCATCGCTGCCCGACATTTACAAAGAGCGTTTATTGAAACTGAACGATCAGCGTATCACCCGGGAGGGTGTAGTCGTTATCAAAGCGCAGCAGTATCGCAGTCAGGAGAAAAACCGCGAAGATGCGCTGAGACGTTTATACGAACTCATCGGGCGCGCAGCCGAATCGCCTCCGAATCGTAAACCCACCCAACCGACGCGCAGTTCGCAGAAAAAGCGGCTCGACAGCAAAACTCAGCGAGGCCAGCTCAAGATCATGAGGAAAAAATTCTTGAGTGAGCAGCTGTCATAATGCGGTGAAGGGCTACGATTGCTTCCAAGTGCAAGCCATGCGCGGGTTCAATCGCCGACTTTATCAGGTAGTGTTGGGGGGTTATTTCTAATGAATAGGCGCCAGATGAGATTCATTTTTGTCGGGCTCAGGCAATTCGACGGGTGAATTCGCAGGATTTGCAATAAGGCTTTCAGTTTGCCGCACGCTCTTTTCTATCGTCGGGGCGCTTTTCGCGCCCTGAAAGACGACAGAAAAGGTGGTTCCGACATTCTGCTCACTGGAAACCGTGATGCGTAGTTTATTGTTCTCCGCCACGGTTCTTACTATTGATAAACCTATTCCGCTTGATGTTCTATTATGCAACGCTGCCCTGGGAGTATAAAAATACTCGTCAAAGATATGCGGGAGGTCTTTATCGCCTATGCCGATACCGTGGTCGATAATAGTTACCGCTGCGGATAAGCTCTGCTTATCGAAAGAAGACCCAATCTCCACCGAGCGTCCGTCATATGAATAGGCGATTGCGTTTGCAATGATATTCTCGAAGAGAATATCAAGCTGACTGGGGACGCATTCCACGACAAAATCTTCGATCGACGCGTTGATATCGATGTGATGCGAATTGGCAATAGGTTGTAATTTATCGATGCACTTCGAAATGACACCCCCGATATTGACCCACGTCAAATTAGCGGGATCACGGGCTGCGGCCTTTAATCGTTCAAGTTTGAGTACATCCAGAATAAGGCCTGCCATGCCGGCGGCTCGATCATCGACCTTCAAAATGACATCCATTATTTCCGGCGAGACTTCTCCGCAATAATTTCCCTTGATCAGGCTGATCTTGCTGCGAATGGCATCAAGCGGCGCTTTAAGCTGATGTGTCATGAGCACGGCATACCGGTCCTTCTCTGTTTGTGCCCGGCTGATCTGCTCGTAAGCATCCACTATGTGCCGCTCGTGGACACGCACGACGATCGACAGCCGTGAAACAACATACCAGACAATGACAAAGAGCACGTCAAGCGTAAACATCCATAGAAATGTATGGATTTTAAGCGAGCTGATGCCAGATGCATTCGAGTCTATCAATACGGATTGAGGCGCCAGAAAAAGAAGCGGATTTTCAAACAATAGAACGACCGAATACATGATGCAAACCAGAACCGTAACGATCAGACTCTCAACCGTCGAAAAAAAGATGCACGATAAGGCGATGTGCAGCACATAAAAGAATGGTGCCGGGGTCGCAATGCTGCCAACGTAATGCACGACGACCGACAGGCATAGAAGGTCGACGATGATTTGCGCCCAGATATTTATAGACGGGGAGTTATATTTTGTCCGCTTGCGAAAATCCAGCGCATAGATGCAGCTGATATTTGCAATACATAACAGCGCTGTTATGACAACAGGCCATCCCTGCTGGTGAGTGATGCCGATTTCGGTCAGCGTATCTGAAGCAACGAGCGCAAATATTTGAAAAATGAGGAGAACAGCGATGACTCCCCATCGAAAAATGATAAACCACCGTGCGTTACCAATCAGTACTTCGTCGCTCAGCTTCGAGCCTGTTAACCCGGCATGCGGGAAAGCAAGCGAAGTTTTGGATGCATTTTTGGATGCAACCCAGGAAAATTCGGCAATCGCCATGTTAAATTCCGCAGGAAGAATCTGCTGGAAATTCGAAATTACGCAGCGGCATCCAGTCGATGACGAACAATCGATAAAAAGCTGATCGCGTCAACAGGTTTTTCCACGATTAAAATCCATTCGTCGGATATGCCTGTGAAATAAGGACGGATTTCCTCGCCGAGAGAGGTCATGAATATCATGTGCAGCTCGGGAAAATGTTTTCGGAGTTCCACATAGGCTTCCAGCCCCGAGTCCATCGATTCAACCATTACATCGAGGATCGCCAGATCAGGTGGACTCGCGGGATTCTTTAGTAGCGAAGCGATGAAATCACTCATCGTCTGGTAGCTATCGACTGCATATCCATTTGCATCGAGAATACGCCTCACAGTATCGCGAATATCCGGATCGTCGTCGACATGCGCGATTCGTTGTGTAGCACCGTTTTCTTTTGCCAATACCGAACCCGGCAGTTGGCCGGGCAGCTTATCGGTTTCCAGACGTTGAGTGGGTGCATGCATTTGGGTTTCCTCCGGTTTCTGTTTAAACTGCAGACAAGTTTACGGGTGCGTTCCCGTAAACAGCATAATATAGTCTACGTGAAGGGTGTGTCACGCACGTGTAAAAATTTTGTGAAGACTGCAATTTGTGCAGTCGGAAAGGTGGGGATGTAAAGATTATGCTGCGTTGCAACATTTGATTCAGAAACACAGTGATCGACACCACGGAGCGGATTCAGATCAAAACCCGCTTCAGCCATTCGCCAATATCGACTATCTCCTCTTCGCAAACGGAGTGCGCCATCCGATACTCATGCCATTCCACTGCATAGCCTAGTTCGACCAGTTGCCGTCTTGACGCGGCTGCTACTATCATCGGTATGACATCATCGCTTTCACCGTGCGCCATGAAAACGGATGCTGGCAGATTAGCCCGGCACGCTTCCGCAACCAATGTTTGCGGCAGAGGGAGATTGCATGACAAAGCCATAACGCCGGCAAGTTTTTCCGGATAGCGCAAACCGGTATGGAGCGCTAGCGCTCCACCTTGAGAAAAACCGGCCAGAACAATATTCTCCGACTTTATTCCCCGCTGGTTTTCGCGCGCGAGCAGCGACTCGACTGCCCGTTGCGACCCGTACAAGCTTTCCATATTTTCGTGAAGGCCTGCATTCGTATCGATCAGGTCGTAGTCGTACCATGCGCGCATCACCATGCCGCGGTTAATGCTCACCGGGCGCTTCGGGGCATGTGGAAACACGAAACGAATGTGTATTGCTGAAGGCAGCGCGAGCGCATCCACGATCGGGACGAAATCATTGCCATCCGCACCGAGACCATGCATCCATATGATAGTATGAGTTGGGCTGGCCCCGGTTTCCAGTTCAATCGCGGGAAGCGGATCGGTAGGATTAGCGGTCATCAGGCGAGAAAAAATTTGACAAAATTTGATTAATTGATTAGTTGACTTAACGCGAGGGTAGTATTAGATTCGCATTTTCGATTTTCAAGACAAAACTTCAAGACGAAACCCCTATAGCAGGAGAAAATATGAAACGCAGGGATTTTATCAAATTGGCGGGAGTAAGCGCCGCATTATTTCCCGTCGCCCCATCCGTGTTTGCTCAACAGGCTATCCCGTCACGGCGGCATACTTATCGCCTGACCTATAAGTTCGAGCTTCCCGCCGACGGAAAAAAAGCGCGTTTATGGGTACCCTTACCCGATACCGACGATACACCCCATCAGTTTTCTCAAGGCAGCGTCTGGAGCGGCAATCCGACTGTTGCCAAGTTCGAGACCGTTCCCGGAACATCTTCACCCATGTTTTACGCTGAGTGGCGGGGTACCGGTCCACGCACCGTCTCGGTAAGCAGCATTGTGAAGACGGTTGATCGCTCTGTCGACCTGAAGCATTATTCCGAGCGAGGCACGGGCGCGATCCCTGCGGATGTGAAACGTTTTCTGCTACCGACAAAGCACATACCCCTAGACGGTATTGTACGCAAGACTGCACTGTCAATCATCAAAGACGCCAATGCCCAGACGCCTCTGCAAAAAGCGCATGCCGTCTATAACTGGGTGGTGGACAATTCCTATCGCGATCCGGCAACCCGTGGCTGTGGCCGGGGCGATATCAAGCTCATGCTGGAAAGCGGCAATATGGGCGGAAAATGCGCCGACCTTAATGCTTTATTTGTGGGACTTGCGCGCGCAGCAGGCGTTCCTGCGCGGGACCATTACGGAATTCGCATAGATGAATCAGCGACCCACAAAGCCCTGGGACAATCCGATGATATCACCACTGCTCAGCATGTCCGGGCGGAATTTTATCTTGCCGGCTTGGGCTGGGTACCCGTGGACCCCGCTGATGTGCGCGAACTGGCGCTGGAAGAGGCATTGCTGATCACCAACCCGCGAGTGATTGAACTGCGCGAAAAATTATTCGGTGCATGGGAAATGAACTGGGTGGCATTTAATCATGCCAAAGATATCACCCTGGCAAAAGACAGCGTTTTTAAAGAACTGCCGTTTTTCATGTATCCCCAGGCCGAGATTGGCGGCCACGAGCGGGACAGCCTTGACCCGGCCGAGTTTGCTTACAAAATTGTCTCATCGGAACTCGTGGGGACGGGCGTCAAATTTTAGTGAGTGGAAAATGCTGAACAGGCCCCGGTTTTGCAAGCAGTTCGACTGATACTTCGCGACACATCCCTAGCCCGGATGTTTCATAAATTCGCGTGATGATTGCGCAGGATTTTGTTTTGTAGGGAGATTTCGTGAAGAGTGGCGTAGTTATTCATACGCCCGACTGAACGAAATTTTCATACGAAACAAAAGACCAGCAAGGGAGCGCGTCAATTTATGAAATATCCGGGCTAGCTATTCAAATTTCAAATTTATTTCCAACCCGCGTGCTTTCCATGGCATGCGGAAGAGATGGCTACTCAGTTATGCGTTCCGTGGTTCGTCATTCGTTATCGGTCCACTCCGAGCCTTCGGGAATAATTTTTTGCAGTTCATGAAATAGCATACGAAAACTTTTGGGTGGCTTGTTCGCAAGTCTTTCCTTTTCCGCGTTGCGCGTCAGCAAACGCAATTGCTGCAGGTCTGCGGAAGGATATTTTTGCCCAAGTTCTCCCAGCGCCAGTTCATCCGCCAGCAACCGCTCGCGCCAGCGTTCCAGCAGATGCAGCCATGCCGTATGTTGCGCGCTCAGGCCGTTCCAGGCATCAAGTTTTTCCTGTATTGGCGCCGCGTCTACGTCACGCATCAGCTTGCCGATAAATTGCATTTGCCGGCGAAGCGCTCCATGCTTGCGTATCCGCTTGGCTTCGAGTATGGCGTCAGCCAGCGTTTCCGGCAGGTCAAGTTCGGCCAGCCGTTTGGGATCGAGCTGTATCAGTTGTTCGCCCATGTCCTGGAGCGCATGCATTTCCTGTTTGCGCCGGGTCTTGCTGACCGGAAGTGGTCCGGAATCGTTTGTTGGGGTTTTTTGCACTGTGCTTCCCAATTCAAGAAACTGCTATCATAGCGTCATTTCCATGTAATCTCAGGCCAGTCTGTTTACTACTTGTCTGGAAGACGAGCTTGCGGGTGTTATTTTGCCAGCTAATCAATATAAGGTATCTCCCCTTAAAATCGCCATGAACGATAATATCCGCCCTTCCCCGCGTTTTTCCTATCCTTTCCCCGTGCTTCAAAAAATTGCGCAGGACGTTCTGGATTATGCCAAAAAAAACGGCGCCAGCGCCTGTGAGACCGACATATCGGATGGTTTCGGCCAGAGTGTGACCGTCCGGCGCGGAGAGGTCGAAACCATAGAGTACAATCGTGACAAGGGACTTTCGGTAACGGTTTACATCGGCCAGAAGCGCGGCCATGCAAGCACCTCGGATTTCGCGCCCCAGGCAATAAACGACACGGTCGCGGCAGCCCTGTCGATTGCTGGACACACGGCCGCCGACGATTGCGCAGGGCTGGCCGATAGCGACTTGCTGGCGCGAGAATTTCCTGACCTTGACTTGTATTTTCCGTGGGATTTGCCGGTGGAGCAGGCAATACAGCTCGCTCAAACCTGTGAGGCGGCCGCGTTCGCGGTTGATAAACGCATCACCAATTCTGAAGGGGCGAGCGTTTCGTTGAGCGAGTCCCAGTTTGTGTATGCCAACAGCCTGGGATTCATGGGTGGCTATCCCGGTTCTCGTCACAGTATCAGTTGCGCGGTGATTGCAAGCCAGGATGATACGATGCAGCGTGATTATTGGTATAGCGTCGCGCGCGATGCCGCTGATCTGGAGCATGCAGATAGTGTTGGCAGAAAAACGGGAATGCGCAGCGTTGCGCGCCTGGGCGCCAGGAAAATTGCAACCTGCGAAGTACCTGTTCTATTTGAAGCGCCGATTGCAGCCAGCCTGATGGGCCATTTTGTCGGCGCCGTGAGCGGCAGCAGTCTTTACCGCAAGTCGTCATTTTTACTGGATAGTATCGGCAAACAGGTATTTGCCCCCGATATTCAGATCCGGGAAGTGCCTCACTTGAAAAAAGGGTTGGCTAGTGGGTCGTTCGATAGCGAGGGTGTCGCCACGCGTGAACGCAAAGTAGTAGAGAATGGCGTGGTGCAGGGGTATTTTCTCGGCAGTTATTCCGCTCGCAAGCTTGGGTTGAGCACGACCGGAAATGCCGGTGGTAACCACAACCTTATTCTGGATAATGGCGCCGGGCTCGAGTTCTCCGCCTTGCTCAAGAAGATGAATAAAGGCGTACTGGTAACTGAATTACTCGGTCAAGGCGTAAACCCCGTCACAGGAGATTATTCACGCGGCGCAGCGGGCTTCTGGGTGGAGGATGGAGAAATCTGCCATGCCGTGGAGGAAATCACTATCGCAGGCAACCTGAAAGATATGTTGCTCGGCATCTCCGCAGTCGGTAACGACGTGATTGCGCGTGGTTCCAAGCAATGCGGCTCCCTGCTGATTGACCGCATGATGGTCGCGGGCGGCTAAACCTAAATTCGGCAGTTGGACGGGGTGGAGTGAGCGGTTTTTGGGGTGCAGAGCAAGGCGCAACGACGCGGAATGATCATTCCATTCCAAGGAGTTGCAACGCCGCACTGTGCCGCAAGAACTGTTCAATCCGTAGCGAGCCGATCAAAAAGCTGAAGCTCACAGGGTAGGAAAAATCCTTTTCAGCTATAGTACTTAGTTAGCAAATGAGCGGTCAACTGCCGGCTTTAGGTTAAAGCACTCCGAAAGCACTCAGTTTTTCAGCATCCGCTTTTCTGTTTACGCCCTGGGCGAATGCGCGTTGATTCGCCTTCTCCCCGGTCTGCTCGGCATTGCCGGACCGGCAATGGCTTCGCCTCACGCTCGAACTCACGATGAATCTACATTTGCTTGTTCCTGCCCTCTTTTGGCCCGATGCCGGGCTTCCGGACATTTACCGTGATCTATCGCTGCCCGCACTGGAGAATCTGATAGCAAAATGTTCGAGCGATGACGATGAGTCGGAAGGACTGGAGGCTTGGCTCTGCGGGGCGTTTGGCGTCGCAAAACAGCAGGACTGGCCAGTTGCACCTCTTGCTCTGCTGGTCGACGGAGCGGAGGATATAAAAGCAGGAAACGATTACTGGATTCGCGCCGACCCGGTGCACTTGCATATCGAGCGTGATCAGATCGTGCTGGCTGATAGCCGTGTTTTCGGGATTTCATCGCAAGAGGCCGAGGCGCTTACCGGCGTGCTCAACCAGCACTTTGCGGCAAGTAGCCAGGAACTGGTGTTCTTGCCGCTACGGCCCGATCGCTGGTATATGCGCGTAACAAAAACACCCGCGGCAAAAACACATTTGCTCAGCGAGGCTGCAAACAGAGGCATCAATGAATTGCTGCCGTTCGGCGTGAACCAAACGTTCTGGCGCGGCCTTTTCAATGAAATTCAAATGCTGCTGCATTCGCATCCGCTTAACCAGTCGCGAGAGGCGCATGGCGAACCAGTCATTAACAGTACCTGGTTCTGGGGCGGCGGGGTCATGCCGGAATCGCCGAGTTCTCCGTATACTTCTATATGGAGCAATAATGTCCTTGCCCGCTCCCTGGCGCTGGCGTCTGGTACAGATCATATACCGCTTCCGCCAAGCGCGGCGATGTGGCAACAATCCGCTGCGTCCGGCCATCATCTCGTCGTGCTTGACGCCCTCTATGGAAAAGCTCAGTACGCGGATGCATATGGCTGGCGCGAAAGTTTGAAAGAGCTCGAACAAAGCTGGTTTGCACCTTTATGGGCAATGTCCAGGCAGGGTCTGTTCGATCGTATAACCCTTACCGCACTCGGTGAATACAAAAGCAAAAATTTTACTGCAAGACGCGTCGACTTGAGGAAATTCTGGCGCAGGCCAAAACCGATCTCGATCTATGCCGGCTAGCAGTCTGTCGGACTTGAAGAATCTCAGTGAAAAAGTGACTGGGTGAAGGGCATTTTGAGGATTTTGAAGGCCGATAGTTATTTTATTGATCGAAAAAGCAGCAAAATATGAACCAGCCAAGCGCTTTTGCAGCCGATTTCCTTCAGGTCCGACAGACTGCGAGGTATCAGCAGAAAAGCCATGTTTTTTCCGTCTTTTTCAGCACGTTAAAAATGTTCAATATGATTCATAATAACTTTAACCGGCAAATGGGATGGGCAAGAAAGCGAATCTCTATTGCGCGGCAAATCAATAAACTCCAGATGATCTTGTTTAGCAAATAACGCTTCGTATAAGTAACTTGTTGGTAAAATGTTCACGACTCGTAAACTGGTGGTAAGAATTTTGCAATAAAAGGGGGATATCATGAGGAGAAAATCATGACTAATTTACAACTATTCGAGTCGTTGCTGAACTGCAATACCGTGGAAGAACTGCACAGGGATGCCACAGCCATTGTTGGCCAGATGGGATTCGAGCATTTTCTATACGGCGTGCAGGTAAATACGTCGCTTACCCGTCCCTATCGGTTCATTCTCAGTTGTTATCCGGAAGCATGGCGAAAACGTTATGACGAGGAAGGTTACGCCAGTATTGATCCTACGGTTTCCCACTGCGCCAAAACGTCAATTCCAGTCATCTGGAGGAACGAGATTTTCAAGGGACGCAAGGAGGCAAGGATAAGAAGCGAGGCGAAGGATTGCGGCCTGGCAAGCGGGGCCAGCTTCTCGGTTCACGGCGGGCGAGGCGAAGCTGCAATGCTGAGCCTTGCGACCTCCCGCGACTCTCGTGAAGCTCAGGATGATATTATCGCGACAATGGACAAAGCCCAGCTATTGACCTGTTATCTACACGAGGCAGTGCAGCGTGTCGTTCTGAGCAAAGGTCCGCTTCCTTTGAAACGGATCAGTCTGACAGAAAGGGAAAAAGAATGTTTACTATGGGCAGCCGAAGGAAAAACCGGCTGGGAAATAGGCAACATCGTCAACATATCGGAACGTACGGTTACTTTTCATCTTCAGAACGCGGCCCAAAAAATGGGTGTGGTCAACCGCCAGCAAGCCATTTCCCGCGCCCTTTCCATGGGACTCATCGAGCCCTGCACTATTATATAAGTGAAGTGCCCTGCTGGACAGGCTCCGCGCTGTCCTCAGGGATGGGAAGTACCGTTGTAATTTCGCTAAATACAAGCTATAGCCGAACTTTCAAAGCTCGGAACTCATTTCCGATATGCCTAATGCCTTGCAATAGGAGGGAACCCAGCTGCGCTCGATCATGTGCGCAGGCAACTCATTGAAATCAAAAGAAACACCGTCCTTGATCATCTGGTCAACATCCAGTAATTGTCCGATTTCGGGTATATCTTTGAAAAACATCGTGTAGAAAGGTTTAACCAGTGCTTTGGAAATTCCCATCCCTATAGGGCCGATAAAATTCCTTCGTTGACCCACATGCGCTACTTCATCAATTGTGATCTCGTCCAGCAGTTCTTTTAAACGGCAGCAGACTTCGGGTTCTTCAGTCAATATCTCATCAAACAAGCGGTATAGGTGACAATAAAACGTTACTCCCATCAGTTCGGTAATAAAAGCGGGCGAGTCCTTCAAGAATCCCGGAACTTTCGGAAATTGCTCGTAGATTTTTTCCTTGATCGGCCCTAAAGGTACCCACTCCACCTTATCCAGACCACACGTGCGTAACATTTCGTTAAAAAGGCGTACATGGCAAAATTCTTCGGCTAAATGCACGCGACTGATTTTGTCAGTTACTTTAGATGAATGTGCCATATCAGGAATGACATCCCAGGCGCCTTTTATTCCTACCCACTCGTGTCTCGCGAATTTATAAATGCACGTCAACATCAGGGTCATGCGATCCATTGACCCAGGATCATCCTGCATCTCGACATAATTGCGGTAAAAGACTTCGGGATTGGCGAGCGGGTGGCGCAACCTAACGGGATGCTCCTGAAAGTGCTTGAGCCTTGCACGCTTTTTTTCCAGATCCTTCGCACCTTCAAAAAGTTGACCGCCATGCTGCTGAGTAAATTCCCAGTAATTTTCAAAATTTTCTTCCCTTTCAAGCTTGGTCGCCGGTGTGAAAATGGACAGATATTTAGCCGGTGTCATACGCTTTGCACTCCAGTTGGTTATGCACGGATTTCTGATGCGGATAATTGGAAAACCAAATGATGGGTAAGCGTTATAGCCGCGCCATGGCTCCGTACTCTTCGAACCATGTGTTCTATTTCCCTGTAATTCAACGTTGCAAACAGGGATATTAGCGCAAACTTTTAGGACGCTGCTTTCGCAGAAGTTACTCGGCTAGCGCCAGGAACTCGGCTCGTTGAGCGGCGTTTGTCTTCAGATCGCCAAGCATTGCCGAAGTGACGGTCTCTTCGCCAGCGACGGCGATTCCCCGCGATTCCATGCACATGTGGCGGCAGCGAATAATTACACCGACAGCCTTGGGCTGAAGATGCTCAACCAGGGACTGCGCAATTTGCTGGGTCAGGCGTTCCTGAACCTGCAAGCGTGCAGCAAAACAATTGACCAGTCGTGTCAACTTCGACAACCCAACGATGTGTCCGCTCGGAAGATACCCAACGGTTGCGTGACCGAAGAAGGGGGCAAGATGGTGCTCACAATGCGAGTAAACGGGTATTTGCCTGACAACGATCAGCTCGTCATAACTTTCGCCGCCGTCGGCAAATGTCTTGAGAATCGCTGCCGGATCCTGCTTATAGCCGCGCGTCCAATGAGCCCAGGCCCGCGTTATGCGGCCTGGCGTTTCAACCAGCCCTTGGCGTGATGGGTCTTCACCGATCGAACGCAATAGCCGCCGCCAATCGGCTACGCCAAATTCTTCCGAGTCATCTGAAGTATTCATAATAGCCACGGCTCTGTTGGAAAGGGAAACAGCGCGCGACAAGCGCCAACATCGACCGTATTCCTGCTAAACATCGGCACCAGCTCCCGTTAACGAGACACATGTAAGTGCGGCCGAAAGAGCGCCACGAGTAAATACTGAATGTAGCGGGCGACACATGCGATAGTCCCCCAAGATCCCGGTGAGGGCCGGCGCGAGTACTCCGAGTAGCCCGCACTCAGCCCAATACGCCTAATTCCATAATAGCACAACATAATTGGAAAACTTTGAAATAAATCCGGGGCGGGGCGCGTGGCGATCAAGCGGGGAGATCCGATGATTTATTCGGAAAAATCACCAAATCATGGTGCCTTGATTTGCGTTATGACTATTTGTTGCAGGCCGCACGTGCAAATTTGATAAAATGAACGCATGAAAATTGCCACATGGAACGTAAACTCTCTCAAGGTCCGCCTGCCGCAGGTTCTTGACTGGCTGGCAGTGTATCAACCCGATGTGCTGTGCCTGCAGGAGACGAAGCTGCAGGACGAGAATTTCCCGATGGAAGCCATTGCGGCGGCTGGTTATCATACGATCTATAGTGGCCAGAAAACCTATAATGGCGTCGCTTTGCTCAGCAAACAGCGGGGAAGCGAAATCATCACCGCCATACCCGGTTTTGACGATCCTCAAAAGCGCGTTCTGGGTGCCGTTTACGACGATGTGCGGGTAATCTGCATTTACGTCCCCAACGGTGAGAACGTCGAGTCCGAAAAATACCAATATAAGCTGAGGTGGCTGGCCGCCCTCACGGATTGGATTCGAGACATGTTAAGCCAGCATCCGAAACTGGTGTTGCTGGGCGATTTCAATATCGCACCGGAAGCGCACGACGTACACGACCCAAAGTTATGGGAAGGCCAGGTTCTGTTCAGCCTGCCAGAGCGTGAGGCATTTCGTGAAGTACTCAATCTGGGCCTCATGGATAGCTTCCGCCTATTCGAACAACCGGAAAAATCCTACACCTGGTGGGACTATCGCATGATGGCCTTCCGCCGCAACATGGGTTTGCGGATAGACCACATTCTATTAAGCAAAGACCTTGCCGAAGTATGTACCGCGTGTGTTATCGACAGAGCAACGCGCAAACTCGAACGGCCTTCCGATCATGCACCGGTAATGGTGGAACTAGCAGCATGTCGGACTTGAAGAATCGCAGCGAAAAAGTGACTGGGTGAGGACAGATTTTAAGGATTTTGAAGGCCAATAGTTATTCTATTGGCCGAAAAAGCGGCAAAATATGAACCAGCCAGACGCTTTTGCAGCCGATTTCCTTTAAGTCCGACAGGCTGCCAGGCAATCTCGTCCGATCAGACGTCTTCTGCCCCGGCGGATAGCAACATCTCGGCGGCATGCTTGCGGGTGGTGTCGGTTATTTTTGCACCGCCCAGCATTCGCGCAATTTCCTCGATTCGCTCCTGCCTTTCAAGCACAGCGATGCGGCTCGATATGTTTCCCGGATTAGCGGGATCGGCTGATTTAGAGACCTGCCATTGATGGTCTCCCGCCGACGCAACCTGGGCTAGATGGGTTATGCACAACACCTGACGCTCAGCGCCGAGTTTTTTCAGCATTCCCCCTACCATTTCTGCGACTCGGCCACCAATACCTGCGTCTACCTCATCGAATATGAGCGTGGGCGTCATGCCGAGCTTGCTTGTGATGACATGTATCGCCAGGCCGATCCGCGACAATTCCCCGCCGGACGCGACTTTTGCCAATGGCCGCAATGGCAACCCCTGATGGGCGGAAACTTGAAACTCGATTTGCTCCATGCCGTTCGCACTACCTTGCTCGAGCGGGGTCAGCGTTACCGAAAATTCTCCTCCTGCCATCGCCAGGGTTTGCATTGCGACAGTAACCTGCCGGGCAAGCGTGGCCGCTGCGCCTGTTCGCCCGACACTCAATTCTTTTGCCAGCTTGAGATATTCATCTCTGGCTGTCGCCTCTTGCCTCGCCAGCGACTCGCCATCTTCCTTGTGACCCAGTTCTTCCAGCCGCTCGGTGACCATCCTCAACAGCTCCTGCAGTTGATCGGGAACAGCCCGATATTTTCTGGCCGTCGCGTGAACTGCCGCCAGGCGGGCCTCTATATCCTGCAGACGCTGGGGATCCAGATCAAGACGCTGTTGATAACGCCCAAGTTCATACACGCCTTCCTGTAACTGGATTTGCGCCGGCTCGAGCAAATCAAGCACCACTTTGAGGCTGCTATCGCATTCAAGTACCTGACTCAGACGCAAAATGACCGAATTTAGCTGCGAAAGCGCGGCGGTTTGGCCTTCCGACAGGGTTTCGAGCCCCATCTGCGTCGCTTCAAGCAAAGCGACCGCATGGGATAGCCGGCTGTGCTCGGCTTGCAACGCCTGCCACTCATCAAACGAAAAATTCAGCGCGGAGATCTCGCTTGCTTGCCACTCCAGTTGCTCGCGCTCCTGAGCGAAAGCGGCCACGTTTTGCTCCCGGGACACGCGTAACCGATGAAGTCCCTGCCAATGCCGGTACGCTTCTGCGACAGACTGCGCCAATTGCCGGTTGCCTGAATAGGCGTCGAGCAGTTCGCGTTGCGCTTCCTTGCGCAACAACGACTGATGTGCATGCTGCCCCTGAATATCCACGAGGTTTTCACCAACCGCGTGCAATTGCTGCAACGTAGCAGCGCGACCATTGATAAAACTGCGGGAGCGTCCGCCGGCATCCACCAACCGGCGCAACAGGCATACTCCGCGATCGTCATCATGATTTTCGAATCCGTTTTCGCACAACCATTCCGCGAGCTTCGGCAGTGCGCCGATATCGAACTCCGCGCTGATTTCAGCACGCTCGCAGCCATTGCGGACGACGCTCGTTTCGCTGCGTTCGCCCAGTACAAGCGAGAGCGCATCGATCAGAATGGATTTTCCGGCGCCTGTTTCGCCGGTAAGCACAGTGAAACCGGGAGCAAACTCCAGTTCCATGCAGTCAACAATGACAAAATTCCTTATGCTCAGAAACTTTAGCATGCTGAAAGGCTCATACCTGGTTTCTGGGTATGCCGCTCCAGCCAAGCTTCTCGCGGAGCATGCGGTAGTAGCTGTGATCCGAAGCGTGCAGCAATGTTACGGTATGGGGAGAGCGCCGCACGATAACCTTGTCATGTTGCCTTAAATCGTAATGGGAATGGCTATCGGAATGCACACGTGCGATTGCGGTACGATGCATCAGGATTTCCACGACAGCGTCCGGTCCGACAACGATCGGGCGGTTGCTCAGCGTATGCGGGCTGACCGGAACCAGTGCAATCAAATCAAGGCTGGGGTGAAGGATGGGGCCGCCCGATGACAGTGCATAAGCGGTAGAACCGGTCGGGCTCGCGACAATCAAACCATCCGAACGCAGGGAGTATACGTATTCGCCATTGATACGCACCTCGAACTCGATCATGTTACCGCCAACGCCGCGATTTACCGCTACATCATTTAATGCCAAGGCACTATATGCCGTGACATTATCGCGGACGACCTCAACGAACAGCAGCATGCGCCGCTCTTTGAAATATCGGCCATCCAGCATCGAGCCCAGCGTTTCGAGCATGGAGTCGATCGAAAGATCAGTAAGAAATCCGAGCCGGCCCTGATTGATGCCAACCAACGGAACGTTGAAAGGCGCAAGCTTTCGTGCGATATTGAGCATCGTGCCATCGCCGCCCAGGACTATTGCCAAATCAGCACGTATACCGATCTCCTCCAGAGTCACGGCAGGGTATTTTGCCTCTGCCACGACAGCAGAAGTAGCTTGATCCAGCAGAACTTCCAGATTGCGCTTCTCCATATACCTTCCCAGACTCAGCAGCGGAGCCACGATATCGGGATTTTTATGCTTGCCGATCAAAGCTATTGTTTTAAACGAAGAACTCATCGCTGGATTAGACTGAAGAATAGGTGGAACCGCTGATGAAGCCGACCTTTGGTATGAAACATTTCTTGAGATTAAACCATATCGGCCCCAAGGTGACAAAGTATTCCAGCCCCGTGATTGATATATTCAGCGCGGCGATCACGGCGGGTATTGGCTGAAAGATGCTTTGCGGGAAGGGGGTGCCGGTCGCCGCGAAGCCGGCCCGTACGAAATTTTTTGCAATTGAAGACAAAAAAGAGATGTCTATCAATCAGGGAACTACCAAGTAATGTTAGACATGTTGGCGTCCTTAGGGATTAGCCATTGCCTTTTCTGTCGCTCGGGAGCGGTAAGACTCAATTCAGCCGGTAGAATGAATCCTGGTGTAAAATAATGGAATGTTAAATCAGCGCGCCAAAATCCTGCTAAAGACTCTGGTCGAACGGTATATCACCGAAGGTCAGCCGGTGGGTTCTCGCTCGCTCTCCAAGTTCTCCGGTCTTGATCTGAGCCCCGCCACTATTCGAAATGTGATGGCGGATCTTGAAGAAATGGGTTTTGTCGCCAGTCCCCATACTTCCGCCGGCCGCATACCGACTCATCAGGGCTATCGTTTTTTTGTGGACACGCTGCTGGTGGTAAAGCCTCTGGAAGTCATCGAGATCCACCAGCTTCAAGACCAGCTTCATCCGGACAATCCTTCACGATTGATTAATGCCGCTTCACAATTGCTGGCGGAATTGACACGCTTTGCCGGCGTGGTGGTGGCGCCCAAGCGGAGTACCGCCATATTTCGCTATATCGAATTCATGACCTTGTCGGAAAAGCGTATTCTGCTCATCATCGTGACGCCGGAAGGGGATGTTCAGAACCGCGTGCTTTTTACGGACCGGACATACAGCCAGGCCGAATTGACGGAAGCGGCCAATTTCATTAACCAGAATTATGCGGGTTGCGCCATCGATGAAATCCGCACTCGCCTCCAGAGCGAACTGAAGCAATTGCGTCATGATACGACCCAGCTCATGACTGCCGCTATTGAAGCGGGAGGGGCTGCAATCAAGGAGAACAGCGAAAACGTGGTCGTGGCGGGCGAACACAAGCTGCTTGATGTGCATGACTTGTCGAGTAATACAACCAGCCTGAAGAAACTGTTTGATCTCTTCGAGCGGAAAACCGCGTTGTTGCAGTTGCTGGAATTCAGCCGCAAGGCGGAAGGTGTGCAGATCTTTATCGGCGGGGAGTCCGGTGGCGTGACTTTGGATGAGTTCAGCATGGTTACCGCACCGTATGAAGTGGACGGAAAAATCGTCGGTACCGTCGCCGTGATCGGACCCACGCGGATGGCTTATGAACGCGTCATTCCGATTGTGGATGTGACTGCCAGGCTGCTTTCCAGCGCGCTATCGCAACATTAGCCACTTTATTACCCATTAGTGAAACGCCGCGCTCATTCCAGAACGTGTGTGAGTCATCCAGCGGTCCCTGCACGGTCAATTTGCTTCTGATGCACTATTCCTGTTCCCGCGAAAGGATGGACCACCAATAGGTTGCGTCACGGTGGCTATAGTAGAGCCGAAGAAGATGTTAACAAAGCAGTTTTGTTTCTGATGAGAATTGGAATATCTTGATAGCGCCCGAACCTGCCCACCAGCACGGCACGCCGAGCCAGACCGGCATTTTACTAGTCAATCTCGGTACGCCTGACGCTCCCACCGCACAAGCCCTGCGGCCTTATCTCAAGCAGTTCCTGAGCAATCCACGCGTAGTGGAATTTCCGCGGTGGGCATGGTGGCCGATCCTGAACGGCTTCATACTGAACACGCGTCCGAAAAAATCGGCAGAGAAATATGCGCTGATCTGGATGCCGGAAGGTTCGCCACTGAAAGTCCACACCACTCTACAGACCGGCCTGCTACGCGATGTGCTGGCCAAACGCGCCGAGCCGGCACCAATAGTGGAATATGCGATGAGTATTGGCAATCCTTCCATCGCCGAGGTGCTGCGGGGAATGAGGCAAAATGGCTGCGAGCGCATTCTGGTGCTGCCGCTCTATCCCCAGTATGCCGCAAGCAGCACAGCCTCCGCGTTCGATGAGGTATTTGCGCAACTGGGGAAGATGCGCAACACCCCTGCGCTACGCACTGTGAAACATTATCATGATCATCCCGGCTATATTGCCGCGCTGGCACAGAATATACGCGATTACTGGACTGAAAACGGCCGCCCCGACAAGCTGGTAATGAGCTTTCACGGGGTACCGCGCTCAACGCTGGATAAAGGTGACCCCTACCATTGCGAGTGCCGGAAAACCGGGCGATTGCTGGCGGAGGCGCTGGAATTGCATGCAGACGCATATGAGATTTGTTTTCAATCCCGCTTTGGCCGGGCTGAATGGCTAAGACCCTACACCGCGACTACACTGGAGCAACTCGGTAAGCAGAATACCGGGCGCGTGGATGTCGTCTGTCCCGGTTTTGTTTCCGATTGCCTCGAGACACTGGAAGAAATCGCCATAGAGGGGAAAGCCATTTTCATCCAGGCTGGTGGCCATGAATATCACTACATTCCCTGCCTGAATGAACGCGATGACTGGATATGCGCATTGGCCGACATCGCTCTCGCAAATCTACAGGGTTGGCTGGGGCTGGAGAATGCAAAAGAAGAAAACGCGGAAGAGAAGCGGGCTCAGTCACGGCAGCGGGCGCTCGAACTGGGGGCGGGTGATTAAAGAGGCTTTCATGCGCCACGATGCGCTTCGCTGTCGGCCGCTGCGTCTGCCTAAGCTTGAATTAAGCTTAAACCTGAATCCGGCTGTTAGCAACTTGTTTTTCAGCCCACTTGCCTGCCAGGCGCCAGAACCCAAAAAACCCGAAAGGATTCTTGGTGCCCATAAACCTCGCCTTTTTGGTGAGTTCGCTACAACTCCGGTTTCCGGTTAAATCGCGTTACTCCAATCGCTTGACTGGCGCTTCCGCCCCGCGATTTCCAAGCCAACTGCGCACAAATTGAACAATACCTGGAAGAACGGAAATAATGATGATGCCGAATATGAAAAAGGTCAGGTTGTTTTTCACTATTGGCACGTTACCGAAGTAAAATCCGCCGAATACGAAAAAACCGATCCAGAAGACGCTGCCGAATGCACTATAGGCCATGAAGCGTGGGTAAATCATGCGTCCGATACCGGCCACGAAAGGTGCGAAAGTGCGAATGATCGGCAGAAAACGCGCGAAAATGATCGTTTTGCCACCATGCTTCATATAGAACTGATTGGTTTTTTCCAGATGAGCGCGATTCAATAAACGCGAGTCTGCTCGGGAAAATATCCTGGGACCGAAATAACGCCCTATCCAGTAATTGGTATTGTCGCCACAAAATGCAGCGAGGATGAGAAGCGCGGCCAGCCATTGAACGTCCATTGCACCGGTTCCGGCAATCGCACCCGCCACGAACAGCAGCGAATCACCCGGCAGAAAGGGCGTCACGACCAATCCTGTCTCGCAGAAAATGATCAGGAACAGAATAAGATAAATCCAGTTGCCATAATTCTGAACCAGCCAGATGAGATGCTTGTCCAGGTGCAGGATGATATCGATGAAGGTAGCGAGAATTTCCAAGAGAAGCCTTAGTAGGGCCAGGATAAAGCTAACTGGCGGACAATGGGATCAGGCTGGTTTAACTTGTAATTGAATTAGGGTAGCGCCTGTACCTCTTCCTTCTTTTCAGGTCTCACAATATCCTTGCGCGACACTCCCAGCAACATGAGGATAGGGCTTGCCACCAATACCGAGGAATAGATGCCGAACAGAATGCCGATGGTAAGCGCCAGTGCGAAATTATGCAGTGGTTCGCCGCCAAATAGGAACATTGAGATCACGACCATCTGGGTACTGCCATGCGTGATAATGGTGCGCGACATCGTGCGGGTGATCGCGTTATCGATGACTGTGTTCACCGTAGCCTTGCGCATTTTACGGAAGTTTTCCCGTATGCGGTCGAATATCACCACCGACTCATTGACTGAATAGCCGAGAATGGCCAGGATAGCGGCCAATACGGTGAGTGAGAATTCCCATTGGAAGAATGCGAAAAATCCGAGAATGATCACCACGTCGTGCAGGTTCGCAATGATACCGGCGACCCCGAACTTCCATTCAAAGCGCACCGCCAGATAAGCGACGATGCCGAGCGAAACCAGTAACAACGCCAGTGCACCGTTTTCCACCAGTTCCTTACCCACTTGCGGGCCCACAAACTCTACACGCCGCAGCTCCGCTGCTTCGTCATCCTGGCGCAACCCCGCTATCACCGTTTCGGACAGCTTGGCGCTGGACATCTCCGGCTTGGCCGGCAGGCGTATCAATACGTCCCGCGATGTGCCGAAGTTCTGCACGCTGGCGTCGGGCATTCCCATTTTGACGAGCGTATCCCGTATCCTGGTAGTCTCGGCAGGATGGGTATAGGCCACCTCCATCACGGTGCCGCCGGTAAAATCCACGCCTAGATTCAGCCCCTTGGTGACGAGAAAAAATACCGCCACGACAAAAGTAAGTAACGAAATGGTGGTGGTATATTTCCCCCAGCTCATGAAGGGAATATCGCGCTTGATTCTGAAAAATTCCATGCTGACCCTTATCTCCCCGAAGGAATGTATGTTCCCGCTCTGCTCATATTAGCGCTTATCGGTAGTCGGCTTCCAGATCTGACCGATAGAGACCCGCTCCAGCTTGCGGCGGCCGCCATATACCAGATTGACTATTCCGCGCGATACCATCACCGCGCTGAACATCGATGTGGCGATGCCTAGACACAGCACCACGGCAAAGCCCTTGACAGGGCCCGAGCCAAATGCGAACAGCGCGATTCCCGCGATCAAGGTCGTAATATTGGAATCGAGAATAGTGCCGAACGCCCGCTCGTAGCCCGCGTTGATTGCGGCTTGCGGCGATAACCCCTCCCTCAACTCGTCACGGACACGTTCGTTGATCAGCACGTTCGCATCGATTGCCATGCCAAGGGTGAGCGCGATTGCCGCCATGCCCGGCAGCGTCAGCGTAGCCTGCAGAATCGAAAGGAGGCCCACCAGCAGAAGCAGGTTCACGCCCAGCGCCGTTACCGAAATAAAGCCAAACACCAGATAATAAACTGTCATGAAGAAGGCAATCGCGAGAAAGCCGTACAGCGTCGAATTAAACCCACGCGAAATATTATCCGCCCCAAGGCTGGGGCCTACCGTCCGTTCCTCGATGATGTCCATCGGTGCGGCCAAAGCACCGGCACGCAGCAGCAACGCCACATCCCTGGCCTCTTCGGTGGTCATGCGCCCGCTGATCTGCACTCGTCCACCACCGATTTCTTCGCGTATCACAGGCGCGGTAATGACCTCAGCCTGATTCTTCTCGATCAGTAAAATGGCCATGCGCTTGCCGACATTATCGTGGGTCAATTGTTTGAATATACGCGCCCCATTGCTGTCGAGATCGATGTGCACGGCGGGTTGACTGTTGTTGTCGAAGCCGGGTTGGGCGTCAGTGATGCGATCACCCGTCAGCACCACCTGTTTTTTCACCAGTACCGGCCCGCCGCCGCGCTCGTTATAAAGCTCGGAACCGAAGGGAACCTGCCCGCGCAACGCTGCCTCCAGGTCGCGACCCTCATCCACCATGCGGACCTCCAGCGTGGCGGTACGTCCCAGAATATCCTTGGCTTTGGCGGTATCCTGCACGCCCGGCAGTTGCACAACGACGCGGTCCACACCGGCTTGTTGAATGATGGGTTCGGCCACCCCAAGCTCGTTGACGCGATTGCGCAAGGTCGTGATGTTTTGCTGTACAGCGGAACTCTGGATACGCACCTGCGCTTCTTGCTTGATATTGGCTATCAAATAAAACTCGGCGCCCACATTCTCTTCGCGCAAATCCAGATCTGCGTAGGTTTTGTTGATTTCCGCTTTTCCCTGAGCACGCGATTCTGTGTTACGGAACTTGACAGTGATTTGGGAACCCTGCTTGTCAAGTCCGGCATAGGAAATCTTTTTCTCCCGCAGGCTGCCGCGTATGTCCGCGCTATAGCGGTCAAGTGCCTTGGAAAGTGCGCCTCTCATATCCACCTGCAGCAGGAAATGCACGCCGCCGCGCAAATCAAGCCCCAGATACATCGGCAATGCGCCGATGCTCGTCAACCAGTGAGGGGAATTGGAGAGCAGATTCAGCGCGACCATGTAACCGCTACCCAGCAAAGACTGGAGCGTATCCCTGGCCTTGATCTGCGTGTCGGTATCAGCAAAGCGCACTTTGACACCGCCGGCCTCAAGAAACATTCCATCCACGGGAAGGTTCGCTTTCTTCAGCGCATCTTCAATCCGTTGCAGTAGCACGGTATCCGCCTTGGGCGCGGTGCGTAGCGGCGAAATTTGCACCGCTGGCGATTCGCCGTAAAAATTCGGCAGAGTGTAGACCAGCCCCAGCAGTATCGAAACCGCGATAATCAGGTATTTCCAGGAAGGGTAGCGGTTCATTTTTTTGAGTGAAAGGCGAGAAACAGGAAATAAGGGAGCTAGGAAGTGGTACTGAAAACCTACGCCACAGCCTTCGCGCCAAGACCTTTACAAGGATGGGCTATTCTTTCTCGATACTATTCAAGGTTCCCTTGGGTAGCAGGGTCTGAACGGCTGTTTTTTGTATGATGACTTGCACATTTTCGGCAATTTGCAGTATGACGTAGTTTCCGGCAACCTTGACCACGCGTCCCAATACACCGGATGCAGTTGCCAGTTCATCACCTTTCTGCAGTGCCTCTATCATCAATTTCTGTTCTTTGGCACGCTTCGCCTGCGGGCGAATCAGCAGAAGGTAAAAAACAACGAATATACCGATCAGCGGCAGCAGGCTCATAAAATCCACTCCCGCTGCTTGCGCAGGCGCAGCGGCCTGAGCATAGGCTTCACTAATCCACATGGCTTCTCCGATAATGGGATAAAAAAGGATGCGATTTTAGCACGATGCGGCGTGGGCTTGAAATCCTTGCGCGTATTCCTCGAACTGCCCGGTTTCGATAGCGGCGCGGATTTCGCTCATCAATTTCTGGTAATAATACAGGTTGTGCAGCGTGTTGAGCCGTGCGCCCAGAATTTCACCGGTTCGCTGCAAGTGATGCAGATAAGCAAGGGTGAAATTTCGACATGTATAGCAGTTGCATTGTTCGTCCGGCGGCGCTGTATCCAGGCGGTACCGGCTATTGCGCAGCTTGACTACTCCGTTGCGCGTGAACAGCCACCCGTTCCGGGCATTACGTGTTGGAAGCACGCAGTCAAACATGTCTATGCCCTGGGAAACGGCATTGACAATATCCGCCGGGGTACCCACACCCATGAGATAACGCGGCTTTTCGTCGGGCAACTGGGGCGTGATGTGCTTGAGGATGCGCTGCATATCCTCCTTGGGCTCGCCTACCGATAGTCCGCCGACTGCATAACCGTCGAAGCCGATATCCACCAGTCTGGATAACGAATCATCGCGGAGATTTTCATGCATTCCCCCCTGGATAATGCCAAACAATGCGTTGGAATTCCGCTCATCATCATGCCCGCGCCTCGACCGTTCCGCCCAGCGCACACTCAATTCCATGGATTCACGCGCAGTTGGCTCGTCCGCGGGGTAAGGCGTGCATTCGTCGAATATCATCACGATGTCGGAATTGAGTATGCGTTGTATACGCATCGATTCCTCCGGCGTGAGAAAACACACGTCGCCATTTACCGGCGACCTGAACTTGACGCCCTCTTCGGTGATTTTTCTCAGGGCTCCCAGGCTGAACACCTGGAAACCGCCCGAATCCGTCAATATAGGTCCATCCCAACCCATGAAATGGTGCAATCCGCCATGTGCGCCGATCACTTCGAGGCCGGGGCGCAGCCACAAGTGGAACGTGTTGCCAAGCACGATATGTGCATCAATTTCCCGTAAATCCGCAGGTGACATCGTTTTGACCGCGCCGTAAGTGCCTACCGGCATGAAAGCGGGCGTCTCGACCGTGCCATGGGCCAGCGATAACGTACCCCGACGGGCGCGGCCGTCGGTACGATGCAGTTGAAATTTCATGCTACCGGTTGCTTGCTGGATGGGAGTAGTTTCAAAGTGCCCTGGAGACGGTTGAGACAGTTCAAAGTGTCTTGGAATGATGTATTCAGAACGCGTGGATGCAGAGGCTTTCGGAACTGCATTTCAAATTATAGGGCAGGCAGACAATCAGCGGTTAATTAGCGGGCTAAGCAGGGAACGGCGTTCTATGATTGTCGTTCGATCAACATGGCGTCACCGTAACTGAAAAACCGATACCGCTCATTCACAGCATGCTGGTAAGCACGACGAATGTTCTCCGTTCCTCCAAATGCGGACACGAGCATCAGCAAGGTTGAGCGAGGCAAATGAAAATTGGTCAGCAGACGCTCTACCACGCGGAAACGATACCCTGGCGTAATAAAGATATCGGTCTCGCCATGACCCGATTTCAATTCGTCCATACTTTCCAATGCCTCCGCCTTTGCCTCTGCCGTGCGTGCTGCCGCCCCTTCCAAAGCTCGCAGCGATGTGGTGCCGACTGCAAGCACCCTGCCCCCTCCGGCTTTCGCGCGCCGAATTACGTCAATCGTTTCCTGTGGCACATGAAAAATTTCTCCATGCATTTTGTGATCGGCAATATTGTCCACCCGAACCGGCTGGAACGTACCGGAACCCACATGCAGCGTCACATAAGCAATCTGCACCCCCATTTCTCGTAATGCAGCAAGCATGCTTTCATCAAAGTGCAGGCCCGCAGTCGGCGCCGCGACAGCGCCTGCCTGCTTCGCGTAAACGGTCTGGTAGCGCGCCTCGTCCATTTTTCCCGGCAGCCGGGAAATATAAGGCGGCAGCGGCAGGTTACCGTAACGCTCCAATAAATCGATAACCGTGTTTTCGTGATTGAAGCGCAACGTATAAAAATCATGCTCGCGGGCCAACACCGTCACGTTAATGGCGCCAGCAAGGAAAAGCTTCGAGCCCGGTTTCGGCATATGACTCGCGCGCACGATCGCCAACACGCAATGGGCATCCAGCACCCGTTCCACCATCACCTCCACCCTGCCGCCCGTGTCCCTCACGCCGTGCAGACGCGCCTTGATCACGCGGGTGTCATTAAACACCATGACGTCGCCAGGGCGCACATAGCGGGGCAAATCGGCAAACATTGCATCACCCAGGGCACCAACAGAACCTTTCAGATGCAGCATGCGACTGCTGGCGCGCTGCTCAACCGGGAACTGCGCGATGAGCTCGGGGGGCAAATCGAAATCGAAATCCTGAATTTTCATCGCGCATATTATACCGATACACCCGGCATTGCTTATGAGTTGCCGCGATTTGGATTTTCAGTAATAATGCCCCGGCAGGCTGTGCCGGGATGGCGGAATTGGTAGACGCACGGGACTCAAAATCCCGCGACCGCGAGGTCATGGGGGTTCGATTCCCCCTCCCGGCACCAGCAATCACTCGCTTTACCTCCAAAATACAAAGAGTTACAGCTTAAAGAGCTTGCTATTAGTGGTACTTTTGTGGTGCTATCCATGAAACTATCGCTCGGAAGCTTATTCAAGGTGTCTCTTCGTTACGTCTATAAGCGCGGCACTACCTTCTACTACCAGAGAAAGATACCCCTCGACCTAGTGGACCGCTACGGGGGGAAGATACTTATCAAGGTCAACCTCAAGACTAACAATTTAAAGCAAGTAGCTACACAGGTCGCCAAACTCAATAGGCAGTATGAATCAACGTGGGCTTCCCTTCGCCACAATCCCGATAGAAGTCCCTAAAGTATTCGTGAATCCGCCATTAAGCTATTGGCTCAGTTTGGGCTACAACCTCAGTCCTCCCCAAACGACGAATTCGGGCTTGATGCATTCATAGATACCCTCCAAGCGAAAGAGCGAGCCTATACGGGAGGGACTGTCGAGGGCGAAGGGGAGCACATCAGTCACGAAGAGTTCCTAAGCTCTGTTGAACTAGAAGCTCTAAGGCTGATTAACGAGAAGCCTCAGTTCCGCCTCAGCGATGCCCTAGAGGTTTACCTAAGCGGTCACCCAAAGAAGAACGATGTGAAGTTTGTAACCCATGTCCAAAGGGTGTGGGATAAACTGATTGGGCTGGTGGGTGACAAGGGGGTCACGGAGGTAACGCGGGCTGATGCTAATGAATACGTCTCCACAGTACTCACAGGAGGGTCCAAGACCGGAACAGTCTGAACCGCCCCGGGTTTTGAGGAGGCTCCAACATCTGAGAGAAATGGTATGGACGCCTCCTCCCGTGAGGAATGGTAGGGAAGGATGGGACTCTCAGGGGGCCATTGGCATCGGCGTGATTACAGTGGAAGATCGCATAAATCTTCACATTGCAAACCGGAGGAGCCGAGATGAAGCTAACGCCAGTTGGAATCGATATTGCAAAGATGGTCGTCCAAGTGCACTACGTGGACGAGGAAACGGGTGAGATCGTGAACAAGCCCGTCAAACGTGCGGTGTTTCTAGAACATTTCGCTAACCGGTCGTCGTGCCTCATCGGAATGGAGGCGTGCGGGGGTGCGCACCACTGGGCGCGGAAACTGTTGAAGATGGGTCATCAGGTCAAGTTGATGCCGGGAGAATTCGTGAAGGCGTTTAACATCCGCAACAAGAACGACGCGGCGGATGCTCGGGCGATCTGGCTGGCGGTGCAGCAACCAAGCAAGGCGGTCGCGGTTAAAACCGAAATGCAGCAGGCAATGCTGGCGCTGCACCGGATGCGCGAACAACTGGTGAAGTTCCGGACGATGCAGATCAACGGCTTACGCGGGCTGCTGACCGAGTACGGCGAGGTGACGGCTAAAGGACGGGCGTCGCTTGACAAGGCGATACCGGAAATCCTTGCCCGGGTCGTGGAGCGTTTGCCAGCGGTGCTGATCGACACGTTGCGTGAGCAGTGGAACGGACTGACGAATCTGGACGAGCAGATCGCAGCGATCGAGCGCCGGATGCGCGAATGGAAGAAGGACGATGGCGTGAAAGCGATCAGTGAGATCCCCGGCGTGGGGCTGCTGACCGCAACCGCGGCGGTCGCGATGATGGGCGACGCGAAGGCGTTCAGATCAGGGCGGGAGTTTGCCGCGTGGGCAGGACTGGTGCCGAAGCAGACCGGTTCGGGCGGCAAGGTGAATCTTCACGGCATCAGTAAGCGCGGCGACACGTATCTGCGCACGCTACTGATCCACGGCGCACGTAGTGTGTTGATAAACACGAAGGACCCAGGTCCGTGGGTCGAACAGATGAAGCAGCGGCGGCATCCGAATGTGGTGACTGTCGCCCTGGCAAACAGGATAGCGCGGACGATCTGGGCGGTGCTTGCCCATGACCGACCGTACCAGAAAGGATATGCAAGCGTGAAACCGGTGTTAGCGGTAACCGCCAGATGAGAGATTGACTCTGTAAAGATGGAACGTCTATCTAGGTTGCGTTGGGAATCGATAGCGATGGCAACACAGGTCGGACCGGGATCCGCCAAACCTGAATGGCTCCAAGAACTTCGAGTTCGTGAGAGAAATGAGGTGCGGGTCAGCGGAATCCATAGTGGCCCGCAGCGGAAGGATCGGCTGCAACAAGGCCGGATATAAAGCTGCGAACCGTTCCTGTCACGTCAGACCAACTCGAAGTCCCTTGCAAAACGGGAGGCGCCCATATAAATGGAGCCATGAAGAAATCAAACAAGTTTTCCCCTGAAGTACGTGAGCGTTCGGTACGCATGGTGTTCGAACACCGTGGCGAGTATCCATCCTTGTGGGCAACCATTGAATCCATTGCGCCCAAGATCGGTTGTGTTCCCCAGACTTTGCATGATTGGGTCCGTAAACACGAGATTGACACTGGCATGCGCGATGGCGTTACCGGCGCCGAGCGCGACCGGATAAAAGCGCTGGAGCGCGAAGTTCGAGAACTGCGCAAAGCCAACGAGATTCTGCGACTGGCGAGCGCTTTTTTCGCCCAGGCGGAGCTCGACCGCCGATTCAAGTCCTGAGGCAGTTTATCGACCAGCATCGGGATGCCTACGGGGTCGAGCCGATCTGCAAGGTGTTGCAGGTTGCCCCATCAGGCTATCGACGCTATGCCGCACAGCAGAGGAATCCTGCATTGCGTTGTGCTCGCGCCAGGCGTGATGACATGCTGCATCCAGAAATCAAACGGGTTTGGCAAGCCAATATGCAGGTCTACGGCGCTGACAAAGTCTGGCGACAACTGAACCGTGAAGGTCGCCATGTGGCTCGCTGCACGGTAGAGCGACTCATGAAACGCCAAGGCCTGCAAGGCGTGCGGCGTGGCAAGATTGTGCGAACCACGATTGCCGACGCGGCAATACCTTGCCCATTGGACCGGGTCAACCGGCAGTTCAAAGCGGATCGTCCTAATCAGCTTTGGGTCTCAGACTTCACGTATGTTTCGACTTGGCAGGGCTGGCTGTATGTAGCCTTCGTGATTGACGTATTTTCCAGGCGCATCGTGGGCTGGCGCGTGAGCAGTTCCATGCACACGGATTTCGTGCTCGATGCCCTGGAGCAGGCACTCTACGCTCGCCAGCCCGAGCAAGCCGATGCTCTGGTGCATCATAGCGACAGAGGATCGCAATACATCTCCATTCGCTATACGCAACGTCTTGCCCAAGCTGGGATTGAGCCCTCCGTAGGCAGTCGGGGAGACAGCTACGACAACGCCTTGGCTGAGTCAGTCAACGGGCTGTACAAGGCCGAGCTGATCCATCGCCGAGCACCCTGGAAAACCAAGGCCACTGTGGAACTGGCGACCCCGGAATGGGTATCCTGGTTTAACCACCACCGGTTACTCGAACCTATCGGTTACATTCCGCCCGCTGAAGCTGGGATAAACTATTATCAGCAACTGGCCGAAAGGACCACGGTAGAAGTCTAACTTAAACCAAACAGCCTCCATGAAACCCAGGGCGGTTCAGTCAGCGGGTCGGGCTCTAGCATGATGGAATAATTTCCTCGTTAACATTCCGCACCAACTGCTAAAGGTACTGCATGGGTGCAGCGCATACCCTGCGCAGAATTGTTGAGTTAAAGTAATGCCAGGATAAGTTTGTCTGCCTCAGCCACTCCTGTACCTTGGCAATATCCGCCCCGTTATCCAGCGCATCAACTGTCGATCAAACTGCGGGTTTCCAGGCGCAGCTGAGAGAACTTGAAGGCGTCAAGTGTCAAAAAATCTTCCGTGAACAGACATCATCGGTTGCGTTCGTCCACAGCTTGATGCGGCATTGGAGTTCATGCGGGAAGGTGATGTTCTTGTGATCACCAAACTCGACCGGCTTGCCAGATCGGTTCCCGATCTCATGAGAATCATCCAGGCGCTGGAAAGAAAGGGCGCTGGCTTACGGGTTCTTAACCTGGGGATGGATACGAGCACCCCCACCGGAAAACTGATGTTGACTGTATTAGGAGGCATCGCTCAATTCGAGCGGGAAATGATGCTGGAGCGTCAGAGGGAAGATGTCCTCAAGGCCAGGGCGGCAGGGAAATACAAGGGACGAAAATCGGTAGCGGAAGCAATCAGGCAGGAGGTGATTCGTCTTGCTGGCTCGCGCCGCACGCTCCCATTATTTTATTGATAACGTATTTTATCAATAATAACTGACCGAGGGGTTTGTCCTAATTCATCACACATAAAATATGTTATGGTTATAAATAGATGCTTACAATTTAAAATTAGGCCAAGTGTTCAAACAGTCGCGCGACCGCCTCAGCACCTGGATCAGCGTGACCGATCAAATGCTTGGCATTGACATAGGAAGCGCGGCCCGCATTCGCCTTGCTCATGTGGGCAGTGCGATCGGCACCCGCACGCGCGGCTTTCGCCGCCTCGGGCAGGCTCTCTTCCAGGGCATCAAGGGCTGGCGCAAGGGCATCGACCATGGTGCGGTCACCCGGACGTGCCCCACCGATCTCCTGCATTCTCCGCAACCCGGCCTGCAACGCTTCGCGCATTGGCAAGCCGCTTGAGGCGGCATCGCCCGCTGCGGCGAAGAAGATCGCGAGGAGCACACCGCACGAGCCTCCCATGGTTTGGGAAAGCTCCAAGCCAATGGCTCGATAGAGCTGGGTATGGTCGGCAAGCGGCAATCGGTCCACGGCGCTGATCAGGGCGCGTGCCGCGCCGGCCAGCGTGCTTCCAGTGTCGCCATCGCCTGACTTCGCGTCGAGCGCGTTGAGGTCGTTCTCGGCGGCGATCAGAACCTCGCAGCAACTGGTCAGGAACTCCCTGGTCGGCTTGTGCATCGAGGGCATCGGAACGACAGCCGTCAGGCCGTCCGGAAGCGCCTGAATCGTGACCTGGCCTAGCCGGGAGACCCGTGGCCATGCCGCCAGCGGCGTGTGCTGCTTGAGCAGGGCGATCTCGGCATCGTCGGCAGGATAGGCCGAAATCGAGAAGCCATGCATGTCGAGCGATGTCATCATGGCCGCTGGCCCGATGACGTGGGTTATCCGCTCGCCAATCGCTGACCGCCGGATTTCGTTGAGGATGATCGACATCTCGATGACCGACGTGCCGCCGAGATTGTTGACCATAGCGACATGCGGCTTTTCTTCCATTGCAGCTGACAGGCGCTCGACCATGGCAGCGACAGCTTCGCTCGCGTCCTTGAACTCGACCTGCTCGACCCCGGCTTCACCGTGGATGCCAAGCCCAAGCTCGGCCATGCCGGGCGGGATGCGATCCTCCTTTGGCGAACCTGGGATGGTGCAGGTGTTTAGCGACATGCCGATGCTTTTTGTCTTTGACACGACCTTGCGCGCGGCCGCGGCGACGTGCGCCAAGTCGGCACCATTCTCGGCCAACGCGCCGGCTATCTTGTGCACGAAAAGCGTGCCGGCGACGCCGCGGGCTTGGGGCAAGTCGGGCAACGCCACATCATCGTCGACGATGACTATCTCGACATTCAAGCCAAACTGGCGAGCGCGTTCGGCCGCCAGCCCGAAATTCAATCGGTCACCGGTATAATTCTTGACGATGAGCAGGCAGCCGGACGATCCCGTCACGGCAAGGATGCCTGCCAGTACCGCGTCGACTGTCGGCGAGGCGAAGATGTCGCCGCACACCGCAGCCGTCAGCATCCCTTCCCCGACGAAACCCACATGTGCCGGTTCGTGGCCCGATCCGCCTCCCGAAATCAACGCGACCTTGGACTTGTCCCAGTCATTGCGTACGACCACCCGTATATGCGGATAGCCGTCGAGCCGCGCCAGCTTACCGCCAGACGCCGCGACCAGACCATCGATGGCTTCGGTGACGATGCTTTCTTTGGTGTTGATGAACTGGGCCATATTTTCGGCTCTGTTGCAAAAAATGATTTTTGATAAAAAGTGAATTTAAAAGTTATTAAAAATCAGTAGTGTCCGGTTAAAAGTCGAACAAATTTAGTTGGTTATTGAGGTCAGTCTGTTCGGAAATGTTGTCGATGCCTGCGAAGGCTTGCTGTAGCTGGGTTTTCTCGAATACTGAGACCGACAGAATCTGTAGCAAAGTGTAGAGCGAGGCATCAATTTGCAGCTCCTTTTTGACGATGGCAATCAGCACATAGGTGGCGATGGCGCACCAGATCTGCGTCTTCACTGCGTTCTCGCTGTTGCCGATAAAGTGCTTGATGCGCAGATGCTGTTTGATCCACTTGAAGAACAGTTCCACCTGCCAGCGACTCTTGTACAGTGCGGCGATGGTCGAAGCCGGCAATGCCGTGTTGTTGCTCAGGAACATCAGCGTCTTGCCGGACTCCGGATCTTTGAACCGGATGCGCCGCAACTGTTCGGGATAGGCTTTGGCAGAATAGTGGCCGTTGAGCGTGATGCGTTGATCGCAAATCATGCCTGTGCCCCGGTCGGTGGACATCGAATACACCCGGCGCGCATTCATGCCCCGCTTGGCGCGGGTCACGAAGAAAGCGCCAGCCTGATGCAAAACGTACAGCCTGGAGAAGTCCAGATAGCCCCGGTCCATCAAGTAGAACGCACCGGCTTCCACGGGCAGCATGTCCAGCACACTGACCTCGTGGGTCTTGCCGTCGCTGATATGGATGAAGGCAGGAATGCTGCCGCGCAAATCCAGCAGCGTATGCAGCTTGACCGCTGCTTTGGTGGAACGAAACGGCGCCCAGGGAAACAGCGACAGGCACAGGTCGATAGTAGTGGCGTCCAGCGCATAGACAGTGTTGGCAAGCTCGACACCGAAGCTGTCGTTGCAATAGAGCTTGCGCGCGCGGCGAATGAGCACTGCCGCCAGATCGGCCCAGATGCGCCAATCGCGCCCTTCGTTGGCGTCGGCCAGCGTGGAACGCCTGACCAGCGTGCGAAAGCCCATGCCGTACAGCTTGGACTGATTGACCAAAAGACAGGCTTCGATGTCGCGCAGACTCTCGCGATAAGTCAGTTGCGCAAACGCCATCACGCGGAACTGTTCGGTGCAACTCAGGCGCCGCACCCCCGAATCGCCGCCGTGACGCGCCACAATGCGGGTAAAGCTCGTCCATGGCACAAACTCCATGATCTGCGCGAACATCGTCTTGCCCGAATTCATAAGCTACCTCCCGAGGAATCAATCTCGGAAAGCTACTCGAATATGAACCAGTTGATTTCAAATCGGCACCAAAGTAATTTGCTTGAAAAGCCGCGCCAGAGCTCGATCTCTGCGCACTCATTACTGATTTAACCGGACACTACTGTTAAAAAATATTTAGTTAAAAATTAAAATATAGCTGTTTCTTATTTTTTGCAACAGAGCCCCTGTAGATACCGAATTGCCTTTCAATTAGCCAGATTTCTCCTATGAGGCCTTGGCCCAATTTCCAAATGTCCAGCTGCCCTTTCTTAAACATCCGCATGAGCTCGAAACCTTTGATGGTGGCGTAGGCTGTTTTCATCGATTTAAAGCCGCGCACCGGGTTTATCAAGCGTTTGAGCTTGCCATGATCAGCTTCGATAATATTGTTCAAGTATTTGACCTGCCGGTGCACGGTATCCGGCGGACACTTTCCTTCCGTTTTTAATTCGGTAATGGCGGACCTGTAAGCGGGCGCCTTGTCGGTATTGATAGCACCGAGGTGCGCCCAGGGTTTCGTGGATTTCAGGGCTTTGCCCAGAAAACGTTTGGCAGCTTGAGTATTGCGAGTAGCGGAGAGATAGAAATCAATCGTATAGCCTTTTTTATCAAGTGCCCGGTAGAGATACGTCCACTCCCCTTTTACTTTTACGTAGGTTTCATCCACCCGCCAACTGTAATACCACCTCAGGCGCTTTTCCATTTCGGGCGCGTAATGCTGAACCCAACGGTAGAGCGTCGTATGATCTACATCAAGACCACGTTCCAGCATCATTTCCGCCAAATCACGATAGCTGATCCCGTATTTGCAATACCACCTGACACAACCCAGAATCAGCTCACCACGGAAATGACGCCACTTAAAATCTGACATTTGAGGATGTCCTGAAAAATACAATGGTGCACCTCGCTTCTTATTTTTTGCAACAGAGCCGTAGCCGGGAGGCTACACAAATGGGGGTGGGAGGCAGTTGATAAAATATGTTATCAAGGGTACAAGGATATCGAAAAAATTTTCTCATCCTACTTGCTCTATCCCTAAACTTCTCTATAAAGAAAAATGACTGCAAACCAAGGCTCGTGAACAGAATGAAACGATCGCAAACGGCTCCTCGTTCTAAAGGGACTGCACGGGCGAGTGGTTGGACCAGTCGTTCAATCGAAATACTTCGCGTTCTAAATATACTAAAACGGAGAAATTCATGCGTTCGCAAATGTTTATTACCTTTCACCGAGAATCGAATCAAATTGGTCCGCCATTAATTTTGAATGGGGCAGATGCTCATCCTGATGTAACTGACGCAATTTCATGGGATGCTCTTATAAATACTGTGGCCGCGGTATATCACGGATTTACCGGACAATGGGCGGGTCTTAAGGACGATATAACAAAGCTGTACGAAAACGCGTTAAAGGAAAAGAATCAAATGGTCAACAAGAATAATCAACTTGAACTTTTGGAGGGTGGCGGGATTGTGGGCCGAAATGAGCAAGTCGATGAGGCTAGGATTTTGTTTCAGGCATGGTCGGAGGACGATCTCACGAGCTCGTTTGCACGGGTAGATCCTTCTGATCAGATACAGGATTTAGGAGAGAAACGTTACCGGAAGAACGATGAGAACTGGTATGAACACGGTTTCAGTTTCCCCCTAAAAAACCTCCGGGCAGGCGAGTATATAGTATCCGGTGCCTCTGGAGATGATGGATGGTTTTTCGATGTAGGCGTCAGTAGCCAATTAAATGTTGTGGTCAAGCCAAGAGTCCCTGATACGATTAATAGGGCAGTCCTTGGAATCTTTGGTCGTGCAGCTTAACTTTAGCTAATGTCTTCGTCATTGTCACCGAAAGAGTTGAGTAGCACGGTGACGTGATGAAGACGGCTGCAATCTTATCGCCACTTGGGATGAAGCTGCAACTCTATGAACCTTTTCAAATGTCTTCGCAATAACAACGCCACGAAGGCCAGCACACTCTCTGCTAACTGATCTCAAATGGACATTCGCAAGTCTTGTACAATCCTCGGTATTGTCTCTCCATGAGAAACAAGCGTTCCACGCATACCACTTTAGAATCACCATGATGGTGCTGTTGGGATTAGCAACATGGGCAAAAGCGTTGAGCATCGTGAACATCCGGATGGAACTACTTCTGAACTGTCTACTTGACTGAGAAGCTTACGGGTAAAGCTCACTGAACGTATCCGATTCTCTAACTGGTCATGACTCAGTCCGTTCATTAAACAATGTCAGGATAGAGTCTGTAATCTCTAAGTCTAAGGACTGGTGTCAATTAAGTATTTTATGAAGTAGCGTCCAGAATTGCCTTCTGGCTCATGTTGACGTATGGGTATAAGTACGGGTAAAAAATTACCCGGAGAAGTTTTTACCCGTTATGGCTTTAGGACTCCTATCCGCAATTGAAGTCCACAACCCAAGCCAGGGGACAAGTCACGCAAGCTGCGTGATGAAAATGCCCTGAACCTGCTGGTGCGCCCCAAGGGGTCCAAATACTTCCAATTTCGCTACACACTTCACGGCAAGGAAAAAGTGCTGCAACCAGGCGTTTATCGCAAGATGGGCCTAGCCGATGCCAAGTTGACAGCGATGTTGTCCGCCAACTGGTGATCACTGGCATTGACCTTGTCTGCCTATCGCAGTTTTTTATCCTCGTCATAGAAGCCGACTAGAAGCGCGCCCAATTCTATCCTGGAGCTTTGCGGATCGGTATATCGCCAAGCATGAGGCTATTCCGTGTCATCAGCGGTCCCTGTCCGACTCAATCGGTGGCTACTCCGGCAACATGCAACCTCCTTGAGGAATGGTTGCAGCGCGCATTTCAATATCCCTACCTGTAAAATTCTACAGCTATTAAAACTCATCAATATGTAGTCTCATAGGACGGTCATCAACCATAAAAAGTGAGGCCAGCAATGGCAATTGTTTTCAAATATGCTATAGCAGTCAGATGGATCAAAGAGCAGCGCCAACTACGACAGAAGAATCACTGTTTGCCAGAGCAGATCTGGCGTTAATAGCAAAATAATTCGCAAGGTTGCCTAGCTTGTCTCCCCGAGTACTCCGGTAGTAATGGCGAGCTCGATGCCGAAACATTTAGTCAGTCTCAGTCGCAACCTATGGCTCAGGTCAAGACTAATTTGGCGCGCCCCCAACCCTATCTCATTAATCCAGGTCGAGGACCGATATGAGCGTCTGGCGCCGGAAATCTTTGTAACCTGTTCTATTTCCTATACAGAGTGATTCACAAGCAGTGATGGATAACCAGTACCTGGTTTTTATTCTCGATAATCAGGGGTATGCCCTGCATCTGTCCACGGTGGACAGCGTCACGCGCATGGTTAATATAATCCCGTTACCGGGTGCACCGAGTGTCGTGCTTGGCGTCGTTAACATGCGGGGCCGAGTTATCCCTGTTGTCAATGTCCGTCAGCTTTTTAAGCTGCCAAAGCGTGAGGCCTTGCTGACTGATCAGCTGATTTTTGCGCATACCGAACGGCGTCCTGTGGCGCTGATGGCGGACGCAGTAACGGGAGTCATTGAAGGTCTTGAGCATCGCCTGATCTCAACAGATATTATCCTTCCGGGAATCAAATATCTAAATGGCGTTATCAAACTCGAGGATGGACTGGTTTTTATCCACAATCTTGGCGAGTTCCTTTCCTTGGATGAAGAAAAGGCTTTGAATTTGGCGCTTGGTACCACCTGAGACAGATATGCAAATCACCTTTCCCCATCTGCTGCTCTCACAGCTAAGCGAATTGCTTGAGATGAAGATGGGTTTGTATTACCCGGAAAAGCGCTGGGATGATCTTGAGCGCCGAATTGCATTCGCAGCACAGGAGCTTGGCATGAAGGACACTGAATCAGGAATCCTCCAACTCCTTTCCAGTTCCCTGACGCGCCGACAGATCGAAATACTTGCTCGTCATTTGACCGTCGGCGAGACTTATTTCTTCCGGGAACAGAGAGGCCTGGATGTACTTGAGGGACGTATTTTTCCCGAATTGATGCGTATGTGCAAACGCGGTAACCGAAAATTACGTATCTGGAGCGCGGGTTGCTGCACAGGCGAGGAACCCTACACCATTGCTATGCTTCTCGATCGCTTGTTCCAGCATGACGGGGAATGGAATGCGACCATCCTGGCTACTGATATCAACCCCGCATTCCTGGACAAAGCGGCGGAGGGTCTATACAGCGAATGGTCTTTTCGGGCTACACCGGACTGGATTAAGGAGCGTTACTTCAAACGAAAAAAAAATGGACTATTCGAGATATTGCCGCATATCCGAAAAAGGGTGACGTTTTCCTACCTGAATCTGGCGGAGGACGTGTATCCCTCAGTCGCCAGTAACAGGAGTGCGATGGATATCATCTTCTGCCGGAACGTACTGATGTATTTCAGTCCGGAAGGAGTTAGGAGAATTGGACAGAACTTTCACCGGTCTCTCGTGAGTAATGGATGGCTGGCTGTAAGCCCGGTGGAGATGTCCGACGATTTCTTCCCCCAATTTAAATCCACGGCGTTTCCCGGGGCATCTCTCTATCAAAAAGTTGAAAGCCCTGAGTCGCGGAGAAATATGGTTGAGTGCCGATTTTCTGGCGCGTTACCAAATATCTCACGCAGGGTCCAGAAACCTTTAACGCACACGTTTGGTGTCCAGGGTCGGTTCACAACCTCCACCCTCAAACGCTCGGCGGCGGCAGAATTGCCTGTGGTAACTGACCTGGTTGAACAACCGCTTACTGCTCACCCCGTTACAGACCAGCCAGAGAGGGAGGAGTTTGAGGTGCTTTGCCAATCAGCCCGTTTCTATGCCAATCGAGGCGATCTTACCAAGGCCGCCAGACGGTGCGAGGAAGCAATTGCGGCAAATAAACTTGAGCCGGCAGCCTATTATCTCCTCGCCACAATTCAGCAGGAACTCGGACAAGTGGAGGACGCGATGCAGTCACTGATGAGGACGCTATATCTTGATCCGGACCTTGTGCTCGCCCACTTTGCATTGGGTAACCTGTGTTTGTCGCACGGCAAAAGCCGGGAGGCAGAACGTCATTTGGACAACGCGTTATTGCTGCTGGCTTCGTACCCATCCCACGCAATTCTGCCGGAATCAGAGGGGTTAATCGCTGGCCGACTCACCCAAATCATTACATCTATGCGGACAAGTAAATTCGCCGGATTGCCAGGAAATAAAGAGCAAAGCATTGACAACTAACGCGCCAGTGTTCCCAAAAAAAAAGAAACCGGTTCGTACGAGTTTTCTTGAGGTCGAGCGGCGGTTGAGTGCAGCAAGGGCAGCGGTCGAACGCATGTGGACACCTTCCATCGAAGAGACGCAGCGGATCCTGCAAGCGAGGGCACTGGCACTGGCACAGGAAGCATTGCAGCAAGGCGCCGCAAGCGAAGGCACTCAGGTAGTGGAATTTACGCTGAGCAATGAAAGTTATGCAATCGAATCGCACTTCATCACCCAGATTGCTTGCGTGGAAAACATAATGCCGCTGCCCTGCACGCCGGCATTTGTTTTAGGTATGGTCAATCTGAGAGGGCAGATATTCCCGGTTATTGACCTAAAGGTGTTTTTCGAACTGCCAGAAAAGGAATTAACCAACGTCAACAAAATTATCGTACTGAAATCAGGAAAAATAATCTTCGGCATCCTGGCGGACGAAATTCTCGATATGCGCCGTATCCCGGTAACCGACATCCTGCCCTCTCTGCCCACACTCACGGGTATCCGTAAGAATTATCTCAAGGGAATGACTTCAAAGCCGTTGATGATTCTTGATGCGGCAAAGCTCCTCCTTGATGAGAACATCTTCGTAGATGAACAAGTAACCGAGTGAGCCAAGCAGGAGACGAAAAAGCTTGGAATTTCAAACAGAAGCACGGCAGGCGACACCTTGAGATGATAAAAAATTGAAGCTGTGAAAGGGAACAATATGACCATCAGTAAAAAAATTATGGGCGGCTACGCGCTTATACTGGCCCTGCTTGCACTCTCGACGGTTGTTGCGTTCTATGCACTCAATCAGATACAGGTGGCCTACGAACATTTCCTAAGCGTGGACGAGCGACTGATGGAGAGCGCGAACGAGCTTCGGATCGCGGGGTTTGCGCAGCAGACGTACGTCCGGGGAATTTTGCTCTATCCAGAGCTCCGGAAGGCTAACCAGTTGCTCCTGCAAGACAATGATCGCCAGTTCAAGCAAATCTTCGACAAAATGCGGCGTGTGATGGGTGGAGAAAAGCAGACCGATCTGCTCGACGACATGGAATCTCTGCATGAACAATTGGAACGCGCTCAACAGGGAGTCATTCAGCTCACGCTCGAGCAAAAATCCGAGGAAGCATTAGCTTTCGTGATCAACACGTTTCGCCCGCTCAGCCTTGCGCTCATCGATAAAGCCAAGCGTTTCTATGAGCAACAAACTGTACTTTTGGAAAGGAGAAAAATTGAGCTTGCGGATAAAGTCAGTTTTTTTACCATTACATTAGCAGTTGTTTCTTTATTTGCTGTTTTAGTCGGGGTAACAATCGGCGTCCATCTCAGTCGTACTATTACCCGGCAGCTCCGCGAAAGCATCGCCCAGTTGTCATCGTCTTCAGCAGAGATTCTTTCTACCACCTCCCAGGTTGCCTCGGGTGCCGCTGAGACCGCAGCCGCCGTGAGCGAGACAACCGCCACTGTGGAAGAAGTCAAACAAACGGCGCAACTGGCAAGTCAGAAAGCCAAATTTGTTTCGGACAGTGCGCAGAAAGCCTCCAACGTCTCGCAGGCTGGCCGTAAATCGGTGGAGGAAGCCATTAGTGGAATGCATCGCATTCAGGAACAGATGGAATCCATAGCCGAGAGCATTGTGCATCTTTCTGAGCAGAGCCACGCCATTGGCGAAATCATCGCAACAGTCAACGACTTGGCTGAGCAATCCAATCTGCTGGCGGTGAATGCGGCAATTGAGGCAGCCCGGGCTGGAGAACAAGGTAAGAGTTTTGGCGTAGTGGCCCAGGAGATAAGAAGCCTGGCCGAGCAATCCAGGCAAGCAACCGGGCAGGTGCGCACGATATTAGGCGATATTCAGAAGGCCACTAATGTTGCGGTACTCGCTACTGAGCAGGGCAATAAAGCTGTAGAGGCGGGCGTCAAGCAATCCACCGAGACTGATGAAGCAATCCGCCTGCTCTCGGCCAGCATTAGCGAGGCCGCGCAGGCAGCCACCCAGATCGCGGCATCAAGTAAGCAGCAAATGGTTGGCATGGATCAGGTGGCGACGGCCATGATCAATATCAAGCAGGCAAGCGAGCAGAATGTTGCGGGCACCCGGCAGGCAGAATTGGCAGCGCAGGGTTTGTATGAAATGGGGGCTAAACTGAGTACCCTGATAGGCGGCAGGATTGTTAGATAGAGCGAATGGAAAAAATCCATGACCAGCAAAAATGATGCGCTCCTGGAGAGGCTTCTTGCAATGTTTCGGGTTGAGGCAGATGCGCATCTCCAGGCTATGTCGTCCGGGCTGCTTGCGCTGGAAGAGAAACCTTTGGATACACGTGGGGCCGATATCATTGAGGCCATATTGCGGGGCGCTCACAGTTTGAAAGGTGCCGCCCGGGCTGTGAACTTTACACAGATAGAAGCAGTGTGCCGATCTCTGGAAAACGTCTTCTCGGCGCTGAAAGATAAAAGTCTTGCCATATCGTCACCGCTGATTGATCTGCTGCTTCAAACAATCGATGCGCTAAGCGGACTGGTTGCTGGAGATGGCAGTATGTCCGGGACGCAAAAGTCTCTGTTGCCCAAAATGATGCGACAGCTTGACGATATACTGAAGAGGCCATTGCATGAGCTTGCTAGCCATACCGAGGCGCCGCAAGCTGCACCGCTTTTACCTTTAGCTGCTTCCGATGAGTCAACCGAATCAGGTTCCAATATGGCTGCACAGAGAGCGGCGTCCGCTGCGAGCCATGCATCCGCGACAATCAGGGTACCTATTGCAAAACTCGAAGCGATTCTGCGTCAGGTTGAGGAATTACTGCTGCCGCGACTGGGGGTGGGACAACGTGCCAAGGAACTAAGCGAGGTCAGTGCGGCACTTGCCACATGGAAAAAGCAGCGGCTGCAAATCCAATCGGCAATGCGTATCGTTGATCGCGAGTTGACATTCAGTCTTAAGGATAACCGGACCTTTCGAGGAAAGCATGAGCTTCCCAAGCTGCTCAAATACCTGGATACCGAGCCGCTCCATATGAAGGCGCTTGAGAGCCAGCTGGCGAGGCTGCAACGGGCAGCCGAGCAGGATCACCGCACCCTGGCCGGCATGACGGATTATCTGCTTCAGGATGTCAAAGAGATGCAGTTACTGCCTTTCTCGACATTTCTGGACATCCTGCCCCGATTCTCCCGGGATCTGGCCCGCGAGCAGGGCAAGAGCTTGGAGCTTGTCATTCGCGGAGGCGAGATGGAAATTGATCGGCATATCCTGGAAGAGATGAGAGACCCTCTTATCCACCTGGTACGTAATTGCATTGATCATGGCATCGAGCAATCGGCGGCACGGTTAGCTAAAGGCAAGCCTTCGTACGGAAAAATCACTTTTTCATGCTCACGGAGCGATAGCGGTACGGCGGAGATACTTGTGACCGATGATGGTGCGGGGATCAATGTAGCGATGGTAAAAGCGGCAGCTCGCAAGCTTGGCGTAGTATCCCCAGAGGAGATGGAACAGCTGGGAGAGGTCGAATTAATGGCGCTGGCTTTTCAGTCCGGGGTAACCACCAGCCCCATCGTAACCGATATCTCCGGACGCGGGCTCGGACTTGCGATTGTACGTGAAAAGGTTGAAGGCTTGGGTGGCAGCATCGTGGTCACGTCAAATGCTGATACCGGAACCGTTTTCCGCATCTTACTGCCGCTAACGCTGGCAAACACCCGCGGGGTCCTTGTTCATGCCGGGGGACAGCTTTTTGTTATTCCTTCAAATAGCGTTGAACGGGTGCTCCTCATCGCGAATAGCGAAATTCAGACTATGGAGAACCGTGAAACGATTCTGGTTGACGAACAACCGCTTTCTCTAGTCTGGCTGAGTGACATACTGGAATTGCGTCCTCGCGTTGCAGAGGTTGACGCGCGCACCACACCAGCTGTAGTCCTCGGCTCAGGTCTCGGCCGCATTGTATTTCTGGTGGAAGAGATTCTTGGTGAGCAGGAGATTCTAATCAAAGGACTCGTCCGGCCATTGACGCGCGTACGGAACGTCACAGGTGTATGTGTAGTGGGGACTGGCCTTTTGGCGCCCGTACTCGATGTACCTGATCTGCTGAAGTCGGCGGTCTCGCCGTCGGCCGCAGTACGCGTTCCTACTCGCCGTTTATCGGCTGAAAAGCATGAGACGTCAAGTGAACAATCTATTTTAGTGGTGGAGGATTCCATTACTGCGCGGACGCTGCTCAAACATATACTGGAGTCGGCGGGCTATCGTGTGACCACAGCCGTCGACGGGGTTGATGGATATACCGCTCTTAAAACAGGCGCGTTCGACCTGGTAGTCTCCGACGTTGAAATGCCACGTATGGACGGCTTTGCTCTGACAACCAAAATACGTGCTGACAAGCAATTACCGGGGCTGCCCGTGGTACTGGTAACAGCACTGGATTCACAGAATCATCGCGAGCGCGGCATTGAGGCTGGTGCGAATGCGTATATCGTGAAGAGCAATTTCGATCAGAGCAATTTACTGGAGGTCATCCGGCGCCTTATCAGCCTCGGGGGCATAAGTTCCTCGCCATGATCAGAGTTTTAGTAGTGGAAGATTCGCCTGTAGTAAGAGAGTTCCTGGTTTACATTCTCAACTCGGATCCTGACGTCACGGTTATCGCCACCGCTTGTGATGGAGAGGAAGCGCTCGATGTTCTGCGCAGTCATCGACCTGACGTAATTACCATGGACATCCATATGCCGAAGTTGAACGGGCTGGAGGCAACGCGAGTGATCATGGAGACACAACCGACTCCCATTGTAATCGTGAGCGGCAGCACAGATCCCACAGAGGTTGTGACAACGTTTGATGCGATCGACGCAGGCGCACTCGCGGTTCTACGCCGTCCTGCCGGCATCGGCAATCCAGATCATGAGGCAACGGCTCGGGATTTGATACAGGTCGTAAAACTGATGTCTGAAGTAAAGGTAGTGCGGCGCTGGTCGCGTATGCGGAAGTCCTTCCAGACCCCGTGCCAGACAAGCATCTCTTCGTTGCCCCGAGCGGCACAAACAAAAATTGTCGTCATGGGTGCTTCTACTGGTGGCCCGCCCGCGCTCGAAACTATTCTGCGGGCACTCCCAAAGGATTTCCCTGCGCCTATTTTAATAGTCCAGCATATGGCGGGAGGATTCATAGAAGGATTTGTTGAATGGCTGAAGAATTCGGCCAGCCTCCCTGTTCATGTTGCCAAGCAGGGCGAATTACCGCTGCCGGGACATGTCTATGTTGCGCCTGACGAATACCAGATGAAAGTAGGAAGCGACGGGAGGATTGTGTTGACCAAGGATGAGCCCGAGCATGGGTTGACGCCTTCAATTTCTTATCTTTTCCGGTCGGTTGCCGACGTGTACGGCCATGGTGCCATTGCCGGCCTATTGACGGGCATGGGCCGGGACGGAGCGGAAGAGCTATACATGCTAAAGGCGAAAGGCTCGATCACATTCGCGCAGGACAAGGACAGTTCTGTCGTCCACGGTATGGCGGGCGAGGCCATCAAGCTAGATGCAGCGACGCTGATTTTACCTCTGCAAAAGATTGCGGCAGTGTTGACGGACCTGGTAAACGATAGAGGAGAAATGAAGTTTGGCTCATGATGTTTCAGCCCACGACGCCCGGAAAGCCAAGATTCTTATCGCGGAGGACAGCCCTACCCAGGCAGAAAAATTGAGATATCTGCTTGAGGAAAATAACTTTAAAGTTACTACCGCAGGCAATGGCAAGCAGGCTCTTGCGGCAGCCCGGCGGTGCAAACCGGCATTGATTGTCAGCGATGTGATGATGCCTGAGATGGATGGGTTTGCGCTATGCGCCGAAATCAAACGGGACGCACAGCTCAAAGATATTCCCATGATTATGCTTACTTCCCTGTCCGACATCAGGGACATCATGAAAGGATTGGAATCCGGCGCTGACAATTTTATCCGTAAGCCATACGACGACCAGTATCTTCTTGATCGCATCGACTACCTGCTGATGAGCCACGAACTGCGCAAGAGCCAGAAGATGCAAATGGGAATGGAGATTTATCTCGGCGGGCAAAAACATTTCATCACAACCGAACGGCAGCAGATCGTGGATCTATTGATTTCGATCTACGAGGATGCGGTCCACCTCAATTATGAGCTAAATGCACGGCAACTTGAGTTGACACACTCGAATCGTTTGCTCCACGGACTGTATCAGATAGCGGAGGGTCTGAATCAGGCAGTAACCGAGCGCGAGGTCTGCGAAAAAGCACTCGAGTACGTGGTGGAACTGCCCGGAGTCCAGGCAGGGTGGCTTTATCTGTGGGATCGCAGCGGGGTCAGGTTGGCTGGTGCGCGGAACGTACCGGTATCATTAGCTGCGGAGAGCATAGAGGCACTATGCGAATGCCGTCGCCTTTTGCTCTCTGGAGAGTTCAGCCACGCTCCAAAAATTTTACAGTGTGAGCATCTTATCCAACATGGAGACCATGCCTCTCTCCCTTGCTATCATGCGAGCATACCGTTGTGGAGCGGCAATCAGAGCCAGGGCGTCATGAATGTGCTGGGCCTGGAACAAGAGCAGTTCAAGGACAATGAGTTGGACACGTTTTATGGGGTCGGGTACCAGGTAAGCGTCGCACTGGAACGCGCCCGATTGCATGAACACATGGAAAAATTGGTCGAGGAGCGAACCGCGGCATTAACGGCAGAGATCTCCCGACGCAAGGAATATGAAGCCAGGGTAGTCAGGCTCAACCGCATCTATAGCGTATTAAGCGGCATCAACACGACTATTGTGCGCGTCCGTGAAATACAGGAACTCTTCGACGAAGCGTGCCGTATTGCAACAACCCATGGTGAGTTTGTCTTTACGTGGATCGGGATGTTCGAGGCCAATACGGGAAAAATTACGCCGATGGCTAAGGCGAGGCGAGGTGATGGCTATCTGTCCCGGCTCGATCTGGCCGCTGTGGTGGATGCGCCAGGGGGCTCCTGTTTGATAGGGGACGTGATCACACATCTCAAACCCGCCATTTGCAACGATCTCAATGCCTACCGGCGAAAGCAAAGCTCACACGTCCAACCGCCGAACGACGATTATCTTTCCATGGCGGTGTTACCCCTAACCCTTGATGGACAACTTGCCGGCATCCTGGCGCTCTATGCACGGGAGACAGGATTCTTCGACGACGAGGAAATGACTCTGCTGATCGAAATGGCGGGTGACATTTCGTTTGCAATGGATCACCTGAAAAAAGAGGAGCGTATCAATTATCTCGCTTTTTTCGACGCTGTAACCGATCTGCCGAACCGAGCGTTATTTCTGGATCGGGTCGATCAACGAATCCAGACCGTCTCTTCCGATCACAAGATGCTTTCTGTAATTGTCCTCGATATTGAGCGGTTCAGCAGTATTAATGAATCACTCGGCCACGGGGCAGGTGACAGTCTCCTGCGTCAGCTTGCAAAAAGGTTGAAGCAACTGCTTTCAGAAACAGACATTCTTGCTCATCTTTCTGCGGATTATTTTGCTATTGCGAGAACACATGAAGAGGAAAGCACTGATATTGCCCATATTCTGGAAAAGCTCCTGTTTGAGGTTCAGAACCAGCCTTTCCTGACGGCTGGGCAGGAATTGCGCGTTTCCGTCAGAGCGGGAACATCATCCTATCCCGCCGATGGCCGAGATACCGATACACTCTTGAGAAATGCCGAAACGGCACTGAAAAAAGCAAAGCTTTCTTCCGATAAGCACTTGTTTTACGCTCCCGAATTTCATGCCAGGGTTAAAGAAAAACTGAAACTCGAAACCAGGCTGCGCCAAGCGCTGGAGCAGGAACAGCTGGTGCTGCACTACCAGCCAAAAATTGATCTTGAAAATGGAAAAATCAGCGGATTGGAGGCATTGATGCGCTGGGAGGATCCGGAAAATGGCTTGATACCTCCACTGAGCTTCATTCCTTTGCTCGAAGAAACCCGGATGATCCTGGAAGCGGGCCGTTGGGCGCTGGGCAAAGCGATATCGGACGCACAGAAATGGAAATCCTTAGGGTTGAATCCCCCAGTAATTGCAGTGAATGTCTCGGCAATTCAGTTACAGCAAAAGGATTTTGTTAGTATGGTGGCGGATGTGCTGCGCAACGCAGGGGAAGTTTCGGTCGGATTGCAACTCGAGATCACTGAAAGTGTAATCATGAACGACATAGAGGCTAATATCGAGAAGCTTAGCCTTATTCGAGATATGAATATTCAGATCGCTATTGACGATTTCGGTACCGGCTATTCTTCGCTCAGCTATATTGCCAAGTTGCCAGTTAATGTCCTGAAAATTGATCGCGCTTTCATTATCAATATGAATACCAATCCAGACGATCTTAGCATCGTTTCTGCAATCATATCTCTAGCACATTCACTGAATCTCCGTGTTATTGCCGAGGGAGTGGAAACGATTAAGCAAGCCGATCTTTTGCGAAGACTTAAGTGCGAGGAGATGCAGGGATATCTATTCAGCCCGGGCGTCACAACGGACAAGATCGAAGAATTCCTGCGTGAGAAGAAATCTCTCCCCGCTTGGAGTACTCAGCGGAGTTAGGGCTAATTATCCGTTACTTATTGCTTTCTTCGAGTTTTTGAGCCACATTATTGTGGCTCATTCACGGTTCTATTTCTCAGCTCGAGCTAGGGCCTGTTAACACAATCTAAGTACTTCGACGATCAAGGCGAAGTGGATGAAGCCAGTGAACATTCCATCAAGTTTCTCGAAGCGCGAGAAGATACGGCGGAATCCTTTCAGTCTCCTGAACAGTCGCTCGATCTCGTTACGCCGCCGGTACATAACCTTATCTATTCCCAAGGCTCAAGCCGGTTGATCTTGGGTGGGCTACCGGAATGAAACCCAGGTCCAACGCTAGTTGCCGTGTTTCCTTTCCCTCGTAGGCGCGATCCATTACCAGATGAACTGGCCAGCGGGGCTTGTCCAGGCTGCCGAGCAGCTTGCGCCCCTCCAGCGTATCGTGAGCCTGTCCGGGGGACAGCGCAAACGTTATAGCCGTTCGAGCATCCGCGGCAACCATATGAATCTTGGTGGTCCACCCGCCTCTGGATTTGCCAATGGATTGGGGGCCGTTTTTTTTAATGCCCCAGTGCCGTCCGGATGAACCTTCACAATGGTGCTGTCCAAGGAAACGGCCTCGATCTTGATGCGAACAATCTGTGCGCGCTGCAACTGCTCAAACACCCGATCCAGCACACCACTCTTGCTCCAGCGATTCATGCGAGTGTAGATAGTGTGCCAATTACCGAAGCGTTTGGGCAGACCGCGCCACCTGCAGCCATGCTCGGCCACATACAAAATGGCGTTCAATACGCTTAGATTGCTGAGACTGACATTGCCCCGCTGAAGCGGCAGACAGTGTACGATTCGCTCGTACTGGGCTTGAGTGATTTCCATGCTCGTAAGTATAGCTGAATACATGCAATATGGTTATTAGAGTTAACAGGCCCTAGGTAAATAGTTGCGTGTGTACGTACAAGGCTCGATTTGACTATAGTACAGAAAGCATTTTTTGCTAAATAAGGATTATGGTGGTTGAAATTAGGCCGGGGTTGAGCCAGCAAGGGTTTACGAACCCACCTGTCACGGATAGGCGTAGCGGCCGCTCGGAAGCCGTGTGGGCGTCAGTGCGCCGGCGTAAGAACAGGCTCGTCGCTGTTCTTCAACAGGAAGACCAGAAACTTGGCGGGCTTGGTGAGGCTGGCGTTGCGCCCTACGGTGTGCACATCGTCCGGGCCTTCGTAGAAGGTCTGGCCGGGTGTCAGCGTCACCGGCTTTCCGCCCTGCACGCTCATCACAATCGAACCCTCCAGCACGTAGATGAAACCATGCGCACGGTGGCGATGCACGGGGTCGGCAGCACCTGGCGGATAGTCGACGGTGAGTATCAGGGTTTCCTTGCCCGGATAATCGGGCAGCGCCTTGGTCATCAACGGCGTCACGCGCGCCGATGCTGGCGCCTGCTGTGCGCCGGCAGTGCCGGCCGCCAACAGCAACAGTATGGCGAGAGTTCTGAAAATAGTCATGGCTTGTTCCTCGTTGCTGGTCTGAGCAGCCCGTGTTTCCTGAATGAGTTCGGCGCGACGACGTACCCTCACGCAGTCGCGCTGATGCATGATCAGTACAAACCGGATTTGTCCAAACCCAATGCCTTGTCATACGAGCCGGGTACCGTCTGGAAGCCCACGCTGACGCGATTCCAGGCGTTGATTGACATCACCAAGAAGGTCAGGTCGGACAATTCCTTCTCGGACAGCTGCGTGCGAACACGCTCGTAGACGTCATCTGGCACGCCCTGGGCGGGGAGCTGGGTCAGGATTTCAGTCCATGCCAACGCGGCGCGCTCGCGCGGAACAAACAGTGTGGACTCGCGCCAGATGGCGACATGGTGCAGGCGGAGCGGTCGCTCACCATGGATCGTGGCTTCCTTGACGTGCATATCCACGCAGAACGCGCAGCCGTTGATCTGCGATGCCCTGATATTCACCAGATCATGAATAGACTCCTCGATCGTGGAGTGCCTTAGGGCCATGCTGAACTCGACGAATTTCTTGAACAGCTCGGGTGATTGCTTCTGGTAGTCAATGCGCTGAGTCATGATGAATCCTTGATGGTTGACAAAGCCCTATGAAGGTGATTTGGGTATCAATCAGTCACACGGGCCGGGACTGACGCGCCGCGGACGCAGGCAAGATGTGAATCGCTGCTGGCGTTGGGCTATAGGCTTGCGGCGCCGCCGATACGTTCCTAATCTATCTATAGCACAAAACTCTAGATTTTCCTTCTGGTGGCATCCAAAGCTGGGTATCAAGGCTTTAGCCATCTTGAGGCCCTTAGGCGAGCAGTTGGACAATTATGGACCGTTAACACAATCCAAGTGCTTCGACGATCAAGGCGAGGTGGATGAAGCCAGTGAACATCATCAAGTTTCTCGAAGTGCGAGAAAATACGGCGGAATCCTTTCAGCCTCCTGAACAGTCGCTCGATCTCGTTACGCCGCCGGTACATAACCTGTCGTATTCCCAAGGCTCAACCCGGTTGGCCCTGGGCGGGACTACCGGAATGAAACCAAAACAAATAATATGCAGAAAATGACTAAAGAATTGCAAAGATTGGCACCTCTATCGAGAGCGCCAATAAAGATGACGTCATTTTAAGCGATAACACGCTTAAAGATTTACGGCCCAACCCGGTGGGGGGTTTTGTCACAACAATGCAATCTCACTGTGAGATTATTTCCCTAGGCGGTTATCCCTATTCTGTAGAAGCCGACTGACATTTATTACCCCCTTGATAGATGTCTTAAGCCCGGTGATCCCCCACCGGGCTTTTTCGTGCACTCCACATTCGTGCGGGTTTCATTCCTTAGATGCTCTAACCTCTCGCTCATCTTCCTTGCGGCCCATTGAATATTTTGACAAGTATCGCCTGGCCCCGCCGTACTCACCGCGGCAATGATGAATAGCACCTGCTGCGCTAACCCGAACCTACGCTAAAATATACTTTTGATATGAGAGGTCGAGCGGACTCTCGAACTTTAAGGTTGGGTTTCACCGATGAAAATGACCTCAATATCAATAACATAAATATTTTTTCAAAGTGAAACTCACATCGCCTATTCTGAAAATCTCCTCAACCATGATAAGATTTGATAGCCATGCCATTACGAGGGGGATGTCTATGCTGCTCAATCTGGATTCGGAGACAATCACAATCAAATGTCCTCACTGTTCAATTAAGTATGAGGAGACAATTTCACGGCTGAAGTACGAACCAAAACTTGCCTGCCCTCATTGCGACAATTACGTCGGGGTAAACCTTCTGGAATTGCATATCGCGCTTGAATCGGTGCAAAAATCCTGTGACGCTTTGCTCAAGAGAATAATGAGAGAGCCCAACCGCAAGCGCTTGCCGTAGGCATAAATGTTCAGTACAAGCGAGCGTTCACCTATTCCGTCGCTGAAAGTTTGTTTTTGCCATATCTGCTTGATGTGCAGTGCTATCGTTCACTTGCCTGATCTCCCCGTCAGTTGTAGGTCGGGCTCCGCCCGACGATCGTAGAATGATGTCGGTCGGAGCCCGACCTACCGATAATTGTGTACGCCGCAGGCGGTAGAGAATTGTTGAACGCCAACAGGTGATAGACTCAATAGTGGGTACCGTCAGTGGTCAACAATACCATCTATGCAAATTGCAAGGGAAGCCGGGGGCTGGTTCTGGCAAAATGGGGGCTGACACTCAATTTCGCCTGAGCTACGAACCCAACAACTTTCAAATATTGCCGCTTCTAATAATTAAACTTTAGCTGGGCAAAGAAAGTTCGCTGAGGAAAAGGGTGAAAGATCCAGTACTTGTCGTTGTTGACGTTGTTGATGCCGCCAATAGCAGTCAACTGCTTGGTAATTTTGTACTTCGCGATTAAGTCGGCGACAACATAGCTCGTTATGCCTGTGTAGGCGAAACCATTCGTATCGCTGTTGTTCAGCTGGCCAAACTGGCCGCTGCTGTAGCGAACACTCACCGAAGCCGTCAGTTTCTCGTTTGCACGATAGGTGACTATCGCGTTGGCCCGCCATGTGGGAAGTCTTGGTTGACGTTTGCCGGTTGAGGGAACCGCGGCATTGGGGTTGGCTGCTGTTGGCCCTAATGCCGCAGCTGCCGCATCTGCATCGTGATTACTATTTATTCGGGAATCCACCCAGGTAAAATTACCGAGGATATCCAGGCCCTTTATACCCGCATCCGCTTTCTCCCCCGAAACTTCGATGCCATAAGTATCGATTTCGCCTACATTTGAAATAAAGGTTGCTTGAGAAGTGACGCCCGTGGCCGGGTTCGTTATCAGTCCCGTCTGGGAAAAAATGGCGTTTTTTATCCGCTCCTGGAACAAGCTGAGACGCAATCTGCCCTTGTCGGGAAAATATTCGGCGGAAAGTTCGGAAGAAAGGGCATCTTCAGGCTTGAGATTGGGGTTTCCATTGACCGATATTGCGTTGGCGCCGGCCCCCACCGTCGTGGTTTGAAATAACTCAGAGGCGGTTGCATAACGGTAAGCCTGACCGATAGCCGCGCCAATTTTCACCCGATCCATGGGGCTCCAGGTTAGCTTGCCCTTGGGCGAAAAATTGACGGCACTCTTATTAGCTTGATCGACCGTTCTGAGTTCAGTGTGAGCGGGGATGCCTCCGCTAGCGGGGATGTTTACAGTTGTCGCATTAAAACCGTCATATGCATGCCAGTTTTCCAGACGACCACCCACTGTAAAATTCCAGTCCTCATGAAAATCCCAGGCGTCCTGTATCCAGTAACCTTCGGTCTGCGTCTTTCCGGTCGAGTTTGAAAAGATACTTTGACCGTTGCCACTTTGCCAGTTGCTGGTATTGAACACTGGATTCTTGAGCGTATACAGGTCGTGGTGAAAGCCAAAGCTGATCTCATGGTAACCCAGCAGATCGACACTTGGCCGCCAGATGCCCTTGGCATCGACAGTATGCCAGCCAGATCCGGTCAAACTGGTGATTCTACCCGGCGCATTGCCGGCGAAGGCAAGGGTGGGGTCGACCGTTGGTGCGCGAACGGTATCCTTGCCTAGGTCAATCACGCTACCCACCAACTCCCAATCGAATTTTCCACCGGTATTGGACCGGAGATTCATGCCGTGCGACCAGGTTGTCTGATCGGTCTGATTGGCCGCAAAGGTGGGGCTATTCAGAGTGGACAAATTATATCGATTGCCGCCGATATTGACGAAGCCACTTTGCACCGGATTCCCCGCTGCATCCCTCAGGTAGCTTTGCGTACTCGAGCTGGCGTTGTTCTGCCACATGCCCAAGGTATAGGCGATCTTTATGGTCGGGGTAATATCGTAGGCCCATTTCCACTTGAAGTTATCCTGTACCGTGTGATTGATGTTTCCCGCACCCAGCGTCTGGTTGGGGGCATTTGTAGCGTTTGCACCCGCGAATGCCCCTGTCACCACCGTATCCCCGCTGTTGGCCGCAGTGGTCGAGTTAAGCGCTGTCGCAAACGTTATTGGCTGGCTATGGGCATCAAGATGGCTGTAGTCGAACCGGAATGACAAATCGTTATAGCGATGGCCGATATTTCCGGAGTACCGCTGGGTGTCGTAAGTTTCTTTTGTGCCATAGAGATTGAAAGTCTGCCAAGAAGATTGCGCATCGGCGCCCACTTCAAATTTATCCGGCATTCGCGTGGTGATGTTAATCACCCCACCTATTGAATTGCCGGCATAGGCTGCCGAAAACGGGCCGTACATAATATCGATGCGTTCGATTTCAGCGGGCGATACGGTATTCCAGCGAGGCGAACCCGTGTTTGAGTTGTTATTGCCGAGCAAGGAAGACAGCAAGATACCATCCGCATAAATCAGATTACGTGCGCTGGCGGATGTGCCCGAGGTGCGCATCCCCACGGGTGCGTTGGTGTCACCGATATAGCGACTGCGTACTTGAATGGATGGCATGTATTTAATGGCATCCTCTGTAGCCATGAGATTGACCGTACTGTCCAGTTTTTCCCTGGCCATGCTCTCTGTGGTCTGGGGTAGCCTGTATCTTTCCTTTTCGGTTTGCTTTGAGATCGGCTTCACTTTTCCTCCGATTGTCATTTCCGGCAACTTAACCGCGGGCTCGTCAGTCGGCGCCTGTTTTTCGGCGACTCCGGCAGGCGTTTGTGCTATCTCCGTTCCAGCGGAACGTGCTGGCATAGGGGTCATAGGGGTGACAGCAAGGGGCTTTTTAATTGGCGCCAATTCAGCCTCGACCTCATCTTTTGCCTGCGACCCGTGCTCATCGGTTGCCCAGACAGAAGATACGCAGAGCAAACTTGCCAAGGCAAACGGCATCGATTTCAGCTTTATATTTGGTTTCATATTTCCTCACCTGCTTTTCTTATTACTGAAAAACCGCTGTTTATCTATGCTGTGCCAAAAGTGTTTTTAAAAGATTCCCGCCAGTGCATTGATTCGGCTTGATGTAGTTCAAAAAACCGGGGGTTTCCACTCCGGTTTTTCGCAACTGGATTGTGATCAGTGAGCGCAGGCCGAGGAATGGCAAAATAAATACGCAGACTGATCAAGAATCCAGAGTCCCCACCTCAGCAATCGGAACGCGAGAATAATCTATTTCAGTCAGCGCAGGAATGCGGCAAATTGTCGCACCATATAAAACAGTGTTTTATTGATCAGGAAGTTACAGCTGCATAGTTCTTTCATGGTTGCCGCCGAATGAGCTGTCACGATTTGCTGATGACTGCGATCGAGAGAATTATCTTTCCCCCATTCCGTTGGATCTGCGGCGCCCGTTTTGGGGGCGCCGGGGAGATAGGAAGATCCAGGGATAGTTTGGATATTTGCACCTGGGTATCTATTCATACTATTCGCCATACTGGGGCGTCGACGCCCCAGGAAAACCGGTAAGGCTGAAATCAGGGAATTTGCAAATAGACTTGACTGTAAAACAAATACTGCTATGAATATATTGAAGGTTTGCAGCGCAACTCGTTTTTATTTTCAGATGATGAAGATGCTTACAGAGGCCTATTAATGATGTCGCGACAACCGGCCGAGCGCTGATTTTGAAATTAATGGATTAATCGTTCGGACCAACTTGTATCCAAATCTAAAACAACAGGAGTCACTATCATGAAACAACTACGCGTGATGGGTATCTTTTCCGCATTGATGGGAATATTGGCTGCGTTTGGCCCTATTGAGGCTATTACCGTATCCCAGGCGGAACCGATCAAACCTTCTAAGATAATCAAGACGGAATATCAATATGCCGCGAAGGTCGCTTGTTCGCTGCTGCTACCGCACCAGGACGGCTCATTGGCGCGCGGCACCTATCGAACGGCGGTCAACATACACAATCCCACCAATAAAGAAGTTACCGTCGCCGCCAAGGTGGCGCTTGCGACACAGTTCGGCTCCGAGCCAGGACCATTCGGCGTAACGCCGTTCAAGGAAGCCGTTCTCCAGCCAGACGGGGCAGTCGGCGTGAACTGCTTTGATATCGCGGGTTACTTTTGCCCCATCGACGGTGTTTGCGTGGATTTTGCATTCCTGGAAGGATTTCTGGTGATAAAAAGCCCAGTGCCCCTGGACGTGGTTGGGGTTTATACCGCCCGGCATACAGATGGAGAAGTGGAATCCATCGATGTAGAAGCGGTGGAACCTCGGCAGATTCGTGAAACGGTCAAGATTGGTGCGACGGAGCCAACCAAGCCGGGTGGCGGGAAACGCGTCGATTATCCGCCCAAGGGGAGCTCCGCGTACGGTGAGAAAGAACCGAAGCAAATGTGTGGAGGAATTGCAGGATTTCCATGCCCTGACGGCAAGAAGTGCGTGGATGACCCTTCCGACAATTGCGATCCCGCCCGTGGTGGTGCCGACTGCAGCGGTATTTGCGTGAAATAGCCGCGCTCGATTTAAAAAGAGTTTGTTTTAAAGCGGCGCGACGCTCGAACTGGGTCTTGTTGATGGAGGCTGTCACGTGGCAACGGCGTTCCGGACATCTGAGATGATCCAATGCGATACGTCTATGACGTCATTATCATCGGCGCGGGGCCCGCAGGTTGTGCGGCCGCGCGCACTTTAGCCAACGCTGGCTTTTCTGTTGGCCTGTTTGACAAGGCGATCTTCCCGCGTGACAAAACGTGTGGAGACGCCTTGATTCCTGATGCGCATCAGGCGCTGAAAAAACTCGACCTGATGGAGCGCGTTACCAAGATCTCCTGCCCTGCCAAAGGGATGCGTCTGATTGGTTTCGATGGCAGCAACGTTTTGATCCGAGCGAATAGCGCTTGTGTACCGCGCCTGAAATTGGATGCGTTATTGCTGGACAGCGCCATGGAAGCCGGCAGCGAGTTTTTACCTGGCCACGAGTTCGTCGGCATTCCTGATGAGGATGAGAGCAATTATCGGATTGAGTTCCATACGAGTGCTAATTTTATCTCTGCGCAGGCGCATTGGATATTGCTGGCAACCGGTGCTGATGCCGTGCCAATCGAGCGGGCTGGTTTATTGCTTCGAGCTGAATGCCGAAGTTTTGCGGCTCGCCAGTATGTGCGTAACGAGCGTGTGGCAAAAGATTTTAACGAATTGGCATTTGTCTTTGATCACTCGGCGAAAGGCGGCTATGGCTGGATTTTTCCGGGGCCTGACGCCATATTCAACATCGGCATCGGATTCTTTGGTTCTGCGCATAAGTACTGCAACCCTCGTCGCAGCTTCGAGCGATTTATTGCCAAATTACCACTTGCCCAAGACTTGATGCGAGATGGCAAGATCATCAGCCCTCTCAAAGGCGCACCACTTCGCACCGGCTTGTCCGGTACGCGCTTTGCCCGCGGCGGCTTGCTGGGCATAGGCGAATGCATCGGCTCAACTTTTCCGCTTACTGGCGAGGGAATTGGCAAAGCAATGGAAACGGGCATTCTTGCGGCGGAGTCGATTATGACCCAATACGATCTAGGTCGCGCCGCTGTAGCCCAAGCCTATACCCGAAGTATAAACGCCCTCCAGCCAAAGTTTGAAGTCTACCGTAAAGCAGAATTTTTATTTAACTGGCCGTTCCTGACCAGCCAACTGGTGAGGCATGCCGCCAGAAGCGAATATACCCGCCGTAAAGTGGAAGGGATGTTTAATGAAACAGATGATCCCAGATTTTTGTTAACACTTTCGGGATGGATGAGGATCTTATTTGCTAATCGTTGATGAGCCATGTCTCAAATACCACTCTATTACTAGGCTACTAGAGCCAAACCGCCCGTAACTGTTTAACTGGATCATGTTGACAAACAGTAGCAGGGCAACCCTTGGGACAAGTTGTTCCTTCAACTCCTTTCTTAAAATTCTGTAAGTAGCGCTGCCCCTTCGTGCCGCAAAGGTAAAGCTCAACCTGTCATCCATGGTTGGGATGGCAGCCATGATAGAGAGTCATCCCGCACTCGGATCGAGTCATCATCGTTCAACTGCCCTTGTTATTGTCATAGAACTGTCACCAAAGGTTAATAAGGAAGTCATCTCTTTTCCCTATTCTTGTCGCGGTTTTTAGCGATAAACATAACCATAACCAAAACATCACAACTGGGGGCATTAGCTTTGAAATTTTCGAAACTTATATTGGCAGCGGCAGCTGTGTTGGGAGCAAGCACATCATCAGGGGCTTTTGCGATTGACCTTTATATTGATACCAAAACCAAGCAGATATATGGAGAGCCCGGATCTGACCGGCAACCTATAGGTAATTTTGAGAGAGTCGAACGTGCTCCATCGAACAATGCAACGCCGGCACCGGAAGCAGAGAGAACCCAACAGCCAATAACCGGTGACAGAAGTGCGAGATTAAAAGAAAAAGCAGAGCGGGCACAACTCGTCAGCAAGGTTGAATCCATCGAGGAACGTATCAAGGAAAGCGAAAAGCAACTCAAACTGGATAAAAACGGCTTGCAATTCGAAACAGCAGACAAGAACTTCAAGTTCAAGATCGGGGGCCGGATCCACACGGATTACACGCATAGCGGTAATGATAATTTTTTTAGAGGCGGCGCTCCTGTTCAAGCCAATGATGGCACAGAGCTGCGCCGGGGACGCCTGGAGTTTGCGGGTACTTTCTTTAAAGATTGGGATTTCAAGAGCCAGATCGACTTCGCTGATAATAGTGTCGGCGTTAAAGACATGTTTATCTCATATAGAGGGGGCTTCGCGAAGGTCAACGTCGGCCAGCAGAAGCAGCCTTTCAGTCGTGAGTTACAAGAAAGCTCCAACGATCTCATATTTATGGAAAGATCATTAATGAATGTGCTTAACGCACCGCTCGTCGATCGCGCTATCGGTCTAAATGTGTCAAAAAGTGATAAAAACTGGACTGGGCAGGTTGGACTTTATGGCGAGTCAATCGACCCGAATACCACAAGCCTGGATGAAAGCTGGGGAACCAATTCGCGTGTCACTTTTGCACCCATTAACGAAAAGACAAAGGTTGTCCATTTAGGTGTGGCAGGAAACTATCGCAAACCGAGCGGGAGCGGCCAGGTATTTGGTGGCTCTAATGGCGTGAGATTCAGGCATGAAACGTCACATATGACTGACCTGTTTCCGATCGATTCCGGCAGGATAGGAGATATCGAGGACATCAAGATGCTTGGCCTGGAGGCCAGCGGCGTATATGGCCCGTTCAGCGCGGGAGGCGAGTATACCCATAGCTGGATTGGCCGTAAAAATGGTCTGGATTCGTTAAGCTTTCATGGTTGGTACGGAGAAGCCGCATGGACGCTCACCGGGGAATCGCGCAACTACAAAGAAGGAAAGTTTCACAGAGTGGAGCCAGCCCGGGACTTCAGCTTTTCCAAGGGGGGATGGGGTGCATGGGAGTTGGCAGCACGTGTCGCCGGAGTAGATATGAACGATGGCGCCTTCAGGGGAGGGGAGATGAAAAACTTTACCGGCGCCCTGAACTGGTACGTGAACAACAACGTTCGATTCATGTTTAACTATGACAAAATCCTTGAAATCAAGGATTCGCCGCTAGTGACGGCGAGCGGTGGTAAGCCGTATAACCTGAACACTTTCATGTTCCGTAGTCAAATAGCCTTCTAATGCCGATTCACCTGAGGATATGCGTGAAATCACGGATCAGCGACGGTAAATCTGTAATGAAGGATAGCTCGATTGACGCTGAAGTATGTTTTCTGATCACGGAAGAAATGTTATGAAGAAACGAAGATACATTGATCTGTACGGTTATACATTGGATGAGTTCGATCGCTGGCTGGAAAGAGGTATTAACAAGGAGCTGCGCTCTACCGGAAAATCCAGGTCGGAGCTAGACGTGCACGCTATCTTTGCAGCTTATGAAGGTGAAACTCGCAAACTTTCTCGCCGCAGACTCCGCGAAATGCGCATTACTGCCTGATCTCTGACTTCTCAAACCACATTTGAATAAATTCGCTTGCCTGGTTTTGAGCTGTTTGATCCATTGTGTTTAAAAGGGGCAGGTCAAGGCGGCATCGCTTGACCTGCCCCTTTGCGATCCTCCGGTCCGAATTGACGAGGCCGCTAATTGGGCTAAATTAACAGCGTGGCCCGAAACGGGCGAAGCTGTTAATAGTCGTTCCTCAGAGCAAAAGCATTACATAATCCAGAACGAAACAACAGTCGACGAACTCTGCTCTGCAAAGCCAGATCCTGATCCCGGGTGCTCACCTGGGCCTATCCAATTTTTATTTTCAACTTCTTTCCAAAACTCAAATTGGCTTCAGCTTTTCGAAGAGTTAATTTCAAGCGATAGTTTCAGGAGATGTTTTCAGCCAGAAATGGATCTAGCCGATCCATTTTTCACGCTCTCCGAAAACGGTCACTTTATGAAGATATGCAACAAGGGGAAAAGACAGCAAGTACGTCTGTACAACGGTCATATATTACTTGACCTTTGTTCTCTGCTTCTTGTTGTCCTCTTGCATATCTCCCCTCTTGTGAGTAGTCCCCCCAAGCCGTGGATAGTCCCTTAAAGATGCTGTAACAAACCCACGATAAGATGCGCAAACCGAATCTTATTACAAGAGTGAACCATGTTTGAATACGCAGTATATGTACGGACTGAAGAGGGTTATATCAAGCGGATGGATAATGTTATTTCCCATCTGCCTTACGATCCGCAAGGACCCTATGGTTCTTTATCCCCCTATGTGCACGAAGAAGAGCTTGTCGGCTTTCCTGAATCAGTAGTGCTCTGGAAAAATAGTACAGGGCCCAGCGTCGGAATAGCCCCCACTAACACTGATGGCAACTCCCCCACCTTATTGGTTGCTTAGAGCAAAGCTGCTGAGCAACTGGAGAAAATGAAAAATGACTCTCAATACTTCGCATTTTGCCGTTGGTACATTTATAGCGCTGGTGAGCCTGGGCGCTGCCTACGCCACCCTGAATAATTTTCCCGGTCGTCCTGCATCCGGCGCCGTGGGGCGGTTACATGAAGATTTGAATGTTGCATTTGCCTCTCACTGGAAAACCCGGACGGGTCTGGATATCGAGGTCGAGCAGGCGCGGAGCAAGTCGGGGAAGCCGGTGCATATTACGGTCGATGGACTTGAGGTTCCGGCCCTTGCGCTGTCCTACGATGTAGACAAGCTGGATGATAAGGAACGACTTGTTGCACCCGGCCCCCGCAAGCTTTTAGCGCAGGATTTTCGAACCGGCTCTTATCCTTCAGCCTATACTTCAACCATCGTGTTTCTCGTACGGAAAGGCAACCCAAAGAAACTGCAGGACTGGAGCGATCTGGTGCGCCCTGATATAAAAGTGGTTAACCCGAACCCAAAGCGCTCTGAAAGCGGCCGATGGAATTATCTGGCGGCCTGGGGATATGCAATGAGGCAATCAGGCGGCAGTGAACAAACCGCCCGTGAGTTTGTCAGCCAATTGCTTGCCAACGCCAAGGCGGTGGATTACAAGGATGAAAAGCCGGAAAGCTCAACTACTGCCTTTGTCCTGCTCAACATAGGCGATGTACTCCTCACCTGGGAAAATGAAGCGCACCGGATCGTTCAGAATAACGGAAACGATAAGTTTGAAATCGTTACCCCGTCTATATCAATAGTGGCTGAACCCGTTATCAGCGTAGTGGACGCGGTTGGGAACGGGAAAGGCGCACACGGTTTGGCTTCATACATCGAATATCTATATACACCTCAGGCACAGCATATCGCCGCCAAGCACTATTACCGTCCCCGCGATCCGTCCGTGGCCGCCAGGTACGAGGACCGGTTTCCCCGCCTTGAGCTGTTTACCGTTGACGAGGTGTCCGGCGGTTGGCAGAAAGCCCAGAAAATACATTTTGCCAGGGGCGGTGTTTTTGACCAGATCACCGGTGATGTTTCGGATTCTGTCGCCGTGAAGGACGCTATCGATACCGCTTTACGGATAAGCACGATGGATAATTTACTCGCCCTCCAAAATTAAAGGTTTCAAGCGACCCAAGCGCAGTTACGGGCGCAGATCCCTCCTGACTTAGACAAAGAGGAACCGAAACCAGTAATTTCCCATATGCGAAACGTCTGCCGCAATACTGATCAGCGCAGGAAACCCAAGCCGCGACAAAGCTTTGGTAGTTATCAACAGACCTGTCCACGCTAATTGAGGACTTAATCAGCGGGAATTCGGCGATCCTCAACCACATAAGCATCAGGTCGAGCGCCAGCGGATAGCGAAGGTGCCACCTCATTGTAAGGAGCGGTCCACATCAGGTCAGGCTTCGGTGTACCTCCAGCCGAATACATCTATTCAGAGATCATGTTATCGCATGCACTAAAGGGGTTTTGCACGCATAGCTGCTGAGTATCAGCATCAGCTGGAAAGAACCGTTAAAAAAGGAAAAGGCGTTTGATGCACAAAGGTAGCACCGAATAATCTCGAGTGACAAAATCGGCATTAAGTTATAGATAGATTGCAGATGGAGGATCAAATCAGTGAAAGCGGGCGTAGGGCGCAGGACATTTACCCGTTTGCTCATGCCTGCGGGGGTAGCTGAAACTGCTTTCCCATTACTGGCAGCCCGCGCGTTGCGAGCCTTTGGCGATGGCTATGTTGCCGTGCTTTTGCCCGCTTATCTGCTGGCATTGGGATTTGATCAACTGGACGTAGGCTTTTTAAATACAGCAACGTTAGCCGGATCAGCTTTGGCGATGCTGGGGCTCGGTGCGATTGGCTACAGATGGACAACTCGTAGGCTGCTGCTGTTCGCTGCCTTGTTAATGGCAATTACCGGCTTTAGCTTCGCGAGCGTTTCATCGTTTTGGCCACTATTTGTTGTCGCATTCATTGGAACCCTTAATCCGGGTTCGGCCGATGTAAGCGTATTTTTGCCGCTGGAGCATGCCCGTTTGGCGCAGGCAGCTAACGGAAACGCAAGAACCACGCTGTTCGCTCGTTATTCGCTAATTGGCTCACTGAGCGCCGCTGTTGGCGCCTTAGCCGCCGGCATCCCATCCTGGCTCGTGCCATGGTCGGGTCTTTCCTTAATTGATGGCCTGCGCGCAATGTTCGTGCTGTACGGTCTACTCGGCGGATCAGTCTGGCTGCTCTATCGAACTCTGCCGGCGATCGAGATCCAGACTGCCCCGCTACAACAGCCGCTGGGGCCATCACGCAGCATTGTGTTCAAGCTTGCCATGTTATTCAGCATTGATGCGTTTGCTGGGGGATTGTTGGGAAACTCCCTGCTGACGCTTTGGCTCTTTGCGCGGTTTGGACTGTCGCTCGGACAGGCTGGAACATTCTTCTTCTGTGCAGGGCTGTTGTCGGCCGGGTCCCAGCTTGCTGCACCGTTCGTCGCGCGCAGGATCGGGCTGCTCAACACGATGGTCTTTACTCACATCCCTGCTAACGTGTGCCTCATTTTTGCTGCAATTGCCCCAAATCTCGAGGTCGCACTCGTTCTGCTGCTCGTACGGAGTGCATTATCGCAGATGGATGTACCGACACGTACTGCCTATGTAATGGCTGTTGTCACCCCGGCAGAGCGCACTGCCGCTGCAAGCTTCACCGCGGTATCCCGCAGCCTTGCTTCGATCGCGAGCCCAACCTTGACCGGCGCTTTGCTGGCCAGCGGGCTGCTGAGTGCACCTTTGATTGCTTGTGGAGCTTTGAAGATCGCCTATGATCTGGCCTTGCTGATATCCTTTAGGCGCCTGGATGTTCCGCTGGATTGAGAATAGAAAAATTGGTCTTGGATCGCGTAAGGGCAAGTCTGTCCTGCAATTCAGGGATAGAAACAAAACCATCAAGTTACCAAAACCCATCATCACGTTTCATTGCCCATACATCTTCCGGTCGTGCCGGCTTGAACTCTCCTGTGATTGCCTCCATCACTCCCCCTCTCGTTTATAGCCAATCCGCAGCGTCATAAAACAGACACAAAGCCGAAATGATATCGACATGACTGGGCAGTATTCTCCCAATCGTCTTCCTTAAAGAAGACAAGAATAATCAGATGAAAATATCAGGTTTGCGTTAAACCCGGATAATCCATCAGGACGCGAGATGATGGCGAGGCAGGTTGCGAGACAGTTTTGCCGGTTGAGAGAAGTCCATAGCCTGGTCTATGGACGACGAGCAAGCGGCAAAAATGGCCGCAAACTAACCGTCAGCACTCGCGTAGGCTCGCGGAGCCGCCTAATGAATTATCTGGGTTTAATGCCCTCTATTTTCGTAATTGTCCAAAAGCACCAAGGCAAAAATACTGATACCAATAAATTAATGCAGGGCGCTGACCTAGTTACTGACGAGGCTTGAGTTAATAGCCAGAGCAGGGATGTCACTGGAAAGCGGCTCCTGATCCATCTTGCGGAGAACGAAATGCTGAAATTCCTGGGTATTGAGATAGTAGTAGTGGTATTGGGTGCGCTGCTTGGAGGTGTCAGCGTTGTGAATGCTGAGCCAATTGTAAAAATCGATGGTTCGAGCACTGTTTATCCCATTACCGAAGCAGTGGCGGAAGATTTTCAAATAGCCAAGAACGGTGCCGTTAAAGTCACAGTTGGTATTTCAGGCACTGGCGGCGGCTTCAAGAAATTTTGCCGTGGTGAAATAGATATCGCCAACGCTTCGCGCCCCATCTCTAAAAAAGAAATGGACAATTGTAAAGCTGCCGGGGTGCAATACGTTGAAATGCCAGTGGCGTATGATGCATTGACGGTTGTGGTGAATCCAAGAAATGATTGGGTTAAGGATATTACCGTTGCAGAATTAAAAAAGATCTGGGAGCCCGGCGCCCAGGGGAAAATAACCAGGTGGAATCAAGTAAACCCGGCATGGCCTGATGATCCGATGAACCTTTACGGTCCAGGAGCGGACTCTGGCACTTTTGACTACTTTACGGAAGCAATCGTCGGAAAAGCCAAATCGAGCCGGGGTGATTTCACTGCTTCCGAAGACGACAACGTACTGGTGCAGGGAGTGGCGAGCAATAAAAACGGGCTGGGATTTTTTGGCTTCGCTTACTACTTCGAAAATCAGAAAAAGGTTAAAGCGCTCGCTGTTGATGGAGGCAAAGGCGGCATTATCCCATCCATTAAAACGGTGGAGGATGGAAGCTACCAGCCATTATCACGCCCGATTTTTATTTACGTGAATATCAAGGCGGCAGAAAAACCCGGAGTGAAGGAATTTGTTGAGTTCTATATGAAAAAAGGATCGACTCTGGTAAGCGAAGTTAAATATTTTCCGCTGCCAGCTCAAGCTTACACCACTAATCTGGAGCACCTGAACAAGAAGAAGCTTGGCACGGTATTTAACGGCCAATCGGAAGTGGGGCTCAAGATCGATGAATTGCTCAAGCGTGAGGCCAGCCTATAATAAGACGAAAAAGATGAGGTGGCAGATTGCCAATAACCACTGCCATTTAAACCTTTAAATCTCTGGGGGAGAATAGTGCAGACTTGGAATTGTTGGTAGTTGGTTAAGTACGAGCGGTCAAGCAGGTGGGCTAGGCCGTTCTCCCTCAACTCCTGACAAAAAAAATTGGCCGGGGGTTACCCGGCCGTTGTATTCCTGGTGGCGTTAGGGCGCGAGCAGACCTGGCCTAATGCTCTTTCTTGATCTTTATGTGATTTATGACCTTCGTAACACCATCGACAGAATGCGCGATCGAATGCGCTTTATCGATTTCAGCTTGACTTCTGGCTGTGCCGCTCATCACCACTACGCCATTCTTATCTGTATCTATCATGATATGCATCGCGCTGACACCCTTTTCGGCAGCCAACCTGGCCTTGATCTTGCTGGTGATTACCGAATCCTTGACAAATTCGCCCACACTTGAATCCGAGTCGTGACTTGCGGAAAAGCTCGCAACAGGCGCCAGCAACGCGCCGATCATAAACATACCCATCAAAAGTTTAATTGTTTTCATCGTGTTATCCTTCGAAATTAAATAGGAATACAGAATGTCATTTCCCTCGCGCTCGGTCTGTACGGTGCCGTACACTGGTCATCCGCGGTAGCGCTCTATCTGGCGCTATTCAACTTCAATTGGATACGAAACAAGTATATGCCGTGAAATAAATTAACGAATCAGGATAAAAAGCTCTTCATACAGCGAAAGAAGATGAGGCATCATTGCCGAAGGCCAAGCAGAGAAACTGATCGAGATATGAAACTTGGATAGCGACTTGAATATTTGGTTACGCACTGGCGTAACGTGCGTAATGGCAGGCGCCCCCATTAATGGAGCAAACACCAGCTTCCCTGCATGCATATGCGGACTTCTGACAAAAGTCAGAAATTTGGCACAAGTTGAAATTGATTACAGAGAAATATGTTTAATATACCCAATGAGTTACTATGCATCTAAACTCAAATCTCCAGACAATGGCATCCTGAGATAAAGAATTGATGGCTGAGTCCTTTCCTGCTTTGCCGACCGCAGATTGGCCATATCTGCAGATCCTGGTTCGTCTAGCGCTGAGCCTGTCTCTGGGGTTGCTGATTGGGCTGGAACGCGAACGACGCGGCAAGGAAGCGGGATTACGCACGTTCGGTTTCATCTGTCTTCTCGGTGCGCTCGGCGGTGCGCTCGGTACTGCGTTTTCGCTGCTCATCCTCGCACTTGTCGGCATGCTGACGGTGTTGCTGAATGTGCAGGCATTACGGGTTGCTCAGGGAACAGAGCTGACGACGTCGGCGGCGATGCTGGTAACCTGCATGGCAGGCATTCTGTGCGGGCAGGGGCATACAATTTTGCCGGCGGCAGTGATGGTGATCGCAACTGCGTTACTCGCCTGGAAAGAAGGGCTTGCGGGCTTTTCCATGGGGTTGACGGAAAGCGAGTTGCGCTCGGCGCTTCTGCTGGCTATTCTGGCGATCGTAATCTACCCGGCGTTGCCAGTGGGTACCGTCGGCCCATGGAATCTGATTGAACCTCGAGCGGCCTGGGTGACAGTGATCCTGATCGCTGGCATTGGCTTCGTGAATTACATTCTGTGGAAGCTCTATGGTGCCCGTGGCGTGGTGTTTTTGGGCTTTTTGGGCGGTCTGGTTAACAGCAATTTCACAGTGATCGAGTTATCTTCGCGCGTGCAGCCGTCGTCGAGTGCGTTCGTCGAGTCGGCGTACAGGGGCATTTTGCTTGCCACCACCGCGATGGTCATGCGCAACGCGTGCTTGCTGCTAATCCTTGCGCCACTGGCCCTTGTGGGTTCACTCGCTGCATTCGTGCTGATGCTACTCACAAGCACGGCTCTGGTGTTATGGAGCTATCGCAGACGTGATCGACCATCGGGGGAGGAGGTGCCGCAAATGAAACTTGAGCTGCCATTCTCGCTGCCGCTGGCGCTGAAATACGGTGCCGTATTTCTGCTGCTTCATATCGTCGGGGCAGTGACCCAGCGCCAATTCGGCGACATGGGGTTCTACTTCGTCAGCATCATCGGCGGCCTGATGTCCAGCGCGAGCGCGGTAGCCGCTGCGGCTACGCTGGCCTCGCAAGGCAGCATATCGCCGACCGTTGCGGGCACCGGCGCCGTTCTTGCATCCTTCACGAGCATCGCGTTCAGTCTATCGTTCGTCCTACGCAAACACAACCGCGCTTTAATTGGTCGGCTGGCCTCCGCAATGGTATGTGTGGCTGTCGCGGGGATTATCGGCATGCTGGTCTGGGATATCGTTCATCCCTTCATGTTGCATTGGATTCCGCAACTCGGGGGGAAGGCAGGATAGGCAGGGAGCCGTAATTCTCGGTGGTGGTTGCGCCGGCAGTTTGAGACGCAACTGGTCAAGTAGCAGGCGTTGTTCCGGTTCCTGAAACGGCATGCAGCAATATGCGGTATACAGAACAGCACGCAATGCCTTTATTTCAGAGAGGCTTGCTGCACAGTCTTCGTTTGGGCATAGCACTGGGCGAATCGGATTCTATGCTAAGATTACCTTGAATAGTCCACATCGCATGGATGTTATTTATGAAGAATGTTTTTTTGGTAGCGAATCCCAGATTCGAACTGGGGACCAACGGATTATGATTCCGCTGCTCTAACCACTGAGCTAATTCGCCACGTATAAGCCGAAGAGGTCGAATTTTGCCTTCAGCAGGGGACTCTGTCAAGATTAACAAGAATTTCCCGTTGCTATCTACATGATCTTGCAGGAAGAAAAAAGATGGCTTTAGCTGAACTTCATAATACACTCCGGCATGACATTCAGCGTCCGGTGATATCCCAACCTCATCCCGCCCCAGCCAAAGCGCCTGTATAATGCCTTCATGAAATTCGACGTCATTATTGTCGGCGGCGGCCTGGTTGGAGCAAGCCTGGCGCTTGCTCTCAAAGACAGCGGTCTTAAAATAGCATTGGTGGAGTCGCGCCCACCCCTTCCACTACCCGTCGATGACAGTTGGGACAGCAGGATCTATGCCATCAGCCCGGGCAGCACTGCCTTCCTGCAGAACCTGGAGATCTGGCAAACACTCGACAAATCCAGGATGAGCCCGGTATACAACATGGCCGTGTTTGGCGATGATAGCGCCGCACGTATCGATTTCAGCGCCTATGATATCGGATTCCCGGAGCTCGCTTTCATCCTGGAGAACCGGCAGCTTCAGGCTGCGGTATGGGAGGCGCTCAAGCGCCGAAAAAAACATCTCAAGATTTTCTGCCCCGCGCAGTGTACCTCGATAACATGGGCGGACTCCCATGCCGATCTGCACCTCGCCGATGGCAATGTGTTGCAAGGGTCGCTGATCGTCGGCGCGGATGGCCTGAATTCCTGGGTGCGCGAGCAGGCGGAAATCACGGTGGCGCGGCATTCCTACCAGCAGACAGGCGTAGTGGCCAATTTCAGCGCCGAGCGGCATCACAATAATGTCGCTCACCAGTGGTTCCGGCGAGACGGGGTATTGGCACTGCTGCCATTGCCCGACAACCTGGTATCCATGGTGTGGTCGGCCAAGGAAGAGCTGGCGCACAAGTTACTGGGTCTACCTGAGGCGAAACTGTGCCAACACGTCGCTGAGGCTTCGTGCCACACCCTGGGCGAGCTGCAACTCGTCACACGGCCTGCTGCTTTTCCGCTGAATTTCGTACACGTGAACAAACTGGTGCAGCCGCGTCTTGCGCTTATTGGTGATGCCGCGCACGGTATTCACCCACTTGCCGGGCAAGGTGTCAATCTTGGCTTGCGCGATGCGCATGAGCTGGCCTCTACCCTCATGTCGCGAGGCTTGCAACCGGATTGCGGGGATTACCGTTTGCTGCGCCGTTATGAGCGGGCACGCAAGGAAGATATTCTGGCCATGGAACTGGTTACCGATGGGCTGCAGAAGTTATTCAGCAATCCTAACCCGACACTGGTTCGCTTGCGTAATTTAGGGCTGGGAATCACCAACCGCCTACCGCTCATAAAAGACCGGCTGATGCAGCATGCATTGAGCTGACGCCGAGCCATGGATTGATCGGCTCATATACCGTTAAGCTAACAACCAGGCACTAAAAACCACATAAATGGAGCAATCGGGTCATGCGCATAAATCTTGTTTTCTCTTCGCTGCTGTTGTGCTTCCTTTTCGGTACGGCCTTTGCTGATGAGGCGTCTTTGAAAAAAGCGATCCAGGCAAATTTCCCGGGGGAGAAAATCGAAAGCCTGAAGAAAACTCCCTACCTCGGGCTATACGAAGTCGTGGTGGGGGGAGAATTGTTTTATACCGATGAAAAAGCGTCCTATCTTTTTTTCGGCCATGTCGTTGATCCGCAAACGAAGCAGAGCTTGACCAGCGATCGCTTGCAGCAGATCAAGGATGCACGGCGAATAAGTGTTGACTCTCTCCCATTGGAGTATGCAATTAAAGCAGTCAAGGGGAATGGAAAGCGCAAGCTCGTGGTTTTTTCCGACCCGAATTGCCCCTACTGCAAGCGTCTGGAAAAAGAACTGGCCAACGTTAACGATGTGACTGTCTATACGTTGCTTTACCCGGTGCTTAACGGCTCGGCCCCTACCGCTACTTCAATATGGTGTTCACCCGACCGGCTCAAGGCTTGGGAAGATTTCATGCTTAAAGGCATTGCGCCAACCGGAAAAGACTGCGAGACGCCGATTGACAAGCTTCTTCAGGCAGGCCAGAAAAACGGCATAAGCGGTACCCCGACGCTGATTTTTGCGGATGGCTCGATCGCGCCAGGTTTGATGGCTGCTGAAGCCATAGAAAAGAAACTGGGTGCATCATCCGCAAAATGACAGGCATGAGATTGTAGCGCTGGCCCGAACAAGCTCAATTCCTTCTGATCTGAGCTTCCGGCACATAGCCGGTGGGCATTAAAACCCACATCTTGCCTGCCTGTTTCATCTTGCCAGCCTGTTCCGCTGCCTCGATTCCAAAACCCCAGAAGAAATCGGCGCGGACATTGCCCTTGATGGCCCCGCCTGTGTCCTGCGCCACCATGAGCCGATAAAGCTGCTTATCCGTATTAGGCCAGGTCGTGGCGAGAAAAACCGGTGCACCCTGAGGCACGGCGCGAGGGTCGACAGCAAGGCTTCTGCCCGCCGTCAGCGGTACACCGAGCGAGCCTAGCGGTCCCGGCACGGCGGTTGGCACCTCGCGGAAGAAAACAAAGCTCGAGTTCTGCCGTAACAATTCGCCCAGCTTATGGGGATTTCTCTGGCCCCAAGCCCTGATTCCTTGCATCGAAGCTTTTTCTAAGGGCAATTCGCCGCGCTCCACCAGCAATTTCCCGATGGATTTATAGGGATGCCCGTTTTGTTCGGAATAGCCTACGCGCACGACTTCACCATTCTCGAGTTGCACCCGGCCCGAACCCTGTATCTGCAGGAAAAACAGGTCGATCTCATCATCCACCCACAGCAGTTCCCTTCCCTGTAGCGGCGCAGGATTACTCGCAATGTCAGACCGGCTATAATACGGTATGATTTTGCGGCCTTGCAGCCGCCCTCTCAGCCGCATATTTTTGAGTTCCGGATAGACTTCACTCAAGTCGACCACCAGAAGCTCATCCGGCGTGCTGTATAGCGGATAGCGGTAACGCTTCGATTGCTTGCGGCTACCTTTTAACAGCGGTTCATAGTAACCAGTGATGAGGCCATTGTCGCTACCGTCGGAATTCAGCACCTGATGTGGCACAAAACGGCTTTCGAAGAACTTTCGCAGTATTGCGCTATTCTGTCCACGCATGGCGGCAGCCTGAATGCAGGTTTCGCCCCACAGTGGCTGATTTTTCAGAACAGCGCAGCTTCGGAGGAAGGCATCCCATGCGGGCAAAATATCGTCCTCCGCCCAGCCCGTCAGGGCGTTCCAGTCGGTTGGCTTAAGCATGGGTACCAACGAGGTTGGCGCAGCCGGCGTTTCGATAGCGACCGGTGGAGTCGGCGTCGTGGAGACGATGGTACATGCGTTGAGCAAGAGTAACGCGGCAACGGCAAGCAAGGCCGATTGGTCTTTCATCAGATTATGGGTTAGAGTTGCGTATGATAAATATACATCATGCTTGATCCTATGTGGATATTACTGCTGGAAGCGGGTGTCGCTCTATCGTTATTTATTCTTGTCGTCTGGTGGACAGCCAAGCCGCGCAAGAAAGATGACGAGGACGACCAAAATGACGGAAAAAACGAATAAGACGCTGCAAGCGGTGACAGGCGGTTGCCTGGATAGGCGCATCCGCGCTATCCGGCAGAGATTGGTGACGGAAAATCAGAAAATTCCGTAACAGTCTCCGCAATCATTCCTAACCCGGATGTTTCATAAATTCGCGTGATGATTGCGCAGGATTTTGTTTTGTAGGGAGATTTCGTGAAGAGTGGCGTAGTTATTCATACGCCCGACTGAACGAAATTTTCATACGAAACAAAAAACCAGCAAGGGCGCGCGTCAATTTATGAAACATCTGGGTTAAATATAAATATAATGCGGGTCCGCCAGTTATTTGGCAGAATACTCACCTTATGAGTATGGTTTTGTTATGCTGGGGAGCAAAATGAGATACCAAAGTTTTCAGGAGTTCTGCGCTTACATAGCCGAGCGGAACCCGGGCCAACCCGAATATCTGCAAGCGGTTGCAGAAGTCATCGAGAGTCTCTGGCCCTTTATCACGGAAAACCCTCGCTATGGCGAGCACGGTATTCTCGATCGTCTGATAGAAGCGGAGCGGGTAATTATTTTCCGGGTAGCCTGGGTAGACGATAAAGGCGAGGTGAATGTCAATCGTGGCTACCGGATCCAGCACAGTTCCTCCATTGGGCCTTACAAGGGCGGCACTCGTTTTCATCCCTCGGTGAATCTTTCCATCCTTAAATTCCTCGCGTTCGAGCAAACTCTCAAAAATGCGCTCACTACGCTGCCCATGGGTGGCGGCAAAGGGGGCGCGGACTTCAATCCCAAGGGCCGGAGCCCGGGAGAGATAATGCGTTTCTGTCAGGCTTATATGAGCGAATTGTTCCGCCATATCGGTTCTGATATCGATGTGCCGGCTGGCGATATCGGCGTCGGCGGGCGAGAGGTTGGCTTCATGGCGGGCATGATGAAAAAGCTCTCCAACCGTGCGGACTGCGTTTTTACCGGCAAGGGGCTGAGTTTTGGCGGATCACTGATTCGTCCGGAAGCCACCGGTTACGGCACGGTGTATTTCGCCGAGGAAATGCTCAAGCAATCCGGCCGTGCGCTGGAAGGGATGCGAGTTTCCGTCTCGGGCTCGGGGAATGTTGCGCAATATGCCGTTGAAAAAGCGATGGCGCTCGGCGCCAAGGTAATAACCATGTCCGACTCCAGCGGGACTGTGGTGGATGAAGAGGGCTTCACTCCTGAAAAGCTGGCTGAGTTGATGGAGTGCAAAAACTTGCGCTATGCTCGAATCAGCAGCTATGCGGAATGCACGAAAGCCAATTTTATTCCCGGCATGCGTCCCTGGCATATTCCGGTCGACGTCGCCTTGCCGTGCGCCACCCAGAACGAGCTAAGTGATGAGGATGCGGCAAACCTGATCAACAACGGCGTAATATGTGTCGCTGAAGGCGCCAATATGCCTTCCACGGCGGAGGCGGTGAAGCGCTTCGAACGCAGCGGTGTTCTTTTCGCACCGGGTAAGGCGAGTAATGCGGGAGGCGTGGCCACCTCCGGTCTTGAAATGAGCCAGAATGCCATGCGCCTCTCATGGCCCCGGGAAGAGGTGGATGCCAGGTTGCTCGAGATCATGCAGGCTATCCATCGATCCTGTCTGCAATACGGTCAACGCAAGGACGGCACCGTCAGTTATGTCAACGGCGCCAATGTGGCGGGCTTCGTAAAAGTAGCGGATGCGATGATTGGTCAGGGCGTGATCTGATCACTGCGGTGATGTCACCTGCTGTCAACATCTTCCGCCTCATCTGGCTTATCTGACCCACACAGTCTTTATGTTAACGAATTCGCGGATGCCATGATACGATAATTCCCTGCCAAACCCGGAAGCCTTGGTACCCCCAAAAGGCAGGCGCGGGTCGGATCTGACCATGCCATTAATGAAACTGCAGCCAGCCTGGATTTGCCTTACAAGCCGTTCGGCTTTTTCCGTGTCGCGGCTCCAGATGCTTGAACCCAGGCCGAAGCGGGTATCGTTGGCAATGCGAATAGCCTCTTCTTCATTTGCTGCCCGTATCACGGCGGCCACAGGACCGAATAGCTCTTCATGATATGCCCGGGTTTTTGCCGTTACCCGATCCAATATCGATGGCGGGTAGAACGCACCCTCTCCTCGCATGGGTTCACAGCCGATAATCGCTTCTGCGCCTTGTCCGATCGAATCAACGACCTGCCGATGTAAATCTTTCCGCAGATCAAACCGTGCCATCGGACCGATCTGGGTTGTTTCATTTATGGGATCACCTATTTTCAAATCTTTTGTTTTTTTTATAAAGAGAGATACAAACTCATCGGCAACGTCCGCTACCGGAATGATGCGCTTTGCAGCTATGCATGACTGTCCACAGTTCTGAAACCGCGATTTCACCGCGAAGGTGGCAGCAAGTTCGAGATCAGCATCTTTCAGCACGATGAATGCATCCGATCCGCCCAGTTCCAGGACGCATTTTTTCAAGTGCCGGCCGGCATGGGAAGCTACTTCACGCCCAGCGGACTCTGAACCCGTGAGTGTCACCGCATGGACGTGATGGCTGGCAATAACCCCGGCCACGTCGGCAGACTCGATCATGAGTGTCGCAAATAGATGCGGGGGAAATCCTGCATCGCGGAACAATTGCTCTAGCGCCAATGCGCATTGAGGGACGTTAGAAGCATGCTTCAGAATACAGGCGTTGCCGGCCATTAACGTGGGAGCGGCAAAACGAATCACCTGGAAAAATGGAAAATTCCATGGCATCACACCCAGTACGACGCCTGCCGGTTCGTAGGAAACATAACTCTTGCTCGCATTGGTCTGAACCATTTCCGCCTGCACGAAATGCTCGGCGTGCACTGCGTAATAATCACAGACAAGCGCGCATTTTTTTACCTCCGCATTACCCTCGCGCACCGGCTTTCCCATTTCAACGGCCATTAGCGCGGCATATTCGTCAATTCGTTCGTGCAGCAGCTTGACAGCATTGTGCATGCGTTCGGCTCGATCGGGGAGCGTCATTTGCGCCCAGGTTCGCTGCGCATTCCAGGTTTTTTCCAAAGCCGCCGCGAGGTGATTGCTATCCCAACTGGTATAGGTTTTTAGCGTTTCATTGGTGGTGGGGTTCAGGCTGATATATGGCATGATGTGCTATTCTTCAAGCGGAGCAGTACCCTATCCGAACGGGAGACAAATGCGTATTGCGTAAGCCGGTAATTTCATCCAGTTTTTCAGCTTGATTAATTATTTTATAGCAGGTTATGAAAATCTTTTTTGCAATGTTATTTTTCGCTATGTCTGCCGGAACCGTGGCCGCGAGCCAGGATGACGATTTCATGACCATGAGGCAAGCGTTTCAAAATGGCGACGCCAGCCGAGTGGCGGCCTATGCGCAACGCCTGAGAGGGCATGTACTGGAACCCTACGCAATCTACTATCAGCTATACCCGCAGCTTGGGAATATCGACGTGAGCATGCCGGCGGTCCAAGGTTTTCTCGATCGCTACAAGGATAGCCCGTTGAGCGACAGGCTACAGGGTGAATGGCTAAAAAGCCTCGGCAAGGCACAGCAATGGGAATTATTTGCGGAGGGATATCCGGATCTCATCAACAAGGATACTGAACTTACCTGCTATTCACTTCAACACCGCATCGCCGCAAACGATGCCAGTGCATTCACGGAGGCGCGCCCGTTATGGTTTAACGCACGGGACATGCCGGAAAGCTGCACGGCGTTGTTCGATGCGCTGGATGTTGCCGGGAAATTGACGGTGGAAGATGTATGGACGCGCCTGCGTCTCGCGCTCGAAGCAGGCAATGTAGGGGTAGCGAAACGCATCAATGAATATCTACCAGAGAATGAGGCACTCAATACGCGGCAGCTCGACTCTGCCGCAGGGAGCCCGTTGCGCTTTCTGGAAAAACATCGGCATGAGATCAACACTCGCGCTGAGCGTGAAATCGCTCTTTTTGCAATACTGCGTTTACTCCGTAACAACCCCGATCAGGCCTATGCCTATTGGCCGAGAATGCGCGCGCGATTCAGCAATGCGGATCATGCGTATTTCATGGTGCAACTGGCGGATCAGGCGGCGCGAAAGCTGAATCCGCGCGCCCTTGACTGGTTTGCGGAAGCCGCCGGCACTGACACGCCAGTTGCGTTATCGGATGCGCAACTCGGGTGGAAGACACGCGCCGCCCTGCGCGCCGGCGATTGGGGTCTGGTGCTGGATGCGATCGAAGCCATGTCTGCTTCGGAACAGGAGACAGGTGTATGGCGTTACTGGAAAGCGCGGGCGCTGAAAGCCGGAGGCAAGATAACGGAAGCGAATGTTATTTTCGCTCCCTTGAGCACCGAGCACAACTTTTATGGTCAGTTGGCGGAAGAGGAACTGGGCGTCGCGATCGGCGTCGCGACCGAGCCCTATAAACCCACGTCAAAGGAGATTGCCGCCATTGAGCGGCTTCCTGGAATAAAACGGGCGCTTGCCTTGTATCGCCTTAATCTGCGGACAGAGGCCACACGCGAATGGGTCTGGGCAATACGCGATTTCGACGACGGGCGCCTGCTTGCCACCGCTGAAGTTGCGCGGCGTAATGGAATCTATGACCGGGCCATCAATACGGCGGATAAAACGGTACGGCAGCATGATTTCACCCTGCGTTTTCTCGCTCCTCACCGCGATGCGCTGCGTAACCTCGTGAAGCAACAGGAACTCGATGAGGCTTGGGTATACGGCCTCATCCGCCAGGAAAGCCGATTCATCAGTGATGCCAGATCCAGTGCCGGTGCGACGGGCTTGATGCAATTGATGCCGGCTACCGCGAAATGGGTATCGAAAAAAATGGGCATCCGGAAATTTTCCCCCGCACGCGTGTCCGAGATAGACACCAATCTGACCCTGGGTACGTATTATCTCAAGCATGTCCTGACACTTTCCGATAACCAGCCACTGCTGGCTTCTGCCGCCTATAACGCCGGTCCCGGCCGGGCTCAGCAATGGCGCGGCGACAAGCCGATGGAAGGCGCAATTTACGCCGAAACCATCCCTTTCAATGAAACCCGCGACTATGTAAAAAAAGTCATGAGCAACGCAATGTATTATGCCAACACCTTCGGGCATCCAACGACGGCGCTGAAGCATCGGCTTGGGGTTGTGATGTCCCGAGAGGATAGCGAGCAATTTTCAGAAGCGAAAAGTAAACAATGAACATTAAAAATGTCTGCATTTTTGGCGGCAGCGGATTTGTCGGCCGACATCTCGCAAATCTCCTGACCACGCAAGAAATCTATATGCGTATTCCTACGCGCAGCTACAAGCGCGCCAGGGGCCTGCTGGTTTTGCCAACCGTACGCCTGGTAGAAGCGAATATTTACGATGATGCGGAACTTGACCGGCTACTGACAGGCATGGATGCGGTCATCAACCTGGTGGGTATTCTGCATGGGGACTTCAACACTGTGCACGTGGAGCTCCCGCGTAAAATCGCGGCCGCATGCGAGCGCAACGGAATAACGCGCTTACTGCACATGAGTGCACTGAATGCCGGCCCGAGCCAGCCCAGCGCGTATTTGCGCTCCAAGGCCGAAGGCGAAAAAATCATGATGACGTCCGGCTTGGTTACGACCAGCTTCAGGCCGTCCGTTATTTTCGGCCCCGGAGATTCATCGCTCAGCCTGTTTGCCAGGCTGGCGCGGCTACCGGTGTTGCCCCTGGGGTCGCCCAATGCAAAATTTCAGCCGGTATTTGTCAAGGATGTAGCGCATGCATTCGCCGCCAGTTTGACGGCGCCCCACACTTTTGGTCAGCGCTACGATCTGTGCGGCCCACAATGTTACAGCCTGCGGCAGTTGGTGGAATATGCCGCACACGTTACCGGGCATGACCCGGCCATCATCGGCCTCAACGATAGCCTTTCTTATCTGCAGGCGATGATAATGGAGTTTCTACCCGGAAAACTCGTGACCCGCGACAACTATTATTCAATGAAAGTGGACAGCGTCTGCAATTGTGACGACCTTGGCAACTTTACGGAAACCTGGGGCATTCGGCCCACTCCCCTGGAAGAAGTGGCGCCTATATATCTGGCGGGCGATGTGCCGCGGGAACGGTACGATGATTTTCGCGCGGGGCGATAGTCCACCCTTCGAGAGTCGTTCTTAATGAAGACTTATCTGGTCGGTGGTTCCGTTCGCGATGAGATCCTGGGCCTGCCGGTGACCGACCATGACCATGTAGTTGTAGGATCGTCGCCGGACGAGATGATCCGGCTCGGCTACCGTCCGGTAGGAAAAGATTTTCCTGTTTTCCTTCATCCCCGGAGCCAGGAGCAATATGCGCTGGCACGTACCGAGCGTAAGGTGTCACGCGGGTACAAGGGCTTCGAAGTTTATGCCTCGCCTGAAGTTACCTTGCAGGAGGACCTGGCGCGGCGCGATCTCACCATCAATTCTCTGGCCAAGGATCAGGACGGCAATATCATCGACCCGTTTGGCGGCTTGTCCGACCTGGAAGCCGGGCTACTGCGTCACATAAGCCCGGCATTCACTGAAGATCCGGTTCGCGTACTGCGAACCGCCCGTTTTGCCGCCCGCTTCGGTTTTCGAATCGCATCCGAGACCCTCGCACTGATGAGCGAGATGGTGCACAACGGTGAAGTGGATGCGCTGGTACCGGAACGGGTCTGGCAGGAATTTGCACGCGGCTTGATGGAACAACGGCCTTCGCGCATGTTCTATGCGCTTCGCGAGTGTAGCGCGCTCGCCCGCATCATGCCTGAAGTGGACGCCTTGTTCGGGGTACCCCAACCGGCGCAGCACCACCCTGAAATTGATACCGGCGTGCATGTGATGATGGTTATCGATCATGCAGCTTCCAGGAGTTATTCCCTGCCGGTACGGTTCGCCTCGCTGACGCATGATCTTGGCAAAGGCACGACTCCACCGGAGGAATGGCCGCGCCATATCGGTCACGAAGCACGGAGCGTCAAGCTGGTGAAAGACTTATGCGAGCGCATCAGAGTACCTAACGAAGCGCGCGACCTCGCTTTACTGGTCGCACGCTACCATGGCGACGTACATCGCGCCGCAGAACTGCGGCCTGTCACCATCGCCAATATGTTGCAAGGCGTGGATGCATACCGCAAACCGAAACGCTTCGAAGAATTTTTGCAGGCATGCGCCTGCGATTTTCACGGCCGGCCCGGCTATGCGGAAAAGCCTTACCCCCAGGCCGAGCGGTTACATGACGCGTTCGAAGCGGCCAGGAACGTGGATGCAGGCGCAATTGCCGCTGAGTTGACCAAAACCATTTCCGACCCCACTCGCCTGCCGGGCGCGATCAATACCAGGGTGAGCGAGATGCGGATCGCGGAAATCAGAAACCGGTTGGCCTGACGCTGTAAAAGATAAATTGCGGCGACCTGATTAAATCAACCAGTACCACTACACCGCTTTTTTTGGGATGGATGGGGCATGGCGCTATTGATCGGCAATTGTGGGATGGGTTACGGCTCACGCCTTCACCCATCCCACAATTGCTGAGTAGCGATAGATAGGTGAAGCAAAACGCAACCCATCATTCGGGCTGACATCTCACTCTTTACCTTGAGAATCGCTTGGCGCACTTAACAAGATGCGGCGGTATCGGCCGCAAATCGACGTGTATGTTGCCCGGTTTTGATGGGTTGCGCTTCGCTCCACCCATCCTGCAAATCTGTGGAATGAGATACGCAATCTCGCCATCTCTCGCAATGCAGGGCATGGTCCTTCAACTGCGGCAATGGCCCCGGACGCCGCGCTTTTCGAAATAGTGCTGATGGTATTCCTCGGCGGGATAAAACTCGGAGGCCGGCAAAATTTCCGTGACGATAGGGTCGCGCCAGCGCCCGCTTTGCTGTAATTTTTCCCTGGACGCTTTCGCCGCAATCTCCTGCTCAGGCGTATAGAAGAATATAGCCGAGCGGTACTGCGTACCTACGTCCGGCCCCTGCCGATTGCGTGTGGTGGGATTGTGGCAATTCCAGAACACATCGAGCAACCCATCATAATCAACCTGAGATGGATCATATTCCACCTGCACTACCTCAGCATGCCCGGTTTCACCCGAGCATACATCGCGATAGACAGGATTCTTGATATGACCGCCGGCGTACCCGCTTATCACCTCATTCACGCCCTTGACTGCCCGAAAAACAGATTCGACGCCCCAGAAACAACCTGCTCCAAAAATTGCTTTTTCTGTTGTCATTCCGGCACCTCCTCAACGTAACCACGCATAACCACGTAACCGATTTATATGCCCATGCTGATATCGAACGGATCGCCATCGTAACCGGCGGATAGCTTTCGTTCTCAAATCATAAATCCAGAATACCACGCTGGCTGCAAGGCCATCAAACACGATGGAGTAAAATTTAATGCCAGTGCCGGACTACTCTGGAGCCCATCATGGATAACATGCAAAAATCACCAAAAAGTCCGACATGGCTACCTCGGCTTCCGTGGCGCGTTGGCGAATAGGCGGTCATAAAGAAAATTTGGGAGGAATCTTAAAATCCGGGCGACGATGGCCATTTGCCAGGGAATCACGGCGAACAGCATCTTGTTCTCGATAATGCGCACGATTTTTTCAGCAACCTCTTCTGCTGTAAGAAGGAAAGGCATGCGGAAGGGATTATTCGCCGTCATCGGTGTCGCTACGTAGCCGGGACAAATGGTTATGACCGATACGCCATTGCCGTGCATCTCGACCCGCAGGCTTTCGAGATAGCTGATGGCAGCAGCCTTGGAGGCTGAGTAAGCGCCGCTTCCTGGAAGGCCCCGATAGCCCGCAACGCTGGCAATGCCGACCAGGCTGCCTTGTCCGGCTGTCCTCATTACGGAAATAAACGGCTGGAAGAGGTTCACTATGCCAATGACATTGGTGGCGAGGATGCTCTCAAAAACTTCACGATCTTCGGCATATTCGGTAAGCGTGCCGCGGCTGATGCCCGCATTGGCGATGACGATATCGGGGCAGCCATGGCGGCGCATGAAATCGTGCGCTGCGGCCTGCATTGCGCCGGCATCGCGGACATCGGCCACATAGATCGACGCACCCGGTAATTCTGCCGCAAGGGTTTCCAGTAAATCTGCGCGCCGTGCGATCAGGCCCAGCGTTGCCCCCAGACCGGCATAGTGCCGTGCCAATGCGCTACCCAGGCCACTAGATGCCCCACTTATGACGACTTTCAATGGCATCAAACAGCATCTCGATATCGCACTATTTCTTTACTCGCTCCTTACGCACCTTCTCAATCAACTCATCCATCGTTCTGATGGTATCCTCGGGCGTGCCACCCATTTTTCCGCTGGTGAGGTATCTACCGTCCACCACTATCGCCGGCACGCCTGTGAGGCTGTAATCCTTGGACATATGTGTTGACCGCGACGCCTGGTTTTGTACGGAGAAAGAGTTGTAGGCATCGATAAATTTCTTCCGGTCTATCCCCTGCTTCGCCATCCAGTCGAACAATACCTCGTCCTTGGTCAAGTCGATCTTGTCGCGATGAATGGCCTCGTAGACCTTGTCATGCAACCGATCTGTCTCGCCAAGCGCTTCCAGCGCATAGAAGGTTTTTGCGCCGGGAATCCAGTTTGCGCGAAAGATGGCGGGAACGTAACGAAAATTCACATCTTTAGGCTTCCGCTTCAGCCAGGCTTTGATTCGCGGATGAAGTTCGTAGCAATGCGGGCAACCGTACCAGAAGAATTCTATGACTTCAATCTTGCCATCACTGTCGGTCGGTCGAGGTTGGGGCAGAATAGTGTAATCCGTCCCTTCAACAATTTCGGCGCGAGCGGCCGAAATACCGGTGACACTGATGCCGACCAGAAAGAGGACCGCCGCAAGCAACCGCAATGAACTCATTTTGTTCTCCTGGAAATAGACTGTATATTTATTCGCGCCGAAAGCGAGACTAGAAATCCCTGTCTTACTGCATCCCTTCATGTGTTTTGATGAGACTGCTTTGCACGCCGCTTTGTTGCAGAGATGCGCGCACCCGGTCGCCATCTGCAGCACTGGAAAAAGGGCCTACGCGTACCCTGTGCCAAGTACCTTTTTCCGGCAAATTGGCAGCTTGAACTGACGCTTCCACCCCGAGCATGGCAAGTTTCGCTTTCAAATTATCCGCGTCATCGGCATTCTGGAAAGACCCTGCCTGGAGAAAATACTTATCCTGCGAAGAAGTCCGCTGCGCAGCCTGCTTGATCTGGTGCTCCGGCACGGGCTCCTCGGCATCGGGCAGGATTTTATAGAATTCGAAGCGTGGTTTGGCATCGGCAACGCTGGCTGGCTTGGCTTCCGTGCCGGAGGATTGTGCCGCCCTTTCAGTTTGGGTTATGGCACTTTTTGCCGCGGCGCTATCCACCACTTTGTCCTGGGATATAAATGGGCTGGGCGCCTGATTGATATACATCCAAGTGCCAATGGCACTGAGAAGGCCCAGCGCATAGCCGATAAACACCCCCAGGAGAAGCGTATTCCTGCTTTTGGCGGAAATTGAAGAGTTGGTGTGGGTTTTATAATCTCGGCTCATGGGAAGCATATACAATAGGGTGGCTACATTTTAGCCGGCGCGCTTACGCCCAGCAGTTTCAGACCATTGCTCAATATTTGCCGTATCGCGGCAACCAGCCCTAACCGAGCCAGCCGCAGCGGAATTTCCGGAACGAGAAAACGGGTAGCATTATAGTAACTGTGAAACTCACCCGCCAGTTCCCTGAGATAGAAGGCGATCAGATGAGGAGAAAGTTCCTTCGCCGCTGCCTCCACCATTTCAGGATAATCGATCAGCTTCTGCAAAAGAGATAATTCAGCGGGGTCTATAAGTGGAGACATATCCGCTGTGCGAAGCAACACCGGGTCTTCACCCCATTGTTCCAGCACGCTGCAAACCCTTGCATGGGCATATTGCACATAATAAACGGGATTATCGTTACTTTGCGATTTAGCCAGGTCCAGGTCAAAATCCAGATGCTGGTCGCTTTTACGCAATACGTAAAAAAAGCGTGCTGCGTCGTTCCCCACTTCCTGGCGTAATTCACGCAACGTGACGAATTCCCCCGAACGGGTGGACATGGGCGCTTTTTTTCCGTCGCGGTAGAGCACCGCGAACTGCACCAGCGCAATTTCAAGTTTTCCGGGATCGATAGCCAGCGCTTTCATCGCGCCTTTTACCCGTGGAATATATCCGTGATGGTCGGCCCCCCAGACATCGATGATGCGTTCGAAGCCGCGTTCGAACTTGTTGAGATGATAAGCGATATCTGAAGCGAAATAAGTAAACTGCCCGTTTTCCCGCTGAACCACCCGGTCTTTTTCATCGCCGAAATCGGTTGATCGGAACCACTGGGCGCCATCCTGCTGATATAGATAGCGTCCCTGTTCGAGCAATTGGACCGCATGTGCCACGTCACCGTTATCGAACAATGATTGCTCGGAAAACCATGTATCAAAAGCGACACCGAATTCCATCAAGTCATTGCGGCAGTCGCCCAATTGCTCGGTCAGGACGAAATTGTGAATGTATGCGTAATCCTGCCCCAGCAGTTTTTTGGCTTTGGCGATCAGTCCGTCGAGGTCTGCTTCGGTACCGGTTTCCGCTTCCTCCGAGATACCTTCGAACAGCAGGTCAGGCCGATGCACATACCGCCCTGCATGCGCCTTGTAGATCAGGCGTGCCATATCGCGCACGTACTGGCCTTGGTAAGCATTGCCGGGGAAGCGTGAAGTGACCCCGTTCAGCTCCAGATAACGCAGCCAGGTGGAAAGCGCAAGAATATCCATCTGACGTCCGGCATCATTGACATAATACTCACGCGCGACGGAATAACCCGCAGCCGCCAGCACATTGGCAAGGCTTGCGCCGAATGCCGCACCTCGCCCATGCCCGACGTGCAAGGGTCCGGTCGGATTGGCCGAAACGAATTCCACTTGTACCTTTTTACCTGCGCCCAGATTAATATGGCCGAACTGCTCGCCACTTTCCAGCACGTAACGGGGAAACTGCTGCTTGGCGGAAGTCGTGAGAAATAAATTAATAAAGCCGGCACCCGCGACCTCTATCTTTTCGAGATAGGGTGAGGCGGAAAGCACGTCGACGAGCAGCGCGGCGATCTCACGCGGACTTTGGCGCAGCGGCTTGGCCAATTGCATCGCGAGGTTACAGGAGTAATCACCATGGTTCGCTTGGCGGGGGCGTGCAAACTCTATATTCGCCTCCAGTGCTGAGGGTCCCATTTCGCTCAAGGGCGTCCGCAGGAGCTCGGCAAAATGGGATTTAAAGTTGGGCTGGACTGGAGGAATCATAACAATAGCGAGAGGTTGGCAGCGGTTATTATAACGACGTTGGGATGAGTTACGCTGCCAGTTTGATTGGCGCAGCGATAGACGGAAGGGGAAAACCACCTCTAATTCGCTATGGCGGCGCGCTCCAGGCGATTGCGCATATTAAGAATAGCGTAAAATTGGCTATTTACCGGGCAAGCGCCGGATCAATTCGGCATAAATCGGCGTATCAGCATATCAGGCGATGAGCCAGGCCGCCCCTTTCACCATTGCAATCTGAGGTAGCCTTCTTTTTCAGCGAAATTGAAGCGTATTATATTAGCGCCGCGGTTTATCCGTGGCCGCTGAGCGAGAGCCTTGTATGGACCCACCGCTGAGCTGGATCGCTCCATGCGAAGCCGCCGTTGGCGCGGCGAAAAAATGTGCAGCTCGAACTGGCCCGCACGAATTTCTTTCAGTTCCGGAGCGAATGGCTGGGCCAGCGGTTCACCCACGAACACGCCCTCGCCCGGCCATGCCACGCTCTTCCAATAGGATTCGATGGCGCTTTCGCCAAGCGCGTAGTGAAACATGGCAACGGCGGGAAAAGGGAACTTCTGCATATGGTTGCATGGTTCGACCACGGTCCCGTAACTGGCGGTGGCGCCCGCTTCCAGCCAGCGCAGGCTGCTCATCTGCATTGAATCGGTAAGCTGACCGCCGGCCGAAGTCAAATGATCAGCCAACGCGCCCGGCAGAAAATCTAGTGTATGGAGTTGCGGTACGTTGGCCAGGCCGGTGAAATAAAACAGAACATCGTGCCGGCCTGAAATTGCTTCGGTTTCCAGGATTTCGATGGGAAAAACACCGGCCAGTTCTTTTGCGGCCAGCTCGAAATAGCTGGCTCGCACACTGCGTGCCTTGTCGGGCGTTATTACCAGGTAAGCGTGTCCTTTGGGAAAACTGCGATCAGAGGCGACTCCCCGATCGATCAGTGCCTTGACCTGCTCGAAATCGGTGCCGGCCAGCATCATAGCCGGTCGTATATTATGGTCGCTGACAGGATGAAGACTGGACGAGTTGAAGTATGGGCTGGGTCTGGTAGGGCTACACTTGGATGAGCAATAGTGCTCGTCGAAGCCAAAGGCCAGCGCCGAGGTCAGCGACATGCAAGCTACCCGGTAGGGAAGCGTCCACGCGACCGCGTAGGCTTGAATGTGAGGGGGCGTAGCCTGATCGATTTCCGCCTTCAGTTGCTGAAACTCATCCCTTGAGAGGGCGTTCCGGCCGGACGGAAAGTTCAGATGTATCATGTTGGCTGCCGGGATATGGCGCGCCTTCTGGTAGTAATCAGCCACTTCAAGGGATTGAGGATCGCTGTCGTTAATGATGACAGCAAGCTCATCCGGCGCCAACCCCGTGCGCGGTAGCTCGATTCTCGCTTGAGCATGGACAGGCATTGGCCCGGACATCAGAGCGATCAGCAGGACGGTGAGACAGGTCAGAAACTTCCAGTCTGCAAATCGCGGGCGGGCCAGGCGTTCCATCGAAGATGCACGTAGAGGCGCCAATTCCCAGGCAAATAACCCCGGCCCTGAAGCCGGGGCCAGAAAATTCCGGTTTTGAGAAACATCCTTATTCCTCAAGCATATAAAATAAGCAGGCTTCATCCTCGTGCATAATAAACGCTCTGCGAAAATGCGTCCATTGTCCCATGCTGCCTCTACATGATCTTCTCCACCAGCGGTTGCCCGGCATTCCCATTACCAAACTGCTGGTCGCCGTCAATCTGCTGGTCTTCGCCGCCATGCTCGTGGGCGGGGCGGGGTTGTGGCATTCGTCCAATAGCGTGCAATTGGCCTGGGGCGCAAATTTTGGTCCGGCTACGCAAGACGGCGAATGGTGGCGCCTGGGTACTGCGCTATTCCTCCACTTTGGCGCCGTCCACCTGACGTTGAATCTCTGGGCGCTTTGGGACGCCGGGCAACTCGTTGAACGGATGTACGGGCACACCCGCTTTGCCTGCATCTATTTCGCCAGCGGCCTGACGGGTAACCTGCTGTCACTCGTTGCCCATAGAGGATTAGCCATCTCCGGCGGTGCTTCAGGCGCCATTTTTGGCCTGTTTGGCGCCCTGCTCATATTTCTCTGGCGCGAGCGCCACAATCTGCATCCGAAGGAATTTCGCTGGTTTTTCTGGGGTGCCGCGGGTTTTGCGCTTGCCAGCCTTGTCCTCGGCCTTTTGATTCCCGGCATCGACAATGCGGCGCATATCGGCGGTTTTTTTTCCGGAATACTCGGCGGAATAATACTTGCACAGCCTGCCGGTAGAACAGAACGTCGATTCCGCCACATCCGCCCGTTTGCCGGAGCCGCTTTTGCACTTGCAATTGTCATCCTCGTCAGCCAGGTGCCCGTGCGCACTTATCGCTGGAGCGAAGAGGTGCTGGCGCGCAAGGAGATCGGGGAATTTTTGCGGGACGACGCAGCGATCACGCAGTCCTGGCAGAGCATACTTGATAAGGCCAGGCAAGACGGCATCTCATTCGACGAACTGGCAGGACGTATCGACACGTCTGTTGCCGACCGCTATGAAGAAAGCTTTGAGCTGCTCTCCGAGCTTCCGCCCAACCCTGCCCTGCCCTCCGCCGCTACCGTGGAAATACTGCGCCATTATGCCGAGCGCCGCAGGGATGCGTCACGTGCCTTGGCGGAGGGATTGCGCGCCAACAAGCCCGAGCAGATCCGCGACGCCCTGGAAATGGAAAAACAATCGCGGCAGCTCGCTCAACCTGAAAAAGATGAACTTTCCAGGCCAAAGCGCGCTGGGCAAGATAAAGACAAAAATACGAACTGAAATGAGTGGGATAACCACTATCGAATCGATGCACACGTCGTAGCCGGATCAATGTTTCATATGCCTCCATACGGTTTTAGCAGGATGGGCGGAACGTACGCAACCCATCATTGGGTTATTCTCATATCAAGTGAAGGTGATAACGTGATGGTCCTGGTCTATGATAGTGAAACATGTAAACAGCAAGCGATAAGCGTTACCGCACCCGGGTACGAGGCAGTGCCGCGCGCTGCCGGCAACCCGGACTTCAGCCCGCCAGTATGCTTTAATCCCATGAAAAGTTTTTGACATACCTCAAAAAATATTGCACTGTGTGCACTAGTTCTAGTAAAATGTATCCTATCTTGATACTAGATGTAGTGGTTTACGGATTTATCGATATCCACAGCCCCCCGCTTCAGCCATGGGGAAGAAGCCGCTTTCCCAGTATAGATGAGGAGAATCCGACATGCAGCTTGCAACAGATCACATGAACCGTCCGGCAGTAGCAGGGCACGAACTTTCTTCAACCCTTCCCACTCAGGACACCCGGTATTCCCAATACAAAATCATTCGTCGCAATGGTTCTGTGGCCGCGTTCGAGCCGGCCAAGATTTCCATTGCCATGACAAAAGCATTCATCGCCGTCAATGGCGGCCAAGGTGCGGCTTCCGCCAGGGTACGGGAACTGGTGGCACGGCTGACCGATGACGTGGTCAATGCATTGATACGCCGCCAGCCTTCAGGCGGGACTTTTCATATCGAGGACATTCAGGACCAGGTGGAGCTCGCGTTGATGCGCTCTGGAGAGCATGATGTGGCGCGCGCTTATGTGCTCTACCGCGAGGATCGCGCACGCAAGCGGGCGAGACAGAAAGAAATGGGCGTGGTGGAAGCACCGGCCAGCGTTCTGAATGTAATCGAGAACGGTATCAGGATCCCTCTGGATACGGCACGCCTGCTGACGCTGATCGAATCTTCCTGCTCAGGCCTGGGCGAAGTGGTGAACCCGGCGCTGATACTGAAAGCCACATTGAAGGACTTGTACGATGGCGTCCCTCTGGAAGAAGTAAGAAAATCGCTGGTTCTGTCGGCACGCGCGCTAATTGAAAAAGAGCCGGCCTACAGCTATGTCACTGCGCGGTTGTTGTTGCATTCCCTCCGTTTCGAAGTGCTGGGCGAAGAAGTCCTGCAGCAGGAAATGTCCGATCGCTATGCAGCGTATTTTCCTGAATTTATCAAACGCGGCATCGATGCGGAATTGCTGGATGAGCGTCTGGCGCAGTTTGATCTGCCGCGTTTGGCCAAGGCGCTGGATGCCAGCCGCGACCTCAAATTTGGCTATCTCGGTTTGCAAACCTTGTATGATCGTTATTTCCTGCATATACAGGACAGTCGCATCGAGCTGCCGCAGGCATTTTTCATGCGTGTGGCAATGGGGCTTGCGCTGAACGAAATTGACCGGGAGGGACGCGCGTTGGAGTTCTACCACGTACTCTCGAACTTCGACTTCATGAGCTCCACTCCAACCCTGTTTAATTCGGGAACCCGCCGTTCGCAATTGTCTTCGTGCTATCTCACCACGGTGCCGGATAATCTCGACGGTATTTATGAGGCAATCAAGGAGAACGCCCTGCTCGCCAAGTATGCCGGGGGACTGGGCAATGATTGGACGCCGGTACGGGCGATGGGCTCGCACATCAAGGGTACGAACGGCAAGTCGCAAGGCGTGGTGCCTTTCCTCAAGGTGGTGTCCGACACTGCGGTAGCGGTAAATCAGGGCGGCAAGCGCAAAGGCGCAGTTTGCGCCTACCTGGAATCGTGGCACCTGGATGTCGAGGAGTTTCTGGATTTGCGCAAGAATACCGGCGATGACCGCCGCCGCACTCATGACATGAATACCGCCAACTGGGTTCCCGACCTGTTCATGAAGCGCGTCATGGAGGGCGGGGAGTGGACACTTTTTTCACCCTCGGACGCGCCCGACCTGCATGAAAAATTCGGCAAGCCGTTCGAGCAGGCTTATCTTGCCTACGAGGAGAAGGTCGCGCGCGGCGAACTCAGCCTGCACAAGAAGATTCCCGCGCAGCAGTTATGGCGCAAAATGCTCAGCATGTTATTTGAAACCGGACACCCATGGATCACTTTCAAGGATGCCTGCAATATTCGCTCGCCGCAAAGCCACATTGGTGTCGTGCATAGCTCAAATCTCTGTACCGAGATAACCCTCAATACCAATGATCACGAAATCGCCGTGTGCAATCTGGGGTCGGTCAATCTGGCGGCACATATTGCCGACGGCGAACTCGATGCCGTCAAGCTCAAGCGCACTATCAGCACCGCCATGCGCATGCTGGACAATGTGATCGATATCAATTTCTACGCCGTCGCCAAGGCGCGGAATGCGAACCTCAAGCATCGTCCGGTGGGACTGGGCATCATGGGCTTTCAGGATTGCCTGCATATGCTGCGCATCCCCTATGCATCGAATGAGGCAGTGGAATTTGCCGATCACACAATGGAAGCGGTTGCTTACCACACCTATTGGGCCTCCACCGAATTGGCCGAAGAGCGCGGACGTTATGCTTCCTATCGCGGCAGCCTGTGGGATCGTGGGATTCTGCCTCAGGATACGCTCGATCTTTTACGCGAAGAGCGCGGCGGTTACATCGAGGTAGACAGGTCGGCCACGCTTGAATGGGATGCGCTGCGCGAACGTATAAAAGAACATGGGATGCGCAACTCCAACTGCCTGGCAATTGCCCCAACCGCGACCATTTCCAATATTATCGGCGTATCCGCCAGCATCGAACCGGCCTTCAAGAACCTTTACGTCAAGTCCAATTTATCGGGCGAATTCACCATGGCGAATGAATTCCTGGTGAACGACCTTAAAAAACTGGGCCTCTGGGACGAGGTCATGATTTCGGACCTGAAGTATTTTGATGGCGCCCTGGGCCAGATAGACCGGGTGCCGGCCGATATTCGCAGACTATATACCACCGCCTTCGAGTTCGATCCGCAGTGGTTGATCGAGGCAGCGGCGCGGCGGCAGAAGTGGATCGACCAGGCACAATCGCTCAATATCTATATGGCGGGAGTATCCGGGAAAAAACTGGATGAGACTTATAAACTGGCCTGGCTGCGCGGCTTGAAAACCACCTATTATTTGCGCTCGCTCGGCGCGACTTCAGCGGAAAAATCCACGGGCAGGGCAGGCTCCCTGAACGCGGTGCCCATAGAAGGAAACATGCCGATGGGTGCGACGGCAACTGACGTGAGTTATTGCGGCATCGATGATCCCGAGTGCGAGTCATGCCAATAATAATTCGCAAGGAATCGGAAAATAAAGGAGAAGGATATGCTGACATTTGAGGACTATACAGTGCAATCGGGAATGCCAAGAATAAATGGCGCGTCGAGCGACGCAAAAGTGCTGACTGCATCCAGGCTGAGCCCACAGGACGCCGGTTCGAATGGATCTGAAGCGCAGAATGGCGAAAATAATGATAGCCCCGTTGCCGATAATATAAATCGGCGCCTGTCGGTTGAAGACAAGCGCATCATCAATTGCAAGGCGGACGTCAATCAACTGGTGCCGTTCAAGTACAAGTGGGCATGGGAGAAGTATCTTTCCGCCTGCGCTAACCATTGGATGCCGCAGGAAATCAACATGAGCGCAGATATCGCCTTATGGAAAGACCCCAATGGGCTGACCGAGGATGAACGCCGCCTGATCAAGCGGAACCTGGGCTTTTTTGTTACCGCTGATTCGCTGGCCGCCAACAATATCGTACTCGGCACCTATCGCCACATCACCAACCCGGAATGCCGGCAGTATCTGTTGCGCCAGGCGTTTGAAGAAGCGATCCATACGCATGCTTATCAATACATTGTCGAATCGCTGGGTCTGGACGAGGGGGAAATTTTCAACGCCTATCATGAGGTGGCGTCAATTCGGGAAAAAGACGAGTTCCTGATTCCATTCATCGACACACTCACTGATCCGGCGTTCGAGACCGGCACACCTGAAGCCGATCAGAAGTTGTTGAGGAGCCTGATCGTATTCGCCTGCATCATGGAAGGACTGTTCTTTTACGTGGGTTTCGTACAAATTCTGGCGCTCGGCAGGCAGAACAAAATGACCGGGGCAGCGGAACAGTATCAATATATTCTGCGCGACGAATCCATGCACTGCAATTTCGGCATAGATGTCGTTAACCAGGTCAAAATGGAAAATCCGCATTTATGGACCAAGGCGTTCCGTGATGAAATCAGCGCGCTGATGCAAAAAGCGGTGGAACTGGAGTACCGTTATGCGGAGGATACGTTGCCGCGTGGTGTCCTCGGATTGAATGCGCCGATGTTCAAGGAATACCTGCGCTATATCGCCAATCGCCGCTGTCAGCAGATCGGTCTGGATATCCTCTATCCGGGCGCCAGCAATCCTTTTCCCTGGATGTCGGAAATGATCGACCTGAAAAAGGAAAAAAACTTTTTTGAAACCCGCGTTACGGAGTACCAGACCGGGGGAGCACTAAGCTGGGATTGAATAGAGAAACCGAATCAATATGCTTGATCTTTATACTGGCCGGTAACATTGTGGAATCTGCATATGGCGATAAATGTAGTAGTGTGACATGCTGTAAGCCCTGAGTAATCTTACCTGGAGGTTGAAATGGCGACTACCAAGAAATCCGCGACAAAGAAACCGGCCGTGGCGAAATCCGCAACCGTAAAAAAGCCCGCAACCAGCAAAAAAACATCAATCAAGAAAGCAGCAGCGGAGGAGTCAGCCGAGAAAGCCGAGAGCAAGACCGCTGCTTCAATCAAGAAACCTGTAGCAAAAGCGACCGCTTCCACAACGGCCTCGGCTGAGCAAGAAAAAATGACAGCCCAAAAGTCGGTTAAAAAAGCGTCCAAGAAGGCAGTCGAGGAACCCGCGGAGAAAAAGACCGAGAAAAAAGCCAAGAAAAAAACCGAAAAAAAGGCCGAAAAGAAATCTTCCGCCTCAACCAGCAAGTCGGCAGCAAAGAAAGATACGGCGGAAAAGACAATCTCTCCAGGCAAAAAAGCCAGCGCGAAGAAATCCGAAGGGAAGGCGGCTTCGGCTAAAACCGGAATTGAGAAAAAGACGAAGAAAGCAACCGGCAAAAAAAAAAGGCTAAAATCAGCTAAAATCAGCAGCTCGGTTCCGAGCTGGCCATTTCCCCTTTCAGGATCAGACTCCTGAGTCTGGGGTTGGCATTGCGGATTAGCCTGCTACGGAGAAGTGATAAGCCGGTCCGGCAGTCATAGATATAAACGCTGCCTTCCCTTTTTAATAGTTCACACATTGAAACACCGAAAATCGGTTGCTCTTTCTGTCGATCGAAAGTAGCTCCCGACTTCCTATTCCCATACGTGCCACCGTGCAACCGACCCGTCAATAATCATTATCTTTTCTCTGCACTGATTATTTACGCTAGTAAAATTTTGCGGACGAGGTTAACATTAAAGCCGGTTCAACCTGTAAATCCTAGTGGAGGTAGTCATGGATTATAAAATTCCACCAGCGTCACGCGATTACGACACCAAGCGTATTGTCGAACGTCCCGATGGTTTTTATTGGCATGATGAGCAGGAGAGCGGCAGGATTTTTGGTCCCTTTCCAACGCTGCTCGAAGCTACGCAGGATATGGAATACAATGCGGAATCCGATTATGAGCCTGGGGAAACCCTGGAGCAGGCGGAAGAAGAGATTGGGATATCCGACTGGATCGATCCTGAAACCGGCCAGCCTGGTGAAGCCTCATTCCGTCTTGAAAATTGACCTGCGCGGTTTTGATTTTGCAGATTGATCGCTGGCCCGGCATGAGTTGGCCGAAAATCCGGAAACAAACCCATCGATTCGGCCAGCCTGGGCGCTCGTGATGGTAAACCTTGGGAAGAGGCCTAAAAACCAATCTCGACCGCTTGTCGTGCGATTTCCCGGCACTGCGCTTTATCCTCTGGTACCGAATCGGCCGCCAAATTCGGCTTCAGTTCTGGCCAGGTGTTCAGAACTGCCTCACCTGTTTATCTAGCCGAAGGTCTACATGAGTTACCGCGAAGAACGTGACAGCATGGGCGTGATGCAAGTGCCTGCCAGCGCGCTGTGGGGTGCGCAGACGCAGCGTTCGCTGCAGAACTTCAAAATCTCCTTCGAACGCATCCCTTTCGCACTGCTTCACGCACTCGCGCTGGTAAAACGTGCAGCAGCCTGCGTCAATCACGATTTGGGTCTGCTGGATGCCGATGTCGCCGCTGCCATTATGCAAGCTGCCGATGAGGTGGTTTCAGGTCGCCATGATGCGGAATTTCCCCTTGTGGTATGGCAGACAGGCTCCGGTACCCAGACCAACATGAACATGAATGAGGTACTGGCGAACCGCGCTTCCGAGTTGCTTGGGGGCGGGCGCGGGGCCGAATGCAAGATCCATCCCAACGACGACGTGAACAAGGGGCAATCGTCCAACGACGTGTTTCCTTCAGCGATGCATGTGGCGGCGGTACGCTCGATCGATCAACGATTGATACCCGCCATTGTTGCGCTGAGGCAGACTTTGGCTGCCAAGGCGGAGGAATTTTTCGGTATCGTCAAAATCGGCCGTACTCATCTGCAGGATGCGACGCCCCTGACATTGGGGCAGGAGTTCTCGGGTTATGTTTCGCAGTTGGATCACGGACTGGCGCATGTAAACGCATCGCTTCCCCATTTGCATGAACTGGCCTTGGGTGGGACCGCGGTGGGAACAGGTCTGAACACCCACCCTGAATTTGCCGGCCGCATAGCAGCGGAATTGGCAAGACTGACAAATCTGCCGTTTGTCACCGCGACCAATAAGTTTGAGGCGCTTGCCGCTAATGATGCGCTGGTTCATGCCCATGGCGCGCTGAAGACGCTGGCCGCATCATTGATGAAGATCGCTAATGATATCCGTTGGCTCGCTTCCGGCCCCCGCTGTGGTATCGGGGAATTAAAAATCCCCGAAAATGAGCCGGGCAGTTCCATTATGCCGGGAAAGGTCAATCCTACTCAATCGGAAGCGATGCTCATGATTTGTTGCCAGGTGATGGGTAACGACGTAGCGATTAATTTTGGTGGGTCCATGGGGAATTTTGAGCTGAACGTCATGAAGCCGCTTATCATCCATAACTTTCTGCAAAGTATTCGCCTGCTTGCGGATGGCATGACGAGTTTCAACGACCATTGCGCGACGGGGATGACAGCCAATATCGAACGTATCGATGAGTTGGTGCATAATTCGCTGATGCTTGTGACAGCGCTCACGCCTTATATCGGCTATGATGTCGCAGCGGAAATCGCCAAGAAAGCGCATCGAGAAGACACGCCGCTGAGAGAAGCGGCGATTGCCTCGGGTTACGTTACAGCCGAGCAATTTGATGGCTGGGTAAGGCCGGAGAATATGATAGGGACAGGCAGGCGGAATTAAAATTACTCATCCCGAATTTTCCAGAGCGGCCACGGGTCAGGGCATCGTCGGCGTGGATCTAGCATCCATACCATAAACCTAAATCCGGTAGTTGACCGCTCATTTAATAGATCAGTGTCATGATTAATAACAATATTTCATATTATTTGACGCTCACCTTCCGGGTGAGGGCGCTACGGGGTGAATTGCACAATTTTTGCGGCACATGGCTGCGTTGCAACTCCTTGGAATGGAACGACCATTCCGCGTCGTTGCGCCTTGCCCTGCACCCCAAAAACCGTACACTTCACCCCGTCCAACTACCGGATTTAGGTTGAATTGTCCGGGATGCCGGAAGCCATGTGCTGCTGCAGGCTGTCGAATATCAGAAAAATTTTTGCTCGCGGCGATCTTGCATGAGGCGTCATAAACAGGAGCGGGCTGCGGGTGAATGAGTTCAATACAGCCACCGTCGGCGCCGCCTAAGGTCGGCCTTGTGCTGACTGGCGGCGGCGCGCGCGCCGCCTACCAGGTGGGCGTATTGCGAGCCATCGCCGAAATGTTGCCGAAGAGGACGCGCAATCCCTTTCCTGTGATTTGCGGTACTTCCGCCGGAGCATTCAATGCCGCAAGTCTTGCAGTTTCAGCCCGGAATTTTCACGACGGGGTGCGCGATCTATCCACGGTGTGGGAAAATGCGCATGTCAGCCAGGCTTATCGTTCCGATCCCGTCGGCGTATATGGAAACGCGGCGCGCTGGTTGGCTTCGCTACTGATTGGCCGCTTTAGAAAGCGCAGCGTAGTTTCCCTGCTGGACAATTCGCCGCTGGCTCAACTACTGGAACACAGCTTGCCACTTCATGGCATTCAGAGAAGCATCGAAGCAGGCGCTTTGCATGCGCTGGGCATCACCGCCTGGGGCTATACTTCGGGCCAGTCGGTTACGTTCTATGAAGGCGTTGACGGCATAGCACCCTGGAAACGGGAACGCCGCATCGGCATATCGGCGCGTATCGGGGTTGAGCATCTAATGGCGTCCTCCGCTATCCCTATTCTTTTTCCGGCAATGAGGCTCAATCGCGAATATTTCGGCGATGGGTCCATGCGACAGCTCGCGCCCATCAGCCCCGCGCTGCATCTGGGCGCGGAACGGGTGCTCGTAATAGGCGTACGCGCCACAGTCGAAGCTCAACCTGAGCGCGCCAGAGTCGACAGCTACCCTACGTTGGCGCAGGTAGGAGGCCATATTATGGGCAGCCTTTTTCTCGACAGTCTTTACGTCGACCTGGAGCGCCTGCAACGCATCAACAATATTATTGGGATGATCCCGGATGAGAATTTGAAAAATAACGGCTTGCCGCTACGCCAGATCAAATCGATGGTAATTTCTCCCAGCGTGGAAATCAATAAAATCGCCGAACAACACGCACACGCCCTACCGCGTACCGTACGGCTTTTTTTTCGCAACATCGGCGCAATGCGACGAGACGGCTCGGCGCTGCTGAGCTATGTTCTGTTTGAAGAACCCTTCTGCCGTGCATTGATTGAACTGGGATACCAGGACACCACGCCGCGCAAATCGGAAATTCTTCAATTCATTCACGCAGAGGGCGAGTGAGCGAGACGCTGGTATAATTGCGAGAACGGCCCATTCAAGGAGGACTATATATCTTCTTGCCTAAGTTTTATGTAGCCACCTAATTTTCAGAGATTTACTTATGGACTTCGCCAGTCCGCAATTCTGGGTCGCGGTATTCCAAATCATTGCCATCGATATCGTCCTGGGCGGTGATAACGCAGTCGTCATCGCGCTTGCATGCCGAAGGTTGCCGGAGAAGCAGCGGAATCTCGGGATTTTCTGGGGAGTACTCGGCGCCATCGGGCTGCGGGTGTTGCTGGTTTTCTTCGCCCTTAATTTGCTGGCGGTTCCATTCCTGAAGATTTTAGCCGCGCTGTTGCTATTATGGATCGGCACCAAGCTGCTTCAGCCCGAGCCACATGGTAATGGGCATAAAGTTGATGCCAGCACAACGCTATTGGGGGCGATCAGGACTATCATTATCGCCGACGCGGTGATGAGCCTCGATAACGTCATTGCGATTGCAGGCGCAGCCAAGGACAGTATCGAGCTGGTCGTTTTCGGGCTGCTGGTGAGCGTGCCCATCATTGTTCTGGGTAGCAAGCTGGTGATGAAGCTGATGGACCGCTTTCCTGTCACCATCGCCATTGGTGCCGGCTTGCTGGGCTGGATCGCGGGAGATATGGGCGTTACCGACGCGGTCAGCAAGGAATGGGTCAATACGAACGCGGCTTATCTGCACTGGCTTGCCCCTGCCTGTGGCGCACTGCTGGTTGTGGTAACCGGCAAGTGGCTTGCTGCGCGGGCGCAGGCAAAAAGTGCGGCCGGTGTGGATCTGGTGGATGATGTGAACAAACCGTAATAGCTGCCGTTTTGGTGGAGAGAACATATGCTGAAATTCTTGTTGCCGGTGGACGGCTCGGACGCTTCCGATAGAGCGATTGCGGAATTCATCACCCTTATCGATTGGTACAAGGAAAAACCGGAAGTCCATTTGCTGAACGTGCAATTCCCCCAGCGCGGGAATGTACCTCTTTTTATAGACAAAGAGAGTATTGAACTGTATCAACAGGAAGAAGGAATGAAAGAGCTTCGGGCAGCACGTGAATTGCTGGATCAGGCGGGCATCGGCTACCAGCTTCATATCACGGTAGGAACTCCGCCGGACATGATCCTGCGTTATGCAAAGGAATTAAACTGCAATCAAATAATCATCGGGCCGCGAGGGCTGGGAGCGGTCAAGGGGATCTTGCTGGGTTCGGTAGCCAGCAAGGTTATTCAGCTATCAACAATACCAGTGCTACTTATTAAATGACAACTGGAGTGAAAAGTACTGGATATGGCATGAGTTCTAACCAAAGGAGCTTTATCAGGATGGCGCTGGACAAGAAGGGCTTGACCTTGATTGAATTGATGATGGTGTTCGCGATTATCGGTATTTTAGTAACCGTTGCGATTCCGCCTGCATATCTGCTTTATCAGGATTCCCAGGCTCGGACTCAAGTTGACGAAGCGGTTGATCTTCTGGATAGCGTAAAAACGCCTGTCTCCGCGTTTCATTCAGAAAACGGCGGATGGCCCACAAAAGCGGAGTTTGATACCCTTGTGAAAACACAGGCTGGAAAGTATGTCGCAAGCCTGACACCTGCGACCCTGGCTTCCGGCTTTCAGGTAACGGCAACATTCAAGAATAATGGAGTAAGTCCGGAGCTCTTGAAGGACGGTACTGGCAGAACGCTGGTTTTGGCGACAACCGATGGCGTAAAGTGGATTTGCAACGACAACACTCACCCCGCTGCCGGCGTACCTGGTCTTACCGCAGGGAACGTACTACCTCAACATCGTCCCCCATCTTGCAAATAGCGCCGCGGTAAATGTTAATCTTGCGCATGACCGATACTCGATAACCAGGTATTGGTGTATTTGTGCTGTAAAATTATTTTGTATTCTTATGCAAATGCTAACCTGTACGATATTGGATGAGGCATCCCCGCTCGGCAACAGAGCCACCCGTAAAGGGCGGATGTCGATTATTCGAAATAGCTGAATTCATGGCGGGCAATTGACCAGGACGTCCCAAAGCTTATAATCTTCAGATAATACCCTCCAAACAGGATTGAAATCCTGTTGCGGCTCAGTTTATTGAATTTATCATCAGCGCCCGGCGCAGAGTGATAGGCAGGGGTAATATCAAGGCGGCCTTGAATTGGAAGAAATAGGAAACAAATGGGCAAGCCGTTATGCCCGCTCGAATATTTTTGTAGCAGGACAAGACAACCGGAAAGAATATATGAATGAAGGTAACGACACTATCGCACCGTATGACCAGATAGCGGCATACTTCAATCAAGTGCCCATGTGGCCCCTGGTTCTGCTTGCCGCCGCGACCGTTGTTGCGGGGATTTATGAATTATATTACCGCAAACGCCGGAATGAGGCCGCCGAGGAATTTCGTTCAGCTATTCTGCATACGCTTTCCGGTCTGTATCCCGAGCCTGTCAACTGGCCTAGAAGCATAGATACCTATCTTTGCGCCAGATTGCCGGTAATGCAGGAAATTATCGATGATTTCAAGCCCAATATTCGCCAGGAGGACATACCGGCCTATAACAGGGATTGGGATAACTACTACCAGTTTTGCCGGACTGAGGTAACGGACGAGAAATGTACCGCGGCGGAGAGGGACGGTCAGGTACCAGACCCAAAAAAAACTTTTCACACGCTTGTTTCCAAACTCTTGCGTTATGGGAAGTGAGTTCTCGACAAGACTTTGTACGTGCCAGCCAGAGAAGCTCCAAACACGACGTGCGTCACCACTGTGATCCAGTCGCGCGCCTCTGAAAACCAGGGAAAAATGGCCGTTACGCCATACATGTTTACTGTATATATCAGCAACCCGTAGATGAAACCCGCGAGCAGGGACAACACCGTTCCGATACGAGAAAGCAAGCGGGCCAGTATCAGGCTGTACACAATGGAAATCACAAAGTGAATAACGGTCGCGATTATCATCACTTTCCAGTCGAACGTGGCCGGTGGCGGTAGAACGCCTTGCCCCAGGAGGATAGCCGCGGTAAAGCGTGCATCCCTATAAAAGATGTGCGGCAACGCGTCCGTGAACACCAGCCACAGGAAAATCTGGGCTCCCGTGGCAACCACGCCGGCGACAATGCCGGAACTGACCGCTGCTTTCCAGTTCAATGACATATTTCGTAAAAAAACTCCGGCTTTTTACCCCTCATATCACTCAAAACTCCCATTACTCATATCATGTAAGAAACCGGAATCTCCGGGCTTGCACTCCCTAATTGAACGACGACAATTGTCGGGGAAGTGGCTGGTACTGCTGATAGGGCGGGTTCGCCGAATCGGAGCAGCTTTGATTTCTTCAAAACGTACTACTGAAAACGGATTCGTTCTACAATGATAGCAAAACCGTTTTGCAGGCACAGGCGCGAAATGCCGGCGGGCAATAAATTATATTGTTACCCGAATGCTCGTGAAAAATGAGCCTGGCTGCAACTAAACGGGAAAGCCGGCAGTCCATGGATCAGGTGCTGGCAAATTCAGACTCTAGAGATATCTCATAGCGGGATGCAATCAGCCTATCCATGCAAAGCGTCAACTTGACCCATCATTTTTTGATCGCCATGCCCGCCCTGGCAGACCCCTTCTTTTCCAAGACGCTTACGTATATCTGCGAACATAGTGATCAGGGTGCCTTGGGTCTGGTGGTTAACCGGCCAATCGACCTTACTCTCAAGGACCTGCTGGATCAATTGGATATTTCTTCCGATGACCAGGCAATAAGAGCGTTGCCAATCATGTTTGGCGGACCGATACAGCTGGATCGCGGCTTCGTACTGCATCAGCCTGTCGGTGACTGGCAATCCACCATGGTGGTACATGATAAGGTCGGGCTGACTACTTCGCTCGATATTTTGCGAGCGATAGCAAGCGGAGAAAGCCCAAAAGAATTACTCGTTGCATTGGGTTATTCCGGATGGGCTCCAGGCCAGATAGAGCATGAATTATCGCAGAATACATGGCTCACCGTGCCCGCGTCACCCAATATCATTTTCGAATTGCCGGCTGAGGATCGTTTGACGGCAGCAATGCGTCTGCTTGGTGTCGATCTGTCAAGCCTGTCGGATGAAGTGGGACATTCTTAATAACCGCATTCTATTCATCGGCAACCCTCCACGGTGGCATGCGGGCTTGTCCAGTGACTCCCAGTCATGAATATTGAAACCCACCTTGCCGGGACGGTTTTGGCTTTCGATTTTGGCGAAAGGCGCATCGGCGTAGCAGTGGGGAATCTGGAGCTGGCTTTAGCGCATCCGCTTGCCACAGTGAGCAACAAGAATGCAGCGGAATGCTTCGAAAGCATCACTCAGCTGATTGATGAGTGGCAACCAGCGCTGCTGGCAGTGGGTTTGCCTACTCATGCAGATGGTACGGAACATGAATTGACCCGGCGGAGCCGGCGCTTTGCGCGGCGTCTTGAAGGTCGTTTCGGCATCAAGACAGTACTGGTGGATGAGCGTTATACTTCAATTGAAGCCGGCGCAGCGCTGCAGGAAGCCGGCGTTAATAAAAAGAAGCAAAAACCGCTATTGGATCAGGTAGCGGCTCAACTGATATTGCAAACCTATTTTGATGGACGAAATGCAACTACCTGATGCAGAAAAATTGTTGGCCGAACTGACCGGAAGGATACGGCCTGATGTCGAAACGAGCACCGCGCTCGTCGGAATCCACACCGGGGGGGTATGGCTGTCGCAACGGCTGCACCGGGATTTGAAGCTTTCGCTTCCCTTGGGTGCGCTGGATGTTTCGTTCTATCGGGACGACTTTGGTCAGATTGGCTTGCATCCTCAGGTCAAACCCTCGGACATTCCATTCGAGGTGGAAGGCAGCCACATAATTTTAATAGATGACGTGCTTTATACCGGGCGCACCATACGTGCCGCCATCAATGAATTATTCGATTATGGCAGACCGGCAAGCGTCCGCCTCGCTGCATTGGTAGACCGGGGCGGCAGAGAACTCCCCATCGCCGCCCAATATATTGGAGCAACGCTCGACTTGCCCTCGGATAAAATGCTCGCGCTCGAAAAAGCCGACAATGGAACATTGAGCCTGAGCCTGTATGACAAACGCCGGGATAATGAATAATCCGTGAATAATCCGCAGCTGAACAAGAACGGCGAATTGCAACACCTGCTTACCACCGAGGGATTGTCCGCCGCTATTCTGTTGAATATCCTCGATACCGCCGAGTCTTTTGTCGGGGTTACGGAACGCGATGTCAAGAAGGTACCCTTGCTGCGCGGTAAATCCATATTCAATTTATTCTTCGAACCCAGTACACGCACTCGCACAACCTTTGAAATCGCGGCAAAACGCTTGTCTGCCGACGTGGTCAATCTCAACATTGCCGTTTCCTCGCAATCCAAAGGTGAAACGCTGCTGGATACGGTAAACAATCTCTCCGCGATGCATGCCGACATGTTCGTGGTGCGGCACTCGCAAAGTGGCGCCGCGCACTTGATCGCCCGCCATGTCCGGCCCGAGATTCATGTCATCAATGCCGGGGATGGTCGTCATGCGCATCCTACACAGGGGTTGCTCGATGTATTCACCATTCGCCATTACAAACCTGACTTTCGTAATCTTCGAGTAGCGATAGTCGGCGATATTTTGCACTCGCGCGTGGCGCGCTCCCAGATTCATGCGCTTACGACACTCGGTGTGCCGGAAGTGCGGGTCATCGCACCAAAAACCCTGCTCCCTTCCAAGGTCGAACGTCTCGGCGTACATGTCTATCACGAGATGGCGCATGGGCTAAAAGATGTGGATGTGCTGATGATGCTGCGTCTGCAAAGCGAGCGCATGTTAAGCGCGCGTCTCCCCAGTACCGAGGAATACTTCAAGTATTATGGACTCACGCAGGAGAGACTGGCGCTGGCCAAGCGCGACGCTATTGTTTTACACCCCGGCCCGATGAATCGGGGCGTTGAAATTGATTCCGCGGTTGCCGACGGCAAGCAATCGGTAATTCTGCCGCAAGTGACATTCGGCATTGCAGTGCGGATGGCGGTAATGTCGATTTTGGCAGGCAATTGAAAGAGATGAAAAAGATTATCAGGAGCGGCCGTTTCATAGACCCGAAGAGCGGGACCGACGCTATCATGGATGTATTCATTGCAGCAGGCAAAATCGTCGGCCTGGGCGAAAGCCCGCCTGGTTTTCATGCCAATCGGGAAATAGATGCAACGAATATGATAGTGTGCCCGGGCCTGGTGGATTTATCGGCGCGGTTGCGCGAACCGGGTTTCGAATATAAAGCCACCCTCGAATCCGAAATGGCTGCGGCGGTAGCCGGCGGTATCACCAGCCTGGCATGCCCTCCCGATACGGATCCCGTACTGGATGAACCGGGGTTGGTGGAAATGCTGAAGCACCGTGCCAGGAGTCTCAATCAGGCACATGTTTATCCAGTCGGCGCCCTTACTCAGGGTTTGAAAGGTGAACGGTTGACTGAAATGGCTGAATTACGTGATGCCGGGTGCGTCGCTTTTGGCCAGTCGAATATGCCACTTCCGAACATACGTGTGATGATGCAGGCAATGCAATATGCTTCCACCTTCGGCTTCGTGGTTTGGCTCCGCCCCCAGGATATGAATCTTGCCGATGGTGGCGTGGCGCATGACGGTGAAGTGGCGACGCGATTGGGCTTGCCTCCGGTTCCGGTTTGCGCGGAAACCGTAGCGTTGGCGAATATTATCTTGATAACGAGGGAAACGGGCGCTAGGGTTCATCTATGCCGTATCTCCAGCGCGGAAGGCGTCACCATGATTCGTGCGGCCCGGCAGCAAGGCTTGCCCATTACCTGCGATGTATCAGCCAACCATATCCATCTTTCCGAAATGGATATCGGCTTCTTCAATTCCAATTGCCATCTCATTCCACCGCTACGGGCGTTGGGAGATCGTGACGCGCTGCGGACCGGCCTTCTTGATGGCACGATAGATGCGATATGTTCGGATCACGCGCCGGTGGATGAAGATCATAAATTGTTACCTTTCGCCGAGGCCGAGGCTGGCGCCACAGGCATGGAACTGCTGTTGTCGCTGGCCTTGAAATGGGGGGCTGAAAAAAGAGTTCCGCTGGCCCGGATATTGGCGAAAATCACCGCTGAACCCGCTCGCATACTGGGTGTGGAAGCCGGTTGCCTGTCTCTTGGCGCTACCGCCGACTTGTGCATTTTCGATCCCGAACAATACTGGAAAGTGGAAGCCGCCGCACTGAAAAGCCAGGGCAAGAATACGCCGTTTCTCGGTATGGAACTGGCAGGCAGAGTAAAATATACCCTGATCAACGGTAACATCGTACACGAAGGTTGAGGTTCTGAAGTTGCGCCACAACCATGCGCTGTCATTTTCGTACCCCTGCAACTGAACTGATTACTCTCGACAATATGATGAATCCTCTGCTTGATTTTTCCGGACTGCCGCGCTTTGCGGATATTCGAATCGAACACATCACCCCGGCACTGAAACAATTACTGGCCGACGGTCGCAACACTATCGACCGGATACGTGATGATGACGCCACACCGACCTGGCAGAATTTCGTGCAGCCGATAACAGACGCCAATGAACGCCTGTCTCGAGCGTGGGGGCAGGTGTCGCACTTGAATGCGGTGGCGAATACCCCGGCGTTGCGTGAGACATACAATGCCAACCTGCCATTGGTCACGCAATACTACGCCGAGTTGGCACAAGACCCCGCCCTCTTCGAAAAATTCAAACAACTCCGCAATAGCCAGGAGTTCGAAGGCCTGAATCAAGCTCGAAAGAAGATAATCGAAAATGACTTGCGGGATTTCCGCCTGGGTGGGGCAGAACTACCGCCCGAGAAGAAAAAGCGATTTCTCCAAATTCAGGAAGAGCTGTCGGCGCTGGGTTCCAGATTCAACGATAACCTGCTGGATTCCACTAATAATTTTGTATTGCATATACAGAACGCGGATGAGCTTTCCGGCATTCCCGACGATGCAGTGCAGGCAGCGCGGGAAATCGCTGAAAAGGATAATGCCCCAGGTTGGAAATTTACGCTGCACGCCCCATCATACATGCCCATCATGCAGTATGCCGACAACCGGGCACTGCGCGAGACAATGTATCGCGCATACTCCACTCGTGCCAGCGAGATCAGGTCACCGGCTTCGCAGACTGGAAACGCTGCCGATCTGGATAACACGCCGCTTATCGCAAAAATACTTGAACTGCGCAAGGAAGAGGCGCAGCTGCTGGGATTTGATTGCTACGCCGAAGTCTCGCTTGCGACCAAAATGGCCTCGACCCCAAAACAGGTGCTGGATTTTTTGGGTGAGCTCGCCGCCAAGGCAAGACCCTACGCGGAGTGCGATCTCAAAGAATTACGTCAATTTGCAGCCGAAAAAATGGGATTGGAAAATATCGAATCATGGGATCTGGCTTATGTAAGCGAAAAGCTGCGCCTCGACCGTTATGCATTCTCGGAGCAGGAAGTGAAGCAGTACTTTCCCGAAACCAGCGTGCTGCCGGGCATGTTCAGGGTGGTAGAGAATCTTTATGGCATTACCATTGCCCGGGCGGAGGCTGCCGACATTCAGCTCTGGCACACCGATGTAAAGCTTTTCAATATCACGGGCATTCAGGGAAATCTGATCGGCCGGTTTTATCTTGACCTCTACGCGCGTCCAGGCAAGCGAGGCGGAGGATGGATGGATGACGCTATCAGCCGCCGCCGTATCGGCGGCGGTGAAGTACAGGGGGAAGGAAGCATTCAGGTCCCGGTTGCATACCTTAACTGTAACTTCTCCGCACCTGTTCATCTTGACGGCCAAGCGCGTCCCGCCTTGTTCACCCATGACGAGGTGATCACGCTATTTCATGAATTTGGTCATGGTCTGCACCATTTGCTTACCCAGGTGGAAGACCTGGGCGTGTCGGGTATCCATGGCGTAGAATGGGATGCAGTGGAACTACCTAGCCAGTTCATGGAAAATTTCTGCTGGGAATGGGAAGTCCTGCGTGACATGACCAGACGCGTTGACTCGTTGCCCTATAGCGACAGCTTGCGGGAAACGCACTATGCTCCGCCTCCCGCCCCGGATGGCTTCGCCAACACTGTGTCGGTGGAGCGCGAGGGCAGCAATCAATCTATTCCGCGCGATTTATTCGAAAAGATGCTGGCGGCGAAGAATTTCCAGAGCGGCTTGCAAATGCTCCGCCAGATAGAATTTGCACTATTCGATATGCGCCTTCATGCCGATTTCAGCCCCGGTGGAGAAAAAACGGCGCAGCAATTACTGGATGAGATCCGTAAGCAGGTTGCGGTAATTATTCCTCCTGAATTCAATCGGTTTCCCAACAGCTTCTCACATATTTTTGGCGGAGGCTACGCTGCCGGCTACTACAGCTATAAGTGGGCGGAAGTGTTGTCTGCCGACGCCTATAGTCTTTTTGAAGAAAGCCCTGCCGGGGTTGTAGTCAATCCCGAAGCCGGCGCCCGCTTCCGGAATGAAATTCTCGCAGTGGGCGGAAGCCGCGCTGCGCTGGAATCATTTATCGCATTCCGGGGTCGTGAGCCAAAAATAGATGCCCTGTTGCGCCACCACGGAATGGCGCCTGCGTGAAAAATATGCCGGAAAAGCTCAGCCGCGCGTAAGCATTCAGGAAGCTTTCAGCTTCCGGGAAATGGGGTGCGGCAGGACAAGTTTGAAGAAGTTGGCAGAGGGTAGCCGAGCATTTCCGGATATCGTTATCTGCTGAATGGCTCCTGTCGTTTCGAGCGCCCCGCCAGTTTTTCGATTCATTTCGATCAGCCGATTATTCTTGCAACAACGTCTCTCCAACGCTAGTATAGAACTCGGGCAGGTTACTCATACTCTTCTGTCCGTTGATAAGCCTTTAATAAGGACTTGTAATCCCGGATGGAGAGCATGCATAAATATCGATTTTGCAGCCCTTCAGCTAGCGGCCCGTCGAACTTGAAGAATCTCAGCGAAAAAGTGACTGGGTGAGGGCGATTTTGAGGATTCTGAGGGTCAATAGTTATTCTATTGGCCGAAAAAGCGGCGAAATATGAACCGACCAGCCGCTTTTTCAGCGGATTTCCTTTAAACCCGACAAGCTACTATATCAACCGGACCGGCGGACAGCCCGTAAAAACAGCTTATGCGAATTCTTGGCGTCGCTCGACAATAGGAGAAAAAAGATGAAACATGTTACATGGGGGGCCGTTACAGCTATGGCGCTGGCTACGGTGTTTGTAGGTTGTGCGCAGGTGCCGCCATCGCCTCAGGTTCAAAAATACTCGGATAGCGAGTTGCCCGTACCTGCGGACTATAAGAGCTGGCCGAAGTTTTTATCTGATGTGCAGCGAGCCGACGTCAAGCAAGTCCGCGAAATCTATATCAACCCCACCGGACATAGCACCAAAATGGGCGATGAATTTCCTAACGGGACCATTTCCGTGATGGAGATTTACAAGGTCAGGGAAGCCTCTGACGGTACCCCTCTAAAGGGCGCCGATGGTAAATTTGTCAAGGGTGAGTTGTCGAAAATCGGCGTAATGGGCAAGGGCGCGGGCTGGGGTGAAAGCGTGACGCCTCCGGAACTCAGAAACGGAGATTGGGTATATTCCATGTACATGGCTGATGCGACAACGAAAGCGCCGGACAATACGGCAACCTGCCGCGCATGCCATCTGCCGCTGACAGATAAGGACTACATTTTCCGCTACGACGAATATTTTCAGAAACGCGTAAAATAACAAGCGCTGTTCCGGAACAACCCCCTGCTTGCAAATTACAGCCGGGGGTCTGGATGTGTCATGGCCGCTATGCTACTCGCCTCAGGCGCCACGTGCCTGAGGTTGATTTGAGGCTATATCCGGATTGAATGCCCATTAGCTGAGCTTGCCGTGGCATTGTTTATACTTTTTCCCTGATCCGCAAGGGCATGGATCATTGCGTCCAATCTTCTCCCCTTGGCGCACGAACGGTTGATGCTTCTCTGGATGATCCTCAGCGTCGCGGTTTGATTCGCCACCTTCGAAAGATTCCTCTTCGCCCAGCGCTTCTTCGAAAGCCGCATGGTGATACTGCACGTTTATGGGCGAGCGTTGTGTTTCCGCCACGGCTTCCACCTGCTGCTCGCTTCTTATCTGCACGGTCATCAGCGTTTTGGTAACTTCCGCCTTGATGCCCTCCAGCATGGAAGTGAACAGCTCGAAAGCCTCTCGCTTATACTCCTGTTTGGGGTTTTTCTGGGCATATCCTCGAAGATGGATACCCTGACGCAGATGATCCAGCGCCGAGAGATGCTCCCGCCAGTGGATATCGAGACTTTGCAGCATGACGGCACGCTCGTACTGATGCATGACATTCGCGCCAACCTGATCGACCTTTCCTGAATAATATTCTTGCGCTGCTGCGCTGATTCGCTGATGCATGTTTTCGTCATGCAGGTCGGGTTCCTTCTCCAGCCACTCCTGTAATGGCAATGCCAATTGATACTCGGCGGCCAATGCCTTCTCCAGCCCCGGAATGTCCCATTCCTCCTCTACACTTTGCGCTGGAATATAAAGAGCGACAAGACCGCGCAACACGTCGTCGCGCATTGCGGTAATCGTTTCCGAAATGTCTTGCGACTCCAGAAGCTCACTCCGTTGCTCATAGATTACCTTGCGCTGATCGTTGGCGACATCGTCGTATTCCAGCAGCTGCTTCCGTATGTCGAAATTACGGGCTTCCACCTTGCGCTGGGCGTTTTCAATCGCGCGAGTGACCCAGGGATGCTCAATGGCCTCGCCCTCCGGCATGTTGAGCCGCTGCATGATGCTTGCTACGCGATCGGATGCAAAGATACGCAGCAGTGGATCTTCCAGCGAAAGATAAAAACGGCTGGAACCCGCATCGCCCTGGCGGCCCGAACGACCGCGCAACTGATTGTCCACCCGGCGGGATTCATGTCGCTCGGTGCCAATAATATGTAATCCACCTTTTTTCAGCACCTCATCGTGAAGAAGTTGCCATTGCTGCTGCAACTCCCCGATTCGCTGGAGTTTTTCCGGTTCGCTCATGTTCTCGTCGGCACGAACACGCTCGAGTTCAGGCTCCGGATTGCCGCCCAGTACAATATCGGTTCCGCGACCCGCCATATTCGTGGCGATCGTGATCATTTCGGGACGTCCGGCCTGGATGACGATCTCCGCTTCTCTCGCATGCTGCTTCGCATTCAATACCTGGTGCGGCAACTTCTCGCGAGTCAATAACCCGGACAGTTCCTCATTATTCTCAATAGAGGTCGTTCCGACGAGAACAGGCTGCCCCCTCTGATGACAATCCCTGATATCCTCGATGATGGCGCGGTTCTTTTCTCCCATGGTGCGGAATACCTGATCCATCCGGTCATTGCGGATCATCGGTCGATGGGTTGGAATGATGACGGTTTCGAGCCCGTAAATTTGCTGGAACTCGAAAGCCTCGGTGTCGGCTGTGCCCGTCATGCCGGCCAGTCTCTGATACATGCGGAAATAGTTCTGGAAAGTAATCGAGGCGAGTGTCTGGTTCTCCTTCTGGATCGGAACACCTTCCTTTGCTTCCACCGCCTGATGCAATCCCTCCGACCAGCGCCTGCCAGACATGAGCCGCCCGGTAAACTCATCGACGATGACCACCTCGCCATTCTGTATCACGTAGTGCTGGTCAAGATGGAATAACGCGTGTGCACGCAGGCCAGCGTACAGATGATGGACGAGATTGATATTGGCCGGATCGTAGAGGCTGGTTCCCGGAGGCAGCAATCCAGCCCCGGCAAGCAAGTTTTCTGCATGCTCGAAACCTTCCTCGCTCAACAGCACCTGCTGGGCTTTTTCGTCTACGCTGAAGTCACCGGCACTTTTCTCGGTTTCCTGGCGAACCAGTTTCGGAATCAGCGCATTCATGCGCACATATACTTCGGTGTTACCTTCAGCCTGGCCGGAGATAATCAACGGCGTGCGCGCCTCATCAATCAAGATTGAATCGACTTCGTCAACGATGGCATAATTAAGCACACGCTGCACCCGCTCGGTGGGGTGGTTCACCATGTTATCGCGCAAGTAGTCGAAACCGAATTCGTTATTGGTGCCGTAGGTTATGTCGGCTGCGTAGGCGGCCTGCTTTTCACCGTGATCCATCTGTGAAAGGATTACACCCACGCTGATACCGAGGAATTGATAAAGATGCCCCATCCACTCCGCATCCCGTTTGGCGAGATAGTCATTCACGGTAACAAGGTGAACGCCCTTGCCAGCCAGTGCATTGAGATAAGCGGGCAAGGTCGCCATCAGCGTTTTACCTTCGCCTGTTCGCATCTCGGCAATCTTGCCGCTGTGCAGGACCATGCCCCCGATCAATTGAACGTCGAAATGGCGCATCCCGAGTACCCGTTTGCCGGTTTCGCGTACCACGGCGAATACCTCGGGCAGTAAAGCGTCAAGGGTTGTCCCGTCGGCAATGCGCTGCCTGAATTCCTCGGTCTTTGCACGCAGTTCGGCGTCGGTAAGCGCCGCGACCTTGGCTTCCAGCGCGTTGATCGTCGCCACGGTCTGGAAATACTGCTTGATCAGCCTGTCGTTACGGCTCCCGAAAACTTTCTTGAGCAGATTGTTCAGCATGAAATCCCAAAAATTCTGTTAAGCGATGCACAAAAAATAAGGGGTGAGGTTTTTGGCCTCACCCCCACCCGCAGAGTATTGACCCGGCTCAACCGGGCATCTTCAAGAATCGTGACGGGTTTTGCGGCGAGCCCCTGTGCCGGACCTCAAAATGCAGATGAGGGCCGGTAGAACGGCCAGTGCTGCCCACTTCCGCGATCTTCTGTCCGCGCACCACGACTTGGCCCAGCCTGACCAAGCGCTTGGAAGCATGAGCATAACGGCTGACGAAATCATTGCCGTGGTCAACATCGATCATATTACCATATTCAGGGTGAAAATCGGAATACACTACCACGCCGCCCGCCGCAGCCACGATAGGCGTACCTGTTGCAGCCGAGAAATCAACTCCTTCATGAAAAATACGTTTTCCCGTAAAAGGATCTATACGCACTCCGAAACCCGAGGAGTACCATTTTGTGTTCACGGGCATCACGGATGGGAGCATTTTCTTCTTGAGCCTGTCCTGCATCAACAATGAATCCAGTGCGCCAAGCTTGTCGCTACGGTCATCCAATGCGAGCGACAGCTCCTGGATCTTGTTGTTGAACTCCGCAAATGACATATCCTCGGATGGCAGCGTCGATACGGTTCCGCCCTGACCGGGATTCTGATTAAACCGAAATTCCTGAGGCTTGATACCTGATAATTCCGCCAGACGAGCGCCTACGGAGTCCAGCCGCAGCAGCTGTGCCTGCATCTGACCCATTCTGACAGCCATGGCATTGAGACTATCGCGCAGGTACGACTGGTTTTTTTTATGTTCCTCCTGCTGTACACTCGAAACCAGCGATCTCAGGGAAGGACTGTCGATCTTGTCGGCATACCGAAGAGAAAGATAATTCAACCCCATCGCAAACAATACAGAAGCTAAAACTCCTCCCCCTGCCAGAAGTACAAGATGCACGCCGGTCAAGGTCAAGGTTTTCGGTTTTTTCAAATTATTGGAAATTAGAATAATATGCATCTCATTCCCTAAATTATTCTTCAGCTATGACCGTCCGCAAGATAAATTTCTACCTTGGAACCCTAAGGCTGACGCCCAAGCATCAGCGATTATTCAGCTACATGGACGAGTTAACCGCGATGCAGCAGGCATTCTCGAAAATCGTTCCGCACCAACTGGCTCAACACTGCGCGCTAGGCGGATTCTTTGAAGGAAACCTGACGATATGTGCAGGTAACGGTGCAATTGCGGCAAAACTCAGACAGACGTTGCCGTCGTTATTATTAAAGTTTCAAGCGATGGGCTATGAGGTTACTGCAATTCGACTTGCTGTGCAAGCAGATTACCTCAATATTCGTAGGGGTGATTTATCCGGTAGAAAAATGCGGATAGGCCGGGCCGGCATGGAAAAGCTGAGTGAATTGGCCTCGGGATTGTCGCCATCACCTCTAAAAACTGCAGTCGAATCATTGCTGGAAAAACAGCGAATGGAAGGTGAGCAGAACGGCTACGACCCGGATATCATCTAAAATCGTCTACTCGCGGCAATGGTTGGCGACGTCGGTGGATTTCTGGATAGATTCGTATAACGCATGCGCATCAGGCGATATCGCGCCTTGCCCGATAAATTCACGATCTGCGGATAAGTAGTGACAAACTCGCCACGGAACGCGGAGGACCGCTCGGCCTTCCGCCCTATCGGGCCACAAACTCCGCTGGCGATCACAGCTCTCGAGAACCGGCCTCAGCCTCCATGAGGCGCATTCCGGTGAACGAGTAGTTCATTTATTCATACGCAATGCTTAATCCGCTTGCTTCCTCAGGAACGCGGGAATATCCAGGACGTCGACTCCCGATTGTTTCATGGCCTCAATGGTCGCATCGCGCCGTCTATTCGTACGTAACGCGGCCGGGGCATCCAGATCCTTCCAGTTCACACCGTCCGACGACAGGGTATTGTCTGTCCCGGTGCGCGTGTGGATCACGCTTAGCGGCTTGGGTTGCATGCGGTTGACGACGCCGCCCAGCCCTGTGGCAACCATGGTCACCCGGAGATTTTCCTCCATATTTTCGTCGATGACCGTACCAACTATCACGGTGGCATCTTCCGCGGTAAAGTCCTTGATTGTATTCATCACCTCGTGAACCTCGCGCATCTTCATTGCTGAGCTGGCGGTAATGTTTACCAATACTCCTCGCGCACCGGAAAGATCCACATCTTCCAGCAGCGGGCTGGCGACAGCCTGCTCCGCCGCCGCGCGCGCCCGATCCGCTCCTGAGGCAAATGCCGAACCCATCATTGCCATGCCCATTTCCGACATCACTGTTTTTACGTCGGCAAAATCGACATTGACAAGGCCCGGGCAATTGATAACTTCCGCGATGCCGGCAACGGCGCCATACAGTACGTTGTTGGCGGCCTTGAATGCATCGAGCATGCTCACGTCTTCGCCCAGGACCAGCATCAGCTTATCGTTGGGGATTACGATCAGCGAATCGACATATTGCGTCAACGCTTCCATTCCCGCCTGGGCCGCTTTAAGTCGCCTGCCCTCGAACGAAAAGGGCTTGGTAACCACTGCCACGGTAAGAATTCCCATTTCCTTGGCCACTTGCGCCACTACCGGTGCCGCGCCGGTCCCGGTACCGCCGCCCATTCCGGCGGTAATGAACAGCATGTCCGCGCCTTCAATCAGTTCGGCGATCCGGTCGCGGTCTTCCAACGCTGCGTTACGCCCGATTTCAGGATCTGCGCCGGCACCCAGTCCCTTTGTGATCGCTGATCCCATTTGCAGCAGGGTACGCGCCTGATTCCGCTTCAATGCCTGGGCATCGGTGTTGGCACAAATGAATTCGACGCCTTGCACGCCGTTCTGGATCATGTGATCCACCGCGTTACCCCCGCAACCGCCCACGCCTATGACCTTGATGACGGCTTCCTGTGTTTCTGTATCCATGATTTCAAACATAATGCTCTCCTTTAGGAATTGTATTAACTGAACAGTATTGTTATTTAAGTCTTAAGTCTTTCCGCTTTTGAACGCTGCTGCCAGCCGCCCCTTTCGCTGTCGAAAAGGGATCTCCCTCATTTTTGGGTCCTTCGGACAGGAGACCTCAAAAATTGACTTGAAACCAACTTTTCATCCTTTCCAGAATTCGCTTGAACGAGTTGCCCTGCAGCCGGGTGTGCTGGTGTCGTTGGAGCTGTTCCATGCCGGCCAGTATCAAGCCAATGCCGGTAGAGCATCGCGGCGTAAGCACTACTTCTTCCAGGCTGCCGTGATAGTGCGGAAGGCCGAGCCGTACAGGCATATGGAATATCTCTTCGCCGAGCTCCACCATACCTTGAAGGGAGCTGCTGCCGCCGGTAATGACGATCCCGGATGACAGCAGTTCCTCGAAGCCACTGCGGCGCAGCTCAGCCTGCACCAGCGAATAGAGCTCTTCCACGCGGGGTTCGATGACTTCCGCCAGTGTTTGCCTGGAAAGCTGGCGTGTTCCACGGTCGCCTACGCCCGCCACTTCCACCATTTCGTGCGGGTCAGCCATACCGCGCAAGGCGCAACCGTAGCGGCACTTGATGTCTTCGGCATCCTTGGTGGGGGTGCGAAGCGCCATTGCGATGTCATTCGTAATCTGGTCGCCGGCAATTGGAATCACCGCGGTATGGCGAATGGCGCCATGTGTGAATACCGCAAGGTCGGTTGTACCCCCGCCGATATCCACCAGGCAGACGCCCAGATCCTTTTCGTCTTCCGATAGCACCGCCATGGCCGAGGCCAGCGGCTGCAGCACGAGGTCACGCACCTCGAGCCCGCAGCGCCGTACGCACTTCATGATATTCTGTGCCGCGGATACGGCGCCGGTCACGATATGCACTCTCACTTCCAGCCGTATACCACTCATGCCGATGGGCTCGCGCACGTCCTCCTGCCCATCTATGATGAACTCCTGATTGAGTACATGGAGAACTTGCTGGTCATTGAGGATATTCACTGCCTTGGCGGTTTCCATCACACGCTCCACATCCAGTCGCGACACTTCCTTATCCTTGATGGCCACCATCCCATGCGAATTGAAACTCTTGATATGGCTACCGGCAATGCCGGTATAAACTTCCCGGATCCTGCAGTCGGCCATCAACTCAGCTTCTTCCAATGCCCGCTGAATCGCGTTGACCGTGGTCTCGATGTTCACTACGACCCCTTTCTTCAGACCGCGTGAAGGATGGCTGCCCATGCCGATAACTTCATACCCGCCCTCGGGTTTCACCTCCGCGACAATAGCCACGATCTTCGAAGTGCCGATATCGAGCCCCACAATCAGATTTTTCGTTTCGTTGCTTCTATTCATCTATCTTACAAGCCCTGAATCTGCCGGCATTTCTATCACATCCATTTTGTTTCACCATCGCGCCATGTGCTTAACGGACAGCAAAGCCGCTCGGATAACGCAGGTCGACATAAGTCAATTGCTGATTTAACTGCACAAGGCTGCGGTCTTGCACCTGCACGTAACGCTCCAGCCGCATGCCCATCTGCTCGCGTCCGAGCTCGAGCAACGTTCCATTCTCCAGGCTGATCCGCCAGGCACGACGGTCGGAAAGGCTCATCCGTGCGATGTTCTGCTGCAGGGGTTGCAGCATTTTTTTAAACGCTGCGTACTGTCTGGCCATTTCGCTTGCGCTTTCCTCCGGGCCTTCAAATTCAGGTAATGGTTCATCGGACGCGGCATTGAATATTTCCCCCTGTAAATTGACCAGTGCGCCGCCATTCCAGCGCGCCATGGCCATATGTTCCTCCAGCGTTACTTCCAGGCCCTGCGGCCAGATGCGCCGCACACTGGCCGTCCGCACCCACGGCAACTTGACGAAGGCTTTACGGGTCGCTTCCAGATCAACTGTAAAAAAATTTCCCGCAACAGCGCTACGAACCACCCCATCGACCTGTTCTCGCGTCACGTGCTTGAGGCGGCCGCCACTGCCGCCAAGGCTCACCTCCTTCAACGGAAACAAAGGCGAATTGATCGTCAACTGGCTGATCAGGTAGACCACTATCAGCGCAGCCAGCGCAAACAGCCAGTTCGCCAACGCAGCGAGCGCCTGATGGTTATCCCACATGGGCCAGTTCCAGTATCCGCAGCACCAGATCGTCAAATGAAATGCCGGCGGCTTTCGCTGCCATGGGGACAAGGCTGTGTGTGGTCATTCCGGGCGATGTATTGGTTTCAAGAAAATATAGCTGGTGCGACGCATCCAGAATCGCGTCCACCCTCCCCCATCCCTCGCAACCCAGGATTTTGTGCGCTTGCAATGCTTGTGCCTGAATCGCGTCCTCCTGAGTAGCGGATAAGCCGCTTGGGCAAAAATACCGGGTGGTATTGGAGACATATTTGGCTTCATAATCGTATAAGCCACTTTCCGCCTGGATGCGAACCAGGGGTAACGTCGTCTCTCCGAGGATGGCGATGGTAAGCTCCATGCCTTCGATAAATTGCTCCGCCAGCACGGTGGTGTCATGCTGCGCCGCCAGCTCCAATGCTGCCGGCAGGTCCGCTGCCTTGACCACCTTGCTCAGGCCGAGGGTCGACCCTTCCCGCGATGGCTTGACGATCAGCGGCAGCCCGAGCTCTCTGGAAACCAGATCAAAATCTGTTTGTTCATTAAGCACAACATAGTGGGGCGTACTGATTCCGGCCGCCTGCCAGAGCAATTTCGTGCGCCATTTATCCATCGCCAACGCGCTCGCCAGCACACCGCTACCGGTATAAGGCAATCCCATCAGCTCCAACGCGCCTTGCACGGTACCGTCTTCACCATAGCGCCCATGCAGGGCAATATGGGCCCGACTGAACCCCTGTTGCAGAAGCGCCTCCATCGGCTGTTCAGAGGGATCGAATGGATGTGCGTCAACACCTTGACGCCTTAGCGCATCCAGCACGGCTTTGCCGCTCTGGAGTGAAATCTCGCGTTCAGCGGAACGCCCGCCCAAGAGAACGGCAACTTTCCCAAAATCATGGTTACTCACCATCTTGATCTTCCTCGACAGAATAATGAGTTGCGGAATCGAGAATCCCGCCGTGTTCGCTCACAGCCCCGATGATTCGTACTTCTTGCACCAGCTCGATGCCAGTCTGCTCTTTTACCGTTTTACGTACCCTGTCTATCACCGCTTCGATATCCGACGCTACGGCAGCGCCGGTGTTTACGATAAAGTTTGCATGTGTCGACGAAACCATCGCACCCCCGATATGAAAACCTTTCAGCCCGCATGACTCGATCAGTCGCGCGGCCCAGTCGCCCGGCGGATTGCGGAATACCGAACCGGCATTGGGCAGGTTCAAAGGCTGGCTATTGATACGTCTTGTCAGCAATTCCTTGATCTTTTGCCGCGACACTGCCTCTTTCTCTTTCGGCAATTGGAACCAGCCGCCTGCGAACCATTCCTCATCCGGGAAATTCGCCGATTTGCACTCACCCTTCTCACCCTGCCCGCCATCGCTCGTATCGGGCTTCAAGGCAACATGCCGATAACCGATCTCGTAGTCTCCAGGCAGGCGTGCTTGCAATTGCCCGGCACGGCCCAGCGTGTGAACCTTGTATACGATTTCCCAGGTTTCGGCGCCGTAGCACCCTGCATTCATTGCCAGCGCCCCGCCAACGGTACCGGGTATACCCGATAAAAACTCTGCCCCGGCCAAGCCGTGCTTGGCTGCAAACCGCGCCACTTTTGCGCAGGCTACGCCCGCGCCGGCGTAAATCAGTGCGTCACCCCTATCGCCCTGCTCCAGCCGCAGGTCGTTAAGCCGGGCATGCAGCACCACAACGGTTCCCCGCAAACCTCCATCACGCACCAGAAGATTGCTGCCGAGTCCTATCACATGCACTGCCTCATCCTGGGGCAAGCCGCGCAGGAAGTGCGCGAGATCAGCCAGATCTGCCGGCAGGTACACACGCTCCGCCACGCCGCCGGTACGCCATGAAGTATATTTTTTCATTGGCTGATTCACGCGCATCTCGCCGCGAAGTGCACTTGAGCCGTGGTTAAAATTAATTTCCGACATATCCATTCGTGAAACCTGCGCATATTCATGTGCGACGAAAAGCGGCCTGATTTTTATCCTTCCCCTTCCACCGCCAGGTCGGTCTCCTCCCCAGCCGTCCATTGATCCTTTGCAAGGTCAGGCGCCACCCTGCCCACCGATCCCGCGCCCATCACGAGTATTACGTCATTGTCCTGCACCACGCTATGTATGGCGGAAGGCAGCTCGTCCACGGTCTCGATAAAAATCGGCTCCACCTTGCCTAGAACTCTCAGCGCGCGCGCGAGCGACTTGCTATCCGCCGCTATGAGGGCGACTTCGCCCGCGGGATAAACTTCCGTCAACAGCAGCACATCGACGGTTGATAACACTTTGACGAAATCCTCGAACAGATCGCGCGTGCGCGTATAGCGGTGCGGCTGAAACGCCAGCACCAACCGGCGACCGGGAAACGCGCCGCGTGCCGCCGCGATGGTGGCCGCCATCTCGACCGGATGATGACCATAGTCGTCGACGAGCGTAAAGCTTCCCGCCCCCGCGTTTCCGTTGCCGGCCAGTTTGATCTCGCCATAACGTTGAAAACGCCGGTCTACGCCCCTGAAGTCGGCTAACGCCCCGATGATGGCGGCGTCGGGCAAACCCACTTCATTGCATACCGCGATCGCTGCGAGTGCATTCTGCACGTTATGCAATCCCGGGAGATTAAGCATGCATTTGAGCTTGCGCGTCTTGCCGTTCGTTCCTACCAGCGCGGTAAAATGCATCCGCCCTTCACTATGGCGAATATCGGCGGCACGAACTTGCGCGTCATCCGATAAGCCGTAAGTTGTAATCGGCTTGGTAATGGCAGCCATGATTTCCCGCACGCTTGCATCGTCCACGCACAATACCGCCATACCGTAAAAAGGCAGGTGTTCGATAAATTCCACGAACGCCTGCTTGAGCTTGCTGAAATCGTGACCGTACGTCTCCATGTGGTCGACATCTATATTTGTCACCACCGCCAGCACAGGCTGCAAATAAAGAAATGAGGCATCGGATTCGTCGGCCTCGACCACGATGAATTCACCACGACCCAGCTTCGCGTGGGACCCTGCCGCTTCCAGCCTGCCGCCAATAACGAATGTCGGATCCATGCCCGCTTCGGCGAAAATGCTGGCAATCAGGCTGGTGGTAGTGGTCTTGCCATGGGTGCCCGCAATCGCAATCCCCTGGCGTAACCTCAGCAGTTCCGCCAGCATGATGGCACGAGGAACCACCGGTACCTTACTTTCTCGCGCGGCGAGAACTTCCGGGTTGTCCGCCGTTATTGCCGTCGAAGTCACCACCGCATCAGCGGACGCTACATGGCTTCTCGCATGACCGACGTGAACGACGGCACCCAGTTTTCTCAGGCGTCGAGTGGTTGCGCTGGCGGACAAATCCGAGCCGCTGACCTGATATCCCAAATTAAGCAACACCTCAGCGATTCCGCTCATACCCGAGCCGCCGATGCCGACAAAATGGACATGCTTGACCTTATGCCTCATGATGGAAGAACGGTAGTTTTATTCATATCCGATACTTTCATTTTTGTGCTTTTATCATCCCCATGCATGCTTCCGCCACTAATCTGGTTGCATCCGGATTCGCCAGTTCACGGGCTTTCATAGCCATTTCCATAAGTTTTCCACGGCTGAACCCCATCAATAATTCGGCCAGGCCTTGCGGCGTCAATTCATGTTGCGGCAGCAATACCGCCGCATTCCTGTCACTCAGAAATTTCGCATTGCATGTCTGATGATCGTCCACGGCATAAGGAAATGGCACCAGAATGCTTGCAACACCCGCCGCGCTCAATTCAGCGATAGTAAGTGCCCCGGCACGGCAGATCACCAGGTCGCAATCGGCGTAGTGGGCCGCCATGTCGTCAATGAATGTGACCAACTCGCCTTCCACTTCCGCCTCAACATAGTTTTTTCTCAGCGCGTCCAGATGCCTTGCACCTGCCTGGTGCGTTACCAGCGGGCGCAGTTTTTCAGGAATCCGCTTCAACGCCTGCGGCACGACACTATTCAGCGCTTGCGCACCCAGGCTGCCTCCAATTACCAATAACTTCATCGGCCCGTCGCGCATGGCGTATCTTTTTTCCGGCGCTTCCAGCCGGCCAATTTCTTTACGAACAGGATTACCGAAAAATGCCACTTTTTTACTTTTTTTGATCGCATCCGGAAAACCCAGCAGCACTCTGTCAGCAAGTTTCGCCAATATTCTGTTGGCAAGGCCGGGAATGGAATTCTGTTCGTGTATCAGCAGCGGCTTGTCCAGCAGTGAGGCCATCATGCCACCGGGAAAGGCCGGATAGCCGCCCATACCCAGCACCACGTCCGGGCGCACCCGGAGTATCACTTTGGCGCTTTGCCAAAATGCGATCAACAGGCGCAGCGGTAACATCAGCCAGGTTCGGGCGTTCTTCCCGCGAAGACCCGAAAAACGGATAGTCTCCAGGCGGTACCCTTGCCGCGGTGCCAGCGTGGTTTCCATTCCACCTTCGGTCCCCAGCCACACCACACGCCATCCCGCGGTCTTCATATGCTCCGCGACCGCCAACCCCGGAAACACATGCCCCCCCGTTCCGCCAGCCATAATGAGAATGGTATGGATCAAGTCAGTTCCCGTTATCGGAAACCGCCCATAAGCCCACATCGGCCTCATGCAGCAATTCTTCAGGTTTACGATCCAGGTTTTCACCCGCTTTCATACTGTATAACCCTTCGTCAACTGCCGATTTTCCCAGTCCACCCGCAGCAGGACCGCCAGCGTAATGCAACTGACGACAATACTGCTGCCGCCAAAGCTCATCAGCGGCAGCGTTAATCCCTTGGTCGGCAGCACACCCATGTTTACCCCCATGTTGATGAATGCCTGCACGCCCAGCCATACGCCAATACCTTGCGCCACCAGGGCCGGGAAGTGCCGCTCTCTCATCGCTGCCTGGCGGCCGATAATGAAGGCGCGTATTATCAGCCACGCAAACAGCACCACTACCGTCATGACCCCGATAAAACCAAGTTCCTCCGCAATCACCGCAAGCAAAAAATCGGTATGCGCTTCAGGCAGATAAAAAAGCTTCTCGACGCTGCCACCCAGGCCGACACCCAGCCATTCGCCCCGCCCGAACGCAATCAGGGCATGGCTCAACTGATATCCTTTTCCGTAGGGATCGTCCCATGGGTCCATGAATCCGAAGAAACGCTGCATGCGATAAGGCTCGATCCAGACTAGCGCCAACAGGGCAACTATCAGAAAACCAATCAGCCCGGTGAACAGCTTCAGGTTTATTCCTCCCAGGAACAATATCGCCATCATGATGGAGGTAATCACGACGAATGCGCCGAAATCAGGCTCGAGCAGCAACAGCACACCTACAACGAGCGTCACGATCAGCATGGGCAGAAAGCCTTTACGAAAACTCCCGAGGTAAACTGCCTTGCGAACGGTATAGTTGGCGACATAAAACACCATGAACAGCTTCATGAATTCCGACGGTTGAAAATTCACGACCGCCAGCGATATCCACCGCCGGCTGCCATTGACTTCGCGGCCTATGCCGGGAATCAGCACCAGCAGCAGCAACACTGCTCCGAGCAGAAACAGGTGGAAGGAATATTTCTGCCACATCTGCATCGGCACCTGAAATGCGATCAAACCCGCCAGTAGACCCACCACCAGATAAACACCATGCCGAACAAGGAAATAGGCGGGGTAGCCATCGGTGCCCCGCCCTGCCTCGGCGATCGAGATCGAGGCGGAATAAACCATTACCAGCCCCAGGCTCAGCAGCAATATGCCCGACCAGATCAAGGACTGATCAAAGTGGGGTAGCGCTTCCTGGCTCCCGATATGGCTCCGATAGATCATCAGTGGATGACGTGATTATTCATGACTGGAGTCCTGGCCTGCACCCGTCTCACCGCCGCAATGAATACCTCGGCGCGATGCGCGTAATTCTTGAACATATCGAAGCTGGCACATGCGGGCGACATCAATACCGCATCGCCTTCCTGTGCCAGCCAAAAACTTTTTTGTACCGCCTCTTCCATTGTCGATGCATGATGCAGCGGCACGCCGCAATGATTTATGGCGCTCGCAATTTTGACTGCATCCCGTCCGATCAGCACCACAGCCCGCGCGTGTTCCGCTATCGGCCTTGCCAAAGGCGCAAAATCCTGTCCTTTGCCAACGCCGCCGGCTATCAAAACGACGCTTTGCGTCATGCCGTCCAGCGCTGCTGCCGTCGCCCCGACATTGGTACCCTTCGAGTCATCGTAAAAAGTGATACCACCATGGGTTCCAACGTTTTCCATTCGATGCGGCAAGCTTCGAAATTCACGCAAGGCCTGCAGTAATGGCTCAAACGGCAATGCAACGGCACGGCACAGCGCTAGCGCAGCCAGCGCATTCGCCGCATTGTGCAGGCCATAAACGCCAAGATCACTGGTCTTCATCAAGCGCGTGGCTCCTTGCACCAACCACGAATTGCCGTCTTCATGCAGCAGGCCGAAATCGCTGTCGCTAACGGGTAAATCCAGGCCGAAAGTTATCTTCTTACGGCCCCTCAGCGCCATTTCACGCACCATGGAATCGTCCCGATTCAATATTTGTATCCCTGCATGGTCGTCTTGGCCAACGGCAGTACCCAGAAATATTCTCGCCTTCGCCGCAGCGTAGTCCCGCATTCCATCGTAGCGATCAAGATGGTCTTCACTTAAATTCAGCACGGTAGCCGCATCCGGACCGAGGTTTTGCATGGTTTCCAACTGAAAACTGGAAACCTCCAATATCCAGGCTTGCGGCAGTCGTCCTGAATCTACCCGCCGCATCAGTGCATCAAGCACCGCAGGACCGATGTTTCCCGCCACTTCGACATCCCACCCGACTTTTTTTACCATTGCCCCTACCATGGCCGTTACCGTTGTCTTGCCATTGGAACCGGTAATGGCCACTATTGTTGGCCTTGAAGCACTGAGCGACTTGATTGCCAAGGCAAAAAGCTCCATATCTCCCACCACTGGCACGCCGTCCTTCATTGCCTGCCGCACAAGCTTCTCTGCCTGAGATACGCCGGGGCTGATAGCAATCAGGTCGATACCGGCAAACGCCTCGGCGGCAAAGACCCCGGTGAACATAAGGGCATGAGGCAGAGCCTGTTTTAAATCTTCCATACAAGGGGGAACTGTACGGCTGTCAGCCACGCGGACGTTTGCTCCCATGCGCGACAGCCACTTGGCCATGGAGAGCCCGGTCTCGCCCATCCCAAGCACCAGTACCGCTTTATTTCGCAAATTCATAAGCTTATGGGTCATCTCAATTTCAGCGTGGACAAACCGAACAACACCAGCATCATGGTGATAATCCAGAACCGAACCACTACCTGATTTTCTTTCCAGCCCTTCAATTCGTAGTGATGATGCAACGGCGCCATACGAAAAATACGTTTCCCGACCAACTTGAACGACGCCACCTGCAGCATCACTGACAAGGTTTCCACCACGAATACGCCGCCCATGATGACCAGCACGATCTCCTGGCGCACTATCACGGTCACGATCCCGAGTGCGGCGCCAAGCGCAAGCGCGCCGACATCCCCCATGAATACTTCCGCCGGGTAGGCATTGAACCAGAGAAAGGCGAGCCCGGCGCCCGCCAGCGCACCACAGAAGACAGCCAGCTCGCCCGCATGGGGGATATGAGGAATACCCAGATATTTCGCAAATACGGCGTGCCCCGCCACATAGGCAAAAATCGCCAGGGCGCTGCTGATCATGACGGTAGGCATGATGGCGAGGCCGTCAAGGCCGTCGGTCAGGTTCACTGCATTGCTAGTACCCACTATGACTAAATAGGCAAGCGCGACAAACCCGGTGACGCCAAGCGGTATCGCCACTTGCTTGAAGAATGGGACGATCATGGTCGTCTGGGCAGGCAGTTCGGCCGTTAACGCAAGATACAGCGCCACCAGAATCGCTATTGCCGATTGCCAGAAGAGCTTGGCTCTAGCGGAGAGGCCTTTTGGATTGCGATATACCACCTTGCGATAATCATCTATCCAGCCAATGATGCCGAAGCCCAGCGTGGTGATGAGCACCACCCATACATAGCGATTGCTCAGATCCGCCCACAGTAACGTTGAAAAGGCAATCGATACGAGTATCAGAGCGCCGCCCATCGTGGGTGTGCCCGCTTTGACAAGATGGGTCTGGGGCCCATCGCTGCGTACCGACTGCCCGATTTTGTAAGCGGTCAGCTTACGTATCATGGCAGGGCCTACGATGAACGAAATCGCAAGCGAGGTGAGCGCGGCAAGAACCGTGCGCAATGTGATGTACTGAAACACGTTGAACGCACGGATGTCCTTCGCAAGCCATTGAGCGAGTTCTAGCAGCATCGCACCCGCCACAACAGGATATTGTTCGGGACTCGTGGAAAGACCAATTGGACCAGCTTGCTCATGATTTCAACATAACCACGAGTCATGGCTCATACATCATGAGTCATAACTCGATACTCTTGACCACGCGCTCCATTTGCATGAAGCGCGACCCCTTTATCAGCAGCGTGACGTCAGGCTTCAGCAGACTCTCTACCTCGGCCAGTAATTCCTCGATTTTCGTAAAATGCCGACCGCCGGGGCCAAATTTTTTTGTGGCATTGACGCTCAACTCGCCCAAGGCCAATAATCCATCAATCCCGGCCATTCTTGCCTCTGTACCAATACTTTCATGGAAATCCCTCGCGCTGCCGCCGAGCTCACCCATGTCACCCAATACCAGAATCTTTGTCCCGGCAGCTTTTGCCAGCACCGCCAAAGCGGCCCGTACCGAATCGGGGTTGGCATTATAACTATCGTCTATCAATGTTGCTCCGTGCCGGCCGTACTTTTTCTGCATACGTCCCTTCACGCCGTGAAATGCATTTAATCCTGACGCTATTGCTTCCGTGCCGATACCCATGGCTACCGCAACCGCTGCCGCCGCAAGCGCGTTTCGCACGTTATGCTCGCCTGGAACCTGTAATTGCACCTCTTTAACCCCGCCAGGCAGGACTAGCGTCATGCTGCTGCCGAAAAAATCGGATTGATAGCGCGCGCTGACTTTTGACTTGCCCGAAAGGCCGAAATCAACGACTCTTCTATTGCCTGCCAGCTTGCGCCAAAGCGGAGCGTTCGAATCATCGGCGTTGATGACAGCTATTCCGTCCTGATCGAGCCCCTCAAAAATCTCGCCCTTTGCCCGTGCCACGGCTTCCACCGAACCCAGCCCCTCGACATGCGCCATCCCCGCATTGGTGATCAGCGCGATGGTAGGCTTTACCAGATTGGTCAAATATGAAATCTCGCCGGAATGATTCATTCCCATCTCGATCACCGCATAGCCATGCCGCTCGCGCATCCGCAGGAGCATCAGGGGCACACCGATATCATTGTTGAGATTGCCCTCCGTCGCCAGTACCGTATCCGGGTCGCTCATCTGCCCACCCGGCCCGGCCACCCGCCGTAAAATCGATGCGATCATTTCCTTTACCGTGGTCTTGCCATTGCTGCCGGTCACCGCGACCATCGGTATCCTGAAATGCCCGCGCCAGTATGCTGCGAGTCGCCCCAATGCCAAGCGGGTATTCTCCACCCGTATCAGAGGAATTCCAGACTCCTGCGCTTTGGCCTCGAACTCCCGATCGATCATTGCCGCCACGGCACCTTTATCCTTCACCGCGGCAATAAAATCATGACCATTAAAATTTGGCCCTACCAGCGCGACGAACAAATCGCCGCGCCCTGCTGTACGGCTATCGGTGCTGATTCCGGTAAAGCAGGCGTCTCCGCCAGACTGCTTACCGTTCAGGGCGCTGGCTGCGTCACGCACGGTCATCATGCCTGTACCTGCGCCCTTTCCATCAGCACCCTTCTAGCGACCTCGACATCGCTGAATGGAAGCTTTTGCCCATCTATTTCCTGGTAGGCTTCGTGTCCCTTCCCCGCGATTAATATAACGTCGCCCTTCCGCGCATCATGAATCGCTCCGGAAATAGCCTTCGCCCTATCCTTTTCAATGTGATGATTGACGCCCGCACCCGCCACGATCTCGCTGATGATGACATTGGGGTCTTCCTGCCGTGGATTGTCATTTGTGACGACGACTTCATCAGCCAACCGTGTCGCCACTGCGCCCAACAGAGGCCGCTTGCCGCGGTCGCGCTCGCCCCCACAGCCAAACACGCAGATCAATTTTGGGTTTCGGGCTTCTGATCCAGTACTGGATGCGGGACCAGAATGAAGAATTTCACGCAACGTGGTCAATACTTTTTCCATGGCGTCGGGCGTATGGGCGTAATCTACAACGACAAGAGGCAGATCGCCGCCCCCGATTTGCTGCATTCTGCCTGCGACAGGGCGAATTTCCCGCAAGGCTCGCACTGCATCGACCAGCCTGATGCCGCTGGCCAGCAGGGTGGCGAGTACTCCCAATAAATTTGACGCATTGAAGCGTCCTGCCACTTCAGTTTTAAGCTCCAGATGTTCGGCTTCAAATTCAATATCAAACTCCAGGCCTTGAGGAGTTGACTTGAGATTGTATCCTCGCAATATCCTGAATTTCGTCGTGTCGCGAATCCGGGTCGCTGCTTCCGTGAACCCATATCCTATTATTTGCGTGTCCGTTTCCAGAAGGTGATTTGACAAGCCTACGCCAAACGCGTCATCAAGATTAAGGACGGCATGCCTGAGCCCGGGCCAGCGGAATAACCGCGCCTTGGCGGCAGCATACGCTTCCATGCTGCCGTGGTAATCGAGATGGTCGCGTGACAGATTCGTAAACAAGGCCACCGAGAATGTCGAGCCGTTGATGCGTTCTTGCACAATCCCGTGCGACGATACCTCCATTGCCATGCAACAAGCGCCACGCCGTAATAGATCCGCCATTTTCTGCTGCAAGAACACCGCATCCGGCGTGGTGTTGGCGGTGAACTCCAGCTCTTCAGGAAAACCGATGCCCAGCGTGCCGATAACCGCGGTTTTCTTGCCCAGCGCACCTAGGGCCTGGGCGATCCAATGGCTGCAGGAAGTCTTGCCATTCGTTCCTGTAATACCGATGAGCCATAATTTTTGCGATGGATGGCCATATACGTGAGCGGCAATAATGCCTGTCTTGGCTTGCAGCCCGGAGATCGGCAAATTCGGCACTTTCCATACTGGATCCCATACAAAACCTTCAGGTTCCCACAATACCGCGTTGGCTCCCGCTGCGATGGCCTGGCGAATGAAGTTTCGGCCGTCGCTCCTTTCTCCGGCATAGGCCAGAAATGTGTCTCCCTGTTTTACCACGCGGCTATCTGTGGCAAGACTGCTGATTTTGACGTTCAAACCCTCGAAAATACGAAAATCAAAATGCACCGGCGATCTTTCTGAAAACCTGTTGCCTCCAGCGTCAGGGCTTGAGCTCATACATCACCATTCAATCCTGGTGCTGCAGTGAGAGACATTACCTTATCTGCGGGTGCATCATGCGGTACATTCAACATGCGCAGCGTGCCATCCATGAGCCGGCTGAACACAGGTGCCGCTACCACGCCGCCGAAATATTTCCCAGCGGACGGCTCATCCAGCATTACTGCGATAACGAACCGGGGATTGGAAGCCGGGGCATAACCCACGAATGTCGACAGGTAACGGTTTTTTGCATAACCATTACCTTCCAGTTTATGCGCGGTACCCGTTTTCCCCGCCACCCGATAACCGCTGACCTGCGCTTGCGGCGCGGTGCCCCCCGGCTGCGCCACCATTTCCAGCATGCGGCTCACAGCCAAAGCAGTGTCGCGCGATATGACGCGTTTGCCCGGCGAGGGTGATTCAAGCTTCAATAACGAAATCGGTTTCAATTCCCCTTCCGCTGAGAACAATGTATAAGCGCGCGCCAGCTGCAGTAGGCTCACCGCGATGCCGTGCCCGTATGACATCGTTGCCTGCTCGATGGGGCGCCATGTACGGTAGGGACGTAGCTTACCGCCGGCTTCTCCGGGGAATCCCGAGCCCGTTGACGTACCAAACCCCGCATCGTTCAACATTCCCCACAACGTTTGTGGCGGCAGCGACAGGGCAATCTTCGCGGAACCGACATTACTGGACTTCTGGATCACCTGCGTGACCGTCAATGCGTCTTCCTTATGCGAGTCGCGTATTGTCGCCTTGCCTATGGAGAATGTACCTGGCGCTGTTTCAAAAATAGTGTCGGGCTTGATTCCGCCCGACTCCAGCGCTGCCGCGATGGTGAATGGCTTCAGCGTCGAGCCTGGCTCGAAGACGTCGGTAAAGGCCCTATTACGGGCACGCCAACCGTTCAAGCTTGTCCGGTTGTTGGGGTTATACGCCGGCAGGTTGACCAGCGCCAGCACCTCGCCCGTCTGCGCATCCAATACTACGACTCCCCCTGCCTTGGCTTTATGCGTTTCCATCGCCTGTTTCAATTCACGATAAGCGAAATATTGGATTTTGCTGTCTATCGACAAGGCAATATCCTGTCCTGACCTGGGCGCCCGGATACTCTTCACATCCTCGACGATACGTCCTTTGCGATCCTTGATCACACGGCGGCTTCCAGGTTTGCCTGCAAGCTCTTCCTGCCATGCCAGTTCCAGTCCCTCCTGCCCCTTGTCATCCACGTCAGTGAACCCGAGCACATGAGCGGTCAGCTCGCCCGCTGGGTAATATCGCCGGAACTCACGTTTTAGAAATATGCCAGGCATGTCAAGTTCGACTATCCTGGCGGCGACCTCGGGTGACAAGTGCCGTTTCAAGTATACGAAATCGCGCTGCGGCCCATCGATGCGACGACGAATTTCCTTGATATCCACATCGATCAGGTTGGCCAGTTTTCCCAGCTGCTCGGATGTGGCGTGCATATCCTGGGGACTCGACCATACGGATTCTACCGGCGTACTGATCGCGAGCGGTTTGCCATGCCGATCCGTAATCATGCCGCGGTGTGCGCTCATTTCGAGTACGCGGCTATAGCGTGACTCGCCTTTCTGTTGCAGGAATCCGTTGTTCATTCCCTGCAGATAAGCGGCGCGCCCCGCCAAGGCCGCCAACCCCAGCAGCAGCAATGCCAGCAACAGGCGCGAACGCCCCGCAGGCAACACGAGATATATTGCATGATCAAACTTCATGGTTCCGGTGCCTCCACGGGATCGGCTTGACCGAAGGGAATCCCAAACGGAACAATCCGGATGCGAGATGCATCGGGCATACGCATGTGCAATTGCCCGGTAGCGATTTTTTCAACACGCGTATGCATTGCCCAGGTACTCTGCTCAAGCTGAAGCTGGTCCCATTCCACCGCCAGCTGTCGTGCCAATTCCTGCTCTTTTTCGAGCTCTACAAAAAGCTTGCGCGCTTTGTGCTGTGAAGTCACAACACTCAACGCGCAGGCGATGAGAATTAAGGTCAACAGAATATTCAGTCTGGCCACATCAGTCTCTCATTAACCGGGAACGCCGCTGTGGCTGTTCCTCTATGTCGTATTTATTCGCTCCGCCACGCGCATTATTGCGCTCCTGGCCCTGGGATTGCCGGCGACTTCCTTCGTATCCGGACGTATCGCCTTGCCTATCAAACGCAATTTTTGGCGACTCAAAAGTTGCACTTCCTTTTCACGTAGCGGCAATTCCTTCGGCAGCCTGTCCGAATCCGCCAATTCACGCATAAAACGTTTCACTGTCCGGTCTTCCAGCGAGTGAAAACTGATCACGACGAGCCGGCCGCCGGCGTTCAGCATCTCCACGCATTTCGGCAAGGCAAGCGACAGCTTCTCAAGCTCCTGATTGAGGTAAATCCGTATAGCCTGAAAAGTGCGCGTCGCCGGATTCTGCTTATCTTCCCGCCCGCGCGAGCGCACGGTCGATGCCACGATCGAGGCAAGCTGATGTGTAGTGACGATGGGCTGCCGACCTCTAGCCGCAACAATCGCTCTTGCAACCTGTTTAGCAAACCGCTCTTCGCCATAGTTCCTGATCACCTCTTCCAAATGGGTTTCGGGAGCGGAAGCGAGCCACTCCGCGGCCGTCGGCCCCTGGCTTGTGTCCATGCGCATATCGAGCGGACCATCCAGGCGAAAACTAAAGCCACGCCGGGCTTCTTCAAGCTGCGGCGAAGACATCCCCAAATCCAGCAATATCCCATCCACCCGATCCACATCCAATTGCCGCAAGATCTCCTGCATCGTCGAAAAGCTGCCATGAATCATATGGAACCGCTCGTCTTCGAGAGACTGCCCAGCTTTAAATGCGGAAGGATCCTGATCGAACGCTATCAGCCTTCCATTTTCTCCTAACTGCTCCAGTATCAGCCGGCTATGCCCACCACGACCGAAGGTTCCATCCACGTATATTCCGTCCGGCTTGATGGCCAGCGCATCCACCGCCTCATGCAGCAAAACTGCGGTATGCATATACTTTTCAACCACAGCATTAGAGTGAAAAACCATCGAGCTCCGGCGGAATGCCGTCTTTGAAAACGAGCGCGCTCTCGATCTGGAGCCTCCATTTTTCGTCATCCCACAACTCGAATTTGGCGCCTTGCCCCACCAAAACCACGTCTTTACTTAAACCAGCAAACTGACGCAAGGGAGGCGGCACCAAAATGCGGCCTGCGCCATCCATCTCCACATCACTGGCGTTGCCAACGAGAAGACGCTGCAGACTACGCGTTTGTGGATTGAAGCTGGAAAGACTGTTGAGTTTTTGCTCTATCGGTTCCCACACGGGCTGGGGATAAACCAGCAAACAACTGGAAGGATCAGCGGTGATAACCAAACGACCGGCGCAAAGAGATATCAGACCTTCGCGATATTTCGCAGGCACCGCAAGTCTACCTTTGTTATCCAGGCTGATAGGTGTCCCACCGCGAAACATTTTGCCCCTTTATTTTCCGGAAGGAATACGGAAATTTCCTCCACTTTTACCCACTTTTGCCCACTGTAAATAAAACGATAGGCAAAGTCAAGGAAAAGAATAGGGTTTTTTGCAAGGGTGCCAAATGCCCGGATCAGACGGCGCACAGGGAGCCTTCCAGGAAATTAAACACATAAAATCAGATAATTATAGGATTAATCCGATATATGTAATATGCAGCAATTGACATTGCAAGCGTCAACGGCTTAGATAACTGCTTCGAGGAATTGTCCTGCCGGAGAAGCTGCAAGATACGCAGCCATATGAGTACGTGGAATCGAACTCAATTGAATTGCTTACCGATTCATTAGCCAACTTGATCACGAAGCATTCAACTGGACGACATAAAAGTGAATAATTCGATACTGCGACCGGGCTCAAGCAGCCTGTCGGGCTCGAAGAATCGCAGCGAAAAAGTGGTTGGGCGAGGGCAGATCTTGAGGATTTTTAAGGCCAATAGTTATTCTATTGGCCGAAAAAGCGGCGAAATATGGACCGTCCAGACGCTTTGGAGATGCTTTTGCAGCCGATTTCCTTTAAGTCCGACAGGCTGCTAGCGTACGCTCTATTTCCGCCAGGCGGATATCACCCCTCGAACATGCTGTATCAACCCGAGAACACGGTTAAGCTGCGTCAGGCCGCTGATTTTCACGGTAAATTGCATCGCTGCGAGATCCCGGCTTTGGGTTCGGGTGGCGGTAACATCGATTCTCTCGCGCAGCAGGATATTGGAGATATCACGCAGCAATCCTTGCCTGTCCTGCGCCTCGACCTCGATATCGACCTCATAGCGCTCGCCTTTCGCTTTCGTTGTATCGTCCGATACATCCCAGTCTGCCGCAATGACTCGCTTGGCACTTTCTTCACTTAGACGGGACAAACTGGTGCACTGCTGACGGTGTATCGTAATGCCGCGTCCGCGGGTGACAAATCCAATGATGGGATCAGGCGGAGCAGGCTTGCAACATTTTGCCAACACAGTGAGCAGCTTGTCGACACCCGCAACAAGAATACCGCCGCTGGATGGTGCAACGGTCTTGCTACCCTCGGTCAACTCCAGGTCCGGAGCGACTGTTCCGGTCACGCCGCTTAGATACACGCCCAATTGACGGCTACTGATATCGCCCCGGGCAACAGCGGCCAGAAACCCGTCAAGTTTGGGAAACTTGAACTCACCGGCGAGCTTATCCAGCGATAGCGCTGTCATACCGTAGCGCTGCAATTCCTTTTCCACGAGCACCCGGCCCTGTGCCAACGAAGCCTCGCGCTCCAGATAGCCAAACCACTGCCTGACCTTCGATCGCGCCCGATGGCTTTTCAGATAACCCAGGACAGGATTGAGCCAATCACGGCTCGGCCCATCCTGCTTACCCGAAATGATTTCCACTTTCTGCGCATTTTGCAGTGGATAATCAAGCGGCACCATGACACCATCGATTTTTGCGCCACGGCAGCGGTGACCGAGATCGGTGTGCACGTGGTAGGCGAAATCCACCGGCGTAGCACCCTTGGGCAAGGCAATGACCCTGCCCTGCGGCGTCAGTACATAGACCGAGTCCTCAAACAGCGCGACTTTAAAATGCGCGGCCAGTTCTCCCGCGTCCTCGACATCATTTTTCCATTCCAGTATCTGCCGCAACCAGGCAATTTTTTCTTCATACCTGGCGTCACGCTTCGCCCCTTCCTTGTAGCGCCAATGCGCGGCCACACCCATCTCGGAATGACGATGCATTTCGTGTGTACGGATCTGCACCTCAACCACCTTATCTTCCGGACCAATCACGGCGGTATGCAGAGACCGGTAATCGTTGCCTTTTGGTCTGGCAATATAGTCGTCGAATTCCTTCGGAATCGGTATCCAAAGATTATGCACCACGCCCAGCGCGGCATAGCAATCCTTCACATTGTCCACAAGAATCCTTACTGCACGAGCATCATGGATTTCCTTGAAGTCCACACCCTTGCGTTTCATTTTTTTGTGGATGCTGTAGATGTGCTTCGGGCGGCCCGTAACCTCAGCGTTGATTCCTGCCTGCTGCAATTCGTTCTGCAGGTTATCCACCATCAGGGCGATATATTGTTCCCGAACGCGACGCGTATCCTCGAGCAATGTGGCGATTTTTTTATAGCGTTCCGGCTCTACGATCCGAAATGAAAAGTCTTCCAACTCCCATTTCACTTGCCACAACCCCAGGCGATTCGCCAGCGGTGCAAATATATCCATCGTCTCGTGCGCAATCTCCGCGCCTGTCGGAACGTTATTCGCAGCGATATATCGCATCGTCTGCACACGATCCGCAAGGGCAATGATAACGACACGAATGTCCTCCACCATCGCCAGCAGCATCTTGCGCAATGCCTCGACTTGCGCATTGCGGTCTCCCGCGGTCGAGGCGCCTCCGGGCCCCAACGTTCGGATGCGGCCCATCCGTGCCACCCCTTCCACAAGGTGAGCTATGGTGGGATTGAACGCCGCATGCAATTTTTCCTCGTATCCATCCAGATAATCCGGTACCGCATAAAGTATTCCAGCGGCCAACGTATCGCTATCGACCCGTAATGATGCCAGGACCCATGCTGCGCCCTGTATGTGCTGAGTAACCAACTCGCCGGTAGACAGGTATTTGTCTTTATAAAGTGAATGGCAAAAATCCAGCGCACGCCCAAGCATGTCGATTTCACCGGGGGAAAACATGGCCGCGGTGGCTTCTGGCCAGCAAAATCCATCCCAACCTCCGCTGCCGGAAGAAAGCGTTGTGGAAGAAGCCGGAGAAATCCCTGAATCTCTATCTGTTAGCTCATCGCGCATTTTTTCAGTTTTTGCAGTTGTCCGGGGAACGGGTTTAAAGGAATATCGTCCCCGAAGGGGGAATCCAGAGATATTATCCTGCTTGATAGCAACGCAACGTAATAATGCCTTAAGTCAATATTGCGGGATATCCTGCCAATAGCGGCGCCGCAGCATGCGCGAGGTTTCCACAGCGAAATCATTATCCGCAAAGCGCAACAGTATCGCGCCATCGGCATCGCTACGCAGCAGTCTGCTTCCAAGAGACCGGTAGCGTTCCATCACTTCATCTCTGGGGTGCCCGAAGCGGTTGCGATAACCTACGGTGAATATTACCAGCCTGGGATTCACCTGGCGTATAAACCCCTCCGTTGAAGAGGTTTTACTGCCGTGATGGGGTGCGATGAGCACCGTCGAGGAGAGCGCGTCGCCGTCCCGGGCAAGTAACTGATACTCGATTTTTTTCTCGATGTCAGCGGGCAGCAATACGCTGCCATGGGCGGTGGTGATCTTTAGCACACAGCTCAATGCGTTGGTTTTGGGCTTGGGCTCACTGTAATTATGCTCCAGCGGATGGAGCATATCGAAGCGAACCCCATCCCACTGCCACGATTGCCCGGCACGACATCGGTATCCCGAGGAAGCGGCTCGCTGTATCGGGTGGTCGTCTCTCAAAGACGAGACCAGCCATTCCACCGGCACCGCTTCCAGCACCGATAATGCGCCGCCGCTGTGGTCCGTGTCGGCATGTGTCACGATCATGCCGTCAAGCTGCTTTATACCTTCGCCCCTCAGGAAAGGGACGATAGTGCGGCTTCCGCTATCCGCCTCTGCGCTGAACCCCGGACCCGTATCATAGAGTAGCGCGTGATTTTCCGTGCGTGCCACTACCGCGAGCCCCTGGCCAACATCCAGCACCGTCAGCCATAATTCTCCCGATGCAGGTTTAGGGGGAAGGACCAGAAATAGCGGCAGCAGCGCTATCATCCCCAACCAGCGGGCGGGAAAACCTGTGGTAAGCCCCAGCCTTCCCGGCAGCAGCATCCAGAAAATTCCGGCCACGCCGGCTGCTACTGCCCACGTGGGCGGCGCATGCTGGCTCCAGACCGCCTGGGGCACATCGCTCATCCACCGCATTGCCTCCATGCAGCCGCTCAGCACCCAGTGCGCGGGCAACAGCATGAAATCGAGCGGCGGGAAAGTAGCCAGCAGTGTCAAGGGAACCACCACCAAGCTCACCAGGGGGATCGCTATGGCGTTGGCAATAGGCGAAACCAGCGATATCTGTTGGAACATGGCCAGAAGGAGGGGTATCAGGCCGAGCGTTATTGCCCATTGCACCCGGGCCCAGCCGGATAACCAGTGGATTCTGCCGATACGCCCGGCCGATATCAGCATGATGACTGCTATTGCACCAAACGATAACCAGAAGCCCGCTGAAAGTACCGCCAACGGATCAAGAAGTATTACCGCCAGCAATGCCCAGGCCAGTACCGCCGTGGCGGAGGTGAAACGGCCCAGCCACAAAGCGATGGCGACTACCCCGAGCATATACACGGTACGCTGCGCCGGTACGGCGAAGCCTGCAAGCAGAGCGTAACCCAGCGCTGCCGCCAACCCCGCGACGACTGCCGCCTTGCGTGCCGGCAACCACAGCGTCAAATGGTCGCTCCTGCGCCACAGCCAATACACCAGCGCAAAAATGAGTCCGGATACCATGGTAACGTGCAGCCCGGATATGCTCATGAGATGATTCACCCCGGTGCGGGTAAATACTTGCCACTGTTCGCGTGGAATGGCGCGCTGATCGCCGACCGCCAGCGCCACCAGGACACCGGTATAGGCATGGTCGGGCAATACCTGGATGAAACGCTGGCGGATATCCTGGCGCAGGCGCTCAACCCGGTAAGCCGGGCGATCGACCATTTCTTCCAGGCGCATATTCTCGTCATCTTTGCGCACGTAGCCTGTGGCGCGAAGATTCCGCTCCAGAGCCCACTGCTCAAAGTCGAAGCCGTGGGGGTTGACACTGCCATGCATACGCCTGAGCCGGGCCGTGATACGCCAGCGCTCGCCGGCATTGACCTGCGGCGGCGCGGTCTCGGAGATCGTCACCTGCTTTCCCCGCTCCCCATACCAGGCGAGCGAAATGCGCGCAGGAACGATGGCTTCTTCGGTCAGCACGCGCTCCACTTCGAAAGCAAAACGGACACTGTTCTCATTGACTTGCGGCAGTTCCGCAACTACCCCGATCAACTGGATATCGCGCCCTTCCCATTCGTGCGGAAGCACATCGGCCAGGCGCGACTGGGCGAAAACAGCCGCCCAGAAAAATCCCGCGCTCAAGAAAATAGCGGCAAGCAGAACCTTGCCAGCAGCTATAAAAAATGGCTCGTGGGAACGACAGAGCAGAAATGCCGACGCTGCCCCGGGCAATAGTGCCCATGCCCATGAAATTTCCGGCAGCGAGGCCTGCTGCTGCAACCACACCACTCCGAGCGCAAACGCAAGGATGCGGACTTGCATTAAAGGTTTGTGCCGCTATTAAAACCCATACTGACGTGTGAAGTTAGCGGATGGAGAGATGCTCTGCGGTAAATAACAGGAGCTTCAAGCTAAAATTAAAATCGACTAGCTGGAGGTTGGGGCTTTGAAGGCATATCAATAGCTGACGTAGGTAAAACTGCTAATGAATATTTACGGATGTATAGAATCGCTGCTAGCCCAACACATAGCAGGGCAAAGATTCCGGGTTCCAGGAGCACCAAAGAGCCACACTCTTCAGGTGTGGATGATATAAATGCTAACCCAAGTACCTCAATGAACAGGACGACTCCAATCTCTGCTATTCGTCCTCTATAGATTTACGCGAACGAGCTTACACTTCGCGCGAGACTTCGAACAAAATACCATTTATATCGAAGGCTAGCGTATCGAAACTAGCGTCTCTGGTAGCTTCGGGATCCCTCGGCCCCACGCCAATCTGCTCCATAGTGAAACGTTTCTCCGTCATGCAACGCCCCTACCATTAAAGATAAGTTTCGCCGAAAGCGAGCATCGTCTCCTGGCTAATTTTTGCGGAGCTGGGTATCTCTCTTACCACGGATATAAACGTCATCCGTTCATTTTTCGATGGCGAATTAACTGAGGCGGGAACACATCGCTTGTCTCTAAATGACGACAAAAAAAAGCATTATAAATCAGGCAGAGATAAATAATTGATAAATTTTCCCCAATATCGGAGACAGTACTTCCTTTCGCTTACAAAGTATCTTATTGATAATTAATAATTAATACCTATGGCACAAGAATTGCTTATGCTTCGACTAGATTCTTCATCACATCCATACTAGATTCTTCATCACATCCATATAAGGTCATGCATACTATACAAACATCTTATCCCTTAAGCCCTAAACAAACATCTTATCCCTTAAGCCCTAAAACGCATATCTTCATGCCTCAGGACGAAGAAACAATTATTTCTTTTAGCTCATCATCTCCCCAGTTAAGAGAAATGTGCATTCAGGAGTCAAGTTCCGATGTTAATTCTGATCATGTGACCGATCAGCAGGTATTTAATATCCGGATGGTAAATTCGGAAGGTAGGCGGGAAGCGGCTTCTCTGTTGATCCGTAAACGGTATGGTTGGAGAGGCTATTCTATTGATCCTTTCTCGGATAATGAGCCAAATCGGATCATATTAGTCGCTGACACTGAAGGAAAAACCGTTGCTACCATGACGCTTTGTCTTGACGCAGATATCGGTTTGCCGGCGGATGAAAACTTTCGTGACAAGCTTGACGAACTTCGTTTGCGGGGACGTAGATTATCTGAGCCATCCAGACTGGCAATTGAAGATAACATTCCCAAACGAGTTTTTGCCTCGCTGATCCACATTTCTTATATCTACGCGCATAATATTTTTGGTTTTACTGACTGGGTGATAGAAGTCAACCCCCGACATGCCATGTTTTACAAAAAAATGCTTGGGTTTGAAAACTTCGGAGAAAAAAGAGTTTGTACACGAGTCAATGCGCCTGCTGTATTACTCAGGCTGAAGCTCGAATATATGTCTGGGCAAATCCGTAAATTTGGCGGGTTAATGGAACAGCACGGGCAGGAAAAATCATTTTATCCATATTTTTTCTCGCCACGGGATGAGTTAGGTATCACTGGCAGGCTCGAAACGGGAAGAACCTGATACGACCGGATCGGCACGGGGTATATTCCACAATACCCATGTTGCACCCGAGTTGTCCAGACTGGATGACAACAGTTTTCCATAAGGAATCAAATCAAACAGGACATTCTGTCGAGATTCTTTACAGATGTTGATGTGCATTATTGATCTGGTTTTAGGTTTTTTTTCCTCTCCAGCTAAGCTGCTGAGATCTTCGGTCCCATCTGTTTTTTTCCACCTCCTCGCCAATTTAACGCTGCCAAACAAGCATTTGTCTACCAAAAATAGGCAACAGGCAGCGACGTCGAGTCTTTTGCAAAATGGCTTACGATCCTTTAGCGGATGTTGTCCACCGGTTTCAAGCCGCTGCACTCACTAAGCAGCAATTGTGGGCATAAGATTTCAATTGAATGTCGAATATTTTTACACTTCCTTGGAATTAATTTTACATTGCTTTTTAACTATTTGATGTTAAAAGATATAATGTTATTGGTATGGAAATTGCGTGAAGGAGAGTAAAAGAAAAGCAGCAATGAGCTGATGTTCAAGAAATCAAGAGGGTTGACATTTGAAAAAATTAGTTCTCTTACCATGGAGTGTCAATCATGATCATGAACCTTTTTAAAAAAAATATCATAACCGTAGCCGTTGCCACGACCTTGAGTTTGGGAATCGCGTCGAATTCCCATGCAGGTGCACTGTCGTTTTCTCAGTTGTCGGTCAACGGCCTTACGATAAGCAATTCCGGGGGAACCCAGTATGGTGTTTCTGACTTTGCATCAATCAATATTGGAAACCTTGGTTCTGACACCGCATCGTTAAATGGCGCGGCTTCCACCAGTAATAGTCTAGGCCCAATTCCGGGCAATGTTGCGCTTCCGCAGGCGTGCCAAGGCGCGGGTTGCCCGGCTAATAATACTTTTACCCCGCAAGTCACTGTAATCGCACCGAACCCGGTTGTTCCAATACCAGGGATACAATTTGCGCGGGGCGATATGGATTTGAACGGCGCTATCATTACAGGTACGCCAGTCGGAAGTTCGGCGAGCTCCAGTCAAGTCTCGGAAATCGAACTCAATCAAACTGCGGATGGCAATGGAAGTACAACCGCTGGTACCGGCACTCAATTCGAGTTTCAGTTGGCCAGTGCCGATTCGTTGACGTTTAATGCTAGCGCATTGGGGCTAACACAGGTTGCGCTAGCGGCAGATGCCATTAACGGACTTTCTACTGCGGGGTTCTCTTTTTCTATAAGCATTAGAGATATTGGTACTATAGCGGCGCCGACCAATGTGCTGATTTATACTTTTCAACCAGCCGAGCTCAACGCTGACTCCAGTCTCTCTATAGCGTCCCCGGGCTCTGTCCAATATATGTTGCCTTCCACCACTTTCTCTGCGCTAGGAGGCAACGTCTCGCCGGTGCTGAATAGTACCGACAGGTATATTCTGACAATCGATTCTCATACTCAGGCCGGCTCCAGGGTCGTGGAGGGGGTTGTACCCGAGCCAGCATCCTTAGCGCTACTGGGGGCTGGCTTGTTTGGAATGGGAATGGTACGCCGGCGTCGCAAAGCATAAACCATCGGTGAAACACGTTTTTCGGGGGGATTCTTTCCCCCGATTTTCTTCAGTCAATACACCAGTTCTTTTGCGCGTTTCATCATTACGCCAATAAAGTCGATTTTAGCCCGCCAAGCTTGAACAAACTGATCAGATCTTTCAGGTCGCGTTGCTGGGGAATAGGCAGGGCACGCCGCAACTCAGCCAATTTCTGCGTCAACGCCATCTCTACTTGCCGACGTTTGGGACTCTTTATCGTTACCATGAGGGGTATTAAGAACGTCGAATAAAGGCGGGCGCGGCCCGCCAGATACTTTGCGCTCAGGCGCTGGAAATCAGCCAAATGAAAGGCTGCCCTTAAAGAATTGAGATAGTCGATTGTGAAGAGTTCGGGTTGTCGCTCCCGGTGCTGGTACGCAAAATGTTGCATGGACTTTTCCGAATTCAAATGTCCGAAATCGGACAGGTAAATACCGCCATCCGGTTTTAGGATGCGGGCAACTTCTGAAAACGTGGATTCCAGAGCATGGACCGTTGGTAAATGATGCAGGGATAGCGTGGAAAATACCGTGCCTATGCTCCCGTCACTAAACTGACTCAAATCGGTAATATCACCAATTTTTAGATCAACATTCTTCAGGCCAAGCTCTTTAATATGGTCCTTAGCCTCCTTAAGCATTCCCTCTGACAGATCGATACCGATAAATTGAGAATTCGGATTCATCTGCGCCACCATGCCCAACTGGGTAGCCGGCCCACACGCTAGATCTACGACTGTCTCACCGGGGCAAATGACTTCACAGAGATGCGCGCAATGAAAAAGATAGGTTGGGGCAACAATCGCAGCTTCGCGTCCAGCGCGTACGAAGGCACTTACCTTCTCAGGGTCATCCATTACCAGCTCCGGTTCGGGAATACGCGAACTCGATTCCCCGGTGGTGAGTTCACGTATTAGCGTGCCAACGATTCCGGCAGTGGACATAAAGTCTCCATGATCAAAAATAATAAAAATTAATAAATATCTTGCGTAGCAAAGTCACCTGCTATCGCCGCCAGCGCCACTTTGGCTTTGAATACCGCGAGTGCGTCCTCTGGCTCTTTTTGCCATTTTCTGCTCCGTATCAAAGCCCCGCAGCCACTTATAGACTTGTTCAAATTCCCGGCGCAACTTCTGTCATTTCTATCAATGCATGGGCTTTCATCAATGCGCTATCGCGGTTTTTGCGCACTTCCATTTCCATCAATCCAAACTCGTTTGCATCTGCTTACCCTTCCTTGTCTCGTCTCCAATTCTGATTCATTTCCGTCTAATCAGTTCAGTTGTGCAGAGATCCTTACTCTATTTCGTACCAATCAATATGCCATGTTTAAGCGGCAACTCATCATATTTTTGAATTTTTAAGAAACCCGCTGCTTTAAGCCAAGCTTCATAATTAGCCCACGAATAAAGCATGCCCTCACCAGTGGCAATCGCCTGGAAATAGGGTGAGCCAAGGGCAGTGCTTATTGGGCCGCTATCATCATCATTTCCCATCATGTTAAAAATTATAATACTTCCCTCTTCTGGCAAGGCTTCGTAAGCCTTTTTTAATAATCGCAAATTAGTTTCAGGTGACCAGATAGTAAGTATGTGAGAATATAAAATCGCATCAATATTGTCTGGGAAAGGATCACTAAGAAAATTACCCGTATAAGTTTTTATGCGTTCCGACAGACCTTCTTTTTCCACTTGTTGCATTGCAATTTTGCATACTGACTCAGAATCGAAGATGCTGACATTCATATCAGGATAGTTGTTACAAAGAAAAATTGCATTTGTCCCGTCGCCACCACCGGCATCAACCAAGTGATGTATATTTTTCAGCGCCTCTAAATCGCATAAACAGAAATTGGCTTGGTGTGACAAAGCGCTCATCGCCTTCTGAAAAACTTCTTCTTTAAAGGGATCATTGACAAGACGTTCATAAAGAGTCTTGCCCTTTCCAGGGAAACGCCTTAGACCGATATTGTCGTTTTTCCTAAGCGAGTCTACAAAATCTATAAGTCCTTCGTAAACAATATACCGCTGCCAACCCAAAACAGGTGCAAATGAATCTGGTTTATTGGTGACAAGCATTTGTTCAGTCAATTGCGCATTGGTATATTGGTTATTTTTTTTCTTAATGACTTTCAAAGCTGTTAAGCCCGTCAGTAATATTCGAGTAGGCTGCGGCTCCAAATTAAGATGATTGGCAATGTCATCAAATGAACTTTGTAATTCTTTGGATAAAAAGTCGTAAAGTCCAAGTTCAACACCTGCCCACAGTAGCTGAAAAGCGGTATGTCCTGCAGAAATCAGAAAAAATGAATCGAGATCTAGTTCATCTGAAGATTTATGAGACATGAGTAGATTTCCTTTTAATGATGTGATTGGGCGAGAGGTGCTTCCGCTGGACAACATCCATTAATGAACATATGCGGTCCATGCTTAAGTGGCCAGTTGATGGGATTCCATTAGCAGGATTTTTCAGCGCATAGCAATCGAGGGACTTGAGTTCATCTATTTTACTAATATATGACCAGTGCCACAAATGCCATAGCCAAGCTTCCTCGCAAAGGAGGATTGAACTTGTTAAATATTGGGGATGTTGGGATGGGAATGGTACGCCGGCGTCGCAAGGCATAAACCATCGGTGGAGCATGTTTACCGGGGGGATTCTTTCCCCCCGATTTTCTTCAGTCGTGCACCAGTTCTTTTGCGCGTTTCATCATTACGCCAATAAAGTCGATTTTAGCCCGCCAAGCTTGAACAAACTGATCAGATCTTTCAGGTCGCGTTGCTGGGGAATAGGCAGGGCACGCCGCAACTCAGCCAATTTCTGCGTCAACGCCATCTCTACTTGCCGACGTTTGGGACTCTTTATCGTTACCATGAGGGGTATTAAGAACGTCGAATAAAGGCGGGCGCGGCCCGCCAGATACTTTGCGCTCAGGCGCTGGAAATCAGCCAAATGAAAGGCTGCCCTTAAAGAATTGAGATAGTCGATTGTGAAGAGTTCGGGTTGTCGCTCCCGGTGCTGGTACGCAAAATGTTGCATGGACTTTTCCGAATTCAAATGTCCGAAATCGGACAGGTAAATACCGCCATCCGGTTTTAGGATGCGGGCAACTTCTGAAAACGTGGATTCCAGAGCATGGACCGTTGGTAAATGATGCAGGGATAGCGTGGAAAATACCGTGCCTATGCTCCCGTCACTAAACTGACTCAAATCGGTAATATCACCAATTTTTAGATCAACATTCTTCAGGCCAAGCTCTTTAATATGGTCCTTAGCCTCCTTAAGCATTCCCTCTGACAGATCGATACCGATAAATTGAGAACTCGGATTCATCTGCGCCACCATGCCCAACTGGGTAGCCGGCCCACACGCTAGATCTACGACTGTCTCACCGGGGCAAATGACTTCACAGAGATGCGCGCAATGAAAAAGATAGGTTGGGGCAACAATCGCAGCTTCGCGTCCAGCGCGTACGAAGGCACTTACCTTCTCAGGGTCATCCATTACCAGCTCCGGTTCGGGAATACGCGAACTCGATTCCCCGGTGGTGAGTTCACGTATTAGCGTGCCAACGATTCCGGCAGTGGACATAAAGTCTCCATGATCAAAAATAATAAAAATTAATAAATATCTTGCGTAACTTTAGTGCTGAAAGAATTATTTTCCTATTCCAACCATCTTGGCGCAGCAAGGCCCTGGTTAGGTCATATTATTGTGGGAAGCATTGTGGAGTGCTCGGTCCGGCTGGTAACGCCCTGGCGCAATAATTTCCTGAGGATCGAGAGCCATTTTTATGGCTCTAGTAGTACTCCAAAAGTTGTCGAAACCTTGGTCAAGGTCCGCCATGGATTGGATACCCACGCGATAAGGAATATAGCCGGCTTCCATGACAGATTGGAACAATGCACGATAGCATGCTTGCGCCCGCTCGGTTTCCGCAATTTCTTCCTTGTCGTAAGCTATGGTAATCACAGTCCCTAGAACACGTTCATTAAACATGCTAAAGGTAATGAAGAGGTCAAACCTGTGTTGTTCGAATATAGGCTCAATGATGGCGTGCAGTCGCAGCACGTCTTCCCCCCGCATAGGGATAACCGGAGAAAGCCATAAAAATCCGCAATTGTCCGCAGCCGGATCGGCATTCCTAGGAAAATTTGAGGGTAGACCAGCGCGCCTACGCCAGTAAGCACCCGCGAGAAATCTCCCATTAGGAATGCCTCTGTTCATGTCAAAAAGAGCGTTGCCAACTTGAATCTTGGTTTTTAGACGCGACGCTAGCGCTGAATTACCCAACATGCGTGCAATCATCGCGCCAAATGCGAGTCTTCGCTGGGTGAGAAAAACAGGTGTAGCTCCTGTGCCCTTGAGTGCATTTCTGAGGATTTTACGCGTAGTGGAAACCTGCCGTGGTGTGCCATAGAGCGCGCCAGATACGGTCCAAGCTCCCACTCCTGCTTCGATGCGGAGCGCTTTTCGCAAATCCGCAGGCAAAGGAATATTGCCCCTCGCAGATTCCAGGGGATAGGATCGACCCCCGGAGATCAATCTAAGGTCATTACCGATATGAACATTACTTCGCAGCGTGCCATCCATACGCAATGGACGTAGCGCATCAACGACTGGTTTAATATTTTCATGATTCTCGATAAAACAAAGAAAGTGATTGATGCATTTTGATGCGGGCATTAACCACATTCCTAACCTGGTTATTATACCAAGGTTCGATTGCGTGAACAACCCATCCAGATAAGGACCTACACCGTAGGGAAACAAGTAAGTGGTCTTGGCTTGCGGGTAATGCCCGAAACCCGTTTGAAGAACTTGTCCATTTGCGAGCACAATTTGCAAGCCAGCCACAGTTTGGAAGCGATTGCCATAAGGAGAATGCCCGAAGCCACGTTCCAGGATATTACCAACGAGGCTGGTGTCGGGACCGGCCCCGGTGCAGTCCATCCACAAAGGGATCTTGCGGTCCAGTAAATACATCGAAAGTTGCTGCTGAGTAACACCAGGCTCGATCACAGCAAAAGCCAGGGTCTGGTCGACCTCAATAATTCGATTCATTCGGCTGAGGTCGACAATGACCTGTCCGTCCGTAACGGCGCAGGCATCTCCATAGCCCCAATTCTTTCCCCGACTGATGGGATAAAGAGGGATACAAAAAGCGCTCGCAATTTTTACGATCGTGACAACATCTTCGGTAGAGGGAGGACGTAGAACGGCCAAAGGCTGAGTGCCGCATGATGAAGTACTCCGTGCATAAACAGCCAGCGTTTCCGCATCGTTAAGCACGTGCTCCGCACCCAGCAGTTCAACCCATTGCTGCATTGCCGTTTCAAGGCGATGCATATTGGACGCATTGGTATAAGTTGTCATGACTATGATTACTTTTAATAGCGTTTTCTGCCTTGTGCGACTGCGATAAGTACTATTTCAGGTTCACGATCGGATAGTGGTTTTCCTTGGGTCCTAGTGGAAAATATTTATTTATTTATTAAGCATACATTATAAATTACTAGGTTTTCAAGAAATAGCGTTTTATTCATACCTTCAAGACCTCCGTTCCTCATACCAGGTGAGGGAGATGCGCGCGGGAACGATGCTTCTTCGCTCAGCACGCGCTCCACTTCGAAAGCAAAACGGACGCTGTTCTCATTGACTTGCGGCAGTTCCGAACTATCCCGAGCAACTGGATATCGCGCCCTTCTCATTCATGCGGAAGCGTATCGGCCAAGCGCGACCGGGTGAAAGCAGCCGCCCAGAAAAATCCTATACTCAGTAAGACACCAGCCAATAATACTTTGCCCGTTACGGTAAAAATGTTGGCCCGGCAGCGCGAGAGCAAGAGCGAGCACACCGCGCCAGGCAGGAGCACCCATGCTTATCGATTCGGCAGTTCTGCCTGCTGTTGCAGCAGCCATACTCCAAGAACAAATGCCAGAATATATGCTCGCATCAGTAATTTCCGCGATTAGAATCGTATGACAAGAAGGGATGCTGAACTACTGACAAGATAATGCCGGCCTGGATCGGATCGCGGCTTCAGGTATACGATAAGCGTCGGTTTGTTGAGTGTGTAGGTGTCACGAAGAGCCGCGGCAGCGGCGGCTGTTTTCTTTAAGCTGGATGGGTTTCTGGTCAGGATTGTCTCTTGCCGACAAGTTGTTATTATGTTTGCATGGTCCGCGAGTATTTCCGTACACTCATCCCATGGTTCGAAAATTCTTCAAAAAATATCTACCTTCTCACGAGATCATTCGGCAGAATCGATTTGTCGGACTATTCGGAGAACGGTTGCACCATCACAATCTGTGGCATCTGCACCGGCGTTCAGTTGCGGGTGGCGTCGCCGTTGGATTGTTCGCCGGCCTGATTCCCGGCAGCAATCCGATACAATTCTTTTTTGCCGCTTTGTTTGCCATCATCTTTGAGGTGAATCTGCCGGTAGCGGTGGTTACCACGCTCTATTCCAACCCCCTCACTATCCTGCCCATCTATATGGCCGCGTACGCCATTGGCGCGTTCGTCACGGGGAATGGTACCGGCAATATGCCCCAAACAGAGCTGCACCTGATGGATAAGGACATTCGCGAGTGGATACCGGCATTGATGGACTGGGTGGTCTCGCTCGGAAAGCCTCTACTGCTGGGTATGTTCCTGCTGGCGCTGTTACTCTCTCTCGCGGGCTATCTCCTCGTGCGTGGAGGATGGCGGCTATACACTATTCATGAATGGCGCAAGCGGGCAAAACGACGTGCGGGTATAAAGCACAGCGACCACGTGGAATGAATACTAATGGATTCATCAGCGTATTCAGGCAGGGCAACGGATAGCGACATATCGAAGCAGATACGTTGCCGTGTTACTCGGCCAATATACCATCCTCCAGGTGCAGTATCCTGCCAGCCTTCCTGGCCAATTCCGGGTCGTGGGTGACGATGACAAGGCTTGCGCCCACGTCGTGATTAAGGTCCATCATCAGGTCGAAAACCCCTGCCGCGGTGCGCCGGTCGAGATTACCGGTAGGCTCATCCGCAAGAACACAGGCAGGCCGGGTGACCAGCGCACGCGCCACCGCCGCACGCTGGCGCTCACCACCCGAGAGTTCTCCCGGCGTATGGGAAATGCGATGCCCCAAGCCCACCTGCGCCAGAACTTTCGCCGCATTCTCATATGCTTCAGTATTCTTCATGCGTCGAATGAGCAATGGCATGGCGACATTCTCCAGTGCGCTGAATTCAGGCAGCAAATGATGAAACTGATAAATGAAACCGAGCGATCTATTACGTAAACGGCATCTTTCTTCTTCATTGATGGCGGCAATTTCCTGCCCCATGATGCGTATGTCGCCTCCCGTGGGTGCGTCCAACCCCCCTAACAGATGCAGCAGTGTACTTTTTCCGGAACCCGACGTGCCGACGATCGCAACCGTTTCTCCTGCTTTCACATTCAGGTCTATTCCCAAAAGTACCGGCACTTCAAGTTTGCCTTGATAATAACTTTTGCGCAGATTGCGGCAGGCAATAATCGTTTTATTCATACCGCAGCGCTTCTGCGGGGTTGACCCTGGAAGCTCGATAGCTCGGATAAAGCGTCGCCAGCAATGTCAACACAAACGATACCGCAGCCACGGTTATCACGTCGGCGAAGTGCAGGTCCGATGGAATCTCGCTGATGTAATACACCTCCCGCGAAAGGAATTGCACGCTGAACAGGCGCTCGATAGTCGCTATCACCGCCTCTACGTTGTATGCCAGCAGCACGCCGCCGATCACGCCCAATGTGGTACCGAGGATACCGATCAACGTACCCTGAACGATGAAAACCTTCATTATGCTTCGCGGGCTGGCACCCAGCGTGCGCAGTATCGCGATATCGGACTGTTTGTCGGTTACGGCCATGACCAGGGTGGAAACGATATTAAATGCCGCAACCGCGATGATGAGGGCGAGAATGAGCGACAGCATGCGCTTCTCAATCTGGATTGCGCGGAAATAATTGGCATGCTGTCGGCTCCAATCGGTGATATAAACATCCGCGGAAATCAGTGGCGCAAGCTCTCGCGCTACTTGCGGCGCCTGGAACAGATCATCCAGCTTCAACCGTACACCCGATACCTGATCTTCCTCCATGCGATACAACTTTTGTGCGTCCGCCAGATGGATCAGTACCAGACCCGAGTCATACTCGAAATGTCCTGCTTCGAAGATGCCGACAATTGTGAATTGCTTGAGGCGCGGCAATATGCCTGCCGGAGTGACCTGTCCCTGCGGCGAAATCAGGACAATCTTGTCACCCGTGAATACGCCCAGGGCGCGCGACAGTTCCCGGCCGATGACAATGCCAAATCTTCCCGGCACGAGATCTTCGAGCTTGCCGTCTATCATCATTCGCCCCAGATCGGCTACGCGGTCCTCCATGTCCGGCAAGACACCTCTAACCACCACGCCACTGACAACCTGGTCGAACGAAACCATGCCTTGCGCGCTGACATAAGGTGCGGCAGCCTCTACCTCGGGATGCTTGAGTGCCTCATCGGCGACCTTGCGCCAGTCGGTCAATGAGCCGTTGACGCTGCTCACCTGAATGTGGGACGCCACACCGAGAATGCGCGTCCGGACCTCTTTCTGAAAGCCGTTCATAACCGACATGACCGTAATAAGAGCTGTCATGCCAAGCGTGATACCCATCAGGGAAATCAGGGAAATGAAAGAGATGAAGTGATTACGGCGTTTGGCGCGGGTGTAGCGCAAACCGATAAAGAGTTCGTACGAAGGCACGGATCAACATACCGAATATGGGGTAACCTGATAGTTTGCCACATTCCGCCATGTCTTAATAGATAAACGCATATTGCGGTGATGGTATCGGCAATTTTTTTAACCTGAAATAGCGCTCCAGGGCTTTAGCCAGATTTCGGCTCAGATACAGCCATTTTTGCGATGCAATGGCGAGCAGCCTGTCGGACTTAAAGGAAATCGGCTGCAAAAACTCCGATTCTTCAAGTCCGACAGGCTACTAGAATTCACCTCTCAGGCCCACTACGAGCGACCTCCCCGGCAACGGCGCAAAATCCTTCAGGAAAGAGGTATGCACGCGCATCTCTTCATTAAGCAAATTCTTGCCCTGAACGAAGATTTTGATACCGTTCGATTTTGTTTCCTTGATACGGTAAGTCACCTCGACATTCACCAGGGTGTATCCTGGAGTGCTGGTTTCAAGCGCGGCACGGCGGCTTTGACGCATCACGCGAGTCGCGCTTACGTTCATTGTCAAGGGTCCGGTCCTGTGGTTGAATTCCAGTCCAAACCGTGGTGGAGTGATACGGGGAACGTTGCCTCCATTATTCAGTTTTCCGCGCACATAGTCGGCAAACAGCCGCAAGTCGATGGTGTCGGGTTTCAATGTGAAGATGGCTTCTGCTTCCGCGCCATAAAATCTCGCTCCGGTCTGCGCGAAATTCTGTACCAGAAAATCGCCATTGGGATCCAGCGTTCCGGTATCGTCGACGCGATCCGCCATGCCATCCCCATTGATGTCGGCACTGCGTACGAAAATGTAATTTTCAATCCAGTTATGAAACACATTGACCTTCCATTTCACCATGCCGGCGGTCTTACGTAGAGCAAGATCGATATTGTTGGTGGTCTCGCTGGATAAAGTGCTGTCACCGGTCTGGAATGTGGCGGTGCCACGGTGAGCCCCATGCATGTACAGTTCTTCGGTAGATGGTGCACGCTGCCCCCGCGTGCCAGTCAGGCCCAGCCCATAGCCATCCATGAATTTCCACAAGGTGCCCGCGGAGACGTTATAGAGGTTGAATGCGCGTGACGGATTGATATTGTTCTGCGGATCCTGCGTCGCACGCTCGATCCGGCCGCCGAGCTCCAGCCGCCAACGATCCCAGTTCCGCTCTTCGACCAGGAACAGGCCGGCGGAATTGGATTTTGTAACAGGCACTATGGCTTCCTCGCCCAAGGCGGAAAAATTACGATCCTGAAATTGGAAACCGAATGCTCCCTGCCACTTTGCTATCGGTGCATGCAGAAGCTCGGCGCGGCTTTCCAACCCCTGGTTTTTAAATCGGGTGGCGATTTCGCCGGTACTCTCTAGTTCATTATGCTTGTAATCGTTGTAGCCTACGCGCACCTTCAGCCGATCAAAGCCGCGGAGCGGCTCATTCAGCTCACCTGACATATCATAACGGGTCTGTTTGAGATCGATCTTTGAGCCTTCAGGGCTGGGTATGCCGTATTTGCTCTCCAGGTGCGAGACCGATATACCCAAAAATCCTTTCTCGCCAATGTAAGAACCACCCGCATAACCACTGGCCGAATTGACTGCGCTGTTTTCAACGATTCCCTTTTTACTGTGGAGGTTGCTTTCATTCGCTCGTCCGGGAATGTGATAATCATCGGTTTTGCGCCTGAACCCTCCTACGCTCCAGGATACCTTTCCAACGCTGCCAGATGCGTTTAAAGCGCCGCTACGTTCCGCTGTTGCAGTATTGCCTCGTATCTCGACATCCCCCTTGGGAGATTTAAACAGTTGACTGGGGATTCGGCCGCTGACGACATTGACCACGCCGCCGGATGCGCCGCTGCCGTAGAGCAATGTCGCCGGACCTCGCAGTATCTCGATTTGGGAGGCGTTGAAAGATTCAACCGTTACCGCATGATCCGGGCTGATGGTAGAGAGATCGAGTGTACCGATGCCGTTCTCCAGTACTCGGATACGAGGGCCGTCAAGGCCGCGAATGATCGGACGGCCTGCGCCCGGACCGAAGGAAGAGGATGCCACACCCAACTCGCGCGAAAGTGTATCGCCCAAGCTCGCTTCCCGCTTGCGGCGCAAATCGTCACCCTGCAATACTGAAACAGGCTGAGCCATATCAAGCTCGCTCCGATTATCAAATGGCGTCGCAGTCACAACGACCGGTTGCAATACCTTGTCCCGGTTGCTCTCCTTGTTCTGGCTGCTCTGCTGAGCCTGAGCATGGGGCATACTGAATATGGCAAGCACCGTCATAGTGACAATTAATCTCGATAATTCCTGCGCACTTTGTAGAAATGCGTCCAAACCACAACTTGAACAGTTCATGCTGACTTTCTGAAAAGGGGAACCTGGGGTTTCAATACCCCAGTTACGCCGCGCCCTAGTCGATAGCCATCAGCCTCGATGAGCACGAAAGGGGCACGACGTGAATGGATCGGCAACGTCAAAATGACGAGTGCCGTTCAAGATCAACTATTAACGAAAAACGAAGGGAAATTACGCTTGCGGGGGCCCGCGGGTGAAATAAGGGGAAGAGAAACGGAGGAGGATAGGCGGCGATATCAGATACGGCGGAGACTGGCGCCTCATCTGATCAAAAAAGAAAACGGGCAGAACGGCAACAGCAATACTGAATCCTGTCAGCGCCAGGCAGTCAAGACAGATCTTGTCTCCGTCGAGGTCGCTGTCGGGATGGAGCCCGCTCTCTTCCTGACCACCATCGGCATAAACGTTGCCGATGAGATCGGCGTCGCCAACGTGAGTGAGGGCATGCGCCGCCTGAAGGACCGGCACGAGCGACAACGCCACCACTAAAATCAAAAATAATATCTTACGCAAAATCATCTGACAGCATTTATGCCAATACTCACCGCGCCGGACATTCAGCGTGACGCTCCATGCATAGCAGGACATCCGGTTATGCGCACTCTGCACATAATCCTTTGACCCTTAATTCAATTTCCCGAGATTGATAACCGGCCGGCAGCGGAGAATCATACTCGGCCCTTATATCATCAAGACAAACCACCCTCGTGCAGCGCATGCATTCAAAATGCGCATGCTGATGATGCGCTACTTGACTATTTGCTCGAAAATGCCATATTCGGTCGTCGCCCACCACCTTATGCACGAAACATTTTTCGTCCAGCCATTCAAGTACGCGATAGAGCGTCACCCGGTTCAGCCTGGGCTTGCCAAGTAAACGCTTTTCAATTTCTTGATGCGTAACCGCTCGCTGTTCCGCAAGCAAAATGGCGAAAACCTGAACCCTGCCGGGCGTCACGCGCTCTCCGCGACGGCGGATCATCTCTTCTGCTTGCTTTTGCAGGCTAAACATAAATGCTAATATTGCAACATAGTTGCATTTAATATAACCGAATAATTGTGCAGGCGCAACCGCGGTTGGGATGATATTTTCAAAAAGGAATGCGTCGTTCGGTAAATCGACGCTTGCGGTTCATCGATCTCGCTGATATCCATGTAAATGATCAAATCAAGCCATATTCTTTTTTTCCACTTTCTCCTCGCATTCGCCAGCGTTATCACCGGGTCGACATCTGCTTCCGCAGGGGCAAGCTATACAGCCAACCCGGATAATTATCTCGCCAGACTGAAGATACTGGAACCAGGCGCTTACCTGCGGTTACTGCCGGGAGAGTATAAGAACGGTCTGCCGATACAGTATCTCCACGGCATTGCGCAAGCACCGATTACGATTTCCGGGCCGGAAAGAGGCCCGCGCGCGGTTTTTGTTGCGCGTCCTGGACATAATACGATCAGCATCATCAATTCGAGCTACGTCGCTATTCGTAATCTGGATCTCGATGGCCGCCATCTACCGGTCGACGGCGTGAAATGTGAAGGGCATGCGAACTGGGCGCACCACATTACCCTCGATGGGTTACGCGTGCTTGGCCACGGCAATAATCAGCAAACGGTAGGCATTTCCACCAAATGCCCGGCCTGGGGCTGGATAATTCGCAACAATGTGATCGAGGGCGCCGGGACCGGTCTCTATCTTGGAAATTCGGATGGGCACGCGCCGTTCATTGCCGGGTTGATCGAGCACAATCTGGTAGTCAATACGCTCGGTTATAACTTGCAGATCAAACATCAGCAATCTCGCCCACTATTGCCGGAGATGCCGGATGGACGCAACGCAACGATTATTCGCCACAATGTTTTCAGCAAGGCGAATGGAGGATCCTCCCAGAAGATGGCGAGGCCTAATGTGCTGGTCGGGCATTGGCCGCTTACGGGGTCGGGTGCAGATGATCGTTATCTCGTCTATGGCAATTTTTTCTATCAGAATCCGCATGAATCGCTGTTCCAGGGGGAAGGCAATATCGCGTTGTACAATAATTTGTTCGTAAATCATTTTGGCGATGCGATACGAATTCAACCGCATAACGATACGGCACGCATAATAAGTGTGTTCTACAATACAGTGATAGCCAGCGGATCCGGCATAACACTTTCACGGCGCGAACACGATCCGGCCTATCCACAACTCGTCACTGCCAATATGGTGTTCGACAGGTCCCGAATGCGTGATACTTTTCTGAAAGGGAACCTGGTCGGCGAGCTCAACGAGGCTTCGGATTTTCTTTCTCGGCCGTTTGCGCCTTTAGGCGAAATGAACCTGGCACCGGCAGGCGGCAACGTGCGGGAGCATACGGAAGGCAATGTGCATTTCGATATATATCCGGATTCCGATCTGGATTTCGATGGCGATTTACATGGTAGAGGCGGGATAGGCGCCTATGCACTCGACAAAGTCAGGCCCCGCTGGGCTCCAATGCTGGAAATCAAGCCAGCACCCCTCGCGCGATAATGGAGTGTCATCCGTTGCGCTCAGTTTAATTTCATCCGGCTATGGCTAGGAAAAATGCGCGTTCTGTCCGTTATCGTCGTACTCATTGCCTACGGATCGCTATATCCCGGCGATCTTTCCGAACCTGACCCGGGTGCTGTAAAGCAATTCCTTACCGATTGGCATTTATTTACTTCCCGGGGGGATATGCTGGGTAATGTTGCACTGTTTTTTCCAATGGGAATGGCGGGAATATTATTTGCCCGAAAAAGATTCGATAGCAGGATCGGTGTCGCCACGTTACTCTTTCTGGCGCTGATATATTCTTTCAGCCTGCAGTTAGCTCAGGTTTGGCTACCGTCCCGCTCCGCGGCGCTGGCGGATGTGGCATGGAATATGGTGGGTATGGCAGCAGGTATGGCAACAGCACACCTAATGGCAATGCGTTTATCTGCGAGGGGACAGCCACTGAATGTGGCCTCGCTCGTACCTCTGGTGATATTGGTATTATGGCTGCTCACCGAATTGTTGCCGCTGGTGCCATCGCTGGACATACAAAAATTCAAGGATGCACTGAAGCCACTTTTCCTCGTATTCAGCTTTTCTTTCCCGGCGATCACGATGCATGCAGCCGGTGTAGTTGTCGCGGGTAGCGCTTTCACGGCATTGGGGCAGCGGGCGGCTTGGTGGCTGGGGGTCGCGATCCTGCTGGTCTGGGTCGGCAAGGTCGTTATCATGAATTTGACACTGGATGCATCGCTTCTCCTGGGGACGGCGGCAGGTTATGGCGGATATTTGATTGCATTGCGCGCCGAGCTCAAAAAACCGTTCGAAGTAGCGTTCTGGCTGTTGCTGGCCGCCTGGAGCATCACTGCGCTAACCCCTTTTTCTCCCGCTCCGGGTGGAACCTTCAATGGCATTCCTTTCGCAACCATGCTTCAGGGATCGTTGGAAGTGGCGGTCCGCGGCCTGGTCCAATCGTTGTTTATTTATACTGCCCTGATATGGCTTGCACACAGAACGGGGCTGGGTATCGGCAAAGCAGTGCTGGGGCTGGCTATCTGGTCTTCTTTTATAGAACTGATGCAGATGGGGTTGCTGGGCCGCACAGCGGATATAACGGAACTTATTTTATTATTGCTGGTTGGCTGGGTCTTGTCGACGGCGCAGGCCCGCCAGCCGGCAACAAAGCTGCAAGCTGGCACGCCAGCGGCCCAATCGCAGCCTGTTGTCGCAATCAATGCAGGGGTGAGCGGGAAACGGACCCTCGGTCTACTAGCAATCGGAGTTGGGATATGTGCGGCTATGGGTTGGCTGATTACGCAATCCCCCTTGACGCCGTATAACGTTCGCGAACTGATATACGAGGGTCACCCCATCCGGTCGCTGATATTGCTTGCAGTGCTGTTGTATTGGGCGATAGGTTTTCCCATACTGATTGCACAATGGCTGGCTCGGGGTGAGCTGTACCTGCTCAGCTTCCTGCCTCTGGTATTACTGCATGGGTTGATCGCATGGTTGCTGCTGTGGTCCTCAGTGCCAAGCGAAAGTATCCATGACATTGTTGGATCTCCTGTTTTAGGATGGCCCTGGGAATGGGAATTACTGGGCCGCTTTCTGGCATTATTCAGTTTATGGAGCGTAGCGGCCACGGCGGGGTGCCTTATCGCCGCGTGGCATATCTTTCCGGATGCAAAGTCAGCGCTATTGGGATGGTCGATTGGCGCCTTCCTACTGATTCCACTTTCATACTACATTGTGGTTTCGGAAGCATCGACAGACAATCTGGTCGAGCTGATAGCGAACAATGGCAGCGTGGGTGCATTTTTACTGATTGGCCTGGCCATGGCCGAGATTGCGTTTGGTGGAACGAAGGCGGTGCTGGCATCGAGCCCCGGGTTGGCGCACCGGACAAGAGCGACCGCATGGGTGCTTGCTTGCGGTATTTTAGCCTATTTTGCACTCTCTTTTGGTACGGAACAAGTAATCGTCAAGTATGGTCAGGTGTTTTCCGCAATGCAGTTTTTGCTGAGCAGCGATCGTTCGAATCTGGCCGGACCGGGTGAACTGATAGCTCGATACACTGTGCTTTATGGCCTTCTTATCGCAGCAATCATGGTGGTGCAATATCCGCTGTGGCGCTGGATCATATCAGCACTGCCCCGGTCAAGCAGGCACATGGGTGAGCCGATGCCCCGTCCGCAGCCGAACAATAGGCGCTGAAGCTTTAGCTATGAACACTGCCGTCCAGTGATAGTTTGTGATGGTTATTATCCGATGGTGAACCTTGGTCCTATGCGAACCAGGCCTCGAATGCAATCATGTAATCAGCGCGAACCCCGCCGGTTAAACCGATAGCCAATTCAAGCCTAGCCATAGGCATTACAGATAACCGACAGGCAATTTCTGGTTTTTGCGCCTTACTTATGATATAAAAAAGCAGAGGTTAGGCTTGCCGGACACGAAGGAAAAGTGCAATGACAGAGACTGTACGCCCAACGATCATTAAAGCTTGAGGCCACGCCGATGAAACATGAAATCTTGTTATTCGATCGGGTAGCCCGTGCTTGGCGCCGCCGCTCAATTGCAGAGTTCAGCAGATTGCTCATTTACAACCTGGGATTGATAGTCACAGGCAAGTACTGGAAGGCAAGCCATGCTTTCGACCGGTCGTTCGATCTGCGATGCAACGTAGAAACCGCAGGCACTGAAGAGCCGGAGTTTTTGACCGCGGAAGACGCGCTCAAAACACATGCCAAGGCATATGAACCGGTAACGGAACAATCGATACAAGCGCTGCTCGGGATGCTGCCCCCCCTCGACCTTGGTGACTTTATTTTTATCGATCTCGGCTCGGGAAAGGGACGCGCGCTATTCGTGGCAGCAGAGTATCCATTCCGCCAGATTATAGGCGTGGAATATACCCGGGAGCTCCACGAGATGGCAATGCGCAATGTCGGTACTTATCGGAATCCTGTGCGAAAGTGCTTTGATATCAATCCGGTCTGTGCAGATGCCACGACCTTCAGCTTGCCCGAGTATCCGACAATATGCTTTATGAATAATCCGTTTGATGCATTGATGATTGCTAGAACTGCCCAACACATCGACCAGTCAGTTCGGTCGGCCCCACGCCCCTTTTTCATCGTCTACATTCATTCATATTACACCGACCCCATCGACGCCATGCCTGGATGGTCGCGGATATGCGCGGGCTCGTTGGGCCCCTCGCCCTATGTAATCTGGCAGTGGGATTCCGGCAACAGCGAATGCATGGATCCGGTGGCATCAGCCGGATAACCATTGCATATGCAGCGGCAGCGCCCCTATGAACATTACTGAATTAAGTTATAGCTATTTCAGGCTGAGGCGAACTCAACCGACGAATGAAAACGCCACCGGGTACTGGGCAAAGTGAAAATCTTCAGAACCTTCATTAATTCAATCTCTTCTGATAAGACTTAATTTTTACCCCTGAAATGCTTTACAGTGCTCGTACGAACCAAATGCTTGATGCGCTCCTTCAATCCGTTTTTATCAAGCCAGCGTCCAATCGTTTCGGATAGGCAATTCGCTGCAACCAAGCTGTGTGCATAAGCTGTACCGGGCCACCCGCGCGGAATCAGATAGTAATGCCTTTCCTCTCGAAATTTGTTTGACATTCTTTGCTTGTACAAATTGTCACCTGCCAGGAAATCGAAGCGGCAAATGCCGTCCGCCAGCAAATCAGCCATGACTTCTGTATGCAGGTAAATACCCGGTTGCAGCTTGGATATGTCCGGATCGTACCCCACCTGATGTCCGAAATAGGTATGGCCGTCATGGTAACCAAGCCCGAAGGCAACCGGGATGTCGCCGATCCAGAGAATGTATGCCCGAAGCCAGCCGCAAGTTGCCGCCGCACGGAGTTGCCTGATATGCTCAGGGGTATTTTCAAGCCCGAGACCGAGCAAGTGGTACTGGTAAGTCTTGCGAGATATTCGCGCCAGGACATCAGCCAACTCGTCAACCTGCTCGGGTTCTGTGTAACGAATCATCGTGACCGGATTTTTCGCTTTCACGCTGAAATTCTTGCGCGTGCGGCGAACATCCTCACGGGTCTTGCTTCCAAGCGTCCGCAAATAATCTTCGAATTGCGCCCCCGCTGAAAGTTCGATAAGACGTCGCGTATAGGCTGGCCCATAAGGAACTACATGGAATAAATCGCGAACCGGACTGTCCGGCGACAGCAATAGGTCGGCAAGAGGAGAGCCTGCCTGCACGCCCTCAAAAAATACGACACCGCGCCTGCCTATCGCTTCCTGAAGCGGCTCGAACAATCCGGCCAGCAACGCCTGATTTTCACACAGTGGCGCTGCCTGTAGCGCATACCTCAGCACGGGAATATGAAATACAGTGCTTTCACCCAGGCAGTATGACAATGCGCCCGGATGAACAAAAAAAGGCGCATAACCGCTAGGATATTGTTTATCACCGACCAGGAAATACTGTACATATTTGTCCGAACTGTCGATACGGCTGCTCAGCCAGCGCGGATCCAGCTCAAGCGGTACCGGCCCCAAGGCGGAGAGATCCATTGCCTCGTCTGAACTGCCAGCAGAATACCAGGGGATCATAATGTAAGGATTATCTTGGCATTAAACGTTTTCGATTATCTGCTGTGCTTAAGATAACATCTTCGTCACTTTAGCCGAAAAGGCTCTTTCAAAAAAATCATAAACCATGATCCAGGAGCGATGCACATAATGGCATGTGTGTATATTCGACCTAGGATACCGCACGTTAATTGATAACTCATCCCGGGAAACAGCATCGGGGCTTTTCCATCAACTTCAATCGAACTCTACACTCTCATTCGTATCCTTATATATATATAGCAGAAGAAATAGTATCGAAACAAAACTTTGAGCCGGATCCGAATTGCCTCAATAAAAAAGTAACCGAAGGAGTACATCAAGGGGATACGTTGCCTCAAATTGTTGGTAACCGAACCAAGTGGGGGTTATCGACATGGGCAAGCATGAGAAACGTGTCTATCTTGAGGCGATACGCAAGCGCTATCACCGGGTTGAACGGGGTGACAAGGGCAAGATCCTGGACGAGTTCTGTTCAGTGTGCGGTTATCAGCGCAAGTACGCCATCCGGCTGTTGGGGTGCAAGCCTGTCAAATCAACACGGCGTCCTGGACGGCCTTCGCAATATAACCAGCCTGCGCTGCTGACGGTATTGCGCAAGCTATGGCTTGTCACCGATCAGATGTGCAGCAAGCGGCTGGTGGCTGCCGCACTATGAGGTACATTTTGGCGTGCTGGATGAGTCGACCCGAGCAAAGCTTGCAGGGATTTCGCCAGCCAGCATTGATCGCTTGCTGAAGCCGATTCGAGTACAGCATCCCAAGGGCTTGTCAGTCCGGCACCAAGCCGGGCACACTCTTGAAGCATCAAATCCCGATTTGCACGACGCATTGGGACATTACTCTGCCCGGCTTCATGGAGGCAGATACCGTGGCGCACTGTGGCAATTCTCTGGCGGGTGATTTCGTCTGGAGTCTGACCTTATCCGATATCCTCACCGGATGGACAGAGTGCCGCGCCACCTGGAGCAAGGGTTCCAGCGGTGTGTTGGATCAAATCAAGGAAATTGAGCAGGCGCTGCCTTTCCAGCTACGCGGATTTGATTGTGATAACGGGGAGCGAGTTTCTCAATCATTACTTGCTGCGCTACTTCACCTTGCATCCAGCCAAACCTACCTTCACCCGTTCGCGCCCCTACCAGAAGAACGACAATGCGCATGTCGAGCAGAAGAATTGGACGCATGTCCGGCAGCTGTTCGGTTACGAGCGTTTCGATAATCCTGAACTGACGAAGCTGATGAATGCGTTATATGCAAACGAATGGAGTCAGCTACAGAATCACTTCTGCCCCACGCTGAAACTCAAAAAGAAGGAGCGCATCGGAGCGCGCTATTGCAAGCAGTATCATACACCAGAGACACCTTATCAGCGTGTCATGAGCTGCGAAACTGTGACGGACGATATTAAGGTAGTCGTCCCTGAAAAACTCGTTTTTCAGTCAGTCAATTGTAAGTTTGATATTTTGCTTGCCAGCAATTGATTGAGACTGACCCGAAAACTGGCACACAAAAGCGCCAACCGGCGCAGGATCTTGCGCAGGTTGTGGCCTGCACCGCACAACAGCGCGTTCATGGCATCACCTTGGGCGCCTTTGAGGAAGTTTCTCCCCGGGCGACCATCGTTCTTCATGTGCCCGATCACAGGCTCCACGGCATTGCGGCGCTTGAGCTTCTTTCTGATCGCCACTGTGACGCCACGTTTGGCGCCGGCAATCCACACCTTGACCGGTTCCGCCAGCCCATGACCCCGGTAGCCGCGATCCACATAGACTTCTTTCGGTGCGATCCCCGTCAGTCTCTTGACCTGCTGCAGTGATGCCTCGAGCGTGTGTCCATCATAGGGATTGCCGGGTAAGGCTTGCATGCCGACTACGAAGCTCTCTTTGCTGGTGCTGACCACGCCGACCTTGACGCCGAATTCATAAGGCTTGTGTGCTTTGCCCTTGGCGATACACTCGACTTCCGGGGCATGCACGCTGTACACCTTGCCTTTGTCGTGGCGCTGTTGCGCATGAATCCTCTTGGCAATCTCCAATAACCGCTTGAGTTCGGCGTGTTCCTGTCCGGCTTCTGTCTGCTGCAACACCACCTTGCGTTCGATGTCGCGGATTACCCGCCCCAGGCAAGTCCTGAGTCGCTTCTGTTCTCGTTTCGCGCGCCGCATCTGCCGGGCATGGGCATAGCGCCCATTCATCATGAGCGCGCGTTTTGATACTCGCTCGTAGCTTTGACGCAGATCAATTCCCCTCTGTTTCGCCAGCCGTACCAATGCACCTCTGGCCTTGTGATACAGCCTGGCATCGGTCGGGAAGGCAATCGCCTTGTCCTGAACCGTGGTGTCGACGTTGACGATTGCAACGGATGCCCTGGATACTGTCTTGGTGTTGATCCCCGCCACTACTGTGAGGCCCAGCATGAATTCGCAACCTTCCTTTCCTATGCGCTCACGAAACCGTGTCATCTGGCTGGGGTTGATCGGCATCTCGTGCCGGAAGTACTCTTCCCCGCAAAGGTGTTGCCAGTAGGGATTCTCTACCCAGCGTGCCACCACGGTTTCATCCGATTCGTTGAAGGTGTGTTTGAGGTAGTGCAGCCCGACCATCAACCGGATCGGGATGCCAGGACGGCCTTCCTCTGAATACAGGGCACCAAAGTGATCTTCCACTACCGTCCAGTCTATCTTCCCGCTCAGCCGGTACAGCGCATGGCGCTGATCCAGCATCTGTTCCAGCCGCATCCGGAAAAGATCATCACAACCACTGCGCTCTTGCTTCTTTGGTTTCATCTCAATTCACCAGAAATGAGGGGGGTAACAATCCTGATTCTGGCAAATTCCACGCTTTTTGAATACCCCAAACGTCAATATTTGTGCGGGTTCGGAGGGTATTTCAGGGGCGACTAAATTAAAACTGCGAACACGGCATGAAACATTGAACGCATTTGATCTGAAACAGCAGATTGATGCTAAATTACGAGCTATCTTTTCTATGGTCAAAGTTACCTCAGTATTGAGGCAACGTTCCTGACCTTCGGTATCCTTTTGTTATGAGGCAACGCGCGGATCCACTAATGAATTTGCCCCAGGATAAAAAATATCAGATCCCGAAACGCATCATTTTTTTTACTTTCGACTTGAGCCCCAGTTGATCCAGCTTGTTGCCAGTCAATTTGCTGAAATTATCGACGATTCTCTGACTATGCAACAACAACCTATTGCGCAGGTTGCTACGCAGGAAAAAAACGTTGGCGCACTGAATATGATGGGTGGCAAATAGCTTTTTATGTTCTGATTGTCCTTCGGTAAAATCAAAAAAGCGAAAACAACGCTCCGCGAATAAATGCTCCAGGGCGAACCACTGCAGGATCGTGCCTACCGAAAAATTCATGTAGCTGGGGTTGTATCCAAGAAAGGCGTAAATCAGGACGTCATTGACAACCGGGCAGTAGAGGTACGAGACAGGTATATCCTGATGAAAAAGAATGAAGCCACGAACATGCCCCTGTTGAGCAAGCCGATCCATTTCACGACGAAATTCCTCAGAATCGGGCAGCCCCGCATCAAGGAGTTTTTCCTGATAGGTTACTTGGGAAACGGCACGCGCCAGCTGAAAGAATTCCGGCATTTCCCCGGCAGACTTGTAGATCCTCCACGAAATGCTGCCGCCGCAATGCTCCGTATATTTCCGGACTTTACGGTTGAGAGTTGAGCGCGTCTTGGAGGAAAATTTACCTTTGTACTCTTCGAACGGCTGGCGCATATCGATGTAGTACCGCTGGTGCCGGGAAGATATATAGCAGAGGTAACCGTCCCGTTCTCTCAGTACCGGTTGCTCACCGATGACGCGCAGCGATCGTATCAGGAAACCCTGGCTATTCGCCTGCAGAGGGTCGGCTGGCGGCATCGGTTCCGCCACTGGTAGAGTTTCATCATCAATCCCCACTTCGCGAACTTGCAACCATAATTCAGGCGCGAGCAGTGTCTTATCGCCAAGTTGAAGCTTTATGGGAACTTTATGATAGTGCCATTTTCGATTCAACGATACCTCCGCCGTATCCCCTGTTCCAGCATTCTTAGCCCGGTTTTCCAGATTGGCGAGGTAAGCGGAACCGGTTGTGAGAACGTCGAAGCGGGTGTCAAACCATGAAACCCGCGGACATGAAAGCAATCCCGATGGCGATCAAGAAATGAGCAGAGCTTGCGAAAGCGGGCTACTACGATATCATCCGGTCGGTTCATACTGCTATTGAGCAACTCGAAATTATGGGAGAGGATAACAAAAGCTTTACGCCCGGCTTCCAGCGCTTGCCAGAGCAAGCCCTCCATCTCGCGGTACGAACATGCCGTCACCTGTGCATGCCGCAGTGAATGCGTGCCCCCATCAAAAACTGTCATGGGATACTCGAAAACCCCTTCACATTCAATTGGTTCGACAAGTGTAACATTCGGATTAACTCCACTGTCCAACCCAAACATGCTGGCGTTGTAGCTGCTATCGAAAGCAATGCGATTTGCGGCAAGGGCACGAAGCGTATCCCTGTTGAAACCGAAGCCCCCAGCGCGAAATGCGCTTATATGCTGCCCACCGGCCAATTCAATCAACTTCGCGCCCGCATGAATCAAAATTGTCTGTTCTTGTAAAGAAAAATATCGAAGGAATTGCTTTTTACCAGTTATGTTGTCGAGCAGGGGCTCGTTGGACTCGTCAACCCACTCGGTATGCAGGTGAAGCTGTATTTCATGGCCTCGTTCCCGAACAAGACCGACAATTTCGGCTAATGGGTCCAGCCCGAAGCGGGTCGAGAAAAGAGGCTCGACAAAAAATACGCCGGTCAGACCATGCGCTTGTAATTGATGCAGTTGATGCGGTAAGCCGTAATTACCCCTTGACGTAGGTCCGTAAATATACCGCTGGAAGGCGGCCGGGAATTTGGCATCAATGTCGTCCCAACCATCACACCAAACTTCTACGTCAACGGTGAGAAATACGTCCATCATCTTGTCGCACCCTCCAGGATTTATGCTCAGTCAGCAGGAGAAACGCGACCGATAGCGTTACGGCCCGACGAAATGATCAGATCGCGTTACGTCGGGGATAAATGAGAAGCCCGGCGATGCTATTTCCCAGGTAATCACATGATTCTGGGATTGTAGAATTGCCGGATTTCTGCCACAGAACGTCATGCCACCCTGAGGTCATTCTTACGCACGCTGGGTTGCTCCGTGTCGAGCACATTACGCAAAAACGATTCGAACATCAGCAATGACCAGAGCGAAGCACTATAATCGCGCCGTCCCGATTGATGCTGTTCAAGCATTTCCTTTAGAAACGCCTTATTGAAGAATCCCGTGTCGGCCAAAGTCGGACCCATTAATGCATCGTTTAGCCTTTGGCGAAGCGGGCCGCGAAACCAGCTTGCCAGCGGTACCGAAAATCCCATTTTGTCCCTGTAAAGGATGTCATCGGAAAGGTAGGGTTCCAGCGCTTTCTTGAACACGTATTTGCCTTCCTGGCCACGCAGCTTAAGCGAGACTGGAAGACCAGATATCCACTCGACCAGCTTATGATCCAGCAGCGGGACACGTACTTCCAGTGCATGTGCCATGCTCGCCCGGTCCACTTTGGTAAGGATGTCGCCAACGAGGTAAGTCTTCATGTCCAGGTATTGCACAAGGGAAAGGGGATCCTGTACAGGGCATTTTCCCGCATGCGCACGTAGCACCTCCACTGCGTCGTATCCCTGGAGACTGCGTTTGAAAGAATCACTGAACAGGCGTTGGCGCATTCGATCCTTCATGATGGAAACACCGTGGAAATATCCTTCGACGGAGTCGCGAGCGAGCGCTTCAAAGGTGGATTTTGCACGCAAGACCCTGGGCGCCCAATCAGCCTTGGGATATACATTTCCCAGCACGCCGAACAAGGGCTTGCGAAATCCCAGCGGCAACATGGACCTCATCCGTTCCTCATAAAGGTGCCAACGGTAGCGGCGGTAGCCGGCAAGATTTTCATCGCCGCCGTCTCCCGATAATGCAACCGTGACGCGCTTCCTGGCCAGCTCGCATACCCGATAGGTAGGCATGGCCGAACTGTCTGCGAATGGTTCGTCATATAGAGAAGCCAGCTTGTCTATAAGGTCGAAATCGTCTGCGTCTACCTGCTCCATATTATGCTGAGTGTGATAGCGATCCGCCACCTTTTGCGCATATTGGGATTCATTGAATGCGGGGTCGCCAAAGGAGATGGAGCACGTATTAACCGGTTCTTCCATAAGATTGGCCATCATTGCCACCACCGCGCTGGAGTCGACTCCACCCGACAGGAACGCGCCCAGCGGCACTTCGGTCATAAGGTGGATCTTTACCGATTCACGCAACCGGACAATCAGCTCTTCCTGCGCCTCTTGCACACTGGTGCATTCGTTCGGTGTGAACGGTATCTCCCAGTACTGGCGCGGGCGCAGTGTACTCTGGCCGCGATGAAGCTTCAGTGTATGAGCTGGCGGCAGCTTGAAACCCTGCGTGAATATGGTTTTTGGTTCAGGAACATAGCCATAAGCGAAATAATCTTCGATGGCGTGGGGATCCATGTCCCGGCGAAAATTCGGGTGCGCAAGCAGAGCCTTCAGCTCGGAAGCGAAAATGAATGTACCGTCGTTCAGCAGGCTATAATAAAGCGGCTTGATACCCAGTCGGTCGCGAGCAAGAAACAGCACCTCGCGGTTACGATCCCACAAACCGAAGGCAAACATGCCGCGAAACCGGTCTACGCAAAGCTCACCCCACTCTTCCCAGGCATGGACGATAACTTCCGTATCGCAATGGGTGCGAAAATCATGTCCCAGGGCGACAAGTTCCTTGGCGAGTTCCTGAAAATTATAGATTTCACCGTTGAAAACGACGACAACGGTGCCGTCTTCGTTAAAAAGTGGTTGCTGTCCGCTGGAAACATCCATTATTGAAAGGCGGCGGTGACCAAGACCTATCCCTGCCTCTGTATATAGTTGCCCTTCATCCGGTCCGCGGTGAACCTGCATCTGATTCATGCGCCCGAGCAATTGCCGGTCGATTTCTCTCTGGCCACGGGTATCAAACAGTCCGACGATTCCACACATGCTTTTTCCTTAATCCGATCGCAGGCGTAAAGCCTTGTCATAGACCCGCAGATAGCCCTGGGTCATGGCATCCATACTGAAGCTTGTCTCAATTTGTTGCCGGGCTGCTTTGCCGTGATTGGTGATCAGATTCGGGTTTCGATAGTATTTTAATATCGCTTCCATCATCGCGGCCGGCGCATCCGGCGAAATGAGCATCCCGGTAACGCCCTCGCTCACAAGCTCCACATTGCCACCAACGCGAGTTGCCACTGTCGGCAAGCCAGTGGACATGGCTTCCAATATCGTATTCGAAATGCCTTCGCCCAACGAAGGCAGCACAAACAGATCCATAGCCCGCATCAACTCAGGAATGTCGGCTCGTTCACCTGGGAGCCAGGCGAGGGTTTCCGCTCCGGCTTCGCGCAACATCCCGATGCATTCCGACCGCGAATTTCCGTCACCCACAATCAGAAGCCGAAGTCTTTCCCGAGCGATGGGCATTTCTTCCAACAGCATCAGGAAAGCCCGAACCAGACAGGGAAAATTTTTTACGTCCGTCATCCTGCCGACACTACCAATGACAAACGTATTCTCCGTAAAAAACCCTTCCCGCAGCTCCGGGAAATTCCCGACTCCAGAGTCTTTGCGATTGCGCGGACGAAAACGCAAACTGTCGACTCCATTGTAGACTTGGCTGATGCGATCCGGTGCGGCCCCCACGGTGTTGGCGAGCCAACTCTCCAGATCCCTGCTGACAGCGATGAAATGATTCACAAAAGGTCGAATTGCTTTTCTCAAGAGGTTGTATTTACGGTTCTTCCCGTACAAATCAAACATATCCCGACCGTGTTCTCCGTGCACCCGTGCCCGCGTGCCGGCGAATGCCGCAATCACCTGACCCTCCAACGTGCCGAGATTGCGGGTATGTACAATATCCGGCTTCAACCGCTTGAAGGTTTTGAAGAGGTTGATATAAATACTGAAGTCGTTTCCCTCACGCTTATGCAATGCCACGATTTCCACATTCTCCGTCTTGATCCGTTGGCTAAAGTCGGAGTAGCCCTTCAAACAAACGATGGCATGTCGATAACGCTGGGACGGAATATGATTGATCAGGTTCACAAGCCCGTTCTCCAGACCCCCGACACCTAGGTGGTAAATTACATGAACAATGAGCGGAGGCTGCTCAACGCTACCACCGGATTTTATCCGATCGCCGCGGCTAGCGATTGTCTGCATTCTGGAGCGCGTCAGTTATAGCAGGCAACATATCGTCGAGAAAACCCTGAAGTACTGGAACCGCTTCCTCTCGTGTATCTTCATAACGGGTAGCGATAATAATCTCAGCCCCATCATCGCCCCTTTGCAGAAGCTTGTTCCTGGCTAAAATGAATTTGGCCAGGTAAGGGTTGGCCGTACTCTCTCCGCTCAGCCAATACCATCGCCATATCAGCAGCCGTGTTGAGGAAGATCGCAACTCGCCCTGGTTGACGACCTCTTGCCGGGAGCCCAAGGCTATGCTGCGTGTTTCCTGTCTGATGTTGTGCCAACCTGGCTCAGCTTCCGATACCAGTATATTCTGAGAGTTGATCAACTCCGAACCCTGTTTCTGATTACGGTAATAACTGATGTAAAGATCCACCGACGTTCCGTCTTTCTGGTAATTCTGCAACAATTGGGCCGTAGCGCCGACGTATTCAGGCTTCCAGTCAGAGGTTTGGCTTGAACTGATCTGCCACTTTCCCGCAATATCCGGAATGTCAATTACTGGCCCCGTGCCAGGGGAGGAAGCGTGTTCCAGGTGGCCGGCATACATTGGCCAGATGAAGGTCACCGCAAGGACCGCACCGGCGGCGGAAACTGTACTCTTCAGCGAAATTGTCTTGTCGGTACGGAGTGCCGTTTCTGTTTCTTCTGTTTCTATGGCGGGCCCGGCGCTGTCGTTAGCATATGTATTGTCATCCTCCCGCCAGAAAGAACCGATCCAGAATAATAACAACATTACAAAGCCGAAGAAAACCCAACCGTAGATTAGATGGTCGACCCCTACAGCCAGTTGCATATCGCTCAGATGACCGGTCATTACAATCATATAGGCGCGGATGCCGTTCGCAACGATGGGGACGATCAATGAGAGGGCAATGAATATCAGGCGGCGCTTCAGGCTATAATACGTGAGATACGCGTAAAGGGTACCCAATGTAAACGATGCAATCAGGTACCGTATGCCGCTGCAGGCCTCCACCACGGACCAATTTCCGCTCGGTATGGAAAAAAAGCTGCCCTCCCGGTAAACCGGTATGCCGGTCAATTGAAGTGCCTTTACGGTAAAGTCGGCGGTAAAGTCTATGAGCGGCGGGATCAGCGCTTCCCCAAATGGAACCGCAAGCACGAGATAAGTCAACGGAAAGGCAAGCGCCCAGACCATCCGACGACCCAGAATTGCCCAAACCGCAGCTGGAATCATTGCGATCAACAACAACTGCTTGAATACCTGAACACTGGCAAGCGTTGCCAGCAACCAACTGAAACCCAGGCCTGCAAGCACCAGCAGAGCAAACGGACTTGGCTGGGAGAATGCCTTACTGAGGTGCTTGCGCTGCCCCCAGATCAGATAGGCGCTGAAGGGGAAGATCAGAAAGCCATGTGCGAATGTCTCGGATCGCATCCAGATTGAAATCATGGATCCGGTAGTCTCATGATAGCCCGCAAGAATTCCGGCAATGGCCGCGAGCGTCAGCAGCGCCGCTGCCTTCAGCTTTTGCTGATCTGGCGCTACAGTGTAATCATGCGTAATGTGTTGCGGCGTTTGGGCATTCATACCATACATACGAAGGCGTTTCCTGCAGCTCGAATATCGTTTTGCAAGATATGCGAATGGTCCTCGTTAAATTGTCTGCGGCTGGGACAAAAGTGCATCGATTCGTCCCAGATTTTTTTTCCAATTATAATCTTCCAGAACACGCGTTCTGGCGGCACGCCCAATGGCACGGTTTGGCCCATTCTGCAGGAGTTCGATAATTCGATTGATGAAGTCGCTTTCGTCGTTGGCAACTACCATATCCCGATCAGGGTTTGCATTGATTCCCTCTATCGCTTGCGGAGAAGCAATAACCGTTTTTCCCATCGCCATGGCTTCCAGAACTTTATTCTGTATCCCGCGTGCGATACGTAGTGGCGCCACAGCGATGGATGCATGGGCAAGGTAAGGCCTGATATCCGGCACTGACCCGGTAACGATGATGCCGGGAAGATCGGCTAAAGCCATTACCGCTGCTGACGGACGGGCACCAACTATATAAAACTCTACCTTGGGCAATTGCAGACGAATAGCGGGAAAAATATTGCTTGCAAACCACTGCACAGCATCAACATTTGCCCAGTAATCCATGGCGCCAGTGAAGACCAGGGTATCTATCCCGGTCAAGTAAGGATTAGGGTAAATATTTTGCGGGGAAAAATAGTCCGCATCGACTCCGTTATTAAAGTAGGTAACTTTTTCCGCCACCTCGGGCGCCAGACGCTTGAATAGATCGGCCTCGGTTTCGGAAACGAAAGTCGCACTATCGAAGAGCCTGGCGACCTGTTTTTCATAATCCAGCAGCAATTTCGACTCACGCCGATATATCCAGCTCATCGGCCAGGCAATGGTCGCCGCATATTGCATCCATTTGTCCGAATCGATATCTACAAAATCCATTACCCGGCGGACATTCATTGCATGGCTGACATATTGAGCCATGGCTGCCGAGAAAACCAGAATGGTTCCGACAGGCCTTGTTTCCAGCAAATTGCTGACCCATGCCTGCAGACGCTTATCGTGATAATAGGGCAAGGTGAGCGGCTGCCCCGAAAGCAGGCCTGACAGGCTACGAATTCGCGCTGACCTCGGGTAGAGATCAAGGAAACACGTTTCACCGCACATATCTCTGACTCTCTCAAGATGCTTATGATCCATCTCATCATCAATAAAAGTGCCGAGATGGATGCGATAGCGCTGGCTCAGATGCTTGAGCAAATGAAAGGACCGAATTTTGTCCCCCTTGTCGGGCGGGTAGGGAAAGCGATGGACGAGATAAAGCAGTTCCTGCACTGATCTAGCCCAGACTCTTCACTATGTGAGGACCGACGAAATTGGCAACCGAAAGAGGGAGTTTTTGCCAAGCCTTGATGAAAAGCTGATATTTGGGATTAAGCGGATTATGGTCGGGCATCGCCCCGGACCGGTGTAGCTGGTATTGGTAGTAAAGCGGTTGCGGCTCAAATCCCCAATTCCTCTTGAAATCGAAAGACCCGGTGTTATGTTTACTGCGCCCGAAATCAAAGATTTTATAACCTCTTTCACAGGCACGCCGCATAAGCTCCCAGTACATGAAATCGTTGCCCGCCAAATCCCGCGCTTCGCCGGTTCCCCCTCCATAATAAGGCGAGACCTCGTCACGAAAATAAAAACTCATCACGCCGCTGACGGCGCGTCCTTCCTTGACGACGATCATAAGTTCGCAGTCATCTGCGAAAACCTCTTTGAGTATGCGAAAATATTTTTTCGAGAAAACTGGGGTACCAAGGCGATGCAGGCTTGCCGAATAGGCGGAGAAAAAACGCTCAATACCCTCATCTACGACACTTTCCAGCCCAAACTTGATACCTTTGCGCACCATTGCACGCTGCTTGCGTGGAATTTCCCGCATGTTCTGCTCCGTTTCTGGCAAAATTTCTTTTCGAAACGTCGCATAGAGATCCTTGGTTGGCCAGTCCGAATGCAGCATTTTCAAGTTCCGGTATTCGAGATAGTCCACTTGCAGCTGTGAAGCGAGCGTCTGGGCAGCTTGGTCAAGCACTTCCCGGCCGGGCTCGGAAATTGCAGCGATACCGCCGTAGACGCAAAATGGCAGGGAGCTCAGGGAATGACCAAAAAGGCGGCTCTTGACCTCTGCCAGTGGCAACACACCTTGAATTTCACCATCCAACTCGGAGTAAAGAAACCAGGTTCTATGCCCGAAGGCACGCTCGATAACGGTTTGCCAACCCGCGCGATGGAAAAAAGTAGCTTCGGGACAAGCCGATACAAATTCATCCCATTTTTTTGCTTCTTCCGGTCGCAGCACGTGTACGGATGGCGCATCAGCCTGAAGAGAGGCGTTTTCTTGATCCTCCCGGAACGCGTCTATGATGCAGCTCATGCGGCTTAACTCAGGAAAATCCGATCCATGCGATCCCACTCGAAGTCACGGGTGAGGGCTTTGACACGGTCTTCCATTCGATGGAGATTATAGTAGTGGCGGAAGCGGGTTTTCATACTGAGGCCCTTCTGGCGCGGCTGCTGATGATCTATCTCCCAAGGATGGAAATAAAAGATTGCGGATTGATGCTCGAGGTGATTCAGCCTCTGCAGGAACCATCTCGAAACCGGATAAGGCCAAAGCCGGAAATAGCCGCCTCCCCCTGCAGGGATGTTCCGTTTGAATAGACGCATCGTGGTGATAGGCAATTCCAGTAATCGGTTATTGCCGCGCGGATAATAGGCGAAACGGGGGGCATCCGGCATGCCGTAGTGGTCGTGTTTGATGGGATAAATACTGGAACTGTAGCGATAGCCTGCTTCTTCAAGCAAATCCAGCGCCCATTGATTATGGCTGCCTATGGAAAAGCTCGGCGCTCTGTAGCCAAGCACTGCCTGCCCACCGATATCCTCGAGAATGGCTTTACTTTGAATAATGTCGTTTCGAAACTCATGGGGTTTCTGATCCGAAACACGGTAGTGACCCCAGCCATGGCTGGCAAGTTCGTGCCCGCTGGCGACAATCCGTTTTACCATGGCGGGGTAGCGATCGGCGATCCATCCAAGGGTAAAAAAAGTTGCTTTTGTGCGATCCTCGTCCAGTAAAGCAAGAATACGATCGATATTCATCTCTACACGGCAAGATAAAGATGCCCATGAGTCCCGTGAAATATGATTGGCGAAGGCGGAAACCTGGAAGTAATCCTCCACGTCGACAGTCATCGCATTACGTATACGTGTTGCCGTCATTTTTGGAAATCCTTCATCGCCTATCTCCCGATAACGTCGGCAGTTGGCCAGTTTTGGATGTTATTCTCAAATTGTCCACGAATACCTGCAGTTCCTGGATCCGCCATGGGCGGAGGAGCAGTACTCGCATATGGGTAGCATTATGTGTCTTTTGGCGGGCTCTTGTTTGAGCGAGCCAGCGAGAGTACCTGTTTGAGCAGGTGCGCCAACGATACGACAGAATCCTCCAGCTTGACAATTCTGGCGCTCATGCTTTGCAGGTGGGAAAGAGATTCTCCTCGAACCAAGCCTAGGTCGCTTATATCCGGCACATCAGCTGCCGCTATCGGGATCTCAAATTCTTGCTGAATATCCCGAATCACCTCATCGACTTCCGTACTGCCGAAGTTGTGCAATTTCTCTAAACAACCCATCAATAAAAGGCGATCACACAGCGCATTGATTCTTCGCGGAATGCCAGCCGCATGGTTGTGTATGGTTTCAAAGGTATCGTCTTCAAACGATGGGTCACCACACCAGCCCGCGGTCTTTAATCTATGTTCGATATACAATCGTGTTTCCGATAAATCCATGGGTCCGAGGTGGTAGGTTGCAATCACTCTTTGCCGCAATTGCTCCATATCGCTACCAAGTAAAGTTTTTCTGAACTCCGGTTGGCCGAGCAGGAATGTCTGAAGCAGAGGCCTGTCATCCGTTTGAAAATTGGAAAGCATCCTCAACTCTTCAACGGTCCGCCGGGAGAGGTTCTGCGCCTCGTCCACAACCAGAAGCGTGCGTTTTCCTTGCTGATCGCATTGGCGAAAGAACTGCTCGAGGCGAATGAGTAAAGAAGCCTTATCCGAACTTTCGTAGGGTAGTCCAAACGCCGCGGCGACCATTCTCAATGTATCGGCAGATTCCAGATCGGTATTGACGATTTGAGCGGCAAGAATTTTCTCGGACTCCAGCTTGCGGAAAAGATTGCGTACCAAGGTGGTCTTTCCCGCACCGACTTCTCCAGTGATCACGATAAAACCTTCTCTCTGGGAAAGCCCATATTCGAGGTAAGCCATGGCGCGTTTATGGCCCTTGCTTCCAAAGAAAAAACTGGGATCAGGTTTCAGTTGAAAGGGCTTGACTCTGAAGCCGTAGAAGGGCACGTACATTTGTCTATTTCCGCTAGAAACTCATACTCAGGGTTGCGATCGCGGCATTCTCATGATAATTTGCCCCAGCCTGGCTGGAAGTTCGCCGATTATGTCGCACTTGAAGCGTGCCTACGAGATCAGGCAAGATCTCCGGAATACGCCTCATCAGCCCGGTGCTGAATAACATCATATCGTCTTGCCTGTCGGCTCCGAGATAGCTGAATCTTGTAAATCCAAAATTTAGATTGGCGCTGGTTAACTGCGAAATTCGGTAGCTCCACAACCCGTTGCCACCGCTCTGTCTAGTATGGTTGAGCAACGACAAGTCTGCGGCATTTCCCAGCCCGACATCCACCGATTCTGGCGAAAACGCCCGGCGCGTCATATTGAATAATCTGAATACAAGCGTATTTCTTGTACCATTCATAGCAACAGAAGCCTGGAAGCGCTTCTGCAGAAAAAGCCGGTTCGATAAAAAATTGCTGGGATTAGCAAAAACACCTGAAGTTCCAAGTCCAAGAATGGCGCCGGTGTTTTGCTGAATGACATCGGGGCTGAGGCCTGGATTTTGCGCAGTAAGAAGCTGGCTCAGAGAGCCCCCCATAGTGAGCATTGAGCCAAACTGAGCCTGTTGATTGAATGTCGTAAGGCCTTCATCATAACTCGCTTCCCATGCAGTCAAGCGAGTGCGATGGGTAGCAAGGGCTGAATAGGTGTCGCCGAAAAATCTTTGGCCGCCACTGATCGCTATACTGGTTCTTTCGGTCGGTGTCCACAAAAAGCCTACTGACCAGGTAGGACTCGATGGGCTTCCGCGGATCGAAAGAAAACTATTCTTTTCGTAGCCTCCCGTAGTTATCAAGCCAAATTGCGGCGTAACGCGGTAACGAAGTGTGGCGATGTAGCGTTCGAACTCGGCGTTCCGGTTTGAACGGTCAAAATGAACCGTTTGATTGCTATAATTAAAACCCCAACCAAGCGTCCTGAACGCGCTACCGCTGTTCAAACCAAATAAATAGCCGGTTCCCTGGCTATTTGAAAGGGCATTGGCGTTTGAGGTAACCTGGCTCAAGCTATACCGCACCTCGGCGGTTGCAAAGTCCTTGAAGCGGTGGCGGAGATAAGGACTGATACTATATGTTCTTACGTCAGCTCTGTTACCTGTGACGTTGACGTTGTCCATTGATTGCGGTCCCGTTAGCGAGAGATTTTGCTGCGCCATCGTGGCTCGTCCATCCACAAAAAACAGGTCTTCAATCAGCTCGGCATTTCCAATTGCGTTCAATTGATGCCTGGTTCGGGTCAGGTTGCTGTTCTGAGCGTAGAGAAGATTATTCATCATATAATCCAATCTCAGGTTAAAGCGGGGCCCTAACCCATTCATAGACATACCCGGATTGATCTGGGTAATGAAGTCGCCTGATCCTGACGCGCTCGATGCTGTTCCTAATCTAACATTATCAGAATAAACTTCGACCAAACTCAACCGGGGAACTACCCGCCATTCGGCAGCGTCAGAGGAAGGCGACAAAAATAACAACACCGTCGCAGCAGAACAAGCAGCCGGGAATAAAACTCTATGATAGCGCTTATTCTCACGCACTCTCATGATAGTAGTAACCGTAATATTCGCCACCAGAGAAAGATCTGGCCTTGTTATAGATCAAATTCACGACATCGCAGGATTCGATCTGTCGAAGGGTTTCCTTAACAGCCTGTTGTGATGTCGTTTCGGCCTCTACTACCAGGACGATTTGTCCCATCTGGCTCGCCAGAACGCGGGCCTCGCTAGTCAATAGCAGCGGCGGCGAATCAAAAATAACAACGCGATCGGCGTAGCGTTCCGCGAGCTCCTTTAGCAATTCGCCCATGCTCTGGCTTGCCAGTAGCTCCGTGGAGTGAGAATGGCGCGTTCCGGCGGTGAGGAGAGTCAGCTTCTCAACATTGGTTTTAATCAGAACGTCGGCCAAATCAAGTTTTTCATCAAGCAGAATATCGAGCAAACCTCTCTCTTTTCCAACACCAAGGATTCTGGGAACCGTAGGACGCGCCACATCGGCGTCGACCAGCAATACCGTGCGGTCCATTTCCATAGCTATGCTCATAGCCAGATTGACAGTACAAAAACTTTTCCCTTCTCCAGCGAGGGCGCTGGTCACCATGATCAGATTTCCGTTCTTGACCCTGGTCGGCCCCTTGCCAAAAGCGTTAGTGAGCAATGGCCGCTTGATCACACGGAATTGCTCGGCTATCTGTGTTCTTCCCTCATCTGGCGTGACGATGCCATGCTGGCGCATTTTTGCGAGATTTAGCGTAATTCGTTTCGATGCCGAACCAGGGTTTGGCAGACGATTCTGACTGGGTTCCCTGGAAGCATCATTTTTGGGAACATCATTTTCAATCAAGTGTTCTTTAACGGGATTTATGGAAGCGGCTGATGGCGTATGCTGGACATTGGGTTCCGCTTCTTTTTCGAGTTTAGCTGCCGCTTTTTCAATAATGCTCACACTTTCTCCAATATTCTGATTTGGACTTGCCAGGTGTCGCTCTGTATTTAATTGCGAACTGCCTGTTCTAAACTAAGAACAGGAGGGGTAGATTGGAGATTCAACGGCTAATGCGCCAATCACGGTGAATTCTGCAATTCCGATACCCTGCAGTTGTATTCGAAAAATAAGCGTTTTCCCGAGAGCCCACTGCCACAAAATATACCGTGCTATAAAGGCTTATCTCTTGAAAGATCGCTATAAGGCGAAGCACTGAAAGGCAAACCTTCCTGCACCGGCAAAATGTTCATACTGATCAGTAACAAGCAAGAGAATCTCTAATTCCCGGGCCTCGGGTTAAGCAATTTTTACCATTAATGTTCCGTATAGACCCAGCAAAGACAGCAGGGAAAAACCAAACGCATAAAGCCGCTTTTTGCGCTTACTTTTTTCCTGATCGGTCCAGATCATGGGAATAGAACCCAATATCGGCTTACCGGAGATTTCACGCAGGCTGGCTTGACTATGGAACGTCGGCCGTACCTGACTGATAACAAACGCTATGCCGATCCCCGCCAATAAGGCGCCTAGGAAAACAATAGAAAAAAACTTGCCGCGGTCTGGGCCTACTGGTCTATCCGAAACCGTTGGTGGATCAATAATCCTGAACGACACCAAATCGGTAGCGGAACCCAGATCTCCCGATATCTTTGCAGATTCACGGCGTTCGAGAAGTTTTTCATAATTGGATTTATTTACCTGATAGTCGCGGTTAAGTTGCGTAAGCTCCGCTTCCACTTGAGGCACGGCATTGCTGAGGGATTTCATCCGGTCATACCGGGAAGTATATTCCTCCACACGGGCTCTCATTGAAGCGACGTCAGCCTCGGCTTCCGCTAAGGCCACGTTGAGCTGCTGCAACATGGGACTATAATTCTTGCCAGGGTCAGCGCTAGGTTTGGTCAGCTTTGCTTCTTCCTTTTTACGTTCCTCAAGCTGCGCAATAAGACGCTTCGTCGATATGATGTCGGGGTGCAGTTCGGTAAAGTTGAGCCTGAGCGAATCCAGATTCTTGTCCAGCGCATCAATTCGAGAATCAAGCTCCACATTGACTATGGACGAGATCGAATCATCCTGATCCACCAGAAGAACGGGCTCATCACCGGTAATTTGTCTTTTGATTGCGTCGCGTGCCTGCTCGGCCTCCCGCAACTCCAGCCTTGTTTTATTAAGATCCTCCACAGCCTGAGATAGCTGGGAGTAGTAATCACCGCCCTGCTGAGGCATCAGTCCGATGTTCTTCTGCTTGAACGCCTTAAGATTATTTTCTCCCACGATCAATTTCTCCTCATAACTGCGGATCTGCTCATCAATAAAGCGAATCGCAGACGAGGAGTCCTGTGTCTTGTCTCCAAGACCACCCTCGACAAAAATGGTGAGTAGAGATTGAACGATGTCTTTGGCGAGTTTTGGATTTTGATTGTTATAGTGAATGGTAAAAAGGTTATCGCGTCCGGCTGCCCCGAGCTGGATCTTACTCATGAGGTCTTTGACGAGACTTTCCTGTTCCTTTACGTTTTTTGCCTTTATGTCCAGATCCACCATTCGAATGACTCTTTCCACATTTGGCCGGCTGATCAAAGTACGACTCATGATGGAAACCTGTTGCTGGATATCGGGAGACACGGTCATGCCTGCCATCAATGGTTTCAATACATTTTGAGTATCGACGTATATCCTTGCAGTAGACTGATAATCATCAGGCAGCTTATAAACAATAGTCCATCCGGCCGTAGCAACAACCCAGGCGGCGATTACCGCAACCCAGCGATATTTCCAGACCCCTTTCAGGTAAACGAGTAGTTGGGCTGTAAGTTCCTCCATATGTCAAACGGCCCGTAAAAGTGCTATTGCCGACGTTATTGCAGAAAAATTATTTCTGTCGTCTTTGGGTTGATAGTCCGGAAATTGGCCTATTTTTTCTTCGTCGTTATATTTTTGCGTCTTCATCCTGAAGGTGAAACCAGTCTGCTTTCTCATAATAAATGCCGGTTTGGCAAAAAGACGCATATTGCCAACCAAATGTCTGCAATGAAGCCAATAGCAGAGTTATCGCCATACCTCAATAAGCCCTTTGCCGCGCTAACCCAGGCAACCCAACTTCATCAGAAGAAACTTTCCGGTATGACAAGAACGTCCCCCTGTTGCATGGGCACGTTGGCCGAGATATCACCATCCCTGATCAAATCATCCAATCGGACGCTAAATTGGTGTTGTTTTCCATCTATGTTACGGACGATCCTGGCCTTGTTGCCTGCGGCAAAATCCGTTATGCCCCCGACCTCGATCAGAACATCCATCAGTGTCATTTCTTCACGATATGGAAGTGCTTGAGGCTTCGCCGCCTCCCCTATGACTCGAATTTGTTCAGTGTAAGGGCCGACAAATTCCGTCACGACAACGGTCACAACCGGCTGCTGAATATACTTCGATAAAGCTTCTTCGATATCTCGCGCCAACTGCGTTGACGTCTTCCCGCTGGCCGGTAAGTCTTCCACCAGAGGCGTCGTGATTTTCCCGTCCGGCCGAACCGGTACCGCCATGGAAACCTCCGGATTGCGCCAAACGATGATGTCCACATTGTCTCCTGGACCGATAAGGTAATCATGCGCGAGATGCTTGTCGTCCGGAGAAAGCGATGGATATGATTTGCAGCCGATGAGGAGGACAGGAAAAACAATAGCAAAACAAGCAAAGCATTTCCTGATATTGATATACGAAGCGCTCACTGAACTTCCTTTTCTTGTTTATTGATTATTAAAGTCTGCTGGGCCGCTGGAAGAAGATTTTTAGTAAAAATATGAGGCGATAAATCAACTTCTATTTTGAAGGCGGCATTGACTCACGCACAAGGGCTAACCGACTATTTGTAGCACGTAATCCCATATATTCAAGGTCAGCATAATAGCATTTTACGTGATCGCAAGCGCCCGACATGCCGCTATCTTTCGGAATTCACAAAGTTTGTCCAATTCAACAAGCTGCAGAAGGAGTTCATTTAATTCGCCAGTTGAACGATATTTGAATCTTATCAATTTCAGTGGCAGGATCAAATTGGACTTTGGTACACCCTATACAGACAAGGTTATTAATAGCGGGTGTAGCTTACCTCGGATTCGACCCATTGCGATCCTTGGAACTGAGGGCTAAACACCCTCTTCATGTCGATATAATGGCTACGCGTGTTCAGATGTAGTTCATGCGTGCCGAGATCACACACAGCGTGCCGAGTTCCGCCACGGGTACGCCGTGCACCCTGCTTTGCCATATAATCCATCTCGCCGTGATAACCTTTGCTCAGCCATTCCAGCAAACCTGATCCGACCTGCGTCATCTCCACGCCTGCATCGGCAATATCCTGAAAACCGGATTCATTACCCCAGGCTTTGATCGGCTCGGCGAGCTGGTAAAATCAACCGCTGGATCCTGGAAAATCTGCAGCGGATCTTTGGAGATTTTTTCTTGCATAGTGCGCATCATACCTTTCCTGACAGTCATGCATCACACTAGCCGTCATCACGCCGATTGCGATCTTCCCGATGAGGCCGCAACGCTGGCGCTCGGCGCAGAAATCGCAACCATATTGCATCCCGGCCTGATTATTTTCCTGAATGGCGATCTCGGTGCCGGCAAGACGACGCTGGCGCGGGGAATCCTCCGAGGTCTGGGTTATCAGGCAAAAGTAAAAAGCCCCACATACAATTTGGTTGAACTTTATAAAATTTCCAGGTTATACTTCTATCACTTTGATTTTTATCGATTCAAAGATCCCTTCGAATGGGAAGAAGCAGGTTTCCGGGAATATTTCAACGCAAACTCAATCTGCCTGGTGGAATGGCCTGAAAAGGCAGCTGGCCTATTGCCCAAGGCCGATTTGAGTTTTCTATTCCATATTGCTGAAACTGGCCGCAATGTGGAAATTCAGGCAGACACGGAGGCCGGCAGACTGTGTTTGAAACATTGGCAATCCCTGAAAAACCATTGAACGCGACAATGTCCGATTGTTGCAATGTTCGTACCCACTCCATATTCGTCACCTGGTTCGTGGCGGCTGTACTCCTGTTTCTGCCGCTCTGCAATTCCGCCTTCGCGGATATCAAGGTCAGTTCGGTCCGTGTCTGGCCAGCGCCGGAGTATACCCGCCTCACGCTGGAATCAGCCCTGCCTATACAGTATTCGCTCAGCATCGTAAAAAATCCGGATCGCGTTGCGATCGATCTGGAACAAGTCGTGCTAACGCCCGAACTCGAAAAGCTCGCGGATAGAATTGACGCCGCCGACCCCTATATCCAGGCAGTGCGGATTGGCCGCTTCAAACCGGGCATATTGCGCCTGGTTCTGGACCTCAAAACCCAAGCAGTGCCGCAAGCTTTCGCGCTCAAACCCGTGGGCGACTACGGGCACCGGTTGGTGCTGGATCTTTATCCCGTTGTTCCACCCGATCCGCTGATGGCGCTTCTTAACGAAAATACCACGGAGACATTGCAAACTGATGCCAATCCCGACACTAATATAAATTCAAAAGCGGAAACCAGGTCCGCGCGCACTTCGGTGTCCAAAAAGCATAAGCCGGAGATGATACGTCTCATAACCGTCGCCATCGACCCTGGACATGGTGGGGAGGATCCTGGGGCAATAAGCCAACGTGGCACACATGAGAAAAATATCACGCTGGCGATCGCCAAAAAACTCAAAGCCAAGATAGATAAAGAACCCAATATGCGGGCCGCGCTGACGCGGGAAGGGGATTACTTTATTTCGCTGCCGATGCGTTTGGTAAAGGCTCGCCAGGTGAACGCCGATTTGTTCGTATCCGTTCATGCCGACGCCTTCATCAAGCCACATGCACGCGGCTCCTCCGTATTCGCACTGTCCGAACGTGGCGCAACCTCGGCTGCTGCACGCTGGCTGGCAAAAAAAGAAAACGACGCGGACTTGATCGGCGGAGTCAATCTGGATATCAAGGACCCCTATCTCAAGCAAACTTTGCTTGATTTGTCACAAACGGCAACCATCAACGACAGCCTTAAGCTCGGCAGGGAAGTGCTTTCAGAAATCGGCGATATCAACCACCTGCATAAAACCAGCGTGGAACAGGCCGGCTTCGCCGTCCTCAAATCGCCTGACATCCCTTCAATCCTGGTTGAAACAGCCTTCATCAGTAACCCGGATGAGGAAAAGAAACTGAAGGATGGCGCATATCAGGACAAACTGGCCGACGCCATACTCGCCGGCATCAAGCGATATTTCGCAAACAATCCTCCGCTTTCGCGTTCAAGGATGGTGTTGCTTGAGTAAGACCTTTCCACTGCCCGAAATTATGCGTCATTCTCATTGCTGACAGATTTCCACGAAACCGCTGTCACAATTAAGGAGGATAGCGCCTCGTCCTTCTCATCCTGCCCCTGAATTGCCGTCATGGCCGCGTAGGGCTGAGCCAGAGGCTTCTAGCCGTGACCCTGCTTCTACTTCATAATCGCGGCGTTGAATTATCCGAGATGTTGCCGTGACCAACGAAGACCTTTCCAGGCTGAAGATAGACCGGGGCAGCACTGCAACGGCGCGTACGCGCAAGAGACGCTTCCCCCTCGCAGCCTGGCTCGCAATCGCTGCAATGCTTGTGGTGCTCGGGTTTCTCTATTTCCGAAGCGGTATGGCGGTAGAGGTGGAGTCGACCACGATCACCACTGCGTATCCGTCACAATCATTCACATTGCTCAACGCCACCGGTTACGTGGTTGCGCAGCGGAAGGCAGCAGTAGCATCCAAGGCTACCGGACGGGTGGAATGGTTGGGCGTAACAGAAGGCAGCGAGGTTACGGAAGGCGAAATTATTGCGCGACTGGAGAATGCCGATGTCACCGCAGCGATGGACCAGGCAGCGGCCAGCGTCAACGTAGCGAAGGCGAACCTGCAGCAGGCACAAGCAGAATTGGTCGATGCTGAGGCAGTATTCAACCGGAATGGGGAACTGCTCGGCAAAGGTTTCATTTCGCCGTTTGCATACGACGCTGTCACTGCCCGTTATCACAAGGCTCGGGCTGCCCTTCGGGGTTTCGGCGCCGAGGTCGCCGTAGCCGAGGCAAATCACCGCGCAGCCCGGATAGCGGTGGAGCAAACGCTGATCCGTGCGCCGTTCGATGGGGTGGTACTGACGAAAAGCGCGAACATCGGGGACGTCGTCACTCCCTTCTCTTCCGCGCTTGACGCCAAAGGCGCAGTGGTAACAATGGCAGACATGGATACGCTCGAAGTAGAAGCCGATGTATCCGAGTCCAATTTGCCAAAAGTAAAGCTGGGGCAACCTTGCGAAATTCAGCTGGATGCACTTCCCGATCTGCGTTTGCGCGGCGTGGTACAGCGCATCGTGCCAACGGTGGACCGTGCTAAAGCGACTGTGTTGGTAAAAATACGATTTGTCGACCTTGATCCCAAGGTACTCCCGGAAATGAGCGCCAAGATCGCCTTCTTGGAAAAAGAAATGACCGCTGGCCAGCGCACTGCGCGCGTTGCTGTATTGTCCGATGCGATCACGCAAAGAAATGGCAGGAGCGTCATATTCCTTTTAAAGGAAGGAAAGGCGGTTGAGACGTCCATTGACACCGGCGAAAAAATTGGCGATATGGTTGAAGTCCTGAAAGGCGCCAAGGCTGGCGACAAGGTAATACTGAGACCGGAAGACGGGCTCGACAACGGCGATAAGGTCAAAACGGCGGCTAAATAAAAGGCAGCAAGGTTTGCATGGAAAACGCTTCCAAATCGATTGTCGAGATCCGGCAGCTCACCAAATCCTATCGCCGTGGCGGACAAACGGTGCCTGTTCTCACCAACATCTCTTTCGACATCATGCCGGGTGATTTCATCGCGTTGATGGGCCCTTCCGGCTCCGGCAAAAGTACATTGCTCAACCTTATCGCGGGTATCGACAAGCCCGACAGCGGTTCGCTGAAAGTTAACGGAATCGATATCGCCGTGCTTTCCGAAGCGGAGCTTGCGGACTGGCGAGCTGCCAATGTCGGGTTCATTTTCCAGTTCTATAACCTGATGCCCGTATTGACCGCGTTTGAGAACGTTGAACTGCCGTTGCTACTGACAACACTTTCGCGCAGCCAGAGACAGGAGCGCGTCGAACTTGCGTTGTCGATGGTAGGTCTGACTGACCGTATGGCGCACTACCCTTCGGAACTGTCCGGCGGTCAGCAGCAACGCGTGGCAATTGCCCGCGCCTTTATCACCGATCCGCTCATCCTGGTGGCGGACGAACCCACGGGGGATCTCGACCGGGTATCGGCGGATGATATTCTCCGCATGCTTGCGCGCCTGAACAGCGAGATGGGCAAAACGATCATCATGGTGACGCATGACCCGCATGCGGCCAAATCGGCGCATTCCATTCGTCATCTCGAAAAAGGCGAACTGGATGTAACCCCCCAATAGTAAGCGGCGATATGGCGCGTTCTCCTTTGTTTTTTACAATGTTTCTTCCACGACGCGCTATGGCGCGATTGCCGCAAAAATGCATTTCCTGAAGCTTATTTCAAGAAATACGCTGCGCCATAAGCTGCGCACCGGGCTGACCGTGCTGGGCCTGGTGGTGGCAATACTCGCTTTCGGGCTGCTACGGACAGTGGTTGATGCCTGGTATGCAGGGGCGGAGAACGCTTCCTCGACTCGCCTGGTGACGCGGAGTTCGATCTCGCTGGTGTTTCCGCTACCGATCAACTACCAGGAGCGGATTCGCAAAATTCCGGGCGTGTCGGCGATCAGTCATGCGAACTGGTTTGGCGGCGTCTATATTACCGAGAAAAACTTTTTCCCGCAGTTCGCGGTAGATGGAAAAACCTATTTCGATCTTTATCCCGAATACCTCATCTCGCCGGCGGAAATGAAAGCATTCCGCACCGACCGCAAGGGCTGCGTAATCGGCCGCAAGCTGGCAGATACGTATGGCTTCAAGGTCGGCGATACAATCCCCCTTCGGGGCACGATTTACCCAGGCGCGTGGAGTTTTACGGTGCGCGCTATTTATGACGGCGCCGAAGCGGGAACGGACACCTCGCAGTTTTTCTTCCACTGGGATTACCTAAACGAAACATTCAGAAAAGGTGTGGCTCGCAAGTCCGATTATGTGGGTGTATACGTAATCCAGATATCGGATGCCGACAGGGCTGCGGAAATATCGACCGAGATCGACACATTGTTCAGAAACTCTCTCGCAGAAACCCTTACCGAAACAGAGAAGGCGTTTCAACTGGGCTTTGTCGCCATGACCGAAGCCATCGTGGTGGCGATACGTATCGTTTCGTTCGTGGTGATCTTCATCATCCTTGCGGTAATGGCGAACACCATGGCGATGACCGCCCGGGAACGCATCCGCGAGTATGCCACGCTCAAGGCATTGGGTTTTGGCCCGCGTTTCCTTACCGGATTGATTTATGGCGAGTCCATGGCTATTGCGCTCGCAGGTGCGGTGATCGGGATTCTGCTTACTTTTCCGGTCGCCCATGCATTCAGCAAACAGGTGGGTACACTGTTTCCGGTATTCGGCGTCTCGCTGGAAACGGTCTTCATGCAGATCGCCGCCGCAATCGCAGTCGGCTTTATTGCAGCAGTGATACCTGCGTTGCGCGCGTCGCAAGTGTCTATTGTGGAAGGACTTCGTCACATCGGGTAGCTTATTCAAATTGATTATGTCGGTCCCTCTTTCATACACATGGCGCAATCTCGCCGCACGCAAATTGACTACGCTGCTCACCGCCTGCGGAATGGCCCTCGTGGTTTTCGTATTCGCTACCGTGTTGATGCTGGAGGAGGGTCTCAGAAAAACCATGGTGGAAACAGGGTCTCCCGATAATGTAATCGTTACGCGTCGTTCTGCCGGGACGGAGGTGCAGAGTCTCGTTGAGCGCGACCAGGCCGCCATTGTGGAAAATCAGCCGGAAGTTGCCTATGGCATAGACGGCGCGCGCCTCGCATCGAAGGAAACCATCGTATTGATCGCACTTCCCAAACGCGACTCCAATAAAACCTCAAACGTATTGATACGCGGCGTCGGACAAAAGGGAATCGAACTACGCCCCCAGGTGGAAATCACGGAGGGGCGCATGTTTCATCCCGGCTCGACGGAAATTATTGCAGGCAAGAATATTGCCGAGCGTTATAAAGGCGCAGGCGTGGGTGAAACGTTGCGCTTCGCGCAACGTGAATGGACGGTGGTCGGCATTATGGATGCAGGTAAAAGCGGTTTCGATTCGGAGATCTGGGGAGACGTGGACCAGTTGATGCAGGCATTTCGCAGACCAGTCTATTCTTCAGTGATACTGAAGCTGAACGACGCGGCAACGTTTCCTCAACTCAAGTCCCGCATTGAAGAGGATCCCCGCCTTACTTTGGAAGCCAAGCGGGAAAGCATTTTCTATGCCGAGCAATCGCAAGTGCTGGCAAATTTCATTCGCTACCTGGGGATGATGTTGTCGATCATTTTTTCCGCAGGCGCGATCATCGGTGCAATGATCACCATGTACGCCTCGGTTGCCAATCGCGCCACGGAAATCGGCACCTTGCGCGCATTGGGGTTTCGCCGCGGAAATATTCTTACTGCATTTCTTGTGGAAGCATTGATGCTCGGCGCGGCGGGCGGGATCATCGGTTTGACAATGGCGTCTTTCATGCAGTTCTTTACCATTTCCACCATGAACTGGCAGTCCTTCTCGGAACTGGCGTTCAGCTTTATCCTGAATCTCGAAATTATCCTTAAATCATTTGCGTTCGCCCTGATCATGGGCGTGGTCGGTGGTTTTCTCCCGGCCGTACGGGCCGCGCGCCTGAATATCGTGGACTCGCTGCGGGCAGTGTAATCTCGGGTATGAAGGGCGTTTACACCGTTTCATTTCTACTCCATTTCTTATAATCCGTATCCCGCGATAAAAACAAACTCCCAATCCGTTTCCGCAAGGACGAAACACATCTTCTGGCGGGGCTTTCCAAATTTGAAAACTTATTTTTGAAGCGCTTCTATGGTACCCATGTGGAAGCCTAGTCTTCCTTTGCGCCGCTCTTCAAAGTAGCGCCTCAGGGGTTCGCTAATGACACGGAAAGCCAGCATATCCCACGGAATTTCCGTTTCGTGGAAAAGTTTGACATCCAGGCTTTCAATTCCCGGTTTGAAGTCGAGATCCAGCATCCGTGCACGGAACAACACGTGCACCTGGTTGATATGAGGCAAATTGTAGATGGAATAAAGATCTCCCATTTCCACCCGGGCGTTGGCTTCTTCCAAAGTTTCGCGTTCGGCGCCCTGAATCAGGGTCTCGGCATTTTCCATGAAGCCCCCCGGCAATGTCCATAACCCCTGGCGCGGCTCGATGGCGCGGCGACACAGCAATATCCTGTCCTCCCATTCGGGTATGCTGCCCACCACGATCTTGGGGTTCTGGTAATGAATGATATTGCATGCGGAACAAACGTGACGCGGCAGCGTATCGCCTTCTGGAATTCGCAATTCCACTAAAGTGCCGCAATTACTGCAATATTTCATCGAGATTGCTTTAGCCCGGATGTTTCATAAATTCGCGTGATGATTGCGCAGGATTTTGTTTTGTAGGGAGATTTTGTGAAGGAGTGGCGTAGTTATTCATACGCCCGACTGAACGAAATTTTCATACGAAACAAAAGACCAGCAAGGGCGCGCGTTAATTTATGAAACATCCGGGCTAGATATGTATTATTTAATGCGACTGCTTACGCTACGTTGCGAGATATATTTTGCGGCCAAACAGGTAACTGCGCAATTCCCGTATTAGTCTTCGACATGTTTGAAAGTCCAATAGGAGTTGAGGAAGTAATTTATCAAGGTGGCGGGAATAATTCCGATGAATTGGTGAACCTGGGGCTGCACGTCCGGAAAGAATAAAGAAAGTGTGACGAAGGTGCCGTAGCTCAAGATTAGCGAGAGGAGGGAGACCGTATTGAATTTGAGGCCTTTTATCCTGGTTTTGTCCTTGGTATTGCGATCGCGAAATGTCCAGTAGTTGTTGAAAACGAAGTTGGATATTATTGATATTTCTATGGAAATAGGTGAAGCAACGAATTTGTTCAAGCCTAGAAAAAGTAGTAGGGTAAAAAATCCCAGATTAACGGCGACGCCCGTGGCACCGACAGCCAGGAATTTGATGAAGGTTTTTGAACTCTCGAAACGTATCCACCACGCATTGGCGACAAATTCGACGATATCTCGCAATCCCAGTTTTGAGTCGCCATAGCAGCGATCAATAAAATCGACCGGGACTTCAACAATTCTGGCCTTCTCGACTGTGACCGCGTGAAGAAGGGCAACCTGGAATGCATAGCCTTGCACCCCCAGTTTGGCAAAATCGATGCGGCGCAAAATGGATGTGCGGATTGCCCGAAAACCGGCAGTGCAATCACGCACCGAATAAATTCCCGCCAAATAGCGGGCGACAATGTTTCCAAACCGCGAGTTTAGACGACGGTATAGACCCCATTCCTTTGGAATGCTCCCACCTGGCACATACCGGCTACCGATGACAAAATCAGCCCCATGATCGATTTCAGCCATCAGTCGCGGCACATCCTCCGGCTTATGTGAAAAGTCCGCATCCATCTCAAACACGACTTCCGCGCGCAATTCGTCCATCGCATGCAACATTCCGCGGATATAGGCGACCCCCAAGCCTTTTTTCTCCCCCATAAGCAGATGCAAGTTGGAATGGTCAGCCTGTAATTCGCGAACAAAATCCGCAGTTCGGTCCGGTGAATTGTCATCCACCACGAGTATATGCATGTCGTGGGTCAGTTTCTCAAACTGATGCTGTAGCGCCTCGATCAGAGGGCCTATATTTTCCCGTTCGTTGTATGTTGGGACAATGATAACAGTCTTCAATGAGTCAACTCTCCTAGGCATTTTTGGCCGAGATGTATTATCTTAGAAAATTCCAGTTCTTGTCTTTACAGCAGGGAATGACTCTCGCTATCTCAGCCAGATGTCTTCCATAAACCGGCAGAAGGGCACCTTATAGGTATCCAATTCCATCATCTGATTCCTGGGAATGATTTAAGAATCAACGCGAATGAATAATATAGAGGGTGGCAGTAAATGCGCAGGTTGCCGAAACCGGATTTGCGCTCCAAAAGGAGTAAATCCACATTCTGAAAATGGATTTGGCGCGACTTTGCGGGACAGGACGCCCCATCGGAAAGCAAGTTGAACTGGACGCCGCTCCCTACGAACCCGTAAAGCACGCCGGGCGAAAGTACCGTCCAGGCGGCGAAACTCGGCAATTATCCCATCTATTCTTTCCTGAACGGTGAACTATCGTTCAATTCGTCCAGATAATGACCGATGTCCTGCACTTCCCGCTCCAGATAGCTTCCGATGATCCTGGCGAATTCGGGATGCGCCAGCCAGTGTGCCGACCAGGTGCGGACGGGAAGGAAGCCGCGCGCGAGCTTATGCTCTCCCTGTGCGCCCCCCTCGAACAACTTGATGTTATGTGCGATGCAGTATTCGATGGCCTGATAATAGCAAGTCTCGAAATGCAAACCGGATATAAATTCCTTCGTACCCCAATAGCGACCGTATAGCGTATGTGCGCTGTGTAAATTGAGGGCGGCGCCGACCGGTTCATTGTCGCGCAATGCCAGAATCAGGAGCACATTCTCCGGCATGCTTTTGCCAATCCGCATGAAGAATTCCAGATTGAGGTAGGGCATGGAGTGGTGCTCGTCGTAGGTCTTGTTATAACAGTCGATGAAGAAATGCCAGTGATCGTCACTGATGTCATTTCCAGATAGCCACTGAAAATGGACGCCTGCAGCTTGTACTTTACGTCTTTCCTGCCGGATTTTCTTGCGCTTGCCATGACTCATCCCCGCCAGGAACATCTCGAAATTTTCATAACCTTGTCCGGCCCGGTTCTGCCAGTGAAACTGGATCCCGTGCCGCAACGTCATGCCCGCCGCTTCCATTTCGCGCGCTTCATATTCCTGCGGAAAGAGACAATGGAATGACGATATTCCCTCCCCGCCTCTGTCTTCAATTATTTTCATTGCAGCCGAGATAAGCAGGGCGCGATGCGCTGGCGTCTCCGCAAGCAACCGCCGCCCCGTTACCGGACTGAAAGGTACCGCGCTCAACAGTTTGGGATAATAAGGGTAGCCATAGCGTTGATACGCATTTGCCCAGGCCCAGTCGAACACATATTCACCGTAGGAATGGCTTTTCAGGTAAAGCGGCAGCGCGCCACACAGGACGTTCCCCTCCCATAGCGTGACAAACTGCGGTAGCCAGCCCGTTTTTTTCGAGGCACATCCGGTTTCATGCATGGCGGACAAGAACTCGTGCCGCAGAAACGGATCGTCTCCGGTGAGCGCATTCCATGCCGGGACGGAAATGCCAGCAAGAGAATCGACTATTTTTATTTCAAATCCGGCACTCATGAGGGATTGTCGCGCTTGCCGGCCTTCGGCGCAAGGCGGCTCATTCTGGTATTATTCGGCCGATTGTCAACAGAAACTCAACCGGCCGCCACACCATGAAGCTCGCCATTGCACAAATCAATTGCACAGTCGGCGACCTGAGCGGCAATACCCGAAAAATACTTGATTACGCCAGTCAGGCGAAGAAGGCGGGTGCGCAACTGGTTATCACGCCCGAGATGGCGCTGTCGGGCTATCCGCCGGAGGATCTGTTATTGCGGGCGGGATTTCGTTTCGCTTGTGAGGATGCGCTTGCGGAGATAGCCAGGGAAATTAACGGAGTGACACTGCTGGTTGGGCATCCTCATCTCGAGGATAACAAGCTCTACAATGCGGCTTCCGTGATACGTGACGGCGAAATTGTTGCGACGTATCTCAAGCATCTGCTTCCCAATGATAGCGTATTCGATGAGCGGCGTTATTTCGAACCCGGCTCCGATCCCTGCATATTTGAACTGGATGGGGTAAAGTTTGGCATCAATATTTGCCAGGATGTCTGGCAAAAAGGCACAGCCACTCGCGCCAGGGAGGCGGGGGCGGACGTGCTCCTGGTGCTGAATGCTTCGCCCTACCACATGCGCAAGCAAGCCTTGCGCTATCAACTGGTACGGCAGCGCATCGGCGAAACAGGACTTTCCGCCGTTTATGCCAATATGGTAGGCGGACAGGATGAACTGATATTCGACGGCGCTTCTTTTGCCATGAATAGCAAGGGCGAGCTGACTCATCAATTCGATGAATTCGGGGAAACGCTCGGCCTGATCGAATTGCAAAACGCGGCTCCGATAAGCGGCTACATCGCGGCTTCAAATACCCTGGAAGCAAGCGTTTATCAGGCGCTATGCCTTGGCGTAAAGGACTATGTCGGAAAGAACGGCATACCCGGTGTATTGCTGGGCCTGTCCGGCGGCGTGGATTCGGCGCTCACGATGGCGATTGCAGTCGATGCCCTGGGTGCCGAGAAAGTGAAAGCGGTAATGATGCCTTCACAATTTACCGCGGATATAAGCTTATCGGATGCGCGCGCCATGGCCCAGACGCTGGGTGTAGGGTATAGCGAACTGCCCATCGAACCGGTATTCGGCAGATTCATGGATACGCTGGCCAATGAGTTTCCCACGCTGCCCCAGCGCAACCCCCAGGATACCACGGAGGAAAACGTGCAGGCGCGTGTACGCGGCACCTTGCTGATGGCGTTATCGAACAAGTATGGCTCGATCGTGCTCACCACCGGCAACAAGTCCGAAATGGCAGTAGGCTACTGCACTTTATACGGCGATATGGCCGGCGGCTTCGCTGTACTGAAAGACATCAGTAAAACCATGGTGTACCGCCTTTGCCGGTACCGCAACAATTCAGGTAATGTTATCCCGGAGCGTGTCCTCAACCGGGCACCCTCGGCTGAATTGCGTCATGACCAGACCGATCAGGACAGCCTTCCGCCTTACGATGTGCTCGACGCTATCCTCGAAGCTTATATGGAGCAGGATTTGTCGTTGCAGGTGATTCTAGGCATGAACTACGCCGAAGCCGACGTACGGCGGACGGTGCACCTGATTCGTCAGAATGAATACAAGCGCCGCCAGGCGCCGCCAGGCATCCGCGTTACCCAGCGAGCCTTTGGCAGGGACTGGCGCTATCCGATTACATCGAGGTATCAAGATGAATTTTAAAAATGGTGCGCGTGGACTCCGGTCATCCGGATTTTATGAAGGCTTTCCGAATTTATAACCGCTTCAATGAACAACCGAACAGCTTGAAGCATGACTGTGATACCAGTCTCCATGAATATCTGCTCAAAGGAACGTACCGTGAAAAAAATCGAGGCTATCATCAAACCCTTCAAGCTCGACGAAGTGTGCGAAGCGCTCAATGAAATTGGCATAACCGGGCTGACCGTTACCGAAGTCAAGGGCTTCGGCAGACAGAAGGGCCATACCGAGCTCTATCGCGGTGCCGAATACGTCATAGATTTTCTGCCAAAAGTAAAAATCGAAATAGTCGTGCTCGAGAAACTGGTGGATAGCGTTATCGAGACCATCGTCAACACCGCGCGTACCGGCAAGATCGGTGATGGCAAGATCTTTGTAACGAGTATCGAACAGGTAACGAGAATACGTACTGGAGAAACAGATGAGGCGGCGATTTAGGCTTGGTGGGTCTCGCAATACGGGTAGCAGTGCGCCCACATGGGCGATCGGCGGGGGCAATCACGAGGGATTTTTCTATTCCTGAAAAAGTGATTTTATGCTGATGGTATTTGCACACCCGGGTTTCTGGTTGGAAAAGTACGGTCCGACTTTATTCCTTTCATAGCTTTTTCATGCTGAGCTCCTCTTGATACCAGTCCTGTTTCGGCTATCAACCCCGTTCGGCGTGATGGAACTTCAGTCGCGAAGCGCTATCTTATCGACATGAAAATGCGCCATGTCATGGCTATTTTGCCGGTATTGTTTGCGCTGAATGGTTTTGCCAACGAATTGCCCGAGCTCGGCGATGTATCCCGGGCAACGATGTCGGCGCACCAGGAACGGGAGCTTGGCCTCAAGATCATGTCCGAGATCCGGGCCGACAGCAGCTATATGGAAGACGCCGAAATAACGGACTACCTTGCCAGCCTCGGCAATAGGCTGATTCTCGGTTCGAATGAGGCTCATCCCAACCAGGAGTTCGAATTTTTTGCCCTCCGCGACTCGACAATCAACGCATTCGCGCTGCCGGGCGGCTTCATGGGCTTCAACAGCGGGCTTATCCTGGCGGCGGAGAGCGAATCCGAACTGGCGGGTGTCATGGCGCATGAAATAGCGCATGTCACTCAGAAACACCTTGCTCGTATGATCGCCTCTCAAAAATATAGCATGCTGACGTCGCTGGCGGCGGCAGCCCTTGCCATCCTGGCAGCACGTACCAATTCGCAAGCAGGGCAGGCGATTCTGGTGGCCTCGCAGGCCCGCCAGATTCAATCGCAACTGGACTTTACCCGCGACCACGAAAAAGAGGCTGATCGCATCGGCTTCAACATATTGGTCAGTGCGGGATTTGATCCACACGGGATGTCGGCTTTCTTCGAGCACATGCAGAAAGCAACCCGATTCTATGAAAATGGCGCCCCAGCGTATCTGCGTACCCACCCGATTACTTATGCGCGCATCGCGGATATCGAAAACCGCATTCAGGATATGCCTTACCGGCAGGTTCCCGACAGTATGGATTTCCGGATGGTACAGGCGAAGCTGCGCGCTTCCATTGATAAGCCGGCAGATGCGATACAGCACTTCGACTCCATCCTGCGGGACAGGCGTTATACCAATGAGGCTGTGGAGCGCTATGGGCTGATCAATGCCCTGTTGCGCGGACGAGATTATCTGCGCGCGGATAAGGAACTGGAGCGTCTTTACGACACCTTACAGCCGGATGTGATGGATGAAGCGCTGGAAAATCATCATCTCGGTACATCCATTCAGATAGAACGTAAAGCGCCCCCTTCCAATGCCATGATCGAGACCCTGGCGGCTCAAGTCAAACTTGCTGTCGGCCAAACCAAGGATGCCCTCGACATCTACCAAGCCGCGCTGCAAATATTCCCGCACCACCGCGCATTAATCTATGACTATGCGGACGCCCTCCTGCGCCATAGGGGCGCCGATAAGGCGCTCAAGTTCGTCAGCCGGCAATTGCAGTTGACCCCGAATGACATACGCCTTTACAAGTTACAGGCACAGAGCTATGCGGCGCTTGGCAATGTGATGGCCGCGCATCGCGCGCAGGCGGAAGTTTATTCACGGCAGGGGAATTATCATGCTGCCGTTGAACAACTGCAGATCGCGTTGCAAAACAGCGACGACGACTTCTACCACAACTCCAGTGTAGAGGCCCGCCTCAAGGAGCTACGCGAACTGGCTGCCGACCAGGACAAAAAGAAATAGGTCCTCTCGCCTGTTCTCCATGCGGTCCGGTCGGTTCCGGTCTGCGTCACATTCTGTTCCAGCCGTATTCCTGAAGCACATCGGAACGACCCCATTTTTTACTGAAGCTCTTTGATTTGTTTCGGAGTTGAATTTACCAGACTCTTCCTCTATGGTTAAACTGAATATGTTCAGTACGCACCAAGCCAGAAGACGTTGGCATACAGAGTAAAAGTGCATCGGTAAACAGATAGGTTTTGCTTTCTTTTTTTCAAGCTTACTTGTTCCATCATTGCATCACTGCTGTGAATCGCACACTTGCTCAGCATTTTGAGCCAGATCCCACAACTTTCTTCGAATTAGAGGCAGCAAAAAATGCCCATCCTTGAAAAAGAAGAAAAAATGTCAGCTCTCGAAAGAGAGCTCATCGACGCGGCGTTTCGTGGCGACTGGGCGGGATCCCCAAAACTTCCTGTTCTTTCCGAGTTTTTTGTGCAGGAAGATTCCAGGCTTTTTGTGCAGGAAGAGGCCGATATCACCGTTCGTGGAATTTTTCTGCGAGAACTCCTGCTTGGTTTGCGAACCCCCGCTAAGGATGCAGAAGCAAATTCACGTCTGCACGGCGTCCGGCTACGCGGCGCCATTATCAAGGGCGAGATTGATTTGAGCGACTGCAAGGGAACGGGGGGGACGCCATTGCCGCCACTGCTGCTGGAGCACTGCATTATCCACGACGGATCCAGAATAAGGTACCCTGTTGTCCGCAATGGCGCCAGCGTAGAGGAGAAAATTCTCAGTGCAATAAATGCCAGCAACGTGCGGCTTAGCCGCTTATCGCTTCGCGGATGCAGAGTCTCCGGACGTGTTGACCTGACCGATGCCACGCTCGATGGTGATCTTGAGATTAGCGATCTTAAGCCGCTAAATAATGACTGCTATTGCCAAATTTCTCTTCGCCGCTGCCGCATTGATGGGTCGGTAATTGCTCAGAAGGCTCACCTCAGAATCCAACCTGGCCAGTGCACTGAGTTCGGCATTCCGGATTACGCGCTCAATCTCGTCAGCGCGAACGTTCACGGTTCCGTTTGGCTTCAGCCAGACTTTTACGCCCAAGGCGGCGTGAGTGTCAGAGGTGCTCATATCAATGGCAACATCTGGGCAGAAGCCGCTAAACTCGTCGCCCCTGACAAGATTGCGTTTCGAGCCGAGTCGCTGCAGTGCGATGGCACGGTAGCCTTGCATGGGAGGGAAGATAAGAATGAAGGGCATTATGAGGTGCACGGGAAACTCGATTTCCTTAGCGCTACAATTGGCTTTCTCGATCTCCGTGGTATCCATATCCGCAAGGTCGCTGCTAAGGACTACGCGCTCAATCTGGGCCTTGCGCGCGTACGGACCAATCTCTGGCTCGGCAATCTTCCGTCAGGGCCCAAAACTATTGTTGAAGGTTCGATTGACGCGCGCGGGGCGACCGTTGGCGGAGACTTAGATCTTACTGGGCTAACTCTGTATCCACGGCCTGATTGGGAGTACGCGGGTATTCTCGCATCCAACCTTCGAGTCGGCGGCAACCTAATTCTTGATGATCTTACGACCTCTATTGATCTGGAGAGCAGCCATGTCGAGAGCAACCTCAAAGTAAACAACACAGTCATGAAAGCGCTGAATAACGGGAGATACGGCCTGTACGCGCACAACATAACGATTGGTAACGACTGCAATCTAACCGACATAGCAGGCACTTTTGATCTGAAGCTTTCGCGCATCGGTGGTGAACTGAAGGTGGAAGCGCGGGACCTTACAGCACTTAACGCAAAAGATGCTGAGGTACGCGGCTCGGTGTCGATCAGCGGCATATTTATGCCACTGATGGAAGAACATTGTATACGTTTTGACGGCGGCAGCTATCGAAGCGGATTTCACATCGGTGATCCCAAATCCAGTCTCAGATTTATAAATCCTCCGAATTCTCTTGCGCCTGACATTGAGAATACGTCCAAACGGCATGATGAATGGATTCCTACTCTCAGCATTGTGGATGCGTGTATTGCAAATGATTTTTGGGTAACGAAGGTCCGGATAGCGGAAGTGCTGCAGTTGCAGTATAGCGTTATTGAAGCCCATAAGGCGCCACTTTCTTTTTATCCAAATTGGGTGCTTGTCGAAGTGCTACTTCAGCTTGAGGAGGGCCGCAAAGCTATTATCGCTTTCTTAAAGCATCGCTCGGATATGACAAAAAGACCAATTCTGCTTGGGGGACTGTCGAAACCAATTCATCAACTGAATCAACTTGGCATGCTGAATCTTGATTCCGCGCGGGCGGTACGGGATTATTTGAGATTTTTCTGCGCCTATGTTTGGGGAGAGGAAGGCGCCTTCTTTATTATCGAGACGGAGAAATCGCTCGGCGGTGCGAAATTATCGGCTCCAGTGGAATTTGCTGAGGTATCGGTGAAGAAAGACGAGGAAAAGGGCTGGATCTGTATAGCGATGATCCGCTATGCCAACAAACTGTATCGCACAAGGCTGCACGTAAATCCTGATGGCAATGTGGAGATGACCGAGGATGATTTATTAGCTGATATTGAAGAAGAAAACCCGACTATATTTGAATCGCCCTTACGCATCATTACTGACTCACGTCTCAAAGCTGATCCTGGCGGTGCACCATTCTGGCTGAGGATGATTTTACCTGCCGCACTGGTGGAGAAGATTACGGGAGAGGAAATTACTCAGGATGTTAGGCCCGTGTTGCAACAACTGATACAACCTAGGATTCAGGAAAATGAAGCTGTTACTACACCAGTCCGTGCGGAAATCTCTCTGCGTGGTCTCAAGGCCAGGGTGTTTCATCATAACCTGAAGAAAACACCCTGGGGGTCCTGGGGGCCCGGTATAAGGCTAAAGCTTGACGGGTTCGAATACGAGCGTGTTAAAACCGAGGAAAAAGTTGAGAATATAAAAAAAGATTTTGACAAAATATCTTCGTCCAAGCCCGTAGACGAAACGGCCGACGCTCACATCCGTTGGCTGACCCGACAGTATGATTGCTCCCGCGCGAAAGACAATGAGCAGGACGCCTGTGACCAATTAATAGCTTGCGCCGTCGAAGCGAATAGGGCGACGAATGAGAGTGTTTATGAACATGAAAGTGTCTATGAACCGCAACCCTACGAGCAACTAGCACGCGCATTACATAATGAGGGCAAGTATGAGGTTGCTAAGCGCATCACACTCGCAAAACTCTCGCTCGAACGTCGATTTGTCCATCACCAGTGGATTCGTCCGTTTCTATGCATAATGGAGAAATGTTTTGACTATGGCTTGTTTCCAGGGAAAAGCGTGACGTGGTTCCTTATGTTATGGTTGCTCGTCGGTACAGGTGCTTTCTATTTTGCAAATTACGAAGTTGATGAACCTGTGCTTGTGCGGCATTCCGGGGCAGGTACGTTAGAATTACCCGGGCAACGTTGCGGCGAAGAAATCGATTCCTTATGGTATGCGCTGGATGTGTTTGTTCCAGGACTGGACCTCAAGCAGGAGGATAGATGCTCGGTCACTACTCGCGATGAGGCGTGGCCTTGGCGTGCTTTCGGTGTGATATACGAAATATTGGGCGCAATAGTGACACCCATCATGTTGCTCAGCGTGACAGGCATGCTACGCCGATATATTGAGCGATGATTGGTTATGCTGGCGTAGTTTCATCTGTGTGATTCATAGACATCGTTTCAATTAAAATGAGGCGATGGACAATGAGATTCGGAAACGTCTTCGTTGGATTCAACTGTATGAAGAACTCGGCAACGCAGGAGTGGTATGCCTGAAATGCGGCATTTCCCGGCCTACGCTTCGCAAGTGGTGGAGGCGATATCAAGAGCGCGGATTGGCTGGTCTGCAAGAAAAAAACCGACGACCAAAAACCTCACCCAATCGAAAGATTTTTCCAGAACACGTCCAGCTCATTGCTGAGCTCGAAAGCGCAAACTGGGTCATAGAAGGATTCAGAACGAACTGGCGCGCTTGCATAACCTTTCGTTCTCTACAGCGACGATCCATAAGACGCTGGAACGGCTCAACAAACCTCTTCTGAGTCACAAACGTGCGTTCAGAAAGGTTGTAACCTGATACAGCCGGCCGATCCCTGGTGACCGCGTGCAGATGATGTCTGCAAGATCGCGCCCGGGTTATATCAGTACACCGCAATCGGCGACTGCACGCGCTACAAGGTTTTTCGCCTATATTCCCGCAGGACAGCAAGCAATACATTAGACTTTCTGGATGCAGTGATCGAGGAAATTCCGTTCGCGTTTCAACGCATTCAAACCGACCGCGGTCGAGAATTTTTCGTCAGCAAATTTCAGGAAAGGCTTCTGGAATGGCGCATAAAATTTCAGCCCATCAAGCCACGATCACCGCATTTGAATGGCAAGATTGAACGCTCGCAGCGTAAAGACCTCGATGAGTTTTATGCCACGGTCGATCTCAAAGATCCGATGCTCGTAGACCAGCTGTCTGAATGGCAGCACTACTACAACTGGGATCGGCCCCATAGCTCCCTGCAAGGAAAAACACCTATTGAACGCTTGACCGAACTCGGCGATAAAGTCCTGCTGTGGGAGCAGGTCAGTGCGAAGTTTGACCCATCAAAAGATCGTCTATAGGAACAAAACTATCGCACCGAACTGACACTTAGAAAATTGAAATGATGTTTGTGAATCGCACAATTAATGAAGCGCGCCGTCGGATTGCTATACCCAGATTATTTTTCCTGCGCGGACAAAGAAATGAGAGCGACAGCCGGTGTTTAACCATATCGAGGGTGATATGGTCGGATTGCCGTGCTGATTCACTTCGAGTTTCCATCGCGGCGAAGCCTCCCGAATAAGAGGCAGTTCGATTTTTTGCTTACACCCACACGGACACATCATTCCAACACACCAATGTTCATTTCTATCGATGACAAGAACGAGATTTCGTTTTGAAATGCGTACCGGAAGTTCTTCTCCATGCAACACTTCAACAATTCTTGCCGCAAAAATTTTGTCCTTTAGGACCGACCACCATTTCCGTATATTTTTCATGCTGCTTCTCTCGCCTACTTCGATAATATGGGCAACCCAAGCAGCGGTTCTGCTCCTCCTCTAGCCAAATTAGGTTGGCACTTGATCGGAAAGGATATCTCGGCCGAATATTCTTCAAGACACTCAGCTAACAGGAACCGGGTACGCGCATAGCTGTCATTCGGCTCGTGCCTAAACGGAAAAGCTCTAGCAATGAACTCCATCACGCAAGCGCTTGCTGCGCGCATATTGAGCGATATAACCGATGGAGCTTGTTCCGGTATGTCGTCTATATAGCCTGCACGAACTTGGAGCGCATGTGCATCGGGGGCCGCCTCGGCAAGGGCTTCTGCTTGCAGACTGGCAGGTGTATAAACTTCTCTATCGGCTAAGGTGCTGCCACCAGGTTGTATATAATCAATTCGGCCGGTGACTTCATCAATTGCCCGACCGCCAGTAATCGTCCGCGTTGGGATTGCGACACCCACATCGAATAACGGGAGCAAGAAAGAAACTGCAATTCGGTCGGCGATGCTCCTAGCTCGATGTGTATCCACGCACGAGAAAATTACATCGGCTTGCGAGGCAGCTAGGACCGCTTTTCGACTCAAGGCATCTGCATGGATTTCTGTAACAAAATCTTTGGCGCGGTATTGATTGGCCCGCGATGCAAATACGCTCACTTTAGAGGATGCATTTAAAGCATCAGCATGCACGGTATTGAGAATACGATTAAGGTTCTTATCCTCGACGTGATCATGATCAATCAAAATGACATTGCCAAATCCAAGTCGGCAGAGCTGTTCAGCGACGATTGATCCGGTGCCAGATACACCGATTACGCACGCACTCATTTTCGCTAATTCGAATTGCATTGCTGAGGTAAAGGCAAGCGGCCGGTCCAAAGTTCGCTTCGAATCGTCAAACCACCAGAAGTGTAGATCCTCACCGGCAACGGATACCAAATCACAAGTAACGACTTGACCATCATTTTTGTAAAAACGACTGATCATATGACCGTTCGGCATCATCACTGCTGAGCCGTGACAATCGCCGCCAGCTTCAAAGATGCTGGGTATGATGGATCGATCGCTTTTATCGTCAATTTCGGAAAAATTTGGATAACCTGTTGGATGCGAATGAACAAGTATTAAGCAGAGATTTTCCATCAATGCCTTATCGATAGCATCTTCTATATAGCTGCTCGGCCAGGTTAATGAATGCGCTGTTCTTAGCGAACATTCGGCATGTGGTACCGGCAACCATTCCTTTACCAAAAGCCGCAGTCGCGGCCCCGGTACTTTCGTGCACAGAAGTATTGCAGCGGCTTCCAGGCCATCGCCTGGAAGCAAGTGTGCTTTGAGTTGCAAATGATGGGCTGCGGTGAGACTGAGGGCTGTTAGGGGATTCATTTGCCTAGCTCCCTATGCAGGCAACTTTCCACCAGCGTGAGATGCGTCATCACACTGTCTGTGATGGGGTCCCAGGGGCATGCCGCATTCCGATGGCGCGACCACCCTTGGAATTCGGCGCCGCGTATGATGGCACGAACTTGAGTGTTTGGGATCGCCAGCCCATCGATACGAGTTATCCACGGAAAGAAGTAAAACATATCGATTTGTGCGGCCGGATAATCCTTGGGAATATCTAAAGCGAGTGCTGTCGCTTTGGGGGTATAGCCCGTTGTAGGTTGAAAGTCATGGATCAAAAGCCATTGACGCCCACCTTCAATGACTGTTTCCCAGCTTGCACCCATTTTGTCGAGATGCTTGATGTCGCTCTCTAATAAAGCGAATTGACGCGCTAACTCCTGCTTCTGTCCATCGCCATTGTCTACATTGCTCTGCATAAGCCGAATTTTCTCAATTCCTGGAGTTCGTAGGTCTACAACGGAATCAACTGTTAACGCTTGCTTAGGTTGTCCTTCTACCAGGAGGAATATCTGCCACTTTTTCGATGGATCGAATCCGGCACGTTTCATTGCATCTCGGACCACTACCGTCGGGGTGCCATATTCCAGCGTAACGCTTTGAACGCGTATTTTCCAAACTCGCGGCTTGGTAAAGAAGTGCTCAATTCCAGCTTCATTAAGATCGATAAGATCTTTATCATCGATAGTTAAGACGTCACCGTTCTCGCGTTTGATAATCAAATCGCGCTGATCACCGACTTCGCCAATCGTTCTAATGGCTCGACCCGAAATAAGACGATATGCCCATTCCAGCTTCGTGCCATCTAGGTCAAGAATGAAGAGCCGATCCGAATAGGAAATGAGAAATCGATTACTTGTGCTTAACGATGGCTGCTCATTGGACCGAATCGTTTCAATTTCTCCGGACGGAAGTAACTGAGCTAGGAGGGCATCCGCAGAAGCCCCTGCCGCAGCAAGAATGTTTTGGCCAGAAGGAGAGCGCCCAGCAACAGATAATTCATTGAAGGTTAAATTCTCATCATTAGCAATTAACAACATAGAAGAAGTCGCGGCTAAAATGGTCGTTTCATTGTTCAAACTCATGGGTTTCTCCACGGGGAACTATTCCCCTCACCCTCTCATGCTCTTTTTTTTCAAACATTTGCCGTCGAAACACAAAATTTGATTAAACTTCTTTAAGCAAGGCAAAAATACATAAATACGTAGCATGAGGGAGGAATAGTGCTTTCTGATGAATTTGAAGATGATCCTATCGAAGCGGATGACGTCATTGCTATACCTGCAGAGGTTCGAGCTGCTGTATGCAACGTTCAGGCGGATAAACAACTGAAGGTCAGGTTAAACCGTGCAGCATATTTGTTGCTTCAAAGCACTATCGAGCTAAAAAAAACATATCTGCCGGAAGATCTGGTTAGCGAAGCCATACTTGCGCTTTTAAGTGGCCGGCGAAAATGGCGTACAAATAAAGTAGATTTTTCGGGCTTGCTCATTGGGACTATGAAGAGCTTGGCTTGGAGTAGGGATAAGCCGTTAAAACTACTGCCCTTAGTAATGGAAGGAGAGTTAATGTCAGTTGAGCCAGATGACCGTCCGCTTGAGCGCATGGCAGTAAATTTAAATTCTCCGGAGGTCGTTTTTGAAGATCAAGAGCAAGAATTGAGCGAGTTTTGCGCGCTGACTATCTTGCGAGCGAAGTTTGGACCAAAAGAGGTTCCTAGTCTTATTTTGGACCATATGCTTTTGCGACAAGGATATGACAACGCCGAAATCCGAAAGGCGATCGGCGTCAGTGATCGTGAATATTGGAATGCTCGCAAAGTATTGACACGCGCCGCTGAAAATTTCAAAGCGAGTGCGAAGGACGAATGAAATGAAAAAACCAACCGATAGAGATATCTTGCTTGATGCCGGTCTCGACTTCATCATGAATTCTCCTGCCGATGAATTTGATGCCTACCTGAGAGAGTCGGGTGTAGATCCGATTGAGCTGGAACGTAAAACGACAACTGCCATCGATTTAGCGCTGAATCAAAGTAATTCGATGTCGAACGCTAACAGCACAGCCGGTGATCCATTCGCATCGTTAACGGTTGCGCAGTTAAGAGACATAGCATCCTCACTTCAGATTCCTAGAAATGTTCTAACTGCTTTTCGCGAACGCCGGGTTGTATTAGCAAGTGTTCCTAGGCGGTTCTTAGTACGACTAGCTAAATCAATGAATTTAATGGCAGAACAGTTGATTACAGTGCTTTCCTTGCCATCAAAGATATTTGCTCGGGAATACAAAGCGGATTCAAGATTGGAAAATGGTTCACAAGTAAGCTTTGAGCAGCTTTTAATTGACGCAGATGTTGATACGGCCACGCGAATTGAATTACTGAAAGAAGCAGACTGATGGATTCAGTCGAACTTGGGCGACAGATTGCTGCGGAGTTGCACCATAACGCCGTAAAGTGCGACGCTGACCCATCGCAGCCGCTCAAGTTTGTATTGGCTGAAATTCGCAAACGTGATTATGACGCAGAGGCGGTATTGCCCGGTGCGAATGTTTTGGATAAAGGGCGTGCCTGTTTAATTCCTAAAGACTTTCTCATTCTTTATGAGAAAAGCGGGTCAGAATTTGAGCGTGCATTTTTAATCGCACACGAGCTTGGACATATCGTATTAGGAGACGCCTACGATGGCGAATCAGCTCAAAATATCGACCCAACACGTCCCTCGGAATCGTCTCCCGTAGGAATCGAACGAGTGGTAGGTTACGGAAGTCGGCAGCGACGTGAAATCCAAATGGATCTGTTTGCGCGCGAATTTTTGCTTCCTCGTGAACTTATTCGAGCACTTCATGTGGAAGAAGAGATGTCGGCGTCTCAGATCGCTGGGCGCTTTGGCGCACCATTTGAAGTTGTCGCTCAGCAGCTTTTCGATGCGCTACTACTTCCGCGGCAAATTATGAAAGCGGATGAACCCAAAATCGAACACTCGTTAAATTGCCTGCAGCGCAAGGCGGCTTCACACCGAAATACAGCTTTTCTGCTAGAAGCAGGGCCAGGTACAGGGAAAACTCAAACTTTGGTCGCAAGAGTGGAGGGTCTACTGGACGAAGGCGTTGATCCTCGTAGGATATTGTTGCTGACGTTTTCTAACAAAGCTGCTGCGGAGATGGCAGAACGCATTTCACATAAACGTAAAGATGCTGCATCAGCCATGTGGATAGGCACATTTCACGCGTTCGGCTTGGATATCGTGCGGCGGTTTTATACCGAATTGGGACTGCCGGAAGATCCGAGAATGCTTGATCGAACTGAGGCAGTTGAACTTTTGGAAGATGAGTTTCCCAACTTACCGCTAATTCATTACAGAGACATATATGATCCAACACAAAACATATCAGACATACTTTCGGCCATTTCAAGAGCAAAAGATGAGGTGGTGAATGCTGAACAATATGCAGAGCTGAGCACGGCAATGCTTGCTGGTGCGGTATCTCAAGAAGATAAAATTGCGGCAGAAAAAACATGTGAAGTCGCACTTGTTTATGCAGCTTACGAAAAACTAAAATCAAAAGCTAATTGTATTGACTTTGGCGATTTGGTTTCTTTGCCTGTACAGCTCCTTGAAAAGAACATTGGTGCCAGAGAGCATTTGCAAAGGCAATTTGATCATGTTCTTGTTGATGAATATCAGGATGTTAATCGAAGCAGCATTCGTTTGTTGAAAGCGCTATGCGCTACTGGTAAAAATTTATGGGCAGTAGGCGACGCAAAGCAATCTATATATCGCTTTCGTGGCGCCTCTTCTTTCAATCTTTCGCGATTTGGCCGAGAAGATTTTCCAGGCGGCGAGCGGGGACGATTAAAACGTAATTATCGATCTGTCTCCGAAATTGTAGATGCGTATTCGTCCTTTTCAACCAAGATGAGTACGGGGGATTTAAATAGTGAACTAGAAGCAGAGCGCGGTGCCAGCGGGAAGGCCCCGATGTTGTACTCTGTTGACCAAGTCGACGCCCAGGTAGCAGCGTTGGCAGAAAACATCGAAGTCATGCGCAGTGCTGGCTTTGGATATTGTGAACAAGCAGTGCTTTGTACAGGAAACGAAAAATTATCGACCTTGGCACGCGATCTTGAACATCTTAATGTGCCAGTATTATTTCTGGGGAATCTTTTTGAACGTCCTGAAGTCAAGGACCTCCTGTCACTGCTGTCGCTATTGATTGATCGTCGTGCGATGGGATTGGTACGCCTGGCTGGCAGGCCCGAGTTTCAAATAAATATAAATGATGTTGCTGCGATTTTAGATCACTTAAGAGTCAGCGAAACTAATAACCTCGAGTGGTTCACAGATATAGACCAGATCGCGGACTTATCTGACGCCGGAAAATCAGGTGTGGCTACGGTTATAAACTTGTTTAAAGGTTTTAAAGAAGATTCGTCTCCTTGGGACGTCTTAGCGACAATTTTATTGGACAGAACAAGAATCGCAGCGACATTAGCTGTGTCTGACAAAGTGACCGATCGGTCGCGTTGCATAGCTATATGGCAATTACTCAATTTTGTTCGCGTTCAGCCTCCAGGCGCAGGGCTGCCAATTTCTCGATTGTTGGATCGTATTCGCCGATTAGTACGATTGAACGATGATCGTGACTTGCGTTCACTGCCTAGTGCAGCTAAGAGTATCGACGCAGTGAGATTGATGACGATGCACGGAGCGAAAGGGTTGGAATTCGCAGTCGTGCATGCCCCAAATATGAACGCTGGAACTCTGCCTCGTGCCGTTCCATCAATAGCTTGCGCCGCACCGGACGGCATGGTTGAAGGCTGTCAGGAATCATACGGCTCTCTTTTTGCGACAGGACATAACGCTGAACAAGAATGTCTGTTTTATGTGGCATTGTCGCGAGCTAAAGATCGCTTGTTTCTCTATGCCGTAAATCAAAAAGCCAACGGTCATGCTTTTGCGCATTCATCATTCTTAGAGCGATTGTCGCCACATTTACATAAAGAACATGTTCGACCGACACAACTTCTTCCTAAAAATCCAGATAAAGCTAATGTTCCATTTCTTGCGAAAGGAAATTTGAGTTTCACTTCTGCACAGATTGCACTTTACGAACGTTGTCCACGGCGTTTTTTTTACACACATATATTGCAAGTTGGGGGAAGGCGAAAATCCACAGCATTCATGATGATGCACGACGCAGTTCGCTCTGTTTTTCAAGCAATTATTCGGGATGCTAGTCGCTCAACGGAACATAATGAATTGAACCAGCAGGTTCTTCTTGCTTTTGAAGAGTGCGGGTTGGCAGAGCATGGCTATGTCGGGCAGTTTCGGAATCTTGCTTTGGCAATGCTTCAGTATTTTCTTTCTATCCGTGCGAAACACGAATTTGTAATTCCAACAGGACTTGTCTTTCGAGTAGGCTCGGAAGAAATAACCATACGTCCAGACGATGTATTAATACGTCCGAATGGGACGCACGTCTTGCGACGAATCCAGACTGGACATTCTCGATCTTCAGAAGCCGAAAATGTGGCTGCAGCGGCTTTCGTGTTGGCTGCGAAAGAAGCATTCCCCGGCGCAGAGATCGAGATAATTTATCTTTCAGATCAAACCGTGCAGCCGATTAGCCTCACCGCAAAAAAATTACAAACAAGACAGGATAAACTGGGGGGCTTTTTGGCGAATATTCGTTTGGGAAGATTTCCTGCAGACCGATCAGATCGCGTTTGTCCACGATGCCCCGCATTTTTTATCTGCGGCCCGCTTCCAGATGGCCAATTAGTTAGGATCTTCAATACTTGACTGCTCATTCGAACGTCATATTGCCATTGCTATTGGGACTCGTTGACGGCTCAATGTCACCGATATTTAACGCAATAGTCTTCAATTCAGATCCAGGCGCAGCAGTATTCAACTATATTTTTGAATCCTAACTATCTGTCTCAGATTTTAATAATATGTCTCGGACTATATTAGTGCGGAACATTTAGTGCACGTAAGATATCTAATTACTCCACCGTCACCGACTTCGCCAAATTCCGCGGCTTGTCAACATCCGTACCTTTCTGCAGTGCTACATGGTAGGCAAGCAGTTGCAGGGGAATGGTGTGAAGGATCGGGCTGAGCAAGCCAGCGTGTTCCGCGAGGCGGATGACGTGGACACCTTCGCTTTCCTGAATACGGGAATCGGCATCGGCGAAAACATAGAGTTCGCCGCCGCGCGCGCTGACTTCCTGCAGATTGGACTTGAGTTTTTCCAGCAGGGTGTCGTTGGGGGCGATGGCGACTACCGGCATATCCTTATCCACCAGCGCGAGGGGGCCGTGCTTTAGTTCACCGGCGGCGTAGGCTTCGGCGTGAATGTATGAAATTTCCTTGAGCTTGAGGGCACCTTCCATGGCGATGGGGTAATGCATGCCGCGCCCAAGGAACAATGCGTGGCTTTTCTCCGCGAATCTTTCGGCCCAGGCCTTGACCTGCGGTTCGACCTGTAACGCGTTCTGTAGCGCAACGGGCAGATGCCGCAACTCGGCGATCATCTCCCGCTCGCGTTCGCCGGATAATTTGCCGCGCATTTTTGCTAACGTCATGGTGAACAGCATCAGCGCCGCCAACTGGGTAGTGAATGCCTTGGTGGAGGCTACGCCGATTTCGGGGCCCGCACGAGTGAGAAAGCGCAGGTCGGTCTGGCGCACCAGGGCACTTTCAGCCACGTTGCAGATGCCGAGGCTGTAACGGTGCCCTAATGATTTCGCATAGATGAGACCAGCCAGGGTGTCGGCTGTTTCTCCCGATTGGGAAATTCCTACCACCAGAGTATTCGGACCGACCGCGGGATTACGGTAGCGATACTCGCTGGCGATCTCGACATTGCAGGGAATTCCCGCTACGGTTTCAAGCCAGTAACGGGCTACCAATCCAGCATGGTAGCTGGTGCCGCACGCAAGTATCAGTATGCTATCGGTGTTATTGAAAATATTCTCTGCTTCGCTGCCAAACAGTCTTGGGGAAATGGATTGGGCGTTGAGAACCATCTCCAGCGTATTGGCCACCACGCCGGGTTGTTCGAATATTTCCTTTTGCATGAAATGGGCATAAGGCCCCATCTCCACCGAATCATTGCTGAGTTCACTTTCTTGCACGGTACGCGTCACTTCCTTGCACACGCTGTCATGCAGGCAGTTGATAATGCGATAGCTGTCGCGGTGCAGTTCAGCCACATCGCCATCTTCTAGATAGATCATGCGCCGTGTGACCTGCAGCAGGGCGGACGCATCGGAGGCGGCGTAGTTGCCGGATTCGCCCAGCCCCAGCAATAACGGCGCGCCGTTGCGGCAGACGACAATGCGTTCCGGGCGCGATTCTTCCATGACTGCGATTGCGTAGGCACCCTGCAATTCGGCTATGGCACGGCATACTGCTTCAAATAGATCGGGTGTTTTTTCCAGATGAAACGAAATCAGGTGGGCGATCACTTCGGTGTCGGTGTCCGAAGTGAATATGAATCCCTCATCCTGCAGGCGCTGGCGCAGCAGTTCGTGATTTTCGATGATGCCGTTGTGGACGACTGCGACTTCTTTGGATTTTTTGCCTGAAAAATGCGGATGAGCGTTGCGCTCGGAGGGCGCGCCGTGGGTAGCCCAGCGGGTATGGGCAATACCAGTTTCGCCGCTAAAGTTCTGGCTATCCGCAAGTTTGCTCAGTTCCGCAACGCGGCCTGTGGTGCGCAGCCTGTGCAACCCTCCGTTGTTAAGCGCGATCCCGGCGGAATCGTAGCCCCGGTATTCCAAGCGGCGCAAGCCTTCAAGCAGGGTGGGAACAATATTACTTGTTGCAACTGCGCCGACTATTCCACACATTTGATAGCATCCTTCTATAGGTTTGGCGAACAAGCAGTATAAAGGTCATACTGGAGAGAGTGGGTGTCCGGTGATGTTCAAAGCAGTAGCTTACGCGCGCGTCATGTTGGCGTGGACTGGAGTTGGGGCCCGGAATGAAGGTAATTATCAGCTACTTGCCGGATAAACGGGGTGTGACGAAGAAATATATGCCTCTGTATGGTTTTCAGTAGGATTGGCGAAGCGTGGTGCAACTCATCATCTGGTTATTCTCACGCCCTACCAAGGCAACATCGCTGATATTCGTTTGCGGTTAATGGTTAATGTGTCGTGTTGCTTAGTTTTGATGGGTTGCGCTGCGCTCCACCCATCCTACCCAACATAGGCGTCAAACTGAGAATTGTGCATAGGCGTAAAGAAATATAATCCGGAAAATTCCGCGGTTTCAGTTTTTATTTCTCACCCTTCGGTTTTTTAACCGGCCGCTGCCAGCCCTCGATGCTCAGCTGCCTGGCTCGTGACAGTGACAGTTTATGCGGCGGCGTGTTTTTGGTGATGGTGGAGCCAGCGCCGATGGTGGAACCTTGTGCTACTGTAACCGGCGCAATCAGTTGCGTATCGGAACCGACAAAAACATCATCCTCGATGATCGTCTGGTATTTATTGGCGCCGTCGTAATTGCACGTAATCGTGCCGGCACCGATGTTGACGTTCTTTCCGATGATGGCATCGCCGATGTAACTCAGGTGATTCGCCTTGCTGCCGGCGGCGATGGCACTATTTTTGACTTCGACAAAATTACCGACATGGACGTCGTGGGCAAGCTTGGTTCCGGGACGGATGCGGGCGTAAGGTCCGACACGGCAGTTTTTTCCGATTTCAGCCGCTTCGATCAGGGTGAATGGTGCAATCGCCGACCCGGCCGCAACCTTGACATTTTTCAGGATACAGTGAGCGCCCACTTTCACGCCATCATCCAGTTGCACGTCACCCTCGAAAATGCAGTTGATATCTATTTCCACATCCCTGCCACAGACGAGCTGGCCGCGAATGTCGATACGGGCGGGATCCGCCAGCGTCACGCCCTGCTCCAGTAGTTTTGCTGCGAATTGGTTCTGGTAGATCCGCTCAAGCGCCGCGAGCTGGGTCTTGCTGTTAACGCCAACTGTTTCCCAGGCATGTGCCGGCTGGGCGACCCGTATCCCGACACCATCCTTGACTGCCATCGCAATAATGTCGGTAAGGTAATATTCCTTTTGTGCGTTGTTGTTTTCCAGCTTGTGCAGCCAGCCATGCAAGTACCGGTTCGGGATCACCATGATGCCGGTGTTGATCTCGCGGATTTGCCGCTGGGCCGCGGTGGCATCTTTTTCTTCGACAATGGCGACAACCTCGCCTGTTTCGCCATCACGCACGATCCTGCCGTAACCGGAGGGATCGACCAGCTCTACAGTCAGAAGACCGATGGTTTTTTCGCCAGCAGTCGAGATCAATTTTTTTAACGTTTCGACGCTGGTAAGCGGTACATCGCCATACAGGATGAGTGTCATACCATGCTCATCCAGATGGGGCAACGCCTGCTTCACTGCGTGGCCGGTGCCGAGTTGCGGCACCTGTTGCGCCCAAGTCAGGCTTTTGTCGTCTATCGCCTGCGGCACGGCCTCGCCGCCATGACCATAGACAATACAAATTCCTTGCGGCGACAATGCGCGCGCTGCATCGAGCACGTGTGCCAACAAGGCTTTGCCTGCGAGCGGATGCAAAACCTTGGGCAGCGCCGAGTTCATGCGCTTGCCGAGTCCGGCAGCGAGAATTACGATATTCAGTTTAGACACGTCAATGAAAGAGCGGTCAACGAAAGGAAATTCTGGCGAACAGCAGACGTCTGTCTGATTTATACGCCTTGCCGCACGCATGGCAATGTTCGGGAACACATGCGCGACAACGTCGTACCAATAACTTTGGTAGGCTAATTTATCACATCATGGGATCAGAATCCATCTACTACTTACCTGAACATCAGTCTCGGCGCCATGCCTGGTGTTACGCTTGGCAAGCCTGGCGTTGTGCGAGCGTTTTGTTTTGCAGGCTGCTTGTCGCCGTGCGGCTTATTCCAGACATAAAAAAAGGCGGTTGTCGCCGCCTTTTTTTGTCTGGAATCCCGCTTATCAGTGCCCGCTTTTTCGTAGCCGCTGAATGGTGGCCAATTGCGCGATCGCTTCGGCCAACTCGGCTTGTGCCCGCGCATAGTCCATCGCGGAAGATCGGTCTCTCATGGCTTCCTCTGCCCGTTTCTTGGCATCGATCGCCTTCAATTCGTCGAGATCGGCGCCCCGCACGGCGGTGTCGGCAAGAATGGTTACCACGTCCGGCTGAACTTCGAGCATGCCGCCGGAAACGTAGACCAGTTCCTCTTCTTGCAGAGGCACTTTGATGCGTACCGACCCCGGCTTGATTCTTGTCAGCATCGGTGTGTGTTGTGGATAAATCCCCACTTCCCCCGCCTCCGCCGGCGCTACCAGGAACTCAGCAGGACCGGAGTAAATCGATTCCTCGGCACTGACAATATCAACGTGAAACACACCCATTTTAGCTTCCATCCAGCATTGATTGGCTGATCTCTTTATTGTTCATAAAGAGAAGACCGGATTCATGCATATCTTTTCTATTGTAACGTCTTGGCTTTTTCGACCGCTTCGTCTATTCCGCCAACCATGTAAAACGCCTGTTCCGGCAAGTGATCGTATTCGCCGGCAACTATGCCTTTGAAACCTTTGATGGTTTCCTTCAGCGATACATATTTTCCGGGTGAGCCGGTAAATACCTCGGCCACGTTAAAGGGCTGCGAAAGAAAACGCTGAATCTTGCGCGCCCGGGCCACCGCCAGTTTGTCTTCGGGCGAAAGCTCATCCATTCCAAGAATGGCGATAATGTCGCGCAATTCCTTGTAGCGCTGCAGGGTTTGCTGCACGTCGCGCGCGGTATTGTAGTGTTCTTCGCCAACCACGAGCGGATCGAGCTGCCGCGATGAGGAGTCGAGCGGGTCCACCGCTGGATAAATGCCCAGCGAGGCGATGTCGCGCGACAGCACTACGGTTGCATCCAGGTGACCAAAGGTCGTCGCGGGGGATGGATCGGTCAAATCGTCCGCCGGGACATACACAGCCTGAATCGATGTGATGGAACCGGATTTGGTGGATGTGATGCGCTCCTGCAGCCGCCCCATTTCCTCGGCCAGCGTCGGCTGGTAACCTACCGCGGAAGGCATCCGCCCCAGCAAAGCCGATACTTCAGTCCCCGCCAGGGTGAAACGGTAGATATTGTCCACGAAAAGCAGCACGTCGCGCCCTTCATCACGGAAATATTCCGCCATGGTCAGGCCAGTCAGCGCCACGCGCAACCGGTTTCCGGGCGGCTCATTCATTTGCCCGTAAACCAGCGCCACCTTGTCCAGCACGTTCGAGTCTTTCATTTCGTGGTAGAAATCGTTGCCTTCGCGAGTCCGTTCGCCGACACCCGCGAATACGGAAAAACCGCTGTGCTCGACGGCGATGTTACGGATCAACTCCATCATGTTGACAGTCTTGCCCACGCCCGCGCCACCAAACAGCCCTACTTTTCCGCCTTTGGCGAAGGGGCAGACCAGATCGATAACCTTGATACCGGTTTCCAGCAATTCGGTAGATGCGGAGAGCTCGTCGAATGCAGGCGCTTTCCGATGAATCGACATGGTCTTTTCGGCGCCGATATCACCCATTTCGTCTATAGGCCTGCCGAGAACGTCCATGATCCTGCCCAGGGTCTTGGTGCCGACAGGAACCTTGATCTGTTCGCGGGTGTTCGTTACCATCATGCCACGGCGCAGTCCATCCGAAGATCCCAGCGCAATCGTGCGCACCACGCCGTCTCCCAGCTGCTGCTGTACTTCGAGCGTTAACTCTGTTCCCTCAAGCACGAGTGCGTCATACACTTTGGGCAGTTCTTCGCGCGCAAACTCGACGTCGACCACCGCCCCGATACACTGAACAATTTTTCCCTGGCTCATGTTGTTCCCTAAAATGCTAAATCAAAATATTAAACCGCTGCCGCGCCACCGACGATTTCCGACAATTCCTTGGTAATGGCGGCTTGGCGCGATTTGTTGTATATCAGCGTCAATTCGTTTATGACGCTGCCGGCATTGTCCGACGCAGCCTTCATCGCCACCATTCGCGCGGACTGTTCGGATGCCATGTTTTCCGTGAGCGCCTGATAAATGAGGGCTTCGACGTACCGCACCATGATGTCGTCGATAACAGGCTTGGCTTCAGGTTCGTAAATGTAATCCCATACGCCTCGCTGTCCCGTCGGACCATCGCCCGCTTTGAGCTGTTCATCCGAAAGCGGAAGCAATTGTTCCATCACCGGCTCCTGCTTCATCGTATTGATGAAGCGCGTATAAAAAATATACACGCGGTCGAAACGGTCCTGGGTATAGCCATCCAGCAGAATTTTTATCGCCCCGATCAGTTTCTCGAGGTCAGGCGCATCGCCCAGGCCTACGACGTGCGAAATGACGTTCGCGCCCAACCGGTTCATGAATCCAAAACCCTTGTTGCCGATACAGCACGCTTCGATCTGTTCGCCTTCTGCTTCCCACGCTTTCATTTTACCTATCGCCATGCGCAACACGTTCGTGTTGAGCCCACCGCACAATCCCTTGTCGGATGTCACTACGACGATACCGATCCGTTTCACCGTATCGCGGTCTATCAGGAACGGGTGGCGATACTCGGTATAGGCCCGGCTCATGTGCGCGGCTACGTTACGGATTTTTTCGCCATATGGGCGCGCCTTTTTCATGCGCTCCTGCGCCTTGCGCATTTTGGAGGCTGCCACCATTTCCATGGCGCGCGTGATCTTCTGCGTATTCTTTACGCTTTTGATCTTGTTGCGTATTTCTCTGCTGCCGGCCATGGGTTAGTATGTTCCGTTTTTCTTGAAATCCTGAATCGCGGCGTCGAGCGCCTTCTCGGTCTCCGCGTTCATATCTTTGGTGGTTTCTATCTTGTCCAGGATGGCGCCATACTTGCTGCGCATAAAACCTTTCAGCGCCGATTCGAACGCCAAGGCACGCTTGACTTCAACATCATCCAGATATCCCTTGGTGACGGCAAACAGGGTGAGCGCCATCTCGGATACGCTCAAGGTGGCGTATTGTGGCTGCTTCATCAATTCGGTCACCATCTTGCCGCGTTCCAATTGCTTGCGGGTGGCCTCATCGAGATCGGAAGCAAACTGCGCAAATGCCGCGAGTTCGCGATACTGCGCCAGAGCGAGACGTACGCCCCCTCCCAGCTTCTTGATAACCTTTGTCTGCGCCGCGCCGCCGACACGCGATACTGAAACACCGGCATTGATAGCAGGGCGAATACCCGCGTTGAACAAATCGGTTTCCAGAAAAATCTGGCCGTCGGTAATCGAAATAACGTTGGTGGGCACGAAAGCGGTTACGTCGCCTGCCTGAGTCTCGATCACCGGAAGTGCCGTAAGTGAACCGGTCTTCCCTTTGACTGCGCCGTTAGTAGCTTTTTCCACCCAGGCCGCACTTACCCGCGCTGCGCGTTCCAGCAGGCGCGAGTGCAGATAAAACACGTCGCCGGGATAAGCTTCGCGTCCGGGCGGACGCCGCAGCAGCAGCGATATCTGGCGATAGGCCCATGCCTGTTTCGTCAGATCGTCATAAATGATGAGTGCGTCTCTACCGGAGTCGCGGAAATACTCGCCCATGGTGCAACCGGAGTAAGGCGCAATGAACTGCATTGCCGCCGATTCCGACGCGGTGGCCGCCACCACGATCGTGTATTCCATTGCGCCGTGTTCTTCCAGCTTGCGAACGACGTTGTTGATGGACGAGGCCTTCTGTCCGATCGCAACGTAGATGCAAGTCATATTCTCGCCCTTCTGATTTATGATTGCGTCTATCGCTACCGCTGTCTTGCCTGTCTGGCGGTCGCCAATGATCAACTCACGCTGTCCCCGCCCGACGGGAACCATGGAATCAATGGATTTAAGGCCGGTTTGTACGGGCTGGTTAACCGACTGGCGCCAGATGACGCCGGGCGCTATTTTTTCAATCGGCTCAGAGTGTTTCGTGTTTATCGGGCCTTTGCCGTCGATTGGCTGCCCCAGCGCGTTCACTACCCGGCCTATCAACTCCTCGCCCACCGGTACTTCAAGGATACGGCTGGTACACTTGACGATATCGCCTTCAGTGATGTGCTCGTATTCACCCATGATTACCGCGCCCACGGAGTCGCGCTCGAGATTGAGCGCCAGACCGAAGGTATTGCCGGGAAATTCCAGCATTTCGCCCTGCATCACGTCCGCGAGGCCGTGGACACGCACGATCCCGTCTGTCACCGAGACAACGGTTCCTTGCGTGCGAACTTCCGCGGAAGCGGGGAGCCCTTCAATTCTGCTTCTAATCAGCTCACTGATTTCGGATGGATTCAACTGCATTTCAAATAGCTCCTAGCTTTTAAGTGCAACAGCCATGGCTTCCAGTTTAGCTCGCACGGAAGCGTCAAGCACTTCGTCGCCGATTTCAACCTTCACCCCGCCTATCAATTCCGGATCGATGCTTACTTTGGCTTCTATCTTGCGCTTGAACCTGGCCTCGAGGTCAGCCACCAGGTCTTTCAATTGCGCATCGCTCATGGCAAACGCGGAAGTAATTTTCGCGTCCAATACCCCATCATGACGGGTCTTGAGTTGTTCGAACATTTCGCTCACTTCCGGCAATACTTCGATTCTGCCGTTTTCCGCAAGCAGCAAAACAAAATTACGGCCTTCATCGGTGAGCTTGTCGCCACATATGCCGAGAAGCAACTCCCCCAATCGCTTAGCCGGAACCTTCGGATTACCGATAAGCGCCTGAATCCGCTCATCCACCGCTATTGTTGCCAGAAGCTGCAACATTTCCGACCAGGCGGGTAGTGTGCCACCGGTTTTTGCCAGCTTGAAAACGGCTTCAGCATAAGGCCGTGCGATCGTGCGCGCTTCGGCCATCGCTTAGAGCTCCGCTTTGATGGATGCGAGCAAGTCCGCGTGCGTTTTGGCGTCTACCTCGCGGCGCAAAATTTTAGCAGCACCGGCCAAAGCCAGGTCCGCTACATTCTGCCGCAACGTTTCCCTTGCGCGAAATACTTCCTGCTCGACCTCGGCCTTGGCACCGGTGAGGATGCGGCCGCCTTCATCTTTCGCCGCCGACTTTGCTTCCTCGACAATCTCGGAAGCGCGTTTTTCTGCCTGGGCAATGATTTCGGCCGCCCGCTGCTTGGCGTCCCTCACCACATCGGCGGAACGATGGCTGGCCAATTCAAGTTCGTTCTTGCCTCGCTCGCCTGCAGCCAACCCGTCGGCGATCGTTTTCTGCCGGTTTTCGATTGCGCGCATCAACGGTGGCCAGACAAATTTAACTGTGAACCAGATAAAAATGGCGAACGCCATCGCCTGGGAAAGAAGGGTCAAGTTGATATTCATGGCTAGTCTCTGATAATGGTACCGGGAGCAGGCATTATTACTTGATGACGGCCAGCAATGGATTACCGAATGCAAAGAGCATGGCCAGACCAACACCAATAATGAATGAGGCGTCGATCAACCCGAGCAACAGGAACACTTTGCCTTGCAGTGTCGGAATCATTTCAGGCTGACGCGCAGCGCCTTCAAGGAAGCTGCTGCACATGATACCGATACCGATACAGGCGCCGGCTGCGCCGAGGCCGATCATCAGGCCGATACCAATGCCCGTGTAGGCCTGAATCATCGCCAAGTATTGCAAATTGTCCATCTCGTTTTTCCTCTCTTCGTGGTAGTAAATAGTAATCTGGAAAGCAGGGTTGAAACTGAATCAGTGGGACTCGTGCGCCATGGAAAGATATACGACCGTCAGCATCATGAAGATAAACGCTTGCAGCGTAACGATCAAAATATGGAAAATCGCCCATCCCGCACCAAGCACCGTGCCGAATAGCGTACCGGCCAGGCCGGTGGCAGCCCACATGCCAAGCAGCAGAAAAATAATTTCGCCGGCGTAAATATTTCCGTAAAGACGCAGGGAATGGGAAAGCGGCTTGGAAACGTATTCAACCAGGTTGAACAGCAGGTTGACCGGCCACAGCATGGGATTCTTGCCGAAGGGGGTGCAGACCAGCTCATGTATCCAGCCGCCCAGCCCTTTGACCTTTATGTTGAAAAAAATCATCAACAGCCAGACGGAAAGCGCCAGCGCAAATGTGGTATTCACATCGGCAGTCGGAACGCTACGCCAGTTGTGCAGCCCCAATAGCTCATAGATCGAAGCCATGATATCGATCGGCAAAAAGTCCAGTGCGCTCATCATGAACACCCAGACAAACACGGTTAGCGCCGCGGGTGCTACGAACGCATGCCGGTCGCCGTGAAAAGTGCTCTTCACCTGATTATCGACGAACTCGATGGCCAACTCGACAAACGCCTGGCGTTTGCCGGGAACGCCGGAAGTCGCGCCGCGCACCACCCACCACAGGAAGCCGAAGCTGATGATACCGATCAGCGACGACATCACGAGCGTGTCCACGTGCAGTGTCCAGAACGAGCCTTCACCTACCGAACTGGTCAGGTTCGTCAGATGGTGATCCATGTATGAGGTTGGGGTGAGTTCCTTGTCCGATGCCATTTTTTGCCTATTCAAACTATTTAATTCGGGCAACCTTTGCGTCGTCCCTTACAAACAACGCCATTCCGAAAATCAGGACCGTCAGTGCAAATGTTCCGATAAATCCGGCTGCGACAACATCCTTGTAAAGCGTCAGTACCAGCCAAAGCAGGATAATCATGACGATAACCTTTACCGCCTCCGCTTTTAGCGCCGTTATCAATACACCCGTTGCGGTAGAACCGTTGTACCGCGAAACGATTGCTGAAAAAGCGGCTGCGGAAACCAGGCTGACCGCGCCCCCCAACAATGCGGAAGCGGCACCGTGAAATCCCCACAAAAATCCAAGACCCAGCACCATCGCCATGGTGACGATCAATTGCCAGCGCATGACAATGCGCACTGGCTCGTTTCGTATCAAAGGCATTGTTTTCTAGCGTCTGTCAGAGGCAACCGGCTAGCGTGAAGCCATGCGAATTGCCATTCTGTTTTCGGAAGACCTGATTTTCGTTCCAGCCGGCGCCCTCTTCGGGTTTTTTAGCCCATGCCGGATTGTGGAACCCGACGTTGGCTGATTTCAAAACACGCGGATTCTAAACTTCTTGAGCACGACAGTCAATTAAAACCACCCTGGGAGTAGGTAATACGCGTGAGATTTTGAGGCGCAGAGCTATGCCCAGCATGCGCTCATGGCTATAAACCTAAATCCGGCAGTTGACCGCTCGTTTGTCAACCAAGCGCGATAACCAAAGAAGACTTTTCGTATCCTGTGAGCTCCCACCTTTCCGGTAAGCTCGCTACGGAGCGGATTGAACAGTTTTTGCGGCACAGCGCTGCGTTGCAACTCCTTGAAATGGAATGGCGCCCTGAAGCGTCGCACGAGGGACCCCGCGAAGCGGGGATCGGGTAGCGCAGGGGATGCCGCGATCGCGTTCTACGCGCATGGGGTGCCCGCATCCCGCTTCGGGGTCGCACCTTCCTGCGGAAGGCACTGCTCCGCCCTGCGCGGTCGCATTCCGTGTCGTTGCGCCTTGCTCTGCACCCCAAAAACCGCTCACTCCACCCCGTCCAGCTGCCGGATCTAGGTTAAAGCAGCCGCAAGGACAAGTGAGGAGTATGGAATCATTCTCCATTGACTGTGGATGGTTTTATGAGCAAGAACGCCCGGATTTTACGCATCCTTATCCGGTGCGCGATAAAATTCCACGAAGAAACGTGCAGCGCCCAAAGGTTCCACATGATGCGGAACCTCCGGCACAACGACTCCGACGTTGTCCGTGGATAATTCCATGTCTGCGCCCAGCGCAGCCACGCAATATCGCAGCTTTCCTTCCAGAACCGTTATTTTTGCCCAAGTACCGGTTTTTGTGGAATGGTCTTTCGTCAACGCGGCGGGAACCGATTCCTCCGTAAATACAGGCGTCCGCTTGTACGGAATAAAACCATCGGGCATCTCGAACTTATCGCACCGAACGCAGTTGAGCATTTTTCCGATCATGCTGTTACGGCCTTCCTCGGAAATAACCCACGGGCGATTGATGAACGGTGGATTATGCCGTACATGCTGCGCATGGCCGCAGTTGAGGAGGGCTATCGGGTCGCCTTCGCTGTCCAGGTCGAATCCTGTAATTGGTCTTTCCATAAGTAATGAGGGTACCGTTAAAAGTTATTGGCCGAGTCCTGGAACAGATTGCTTATCAGACTCGTATTCTGAAGAGGCTCCTGCTGCCAAGGCCTGATTCGTTCTGGGAAACAAGCTTAATGAAGCAATCCCGAACTCGGGATATGAAATGCAGATGAGCTTATATGGATGCTGCTAAACCGTTTCCACGGTCCTGAGCATATTTTGAACCATCCGAAGGGTTAAACGCACCGGCCCCCGATCCCATGGGGTAAACCGCGGGAGCTGATATAAATCACTGTCCGTCCTTGCTGCGCCATGAGCAGTTGAAACCGCCGCATCAAAGCCCAGGTCCCTGACCATCCTGACGTGGTCTGGCAAATAGTCTTTTCCCGGTTTTCCGTTTGGATAAGCGAAAAGCCGCACCGGCGCGCGAATAATGCCCTCAAGTATTTCCTTGCCATGGGCAATATCGGCACAAGCTGCGCTATTTTCCATTTTTGCAAGAATGGGATGGCTAGCGGTATGTCCGCCAATTTCCATCCCTGCCTCGTGCAGAACCCTGACTTGATCCGATGTCATCATGAGATTGCCGCTGGAACCGGGGGCGACGGGGATGAGCGAGCTCATCGCCTCTACTTTCGATTGCCTCATCTCGGGAGGCAAGTACTTGAGTTCACCCAACAGATACTCGATGGCTTGACGACGCTGGGGAATAGTCTCAATCTCGAATTGCCCCAACCCCAAACTGCGGAGATCGATTATACCTGCGGTTGCATGGCGGATCAATTCGATGACTGTGTCGTTCCACATCCTCCCCCCATCGAGAAAACGGGCCGCCACAAAAAAAGTAGCCGAAATGCCATGTTTTTTCAAAATCGGCAAGGCGACTTCCGCATTATCGGCGTAGCCGTCGTCAAAGGTGATGGAGGCGGCGCGCGGCGGCAACTTCCCACGGCGCAGGCCTTGTATTGCATCCGAGAGCGGCATTATCCTGAAGCAACCCGCAAGCTGTTCCATGTGCCGGTCAAAGTCTTCCGCATGACCCTCTTCCGGAAATAACGGGTCCCGCCGAGGCAATACACGATGATAGATCAGTATCGACAAACGATTACGCGCGCCGCCGGGAGAAAACAAGTGCAAGAGCGCACGGCTCGGCATTAGGATTCGAGGTTGCATAGGGTTCGGGTGATTTGCAGCGTAATCAGATTCATGCGCCGGCATGGGCGAAATGCTGTAATGCTGAGGCAGGGAATTTACAGGAGAATATCCCTACCGATATACATATCCTTAGCTTGCATATCCTAGCTCGAGTCCCGGGTAATGGGTTGCGGGGATGAAGGTTCCAAAGTACCCAGTTGTCGTGGCGAGCCCGTACCTTTCTTGCCTGTCACGGACAACGCTCTCTGCTTGAGTTCTTTTTCCACCAGAACACGCATGGTTATCATGGCGCCCATGAGGTAATACGGCACATCGAAATAAAGCAGGCTAAGAAATGTTCCACCTACCGCAAAGCCGATAACCGACACCTGGATCATCGTTGCCAGGCTTGAGGCCCACTTGAATTCCTGAAGGTTTTTTGTATTGCGAATGATCCATGAACCCGTCCGCCAGGTATAGAACCCCAGCAGGAGATATAGCCCCAGGCCGACAAAACCATGCTCACCGAGGGCCTGAAAATAAATGCTGTGGGCAGCATGCAGGTCTTGGGGATTAGGCGCATAAGCCCAGAACAGTTCAGGCGTGATAATCTCAAAACCGCCGCCGGTCAACGGGTAGTCCTTGGCCAGGTTGTATGCCATCCACCAGGCATTGAAACGGCCCTGGACGGACCCATCCTCCTCGTAATCGTTAATGGTATCCATCCTTTCCGTCCACTGGGCAGGCATGAATGCGAGCGCTGGCGGAATAGCGAGCATAAACAGCGCGCCCATCCGCACTTTGTGCTGGCTTTTAAGCCACAGAAAAGCGACCATCGCCGCAATCGCCAGCAAGGCCCCACGTGAATATGAACCGAGCGCGGCAAGTGCGCAAAGCATCATTGCCGCCGTCAGGCTGTGGCGCACCCATGGCTTGGGGGAAATCGTCTGCAAATAGTGCATAAGGGGAATAGTCATGATAAGCGCCAGGGCGATTTCGTTATTCCCCCCGATAAAGGTGCCTTCCGGTCCCAGGACCATGTCCACCCCTCCGCCTATTACCGTGAAAATACCCCCCTTGACACCATAATAACCGAGCGAGATCACAATTATCCAGATGAGCCAGTTGATATGGTCTTTTGTCCTGATCAGCATGATGACGACAAAAGTCATCAGCATGATCTTCATCACCTTGTTCCACTGGATAAACGCATCCTCGGGATAAATTGAAAATACCGTGCTCACATTCATCCAAAATACGAATGCAATGAAGATCCACGTCAGCGACGTTTTCGGCAGATTTTTCGGTTCCCGCGTAATTACCAGCGTTACCAACGTGACGCCGCCAATGATAGCGGCAAAGGGAAAGGTGGTCGCAAACCCCCATCCCTGAGTATGGGGATTCATGACGCTGATCCACACCCACATCAATGCCCCCCTGTGCGGCTTTTTGAAGATAGTGGGCAGAAAACCGAAAACGATCAGGGTAACGAGAATGTCTCTCATGTTTGCATGACAAGACCTTAAACTGTTCGCATCTTTTTATGATGCAAGGAAAAGAAAGGGTGGTTCGGAAGAAACGATTACGCCCATGATGGCCTGATTCAAAGACATGCGATCGCGTATCCGCCAATCGTCAATCAGCGGTACCGCTAACGACTCTGCTCCGTCCGGCTTGAAATCTATTTCCGTCCTTGCCGTTCAGGTTCTCCCTGAAGACATTCCGCTGCTTCAGGTATTCAATCACCTGCGCAACGCAATCTTCAAGCGGCAATTCACCCGTTTTGACTGCAAGTTCCGGATTGAGCGGGGCCTCATACGGCGATGAAATCCCTGTAAATTCCTTTACTTCACCTTTTCGGGCGCGATTGTAGAGGCCTTTCACATCACGCTGCTCACACACTTCCAGGCTGGCCTCACAAAAAATTTCGATGAAATCGCCATGCGGAAAAATGCTCCGCGCCCGTTGACGATCGGCCCGAAACGGCGAAATAAAAGCAGTCATTGCGATTACGCCAGATTCGACCAGCAGTTTTGCCGCCTCGCCTATGCGGCGGATGTTCTCGGATCGATCCTGTACCGAAAAACCGAGATCCGAACATAAACCCTGGCGCACGTTATCGCCATCCAGGACAAAAGTGCGGCAGCCCAACTGGTAAAGCTTCTCCTCCACCGCATGAGCCAATGTGGATTTACCCGAACCGGAAAGGCCGGTGAACCACAGCACCGCCGAATGGTGCACATTCAACCGCTCTCGGAGAGCACGGGTTATCGTGGCGCTATGCCACACTGTATTGTTATTCATGTTGTCAACCTGCAACTCCCCGTTTCCGGCTGTCCAGAATCATAGCTGCGCCCGTTCATTAACGGCTCAAGGATCGGAATCTTTGATTTATTCAACCGATCGGCTCGCCCTTGGACTTGAATTGATGGAGAAAATGTTTCTACTGATAAATTCCTGCCTCCAAATTCTGGTGCGGCAAAGGCGATATCGGGTGGGGAATTACTTGATGCAGAAGCTTCTCGCCATGAAAGTTTCTGAAAATTATCCGTGCTTCTGACGAACCCTTGACCTGATCCCTCTATTCACGGATTGAACACAAGGACCGAGGTTTACCATCGAAAAGCTGAAATAATTATGGCAGCAAGCTGCTGCTCACACAATCTGATTTTAGACCCTTTCCGCCTCTTTGATAAATCCTCTTTGATAAATCCCCTTTGATTCCCCTTTGGTGCGACTACCGCCAGTTGGACTACAATGCTTAAACCTGAATCCATTAGTTGCCCGCTCATTTTTCAGTTCGTTGGCAACTTAAGCAGATAGCTGAAAGGGATTTTTTGTGCCGTGAACCTCACCTTCTTTGCAAGCTTGCTGTGGGGGGCAGATTCAGGCTAAACCGTTTCGGCAGGGTCGCCGTTATGTGCATAAGGCGTAATATGGATGAAATGCTGTGCGGACAAGGGACAAGCGTATATGAACAGAGGACTTGAGTGAAAGAGAACAACGCATTGATCATTTTAGGCATGCATCGTAGCGGTACTTCGCTGCTGACGGGGTTGCTGAGCCAGGTTGGCGTCAAGATGGGGAAGCGCCTGTATGCGCCCCAGAAAGGTGTTAACGAAAAAGGATTCTGGGAACATGAAGATATTGTCGATACCCACGATGAATTACTATTGAACCTGGGCACGCAGTGGGATGATTTGTTGCCTTTGCGCGACAAATGGTGGGAGGATCAAGCGATTCAACCATTTGTTACCCGATTGGACAAGCTGGTGAGACGGGATTTTTCGGACGCTTATGCCTGGGCGCTGAAGGACCCGCGGATGTGCCGGCTGCTGCCCTTATGGATTCCCATCCTTGAAGCCCGGCAGGCCAAGCCAACTTTTATCTGCATGAACAGAAATCCGTTCGAGGTGGTTGCGTCCTTACAAAAACGGGATGGGTTTTCCAAGGAAAAAGCACTGGTTTTGTGGTTGAGCCACTCGCTATCCGCCGAGTTTCATTCGAGAGGGTTGCCAAGGATTTTTGTCGATTTTGATCAGGTTGTAAGGAATCCTGTCGAGGTATTGTCAAGAATAGAGCGGGAGGCAAATCTTGTCTTCCCGATAACCGTAAGAGAAGCAAAAGAAAACATTAACGGCTTCGTCTCCCCCGGCCTGCGCCACCATCAGGCCGATGCGGCGCCGAAGCATGCGTATGAGGGATTATCATCGATGGCGCATGAGTTGCACCGTATCTTCACCGTAATGGCCATTGAGAATAATGGCCATTACGAGCAGATCGATAAAATCGCGGCGGATTTCATGGCTTATCAGAAAAAATGGAATGTGGAATTACTTGAGCAGATCCGTAATCTCAATCAGGAACATGCAGACTACAGGATCAAGTTTTTCCGGATTTATACTTCCTGGAGCTGGTTGCTCGTCAAGCCTTTCTGGCTGATAGAGAAAGTATTGCGCAAGTATTGAAAATTGCCTTGCAGTCGCCATTATCGGCACCGCCCATGCGCAGCATTGCTGAGTTTTTTACTCACCAGTACTAACCTAACCGATACTCACCCTTAGCTCACTTAGGCTCACCACTTCGGCCGCCACCCCAGTAAACCTGCAGGAACATATGCAAGCGTTTTCAAATTGATAGGGTGCTTCAGCCAAGCCTGCAGTAAAGAATGATTAGCCGTCTTCAGGTTGCCCGACGCCAGATGCCAAAGGCCAAACTCCCTCTGGTAGCGGGCAATATTCTGCGTGAACTGGCGTTTGGTAATGCAACGGCCGTCACGGCTGCATAAGCCCCATTTCGTGGCTGCATCACCTAACAGCTCAGTCCGGTAGTCGATAGTCCTCGCCATGCGGTTTCCCTGTTTCGGGTGCTGACGATACAGGGTTAACGGCTGATTCAGCTTGATAACGGGATACTCCCTGCAAATACGCAGCCACAGATCCCAATCCTCGCTATAAGGAAGAGATTCGTCGTATGCCCCACATTTATCGAACACTTCCGCGCGTATTAACGCCGCGCTGGTCAAAATCCAGCAATCCAGCAAAAGAAGATGATATATCCAGCCAGAAAATTCCTCATCGATGCCGGGTGGGAATGATGCCCGTTCAAAACTGGCGGGATTGGGAAATACTCCTTTTTCATCCGGATGCCACCAGATAAACGCGCTGTAGACCAATCCGACTTCCGGATGGCCTTCCATCTGCTCCAGCTGAAGCGCAAGCTTGTCGGGAAACCAATAGTCATCGTGATCCATCAGGCAGATGTACCGCCCCGCCGCCTCCCGGATTCCGTAGTTCCGGGCTGCACATACGCCCGAGTTGGCTTGTGTCAGGAGACGAACACGGGGGCCATGGGAAGCGACGATTTCACAAGTGCGATCCGTGGAGCCGTCGTCGACCACGATCAATTCCAGGTTGCCGAGCGTCTGACTGAGCACGCTATCAAGCGTCTCCGCGATATAGGCCTCGCAATTATAGGTGGGAATAATGACGGAAACGATTGGATTGTCTGCCATGCCAGGAAGGTTCTTTTGACGGGATTGGAAGAGGCTTGCCATAACCTCTAAAGGACGTCGAGTGGTTGGTCGTAATAGGGGTCAGGCGATAATTAATATTATATGGCAGGCCATGCATACACTTCGTCTCCTTTTTGACGGCGAGTTCGGTATCATGCAGTGTAGGCGATTTCCCACCAGGCATCGATCGTAGAAAACCCATGATGCCACCCCCTTACAACAAAACAAACAGACAAAGCCGTGGCTAGTTTTAGAGTATCACTGGCTTATTCATACCTGAACAAATATGTGACGCTCGTCATTCATTTCGGGACGAGCATCGTAATGGCGCGCTTGCTTACGCCAGCCGACATCGGCATTTATACTGTTGCGGCAGTGTTTGTGGGGTTGCGCCATTTGCTGCGAGAGTTTGGTATCAACGAATATGTTGTGCAGGAAAAGGATTTGACCCCAGATCGTATCCGGGCCGCCTTTACTCTCAACTTGTTATTTGGCTGGAGTATTGCCCTTATCCTGTATTTTGCCCGAACGCCGATAGGCAACTTCTACAACAGCGAGGGCATACGCGAAGTTATCGGCTTGTTGTGCATCAACTTCCTGCTAGTGCCGATCGGTGCGATTACTTTCGCTCACATCCGGCGAGAAATGCGGTTTCACCATACGATGGTGATTCAGGTCGCCAGTACGGTTGCTTCAGCGGCGGTCGGCATACTTGCCGCGCTTGCTGGTGAAGCCTACCGTAGTCTTGTATGGAGCGCCATCGCCGGCACCTTGACCAGTGTCATTTTCACGCTTGTCTATCGCCCGCCGGGCATGTTGCTGCTGCCGGGCCTGCGCGAAATGCCGCATGTTTTCGCTTTTTGCCGCTATGCCGGCCCTCGGCAACTCATCACCCATGCTGGGCAGACCGCACCGGACTGGATACTTGGAAAATTATTGGACGTAGCCGCGGTAGGCCTATATAGCCGCGCATTGGGCACAATCAATATTTTCAATAAAGCTTTTTTGGAAGGACTGTGGGGCGTCATATTACCCCACTTTTCAAAACAGCATCGCGACGAGGCCATAGATAAGGACCAGTATCTATTTTTGGTAGACTGCATTACCGCGGTTGCCTGGCCTTTCTTTGCGACGCTCGCTGTACTGTCTGAGCCGGTGATACGAATCTTATTTGGCGAGCAATGGCTGGAATCGGTGCCCGTGTTGCGCATCCTCTGCCTCGGGGCCATGTTCGTTTATACGACGGTGCTGGTGGATCAGATTTTGATATCCACTGGGCGCATCCGCAGTTCCTTTCGAATCATTCTCGCTATCCAGGTGCTAATGGTTATGTCGGTATTGATTTCAGCCCCCTATGGCCTGGTTTGGGTTGCCGTAGCGACGGCGGCGGTCAACATGGTTCAGCTTTGCATTTATCAAATTGTTGGTCAGCGTGCCTTCAATATAGATTTTAAGGCGTTCGCGCGCATTTATATCAAAAATATCATGCTAACCTGCGCGACAGCCGTTCCCTCACTCATTGCGGTTCTAACCTTGAACAGCTCACCATTTGTTTTTTTTCCCCATATGGTGGCAGTGGTTGCAGTGACGGGTCTTATCTGGATAGGGTTAATTTGGTTACTTAAGTCGCCTCTGTCGACGGAATTAATCAAAATGCTGTCATACATAAAAACATGGCGTGCCGCTAAAGTGGGCGGCGGATCACCTCGGTGACCGCGATTAGCAAGGCGCTACTAGTCTCCGCATGGCAGCCGACGAGGCCGGGCGCTACCCAAAGCGGGTTATATCGACGATTAACGATAATGATCGATGCGATCAAGCAAAATTGCTCGACGATCGAGGCTCTGTTTTTTTTGCGCCACCAGGATGACAATATCGCGGAAAACCAAGTTCGAGCAGTCGAGCGCGATTTGTCCGACCGTTGGGAGGTGGACGTTCGTGCATCATTTTGTCGGCGCGAACCGCCGAGAAATACCGAGCGCTTTGACCGATATCTCCAATCAGCCAGTAGTTTCTTTCGACTACCGGGTTACAGCGAATTTTCAGGCACGGCTCAGATTGCTGCTGTGGATGATTGCCTTGCGCGCAATCCAGACATCGTCTTCATCCATCGGCTTCAATGTATGACGCCGTTAATGCTGACGAGACAAATTTTGCCACCGGTGTTCTTCGATATCGATGACATCGAGCATGTCGCGATGCTACGTCACTTATCGCAACCTCCGCACTGGTGGCGCAAGAATCTTGCCTACTTACAGTTGCCTGCGCTTTTACGGGGGGAACGTAACGCAATTAAATTATCGTTCGCAACTCTTGTTTGCTCTGATCTTGACCGGGATAAACTCATGCGACTTTGTCCCGTCGGAAATATCATGACGATTCCCAATGCGGTGACGCTGCCAGTAGCCACGAACCCCTCGCAGGAGCCTAGAATCGTCATGTTGGGAAACTATGAATATTCACCCAACCGACTAGGTGCAGAGTTCTTTCTAGACAAGGTATGGCCCATAATATCTGCTGGTTGCCCTAGCGCCGAAGCTATCTTTGCCGGACATCGGGTTGAGGCAATACGGCATTTTGCGCATCCGCCGCCGCAGGTAACGTTTCCTGGATTTGTAGAAGACCTGGACGAACTCTATCGACGAGCCCGTATCGTAATATGCCCGATTCTGACAGGAGGCGGAACCAGGGTGAAGATCATGGAAGCTGCAGCTTACGGGCGTCCAGTTGTGTCAACATGCATAGGCGCTGAAGGAATCGATTTAATTGATGGAAAGGAAATTATTTTGCGAGATTCTGCCGAGGATTTTGCCAATGCGTGTACTGATCTACTTAAAGATTACGAAATGGCACGGATACTTGGGCTTGCGGTACGGTCGGTCGCTGAATGCAGGTATGATCGAAGCAGAATAGTGGCAAAGCTAGCCGGCTTGTTGCACCAAGCGGTAAAGTAGGTATAAGCCTGTTGGGCTTGGTAAGCGAGAACACGGGGGAAAGAACTGCTGCTCAACCGCGCCCTAAATTTGCAAAGGAATCGATAATCCTAGCCATAGAGGTTATGGACTGACTGGACCATTCATTCGCCTACGGTTAATGAACACTGCGTCATATTCGATTACTCTTAAATTTCGATCATGGTTAACGGGGAACATGCCGACGAGATCGAATTCCAGGTTGCGCATTTCTACGATGACCTGCTCTATAGATGGCATTCCCTCATAAATATTGAGTACCGAAACCTCAGTTTGGAGCGCCCAAATATTTTGCAGAGAATTTTTTGCGCCTGCAATGACTTGCATATCATAGCCTTGCGTGTCGAGCTTTAAATAAATCGCCTCCTTAACGCCATCTATTTTCATCTCGGACAACACTTCATCCAATGATTTTACGATTATTTCCTCCGTATGATCTATCACGTTGAGGTCTTGCAGTCCGTCAATGAACTTATGGGTTGGTTGGAGAAATGATGAAAACTGATCTGATTTCATCACGTTTATTTTCTGCGTTGAGTTTTCCTTCCCTAAAGCAAATTGACGTGTATCCCACAGCGGGTCCAACTCAGCTTTTTTTATAAGGGATTGGTAGCAATGAGAAACGGGTTCGAAAGAAATTACGCGTCCTTCATATCCCGCAAACTGCCGCAAAAATCGAACGTATTGTCCTGTATTGGCCCCAACATCCAATACGTAGTTAATCTTGTTGCGTTGGAACAAGTCGGTTAATAGTGTCGTAAAGCCCAGCGTTTCGAACCGCCAACTGGGCACTACTTCATAACCGAGGAGCCTCGCGGTGGAATACGCGATATGTTTGAATTTGTTAGCGATCTTCATTTCACTTGTCGATCCTGCTAGTTTATTGAAAGTGTATGCAATGAGCCCTTCGATCAATTTTATATTCGTGTAACCGCGTTGGCCGGATTATGGCGCAACACAGAAACTCCACTTCCAGCAGCGGCAAACCATGGGAATTGAGCGCTACATACCAAGCCCGCGCTTCTCACGACACGGGCGCTAGGTCGACTATCAGGCGAGAACCTATTTGACGCACCCAACGCTGCCTATTATAAAAAATTAAGGATGCGGACTGAGCTTATCATGAAGGACAATGGATCGATATATCGTTGGGGAAATTTGATAAACTGTTGAGGACACCCTGCATGAGTCTTGAGGCAAGCGTTCGCCGCTTACACAATGTCAAGAGGAATAATAGGAGCGACCGAACGTTCCATGCAACCTATGATGGATGAAAAGGGAGCTTATTCCATACGGTATAGCGCTAAATGTTCGCGAATTAAACTGCTGGGCTGGGCAGTTTTTTTAATTTCGAGCACCGCACTTTAGTAATCAAGATTGCCTTCCGTTATCCCTCAGTAAGCGTGATGACCGCAGATAATATATGAAAACTTGATTAACCAGCCTTCATCAATTACACATCGGCCCGCTGCAAAGAACGGCTTGACCTGCACGGACAAGCCCAGGACATCGCATCTATAATGAAAATCGTCGCCATACTAGCCAGTTACAACGAGCAGAAATTTATCCGCGCTTGCCTCGAGCACTACCTTCAACAGGGGATAGAAGTCTATCTGCTGGATAATGACTCCACGGACAAAACGCTGGACATCGCCCGTGAGTACCTTGGCCGCAACCTGATTGGTATCGAGCGAATCCCCCGCTACGGCATGTATCAGTGGCAGAAAATCCTCATGCGCAAGGAGGAATTGGCGGATGAGATTGAAGCCGATTGGCTAATGCACGCGGATCCGGATGAAATCCGGGTTGCGCCAACCTCGGCCCACACCCTGGCTGAAGCCATTGCCGACGTGGACCGGAAAGGCTACAACGCGGTCAATTTCATGGAATATACTTTTTTGCCGGTGCGTGAGTCGCCCGATCACGACAATGCGGAATTCCAGGAGACGATGCGCTGGTATTATCCTTTTGCCCAGCGCCACCCGCATCGATTAAATGCCTGGAAAAAACAGAGCCGGTGCTGGCCCGGCGCCAAGGCTTTTTTGAGCGAGTTGGCGCGCAACCACCGGACGACACCATCGGTGAATCTGCGCGATACCGGTGGGCATGTGGTTCAATTCCCAGGGATACATCCCTACCCGGTGGACTTCAAGCTGAAACATTACATCGTGCTGAGCCTTGAACATGCAATCCAGAAGTATGTGAAGAAATCTTTTGATCCTAAAGAAATAGCGGGTTCCCATGGCTGGCGCGCAACGGCCAAGGAGCATGAGTTTCTATTGCCTTCCCAATCCCAGATGCGCCTTTATACGTCGGATGATGAGCTGGATGCGGACCGCCCACTCAAAGAGCATTTGCTGGTGCAGCAATAATTGAGCCGGATATTTACGGCGAGCTGGATGCGTTCGGTTGCAGCAGCAATCGAACGTTCGCTATAACGCTCGTGCGCTTCCTAAATCGTTGAAGCTATGACGTACCATGCTACTGGAAGCTCAGGAATCGATGAATCGCTCCTGGCATCGAGAGAGAAGCTCGTTCGTTTGACTGAGGAGGAGTTAGCATGGTGAAACGTACTGCGATCCTGTTCAGCAGCCATCTTCTGGGAGACACGGTGCTGGCGAGGCTGGCAAAGCTACGCGCCGAGGTACCGTCCAATCATGACGTGATTTTTTATTATGATGAGACGAAACTGCGCCATGGACTTGTCAAACGTCGCGCTGGACCGGTGCTCGCGCATGGCAGCGATGACTGGCCGCGCTACAAGCGACCCAGCCATTATTTCCCAGGCAAAATCCCCGGAAATGAGGATGGCATGCTGCTCAGCGCATTTCATCGTTTGCCCGACTACGATAATTACTGGTACCTGGAATACGATGTGGTGTACTCAGGCAATTGGGGAAATTTTTTCGTAAATTTCACCGACAACACGGCGGACATGCTCAGTACCAGCATCACACGGCATGACCAGATTCCTGACTGGCCGTTATGGAAATCCCTGGAACTACCAGGTGAGATAATACTGCCGCGGCAGAAATGGCTACGTTCGTTCAACCCCATCCTGCGCCTGTCGAGGCAAGCTATGGAGACCCTTACCGCTGAGTACGATCGGCATGCCTGGGCTGGCCATTCTGAATGCGTCATGCCAACCGTATTGGAATATCGAGGACTGCGGATAGAAGATATCGGCGGCGAGGGGGAGTTTGTGCCAGAGGGACGGGAAAACCGCCACTATCATAATAACCGGCTCAACAAGGCGCTTACCCCTGGAACTTTTGTTTTCCGCCCGCCCATGGTAGCGCCTGGGCTGGAACCCAATCTCTTGTGGCATCCTGTCAAGGATGCAAATCACCGCACTTGGGATCGGGCTTCGGGGAAATTTGCTTCGCTTTTAATGCGACTACAAGGGTTGCTCAAGCAGTGAACAGGACGACGACGGTCGTAAAATTGTTAAGCGTCGTGAAAATGCTGAGCTCTCATCGTCTACCTGACCTATAACGGCATCTCTGACTTATAGACAGCATCCGATCGAACTGGATCGGAGAATGCTCCCCATTAGGCTAGAAAATTTACAACAGGTTGGATAAATCGTACTGATTTAATAGTTTGTTTCCAGCCAAAACGAAAATCCCTGAAACCCGAACATATGTGTAAGCGCATGCTTATATGCTTTGTGCATTTCCTGATGGTCCCATAATGGCTGAATTTCCTTGCTAAGCTGCTCGTCTTGACTCACAAAGACATTCGGCAACAGAACGTTGAATTTGGGTCCATCAGCGAGAAGCAATGCTGCCAGTAAATATTGCTCGGAGTAGTGCCTTTCTATCCACTGAGGCGGGTAGTCCAACGGCAGGAAAATATCATGAATTTGGACAATGACGCCCTTTTTTAGCCTAGGAAGGATGTCAAGAAATACAACTGTTGCGTCAGAGTTCATAAATACTCTATGGGAATTATCCACAAACAAGATATCCCCCGCTTGCAATTGATCGAACACGGCAGGGTCGATATCTTCTACTGGACTACGAATGACTTGATCGCATATAGCATCTATTTCAACACGCGGATATGGGTCGCACGATATGATTCTAGTGTCCAGTCTATGATCAGTAATTGCTCTCCGGGCAAATTTGGTCGAATTACCAGATCCGATTTCGAAAAAAATTGCAGATTTCTTTAACCGCAGCAGGCTATACAAAGCTGCTGCGTCCAAACCCATGAAATAAGGATTACACCAGATTGGAGCACCTGTGTTCTCGGGATTTTCATTAGAAATTGCGGCTAAATCATCGCTAAATTCCTGGAAAGAATTAAGTAAACTTACATATTTATTTCTATTGCTATCGATGAGATTGTTCAATAGCGTATGAGGCGGTTTACCATAACCATATCGAGGTTGACTGTTGATCGGATAGTCCAACAGGATTGGGTATGCTGGATAGAGCAACGAATCCAGACGCCACGACATATAACGATTAAAGATATAACGTAGAAGTTTATTTTTTTGCATTTCGTTCTCTAACGTTCGTTTAGCTCCGAACGAGGGCTAACCTTTTTGTATTGATTCTCATGGGATTGTTAATCGAGATGAACAATAGTGGTCCCAAGTATCTACGTTGGGTGAAATCAGGATAATAAGTTTCAGTAGGATGGATGAAGCGTAGCGCAACCCATCATTTGGTTATTCCTATACGTTGCCAAGCAAAATCGCCTATACCTGGTTGTGGGTAATATGTCGTATCGCTTATTTTTGATGGGTTGCGCTACGCTTCGCCCATCCTACACAAGCTGCACAGGTGTCGAACCTGAAATGACAGACGCACGAACCGCACACTGGTGGTATGGTCACCGTCGCCTTAACAGCGCATCGTTCCCTATTAACCCTAGCCAACCTTGCTCACAACATAACGAAACTTGCCCGATTTTTCCAGTGGAATTTCATTCACCTCTTCGACAACGATTTCCACTTCCTGGCCTAGCCTGGCCTTGAACCCTTCCTTGATTTTACTGGTCAGCCCGACTTCCAGCCTCTCATCCGAAACCACCCACACACGCGTCAGATTCAGATTTTCCTGGATGATCTTGAAGTTGCGTATCCGGGGCAGGTCACGCAGGATATAAATGAGCGCCAGGCCGTGGATAACCGTGCCATTCTGCGCAACAAGAAAATCGGTACTGCGGCCCTGGATTTCCTTGAGCAGAGGAAGACCTCTTTCACAAATACAAGGCTTGCTGTCCAGTACGCCGATGTCGCCGGTACGGTAGCGGATGAAGGGAAAATCCCCGGTGGCCAGATGGGTGACGATAATCTCTCCGGCCTCTCCGTAGGGCAATGGCGTGCCTTGCTGATCCACAATCTCGACGATGATATCCTCCGCGGTAATATGCATGCCGCCTTGTGGGCATTCATGGGCGATAAAACCGGCATCGCGCCCACCGTAGCCATTGGCCACCGGGCATCCGAATATTCTGCTGATCTGCTGGCGCTGCTCGTCGTAAAGGCGTTCTGAAGTAACGAATGCGACGTGGATGCCCAAGTCGTCCATCCGGCACCCGCGGGCCTCTGCATGGCGGGCGATATGCGATAGCGCGGAGGGATAGCCGAAAAGCATTTTAGGGCGAATGGCTCGGATTTCATGCAGGAACCGATCGAGCTTTTGCGCCGACATTTCGAAGGCGGGGAGCAGGCGGGTCCTGAGCAGCTTGTCGCGAAGTGCGCGAAGGCCGTCCTGGGCGCCAAGTTCAATGGGTGAACCCCAGATGACAACCTCGGGGTCGCCGATATCCACGTTCCACCAGCGTGTAGCGCGCCACTTGGCGGCGACATCATGGCCAACACGCTCTTTGCTGATATAAAAAATCAGCGGTTCGCCACTGGAGCCGCCGGTGTTAAAGCGGGAGAGGTCTCGGCCATTTGCGGACTTCAGCGCTTCGGTGTGGGCGCGAATTTTGGGTTTATCCAGAAGAGGCAGGCGTGACAGGTCTGCGAGGCTGTGCACGTCTGCCGCCTTGAACCCAACGCTTGCGAACAGGTCGCGGTAATAGGGGACGCTTATCTCGACGTGGGCAAGGAGCCGCTGCAGTTTGAGAAGCTGGAGCGCTTCCAGACGTTTTGTATCCCACCATTGCGATAGCTCCATCTCTTTGCGAACCGCAACGCTACTGTGATTTTTGATGCGCTCGTGAAGGGGGAAAACAAGGCTGGAGATCAGTGATGTATATAAGCTCATTTTGAAGGATCTCGCAGACTTGGCGCTGCCTGGTAGCGAATTAGACCGGGAAAGAGATTATGCTTTCGCCGCATCATGGCTGCCAGAAGCGGGAAACCAGGTACTCGGAGCCGGCTTGTGTCAGATGCGAGACATCCCAATGCATCATCGATTCGACGCGATCGCCAACCCTTGTGAGACAACCGTTCATATCGCACAAAATTGTGTATGGCGAGATGAAGTTTGCTCCATGCGCTTCAGCGAATTTTTTCATCTGCGAATCGAGTTGCTTCACCGCAGGGTCCAATCCAAGCGTGGTATGTCGAGGCAGTTCGGAAAAACCCACGCCGAACCTGGTTAGAACAACGGGCAGGGAAGGATGCCACCTGGGCGCGGGGCCTACGATATCTATTCGCTTGATTCCCAGCTTTTTCAACCCTTGCATGGTTTTCTCGAGCTTTTCCCATTTGTAGTTGCCCCATACCGCTGCGAGAATAACCCGATCAGGCATCTCTTCCTTGATTCTCGCGAAAACAAAATCATTGATATCACGGCAACCCGCTCTGGAGTCGCTATTGAGGAATGGGGGGCAGGCGCTGGCTGTCAGGTAGGTAACTTTATGGTCTGCCGCGAGCTGTTTTTTTAGACCCGAATATAGATGTGCGGCGTGGGAATCTCCCCACAGGAACACGGATTCGACAGGGGTAGGCGGCAGTTCCGTGCATTCCCCAAACGAGGTACTGTCCTGCTCCGGCCCCAGGAAACAGGGCTCGCTCGGGAATCCCCTTGTGTGATTCTCGGGGTCGTCGCCAAAAGACATGATCTCCTGCTGCTCAGGAGTAAGCCGATCAGGAAACCCTTCCATGCGGTGCCCGGCAAAACCCAACCCTATAAAGAGCAGCGAACCTGCCACGGACGCAAGAAAGATCTGTTTGCGAGAGAATTTTCGTTTGTCCCTGACAGGTTTCTCTACGAACTGCCAGGTAAGATATCCCATGCCTATGGAAAGAACGCCCAAGGCGGAAAAAACCAGCAGGGATGGCTTGTCCAGGCTATAGATGCGGGCGAATGCGAACAGGGGTTGGTGCCACAGGTAGACGCTGTATGAGATAAGCCCGATACCGACCATTCCGCGCCATGAAAGAAACGTCCCAACCAGGGTATCGCGATTAGCGAAAGCGATGATCAGCGCTGCACCAAGCGTAGGCGGAACCGCATATAAGCCCGGGAATCGGGTTGATTGCTCATAGAGGACGGCGGGTGCCAGAATTAACAGGAGCCCTGTGACGCTGAGGAAATTGCGCAGCATCAGGCCCAGGCGCTGTTCAGGTAGGCCGCTCGCCGCAACGATCGCAAGGAAGGAACCCAGCGCCAGCTCCCAGGCCCGTGTAGGCGCCAAATAAAAGTTGCCTACGGGATAGGCGCGCGAGGCCCATTCGCTGAGCCCGAATGAAACCAGTGCGGTGATGGCGACAAGCAATGTCAGTGCTTTTGGCCCCCATCTCCAGCACAAGAGCACGAGCAACGGAAAGCCAATATAGTATTGCTCTTCGACGCCGAGGCTCCATGTATGGAGCAGCGGTTTTTCATCGCTGTCGAGATCGAAGTAGCCACTCTTCAGGAAAAAATAAATATTCGGCGCAAAAAGGGAGACGGCGACCATGCTTTGCGAGAAAGCCTTGAGGTGGTGCGGTGTCATCCATAACCAGGCAAACGGAAGACTTGCCAACATCACCAGGAACAGGGGCGGGAGGATACGCCGCGCGCGTCGCTCGTAAAAGCTCACGATAGAAAATTTTCCGGCCTTGTGTTCGCTGAGAATTATTGAGGTGATGAGATAACCGCTGATGACAAAGAACACGTCCACGCCGATATAGCCGCCGCTAAACCACTCAAAACCAGCATGGAAAAGAACGACGGGGATTACCGCGATGGCTCTCAGTCCATCCACTTCGGCGCGATATTTGAATCCCCCTGCGTGCTCTTTCACCACGCTTTGTGGTATCACGGCAGCTTCACCTCATGCCTTTAGTTCACGTTATAACGCTAAACTGAATCCGGCAGCTGAGGGTCGTTTATTCGCTCATTTGACAACCAGCCGCTGTAACCGAACAGGATCCTTTTCGCCCCATGAGTTTCATTTTCTTATGAACTCACTACGGTGCACCAGATGAATCAGTTTATCGCAGTCTTGAAGCAAGACGTGGATGGATTTGCGGAATAGCGCCTTGGCAGGGCTGAAAAGCATGAACAGGCTACGTCTCGTCATTTTTGCAGAGCCTGCTTGTAAACCCGGAGCAGACGATCCCGAACATTCGGCCAAGTGTAGCGCTGCACGGCCTCGACGCCGGCCTTGCAGAGCTGCATTGCCTTGGCAGGGTCGTTCAGCAGTGCAAGAATCGCGTTTGCCATGGCCTCCGGGTTTTGCGGGGGGACAAGCAAAGCCGTCTTTTCATGCTCCACCATAAAGGGCACTCCGCCGACATCTGTGCTCACTACGGGAACGCTACTCGCCAATGCTTCCAGCAATGAGATGGGCATGTTATCGACCAGGCTGGGATTGATCATGATATCGGCGCTCTGATATAGAGCGGCCATGCCCTCATTATCCACGCGACCCGTGAAGGTGACCACATCCGCCAAGCCCAACCTGCATGCAAGTTCTTCCAGCATCTGTCGCTCTGGCCCGGACCCGGCCAAGGTAAGTTTTGCCGCTGGAAACGCGTGTTTTACGATATTGAAGGCGCGCAAGGCAGTGGCGTTGTCGTAAATCGGCTCCAGGTTACGGGTAACGATGATATGCGGAAAATCCGCTTTCAGCGGGAACGCGGGGCGCGTTGCCGCCCCGAAGCGGCTAAGGTCGATAATGTTGGGTACGATGCTGGTGGAGAAGCCTCGCTTTCCAAATACCGCTTCGAGAAAGCCGGAAGGAACGATGATTGCATCGGCCCGATGCAGGCTTGGCTTTACCCAGAAAAAAGCCTTATTGAAAAAGACATCTGCCTCACCGCCGCGGTAATTGATAATGACGGGTATGTTTCGGATTCTGGCTATCCAAATGGCCGGGGCGGCAAAAAGGTGCCATGACCAGCCGGAATTAGCCATTACGTGAAATAACTGAACCCTGCTTGCCGAAAACCAGAGGTGAGCAAGATAAGGGAGCAGCCGAAAACCCGCTCTTATCCCCTTGAGCCTGCCAATCCAATGCGGATGGTAGGGGCGGTTGACCTGAATCAACTCCACCGTGGCATCTTCCTCACGCAGCAACCGGGCTAATTGCAGCATCTGGTTCGCCATTCCCCCCGATGGAGGCGGCAGCGGCCCAATCAAACCGATGCGCAAGCCGGTCGCTTTCACGGCGATGACTGCTTTGCGACAAGCGGGGCGTAGACACCCCGATAACGGGCAACGCTGACAGGCCAATTACGCTGCGTTTCTACAAAGCTTCGGGCTGCGTCGCGCAGGCCAGGCCATCGATCTGGACTGGCAAGTAGGCTGAGCACCCTGGATGCCAAGGCATGCGGATCGCCAGCCTTGAAAAGAACGCCGGTTTTTCCGTCCTGGATTAATTCCAGATGGCCGCCGACATCAGACGCCGCGACGAGTCTGCCTTGTGCCATGGCTTCGAGGGGCTTGAGTGGCGTGACGAGGTCGGTGAGCCGCATTTGCAGACGGGGATAGATGAGAATATCGATCAGGTTGTAATAGTGGGGCACCTGCTCATGAGGAATACGGCCGGTGAAGATCACCTTGTCTTCGAGGCGCAACTGTTTGGTTATGGCTTTTAATTCTTTTTCTTGTGGGCCGCCACCCACCAACAGGACGCGAATATCGGGATTTCCGGCCAGCATTTCAGGTAGTGCCCGCAGCAGGACCGCCAAGCCTTCATAAGCATAAAATGAACCGATGAAGCCCAGCAGTGTTTTTCCCTCAACGCCGAGATCTTCGGCAAGCTGCGGATCCCGGCTGTTGCCCACGCTGAAATTTTCGATATTCACGGCATTGGGAATGACCGTTACCTTTTCCGACGCAATGCCTCGCCCCAGGATGTCGCCGCGCAGTCCTTCGCAAATAGTGGTTATTGCGTCCACGCGCCTCAAGGCGTAACTCTCCAGCCCCCGTGTAAGGCGATATCGTATTCCCCACTCGCGACTGGTGCCGTGATCCACGGCCGCGTCTTCCCAGAACGCCCTGATTTCATAGACCACTGGAATGCCCAGCCTGCGGCCCACGCGCAGAGCGGGTATGGCGTTCAGTACCGGGGAGTGGGCGTGCAGGATATCCGGCTGGACCATCTGGGCCACTTCGCTCAGGCGGCGGGTCAGAGTATCGATGACGGAAACCTGATTCAGGACGGGCAGTTTCGCCCCCAAACCTGTTGCCGCCGGCGTTCTATAAAAGTGCCAGCCTTCGATATCTTCTTCCAGCACACTGCAATTTTCCTGCTTTGATCCGGTCAGGTGAAAGGTTTCCCAACCCAGAGCGCGCTGCTCTTTGAGAATGGAGAGCGTCCTGAATGTATAGCCACTGTGGAGGGGAATGGAATGGTCGAGAATATGCAGGATTCGCATCAATTTACTTGGGTTGTCCTTGTATGCTACAGAGTTATTACGGCGGATCAGCGAAAAGATTCAAGTGCTACGCTTGGTTGTGAGCGATATACCATGTTTAATAAAATGATGTGGTACACAACCATTGGTTTTCGGCTTTAACTTTTCCTTGCCATGCTATCCGAGTTTGGCAAGCTGGGCGAAAATTCCGGGGGAAGCAGCTTATTCATCGGGATTTGTTCTGCTGAGGCTTCAGCTTTATTTCCATGCCCATATGCGGCAGTGGAATAACGAGATCACCTGCCTGTTCCTTTCTATCTAGGTAGCGGTAAACCCGGATTGACAGATTATCAAACTCCGGCACATTGGTGAGAACCGGGATTTCCTTGATCATCCGGAACCGGTGATCGTCCATGGCTTTAACCAGGAGTTTGAATTCAGGCAGATCCACTACGTCGCGGCTCTCGATCACAACGATGCCTACCCCGTAACGGTCGATTAACCCGACGACATCTTCTACGTTCTGGACATAGGAGACCATGCCGAATGACTTGTGCACCGCCATGGATACCAGGATCTTGTCGGCTCGCAATACCGCCTTGTTCTTGCCGGGATCGACGGCACGCAGGTGAAAGATGAAATTGCCGTCATGTTTCCCGGCAAACAGAATCAGACCGGTATCGTCCTGCCCGGCGACAAATTCAGCCGCCTGTTCGTATCCGGCGACGTAAGGGTGCGGCTTGGTCGAGCCCGCATATACATTCCAACCGGCGAGCACGGACAGAAACACGAACGCTGTTCGGCGGATAGCGGTGTTCAGCACGACCTCCCGGCTTAACGGCATGCAGGCCAGCAATGCCAACGGGGGCAAGGCATACATCGTGTAGCGCGGAACATTCCCTTCGCCGCTTCCGACGACTAATGTCGTAAACAGATATGAGGCTGTAAGCCAAAAGAATATCAGCGAATCCTGCGGTTTGCCTCTGGTACCCATGCCTGCCCGAAACGCTACGCCTATCAGGATGGCGATACCAAGTGGCCATCCGCAAACACCCCACAGCGCGGACCAGAAATATCCCCAGCGCCTTCCGTTGAACAGTTGCGAGCTATTCGGACCGAATTGATCCACCAGGGAATTGACCGGTACTGCACCGAACTTGAGCGCATGCATTGTGAGCAATGCGATGGCAGTGCCGACGATGATGTATGCCAGCGCAGCTTCCTTGCGCCATAGCAACCGTCCATGTCCGGCCAGCAATGCGTAGGCCAGCAAAGCGGGCAGGATGAATACTGTAGTCTGCTTGAGCAGCAACATGGAGGCCAGCGCAAGCCCGGCAAGTGCGGCGCGGCGCCAACCCGGAAGAGCCAGATAACGTTCGAATGCGAAAATCGACATGATGATCATCGCCACTGCCGGGACTTCCAGCATGACGGAACGTGTCCAATCAAGCACGCCGGGTGCCGAAAGGTAGAGCAGACAGGAAAGCACGGCGGCCGCTCTTCCCCAGATTGGGCTCGTCCACGCATACCACGCCGATACGCCAGCCAGAGCGAACACCATTACCGTGAGATGCGCACTGAATTCGGTAATCCCGAACACCGCAAGAAAAACAGATTCAACGACGGGGAAAAATGGCGGATACCAGTTTAATGCCAGGGCAGGATATTGAGCAAAATACTGAAGAGCGTACTCGTAGGGTGCCTTCCAGGGCATGTCCTGCCAGAGATCAAAAAAGAAGACGCCATTCATGGCGTGGCGCGATTCATCGGTCCACCAGAATTCGCCGGGATGCAGGGACTTCCAGAAGAGCAGGCAGACGCCGCACCACAGGGCCAGCAGAGCCAGCGCATCGCGGGAATTGACACGTACGTCCGATTCAAGCTTTGAATCAGCCTGATCAGTTTGCACCGAATCCCGGACGTCTGGCGTGGTCATCCCTTCATAACTCTGCAATGACCTTCAGGATGACTTCGCTTTGGAACTCTTCCAACCCCAGCCATAACGGCAACCGTACCAACCGTTCGCTCAGCAATTGCGTCTGGGCTAGCGATCCGGATTTGCGGCCGTGCTTTTCTCCCATGGGGGAGCTGTCAAGCGGCACGTAGTGAAAGACGGTCCCTATTCCCTTCTGTTTGAGTCCGGCGATAAAGGTGCTACGCTTGTCGAGATTCGGCAACAAAAGATAGTACATGTGCGCGTTATGCATGCAATCGGACGGGATAACGGGACGGCGTATTTTGCCCTGCATTTCAAGCGTGTCGAAGTTATCATGGTAGGTGTTCCAGATATCCAGCCGACGATTCGTGATGGAATCGGCCTCTTCCATTTGGGCCCATAGAAAAGCAGCGATCAGTTCACTCGGAAGATAGGATGAACCGAAATCAACCCAGGTGTATTTATCGACCTGGCCGCGAAAAAAAAGACTGCGGTTTGTGCCCTTTTCCCTGATTATTTCAGCTTTTTCGGCGAAATTTGGCGCATTTATCAACAAAGCGCCCCCTTCTCCGGAAATGATATTCTTGGTCTCGTGGAAACTTAGAGCGGCGAGATGCCCGATACTCCCCAGGGGTCGCCCTTTATAGGTGGACATGATGCCCTGCGCGGCGTCCTCGATTACCAGCAAGCCGTATCTTTCCGCTATCGACATGATGGTATCCATCTCACAAGCGACGCCTGCATAATGAACTGCCACGATAGCCCTTGTTTTCGGCGTAATTGCCGTCTCTATCAAAGCCTCATCGATATTGAAGGTGTCAGGCCGAATATCGACGAATACCGGTACGCCTCCCCTCAATGCAAACGCATTGGCGGTCGAGACAAAAGTGTAGGAGGGCATGATGATCTCATCGCCGGGATGAATGCCAGCAAGAATCGCCGCCATCTCCAGCGCAGCCGTGCAGGAATGCGTCAGCAATGCCTTCTCGCACCCGATGCGACGTTCCAGCCATGCGTTGCACTTTTTGGTAAAGATTCCGTCACCCGCGAGGTGTCCACTGGCATGAGCCTGGCTTACGTACCACAGCTCTTTTCCGGTCATGTAAGGCTTGTTGAATGGGATCATAGCCGCGCTTGTTTGGGTCGTATTATTCACGAAAAATAAGGTTGCGAGTGTTATGCGCGGGCAATAATAATCAAGCCGCCGACCACCATTATCGTACCTATAATACTTTGTATGGTGAGTGACTCATTCAGGAAAATCACGGAGAAAATCATGACGATGACAAAGGCCAGGCTCATGAAAGGATAAGCGTAATTGAGCTCGAAACGGGTCATGGCCGCCATCCAGGCAAGCGAGGCAAGAAAAGCAGAAAGCAAGCCTGATATGATCCAGGGGTTGAAGAACTGCTGGAGAAGAAATAAAAGCTTATCCAACCCGCCTTCGGGCATGCCACGCGTTTGCGCCATCTGCCACCTGAGCACCAACTGGCCATATACCGTGAACAGCAGGGTCAGCAGGATGTAGATATGTCCTGCCATATCGAATCGTCCGTTCATCTTTTCCTCATGCTTGATATTCGTTCTGATGCCATCCCCAGATGTAACGAGGCGCTTCCGGTCCCACATTCATCAGCAGGTCGAGTATGGTGACGAAGGGCGAGAATGGCGAAAAACATTGCCGATAAGGGGGATATGCCGGATATTCCTTATACACCAGCTCAATGCCGGCCTCCACAAACATGGGCTCATCGATATAATCCCTGGCTGAAGGACCGCTGATATATTTTGTCGCGCCTACGCTCTCTAGGATACCGATTAACCGCTCGGTTTTGCGGCCATTGACGCCGAGAAGCCGACTGTCGGCAAACTGTGTATGAATCCCCAAAATATTGGAGAGATGCCTTATGGCACGCTGATTGTAATCAGAGAGACTTGTTATTGTATTGGCATACAGGAAATCCAGCAGCGGTTGCGATTCCTCGATGAAAGGCGCATTTCTGTAATTCTGTTCAATGATGCTTCTGTGTTGCTGCTTCCAGCTTTGATCCGGGATTTCCACCTCGCATATCAGGCGCTTCAAGTCGTGACCTGCTGGAATGGTAAGCCACCGCGGCCCGTCTCGGGTCATCAATTTGTTCCGGTGGCGCCAGTCGGAATGCGTATATTGGACATCGTCATAAAAGATGAAAAGATCAACGTCATGGATGAGATCGAAATAACCCTTCCAGGGGATATAGTTCGATTGGAGTATGGCAACCTTTTTGCAGCTCGCTTGCATAAAATGATTCGGCTAGAGTAGTGATTGCAACCGTTGGCTGGGGACACCCGCTTCCGGACTGGCTGCAGCGAGATGAGCGGTATTCTCCTTGGTGCTGGCGATAATCAGCGCACCCGCCCCAACCAGGGTCCGCTCTGCCAAGGTGATCTTGTCACGAAGCGTGGCATTTACACCGACGAAACTGTGAGCGCCAATCTTCACGTGACCCGAGACGACTGCATGCGCACCAATGAAACAATTGTCGTCGATTTCGACGTGATGACTCACCAGGCTACCGCACCAGATGATGACATTATTACCTATCCGCACGAAAGGCTGGATTATGTTCCCTTCCATGATGAAACAGTTTTCGCCAATGATCAGGTCGGCCCATGTCACGCTCCTGCTGCTGATATAGGTTGCCAGGCGGTAGCCTCGCGCTTTGGCTTCTAAACACTTTTCCGCTCGAGCCTGATTGAGGCGAGCATAGCCTATCGCCACAAACATGTCATATTCCTGGGGCGCATAGTGTACGTGCACCTCCTCAAAAGGCAGTACGGGTAACCCCATGCATTGATCCTGCTGAAGGTAGGCGCCATCCACGGTGAAGGCGACCACTTGCCGGAGGCTATCATGGGTAAAGTAAAAATAGGCCAGTTGGGCCAGTTCGCCTACACCGAAGATGATCAAAGGCCTATCACGCCGCTCATCATTCATGGGCATTTAATCCGCAGCGCCTCCAACAAGAGGTTCAGGCTGTTTATACCCGCTATTTCCTGGTCATTGAACTCGACGCTGAATTCATCCTCCAGAGCCAGGATCAAATTCATGTGCTTGAGCGAATCCCAGGCCGCAAGCGTCTCGCGGGAAGCATCCACGGAAATATCTTGCGGCGGCATTTGCAGTACTTTGCCCATGACAACACGGGTACGGCGCTCTATATCAGACATAAGGGTGTTACTCTCTTTCGACATGGATAAAAAAAGGGGACGCCATCTCAGGCATGGAAGCCGGCAACCTGTAGCGCCGATCTCCTTTCACTTCTTCCAGCAGCATGAAACCTAACCCGCCCCAGAAATCGGCTACCTGGTTATTCTTGGCTGAGGGCAGGTATTCCGCCTCCCACGCTTGAACTTGCCAGTCTGCCACAATGTGCCGCATGCACTCCAGGACGAACGCGAACTCGAGCTGGCGGCCGAGTGCTCTACAACTCATCAGAAGAGAATCGACCACCGCGGTATCTTGCCGCCGTTGGGCGATAAAAACACCTGTCAACCCAAGAGAGCCAAAGCGATCACGGGCGGATAAGGTATAGACGCGAGCGTCCGGGGAGGCACGAAAGTTCGCGATCTCGTGGTCGGAATAGCGCCGGGTCGTCAAGTTAAACTGGTTCGTTTTCTGGGTCAATTGCGCAACCCGCCTGGCTTCCCCATCGGTGGCGGTGTGAATGGCCGCCACCTGCCCCAGCGATGAAAGATAGTCCTCCAGATTTGCATGCTGGTTTCGCTCGGTTCTCCGCTGCGTCTCGGTCTGATAAAGGCTGGCGCGTATCCTATCCTCCTGGCTGATGATCAGCGTATCGAACAAGCCGTCGCGTAACAGCAATGCCGGGTATTCATAGAGCCGATCCGGTACCTGCAGGGTGGTGACTTGAGGTAATACCTGCCTCAATAATTCCAGCTCCCGAGGATTGTCGTCCACGAATACGAATGCATCGAGGCCAAGATTCAATTCCTTTGCCAGACCCGCCAAGTTAGCGGCCTTGTCGTTCCAGTTGATTCGGAAAGCGGATAGATGGGTGCGCTTGAGCAGGCTCCACGGATGGTTATCCAGTACCTCAAGCACATCCTGTTCGTTGTTCTTGGAACAGAGCGCAATCAGCACTCCGCGCTCGGCCAATTGCAGAACGTTCTTCTGGAAATCATAGTACACGCGGCCTGGGTAATCATGACCATCCAACTGGATACCTTCGATGCCATCCTCCCCGATTACACCTCCCCAGAGCGTGTTATCGCAATCCAGGACCAGGCACTTCTTGCCGCGTCCGTTGAGGGTAAGCACAACCTTTACCAGCTCACGCGCCAGCGCATCAAGAAAGGGCCGTTTGAACGGCGCCTTGGAAATATACCAGTACCGATAGTCCATCGCCCCGGCTTCGCCTATTCGATGTGCAAGCCGATCCCAATCCATTAAACAGAAGCGTGGGCTGTGCTCACGGACAAAGTTGCGCACAAAATCATTCAGCCTGGCTACCTGGCTGGCAACATCCAGCGCAGCGATTAAAGCTCCTGTCTCGGAATAAAAAGGAACGATGAACGTATTGAGGGCGATAGTGGGCACGTCAGTCGCCATCAAGACCGCAAAAATCGCACTCAACTCTTCTTGTGAACGGGAAGCGTCCCAACCGGGCAGACCGTAACTGGAATCCAACTCATCAAGCATGAATGCTGTTACCAGAATGTTCGGACTACATTTGACCAGAGCCGAGTCCGGCGATACGAGGTCCTGACGCAGCGATCCATAACCACCGAAAACCAGAGTCGGCCGCATCCCGATCGCCAGCATGTGGTAGCGCAGGTAAGGCTCAATGCCTTCCAGCGTTATGTTACGCAAGAAGCCGAAGCGATACTCGGGAACCGTTGACGACAGCGCGGCATACATCGTATCGCCGGTACTGATCAGATCGGATAACGCCGGGGGGGGATCCATGGGGAATGTGGAAGCCACTGCAACCACTCTAGTCTGTCGATATCATCAGGCGGGCTCCAATAACTCGATTATGCCAAAATCCTTGATCATGTAGAAGCTGACCTGCCTGTTATTGAAAAGGATCGCGGGCTTGGGAGCCGATATGCAGATCACGCGGAATCCGGCTACCTTCATGGATTCAAGGCTGAGAGCGAGATTTTCCGTTTCGTAACAAAGATGATAGATGCTTTCATTCGATGCAGCGAGGATTGCATCCAGCGGCCCCGGCCCCTCGGCCGGACCGACCAACTCCAAGGTCGGCATGGAGAAGTGGGTACACAGCCAGAGATTCACATTTTGTAGCGGGTCGTAGACCTGCGTGGCTACCTCATGGCCCAATCCCCGGAGGAATCGAAGGGTCTGCTCTGGCCGTCTGCTGGCCAGACCAAAATGGTGAAAGCGAAGAAGAAACGCTTGCATTGAGATATCGTTTCGGTTACGAAGCTGCTTGGAGGGCTCTATATCGAGCACTCAAGAAATTGGTAAATTGCGGTGGGCGGGGATTTGCTGGATATTCCGTCTACCTGGGCCAGCTCGCCCGCATTAATAACGAATTGCACAATTCGGGATAACTGACGCCTACTTTGAGCATGGCCTGCAAAATCGCTTCGCTGAGATTCAAATCGAGCATCTGCTGTGTCGTGATCGGTTTGAGCAAGAGGCCTTCAACCTTGCGCACCTCCAACCCCTCGCTCTGCACCATCGCAAGCAAAGACTCCAGCGTGAAATAGCGTTTATGGCCGAACTCGAGATCCGCTGAGCTTAAAGCGCCCATATCGGCGAGCAAGCCCGCGGCGTGCCCGAAACGGCGATGCAAAGACTCAGCGTTGGGGACAGCAATGTATATCGATCCATCCGGGGATAACAGGCGGGCATACTTTCGGATAATCAAAGCAGGATCGTCCACATGCTCAAGAATAAAGCCCATGCTGACAGCATCGAAGCGCTCGTCGGTCTCGAAGTCCTCGAAATAACCATGGATGATATCGATTCCTTCAGTTGCAAAACGCTCGCGAAAGCGATCGATCATTTCCTGGGAGCCTTCCAGCACGCGATAACGCTGGAATGCGTTGGCAAAGTATTCCGTAGAGAAACCATGCCCCAGACCCAGTTCCAGCATGCTGCCAGTTCGAGCCTGCGCCATGTCCACAACTCGCTGCGGATACCACTGCAGGGTCAGATTATTATCCAGAACATAATTTCGGTCGTACGCGGTTAAATCCTGATCAATTTCCTGGCTCATGGATATTCCTTTGTCATTCTCGATAGATGTTCTTGAGTGTATAGGTCACGCAAGCTCTCCTCTCGAGGCTAACGGCCTCGGGATGGAAAACCTGAATGGCCGTAAAGAGGACTGAAGCATTACCCAGTGGACACAATTTTCTGCCGTAAAGGATGCAAAGCAGCTCATGAGAAGGGTTTGCACACGAGTTTCCACTCCCGGTTCTTCGAAGCCAACCCGTCATTTAATTCCTGATGGATCGTTCTGCCAAATATCTTCTTTCCAACTCCAGGAGATCCCGGCTTCTATTTTTTATTTTTTTGGCTGGCGTCCCGAAATATACCGCCCATGGATCAGTCGACTTGGTTACCATGCTACACGAACCGATTGCGGACCCCTCTCTAAGTATTACACCGGGAACAATAATGCTTCCCGCACCGACAATGGCATGACGACCTATCTCAACCCGCGCTCTCGAGATCTTGCGAAATTCCATGGGTACGGTCGGATTTGTTAACGCGTTTCCGCCATAATCGTCCGATTGAGCAAATATAGTTACGCCAAATGCCAATCCCGAGAAGTCCGCCATGATAATGCCCTCACGGCCAGCGATAACTCGACAGCCATGAGCAACGTGAACATTCTTACCAATCTCGACATTTCCGGAGAGGATACAGAAATCGTCCACGATGGAAAAATCGTCAATCGAGATGTACTCCGGCATGTAAAGACGTGAAACACGGCTTATAAGCACATCCTGGCCCAGTTTCCTGAATTTCATTCCCTCGAGTTCTGGTCTTGTATAGTAACGATCTTTTTCTTGTTGGTTCATGGCATTCCGATAACTGAAAAGAATCGAGCGAAATAATGAAGGGTTATAAAAGGGTGAATGTTCAGCGATAAATATCCCTGACTATATACGTCGGACGGTTTTGCACCTGGGTGAATACTTTTCCGAGATATATACCGACGATGCCCGTCGCCGTGGTCAAAATACCAAGACTAAGCGTCATGACAGTCATTAGCGAGGTGAAACCCAGCAGGGTGTCGTCAAAAAATAATTTCCGAAAGATCAGGTAGAACGCGAAGGAGAAACTTAGCAGGGTTATGGTTACCCCGGTGTTGAACAGCCAAACCAGAGGCTGGGCGGAAAACGAACTGACTGCGTTAACCATCAAGCCTATACGCCGCATGAGCGTATAGGTACTGCCGCCAGCGCGCTGTTTTTTTACGATGGGCAGGCCAATCTGCTGGAATCCGGTCCAGCTCATCATCCCGCCAAGAAACAGGTTACGGTCGCCCATTTGCAACAGCGCTTCGACATAGCGACGCGACATGATCCTTTCGGTAAGGATATTTTCGGGAATCTTTATATCGCTGAGCAAATTGAATCCCTTCCAGAACAGGCTTCCACTTATCTGCTCGAATCGTCCGCCCTTGCGCGCTTCCTGGTAACCAAAAACAACGTCGCAGTCCGATTCACGAAGCTTATGGTGAAACTCAGCCAATATTAAAGGCGATACTTCCAGGTCGCAATCGATGAGGAAGACCAGTTTCCCCTGCGCATGCTGCAATCCGGCTTGTATCGCATGATGATGGCCAAAGTTGCGTGACAGATCAATTATTGCCAGTTGGGAAATGTCAGTCCTGCGTTCCAGCGCATAGGCTAATGAATCGTCCGGGGATCCATCATTGACCAGCAATATCTCAAAGTGATCGCATTTTATATCGGATAAAGCTTGCAGGCATTCGGCAAGAAACCGCTCAAGGAACGGTCGCGATCGATACATGGTAGAGACGATGGTAATATCGGGCAGTATATCGGTAGTCTGGGATTGTTTTGTCATCTAACATTATCCTGCCGCAGGGTAAAGGGTACTCGGGTTGTCTTGGATGTTACGCCTCGAAAAAAACAAATCAAGCTACGGTGGACGAGCGGATTTCCTCACGAAACGCGGCTCGACTTCCGATAGGTTTGCACTATCACATCCAAAGCAGCCATATTTTCCCCCACATCCATCATGCACCGGGGAGTGCAGCAAGTGCAGCAACCCGTTTTTTTGAATTCAACATCTCATTTACGATCCAGGCGACATACGCGATAACAAATGGCATGACCGGAAAGTGATAACGCGACTGTCCGGAAAAAACAAGACTGATAAGAGTGAAATAGATCGCGATTACCAAACCGTAATACATGGCAGGCTTTGCCGGCGTACGCAAGAGTTTCCAGATCGCTACTGCGAAGCCGCTCAACAGGAGAAAATAGTAAATCTGATTGATTACGCGCACCGACCGAAACCATTTGGCATGCTGGTCATACCAGGGGGTACCGGATTGATAGCCCCACTCCCCTTCGCCATCCATGCCCCAGAAGCGGAAGAATTTCTTGGGCATCATACCGATAAACGTGCCGGGGTTTTCGAGAATCCACTCCTTGGCGAGCTTTCGAGCGCGTTTATCCGCCGCGACCTGGTCGGCAACGCTGAACTCGGCTTGCTTGAATAGCGGGTCGGTTTCAGAGTAATCATGCCCATAGTCCCCAACAACGGATGGATTATTCCCGGCTAAAAGAGATGTTCCACCGTTTGTCGAGACAGGAACAAATTCATCAAAAACAAGGTAGTTTCGCAAAGTCCACGGCGCTATTACAGCCAGCATCAGTATTGAAACCGCTATAGCACGGATGACTCCGGCTTTGAGGTCGAGCAGAGTCCAGCCCCGGGAATAAGCAATCGCGGCGAGGATCGGTGCGAGTAGCAGCGTTTGTGTTTTTATTAATGTGGCTAAGCCCAGCGTTATGCCGCATAACAATATGGCCGAGGCAGAGTGACGGCTTAGCATCAATAGACTGACAAATAGGAGCACGCATGTGTAGAGCACTTCGGAAGCCACCAATGGTACATAGGCTGCACTATTAGGATACAGAGTGAGCAGAAAAATACTCAGGCGAGCTGTCGAACTGCTTTTAAAGACTGTTTTCACAAAGTAAAAGAGCAGCCAGAAAGTGCATCCCGCCAGAACCAGATTGGCGAATTGCACCGCAATGAGATGCGGACCGGTGAAAGTAAACAAGAACGCAAGAAATGCAGGATAACCGACTGGCCAGTAAGCGGTTGGAAAGCCCCCTTCAGAATATGAGCCATGCTCTACGATGTTGACAGCCCTGCTGAAATACCACATTGCATCGGAACTTGGTTCTACAGGGACAAAAAGAAGAAGCGCAAGACGGGTTCCGATAAATACGGAAAAGCACACGGGGGTAAACCACGGATGCGTGAGCAGGGACTGAAGCCGTGCAAGTAAGGTATCAACTTTCATCGTATTTGAAAAAGAGCGAAAAAGTTGATCGGGGCGGCTGCTGAAACACCAACATGAGCACCATCTTGAGATTAGTTGATCGGCCGGCGCTCTTTCTTCCTTAAAATATTATCCTTACCCTCATTCTCGAGTATATTGCCGTGGCGGAATTTTTGCCGCCACATCTATTCGGCGGCAGTGTGACGCCTTGCCGACCCCAGAATCTCAGATTCGGAGATGCGCTTATCGAGATCAAGTGCCTGCGTGTTCCAGAGCGTCGCGGAGCCTGACATTCACCCACGATTTGGGGTGAAAACATAGTACCGGCTGCCAAGATAAAAGACGACGGTATAAGGTACTATGCCTATAGTCTGTGCAAGATATGAATTTATTCCGGCGCCATCCCGCAACCCGTAAAGCGTCATCAAGTTTGCAATATAGGCAAGCAGAAAAGCCAGCAGGAAACGCGCAGCGGTGGGATAAATGCCGCCATTGTGGCGAAATGTCCATTTTCTGTTAAAAAAGAAACTCAGCAGCAATCCAAAACCGTATCCGAGCAGATTAGAGACGAAGTCATCGAGTCCTGCGAGGCCTTTTGCAGCAAATATAACCGATAGACCGAATAATGTATTCGCAACCCCCACCAGAATAAAGCGTAATGGTTGCAGTAAGCTTGCAAGCACGTGTGTTCTCCACTGCCGTTGGCGAAAAACGCGACGTAACGGGAAGGCTAGTCACCTTTTGCGGCGGTTACATAATATTGGGCACCAAGCGGTAGCCACCCCAGCGAGGCCTCGATGCTCCGGATAAAACTGAGCAGCTTTGGAAAAAAAACCCGGTAGCTCACCGACGCAGATGAAAAACCCGCTGACCTGAAATTTCTGTACATGGTGCTGGCCCTGATCAGCACGGCATTTTCATCAAAGGGACAGGAATTGACCGCCCGAACGGTAAGCGGATTGAGGGGATTATGCTCATAAATCATAACGATCCCGTTCCGCTTCAGAACGCGCCGCAGTTCCCTCAATAAATAAACATGTTCCTCGGGAGAAATATGATGGAAAACACAACAGGCGTAAGCGGCATCAAAGCTGTTATCTTCGAACGGAAGCGCCCTCCCGTCAAAAGCGATATATTTCGCCATACTGCCGAAATTTGCAGCCGCAATTTCAAGACTGGCTTCTGAAACGTCCAGGCAAGTAAGGTGTGCAGAAGGAAAATACTTGCGGAAGAAAGGCACTGAAGTACCCACGCCCGCTCCAAAGTCGAGGAAGGACCCATCAATCTCAACATCCCGGGCCACTTGAACAATTCTTCTCAAGTCCTTCATTTTGTACTCCGCGAAGTACTCCGGGTTTTCGCCTGAAGCGACTATATTTTCGCGATGAAGCGACTTGTATTCTTCGGCAAATTTATCGAACTCTGCGCGATCCATTTGGGTTACCTGATCGGTTGGTCGTGCCGCTAAATCATTTTCTCAATGATGTATCGGGGCCTGCGTTTCGTCTCAGCGTAAATCTTGGCAATATATTCTCCTATAATCCCCAGGCTTAAAAGCTGGATTCCGCCTAAAAAATACATGGGGATCACAGTGGACGCCCATCCCGGCACGCTTCCATCAAAGAAAAGACGCGCTATCAACGCCCAGCTCCCGATGGCGAAGCTGAACATGGATACGGTGAATCCCAGTAGTGTAATCCATCGCAGAGGAAGCGATGAGAATGAAGTCAGGCCGTCCCACGCCAGGGCAAGCATCTTTTTTAAAGGATATTTTGATTCACCGGCAAAACGCTCGGCCCGCCTGTAATATACATTTTCCGTTTTGAAACCAAGCTGGGGAATAATTCCGCGCAAGAATACATTGGCTTCGCCATACTGCTTCAAGGCCTCTATCGCGTGGTAGCCCATCAGGCGATAATCTGCATGGTTAAATACGATATCAACACCCAGCAGGCGCAGCACCCGATAATATCCTTCTGCACTCATTCTTTTGAATCGCGCATCCGTTCTGCGATCCACCCTGATACCATAGACGATCTCAGCACCTCCCCGATATTTGATCACCATCTCCCTTATCGCCGATAAATCATCCTGAAGATCTGCGTCAACACTAATTATCGCGTCCCCGCTAACGGTCATGAGCCCGGCGATCAAAGCGTTCTGATGCCCGCGATTTCTCGAAAGTTTAATGCCATGCATTGAACTATCACATCTTGCGACATTTTCGATCAGGTTCCATGTTTTGTCTTTCGAGCCATCGTCTATAAAGGTTATCGTACTCTCGGGATCAACCAGTCGCTCGGCTATAAGCCGATTCAGCAGTTCCCGGAGGTGGCTGATCGTGGTTCCAAGCACTTCTTCCTCGTTAAAACATGGAACTACTATTGCGAGATTCATCTATACCTCATCTTTACTCGGTCCATCTCGCGCGCATCGGTAGATTACAAAAGAGAACCGTGCCTCTTCGTATTCCAGCGTTGCGCCTGAGAACTATTTGTTGGAGTGATCCCGATGTAGCTGACGACCATCATTCTTGCTCATCTACGACATATTTGCGGAAATCTGTTGGAGAATAGGCCGAGCATGGCGCCTGGAACCAGTACTGGTCAGAAGGATATTTTGACAGAGCGGAATTATCTCCTTCATAAGAGGCGATTCCGCGTAGTTCACCCGATCAAGAGAGAAAGGATAACCTGTCAGTAATAGTTGAAAATTTCAAATTGCCTGTTACGTGCGGGAGCAAGGCGTGACGTTCCAAAAAAATCGTGTCAAGCACCTCTGACCGAGACTGAGGAGAGTGCGAGCTTTGCTGGCGCTTCGGTCTTGTGCTGACGTCTGCGAGCAAACCATCCAATCATGCCAAGCCCCGCAAGTAAAAGCGCATATGTTTCCGGTTCGGGAACCACCCCCGCGACCGGCTTGTATAACCACACAGCGGCATCCCACGCTCCGCCGTTCTCGGGGGCAATCTGGTCCAGCGCGACGAACGCGCCCAGCGTGGGATCATAATGCCACTTACCGAGAACGCCGGTAGCAAAATCACCATGGGGATGACTTGACGTCGCGCTTTGCATTTCGTGAACTGTCCATGTCGTGTTGGAGCCGATGTTGCCATCTGCGTCGGTGAGAACGTTTGCCTCCCAAACTGTTCCGCCGCCGCCACTTCCATCCCATAGCATAATCATGTTATTGGCCGAATCATAACCAATACCGTAGGTAACACCCATTACGAAATCACTGCCATCGGCGTTTACGAGATTGATTCCAATATCGGCATTATTGTTGGGATTGGCTGTATTGGAATTGTCCAGATCCCATATTGCCAGGTCTGCCGTATAGGGCCCGATATGATTGGCTGTCCGGATGTAAAGGTTGTGCGTTGTATCAATTGTTGCGGTGCCCTGGTATCCCACTGAATTCCATGTAGTGCCAACAGCTTCCCATGAGTCCTTACCGCCGTTCCTCACATCTCCCACTTCATAGCGGTAGAGTACTGGAAAGCCTGATGCATTCGAGTCCGCGGTAACGTAGACCACGTCTTTGCCGTTCTCGGTACGGTAGGCGGTGGTGGCGTTAACGTAAATAGGCGGTTCAGATCCGGTCCATTGCCCCTGCCGGTCGGTCCACATGTTGCCGCCTTGCGCAACATTGACCATATTCCAACCCGAGCCGGTCGTACCACCGACCTTATTGGGATCCGCCTTATCAGGATCCCACAGGAAAGGGCCAGCGCGAGTCACATTCTTGCCATCCGTCTTCTCGAAATTTCCACCGTTCTGCGCCGCCCCCCCGAAAGTAATGAACATGTTATTGACGGGCAGGTAGTTGTTGTTGTCGTAGGTATGCGCGGATTGCGGCGCCGCGCCGTCGACGATAAACCCATGGGCGTCTATTCTGCTTGGCAGAGAACCACGTCCCCAATCGCCTGTCGCGCCATCCCACACGTACATCTCATTACCAACGTAATTCGCATGGCCGCCACCCCAAAGCATCATCTTTCCATGAGTTGAATCCCAGGCGAAAGAACTCCAGGCATTAACAATAGCGCCAGGCCAACTATTCGGTACCGCATCGGCGCCTACTGGCCAGGCATCAGAAAAGAGGTTGGAGCTTGCCTTGACCCAACCACCCTCGGGCGTCGCTGCCAACAGGGACGACAAACGTTCGAATGAGGTCTCCGCATGTGCCGGTGCCATGAAGAATGGCGCTGAACTGGTAACCAGGAGAGCGGAAAATGCAAAATTTGCCACCTGAAAATTGTTCCGCGCATGCATACTCATGTTGCCTCCCTGTTTTTCTTTTTCTGTACGTTAAGTTTATGATGCCGCTGTTCTGTTCCGCAATCTGGGTAATTTTTTTGAAGCGTACAAGAAAATACATTGAAAAGTAAAGCGATTTCTACTTTTACGAATTAACCCTCCATGACTTATAGTACTATTGACGCGTTTTTACCAAGAGTAACAAAATAACGGCAAACAGAGCAGAACCGGAATGATTTTCTACCGGGATCATGACGATTTGGTATCAGAAAACACGCTTCCGCGCTAAAGGTTGCAGCAGCGGAATTACCAAAGTCTACGAATAAAAATCCGGATTGAAGGCGCTGGACGCTTCATTCCGGATTTCGCTTATAAAATGCTCAGGCCAGCAGCCCAGTCTTAATATGCCGTAGTTTTTCACTGCCACCCGTATTTAATATCTTGGCTACTCAACGGTTTTGCATGATGACCTCAATAGCAGGGCGAAAAAAAGAATTTCATCAGATGTTACAGCACTGGGGTTGGTTCAATGTTGGGCTTTTCGTACTCAGCAAGTTTTTGGGGAGGATATCAGGAGGGAAAGTTCGTCTATACAGGTATTATTTAATCGCCCAACCAGTCGCCAAGACCGCTTTACTTCCGCCGGGAAGAGGCAGAAAAATAGAAATCCGGCTGATCCAAGAACAGGACGAAATCATCCGGGAATTTCCCAGACCTGCCGCGGCAATCCAAGCCAGGTTCAAGCAAGGCGCCAAATGTCTGGTCGCTTTGAAGGAGCAACGCTTTATTGGCTTCCTGTGGTTATTGCTGGGAAGCTATCAAGAGGATGAAGTGCGGGCTCGTTACATACCGTTACCGGCAGAACGAGCCGCTTGGGATTTCGATGTGTATGTGGAACCGGATCTACGACTGGGATTGACTTTTCCGCGCTTATGGGAACAGGCAAACCGCATCTTGACTGAAAATAATGTTTTATGGTCGTGTAGCCGCATTTCAGTGTTCAATTCCGGTTCCCTGGATGCCCATGCGCATTTTGGAACGTTGTCCCTGGGCAGTGCACTCTTTTTTTGTGCCGGCCGGTGGCAAATTACGTTCTCCTCCATATCGCCGTACTTTCATTTGTCATCCCACCCCGATTCATTCCCTCAGTTTCGTCTTCATACTGAGGGGCTTGAGGCATCTTCCTGCTCGAAAAGATAAATCAACCATGGAGTAAACATGCAGCATTTCGAAGAAGTAAAGAATATTCTGTCCGATGTACTAAGCCTTGGGGAACGAAAAAATTCCCTCAAGGAAGATTCCTCCCTGCTCGGCAGCATTCCCGAACTGGACTCCATGGCGGTGGTTAATCTGATCACTGCCATGGAAGAGCATTTTGATATCACTGTGGATGATGATGAGATTACCGCAAGCACCTTTGAAACCGTTGGCACACTGACGCGCTTTGTCGAGCAAAAATTGGCTGAATGAACTCATCCCTGGTTGGCGCCCCTGCCATGCCTTTTTTTTTAAAAGTGGAACCGGGCGAACGTTTTTGCCTTTACCATGCTCCTCCTGCCAGTCGGGAATGCCGGGGCGTGCTGATTTATGTTCACCCCTTCGGTGATGAAATGAATAAATCGCGCCGTATGGCGGCGATGCAGGCCAGAGCTTTTGCCGCAGTTGGGTTTGGCGTGTTGCAGATAGATCTTTTCGGATGCGGAGACAGCAGCGGCGAATTCGGGGATGCAAGCTGGAATATCTGGAAGCGGGACCTGGCTGCTGCATGGAGTTGGCTGGAGAACAGGGTTGCCGCTCCGATCAGCCTCTGGGGCCTCCGTCTGGGAGCCCTGCTTGCGCTCGACTTTGCCAGGAGTTCTGAAAACGCAATTAACCGGATTATTCTCTGGCAACCTGTAATAAGCGGAGAATCTTTCCTGACCCGGTTTCTGCGCCTTCGGCTCGCCAATGAAATTCTTTTAGGCGACGCCAGTACAGAAAAAAATACAGGAACGAATGCAATGCGCGATTCTTTGAGGGCCGGAAATCCGCTTGAAGTAGCCGGCTATGAACTCGCACCGGACATGGCTGCCGCCATCGATATCTTGCAAGCGGCTGAGCTACTCGTAACACGATGCCCCGTTCACTGGTTCGAGGTTGTGGCTGAACCGGGCCGTTCCATGACAGCGGCCGGAACGAAGGTTGTCACCGCATGGAAGCAGAATGGTGTTGATCTGCATTTGCAGCTTGTGCCTTGCTTACCGTTTTGGGCGACACAGGAAATCTCGGACTGTCCTGAACTCGTGTTGGCGACAGCCGATATTTTTGCTGAGCAAGTCAGATGAATTTCGAGGAACGCGCGCTCACTCTTCGGTGCAATGATTCATGGATGTATGGAATTTTGAGCCTGCCTGAGCGAACCGCTTCGAGAGGTGTGCTGATCGTTGTGGGCGGGCCGCAATATCGGGTAGGAAGCCATCGCCAGTTCACATTGCTTGCTCGTCACCTCGCCTCTCTCGGCATACCTGTTCTACGTTTCGATTACCGGGGAATGGGAGATAGCGAAGGCGCCCCGAGAACTTTTGAAGATTTGGAAGATGATCTTCACTGTGCGATAGAACGTTTTTTTGAAGAAGTGCCCGCGCTCAGTAATTTGGTGATTTGGGGCTTATGCGATGCTGCCTCAGCTGCGCTTTTCCATGCGCACCGCGATCGGCGCATAACTGGCCTGGTATTACTGAATCCCTGGGTAAGAACAGATCAAGGTGCTGCAAAAGCCTATCTAAAACATTACTATCTCGCTCGTATTCTCGACCCTGAATTCTGGGGCAAGGTGTGGAGCGGGCGTTTTAATTATGCCAACGCAACTCAATCTCTTGTGAAGACTGTCGAGAAAGCCCTGCCGGGTCGAAAAATTGCAGCCACGAGGGATAAGGCTGGCGATAGATCCTGTGATTTCGCCAGCTTGCCGGAACGAATGCTGGATGCACTCAGTCGTTATAAAGGAAAGATACTGCTAATAACGAGCGGGGACGACCTCACCGCCCAGGAGTTTCTGGAGCTGGTTAAAAGTTCGCGTAAGTGGCAGCGACTGCTGGCGGCACCAGGTGTATCGCGTCTGAATTTACCGGAAGCCAACCATACTTTTTCGCGGCGCGCATGGCGCGATGAGGTAGCCGTTGGGACGAGCGACTGGATTCAGTCGTGGTGAAAGATTAACGATTGTTTTCGATCGGGCCTTACTCGACATGAACGGTTTCTCGGCATGAACATCCGAGTGCGCCAATGGAAAAAACCTGACGTACTCGCGAGTCAGGAGTCATAATTGATACACCTTTCCGGAAAGCGCTGGATGAACTGTACTGCGCTTAACTGTACTGCGCTTGTTGAAGCGTCCTCCGAAATACGCTAATTGTAAGGAACGTTTATGAAAGCTATGCCGTTCATTGTTATATTAGTCGTCTCGATTATTTCAGCAGACCTCAAGGCGGCCCCCGCTCCCTATTGTGGAGAAGTCATACCAGGAGGTGCGGGAGGTGATTATACGAACCTCGACTATAGAGGAAATCTGAAAACCGTTGAAGATTATCATTTTACGCCTAATGTCGAGAAACTGATCAGTGGCAACACCGGATACATCGGCGGAGACTTGAGCTATACACTTCTGCTGTTTCCGAATCATCATCGCGCATTGGCAGCAATGGGTAAACTTGCCTTAAAGGAGAAAACCTTAAAGCCGAGCGGCTCCAAATATTCGGTTGAATGCTTTTTTGATCGAGCCATGCGGTTTAAACCAACCGATGGCATGGTTCGTATGGTATATGGCAATTATTTGATGAAAGCAGGGCAAATTGATAAGGCCACGGAGCAGCTTCAGATAGCGGCTGAGCTCCAGCCAGAAAACCCTACCATCAACTACAATCTCGGCTTGCTCTATATGCAGAGGAAAAACTATGAACAGGCAAAAACTTATGCAAAGAAAGCATACGAACTGGGCTTTCCCCTTCCGGGTCTGAAAAATCAGTTGATAAAAGCAGGAAAATGGGATGGTGATTGAAAGGCGCGACGGATCAGCTTTGAGAAAAGCCCGAATATACGATAAAAATGTGTATCTAAGCCGATTCGCCCGTTGCCTCTTCCTCGGGCGCAAGATGGGCGATATACCAGGCCATGGCTTGCTTAAGCCCTTCATCTATCCGATGAGTCGGCTCAAAACCCAACATTTTTCTGGCCTTGGAAATGTCCGCCTGAGAATGTCGTACATCGCCCCTGCGAAAATCCGCGTACGTGGGCTTATGGTTCCGCAAGTCGGGAAACTTCTCCACAAGTAGCGCGCAAATCATCTCATAGAGTTGGTTCAGACTTGTACGCTCGCCAACTGCCACATTGTAAATCTGATTGACCGCCTCGGAATTTTCAGCCAGCGCCGCAAGAAGATTGACTTGAACGACGTTCTCGATAAAGCAGAAATCCCGGCTGGTTTCGCCATCTCCATTAATGTATAAAGTCTGACCTCGGATAAGCGCGGCGATCCATTGAGGAATCACTGCCGCATAAGCTCCGTTTGGATCCTGCCTGGGGCCAAAAACATTAAAATAGCGTAACCCTATGGATTGCATGCCATAGGAGCGCGCGAATACATCTGCATAGAGCTCGTTGACATACTTGGTAACGGCATATGGCGAAAGGGGCTGGCCAATTACCGACTCCACCTTGGGCAGACCAGGATGGTCGCCATATGTCGAACTGGAGGCTGCGTAAATGAAGCGCTTCACCTGGGCGTCACGTGAGGCCACCAGTAAATTCAGGAATCCGGAAATATTGCTTTCATTTGTCCGGATAGGATCTTGAATAGACCGCGGCACAGATCCAAGCGCGGCCTCATGCAGCACATAATCCATGCCTTTGCATGCATCCCTGCATGCTTGCAGATCCCGGACATCCCCTTCGATAAAGCTGAAATTGAGCCAGGCCTCTTCCCCCACCAACTCCCTTATCTGCTCGAGATTATGCCGGTGACCGGTCGAAAAGTTATCCAGACCTGTTACCTTTTGATTCAGCTTGAGCAAAGTCTCCAGTAAACTGGACCCGATAAACCCGGCAACGCCGGTGATCAGCCAGTGATATGGGTGATTCTTCAAATGCTGAAGCACGTCTTGATATCTTGTCATTATTCGATCAGCCCTTTCCTGAAGAATCTGTGAATAATTTCCGATTTTACCAGCTCAGTCGTCAAATAAGCGCTCCACGAAAGATTTGTTCAGTGCTCTTCATTTTCTTCAAAGCCGCCAGACGTTGAAACCGGCCTCACGCAGGGCTGCTGGGTCAAACTGGGATTTAACATCGATAAAGCAACCATTATCGGTAATTTTGGATTGGAAATCGGTCAAGGGTCTATTCATAAATTGCCGATGCGAGACGGCAACAATGAGTGCATCAGCGCGTGGAAGATTTTCCCATGACTCAAGTTCCAGGCCATATTCATGCCGAGCTTCTTCGGGATCGGCCACAGGATCATGGATGTGAATTTCTATGCCATAAGACTTGAGTTCGCTGATCAAGTCGGCAGTTTTAGAGTTTCTGAGATCGGGGCAGTTCTCTTTGAAGGACAAGCCCAGCACATTCACTCGGGCGCCCTTGACATTAATGTCAGCCTTGATGATGTGCTTTATGGTTTGCTCGGCAACAAATTTGGCCATACTGTCGTTGATACGGCGGCCAGCCAGAATAACCTGCGGTATATAGCCGATCATTTCAGCCTTGTGGGTAAGGTAATATGGATCGACACCAATGCAATGGCCCCCAACCAGGCCTGGGCGAAAAGGAAGAAAATTCCATTTTGTGCCGGCAGCCTGAAGAACCTCCATGGTGTCGATTCCCAGCTTATCGAAAATGATGGCTAGCTCATTCATCAATGCGATATTCAAGTCACGCTGCGTATTTTCGATCACTTTAGCGGCTTCGGCCACCTTGATACTGGATGCACGGTATACGCCGGCGGTAATTATGCTTTCGTAAAGCGCGGCGATTTTCTCCAACGTATCCTGGTCATCTCCTGACACAACCTTCAAGATACTGGTAAGCGTATGCTGCTTATCGCCAGGATTAATACGTTCGGGAGAGAAGCCGACGTGAAAGTCATCTTTCCATTTCATACCAGAGTGCTTTTCGAGAACCGGAACGCAGATTTCTTCCGTTGCGCCTGGGTAAACCGTAGATTCGTAAATAACGATGGCGCCCCGCTTTATATGTCTTCCGACGACCCCGCTGGCGCCGATGAGCGACGAAAAATCGGGCTGATGAGCAAGATCTACCGGGGTGGGAACTGCAACAACGATATAATCAGCCTCGGACAGCTCAGCCGGATCGGTAGTAACAGACAAGTGACATGCCGCTTGTAGATTATCAAAGGAAACTTCGCCGGTCGGATCTATGCCGCGCTTGTAGCTGTCGACTTTGCTGCTGGAAAGATCATATCCTATGGTTCGCCGCTTTTTTCCAAATTCAACTGCCAAGGGTAACCCTACATACCCCAATCCAACTACAGCCACCAGGCTCATCAGTTATCTCCCACTCCGTTTATCATTCATATCGGCAAAGTGCCCTGCCGTACTGTACTCCAACTCCCTATCATCCGGCGGTATCTCCTTGAATAACATTGTACTAAAGTGCAATTTCCACAAGGCTTATTTCAGATATCATGCCGGCAGGTGACTCAGAGCAAGAGCATGGGAAAATCCAGCAGCAAATCAATTTCAGGAGGAACAGCCTGAGCAACGCGCCGACCGGGGCCGTAAGTACTTCGCGCCTAGAGGCAAGGATCGAAAACGCAACAAACACGACATGGCCCCGGCAAGAATAAAACAGGGCGAAGATTGTTACCTGGGCAGGAGAACTATTACTTGATACGCCGCCGCTTTCGCAAATCTGCCGGGCACAGGTATGGTCAGCTTGCTTCGAGCGGATGCATTCATTTTTAGTAGCTTGCTTCCTGTCGGCCTTATATGTTTAGGCATGATAACGCCCATTGCCTGACATGTTTATTGGAGTTTCAGTTTTTTTGTCCGTGGCGCAACAGCAGCCCGGTTCTTTATCAGGCATTTCTTTGTCTGCGTACGCTATCCTCAAACGTTGCATCAGAATTGGCTACGTCAGCTTGACGTCCATGGGTATTTGCAGACGCTTCACCCCAAATCCGCCGCAGTGCATCCCACATGCTGGTCCGCACCGTCTTCAGATAAAGTGTGTTGTCGCTCAAACCATTCACGAGACGTCGTTGGGCCTCACCGAGGTTGTGGTAGGGCAAGCTCATGAAAAGATGGTGGGTCGCATGATAGCGCAAGCCAACCGGGGCCCATAAGGCGGTAATGAACAGGTTGCCCGGAACATTTATCGAGTCGAGGTATTGCTCGTGAAATTCCATGGGTTGATCGCCGGGATTGCGATAGGCATGTGCGCTTAGCGTACGCAAGGAATTTATAAAAAAGATGAACATTGCAATGACATACCAGAAGACCAGAAAGTGGTAGGTCAGCACGCCCAGCGCAATACAGGCAACCACCGCTGTTATGAATACAAAAGCGGAAAACTCCTGAAGCTTCCAGTGCTTGTCGCTGCGAATCGCATTCTCCTCACGCTTGTAATTCATATCGATGGTGAGAGAAGAAGCCCGTTCCCAGACCAGTTTACGCAGCGGGGGGATGAAATACGATAACGGTGTGAGAACCAAAAAACGGATGATGAAAAAGAGCGGCAGAATAAATGAGAGCAGTACATAGCCGACCATGATCACCGGCCTCAAGGTAGCAAAAGGGACGTATTCCCCATCCTTGGCGGTGCCATAGACATCACGCTTGTGATGATCGTTGTGAACGCCGTCATAGGTAAAAGAGGGAATCAGCAACGGTATGCCGCAAGTGACATTCCACACCAGGCGGAATAGCCCGAATGTTCCCGTTTTCAGGTGGGCCAGTTCGTGAATGAAAATAGCTGCACGATAAAACGCAAGTGTAGCGATAATAAAAAGTGGAAGTTGCCAGGCAGAAAACAGCGGCATGGACAGGACTGCCAAAAAAGCGGCCCAACCCAACGAGATATGAAAGAGAAAATCCGCCCAGTAAATCCAGGGATTGGGCGTCATGAGATCGCGGACAAGACTGTGCGCCTCCCGCAAGGGAAATTCCCGGCCCGCTGTCGTTTCTATCATTCCTGGATACTCATAGAATCGTTCGTTTTGTGATTGAATCAGGATTGTCGGGCATTTACCACTTGATCAAATCATCCATGTTTCCTATGTCGATACACAACCCGAAGGGTTCCTCGGCTTGGCACACCACAAGATTGCAGGCTGAGAAGCCTCAAGATACCTCGGCATCAGCCAGCGTTGGTGCAATTGCGTCTTTCGCCGAAATAATGGGTTGCGCACCCGCTTCAACTGGCCATGAAATCGCAATTTTCGGGTCATTCCAGACAATGCTGCGCTCAAAGTCGGGAATGTAGTAATCCGTAGTTTTATACAAAAAATCGGCACTTTCGCTCAACACGTAAAAACCATGGGCAAAACCCGGTGGCACCCATACCTGACGGTAATTATCTTCGGTTAATTCCACCCCGACCCACCGGCCAAAGGTTGGAGATGATTTGCGGATATCGACCGCCACATCAAAAACCGCACCGCGTACTACACGCACCAGCTTGCCCTGAGGCTGTCGGATCTGATAATGCAAGCCGCGCAATACACCTTTGACGGAGCGGCTATGATTATCCTGCACGAAGTTTACGCCAAGCCCGGTAGCCTGGCTGAAATTTTTCTGATTGAAGCTTTCGAAGAAGAATCCCCGGCTATCACCAAAGACTCTCGGTTCGATTATCAGCACGTCCGGAATGGCGGTGGGAATTACCTTCATATGACCACCCGCTCATTCAAGAGACGCAATAAATACTGACCGTAGCCGTTTTTTTCCAATGGTTTCGCCAGCTTCTCAAGCTGCGCGGCGTCTATAAAACCTTGACGATAGGCGATCTCTTCCGGACACGCTACCTTGAGACCCTGGCGGTGCTCAATGGTTTCGATAAAATTGCTGGCTTCAATCAGGCTTTCGTGAGTACCTGTGTCCAACCATGCATAACCACGTCCCATGATTTCGACGTTGAGCTGGCTGTGTTCCAGGTAGCTTCGGTTTACATCGGTGATTTCCAGCTCGCCCCGAGCGGAAGGCTTGAGCCTGCTCGCAATATCGACAACCTGGTTATCGTAGAAATACAGGCCGGTCACAGCATAGTTGCTCTTGGGCCGGACCGGTTTTTCCTCCAGTGAGGAAGCCTGATTATGACTATCAAAAGCAACCACGCCATAGCGCTCGGGGTCTTGTACGTGATAGGCGAATATAGTCGCCCCTTCCTGCTTTGCCATGGCGCGCTGGAGTCGCAGGTGCAAATCGTGTCCATAAAAAATGTTATCGCCGAGCACCAGGGCGCTGGGATTATGCCCGATAAAGTCTTTACCAATGGTAAAGGCCTGAGCCAACCCATCCGGACTGGCTTGCACGGCATATTGCAAGTTTAGCCCCCAATCGCTTCCATCGCCCAGCAGTTGTTCAAAACGTGGCGTGTCCTGCGGCGTGGAGATGATGAGGATATCGCGAATACCCGCCAGCATGAGCGTACTTAACGGATAATAGATCATCGGTTTGTCGTAAATAGGCAGCAGTTGTTTCGAAACTGCCTTTGTGACTGGGTAAAGCCGAGTACCGGATCCGCCGGCGAGGATAATGCCTTTACGCTGGGTCATCGATTCTTCTCAAGGGTTTCAGTGAGCATGCGTGCTACACCCGTTTGCCATGAAGGCAAACTCAAGTCGAAGGTGCTTTGCAGTTTTTCGGTATCCAGGCGCGAATTTTTCGGTCGCGTGGCGGGTGAAGGAAATGCACTGGCAGGGACCGGGAGGATATTTTCTGGCGCCACCTCGAGTCTGACCCCAGCTTGACGAGCAAAGTTTAATACAAACCGGGCGTAACCGTACCATGAGGTTTCGCCCGCTGCAACCAGATGATAAAGGCCGGATACGTTCGGCCGCTTCACAGCCGTCCGAATGGCATGGGCAGTAATATCGGCCAACAGATCGGCACCGGTGGGCGCGCCGATCTGATCGTCGATAATGGTGAGACGATCGCGCTCCTGTGCCAGGCGCAACATTGTTTTTGCAAAGTTACCGCCACGCTCGGCAAAAACCCAACTGGTGCGGAAGATCAGATGGCGGCAGCCAGACTCTGAAATTGCGTTTTCGGCTTCCAGTTTTGTCCGACCGTATACATTCAAAGGTCCGGTAGGGTCGGTTTCTACCCAAGGTTTGCTCCCCCTGCCGTCAAATACATAATCAGTGGAGTAATGGACCAGCCAGGCGCCAAGCTTACCGGCTTCTCCGGCAAGAGTAGCCGGAGCAAGGGCGTTAATAACACGAACCCGTTCCGGCTCGTCTTCAGCTTTGTCCACAGCGGTATGTGCGGCCGCATTCACTATCACATCGGGTGAAACCGTCCGAACGGTTTGCGCAATACCATCAAGGTTTGTGAAATCACCGCAGAAATCCTGGCTGTCAAAATCGACCGCTATCAATTCGCCTAACGGCGCGAGACTGCGCTGTAGCTCCCACCCCACCTGCCCATTTTTACCGAATAGCAGAATTTTCATCAGGTGCGCCCATTGTAATTCTTCTCAACCCAGGTCCGGTAGGCGCCGGACTGAACATTGGCGACCCAGGACGGATTGCCAAGATACCATTGCACGGTTTTGCGTATGCCTGTTTCAAAAGTCTCAGCAGGCTTCCAGCCCAGTTCGCGCTCGATTTTATTCGCATCGATTGCATAGCGGCGGTCATGGCCAGGACGGTCAGTGACAAAATTGATCAGGTTACGGTAAGGATCGCTGGCTCGAGGTCGTAACGTATCCAGCAACGCACAAATCGTATGGATGATGTCGATGTTGGGTTTCTCGTTCCAGCCGCCTATATTGTAAATCTGCCCGGGAATTCCCGCTTCCAGCACACGACGGATGGCGCTGCAATGGTCTTTTACATATAGCCAATCGCGAACTTGCTGACCATCTCCGTACACAGGCAAGGGTTTGCCGGCAAGCGCGTTGACGATGATCAACGGGATAAGTTTTTCGGGGAATTGATAAGGACCATAGTTGTTGGAGCAATTGGTGGTGAGCACAGGCAAGCCGTAGGTATGATGATATGCACGCACCAGATGGTCGCTGGCGGCTTTGGTTGCCGAGTATGGGCTATTCGGCTCGTAGCGGTGCGCCTCATTGAAGGCTGGCGCGTCCTTGGCGAGGGAACCATAAACTTCGTCGGTCGAAACCTGGAGGAAGCGAAAATCCCGCTTTGCATTTTCATCCAGGGCATTCCAGTAACCGCGTCCGGCTTCCAGAAGACGAAAGGTACCGACGATATTGGTCTGTATGAAGTCTTCCGGGCCGTGAATAGAACGGTCGACATGGCTTTCAGCGGCAAAATTGACGATGGCACGGGGTCGATAGCGTCGGAGTAGATCAGTTAAGAGGGAAGCGTCGCCTATATCGCCTTTTACAAAAATGTGCCGCGTATCTTCCACCAGCGTGGAGAGATTCTCCAGATTACCCGCGTAGCTGAGTATGTCGAGGTTGATTACCGCTTCGTCAGATTGCGCCAGCCAGTCCAGCACAAAGTTTGCACCAATGAATCCGGCGCCGCCCGTTACTAAAATCATTGTTATCCTTCGACTTGAGAGACTAATCACATGGCATTTAGCGGGAACACCGGGTCAAAACTCTTCACCATGCCGCAAAAAACGCCATTTTTCTACCGGCAGGTCAGCCAATTTTACCCTGCCGATGCGGACGCGCTTTAACCCAGTGACTTTCAGTCCGACCAATTCGCACATTCTACGGATCTGGCGTTTCTTGCCTTCGCGTAGAATAAAGCGCAATTGGTCCTTATTTTGCCGGATCACTTCGGCGCGCTTTAATACCTGACCATCGAGGCTCAGGCCATGGTTCAGCAGATCCAATGCGGGCTTCGACAAGATTCCCTCGATGCGCACCAGGTATTCCTTCTCAATCCCCGATTCCGCGCCGATCAACTGTTTGGCAATGCGGCCGTCCTGCGTGAGCACCAACAAGCCGCACGAATCGATATCCAGTCGGCCCGCAGGAGCCAGACCTTTCAAATGCATCGGACTAAAACGTTTTGGTGTTTGATCGCCATGAAAGCGCGATTCTTTGTTAACCAGGCTGATCGCAGGCTTGTATCCCGGTTCCGGTTGCCCTGATACGTAGCCGATGGGCTTGTTCAACAGTATTGTAACTTGATCTAGCTGCTGGGCTTCCGCCATGTTATGCAGTCTTATTTTCTGCAGGGGATAAATCTTTGTACCCAATTCGGTGACAGGTTCGTCATCGACATATACCCATCCGCGTTCGATGTAATTATCCGCTTCCCTGCGAGAACACAGCCCTTGTTGAGACATGAGCTTGGATAACCGGATTTTTTCCATGGGTCCCCGTGAGTTTCTATAGCGGCTTTATGGTCGACATTGAAAGATATTCTCCTCCTTCCCGCCCCTTTTGCCGGAATTTTGCCAGAGTTCGATTATTATAATTTGAACCCCCCTTCTGTTTCATATAAAATTCGGTTTTCCAGGCGCGTAGCTCAGCTGGTTAGAGCACCACCTTGACATGGTGGGGGTCGTTGGTTCGAGTCCAATCGCGCCTACCAGGAATCTGACGAGAGCCTGAATAAGCTACGGCATTCGCCGCTCAACAAACCGCCTTTGGCGGTTTTCTTTTGCGCGCCCAGCAGGCGTACAAAAGAAACGGCCTCTTGAGAGGCCGTAACAACGAATTACAGAGTAGATACAATAATGCCTGAGTCTGGCTCGATTCAGGACGTCTTGCGACTACTCCGGCGGCGCACAACCGCACCCATCAGTCCCAGGCCAGCCAACAGCATGGCATAGGTTTCGGGCTCGGGAACCGGCGCTGCAACTGTCTCGATCGAGCCGGAGTAAATACCGCCCAGCGTGCCGCTCGTGACGCCACCTATGCTGAGATATGCCGGGCCGGTAATAGGTTGATCCCAGGATAAGCCAAGATGATTCTGCGTGTTGCCGGCCGACGGAAGCACTACCGACTTCAGGATCTGATCATCTTGAGTTCCCTGCAGTCCATCAGTACCAAATGTAATCAGCGACATTGTGGACAGTACCGTTCCCAAGGTGCCTACATTCGGAATATCCAGCGGAAAATTGACGACACTATAGCCGGAACTCATGTTGGGTTGCGACAAAGTGAAGGTGAAAATATCGCTGAAGCTTTGCTGATTCCCCAACACGCTACCCGTGAATGTTGTGGGCACGCCGGGAGATATTTCACCCAGGGCAGTTGTTGTTGCATTCGCGCCGACGCTGACTCCTGCCAGAATCGCAACACCTATGGCTCGCTTCAAAAAAATATTAACCATGATTATAATCTCCTATAAGTACGTACTTGGAACAGTTGGATATCAACGATCTGTGCAGATTTGCGGCAGAGTCGATATTTTTTTACGATACTTACTACACGGATCTGGAGAAATTTAACTCGCAGAACTCGAGTTATGAAGGTTACACCTGAGAAACGAGGGGTCAATAGACCGTATGGACTAGCTAAAGCAAAAAGCATTAAACTTCTTACCGTCCGTAAACATCCTCGAAACGCACGATATCATCTTCGCCCAAATATGAACCCGATTGGACCTCGATCATCTCAAGGGGCACGCAGCCTGGATTCTCCAATCGGTGGCGAGTACCCAACGGAATAAAAGTGGACTCATTTTCGGATACGAGATAGCTGGCATCACCCCGCGTCACCTGTGCCGTTCCGCTTACTACAATCCAATGTTCCGCACGGTGATGATGCATCTGCAGCGACAGGGCGGCCCCGGGTTTGACAACGATGCGTTTTACCTGAAAACGCTCGCCGGCATCGACAGCGTCGTACCAACCCCAGGGGCGGAATACCTTGCGATGCAATTCGCCTTCGGGCCGACCCTGACGCTTGAGGCTATCAACAATTTTCTTCACGTGCTGCGTCTTGTTCATGTGGGCTACCAGGATGGCGTCTGCCGTTTCGACCACCACCATATCCTCTACCCCTACGCACGCCACCAGTCTGTGCTCCGCCATGATCAGCATGTTATGGCAATCATCCAGCAACACATCTCCTTGCGATACATTGCCGTGATGATCCTTGGGCAATACCTGCCATAAGGAATCCCATGCCCCAACGTCAGACCAGCCAGCCGACAGCGGAATCACCGCGCCCATCGGCAATGAGTCATCGCCCGCAGCAATACGCTCCATAACTGCGTAATCGATCGAGTCGCTCGGACATTGCATGAATGCTTCTTTGCTCACACGTAAAAAATCGCCATCCACAACACCCCGATCCCACGCTACATGGCAAGCCGTCAGGATGTCCGCTCGACAGCAACCGATGGCCGAGATCCATACCGAAGCATGCAGCATGAATAAACCGCTATTCCAGAAGTAAGAACCGGCGTCAAGATAAGCTTGTGCCGTTGCGAGATCGGGCTTCTCCACAAAACGCGCTATCCGATTGACCCCATCCTTTCCGAGAGGCTCACCCGATTGAATGTAGCCGTAACTCGTTTCGGGTGAATCCGGCTTGATACCGAAAGTCACGACCATGCCTTCATTGGCTAGCGTTATGCCTTTGCGTACCGCCGCCTGAAAACTTGATATATCCAGAATCAGATGATCAGCGGGCATCACCAGCAGGATTGGGTCGTCTCCGCCGCGCATTGCCGCCAGGGCAGCCAGAGTCAGGGCGGGAGCGGTATTACGCCCGACGGGTTCAAGCAGGATCGTGCCTTCGGTTTCCATCAGGCGCAGCTGTTCCGCAATTACGAAACGGTATTCTTCGTTGCAAACGATCAGCGGCGACCCGAGTTCCACGCCGGTGAGCCCCTCCATGCGTCTCACCGTGGACTGCAACAGTGAATCTTCTCCAATAAGCGGCAAAAGCTGCTTGGGATACTTCTCGCGCGAGAGCGGCCAGAGGCGCGTGCCGGAGCCTCCAGAGAGCACAACAGGAATCAATGGCTGCATGAACCTTCCATAAGGGCGATATTCCCATCCGTTAAAAATCTATTCCTGAAACCACTTACTGCCGGCTCCGATTGCTGACTACCGGTTAATAACGAAAGCGCGGACCTCTTCGTTAACGTCGGCCTCCAAATCCCTCGGGATTGGCACTTTGCCAGCGCCAACTATCGGCGCACATTTCCTCCAGCCCACGTTCCGCCTTCCAATCCAGTAAATCAAATGCCAATTTGGGGTCGGCATAGCAAGACGCAATGTCGCCAGGGCGCCGGGACCCAATCTGGTATGGCACCGGCCGACCGCTTGCCTGCTCAAAAGCCCGAATCATCTCCAGTACGCTATAGCCTGTCCCCATCCCGAGATTTACCGTCAGGCACCCCGCCTGCGCGTGCCGATCCGAAGTACCCGGGACGGCAACGGCATCCAGGACTTTCAGGGCTTTAAGGTGACCCAGCGCCAGATCCACGACATGGATATAATCCCGCACGCCGGTACCATCCGGCGTTGGATAATCGTTGCCCCAAACATTGAGAATTTCTCGCCGTCCTATCGCTACCTGGGCAACGAAAGGCATCAGGTTATCGGGAATGCCCTGTGGATCCTCGCCGATCAGGCCGCTGGGATGGGCACCCACGGGGTTGAAATAACGCAGGATACCGCAGCGCCAGGAAGAATCACTGCGGTATAGATCGCGCAAAATCTCCTCGACCATCAGCTTGCTGCGCCCGTAAGGGTTTGTGGCAGAGAGAGGATGGTCTTCAGTTAACGGAAGCCACTTGGGATCACCATAAACCGTGGCGGAAGAACTGAATACCAAGGTTTTCACATCACACTCGGTCATCGCTTCCAACAGACGAAGGGTACCGACCACATTATTATCGTAATAAGCCAATGGCTGCTTAACCGACTCTCCCACCGCCTTGAGGCCGGCGAAATGAATAACCGCACTGGCGCCGCTGTCGCGCAATGCCGCAACCAACGCGGCACGATCCCGACTATCGCCACGCACCAGGCGCAGTTTTTTGCCGGTGATGCGTTCCACCCGGGCTAATGCCTCGGGATGGCTGTTGCAGAAATTGTCGAAAACCGTCACGTCAAAGCCCGCGTTCAGCAACTCCACGCACGTATGCGACCCGATATAACCTGCTCCGCCGGTGACAAGAATCATGGTTCTCAATTAGAAATCACAATCATTCGAAATAATTTTTCCAACAACCTCAACCCTGCCGCTGAAGCAGGCTAGCGACGCACCAGTTCTTTCAGCAGCAGCCAGAGAAAAAACATATCGTCGATAAAATAGCGTTTGAACATGCGTCGAGGCTCCTGCAAAAACCGGTAAAACCACTCAAGTCCGGACTTCTGCATCCAGACCGGTGCGCGTTTGACCTTGCCCACCACGACATCGAAACTGCCGCCAACACCCATGGCAAAAGGAATTTTCATCTCTGCCTGATAACGCCCGAGAAAATGCTCTTTTTTTGGCGAACTGATCGCCACGAACAATATATCCGCCTGCGTGGCTTTAATGCGCTCGACGACCTCTGCCTCTTCCTCCGGCTTCCAATATCCATTGCGGTAGCCGGCGATGGTCAAGCCGGGATACTTGCCGGCGTAAACTTGCTTCACAGCGGAAACCACATCTTGCCGAGCACCAAGCAAGTACACGCGCCAGCCCTTCTCGGCTGAACGGCGCATTAGCGATTCGAACAGATCTACTCCGGCCACGCGTTCTTTCAGCGGCTTGCCAAGCAGCCGGGATGCCCACACGACCGGCATCCCATCCACATTAATCAACTGGCAATCATTGATGATACGTCGCAATTTATCGTCGCGGCTGGCCTTGACAAGCTTATCGACATTGATAACAACATGCTGGTGAGGCCGCCCGCTCTGAATGAATGTCTCGACGGTCTGCAACGTCTCTTCCATTGATAGATTATCGATTTGACAACCCATCATCTCAATACGATGTCTCATGACAGCTCCCTCGCAAGCACTTCGACAATCCGCTGAGCGGCTCTACCATCCCACAGATGTGGCCGGCGGCCCTGCTTGCCTTCGCCACGAAGCACCTTCCGTACCTCGGCGACGATCCGTGCGGGATCCGTGCCAGCCACCACATTGGACCCTTCATCCACGGTCACCGGACGCTCGGTATTTTCGCGGATAGTAATGCATGGCACGCCAAGCGCAGTGGTTTCTTCCTGGAGTCCGCCACTGTCGGTCAACACCACAGCGGCATCTTTCCATAAGTGGAGAAAGCTCATGTAGGGTTGCGGTCCCACCAGAGTGATGTTCGGCCCAAGGTCGATGCCAAATTTTTCAAGCGTTCCCCTGGTGCGCGGATGCACAGGGAAAGCCAGCGGTAGCTCGGTTGCTATCTCGCGCAGCGCACCAACGATACGCGCCAGCATCTCGGCGCTGTCCACATTGCTCGGCCGATGCAGGGTAACCACCCCATACTTTGCATCATTGTTCGCACACACCGTCTTGAAATTGCTTGTTTCAAACCCCGAGGTATCGGAGCGAACCAGCTTTTCCGCCTGGTATAATAAGTTATCAACCATCACGTGCCCGGCATAATGAATTGCCGCATCCGGCTTCCCCTCGCGCTTCAGGTGCGCAATGCCGCTTGGCTCAGTCACGAAAAACCAGTCCGCAATACTGTCGGTAACCACGCGGTTGATCTCTTCCGGCATGGTCATATCGCCACTGCGCAAACCAGCCTCTACGTGCGCCACGGGAATGCTCAGCTTCTTGGCTACAATAGAGCAGGCCAATGTCGAATTTACATCGCCGACCACCAGCACCGCATCAGGCCGCTCCGTATTGCAGAGCTCCTCAAAAGCCAGCATGATCTTGCCCGTCTGCTGCGCATGGCTACCTCCGCCCGCCGCCATGAAGATATCTGGTTGAGGAATGCCCAATTCCTCAAAAAAAACTTCATTCATCTCGCGATCATAGTGCTGACCGGTATGGATAATCTTGTATGTCAGGCCACCATGGGATTGCAGCGCACGTACGATAGGCGCAATTTTCATGAAATTCGGGCGCGCACCGGCAACCAGATAAAGACTTTTCACGTATTTATCCCGGCGGACCCGGGTGAAAAGCGCCGCCTGGAGGCAAAGAAGCCGATCCCCGCGATTCCCGCCATCATCATCATGTAGCTGCTCGGCTCGGAAACAACCGACATGGACATGGACTGAAACGTTTCTTTCCCATCTCCGATCAGAACCCCGGTCGAATAAGCCGAAATTGATTCTGTACCTGGCGACCAGCTATATATACCGTTCTTGAACCAGACCCCCGCTTTGTCGTTGAAAGTATTGATGTGATCATGTTCTTGAAAAAGCAGTACCCCATCCTTCCAGAATTCAAGGGAACCGGTATCGTCCGCTGCCCACTTTACATGGAGATCCAGGTAGGTCCATCTCCCCGTCTCGAGCTCCCATGAAGTCAGCTCCCGGCGTTCATAATCGATTCCTGCAATAGATTTGATGTCGGATGGAGATGTAATAGCGTCATGGTCGAATGCATTGATTAACTTCATTTTATTATCTTGAACGATAAGAGCGAGAGTCGGATTTCGAAAACCGCTCTCATTCTTGTCGGGCGAATTAAGAATTTGCGCAATGGCACTACCAACCTTGACGTATTTCCAAGTATCCGGAAGATAATAACCCCAGGAATACCAACGCTCCGAACCGACAGGATCTATGAAAGCACTTGCTTCGGAGCGGTAACCCGAATGGGTCGCAATATCGTCAGCAATATAAGTCGAGCGCATCACGGAATTCGCAGACCCTGCCGGATCTTGAACTCTTTCGAGACGGCCTGGAACACCGCTCGGTGTCGATATACCGCTAACGACATTACCGTTCGCTTCCAATGCGCGATATCCGGAAAAATCGCCCGAACTGAATCTTCCATCGAAAACAATCTCGGCATAAGCATAATTACAAGAAAGCGCAAAAACGAGGCTGGAAAAAATAAATTCTGATCGAATCATGAGACTTCCTTATAAGAGAAATCATACAACACCGCCTCAAAGTGAGCGGCCAGGTTGAGATGAACCCGAATTGATCCACAGTTTTTCTAATTGTGGATGCAAACATGCATCGAGTACTCGAGCTAATCTTGCCTTCCTGCCTCTCCAGGTTCGCAGCGAAGCAATGGCGCAGCAAGTCACTCCTTCAAGGCATGTGCCAGTTTTGAAATATCACCAGAATTGACCAGTAGCCCCTCCTGTCCTTCTATTATGATTTCGAGTATGCATCCCATAGTGGTTGTTACAACACACAGAAATCGACCATGACATCGCCTCCAGAATCGCCACCGACATATCTTCATTTTATGAAGGAAGTACAGATATGACTACACGCGCGAGCAAATTTTCCTACTTTGGTGAGCCATTCCGCAAATTGAATCTTTTTACTGATACCCAGCTCTTCTGACGATACTCATGTCCGTTGTGTTTCACTGCCGCGTCCGATGATCAATCTGAAGCGTTCATCTAGCAAGAAACGACCTGAATCAAGCGAATCGCCATTACGCGCGCTCCTCCGTATTCAAACTCCCATTTCCGTTTGTGGCACGGAGTTGAAAAAATCACGTGCGTGTGGCAGAGGCCAGATTTCCTATAGATCTAGCCCCGCTCGATGATAAGGAAATTACCCGGACCGCATGAGATAGAATGAATCTAATGAGCTTCCTCCTGCGTCTTCCGCATTCATGCTCAAAAAAATCACCGAAATCAGGATCATGCAGCACAACGCGAAGCCGTACCGTATCAGTAAGATTGTTTTCGCGCGATTAAGAAATGGTCAGCTCCGAGGCCAAACGCCTTTAACAGATCGAAAAATAGTTTCCTGAGCACCAAATTATTATTATCAAATTTCCTGATAAATTTGATATACGTACTCAACGTTTGATAATCAATCAAGGTTAAACTTTCTCTTGCCACAAGCACATCTAATGATTTCTTTGTAAAAAGATTGATGTGATGAGGTGGCGCAACCATATCCCAATTCTTCAATCCTTTTACTCTCCTGTGTATACAACCAGGATTAGGTGTACTTAAAACCACGTATCCACCAAGTTTCATTCGCTTTATTAATGCGGAAAGAAATGACCGAGGACCTACTACATGTTCTAGCACGTTGAAGCATGTCACAACATCATAGTGAGGCTATGTTGAGATACGTCTTCCTTTATTAGCTGGACGTTTAAAATATCCTTAGCAAACCTGATTTCTTCTTTAGATACCTCTAATCCGCTTGCATCCAGCGAAAACTCCTTCGCCGCTAAAGCTACGAAATAACCATTACCCACCCCTACATCGAGTAGCTGGGCCGTCCATCGATTTCCGCGATCCTTTTTAAGATGTAACGCCATCTGAATCCCCATTCGTATTCTATGGCAAGTGCTGTTTTCCGTCTCATTGTATAATAAGCATCAGTTTCGTACTGATCCTGACAAAAGTTAGTATTTGCCATAATGCAGTCGCAGTCGGGGCAAACGTGAATATCTATGTCGTTTTTGACGAAACTTTTTTGACTTGTACGATGCCTAGGATCAACTATACAAATTTTTTGCTCGTTATACATTTTATCCACCCATAGGTTGGAAATACCTGTATTGAAGATCCGACTCTGAACCGCCATACTGGCAGATTCTCCTCATCGGCCTCCTATTGGCTATTACTGATCACGAGGCTGTCTTTTCGCTCCCTTGCACGCTGCCGGTCGCAGCGAGCGCGGCATCCACATCATCCACTCTCATCACGAATCGGTGCTTGCCGTTTGCCATCGGTACGAAAGATAAATTCTCTACAAAACTAATATTATCAAATACGAGGGCCGCCTGAATCCTCTTCCGATAGATAAACCATGCATTTTCTGCTTCGCGGCAGTGTAGATTGACCACCAGATTGCACCGGTCGTACAGGACCTGAAAAGCTAGAATTCTGCCGTCTTCGCGGAACATATGGGTAAAGAATTCAGAATGTACCGTACTGCCCGCCTGATCAAAAACCAGATCGTTGGAACGCCCGATCACCTCGCGGATCAGTGGAAAGCCCCGGCCGCAGGGACAAGGGTTATCATCCATCACCACTAGATCACCAGTATCATAGCGTGGCAAAAAAAAGGTCTGATTGGAAAGATCGGTGGAGATAAGCTTACCGGATTCAAGTACTTCCGGGTAGCTGCGAGTGGTAATAAGATGAAGGCCTTGTTTGAGTTCACACTCATAAGCTGAAACTCCCCCATCGTTACATCCATATTGGTTCAAGCAAGGCGCGCTAAAAGCTGTTTCGATCGTCTCGCGCATCACTGGTGTCAACACTTCCGCCGTACATACGATGCCCCGCAACGCAAAGCGCGGGCGTCGAGACGCCAGAATGTGTCGGGCGAGTTGGTAAATTGCCGATGCATAGCCATAAAGTAGCCGGAAGCCGCCCGAGGCAATTGCTTCCGCATAGCTTCGCATCCGCTCCTGCGAAAGATCAAAGGCTGAGAACAGGGTTATGTTCATAAGTTTGTGGTAAACCTTCTCTTTGTAGCCAGTACCGAATAACGATGAGCCGGCAAAGAAAGCTACCGGCTCGCCCAGCCGATAACCAGTCACGCGCCAGCTTAACAGGATTCCGGCCCAAAGATAGGATTGGGAGGGCGTCCCCGTGAAATAGACAAACGGCTCTCCAGTGGAGCCGCCGGTCTTCTTTCGCATGCGCTTACCACTGTAGCCAGGATTCATGAGGCACTCGCGGTGGCGGTTCGCGAACGCCTTGTCGATCACCGGTAATTGTTCAAAAGAATGGTAGTTGGCGTAGAGCGGAATGCAATCCCGTAGCGCATCGAAATAGTTTGTTAGCGACTGTTTCTGCCGCTGCTGGATAGCGACGGGTGATTCGAACTGGACACTTTCTAATTGGCAAAGTAAATCTAACGCGCTGGTCCTGCGCATCATATCAATGAGAAGAAATCCTCCATGGCCTAACATCGATAACTTTCCTCGCTCAATCAACGTTGCAGGATCCAAAAGATCAAAAACAGATTACCAAGCGTTTAGCGGCGCCATTAGACTCCAATGCCATACCTTTGAAGTTGAGCCGGTCATATCTCAGGCATCCGGATGCATTTGTTATATTTTCCTAGGCCTCAATCGTGATTTTGCTCACATTAGGGAGCAGGCCGAAGCGTGCCCATATCGCCTCAAGCTGCGGAAACACCACCTCATCAGAGAATATGTGTTGTATGCGTCTTCTGCCGTTAGCGCCCAAGCGCTGCCGAAGCGGCTCATCATCGAGTAATTGGCGCAGTGCCGCTGTCAATCCGCTGATATCACCGGGCTGTACCATAACTCCCTCTTCACCCTGCCGCACCACCTCGGGAATACCGCCTACCGGAGTGGTGATCACCGGCAGCCCCCATGCCATCGCTTCCAGCACTGAGATGGGTAAGCCCTCGTTATATGAGGGCAATACGAATATCGACGCCGTCGATAATAGCGTCTCTTTATCTTCGCCGGTTACCCATCCCAGCAATTGTACCCTCTCCGAAACACCCAACTGTCGCGCGAGTTTGCTTGCCTCGTCGACATCGCCATCACCCCCGAGCGCCAATTTCACATCCCCACTCACAACAGCGAACGCCCGGATCAGATCGAAAGCTCCCTTACCCGTCCCGATCCGTCCGAGAAAAAGAATCCCATTCCTGACCTCGTTGTGCCCGAGCGTTTTTCGCCTGGGCAATGATACCGAGTTGTAGACGACCTCCACCTGCGCCCCCGGCACCATTTCGCGCAACTTAGCTGCCCAACTCACCGATAAAGCTATTACAGTCGCCGCGTTTCTCAAAAGAGCACGGATGATTTCACGCCGTAAAGGGCCGCATTCTCCGCGGAAAAACTCCTCGAACTGGCCCCCATGCATATGTAACACGTAGGGGACACGAAACAGGATGGCAGTGAAGGCAAAAATGGATTTCCTCCAAACGCTTGCTCTAGACGCGACATGAATATGGATCAAGCCAACATGACCCTTGATGAGAAGAGCAATCATTCGCCAGTAGGCAAAAAGAGCTGTCGTCAATTTTTTCCATGTAGAACCGTCTACATGGGTGAAGAGGTAAGTTATCCGCCATTTGTCAAACAGCCCGGTCTGGCGGTATTTCGCGACAACGGCCGCGATTCCACCTTTTGCATAAGGATGAGTTCCAATCATGAGCAACTCCCGTCGAGCGTTTGAGTGCTTCATATTTTAAAGATGTAATTCCTCACAGAAAAAATAGTTCAACACCTTACCGACGAAAAGATATTTTGTAATTTTGCCCCGAGCGGGTGGAGGTACTGCATTCCTGCTATTAGTTTGCCTCATATTTTGAGGTTCATGTAAAGAACCAAAAAGATCTTGCGCTTGAAATGCTGAAGAGGTATACGTCGTGCTTGGCCGAGCTAGGTTATCTCACGCGCGGCGATCGGTGCATTTGGATCTGCCAGAGCTCGACTCGCACCGAGCAGTGCAGCCACGGTCAAGATATGCCAGTTGACAAGAGAGAACCCCGCGAGTGCCATGTTGCGTTTTTTGATACAGAGCGCAAGCCATATACACATCCATGCGCCAAACTCTAAGAACAGCCATGCTTCAAGAGTATCAGGTAAACCGCCTCCACGCATCACCGCTATTCCAAAGGTCGTGAGGTGTATGGCAGGTGTAAAAACCAGAGGCCATTGGTTGCGCACTGCATGCCACCACCAGGTTTTACCAAAAGCCAAACGCAACAATATGCCGCCAGCATGAGCGCGACCGCTCTTCCAGAGCCGGCGCAAGATACCCCAATTTGATTCCGCATGGCCGGTATGCAACACTGCCACATCCGGAAGACGAAACAAGCGCCAACCTGCGGCACGTAAACGAAAGCCTAGCTCAGCCTCCTCAAAGGCCGGAAGCCAGCGGTGGGCCAGGTAACCCACCGATTCGATTGCCTCGCGCCGATAGAGACCGCCCCCGCCCAATTTATTCACCTCTGTTGGATCGTTCACGCTTCCGACCGTTTCAGCCCGTTTCGCGTCCATAGCGTTGCGGATCTGGGTATCGAGGAGTTTGCCTCCCACCCCTGCAACGTCAGGCTCGGCGGCTAGCACCTCCAATGCCCTTGCTATGAATCCCGGTTGCAACTCCATATCACCGTCGAGAACGTAGATATACTCTCCCGCAGCGAATTGATAACCTAGTTGCACTGCAGCACCGCAGCCGCAATCTTCAGTGCGAGAAAACTGTACGATACGGATGGGATAGGAGCCCGCAATTTCGACAGTCCGATCGGTTGAAAGCGAATCGACTAGAATCACTTCCCCATCAATCGATTGCGCCTCGCGAACGGCAGCAACCAAACAGTTAGCAATCCGCGCTTCTTCGTTGAATGCCTTAATAAGAATACTAACGGAACCCTTACGCTTCATCGCGATACTCATGCTCCGAGCCTTCCGATGTAAAAATCGTCACGTTGGACACATCGTATTGGGACATCAACTGGCACCGCAACATTGGGTACCTCGACTACTATAGGATAAGTCCTTACCGGCTTGCCATGCATAATATCAAACCCTTCAGATCGTCCCCGCTCTCCGAGCGCTAGAAACCAATCTCGCGGCAAGCCGTGGATCGGGACAAACCAATATCTGCTGGGTTCAAGCTTGATCACATATTCGACCATTTGCTTTGGGTCATTTATTTTGGAGACTTGATCGGTCCGATGTGAGTTTCTCCAGACCGAAGCTTACGGGTGAAATAATCTTGAAGGCGGCTAACACGTTGATGGAATATTATCAGAAATGGCCTTAAAACTGGTACACACGCCTTAATCTGATCTACTCAATAAGCTACTTTTCCCGTTGTCGCCCCCAAAAGCTCAGCATACTTATTTATTTTTGATTGTTGAGAAGCTTTAAAAGCCGGAAAAACTCATCTTACATATGTTATATGTAGGTTTCGTTTCAATCTGCCAATCTGCCAATCTGCCAATCTGCAAAAAATATCCCGCGAAAGCGGAAAATGCAAGGCTATCGATCTGTATTGCCTCGAATGGGGGTTCCAATTCCGGGCGATCGATTATCGGCTCTGGCAGATGCAGGTTCAACACAGCGATTCAGCTGATGACTTTATGTAGGGCCATGAATGTGTCCCTTCGCTTCACTCTCGGAACACCTAAAGGGAAGTCCTTTTTCTGAAATCATGTATTGTTTCGGAACAAACAATATGCTGCTAACTTGGCTGGTAAAGAAGACCCGGTCAACAATCCACTTCTCTAAACTAGAGGTGCGCCAGAGCTCTTACATTTGATCAGAATCTTCAGAGTTCGGCCTGAGTTTTTCGAGACCTGACATAAAGTCGGGCTATAGACTCCTATGACTTTTCTACTTAGCCAGAACCAATAATGAAAATCCACCTAGCACTCTTACAGCCAGATCAGAATGAAGTTGAAAGAAAAGCTTCCTAGGCACTTTCATGAGATTGGTTTTCCAACCATGATTGGAAAGCTCTAGCGAACCGCTTGTATAGCAGTAATCCACCACCTCATATCCCGTATCTCGTAGGGTTGCCAAGGCTGTTTCCTTCATAAAATAGTGGATGTGACCCACTGATGACCTGGAACGTAATATTGGGGAGAGGCGAAAAACCGATTGAACGGATAAATCCAGAGGGATATGAAACACTTTATATACAGCTTTCTTTTTAACTTTTCTTAGAAATCCAAAGTAATCCTCAACGTGTTCAAATACGTCAATGGCCATCAATACATCGAACGCGGGATCTTCATAGTCAAGTAGATTTTCGAGAAAAAAATGAAGATTCTCCCTTTCTTTATTCTTGCAGATCGCAAAAGCTTGAGGGGAAATTTCATATCCGGAAAAAACTACTTCGCCACCGTATTGATGTGATAGACAGTTCAGTATTTCACCAGCTCCACATCCTACTTCACATAATGTCAAAGGAGTAACGCTATTTTTTTTGAGTATCTTTAATATCTGCTTTGCTTTCCATGCCGAATCCTCTTGATGCCAAGTTGGATGGTTCTCCAAATACGTCCCATCCTTATAAATATTGCCAGCGTTCATATTTGCTTCCCCCTATTACAGTATCTTCCAGAAGAGATACGCTACGATTGGCCACCCCATGATGCCGAATATTGAATACCGTGGTGCAGCAATCTAATCGCCTGTGCATTCCTGCTTCGATATCCTTATCATCCTTTTCTTCAATGTGATTTCAATTTTACCTCACCCTCGGAAGACGATTATCCGGGGAAGTTCACTGCTAATCAGCGAGCACATCTATCTGCGGAAAAGCCACGCAATCTCAGCGTCAACTTGGTGCTCGGCGGTTTATAAATTACCAAACAAAAATCTTACGGCCGAGCAAATGGTTCAGGCTCGCCCGTTCTTCTACTCGAAAAGGTTTGAGGAGATAAGATGCCAACATAAAAAAACCGCAGGCAAGTGCAGCCATGATGGCCAATCCCGACCAGCCGTGTGTCGGTATTGCAATCTGTTGTGCCAGCAAGAATCCCGTTAAAGCCGCCGCCGCCAGTTTGTAAATTCCGATTACATCGGGTCTGTAAGTGGTGGTACGCACCAGGGCAATAATAACCGTGGCGTTGAATATCATTTCGCTCACAACAATTGCGATGATGGGGCCCCACAGGCCCAGACCGGATTTTAGCAGCGAATAAGTCAAGGGCAACACCAGTATTCCAAAAGCCGCCCCTCGCAGACATAGATGACTCTTACCGCTAGTCACTGCCACAGTCTCCAGTATCTGACGCTGGCTATAGAGAACGAGTGCCATCAACAAGCCTGCCAGGTAATGGCCTGACTGCATGAACTTGCCACCACTGAGCAGGGTTAACAGTTCGCCTCCGGCAAGCCAGACAAATACCAGGATGGGCATCAAAACAAACAGGCTCAGTTTCCCGACGAGATTGACGTTGCGTGTCAATTCCACCATACCACCTTCTCCTACATAAGAGGCCACCAGCTTGGGCCTGATCAGACTGAACAGCATAGTCGCTGGGAGATAGCGGGAGATTTGCCCGTAGAGCCTGAGCAAAAAGCCAAACAGCGCCGTAACTTCCAGACCGAGATAACGCTGAATCAAAAATACGAAGATTTGTGGGCTATAAGTTAGCGTAACGAGGTGGCTGAAATACATATGGCGGGCCATAAGCCACATAACAGGCCAGCTCGGCGGATGCCACCCATCTCGTTTCAATAAACCGCCGTGCGTGCGCAAATGCTTGACCAAGCTGTATAAGGCGAGCATTGTGCCTAAGGCGGATGCCGTTATCTCGGCCAGTACCACTTGGTCTAGATGAACCGCTCCATGTACCGCTGTGATACTCAGGAACAACAGCAAGGCAGCATTACGCGTCACAAGGCTTATTTGCGCTTGGCCCTGTTGCAAAAGAGGTTCCAGGATGCTTTCACGGAGGTGCCGGCCAAAACCGTCCACGAGCATCACGAGCAGATAAAGCCGCGCCATATCCACCTGGTGCGCAAGTTTCAGAGGGATCAGAAGCCAAGGTATCGCCACATACAGCAGCAGCGAACCAGCGACTAGAACAAAGCCGATCCAGGCGGTAATCTTCCAAACGAAATGCGCGAGTATTTCGCCGCTAGCGTGCAGACGAAACTCCGGTAAATAGCGCGCCGCAATCCACGGCAGGCCGAGTGACGCTATTGCCAGCGCAAACTCCATTCCGGCGATCAATGTCACGTACGCCCCGTATTCTTCCACAGTCAGCAAGCGCACCAGCCAAAACAAAATAATCAAGGTGAATAGAGCGGAGATTGCTTTGCCAACAAGAAAATGCGCCGCGCTACGCTTGAGGGCGTGGCGGGAATAGGGCGAAGCACTCATAAATGACTCTCGGCTATTGGGGCAGCATGCCCATGATACGGTCAAATAAGACAACTACCAGCATGGCAGCAAGCTCTCGAAACTCATACTGAGTGGTGGCGAGGGACGATAAAAAGGGATAAAGGTAAGACAACGGATCAACAGCCCATTTGGCATAAGCAGCAGCTTGTATCGTCGGCGGAATAGATTTCGCCAAAAGCGGCAAACTGGGATTCGCATGCATAGGCCGCGCATGACCACGCCCCTCTGATGCGCCCATGCAGAGCTATAAAATCTTAAAATGAGATATCTGAATAGCTGCAGGATTTACAGGTACTGTAAAAATTATAGCTTAGGTGATTAAGACTCATATCTGAAGCAGGAGAGATCGAATCTGACCCCTCCCTGGATTTCCGACTCTGCATGAGGCACACAAGCTGTCATCCGACCAGGGACCTGGATAACCAGGACGGATTCATGGTTCATGTGCTATATGACACAGCTCAATCGGCAGCTTAACGCCATAGCCCTGCTGAGCGCGATCAAACCGGCTTAACTGTAATCCGCCTGATCCGTATCGAAGTCAGGCGGATCAATATCACGTTGTTTTTGCGAGCAGTAAGTCCCGCAAAGAATTATCTCTCATGTCTGCATTCGGACACAGTGGTTAAAACCGAAATATACCCGCCCTTAATCATTCCCCGGCAATCTCGAAAAAGAGCGCTGGACCGTCCGGTAACGCTGCTGTATCTACGTGCAATTCGATGCCGCCTCCTGCCTGCGTAAGAGGAATCGCCTCACGCCGAGCGCCCCCCAACGTGAGCGGCCACGCCTTGAGCCCGGCACTATTCTCGGCCGCGACACGTAATGTAGCCGAGATCGTCCGAACCTGCGGCGGGAATTTACCCAATGTTTTAATTGTGGTGCGTTCCGCATCCGCGAAGGTCATGCCCGTGTTGATGGCATCGGTCAATACCCACAGCAGCAAGTGACGGCTCTGGGCAATCGGCTTTTTGTCCAGCGACGAAACCGCAAACATCGCCGGTCCGCTCGCGGTGCGTACGCTCAACGCACCTATGGAGGCATCACCGCCTTTCAGCGCCAGGGCCACCGTGCGATCGGTTACAACCTGGATAAGGCCGGCCCCAGAGTCGATGACAAGCTGCCCCGTGTCGGATTGGAATAGCTGATTCTCCGGTCGAGAGCGATTACCAGAACCTATTAATCCCGCATCCTGCAAGGCTGCTAGGGCGTCCGAACGTAGATCCCGCCCAGCGGCCGGGCCATTCGCCGATTTTACAAGCCACCAAGGTTGCGATCCTGTCAGGTTGACCCAGAGTTCGCCAGGTTTTGGCCGATCTGGTATCGGGCCGAAGTCCAGCCCCAGGGGAGAAATGAAGGCCAACTTTGAAAGCGGCTCAGGCAGGTGTTCTTGACCACCGTTTCTGGCCATCATCTTATCAGTATCCATGTGCACGTGGATGCGCTTCTGTGAACTCGCGACATCGCTCCGCAGATACAGCATGGCGGCGAGACGCTCAGCAGCGTGAGCGATCGGATCGCCTCCAACGCTGAATGGGTAGATCGCTTGCCGCCGCACGAACGGCGACGGGCCGTAATCGAACTGAATGGGTGATTCGGCGAATTGGCAAATCATATCCCAGTCTTGATGCGCCGCAAACGCAGGCATCAAGGCGGCCGATTCGTGCCGCCATTGATTCCAGAATGGTTGCCCGTACTCGCTCACGGTAAATGGCTTGCCCCACTGTCGCGCGTTGCTGAGCCCGCGTATATATTGAGCCATATCTTTATGTAAGCTCGACTGCATCATTCGTGAGCCCGGATCGCCACCTTTGCTGGGCAAACCGGCGGAGTAGCTGTGCATGTCCACCCATTGCAGGTTGGAACGAGTAATGTCCGAGCTAATAATACCCCAATTGTCGAAAGCGGTAGTCAAGCCCTTGAATCCCAGGTCGCGCACCCGTTTCTCCATCGCGCGATAGCTCCGCTGTTCCAAGTCGACAACGAAGCGCATAAAATCGATATCACGGGGTCCTTTTCCCCGCACCACGACAGGCAGGTCGATTGTTCCGGTGAAGGACTCCTGAGGCTTTAGCTCAGCGCCCCAGGCTGACCGTAACGCCGTATCGTTGCTGTAACGCGCCTTCAGCCAATCACGGAACTGCGGAGCCAACGCTAGTGGATATAACGGGCCATAGCCGGCTTGTGCCGGGTATGGTCGATAGATCTCGACGAGATAAAAAAAACTTCCCTCATTAACCAGGATAATGCCCAACATCGCGGGGTCCTTTAGGGGAGCAATTCCCGTATAGGGATTTTTCGCTCCCCACAACCGCTCGATAAGGGTCGCCCAATGGGCGAAGCCCTTGGGATCAGTAAGCACATCCATTTTGGCGCGGTATTTTCTTACCCAGCGATGAGGGCGCACATCGCCCCACGCGGCATTGTCGGACGTCATACCATCGACGATCCAATAAATACCCGCCGCCTTGAGCTGGGCGAGCAGGTAATGCAGGCGGTCTAATTGCTCAGGATCAAAGTCGAAATCCTTGAAACGGTCGGTCATCAGGAGTGGGTCAACATTATGTATGCGAACCAGGTTATAGCCTGTGCGCGTGAGCTCCCTTACAAGCCGATCACTTCCGGCTTTGTCCGGCATCCCTCCACTCAGCGGGCTTAGGGCCAACGAGGCACAAAGGAAGCGCTCTGGAGTGCTGCGGCGCTCGAAGCCAATATGCCCGTCTGGTAACACAATGACCGAGCCGTGCTTGCCCGCGGGTCCGGTTGGGACCAGGGCAGAGAAATCAAGGGCACTCCCGGAAGAAACGGTAATGTCATGATCTGTAATTGTTTTCCAGTTATCCTCGGCCAACACGCTCCGCGCCATAAATAATGTTATCAGGAACGGTACAATGACGAGACTGCGAAGTAATGGGAACATTTTCAAGTCCTCCTACGGTTGTGTGTCGCTAGACTGCAAGAATAGATAACACCCTCTCTTGCGACTTCCGGCGCCTCGTGCGTTTGATCTGGCAAAAAGTGTATGGCCATTTGCTCATCTGCCCATCCTCGATAACCACATGAATCTGGTGTTTCCTTCTCCACGCGCCTTGCCGACCAACCATGATTTTTTTATGCCTTGGTGCCGAGTGAACCTTCATTATGGCGCTGCCTGGAATCTTAATACGTATTATGCTGCGACCGACGGAACACGCGATACGCGCTCGCTCCTGCCCTGCCGGCATATCCGCAGTAGATCCTGCGCCAGCGGGTCAAGACGCTTTGGCAGGCCGAGCCCGATGCAGTCATGCTCGAACACGCACGGAACGATAATGAGAACTTGCGGATTCGAAAGACTTGCGTGGTCTGGCGCCCCTGTCGATCACATAGATAAAATGAGCCATCATTGCAAAAAGCTCTGCTGAAAGAAGCGTGTTGAGTTGAATATTTGCCTCGAACGCAGAGCGCATCAGGAGGACAGCGAGCAGAGCCATGCTTCCGCCCCGGGTGGGTTTGGCTGCACGTATCGAGTACCGGATAAGAAAATATAAAAAAACCAATAACGCGGCAAGCCCGACGAACCCTGACCGACTGAATATTTGCAAGAAAAGGTTGTGCGCGGTGAAAGCAGTTGCCAAGCCGAGCCGGAGGCGACTCTCAAGTCCCCAAAAATCTGCGCCCTGCCCAAATAAAGGGTTTTCCAATCCGGCGTTAATCGCTGCGATCCATATCGACGTTCGTCCAGTTGCCGTAGATAGAGTACCCAGTGCACGCGCATCCAAATGGCCCTGAAGCGCGTCAAGTATGTCCGTGTCAAAGAACATTGCGAACGCTCCACCCACTAAAATTGAAATAATGAAACCGCCCAATAAGGCGATCGGGATTAAGCTCCCGCCTTTACGGTCGGCAATGGCCCCATTGGTTCGGTTCAATAACCGCCAGCAAAAAATGATAAAAAAACCTACGAATGCGGCTGCAATCGATGCTTTGGACTGCGTTAAAATCAGCGTCAGGCTGGCTGCGGAAAGTATGCTCGCTCTAACCCATGCCTTGGCTGACGGTTCTGCCAACTCCAGCACGAGATACATGCTTGCAACCGCGCCGAGCCCATTCGCATGCGATGTCACTCCCCACAACCTTGAATCAAAACCCGGAATCAGCCCAACATAACCGGGCTGAAAGACAAGCCGGGGCGCAACTATCGCTGCGATCAAGCTGGAGAATACTATCAAGCCAAGACACTGTTTCCCGACAACAACCGGGTCGGTTCTTGACAATCTGACCCAGAGAAACAATGCGATATATGTGAAAAGCGGGTAAATCAGGTTTACATGGAAGTAATAACGCTGCCCGAATAGAATTGGCAAAATATTAGAAGCAACGTAGAACACTACAAACGCGATAGTGATGTCATCTGGCGCTCTCAGCCCTCGGCTATCAAATCGGTCAAAGCTGGCTTTATAATTTTTGAAATTGAAAAGCCAAGCTGCACAGAGTGCCACGGAACATCCAATCGCAGCTATAAGAAGCAGCTTTGTGGACACGGCACTTCCGACATCGGCTTCGGACGAGACAACCAGGTTTTCGTCCATAAAGGTCAAGACCCGGCCAGACAAGATGGTGGTCGCTACGCTCGTGCTCGCGATAAACAGCATTAGATAGCTGAACATTCGAGCTGGCCAACGGAACCCGGCGCCTGCGACAATAACGATTGCCATGGTCGAAAGCAATGCGAGAACAAATGCAGCGAGTGGTAAGACCGTGAGTTGCAGCACAATTAATTTTCGCCAATGATTGAAAGGCCTTTCGTATGAGACGATGCGGACAAAATCGCAGGCATGTACTTAACTCCTGGCGCGATAATAAAGTCCAACGACTTATCCTGCTGAAATATCAACCATGACATGTCGGGCGTAATCGCAGGTGTGGTGTCCCACCGCATAGCGCATGGGATGCCTAGGTATAGGCGATACTCCCGGGCGAGCTTGATATGTGCGTATGCAAATGATCTGCGAGTGACAGGTTTCGCCGCGAACAGGGCTTTGGTGATTAAATAGCCGCAGTGCGCTGTTATGCCGCCGGTAACCGCAATTTCTTTCATGGATGACCAGAGCCAGGCATGCCATTCAGCTTTTGACGATGTTCAGAGGTTAACGCGCCGAGCATCTGATCGATAAACTGGGCTTGCATCTCATATGCGCGGGACGCTTCAGCATCGATGGAGGAAACGCGTATCAGCATTCCATCTGGAATTTTCCCATTCAAGCCATACCTCATTTCCGCGAGTTTTTTTTGAAGACCACCTTGAAATACGCGATTACCAACTGTTGTCCAGTAAGTGACCGGCTCATTGCGCTGCCCGAGATTGGTCAGGATACGCGTGACCGGAATCAATCCGTTTTCAGTAGCCAAGGTACCCGTTTGTTTACTCTGGAGCGAGAATCCCTGTGCAGGATAGCAAACCTCGGGGTAATGCATCTGCATGGAATCCCTCTGATCGTCTCCATAGGCGATCGCGAGCATGATGCGGTAGTCATGGTCGTCCTTGTAAACACGGCTGAGTGTCTGGGTATAAATTTTTTCGATCATTTCCTGCTGCTGCGGATCGACCATTTGCACTGAGTTCTGCTGCTCTTCGCTCCAGTTCCCGAATGTATGCGGAATCATTGTATCCAGATTGATGGCAGGCCCCTGGTCCGCAATTTTTTGGGTAGGACGCAGAGCCAGTGCGAGACCTGAGGCCGCAAGCATGAGTATCAAAAGAATGAAATTCCTGAAGAGTAGATTCATTGTTACGTTCCGCTCAACGTTCCATTGCTGCCGCGCCGCAGCTTGACGCCGAGCTGCAACAGCGAATCTACTCCGATGATCAGCACCAGGGCACTGAGGAAGAGCACCATCCCTGCGAATCCATGTAAAAAACCCTGTCCGGCTTCGTCACCAAAATGGTAGGTGATAAGCGTTAATACGATTACACGGATGACGTTAGCGGTAAAGGAGATGGGTACGATTAAAATGGCTAAGGTAACGTTGCGGAACAGGGAGTCGTGCCGGATAATGTTAAGGTAGAGCAAACCCAGTGCCTCAAGCGTAAAAAGGGTATGCAACCCCGCGCACGCGTCAGCTACCAGCAGTTTGTATTGCCCGATCTGAAGTATGACGCCCGTGCGGGCGATGGGATAATTCGCCCAGAAAAGTATGCTTTCAGCCACATAAGAAACCGCCATCTTCATCGGCATCGTCAGAGTATCCACCACCGTCGCGGGTAAGGGAATCATGAAAAGCATGAAGAAAAGCGGAAACCATTGTGCCTTGAGTGCGGCGCTGCCGCGCATGAGCAAAAGTATGGCGGCCAGCATCCAGATGACTGAACCGATCTCCAGGAGCAGAATGTCTTGCGAACGGCCAATCACATAGAGCAGCAGCGCGAAAATAAAAATGGGCCAACCGGCTGAAGGCACCACTGGCTGATTTTCGCTCAAGCGCCACATTTCCGGCCACTTGCGATAAATAAGCCAGCAAGCGATACCGAGCACAATCGGACCATGCGCTTGCTGATCGGTACTCCAGATGCCGCGAAAGAGGTCGACCAGACTGGGTAAATACAGTACGATTAATCCGGCAATAATCGGAAGCCAGATGAGCAACCGGCCGCGCCAGCCTTCCGGTTGTCCAGATGATCCGTTGAACGTAGTTGCCAAATTGGTACTCATTTTGTTTTTACAACATGCGCTATCCCGTCACCTTCGTATCGCAGCCACGCTGCTGGCGCTCGGGATTACGGTTAGCTTGTTCATCGGAGGGGCACGACCAATTGCTGTGAATCTGGTGCCGGAGCCATGGGACAAATTGCTTCATGGCACCGTGTTTGCGTTGCTCGCCTGGGCACTTGGCTTCGCTAGCGGGTTCCACGGGTGGCGCGCCCTGGCTGTTGCGTTTTTCGGCTCGCTGCTGGTTGGGTTGCTGGATGAGTGGCATCAGTTATATCTTCCTGGTCGGCACGCTGGGTGGCCTGACTTTATTGCCGATATGGCAGGCAGCTTCATCGGCACAATATCGCTGGCGTTGTGGAGCAGGAAGCGTGGCTAGAATTCGACAATAGCGGAAAATTCTCATCGTCCAATTCTCCTCACTGATGGGAAAAGAGAAAAAGCGGATAAAAGCGGTGGAGAACACGATTGCCTCCTGATAAAAATACTTGAAGCGCTTTCGGACTACCGCGGAGGCTTGGACTGCTCGCTTTTATTGCCAGTTGCAAGCCTGAGGTTTTGTACACCGTTTTCCTTCACTCAGAATTCGTTCAGCACCGACCCCACAGGCGTTGTGCCCGTTTGCTGGAGGCTACGGGCCAGTTCGATTGTTTGCGCGACTGATGTTCGATCTTTGCGTGCGACTATGAGAGCGGCTGATGCGCGCGCTGCAATAATCTGAGCTTCAGCGTATTCATGCGCGGCAGGCGTGTCAATAATGACAACATCAAAATCGCGAACCACCGATTGCAACAATTCGGGAAAGCCAGTGCGGCCGAGCAGTTCTTGCGGATTAGGCGGTACAGCGCCGGCTGGCAACACGGAAAGCCCCAGCAACGAAGGTACGCGTGCAATCGCCTCGATCCCGATACGACCTGCCAGCATACTGGATAAACCTGCGTTGTTGCCTAACTTGAATAGCTCATGCTGACGCGGCGCCCGCAGATTTGCGTCGATGAGCAAAGTGCGCTTTCCCAGTTGCGAGAAAACGACAGCCAAATTTGCAGCAATGAAGCTGCGTCCTTCCCCTATGCCGGGGCTCATGATGGCGAGGGAATTCAGCCTGGCTTCAGTATCGAACCACCGCAGCATTAGCTGGCTGCGCAAAGCACGCAGTTTCTCGACAATCGGACTGAACGGTTTATAGGCGGCTACCAGTTGATAGCTGAGGCTGTTATCCCCCGCAGGAAGGTATAGGTTATTAAATTGACGGGAGAGAGCAAAACGAACGTCGTCTTCCGTAAGCAGGCCCAGCTCAATGGCGGTATCGCCAAAGCGTTTGCCCTGCTCCACCTGCAACCGGAGAATACGATCCGCGTTCTCGGCGGAGAGGCGTCCGGTATCGACGAGGATGGCCCCTATTGAACTACCATTCCCGGTGACCCGCGCTTTACCGTAAATGGAAGACTCGTCGGGTTTCGTGGTCTGATTTCGCTTGATGAGCGGGAGGCTAGCGCTTACGGGTTTCATGATCTGGTTCCGTTTTAGGTATTAACCGGCTACCGGGCCGAGCTGCTTGGGAATTTTTTGCGGCGGCCTGCTGGAAATCACCGCAAGTACTGGTAGATCGATGGCCTGGATAAGATCTTCCGATGAACGTACACGACGGCTGCCGAGTTCAAGCATAAATGCAATCGCTATCCCGAGTAAGGTACCGAGGAAAATGGAGATTAGAACGTTGAGCAGGATTCTGGGCCGCGAGTGCTTGGTTGGCATTGTGGCTGGATTCAGAATCGCAATATTTGTCTGAGCCGACAGGCTTTCGAGACGGGTTTGAGCAGAACGCTGGCTCACACCATCAAACGTATGCTGGGCAGCTTCCACATCACGTTTGAGTACGGCGATTTCATCGCGCTCCTTGTTGAGTTCGAGTATACGTTTTTTTTGAGACTCCATTGCTTCAAGCAGTTCTTTTTCCTTTTGCTTACCTACGTCGTAGGAGGTACTGATGCTTTCCGAGATTTGCCGGGTTTCGCTAGCCAGCCTCCTCCTGAGCGAGGCAAGTTCAGTTTCCGTACGTTTCGTTTGCGGATGATTTACGCCGAGATTTATATTACTTTCGTGGTGTTTGGCCTCGAGGCGCGCAATGTCCGATTTAAGCATATTAATCATTGGGCTTTGCATCACTTCAGCCAGTGTTTCGGAGTTACCGGCGGATTTACGCTTGCTGCTGCTATCCGAAGTTTCAGCCTGCACGTTCGTTAATCGGGTAGATAATTCGTTAAGCTTGGCGGTTTCGTGATCGAGTCGCTCGTCGGTAGCGATGATGCCGGATTTTTGCTGGAATGCGGAGAGTGCCGTCTGGGCTTTTTCCAGTTTCTCACGTACCATTTTGGTCTGGTCTTCAAACCAGGTGGCAGATTGACGGGCGGGCGTGACTTTCAACTCCAAGTGAACGTCGATGTAAGCCTGCGCAAAGGCATTTGCCACGGTTGCAACAAAGCCGGGCTCAACGCCGCTGAATTCGATGTTGATTACATTGCTTTCACGTGAAGGTCTGACCTCAAGCTTTTGCTTGAGCAGGTCAGCCAGCCAAATCGTCAAATCCCCTTCACCCTCCGTGGCGTCCATCCATTGTTCCCGGATAGCCGGGCTTTCATCCATACGCAGCAGCTTGACCACACGCTGCGCCACACGGTCACTGGTGATGATATCCACCTGTGTCGCCATATATGCGGGCGTGGCCAACCCCGGCATGATCATGCCGGCAACAGGATCAGGCGACCTGACATCGATCACCACGGAACTGGTGGCCGTATATTGCTTGGGTAACAGCAGGCTGATAAAAAAAGTGGCAGCCACTGTAACCAGAAGCGTAAGCGCGGCCACCTTGTAGCGCGCCCGGAGAATGAGCAGAAATTGTAGTAGGGTCATTACGCGCCGACCATTATTAGAAGAAACTTTCTCGAACGTAAATTATATCGTTGGGCTGCACTGAATCGGTCATCTCTGGCGAGAGTCTTTCCACAACACCCTCAGCGTTTGTTCGATGAAGACGCAACCACCACTCGCTACCACGCGGCGTCGGGCCGCCGCCCTGCGCCAAGGCTTGCATGACCGTCATGCCGCGCTCGATACGATAAGCACCCGGACGCTGAGCTTCACCATAAATATAGAAAACCGGCGCACGATGGATGTAAATCGTGTCTCCTCCCGAAAGAAGGATATCTTCATTCGATTTCTCGGTGAGGTAGAGCGCGGGAATATCTATCACTTTTCGGAAAGGTTTGCCCTCTCGTAAACCGGTAACGATAGCAAAGTCATCCCCTGTTGGCGCTACGCCACCGGCAGCGGCAAGCATGTCGCTTACCCGACTGAGCGTCTCGAGCGGGAAACGGCCGGGCCGGTTGACCTGACCAAGCACGCTTACCTGGTTGCCACGCATCTGCAAAATGATGATGTTAACCTGGGGTTGCCTGACAAAGCCGCCATTCTTCAGTGCGGCGGCAACCTTTCGTTCGGCAGCCGCAATAGCAAGTCCGCCAACTTCGACAGTCCCGACGAGCGGGAAGGTAATGGAACCATTCTCGGACACACGGGTTTCGGTCGCCAGCTCTGGGTTCTGGAAAACCTGGACGCGCACGATATCTCCCGGACCGAGCGGATAGTCGAGAATATCTTGTGCATACGCACTCATGGATAACAGAGTAAATAAAAAAGCGAGTAGCCTTATCAAGGTTTTGGTCATGCTGTCATATTTCCTTTAAGCGTGGGCTAATTAGATGAGGCGTCATTTCAAACCCGCAACGCCTTTCTCAATACCAATGTCAATGTCGGACTTTACGGCGCTCACGGGTGGCGCCCCGACGGATTGCGATGCCATGTCGGTATCCGTGTCAGAAAATCCACCCATATAGGTAATTTTAGCTTTCTCTTTTAACCCCTTGAGTTCCTGTTTGGCAGCTTCCGCCATGCGTTGGTTGCCAAGAAACTGCTGGATGCGTGGCAGGGCCGCAGCTTCCGGTATTGGCACGGATTGCGCAGCCGCGAGTCGCATTACAGTGATGGACTGCGGCCCTTGGATGATCAGGCCGTCGCCGACTTTGAGCGGATGTATTTTAGGCAGCAATTCAAGAGGAATCTGTTCAGCTGATCGTGTAGCGCTACCGGCCCCAAATTTTATTTCCTTGCCCTTGAGCCAATTGGCGATACTTTCCATCGATTTTCCTGTACCAAGCATCTCTCGCAATTCGGTGTCTACCCCGGCAGTTACCGGAACCACGATTTCCTGAATGTTGTATATGCGACGCTCGGCAAAGAGTTGGGGATTATCAACGTAATATTGCTTCGCTTCCTCAACAGTCGGTTTCGCCATTTCCGCGGTCGCTTGCTCAATATATGCCCGGGCAAGAATTTCACGACGCGCGTTTTCAATAGCCATAAGAATATCTGGCGAACGGTCAAGTTTCTTGGCAACGGCTTGTTCAACAGCTAATTCCTGATCAATGAGCTTATCGAGAATTTGACGGCGGATTTTGGGCGCTGTTTCAGGCGTGCCGGCGTTAGGGCCTGCTCGAGAAAGTATGTAATTAATCTGGTGAACGGAGATTTCTCCGGAGTTGACTTTAGCGGCAATCTGACTGGCGGGCTTTTCGGTATCTTTGTTGCCACAAGCAGCAAGCGCCAGTGCCAGCGACGCGGAGAATATTTGCAATATGATTTTTTTCTGGCTGAGTTTCATGTGGGCTTGAGTGAGGGATATCAATAACAACAATGTTCAAAACTTGGATAGGATGTGCTGCATCATGCACCCACCAGCTAAAACCATAGAAAATCAGAATAATAGGCAAGTTTCGGTAAAAAATTACAGATGCATTTTAGACATAAAACATGACGTTATCGTGACTTGCTCAATGCTTTATCGAATTCGATATTCCAGTAATAAAAGAGTCACTTAATAAAAAGAATATACACGATGCTGACCGCCGTCAATTCGTTTCTGAATGCAAATCTGATGACCTCATAAGAATATTTGAACGGCAGCAACAGATAAATCAAACCGTTGACTTCGAGATTCTGGCGTGGTCCGAAGAATCACCTGTATCACTTTTGGTTACTGCAAAGTAGCGAGTTTGCACTTTCCGCGCAATAGTCCATACGCACTATCAGAACCTGTATAGCTGGCTTTTCCGCCATCAGAAGGAAGAGTTATCCAACCAGAGCCATGGGTGGCCGGCAGGCGAATTACAGTAACCGTACACCACTTTTCCGTATCTTTTTGAATGCATGAGCATCAGAAATTAAGTTTTACCGAAAAACTGCCTGCGGTACTGTCAAAGTCGAAGCCCCGTAGATTGGACGCACGTCTGTCGCGATGGAAAGCGGCACTGAGGAAAAGCATCTTGTAAGGTTGCCAATCCAACGCGACGAGGCCGGAGTGGATTGAATCGCTACGGCTAGTCGGAAGTGGAATGATGGCACCGTGCCAATTACTTAGAACATAATCGTAGCGCATGCGCAAGGCAATTTTTTCTGTAATTTGCCATATAGGCGCTATCGAAAAACGGTTATTCGATACGAAACTGCTGGAGAACCGCTGAAAGTTGGGATTCAGGAATGCGGACCCGACAGTTTGAAAGTTGGAAAGCTGGCGCGCCCAACTGGCGGTAACGTGAACTTTGCTCGTGACTGCCCAGTTTAGATTGAAGTTGCCCACGAAACCGGCAAAATCGCGCTGAGAAAAATGCTTATGTTCACGCGACAGGTATCCCGCCCGCGCATCGATTGAAGCTTTGCCGGTAACGGGCCATGACAAGCGTAGTTCGTGTTCCATCTCATCGAAGCGGGTATCGAAGAGGCTCGCAACGATGGGTTGTGGTCTGTTGATGAATTCTCCACGACCGCTCCTTACCTTATAAGTAAGCGATGCCCCCGACGGGCGGGTGTAGCGGATGCCGCCCTCGACTGAAGAAACTTGGCTATTAAAGTCCTGCACGGTGATTCTACTATTCTTCGATATGGTGTGATCAATACCACCGACAAGGTGCCAAGCCCTGTCAATTTCAAATATTCCTTCAAAATGGTAATTGTCAGCGGTGCGCAGGTTTTGAGTAGTGGAGTTGGCGAAACCCGTCATACTCGCAAAGTTGTTAAGCGCCTCGGTGTGAAACCCGCTCAATCTGCCATGAAGATAAGGAGTCGCGTACCAATGCCAGGTCGCCGTATAGTTTTTTCCGAGGAAGTTCAAAAAATCGAAATTGTTGTAGCGGTTATCGACAAGGCTGCCATTGGCCTCGAACCGCTGCATTAAATAAACCTTATTCAGGTTAAGCGCAAAGGTTGACGTTATGATCTGATCTGCTCTAGCAGGTACGCCGACTATCAAAGCAGGATTGATGAGAGGCGATAATCGGAAGACGTTGGTGTCATACGTCACCGTGGTGCCTATCGTTGCGCTTAAGGTATCGCCGGGAGCGGCACGGACGTATTGCGATACCAGCAATAAAAACAGATAGGCGGCAACCGCGAACCAACGGTCATAATGCCGATTATTACAGTAGGAAAGAGTCAGCAGCGACATTTTTTCTAGTTCTTTCTTTCCTGCGAAATAATACTGCAAAGGTATCACCTAGAGCATATGGAAAGTAGGTAAACCACGTTTGCAGACAGTAGAAGCGACAGGTTATAGCGGCAGAGCTTGAGTTCAATAAGCGGCCCGATCTTTGAGAACTATCAAGATAGTCTTCAAGATGATATGCAGATCAAGCCGCAATGACCAGTTACGCAAATAATCGAGATCATGATCAATACGCGCCTGCATCTTATCCAGCGTTCGAGTCTCGCCGCGGTAACCGTTAACCTGGGCCCAGCCGGTAATTCCAGGTTTGACCTTGTGGCGGATCATATATCCTTTTATCAGATTGCGATAGATTTCGTTATGTGCTACGGCATGAGGCCTGGGCCCGACAATGCTCATTCGACCCTGCAGGACATTAACGAACTGCGGCAACTCGTCCAGTGAATTCTTGCGCAGGAAAGCGCCGATGCGTGTAATGCGGCTGTCTCCCTTCTCCGCCTGCCGGATGCTATCGCCATCCTCGCACACGCGCATTGACCGGAATTTATAAACAAGGATTTCTTCCCCATCCAGACCATAACGTCGCTGTTTGAAAATGATGGGGCCAGCTGAATCCAGCTTTATCGCGATTGCGATAAGCAGAAGGAGCGGTGCAATCAACGTCAGGATAATGAGGGATAAAATAATGTCACTTCCTCGCTTGACGATCCCGTTGGAGCCTGTGAAGGGCGATTCGCACACAGAGATTACCGGGGTACCGCAAACTGCGCCGCTCCGACCTTGGATAAGATCGGTAATAAACATGTCCGGTACGAAATAGATCGAGGCCGTGGTGTCTTTCAGTTCATCAAGAATATGTAGAATGCGCGGTTGTGAGGCCATAGGCAGCGAAAGATAGATGAACTGGATGCGGTTTTCCTTGACGAATTCGGGGAGTTCACGAAGTCTGCCGAGCAGTGAACCGTGTTCCGCTTGATGAAGCCTGCTCGGGTTCCGGTCATCGAAAAACCCGGACAATGCGATTTTTGAATAGCGTGTTTCATGAATTCGGCTGGCAAGCGCAACCCCCTGCTCGTTCATGCCGACGATGATTGCGCGCTGTGGGGGTCCCTGAAGCAAGAGCAGATAGGGCGCGGCGGAGCGCAACGCCAGTTGGGCACCGATCTGGCTCAAGGGGGCCGCCCATAACCAGGTGATCAGCGCCTGGCTGGAGAATTCGGCAATGTAGCCGGTGGCAACGCCGAGAAAGAGTAGCAGCAAAGCCACCCAAAACCAACTGTAGAGGATATTGAAAATAAGCAATTTGACTGAAGATTGCAGACGCGATGTGCCCGGGAAGGTAATCGAAAATACGATGACCGCAAGAATCAGATAGGGTGGACGCAATTCTCCGTAGACGCTGGCGCTCACAAGCCAAAGCGAAAGTGCAAGTACCGCCGGGTCCAGGATGGCCTCGACTGCGCTCAGCATGTTATTGCCGAGCGGTACCTGCGTATGACGCGCGGAAACTGTTGATGCGGAAAATGTGGGATGGACTTCAGCCATGGCTTGGGCTGCGCTCAACTTTGGAAACGGCTTGCATGCGATTGTAGACGTCAAGTTTTCGGAAAATCTGATGCAAGTGGTTCTTTACGGTGTAAGAACTGATGCACAGAATGCTGCCTATTTCGGCGTTGGTTTTGCCCTTCTTTACCCAATCCATTATTTCGATTTCGCGCTCACTCAATCCACGGCCTTCGCTTCGTGGTTGTTCCGCCAAGAGCGACGGCATATATGAGCGCTGCGCCAGAGGCACTATTCGACGCAAGGCAGTGTCAAGATATGGCAATAGTATTTCCATCGCGCTGAGCGTGGAATCATCGAGTTTGTCTTCGGAGCTAAAAATAACGTAAAGGCAATCATGGTGTCCACGCTTGTCGCTGATGCCATGCAAAAGCGATGAGCGCATGCCGTGCAGAGCTCTCCCGAAAGAACATGGAGGAGCGCGGTCTGCACGAAAAATATCGAATTCACCAACACCGGGTTTGCAAATGCTTGATGTGCACGGCATTCTGCCCAGCTCGACCCAGCGATTATGAAACGCCTGCAACAATGGTGAAAGACTTGCCGGTTCCGATCGCGCGGTTCTGACGCCAGGCAGCGGGGATATGATGTCATGCCGTATGGAGTTCGAACTAAAATCGCCCCACGCGACGAGCATGATTTCGTGGGGAAGGTAATGCTGCACCTCTCCCTGCAACCATCTGAGCAAGTCCAAATGCTGGCGTACCGCTATCCCTTCCTGAATGATGCGGAAGTAGCGTTGGAGATGATCAACAGAGTGTGAGGGGAAAAAACCCATGTCGTGAATAAGTAAAATATTTGGATGGGTTGGACTGCTGGAGCTGCGATAAAAACATTGAAGCAAAAGCTTTCATTTTCCTTTTCTGATGAGCGCAGTCTGTTCGGCAGCACACATAGCATGCGCAGCATATTTCTAAACTTTCGCGCCACCTGCTTCTCATCAAAAGCTTTAATCATTCGATCTGGAGCTCGCGCTTCTGGTCAACACATGTTTAAGGGCACTTGGCGTAATATCAAGCACAATTCATGCCAGATAATTTCCTCTTTAAACTGAGCAATTAGCGCACTGGTTTGGCGTCAAATGTCGCCAAAGCACATCAATTGCTTACGATTCGAATATAACCATATGTTTATTACAATATTTGGATGTCGCTGAAAAGAGACACATTGATGTGCCCCGGTTGCAGTTACTGTTGGCTGGTCGAACGCAGGAATGGTGGAGTCAATTATAGATTGCCGCAAATTCGCGTAGCGATGCGTGTGGCGCTGGTCGTGACGGGGTGCAGCGAAGGATTCCGGGAGATTCTCACAGCGGCGGTTAGCGGAATTCGATGAGCGGTTCGCCAAGGTGGCGCCAAGTTGGTGGTGTGCCTGGCCGGCTTTGAAGACGCGATAGCCGTGAGGGCGCTGCCGGAAAAATACCGCAAGTGACCGCGCATCCCGAATATACGGGAGCGATTGAACGATGCGCCGCTGGGAGGGGTGATTCGCATCTTCCCCAATGACGATTCCGCCAGGCGGCTGATCGGCGCTGAGCAGGTTGAGAAAAATGAGGTCTGGCAGGAACGCCGCTACCTGGCTATGGACGAATTCGCGTAGCGGGCGAACGTGCCATCACCGGCAAAAAAACGTCATTGAACCGAGCAAAATAAATTTACAGCAAAATTTGGACTTGACTCCAGTTTGCCGCCACAACACAATGACCCGTCTGGATGCCTAAATGGGCAGCGGAACCTCCAATCTCATCAATGTTCTTTTGATGAATTTTTGCGACGCCTTCCGGTTTCATCCGAGCTTTCCCATCAGGAAATAATTCTAATGGAAGCCAATAGCGCAATATACTGATTCTACGGTGTTGAAGGGGTAAAGTACGAACTGTTCAAGTTGTACTAATTCAATACGGGACAACAATGGAGCTTGATCTACGCTTCAGCGACAAAGAGGTTACGGCGCCATAGACAGTGGATGGAAGGCCTCTGGGATCGCTCGAAAACCTTCAATCCCCCCAGTCGCTTTCTCTCCATTTTTTAACCCTTGAAAAGGGTTCTAATGGAAAATCTCGGTTCATTCCCGACACAAATTTAAATGAAATACAGAAGAGAAATAGATGGTTTGCGAGCTGTCGCCGTTCTGCCGGTAATTTTTTTTCATTCCGGTTCAGAGTGGTTTAAGGGCGGCTTCGTTGGCGTTGATATTTTTTTCGTCATCAGCGGGTATCTCATCACATCAATAATTCTTGCTGAAAAAGAAGCAGGTAAATTCACGCTTCTCACTTTCTATGAAAGAAGAGCGCGGCGGATTCTTCCAGCACTTTTTTTTGTAATGCTGATATGCCTGCCATTCGCTTGGTATTGGATGCTGCCATATCAGTTGATAGACTTCGGACAAAGTCTTATCGGCGTGCCTGTTTTTTCGTCGAACGTGGTATTTTGGCTACAGTCAGGTTACTTTGAAGCTGCAGCGGAAAAAAAACCTTTACTTCATACTTGGACTTTAGCAGTCGAGGAACAGTTTTACATCATCTTTCCTCTTCTAATCATTATTTTTTGGCGACGAGGTAAGAATTGGCTGGCGGTACTGTTTGCCGTTGCCGCTGTTGCTAGTATAGGGCTAGCGGAATGGGGTTGGTGGAACCACCCCGTACCTAATTTCTTTCTTGCACCCACCCGCGCCTGGGAGCTTCTGATTGGGTCACTGCTTGCCGTCTACTATCCTATGCTGCACAGGAGGAGATACCTTCCACCAGTCAGCCAGCTAGTCAGCTTCGCTGGTTTTGTCTTGATCACCTACGCTATTTTCAATTTCGACAAAGAGACGCCCTACCCCAGCGTTTATACTTTAATCCCCACACTCGGTACAGCCTTAATTATTCTCTTTTCCAATCCTGACACAATTGTCGGGCGAGTGCTTGCTCACCGATGGCTTGTAGGCATAGGGTTGATTAGCTATAGCATCTATTTGTGGCATCAACCGTTGTTTGCTTTTGCTCGCATCAGGAATTTTGATGTATCCAATACCTGGTTACCCTCCCTTTTATGCGTTTCCTCTATTGTGCTTGCCTATTTGACGTGGCAATACGTTGAGCGTCCATTCAGAGATAAGCAAATTGTGAATAGAAAGGTATTGTTCTTTTCCGCTTTATCCATGAGTGCGTTAATGATAAGCATCGGTGCGGTATTTATATTGAAAGATGGCTATGCCTCGCGCTATCCGGAGAGTGACAGGTACTTGGCTAGTCTTAGTTTTTCAGATCAGAAATGGTACGTAAGCAGGCGTTTTTATGACGCGCAGCTTTCGGAGTTTGACGCCAGACGTCCAAAGATCTTTATCGTCGGTGACAGCTATGCAATGGATTTCGTGAATACGTATTCCGAGAACAATTACATGAGGAATGCCAGTGTTTCGACTTTACTGGTTAAGGCTGAGTGTGGCCTGGTAATTTCAGGGCGTGATTTTTCCTCGCATATATCCCCCGCCAAGAGGGTGAGCTGCGAGCGGAGAAAGCCTTTTGAGCAAGAAAAGACAATTAATCGTATAAAAGAGTCGGATGTGCTGATTCTGGTCGCGGCATGGAAGTTATGGGAAGCGCAATACCTAGACGAGACTATGACTGCTCTGAAGCGCTTGGGCGCCAAGAAAATCTTGGTGGTAGGGAGAAAGAATTTCGGAAAAGTAGAGCCCATCAGTTATTTGGGTATGCCCAACGATCAGCGAAAAGATCTCACGAATGCTGTCGAGGAATCCCATCATGTGGTGAATGAGTTCATGAAGAAAAACCTTTCCTCAGAAATCTTCATCGATTTTCAGAACACCGTTTGCGGTGATGAAAAGTTCTGCCCTTTATTTACCGCAGATTCTCGCCTGATTTCGTATGACGGTGGGCATTTAACTAGCGAGGGAGCGACATATGTTGGAGAAAGATTGTTTACTCACCCACTACTTGCACAATTTAGATAGAGGATCTGCTTTAGGAATTCTGGACACACATGAGGAGTCTTCGGCAAACTGAGCTATTGAAGGCGGTTTGCCATGAGACGAAAGCAATTTTCGATGGGGTGGCTGATGGGGATCGAACCCACGACAACCGGAATCACAATCCGAGTAACAAAATTCTGATAGACGGCTGATTCAAAAGTCAAACCATCACTCCCGCAGTCTAACATGGCCAGATTCCAGCTCCTTGGAAACTCGCGGCAGCTCTGACGCTGTTTCCATATCTTAGACAATATTTCAATACCTGCTATTGTTAAATCAGCACATATTTACTTATGGGAACACATGGTTCCGCATATGGACTGTTAGTGCTTTTTTTACGGTTAGCGCTGGAACGCCATGGTACGTGTCGTTATGAAGAAGCCCCCTGAGGAGGAACTAAAAATGAGAGCTTTTTTTATTGCCTCGTTAATCAGCAGTATTTTTGCTGCTAGCCCAATAATTGCTCTTGCTTCCCCCGACAAGGAGGAAGAGAGGGAGGCCATTAAGAGGGAGGAATGGAAGGCCGAAAAGGAAGAAAAGAGGAGGGCCGAAAAGGAAAAAAAGGAGGGTAGTGCCGCAGGGACGAAAGACTGGGACAAAGGTGAGGTATACGAGCTCCCCGACCCTTGCTTGAAAAACTCCAATCTTCCAGGGTGTGAAGTCGGTCGATATTAAAATGAAACTTAAAGACTGGAAAACGGTAGCCGAAGACTGGAAAGCGTTTATTGAAGTAGTCGGAACCATTTTGGGTTGGTTGGCACTTCTCTTCGGGGGCGGGTTTGCTATCTGTCAGTATCTCGAAAAAAACAAGGCAGACCGGATAAAGGAAAGCTTGGTGTTCGTTGAGCGGTTCCAGAAGGCGCCGATTTATGACAAATGGGAACGAATAGCAAGCACATGGCGCAATCATGAAGAAGAGATGAATGATCTCCTTAAGATTCCTGGCGTGACAGAACAGTGGAACAGTTTCGTCCTAACGACCATAAAAGAGGAACAGATAGAGGGTGATGTCTTTGCCATTATTGATTTTTTTCGTTTAGTACATGTATGTGCCCGGAGCGAGATATGTGATGCCGATACGATAAATGAATTCTTCGGAAGTGAAGTCCGTACATTTTTTAGGCTGCACTACCCATTTATATCTTACAATCGAGAGACCCGTAAGAATCCGTCACATGCCAAGGAGTTAGAGGAGTTTGTTGCATCCTTGCCGCGCTGACACAGGGTTTGACGTGGTGAAGGAGCGACCTCCGGAGAATTGCTGGTCAGGATACTAAAACATGGTATGAAACTTATGATGTATTCAAGCTGAAACCACGCACCTACAAGGATTACAGCAAAGTGAAATCATCCTGAAGTCATTAAAGTTCACAACGCGGATTCAAATTCGAAATGCAACATCTAATGGTGGCCTGGTATAGCGCACCGTTTTTACCAATGAACACCTCAAACGGTGTTCTGAATAAAGTGGCCCCCTCAGTCAAGACAATATTGGGTGAAGTTTAAGAGGGTAGCCTTTCACCCGCAGCGGCACGGCGCTGCCCCGGTTTTGCTTCTGTATTCTGTTCCTGAGCGAGCTTATTTCTCGCACTGAATTTATCTGCAATACTTGCTCCGCCACCGGCTGCGGTCCGGTAGACCACATCCGGTGTGCGGTAGTCCAGCGATTGGTGCGTTCTTTCCGTGTTGTAAAACACAAGTATTCTGCCAGTCCCAGCAGCAATTGCGGCAGGGTGGCGTACCCTTTCAGATACACGTCCTCGTACTTGACGCTACGCCAGAGCCGTTCCACGAAGATGTTGTCCAATGCCCGCCCGCGCCCATTCATGCTGATGGCAATGCCGTGCGCCTTGAGCACACCCGTGAACGCCTCCGAGGTGAACTGGCAGCCCTGATCGGTATTGAATATCTCCGGGGTGCCGTAGACCTGTAGCGCTTGTTCCAGGCAATCCACACAGAACCCGCTATTCAGCGTATTCGATAACCGCCATGCCAGCACCTTGCGCGAGTACCAGTCGATCACGGCCACCAGGTACACAAATCCTCGCGGCAGGCGGATGTAGGTGAGATCCATGCTCCACACCTGATTGGGCCGGGTCACGATCATGCCTCTGAGCAGGTAAGGATAAACCTTGTGTCGCGGATGCGGGAGACCGGTGTTGGGTCCCGGCGCCATGCCGGCCAGTCCCAATATGCCCATCAGCCGACAAATTCGCTTGCGGTTGATCCGGTATCCCATGCCGCGCAGATACGCCGTCATCTTGCGGCTGCCGAAAAACGGGTGGCGCGTGTATTCGGTATCGATCAGCGCCAGGGGATCACGCGCGCTGATCCAATGTTTGCGCGCTTCTACTGGCATATCCCGGACTTTTTTTTAAGCCAGTCCAGCTCCATCTTGAGCCGCCCGATTTCGGAGTAGAGCCGCTCCGGGTGAGCGGATTGATCCACCGGCTTGGGGCCGCGCCTGGCGTCAAATATGCCTGCCGCCTGTTCTTGCAGCTCCTTCTTCCATAGACCCACCTGGGTAGGATGCACTCCAAACTCCTGGGCAATCTCGTTTATCGTCTTGACCCCCCGGATGGCCTCAAGCGCCACCTTGGCCTTGTATTGACCGCTGAAATTCTTGCGCTTACTTTCACTCACAACCTGCTCCTTTTCTATCGCAGGCTACTATCTTAAATTATTGTCCGGAAATTGGGGTCCACTATACCCCGCACCTACCAGGACAATCTTACTGAGGCAAAGACGCTGCTTGCGGTATTTGGAGGAATGCGGCCATGTGATGTTCGTCCGATGCATGTGGCACAGTATCTCGACGTTCGCGGTAAAAAAGCCCCCGTTCGCGCGAATCGGGAAAAGTCTCTGCTATCGCACATATTCAGCATGGCAATGCGCTGGGGTGTGGTGGACTCCAATCCGTGCCGAGGTGTCGCCAGAAACACTGAGAAAGGGCGCGATAGGTATCTTATCGATGCCGAGTTTATGGCGGTCAAACATATAGCTGGAGACTTCATTGCTACAGTCATGGATTTCGCCTATCTGACTGCACTCCGCAAAGGCGATATTTTCGCGTTGCGGCTTGAGCAAATCACCGCAGAGGGCATCTATATTAAGCAAGGTAAGACTGGCATGAAGCAAATATTCGAATGGATACCGACGCTGAGGGAAGTGATTGCTCGCCCACGTGCGTTGCCGCGCCCTATACGCGGGCTATATCTCTTTTGCACTAGGAGAGGGCAGCCCTACACAGATGCGGGGTTTAAAGCGATGTGGAACCGCGTACAGGTAAAATGGGCTGAGTCAGGGGGAGAGCGTTTCACCTTCCATGACATTCGAGCAAAGGCGCTGACCGACGCTAAAAGGCACGGGCTTGATGCTCAGGCATTGGCCGGCCATACTTCATCGGCTACGACCGACCACTACATCAAGATGAAAAAATTTCGGAAAGTGACTCCGTTACTATAGGTTAAATAGTGCAAATTCGCCTGGTGGGCATCAACCGAAGCTGTCGCTCGCTCGGGAGCAGCTATACCTCCTCAGCAATTTCGTGCCGGTTGTCTTCTAGGGAAGGTAACCGAGTGCCACTTGGAAGTTCTTCTGCGCGAGACTGTGTCCGCCAAACAATGTCTACTATCTCCCTAATCCTATCGACAAGAGGCTTGGCATCATTGCCGAGTTTCGCGAGGATGACACCCGCATCCCCAACGAGTCCCCAGTAGCGATCAAGATCAGAGACCTTCTTATGCATTTCCGCCTGGAGCTTTTCTAGGCGGTGCAGTAGCCTCTGTTGGTGCTCTTGCTCTAGCACCTTGGTCTTTGATATCTGATCTCGAAGCTCGTTAATTAGGTGTTGCACACGATCCAAGTCACCTTGAGAAAATTCATAAACAAAACAACTTCCCAGCTTTGTCCGAAAGCGTGATCGTAAGGAAGAAACTTTAAGGTTCGACATTTCAATCTGGCACGCCTTTTGAATATCTACCAAGTATCCCCATATGAGACCACAGTCGGCTGTTCCCCCGCTGGACAGGCTGGGAGGTGTTCGAACGGACGCTAATGGAAGAATATTCGCATAAAGCATTTCAATAACCAGAGCATAAGCCTCGACCAAAACGTCATATTGGTTATCGTCCCAATCTGGCGAAGCGGACGTTACCTCCCCCACGAGATCGACCATCTGAATTGTGCCAGCAACAGGATCAGCCTTTAATGAATCGATGAACTCTTCTTTAAAAAACAAGATTAATCTCCTTGAGAAGGTGATCACGAGAAACGAGCGTTTCCATAACAATCAAACTGACGTAATCCAAGGTGCCAAGTGAACGCCCTGCTGTCTTTAAGTTATCGGGGGACGAGATACTCTACTAATCTTGCGAAATGCGTTTTAGGGAATCAAGGTATCTTAGACAGTTGTCTAAGATAAGGTCTGCAAGGATTTCGGAAAGGAACAACGATATAATATAACCTACCGAAAATATTGGGGTGGCTGATGGGGATCGAACCCACGACAACCGGAATCACAATCCGGGACTCTACCACTGAGCTACAGCCACCATCCGAGAACAATAACGCATGTTGATGCTCAGGCACCAATGGCTAAAGAAATAGCCTATGGCGTGCCCGACAGGAATCGAACCTGTAACCCCCAGCTTAGAAGGCTGGTGCTCTATCCGGTTGAGCTACGGGCACCACTCAAATCGGATTTCGCCTCAGATTAGCATGAATTGGTCGGGGTGGAGAGATTTGAACTCCCGACATCCTGGTCCCAAACCAGGCGCGCTACCAGGCTACGCTACACCCCGGAAGGGCGATAATATACCTTTCCGGCTACAAAAGGTCAATTTATACTGTTGAGGAATGGTATATCGAATCTCACGCATTGACAGGAATTTCTTCCGCATTCCAGCACACAGGTTAATTTGCCGACTTCTTGATTTGAACTAAGCCTCAGCTCTCGCATTTATTCCGCTCGATCAACGCATATGCAGAGTGATTATGGATGGATTCGAAATTTTCAGATTCCACCACATAGGCGTCTATACGTTCGTCCCGATTCAGTATCGCCGCTATGTCACGCACCACGTCCTCGACGAATTTCGGATTGTCGTAAGCCTTTTCGGTTACATACTTCTCATCCGAACGTTTCAATAATCCGTAGAGTTCACAAGACGCCTGGTCTTCTGCCATACGTACCAGATCTTCTATCCATACGAAGCTCCTGGTTCTAACTGATATTGATACATGGGACCGCTGGTTATGTGCGCCATAATCGGAAACTTGCTTCGAGCACGGGCACAGGCTGGTCACGGGTACAACGACTTTCAGGGTGAATTGGTAGCTTCCTTTTTTTAGTTCACCGGTAAAAGTCACTTCATAATCCAGCAGGCTTTTTATGCGTGAAACGGGAGCCATTTTGCTGATGAAATAAGGAAATGTCATTTCGATATCGCCAGATTCCGTTTCCAGCTTCTCCACCATGGCCTGTAGCAGGCTTTCAAACGATTCTACGGAAATCGCCCGGTCGTGGCTGTTAAGTATTTCCACAAAGCGCGACATGTGTACGCCTTTGAATTGATGCGGTAGATCCACATACATATTGAATACGGCGACGGTGTGCTGGATAGACCCATCCTTGTCTCTTATCGAGATCGGATGACGGATGGCCCTGATACCCGCCCTGTTGATTGCAATATGCCGGGCATCGAATGCATTCTGCACGTCCGCAATAGGAAAATTCGTATCGTTCATGAAGGGATATTTTTTCCTGGAAGCGAACACGGATGCGTAAATATATGCATCCGGTTGCGTTGACTACTCAAAAAGTCTTGCTCTGACGGACTCGACGATGGTCGCCTTATCCAATCCGCAATCAGCCAGCATTTGAGAGCACTCACCCTGGTCTATGAAAACATCGGGCAAACCTAATTGCAATACGGGAACCGTAAAACCCCTGCTTGCCAGAGATTCGATCACCGCACTACCAGCTCCACCCATGATCGTATTTTCTTCAACCGTTACCAGCAATTCGTAGTTTGCCGCTAATGACGCGACCAGATCGTCGTCCAGGGGTTTGACAAAACGCATATTAGCCACGGTAGCATTTAATTCTTCTGCCGCTTCAAGGCAAGGCTTGAGCATGCTGCCGAAAGCCAGCAGCGCGATTTTTACGCCTTCCCGGCGAATCTCACCCCGGCCTATCGGTAACATCTGCATCTGCGCTTGCGGCGTTATACCCGTTCCCATGCCTCGGGGATATCGCACCGCTGTGGGCGTATCCATCTGAAATGCGGTATAGAGCATCTGACGGCATTCATTCTCATCCGCAGGAGTCATTACGGTGATGTTCGGGATACAGCGCAAATAGGTTAAATCGAAACTTCCAGCATGCGTAGGGCCATCTGCTCCAACCAATCCGGCCCGATCGATAGCAAATACGACCGGCAGATTCTGAATAGCGACATCGTGAATCAACTGATCGTAAGCGCGCTGCAAAAAGGTTGAATAAATAGCGACAACCGGCTTCAATCCGTCACAGGCCAAGCCCGCGGCAAAAGTGACTGCGTGCTGCTCCGCGATACCGACATCATAATAACGATCAGGATATTCCTGAGAGAATCTCACCAAGCCGGAACCCTCGCGCATAGCCGGCGTAATCCCGACCAGGCGCTGGTCCAGCGCAGCCATGTCGCATAGCCAGTCTCCAAAAATCTGCGTATAAGAGGGCTTGCCTGGGGCTTTGGGAATGATACCGGCGTCCGGATTAAACTTGGTTACACCGTGATAGAGAATCGGGTCTTCCTCCGCCGCCTTATAGCCCGCACCTTTGCGCGTTACGATATGCAGAAACTGGGGTCCATCAAGATGCTTGATGTTGTTGAGCGTGCCTACCAGTACGTCGAGATCATGACCATCGATAGGGCCGATATAGTTGAAACCGAACTCTTCAAATAGCGTACTGGGCGTCACCATGCCTTTTACATGCTCTTCGGCACGCTTGGCGAGTTCGAGCACGGGTGGAACGACACCCAGCATTTTTTCGCCGGCACGTCGTGCCGTCGCATAAAACTGACCTGACATGAGCCTTGCGAGATAATTGTTGAGTGCGCCCACCGGACGCGAAATCGACATGTCGTTGTCATTGAGAATCACCAATAAATTGGTGTCCATGGCACCCGCATTGTTCAGGGCTTCGAATGCCATACCTGCACTCATGGCGCCGTCGCCAATCACCGCGACCACGCATCGGCCTTTGCCCTCGCGTTGCGCTGCTACCGCCATACCTAAAGCAGCACTGATGGAGGTGCTGGAGTGAGCCGTACCGAAGGCGTCGTACTCGCTTTCGTCACGCCGTGGAAATCCTGCTATACCGCCCTGCATGCGTAGCCTGCTCATGCCCTCACGACGACTGGTAAGAATTTTATGAGCATAAGTCTGATGGCCCACATCCCATACCAGGCGATCATTGGGTGTGTTAAAAACATAGTGCAGTGCTATGGTCAATTCAACCGTACCGAGATTGGAAGATAGGTGCCCGCCCGTTTTAGAAACGGATTCGACCAGGAACTGCCGCAACTCGTCGGCAAGTTGCGGCAGCATCTTGCGTTCCAGCCTTCGCAACTTTGAAGGGGTAGTGATGGTATCAAGCAGTGGATACATTTAAACCTTGAAAATTATAGTATTCTTTACCGAAGAAAATACGAGTCAAAACTCCCGCTGGATGATGAAGTCGGTTACTTGCCGCAACCGTCCCGCCTTTGCGCCAAAAACATCCAGCGACTGATATGCATCGCGCCGCAGCTCTTCAGCCAACTCACGTGCCCGACCGCTCCCGAGGATACTCACGTAGGTTGGCTTATTATTTTCGGCATCCTTGCCGGCAGTTTTACCCAGCGTCGCGGTAGTCGCTTCTGCATCGAGTACGTCGTCCACTACCTGGAATGCCAAGCCGATACACTTCGCGAAATGATCAAGGCTCATCAGTTGGCTCTCGTTCAAACTACTACCGCAACCCGCACCAAGCATTACAGCAGCCCGAATAAGCGCTCCAGTCTTATGAATATGCATAAACTCCAGCTCCGGCAGACTTAATGTCTTTCCAACGCTGGCGAGATCAACGGCCTGCCCTCCTGCCATACCGCGAGAACCCGCAGCTTGCGCCAGATGCTTGACCATTTCCAATTGTATTTTCGGGGTATCAGCCAAGCAATACTCGCCCAACAATTGAAAAGCGAGGCTTTGTAAACTATCGCCCGCCAGCAATGCGATGGCTTCGCCATACTCGATATGACAAGTAGGCTTACCCCGCCGCAACACGTCGTTATCCATGCTGGGCAAATCGTCATGCACCAGCGAATAGGCATGTATCAGTTCCACTGCGGCCGCGGCAATCGTCACCCGCTCTTCGTCCGCCTTGTTCAGCTCTCCTGCCGCAAAGGCAAGCAACGGCCGCACGCGCTTGCCTCCACCCAGAACGGTATAGCGCATGGCGTCGTGCAGACGTTCGGGAGCAACGTTTGCAGCGGGAAGCAAGGTCTGCAGGGAATTTTCGATGCGTACCTGGCGGCTCCTCGCCCAATCCTGGAAATCAGTGGTCATCGATACCAGACGGGGAGAAATTTTTCAGTGTGTCGGCCTCAAGAAGACGTACCTGTTGTTGCGCATCCTGTAGCTTTAATTGGCAGTATTGTAGCAACTCCGCACCACGTTTGTGAGCTTCGAGCGATATTTCAAGCGGCATTTGTCCTGCTTCCATTTCTATTACAATAGATTCCAATTCTGTCAAAGCGGCTTCGAAACTTTCGGGCCGTGAAAATTTGACGGAGTTAACGGGCTTTGTCATGATAAACACATTGTCGCAAATTAGGTATATTGCGGGCAAGCTACAAAAATAACGCAATAAGCAGGGTCAGGTCAATTAATCCACGAAACTTTCCCACAAAAACGATCTCTTGGTGACAATTATAAGCGTTTCAGAACGAGAGCAAGCGCTTTCCACTTTGCCCGGTGCGTTTATTCAGCAATTTTAATCTTTCAACTCTCTTTTTTATTCCTCAAAAGATCTAAAAGTAACGAAATATGGCCGATCTCGTTGATGTTTTCCAACTGGCACCGACTCAACTACCGGTTGAATGGTACCTTGACTCCCACATTCTCGACCTGGAAAAACACCTTTTGTTCGACCAGGGGCCCGGCTATGTCGGCCATGAAATCATGCTGCCGAATGTGGGCGACTATTATGTGCGGGAATGGATGAGTAATGCCAAGTTCCTGGTGCGTAACAAAGGCGGCATTGAACTTCTATCCAATGTTTGCCGGCACCGGCAATCTCTGCTGCTGAAGGGTCGCGGCAATACTAGAAACATTGTCTGTCCCATACATCGATGGACTTACGATATGAGCGGCACGCTGCTGGGCGCCCCTCATTTTTCGAAAAATCCCTGTCTCAACCTTGGCAGCACACCGCTGCAGAATTGGAACGGGTTGCTATTTGAAGGCAAGAGAAACATCGCGCGCGACCTGGCACCCCTGAGCCTTCTCAAGGATTTCGATTTTTCCGGCCATGTGCTGGAACGGGTCCAGGTAGAAGAATATGCCTGCAACTGGAAAACTTTCATCGAAGTTTACCTGGAAGACTATCACGTCGAATCATATCATCCGGGCTTGAACAACTTCGTTGATACCGCTGAACTTAAATGGGAATTTTCAGAGTGGTACAACGTACAGACGGTGGGTGTGAATGATGCGTTTACTCGTCCCGGCACGCCGGTCTACGCTAAATGGCATGAGCAACTATTGCGCCAGAGTTCAGGAAAAATGCCGAAGTATGGTGCGATCTGGATGCTCTACTATCCAAACATCATGCTAGAATGGTACCCGCATGTACTGATTATCAGCACGCTGATTCCGACGGGAACAGAGCGCTGCACCAACGTCGTCGAGTTTTACTATCCGGAAGACATTGTCTTGTTCGAACGTGAATTCATTGAAGCGGAACAGGCCGCCTATCATGAAACCGCGGTTGAAGATAACGAAATATGCAAACTGATGACAGCCGGACGCCGCGCGCTATACGAGCAGGGAATCAATGAAACAGGCCCGTATCAGTCACCGATGGAAGATGGCATGGTTCATTTCCATGAATTTGTGCGACGCGAAATCGGGCCGCACATAAAGTGATTTCGAATTTGCCACTGACTAATTTTGCATGCTTTTTTGAGGTTACCCCATGATTACCATTCAGGAAGCCGACAATTTAATCAGCGTTGCTGTTTTCGGTGAGTTTACCTTGGCTGACTACAAGCAATTCGAAGAGCAGGTACTCTACAAATCCAGGCGCGACAGCAAAGTGAATGTGCTGTTCGATTGGCGCGACATGCTGGGCTACACTGTCGACGTCGCATGGGAGGACCTCAAATTCATCCGCGCACACGGCAGTGAATTCAACCGGGTTGCAATAATTACCGAGAACCAGTGGCAGGCTTGGGGTGCCTGGGTATCCAATCTATTCGTTGATGCCGACATCAGGGTATTCGGTCACTACACCGATGCCAAAGCTTGGGTAGAAGCTTAAAGCGGCCTGGCGCGGGCTCAGACTTATCTGCGATTATCAGATCAGGAAACCTGAATTCCTCCCACTACCCACCTATCCCCTTCCATAAGCAGTAATGAACATGCCTGTGGACAGGCTGAAGCCCCGCATGACGAACATGACATCGCTCGTTCATTTGGCAGTCGTATTCATGTAGAATGCCCGCTGAAGAGGTCGAGGCCAGGTGTGGCCAGTTCCAACCGAAGACGCAGGTTCAAGTAGTGTTGCAAAAAAACGACACATTTCTCTTCTATTCTCCAAAATCTCTTTATATTGGCCGCCAACTCGTACAGAATGGAACCTGTCGATCTTGCTGTGTTAAGGAAGGCTTGCTGTTTATTTAAACGACGCCTGACACGACTGAAAATGGTGGCATCACAGCTACATGGATATGACGGATGGTATTGTGTTGGCAGCGAAGTCAACAGAAATGTCGTCAGTTACTGATCTTGGTAGCGCACCTGAGCTCCTGGTATTTAATTGATAAAGATTCAAATTCAAACTGAGCATTCCGAGCTCGAGCGGTAAACGGATAGCGATCAGAACTACTGTATTTCGGACCGGATTACTTACATTACAAAAAGATGATTAGACCATTAATTTGGAGGGGAAGACCTTGAGTTCAACAATAGCGAAGTTGAACGCTCCGCTAACGCAAGCGTTTGATCCTCGGTTATTAGACGAGTCGCCGATAGCAATAACCCCAACACCGACGTACAACACTCAAGATCAACGATTAGCTGATTTTGAAACCTTGACTGCTGCCTTGGAATATGCGGCAGCTGGCGTCGCGGGATTTAATTTCTATGATGCCAAAGGCAATCTACGCTCGATCCTTCCGTATCAGGCGTTAAAGCAAAATGCCCAGACGTCAGCCCAACGCTTGATGGGCATGGGTCTGACCAGCGGCAATCGCGTGGCCATTATTGCCGATACCACCCCAGAATTTGTAGAATTGTTCTTTGCATGCCGCTATGCCGGATTGGTTCCTTTTGCGATGCCGGTACCAGTCAATCTTGGCAGTCATGCTGTATATGTTCAGCAGCTGCGGGGGATGCTTGATGCGGGTCAGGCGAGCGCCGCCATAGCCAATGTGGACTATATTAATTTTCTGAGCGAAGCTGCGGAGGGATCCCAGGGATTACGCTGGGTCGGCACGCCGGAACAACTCGGAAAGTTTGCAGTTCCCGATACAGCGCTACCGACAAATACCCCTGACGAAATCGCTTATCTTCAATTCACCTCTGGCAGCACGCGCACTCCGCGTGGGGTAATTATTACCGAACGTGCACTGATGAGCAATTTACAGGGAATTGTTCGGCACGGACTGGAAATACGCGCTGGCGACCGCTGCGCATCATGGCTACCGTTTTATCACGATATGGGGTTGGTGGGCATGGTGATGGCACCAATGGTGGCACAGGTTTCCGTCGACTATCTGGCCACCCGCGATTTTGCCATTCGACCTCTGCAATGGTTGCGGCTGATTAGTCGAAACCGTGCTACCGTGGCGTTTAGCCAGCCATTCGGACTCAAACTTTGTACCTTGCGAGTCCGCGATTCCGATTTGGAAGATCTTGATCTTAGCAGTTGGCGAGCAGCGGGTGTCGGTGCGGAGATGATCCGGCCCGATACTTTAAGGTATTTTGCGGAAAAATTTGCACCTGCGGGTTTTGATGCGCGAGCCTTTCTCCCTTGTTATGGACTGGCGGAATCAACGCTTGCCGTAACTTTCTCTCAAATTGGGAAAGGTTTTCAGAGCATTCAGGTGGACGCTGGAACCTTGATTGATAAAAAAATGGCGGTTCGGTTACAGGTGGAGGGCAGGAAATATAGCGAATTTGTAAATTGTGGACGGCCCTTGCCAGGACACACGGTCAAGATCGTCGATGACGCTGGTCAGGAATTGTCTGATTTAAAAGTGGGCAGCGTGCTGGTGCAAGGTAGCAGTATCATGACGGGCTACTTTAATAATCCGGAAGACACCCAAAAAACGCTGCAGCCCGGAAACTGGCTGGATACAGGAGATCTTGGTTTCCTGTTCGAGGACGATCTTTATGTCACTGGCCGTCGTACAGATGTAATTATCGTTAACGGGCGCAATATCCGCGCGCAGGACATAGAAGAACTTGCCGAGCAACAACCTGAGGTGAGAGCCCGGGAGGCGTCTGCCTTCGGTATAACCGATACTAATGATGTTACAACGATCGTTTTGGTCATAGAATGCCGTCTAACCTCGATAGCAGATCGTCAATCTCTCACCAGTCGGTTGCAACGTCTTGTATATATGGCATTTGGCGTTAATTGCCTGGTCGAATTAGTTTCGCCGCATACTTTGCCTCGCACTTCCTCAGGTAAGCTATCACGTTTTGCCGCACGTCAGGGTTTCATACAGCGGACACAATTGACTGACCAGCTATCTGCTGAGTCTGGGGAAAAATAACCAACATATGTCAGGTTCCTGGGTGGCCGTGACCGGTGCCACCGGCTTTATTGGTCGTGTTCTGCTACAGTCACTGATCAAGGAAGGGTGGAAGGTCAAGGCCTTGACCCGGCGTCCGCGGACTGACGATGAATTTACGCAATGGATTGAAGGTGATTTAGATAATTACCAGGCGCTGCGAAGCCTCGTCACGGGTGTTTCGGCAGTTGTACATTGCGCAGGGCAGGTTCGCGGTAGCTCTCTCAAGGACTTCGTCCATACTAATGTGGATGGTACGGACAACCTCGTGCGTGCTTCAATAGAACAGAGTTCACCGCCTCGTTTTCTCCTTATATCTTCCTTGGCTGCCAGACAACCGGAGCTCTCTTGGTATGCAGCCAGCAAGCGCATGGCTGAGCAACTGGTTAGTGACCACTCGCAAAGGATGCCATATGCAGTTTTTCGTCCAACCGCCGTCTATGGCCCGGGCGATAAAGAAATGAGTCCACTTTTCAGAGCAACCCGCCGCGGCCTGTTGCCAATGGTGGGGCACAGCGCAATGCGTTTTGGTTTGCTACACGTCAATGATTTGGTGGCGGCTGTTATCTGCTGGCTTTCCACCAAGAATCCCGTGCAAGGCGTCTATGAACTTGATGATGGGACGCCCGGAGGCTACAATAGTCAATCCGTAGCGGTAATTGCGCAAGAAGTATGGAAGCGGCCCGTACATTGTATCTTCTTCCCGGCATCGCTTGTTTGGTTGGTTGCGACCATTAATTTATGGTCGGCGCGGTTGCTACGGTATTCCCCAATGCTGACCCCGGGGAAAGTCAGAGAATTACAGCACCCCAACTGGGTTTGCGATATAGCGCCTCTAACTCATGCGCTTCCCGGTTGGCGGCCCTCTGTCCAACTGCGTGATGCCTTGCCTCAAGCGGTATAATTTCTAACTAACAAATCAATTCAAACCGAGCAGCCATGGCGAGCGATTACACCGATGTTCTGCAGAAACTTTGCCATCACCTTAAGCAATTTTGTGAACCCGACGCGCAAATCACACCGCAGACAGATCTCATTCATCAACTTGCGATCGACTCTGTCAAATTGCTGAATCTGGTTATGGAAATTGAAGATGAGTTTGACATTTCCGTTCCGCTCAATGCACTTGCGGATGTGCAGACTGTTCACGAGCTTGCGAATTTAATCCATCAGATAAAGTCTGCACAACAATGAGTTTGCTAGATAAGCTTGATGCCGTTGCTGCGGCGAGAAAAGCCCTGCTACCCGAGGGAATTGACGTTTTTGGCACGCCCATAGAAGAGGTTTATTCTTCGACCGAGGCAAGAATTGGCGATCGCCGCATACTATTCCTGGGCACGAATAACTATCTCGGACTTACCTTCGCACCGGAGTGTCTGGCGGCAGCGCACTCAGCAATCGATAACGAGGGCACGGGCACTACCGGTTCCCGCATGGCCAATGGTAGCTACAGCGGACACCGTGCTCTTGAGCGAGAATTTGCCGATTTTTACGACTGCCATTCCTGTATTGTCTTTACAACAGGATATCAAGCCAATCTCGCTACGATCTCCGGCCTGGCTGGCGTTGATGATGTCGTTCTCATTGATGGCGACTCCCATGCAAGCATCTATGACGGATGCCGTTTAAGCGGCGCTGAAATCATCAGGTTCAGGCACAACGATATGGTGGATCTGGAAAAGCGTCTCCGACGTCTGGGAGACCGCTCACGCTCCACGTTAATCATTGTTGAAGGTATTTACAGCATGCTGGGCGATCGAGCGCCCCTTGCGGATATTGTCAAACTAAAGGATGCTTACGGCAGCACGCTTCTTCTGGACGAGGCACATTCACTCGGCGTCCTCGGCAAGACAGGCCAGGGTCTGGTAGAAGAAACAGGGCTCATCGACAAGGTCGATTTCATCACCGGTACATTCAGTAAAAGCCTCGGCGGCATTGGAGGCTACTGCGTGAGCAATCATGCGCAACTTGATCAGTTACGCTATGTCAGCCGTCCTTATATATTCACCGCATCACCTACGCCGGCTACTATCGCATCAACCCGGGCAGCGCTCAAATTGCTGCATGACGGCATCGAGCTACGCCAACAGCTTTGGAAGAATGTGCACCAACTTTATTCTCGGCTCGATGATCTCGGTTATCAGCTTGGCCCGGAGCCAAGCCCCGTTATCGCAATCATACTCGACGCGCCGCGACAGGCGCTGATGCTATGGAAGGGCCTGCTTGATCATGGTATTTATGTAAATTTAGTGTTACCGCCGGCCACACCTGACGGCTGCTCATTGGTACGCTGCAGCGTTAGCGCAGTTCATACCAGCGAACAGATGGATCAGGTAGGCAACGCTTTCGCCGAGTTGCGCGAAATTATTTTCGAGTAGGCTCTTGAGCAGTTCCTTGGTCTTTCTGCTTCTCAGCTGCGGAAGCTTCGTCCTGTTATGGCGGAGTCTGATAACCCCACATCGGTCCGGAATCTACCAATAAACAATGAAAGTGACGGATATCGCTTATCAGCGATAAATCAAAAAGCAGAAACTTGGGACTTCCATGTCCCTGGCAGCCTGTCGGACTTGAAGAATCGCAGCGAAAAAGTGATTGGGTGAGGGCAGATTTTGAAATTTTGAGGGTCAATAGTTATTCTATTGGCCGAAAAAGCGGCGAAATATGAACCGCCCAGACGCTTTTACAGCCGATTTCCTTTAAAACCGACAGACTGCTAGGGTCACCCATGATGGGCAACCGCTAGATGGAAAACGTAAAGCTTGTGCCTACCCGATGCCTCTAAGTCAGGAAGTTTTGGGACTTGTTGTCCGACGGCGCAGGAAAAAGAAAGCCGCGGCGCCGGCTGCGCCCAGTAAGAGTACGATCTCTGTCGCGCCAAAGCCTGAGTTATGGCCATCGTGACCTCCACCTCCTCCGACATGTACTGGAATGCGTACTGCTGTCGTCATCTTCCCGCCCTTCTCTGTCTCCAGTAGCAAGGCATACTGGCCGAGCTCCTCCAGGTTCAGCGAGAAGGTGATGCTTCCAGATGCGTACTCTTTGGCTGGTATGGACATAATCTCATGCTCTCCGCCCCCCTCTCCATGCCCTTCCATAACCATACGGACTGCAATGGGTATTTCCCGAGAGTCGAGATCCGTCAAGTCCACCGTGAAATACAACTCGCCAACTTCCGGAACATGATCGCAATACGCATGAGTGGGCGGAAGTGCACCCTTGGGTTTTTCATAGGCACTGAAGGCAACGGGAAAAGCACCCGATTTGATGGCACAGTCTCCCGAATGATGGCCTTCATGAGCAAGCATAAGCTGCGCGTGGACTGGCAGCGCCACCAGTGCTACGAGCGTAGCACACGCTAGCCCAGCAGCCCACTCAAACATTTTCTTCATAATATCTCCGGTTTCGAATTCGCAAATTCATCGCGCACAGCGCTGACGATAGTAAAAGATTGTATAACAAACCATCCGGGAATAGGAAATAGCGTACGTCCGGTCGTTTCGCGAAAAGATGAGCTAACTGGACTTGAATGTGTTTTATCCCAGCACCGCCGCGATTGTGGCATGGGACAATCCAAGCAATCCAGTTACGTACTTACCTCAACCATACGCTGCTTGATGCGATATTGCTGAGCCCCGGCATCATATAAGAGTGGCGAGAATAAATGGCGGTTATGTCGTGGAATTATTCAGTAAGTCGAATGAGAATTCAATCACCGAAACCGAATCAGTCAATATCAGCCACGCATCGTCTTCCGCGCGACCTCAGCTTTGTGTGAGAACCGTTTTTTTGTTTTGTATCGGCGTTGATCTCATACAAAAGAAAATGAAGCTGGCCGATAAGCCGGGTTCTGTCGTGGACAGTCATTCCTCTAGGCGTGCGGTTACCCGCAAGCTCAAGCAACCTACCCGCAGGCTCAGCGAGCCGCATCATTGCCTGCCTATTTGGTCTTGCTCCGGATGGAGGTTACCGCGTTTCACCGTAACTTAATACGCTCGTCTCTGTGGCCCTATTCCGCACCTCACGGCGGCCGGCCATTAACCGGCATCCTGCTCTATGGAGCCCGGACTTTCCTCCCCCCGCCTTCCATTACTGAAAAGCAGGCAGCGACTGTCTAGCCAGCTTCGATAGGGATAATACCCTAACGCGGCGAAGAGGAAGCAAACTTCTCAATTAAGGGTCTACGGAAATGCACAGCTTATGAAATATTCGAGGTATGATCTGGATTCGAAAAACGGATGACCCGGATGAACCGTAGAAAACTGCTTATTTCTGCGTTGGTGCTTATCCTTTCCGGATGCGCTTTATTGCATCCTCAGGAACCCCTTCGGATCTCTGTAGCGGGACTTGATCCGTTGGAGGGACAGGGCATGGAAGCCCGCTTCGCGGTACAACTCAGAATCCAGAACCATAGCGACAAACCGATCGATTATGACGGCATTGCACTCGATCTCGATTTACGTGGAATGAGCTTCGCAAGCGGCGTCAGCGATCAGCGCGGCACCATCTCCCGTTTTGGAGAAACGGTCGTTACGGTGCCTGTGACCGTGCCCGCGACCGCAATTATCCGTCATGCGTTTGACCTGGCTACCGGCGATCGTACAAAAACCGAATACGAACTGCACGGTCGGCTAGGCGGAGCGGGGCTCGCTATTGGAAGAAGCTTCAACTCCACGGGAGAAATTACGTTGCCAACCCTGCCGCCAGAGGAAACGCAGTAAATACGATTGCACGGTTACCCCAACCGGGCGCCGACTTGCCTGACCCCGGCATCATCATCCCCACATAACCCGGCCTTGCAAGCCTAGTTATGCAGCGCCCGATTGATTAACACCATACCGTGCGCGATATTCTTCCATCGCACGCAGGTTGTGTACCAAGTCCTTCCTGTCCCGCAGATAACTGATGATACTGTCCAGGTTGGCAATGCTTGTGCCGTTAATACCAAATTCATGATGCACCTCCTGCATGGCGGACAGCGTCCCGTTGCCGCGCTCCATCCGATCCAGCGCTATGATGAGTCCACCGGGAACAGCGCCAGAACCGAGAATATAACCAACCGATTCGCGTACTGACGTACCGGCGGAAATCACATCGTCAACGATCAGTACCTGTCCAACAAGGGGGGCGCCCACGAGGTTTCCGCCTTCGCCGTGGTCTTTCACTTCTTTACGATTAAAACAGAAAGGGTAGTTATATCCGCGCTCCGCCAACTCGATGGCTATGGCGCTAACCAACGGAATGCCTTTGTAGGCGGAGCCGAAGAGCATGTCAAACGGAAGCTGGGCAGCAAGAATGGCTTTGGCGTAAAATTGGCCCAGCTTTCTCAGAGAGTCGCCATCGTTAAACAGTCCGGCATTGAAAAAATAGGGCGACATCCGCCCGGCTTTTGTTTTAAATTCGCCGAAGCAAAGTACATGGCGGCTGATGGCAAATTCAATAAATTCCTGACGGAAATTGGACATAGCAATGATGAACCTGAGAAGATGGATATGCGAATTATAACGGTTAACCTGAACGGCATACGCTCCGCGGCAAACAAGGGGTTCTTTCAATGGTTGCCGACGCAGGAAGCAGACATCGTATGTATGCAGGAGTTGAAAGCACAGGCCACTGATATTACCCGCGAAATAGTATCGCCTGATGGCTATCACGGCCATTTTCATTGCGCTGAAAAAAAAGGATATAGCGGCGTAGGCACGTACAGCCGATGCAAGCCGGATAACGTTGTCTCGGGCCTGGGCATCCCGGAGATCGACGCGGAAGGACGTTATCTGCGCCTTGATTTTGGCCGGGTGAGCGTGATATCGGTCTATTTTCCTTCCGGCTCCAGCGGAGAACATCGGCAAGCCGCAAAATTCTTCTTTCTGGAGCGATTTTTTCCCATGCTCAAACAGCTGGCGGATTGCGGCAGGGAGATCATTTTATGCGGCGACTGGAATATTGCCCATAAGGAGATCGACCTGAAAAACTGGCGATCCAATCAGAAAAATTCCGGCTTTCTCCCGGAAGAACGCACCTGGCTTACTGACGTTTTCCACGAACTTGGATTTGTCGACGTATTCCGTCAAATCAATCCGGAGCCTGAGCAATATACGTGGTGGTCCAATCGAGGGCAGGCATGGGCAAAAAATGTGGGCTGGCGTATCGATTATCAGATTGCGACCCCCGGAATTGCCGCCAAGGCCAAGGCTGTTTCCATTTATAAGACGGAACGGTTTTCCGATCATTCACCGCTTATTATCGACTACGACTACAGCTTATGATCCCGAATCAGGTAATCGATCGATTGGATGCCCTGCCTCGAATGCCGGATTTGGCCTAATGCCCGCTGCCTTGTCCGGCTGGCTGCACGCTTTTCGTATTTACACCCACCCACGCGTGTTGGGAATGCTGTCATTGGGCTTCTCTGCCGGATTGCCGCTGTTACTGGTACTGGGGACCTTGTCATTCTGGTTACGGGAAGCGGGGATCGATCGTTCCACTATTGGCCACCTGAGCTGGATCGGATTGGCTTACGGCTTCAAATGGATGTGGTCTCCCCTGGTGGATCGCCTGCCTTTGCCATTATTAACCCGTTTACTGGGGCGACGGCGCGCATGGCTTTTGCTATCGCAAATCTCTATTGTCGTCGCGCTGATCGGCATAGCAAGCACCGATCCGCTCGAAAATTTGACGCATACGGTCTTTTTCGCCTTGGCCGTCGCCTTCGCTTCTGCAACGCAGGATATTGCACTGGACGCCTATCGAATCGAAGCGGTATCGCTGAGGCTTCAAGGCGCCATGGCCGCCACCTATCAAGCAGGTTATCGCATGGCAATGATTCTGGCTTCCGCAGGCGCCTTATGGATAGCAGCGGCGGTAGATCCTTCGGAAGCCACCTATGAGTATGCTCCCTGGCGAACTGCCTACCTGGCGATGGCGGCCTTCATGGTGGTCGGGATTATTACCACGCTCATGATACGGGAGCCCGACGTCCCCGTTAACCGTCTCATCTCGGAGAATGAAGATCGCGCCAAGGCTGCTATTGCGCACTGGAATCTGAGCGTACGGCTTACGCAACTGCTGGCCTGGCTATATGGGGCAATGGTCGCGCCCTTCCGGGACTTTATTGTGCGTCATGGCGGACAGGCATTGCTGATTCTGGCTTTAATCGCGGTCTACCGCATCTCGGATGTAGTGATGGGCGTGATGAGCAACCCGTTCTATGTCGACATGGGATATTCCAAGGATGAAGTGGCAACGGTCTCCAAGGTTTATGGCGTAGTCATGACGATCGCCGGCGCGGCCATCGGCGGTGTATTCATAGCGAAAATCGGCATTATGCGCACGCTTTTTCTCGGAGCGGTATTGTCGGCGGCGACTAATCTTCTGTTTGTCTGGCTCACAGGGCGCGGGCACGACGTCACCGGGCTCATATTCACCATTTCCGCCGATAATCTTTCAGCCGGCATTGCCTCTTCCGCTTTTATCGCCTACCTTTCCGGCCTGACCAACTCCGCCTATTCCGCCACGCAATACGCCCTGTTCAGCTCGGTGATGCTGTTGATGCCAAAATTTATCGCGGGGTTCAGCGGCGACTTTGTCGATGCTTACGGTTACGCCAGTTTCTTTACCGGCACAGCGTTACTGGGTCTTCCTGTGCTGGTTCTAGTGTGGCTGGCCGGGCGGGCGAAATTTGACACTGCGGATTCCGAAATGCATCGCAACTAAGGAAATTTGCGCTTACTTCTGCTGTTCGAACCGATAAAACGCCAGCATTCCCAGCAAATTAGGCAGAAATGTATTCTGATGATTGCCATTCAGCACCCGGCGTTCGAGAATGCGGGCGCCATGCTGGCTGCAAAATTCTTCAAAATCGCCAAGCGTGCAATTATGAATGTTGGGCGTGTCGAACCATTGATAGGGCAGCGCTTCCGAAACCGGCATATGGCCGGCTAAAACCTGCAGGCGATTTTTCCAATAGCCGAAATTCGGAAATGAAACAATACCCTCTTTACTCACCCGTAGCATTTCCTTCACGATTCGCTCGGTATTCTTGACCGCCTGCAGGGTTTGGGAGAGCACTACATAATCGAATGAATCCGATTCGAAACTTTGCAGGCCCGACTCCAGATCGCTCTGAATTACGTTCACGCCATTATTGAAACATGCCAGAACATTGGCGTCATCAATTTCAACGCCGTAGCCCCGGACGTCACGCGTATCACGCAAGAAACACATGAGCGAACCGTCACCGCAGCCGAGATCGAGTACTCTCGTACCCGGCTTTACCCATGCCGCGATTACTCCGAAATCCGGACGAAGCGCAACGGATGGATTACATTCTTCAACACCGGCCACGTAGTCAGTATTTGCGCGATCCATTATCCTAAATCCGGTAGTTGACCGCTCATTTAATAGATCAGTGTCATGATTAAACAATATTTCATATTATTTGACGCTCACCTTCCGGCTGAGGTCGCTACGGGAAGAATTGCACAGTTTTTGCGGCACATGGCTGCGTTGCAACTCCTTGGAATGGAACGACCATTCCGCGTCATTGCGCCTTGCCCTGCACCCCAAAAACCGCACACTTCTTTCCGTCCAACTACCGGATTTAGGATTATTTCCGGTAAGTAAGATTTACAAGCTTCAGCTGGGATGATGGCCATCCAGAAGCACGACATAAGGAAATGTAATAATATTGCGTATTGTAGCGTCTAATAACAGATCGCATGCAAGCCCAGATTGGGTCAACTCGCAAAAGCTGCGGCTACATGTCTAAAACCCCAGATCTTTCCAGATTCTGTCCACCCGCTCCTTTACCGCAATATCCATCACAATTGGCGTTCCCCATTCGCGGTTCGTCTCCCCCGGCCATTTGTTGGTAGCGTCCAGCCCCATCTTTCCGCCCAGGCCCGATACCGGGCTGGCGAAGTCAAGGTAATCTATCGGCGTATTTTCCACGATCAGTGTATCGCGCGCGGGGTCGACGCGCGTGGTAATGGCCCAGATAACTTCCTTCCAATCACGGATATTGACGTCGTCGTCAGTGACAATGATGAATTTGGTATACATGAATTGCCGCAGAAAACTCCATACGCCGAACATGACTCGCTTGGCGTGGCCCGCGTACTGCTTTTTCATGCTCACCACCGCCATGCGATATGAACAGCCTTCCGGTGGCAGATAAAAGTCGACGATTTCGGTAAACTGCTTTTGCAGCAATGGCACGAACACTTCATTGAGCGCCAAACCAAGTATGGCCGGTTCGTCCGGTGGCTTGCCCGTGTATGTCGAATGATAAATCGGGTCATGCCGCATGGTGATGCGCTCGACGGTAAATACCGGAAAGGTTTCCTGCTCGTTGTAGTAGCCGGTATGATCGCCGAACGGACCTTCCAACGCCGTTTCTTCGGGGTGGATATACCCTTCCAGTACGATTTCGGCACTCGCCGGAACCTGCAGATCATGGCTCAGGCATTTCACGATCTCCGTTTTCGCACCGCGCAGCAAACCGGCGAACTGGTATTCGCTCAAGCTGTCGGGTACCGGCGTGACGGCGCCGAGTATGGTCGCCGGGTCTGCCCCCAACGCCACTGCCAACGGATAAGGCTGCCCCGGATTAGCCAGACAAAAATCGCGAAAATCCAACGCACCGCCACGATGGGCCAGCCAGCGCATGATGAGCTTATTCGGCCCGATCACCTGCTGGCGATAAATCCCCAGATTCTGCCGCGTCTTGTGCGGCCCCCGCGTGACAGTCAATCCCCAGGTGACCAGCGGACCCGCATCTCCCGGCCAGCAGGTCTGAATCGGCAGCCTGCCGAGATCCACATCCTTACCTTCCCATACGATATCCTGGCAGGGCGCTCTGGAAAGCTCTCGCGGCGCCATATTGAGTACCTGTTTCAGGACGGGCAGCTTGTCCCACGCATCCCTCAGCCCTTTGGGCGGATCAGGTTCCTTGAGATACGCCAGAAGTTTACCGACTTCCCGTAATGCCTCGACCGAATCCTGCCCCATGCCCATCGCTACGCGCCTTGGCGTACCGAACAGGTTACCCAGCACAGGAATGGTATGTCCCTTGGGCTTTTCAAACAGGATGGCGGGACCGCCGGCTTTCAATGCCCGGTCGCAGATTTCGGTCATTTCCAGATACGGATCGATTTCGACCGTTACGCGCTTCAGTTCCCCCTGCTTCTCCAATTGGGCGATGAAATCGCGCAGGTCCTTGTATTTCATACGGATGAGGCCTCATTTATCAGGTAATCAAACGCGATACCAACGAAAATCGCCGCGCCGACCCAGTTGTTGTGCAAAAAGGCTTTGAAGCAGCGGGCGCGGTCGCGATCGTGAATCAGGCGGTACTGGTAAAACACCAATCCCAGCGCGACGATGAGACTCGCGTAATAAATAACGCCGAGTTTCTGGATCAGTCCCACGACGATCATGGTACTCAGAAACAGGATATGGCATAGCATCACGCCCACTACGTCGAAACGGCCGAAAGTAATGGCGGACGTCCTGATCCCGATCTTGAGATCGTCAACTTTATCCACAATGGCATATTCGGTATCATAAGCGATCACCCAAAGCAGGTTCGCCACCATCAATAGCCAGGCAATATAGGGCACTTCTCCGGTCTGCGCGGCAAAAGCCATCGGAATTCCAAAACTGAAAGCGATACCGAGATAGGCTTGCGGCATCGCGAAGAAACGTTTGGTGAATGGATAGCTCGCGGCCAGAAATAGCGCCAGCACCGATAGCGCAAGCGTAAGGCGGTTCAGCGGCAGTATCAGCAAAAACGCACACAGACTTAATCCCGCTGCCAGCAGCAACGCTTCTTTGGAACTCAACTTGCCGGTCGCCAATGGCCGATTTTTGGTGCGCTCCACATGCGAATCGAAATTGCGGTCTGCATAGTCGTTGACGACGCAACCGGCGGAACGCATCAGTACGGTACCCAGTATAAATATCGCCAGGATATGCGTGCTGGGCATGCCGCCGGCGGCAAGCCATAAACCCCATAATGTCGGCCACAACAGCAGCAGGATACCGATGGGCTTGTCCAGGCGCATCAGTTTTTCATAATAGCCGAGACGTTGCGTGAGCGTCACTATGCCAACTCCAGAATGGAAGGAAGAAATACTTCGGTGACGAGTATGGATTGCCCTTGCAAACTGAACAGGGAGCGCCGCGCCCAAAGACCAGGCGGTTTTGCCTGTAAATGCCGGCAAGCACGGATGAAAAGTGGATGCGTTGAATTCAGCTTTTTGAAGCGAAGCGGTGTACGTTCGACCGCTGGATTGGTAAACAATACGGTACCCAGTGACCTGCTGCCCAAGCCACTCAACCCACGCCATGCGCCCCTCAGATCTTCCCTCGCCACTACCGAATGGGCAAATACCACCGGTGTATCACCACAATACAAGTACACCTCCCGTACCAATGCCAACTCGTTTCGACGCAGATTCATCATGGCAAGTTCATCGACGCACACCCCGGCCAGGCGCTGGAATACCGGCTTGACACGGAAATTGCCGCAACAATGCTGCTGGATGAGCTGAGTGAGTGAACCACGGTTCAGCAGCCACCCTCGGGCTTGGGGTGATATGGAAGACGGGGCAGGATGCCAGGCCGATAACTGGGCAGCGTTCATCGCAGCGAAACCAAAAAAGGGTGAATTATGCCGCATATTCCAGCGCGGCTGAATCCTATCCTCCCCACGGCGGACTGCTCGAGCATCAGTCGGGCTCTTTCCTATCAAGACCAGAACTCTCCAGGCTCATGTGTCGATAAAGGAGTATACAAGCGGTATGGAATGTATGAAATTGACATGAGTTTGAAAAAAGTGTCGATTGGGCTGAATTTATATTCTGGAAGGCTATAATTTCTTAACAGCAGTAGAGTTCAGGATGCGAATGCGCGCGTACCAAGGATACGCGAATAAGGAACTTATTCCCGTCGCCGGCATTATGCGTCGGGGAAATATCAAATCGCACCATCGTTTTGATTTTCGAGCAAAGTCATGCGCTACGCCGGATAATTCAAGCCGCCTTATTCTCTGCACAGTTCGTTCTATGGGGAGGCGAAGCAACACGATAGACGAGCAATTTGCTCGTGTTTCGAAAGGAGCAGCCATGATCGAAAAAGACGGACGATCGCTTTATGCCGTAAACCGCGAAGCGTTCCTCTTTCCTGCCTCCTTTGCGCAGCAAAGGCTGTGGTTTTTCGAGCAATTGCATCCGGGCAGTGCGGTTTATCACTTGAGCACCGTGCTGCCATTCGAGGGTCCGCTGGACCGGCAGGCGCTGGAAGACAGCCTGGCCGACCTGCTCGACCGCCACGAGGCGCTGCGCACCACCTTCGCCGCGGTGGACGGCGTGCCGGTACAGCTCATTGCCCCCAGCTTGCGCATCGACCTGCCGCTGGTGGATGTCAGCCAGCCTCCGGCTGACTGCCTGGCACGCGCCCGCGCCCATCACGCCGCAGCACTTGCCGCTCCTTTCGATCTTGTCCGCGGCCCGCTGCTGCGCGCCAGCCTGGTACGCCTCGAGAGCGACTATCACTGGCTGGTGCTGGTGCTGCATCATATCGTCGCCGACGGCTGGTCGCTGGAGATCCTGCACCGCGATCTGCGCGCGCTCTATGCCGGCAGGGTGAAAGGCGGACAGCCGGCAGTGCCGGCACTGCCGATCCAATATGCCGACTTCGCCTGCTGGCAGCGGCGCATTCTACAGGGCGAGCGGCTGGATGGACTGTTCGCCTATTGGCAGAGGCAGTTGGAAGATGCCCCCGCGCAGCTTGCCCTGCCTGCCGACCGGCCACGTCCGGCGCAGTCGAGCTATCGCGGCGGGCGCTGCGGTGTATGCCTCAACGCATCTCTTACGGCGCGCTTGCGTACACTGGGACAAAACCGGGGCGCCACCTTGTTCATGACGCTCCTGGCCGCCTTTGGCGTGCTCTTGTCGCGCTACAGCGGACAGTCCGATCTGGTGATCGGCACGCCCATCGCCAATCGCACCCGCAGCGAACTGGAAGGACTGATCGGATTCTTTGTCAATACGCTCGCCTTGCGCCTCGATCTGTCGGGCGATCCGTCATTTACCGCGCTGCTCGAGCGCGTGCGCACGGTGGCAACCGAGGCGTACGCACATCAGGATCTGCCCTTCGAGATGCTGGTGGCCAGGCTCGCCCCGGCACGACATCTGAGCCAGGCGCCGCTCTTCCAGGTGATGTTCGCACTACAAAACGTGCTTTCTCAGGGGCAGGAAGGAGAAGATGAGGAGGCGTTCGTATCCGCCGGCCAGGATCGGGACGAGTCGGGCACGGCCAAGTTCGACCTGCTGCTTTCCCTGGTCGACGACGGGCGCCAAGTAACCGGATATTTTGAATATAGCGCCGATCTTTTCGATGCACAAACTATCGGCCGAATGGCCAGGCATTTCGAGGTTTTACTGGCGGGCGCCGCCGCTGATCCGGAACGGCACTTTAGCGACCTATCCCTTCTCACCGAAGCCGAGCGGGAACAGCTTTTGGTCGAATGGAATGATACGCGTACCGAGTACCCTCGGGATGCGTGCATTCACGAGCTATTCGAAGAGCAGGCAAAAAAGCGTCCGAATGCGATTGCTCTTGTACTGGGGGAGCGCCATCTGACATATGGCGACCTCAATACGCGCGCCAACCAGCTCGCGCACCGCCTGCGCCGTCTCGGCGTCGTTCCGGAGATGGCGGTTGGGGTCTGCCTTGAGCGTTCTTTTGATCTGATCGCCGCCCTGCTCGGTATTCTCAAGGCGGGCGGAGCCTACCTGCCGCTCGACCCCGCCAGCCCTCGCACCAGGTTATCGGTCATGATGAATGATGCGAGAACAACGGTGGTGCTGACCCGCAGCCGGCTTCTCGATGTACTCCCCGGATTGCACGAGGAAGCCATGCGGTTGGTTTGCATCGATGATGAATGCGAGGAAATCGCGCGCGAATCTGCGGGTAATCCCATAAGCGGGGTGGTGGCCGACAATCTCGCCTACGTCTGTTATACGTCGGGCTCTACCGGTATACCCAAGGGTGTTGCGGTCACTCAACGTGCCGTCGTGCGGCTCGTAAAGAATACCGATTACGCTACATTTGCTTCCGATGACGTATTTCTTCAATTTGCGCCGATTGCGTTCGACGCTTCAACCTTTGAAATCTGGGGCTGCCTGCTTAACGGCGCGCGGTTGATAATCATGCCTGCGGCCGCGCCCTCGCTCGAAGCGCTTGCAGACGTGATCCAGCGCCACCGGGTTAGCACGCTCTGGCTGACATCAGGACTTTTTCACCAGATGGTCGATACCCATTGCAAATGTCTGAATAGAGTGCGCCAGCTCATCACCGGCGGCGATGTATTGTCGCCAAACCATGTCGGCAGGATACGCGAGCAACACCCACAGTGCGTGTTGATCAATGCGTATGGCCCTACTGAAAACACTACATTCACTACGTGCTATCCGGTGCCCCCGGCAGGGAAGATCCACAGCCCCATCCCCATAGGCCGGCCGATTGCCAACACCGAAATCTATGTGCTGGACGACCGGCTTCAACCGGTACCCATCGGCGTGCCGGGCGAGCTCTATATCGGCGGCGAAGGCCTGGCCCGCGGCTATCTCCACCAACCGGCTCTCACCGCCGAGCGGTTCATCTCCCATCCGTTCCGTTCAGGTGCGCGCCTATACCGGACCGGAGACTGGGTGCGCTATCTTCCCGATGCAAACCTGGAGTTTCTCGGACGGCGCGATCAGCAGGTCAAGGTGCGCGGATTCCGCGTCGAACTGGGTGAAGTGGAAGCAGCGCTGCGCGGATACCCGGACGTTCGCGAGGCGGTGGCGACGATGCGTGAAGATACGCCCGGCGACAAGCGCCTGGTCGCTTATGTGGTGACGGATAAGCCACCCCCTGTGAGCGAATGGCGGCATTTTTTGCAAGCGCGGTTGCCCGACTATATGGTGCCTTCGGCATTTGTCGCGTTGGCGGCCTTGCCGCTGACCGCCAATGGCAAGGTCGACCGCTCGGCCCTGCCCATCCCTGCGGTAGCAAGAGAAACCGCGGCGGTGGCGCCGCGCACTGAAGACGAGCGCCGGCTGGCGGATATATTTGCCGAGGTGCTCCACCTTCCCCAGGTCGGTATCCACGATAATTTCTTCGAATTGGGGGGCCATTCGCTGCTCGCCACGCAGGCGGTCTCGCGTATCCGCGACGTTATGCATGCAGTGGTCCCACTGCATGTTTTTTTCGAAGCACCTGCCGTGGCCGAGCTTGCACTGCGACTAGGACCCCGTTCGGCGTCGCAACCAATCCCGCACCGCAATGGAAATGGCCCTTATCCCCTCTCCTTTGCCCAGCAGCGCCTGTGGTTTCTTGATCAGCTTTCTCCGCACAGTGCGGTATACAACCTTTGCACCACTCTCTCCTTTTACGAACCGCTGGATGCGGCAATCCTTCAAAAAAGCCTGGCTGAAATCGTACGACGGCATGAAATCCTGCGCACGACTTTCGACGCCATTGACGGGCAAGGTGTCCAGATCGTCGCACCGCCTTCAGTGCCCGCGCTGACAATCATTGATTTACGCCATTCACTAGGGAACGAGGCACGCAAGACAGCCGACGAGGCTTCCAACGAAGCTTCCAGCAAGTCAGCTGATGAGATAGCGAATGAAATAATCAGGACGGATGCCGAAACGCCGTTTGATCTCACGCGCGGACCGCTTCTTCGGACGACGCTGCTACGCATCAACGACTCGGACCAAATCCTGGTGATGACCATGCACCATATCGTTGCCGACGGATGGTCCATCTGCATACTCAAGCGGGAACTGCAAGCCCTTCTCGCAGCCTACGCGGATGGCCGGCCTTCGCCATTGCCGGAATTGCCGATCCAGTATGCCGACTTCGCCTGCTGGCAACGGAGTATCCTGCAAGGGGACCCGTTGAATGGGCTGTTCGCCTACTGGCAGAAGCATCTGGAGGATGCACCGAGGCAGCTTGTCCTGCCTTCCGACCGGCCGCGCCCGGCAGTACAGACTTTCCGCGGCGCTTCCCTGTCGGCATCCTTGCCCGCCGGGTTGACGGCAGGATTGCGAGCCCTTTCGCAACGGGAGGGCGCCACCTTGTTCATGACGCTCCTGGCTGCTTTCGGCGTGCTGCTGTCGCGCTACAGCGGACAGTCCGATCTGGTGATCGGCACGCCCATTGCCAATCGCACTCGCAGCGAACTGGAAGGGCTGATCGGATTCTTCGTCAATACGCTCGCCTTGCGCCTTGACCTGTCGGGCGATCCGTCATTTACCGCGTTGCTCGAGCGCGTGCGCACGGTGGCAACCGAGGCGTACGCACATCAGAATCTGCCCTTCGAGATGCTGGTGGCCAGGCTTGCCCCGGCACGACATCTGAACCAGGCGCCGCTGTTCCAGGTGATGTTCGCGCTGGAAAATCTTCCCCAGGAAACGGTGCCGTCCACCTCGAATATCGCTGCCGGCAGTATCGTCGAAGCACGCGGCGCGGCGAAGTTCGATCTTACCCTCGCCATTACCGAGTTCGATGATGGAATGACGGCCACTTTCGAATACGCGACAGATCTTTTTGACTCGATAACTATTCGGCGAATGCTCGGTCATTTCCTGGTACTGCTCGAAGGCGTCGTTGCCAAGGCGGAAGGACACCTATCCGAACTGCCCCTGCTTTCCTCAACCGAACGGCAACAGCTTCTGGTCGAATGGAATGCCACCGCTGTCGCGTTCCCGCGCGATGGCTGCATCCACACATTATTCGAGGTCCAGGCGGCGCGGACGCCAGACGCGGTAGCCCTTGAAGCGAGCAATGAACGACTCACCTATGCACAACTGAACCAGCAAGCCGACCGTCTCGCCGCGCACTTGCGTGGTGCCGATGCACAAGATGTGCAAGGGATCGATGCGGACACGCCAATAGGTCTGCTGACCGATCGCGGCATTAGGATGGCCGTTGGCGCTCTTGGCATCCTCAAGGCCGGGGCCGCGTATGTTCCCATCGATTCCACATTTCCCGAGGAGCGGATCGCTTTCATTCTTGCCGATACCGCCGCGCCCGCGGTGGTAACCCGGGAAGCATTCGGGGAGCGTCTTGCCGGCTACAACGGGCACATCATCACCATAGATTCCACCATTGATTCCGCCATCGGTCCCGGCAACCTCGGGAGGAAGAAGGGTGAAGGGGAAAATAAAGCGCTCGCATTGCGCGCAAATGTCGGGCCGGAGAATCTTGCATATATCGTCTACACTTCGGGATCTACCGGCACGCCGAAAGGCGTCATGGTGCCACACCGGGCGTTGGTCAACCATGCTGCCGCAGTCTCGGCGTCCTATATGCTTTGCGCAACCGATCGCGTGCTGCAGCTCGCCTCTCCCGCGTTCGATGTGGCGGCGGAGGAGATTTTCCCTGCCTGGCTGTGCGGAGCCACCGTTGTCGTATGGCCCGAGATTGGCCCTCCGGTGTTTTCGGACCTGCTGGACTTCGTTGAAAGCCGCCACCTCAGCGTTTTAAACCTGCCGGCCACCTACTGGCACGGATGGGTGGAAGAACTTGCGAACCTGCGAATGCCCGCAAGCCTGAGGCTCGTGATAGTCGGCAGCGAACCGATGATTCCGGCACGATTGGCCAAATGGCGACGGCAGACGGACGGAAGAGTCGCCCTGATCAATGCCTATGGCCCCTCCGAGACCACGATCACGGCCACGCTCTGCAAACTTTCTCCACTTGGAATCCCCATACTCCCGATGGTCCCCGCAAGCCGTACCATCTCCGGCGCAGACCGCCTGCCTCCTGCCAATCCGACCTTTGACACTTCCGCCCTCCCGGTCCCCATAGGCCGGCCGATTGCCAACACCGAAATCTATGTGCTGGACGACCGGCTTCAACCGGTACCCATCGGCGTGCCGGGCGAGCTCTATATCGGCGGCGAAGGCCTGGCCCGCGGCTATCTCCACCAACCGGCTCTCACCGCCGAGCGGTTCATCTCCCATCCGTTCCGTTCAGGTGCGCGCCTATACCGGACCGGAGACTGGGTGCGCTATCTTCCCGATGCAAACCTGGAGTTTCTCGGACGGCGCGATCAGCAGGTCAAGGTGCGCGGATTCCGCGTCGAACTGGGTGAAGTGGAAGCAGCGCTGCGCGGATACCCGGACGTTCGCGAGGCGGTGGCGACGATGCGTGAAGATACGCCCGGCGACAAGCGCCTGGTCGCTTATGTGGTGACGGATAAGCCACCCCCTGTGAGCGAATGGCGGCATTTTTTGCAAGCGCGGTTGCCCGACTATATGGTGCCTTCGGCATTTGTCGCGTTGGCGGCCTTGCCGTTGACTGCCAATGGCAAGATCGATCGCTCGGCCTTGCCCATACCTGTGATGGTCAGGGAAGCTACGGCGGTGGCGCCGCGCACCGAAGACGAGCGCCGACTGGCGGATATATTTGCGGAAGTGCTCCACCTTCCCCAGGTCGGTATCCACGATAATTTCTTCGAACTGGGGGGTGACTCGATCCTGGCAATCCAGATCGTTGCCCGGGCGCGCGCTCAAGGGCGGCGCTTCACCCCCCGTCAGCTTTTCGAGCAGCCGACCATTGCCGGATTGCTGACGATCACGGACGCCACCACAATCGCGGCTGAGCAGGGAACGGTAACTGGAACTGCGCCGCTTACGCCGATCCAGCACTGGTTTTTCGAGCAGAATCTGGTTGATCCGCAGCATTACAACCAGGCAGTACTGTTGCCGGTCTCGTCTGGCATCGACGATGACCGCTGGGTGAGCGTTTTCAACCAGCTCTTGAGCCATCACGACGCACTGCGGCTGCGCTTTTTCCGCACTGATGAAAGGTGGCTGCAGACACTCGCGAATCCGGATGGGGTGGCGCCATTTGCCCGCGTTGATCTATCCGGGGTTGAACCATCGCAACAGGCAGCCGAGGTAGCAAGATGGGCAGCGCAGGCACAGGCGAGCCTCGATCTTGCCCGCGGCCCGCTGCTACGCACCGTGCTGTTCGACTTCGGTTGCCGGGAAAATGCAAAATTACTGATCGTGATCCACCATCTGGTTATTGATGGCGTTTCCTGGCGCATCCTGCTGGAAGATCTCAATACCATTTGTGCCCAACTGGACGCACCAGGCCTGCCGGCCCACCTGCCGCCGAAAACTACCGCCTTCACATCCTGGGCGGAAAAACTGGCAGCCTATGCAAATTCGGCAAATCCGGCAAACTCGGCGATTCTGCGGGAAGAGGTGCAGTACTGGCTTGCTGCATTGCCGTCACAGGCACCGCCTCTGCCGACCGATTTGCCTGCACTTCCAGACGCCAACACCGCCGGATCGAGCCGCACGGTAGTGATGTCTCTCAGCACAGAAGAAACCACATACCTGCTGAGGGATATAGCACGGACTCATCAAGCGCGCATCGATGAAACGCTATTGACCGCCATGGCGCTTGCCTTCGCACGGTGGACAGGAATCGGCATGTTGCTGGTCGATCTGGAAGGCCACGGCAGGGAAGCGCTTTTTGACGACGTCGATTTGTCGAGGACAGTGGGCTGGTTTACAACGCTCTTTCCGGTAGCGCTTGACGTCAGCGATTACACCGATCCCGTCACGCCTGATTTAGCGCTGCGGCATGTCAAGGAACGGCTGCGTGCAATTCCCCGTCGTGGCATCGGTTATGGCCTCCTGCGGTATATAAGCAGGGGAGAAACCGGCGAATTGCTGCGGGCGCGTCCGCAGCCACAGATAAGCTTCAATTACCTCGGACAATTCGAGTATTCCGCCGACCCGGCTACCGGCGAGACAGACCTGCGCGGACCGGCTTTCAGCGAGCATAGCAGGCGACATTATCTTATCGATGTCAATGGAGGTGTCTTCGCGGGTCAGTTGCATTTATCCTGGATCTACAGTGAGGCAATCCACCGCCGCGCTACCATCGAATCACTGGCGTCGACGTTCATCGACGAGCTGCGCAAACTCATCAGGCATTGCCTGTCCTTCAGGCCAGAAGGACTGACGCCAGTGGATTTTTCCCTGATCAATATGGGTCAGACGCAGCTCGACGGACTCTTGCGCGACAACCCGGATCTCGAGGACATCTATCCCCTATCGCCGATGCAGGAGGGAATGCTGTTCCATACGCTTCTCGATCCGGATTCGGGCGTCTATGTCGAACAGCTCCATCACTCCTTTGCCAGCAGTGTGGATATCGAAGCATTCGAGGAAAGCTGGCGGCGCGTAGTGGCGCGCCATCCCGCGCTGCGGACGACATTTCACTGGCGGGGCCTCGACGCACCCGTGCAAGTCGTTCATCGCGAAGCGCGGCTGGACTGTACCCATCATGATTGGCGTGGATTACCGGAAATGGATAGTGAAACGGGTCGTCGCCTCGACGATTATCTCGACGCCGACAGGCAGCGAGGTTTCGATCTTTCGAAAGCGCCGCCGATGCGAATCGCGCTGATCCGCACCGGTGACGATCAGTTCGAGTTTATCTGGAGCCATCACCATGCTCTCCTCGACGGATGGAGCGTGCCGATCCTCTTCTCGGAGATTGGAAATTTTTATGAGGCTATCCGGCGCAACGTCCGATACGAACCGCCTCCACCGCGCCCTTACCGGGAGTATATCGCCTGGTTGCAGGAGCAGGACCGGGATGCCGCCCGCGCTTACTGGAAGCGAGTACTCCATGGCTTTATAGCCGCCACGCCGCTAACCGTAGACCGCCCCCGCAAAGGCGCCGAGGGGCATGCTGAAGGGCACATCCTGCTGTCAGCTGAATCGACCGCTGCACTTGAATCCTTCGCGCGAACGAACCGAGTGACGCTCAACACCCTGGTTCAGGCCGCCTGGGCGCTTCTCCTGAGCCGCTACAGCAGAGAGACCGATATTGTTTTCGGCATCATCGCCGCAGGCCGGCCTGAAGCGCTTCCTGGGGTCGAATCGATGCTGGGGCTTTTCATCAATGCATTGCCGCTGCGCGTCTCCCTCGCGGAAACGGATACCCTGACTGGCTGGTTACAGAAGCTGCAGGGCCGCCAGCTCGAAGACAGGGAATATGGGTATAGTTCGCTTGCTGAAATCCAGCACTTGAGCGAGGTCCCCGCAGGATTGCCCCTTTTTGAAAGCCTCCTGGTTTTTCAAAATTATCCTCAGCGGGAGTTGCCAACTGAGGAAAAGAGAAGCCATGCCCCCAGCTCGACCCGGGCCGTCGAGCGCACCAGCTATCCGTTGACGGCTATCGCTGCGCCCGGCGAAGAACTCCTGCTCAGGCTTCTGTATGACCGGGCGCGTTTCGACGACGCCACAGTCATGCGCATGCTCGATCATTGGCGCACGCTGCTGGAAGCGATGATCGCGCATCCGGCGGAGCCACACGTGAAGCTGGCTGACCTTTCGTTGCTCACGGCTGCGGAGCGCCAGCAACTTGCCGACTGGAACCACAATCAGACTGAATATCCTCGCGGCCACTGCATTCACGAACTTTTTCGGGAACAAGTGACGCGTACGCCCGATGCGATCGCTGTCGTATGTGGCGACACCCGGCTCACCTATCATGAGATCAATGATCGTGCCGATCTGCTTGCCTGCCATCTGAGCCGACTCGGCGTCGGTCCCGATACGCCGGTGGCGCTCTGCGTCGAACGCTCGCCGGAAATGGTGATCGGCATCCTTGGCATCCTTATTGCCGGTGGCGCCTGCCAGCCGCTCGATCCGGCATATCCGGATGAGCGGCTGGCATTCATGCTGCAAGACAGCGGCGCACTGCTCCTGCTCACGCGGCGCGGGCTGCTTGAGCGGCTGCCGGCCCGACGTGCCTTGTGCATCGAGGAACCTCTGGCACCGCTATCGAACAACGAACTGGACACTTCGCTGGATCTTCGTAAGCTGCCGACCTCGCAGAACCTCGCCTACGTCATCTATACTTCGGGGTCGACCGGCAAGCCAAAAGGCGTGGCGATGCCGCATCGCACGCTGGTCAACCTGATCAGCTGGCAGTATCGGGAACTGGGCCCCGGCGGTACGACGCTGCAATTTTCGCCATTGAGCTTCGATGTCTCGTTCCAGGAGATTTTCTCGACCCTTTGCGCAGGCACGATGCTGGTCCTGGTACCGGAAACGTTGCGGCAGGACCCGGCGGGATTATGGCGGTTCATCAGCCTACAGAAAATCCAGCGACTATATCTTCCCTTCGTTGCGCTACAGCAATTGGCGGAAGCCGCCTCGGGCATGCAGTCGTTTCCGGCGACCTTACGGGAAGTCATCACCGCTGGCGAGCAGTTGCAGGTCACCCCACAAATCCGCGCCCTGTTCAGAAATATTCCCGGCTGCCGGCTGCACAACCATTACGGCCCATCGGAAACTCATGTGGTTACCGCCTTTACCCTTCCGGATTTACCCGATGACTGGCCGCTTCTGCCCCCTATCGGCCGCCCGATCGCCAATACATTCATCCATCTGCTTGACCCCGGTCTACGCCCGGTGCCTATCGGCGTTCCCGGTGAGATGTATATCGGCGGGGATAACCTGGCGCGCGGCTATCTCAACCGCCCCGAACTCACTGCGGAAAAATTCGTCACCGGCTCAAGCTATCCAGAAGCGCGACTTTATAGAACAGGCGATCTTGCGCGCTATCTTCCCGATGGCAATATCGAGTTTCTCGGCCGCCTCGACAATCAGGTGAAAATCCGGGGTTTTCGGGTTGAGCCAGGGGAGGTAGAGGCGGTGCTCGCTGCGCATGCAGCCGTGCGCGAGGCCGCTGTCGTGGCACGGGAAGACGATCCCGGTGACCGCCGGCTGGTCGCCTACGTAGTGGCCCGAACGGAAACGCGGCCAGCAATCGGGGAGCTTCGCCGGTTTCTACAGGAACGTCTACCAGAGTACCTGGTGCCGGCAGCATTCATTTCTCTCGAGAGGTTGCCCACTACGCCGAGCGGCAAGATCGACCGGCGAGCGCTGCCCGCACCGGACCGTTCCCGCCCGGACCTCGAGCATGCGCCCACGATACCGCGCACGGAGGGAGAAGCGCGAGTTGCACGAATCTGGGCAGAGGTTCTCGGGATCGATACTGTCGGGATCGAGGATAATTTCTTTGAGCTGGGCGGTCACTCACTGCTGGCGACACGCGTGATCTCTCGAATCCGTGACGCCTTCGGAATTGAAGTGCCGTTGCGCAGCCTGTTCGAATCGCCCACAGTTGCCGGTCTTGCGCGAAAAATAAGCGAGGCGAGCCAAGAAGCAAGCCATGGGACAATCGGCACCGCCGAGCCTCCTATCCCCGCGGGGCCGAGGATGAACCCCTGTCCACTGTCCTTTGCGCAGCAAAGGCTGTGGTTTTTCGAGCAATTGCATCCGGGCAGTGCGGTTTATCACTTGAGCACCGTGCTGCCATTCGAGGGTCCGCTGGACCGGCAGGCGCTGGAAGACAGCCTGGCCGACCTGCTCGACCGCCACGAGGCGCTGCGCACCACCTTCGCCGCGGTGGACGGCGTGCCGGTACAGCTCATTGCCCCCAGCTTGCGCATCGACCTGCCGCTGGTGGATGTCAGCCAGCCTCCGGCTGACTGCCTGGCACGCGCCCGCGCCCATCACGCCGCAGCACTTGCCGCTCCTTTCGATCTTGTCCGCGGCCCGCTGCTGCGCGCCAGCCTGGTACGCCTCGAGAGCGACTATCACTGGCTGGTGCTGGTGCTGCATCATATCGTCGCCGACGGCTGGTCGCTGGAGATCCTGCACCGCGATCTGCGCGCGCTCTATGCCGGCAGGGTGAAAGGCGGACAGCCGGCAGTGCCGGCACTGCCGATCCAATATGCCGACTTCGCCTGCTGGCAGCGGCGCATTCTACAGGGCGAGCGGCTGGATGGACTGTTCGCCTATTGGCAGAGGCAGTTGGAAGATGCCCCCGCGCAGCTTGCCCTGCCTGCCGACCGGCCACGTCCGGCGCAGTCGAGCTATCGCGGCGGGCGCTGCGGTGTATGCCTCAACGCATCTCTTACGGCGCGCTTGCGTACACTGGGACAAAACCGGGGCGCCACCTTGTTCATGACGCTCCTGGCCGCCTTTGGCGTGCTCTTGTCGCGCTACAGCGGACAGTCCGATCTGGTGATCGGCACGCCCATCGCCAATCGCACCCGCAGCGAACTGGAAGGACTGATCGGATTCTTTGTCAATACGCTCGCCTTGCGCCTCGATCTGTCGGGCGATCCGTCATTTACCGCGCTGCTCGAGCGCGTGCGCACGGTGGCAACCGAGGCGTACGCGCATCAGGATCTGCCCTTCGAGATGCTGGTGGCCAGGCTCGCCCCGGCACGACATCTGAGCCAGGCACCGCTCTTCCAGGTGATGTTCAATCTGCTCAATATCGATGGGCGCATGCCTGACGAACCTGACGACAAGGCGGAATTGCCTGATGCCGAACTCGATGCCGACGCTGATTTCAACGCCGATGAGGAATCGGCAAAATTCGACCTCACCCTCTATGCCATCGAATACGACCGGAACATCCGGCTCCACGCGATATATGCACGCGATCTTTTTGAGCACGGCACCGTGAGATACATACTCGACCACTTCACCAATCTTCTGGAAGCGATCGCTGCCGACCCTGACGTACCGCTCGCGCAATTGCGCCTCACTCGTCAGATACCTTCAGGAAAAAACATCGTCACGCCCAAGAATCGATCTATAGCGTTCTCCGGGCAAGCGATCGAGCAATCGATAGGAAGCCGTTTCCGCGAGCAGGCAACGCGTTATCCTGATAACACCGCTGTCAAGACTAAAAATGAGCAGTGGACTTATACACAACTGGAAGCGCTTTCCAATCGGGTCGCCAACGCCATCCTCGCCCTGCGCGGAGATGGCGAGGAACGGGTCGCCCTTCTTTTCCGCCATGGCGCATCCATGATCGCGGCGATGCTTGGGGTGCTGAAGGCAGGCAAGACGTATGTCCCGCTCGAACCCGCTCATCCTCTGCCCCGGATTAACAGGCTCATAGCCGATTCCATGGCAGCCGCCGTCCTGACCGATATCGAAGATTTTTCCACGGAACAGGCACAGGTGATTCGATTTGCCGAGAACGAGCGCTTCGATGCGGATCCGCCGCCAGCCATCTCGCCGGATGCCATCGCCTATATTCTCTACACCTCAGGATCCACAGGAGAACCAAAAGGTGTCGTGCAGACTCACCGCAATGTCCTGGCCCAAGTCCGGAACTACAGTAACAATCTGCATTTGTGCGCCGATGACCGGCTGACCTTTGTCTCTTCATACGGCGTTGACGCTGCTGTTCAGGATATCTTCGGTGCCCTGCTCAACGGCGCTGCGGTTTACCCTGTTTCTGTGCGGGAGCATGGCATCGAGGCACTCGTCGATTGCCTCGTAGAGCAGGAGATTACGGTTTTTCATTCCGCCCCGACTATATTTCGCCATCTTGTCAATGCGCTGACGGGAATGGAGCATCTGGAGAAAATCCGCCTCGTCATTCTTGGCGGTGAAGCCGTGTACCGCCGCGATGTGGATTCTTTCCGTGCGCACTTCACTCCGGATTGCCTGCTGGTCAATGGCTACGGCCTCACGGAATCGACGATGGTGCTGCAATGCTTCATCGACAGTAAAACGATGGCTGTGCGCGACGCCGTGCCCGTCGGTTACCCGGTTGATGACATCGAGGTTCTGCTGCTGAATGATGACGGACAGCCTGCAGATGTCTACTGTCCAGGGGAAATTGTGCTGCGCGGTCTCTTCATCGCCATGGGTTATTGGCGGCAGGGTAGTATTGCAGCGTTTCCATCGGAGGACGGAGGACGGCGAATTTACTGCACTGGCGATCTCGGGCGCCGGCTTCCGGATGGCGGCATCGAGTTCATCGGGCGGCGGGATTTTCAGGTAAAAATTCGGGGTTATCGCATCGAACCGGGCGAGATCGAAAATCACCTCCTCCAATTCCCTGGTGTAAAACAAGCGGTGGTTATCGCGCAGGAATATGCTGGCGAATGGCGGCTGGTTGCCTATGTCTCGACGGGCTCGGCGGATTCAGGGCAACCACCCGCCAACGACGACTTGCGCCGGCATCTCGCCCAGCGGGTGCCGGATTACATGGTGCCGTCGGTGTTCGTTATACTTGAAGAGCTGCCCACAACACCCAGCGGCAAGATCAATCGGCTGGCGCTGCCGGTGCCGGAAATAAGGAACGAAGGCTTTGTTTTGCCTCACGCGCCTGCTGAGACAAAGCTTGTGGCGATTTGGGAGCAGATACTTGGAATCGGACACATCGGTATTCGGGACAATTTCTTCACCCTGGGAGGGCACTCCCTCCTGGCAACCCAGGTAATGTCGCGGTTACGCGACGAGTTCGGTGTAGAAGTTCCGCTGCAACAGATTTTTGAGACCCCCACTATCGCCGATCTGGCGTCAGTGGTGATGACAGCGCAGGCGGAGAATACACCTTTGCCAAAAATCGAGCCACTGCCGCGCTGGCGTCATCGGGCAAAAGTTTCCGCACTCGGGGAGCCCGTATTTTCCAAAGAACTGAAGGCGCTGCTGGACCGCTTTGTCGCCAATGACATGATTCTGAATCCGGCAACTGACCGCTCATTTATTAACTAAATACTATAACTGAAAAGGATTTTTCGTACCCCGTAAGCTTCACCTTTCTGGTGAGCTCGCTCCACGCCGTCCAACTGACGGATCTAGGATGATGATGCATTTTGAGGAGAAAGCACAATGAACGAGATACAGCAAATAGAAAACCCGGAGATAAAGCTCATAGAAGGGGATGGGGATGAAGTCACTCTCCTCATCGAAGACGGTCAGGCGATGCAAGGGTGGGAAACGGCGTTGATGTGGGAATCCGCGGACATTCTCTGCAAATATGGCTCGCAGTTCCTGGAGGTGGGCCTGGGACTGGGCATCTCGGCACTGCGCATCGCGAGCAACCCAGCCACCCTTCATCACACCGTAATCGAAAAATTTCCCCAGGTGATAGAACTCTTCCGCGAGCGAAATCCATCGCCGCCGCCGGCGCTGGAGATCGTTCACGCGGATTTTTTTGAATATATCCAGGAGATCGAACCGGAGAGCCTCGACGGCATTTTTTTCGATCCCTACCTTGTCCCCGTGACGTTATGGGACGATGAGGGGCTATGGGCGGAAGTCATGCCGGCGGTTACGCGCGCCCTGCGGCGAGGCGGCGTTTTCATCCCCTGCTTCTCCACACGACCGGTACTACGTTGGCAGTTCGTCCATCACTTCGATCGCATCGTCGTCGAGCGACGATCCTATGCATCATACGCGACCACCGATTATGTCAAGAACGACACCGGAGACGCCTATATTCAGTGCTTCGTGCGGACTCGTTGAAGTTCGCGATAGCCTGACGCAGGGCTTTCTCTTACACCAGGGATATCCGCCGCAACAATGTGCCGGAGCCGTATTCACGCAACTCGACTATTTTACAATCACGGTTAGCGGCGAGACAGCCCAGCACGTTCCGACCGGGCTCAAAAATCACCAGCCTCCATAAGCCTGGGGCAGCAGCATCACCGGAGTCGAAGAGAATTCTTGGTTCCACTCCCTCTTTTCCCATTGCGAAGCTAATTTCGAAGCTGTTCAAAGGCTTTGAAAACCCTCGGCCAAGCGCCTTTATGTAAGCCTCCTTGCAGACCCATAGTGTGAAGAACGCGCTATTCCACGCCTGAGAATCCGTTGCCGATAGCCAGCCTTGTTCGCCGGCAGAAAAATATGAAGCAATTGATGCAAGCCCAGCGGAATCGCGGATGACTTCAACGTCTACCCCGACCTCGGTTCCATGCGTGATCGCGTGGAAAATACAGTCGCCGGAATGCGTTACGTTGAACTGAACAGAACTGGCCGGATGTTGGAGAAACGGCTTACCGTAGCGGTTCTGCTTAAATCGGATGAGAGCAGGATCGGAATCCGTGTATCGCGCCAATAGGCAACGCAGGGAAGCACGACCCAGAACGAACCGGACCCGATCGTGATCGAAATGGAACCGATTTGCCTGGTGTCGCTCTTCCTCGTCGAGAATGGATAGATAATGATCGAACGGAATCTTCGTGTCCGCGATGGACATATACCAGAGGTGAACTGTCCCTGCAGGCAATTCAGTGGGTAGCCACTCAAGGGATCGTTCGGGGGTTGATGCTGAACTTACAGAATTCATCTCCTGGCCGGTAACGCGCGATACTGGAGCAGGTTCATCGAATGGCAACCTCCGTTTGAGACAGACTCGAAACGATCAATGCTTTCTCGACAGCAACATCAACAGCATCGGTACGCCCAGCAATGCCGTCAGCACGCCCACGGGCAATTGCTGCGGTGCCCACAACGTACGAGCCAGGGTATCGGCCAATGTGAGAAAACTGCCTCCGGAGAGCACCGACAAGGGCAGCAGCCAGCGAAAATCGTTAATGCCCAGCAAGCGCACGGCGTGCGGCACGATCAGGCCGACAAATCCGATGGCGCCCGCCAGCATCAGCGCGGATACGGTCGCCAATGAAGCGCAAAAGTAGATGCCGATCTGCAGTGGCAGTACCGCCACGCCAAGCGTTTTCGCCTTCATCTGGCCGAGGCTCAGAACGTTGAGGCTGCCGGAAAAAAGCATGCTCAAAGCCGTTACGATGATAAGCATCGCCCATGCGGGCGTCAGCTCTTCAGCGCGCGAAATATCGCCCATCAGCCAGAATAGCATGCCTTTTATATCGCGGGCGGGCGCCAGCGTCAGGATCAAGGTAGTCAGCGCCGTACAGCCAGCGGACAGTACCACGCCCGTCAGGAGCAACCGGTAAAGATTCCAGTCGCCGGCACGAAAGCTCAAGCCGAACACAATGGCAATTGCCGTCAGTGCGCCAGCCAACGACGTCAGATTGGTCAAGACGAGCCCCCATCCCAGCAGCATCGCAAGGAGCGCACCGACTGCCGCCCCGCCCGATACGCCCAGAATATAAGGGTCAGCCAGGGGATTACGCAGCAGAACCTGCAATAGCGCACCCGCCAAGGCCAGCAGGCCGCCACAGGCAAATGCGGCTGCCACGCGCGGCAAGCGCAACTGCCAGATGATCTGGTGCGTGATGCTATCGGTCGGCCACAACAGGATATCGATAATGCCGAGGATTGGGATATCCACGCTGCCGAACAGTAGTCCGGTAAACAGACTGCCAAGACCCAGCAGAAAGAAGAAAATCAGCAGCAATAAAGGATGTTTGGCGGAACTCACTCGGGCGCTCAGGCCAGTTTGCGAAGGATCAGCACGCCAGACCCCGAGCCAATAACAAAATCAACAAGAAAGCTTTGTCGTGTTTTCTGCTTTTGCTACTACCATCGCGGCCCGGGCCTAGCGTTCCTGAATCATTATCCAGGTTATCGCAGGCTGATGATGGGCCACCCTTTTTTTTCCGCATGAGCCTTGAGGGTTGCGTCGGGATCCACCGCGACCGGGTGGGTAACCTTGTTGAGTAGCGGAAGGTCGTTCAACGAATCGCTGTAGAACCAGCTTTCCAGAAACGATAGCCATGTCAGGTTATGCTCATCCAGCCAGTTTTCCAGTCGCGTTATCTTGCCTTCCCTGAAACAGGGCAGGCCCGAAACCCGGCCCGTGTATTCACCATCCCGCTGCTCCGCCTCGGTAGCGATCAGATTGCTTATTCCCAGTTCCCGTGCGATCGGCTCGGTTACAAATCGATTGGTAGCGGTGATGATGATGCATAGATCCCTGCCGAGCATATGCTGGTTAATCAACTCGCGCGCGTCCGGTGTTATCAATGGCAGAATTCTTTCCTTCATGAATTCGCTGTGCCAGGCATCAAGCTGGCTTCGGGGATGACGCGACAACGGCTTCAACTGAAAATCCAAAAACTCATGTATATCCAGCGTTCCGGATTTATATTGCTCGTAGAATTCGACATTCTGGGCTTCGTACACTTCACGGTCGAGCACGCGCTGCTCGATCAGGAATTGCGCCCACTGGAAATCGCTATCCCCGGCCAGAAGCGTATTGTCGAGGTCAAACAGCGCCAGATTCATGATGCTGCCCGCAATAATTCACGCACCAGCGGAACGGTGACCTTACGCTGACTAGCCAGCGAATAGCTGTCCAACGCATCAAGCGTAGCCATCAAAGACGGCAAGTCGCGGCGTTGGTGCCGGAGCAGGTAGTCGCATACCTCCTGCGATAAATCAAGCCCGCGGCGGGTTGCATGACTTTTCATGGCTTTTATTTTTTCCTCGTCGGTCAATTCATGAACTTGATACACCAAACCCCATCCCAGGCGCGTAACAAGGTCTTCGCGCAATTTCAATTGTGCCGGGGCGACCGTGCCACTCACCAGAAGTAACGCGTGAGCCTCGTCACGAATATGATTATAGAGATTAAACAAGCCGATTTGCGCCTTGGCGTTGAGCCGGTCCACGTCGTCTACGGTTACGCAATCGGCTTCGCTGCCTGCGGCGAAACTGGTGTTTGCGTCACACGCGAAATATGCTGTATTCATTTTATGGTGCATATGTATCCCCGCTATCGCCTGCAGCAAATGACTTTTGCCGCACCCGGCGCCACCCCACAAATAAATAAAACGCTCGCGCTCCGATCCGGCAAGTATATTATCCAGGGTCTGCAATAGCTCGGTATTGCGCCCCGGCACGAAATTAACCAGCGTGGGCGGCGGCGATGGGGCGATATCCAGCAGCAGTTGCTTCATTTACGGGGTATAAAGTTGTTGGGTTGTTGCCCATGAGTTGTCGATCGTGTATTGACGATGGCTGACCATGACATGTCGAAGTCATACACGAAGCAGCGACTCTCGTGGCCATTTACGGTAAAATTGCCGTTTTTGAAAATGGCACTCTATCTGCAATAAGGCGAGAACTCAACTTGACTTCATCCAAATCCGAGCATCCGAACCCTGACTCCATCCATTTGTCCTACCGCGACGCGGGCGTGGACATCAACGCGGGTGACCGCCTGGTGGAGAACATCAAGCCCTATGCCAAGTGTACCATGCGTCCGGAAGTACTCGCCGGCATAGGCGGCTTCGGAGCATTGTTCGAGATTTCGAAAAAATATCGTAATCCGGTGCTGGTAGCGGGCACCGATGGCGTGGGCACCAAATTGAAGCTTGCATTCCAGTCCGGCCAGCACGACAGTATCGGTATCGACCTGGTGGCAATGAGCGTCAACGACATCCTGGTGCAAGGCGCGGAACCGCTGTTCTTCCTGGACTATTTCGCGTGCGGGAAATTGGACGTGGAAACGGCCACCCGCGTTGTGAAAGGCATTGCAAAGGGCTGCGAACAGGCGGGATGCGCCTTGATCGGCGGCGAGACCGCCGAAATGCCGGGCATGTACCCGGAGGGGGAATACGATCTTGCCGGCTTTGCGGTAGGCGCCGTCGAGAAAGACCGGATTATCACCGGCTTGACCATTCGGGAAGGCGACGCGGTATTGGGACTTGCTTCCAGCGGCGCACATTCCAACGGCTATTCGCTGATCCGCAAGATCATCGAGAAAAATAATACGGATTTGTCAGCGGATTTCCACGGTAAAGCGTTAATTGATGTCATCATGGCGCCGACGCGCATTTATGTGAAACCGTTGCTCGAACTGATGAAGCATCTGCCGGTCAAAGGCATGGCACATATTACGGGCGGCGGCTTGACGGAAAATATCCCGCGTGTCCTGCCGGAAGGCGTCACAGCGATATTGAAACGCGATGCATGGGATATGCCTCCCCTTTTTCACTGGCTTCGGCAGCAAGGCAATGTGAACGAACAGGAAATGCAGCGTGTGTTCAACTGCGGCATTGGCATGGCGCTGGTAGTGGCGCCGGAACTTGCCGATACTGCAATGCGGCTTTTGCGGTCCGCTGGCGAGACCGTGTGGCATATAGGCATGATTCGGCAGCGCCATGCGGATGAAGCGCAAACAATCTTCGAGTAATCGGCAGTGCATGTAAATAATAAGCCGAGTCCCGCTACAGAAATAATGAAATCTCTCGTGATCCTCATCTCCGGTCGCGGCAGCAACATGCAAGCGCTGATCGAAGCAAAGCTCCCCGTCAGGATCGCTGCAGTCATCAGCAACAAGCCTGATGCACCAGGACTTGAGATTGCAAAAATGCATGGTTATGAAACCAGGGTGCTGGATCAACGGTCCTATTCCGAACGACGGGCGTTTGACGCCGCGCTGGCCGATGCAATCGATGCTTATGAGCCCGACCTGATTGTGCTCGCGGGCTTCATGCGGATTCTGGGAGATGATTTTGTCGACCGTTATCGGGGGAAGCTAATGAACGTTCATCCCTCATTGCTGCCCGCTTTTCCAGGCCTCCATAGTCACAGGCAGGCGTTGCAGGAAGGTGTAAAGATACATGGCTGTACGGTACATTTCGTTACCTCCCAGATGGATCGCGGCCCAATAATCGTCCAGGCCGCAGTCCAGATATTACCGGACGATACCGAGGAAACTCTCGCGGCACGGGTACTGCAACAGGAACACCGCATTTACCCCGCAGCCGTGCGGTGGTTTATGGAAGACCGGCTGAAGCTCTCCGATAATCATGTTGAAGTGAGCAACGCCGGAATCGACAACTCAGTTTTATACTCACCGGAATTATACAAATGAAATATTTATCCATTGCGTTGCTGTGGGGCTTAAGTTTTTCGGTTTTCTCCGCTGGTGCCGCTGATGTCCCCGCCCGGGTCGATATCAGCTATTCGATAACATCCGGCGCGCTCGAAGGCGAAGTGAACGATACGTTGAAAATCAGGCAGGAAAGTGGTAAACGTAGCTATGAGATCAATAGCGAATCCCGTGCCATAGGACTACTGGCGCTGACACAACCCGAAAGCGTGGTGCGTGACAGCCAGGGAACCATTACAGCACAAGGGGCATTGCGCCCCGGACGTTTTTCGGATCAGCATGGCAAAAAGATACCCAAGGTAGCTATTTTCGACTGGGACAAGAAGCTGTTGACGCTTCAACATAAGCGCGGAGAAGAGCAAAAGGCCTTGCCTGCCGACGTTCAGGACAAGCTGAGCCTGCCCTACAGCTTCATGTTCGCATCTGCCTCTGCTGTCTCAGGCAAGGTGATCGACCTCCATGAAACCGATGGCAAGCACCTCGAATTGGTCCACTATACAGTTGGAAAAGAAATGCTGGACACGCCCATGGGTAAACTCGAAACCATCGTGCTGACAAAGCGGCTGGAAGGTGAAGGCCAGCGCGACAAGAAAATCTGGCTTGCTGTTGACCATCACATGTTGCCGGTGCGCATCGTTGCAGCTGAGAAAATGGGCATTGTTACGGATCAGATGGTTACCAACATAAGCTACACGGACAAAATGGCCGGCAGTTTTAAACAGGGACGCCTGCGCTGATTGAAAAACGGCCGGTAATCGATATCAGCTGATACGGTCCTGCCAGCTTGTTGTTTTTACGAGCGCGCCCATGCGGGCCGCGCATCCCTCGCCCCTGCTTTCCCCAATAATCGACAATAGATGCGTCTCACTCCTGCTCATCTGGACATGGCTACCGCTGCATTACGTGCCGTGCTTCCACTGGAACATCCTGCAGATTCGATACTGCGGCATTTTTTCCGAGAGAACCCGACACTTGGAGTAAATGATCGCGCATTTGTCGCGGAAACCGTATTCGGCATTTTACGCCACCGGTTTTTTATCGAGAGCGCGGTTGATATTGCCACTCCCCGTTCGTTGCTGCTTGCTTATCTGGCCAGATTCCAGGGTTTGAATATGCGCGAGCTGATATCGCTCGTTAGCGAAACGGAAGCAAAGTCGCTCGCGGGAATCAAGTCGGTATCGCTGGAAGCGCAGCCACTTGACGTCCAGGCTGAGTTCCCGGTCTGGTTGGTGGAAAAGCTGCGCACTTTCATGAGCGACAGCGAGATACTCGATCTGGGACGGTCGCTGCAACAAGCGGCGCCGCTCGATCTACGTGTCAATACGCTGCTGGCGAATCGCGACGAAGTTCTTGCAGTACTGGGCAAAGACGGCATTGAAGGCAGCGCGACCCCTTATTCGCCCATCGGTATCCGCCTTGCGGGGAAGCCCGCTATCAATCGCCACGAACTATTCGTCACCGGCAAGGTGGAGATCCAGGACGAAGGCAGCCAGTTGCTGGGCTATCTGCTCGGACCGAAGCGCCGCGACATGGTGGTCGATTTCTGTGCGGGTGCTGGAGGAAAATCGCTGATGCTAGGCGCCCTGATGCGTTCGCAAGGGCGCATCTATGCGTTGGATAATTCTGAAAAGCGGCTGAACAACCTTAAACCGCGCCTCAAGCGTTCCGGCTTGTCCAATCTGTACCCCCAGCTCATCACTAATGAAAATGATATCAAGGTGAAACGCCTGACGGGAAAAATCGACCGCGTACTGGTGGATGCCCCATGCAGCGGCCTCGGGACGTTGCGGCGTAATCCGGATTTGAAGTGGCGACAATCCCCGCAAAGCATAGAAGAACTCAAGCGCAAGCAGACAGCCATTCTGGCGTCCGCCGCCAATCTGCTCAAGCCCGGCGGCAGGCTGGTCTATGCTACCTGCAGTTTCCTGCCGGAGGAGAACCAGGAAATCGTCGATCACTTTTTAAACAGCCACCCCCGCTTCATACAGTTGAATTGCGCCGAGCTATTGATACAGCAAAAAATCCCCCTGGACACCGGCGCATTCCTGCAACTGTCGCCCGGCCTGCACAGTACGGATGGTTTTTTTGCCGCTGCGCTGGAATTGGCGAAGAGTGAAGCATGATATCGCTACGCCGCTGCGCCACTCTTTCCGTCGCCGGCTATCTGGCGATTCTATTTGCGGCACCTCATGCAGCAGGGTTCGAACCCACTTCCAGTCGTGACCATAAACCTCCGCTTGTTCTTCCCGCCTCTGGCACGGTACAAGCGGCGTTTACGCCAGGAGATGATGCTGGCAAGCTTATCGCCGACACTATCGATAGTGCACACCATCAGGTGCTGGTGCAGACGTTCAGCTTTACCCACCGCAAAATCGCCGACGCGTTAATTGCAGCGAAGCGTCGCGGCGTGGACGTCAAGGTAATTGCCGATAAGGACCAAACCCATCGTATCCCCACCAGCCTGATTTCAAAGATCGCAGCTGAGGGCGTGCCGGTTTTCACGGACTCCGATCACACCAGCGCACATAACAAAGTCATGGTGATCGACGCGGGCAGTCCTGACGCAACCCTGATTACCGGCAGCTTCAATTTTACCCACGCGGCGCAGTACAGGAATGCGGAGAATGTGCTGGTGATACGCGGCAACGCGGCTCTCACTGATCTTTATCTCCAAAACTGGCATCGTCACTACAAGCACTCTCAGTCCTACCGGTAGAACCCGCTACCGCCCTGCCTCATGCAATCCAATAACGGGTTTCAGAATTTGTTACGCGATCTGATCACCGGCGCACAGGAAGTCAGCGTCCTGTGGCAGATTGCCGTGCTGACTGCAGGTCTGGGGCTCTCCTGGTGGTTGCGGCGGCAGGCGATGATCCGTATCGCTCCACAGGTAAGCGGCCGCACGCTGAATATCAGCGCGCGCAGCATGGGCCGCCTCCTGTTCCCTCTCTTCGCGCTTGTCCTGGTCGTTTTCGGCAGGTGGGCGTTGAGTCATTGGTATTTGACTCATCTACTCAACATCGTCGTCCCGTTGTTATTTGCGCTCGCGCTGATTCGCGCAGCCGTCTATATGCTGCGCAGGGTTTTTTCGGGTCAGGAATGGCTCCACCCGTGGGAGCGATTTATCGGCTGGACGGTGTGGATTGGACTGGCGCTGTATGTAACGGGTCTTCTGCCGGAGATCCTGATATTTCTCGATGATATTTCGTTCCACATCGGCAAACAGCGCCTTTCGGTATTGCTGATCGTACAAGGCATCCTCGCGTTCACAGTCAGCATGCTGGTAGCGCTCTGGCTCGCCAGTTCGCTTGAGGCACGCATCATGGATGCCAAAGCGCTGGATATCAATCAACGCGTGATTCTGTCGAAAATCAGCCGCACGGTACTGATACTTGTGGGCGTGCTGATCGCGCTGCCATTGGTCGGCGTAGATATCACCATTTTATCCGTGTTCGGGGGCGCGCTTGGCGTCGGGCTCGGATTGGGTTTACAGAAAATCGCCAGCAATTACATAAGCGGTTTCATCATTCTTCTGGATCATTCACTGCATATTGGCGATATCGTTACAGTGGACGGCCGCAAGGGTGAAGTCACCTCACTCACGACCCGGTATGTGGTACTCAAGAGCGACGATGGTACCGAAGCCCTTATTCCCAATGATACTTTCATTACTTCAACGGTTATTAGTCAGAATTTTTCGGACCACCGATTACGGCTGATCCTGCCATTCCAGATCAGTTACACCAGCTCCGTTGAGGTCGCGATGGACATCATGCTGGACGCCGCTAAAAAGCGGCAACAAATATTGGACAATCCGGAGCCGGCTGTATTTTTGAAGGACTTCGCCGCCGGCGGGATCAATCTGGAGCTGTTCGTGTGGGTAGAAGATCCCGAGGGTGGGGCGCTTCGGCTACGATCCGGCCTCAACATTGAAATCTGGTCTGAATTCCAAAAACACGGCATCGAGATTCCGGTCCCGCCACAGCAGCCTCTTCTCCTGAAAGAGCGATGAGGATGAACGTAGAGTGCCCTTTGGTAACAGCCAACTCAAGAGCATGTATGCCGCCCGGTTATAAATATAGTATTTGACAACCTGAAAGACCTTCCGTAAATTCAACACGTTTTAGTGGAAAAGGCCTTATTTTTCCTAGAACGTTTTCCTGTCGTTTTAGCTGGAAATTCGATGTTTCTATTTGGGTTTGGATGATAGTCAACTTCTTTATGGAGAGAGTATTATGAAACGATATAGTCGGATTGCAGTAGCAGCTTCTCTATTTTTACTTCCTGTTTCTGTTTTTGCGGCTGGCTATGGCGCAGCGGGTTGTGGACTAGGGTCGGAGCTCATGGGATCAAAACCAGGTGCGTCGCAGGTTTTCGCTTCAACAACCAATTCAACATTCGGAAATCAAACTTTCGGAATAACGTCCGGCACTTCAAATTGCGGTGATCATGGCCTGGTAAACATGAGTAAGGAGCGTGAAGTATTTGCACAGGAGAATTACACCAGCCTGATCAAGGAAATGGCGCAAGGTAAAGGTGAAAATCTGTATACCCTGGCCAGCTTGTATCAATGTCCCGCAGCAAGTCATCAAGAATTTGGCACGATGGTTCAGGAGAAATTCGACAATTTAGTAGCGAGTGATCAAGCAAACTCAACTGAATTACTGAGCCAGCTTGAAAATCAAATAACTCGCCATCCTACACTTGCAAAATCGTGTGATATCAAGCTATCCGCGTTGAACTAAAAAAATCAGAAACGGATACAGGTGAAAACCTGTGTCCGTTTCTATATTGTTATCACTCCAATGATTCCTTCGTGCAGCCTGTTTGCCTGGCAGCCTGTCGGACTTAAAGGAAATCGGCTGTAAAAGCGTCTGGCTGGTTCACATTTCGCCGCTTTTTCAGCCAATAGAATAACTATTGGTCTTCAAAATCCGCAAAATCTGCCCTCACCCAGTCACTTTTTCGCTGCGATTCTTCAAGTCCGACAGGCTGCTGGTAGCCGGAATATTTTTCTGGTTTTGCTTTCTTCCTGTAACGGCTCATTCCGAACAAAAAGTCACTGCTGATTATCTGGCTGAATTACAACACCAAGCCAAACAAAAAAAGCTTGCCGATGAACGTGTCTGGCACCTGCTTTTAAAGTACGACAAGAAACTTTTTCTCGGCATGACCAGTGAAGCCGATGGAATGGATTTTTTCAACTCTCCACAAGGAAAAACCGATCCGGAGTCAGAGTTATTAGCAACCCTCTCAAGCTTCTTTGTTCCAGCAGCCGAGATTGCGAAGGGCAAAGAGCATCCGCAGTGTAACTTTCCCGCCCGCTTCAAATGGTTGAATCAGCAACTGACATTAGACCTCAATCGCCTGGAAATACAAGCATGCGATCGACTCGACCGCTGGATGAAGACTTTGGATCCAGTCGGGGCGACGTTGGTGTTCGCGTCTTATTTCATGGACAATCCCGCCTCCATGTTTGGACATACCCTGCTACGCATTGATAGCCGGAGAACAGGCAGCGGTAATAACTTGATGAACTACGGTGCAAACTATGCCGCGGTTCCCGACACGGACAATGCGTTTCTATACGCGTTCAAAGGTTTGATAGGTGCGTTCCCAGGCCGCTTCGCGATTTTCCCTTATTACACGAAGGTGCAGGAATACAATAATCTGGAAAGCCGCGATCTTTGGGAGTATGAGCTCCAATTTACCGAAGATCAGCTGAACACGATGCTTCTGCACCTATGGGAATTAGGTGGAACATATTTTGATTATTTTTATTTTCAGGAAAACTGCTCATACCATGTGCTTTCCCTGCTGGAGGTTGCCAATCCTGATCTTCGATTAAAAGATCCGTTTTCTTTCAGTGTGATCCCGACCGATACGGTAAAAACTCTGATGGCGCAGGACGAACTGGTAAAACAGGTGGTATATCGACCCTCAGTGCTCAGTCAGATGAATCATAAGAGACTCAAGATGGTCGATGATGAGAAGCGGATATTGCAACGTATGGTCAAAGGAGAAATATTACCGGAAAGTGCTGCCTTCAAAGGCCTTTCCGCTCCATCGCAAGCACTTGTACTAAACGCTTATATGGACTACTTGCAGTATCAAAGCATGCAGGAAAAGAGTACCGGAGAAATAAAAATTCCGCGTTCCGTTTTGCTGGCGAGAAGCCGCCTGCCAGCTACTAATGATGGGCCTATAGATACTATCACACGCTTATCGAGCCGCCCAGACCAGGGTCACGGTACGGATCGCTTTAGATTGGGAATCGGGCACAATAAGTGGGAGCCTTTCCTGGAATTCGCTTATCGTCCGGTTTATCACGATTTGATGGCCAAGGATGTGGGGTACGATAAAAACTCGGAAATTATTTTTATGGACTTCAAGCTTCGGTATTACCTGGAGTCCGACCGGGTGAGACTGGATCAGGCAAAAATTCTTTCCATTACGGCGCTTAATCCCTACGATGCCTTATTTGCCAAACCTTCCTGGCGTGTAGACCTGGGGGTCGAGACGCTAAGAGACCGCAACTGTAACTACTGCAATTCCATCCAGGGCACATATGGGAGGGGTTTTTCCTATCGACCGGATTTTTTTTCACCCTTGCTGCTATATTCCTTTGCCGATCTGAAAACAGAGTTTTCCGAACATTTGAAACAAAATTTCCGTTTGGGTGGCGATGTGGAAATAGGTACGTATTACGACGTAACCGAAAATTGGAGGATCAAACTTGCAGGCAGTTATCAAATTTTTGTCCTTGGTGAAAGCAAACGTTTTTTCACTGCTCATTTCATTACCCGCTATGCACTCTCCCAGGATCTTGATATAAGGTTCGAATTGAATCGCTATGATCATAATAATGAAGGAATTTTTTCGGCCAATTATTTCTTCTAGCAGCCTGTGGGACTTTAAGAATCGCAGCGAAAAATTAGCCGGGAAACATGAACCGGACAGATCATTTGCTACAGACCAGGCCGTTTATTTACCCTCTACATCGGAGCCGCACCTCCTTGATATAGAAACAGATTTTAGATAACATAATGCGATATCAATGACTTGTTGATAAAGGAAGCTTGGAGCCACTGTAAAAAAGGCTTACCCAGTTACTTTCGCTCCAGCTGCTGCTGACGTACCAAAACAAGTTATTCCAGGACTTATTCTGTTTATTACACATTAGAACTCATGAAGACAACTACGCTAATCTTATTCTTTGCACTATTTTCCACGCAAGTTTTTGCGCAGAAGGAGGCTCAGGAATTCCCTTGGTCCAAGGCTGCAAAAATTATTTCAGCGGATGAGGCAAAAAGCCGCGACGGGAAAAAGGGGCAGCAACCCCAAGCCGATAGTAAAAAGACCGAGAAGAAAATGGATGCTGAAAATAAAAAGAGTGACCGGAATTACTCAGCCACGTCTGGAATCGCGGACGATGGAAAGTAGTTATTGCTGGTCACACTTTAAGCGCTGAAGACGGGCTAATGAAGGGAGTGAGGGACTTCAGGCAGGTTATGACTTGGTAAATTAAGAAATCCAGAGGCTCTCATGGGTGCTTTGATCTTCTATGTCGCGGTGTACTTCATTGGCTACTACGCTGCACACTTGCTTAACCGGATGGTTGGGCGGATCTTGATTCAGAACCGCCGCCTGGCGGGTCTTGTTTTGGTCCTCATGATCAGCCTGCTTCACGGCTACAAGATAATAAGCACATCACCCTCTCATGATCACGGCGAAGGTGCAGGTTTCGCGCTGGGCTTTTACGTTATCCTGCCCGTCGCGATCATCGCGATTGCCGTGTTATATCTCACATGGCAGGAAAAGCAGGATAATGACATTCTTTGACTGTGTCTAAATCTTGTATTAGGCGATAAGAGCCGGCCATTCATTCTTTCAAGCGCCGTTTCTCGCTGACATCAGGCAGGTGTCGCCAATAACGCGGCCTATGCCACCTTTTTCTGTATCAACTCGATCTTGTAACCGTCCGGATCTTCCACGAATGCAATCACCGTGGCGCCATGCTTCATCGGCCCGGCCTCACGTGTAATGTTACCGCCACGCTTTCTCACTTCTTCGCAAGCGTCATAAGCGTTATCCACTTCTATGGCGATATGGCCATAGCCAGTACCCAGATCGTATTTTTTCACATCCCAGTTATGGGTCAGCTCCAATACGGCGCCACCCGCCTCATCCTGATAGCCGACAAATGCCAGGGTAAATTTTCCCTCGGGATAATCCTTCCGGCGCAGCATCTTCATTCCCAGCACATCGGTGTAAAAAGCGATGGATTTTTCCAGGTCGCCCACACGCAGCATGGTATGAAGAATACGCATTTAAATTTCCACCATCTCAAAATCCTCTTTGCGCGCAGCGCATTCCGGACAGGTCCAATTCATCGGGACGTCTTCCCACCGAGTTCCCGGAGGAATGCCTTCTTGCGGCGAGCCCTCGGCTTCGTCGTATACGTATCCGCAAATGAGACACATGTAACAGCGGTAAACCCGAGTTTCGGTAGTAGGCATGATGAGTAAGAGTAATTTGAGTTAAAATGTCATTTTACGGTATTAGCCCATGTCTCAGCCACCCCCCATCGTACTTTCTTTCGCTGCCAGCGACTCTACCGGGGGCGCAGGTATCCAGGCCGACATCCTCACTCTTGCCAGCATGGGCTGTCATGCGCTGTCGGTGATCACGGCCATTACCGTGCAGGACACGGCCGGCGTGGACGATGTGATGGCACTGGATCCGGAATGGGTGGCGGATCAGGCACGCGCGGTGCTGGAAGACATGCCCGTTCATGTTTTCAAGATCGGGTTGCTCGGCAGTGTTGAAATTATCACGGCTATCGCCGAAGTGGTTTCCGATTATCCCAACATTCCGCTCGTGCTGGATCCTGTGCTTGCTTCCGGGCGCGGCGACGAACTCACCAGCGACGAAATGGTCGCTGCAATGCGCGAATTGCTGCTTCCCCAGGCGACCATCATTACGCCCAACAGCTTCGAAGCACGGCGACTCGCCCAGGATGACGATGACGACAGCGAAATGCCGCATTTGAGTCAGTGCGCTGCCCGCCTTTTACATATGGGTTGCGAATATGTGCTCATCACCGGCACCCATGAAAACACATCGCAGGTGATCAATAATTTATACGGGAGCGGTGGCGTCGTTCGTACCGATTCCTGGGATCGGCTACCAGGTTCATATCACGGTTCGGGCTGTACGCTTGCCTCGGCTATCGCCGCCTCTCTTGCCAATGGCTTGCCCCTCGCCGAGGGTGTATATGAAGCGCAAGAATATACCTGGCAATCGCTTAAGGCCGGGTTCCGCCCCGGAATGGGACAGTATTTGCCGGACAGATTATTCTGGGCCCGGGACGATACCGACGCCGAAGAGGGAAGCAAGATTAAATGACACGGCCCGAGATTCTCGGCTTATACGCAATTACACCGGAAGCCACCGATACTGCCAGCCTCCTGGCAATGACGCAGCAGGCGCTGGCAGGGGGAGCGCGGTTGATCCAATACCGCAGCAAAACGGACGATGTTGCGTTGCGCCTTGAACAGGCACAATCACTTGCCCGTCTTTGCGCTGAATTCGACGTACCTTTCATCATCAACGATTATCCTGATCTTGCTCTGGAAGTGGACGCCGACGGCGTGCATTTAGGAAAAGGGGATGCGCCCATCACCGAGGCGCGGCGCAAGCTGGGACCCGGCAAGATCATCGGGATTTCGTGTTACGAACGGCTGGAGTATGCTGTCGAGGCCGAGCGGCAAGGTGCCGATTATGTCGCATTCGGCGCTTTTTTTGCTTCCATCACCAAACCGGACGCTGTATCTGCGCCCGCAGACCTGTTGCGTCATGCAAAGCAAAAGCTACGGATTCCAATTGTCGCTATCGGGGGTATTATTCCGGAGAATGCCGGGGAACTGATACGCCAGGGCGCGGACGCGGTGGCTGTCAGCAACGCCCTGTTTAACGCCCGGCACATTCGATCCGCCGCTGAGAGGTTTTCTCTGTTATTCAAGCCAGACCAGCATTTCATTTCTCCTAATCACGGGTTAGCCAACAATGTCACGTAATCAGCAATTATTCGAACGTTCTCAGGAATATATTCCCGGCGGCGTTAATTCACCGGTCCGCGCCTTCAAGTCCGTAGGCGGTACGCCTGTATTTTTTCAGCGGGGACAAGGCGCCTGTGTTTGGGATGCGGACAATAAAACCTATATCGATTATGTCGGCTCCTGGGGCCCGCTGATTCTTGGCCATGCTCATCCCGAAGTGGTTGAAGCAGTACAGGCGGCGGCAGAAAAAGGACTGACCTTCGGTGCGCCCACCGAGGCGGAACTGGTAATAGCGGAACTGCTGTGCAAACTTGTCTCGTCAATTGAGCAGGTTCGCCTGGTGAGCTCGGGTACCGAAGCCACCATGAGCGCCATTCGCCTGGCGCGAGGCTATACCGGTAGAAGCCGCATCATCAAATTCGAGGGTTGTTATCATGGCCATGAGGATGCCTTGCTGGTAAAAGCCGGTTCAGGCGCCCTGACTTTCGGCCATCCAAGTTCCGCCGGGGTTCCGGCAGCAACCACTGCCAGCACCCTGGTGCTGGATTACAACGATCTCGCCGGTGTGGAACAGGCGTTCAGCCAGTTCGGTGAAGAAATTGCCGCAGTCATTGTTGAACCCGTGGCAGGCAATATGAATCTGGTAGCGCCAAAGCCCGGCTTCCTGCCGGGTTTGCGTGAGCTATGCACGCGGCACGGCAGCTTACTGATATTTGACGAGGTAATGACGGGCTTTCGCGTTGGGCTGAAATGCGCTCAAGGGCTTTACGGCATAACACCCGACTTGACCACACTCGGCAAAGTGATCGGCGGCGGCATGCCAATGGCGGCATTTGGCGGCAGGCGAGACATCATGCAGTGCCTGGCGCCAGTGGGGGCCGTGTATCAGGCAGGCACGCTTTCCGGTAATCCGGTTGCGGTGGCTGCCGGTCTCGCCACGCTGAAGCTGGTGCAAACACCGGACTTCTACGAAAAACTTGCCGCCAGCACCCTGCAACTGACCGAAGGTCTTACCGCAGCCGCGAAAAAACATGGTATTGCCTTTTGCGCGCAGACGGTGGGCGGCATGTTCGGCCTCTATTTCCGCGAAAACCTGCCGACGAGTTATGCTGAAGTGATGAGCTGCGACAGGGAAGCCTTTAACCGCTTTTTCCATGCCATGCTCAAGGAAGGCATTTACTTCGCACCCTCGGCATTCGAAGCCGGATTTGTTTCGGCATCGCACGGTGCCGCCGAAATCAGTAAAACCCTGGAGGCGGCCGATCGGGTATTCGGTACGACGAAAACAACGAAATAAAAAAACCGACCTGGTTCTCAGGTCGGTTTAGTATCGGTGCAGCTTCAGGCTCAGGCTTGCTTATTTTAGCGCAAGCCTGAAATAAACTCGGCCACTGCCTCCATTTCCTTCTCGCTCATGCGTGACGCGATCATATGCATCTCGTTGTTGACGTCTTTGGTGCGCTGATCAGTCCGAAATGCACGTAACTGGGTCAGGGTATATTCAGAATGCTGCCCGGAAAGGCGCGGATAGACCGGTGGAATGCCGACTCCATTGGGAGAATGGCAGCTGGCACAGGCAGGCACGCCAGAATCGAGATTACCGCCGCGATATATTTTTTCACCCCTTTCCGCCAGCGATTTATCCTGAGCCGCGCCGGGTTTTGGAGTCTGCTGGGCATAATAAGCGCCGAGATTCTTCATATCCTCTGCGGAGAGCGGCGCTACCATCGCGCCCATGATCGGGCTTTGCCGGGCTGCAGGTTTGCCATCCTCCGATTTGAAATTATTCAGTTGCTTGGTGATATACTCAGCATGCTGACCGGCCAGGCTTGGATTTGCGGGAATGATGCTATTGCCGTCGGCGCTGTGGCAAGCCGCGCAAACTTGAGTTGCTATTTGCTGACCCTTGGTTGCGTCTCCCTTGCTGTTACCGGTTTCCGCTGGAGTTGTTTCTGCGAAAATTTGACTGGATAGCGACAATGCAACACATGCCACAATCTTGGAAATTAGCTTCATGCCTTGCATTCCTGGAACTCCGAAAAGATGATGCTCTTGGGATTGAGGTTAACGCCGCATTTTAACAAGGCAGAGGCTGAATAACAATAATAAGTCATCAACAAATGAGAACATTATTTTTTCTACTGTTGTTTGTCAATCTGGCCTTTGCGACTTACGTTCAACTGGAGCCGGCTGGCGGAAGCGCCGCCCCGCCGGCATGGGAGCTTCAACCGGAAAAAATCAAGCTTTTGCAGGCGCTTCCCGCACCCGCAACCTGTCTGGAATGGGGAACGTTCGTTGAGGCAGATCTGGAACGGCTTGAGGCAGCGATTGCCAGCCATGAACTGGACGGCAAGGTAACTCGGCAAGAGTTGGGTACAGCCCCCGTCTATTGGGTGCATATTCCTCCGCTCAGAAGCAAACGCCACGCTGAACGAAAAATGGGCGAGCTCAGGAGATTGGGGGTCACCCATTTCACGCGCGTTGACGATACCAGTAAATGGAATAATGCCATCTCCATGGATTTTTTTGAAAACATAGGAGACGCCCAGACTTTTCTGGCAGCGCTCAGGAAAAAAGGCGTAAGGTCTGCAATTATCGGCGCGCGCAACTTGAAGCAAGTCAAATACGTCGCCCGCTCGCCAGAGGAAAACATGAGCGCAAAGATGATGCAGTTGAAGGAGGAATTTCCCGGCAGCGAGCTCAAGACTGCGAAGTGCGCGAATGCCTGAGGCACGACTTGACGATCTCATGAGGAACAATGATTTAACGCAACGTAAGAGTTGTTGTTCTTTGCAATTTTATCGCACGTAATAAACATCATATAAAGAAGACCGGGGACAAAACCTTAGCCAGATTTTCTTGCCTATAGAAAGCTGCGGGTGTTTGACGTCCTCATGCAAGCCTTCAGTTTTTGACCCTATTTTCTCGATCAATCAGGAATTTATTATGACGGTGTTTCTCAAATCCCAGCAGGAAATAGCAAAAATGCGGGTAGCGGGCATACTGGCCTCGGAGGTGCTGGATTACATCACGCCGTTTGTTAAACCCGGGGTCACCACTGATGAGCTGGATACGCTGTGCCACAATTACATGGTCGATGTGCAGCATACCATTCCTGCTCCGCTCAATTATGCTCCGCCGGGATATTCACCCTATCCTAAATCCATCTGCACCTCGGTCAATCATCAGGTTTGCCACGGCGTTCCAGGTCAAAAAATACTGAAATCGGGCGATATCGTAAATATTGACGTGACGGTCATCAAGGATGATTACCACGGCGATACCAGCCGCATGTACTACGTCGGCGAACCCGGTATCCAGGCCAGGCGGCTATGCGAAATCACGTATGAGGCCATGTGGCGAGGCATCGAGGAAATCAAACCGGAAAAACATCTGGGGGACGTCGGCCATGCCATCCAGCAGTTTGCCGAAAATCATGGATACAGCGTGGTGAGGGAATTCTGCGGCCACGGCATCGGCGCAAAATTCCATGAAGACCCGCAGGTGCTCCATTATGGCCGCGCCGGTACCGGGCTGAAACTTAAAGCCGGGATGATTTTTACGGTCGAGCCCATGATTAATGCGGGAAAAGCACCTATCCGCGCGCTGGCCGATGGGTGGACCATCGTTACCAAGGATCACAGCCTGTCAGCGCAATGGGAACACACCGTGCTGGTGACTGAAACCGGATATGAAGTGCTGACAGTGTCCGCCGGTGCGCCGCCGAAGCCGATATTCCGTTCCTGACTTATCATGATGCGCCTCGATAAAAGGCTCATGCCGTTGTCGAGTCCTTTTAACGCTGAGGCTGCCAAAGAGGCGCTGCTTCAGGGGCGTGAGCTGTTACACCAGCGCTATTGCAAGGATAAGAATGGCGCAGTGTTGCTGCGGGGCCACAGCCAGTTGGTGGATAAAATTTTGCAGCACGTCTGGCGCGAAATGGCGATGCCCGGTTCCATCGTGTTACTGGCCGTGGGCGGTTATGGCCGGCGCCAACTTTTTCCTCATTCCGACGTTGATCTCCTGGTGCTGGTTTCCGCAGAAGGAAGCGATGCCAACGTAATGGACGCCGATATCAAGGCGCGACTGGAATGCTGGGTAAGATTGCTGTGGGATATCGGGCTGGACGTCGGCCATAGCATCCGCACCCTGGCGGAGTGTACTGAAGAGGCCGCCAAAGACATCTCGGTGCAAACCAGTCTGCTGGAGGCTCGGCAGCTTGCTGGCTATCGTCAACCGTTCACTGAATTTTCACTGGCGATGCGGGCGATGCTCGAGCCGCGCTCGTTTTGCACCGCCAAGCAGCTTGAGCAACAGCAGCGCCACGGCCGATATCAGGACGCCATATACAATCTCGAGCCCAATATCAAGGAAAGTCCCGGCGGACTTCGGGATTTGCACAATATTCTGTGGGTTAGCCGTGCTGCGGGATTGGGAAACTCATGGAAGGATCTTGCCCGGGGAGGATTCATTACTCGCCGGGAAGCTCGCCTCGTGCAACATAATCAAACCATCCTTCAGGACCTTCGTATCCGGCTGCACTATCTCGCCGGAAGGCGTGAAGACCGCCTGTTATTCGATTACCAGAACCCTCTCGCCGATGCACTCGATATAAGCGGCAAACCGCCGCGCCGTGCAGGCGAAATGCTGATGCAGCGGTACTATCGTGCCGCCAGAACGGTAACGCAGATTAACACTATCCTGTTGCTCACCTTGCGCGCAGAGATTTTCCCCGATACGGATGCGCTTCCGGTCGTCATCAACGAGCGGTTTCAGAAGCGCGGTGAATTGCTGGAAATACGCGACGAGGACGTTTTCCAAAAAAACCCGCGGGCGATTCTTGAAAGCGTTTTGCTATTGCAAATGAATCCCGACGTGAAAGCGCGTAGCGCAGCAACACTACGCGCAATGTGGCGGGCTGCGCCATTGATCAATGCCGGTTTCCGGCGCGATCCGCGCAATCGTGCGCTATTCATGGAAATCCTGCGCCAACCGCGTGGGCTGACGCGTGAATTGCGCCTCATGAACCGCTACGGCATCCTGGGACGTTATATCCCGGCATTCGGGCGCATTGTCGGCCAGATGCAACACGACCTGTTTCACGTCTATACAGTGGATGAACATATCCTCATGGTCGTGAGAAACCTGCGCCGATTCAACGCACCGGAGTTCTCCTACGAATACCCGCTTTGCAGCCGACTCATCGGTGAATTCGAACGGCCTGAGGTGCTTTATCTCGCCGGGCTGTTCCACGATATTGCCAAAGGACGCCAGGGAAATCACTCGATGCTTGGCAAAACCGACGCCAGACGTTTCTGCCAGCAACATGAAATGTTGAAGGAAGACGTGGAAATGGTTGAGTGGCTTGTCGAAAATCATCTGGTCATGTCGATGACCGCGCAAAAAAAAGATATATCCGATATGGATGTGATCGCAGACTTTGCCAGGCGCATCGGGAACGAACGTCGCCTCGCCGCGCTCTATCTGCTCACCGTTGCGGATATTCGAGGCACCAGTCCGAAAGTATGGAATACCTGGAAAAGCAAGCTGCTGGAAGATCTGTTCAGGGCAACGCGGCGTCATCTGTGCGGTGAGCCCGCCCACGCGGAAGGCACGCTGAGAAATCGCAGGAACAAGGTGCTGGAATTGCTGCAGCGCGATAATATTTCCGCCCACGTGTATGAGCAGTTGTATTCGGCACTCGGCCCAACCTATCTGCTGCTGCATGATCCGCAGGAAATCGCCTGGCATGCGCTTCATCTGGGCCACCAGATGAAGCCGCCGATACCCGTGGTGAAGGCGCGTGTCGCCCCAACCGGGACGGGCATCGAGGTACTGGTCTATGCGGCGGATCAGAAGGATTTATTCGCGCGCATTTGCAATTTCTTCGATCACATCGATTTCAATATAGTCCAGGCAAAAATTCATACTACGCGCCACGGCTATGCCCTCGATAGCTTTCTTGTGCTCGACCCCTTCAACGTAGCGCAACACCACTGTGATGCACTCAGCTTCATAGAGCATGAATTGATACAGCAATTGGATCCGGTCGTTCCTCTGGAGGCACCGTTGCAGGGACGCCTGAGCCGCCATCTCAAGCATTTTCCGATTACGCCGGAAGTGGATATCGAGCCGGACGAAAAGGGTATGTATCATGTCCTGTCGATCGTTGCCGGCGACCAACCGGGGCTGCTGTCCCGTATCGCGCAGGTGCTGGTGCGTTTTGGCATAAATGTGCACAGCGCCAGGATAAATACCATGGGCGAGCGTGCCGAAGACACGTTTCTGGTTACGGGAAATATATTGAACGAATCGAGGATGCTGATCCAACTGGAAACCGAGCTGATAAAGACGCTGCAGATTTCGTGTGAAACAGTTGAAGCTGCTGAAGAATCATAGATTTTTGACTGTTCTACCTCCACTTGGAGAGGATGCAACGGCTCAATCCTCGTCCCGCCCCAAATACCCTGCTTCACGCTGATGACGGATCGCAAGAATCAGGACAGCATCCTGATCTTCCTCCAAGCTATAGAGGGCCACATAACCGGTACTTCCGCGAGATATGACCAACTCACGCAATTCATACTCTACGGACCGGCCGATAAATGGGTGGCGGATTAATAAACTTATAGCTTCCTCAATCAGTTCTAGCGTCTCTGCTGCCGACAAAGGATCGCTATCAATCAAAAAGTCGGTAAGTCTTTCGAGATCGGCAAGCGCTCCTTCCGAATAGCTCAGCTTTGCCAGGATTTGGCTTTTGGCCTTGCAGGATTATTGCCAGCAATGCGCGCCTTAAGATAGGAATGAACCTCACGGGCATCAAAGCCCTTGCCGGTCCTTAACATTTTTTCCCGTGCTGCTTGAGCCTCGCTTACGAAACTGGCACGCCATTCAGCTGCCGTCGCTGCTCTCTCTATCGCCTGGACCATGAATGCATGTGGCGACATCCCTTTTTTTTCAGCTGCAGCAACAGCACGTTGCTTGAGTTCATCTGAAAGCTTTAGTGATGTGGTGGTCATTGTGCCTTGCACCTTTCGGACTATCGGTGGCACCAGAGTAACACCACAGCGCCGTAAGGCGCAAGTCCGGGCGATCAAAGCTGCTATCAACGACGCCGGGAAAAAGTAAGTCATTTAATCGTAACCCCCAATACCCATTCCGTAAGTCACGTGTACTTAAGTCCAATAGGCTGAACTATAAGAGCCTGTAAAATATAGAGAGTCTTTGAAAGAGGAACGCCATCCTTCTGTTCATTGCTTCGAGAGCAGGAAGGTGTCCCGGAATTCTCATCAGGAAATACGAAGCGATGGCATAAAAAAGCCTTTTAATTTCCGCTGCAGGTAATACCAAGACATCAAGGACATACATGAAGCCCGACGTGGGAATCAATATTACTCCAGAGCCACGGATTTACCTGACTACCAACAATAGTTCAGGTATTTGGAAGCTGTCCTGTAGCGTGTTCTTGTGATAGACATAACCGCAAAAAATCTGAAGTCGATCTTGCACTCCAAGCGTGCCAACATTTACTACCTGGAGCACTGCCGGGTACTCGTCAATGGTGGACGGGTCGAGTATGTGACCGATGAAGGAAAGCGTTCCCTTTACTGGAACATACCGATTGCCAATACAACCACCATTCTCTTGGGCACAGGCACATCAGTTACCCAGGCTGCGATGCGTGAATTGGCCAAAGCTGGGGTACTGGTAGGATTTTGCGGGGGCGGTGGAACGCCATTGTTCAGTGCGAACGAAATTGATATCGAGGTGGCCTGGTTTTCCCCCCAGAGCGAGTACCGTCCCACAGAGTATTTACAGTATTGGGTCCGGTTCTGGTTTGACGATGCCTTACGCCTCGCTGCAGCCAGAGAGTTCCAGCAAATCCGCCTGGAGCGAATCAGTCAGAGCTGGTTCAAATTGAGCCGGTTAAAGAACAACCCGTTCCCGGTCGATATACGCTTGCTGGAAAATCCCAACGAATGGACCGCCGTGGTTCACTGCCGCATAGGCAGCTCAGAAAAATTTGCTACGTCCGCCCTTGTCAATTGGAGCGAATCCCTGGATCAATATATTGCCTGGTGAATTCACTTTCCAACCGCACATGCATAGGGCGGCTCTGCCACAATCAGCATCAGTTTTCCTTTCTTATCCATTTGCTTGATTTCGTACTCGCGTTTGCTTGCTGCCGAGCGCGTATCGCATTGTTCCTGGTACACAAGCATCACCGGACGCCGCGGGCGGGTGTATTTGGCGGCAAGCACATCATTCGTATTATGCTCAACCACTCGTCGCACCACATCCATGGCAATACCGGTATATAAGCTGCCGTCTGAACAGCGCACCATGTATACGTTCCATTTATCCATTAATTAGATTACATCATTTTGGGTCATGTTTCCGCCCCTTGAGATCGGGGAGATTTAACCGTATCCGTGGAACGAGCGCTACGGTACCTCTGCCCTCATGGCTGAAGATGAGAATCTCCGCAACTGACTCCGGAAAACGAGAACGCCTTGAAGAAGACAGCGATATTCAACAACAGCGAGTGGGTAGTAAAAAAGCTGCGGACGTCGATCCCGGAAGACCCATTCGAAGTCCTCATCGATAATAAATCGATGGGGATGACAAAGCTCCTGGCCTTTGCGAAGCGCGTACCAAATACAAACCGTTTCCCTCAGATCCTTGTTATCTACTCTTCCGGTTATCTGCGGCTTAAGGCCGGGGCTGATCCAGCGCCGCCGCTGCCGTTCGGCCAGAGCCTTATCCTCGGCCCGGCAATCTCCGGCACATCGTCTTCGTATCCAACGAGGACTTTATTCTTCCATCCCCAGTTACAGCGCGTCGCCATTGACACATCCCAGCTCAATCAGGATGGTATGGGCAGGATGCTGATCCGGATTACGAGCTCCCATTCAAATCTTTCCCCCAGCAGAGTCACGACTAATCAAATCATGAATCTTGCCTGGACGCTGACCCTGGAAGAGCCGTGTGCCCTGTCGACCACACTCCATGTGGCGGGAACGTTTGAATTCACAGAGGATGTGACCCCGGACCCCGTGCAGACAGAAAAGCTCGAGTCGATGCGGCTCCTCCAGATTTCCACCATGTTTATTGATCATGTCCGGCATGATGTTAACGCGCTTCGCTTTAAGACGGGGGGCGATATCGTGACGTTATCCTACGATCCTTCCTTGGCAAATCTGCTGCTGCCTGTTACTCCCAGCTCACTGAATTCAGCGATGCCGATGTTCGACTCTATCCATACAGATGATGTTGGGCGGCCCAATGGGAGGACACCAAGCTACAGAATCAGGATAAGCTCAACTACAGGCCCGACGACCGGCCCCATTATGGTTCGAGCATTTTTCAGCAGCAGCCAGAACCTGCACCATGACAACCTTGGATTATGGGCCTTTCAGCAAGCCCCGGCGTCTATAAAGAAGGGAGCAACCGGAAACATCAATTACACCGCTATCGCGAGTATAAATCCTCATTCCCTGTGAGAAGTTTGCGAGCCGCCAGAGTTAGAAGTGGTCCCAAGAATTCGAACCAGGGCGCGCTCAAAAACCACGTGCGACATTTTTGGGAGAAAATGCTGTATGGGAAAAATCTATCAGCAGTTGAGTATTGAAGAGCGAATGATGATCCAAACGCAACTGGAGAAGGGAATCAAACCGGCGGCGATTGCCTTGGGGTTGAATCGTTCAGCATCCGATTCCCATCCTGTAACCGGCACGGTATGATCCAGTTTCCCGAAATTCCCCACTTTATGGATTTACGATGAACCCGATCCAGTCTCCCGCGAGTGTAAAACGAGGCCTTCCCTACTGGGGGGTCGTCTGCTGTGCCCTGTTTGTCGCCGCGTCTCAGGTTTTCTTGAAAATGGGGGTGGACGACACGCAAACTTTTCATAGCGGGCTAAGCTGGCAGGAGATTCAGGGACTTGTGTCAGGGTGGATCCTCGCGGGAATTCTCTGTTACATCATCAGCTTTGTCTTCTGGTTAAAGGTACTCAAGGTCCTTCCCCTCAACATCGCTTTCAATCTGATTAATATCGAGCACATCTTCGTCCCCCTGGCCAGCTATCTTTTTCTAGGCGAAATGATCAGTCCGATGCGCGCTGCCGGAATAGCCGTAGTGCTCCTTGGGGTCTTGGTGATTGCGGAATCCTATTGCCGGGTCGAGGAGCGCGCATGAGCGGCTGGTTTCCGGTTCTCATCATTGTTTCCCAGGCTTTCATGGTAGGGGGACAGATTTTTCTCAAGCATGCAATGAATGGCACGGCAGGCGAATCGGAAGCCGCCAAGTGGAAGCAGGCTGTTCCATTCGCCTGCGGCATCGGCCTGCTGACGCTCTGGTTTTTCCTGTGGCTGGAGTTGCTGTCGCAGGTCGAGCTGAGTTATCTCTACCCGTTCGATGCCCTGAGTCCGCTTTTCATGGCGTTTGGGGCCAGCCTGGCGCTCAAGGAAAAGATGACGCCCCGACTGTGGTGCGGAGTCCTCCTGATTGTGGGGGGACTTATGATCGTGAGCACCAGCCAGTAACCAGCCCCAGCTTCAGCACAGCTTCAGAATCGCCCCTTGATTGTTCCGGACAGCCCCTGAAATTGGATTGGGAGGCAGATGAAGGGAATTTGCTGGTGCCCGAAAACGATTTGATCTTGAGGTTTTGCTTGATCCATTTAAAAAACAACTCCACTTGCCAGCGCTGCTTATAAATGGCAGCAATGGTTTTCGCGGACAGCTTGAAGTGGTTGGTGATAAAGATATATTCCCCGTTGTGTTTGCGCATCCTGGTAGACCACTTGGCGCACGTTGGGCAGATCCTTCCGGCGCGAGCGGTGCGAATTGAAGCGAATGACTGCATCACTGATGACGCCCGAATGAACAGGAACGGCACGCCGTTCAATAATTTCATAAGTGGCGTTGCCCCGTTGGCGGGTCACGTAAAAGACTCCCTGCTCGGTCAGTAACTTGTACCAGGAATAATCATTGTAGCCACGATCACATACCACAATACTGCCTTTGGGCAAGGCAAGCAGTTTGGCGCACTCGCTATCCGCCTTCCTGCTCTCCGTTACTGTGGCAAATGCGGGCAGATTGCCTCTTAAATCCAGTCCAATCTGTAACTTCATGGCGCCTTTTCCCAACGCGTAATGCGACCAGGGAAAAAGCTTGAGTGATAGATCAATGAGAGAAGCATCCAGCGCATAAAGCGGATTCTTGAAGCGAAAGCCGTGCTTGGGTGCCCGCTTGAGGCAGCGCTCATACAGGCGGTAGAACAGCGCTTCGTAACAACTGGCGGGCTGCTGACCCTACCCCAATAAACAGTACCGATTAAAAGTAGAATTTCCGGCATGATTTTAACCTTGATGAAAGGAGTCATGACGTGAAGAGAAGCAAGTATACGGAGCAGCAGATCGCGTTTGCCCTGAAGCAGGCAGAGCTTGGCACGCCGGTTGAAGAAGTCTGCAGGAAGATGGGCATCAGTGATGCGACGTTTTATAACTGGAAGAAGAAGTACGGTGGGCTGGGGCCGTCCGAGCTGAGACGGCTGAAGCAACTGGAAGAAGAAAATACCAAGCTCAAGCGGCTGGTCGCGGACTTGAGCCTGGACAAGGCCATGTTGCAGGATGTGTTGTCAAAAAAGCTCTGAAGCCTTCCTGCAAGCGCATCCTGATTGATGAATTGCGCAACCGTTACCGCGCCAGCTTGAGGCAGACCTGCGCATTGCTCAAGCTGTCGCGCACGGTGTACGTCTACAAGTCTCGCGCCCGTGATTCATCATTGCTGCTCATGCGCATCAAGGAAATTGCCGCCGCCCGCGTGCACTACGGTTACCGGCGCGTGCATGTCCTGTTACAGCGGGAAGGCTTTAGGGATAATCACAAGCGTGTTTACCGACTCTACCGGGAGGAAGGGCTGTCATTACGGCTCAAGCGTCCGAAACGTAACAAATCTGCGCGGCTGCGCCAGCCCAAGCACCACGTTACTGCCATTAATCAGATCTGGAGCATGGATTTCGTCGCAGATGCGTTGTTCGATGGCAGGCGGCTGCGAGCACTGACTGTAGTGGATAACTATACGAGAGAGAGTCTGGCCATCGAGGTAGGCCAGAGCCTGAAAGGAGAAGATGTCGTGAACACGCTCAACCGCATTGCAACGAGGCGGGGGTTGCCCAACATTATCAAAGTCGACAATGGCAGCGAATTCATTTCCAAGGTCATGGATAAGTGGGCCTATGAGCGCGGCATCGAACTCGACTTCAGCCGTCCCGGCAAGCCGACCGACAATGCCAAGGTGGAAAGCTTCAACGGACGATTGCGGCAGGAGTGCCTCAATGCGCATTGGTTCTTGTCTTTAGAAGACGCCAAGCGCAAGATTGACGAGTGGCGGCAGTACTATAATGAGACGCGCCCCCACTCTGCATTACAGTGGGCAACACCCGCTGAATTCGCCCGCCAGGCAAAGGAAAATGCCTTGCCCGGCAGGCCTACTGAGTCGGAAATTTCCACTTTAGACCGGTACTGATTTCGGGGTCAGGTCACTGCTGGTTATTCAGGCGTGCCAGATTGGAACGGGAAATGGGCGCACTGCCCAAGTGGTAGCTGTGCTGGCGTTGTGCTTGCAGGTTGGTTTCAATATCACGCAAGCTCTGCCGCCCGCTCAACTGTGCAAATGCCATGGCAACAAACTGTGCCCAGCGGCTGGTCTTGCGCAACCTCTGGCCTTGATGATGCAAAGAAGCGATCGCTTCAAATTCATGTCTGCCAACGATTTTAAGCAGTTGCGAGAAAACCGTATTACAATGCGCCATGGCCTGGATCCCTTTGTCTTTCAAAGAGTTGTCGAAACTCTCATTGTAAATCAACAAAGGGATATTCAGGCCTTTTTAGTAATTTTGTGGGACAGCAGTGAGTCTGACCCCAACGAAGTTCTCTTATTTTTAAGGGTTCTTTTGTTACTGTTACACAAGATCGGCGCCATATTTTTTATAGTCATAGGCACATATTAGTTTTCTAAAGTCTGTTGAAGCGCCTTGTTCATACTTACGCAGATACTGTTCAGCGTCCTCTAAAGAAACCTTGTCAGTCATAATTGACCACAGGATCGCATTCGCCTTGTTAGAACTACTGATGCCATCATCTTCAAGAATATGATCGATCATAGTGTGTTTTGTGCAGTTCGCTAAAGCTGCGCTATTAACTAGTGCCATGAGTTTAAATTTTTGTTGTGTCTTGAGTCTCTCAGCAGTTTCAAGATGAGGACAAATCGAACTAAATCCATAAATTGGAAAATACTGGGTTGATTGAATTTGATATTTGTCTATGAGCGCAAGCAATTGCGAATTTTCTTCATCAATTACTTTGAAGTAGTTAGTTATTGTTGCACGAGATGTTTGGTACTCATATTTAATAGTTTTGTGCGAGCCAATTGCTATGATTTTGTCGCTATTTTTTAGGTCATCAAGATTTTCAGTAATTTTCACCTCGATTTGACCACCGGTATAAAGTTCTTTGACAATACTTTGCACTTTTCTAATATCCATGGCGGATACAGGCAAGTTTAAGTTTGCAATTGATTGATAGATTGTTTTGTAATCATCAGTTTTTATTTTGTGAATTCCAATAGTCGAAAATCCATCAAGGTCTATATCATGGTCGGACGTTTCTTGACTTGCGGACCCAGGGTCATACTCTACTAACAAAAAATTATCTTTAATTTTTTTCGCTATTGGAGAGTTTGCCTCTACATAAGTGAATATTGTTTTTAAAATGCTTTTGATATTTTCATCACCAATATTGTAACCAAGGAAAATTATTGGATTATGAATAAACAAGGATAACAACTGAGCTCGAACCAATTCATATTTCTTATCAAAATTGTCGTAATCCTCTTCTGTGACGATAATTCTTACGGGATCAGAAATACAGCCATGGATTTTATAAACAGATCCATAAGGGTTGCTTAAGAGAATGTCATTCCCTATCAAAGGTTCAAAGTCTAAGACTGACTCGATAAACCGATCATAGTTAGTTGTTATTACAGATCCTACATTTTTACCAATTTTTTTAAATTCAGCTATTTCCTCCACCATATCATCTTGGCAAAGATTGTCTTGAAGCAGCAGAGAAATATAGATTTTCAAACGGCTAATGTTCTTGCCTTCTGCCATCCTAGAATAAAAAATATCATTTACAAGCTTGAATGGACCGTTACGATCCTCCTTCAAAATTTTCGTAAATTCAAGATCTAGTGCAGATGCAATTTTTTCATAACGGTATTTGTCGCCTACATGTGAAGCAGCTTTTAAATCAAGGTAATATTCAATGTTTCCTTTTAATTTCAATGCTATTTTTTGAAGAAGTGCATCCCAAGTGTAAGACTTTTTCAAATACCGAAGGCTAAGGCCTGTACCAACAAATAATATTGGATGATTTTTATAGTTGGATATGAATTCTGCGACTTTCATTATTTGGTTCTACTTAATCAGAATGGTTTCAACCCCTAATCATAAGCCTTTTGTCTAACCTGATATTCATTTGTAGGTAACAAATAATCTGTTTTGGGGCGACCAGCGGGGGGTGGATTCTAATTCCAACTGTACCGCTGCTTAAATCTTAAGCGGACATGAAGAGTAAGTCTGATAGTGTGAGAAGTGCGACCCACCCACACACCAGGAGAGACCCCTCATGCCCTACGTGCAGCTTACCTCAGAAGAACGTTACGTTATATACCATCTCAAGTTGTTCAAACTCAGCCTGCGAGAAATTGCACGCCGCCTGGGTCGGCATCACACCACCATCAGCCGTGAGATTCAACGCAATGGACCGTTATCTCAAGCTGGACATATTGGCATGAAGGCGCTCAGCAACAAGCGCTGCAACGTAGAAGGCAGCCACGTCATCATCGACGCCGCGCTTATACCCCGCTGGTGCACTATGTTGAGCAAAGTATGCGAGCAGAAAGATCACCGGATGTCATTGCCGCCCGGCTGAAGATGGAATATCCGGACGATATCAGGATGCGCGTTAGCATCGAGACGATCTATCGCTGGGTTTATCGCGATGCGCATCAAGGAGGGCCGCGGAATCTATGGGGTCGGATTCGATTGATGAGATTCGTTCCAATCGCCTGAACCATACGTACTTAAACTCCCGGAAGGAAATCAATATATTGCCTTTTATGGCGATTCAATAAAGTTTGACCTCGTCGAAACAGAGCCCCATTAAGTTCAGGTATTTCATATTTGTAATTTCCCGCTTTTAATATATAAATAATGAATAACTCCAGATAATAGTAGTCCTTTATGTTTCGATATCGAATCGGGGCTGGGCCTGAGCAAGAGGTGGTCAAGAGAGGTAGAGTCATTCGGTAAACCGGCTTTACAAGAATAACCAAAAACTTCCATGATAACAATCAGTTATACACTTTAACGAAAGCTGATTGGCATACTGGAGTGATGTCCACACATATGAAAAAGAGGGTTTATTTTTCCTGATACATATGGTCCTGCTTTTTCGGGGCATGAACATCAACGGAAGGAGTAGACAATGGGTTGGGCACCGAATTGGGTTGGCGTCAGCGGCGGTGTTGCGGCACCGTCGACTTCCATCACCTCGGTTGCGAGGTATCCGCAGCATCTCGATATCTTTTGCGTGGGCACCAACCACGGAATTTACAGCGCGTGGTGGGATATCTCCACGGGATGGTCGAACTGGTTCCAGGTTGCCGGCGGCATCGCGGCGCCGGGGACAACAGTCACCGTGGTCGCCCGCAATCCCGACCACCTCGATCTTTTCGTTGTGGGATCGGACCACAAGATCTACAGCATCTGGTGGGACGCGAACGGAGGGTGGGCCAATGGCTGGTTCCGTGTTTCCAACCTTACCGCGGCGCCGGGCACTTCTGTCGCGGCCATTGCACGCAACCCCAACCATCTGGATTTGTTCGTGGTGGGATCGGACCACAAAATCTGCAGCATCTGGTGGGACGCCAACGGCGGCTGGGCGGCGAACTGGTTCGTTGTCAGCGGCGGCGTCGCCGCAGCCGGAACGTCAATCACGGCGGTGACCCGCAACCCCAACCATATCGACCTTTTTGCAGTCGGGCCCAATCATGGCATCTTCAGCACCTGGTGGGACGCCAGCACCGGCTGGGTGAGCTGGTTCCAGGTCGCAGGCGGGTTCGCCGCCGCGAGCAGTTCGGTTGCGGCCGTGGCGCGTTATCCGACCCACCTGGACCTCTTCATCGTCGGCACAGACCATCGAATCTACAGCATCTGGTGGGACGCCAACGGTGGTTGGGCTCAGAACTGGTTTGTGGTGGCCAACGGCGCAGCCGCACCCGAGACGTCCATCAGCGTCGTGTCGCGCTATCCCGATCGCCTCGATGTCTTCGCCGTGGGCACGAACCACGGCGTCTTCAGCATCTGGTGGGACGCCAGCACCGGCTGGGGCTCATGGTTCCAGATCGCCGCAGGCGCCGTCGCACCGGAAACCCCGGTCAATGCGTTGAGCCCCTGGAACCGGCACGGTATGATTCGGGCTTTGCCGGTCGTCGCGCGGGGAGCCTCGATTAATGTATTGAGCCGCTATCCCGACATACTCGATGTCTTTGTCGTGGGAACCGATCAGCAAATCGACGAACAAAATGCACTTGTTGTGGGAATCGAGCACCACATCGATACGATCTGGTGGCTCGACGAAATGTACTTCTTCATGCAGCCCCAGCAGCAGTCGAACTGGTGCTGGGCGGCAACAGCGACCAGCGTTGCCCTGTTCTACCAGCCGGGGAGCGGCTGGCAGCAGTGCGGCGTGGCCAATGGCGAACTGGCACGCACCGACTGCTGCGGCGCAGGTGCATCCGGCCCCTGCAATGTCTACGGCTTTCTCGACCAGGCGCTCACGGTGGTGGGCCATTTCGACCACTGGGTGGGCGGCATCGCCACCACCGCGCAGATCGAGAACGAGGTAACCTTCGCCCGTCCGCTGGGCATCCGGGTGGCCTGGTCGGGCGGCGGTGCCCACTTCCTGGTCATCAAGGGGCAATATAGTGCGGGCGGTATCGACTATGTGTCGGTCGACGATCCGATCTATGGCCGCTCGGATGTCAATTACGCGACCCTGCAGACTGCCTATAAAGGGTCGGGAACGTGGACCCATACTTACTACACCAAATACTGAGGAGTTTACGATGGCCTTTATTGCTCCAAAACCTCCGCAACAGGCGCTGGATGCCATGCATTCCACTTTCCTGGATTTGAGCAGGAACCGCGCCTTCAGAACCCCCGCGTTGCGCAACGCTACCGGGCCGCTGCAGCTTACCGAGCCGCAGCAGGTATTCACGTTGGGCCTCTCCGACCTTGTGGCCGGAAAAGGCCTCGATGCGGCCAGACCGACCGGATGGCGCTATCTGGTGCAGGAGGGCGATAATGTCCTCGCCTCCGCCGAGACGGTTGCCGGACCCAGGGGAGAGCAGGTTTTCTCGGCTTTCAACGAAAGCCGCTTCGTCGACTCGAGCGCGAAGGCAATGCGCGCAGTGGGGGAGTCTCCGGAAGTGGCGCAGGGCGGCTTTGAACTGCGACTTCTCAATGTTCCCGGACTCTATGTTCAGGCTCTCTGGTTTCACGAAACGCAGGGAAAAGGCGATCTCCTGCAGCCGCTGGCACCTTCTCCGGTGGAAACGCCAGGAGATAGACCGGCTCCGGCTGCCGTGCTGCTCAAGGAGCTTGCCGCCAAGGCCCGCGTACCGATGGAGGCTGCCGACAGGACTGGCGGATAAGCCGCTGAGTCGGAGCGAGGATAGCTCGGTGCCGGCGTTGCCTCCGCCGCGACATTCCATCCAGTCTACCCAGGAGAACCTTGCCATGAACTCACCCCATTTCTACGAACGCCTCACCCGCGACAACGCCGTCCTGCTGCTGGTTGACCATCAGGTCGGCCTCTACACCGGCGTGCGCGACATCGACACACTGGAGCTCAAGCACAACGTTGTCGGCTTGGCCAAGGCGGCGCTAGTACTGAAGGTGCCGGTTATCGTCACCACGACAACCGAGAAGATGTGGGGGCCACTGATTCCCGAACTCGCCGAAGCGCTGCCGGGCGTGAAGCGCATCGAACGCACCACCGTCAATGCCTGGAACGAGCGCCGCGTCGTCGATGCGGTCAAGGCGACCGGCCGCAAGAATTTGATCGTCACGGGCATCTCGACCGACGTTTGCCTCGCCTTCCCGGCGATCTCGGCAATTGCCGACGGCTACAACAGTTATGCAGTGATCGATGCTTCCGGCGGCTTCACCAAGACCCAGGTCGCGATGGGCGTGATGCGCATGCAGCAGGCCGGCGTGATCCCCGTCGGCTACTCGAACGTTGCCGTCGAGATTTTGGCCGACAACGCCGCGCCGGAAGCCGATGCTGTTTACGCCGCGCTCGGCATGCCTTTCGCCAGCCTCGTGTATGGCCTGAAGCAGTCCTTCTCGCACAGCTGAGCCGGTGCTCGCCTCTGGAGTACGCACCTTGAATACGGCGTCGTGCTTGTGCACGGCGGATTTGTCGATGGCTCCGGCTGGCGGAAGGCGGCAGCATCCCCAGGAAACATGGCCATCCCCGGATATGACTTATGCATTATAATTATCGAGACTGGCACGTCCTGGGCTAAAATAGCCGCGATTTCCTTCTATTCGCAATACTTCTGGTCCTGGCGTTTCTGCAACTTTCGAGTGAAGTAGGTCGGGCTCCGCCCGACAATTGTAAAAACGATACCGGGCATAGCCCGGCCTACTTTTTCAAGTCTTCGTTTTACGATCAGCTCATGCTATGGCGCTTGCGGACTCGGCTTTTGGAGTTTCCAGACGGACGCGCAGCAGGCGCGCTGCTTCGACCATTCTTTCCAATGCCGTGGTAACTTCCGGCCAGTTTCGCGTCTTCAAGCCGCAGTCCGGGTTCACCCAAAGTTGTTCTGGATTGATCACCAGGCAGGCTTTTTCCAGCAGTTCCAGCATCTCGGCGGTTTGAGGAATCCGCGGTGAATGGATGTCGTAGACGCCGGGACCGATCTCATTGGGATACTTGAAATGGCCGAACCCATCGAGCAGCTCCATGCGTGAGCGGGAGGTTTCGATGGTAATCACGTCCGCATCCATGTCGGCAATGGCGGGCAGGATATCGTTGAACTCCGAATAGCACATATGGGTGTGTATCTGCGTATCGTCTCTTACACCCGAGCTGGCGACGCGGAATGCTTCCACTGCCCATTGAAAATATCCGTTCCAGTCGCGTTTTTTCAATGGCAACCCCTCACGAAAAGCGGGCTCGTCGATTTGAATGATACCTATGCCCCCCTGCTCCAGGTCGACAACTTCGTCCCGGATGGCGAGCGCGAGCTGGAGGGCCGTGAGCGAACGCGGTTGGTCGTCACGCACGAACGACCACATCAGCATCGTTATCGGGCCGGTCAACATGCCTTTGACGGGCTTTTCGGTCTGGCTCTGCGCGTATTGAATCCAGTCCAGCGTCATCGGCTCGGGTCGGTAGATATCGCCATATAGGACAGGTGGCTTCACGCAACGGGAACCGTAGCTTTGCACCCAGCCATTCTCGGTAAAAGCGTAGCCCCACAATTGCTCGCCGAAATACTCCACCATGTCGTTGCGCTCGGGCTCTCCATGCACGAGTACATCCAGTCCAATTTCCTCCTGTTTTTTTACCGCCAGCCGTATCTCATTACGCATCGCTTCCAGATACTGCAAATTGCCAAGTTCGCCTTTTTTAAACGCAGCACGAGCCTGGCGAATCTCCGTCGTCTGGGGAAACGAGCCAATGGTTGTAGTGGGTAGCGGAGGAAGCTGGAAACGTTGCCGTTGCAGCGCCTGCCGCACCGGGAATGGGCTCGCGCGCCCGATATCATCCCGCACCAGACGTTGAAGGCGCTCCTGCATTACCGGGCTATGTATGCGTGGCGATTCGGCACGCGCTTGTCTGGCCTTGGTAGAGGCATCCAATACATCGCGTATCGCGTTTTCCCCCTGATTCAGCCCTCGGCCGAGTATCGACACCTCGCTCAATTTCTGCGCGGAAAATGCCAGCCAGCTCTTGATTTCCTCATCCAATCGGGTTTCCAGCTCAAGATCCACCGGGCAATGCAGAAGGGAACAACTGGGTGCAACCCACAGCCTTTCACCCAAGACGGATTGTGCACGTGACAGAATCGAGAATGTCGGCGCAAGGTCCGCACGCCACACATTGCGGCCATCGATAATCCCCAGCGACAGTATCTTGTCGGCGGGGTAGCCCTCAAGAAAGGTATCGAGCTGACCCGGTGCACGGCACAAATCGATATGCAAGCCATCGACCGGCAGCTTTTTCAAGCGCGCAGCATGATTGTCCACGGCTTCAAAATACGTCGCCAGCAGTAGCTTGGGTAACTTCCGCGCGCTGCTTTCCGCTCCCTGCAAGGTGGCCAAGGTGACATAGGCCTGGTCCAGGCCACGCAGCCAATCGTCATCCAGATCGAGCGCCAGCAATGGCTCGTCGATTTGCACCCATTCCACGCCCAGGGAAGCAAGCTGGGCAAGAATGTCGCGATAAACCGGCAACAGATGAGGCAGCAGGTCCAGGCGATTGAATCCAGGCGTGATTTCCTTGCCAAGATACAGATAGGTTAGCGGCCCGATCAGCACCACTTTCGGTGAAATGCCGAGAGCCTTGGCTTCGGCCACTTCTCTGAAGAGTTGCGGCGAAGCGATACCGAATGTGGTCTGTGCATCGAATTCCGGGACAATGTAGTGATAGTTGGTATCGAACCACTTGGTCATCTCCATCGCCGGTTGATCCGCCGTACCTCGCGCCATTGCGAAATACAGGTCCAGGCCGATTTCGTTGCTGCCCGCGTTAAACCGGGCAGGTATCGCGCCAAGCAATGCCGTCATATTCAGCATTTGATCGTATAGTGCGAAATCACCGGCCGGGATGAGGTCGATGCCGGCTTCACGCTGCAGCAGCCAGTGCCGCTTCCTCATTTCGGCTGCCGTGGTTTTCAACTGTTCATCACTGATATCGCCGCGCCAGTAGGCTTCGAGTGCCTGCTTCAGCTCGCGCCGCGCGCCAATGCGCGGAAAACCCAGGTTATGTGTCAGTGCCATTGTTTATTCCCCCACGTAAGTTGCCGGTTGCAGTAAGGGATGATTGTGTGGCAGACTAAACTATGAATCAAATGAAATATAATTAAATATTAATGAATAATATTCATACCTATGTCACTTGTATCCATTCTTGAATTACGCCATCTTCGCACGCTCGCAGCGTTGCACGAGACGGGCAGCGTTTCACGCGCTGCCAAGCGCGTACACCTTACCCAATCTGCGTTGTCACATCAGATCAAGGCCTTGCAGACCCACTATGGACTGTCGATAGTACAGCGGCGTGGGCAAACCGTGGAACTCACCGATGCCGGCAAGCATCTGGTTTCACTTGCGGGAAAAGTATTGGAGGACATCCAGGCAACCGAACGGAGTCTCGCCACCATGTCGCAGCAGGCGACGGGCAGTTTGCGCATCGCGCTGGAATGCCATACCTGTTTCGATTGGTTGATGCCACTCATGGATGCCTTCCGCCAGCATTGGCCGGAGGTGGAGCTGGACCTGGTTTCCGGATTTCACAGCGATCCCGTCAAACTCCTGGAGGAAGGCGGCGCCGATGTGGTGATCGGATCCGAGCATAAGCGGCGGCGCGGCATTATTCATCATCCGCTATTCAGCTTCGAGATCCTGGCGGTACTGGCGCCGGAACACCCCTTACGGGCGAAACGGATATTGAACGCGGCGGACTTCGCCGACGAAACCCTTATTACCTATCCGGTACCGGAGGACCGTATCGACCTGATTCTCAACGTGCTGAAGCCCGCCGGCGTCCAGCCGCAGCGGCGTACCGCGGAACTGACCGTGGCTATCCTGCAACTGGTAGCCAGCCGGCGCGGTGTCGCAGCATTGCCCAGTTGGGGAATCAAGAACTACGTCGATCATGATTATGTTATCGCCCGCCGTATTGGCGCGCACGGATTATGGAGCGACCTATATGCATCCACGCTTACAGAAACCGCTTCCCGCCCCTATTTGCGGGATTTTCTGGTAACCGCGAAGAATACCTGTTTCGCTACGCTGGATGGAATTGTGCCGGTGGATTGAATACCGACCGGCGAAAGCAAGCAACAGTTATGAAACCCACTGGTGAGCAAACGTGCAGCAAACGATGTTGTCTGCTCACCAGCGCAGGAGTTAATGCAAAGTAACGGCAGTCCTGTCTTCGCAGGCCAGGTCCGAGCAGTAATTCTCATACACGCCATCGAGAAAACCCCAGAGCGCGTCACACGCCCGGATAGTTGCCGCCACTACCTCAGCCTGTTTCTCCGCCGTATCGGCAAAGCGTTCAATCAATGTCCATTCTGCTTGTGAGTGATATACGTCGGCTTCCTGGTGTACCGAAAAGAATTCATAACTGTCCGGGTCATCCATTCCGTAGAACTTGATCAGCCCGTCAATTTTTACGGCAGCGATTGACGGCACTTGGGATTCAAAAGCATGCATTGCGGCGAGGCCTGCATAAAACGGCTGGTTCAGGCAGATGTCGCGGAATGTCGATACCAGCCTGGCCGTGTCCGGCAAAGCTGCCGCACGAGCCAGATCCTTGTCGCTCGAACCCAGGGCCAGCGCAAAATTCTTCCATAAGGCGGGATGATTTTTTTCTCCGTGCTCTTCGCTGATCAGGTTTTTCAGTACTTCCTGGCGAACACTGATGTCGCCGCTATTTGCTTCACTGTGAAAATGCGGTGTATTGAAATGTACCGCGCTCAGATACGTCGGCTCGGCCAGTACGTTATGAAAATATTGTTCCGCGTACCCGCGCAATTGCTCCTTGGAGAGCTTGCCTTCCGTCCAGGCCACATAAAAAGGATGCTTGAGCAGGTGCTTGGCGTTAATGATGGAATCTATCTTTTGCTTGAGAGATACGGTGGTCGTCATGATTTTCCTCTTGAAAGGGGGTGGGTAATTAGTAGCCTATCATCACTCAGATAATACTGTTAAGTCAAATTTTAACGATTGGTTAGCGGACAATGTCAATTAGTTGCAAAAACTATCGGCACACGCCCTCCCGCACTACGTCAAGCAACACCAGAGGGCATTCGTAGAGACCTTATTTGGCAGCTAAGCTGTTAAAATCGGATTGATACAAACGAAAGGTGCCGCAGTGGACGGCGGAGATCGTTTGCGCCGCGCCGGGATAATGACGGCACTAACGCGCGCAGCAGCGCGGGGGCGTACTTTACCGCAACCCCAAGGGATGGGTAGGCACTGAAATGCCCCGACGCCGGCTTTGCGAGAGATTGATCAGACTCATGCCCGAGAAATCGCCCGGGTGCGTTACCGTCCCTGGTCCGTTGCGGTTTCCATCCCACCCATGTTACTGCCTGCGGCTTCCGCGCCTGCATGAGAATTGTTCACGGGTTTTATAGCTACCGGAGCTCTATTTTTTAGAAACTGTTATGGATGAGCAATCGAGTCTGTTCGCCTTATTCATCAGCAGTTTCCTTGCTGCCACTTTGCTCCCCGGCGGTTCGGAAGCGGTTTTGTTTGGCGTTTTAACTGGCTATCCCGAGCTATATTGGTCTGCCTTGAGCGTCGCCTCGCTGGGCAACACTTTGGGCGGCATGAGTTCCTACGCGATCGGGCTATTTTTACCCGATGAAAAAACACTCCTGAAAAATGCCGGCGGGAGTATGCGTGCCCTACAGTGGGTACGTACTCATGGCAGCCCGGTATTACTGCTGGCTTGGGTGCCGATAATTGGCGATCTGCTGTGTGTCGCCGCAGGTTGGCTTCGAGTTAACTGGATATTGGCCATGCTGTTCATGGCGGCCGGAAAGTTCGCGCGTTACTGGGCAATCGCGGCAGCGATTACCCCATGATCCGGTTACTCGCCCCATTGCGCAAGTCACTATACGAATACCCAACAAAAAGCCGGCTATCGTTTATCGCCGGCTCATTGTTCATTGAATCAAACCCTCCAATTTAATTCAATCTTTTTTACCCTGAAGCAACTTCTGCAATTCGCCGCTCTGATACATTTCGCCAACGATATCGGAACCGCCCACGAATTCGCCGTTTATGTAGAGTTGAGGAATGGTCGGCCAGTTTGAGTATTCCTTGATACCCTGCCTTATTTGGGGTTCGGCAAGCACATCCACGGCAAAAATATTATTGATGCCGCAGGTATGAAGAATCTTGACAGCGTGAGCGGAAAAACCGCATTGAGGGGCATCGGGCGTACCCTTCATATAGAGCACAACGGGGTGAGTGGTGACTTGCTGCTTGATGACTTCTTGTGTATTCATATCGACTCCTTCTTTTCCTTAAAAAAACAAACCGTAAATTAGCTTAGGGGAAACCCGGGTCCTTTACAAGCGATTTGATTCGTCCGGTCAATATTCCCCGCTTTCATATCAGCAGCATGCCACGTTATGCAATATCAAGGGCTCCGCCACTGACTCGCATAATGCCCGCGAGATCGGGGCGGGAAAACACCCTTTTGAAACCCGCTTCGCTCAATAATCGCCTGCACGCTTCCGCCTGATCATAGCCATGTTCCAGCAATAGCGCTCCATCTTCGACCAGGTGAGTGGGAGCGGCGGCGATGATCGAGCGGATGCAATCAAGAGCTTCGCCTTCCGCCGCAAGCGCCATGCGTGGTTCAAAGCGCAGATCGCCCCGAGTGAGATGTGGGTCACCATCTGCAATATAAGGGGGATTCGACACAATGAGGTTGAATATTTCACCATTAAAGCCATCGAACCAGTCGGCTTCAATGAAGCGCACATTCTTGACACCAAGCTCGCAGGCATTTGTTTTGGCGACAGTCAGGGCATTCGCGGAGAAATCCACCGCGGAGATGTCCGTCAGGGGGCGGTGTTTTGCTATGGCTAGCGCGATAGCGCCGCTGCCGGTTCCAAGATCAAGAATTTTCCAGGGAAGGTCCGGCGGAATTAGCGCCAGCGCCATATCCACCAGTAATTCCGTTTCAGGGCGAGGAATAAGAACTGCCGGGGTGACCGTAAACCCCAGGCTGTAAAACTCTCGTTTGCCTGTGAGATACGCAACAGGTTCGCCTCGAGCGCGCCGTGTCGTCAACAGCCGAAAGGATTGCGCCTGTTTCGAATCAAGCACCTGCTCGGCGTGAGCAATGAGGTGAGCGTGGCTGACATCGAGCGCGTACTGTAGCAAAATACGCGCGTCGATATCGTCAATATCACGGCTCGATTGCTGTAGCGCGTCCCGAATAGTGATCTGCTGCATGAGTGGAATCAACCTCAAACCGTGTCCTGGCCTTGCGATCCATCTGTCATGAAACCAGAGAGAGCCGCGAGGACATAAAGGGTAGCGACAGAAGAAATAAAAAAATGTGTCGCTCTATTCCCCCATCGCCGCCAGTTGCTCCGCCTGATGTTCGGACATTAGCGCAGAGCACAGGTCGCTCAAATCGCCATCCATGATCTGTTCGATCTTGTAGAGCGTGAGGTTGATACGGTGGTCGGTTATTCGTCCCTGGGGAAAATTATAGGTACGAATGCGCCCCGAACGATCACCGCTGCCGATCAGCGACTTGCGCGTGGCAGCCTGCTTGTCCTGTTGTTCCCGCATCTGCTTGTCGCGAATCCGCGCCGCAAGGACGCTCATTGCTTGCGCCTTGTTTTTGTGTTGCGAGCGGCCATCCTGGCATTCGACCACGATACCCGTCGGCAGATGCGTGACGCGCACCGCGGAGTCGGTCTTGTTGATATGCTGACCGCCCGCGCCGGAAGCGCGGTAAGTATCGATCCGTAATTCAGCCGGGTTGAGGGCTACCTCCATGACCTCGTCCGCCTCGGGCATGACCGCGACGGTACAGGCGGAAGTATGAATACGGCCCTGGGTCTCGGTGGCGGGAACACGCTGGACCCGGTGACCGCCTGATTCAAACTTGAGCTTGGAGTAGGCGCCATTACCGATGATCTTGGCAATGATCTCCTTATAACCGCCGGCCTCGGATGGGCTCTGCGAGATTATCTCTACCTGCCAGCGTTGGCGTTCCGCGAAGCGTGCATACATCCGGAACAGATCGCCGGCGAATAATGCGGATTCGTCCCCACCCGTTCCGGCACGGATTTCAAGAAAGATATTGCGCTCGTCGTTGGGGTCTTTAGGCAGCAATTGCTTCTGCAATTCCGCGCCAAATCGCACGAGCTTCTCTTTGCCGTCACGTATTTCGGCGTCGGCAAACTCGCGCATAGCGGCATCGCCGCACATTCCCTGCGCGGTGTGGATATCGCGCTCACTTTGCAGATATGCGTCATAAAGCTCGACCACCGGCGCAATCTCCGCACGTTCCCGCGTCAGCTTGCGATAGTTATCGAGATTGGAGACGATCGTTTCGCTGCTCAGCAGGCGATTCAGCTCCTCCAGGCGCACGCTGAGCTGCGTGAGCTTGGCAGTCATGCTTTTGTTCATTCTGGACGGTGGAGGTGGTACAGTCGGTTGATCAGATCGACCAGATCGTCACGCTCTTCTGCTGCGGCGTGATTGAGTGCATAGGAAGGCAGATGCAAGAATTTATTGGTCAGGCCATTACTCAAGGATTCCAATATTTTTTGCGGGTCTTCGCCCTTGGCCAGAAGCTTCGTCGCCCGCTCCATTTCATGGCGCCGGTACCGTTCGGCCTGGTCACGCAGCGCACGTATGGTGGGCACCATTTCGCGCGATTCCAGCCAGTGCATGAAGTTGACCACGTTTGAATCGATGATTGCCTCGGCCTGCGCTACCGCGCCCAGACGGGAATCCAGCCCTTCCTTGACGATATCGGCAAGATCGTCCACGGAGTAAAGAAATACGTCATCCAGTTCCGCCACCTCCGGCTCGACGTCTCGCGGCACAGCCAGATCCACCATGAAAATCGGACGATGCTTGCGGGCTTTTATCGCGCGCTCCAGCATGCCTTTGCCGAGTATGGGCAGGGTACTCGCGGTGCAGGTCACCACAATGTCGTGCAGCGCCAGTTGTTCAGGCAGCTCATTCAAGGCAATGACCTGCGCGTTGAAACGATGCGCCAGGGCCTGCGCGCGCTCGCTGGTGCGATTGGCGACGGTGATACGCTTCGGATGGCGCGCGGCAAAATGGCTGGCACATAACTCGATCATTTCGCCCGCGCCGATAAACAACACGCGCTGCTCGCTGATATCGCCAAAAATCCGCTCCGCCAACCGCGTGGCGGCCGCAGCCATGGAAACCGAGTTCGCACCGATCTCGGTGGAACTGCGAACCTCCTTGGCGACAAAAAACGTGCGCTGGAACAGCTTGTGCAACAACATGCCGAGCGTGCCGGCGTGTTCAGCGGATTTCACCGCATTTTTCAACTGTCCGAGTATCTGCGGCTCGCCCAGCACCATGGAATCCAGTCCGCTGGCGACGCGAAATGCGTGCTTCACAGCCTTTTCGCGAGGCAACTTGTAGAGATACGGCTCCAGTTCCCGCGTCTGCAAATGATGAAAATTCGCCAGCCAGTGCGTGGCTTCCTCCGGCTTTTCGGTGCTGCAATAAATCTCGGTACGATTGCAGGTCGAAACAATCGCCGCCTCGCCCACTGGATGATGCGCCACCAGGTCGTGCAAGGCATGCTCCATGGCATCTTCCGGAAAAGAGACCTGCTCGCGCACATCGAGCGGCGCGGTTTGATGGTTAATGCCGAAGGCAAATAACTGCATGGAGGACAATGTGAGTAACCGGTGACGAAATTGAAAATTTGCTGATTATAGTATTACAATCATTTGAATACCATCACTTAGAAGAGTTTCAGGTTTGCAGAAAAATAGCGGGGTTTCGTGAATGCTAAGGTTGAGTTTGATGTACTCATGGTCAAATGCATATTATCGCAGCTCTGGGGCGGATAACGAAACCAATCTGATCCAGTACGCGGACCATGAGCGATGGGAGGCAGTCCGGGGGTAATTTCGATAAAACTGCGAAGCTTAGAAGATATGTGTATAAATCCTGTAACAAGTCTTCAGTACAATCGGACTGTGAATCATTATCACTGGAGATTGGCAAATGGTTAAATATGTTCCCTATGTGCGAACCAAGGAAGGCTATATAGAGCGGAAATCTTATGCGATCTTCAACGCGTCCGAGAATTGCCCGGATCCTTACGTGCATGAAGAATCACTCGTCGGGTGGCCTGAATCCAAGGTGTATTGGGCAAGCCAGGCTGGGCCGAGCGTGGGCCTCGCTCCCCTGAACTGCCATTCCTATCGCATTTCTGCTACCAAAAAAGAACCTGCTGAATTATCGGTGAGTTGATATTTCTCTGTCATCTTGCCGAAATTAAATGACCTACTCGGGTCAGGCTGCGCGCTACCGCAGGGTTGCCAAACGAGATATCAGCTGTAGTCGTTCCGGGAACAGCAGGTTCTTCAAGCGGACAACAACATGCAATGTAGCGTTCAAGGTGGAGGATAGTTGTTCATGAACTTGTTGAGAGTTTTTCGTGAAGCTCATCAAGGAAGCCGCGCTGTCCCGGAAGAATGCGCCGTGTTGCTTCCGATATTTCGAACCACTCAGCGCGATCCACCTCCGGAAACGCCTGCATTCGCCCAGACCCTTTTGGCCACTCCATGCTGAAGGTATTCGAGACGAGCCTGGAAGAATCCCAATCACTCTCGGTAGCCCAGGCATCAATAAGTTTCCCACCAGGTTGCTTCCGCTGTGCAAGCGGCAAAAACGGCCCGGCTGGCTGGTGCCCGGTTTCTTCAAAAAATTCCCGTAACGCAGCCTGAAGGGGGTCTTCGCCTTTCTCATACTCGCCCTTTGCTATCGACCAGGATCCGAGATCCTTCTTCGCCCAGAAGGGTCCCCCGGGATGGACAAGCAAAACCTCCCACCGGCCGTCTCGGCTGCGATAGGGCAAGATGCCGGCGCTTGTTTTAGGCATATGTGCCTACTGTCAGTTTTCGGGGAAAACAACGGCTGATTCTGACACCTTTATTCCTTGGCGAAGTCGTAAATCGACACTGGGCAGACGTTTACACATACTCAGCCATGACCCTACCCCAATAAACAGTACCGATTAAAAGTAGAATTTCCGGCATGATTTTAACCTTGATGAAAGGAGTCATGACGTGAAGAGAAGCAAGTATACGGAGCAGCAGATCGCGTTTGCCCTGAAGCAGGCAGAGCTTGGCACGCCGGTTGAAGAAGTCTGCAGGAAGATGGGCATCAGTGATGCGACGTTTTATAACTGGAAGAAGAAGTACGGTGGGCTGGGGCCGTCCGAGCTGAGACGGCTGAAGCAACTGGAAGAAGAAAATACCAAGCTCAAGCGGCTGGTCGCGGACTTGAGCCTGGACAAGGCCATGTTGCAGGATGTGTTGTCAAAAAAGCTCTGAAGCCTTCCTGCAAGCGCATCCTGATTGATGAATTGCGCAACCGTTACCGCGCCAGCTTGAGGCAGACCTGCGCATTGCTCAAGCTGTCGCGCACGGTGTACGTCTACAAGTCTCGCGCCCGTGATTCATCATTGCTGCTCATGCGCATCAAGGAAATTGCCGCCGCCCGCGTGCACTACGGTTACCGGCGCGTGCATGTCCTGTTACAGCGGGAAGGCTTTAGGGATAATCACAAGCGTGTTTACCGACTCTACCGGGAGGAAGGGCTGTCATTACGGCTCAAGCGTCCGAAACGTAACAAATCTGCGCGGCTGCGCCAGCCCAAGCACCACGTTACTGCCATTAATCAGATCTGGAGCATGGATTTCGTCGCAGATGCGTTGTTCGATGGCAGGCGGCTGCGAGCACTGACTGTAGTGGATAACTATACGAGAGAGAGTCTGGCCATCGAGGTAGGCCAGAGCCTGAAAGGAGAAGATGTCGTGAACACGCTCAACCGCATTGCAACGAGGCGGGGGTTGCCCAACATTATCAAAGTCGACAATGGCAGCGAATTCATTTCCAAGGTCATGGATAAGTGGGCCTATGAGCGCGGCATCGAACTCGACTTCAGCCGTCCCGGCAAGCCGACCGACAATGCCAAGGTGGAAAGCTTCAACGGACGATTGCGGCAGGAGTGCCTCAATGCGCATTGGTTCTTGTCTTTAGAAGACGCCAAGCGCAAGATTGACGAGTGGCGGCAGTACTATAATGAGACGCGCCCCCACTCTGCATTACAGTGGGCAACACCCGCTGAATTCGCCCGCCAGGCAAAGGAAAATGCCTTGCCCGGCAGGCCTACTGAGTCGGAAATTTCCACTTTAGACCGGTACTGATTTCGGGGTCAGGTCAGCCAACAGATCAGAATACCTCTTGATGCGTAAAAAAGCGGGGGCAGGTCTAGAGCCTACTGTAACTTCCTCTGATTCGACCAGCTAGCTGGAACGAGCTATAGCCCGGACTCCGCCACGCTTCATCCGGACTGTTGAATCCAATTTTCAGTTAGATAGTTTGGCAGCAAGCACATCCACATGCTCGATCTGCGGCGGTTCCGATAGCAATTCGGCGGCATTAGCCATCAGCGCCGCTGCAATCGGACCCGCCAAATGTGCTGAGCGCCCTGTTTCGTCAGCGAAGGCGTCGAAGATCCCGAAAGTAGATTGTCCCAACCGTAGCGCAAACCAGACCGGGGTGGTGGTTTCCTGATTCGCCAGAGCGAGGGCGCTTTCAAGAAAACTGGCGACGGCAGCTTCTTTACCGGGTTTGGCTTGCAAACGTACAAACAGGGCAACTTTTACCATAATGATTTCTCCTTCCTGAAGTTGAATTACGAGAGGCAGACTTTAATGAAGATACAGATTCCTGCTAAGTGGCAATATTGACAATTATGGTATTATTTCTGCCATGCGCATCTATATCCTTGCCCTCGATGAGGTTTTTGATACAGGTCTAGCTACCCTTCTCGATACCTTCAGCATCGCGAACGATCTGGCAAAGTCTGCCGGCACACCTTCGATTCATTTCGAGGTAACTGTCGTCGGTGTCCGCCGCCGGGTACACACCAGTCAGGGACTGTTAGTACCAGTAGTATTGGCGACACAACTGGCTCGCCCCGACATTGTGCTGATTCCTGCGCTTGGGGCAAAAATGCCCGCAACACTGCAGTTGGCGCTTGAACGGCGGGATGTAGGGGATATAGAGGAACTATTGCGGGAGTGGTCTGACGGCGGAACCCTGGTGAGTGCCGCCTGCACCGGAACCTTTGTCCTTGCAAACACATCGCTGCTTGATGGGCAGAGCGCCACCACCTCATGGTGGCTGGCGCCGCTGTTCCGCGAGCGCTATCCTCTTGTCATCTTAGAAGAATCGCGCATGATTGTGGATTCATCCCGTTTCGTCACCGCAGGGGCGGCACTGGCACATATTGATCTGGCGCTATGGCTGGTAAGGCGCAGCAGTCCGGCGCTGGCATCATTGACTGCGCGTTTTCTCGTAATCGATCCGCGCCCTTCGCAGGCGGTTTTCATGATTCCAGACCACCTCATGCATACGGATCCATTGATTGAGCGATTTGAACAGTGGGCGCGGAACCGGCTAACCCATGGTTTCTCGCTCAGCGCAGCAGCAAATGCAGCCGGAACCAGCGAGAGAACCCTCGCACGTCGTCTAAAGACTGTACTGGGCAAGACACCCCTCTCCTATTTTCAGGATCTGCGCGTCGAGCGCGCGGTACACCTGCTGCAAACGAGCAATGACAGCATTGATCTGATTGCCGCCCAGGTTGGCTATGAAAATGGGGTGACGTTACGCACCCTCCTCCGCCGTAGGATTGGTCGGTCTGTGAGTGAGCTACGTGCAGGTAAGTGACAGGTTCGAGAGCCTCTGGTAAGTATGTTAATTGCCTGCCCAGGTTGGGGTTTCATGAATTGAACAGGGAAATCCATGCTGGGCGCACATGAAAAGAGCGTCCACTTGGGACGCTCTAATGTGTGAAGTGTAAAGGCTTTACGCTATCACTTCGTAGAATTGAAATTACCCAGCAGGATCAGGTCGCCCGGCACCCCGCAGCTACTGAATGTGATGTAATTATTCGCGGGAAACAGCAGGTTCTTCAACGCAAACACTGAAACCGCCTCAAACTGGATCGACAGTTTTTGCACGATCTGCTGCGGCACCTGACTCTGGATCTGCTGATTGACTTGCGCCGCCAGGTCGTCGGAACCACTGGGACCCCCTCCGGAGAGGTGACCGCTGACAACGACACCCTGACTGGCAGTCTTGATCTGAATAGTCTGGTCGCGCCCGCTGCCATCAACACCCAATGGCAGTGAAGCCCTCACCTCGATCGTTACGTCGGTCGCAAGCATGGAGTCTCTGCAACGGGTGCAACTCCAAAAGCAGGGATAGACCGTTGTGCAGGAATGCTGATTATATTGAAGAGATTGCCCGCGGCTGCCGCTGTAATACATTTGCCCGTTAGCCTGCGCCGTGATGGTGGTATCCACCAGTGACCACGACACATCTTTGCCTCCAGGGATCGAATAAGTGTACTCGGTAAATGAGCCGCCGCCTTGTCCGCCACCGTTCGATGAGGTGTGATTGAGCTTGCTCAAATCTACGGTGCCAATGACACTCGCACCGGTGAACTTGCCCGACCAGGCTTTGGTGGTACTGCCCGGGTTCACGCCCTGCAGCGCCCAACCGTTGTTCCTCAAGCTTTGCGGCAGGACCTCCTTGAATATCAACTCGGAGCGCACCATCATGCTGTTGCTCTGGCCTTGCGGCAGCGGTTCCGGAATATTGTTCAGGAACGCCTGCGAATAATTTGGCATCGCCCGGCCCCCGGTCATGATGAACAGTTGCAGCATCTGGTTGCTGGCCGGCGTCTGGAGCGGTTTGAAAATGAAATCGCTGGGCTTTAGCGCATCCAATGTCGGAATTGCGGTCAGGTCGAGCTGATTGATCAGGTAGATGACGGGGTTGCTGACGAAATACTCCTTGACCGCCTTGTTGAATTCCACCTTGGTGGCATCGCTCAGGTCGATGTTGCTGATGGAGAACGCCCCTTCCCTCATATCCAATTGCACTTTCAGAACGTTGTGATTAACGTTGTCGATCTTGACCGTACCTGCAACCTTTGCCAGCTGAATCACTGCCGTGAGGGTTTCGCCGCTGATGGATTGCGGCACATCGCATTGTTCCGGAAACGAACCCACCTGAGAGCAGCGCTCTACCGAGCCGCTCAGTATTTCCATTTTCAGTGTGGCTGAATTGTTGTTGTTGATGCTGAAGCTCAACAGTGGATAACCGTAATCGATTGTGAAGCGGTTGATCACGGTAACGCCGCCGGGATATTTTTCCGAAGTGTTGACGGTAATACGGTTCTTGTAGACGGTATCTTTTTTCAGGGTTTCGTATTGATCCAGCAGCGCACTGTTGATTCCTTTCAGATCCATGTTGAACACCACGTCCCAGCCATTGGTGCAACTGCCCTGCGCATTCATCTGGGCCAGCAGCGTCTCGGTGGACGGCAAGTTCACAGCAGCAGCCAAAACCATATCGCTTGCAGTCAGTAATCCTGGCAATTGGCGCGGCTGAGCAGATGCGAGCAGCCGGTTGGCGGCCCGCTGCTGCATGATCTTCAGCGGGTCGGCAATTCTTGCTTCCAGCACGAAGGACAACCGTACTGTCAGGCTGTCCCGCTCAAAGCTCATGCCCTTGTTCGTGCTCGTGTTCGGCAGCGAGATTTCCCAGGTAGAAAAAGGGGTGACGCGGCTGACGCCTTCGGACCAGGATTCGCCGCCATCGGAGAAGTTCGGCGAGTTGTCGTGCGCGTTGTAGCTGTATATCCGCTCGCGCCAGGGGGTGCGAAACGCCAGGGGATCGCGATGAAGGTTACGGTCGTGGAACGGCGTGCCGTTATAGGCAAGACGAAGCAGGTAGGTCCCGCTGGTGGTGGATTTAATGCCTTCCACCACCGCAACCACGGAAATTATCCTTGCGTTGACATATTGATAGAATTCCGGCGCATCCAGAAAAATCGTACTGGAAAAAACGTTGCCGCCGGTCAGCTCTTCCGGCTTGACGCCTTCGATGACATATTCGATCGGCCTCGTCCTGCCGGCCTGATAATGGGCCAGCAAGGATTTGGCTTCCAGCGTAGTGGCTTGCTGCTGAACCACCGCAGCACTGAATTTCAGCAGGCTGAACGCCAGCACCGGCGTGGCCGGCTGGAGATTGGCGTATTGAAGCGCCAGATCCTGCATCAGGAACGCCTTGGCGAGGATGGTGAGCATCTGGTTCTGGATGAACGTCAGATAGCCGGTCAGCGCCACCAGATCAATAGCCGACCGGTCGAGATCCTCGACCCTGGCGGGATGCAGCTTCTGTTGCAACGCCTCCAGCCGCGCTGCCTGGCGGCTGTTGATTTCTTTTTGTTTCTGGTTGGTGTAAATATCCCGCTGCAGCGCGTGCAGCGAGGACTCCGCGCCCGCCACGGCTTTGCCGCGCAGCACCATGGTCGCAAAAGCCGCTTGCAAACTTGCTTTTTCCGGCTTGATATCCGGGCCGGACGCCATGATCTGGTTGAACTGGATCGACATTTCATCCCAGGATAGCGTCGAGGGATTACCAAATTGTGCGCCATCCAGATCGTCGAGTGCGCGCTGCGCGTTTTCCAATCCTTTGGCACCGGTACTGATGCCGGTATACAGTTTGGACATCGCGTTCAGGACATTGAAGGTCTTCTGGATCCTTTGTACGGCAAGGCCAAGGTCTTTGACGGCAGAGATGGATGAAGCAGGAATTGCGATACTGGTGCCGAGGCTGAACAGGTTGGTGGCGACTTCCAGCCCGAACTTGATCGCTTCCATGGTCTCCCATTGCTGCACGGCGGATTTGTATTTCTGCACAGCCAAATCCACGTCTCCCCGGGCTTCAAACAGCGATGCGTTCAGATTGTTGATCTTGGCCTGCTGCTGCACTGCTTCCGCCTTACCCTGGACGATCATCGAATCGTAAAATCCTTCCAGGTCTTTTTGCTGCGCTGCATTGGCCTCGATTACCCCACCGATCAGTTCGCCTGACGCGATGATGTTCTGGTTGAGTGTCTTGGCCACGTCGATCACCAGTTCCTGCTGGCGCCGATTGGCCATGCGCTGTTCGTTCTGTGCAACCTGCAGCTGTATCCTGTCCAGATAACTCAGGATACTTTGCACATACTGCTCGTAATCGCCATATGGCAGGATCGGGACAAGACTCCCGTATTCCGGGTTGGTCGCATAGTTGGCCAAGTCCATCGCACGCACGCGCAACGCAATCAATTCTTCACTCCCGACTGGGCTCCCACCTGCGGGCAGCATTTCCGTTACCCATGTCAGGTAATTGCGCACAAATTGCTGGATATGGCCATTTGCATGAGTAGATTGATCGCTGATCACCGCTTCAGCGAATGTCATTGAAAACTGCAGGCTGTCTATCAGTAGCGGGATCGCGTCTGGCGGCGGTACCCTACGAACATCGTCTGCGATAAATGGCATGGCCGCTGGCCCGCTTCCATCCAGGTCGAACCTGAGTCCATCCACAATCACGCTATAGCGGGAGCCGGAGCGACTCTGGATTGCCAGCGCGCCAAGGAATTCATCGCACCCCAACTGCAGCGAGTCGAACGCCTCGTCAGCCAGGCTGATCGATCTGGGTTGGCCCTGCACGCGCATGTCCAGCACCTGGCCGAACAGATGCACCTTTTTTCCAGGAACCTGTATGGTTGTGTTGGTGCCGGCGGATAGCACATTAGTTAACAGGACGAAATCCTGCACTTCCCCGGCTGCGACAAGCTGCACATCCGCAAGGTCCAGCCGCGCCTTATAGACGTTGACCGTGGGCGTAGCGATAAAAGAGGTGATGCCGGCAGTATCCTGCGGCAGCATGCGCACGAAATCGCGCTGATCGTAAATGGAAAAGTTCGGCTGGATCGTGGTACGGTATTTCTGCGCCATCGCACCCTTGAAGATTCGCTGCCAGATCAGTCCCCGTTTCTGCTCTATCATCACGCTCAGGCTGGCGAGGTGAACAGCTACCACCGCCTGTTCGGTAAATGCCTGCTGCAGGTTGACAAGCGATAACCGGGCGTTGACGTTGAAGAGGGAAAACACGCTGTTCTTGTGCGACCACAGCGTATCCCGCCAGTCGCCGTCGTGCAGCGTTGAGTTGAAGATGGTCGAATTGCTCAGGCAGATGACGCTGCCATACTGTTCCACATAGCCGTAGATGCCGGTAGCCCGGTCGGTAGTGAATTGGACGAAATTTTGCGATCCCTGTCCCGACAGCGGATTGCTGCCATCCGCGTAGGCCAGCTTGAGTTTGGCAAACTGTTCCGGCAGATAGGCAAATACCTGCAGAATGGTGTCGCCCAGTTCCACGGCAGAAACATAATGGGTGCCGAATTCGCGGAAAGAATCCAGCACCTTGTTGGCATCCTCCTTGTTCAACTGATCACCATAGTCCTGGAGACGACTGCGACCCGCATGGCGCAATTTTGTCGAAGCCGAAGTGAACTCGGTACTCAGCCCATATTCCGGATCCGGCTGCCGGGGCCGCGCATGCACCAGGATGCCTCCCACCGCCGAAGCGTGATTATCGGCACCATCCACTCTCTCCAGTTTAACCAGTGCATAGCGTAGATCCGTTCGGGCCAGGTCGACACCTATGGTTTTCGACAGCATCTCCAATGACGGGAGGCTGCCTGTAGCGCCACCCAGTAAGGCACCTGCGCCGAACGATGGAGCGTCGATGTCGCTGGAAGGGTTTATGATCTGGTATGGGATCAATTCATCCAGCAGGTCCAGTGCGTTTTCATGCAGCGTGATGACCGGATGCGTCCAGTTGCCGAGCTGCGCTATCGGCGGGACCGGCCTCAAAGTCATCGCCTGTTGTTCGGCGGGGTAGAGAATGTTCAGCAGGCCCGCCTGCGGCCGCCAATTAGGGTTGAGGCCGTTGACCAGATTGGTGGAGAAGCCGATGCTGAAGTCTATCATTTATGTATCCTTGGTTGACTGTTGAGCTAGCCCAAGGATATACGCGCCGCTCGCGCTTCTAAACTGAGAAATACGGGTAAATTTGGCCGGTGTTCGACGTTTCGCTGACCTGCCGTTGAGCGGCTGACCTTTTTCCAGAGGGTTAGGTGAGCAGGATCAAAATAGAAAGAAACGATGCTCAGCATCCACGAGACAGCAACCTTCGGGTGGTTTTTTCTTGTGCGTCGGGATCGCATGCCTGATCATTCTCGGTAGCGCCGACCCCAGCACGCACCTTATTTTAATTCCCGAAATGGGAAAATTATTCCCGTGTTGGGAATTTTGTGTTAAACTACTTTCCATGATCTTGATTGGCCGTGAGCACATCACCTTTCACAGCAGGCAGTTTCCTTCTGCCAGAACGGCGCTGGCCATGTGGCAAGCGATCAGCCAGAGGGTTGTATGGACTGATCAAGCGGCGGTGGCTTCCTGCTTCCCAGCAGTCAAATTCCTGACGCCGAAGATGGCTCGCTTCTTCCCCGCAGGAGTCAATTGCGTCATAACAACACAAATCGCATTTAATACCGGAATTCTAATCGTGCTTGCAGTAAACGAAGCCGAAGCAACGCAGTTCCAGAGGTCCTAATATGGAACTCCGCGTTATTCGAAATGAACTTCAATATGCCGAACTCCTTGAGCAAGCTAAGGAGTTGGCGTTTTCCGATCCCATGCCGGGTAGCGGTGACGCTGAACGATTGGCCGTTATTTCTGTTCTGCTTGAAAAATTTGAGGAAACACGGTTCAAATTTGAAGCACCCGATCCAATTGAGGCGATTGTTTATCGTCTTGCTGAACTGGGAATGAAGCAGAAGGATTTGGCCAGAATCGTTGGCAGTCCTAGTCGTGCTTCTGAGGTTCTAGCGCGCAAGCGTAAATTGACCATTGAAATGATTCGGGCAATCCATGAGCAATTACGGATTCCTGCTGAGGTTTTGATCGGTCATCCAAATCAGGAGGACTCTGAAGGCGCTGATGTTGATTGGAAGAAATTTCCAGTCAAGGAAATGCAAGAACGAGGATGGTTTGACGTTGATCTAGCTGAGGGGAAAGGCGGTGAGCAACTTATCCGCTCGTTTTTTGCGCGCACGGCTATTCAAAGTGCTCCGGTGTTGTTGCGCAAGACTCTTACTGGTGTGACCAAGGAGGAAAACAAATATGCGATTTATGCTTGGGTTGCTCGTGTATTAATTCGAGCGCGCGATCAGAAAAAAACAGAAGTGCGTTATGTGCCCGGCTCAATTACAGACGAGTTTTTGAAGCAATTGGCGAAGTTGAGTCGGTCAGTTGATGGGCCGAAAATTGCTGCTGAATTCTTGGCAATGAAAGGTGTGGTTTTGGTGATAGAGCCCCACCTGCCAAAAACTAAGCTGGATGGGGCAGCAATGTTGGACCAGGATGGAACACCTGTGATTGGCCTGACCCTGCGTTATAGCAGGGTAGATTATTTTTGGTTCACACTAATGCATGAACTGATCCATGTCCAACGTCACTTGACCCGTCAAAGCCCAGCTTTTGTGGATGAAGACGATCTTGATAATGAAGATGAGCGTGAGGCAGAGGCAAATTTTCTAGCGGCGGAGGCTTTTATTCCTCGCCACATTTGGCAGGCAAGCGAGGCGCTCAAAACAAAAAGAGGTGAGGCAGTGGTGAAGTTGGCCGATTCGCTGATGATTCATCCATCTATCGTTGCTGGAAGAATCCAACGGGAAACTAATAATTACAAGATTCTAAAAGAATTCGGTGCAAGACAGAATATCAAAAAAGTTTTCGAAATTTCTCCTTTGGAAGATGAAGAATGACTGATCCTATCTATACCCCGATGCTGAAGTCAAAACAGGGCGAAGCAAAAGCACTGATGCGCCTTGATCGGGAAGTCAAATCAAGCATCATTCCATTTTTTGATGTGCTGGCTTTGAAATCAGGTTTAACCAATGGCGGTGATGTTCATCTGTTCCTAAAGAAGCAGGCAATCAATATTGCTGCTGCATGGAATGGACATGGACGCTGCTATGTTGATCTGTTTGACATTGATCCATCTGCACGAGGTTATGACGGCGCGCACCCAGTCGCCATCGTGCATGAACAAATCGCCTTTGACCGCATTGATGCAATCCCTGTTGTTGGTGTTGAGCGAGACACTGCATATAAGCTAGCCGTTCGGCATGTAGTAAGTGCCGGCGTTGATGCCATTGCTATCCGTCTCGGCAATGAAGACATTCAGTTACCTAGTATGCTCGTGGAGCGAGTCTCACGGTTGATTTCCGAGATCGGCGCATCTGATCTACCTCTGCATGTGTTCATGGATTTCAGGTCTATTGAACACATGGATTCCGATGTGATCCAAATACGATTCGTTCGGGCACTGGCAGAAGTTCGGAAACTGAATCCTTCCCGGATTGTCTTTGCGGCATCCGCTATCGTCAGCGATATGGGTAAGGTAAAAAGGGAGACGCTGAAATCAGTTGCTCGGCGGGACTTCTTGGTGTGGGAAATGCTGGCAAAGATTAATCCAGATGTTAACTATGCAGACTATGGAATTATCCATCCTGGTTACTTTGACTTTGACCCGAAAACCATCAAGCCTGCGGCAAAAATCCGCTATACCTCGGATAAAGAATGGCTTATTGTGAAGGGAAGTCGCTGGGTAAGTGATACGTCCCAGCATCGGAATTTATCGAAATTGCTTTACAAGAGTCATCAGTTTCGGGGCCCAGATTGCTGGGGTGGTGAGAACATAGTTTCTGCTGCTCTCGGTGGTCATGCTTTCAAGCGTCTTGAGGATTGGGTGACAATTGATCAAAACAACCACATTACGCATACAGTTAGGCAGTTATCTAGAATTTCCGCTGTCTCCAGGTTGCCTGTTTAATTTTCCATTCTAAGGTTTAAACCGCCGGCTTTAGCCGGTCAGCTTTAGCTGCGACAATATGCTGCACGGAAGGAGGGTGCGGCATGGAGTATAGATACGGTAGTCATACAGTTTTCCAAATTGAGTACCATTTTGTATGGGCGCAATCAATAGGTCGGACTTGATTGATCCTCTGCAGTGTGATGACTGGATGCATCCAGCTCCCGAGCTGCGCTATCGGCTGGACCGGTCTCAAAGTCATCGCCTGTTGTTCGGCGGGGTAGTGAATGTTCAGCAGGCCCGCCTGCGGCCGCCAATTAGGGTTGAGGCCGTTGACGAGATTGGTGGAGAAGCCGATGCTGAAGTCTGAATCGATCATTTATGTATCCTTGGTTGACTGTTGAGCTAGCCCAAGGATATACGCGCCGTTCGCGCTTCTAAACCGAGAAATACGGGCACATTTGGCTGGTGTTCGAGGTTTAGCTGACTTAGCGTTACGCGGCTGACTTTTTGCGGACAACCCTATGCCACTGCCTAAGCGGTCGACAATAGCGCTGCTTGCTCCAGAACCATCTTGATGGCTTCGTCCTGGAGATCAGGCGGGTAGCCATATTTCTTGAGGATGCGCTTTACCATCACTCTGATTCTGGCGCGCGCGCTTTCGCGGACCACCCAGTCGATGGTTACGCTCTTGCGAACTTTCGTGACAAGCTCGGCTGCAATGACTTTAAGTTCGTCGTTGCCCATCGCTTGCGCTGCGCTTTCGTTTGCGGCCAGCGCATCGTAGAAAGCAATCTCGTCTTCGTTCAAACCGAGCTCTTCGCCACGCTTCGTTGCAGCATCCATCTCTCTCGCCAGCTTGATAAGCTCTTCGATAACCTCTTGCGTGGCGATGGCGCGATTACGAAGCCAAGGACCAAACAAGCGCGACCACTTCTATGTGTCAAGCCTGGAATGGATTACAGATATGTAGCTGATGTTCGATCAGTAGTCCGTCCTGCATGTCCTCTGAATATAATGTCTTGCATCCTGCGAGAAGTGCAGCCGCCACGATCATTGCATCGTATACGCTTAGCCCATATCGCTCAGCGACAAGCCTGCCTCGATCATGGGTCTCGATAGTCAACGGCTCGGTTGGACATATCGACCGGATCAGGCCTAACACTTCATTGATTTCCACCCACGACATGGCGAGCTTGCGACGTGCTACATTCGTTATCTCGTTTAACACCTGTACGCTGATTAGCCCGCCTGCCCGCACAATTTCCTCGGCCCGATTGGCCTTATCAGCATCAGCCGATAAAAGGTACAGCAAAATATTGCTGTCAATAAAGGCTTTAGGAGCGGGCATTTGCTTCGTCGCGGTCAAACTTGAAATCAACAGGGAGCTTCCCCCTGAATTCTCGTAATCGCATCAGGAAGGCATCGTTGCCCGGTTTCTTTTTCACTTGGAAAACCCGTTCATCAGCAATCACCACCTCAATGTCGTCGCCTTCGTGTAGTTCCAGTGCTTCAACCACGGAGGCAGGCAATCGAATTGCCAAGCTATTACCCCACTTTGAGACTTGCATGATCGACTCCTTATAGATATACATGTTGTAAAGTATATCATACGATTCTGTTGATAAACACATGCTTATCTCCCGGCGACGGATGATCTTGTCCATGGCTAGCAGCTCAATTGGGAGAGTGCTTTGCATACCATTGGCGACCGACTGCCTCGAAACTATTACCCGCGATTTTCCTGGTTGTTCGCTTTGCTTCTTGCTTGAATAGCTTGCGGGCATCGTCGCACGCTGCCTGGCTTGAGCCAGTGATACATCGGAATAGATACCCAGGGAGAGCAATTTTTCCTTTCCGCCGAAACGATACTTGAACCGCCAGCAGTACTTAGAGCCGTTGGAATGGATCAACAGGAACAGCCCTTTTCATCGGCGCGGTTTGCTCGACTTGGCATTGCGAACTGGTGTATCGATCAATGGCATTTTGGGGGTATAAGGTGCGGGGGTACACCGATGTACGCTATTTATGCCCCCGATACAGGATGCAATAGAACCTAGCGGGATGTAACAGGACAGAGAACCAATGAAAAAGCCCGCGAGGAGCGGGCTTTCGGGACTTCTTGGGACAGGATGAAACAATCATTTGGTGGCCAAGGGCGGAATCGAACCACCGACACAAGGATTTTCAGTCCTCTGCTCTACCGACTGAGCTACTTGGCCTTTCTTTGAAACGCCGACCTCATACACGCTGAAGCGCTATCCATACAGCGAGCACAGCGCGCAGTATTTTTGGTCGCGCAATTTTAGCACAGCGTCAAACTCATTGGAACAAAAGACCTTATTCGTATTGTTCACGGAATGATGAGGTCGAGCTGTTTTACCTCGATTGGGCGAAGCTGGCGCTGAGTTCGCATACCATGAGAAAATCCATATTTAGCACTATGATATCTTCGATATACCGAATAAACCAGCCTGAAACAGATATAATTCAGCGTTTTAGCAATCGCAAGTCATGCGTGTTTCTCGCGGTATTCCCGCTCAGGCAGAAGCGCCCGTTGCGCTCACCATAGGCAATTTTGATGGGGTGCATCTGGGCCACCAGGCTATGCTTGCCCGTCTGAAAGACGCTGCCACTAGGCTTGGCCTGACGTCTTGCGTGATGATCTTCGAGCCGCACCCGCGCGAATTTTTTGCGCCGGACAAGGCGCCTACCCGGCTCACCAGCCTGCGGGAAAAGCTGGAATTGCTAGCGGCGGCAGGCGTGGAACGGGTGCAGGTGTGCCGCTTTGATTTCGATTTTGCGAGAATCAGTGCGGAAGAATTTATTGTCGGCATTTTGCAACAAAGCCTTGCCGTGCGCTGGATGCTGGTAGGTGACGATTTTCGCTTTGGCGCCCGCCGGGCCGGGGATTTTGCCATGCTTAAGGCATTTTCCGCGCAGTGCGGCTTTGAAGTGGAAGAAATGCCGGGCTACATTGTGGATGGTGTAAGGGTTTCGAGCACGGCGGTTCGTAAAGCGTTGGCTGCGGGCGACCTAGACCTTGTGAAGCGCCTGCTGGGGCGGCCCTATAGCATCAGCGGTCGGGTGGTGAGTGGCGCCAAGCTCGGCAGGCAAATCGGGTTCCCCACTGCCAACATCGAGTTCAAGCATAACCGGCCGCCGCTGTCGGGAATTTTCGCGGTCGAAGTCGAGATGAAATCCAGGAGAACGGTGGGTTTATTCTCCCCAGATTCGATTCGGGGGGTAGCCAGCCTGGGCGTGCGCCCGACGGTGCATGAGCATGGCAAGCCGGTGCTGGAAGTTCACCTTTTCGATTTCAATCGTGAAATATACGGCAACCACTTGCGCGTACATTTTCTTCATAAGCTCCGGGATGAAGAAAAATATCCCGACCTTATTACGCTTACCACGCAGATTGGACGAGATGTGGAGAATGCCAGAGACTACTTTAGCTCGGCGCCCCTGGTATCTTCTACTGACGCCGCAAAAAGCCTTCTGCACAGATCGAACTGATGTCCGCTATATATTGCAGATGATATGACCGACTATAAAAAAACACTGAACCTGCCGGATACGCCCTTCCCCATGCGCGGTGACCTTGCCAAGCGCGAGCCTGTGATGCTCAAGGCATGGCAGGAAAAGAATCTCTACCAGAAGATTCGGACGGTTTCAAAAGGGCGCCCCAAATTCTTGCTGCACGACGGCCCGCCGTATGCCAATGGCGATATACATATTGGCCATGCGGTGAACAAGATCCTTAAAGATATTATTATCAAGTCAAAGACTCTCGCTGGCTTTGATGCGCCCTATGTGCCGGGCTGGGATTGCCATGGCTTGCCGATCGAGCATCAGGTGGAAAAAAAATACGGCAAGAATTTACCTGCGGATAAGGTGCGTGAGCTATGCCGCGATTTTGCAGCACAGCAGGTTGCACGGCAGAAAGCAGATTTTATCCGGCTAGGTGTGCTGGCGGATTGGGATCATCCTTATCTCACTATGAATTACAGCACCGAGGCGGGCATTATCCGTGCATTCGGAAAAGTCCATCGCAGAGGGTATGTCTATCAGGGACAAAAACCGGTTAACTGGTGCATAGACTGCGGCTCCGCGCTGGCGGAAGCGGAAGTGGAATATGAAGACAAGACATCTTCGGCGATCGATGTGAAATTCAGGGTCATCGATACCGAACGGTTCTGGAAAAAGGTTCGTGGTTCGCGGGATTCTGCCCCGGCGAATTTAGCTGCTAAACAGGTGTATGTAGTGATATGGACGACAACGCCCTGGACGCTGCCCGCTAATCAGGCAGTTAGCCTGAACCCTGAAGAATATTACGTTGTGGCAGATGTCGGTAGTGAGTATTTACTTATTGCCGAGGCTCTGATGGATAGCGCGCTCGAACGCTATGGCATTGATAGAGCTGAGGTCAGCATTGCCGGGAAGTGTACCGGGGCTGAACTTGAAAACATGCTATTACAGCATCCATTTTATGAGCGGCAGATCCCGATAATCCTGGGGGAGCATGTCACCATGGAAGCCGGTACAGGAGCGGTGCACACGGCTCCGGCGCATGGCGTCGATGATTATGTCGTGGGTCAGAAATACGGTTTGCCGGTTGAGAACCCGGTTGGCGGTGATGGCCGGTTTTTCGAGAATGTTCCGCTTGTCGGCGGTCTTTCCGTATGGAAAGCCAATGATGTGGTAATCGAGGCGCTGGAGAAAAACGGTCTTTTATTGAAGGCCGATAAGCTTCAGCACAGTTACCCGCACTGCTGGCGGCACAGGACCCCTATTATCTTCCGCGCTACGCCTCAGTGGTTTATTGCCATGGACAAGCAGGTGAGCGATACGGATCAGGATGGGGCTGGCCGGACGTATCGGACGTTGCGGGAATCGGCCATGACTGCGGTGGAGGCGACGGCATTTTACCCTTCCTGGGGCCGTGCTCGTCTGGATGCGATGGTGAAGAATCGGCCCGACTGGTGTGTTTCGCGCCAGCGCACCTGGGGCGTGCCGATGGCGCTCTTCGTGAATAAGGAAACCGATGAACTGCATCCCCGCACGGATGAGCTATTGGAACAGGTGGCGCAGCGCGTGGAGCGAGAGGGAATCGAAGCATGGTTTAGCCTGGATGCGGCGGAACTGCTGGGCGATGAGGCGCAAAAATACAGGAAACTCACGGATACGCTGGACGTGTGGTTCGATTCGGGCACGACGCATGAAACTGTACTCAAGCAAAATTCTCAACTTGGGTACCCTGCCGATCTTTATCTGGAGGGCTCCGACCAGCACCGCGGGTGGTTTCAGTCTTCGCTGCTGACCGGTTGTGCTATCAACGGTCGCGCGCCTTACGACGCATTGCTCACGCATGGTTTTGTGGTAGATGGCCATGGCCGCAAGATGAGCAAGTCGAAAGGAAATGTCATTGCGCCGCAGAAGATAATGGATACATCGGGCGCGGATATTCTTCGCCTTTGGGTGGCTTCTACCGACTATTCCGGCGAGCTGTCGATATCCGATGAGATTTTGAAGCGGGTGGTGGAAAGCTATCGGCGCATACGCAATACGTTGCGTTTTCTGCTTGCGAACCTGGCTGATTTCGATCCGGTCGTAGATACGGTAGCGGTAGAGGAATGGCTGGAGATAGACCGCTATATGCTGGCGTTTAGCCGCAAACTTCAGGATGACCTGACCGAAAGCTACCGGAACTACGATTTTCACCTGATCGTACATCGTCTGCATAATTTCTGTTCGGAAGATTTGGGTGGTTTCTACCTGGACATACTCAAGGATCGGCTTTATACCGCAGCCGCCATGGGCATCCCGCGCCGTTCTGCGCAAAGCGCGCTCCACCAGATTGCGCATAGCCTGGTGCGCTTGTTTGCGCCTGTTCTCAGCTTTACCGCGGAAGAGGTATGGAACCATCTGACAGGCAATATGGAGAACAGCGAGGACAGCGTGCTGCTGCATACATGGCATGAATTTCCTTTGCAGCCGGATGAAGGTGCATTGATGCAACGCTGGGCGAGAATTCGTGAACTGCGCTCTCAGGTGCAAGGGCGGCTGGAAGATTCGCGAGGCCAGGGGAAAATCGGCTCGTCGCTTGCTGCCGAGGTGGAAATTCACGCTGGGGGGACGGATTTCGCGTTGCTTGATTCGCTGGGTGACGATATGCGACTGATATTCGTCACATCCGCAGCGCGGGTAGTGCGTGTAGAGGATGCGGGGAAAGAGGAAATTTCGGTCACCCCATGCGTCCACCCGAAATGCGAACGCTGCTGGCATTATCGTGCGGATGTTGGCGCCGATGTCGATCATCCGACGATATGCGGTCGATGTGTATCAAATCTGTATGGCTCAGGGGAGATACGGCATCATGCCTGAGCATGCTGCGCTCATGATGGCGCGCCGGGTACGATGAAGCTGCAGCTTAGCTTGATCCTGGCGTTGATCGTGCTGGTGCTGGATCTGGCGACCAAGCATTGGGTGGAGTCCGCGCTGGTTCACGGTCAGCAGATTCCGCTGACGGGCTTTTTTAACCTGGTGCTAACCTATAATGCGGGCGCGGCGTTCAGTTTTCTCAGTGATGCCGGCGGTTGGCAGCGCTGGTTTTTTACCGGAATTTCGGCGGTCGCTTCGCTACTGATCACTTATCTGCTGCACAAACACGCTGCGGACAGACTTTTCTGTATTGCGCTAAGCCTGATACTCGGCGGCGCACTCGGTAATTTGTGGGATCGGATTACCTTGGGCCATGTGGTCGATTTCCTCGATTTTCATGTGGCCGGCAACCATTGGCCCGCGTTTAATGTGGCGGATTCCGCAATTTTTATCGGCGCGGTATTAATGGTGGTCGAAAGCTTCCGCCATAAGGAACTGGGCGCGGGAAAGCGCCGAGGATAATGCCAGCAGCCTGTCGGGCTTGAAGAATCGCAGCGAAAAAGTGACCGGGTGTGGGAGGATTTTGAAGGCCAATAGTTATTCTATTAGCCGAAAAAGCGGCGAAATATGAACCAGCCAGACGCTTTTGCAACTGATTTCCTTTAAGTCCAGCAGGCTGCTAGAGCGTATTAGAACCGAAGTTTTTCCGCGGCTGCCACATCACATCTTCCACGCCGTTCTGGCGGTTCAATACGCGGCATAGGACAAATAGAAAATCGGATAGGCGGTTGAGGTACCGGACATGGTATGGCACCGCTGTTTCGGCTCGATATAGCCTTACCACGCATCTCTCGGCGCGGCGGCAGACAGCGCGGGCGACGTGGCATACAGAAGCGGCCCGGGTTCCACCGGGAAGTATGAATTCCTTCAGCGCCGCCAACGGGGCGTTGTAGTCATCGAGTTGTTTTTCCAGACGGCTGACTTGCGCTTCGCTCATCGTCACGCGTCCGGGAATACTCAGGTCGCCGCCCAGATCGAACAGGTCATGCTGGATATCTTCCAGGTTGTTGCGCACTTCCTTTTTGAGATTTTCTGCAAGCAAAACACCCATGAAGCTGTTGAGTTCATCGACGGTGCCGATAGCTTCGATGCGCAAACCATCCTTGACAGATCGCGCGCCGTTACCGAGTCCGGTTGTGCCGTCGTCGCCGGTGCGGGTATAGATTTTTGTCAGGCGTTTTGCCATGCTTCAGGTTATCCGCTTATAGACATTGAGGGCGTCCGCGGATCGGAACGGTTGGGTCGATATGGAGGCCCTGGACGTGACTGCTAGTGATCTTGCTCGGACTTGCTTGGCGATCTCGGCATAAATAGTGCGGCCAAGCGCTTACCCTGCTGCCTATGTGGCGAATGATCTGGTTGGTTGTTCCGCGAGGACGCCGCTTCAGGATTATCGGCGTGCTGGGTCACAGGCGTGCGAGGTATATAAGGTTGGCTGAATAATGGATCCTCGGGCACCGTGGAGCCCCGCCGCTGCGGGCTCGCGTGGTCTCTGGGGCGCTTAGCATCTTTGCCATTTCTGGGATGCAATGCGGAGTGCGCGTCATCGGGCCGATCAGCGTGTTTGATAGTATTTCGCTGTTCTGGCCGCACTGATTTGTTGCGATCGAATGTGCGATGTTTACCTTCAGATTCTGTGGATTCCGCAGGATGGCCGTGGGCTTCTGGTTCGAATCCCGCTATGACTGTGGAATTGAGCTTGAATTTCAGGAGCTTTTCGATACCTTGGACCAACTCGGCCTCATCCTCGCATACCAGTGAAATTGCGTCTCCTTTTGTGCCCGCGCGGCCGGTGCGGCCAATCCGATGGATATAGTCCTCGGGCGTGGTGGGCAATTCGAAGTTGACCACATGCGGCAGATCCTCGATGTCCAACCCCCGCGCAGCAACGTCGGTCGCCACCAATACGCGAACTATGCCTTCCTTGAATTCCGCCAGCGCCTGGGTGCGTTGAGGCTGAGTCTTGTCGCCGTGAATTGCCGTCGCAGTGATTCCATCCCGTTCCAACTGCTCAGCCAACCGGCTGGCGCCATGCTTGGTGCGAACGAATACCAGAACCTGTTTCAAGTCCGCCGATTTGATAAGGTGAGCCAGCAACTCACGCTTGCGCGTTCTGGACACTGGGTGCACCACGTGAGTGATCAGTTCCGCGATGGAATTACGCCTTGCTACCTCGATCAATTCCGGATCTCTTAAAAGCGTGTTTGCAAGCTTCTTGATCTCTTCAGAGAAAGTTGCCGAGAACATCAGACTTTGGCGCTGCTGCGGCAACAACGCCAGAATACGCTTGATATCGGGTAGGAAACCCATATCCAGCATGCGGTCGGCTTCATCCAGTATCAGGATCTCGACCTTCGACAGGCTCATTGTCTTCTGCTGGATATGATCCAGCAGGCGGCCGGGCGTCGCAACGAGGATTTCCACTCCGGCGCGTAAATCCTTCGTCTGGGGCTGCATATCCATACCCCCGTAAACGACGGCACACCTCAGGGGCAGATATTTACCATAGGTTTTTACGCTTTCATATACCTGGACGGCCAGTTCACGCGTGGGTACCAGGATCAGCGAACGAATCGGATGTCTTGCGGGCGAGGCGCTGGTGCTGGCCCCGGGTTGCAACCGGCTCAGCATGGGCAATGTAAAGCCTGCGGTTTTGCCAGTGCCTGTCTGGGCCGCTCCCATGATATCTTTTCCCTCGAGTATGAGCGGAATTGCCTGGGCTTGAATCGGTGTAGGTTCGGTGTAGCCTTGATCGGCTATGGCGCGTAGAATTTCGGACGAAAGATTGAGTTGAGTGAACGACATATCCATTATTGCTTGCCCATCCGGCAATCGCTACTAGGATAGTTCAGATGGAGTAGTTTAAAAAAGAAGATTGAAAACAAGAAAAAGTGATAACAAAAGATTTTTGTGGTGCCCAGAGTCCCCGGAATCCCGGCTTTACCAACTGCTTCACCGAGTAAGCATAAATTAGACCTGTCGAAACTTGAAAAATTCATCTAATCATTTCTCGCACCCTGTCGGATATTTTTGGGCTTCTCCGCCTTAAACCATTCGCCGCTCTTTTTGAATCCGTTCAATAACGCGGGTGCGGCCCCGATGGCCACGGCATCGACCAGGCAATACCAGGCTGCAACGCCGCTAGGCGGATTTCCCTGCGATAACCCGAGAACAGGTTCTATCGTTGCCCATCTCCAGGTTCCCACTGCCGTACCGATCAGTTCCAGCCAGGTGGTGATAAAGAAGGCCGCCAGATAAACCATTGGCGAGCGACCTTTGAACAGGTAGATCAGAAAAACGCAAAATAGTAGTGCACCGACTTGATCCCCCTGCGAGGGATAACCACTGATTCCCCAGACTGACCATGCGCCACAGGTCAATACGACAAACATCGCTATTTTGCGCGCGTGGGCCAGAAAGAAACCGGAGCGGGCAAGTGCGACAGCCGTCAGGTATACCATGCCGTGACCCGGCGGAACATAGGCCGGCACGTTGCCAAACCGATAAGTGTAGCCTTGCATATAGATGGAGGCGAAGTGCTCGCCAAGCGTAGCGAACGCGACCGCAATGATGACCTGCATCCGTACTTCCTTATTCTCTCCCAATAGCAAGCCGAACAGGAATGTCCAGGCGAGAAGGCCCATGTTTCTTTGTTGTTCCAGGCTCCCGCTGGCGTCCAGGTTCAAGCTGATCGCCACGCACACGAATGTTAGGGTCGCGATGAAATAATCGCGTATCCGGTGGGAACAGTTCGTATTCGGGGGGGGGAAATTACGTAGCATTCTTTTCTTACTCAGATAGATGTCCCGGCGTTAAATTGATTTGGTGCAGGACGCGGGATTACTTTTGAAGTTTTTAAATCAGGGACAAGTGATCAGACTATCGCACATCCAGCCCGGAAATCCAATCGGGCTCTTTTATCGAATTCCGTCTGGGAAATCGGCATTATTGCTTGATGCAAGTAAAACCGCTGCTTCCTCGCGCGGACGCGGGAAGCAGCGGTTCGGGTGAATGGATGAGGTGTGCCAGATGCTGTAGCGGTAGCCGGTGTGATCCGGCTCACTCCTCCTCATCCTCCTCGTCATCATCCTTCTTTTCGGGTTTGAGGACCAGTTTGCCCTGTTTCTTGCTCTCGTTCAAGTCGGTCTCGGGGGCCTCCTTGTGCACCAGGTTCTGATGGCAGTCGATGCAGGTCGCCCCTTCCGTCTCCATCTTCTTGTGTGCAGCCTTGGCGTCAGCACCGGGCGGTTGCGGATTCTTGTGGCATTCACGACAGGTGCGGCTGTCCCACTTCTTCAGGTTCATGCGCGCATCGTGCGCCATAATCAGCCGGCGCTCGTTGAACTTCTCCAGAGTGGAGTAATCCTCGGCAAACTCCATGTACAGCTCGCGCGCCCCATCCACCACGTGGGTGGCCACTGCCAGGTGGAAGTTCTTGAAGCCCTGCGGGATATGGCAATCCTTGCAGCCGGGGTTGGCCCCCAGCGCACCATAGTGCGAGGAGGTCTTGAGCTCCTCCGCGGGATAACTCATGGAATGGCAACTGGTGCAGAATTCGGTGGTGGAGACGGCGGCCTCGCCGCCGAATACCACCGCCACCATCACGATCCCCAGTACGGCACCTGTGAGCAGGGTGCCGCCTGCTTTCATTCCCGCCATCAGTCCTCCGAACCTTTCACACCCACCTTGGCCTTGGCCTGGAAGTCGTCATGGTACTTGAACTTCGGCTCTCCAGTGAAGGTGCCGTCCAGCTTGTAGTGCTCATGCATGGCCTTGGTGTCCTTGACGTACTTGTCAAAGTCGAAGGTGTACTTCTTGTCCACCGCGGGGGTGAAGGGAGTGTAGGGCTTCTTGGCGCCCTTCCACGGGCTGCCTTCGTAGTTCAGGTGGCAGGCGTTGCAGCTTTCTTCAAAGCTGAAGTCCTGTCCGGCATCGGCCAGGGTCTGGCGCGGAGCGGTCTTCTTCGATTTTTCATAAGCAGCACCAGCCTTGCGGTGGGTGCCGCGATACTTGGAGCCGGGACCATGGCACGATTCGCAACCGACGCCGGTGGTGAACTTGCTCGGGTCTTCGACGGTGTAGCCGCCTTCCTTGCCCCAGCCGTCGACGTGACAGCCTACGCAGTCTTTGTCCTTGGTGTAGTCCTTGGTCGGGTCGAGCTTGGCTTTCTTCTTGGCCTCGGCCTTGGTGTTGGGCTTCAGGGAGTCCATGGCCTTGGCGTGCGCGGTGTCGCCCCACGATTCGGCCTGGCTCTTGTGACAGGAACTGCACTTCTTGCGGCCTTCATACGATTGCGCGGTAGCACTGCCTGCAACTACCGCCAGCATGGCGGCTGCGGCGAGGACTAATGTCATGCGATGGCTCATGGTTTCTCCTTTTTTTCTGGCGAGACAAAATTATCCGGGTGTTATTAAAACCTTTTTTTATCCTGAATCCGACGCTTGCAGCGTGCCCCTGAAAGCGAAGCTCACGGGAAACGTAAAATCCTTTGTATTATAACGCTTAAGCGACAAATGCGCGGTCTACTACCGGATTCCGGATTTTGCCCATACTGTATCTCCGGTTTCTGTAAACGGGTAGCACCAGTACCATGACTCTTTCTGGTACCACTGGTACCGCCAGCCCGCCGCAGGCGGGTGGGCCGGGGCGGTGGTCTGATGGAGCTGGCGGGTCTGGGGTCTGCTCGGTGGGTCTGTCGCTGTGTCTGCGTTATATCGCCGGAATCAGGTGCCTTCCGGGAGGTCGGCGCCGCTTGCGCTTGCGCTGTCGCCGGGGGCGGGGATCTTGTAGACCCAGTAGCCGCCTTGCTGGTAGATGAGCTGGAGGGCTTGCAGTTCCAGGGGCTGGGATTCGGTGAAGGGCAGCATCTGGGCGATGAGGCTCTCGCTGTTGGGCCCTTTGTGCAGGAAGTAGGCACGCACCATTTTGTCGGAGATGGATTGCAGGGTGTAGGTGTCGAACTGGTTGCTCTGCATCCAGGTCTTGAGGTAGCCGATCAGGCCGTGCATGTTGCCTTCCATGGGGAAGTTCTTGTAGGTGACGTCAAACTGTTTGGGACGCATGAGCCCCAGTTTGTAGAGGTCGTTGACGTGGATGGCGATGTAGGCTTCGCGGTTGCCGGCCAGTTCGCGCAGCAGGGCGGCGCCGGTCTCGGGCGGGGCCAGGAGGGCGTCGGCGAAGCGCTGGAAGGTGGCGCGTTCCTGCTCGCCGGCGGGCGCGCCCCAGAATTCGTTCTCGTAGCGTTTGATGGCGTCGGTGCGCTCAAGCCACGGGGTGGGGACGATCAGGGGTTCGCCGATGCGGGTGGTGAACAGGGTGTCGCGTCCGGCCAGGAGGTTGACCTGGCGCGAGGTGTCCCACCAGGCGAGGATGAGTGCGTCTTTGGGCGCATGCTTGGCGATGGCCACCGACAGGGCGGCAAGTTCGCTGAGTTTGTTGTCGACGGTGACGAGCAGTTCGCTGGTGTGGTTTTCCCAGTCGAGCCGCACGGGGGGCTCGGTGCCCAGCCTTGCGGTGTGGGTGAGTGCCAGGGGCTGGTCGACGCCTTCGGCATAGACTTCATATTGGGCCAGCTTGAGGGCGGGGTCGATGCCTGCCGGCAGGCCCAGTTGCGGAAACTGGTCGATGCCGCCTTCGGTGACGAGTTGGTAGCGATAGGGGGCGGGGCCGGGGTTGAACCAGAGCCAGCCAAACCAGAGGAGTAAAAGAATTCCTCCCGCCACCAGAAGGATGCCCAGTGAGGGGAGGAGTTTGGTGTTGCGCCGCGCCACGGGGGCGCGGGTTGAAGTTGAGGTGCTCAAATGTTAGCGTTCGCTTTTTTCACGGCGGCGCCAGCCAGCTAAGGCTAAGGTGCCGGCCAGGAGCATGCCGCCGCCCAAGCCGCCCAGGGAGAGCTTGTCATCGGTGCTCTGGATGTCAAGCAGGCTGGAGCGTCGACTGGATTCCATCTTGGCGACCCGTGCCTGCAAGGCGGCCATTTCGCGAATCTTGGTGTTTTCGTCCATGACTTCGACGTAGTCGCGGTTCATGGGTCCCCAGCCTTCGGTGTAGGTCCAGCCGCCCGGGTTGACGTGGGCCAGGCCTACGTGCAGTTTGGGCAGGTTGTTCTCGCCCATTTCCAGGACTTTGAGCTCGATGGCGGCAGGGTTGTTGTCCTTGGACCAGTAGAGCTGGGTGAAGCCGGCAAACATTTCTTTGTCGGGTGCCATGGGGGCGGGACGGTTGGTCTTCTGGCCGGTGAGCAGGCCATCCTTGTAGAGTTTCTCGGCTACGCCGTGGGCTTCCTTGAATTTGGCCAGGCCATGCAGGGTGCCTTTGTCCATGAATTCGAGGTAGGAGCGGGCGAAGCGTTCGGAGTGGCACTGGGTGCAGGTCTTGACCCAGGAGTCAAGCCGCTCTTCGGACCATTCGCTGGTGATGTTCTCGGCTATGCCGGGAACGGCGGGGTAGTTGGCCCAGCGTATCTTCCGTACGACGTTGTGGGCGTATTTGCCTTCATACTCGAAGTGGCAGCCGGCACAGGTGGGGGCGGTCTGCCCGCCTTTGGCGTAGGCGTCCTTCAGGGGGACTTCCCAGTTCCATTTGTCACCCATGAGGGACACGATCTTGCCGTGCTTGCTCATGGAGTAGGCTTCCCAGTTGTTGTGGTCTACGCCGCTGTGGCAGGTGGCGCACGCTTCGGGCTGACGCGATTCGGCCGCGGAGAATTCGTGCCGGGTGTGGCACATGTCGCATTTGTTCTGGTTGGTGTGGCACATGCTGCAGCCTTCGGCGATTTCGCGCTGGGGCATGGCGGCAAATACGGCAACTTCGACGTTGGCTTTCCAGTCAAGGGCGTGCGAGGGGCGTCCCTGCGGCCATTGTTTGTTGGGCCAGATGAGGGTGTCGCGCTCGGATTCGCGTTCGGCAAATTCCTGCAGGTGGCAGGTGCCGCAGACGTCTGCGGTGGGCATGCGCAGGTCTTTCATGTGGTCGGCTTTGCCTTTGGCGTTGATGTCGACGTGGCAGTCGATGCAACCAACTTCCTTGAGCTTTTCGTTGGCGCCGAGCCGGTTCATGGAGCGAAGGTTCTTCTCGACGTCTTCCAGTTTGGCTTTCTTGTAGTAAATGGGGTCGTCAGGCTTTAAGTTGCGGATCTTGTCCAGGTTGGCGTGGGTGCTCTTTTTCCAGGCGTTGACCCAGACCGGCGATTCGTCGGTGTGGCATTTGACGCATTCGTCGCGCGCTGCCACTTCTTTCATGGAGGTGGGCGGTTTGTAGAAGGAGGCAGGGTCAAAGTACATGCTCATGGGAATCGGTTCCCAGTATTTGGCCAGGGTGCCACGGCCCGCACCTTGTGCCGGGTCTTTGTAGCGCTTGACCAGCGCCTGGTGCAATTCTTTCGGTGAGGCCGATTGCTGCAGGTTCAGCGCTTTGTACGTTTCTTTGGGGACGCTGGGAAAGTCCGCGTAGGCAGACGCCGCCAATAAGGCGCCGCATGCGAGCGTGACCAGCCTCAGCCAAGGCTTGACAACCATTTTTCTCTCCTTACTCCGTGTTGATTTGTTGTGTCCGATATCCAGACTCGAAACCTAAATCGCTAAGCAATCAGGGCCTCTCCCTAGTCCGATATCTGTCTTTTCTGTAAAACCCCCAGGGCTATCCCCAAGGCCTCCCTAAAACACCGCGTAGCCTAAACGTACAACTACTTCGTGTCAAGAAAATTGAGCTGTGCAGTAAAAATTGAAACAAGCCGATCCGACAAGGGTAGTGGCTTATACAAGGACAAGGGAACTATTGGCAGGTGCGGCAGTTCAACTGCCCCATCGGGCCAAGCGATGCCAAACTTGAATTGATGAGCGTGACAGGTAAGCCAGGTGGGGAGGTGAAGGCAATACTGAGCAAGCGGGTATAAGTCGCCCCGCCTGCTCAGGTATTGCTATATTGCAAAATGGCCGATTTTATCTGCGGCAAAACGATTGACTATAACCGGGTTGACCATAACCATCGAATGGCTCCATCGCGAAATGCATCATGGTTTCTTTATGGGGCAGTCCGGGTTACGTTATGCACGGATTTCTCCTCGGTAACCGGTGGAGACGGTTTGTAGCAATAATGCAGCAATAGACCCGTGAATACGGCGCCTCCGACTATGTTACCCAACGTGACCGGAATCTGGTTCCAGAACAGCCATTGCCCGATGGTAATGTCAGCACCGAGAAGCATAGCGGTCGGCATAACGAACATATTGACTATCGAGTGCTCGAACGCCAAGGCGAAAAATGTGGATACCGGTAACCAGATGGAGGCTATTTTGCCGAATGCGGATGTTGACACCATACCCAGAATGGTTCCAAGCGCGACCATCCAATTGCAAAGTATACCTTTGACGAACGCGGTCAACCAACCATTCGCCCCGGCATGTTCATAGACGAGCGTTTTGGAGATCGCCACCGCGATGATTTTCTCGCCGAGCGCCCCGTGAGGTTCGATAAAAGCCTCGGTCAGGGCGATGGCAATTAAAAAACCCACAAAAACGCAGCCAAAGAAATTCCCCAGATATACCCAGCCCCAATTGCGAAACATCTGGTTGACCGTTACCTTGCCGCGTACAACGCCAACCGGCAGCACGGCAAAGTTGCCGGTCGCAAGTTCCATACCGAGCAATATGATCATGGCGAAGCCTACCGGAAAAACTGCGCCCGAGACGAGGGCGGCGGCGCCTTCGGAAAAGCCGGTAGAACACTTGAAAGCAAGCGCGGTTCCATACGCGAGAAGCGCGCCAGACAGGAAGCCTTTAACCAGCATTCCGCCAGCGGGCAGACCCGCTTTCTTTTTGCTGGCAGCTTCAACCTCTTCCATGAGTTTATACGGCGGATGATAGTCCATGCTTTTTCCTATTCCCCTAATACAATGTCTCTCGATCTTATGCGAGCGTCGTACCCGAACCGTTACCACCTGGCTTATTCGGGCCAACCCCGCTACCAATAAATAAGGTGGCGAGCCACCACACGAAAAGCAGAATCGAACCTATGACCATATACCAGCCGGCGTGCTCCTGGTCATTCACCAGATAGCTGTTGCAAACCCGAACGGGCGCAACGATATATAACCAGCCAAGCACTGCCAGCATACTGATAAAATTTGTCCAGACAAAGCCCCGGCCAATCAGGGTTAGCCGCCTCCAGGCGAGGACTAGAGGAAACCCGACGAGCAGCGGCAGGCTGAGGAATTTTCCAACCTCGGCCAGAGGATCCGTCAGCGCCGCATCCAGTGCGCGAGGCAGCATCCAGTAGCTTGAGGCAAATAATGCAACCATTACACAGGGAATCGAGCCGCCTACTCTCGCCAGAACGGCGTTCTGCCAGTGCACCGGAAGCAATCGGCACGCGATAATTCCCAATATTACAAGTAACGGCATTTGCACCAGCATGTGACGGCTCATGGTTGCTTCCAGCCAATCGCGCGCCACGGGTGTTCCGAGGAGCAAATATAATGTGCCCAAGCCAAGCCCGTATTTAATATTACGGGGTAAAGCGGGATTACTCATAGCAACGACACCACTTGTTCAGCAAATGGTGCCGCTTTATCAATATCGGTAATCAGCCTCAGGCGCCCATCACGGCCCACGAGATGAAGGGCTGTATTATGCTCATATCCGCCGAATTCATCAGGGATCACAACGATACCGAACGCGTCGAGCAGGGATTTGAGCTCCGCCTTGTCAGGAACCCTCGCAATACGCCAGATTTTCCCGTCAGCGCCGTAAGCCTGGCCATATTTCTTCAAGCTTGCCGTATCATCATGATCCGGGTCGAAACTGATACTGATCAGTGCAAAATCGCGTCCCAGGGATTTCTGCGGTATGAGGTCGCGAATCTGCTTGAAGATCATGCCCATGCTTTGGCACAGCGTGGTGCAACTTGTGTAGATGAAGTCTACGGCGAGTAGTCGCCCTTCATAATCCTGCAGGCTGATTTTGTTCCCATCCTGGTCCTCGAGCGTAACCATCGGCAACGGACGAGGCGAGCGCAGAATTTCCACCCGCCGCGCCGTTTCAGCGGTGAACGCGGTAAATCCGTCCGTAGCCCACCAAAAAAACCACGAACCCAGTGAAATCACCAGCGTTGTTGTCACTACGCTGCGTTTCACCGGGTTCATGGATTATATGGACTGCATCATGTAGCGGCCAGACTTTGCGCCTGAGATGCGCGCTGGTAATCGCGACCAGCGAAACCCAACCGTGAGAGGAAGCGGAATATGAACACCAGCACGGCAGCAAGTAACAACATTACGAAATACGAGGCAAGACGATCGTAGGGCACCCATTCCGGAAGATGCTCTGCGTAACGGCGCGGTACACTTATTTTCCCGGAGTAGAGAAACGACATGGTGAAACCCATGGTGCCGATAACGAATGCCCAGAAGGCCGCGACATCGATAGGGCTGTCTTTGGCATTTTCATTCGGCTTCCCGAGGTAATACATGAACCCGAATACCATTGCGACCATGCCAAGCAGCAGATAGGTATGAAAATGCCCCGGTACCCATAGCGTGTTATGCATTACATAATTGACCGTGATTGTGCCGTCGATAAATGCCGGCATGGCGCCCACGGCCCAACCAAACAATGACACAAACAGCAGTCTTGAGCACATGTCCCAGCGAATGCCCGAACGGTACACGATCATCATGGCACCGTAGCCGGTCACTATTAAAATGGGAAAGGTGTTGAGATAACCAATTATATGACCAACGATCAGAAACCACTTGGGATAGGCATAGTCCATCAGCAAATGATGCGGAAAGATGAACATGACCATGAAGGTGGAGGCCGTCCAGGAAGCAAGAAACACCTTGTTCGATTTCCACGGACGCTGCGTGTATCGCGGCAGAATCTCGTAGACGGCGATCACCGCCATGTAGATAACCGCGTTGATGAACACATGGCCAAAGAAATAAATCATGCCCTTGGCAAGCAGCGGATCAATTTCAAAACTCGGCACATAGAGATTCACCAGCATCATCACCAGGATACTGGCGCCGACTACCAAACCGATAAGGTTAACGATCGTCACCATTGTGCTGGCGACAACGGTCGGTGGCGGCGCGTTACCATCATCATGACCAAAAAGTTGTGGCCAGCCAAGCCCGCGGCCGAGACCGCCGTAACGAACGATGATGGCGCGCGCGATATCCAGATGCAGCAGCACGAAACCCACGCCGATTACCAGCAGGCCGCCCATGAACAGGGCAGCGGCGCCCGTGCTCCACAAGCCCATCGAGTTTCCAGGCAAAGGAAACAGAAACGTCCAGCCAGCATGAAAATCACCCAGCAGGACGCTGGCCAGGATCATCACCACGCCAATCAGGAATAGCGCCAGATTGGCCATGAATATGCCATTGGAGAGATCCACGTACAGCCGCAGAAAATGCCACATGATAGCCGCGCCGGCCAGCGCGACGATACCTACCATACCGGCGCCATGCAATGTCATGATCTTGTAAAACCAGAGCCCCCCGATGGAGGTGATTTGCGCTTGCTCCAGTCTCATGAGCAGACCGAAAACCATCATCAGCAGTAGTACAACAGCTGAGACGACTAAATAGGCCAGTACGCCGGCCTTTGCCCCTGTATCAGGAACTGGGGTATAGGTATAGCTTGCCATGCTTATTCCTCTCTAAGATTTGCCAACTTTGATTTCAGTCATCATATTGTGATGCGCAACCCCGCAATACTCCATACACAGCACTTTGTATGTGCCTTCCTTTTTGAAAGTGTGATAGATTACATTGGTGTAGTGGGGCATGGCCTGTGCCTGTGCCACCAGACGCAAATCAGTGTCATAAATGCCGAAGCCATGATTAACATCCGCGCTGGTAATACGGATTTCAACCGGCTGTCCCACTTCGACCTGGTCGCGATCCATTTCCCAGTACCACATGTGCCCGATTACATTGATGACCTGCGCCGGACCAATTTTGGTGTCGGCGCGACTTTCGCCATATGGCAAAGGCAGACCAACCAGGTTATAAATCATTGCCGGGAAAAATAGCAATGCCACCGTCCAGAATAACTTCGTGCGAAAACCATATGCACTCTTTACCAACGGCCCGTAGTCCTCTTCCCGCTTGCCGGAATTGATGGCAACGTAAATAACGCCGAATGCAATCAGCGACATCAATACAAGGGAAACCTGCCACGCGGTTTCTTGCATTTATACTCTCCTTCTTTCTATGTATTTCATCGGTAGTGCCCGGTAAATTACAACGGTGCCGGGCGATAACTCTAGCGGGGTTTGAAAAGTCTCTAAATGCCGATTTGAAATGGTTGCCTATATTCAGGTGAATTTTCCAGGTCTGCGAGACTGGAAATCCACCAGATATGCAAACAACCGGGAGAAAATATTGTTCATGGCGGATCTACAACGCATCCGAGAACTGCTTATATTCAACGGTCATTTTGAGCGGTTATTTCGAACCGCTTTTTATCCATCATGCCGGAAACAATCTTTTTCAATCCCACTAGTAATACCCACACTTTCCACGCAGGTATGCATTTTGATTACTGTGTGAGGGCTGGATTATGCTTTATGAGGACCTTGGTGTCAAGCGCGGACTGTGCGGATTCAACACGAAAACCGGCTTGTCAATACCCGTTCGTTATCCCCTCGCGCCCTTCACGTAAGCGGCGGTAAGCTCGTGTGCGGGAGATTCGAATATTTGCCGGCAATGGCCAAATTCAACCAAGCTGCCGGCCTGGCCTCTGATCCAGAAAAACGCGGCGTAGTTGGCGATACGCCGCGCCTGTGCCAGATTATGGGTGACAATGACGATCGTGTAGCGACCGCGCAGACGGCTGATCAGGTCTTCGACTATACCCGAGGCGATGGGATCGAGCGCGCTGCAGGGCTCGTCCATCAGCAGTATCCGTGGATTCAAGGCCAGCGCGCGAGCAATGCAGAGGCGCTGCTGCTGCCCGCCAGAGAGATTTAGCGCAGATGAATGCAGCCGATCATGCACTTCGTCCCACAGCCCGACATCCCGCAATACCTGCTCGATTATGGCTGCGGTGTCGCGCCGCTTGACGCCATGCTCATGCAAAGGCAGCTCGATATTACGGTAGATCGAGAGCGGAAATGGCGTTGGCTTCTGGAATACCATGCCGATCTGCCGCCGCAATGCTTGTACATCGCGGGCAGGGTCATGGATGTCACCACCATCGATGCGAATGCGGCCACTTACTCCGCAACCGGGAATCAGGTCGGTAAGCCGATTGATGGAAGAGAGAAAACTTGTTTTTCCGCATCCCGAAGGCCCGATCAGCGCCGTAATGCAGCCGCGGTAAATATCCAGTGTAACGTTAGCCAAGGCGGGCTTGGGGCCATAACGAAGGGAAAAATTTTCAACCTGGATCAAGGGTTGAGGGTCGCAACACGCTGGGCCCGCCTGCATGGGCCCCAGCGTATAGCCATTATCGGCCTTGCCCAGCGGGTCATCAGCGGCTTTGGCGGATTTTGTGGGTGGGGGTTCAGGCTCGCGGTGCATCGATATTGGAGTATCCGTTTGAGTTCTGAGACATTATCTTCCGGCGCTGCCAGCCGGCAGTCAGGCGCATGGCTATCATATTGATGAGTAGCAGCGCTGTTATCAGCACCAGTGCGGACGCATAAGCTGCGGCATCGCCGCCGGGTACATTCATGGATAGATCAAAAATATGTACTGCCAGAGTCCGCCCTGAATCGAGCAGCGAACCCGGCGTGCGATCGACATAGCCGCTGGTAAACAGTAGCGCCGCGGTTTCGGCAATGGCGCGGCCGACCCCCAGCAGCAGCCCTGCAGCCAGCGATGGCGCAGCAATTGGCAATAACAAACGAAACAACGTCGAAGTGCGCGACATGCCCAACGCAGCGGCAGACAGGCGATATGCATCGGGTATTGCGCGTAAGCCCGACTCTGCGGTACTGACGAGGATGGGTAACAGCATGCAAGCCAGGGTCAGGCCGCCCGAGAGGATGGAAAATCCCATGCCCAGATAAATGCTGAAAAATGCATTGCCGAATAGGCCGAAAACGATGGAGGGAACTGCGGTGAGCACCTGCAGGCTATAGCGTACCGCACCGCCAAAGCCGCTGCCGGCGGAAACATGATTGGCGAGTAACGCAGCCGTCGTCCATCCCAGCGGCAGGGCTGCCATCAGAGCAATGGCAAGCACAAGCGCAGTGGAAACGAGGATAGAGCCGATGCCTCCGGCACGGCCAGCCTCCCGCGGCGAACCTATGACAAAGTCCAGGGAAAGATGCGCCATGCCACCGCGCACGATATCGCTCAATATCCACGTAAACGCAGCACAGATCAGTAACGCGGCACAGTAAACCGCTAATTGCGCGAACCAATCGCGAAGGGTTCGCGTCGATTTGGTGGAAACCATTTCAGCCATCGCCATTTCTCGCCAGCCGGGCTGCAACACCCCAGAGCGACATCACGAGCACCATGAGCGTCAAGCCCGACACGAACAGAGCAGCCCGATGGTCGTCCATGGCATAGGGCATCTCCAGCGCAATATTGGCGGCCAGAGTACGTATCGGCTCGAACAGGCTGGAGGCGTTCTGCACGACGTTACCCGTGACCATCAATAAAGCCATGGTTTCGCCGATAGCGCGACCGGCCGCGAGAATGATGCCTGCGGCGATACCCGTTTTCGCCGCCGGTAGCGCGACGCCCCGGATCGTCCCCCAGCGGGACAGGCCCAGCGCTGTTGCGCCCACCATATATTCGCCGGGCACGGCCAATAGCGCGGCGTACGCCGTGAGCGCGACGGTAGGCAGAATCATCAGCGTCAGCACCAGAATCCCGGCCAGCAAGCTGGCGCCGGGTGGATGCAACTGGTTGATCAGGGGCACCAGGGTGGTCAGCCCCCAGAAGCCGTAGACCACGGAAGGAATACCTGCCAGCAACTCGACCAGGCGCCGGTAGATGCTCGCCGCATGCGGAGATGCATAATAGGCGATAAACAGCGCCGAGGCGATGCCCAGCAGTGCTGCCAGTAATAGTGCCCCGGCTGCGGCGTAGAGGGTACCTGACAGCATGGGCGCCAGATTGTACAAATTTTCTTCGGGATTCCAGGAGGGATCGGTGAGAAAACGCTCGATCGATATATGCCGCAGCGCTGGCCAGGATTCCATCGCAAGGAATAACAGGATCAACAGCACCACGCCCATCGCGGCGCCTGCTGCACCGCGCAGCACCCAGAGCGTCAGCGTATCAACGGAAACCGATGGGGACAAAATATTGTGCCTCGACCAGATCATGTACCTGCTCCGAACGGGCAAACGCGATGAAATCCCGGGCCAGCCCTTCAGGTTCAGCCCGCGTTACCAGGTTGAGCGGCCGCGATAGCGGAAAAGTGCCGTTACGTACATTCGCTACGGTAGCCGCGATGCCATCGAGGGGCAGTAATTTGATCGGGGTACCGTGCCGTGCTTCGTATTCCGCCGCGCCTATCGATACATAACCGATGGCGTTCGGGTTACCGGCTACCGTCTTGATTCCCTGCGCGTTGTCGCCGATGATCACGTGCGGCTTGATATCGCTGTTCTTCAGCTTTAAATAGCCCAGAAACAGCTCAAGTGTCGATCGGCCTTCAGCCTTGTTAATGGCGGTGATAGGTGCGTCTCGCCCGCCTAGTGTCTTCCAGTTGACGATTTTGCCGGTATAGATATCGATAACCTGCTGCCGGCTTAGCGCGGAGACCGGGTTACTCGCGTGCAGAATAAGCCCAACACCATCCAAGGCAATGGTATGTGCTTGTAAATCCTGCTCGGCCGGTTTCAAGGCGCGAGATACCATGCCGATCCCGGCCGTTCCGTTGCGCGTATCGTTAATGCCGCGCGAAGAACCGCCAGTCTGCACATCTATCCGCGTACCGGGGTGTCGCGACTCGAAGCGCCGGGCGATTTCCGCTGCCAGCGGGGCGATGGTGCTGGCGCCGGTTAAAACCAGCTTCTCCGCAGCAGCGTTGCCAGGTTGAGCCCAGCTATATCCCGACAATAGTGCCGCAATAAATATGGCATATTTCTTTATCGAAAATATCCTCATTCTCTTAGCCCGGATGTTTCATAAATTCGCGTGATGATTGCGCAGTATTTTGTTTTGTAGGGATATTTTGTGAAAGAGTGGCGTAGTTATTCATACGCCCGACTGAACAAAATTTTCATACGAAACAAAAGACCAGCAAGGGCGCGCGTCAATTTATGAAACATCCGGGTTAGCCTCGCCGCCAGGCATGGTATTTTTCCACCCAATCCAGCAGGCGATACGGTATGTGTGCACGCCTCCACTCCCCCGCCGCATATTTGTTGGCCTCCGACCAGGTTGGATAAGTGTGAATGGTACCAAGTATCTTTTTGAGACCGAGGTTATGTTTCATCGCCAGCACAAATTCCGCCAGCAAGTCGCTGGCATGGTCACTCACAATAGTCGCACCCAGGATACGATCGCTGTCCGGTGGACTGAGCACCTTGATAAACCCGTGCGCTGCTTCATCCGTAATAGCGCGATCCAGGTCTTTCAGGTAATAGCGGGTCATCTCGAATTTAATGCCGCGCTTGTTTGCTTCGGCCTCCGATAAACCGACGCGGGCAACCTCCGGATGGGTGAATGTGGTCCATGGTATCACCGAGTAATCCACCTTGAAACGTTTGAGACCGCCAAACAATGCATTGACGGATGCATACCACGCCTGGTGGGCGGCGACGTGCGTAAACTGATATGGCCCGGCCACATCGCCGCACGCATAGATGTTGGGATAGAGCGTCTGCAACCACGCATCCGTTTCAATCGTTCCCTTTGGCGAATTCGGAATTCCCAGTTCCTCGAGACCGAACCCTTCGGTATTAGCCGTTCTTCCCACCGCGCACAGTATCGCGTCAAATGGAATTGTTTCCTCCTTTCCGTTATGGCGCACAATCAATCGTTGCTCACCGATTCCGCTTTCGCAACGAATAGCATCGGTTTGGGTCAGCAGGCGCACGCCATCGGCGCGCAACGCAGACTCGATCAGCACAACGGCATCCGTATCCTCCCTTTCCAGTAGCCCTGATCTCACGACCTGCGTGACTTGGCAATCCAGGAGCGCAAACGCTTGCGCCAACTCGCAGCCTATAGGTCCGCCACCTAGAACGACGAGCCGCCCGGGTCGCTCGGTAAGCGACCAGATGGTGTCGGAAGTATAGTAGCGCACCTGCTCCAGACCCGGAATCGGGGGAATAGCGGGACGGGAACCTGTAGCGATGACAACCGCACGCGTACTTATGATCTGCCCGTTGACCTCCACCGTCCACGGCGAGGTAATGCGCGCTTTGCCATGGATGACCTCCACCCCCAGCTTTGTATAGCGTTCTACCGAATCATGCGGCTCGATCGTTGTGATGATGCGATGTACACGCGCCATTACCTCACCAAAACTATAATCGACAGTTGCGCCCCGGAAGCCCAGGTCTTTCGCGTATCGCGCCTCCCGCAGGAAAGTGGCCGAACGGATCAGCGTCTTGGAGGGCACACAGCCAAAATTAAGGCAATCCCCACCCATCCTGTTCGCTTCAATCAGCGTAACTCTGGCGCGGGTGGCGGCGGCAAGGTAGGACGTCACAAGACCTGCCGAGCCTGCGCCGATAACCACCAGATTACGATCGAACCGGATGGGCTTGGTCCAATGCCCATGTATATTTCCTGCCCGCCTCATCCTCACACGCGCCACTGCCCATCGTGCCAGCCAGGGGAATATGGCGAGCAAGGCGAAAGATCCTATCAGCGCAGGCGAGAGAATATCGGAAAGACGGGCGATCGAGGCTAACTGCGTGCCGGCGTTGACATAAATTGCCGTCCCGGGCAGCATGCCCAGCAGGCTGATCCAGAAAAAGGTGCCGGTTGGTATGGCCGTCAGCCCCATCAGTAGATTGATTATGAAGAAAGGAAATACCGGCACCAGGCGCAAAGTGAAAAGATAAAATGCGCCGTCACGCTGGATGCCTGCGTCGATCGCCGTCATGCGGTCGCCGAAACGTTGCTGCACGAACTCCCGAAAGACGTAGCGCGCCATCCATAATGCGACCGTCGCGCCAATGCCGGCGGAAATGACAGCCAGCGGAATGCCGACCCAGACCCCAAAAATGGCGCCACCCGCCAACGTCATCACAGCGGCGCCGGGTAGGGAGAGCGCGGCTATGACAATATAGATACCAACATACAGGCCTATCGTTTGCAGCGGCCGTGCCTGATAAGCCTGTTGCAGCCCATCACGGCCGCTCTTGAGCGTTTCCAGGCTGAGGAAGCGCCCGAGATCAAACGCCAGGAACAAAATAATCAACAATACCAGCAATACGAGCAGCCACCAATGCTTCATCCCGGGCGCCTCTAATCTGATTTGCAAGTACTGTTTAAGGGTGGGGCTACCTGAGTGCTTGCCTTGGTACCCCATGAGTCCATGAAATTGTTTCTCAGCTACCGTTCAAGGTGAAGGCTGGCGCTGCCTTGATAAACGGACTGCGGGATACGTTGCATTTTTTCGGAACACCATTTTATCTCCAAGCCACTTCATTTCCATGCGCTTCATTTATTTGAAAGATCATTCCTGAAAACGATCATTCAGATGCCTCGTTTCATTTCGCTGCATGAGGCGCCGTACTTGAAACAACTGTAACAGCGGTGGTGTTTCATGCTAACGGGCGTTTGCATGGCTTCCGTCAGCGTTTCCCCCAGAATATAGTCTGGATCGTCATCCACCAGAGTACAGGCATAAACCTGTAATCGTCCGTTGCTTTTCGCAATCATCTTGCTGAACGCACACATGAACGAGCGACGAGCCTCTTCGGTATGGAACCCTGTCATGCAACGTTCCGTGATATGCGGCGATTTCACCTGCGCACCCGGCGGGTGAAATTCGCGAAATTCGATACGCGGCAAATCCTCAGGTAAGCCTGCGGTACGGAAAACCTCGCTGAAGCGCGCCGAAACCACTTCCGGTGTGAGCGTAGGCAAAAGCTGATTCGCCACCGAAACATTGAATTCCAGTTCATGGAGTGCTCGCAATCCTTCCAGCGCACGAGCGAACATGCCTTCACCACGCCCGGCGTCATGCCGGGCGGCATCGGAATAATCCAGGCTCACACGGAAACCGAGCGCATACGGCTGGTCGCGCAGCGGTTCGAGTTGCTTCAGGCGCTTGATCAACGGTTCGGTTGCGTTGGTCAGCACCAGGCAGGGCCTATACTGCAACGCATAATCAAGTATACGAACGATATCCTTATTGATGAATGGTTCGCCCCCGGTGAAGGAAAACTGTTTGACGCCGAGATCGAGCGCCTCATCCACAAACGGAACGACTTCCTCAAAACGCAACAACTGTAAGCGATCGTCTCCCGGTTTCGAGCCCTCGAGGCAAAAGGGACAGGCAAGATTACACGCGGTGCCGGTATGAAACCACAATTCATCCAGCGCGTGCGGCCGAATAAAGCCGCGTGGCTGATCGTCAGGCGTGCGCCGCCAGTTTTCGGAACGGCTGGATCGCTCGCTACCGATGGGGATGATCTCTCCGCCGCCGATGCCCATGGGCTAGCAACATCCGCCCGAATGGTTGTCCGCGCCGCCGCGGATTGTGTCGTCGAAAGGCAGTCCCGTGCCGCAACCGGGGAAAATACCGTAGTGCCGCTCAAAGTTACCGTAGAAGTCAAAATGCGCGGCGAACCGGGTATCATGCAGCATGCGCCAGGAGTTGCCGCAGATAAGGAAGAACTTGCCGGTTTCGATACGGTGGTGCTTGTCGAGCTCGAACACATGGGGATGATGCGGTATCGTGCCGCGATAAACTACCGCCTGACCATAGTCTTCACAGGCGGACTCCAGGTTGCCCAACTTGAATAATCGATAAGTGGCAGAGTAAAAACGGATGTTCCCGGTGCGTGCAACCAACTCCGCGTTGCCAATAGTAATGCCGCGATCGTCAACCAGTCGCGGATCGGCAAAGCCATGCGTGCGGGCCAGGCCGAGAAAATCGTTCCAGTACAACGCCCCGCTCAGGCATTCGCCATATAATACCGGGTCGGCGGTAAGTTCCGCGGGCACCCTCCGATCAGCATACACATCTGAAAAATACAGCTCCCCTCCGGGCTTGAGTACCCGCCACGCTTCACTCAATACCGCCGCCTTGTCGGGGGCAAGATTGAGCACGCAATTGGATACGATGACATCCACGCTGGCATCCGCCAGTTGGAGTTCGGATAAGCGCTCGATATAACCATGCAGGAAACGCACGTTGCTCTCCGCATGTCCAAATTCCTTACGGTGATATTCCTCATGCCTGGACGCAACTGCAAGTTGCTCTTCCGTCATATCCACCCCAATCACCCGGCCGTGCTCTCCCACGAGCTTCGATAGTACGTAAACATCGCGTCCAGCACCGCACCCAAGGTCGAGTACGGTCAAGCCATCGAGTGATTCGGGCAGTACCAGGCCACAACCGTAGTAGCGAGTCAGCACCTCGTCGTGTACCTTCGCCAATATGGGCTTTACATATTCGGGCAAGCCTGCATCCGTTCGGCACGCGTTGGTCTGAAGATCGAGTGAAGAGCCCAGAGTTTCTCCATAGTATTGCTGGATAGTGTCATGCATGGCATTTACCTCATGATCGGAATGATAGGAATTAAATCGTTTTGGAACGATAGCGAGCCGCCAGCCTTTCGGGCGCAACGCCGCGTGCAAAAGCCAGCGCCAGATTGCGATTTGCCCATGTACGCCGCCACCACCCGTCGCGATGCCAGCGGCGCGGATCGATAAAGACCGGTTCGCGCAAAGGTAAAAAGCGTCCTATCCGGCGTAACCCTCGAACCAGAGACACTTCCTCGAACAGGGGCCAGGGAGAGTGGCCGCCCGCCTCCACATAGGCCTGCCGCGTCATGAAAAGACCCTGGTCACCATATGGAATGCCGAAACGGCAACGAAAGGCAATAGCCGGCTCCAGCAGTAGTGCTGGCCAGGCACGCGGCGCATCGAAACGAAAGCGAAAATAACCTCCTACCGCACCTTGCGCCAATGCGCGACCCATCGCCTTCAAGGGATCGAACGGCAACCGGGTGTCGGCATGCAGAAACCATAAGGTGTCACCTTGCGCCAGCGCGGCGCCCGAGAGTAATTGCCCTCCCCTGCAGGGTTCGCCGGCTATCCAGCGTGCGTCGTATTGATGGCAGATGCTGCGGCATGACGGGCTGTCGGCACCATCCACCACGATGATCTCCAGCGCCCCTTGAAACAGGTTATGCGGCAAATTTCGCAACTGGCCGAGCAGATCGGCCAGCTTGTCTTCGTCATGATAGCAAGGAATAATCGCACTAAAACTGGACATGACTTCGTTCCCTCCAACGGGCCAGATCGCAAGCCAACCCATGCAGCGCGCGCCGCGCCGGTCGCTGATCCGTATTCAACGCTTCGATCAGCCGAATGACATCATCTTCTTCATCCACGTCGAAACTTTGTGTCAGGTTAACGACTGATTGTCCCGCAGATCGGCAACAGTTGGCCAGTGCCGCGCCGAGGCGCGCCGTGCTCCACGGCAAGCTGCTCAGCGCCGGCCATCGCTGCCGATTCGCCATCAACACCACACCGCCATCCGCTGCCGGCTTCAACACGGTATCATAATTCATCAAGGCTTCGTAAACCGCTGCATAATCGGGTGCCGCAAGCAGCGGAGCATCACTGCCGATATATACCAGCTGTTCCAGCCCGCCGGCGCGCAGTTTATGATCCAGTGTGTTAAGCCTCTGTCCGAGATTACCTTCTGCCTGGGCCTCTACACGTATTTCCAGCTGTGCCTGCGCTTGCGGCAATAGCGCGGATGCCCAGGCGTGATCCGCCGGATCCGCTGGAGCGATTACCACCTGGCCGGGCCAGGCACGCGCATCTTCCAGCGCGCAGGCGAGCAGTGCCTCGGCGATGCGGCTCGCCGCATCCCCACCTACGCTTGCAGCCAACCGTTGCTTGCCGATTCCCGATGCCGGCCGTTTGCATACCAACACCAGCGCGGCTTCGGTCATGGGCGGCCGCTTGCCGGAGACGCTAATACAAATCGCATGATCGATGTTGGCATGAGTTGCTCATCAGCTTCTTTTATCGATATGTTGATGATGCAGCGGCCATAAGATGCAGCCAGACTGATCAGGCTACCTGGAGGCCGGGTTTCTTACATCATAGCGAGCATTTGGCGATGGGGCATGGAAATTTTCAAAGGTATTGGCTTCGTCCGCTCCGGTAGCCGAACGCCATACTCAACAGGAAACTGGCACTTTACCTATGACGAATGCTAAAAACTTGTATCCGCAAACCTTACCGCTGCCTGTACCATTGTTCCAGCATCATCAGTACCCAAACCATGGTGCCATGATATCCCGCGTGCTCATTCAGATGCTGTCCCACCAGCTTATCGATGAAATCAGAGCGAACGATGCGCCGGGACTTGAGATCGCTCAGGCTATCCGAAGCCAGGGCCTGCAGTGGCTTGTGCTGTTGGAGCCACACACCGAAAGGTAAACCGAACCCGTGTTTTTGCTTGGTGATGATATCGTCGGGCAAGAATCCCCGTAGCGCTTCCTTGAAGAAGTAGCGTAATTTTGTACCCTTGAGCTTCAGGTGGGGCTCAAGTTGCAGGGAGAAAGCCACAATTTCATCGCTAATCAGGGGAAACGCCACTTCCATTGCGGCTAATTCGCAAGCCATGGCGACTTTGGGCAGGTCGTTATCGGCGAGCGTAAACTTTCGATCAAAAGCAAGCATGCGATTTATCAGGCTCGCGGCGTTGCTGTCATGATAGATTTCATTGAGAAGGTTAGCCGGATTGCCCGGATTAACCGTGCTGAGAAATTCCGGCGTAAAAACTTCTTTGGATCCATAGCGCTCCAGCAGATTATAGGTCTCTGTCCGCGCCGGCATCGGGATCGAGGCCTGTTCGATATAACTGCGCGCCTTCCGTACCAGCGGCAATGCAGCTCCGCCGGGAATGCCAAAAACCAGCGGTTCGATGATTCCCTTGCGCACGACGGAAGGCGTTTGCCCATAGAGGGAGAAGAGATGTTGCTTTGCATAGCGGACATTGCCGCCGAAGAGTTCGTCCCCTCCGTCTCCTCCCAATATCCTGCTCAGGCCGTCAGCTTTAGCCATGCGCGCGCAATAGTATGCGGGGATGGCGGACGCGTTGCCAAAAGGCTGATCGAAAATCGCTGCGACCTGGGGAATGGCGCTTACTATGTCATCCGGAGTGACGTAGTACTCATGATGCCGCGTGGAAAAATGTTTCGCGGCAATGCGCGCATATTCCATTTCATCATAGCCGGAAGCATCGAAGCCAATGGAATAGGTGTGGGCCGGCTGGCCGGATACCTCACCCAATAATCCCGCGATGGTCGAGCTGTCAGTTCCTCCGCTCAGGAAAGCGCCAACCTGCTGATCCCCGACCGCTTCGCGGACGCTTGATCGCAATACCTCCATGAAATCCTGCTTGAGCTCCTGGAAGGGGCGTTTCTCGTTCTCCTGAAATCGCATTTCCCAGTACTTGCGCGTCTCGACGTTTCCCTTTCGATAAATCAGGTATTCGCCGGGCAAGAGACGTTTCTGTCCCTGGTAAATCGTATCCGGCCCGGGCACCATGTGGAAATAGAGATAGTTGTACAGACCCTGCGGCGCGATATCCGGCTTGGCCTGTGAATGCAGGTTTATGGCATCTGCCGATGAACCAAAAACCAGCCGTCCTCTATCATTGCGGTAGACGAGCGGGTATATGCCCATACGATCGATTGCCAGAATCGCCTCGCCGGTATTTTCATCCAGGATGCAAAAAGAAAACGCTCCTGTCAGGTTTTCGAGTGCCTTTTCTCCTCTTTCCCGCCAATCATCCGCCAGCGTTTTTGCCACGCCCTCGGAGCGCGCAAACTGGCTCAAGCGCGGCTCAAGAAAATTCGCCCGTCCCCATAATGCCAGGAGAAACCCATTCTTTTGATAAATGTGCTTGTTATCACCGCTTGCAGCAATGGCAAGACCGCTGTTTCGTCCCGCAACCGCCTCGACGACACTGCCATCGAAACGGGCAAGCGGTCCAGCCATTCGCCTGGCAAGCTGGAGATTCTCGGTAACCGATCCATCCTGGCCTATCCAGCCGCACAACCCGCTCATGGTAGATCTCCGGTTTTCTTGAACATCATCTTTCCATTGTTTCGTTTAGTGATTGCTTACTGGGATAGGGCATTGCTGTTGCGGTAGTTTTTAAACCAGCACTTCGGCAGGTGGCGGATGGCTGAGAAATGCCGTCGGGCTTGCGGTCAAGCCGTAAGCACCGGATTGCAGAACGACAATCAAATCCCCAGCTTCCGCCTTGCTCATTTCCATGTGGTCCGCCAGCAGATCCAGGGGCGTACAGAGCGGTCCCACTACCGAGACAACCTCCCTTTCGGCATTATTCATCTTGTTGCCGACGATCACGGGATAATTCTTGCGGATAACCTGGCCGAAATTTCCGGAAGCCGCAAGATGGTGGTGCAATCCACCATCCGTTACCAGAAATATTTGTCCTCTCGATTCTTTTCGCTCCAGTACACGGCACACATAAATGCCTGCCTCCGCTATCAGATAGCGTCCAAGTTCGATCACCACCTGCGCATCGGGAAGTTGCCGTCTCGCCTCAGGCATCAGGTGCCGTAAATTTTCACCGACTGCCGCCACATCCAATGGCGCGTCGCCAGGAAAATAAGGCACACCGAAGCCGCCGCCTATATTCAGTAAACGAACCGGGCCGGGTGCATGCCTGGCAAGGGCGATCCCCAGTTGCAAGGTTTTTTCGTGGGATTCCTGGATTGCCGCCACTTTCAGATTTTGCGAACCGCTAAAAATATGGAACCCTTCGAAATCGAGTTCAAGCTTAGCCATTCGGGCCAGCATCGCCGGAACGCGTTCTGCATCGACACCAAACGGCTTTGGTCCTCCGCCCATTTTCATGCTGGAGGATTTGAGTTCAAAATCCGGGTTGACACGAACCGCTACTTTCGGACGGATGCCAAGGTGATTGCTCAGATTGGCGATACGCTCCATTTCCTGCTCGGATTCCATATTCACGATAATGCCTGCGGCGATCGCGCAGGAAAGTTCCTGGTCAGCCTTCCCTGGCCCGGCAAAACTGATCTGACAGGGCGACATGGGAGTATCCAGAGCGATTTTCATTTCGCCCGCCGACGCCACATCCAACCCATCCACCAGACCAGCCATATGCTGCACAACCGCAGGCATTGGGTTAGCCTTCATCGCGTAGTGGAGGTGAACCTCGGCAGGCAGGTGTTGGCGCAGAAGGGCAACCCTATCCGTAATGCGCTGCCGGTCATAAGCATAGAACGGGGTTCTGCCTACCCGCTGCACCAACCGCGTGAGGGACATGCCTCCAATCTGGAGGCAGTCGTCGCGACTCGAGAATTGAACCATGGACGCATGTTTGGGCCGAACATTATTCACGCACCGGTCTCCATGAAAGTATTCTGCAATTCCTGGGCGAGGAATTTCCGGTCAATTTTGCCGTTGGGGTTCCGCGGTAAATTGCCTTCCTTGCACTCGATCGAGCTCGGCAGCATGAAAGTGGGAAGATGAAGCTTACACGCGGCAAGCAACGCGTCCTGGTCAATCCTCGAGCCTGCTCGAGGCGTAACGATCAAAATAATGGCCTGCCCCAATACGGGGTGAGGAGCACCAACGGCAGCGGCTTCTCCCACAAGTTCCGTGCCATAGATCACCTCTTCGATCTCGCTGGGGCTGACGCGATAGCCGGACGTCTTGATCATTTCATCGCGGCGGCCAATGAAATACAGAAAACCTTCCTCATCCATGCGCACGGTATCACCCGACCACACCGCCAATTCCGGAATAGTCAACCCCGACTGGCGAGACGGAACGGGTTTGAACCGCTCGGCGGTTTTTTCCTGGTCGTTCCAGTATCCCATGGAAACGAGCGCGCCACGATGCACCAACTCTCCCGGCTCCCCGGCCGCACAGAGCGATCCATCCTCCCGTACCACCAGCACTTCCGCATTCGGGATGGCTTTACCTATGGAGTCGGGGCGTGCGACCACTTCCTCGGGTGGAAGAAAGGTCGAACGGAACGCCTCGGTGAGGCCATACATGAGAAATACTTCTGTATGAGGGAGAATGTTGCGCAGCAAATCGAGCGTCGCTCGCGGCATTGCCCCCCCGGAATTGGTGATATAACGCAATGAATTATCCGCTGGCCAGTTCAATTGGGCCAGTTGAATCCACAATGGCGGCACTGCGGCAAGACCCGTGATTTTTTCGCTCTCAACCGTGTGGATGATATCCCGCGGCAGCAAATAATTCATCAGTACAGCGGTAGCGCCGACTTGAAATGCGGTGGTGAGCTGGTTGAGCCCATAATCGAAACTCAACGGCAGTACCGACAGAATGCGGTCATCCGGCGTATTCTTCAGGTACTGAACTACGCTCGTTGCCCCCGCTACCAGGTTTCGGTGGGAAAGGACTACGCCCTTTGGCTTGCCGGTACTTCCGGACGTGTAAAGAATCGCGGCCATATCGCCATCGATACTATGGTGCGCTTTGGCATGGCCGGGTGCCGCCAGCGCATCATTCCATGAGATGACACCAATGCCGGAAACGACGGGTGGAAGCTCGGCCGAACCCACTACCATGATGGCGTGCAGATCATGGCATTGCGGCAAAACGGCGGCAAGCAGCTTCAACCGGTCGGCTGAGGTGACGAGGACTCTAACATTGCAGTCGCGAAGAATATAAGCCACCTGCTCCGGCTTCAGAAGCGGATTGACGGGTACGAATACGCCCCCCGCGGCTGCGGCGCCGTATATGGCAGTAACAGTTTCCAGGCGTTTTTCGAGATAGACAGCGACACGTTCGCCTCGCCCAAGCCCCAAGGCGAGCATGGCCGCCCGGGCTGAGCCGATATCCTCGGCCAAAGTGGCATAGCTTGTTCGATTTCTCTGATGAACCAGCGCTTCTTTATCGGAAACGTGCTCAGCGGTCTTGAAAATAAGCTCGTGGAGGAGATCTGCCATCTAAAATATCCTGTATGTAAAAAGGAAAGGGCGACGAATGTTATAAGACGTGGCTATTTCAGCCGGTGGCGGTTCATTAAATCGTAAATGGTGGGACGGCTGACGCCTAGTAGCTCCGCCGCCTTGACAACGTTCCCATCCACTCTCGACAGTGCTTTCATCAAGGCATCACGTTCCGCCCTATCACGCACCTGGCGGAGGTTGACCGGTTCCGCCAGGCTGGTTGAAACCTGCAGCCCGAGATCGTCGATGCTGATTATGGGACCGTCGGCCATGATAACCACGCGTTTAATGCAGTTCTCCATTTCTCGCACGTTGCCGGGCCAAGGGTAGTTTTCAATCGCAGCGAGCGCCTCCTGGCTGAAATTGAGGGAAGATCGCTTCTCCTGTGCACAGAACTTATTCTTGAAGTGATGTGCAAGCAACGCCGGGTCTCCCATCCGCTCTCGCAGCGGGGGAATTGTGATGACAATCTCGCTCAGGCGATAATACAGGTCTTCCCGAAAACGGCCTTCCTCGATCAGTTTCTTTAAATTCTGATGCGTTGCGCAGACAACGCGGACGTCAACGGGGATTTCCTTACGCCCTCCCACTCTTTCGATCACCCTTTCCTGCAGAAAACGGAGAAGCTTTGCCTGTAACGGCATGGGCAGATCACCGACCTCATCAAGAAAAAAAGTACCTTCATTAGCCAGCTCGATTTTACCGGGGGTCTGTTTGACCGCCCCAGTATATGCGCCTTTTTCGTAGCCGAATAATTCACTTTCCAGAAGCGTTTCCGGAATCGCGGCGCAATTGATTGCCATGAATCGCTTTTCTCTTCTGGCACTTGCCTGATGCAGCGCTCTTGCCAGGATTTCCTTACCTGTACCGCTATCACCCAGCAGTATAACCGTGGCATCGGATGGGGCCACTTTCTCCACATTGCGGCATACCTTGATCAGCGCGGGATCGCGAGTAATAATGCCCGCTATGACGGGGGATGCCTGGGATTGCGATAACCTGCGGTTCTCCTGCTGCAATGCGTGCAGGTAATATGCTCTTTCTACCACCAACCCCAGCATCTCCGGATCGAAAGGTTTTTGATGAAAATCGTAAGCGCCGGCCGCGATAGCCTTTAGCGCGTTCCCATGATCCTGGTTGCCGGTTAGAACGATCACCTTGATGTCCGGCGCAAGTTCAAGTATCTGTGCCAGCGTGGCGAGACCTTCCGAGGCCCCATCCGGATCGGGCGGAAGCCCCAGATCCATCGTGACGACAGCAGGCTCATGTCGCCGGACCAAGGCAAGCGCGCTTTCACGATCACCCGCCACCGATACTTCATAAGCGTCGAAACTCCAGCGCAACTGCTTCTGCAGGCCTGGATCATCCTCGATTACCAATAAACTTTTTTTATCCTGACTCACTGATGTCCTCTTACCTTGACTCGAACTGGATCAATCTAACTCTTGTATCGTTACTTTTGGTGAAACATCTAGCAGCCTGTCGGACTTAAAGGAAATCGGCTCCAAAAGCGTCTGGCTGGTTCACATTTCACTGCTTTTTCGGCCAATAGAATAACTATTGGCCTTCAAAATCCTCAAAATCTGTCCTCACCCAGTCACTTTTTCGCTGCGATTCTTTAAATCCGACAGGCTGCTAGTGAAACATTTTTCATTTGCATGAGGTATCGGGTCTTTCCAATCTGCCGCGCGTATTATCCACCGAAGCTTTCGACCATTTGTCTGCCTTGTACTGCAAGGAAAAACGCATTTTCGACCGTCTGCCAAATCTCCGGAATGAATCCTGCACTTCACGCTACTACTTTAACGATGGAAGCGCCTTGATGAAGCGGCAGGATGATGCGGAAAACCGTGCCATTCGATTCGCTGCTGGTAACCTCCAGTTCCCCACCCAGTTCAGACACATATTCCTTGCTTTCAAACACACCTATGCCCATACCTGCGGATTTGGTGGATTCGAAAGGTTTAAAAAGTTTTTCACGAATGAATTCTTCGCTCATACCATGGCCGGTATCCTTTATTTCAACTATCGCGCAATTCTGCTCTCTTCTCAGCCGAACCCGAACCTGCCCGTTCTTTGAGGTCGCCTCGATCGCGTTCTGGATGAGATGTCCCATGACTCTTTCGAGGCGGGACGAGTTTGCGCACACCGCAAGGCTCGTATCCTGTATTTCAAGAATCGGCGCCGGTTCAGCAATGGATTTGCTTTTTACCGCCTCTTGCAACAATGGTGCAATAAAAAGGGGAGCCGAATTCTCAGGCGCATCGACACTGCTTAGCTTTTCCAGCAGCCGCTTCATTTTTTGAACGGAGAGATATACCGTTTCGATCATGTCTATCTGGAATTTCGGGTTATTTTTATGCTTCTCAGCATTGGAAAGCAAAAGCGATAACTGTGAAACGAGATTTTTCAAGTCATGCACTACGAACGTCGACATACGATTAAAGGATTCAAACTGACGCGCCACCATAAGCGCGTTGGCCGCCTCTTGCTGTGCCAGGTAACTTGCAGCCTGATTGCCGGCAACCTTGAGCAGATCACTCACCTCCCAATTCAGCTTGACCCTGCTTCTTGGCTGCGCCAGCACTACAAAACCAAACAATTTCCGATGTTGAATCAGCGGTACCACAAGCCATGCCCTGGCTATGGTTTGCAACCATTGTGGCAGAGCGAGTGCTGAGTATTTTTCAGGATTTACGGCGTATTCCTGTAAATCGATCACCCACTCCTTGTTTCCCAAAAACTGACAGAAAGGGCTGGTCAGAGGCTCGAACCCACCAGTCGGCGGCATATTCCAGTGCGTTACAGGCTCGCAATTACCGGATTCCCGGCATATCCACAGACTCCCGGCCGGGCTTTCCACCAATTGTGCCAAAGCCTGGATCACGCGCTCTCCCAGCACGTGCCCACCGTCGGAGAGCGTGCGCGTAAAACGTAGCCATTCTTCCCGGTAGTCGTAGTTGTAGCTGAAAAAGTGCTTACTGATGAAGACTCTGAGCCAGGAACGCAAAGTGCCCGAAAACAGCACGGCCAATAGCAGAACCACCGCGCCGAATAAAAAACTCACTTGCATGACGATGCCCCAGCTTCCCCCAAAAAAACGGAGGTAGTAGCCGGCAGCAGCCATTGCCAATAGATATGCAGCGGTGCCGAACAATGCTGCCGAATAAAAAAGAATACGACGCGATACCGTGATGCCGACTGACCATTGGGGGTTGCGTGCAGCCGAAACGGCGACAAGCGGAACAACGAACGCATTGACTATCCCGCGTGCCGCCCATATTTCCGGGTTCACGTGCCTAAGCAGCAACGCATCGCTATATAAGTAAAAATCATAGGCAAAGATCCCGCCGATGCCGAGGCATGCGAATTTTATTCCCCAACGCTGCCTGACCGGCGTATTTCTGTAAAGCTGCTCCACCAGGATCATGCCGAGTATTGCCATTGCCAGGCTTCCAGCGATGTTATTGATGAAGTCGATCGTTTTATCCGATGAAAAATCAAAGTTGCCATTAGAGTACAGCGCAACGAAGAAGCATCCGATATACATCATCATTATCGCCACCAGGGCCGGACTGATCTTCATGATGGATGAATCATCTTTCCGGTACAGCCCCAGCGACATGATGAGAAAGGCAGTCCAGCCTCCGTTTCTGGCAATTTCGAGTACATCCGTCAGGAGCGAGAGGGGGAGATTCTGGTTAGCGTGATAAGCGAGCAACGACGCCCAGAATGCGGAAAGGAGGCAAGCTATCGGTAACACGATCCCGTGCAGACGACCTCGCCAGCTTGTTACCAAAAGTAAAGCCAGGAAAAAATGCGCAGCTGCCGCTATTGTGTAGCTGGCCGTCGCTATATTCGTCAACATGCTATATTGGCGCGCCTTAGGGAACCTTCAAACAGGTCCTCAGTGGGGTGCGCTGCAGCAAAAATTGGGGTGATTACAAGATGCACAGCGAAGGCCGTGGTTTGCCTGACATGCCAAGATGGGCAACGGCGTGAGTGCCCAATTTTGCCATTCATTTTCCAGTGGAGGGAAGGGATGGCGGCTTTGCAGGTAACCCGCTTTGTCGAGGGGAGATCCCCTGAAGCGTTGCCTGAGAGATAGCGCGAAGCGGCGATCCGGCAGCGCCGGGAATGTCGCGGTCGCGCTTGTGGCGCCGGTATCCCGCTCTGGCGTCGCGCCTTCCCGAGGAAGGCGTCGCCCCGCCCTGAGCAGTTGCACCATTCACGTCGCCGCCTTTCGCGCATTCCATCCCGCAACGCCGCCGTCGCGCTCGCGCTTGCCTTGCTCAGGGCGCTCCACATCATCTTCCACCCTTCCCCAGCACGACAACTTCAACGGTATCTATCAGGATAATTACATCAAGAAACAGGCTGTGGTTCTTCACATAATAAAGATCGTACTGCAGCTTTTCGATGGCGTCCTCTACCGACGCGCCATACTGGTAGCGCACCTGGGCCCATCCGGTTATACCCGGTTTGATGCTGTGCCTTACATTGTAATAGGGCACTTCCATGCAAAGCTGGTGTACAAAATAAGGCCTTTCCGGACGGGGGCCGACAAAACTCATGTCACCATTCAAGACATTCAATATCTGGGGAAGCTCATCGATTCTCAGTTTACGAATAATCCTGCCTACCCGTGTTATCCGCGGATCATCCGTTGCCGCCCATTGCGGCGTCCCTCCCTTCTCCGCATCAGCCCGCATGCTGCGGAATTTCAGAACCATAAATATTTTCCCGCCCTTTCCAACCCTTTCCTGCCGGTAAAAAACGGGGCCGCCGTCCTCGAACAGAATGCATAGAGCGGTGATCAACATTACAGGTAGCGTAACAGCCAGAAGGACGCCGCTCGCAGCCAAGTCGAAAACGCGTTTAATACCGGATCTGAGCAGGCTTTGGTCGAACCCGCCGCCAAAAACCAGCCAGCTTGGGTAAAGGGTATTCACTCGAATTTGCCCTCGCTCACGCTCAAAAAATGCGGCTGAGTCGGTCACTTTTATCCCGTTCAGCTTGCATTCCAGCAGGTCCTGAATAGGAAAACACCCTCCCCGACGTTCCTGGATCGCGATAATGATCTCCCCTGCCCCGTAGCGATTAGCGAGAGATGTCAAAGAATCCACATTCGGCAGAACGGCGGAGGCTGGCACATGAAGTTCTTCATCCGGCAGCGGAACAAAACCGACAATCTTGAGTCCCCTGGATCCCGACTCGCTTTTTTTAGTCTCTGCGACGAACTCCTTTGCTTTGCCGCCTGTGCCTAATACGATGGCCCGGGCCTCCAGAATTCCCAGGCTGGACCATTTAAGAAAAGCCGCTCGTGTCAGTAGAATCCCGGACAGAGCAAAAAGCATTACCAGCCCCAATATGCCGCGGCCAAGATAGAGATCGGGCAGCAAATAAAAAATCAGCGTCGTTATTCCGAATCCCAGCATCATGGAAGGCATGAGCCGGAATAAGGTGTCCTTGATATCCAGGCGGGCATCCAGTTGATATAGCCCCATAGCGGACATGCAGAGGATCATGACAAAGGTGAAAGTTGCCGCCTCGGGAAACAAGGATGAGAAAGAGGGGAAAGGATCAGTATGATCAAAAAAACGAATGGTTGCGCCGAGATATACCATGAACATCAGCACGAAAATTTCAGCACTGATAAGCAGGATCACGGTTCTGGAAATGAAGTGGTTATAAATCCGAAACAATTTTCATCCCTTGTCGGTGTCTTGTGAGCTCATAGGCACTCTCGCTCAGCTGAAGGTCAGCGCAGGCCGCTCTCAAGCGACACTGGTTAAAGTTTACTTCCAGTTAATGTTGCAGGCCCCCGATCAAATGTCCACGCCGTGCCTTTGATATTATTGTGCTGCACCGTAAATGTTGAAAAGATTATTAACGGTGTTTGGCTCACCGATCACCTGAGCAGTTTCTTGCCTCCACGGGATAAGGCAGGAGCCCTTTTTTACAGGATGAGTTCTTTAAACTATCGCAAACGATCAAGCACGCCTTCAGTTCCGGGCACCGCCGATAACGGCAAAATCGATGCGGATAAGCCTTGAACCTAAATCCGGTAGTTGACCGCTTATTTAATAGACCAGTGTTATGATTAATAACAATATTTCATATTATGTGACGCTCACCTTCCGGGTGAGGCCGCTATGGGGTGAATTGCACAGTTTTGCGGCACATGGCTGCGTTGCAACTCCTTGGAATGGAACGACCATTCCGCGTCGTTGCGCCTTGCACTACACCACAAAAACCGTACACTCCTCCCCGTCCAACCACCGGATTTAGGTTGAATTTACAAAAGTATTATATAGCCAGCTAAACTCAAGTCCTATATGCATCATATCAAGTTCACCGACAAGAACAATTGGACTTTGGTACGCTAACGAGCAATTGGAGTTCTTTGCGGTTTTAAAACAGATTAATGCTTCCCCGGAACTGAAGAGGCTTGGGCACCGTATAGATGTGTACGAACTAGACGCAATTCACCTCGTCAATTACGCGTTTGCGCAGCGAAAAGTGAATGGAGAACTATAAAAAGGAACAATGCTTTGAACCCAGGCTCGGCGATGCAAGTACAAGCGTAACACTTATTATTTATTGAATCCCCGTGAATTTGTTGCGCTGTAGCAGTGACCTGATCAGGATGAAACAGCAAACGCGAAAGCGAGAATATCTGGCTGCTAGTGGCCGATTCGGGTCGAGTCATGTGACGACATGGAGCCCTTCACAATCAACGCCAGTTTGAGCCGATCGGCAATGTCCAGCTTGCGGAAGACCTCGGTCAAATGAGCCTTCACTGTACGCTCCGTGATAGCCAGCCGACGCGCGATTTGTTTATTGGTTTCACCATTTCCGACAAGCGTGGCAATTTCATATTCGCGGCGGGTTAAATTCGCGAGTAATTCCCCAACGGCCTCTTTGATTTTGTTCTTTTCCCGCGTGATCGTGACAAGTTCATTCAGCAGATGCCAGCTATGTGATCTTCGAATCCACAGCTCGCCTTGCTGAACAGCCACAACGGCACTTTTGAGCTGCTCAGGTTTCACGTCGCGCTGGCAACATCCCCTTACTCCCGTTCTGAATAATGCCCACTCGATCTCGTCGGCAATCGGGTAGCTCAAAATAATGACTTTGGTCTCCGGGTTCAATTTCATGAGCGCCGCGATTCCGTTTGGCCCATCCAGTTTTGGTAAATCATGATCGAGCAAGAGGATCTGCGGTTTCAGGCGTACCAATTCATCTCTGAGCGAATCCAGATTGGTTGAACAGAAAACTGGAGCAATGCCCCGCACCCCCTGCTCCCATCGATACAGGTCGTCTTGAAACTGACTAGCAAGCAAAATCAAGAATGTCTCCCCTCAAAACCTGGATTAATGCAATACCTTGTCCATAATTTTACCGAGCATTTTACGTGTTACCCAGATCTCGCCACGATCAACGACATGCACAGCCTTTAAAAAATAAAGTGGGTCTGCCTCATGGCTCAAATACCCGCGCGCACCATTCGCCAACGCTTGTATTATCTGCTCCTCCCGGACCGATTTATCGGTTAATAACAATACGAGCGTCTCGGGGCATTCGCGATGCAAAGCCTCCAGTAAAGCAAAATCTCCACCGATAGACTGATCCAGGTTGACAAAAACGATGCGGGGCTTCAGCTGGCTGATCCTGGCAACGACGTCGTCAATGGGTATAACGGCAGTATCGGGCTCGAGTTGATGCTTTATATCATTTTTAGCTGGCATGATATTTGCAAGCACCTTAATGCCCGGTCCGCCTTGCAAATATTGTTCTAATTTAATGCGCCGCCCGGGATCCGTATCGGCTATTGCCACGGTGACCATTTGCATCGTTCCTCCTTACAGCTCAGTCATCAGGTATTAAAGGTAATGTAGCCGCAGCTTCATTTGCGGTCAGCTTCCAGCGATATTGCATTATGCTCAAACTCTAAAGTTTTTCTCAACGTCTCCGCATGATATCCAGCTTATGCTCTGGCTTTTGATGACAAACGGACCAGGCTGTGCCGAGGAACAGATTCGAACGCGTTTTCTGAACAGGATCTTGCTTATCTTTGTTATTTGCGCTGCTTCAGCAACTCGCGAATATAATTGCCGGGGATGGCATACGTGATGCCGCTCGGATTGCTGAGCGCGGCCTCCTTTTTACCCTTTACAAATACCATATTGATCACGCCATATACCAGTCCGGTTTCGGGATCGTAGAGAGGGCTGCCGCTGCTACCGGGATAGGCGGTGCCGTCAAGCTGAAATACTGCATAAGCAGATTTCTGCAACTGGCCGATCATCTTCGCATTAAGCTGCCTCGAATTGTGTGCGGGCAAAATGATGGGCGTTATTGAAGAAACCATGGCACGATGAGTAACCGGATAAAATCCCAGGACCATACCAATCGGGAATCCCGTAAAAATCAGATCCTGCCCTTCCCGAACTTTTTCTGCGTCTCCAAGCTTCATAGTGGGTAAAGCGACGCCGCTGATTTTCAGCAGTGCCAGATCATGATCTTTGTCGATGGCAACGATAGTGGCAACCCGAAGTTCCGGCTGCTTGCCCTTACCTGTAATCACGACGTAGGACTCCTTATTCGCAATATCCAGGACTTCTGGAACAACATGGGCATTGGTAACCACGTGAAGGCCATCGTCCAGCACAAAGCCGGTCCCCAAGAAATTGACGGGGGGGGACCGGGTCATCTGAACAGTTCCGATTCCAACTATCGAGGGCTTGACCTGTTCGATAGTTTTGACGAGCTCGCTACCCCATAGCGGGGAACCAAACAAAAGCCCGAAAATACCCAGGCTTTTCATACAGCCAGTGATGAAGGCCAGTAAAGCGCGCCGGGTATTCATCGTCTTTGAAATTCATCGACGGCTTTCACCGGCATGCTTCCTTGATGCTCATTCCATTTCTTCTCAGGTGCGAAATGCTCACCCGCACCCTTCCATCTTGTAAATGAAATACCCATCCTTGTTGATTGCGTCGGTGACATTTGGCGGCGCGCTTTGGCTGTGGCAAAAGCTACACTCTTTACTGGTAACCGTCGCGTCGCCTTCGCCGATCGAGGTTAACCACTGTTTCGCATACTCGATTGCTTTTTTGTCGTCTTTTACGCCGGTAAATACGTCGAAGTGCATGGTGTGACCGTCTTTCGCCTTGACGTAGGTGTCGTATACATGAATTTCCATTGTTTTCCTCTCTAATGTTTAACGGATCTTAAGGGAAGTTTGAGGCGGTTTACCTGATAGTTCAAGTAACTCAGCACATAGACTATCACGGCAACAAGAAAAGTGGAACGCAGGGTGGTCTGCCGGAATAAAGCGTTGCGGTCCTCCATCCATTTAATAGGCCATGGACTCGCTTATCTCAAGTCATTTCCCCTCCTCTCTCCAAACGCATCATCTTTGTCATGAAATTGTTACAAAACTGCAATTAAACGGACATTTTCCTGCAGTACTCTCGCAACCGGTTTTGATAAATAACCGGGATGAGAAAAAACAAATGAAATTATCCAGACTTACGCTGGCAATCACAGCCATTTTAGGCTCAAGCCTATCCACCGCCGCACTTGCCATTGATCTCTATGTCGATACCAAGACCGAGCAGCTTTACGCCAAACCTGGACCTGGTCGCGTCCATATAGGTTCTTTCGTGAAAGAAGACACGCCTAAAACAGCAGATAAAACTCCGAATAACACGACTAACAGGACAGCAGATAATACCAGCGCCATAGCAGCGGAAAAAACGGAAACAGCTGATTTAACCGCGGTCCGCAGAGATATAGAATTAAAATCAAAGATGATGGGAGCGCGTCTTGCCAGTGATATCGCGTCGCTCGAAGAACGCGTCAAGGAAACAGAAAATGCTCACATCGAATTTATTGATAGTGCGCCGCACTTTGCAAGTAAAGACGGCAATTTTACATTTGCGATCAATGGGCGGATGCAGGTAGCTTCACAATACAATTTCATCAACGATGTTTTGCCCGCTACCGGCAGCAACCTGCCAAACGAATTGAATAGCGGCGCAACGCTCCGCCGTGCTCGCCTTGGCGTTGAAGGTACTTTTTTCAAGATGTGGGATTACAAATTCGAGTATGACTTCAGTCGAGGTAACGGCTCTGTGGCGTCGGGCATTACTGACGCTTACACGCGGCTGAACGTGACCAAGCCGTTTTCAATCAAGGTTGGTTCATTTAAAGAACCCTTCAGCCTGGAAGAAGCGGCCAGTAACCGCTATCTTACGTTCATCGAACGTCATATGTCCGTCAACTCGTTTGTCGATAACCCAAATACCTACAAAACCGGTCTAGGGATCAATTATGCGGTACCGCGTTTTCAGTTTGGGGTCGCTTTTCAGACCGAACCCATCGGCGCCTGGTCCGCCGCTTCCACCTCGGTTAATACCGCAGGCAACGTTAGCCGCAACAATGGTTCAGGCGATTCCGGCTGGGAAGGCATCGGCCGGATAACAGGCCGGCCGTGGATGGAAGATGAAACCAGATTCCTGCATGTGGGAATTTCAGCTGGGCACACCGCTGTCAACACCCAATACCAGGCGAATGGCACAATTAATGTCGGCCCGAATCAAACTGGGGGAGGGGGCGGGATGGCATTCTTTGCCTTTCCGGGAACCAACGTAGATCGCACCAATATGCTGAATACCGGCAACTTGAGCGTAGGAAACAAGGGTGCACCCGGTTCGCGCCGAATAGACAGTTACGACCGCTTTGGCGCGGAGGGCTGGCTGGTACATGGTCCATTCTCGGCTCAAGGAGAATATTTGCGAACGAATATAAATGGGCTCGGTTATGACAACGAGCATTTTACCGGCTATTATGGTTTTGCCAGTTACTTTTTAACCGGCGAATCCAAAGCCTACCATGTCAAAAATGGTGCGGCGAACCGAATAAAACCCAGGCAGAATTTTCAATGGAACGGTTCAGGCTGGGGAGCTTGGGAAGTCGCCGCCGGTTATGATTATATCAACTTGAACAGCGGAGTAATCAAGGGGGGGCAAGCCGACATGGTGCGGTTCGCCCTGAACTGGTACCCTCACCCCAATATTAAAATACAGAACAACATTGTTCACGTTCTAAATGTGAACACGGCAGGATCCGCCATTCCTCGTACCGCCGGTTTTAACAAGGCTGACTTAAGTTCTTTCTTGACACAGGTTCAAGTCGAGTTTTAAGGCAGCAGGGTATAGGTCGAAGACAACATGGCCGCGAAGATTTCCGGGTAATTTTCGGGAATCTTCGCGGCCATGGCTGGGCAGCATTTACTTGAGCGAGAATTCTGCCCGGCTTCCCGATTTCTGGCTACTGGCTTCCGGCTCGACTTTCGGCGCAAGCACAAATACTCGCTCGTTTGGAACACCGCCTTGCCCAACGAGCCAGTCCCGCGCGGCTTCGGCCCGAAGCTCGGCAAGTTCGCGCATTTCGCTATCTCCAGCATCGATATTTGCCAGCATCAACTGCTCCATTTCCGGTACTGGCAGGCTCTTCGAAAGACCAATCATATTTTTCGGCTTCGCGAATTTTGAATCCTTATAGATCACCGTCAGGTATTTTTCATACTCATCGGGCTTGAGCTCAACGTCATCGAGCGATGCGACCGTTTCTCCTTTTTTGACGCTTTCTGATAGCTTCTGCGCTTTTACGGTACGCTCAAGTATCATACGCTTCAAGGCATCCGGATCATGTGCTGGATCGGCTCGGCCTGTAATCTCGAGTTTGAGTGCGGGCCGGTCTATCAACGCCTTGGATAATAATTCAAGACGTTTTTCGGCTTCAGGCGTAACCTGCGCATAACCCGGCGAAAAATCTATCTCCGATAACTCTTCGCCACCGAAGAGCGAACCCAGCATAGCAAAAGGCGCGGTCGCAGCTTTTGTAATCAAATTAATGAAGACCTTGATGATCAACCCGCCTATGCTGAATTCCGGATCATTGATGGAGCCGCTTATCGGCAGGTGAACATCGATTTCTCCTCGCTGGTTTTTCAATAACGCCAGCGCCAGGCTCACCGGGATCGACAGCGCATCCGGGCTTTCAACTTTTTCGCCAAGGGTTAATTGATCGAGGAAAACGTTGTTTTCGGCTGTCAACTCCCCTTTTTCAACGTGATAATGTATATCAACCGAAAGCTTGCCTTTTTCGATTGCGTAACCGATGTACTTACCGGAATAGGGACTGAAGGTCGGCATATCGATCCCCTTCGCGCTCGCCATGATGTCGAGGAAAAGTTCGCTGCCAAGGGTATTGACCTTGCCCACGATTTTTAGCGGTGCGGTTTTGTCCACCGCTCCGCGGATATCGATTTCACCCGGCTTTTTCGGATCAAGGGGGCCAACGCGGCCGGTAAGTCCCGTCAGCTTGGCGCGGTAGTTGGGCTTGATGAACTGGTCATGGAAATTAACGTTGCCTCCGGTCATCACAATACGACCGACACGAACAGGCAGGGGCTTCTTTGACGATGGTTTGGAAGAATTCTCCGCAACGGTCTTTGCGGCGACATCGGGAGTTGCTTGCTGTTGCGCTACAGGCTGCGCAGCCGGGGTTGTTTGCCCGGACGGTTCTCTATTATCACTTTGAGCGGCGATATGTTTGAAATTGAGTTCTCCTTGCGGAGTAAGCAATACGTGAGCGAGGAAGTCGGCAATCGCAATCGACTTGATATCGACACGAAGCGGATCACTGGCAAACTGTATGCCGCTGACATCGAGGCTCCGCCATCGCAAAAGGTCCGCCATGTTCGTCTTTTGCAGAACGTTAAAATCGGTGAAACGGCTTTCGCCGTTCAGTGCCACTTTCAGTGGTGACCCATCGGCCTTGACGTTGCCATTGAAGGATATCGAACCACTCGTCAGCAAGGCATTCCACTGGTCGCCAGCCCAGCCTTGCAGCGCGACAAGATCAATATTCTTGGCATTTATAGCAAGATCAGCCATCAACGGCGCCCATGCCAAGGACCCATTTGTCTCGAGGCTCCCGTTTTTATTTACCTCGGCCTTCAATGCCAACTTGAGCGGTGTTGCACCGTTCAAGTCGATATTGGATAGGGTTAAATCCAGAGGATTGACGATTATCGGCACCACATTTGGCAGCGTGCGATCTTCAAAGCGCAGTGCCGCGGCTATCAATTGCAAGCTGCCCAGCTGAGCCGTCCATGGCTTGCTTTTCTTCGTGGTGGCAGGGGTCGCCTCCGGTTTCGGCTCCGCTTTGCCCGACGGTGCGGAAAAAAACTTGACGAGATCGAGCCGGCCATCCGCTTCACGACGCATAGAACCCTTGAAGTGATCGAGCGTCAACGCACCCAACGCGACACTCTGGCGCCCGGTATCGATCGCGACCTTATCCAGGTTTAGCTTGGGCAGGCTCAGGACTGGTTCCGGGTCTCCCTTGCGAATTAACGCGACTTCAGCCAACGTCAGTGCAATATGTGAAGGCTTCAGCCCGTTCAGATTGATCTCGGTCAATTTAAGGTCGAGCTGCTCGAGTTTCGCGGCATAGGGCACTTCCACCGCGCGATTCTCTATCTCAAACTTCCGCAGCGCGGCTTGGCCCGTCAATACCATATTTGGCGCTTGTCCATCGACCTGGGTAAACGTCAGCAATAAGTCGCTATCAAAATAGCCGGACAGGAGGCTGATGCCGAGCGGGACGGGCGAATATTCGTCTATTCGCGTCAAATCGACGTCTTTGAGCTTGAGTTCGAGTGTGGCTTCCCGATTTTGCGTGAAGGGGCGCAGCTTTCCTCCCAGCGTGAGCGGAGCGCCATTAATCTTGGCGCTGAAGTGCGGTTCCACCCAGCTTTCCTCGTCATTTTCAAAATTCGCAATGAAGGGTATCCCAACAGTAATCTCGGATATGTCCTGATGGCTTTTCTTGAGCCGATCGACGAATTCGAAGCGACCGCCCTCGATGACGATATTACTCACCGAAAACATGGTTTTACCGCCCTCCTCCGGCTTATTCATGAAGTCTTCTATCAGGTCCGTGATATTGAAGCGGTTTTCGTCTTCGCGAACCAGACGCAGCGCTGGCGCTTTTATTGATACGGAACTGATCACCGGCGCACGCCGCGCAATCGAAGCAGCGCTAAGATTGACGTACAGTTCGTCAACGGAAAAAAGTGCCTTCTCCGCATCGCTATCCGTCTCCTTTTCACCCACGCGAAAACCGCGCACGGTCAATTCCAGAGTATAGGGTTGAATGTCGATTGACTGCACTGTCACAGGACGATGCACGGCTTCTGTCAACAAGGTTTCAAGCTTGGTCTTGGCATACCCCGGCAGCCAGAAATAACCGAGCAACCCGAATAGCACAATGATGGCAACTAAGCTGCCCAGACCGATAACCAGGCGTCGGTGGCTTTTGAAACGGTGCAGCAGCGTTATCGGGGTCATGGTGGCGCGTTTATCCTGAAAGGCAATCTGGGCAACAATTGCGCGGATTTTAAGAGTTGGATCAATCTTCCTCGCCAACTTTACCCTGCACGTAAAGTCCGGTCAATTATTGCAGTAAACCTGGACGCTCATGGGGGACGTTTGCGAGGACGTGGCGGAAGCACCTTGAAAGTAATGATGACCAGAATCGCAAAAAGTATATAAATCATTGTCAGTATCCATTCCGGCACATCATAGAAAAGTATGCGGTGCAGCCAGCGCTGGATAAAATTACCGCCGCTTTCCCCTCCACGCAACCTATCTTCCAATAACGTAAGTGGACATACCATGCCGACGAAAGCCTCGACTACCACGAACAGGATGGCGGCCATGTGCGCAAGCCGAAACCGGAGATTTCGCACAAAATCCAGTCTCATCCATTCCCCTATCCATATCAACGGCAGGCTGCCGACAACAAACAACACGAATAGGAAATGAACGATAAGAACGATATCGGCTAACACGCACTATTCCATATACTCGTGGCTCGGTATTTTCAAGGCTCGGCGCTTATTTTCGGTCATACCCGTAAAAACAAAAGCATAACCATATTCCATTAGGTTATTTCTGCATATTTGCTCATGTCGGTATAGTGCGCAAATTGAAGAGGCAGAGGCACCGGACTTATGAAGATTCGCAACCTGGATCTGACGCGAAATCCAATAAACGCGGAACACCAGCAATTTGGGCTTCCTCCTGTCGAGGAACCCATCTCTCATCCTGGCGCCCATCCTCTCCTCAAAGCCGGTGTATGGTTTATTGTTGCCGTGTTGATTGCGTTGGTCCTGTTTTTGACAGGCCGCTTTTTTATTTCCAATAACTGGTTTGGCGGTTGGCAAATCATTGGCGAGACAGTCAGCGGCAGGCTTTTCTGGACTGCGGTGATGGTCGGGTTTCTCGCACAGGTGGTGGATGGCGCGTTGGGCATGGCTTATGGCGTGACCGCCACTACATTTCTGTTGGCTACAGGAGCGACGCCGGGAGCGGCCAGCGCCAGCGTTCATATCGCGGAGATTTTCACCACTGGGGTTTCGGGTATCTCCCACGTCAAATTCGGCAATGTAAATAAGGAATTATTTGTACGCTTGTTGGTGCCTGGCATTCTCGGCGGCATATTAGGCGCGGTACTGGTTACCCAGGTCGACGGCGCCATATTCAAGCCGTATATTTCCACTTATTTGCTGCTGCTGGGGTTATACATACTCAGTAAAGCGTTTCGCCCGCTGCGTTTGCGCAAGGACTCCCCGAGGCATGTCGGAAAATTGGCATTGTTTGGGGGATTCGTCGATGCGGCGGGTGGAGGCGGATGGGGACCGGTGGTGACATCCACTTTGGTCAGCTCAGGAAACGATCCCCGTACGACCATCGGTTCGGTCAATTTCGCTGAATTTTTTCTGACGCTGACGGGTGCCGCGGTTTTTACATTGCTGATGGAAACCAATACGTGGTCCATCATTGTAGGGCTGGTATTCGGCGGCTTGTTTGCCGCCCCGTTTGCGGCAGTGCTGTGCAAGAAACTCCATGCACGAACTTTACTGATACTGGTGGGAACGTTGATTGTCATCATGAGCTCTTATAATCTCTACCGGGCGCTAGGATAAAGCTCAGAATCAGGACGTCTCGCTTCCCGCAGTAAATGGAAACGTTATCATTTCGCTAAAACTCGATAGCTTCGGCGAATAGAGGAAGCTGCCGTTCTACAGCAAGGGCTTGAACATGGATTCAAGTTTTTCCTGACTGAGACGGCCCAATTTCGTACCGATAATTTTTCCGTTACGATCGATAACGACCGTAAAAGGCAGCGCTCCCTGGCGATTTCCTGCCGCCTCCGCCAGCGCCATCGCTTTCATATCCCCCACTAGCACAGGATAATTTATACCGATCTCTTTGCTGAATGCGGCCGCTCTTTCTTTCTGATCCACTGCGATGCCGATAAAAACCAGGCCGTTTTCCCTGAATTTTTCCTGGAGCTCAATGAACTCCGGAATTTCCTGGCGACAGGGTTCGCACCAGCTTGCCCAGAAATTAACTACCATCACTTTGCCGCGCCACTGCGATATTGCCTGGCTTTCGTCCTGCAAATCGGGCAAGCTTGCGGCAAATATTGCCTCGGCTCCTCTACTCGCCACCGCAGCGTCAGTTGCTCCAGACTGAGCATCACTGCTCATCAACTGACCACGCAGCAGAAATCCGGCAGTCACTGCAAGTACTGCGACACCTGTATACAATAATACCTGTTGCAATTTCGTCATTTAATCGTTAATCCAAAATATACCGCTTGCCGGCAATTGGCGAACGCCTCCTTCCTCGAACTCGAAGCGATGGCATTCAAATGAGTTGAACCGTTTCTGGAACGGCTAGACCAGGATTGCGTTGAGTATCTTCAGGAAGCTTTCCTTGTCCTGATATCCTATGAGCCTTATACCCGGAACCTCGCGCCCTTCCCGATCAAGGAACAGAATGCCGGGAGGGCCGAAAAGCTTGAAGCGTTTGAGCAACGCCATGTCATCTGGCGTCCCGTCGGTAACATCGACCTGCAACAGTACCACATCTTTCAGGCGGGACTGTACCTGTGAATCGGAAAACGTGAAGCGCTCCATTTCCTTGCAGGAAATGCACCAGTCCGCGGAAAAATCCACCATCACGTATTTGTTCCTGGACTGAAGGACATGCTGCTCAAATTCGGCGACCGACTTCACTCTCTGAAAGGGCAAATGATCCGTTTGCGCGACATCCTGTTTTTTCCCGGATGCATCAACCGCAGCAATACTTATCTTTGAGAGGGGCTGCAAAATATCGCGGCTGCCGGACAAAACACCGACCAGCAATGCAATCCCGGTCAGCAATGCAATCATGCCCAGTCCCTTCAGAAGCTTCTGGAGACCGGAAGCACCTGGACGCAATGGATCAACCGCGTGCAGATAGATGGCCGAGATGATCAATAAGGCCGCCCACAGCAGCATATGCACAACTGCGGAAATGACCGGCGATATCAGCCATATTGCAACCCCCAGCAGCAATACGCCAAAAAATTGCTTGATCGATTCCATCCATGGGCCCGCTTTTGGCAAAATTGCCCCTGCGGAGGCACCCAATATCAACAGCGGAACCCCCATGCCCAAGGCCATGACGAACAGCGCCGATCCACCCAGCACGATGTCGCGGGTCTGGCTGATATAAAGCAGTGCCCCAGCCAGCGGAGCAGCCACACACGGCCCGACGATCAATGCCGATAATGCCCCCATGCCAAATACACTGGTCAGATGCCCGCCTTTTAAATGCCCCGCTTCCTCGGAAAGCTTACTCTGGAGAAAGGAAGGTAATTGCAGCTCATAGAAACCGAACATGGACAGAGCAAGCGTTATAAAGACCAGTGCGAACGTGCCCAGCACCCAGGCATTTTGTAAAGCCGCGGAGAGCATTGCGCCCGAAAGCCCCGCCGCCACGCCGGCGATGGCGTATGTAATCGCCATCCCCATGACGTAGGCAAGCGACAAGAGAAATCCGTGAGTCTTGGTGACATTTGCACCGCCCCTGGCGATGATGCCGGACAGAATCGGGAACATCGGAAATACGCAGGGAGTAAACGAGAGCAGCAGGCCGATACCAAAGAAACCGGTCAGGATCAGCCAAAAATTACCGCTTTCGAACATTCGCTCTATTCGGTTCGATTCCGTCTCGATGGCAGGTGATCCTGCGGACGGGAACGGCTCTGCAGCTGCATCCGGCTTCAAAGCGGCCGATGGTGCCGCCACTGCGGGACTACTCATGGCATCGGCCACTGCGCCGGCGGCAGCTTTCGCCGCCGGCAGCGTCAGTTCGATTACCTTATTGATAGGTGCATAGCAAACGCCTACCGGCTCATTGCAGCCCTGGTAGGTAGCGACGAGAGTCAGTTTACCGGTTGACGATGCGTCGCGTTTCAGGGAAATCAATGCTTCGAATGGCTGGTGAAAAACTTCTACCTGCCCGAAAGTAACATCGCTTTTTATTGATCCCGGCGGCAGCGAGATTTTTTCGATCGACGTCCCGGCATCCTGCGGCTTGAACGCAACCTTGTCTTTATAAAGATAATAGTTTTTTGCCGGTTCGAATTGGGCTACCAGCGTATTTGCATCCCGGACCTTGATCGTCAATTTGAAAGCCTGATCCGGCGGAAGCAATTCCTGTTCACTCTGCTCAAAACCCGAGCCAAGCTGCTGCAAGCCTGAAAGAAAACCAAAAGGCTTCCTCTCCTCTGCGAAGCTATTGATACTGCATAAACACAGCAATAACAAAAAATATTGACTCAGGCGCATGGCAATCCGTTCTAATCAATTGTGTCCGAGACCGAGGTTTCGTCCGCGATCCACTTCAAATAAGCAGGCAATCCGTTGCTTATTGGGACAGCAATGATTTCGGGTAGTTCGTAAGGGTGCATGGCGTTTATCACCTGCTCCAGCCGCGCATAATGCTGCGCAAGGGTTTTAATGAAGATCGGCACCTCGCGGGTACTTTCGTTTTTCCCCTGCCAGCGGTAGACAGAAGTGCATCCATCAAGCACATTAACGCAGGCCGCCAACCGTTCATCGACCAGTTGGCGGGCAAGGGCCATGGCGCTCGCCTGATCGGGCAAATTGGTAACGACGAGTATGGGCTCCATTGCGATTGTGCTGATTGTGCTGGTGGCACTAAAATCATCCGTAGACCGGATTTTACCCATTTTCCGAAGTACTTGCTGCGCTCGGCGCAAAACACTCGACCACGGTGGGATAGCGAAGGTTTACGCGCAACTCGTGCTTTATACGGACATTTGCCAGTCGCCGCGATTCTTGCATGAACGATAGCATACCTGGGGATATAAAACTTTCCGCTTCGGCCCGGGAGATACGCGGCGGCCGCGGCAGATCGAACTGGTCCGCCACGAGATCGAAGTATTCGCCCATCTTCAGTCTCGAGTCGTCACAGGCATGGTAAATCCTGCCTGGTTTTGCGTAGTGCAACGCTGCAGAGATAATGCGGGCGAGGTCGTCGGCGTGTATGTGGTTCGTATAGCTATCCTCTTCCGGCAATAACGCTGGCGCGCGCTCATGCAACCGGGCCAGCGGCAAGCGATCGCCGGCATAAATCCCAGGCACGCGAAGGATTGAAACACTCACGCCATTGCGCAGTCCCCAATAGCGCACCTGCGTCTCTGCATCGGCACGACGCACCGCGCGCGCGGTTTGAGGATTTATCAAACGGGTTTCATCCACCAGCGCGCCGTTGCAATCACCGTACACACCGCTGGTACTGATGTAGACAAGACGTTGTGGTAACATTGCCCCCTTCATCTTTGGCCGCTTTGTCAGCGCTGCCAGGAGGTTTGCGGTGCGGGTATCTCGTTGGCCACGGCTCGGTGGCGGGGCTAGGTGAACAACTGCATGAGCCATTCCCGCCAGTTTGGCAAGGCTGCCCGGTATATCGAGATTCCCGGACACCGGCGTAATCCCATGCAAACGTAATGCGGCGCGGCTCTCAGGTCTCCGATGCAGGCCCAGTAGCCGGTAGTGCGCCTGTAACAGGGGCGCTGTGCGCAAGGCAATATCGCCGCAACCAATAAATAAAAGCGTCCGTTTTGTCATGTTCATCTTCTTTGCCGTCAGTTAATCTGTCTTTATCGACTCATTTGTAACCAGATGCCGCATCAAATCACTATCAAGCCGAGCGGACACGTCTTTTTCGCTCAACCCGGCGAAACCGTGCTGCAAGCTGCGCTTCGTGAAGGTTTTCCGCTTCCTTATGGCTGCCGAAACGGTGCCTGTGGCACTTGCAAGGGCAAAATCATACAGGGAAAGGTGGATTTCGGCAGTTATAACGAAAGTGCGTTAACCGAAATGGAGAAACAGTCTGGAATGGCATTGTTTTGTTGTGCCGTGCCGCTATCGGAACTTATAATTGAATGTCGGGAAATTGGGGCGATAAAGGATATCAAAGTCAAAATACTGCCGTGCCGTGTCCAGCAACTGGCGCGAGTCGCACCTGATGTAATGGTTATTTCGCTGAAGCTGCCAACTAACGAGCGGTTGCAATTTCTTGCTGGGCAATATATTGATATTCTCATGAAAGATGGCAAGCGCCGGAGTTTTTCGCTGGCCAACGCGCCTCATGACGACGAATTGCTCCAATTGCACGTGCGCAACTATCGGGGGGGTACGTTCGCCGAGCACGTGTTCACCAAGATGAAAGAAAAGGATATTTTGCGCTTTGAGGGGCCGCTCGGCACATTCTTTCTGCGCGAAGATTCAGATAAGCCGATCCTATTCGTTGCCAGCGGCACGGGTTTCGCCCCGGTTAAAAGCATACTCGAGCATATCTTCCACGTACAATATCTGCGCGCCAATGAACGGCAGATCGTGCTTTATTGGGGTAACCGTACGAAGGCCGATCTATATATGGCGGACATGGCGGGAAACTGGCAGCGGGAGCATGACAACTTTACGTTTATTCCGGTACTGTCGGAGGCACTGCCTTCCGATAACTGGAGCGGAAGGACCGGCCTGGTGCATCAGGCCGTGCTGCAGGATTTTGACAACCTCGCCGGATATCAGGTATACGCTTGCGGAACACCAGCAATGGTTGAAGCCGCTCACAAGGATTTCACGACGCTGCGCAGTCTTCCGGAAGAGGAATTCTTTTCCGACGCATTCACTGTTTCGCCGCGCGAACCCCGATCCTGAACTTTTTACCCCCGGCAATCCGCCGTTGTACGGCATAAGACAATCATCTTTTTGGCATACAGCGGGCTGGAATGAAACCAATCGGACCCTGCCCCGATCCATTTCCGAGTTACTCCTGCTCTAGCGCGTCCAGTCGCCACAATGCAAGTTCCAATCCCTTGCTGTAGTGGTCCCTTGCCAGTTCGAGCCGTCCGAGTTTCTCGTTCAACTGCGCCAATGCAAGATGAGCGGGATAATCCGGGTCCACCGACAGGCTTGCCTCCAGATAGCTTTGCGCTTTGCCCCAAAGCTCGCAATAAACGCAAAGCTTGCCCAGCGCCAGCAGCAGGCAGGCGTCATTTGGATGAGATTCGAGCCACGCTTCGGCGTGCTCGATTTGGCTGATTGCGTCGCTTCCCAGACATTTCGCATATAATCCGGCTAATTCGGAATCCCACTGGGCATTTAAACTCTCCTCGATAATCTGATGAGCTGTGACACAATCGCCCATCGCTGCATGGGCCCGCGCTGCGGCAGCAGCCAATTTGCTGTCTTTCTTGTCGGCCGAAGATATATTCTGCCAATATTCCTTCAGCGCCTGCGGATTCAGCATCCTGCTTTTAAGACTTTCCATACGCGCCTGCAGCCGTAGTTGCCTCATCACGGTCTTGTCAACGGCATTACGCTGGTCCAGTTGCCCGAGCAGATCCAGTACGGCGTCCCAATTTTTTGATCGCTGCTGCGCTCTCAGTTCCAGCCGCAACGCCGCAGTATGCTTCCCCGCCCCGGTATGAGGAAGAGAATGCAATATTTTTAGCGCTTCTTCGGGTCGATGTTCATCCAGCAGCAATTCGGCTTGCGTCATTAGCAGCAAGGTTATTTCTTTCGGTGCGCTCGTTTTTGCCATTGCAATGAGCTCATCACGACGAGAATACTTTCTCAACTCGTGCGCGGAACGGGCCGCAACCATTGCGTTAAGCGCGCTGACGGCGGGAGGTTCTTTCAGTTCCAGAACGGCCGCTGAAGCTTTCTCGGCCTTGGCATAACGGCCTTCGAAGAAGGCTCGGAGCCCATCCAACATCATCATTCGTGCTTTTTCGCGACGCCGGCGGAGACGAAATCCGCTCACTTCCGCCGGCAACCTGAAAGTAACGACAGCCAACCGCACTACGAAATAGGCGATAAAAAATATTACCAGCAGCAACGCTGCCAGTAAATTGAGCGATAGCTCGATGCGATAAGGCTGAGCCACTACCAGTACATAACCGCTGTTGTATCTGGCCGCAAGTGTTACCGCTACCGCAATCAGGAACAACGCCAGAAGCCAGAGCGCTCCCTTCATCTATTTCCCCGATCACGGGCGAGACGATAGTTGCGCACTGCGTCGAGACTCGCGGAAATACGAGGCAGCTCAATACCAATTTCACTTTCTCGCAACTGGCGCAGGGTTTCAAGCATATTGACGACAGACCTCGAGCTGTTGTCGTAATACCGGCCTATCCAGTCCATGGATGCATCGATATCAGCCTTGAAGCTCGTTCCATCGCGAGCGAGGAGCGCATGCCGCGCCGACAAAAGACGCAGCTTCAGGTTTTCCCTCAAAAAATAAGCTTGTGATGGCGATAGCAGGGCAATATCCGGCTTATCCATGTGCTGGATCCGCACCAGGCGCTTGATGTCCTCCCATGCTTCGTGCAGGAACCGGAGCCACATATTCTCGGTTACTGGAATCCGTGGCTGGGAAGTGCCGGGTTCGGGTGGGCGAAGTTCCATTGCCAATGGCAATGCATCGACCGAAGCGGCGAGATTGTCCAGGCGTATACTGACGCCTACCGTATCCACATATGGCGCAGCTTTGAGCAGATCCATGTCCGTTGACAGAACCTTACGCAGGGGAGACAACTGCGGACGGTCAAGACGCTGCAACCGGGCGTCGGCCTCTTGCATCGCGATCAGGGCTGCTTTTACGTTACTTGCAAGCTGAAGCTGCTGATTGGCGATGAGCAGCAGTTGTTCCACTTCTTCCAGCGTTGCCTCATCGCGATTACGCGTGAGTTCCTGGTACAGCGCCTCGAGCGCCAACTGCTGGTTTTGCGATTCCGCGAGCCTTGATTCGAGCAAGCCGAGCTTTGTTTCTGTCCGGCGTCCTGCCTCGGCCGCCTCTACTACAATATTGCGCGACTCTTTTCCCGAAGCATCGGCTTCGGCCAGCCGCTTCGCCAGCTCATGCTGCAATCCTCCGATCTGACTACGAGTGTCATACCATTGCAGCGCGATAATGGGCACAAGGATTATGACAAAAATCAGGAGCGGGGGAATGCGCAAGGCCAACCTCTTGCGCACTTCCCGAGGTTTTTCGGTCTTGCCGGGTTGCTTTTCCGCGTTCATGGTTTTTCCAGGTCACGAATCTCTCTGGTGGTTTCCGGCTGAAAATAATTCAGCAAACCCTCCAGTAATCCATCATCTCCAGCAGAGGTCAGAATGACATGGGCAAACCCGAGATTTCCCGCGACTTGGGCTATACGCACATGAGAAACGAATAACGGCGTTTTCTTGAGCCATGCTCCGCCCGTCTCGCCCACCATTTCACATAGATTGCGCAGCCCTTCGCTGCTGGTTATGGTAATCGCCTTCATCCCGGCGTTTGCCCAAGCGCTCAGCGACAGGGCAGTATCCGGTTTCGGCATGACACGACGGTAGCATTCCGCGTATTCGAGGATAGCGCCCCGCTTCAACAAACTTTCCGCAAGCAATTCACGCCCCTTGTCGCCGCGAAAAATTACGATACGCTTGCCTTTCACCTGCCTCAAGAGCGGCAGATCAAGCATAGCCTCGCTATCGAAGCGCAAAGCCGGCGCGATTACCCCGGTGACGCCGAAGTTTCCCAGCTCCTTCGTGGTGCCCTGGCCAACAGCGACTATTTTTAACTTGCCGGGCAGTGTCCGCTTCGCGCTGATGAGGCTCATCGCCTTGGCAACGGCGTTGGGGCTGATAAAAACTGCAATATCGAATTCATCGAGCCGATCGATCAAGTCCAGCAATGGATTCGGATTCGGGATATCGAGGATCTCGAGCACCGGAAACAAAACAGGATTACCGCCCGCCAGGCGTATCCTGTCAGCAAGCTCGCCAGCCTGATGCGCCGGACGCGTAACCAGGATATCGATCCCGGCCAGCGGTTTGGTCACGGGTGACTCACGGGTTCAGTCGTTTGCGATGCGAGTGCCGTCAGGATTTCTTGCGCGCCACGTGCCTTCAGATTCTGTGCCAGTTGTGCGCCCATTATGGCACCCGTCCCTGGATTACCGCTCAGTTCATCGCTTATCACGCGCAATCCATCTTGGCTGGCGACGAAACCGCGCAACCGCAGGACGCCTCCATTTATTTCGGCAAAACCACCCAGCGGAACCTCGCAGCTTCCTCCCAAAGCACGGCTCATGGCACGTTCCGCTTCAACGCACTGAGCGGTCGGAAGATGATGCAGAGGTTCCATCAATTTGATCAAGTCGATTCGATCCGACCGGCATTCGATCCCCAAGGCGCCCTGCCCCACCGCCGGCAAACTCACTTCCGGACTTAGCAATGCAGTAATGCGGTCAGTCAGCCCCAGCCGTTTTAAACCTGCAGCTGCGAGAATAATCGCCGCAAACTGTCCCTCATCGAGCTTGCGCAAGCGGGTCTGAACGTTACCCCGCAACGGCTGCACCTGCAAATGCGGAAAGCGCGCGCGCAACTGGCTTTCGCGCCGCAGGCTCGAAGTTCCCACCACGCTGCCCGGCGGAAGTGAGTCGAGACCGGCGTATTGATTGGAAACGAAAGCGTCGCGCGGATCTTCGCGTTCGGCAATAGCTGCCAGCGCATATCCGGCCGGCATGTCCATCGGCACATCTTTCATCGAATGCACGGCGATGTCTGCCCGGCGGTCCTCCAGCGCCTGTTCCAGCTCTTTTATGAACAACCCCTTGCCGCCGATCTTCGAAAGGGATATGTCGAGTATCTGATCCCCTCTGGTGGTCATCCCAAGTATCTCGCATTCTATTTGCGGGTATAATTTCGCCAGCCGTGCTTGAATAAAATGCGCCTGCCACAAGGCGAGAGCACTTTCACGGGTCGCGATAATGATTTGTGAGGGTATGGATGATGAATTAAGCATTATTATAACGGTGAGAAAATTAGGGAATTACTGCCAGCGTTTATTTTAGCATGCCGTGCTCCAAGCCGGATTGAAGTGCACCCGCCATCAGCTCGTATCTGCGTTCAAGAAGAGGTAGCGTTATGACATCCCTTGCTTCCCCGAACGGAAGCCTTGAAAAAAATGACATCATCGATAACGACAGGCCCAAGGATGATCCCCTTCGCATGGATATCCGCCTGCTCGGCCGTATGTTGGGCGATACCCTGCGTGAGCAGGAAGGCGAGCCCACTTTTGATCTGGTCGAGAATATTCGCCAGACTGCGATTCGATTCCGGCGGGAGCAGGACCTGGAGGCACGGCACGAACTGGACGTGATGCTCAATCAGTTGAGCAACAAGGCGACGGAAGCGGTGGTTCGCGCATTCAGCCAATTCTCGCAGCTTTCGAACATTGCCGAGGATATGCATCACAACCGCCGCCGCCGCAGCTATCTTCTCGACGGATCGCCGCCACAGGCAGGCAGCGTGGCACTCGCGCTGAAGAGGGTCATCTCCAGCGAAACGAATGGCATGGCCCTGGCCCGATTCTTCGATAAGGCACTGATTTCCCCGGTTTTGACTGCGCATCCGACTGAAGTGCAACGCCGAAGCATACTGGACTGTCACCTGGCCATTGCGCATCTTTTAAACGAGCGTGATCGTATGCAGCTTACGCCGGATGAACTACGCCATAACGAAGAGGAGTTGCGCTGTGCCATCCAGATATTATGGCAGACCCGTATCCTGCGTTCGGCGCGTCTCTCCGTTTATGACGAAATCAATAATGGTCTCGCCTATTATCACTATACTTTTCTCACCGAGGTACCGCGCCTGTATGCGGAAATGGAGGATTTGCTGGAAAGTGGAATGGGTGCGGATGCGCCCCGTATTCCCCCATTTCTTCGCATCGGTAGCTGGATAGGCGGCGATCGCGACGGCAATCCTTTCGTCACCCATGAAGTCATGCTCCACGCGTCTGAGAGACAGTCGGCGCTGGCACTGGATTTTTATATGGGTGAAGTCCATCGGATAGGCCGCAGGTTAAGCCTGACCGAGCGCCTCGTGGATGTGGATGACGCCTTGGCGGCATTGGCCGAGGCGTCGCCTGACCGCGCTCCCAGCCGTGCGGATGAGCCTTACCGCCGCGCATTGATCGGTATTTATGCGCGGCTCGCTGCTACCAGCCAGGGCCTTGGTCACGTAATCAGGCAGCGGCGACCGGTTGGACCTGCTGCACCCTACGCAAAAAGCACGGAATTCATCAAGGATCTCGATATCGTCATTCAGTCGCTCAAGCAGCACAAATCCGGATTATTGGCGCGCGGCGATCTGCGTCATCTGCGGCGCGCGGCCGAGGTGTTCGGCTTTCATCTCGCGTCACTGGACATGCGCCAGCATAGTGGCATACATGAGCAGGTCGTTGCGGAATTGCTCGGACATTGTGCACGTGACCGGAATTATTCCGAATTGACCGAGACGGAACGGGTGCAGTGGCTGCTGACCGAAATCAGCAGTCCTCGTCTCTTGCGCTCACCTTATCTGGAATACTCCGAACTTGCCCAGAGCGAGCTGTGCATGGCACAAACGGCAACGGAAATTCACCGGCGCTTTGGTCGTGCCGCGTTGCCAAATTATGTCATTTCCAAGACCGACGGCGTTTCCGACATACTGGAGGTCGCACTGCTACTCAAGGAAGCAGGTCTTTTGCAACCCGGCGAAAAGCCGCGCCTGCATCTCAATATCGTTCCGTTGTTCGAAACTATCGCGGACTTGCGCGGCTGTGGCGCCGTTATGGACGAGTTATTTTCGCTGCCATACTACCGCAAGCTCCTGGATTCGCGCGGCAATGTACAAGAGGTGATGCTGGGTTATTCCGACAGCAACAAGGATGGTGGTTTTCTCGCGGCCAACTGGGAGCTTTACAAGGCTGAAACCGAGTTGACGAAAATTTTTGCCAGGCACAAGGTTGAACTGCGCCTTTTTCATGGGCGTGGCGGCACGGTTGGACGCGGCGGCGGCCCGAGCTATCAGGCAATACTAGCCCAGCCACCGGCGAGCGTGAATGGTCAGATACGCATCACCGAGCAAGGCGAAGTCATCGGCAGCAAATATGCCGACCCGGAAATCGGGCGGCGAAATCTTGAAACGCTGGTTGCCGCGACGCTTGAGGCTACATTGCTGAGCCGCGATCCGCTTGGTGAACGCGCCGCCGAATATCACAATACCATGGAAATACTCGCGCACGATGCACTCACCGCTTATCGCAACCTTGTATACGAAACTCCGGGGTTCAAGCGCTATTTCCAGGAATCGACGCCGATCAGGGAAATCGCCGGACTTAATATTGGCAGCCGTCCGCCATCACGCACCCAATCCGATCGTATAGAAGATTTGCGCGCGATACCCTGGACGTTCAGCTGGGGTGTCAATCGCGCCATGATTACGGGTTGGTACGGTTTTGGCACGGCAGTGGAAATGTTTGTCCAGCGTCAGGGCCGAGGTAAAAAAGGGCTGGGTTTTCTGCAGGAAATGCATAGCACCTGGCCATTTCTGCAAACCATGTTATCCAATATGGATATGGTGCTCGCCAAAACCGATATGGGCATTGCATCGCGTTATGCTGAGCTGGTTACCGATATCAACTTGCGTGAAGAAGTTTTTGGGCGCATACAGAAAGAATGGGATCTCAGCGTGAAGTGGCTTTTCGCAGTCACCGGCCGCACCGAGTTGCTGCAGGATAACCCTACACTTGCTCGCAGTATTCGTAATCGCACACCGTATATCGATCCGCTCAATCATCTGCAGGTAGAACTGTTGCGGCGTTATCGTTCGGGCGATGCGACCGATGCCGTGAAGCGTGCAATACAACTCACTATCAATGGCGTGGCCGCAGGGCTGAGAAACAGCGGATAAGCTCATTTACGGCATTACCGGACTCCGGCAAATTATGTCTCGTGATGAAAACAGTGGTTGCCGCGCCGTATAAGCCTCACCCCGGCTTTGACGTGCTGAAACCCGTGCATTCGTTACGACTTCCGAACGGTCACTGTACTGGATAGTTCGAACAATATTTCGGTAAGGTTGGAGATAGATGTGGCTAAAAAACTTTATATTAAAACATTTGGCTGCCAAATGAACGAGTATGACTCGGACAAGATGGCGGACGTGCTGCATGACGCGCAAGGCATGGAAAAAACAGATGATCCCGCTGAGGCCGATGTAATCTTGTTCAATACCTGCTCGGTGCGGGAGAAAGCCCAGGAAAAGGTATTTCATGATCTGGGGCGCGTCAGGCATCTTAAAACCGCCAACCCGAATCTTCTCATCGGTGTGGGAGGATGTGTCGCCAGCCAGGAAGGTGCGGAAATAGTGAAGCGCGCGCCATATGTGGATCTGGTATTTGGTCCGCAAACCCTGCATCGGTTGCCGCAGTTGATTTCTGCGCGTCAAGCCACGGGTCGCCCGCAGGTGGATATTTCTTTCCCCGAAATCGAAAAATTCGACCATCTGCCGCCAGCACGTACTGAAGGTGCGACCGCTTTCGTTTCTATTATGGAAGGCTGCAGCAAATATTGCAGTTTTTGCGTGGTGCCCTATACACGTGGCGAGGAAATCTCCCGTCCCCTGAGCAGCGTGCTGGCGGAAATTGCAGGGGTGGCAAGTCGAGGCGTCAAGGAAGTGACGCTGCTCGGGCAGAACGTAAATGCTTACCGGGGCATCATCGAAGATGGGGAAGACCGGCAGATGGCCGATTTCGCGCTATTGCTTGAATATATCCATGACATTCCCGGCATCGAGCGCATCCGGTACACCACCTCTCATCCTAAAGAATTCACTGAACGGTTGATCCAGGCTTACGAAACATTGCCGAAATTGGTCAGTCACGTGCATCTGCCGGTTCAGTCCGGGTCAGACCGGATACTGGCGGCAATGAAGCGCGGCTATACTACGCTGGAATACAAATCCATCATCCGCCGCTTGCGTAGCGCCCGCCCCGATATTTCGCTTACCTCCGACTTCATCATAGGTTTTCCGGATGAAACCGAGGCGGATTTCGAAGCAACCATGAAGCTGATAGAAGAGACCCGCTTCGATGGTTCATTCAGCTTCATTTATAGTCCGCGCCCCGGCACTCCTGCGGCGTCCTTGCCGGACACTACGCCTTATGAGATCAAGCTTGAGCGATTGCAACGCTTGCAGGAAAAAGTCGAACAACAGGCGCGAACCATCAGCCAAAGCATGGTTGGCACGACTCAACGTATTCTGGTAGAAGGGCAATCCAAAAAAAATGCCGACGAGCTTTGCGGGCGCACCGATAATAACCGCACGGTAAATTTTGCCGGTGACGCGGCAAAGATCGGGCATTTCTTAAACGTCAAAATCTCTGCGGCCTTAGCGCATTCGTTGCGCGGCGAAATCGTGCAGCAAGCCTACGAAATGTGAGTAAGATTTTCACGCGATGTCGACTTTGTGAGGCCCTGCAAGCCCCCGCCACCTTCACTCCTTGCAAAGTACGGCTGTCGCTGCCAGAATTAAGGCCTCGCTATCGCGTTTTAGAGTCTTTTTGAAACCCCAACCTGTCGAAATTTCTTTTTCCCCCGCTGATAACCAGCGTCTCGCCAACTTATGCGGTGCGCTGGATGAGAATCTCAGGCAGATCGAAACGGTACTCGATGTCACCATTGCACGCCGAGGGGAACACTTCAGCTTACGCGGCAAATCCGCCCAGACTTTGCTTGCCGCAGAAGCATTGCAAAATTTTTACAGCCATGCGCAACATCATCTGAGCATCGAGCAAATCCAGTTGGGCCTGATCGAAGCGATGAATCCTCATCATTCGAAAAAACTCGCCGCGGCTACTGCTACGAAAGAACCGATGGAACCCGCGCTGGTTACCCGCCGCAGCGATTTGCGCGGCCGGACGCCTCGCCAGGTTGAATATCTGCAGCAAATCCAGACGCATGACATCACATTCTCTATCGGCCCAGCCGGAACGGGCAAGACCTATCTGGCCGTGGCAAGCGCGGTGGACGCGCTGGAGCGCGATATCGTAGCGCGTATCGTGCTGGTGCGGCCCGCGGTGGAAGCCGGCGAGCGCCTGGGTTTTCTGCCAGGCGACATGGCGCAGAAAGTGGATCCTTACCTACGGCCTCTCTATGATGCACTCTACGATCTGATGGGGTTTGATAAAACCAGCAAGCAGTTCGAGCGGAGTGCAATTGAAGTTGCGCCGCTGGCTTTCATGCGCGGGCGCACGTTGAATCAATCTTTTATCATACTTGACGAAGCGCAAAACACGACGCCCGAACAGATGAAGATGTTCCTGACTCGTATCGGCTTCGGCTCCAAGGCTGTGGTGACAGGCGATATTACTCAGATCGATCTGGCAAAACATCAGAAAAGTGGCCTGGTAGAGGCCCAGCAGGTCCTGAAAAAAGTGCGTGGTATCGCTTTTACGCATTTTGGCGCAGAGGATGTAGTGCGGCATCCGTTGGTACAAAGAATTGTCAATGCCTATGAAAAATATGAAAAGGACAAGTAACCTTTCCCCGGCTCCCGCAACAGTCTCGCCCCGCGCAGTAAAGCTGAAATTGGCGACGCAATACGCCGCCCGTGCTGCGGACGTACCCTCTCGATCGGCGTTTCGCAAATGGATCAAAGCCGCATTGAAACACGATGCGGAGATCGGACTGCGCGTCGTTGATGAAGCGGAGGGCCTTAGCCTCAACCGGAATTTTCGGGACAGGGATTATCCGACCAATGTCCTGACTTTTATTTACGATAATACCGGGCCGGGCGCGCAATCCCTGGCCGGAGATATCGTGCTGTGCGCGCCGGTAATCGAAAGAGAAGCGCGTGAGCAACATAAAAATCTGACAGCGCATTACGCACACCTCACCGTGCACGGCGTCTTGCATCTTCAGGGCTACGATCATGAAAGCGATGTTGAAGCAGCGGCAATGGAGCAGATGGAGGCCGAAATTATCGAAAGACTGGGATATGAAAATCCTTACAGGGAATCTTCGGGCACCGCTGAAGAACGTTGATTATGAGTGACCGTATGTTCTTGTCGGCATCTTCCACAGTTTATTTATTTCTTGTAAACGAGCTGGCAAACGCATATGGATGATCCCCCCAAAACGGCCTTACTTGAGCGCGTCAGCGCCTGGCTTTTGCGCAAGCCGGGGGATCGCGAGCAACTGATTGCGTTATTGCATTCTGCTTATGAACGCAACTTATTCGATTCGGATGCCCTGAGCATGATCGAAGGGGTGATACAGGTATCCGAAATGCAGGCCCGCGATATCATGGTTCCGCGTTCGCAAATGAGTGTGATCGATATCAGTGAAACGCCGGACAAGTTCATCCCGCTGGTTATCGAGACTGCGCACTCGCGCTTTCCCGTCACCGAAAACGATAAAAATAATGTCATCGGTATATTACTGGCGAAAGATCTATTGCGTTATTTTGCCGGAGAAGAAGAATTTGATGTACGCGATATGCTGCGGCCGGTCGTTTTTATCCCTGAATCCAAACGGCTCAATGTGTTGCTCAAGGATTTCCGGAGTAACCGTAATCATATAGCCATCGTAGTGGATGAGTATGGCGGCGTCGCGGGGTTGGTGACTATCGAAGACGTGCTGGAGCAAATCGTTGGTGACATCGAGGATGAGCATGATTTCGACGAGGCCGAAGACAACATCGTGCAGGATCCGGGCGGCCATTACCGGGTCAAGGCTATTACCGAAATCGGCGATTTTAATGAAAGGCTCGGGGCCGAGTTGAGTGATGTGGATTACGACACCATCGGGGGTCTGGTGCTGCATAAATTTGGCCGGTTGCCGAAACGAGGTGAAGAGGTGTCTGTTGGCGCTTTCAGGTTTATCGTATTGCGCGCCGATAGCCGCCGGTTGTATACGCTGCTGGTCGAAAAGGATGAGACCGGGCAGTGAGACCCTGCAAAAGAATCGAGGAGGGGCTGGATCAAAAGCGGACTTCAAGATGATGGATAAATAATGTCCACCCTGGACAGAGCAGGAGTTCGAAGCATTCCGGCGCTGACTGAACCGCCCGTGGTGGAAGTGGTGATTGAAGTTCCGCGAGGCAGCTTCCTTAAACGCGGATCCAATGGTAGAGTCGACTTTATCTCGCCCGTGCCGTGTCCGTTCAACTATGGCTCCGTGCCAGGTTACATCGGCCTCGACGGCGACCTTCTGGATGCGCTGGTACTCGGCCCGCGCCTGTCGTTGGGTACGAGGATACGCGTCAAAGCCTGGGGAGCCGTGATCATGACTGATGGCGGATTCATCGATGACAAGCTTGTCTGTGGCGATGTCTGTCCGGATGCGGTGCAACGTCAGGAAATACTGAAATTTTTCTACTTCTACGCAAAATGCAAGGGTGTGCTGAATATCTGGCGGGGCCGGACAGGGCGCAACGCATGTGAGGGTTGGTGCGAAGCGATTCAGGCGCTCGGACGCGCGCGGCCCCGGGATGATTTATCACACGAGCCGCCGTTCGATTGATCACTCGTATCGTTCTCGCGCCCGGCAAATCCGCATTGATCAGAATGGCGGATTCTTTGCCAAACTTCACCAAGCGTGCCAGAATTGCGCCCCTTATCAATCAAGCTGAAGTCACTTTCCCTGCCCATGCCTCTCCTCACTCTTGAAAGAGCCTGCCTCGCCTTTGGCCATCACACGTTGCTTGATCAAGTAGACTTGCAGCTTGATACCGGCGAGCGTATCGGGCTGATCGGCAGAAATGGCGGCGGGAAGTCGAGTTTACTGCGCATCATCGCAGGCGAAATCAAGCCGGACGACGGCAGGATCTGGCGCACCCCCGGATTGAAATTGGCCTATGTACCGCAGGAACCGGAACTGGACCCCGCCCTTACGGTATTCGAGGAAGTATCGAAGGGATTGGGGAAGGTCAGCCAGGTACTGCTTCATTATCATGAAGCGTCCCATCTCCTGAGCGACGGCACGGGAGACACCGAGGCACTTCTTTCTCGCCTGCAGGACTTGCAAGCCGAAGTGGAAGCTCAGGATGGATGGCGCATCCAGGCCAGGGTGGAAACCGCTATCGACAAGCTTGATCTTCCCCCCGATGCCTTGGTGGGACAACTCTCCGGCGGACAAAAAAAGCGGGTCGCGCTGGCTCGCGCGCTGGTGGTATCTCCGGACGTGCTGCTATTGGATGAGCCGACCAACCACCTGGATTTTTCCTCTATCGAGTGGCTGGAAGGTTTGCTGAAGGACTTTGCGGGAAGCGTGCTGTTCATTACACACGACCGCCGCTTTCTGAATAATGTGGCGACGAGGATTGTCGAGCTCGACCGTGGGAAGTTGGCAAGTTTCCCCGGCGATTTTGCCGAGTACCAGCGCAAAAAATTGGAGATGCTGGAAGTTGAAGCCGTTCACAATCAAAAATTCGATAAAGTGCTGGCGCAGGAAGAGGTCTGGATACGAAAGGGGATTCAGGCACGCCGTACGCGTAACGAAGGCAGGGTGAGACGGTTGGAAGCGCTAAGAATAGAGCGTGCCGACCGGCGTGAAAAGATGGGAACGGTTAATCTCAACGTCGATGAAGGCGCCAAGTCCGGACGTATGGTGGCTGAGTTGGAACATGTCAGCAAAAGATATGGCGACAAGACCATCATAGACAATTTTTCCTGCCGGATCATGCGCGGCGATCGCGTGGGGTTGCTGGGACCCAATGGCGCGGGCAAGTCTACCTTGTTAAAGCTGATACTGGGCGAATTACCACCGGATAGCGGCGATATCCGACTGGGTACCAAGCTTGAGGTAGCCTACTTTGACCAGTTGCGCGAACAACTGGATGAGGAGGCAACCCTGATAGACACGATTAGCCAGGGTTCGGATTTTATCGATATTGGCGAGACGCGCAAGCACGTCATCAGCTATCTGGAAGATTTCCTGTTTGCGCCACAGCGGGCGCGTTCGCCTGTAAAGTCCCTTTCGGGCGGTGAGCGCAACCGGCTATTGCTGGCGCGTTTGTTCACCCGCCCTGCCAACGTCCTGGTCCTTGACGAACCTACCAACGATCTGGATATCGAAACGCTGGAACTACTGGAGGCGCTGCTGCAAAACTATTCGGGCACGCTGTTTCTCGTCAGCCATGACCGGGAATTTCTCGACAACGTCGTTACCCAGGTTATCGCCTTCGAAGGTAATGGCATCCTGCGGGAATATGTCGGAGGCTATGAAGATTGGGTACGGGCAAGGGGGTATCGGAAAGCGGCGGAAAAGGAACAGGCGGCAAAATCACAACAGACGGCTCCGCTCAAGGCGCGCGAGGTTCGCGAATCGCCTACCCGGATTAAACTGGATTACAAGGAAATCCGCGAACTCGATGAGCTGCCTCAAAAAATCGAGCTGCTGGAGCGGGAACAGGCTGTCATCACCCGCCAACTGGGTACTGCGGATTTTTATCTCAATCAACCGGAAAAAGCGCGGGCCTTGCATGAACGTTTTGTTGGGATTGAAGAAGAGCTTATGAGTTGTCTCGCCCGATGGGAGGAACTTGATGCAAAACGCCGGATAAACGGTCAGAAATCATAACGATAATTTCATAACATATATCCCTATTCGATATATGTTATTGTTTTATAGATTTATTGATTGACCAGGAATGACACATCGTTTAGAGTCGCTCTTTTTGTAAAGAGGGGGCACTGATAATGAAAAGACCAGCAATAATAAGTTTATTTGCGTGGGGCTTGCTTCTGGCAGTCACCGGTACGGCTCAGGCAGCGGGTGATCCGGCTGCAGGCAAGCAGAAGAATACCATGTGTATCGGCTGTCATGGAATAGAAGGATACCGGACATCTTACCCGACGGTATATAACGTCCCGAGAATTGGCGGCCAGCATGCCGAGTACCTGATCAAAGCGCTGCAGGCGTATAAAACGGATGCCCGCAACCACCCCAGCATGAAGGCGATTGCCGCCCAGCTATCCGAACAGGATATGGAAGATCTGGCGGCCTATTACGCTGGTGCCAGCGGAAAATAATTACTCATCACGCAAGGAAAGCCTCATGAAAAATTTCGTTATTGCCGCGGCGAGCGGCGCGCTGCTGCTGATTTCCAGCCAGGGAATGGCGGCCAATATTGAAGCTGGCAAGAAAAAAGCGGCAGAAGTTTGCGCTGCGTGCCACGGTCCGGACGGCAATAGTCCCGCACCTGCTTTTCCGAAACTGAACGGACAGCATGCAAGTTATCTGGAAAAAACGCTGACCGAATATAAGTCGGGCGCGCGCCAGGACCCCATCATGGCTGGCATGGCTGCCGCCCTGAGCAAGGAAGACATTGAAAATGTGTCAGCTTATTTTGCAAGTCAATCCGGTCTGAAAACCAAATATTGATTCAGGAATTTCTGGATAAGCCCTACGCCGGCATGATTGTGGTCCAATGGATGTAGGGATGGGCTGGGGGAAACGAGATCGGATAGCGCGCGAACGCAGCGCAGAATAGTACTTTCCCGTAGAAGGTGCACGGCCTCGGCGTAGGGAGCAGGCGCGAGGGGCGGTCGTGGACCTCGGTACTGTCCCGATGCTCCCTTCGGGGCACCCTTTGCGCAACGCTAGGGCGCCGTCCCCATCGGTTTTTAACCCAGTAGCGCCGGTCCTTCCTCGGAGGACATACGCAGCACTCACCCCCCAGGGGCTTGTTCAGAAGGCGCAGGCGGGCTGGAAGCCAGCGGCCTGCTACTCAAAGTCCAGTAGCGTCACCTCGAATAAAGATCAATTCTGCCACCGATCCAGGCATTCAAAGTAAATCGAGGCGTCAAACGCCGATTGGTTGCGCTGTGCCTGCCAAATCATTTCCGCAAGACATTCCATGACTTGGTGCGCGGCATCGTGCTCGTTGCCGGTCAGCTTCAGTAGACGTTCAAATCGCTTGCGAATACCGGCGGGCTGGTCTATCGAGAGCTGCTCCCCGACGGCAATATGCATGCCCATATGCAAAAATGGATTGGTATCGCCCATTTCGGGCAGATAATCCTTGTCCTGGTAGCGTCCCGGATCATCAAGCATGGCGTGGTACTCCGGATGCAGCAGGATCACCTCAATCGCCATATTTTCCATGTCGGAAAGTATCTCTCTCTGCCGATACTTGCGCCAGGTGTCAAAGAAAAACTGGCGCGCCTCTTCCCTCGAAGGATTAAACATCCAGGCTGTAACTGAGCGGACTCATTTTTCTCAAAGCTGTTTTCCTTAAACCTAAATCCGGTAGTTGGACGGGGTGAAGTGTACGGTTTTTGGGGTGCAGGGCAAGGCGCAACGACGCGGAATGATCGTTCCATTCCAAGGAGTTGCAACGCAGCCATGTGCCGCAAAAACCGTGCACTTCACCCCGTAGCGACCTCACCCGGAAAGTAAGCGTCAAATAATATGAAATATTGTTATTAATCATAACACTGATCTATTAAATGAGCGGTCAACTACCGGATTTAGGTTAAAGATTTTTTTCCTTGAACTCGCACAAATCATTAATGATACAAATCGCACATTTCGGCTTTCTCGCGATGCATACATACCGCCCATGTAAAATGAGCCAGTGATGCGCATCGTGGCTGAATTCCTTCGGTATGCACTTCAGTAGTTTCAGCTCCACCTCCAGCACGGTTTTGCCGCGTGCAAGCCCGGTACGGTTTGCGACCCGGAAAATATGCGTATCCACCGCCATAGTGGGTTGGCCGAAAGCGGTATTCAATATTACGTTGGCGGTCTTGCGCCCCACGCCCGGCAGTTTTTCCAGCGCTTCCCGTGTCTGCGGCACCTCGCTGTCGTGATGCTGGATGAGCAGATTGCAAGTAGCGATAATATTCCTGGCCTTGGTTTTATATAACCCGATGCTCTTGATGTAATCCCGCAGCCCGGCTTCCCCCAGGGCGAGAATTTTCTCAGGTGTATTTGCCGCGGGAAACAGTTTCCGGGTAGCCAAGTTCACGCCCTTGTCGGTAGCCTGAGCCGAAAGGATCACTGCGATGAGCAATTCAAAGGTCGAACCATACTCCAGTTCGGTGGTGGGGTGCGGGTTAACCGACTTGAAGCGCCTGAATATTTCGCGGCGTATACTTGAATTCATGTATTAATACTATGGTGGGATGTTACCGACGGATCCGCAGCGCTATTTTTCTTCGATGCCTGCGCTTGAGCGGCCATGGCACGCTCCAGAGCAGCCTGGATAGTTGCTTTCTTGAGATCGGGGGCGGGTGATGAAATACCACTCATGCCTTCGGCTTTTTGTTTAAGCCTTTCTTCGTTCTCCTGTTTTTCACGCTCGAGCCTCTGCAGCCTGAATTGATAGCGCGCGCGCGCGCGATCGGCAACTTGCTTGTCGTCTTCAAGTATCAAGGGGTCATCAATTTTGGCGTCGTCCTTACCCGCAGAACCGGCAGTTCGTACCCTGGATGGAATCATGCTTATACAATCGACCGGGCACGGCGCAACACACAACTCGCAACCGGTACATTCGGCCGCAATGACAGTATGCGCGTGGCCGGCCGCGCCTGCGATGGCATCCACCGGACACGCCTGGATACAAAGCGTGCAACCTATGCAGGGCTGCTCGTCAATGAGTGCCACTGTCCTGGGTTTGGGGGTACCGTGCAGGGGGTTCAGCGCCATCGGCCTTATCCCCAGCAATTCCGCCAGCTTGCGAATGCCCTCGTCGCCACCGGGAGGACACTGGTTGATGTTGGCATGCCCTTCTGCAATGGCCCTGGCGTAGGGCTCGCAGCCGGAGAATCCGCACCGGCGGCATTGGGTTTGCGGCAGGATTCCGTCGATTTCCGCTACCAGCAAACTTTCTTTCATCCCAAACCCGCTCGCGAAGGACGCTGCGTGTCCGAGGCGCACAACGCATGCGCAATCTCCCGTATCAGGCCAGGGCCGCGATAGATCAGGCCGCTGTATATCTGGACCAGGCTCGCCCCAGCCTCGACTTTTTCCTCTGCGTCCGCTGCGCATATGATGCCGCCTACCCCAATGATGGGCAGCGCGCCTTGCAGCATTCTATGCAAACGCCTGATGACAGCGGTGGCGCGTTTAGCCAGCGGTACACCGCTCAATCCGCCAGACTCGAATGCATAAGGCAGTGTCTCTATTCCAGTGCGGGAAATAGTGGTATTCGTCGCGATAACCCCGTCTATACGATGTTTCATCAAAAGCGCCGAAATGGAGTCGATTTGCTGCAGATCGAGATCGGGAGCGATTTTCACGGCAAGCGGCGTATATTTTCCGTACTCGTCGGTGAGTTTTTGCTGGTTCAGCTTCAGCGCACCCAGCAGATGATCCAGTTCGTCGGCGTTTTGTAGTTGCCGAAGGGAAGGCGTATTAGGCGATGAAATGTTGATGGCGATATAATCGGCGTAGCGATAGGCTTTGCGCAGGCAAGTCAAGTAATCGTCAACCGCCTTTTCCATCGAGGTATCGAAATTCTTTCCGATATTGATGCCGAGTATGCCGCGGTAATTTGCACGCCTGACATTCGCTATCAGTTTATCGATACCGTCATTGTTGAAGCCCATGCGATTGACTATGGCTTGTGCCCGAGGAATACGAAACAACCGAGGCTTGGGGTTCCCCGGTTGTGGACGGGGCGTTACCGTGCCAATTTCGATAAAACCAAACCCGAGCGCCGCCAGTGCGTCAATGTGTTCACCGTTCTTGTCCAGCCCGGCAGCCATGCCGACAGGATTGGAAAAGTCGAGACCCATGACATGGCGGGGCCGGCATGCTATCGGGGCGCGATTGATCAGTCCGAAACGATAAGCTTTCTCGATTGCATCAAACGTAACGCGGTGAGCTGTTTCAGGTTCGAGACTGAATAATAGCGGACGAAGTAAGGAATAGAACATGGATTCATTTTAACCCGGATATTTCATAAATTCGCGTGATGATTGCGCCGGATTTTGTTTTGTAGGGAGATTTTGTGAAGGAGTGGCGTAGTTATTCATACGCCCGACTGAACGAAATTTTCATACGAAACAAAAGACCAGCAAGGGCGCGCGTCAATTTATGAAACATCCGGGTTTAACACCCGGAAAGTGCCGAGTCTGTAAAGGAACTTGCGACCGTTAATCATCGTCATAGGGAGGCTGGTCGTTGGAACAGGCGCCGTTGATTGAGGCACCGCCCAACCGCGGGAGTTTTTTTCATCGTGTTTGATACCTGGTAAAACGTATCCATTCAATCTAAAACTCGCATTGGATGGAGTGGAGCGAGTTCACCGAAAAATAAAGCTCACGGGGCACAAAAAATCTTTCTCCGTTATAGTGATTACTCGGTTGGCAAATGAGCCGAAAATAAGCGGTCAACCGGGGATTCAGGTTCAAGGGTTCCTTCAGTATTCGGCAATAAATTACTATGGTTTATCAGTAGTGTCCGGTTAAAAGTCGAACAAATTTAGTTGGTTATTGAGGTCAGTCTGTTCGGAAATGTTGTCGATGCCTGCGAAGGCTTGCTGTAGCTGGGTTTTCTCGAATACTGAGACCGACAGAATCTGTAGCAAAGTGTAGAGCGAGGCATCAATTTGCAGCTCCTTTTTGACGATGGCAATCAGCACATAGGTGGCGATGGCGCACCAGATCTGCGTCTTCACTGCGTTCTCGCTGTTGCCGATAAAGTGCTTGATGCGCAGATGCTGTTTGATCCACTTGAAGAACAGTTCCACCTGCCAGCGACTCTTGTACAGTGCGGCGATGGTCGAAGCCGGCAATGCCGTGTTGTTGCTCAGGAACATCAGCGTCTTGCCGGACTCCGGATCTTTGAACCGGATGCGCCGCAACTGTTCGGGATAGGCTTTGGCAGAATAGTGGCCGTTGAGCGTGATGCGTTGATCGCAAATCATGCCTGTGCCCCGGTCGGTGGACATCGAATACACCCGGCGCGCATTCATGCCCCGCTTGGCGCGGGTCACGAAGAAAGCGCCAGCCTGATGCAAAACGTACAGCCTGGAGAAGTCCAGATAGCCCCGGTCCATCAAGTAGAACGCACCGGCTTCCACGGGCAGCATGTCCAGCACACTGACCTCGTGGGTCTTGCCGTCGCTGATATGGATGAAGGCAGGAATGCTGCCGCGCAAATCCAGCAGCGTATGCAGCTTGACCGCTGCTTTGGTGGAACGAAACGGCGCCCAGGGAAACAGCGACAGGCACAGGTCGATAGTAGTGGCGTCCAGCGCATAGACAGTGTTGGCAAGCTCGACACCGAAGCTGTCGTTGCAATAGAGCTTGCGCGCGCGGCGAATGAGCACTGCCGCCAGATCGGCCCAGATGCGCCAATCGCGCCCTTCGTTGGCGTCGGCCAGCGTGGAACGCCTGACCAGCGTGCGAAAGCCCATGCCGTACAGCTTGGACTGATTGACCAAAAGACAGGCTTCGATGTCGCGCAGACTCTCGCGATAAGTCAGTTGCGCAAACGCCATCACGCGGAACTGTTCGGTGCAACTCAGGCGCCGCACCCCCGAATCGCCGCCGTGACGCGCCACAATGCGGGTAAAGCTCGTCCATGGCACAAACTCCATGATCTGCGCGAACATCGTCTTGCCCGAATTCATAAGCTACCTCCCGAGGAATCAATCTCGGAAAGCTACTCGAATATGAACCAGTTGATTTCAAATCGGCACCAAAGTAATTTGCTTGAAAAGCCGCGCCAGAGCTCGATCTCTGCGCACTCATTACTGATTTAACCGGACACTACTGATGGTTTATTACTTCTCATAAGCGTAAATGATTACATTCGCCAAGCTGACTCGCCAGTGCCTGATCCTGGTTTTCATGGCCTCTTCGGGATTGGCTCATGCCATCACTGATTGGGATACGCTCAACCAGGAGTGGGAATTGCTTTATGAGCAAGGGGACTATAACCGCGCGACCGTGGTCGCGGCCAAGGCGCTGCAGATAGCCGAACAAACGAGAGAACCGGACCATTCCGACATTGCCTCGAGCCTGAACAGCCTGGCATTTCTATATAGCGTCCGGGATCAGTATAAACAGGCGGAACCTCTCCTCATACGCGCCCTGGCTATTTTTGAAAAGTCTGTCGGGGAAGGCCCCGAGATGGCAGCGACATTGAACAATCTCGCTATGCTTTACAGGAAACAAGAGCAATATGCGCAGGCTGAACCGCTGTACAAGCGTGCGTTGGCAATCGATGAGAAGGCGCTCGGGCCGGATCATCCCAATGTAGCCATGAGCCTGAATAACCTGGCGCAGCTATATCAAGCCCAGGAACAGTATGCGCAGGCTGAGCCTCTTCTCAAGCGTGCACTGCAAATATTGGAAAAAACACTTGGCCCGAACCATGCAAACGTGGCCATGAGCCTGAACAACCTTGCGCTGCTGTATACAGCCGAACAACAATATGCGCAGGCTGAACCGCTTTTTAAACGGGTACTGGCAATGTCGCAAAAGGCGCTGGGTCCGGATCATCCAAACGTTGCCTTGAGCTTGAATAATTTGGCGGGCCTGTATAACGAACAGGGCAAGTACCCTTATGCCGAGCCGCTGTTCAGGCGCGCATTGGCTATCTCGGAAAAATCACTGGGTCGAAATCATCCTAATGTCGCAACAAGCCTTGAAAACCTGGCGCAACTCTATCGGGAAATTGGCCATGCGGATAAGGCAAAACCGCTGGCTACACGCGCAGCCGCGATAAGGGCGGCACAACGCTAACTTCATAGCGATAACTTCATAGCTTGATGTTCAAGCCATTCCTGAGAACTGGTCTCAGTCTTCGGGAATCCTGGAATGGCTCAGCGGTTCCCATTGCCCCCCGACCAAACCTTGCAGCGGCCTGAAACCTGCCTTATATGCCATTTTTCGGCTTTCCTTTATCCAGTAACCAAGATAAAGATAGGGCAATTTCAATAGCCGGCACAGTTGTACCTGCCATAAAATATTATAGGTACCGAAGCTGGCCCCCGGCACATCGGGATCGAAGAAGGTATATACAGATGATATGCCGTCGTGCAGCTCATCAATAATACTGATCATGCGCAGCTTGCCATTTTCATGAAATTCGACAAGGCTGGAATTGACATTGCTTGGCAGCAGGAAGTGGCGGTATTGCTCTCGGCTGTCTCGATCCATGCCGCCCCCGCTATGGCGGCGCGCCTGATAGCGCAGGTATAGCGCATAGTGATCCGGATGATAATAAAGACCGTGTTGAGTGGCGACCAGGTTCTGATGACGTTTCCAGGAACGACGTTGGGCGCGCCTCGAAATCAATTCGTCAACCACGATCCGTACCGGCATGCAAGCACTGCAATTGTCGCAGTATGGACGGTAGGTAAAGGCGCCACTACGGCGAAAGCCGGCCTGTACCAATGCGCCATAGACACCGGTATCGATCAGGTGGCTGGGTGTTGCCACCTGAGACCGCGCCAACTGCTCCGGCAGGTAGCTGCATGGATAAGATGCGGTAGTGTAAAACTGTAGCGTTGAAGACGGAAGATCATTCAAGTGACTCATAATCCACACACCATTTGTCGACTCGTTCCGGGTAGTTTATCAATTCTTTTAATTTTAGACTAAATTCCTTGCGGGAAATTTCCCGGGCGCCGAAAGAAGCGAGATGAGCGGTTTTCATCTGGCAGTCGATCATTTTGAAGCCTCGGCGCTCCAGGTGTCTTACCAGGTGCACGAATGCAACTTTGGACGCATCGGTAGTGCGGGAAAACATGGATTCGCCAAAAAACATCCTTCCCTGCGCAACACCGTACAATCCACCCACCAGCTCACCCTCTATCCATGTTTCGATGGAATGGGCCCAGCCCATCTCGTGCAGCGCAGTGTAAGCTGCGATCATCTCATCGTGGATCCATGTGCCTGCCCGCTCCTTGCGGGGCGCGGCGCACGCCTGCATGACCTGGTTGAAAGCACTGTCGATCCTGATCGTATAATTAGCCTTCTTCAGCGTTTTTCTTAGCGACCGGGATATTTTAAGCTCAGCAGGGAAAAGTACCATGCGTGGATCCGGGCTCCACCACAAAAGGGGGTCGCCCTCGTTGAACCACGGAAAAATCCCGCAGCGGTAGGCTTCGATCAGCCGTTGCGGCGAGAGATCGCCGCCGGCCGCGAGCAAGCCGTTAGGCTCGGCGAGCGCAGTATCTAACGGGGGAAAAGGGGTTTCGGGCGTGAGCCAGGGGATCATGAAGAGAGGGTGGCTGAATACGTTTTCCCGCTATGGAATCGGGGAATCAGGCGCAACCGCCAGTTTTGATAATGCGTTGATAGCGCGTCACATCGGCCACGCCGGCTGATTCAAACCCTGCCCGCCGTAGCCGGCAGGAATCGCATACGCCGCAGGCGCGCCCATCTCCATCTGCCTGATAGCACGACACGGTCGAACTGTAATCGAGCCCCAGTAAGATCCCCTGCTGAATAATCTGCGCTTTCGACAATGCCATCAGGGGCGCGTGAATGTTTAGCCTGCCGCCTTCAGTCGCGGCTTTGGTAGCAAGATTTGCCATCTCCTCAAATGCCTGGATGTACGCGGGGCGGCAATCCGGATAACCGGAGTAGTCTACTGCGTTGACCCCAATGAAAATATCCCGGCTCTTGAGTACTTCGGCCCAGGCGAGCGCGAGAGACAGCATAATGGTGTTACGGGCAGGCACATACGTGGCTGGAATACCGGCGGTGGGACCTTCCGTCGGTATAGCGCTCGATTTATCCGTTAATGCCGAACCGCCGAATACGGACAGGTCGAGCTTGATTACCTTATGTTCGCGCGCGCCGATCGAATGCACCAGTTCTTCCGCCGCTGCAAGTTCAGACGCATGGCGCTGACCGTAATCCACGCTCAAAGCGTAGCATTCATACCCGCTGCTACGGGCAATGGCAAGCGTGGTAGCGGAGTCCAGCCCACCTGACAAAAGAACTACAGCCCTGGCCATGAAGTCAAAATGGGAAATTGGCGAGGTATTTTTGCTCGCTCTTCACCGTCCCGCGCCCTCTCCCCACAATAATTTGTGAAGCTGGATCTGCACCCGAACCATTATGCGGTCGCGTAGCACCCATGCAGCCAACATCGCGGGATCGAGCTGGCCGTAGACCGGCGAAAATAAAACCGGACAGATGAGATTCAATTGACGCTCATGCATTACCTCCAGCGCCCATTGATAGTCGGCTTCATCGCACAACACGAACTTCACTTCATCATGTGACGTGAGATGCTGAAGGTTTGGCCAATAATTTTTTGCCGCTTCGCCCGAACCCGGCGTTTTGATATCAAGAATTCTCGAAACGCGATCATCCACCCCGGATATATCCAGTGCGCCGCTGGTTTCGAGCGATACCGAATAGCCTGCATCACACAATAAGGTAAGCAATAGCGGGCATTCCTTCTGTGCCAGGGGCTCTCCTCCGGTCACCGTCACGTAGCAGGCGCCGTAGCTGGCAACCTCCGCCAGAATATCAGCGATCGATTGACGCTTTCCTCCGTAGAAAGCGTAGTCGGTATCGCAATAAGCGCAGCGCAGGGGACAACCAGTCAAACGTACGAATACGGTCGGCAATCCTGAGCGGCTGGTTTCCCCCTGTAGAGAGAAAAATATCTCGCTGACACGCAGACTCTCCGCTTCTCGGGATTGTGTGACCTTGGATATAGGAGGGGAGATGGTTTGAACCATATCGTAGATGTACGGGACAATACCCCATGACGGGTTAAATTACTTTTTACTGATCAGCCGGCGCTTGGCCTTGTCGGCGGCCTCGCTACCCGGATACCTGGCCACAAGCGTTTCCAGGGTTTTCCTTGCAGCGGGTTTTTTATTCATTTCCTGCTGGCTGCTGGCGATGTTGAGCATCGCATCGGGTGCCTTTGCACTGTCCGGATAAGTCTTGATCAGCTTCTCCTGAGCACTGATGGCGCTCTTGAAATCACGCAGCGCGTAATAAGAATTACCAATCCAGTAATGGGCACTCGGTGCAAAACCGGAGCCTGGATAGCTCCGGAGAAACTTGTTAAACCGGGAAATGGCGTCTTGATAACTGCCGGCCTTGAATAAGCTATAGGCGGCCTCATAGGCCTCACTCTCGGCATTCTTCGTCGATGCGGAACTCACCCCCTTGGCAGGTGTGCTCGCAGCGGACGAAACGACAGCAGCAGCCGTAGCTGGAACCGCGGCTGCCGGTTCGGGTTCCATATCGGGTGCGCCGGGCTCTGCGGCTGCCTCTGCAGATCCGGATACCGCAGATCCAGATGCGGCAGTCTCGTCAGGTTGCTCAATCCGCCTCAGCCGGCTATCCAGATCAATATAAAAATCCCTCTGACGCTTCTGCGAAGACTCGTTCTCATTGACCAGTACTTCGATCTGGCCCTGCAACTTGTTCAGGTCAAGCCTCAGGGCTTCGATCTGGCTATGGAGTTCGAGTAGCGGTTGATTGTTAAGCAGGTCCTCAAGCTTTACGACGCGGGATTCCAGCGCCTGCCCCTGATTGCGCACTTCCCCGATAGCTGTCTTTTGCACGGCAATCTGCCGGCGCGCCTCCTCGTCGTCGAACACACCGGCGTAGCTTGAATTACAGCCGATCACGAACACCAACAAGAAAGCGCGCAACGGCACGATTACTCCCCTTGATAACGGATGTCGGCGCGGCGGTTCTCGGCCCAGGAGGCTTCGTCATGACCTGTAGCGCGAGGTTTCTCTTCGCCCAGGCTGACAGATTCGACCTGCGATTCCCTTGCCCCCGATAAAGTCATCACCGACTTGACCGCATCAGCCCGGCGCTGCCCCAGCGCAAGGTTGTATTCCCTGCTTCCGCGCTCATCGGTGTTGCCCTGCACCAGCACCCTGGCATTGGAGTTGTCGCGTAGATACTGGGCGTGAGCTACTACCAGGGATTTATATTCATCCTTCACCACATAACGGTCGAAATCGAAATAAACGCTGCGCCGGGAAAGAATATTATTGGGGTCCGTAAGCGGGTTGAGGCTCGGTTCACCGTAGCCAGACGTTTCCGCCGGCGCCCTGGTGGTCGCGGACCGGTCTTCCACATTGGCGGAAGGCTGGGGGGTTTTACTCGCACACGCAGATAAGACACTGATCAATAACACACATAAAATCTTTTTCATTTTATTTCCTTTAAAGTTAGCAAAAAAATACAGAACCCGAACTACTGGAGCCTTCGCAAAGGCCCCCAGGCCGGCTCTCTTATGTCACCAGCCTGCGTCGAAAGCTGTTGTCTTGTTTTGCCGTCGTTCGACACGGCGGATAATATACCACGCCCCCTTACCTCGGTTGCATAGAGGATGATCTTGCCGTTGGGAGCGAAGCTGGGGGACTCGTCAAATTGAGAATTGGTGAGCAATTGCACCTGGCGGGTCATCAGATCCTGTGTGGCGACATTGAATCTGTCTCCGTTGCGGTGAATGAAGACGAAGCTTTTTCCATCCGGACTGTAATGTGGGCTCACGTTGTAACTGCCCTCGAATGTAAGACGCTCCGCCGTTCCGGATGCACGCCCTGTGACTGCCATGCGATAAATCTGCGGACTGCCGCCACGGTCGGAAGTAAATATGATGGACTGCCCGTCGGGTGAAAAACTGGGCTCGGTATCGATTCCGGCGCTTTGGCTGAGCCGCTGCAATCCGCTGCCGTCCGCATTCACCAGGAAGATCTGCGAGCCCCCCATCAGTGATAGCACTACCGCAAGTTTTTTTCCATCCGGAGACCAAGCCGGCGCGCTATTGCTGCCCCTGAAATTGGCCGCCGCCACGCGCACGCGCGTGGCGAGCGTCTGCACGTAAACGACCGGTTTCTTGTTCTCGAAGGATACATATGCCAACCGGGCGCCATCAGGTGACCATGCAGGCGATATGATAGGTTCCGTGTACTCGACTACCGGCTGCGCATTAAAGCCGTCCGCATCCGCCACCCGTAACGAATATTTTTTTCCCTGTTTCTCCACGTAGGCAATACGGGTACTGAACACCCCCACATCGCCGGTCAGCTTCTCGTAAATCAGATCGGCTATCCGATGTGCGGCAGCACGCAATTGTTCCGCAGGCACGGTCTCGGTATAAACCGCCAACTCCGTTTGTTTCGCGACATCCATCAACCGGAAGCGGACTGCAACCTGTCCCCCGGCCAAGGCTGTGGTGCTGCCGATAACCAGCGCACTGGCGCCGCGATTCATCCAGTCAGGATAACTCACTTCGATGGGCTCATGCGGTCTCAGACCGCCCGGGTCAACCAGCCTGAACAGTCCGCTGCGTTGCAGGTCGGCGGATACTACCGGGGTGATACTCTGACTGAGCCTTTCCTCCGCGGCAAAGGGCACGATGGCAATCGGAATCTGCGCCGCGCCCCCGCCGAAAATTTCGATGTCGAGAGCGGCATGCAGCGGCGCACTGATCAGCGCCAGCAACAAGACAAAAACATAACCGGGAAATCTGTGCAAGCAAATCTGCATGAAAATAACCCTTTAAAGAATAATGGAAATTATACCAGTCATTCGTGATAGTGCACCTTGACGCTCAGATTGCGGAATTTCGGAAAAAGCGCGGGATCAGGCGGCAGCGGAAGCGGTTTGGATAGAAAAATACCGCGTTCCACCGCGCTGTCGAAAGCGGCGAATCCGCTGCTTGCGCGTAACCTGACATCGAGAATATCGCCACCCGGAAGCAGCGTAACGTCGAATTCCACCACCGGATTGCCAGGCAGATCGGGTGGCATGACAATATTTCTCCTGATTTTTGCAAGTATTTTTGCCTTATATTCGGCCATTTCGTTTGCCAGGCGGGACTGCGCCGCCGTCTGTGCCGCCTTAGCCTGTGCCTTGGCATTCGCTTCCTGCTGTTCCCGTTGAAGCTGTGCTATTTCGGCCGCCACTCGTGCTTTCTGCTCTTTCAGCTCCTGCTCTTTCTGCTCCTTTTCTTTTCGCTCTTTCTCTTTTTGCTCTTTCTGTTCCTGTTCTTTTTTGACCAGCTCTTTTTTTTCCACCGGCTTTTTTTCAACCGGTTTAGGCTTCTCGGTTTTCTCCTTGAGGGCAATATCCGGTTTTGGGGGCGGCGGCGGCGTTTCAATCCTGGGCGGCACCGGCGCTGCTTCGGGCGGCGGCTGGACCGGCTTGGGCTCGGGTGGAGGCGGCGCGGCCTTGGTAGCCGGCTGAACCGCCGGAGGCAAACTGCTCCACAGATCCACCATCACCGGTTCTGTCGGATATGTTTTCCAATTGAGTCCGAAAATCATGAAAGCGAAAAAAATGACGTGGACCAGTACCGCCAGCAGGCCCGCCCGCATCGCGCCCGGTTCAATTTCCGAGGGCTTCCTCAACGCCATTCCGCTCACCGTCTGTTCATATGAGATGGCCGCCCACTGCTCACTTCGGTCTGGCCAGCAGCCCCACCTTTTTCACCTGCTGCTGTTGAAGAATGTCCATCACATTCATTACTTCTTCGTAACGTACATTTTTATCGCCGGCAATTACCACCGGCTGCTCAATATTTGCGGCCTGCTTCTGTTTGATCGCATTGATCAATTCTGCTCGATTGATCTTTTGTTCGCCTCCCGGCATGGAACGGTCATGCAATCCCAGACTGCCGTCGGCCTTGACAATCACTTCCAGCGGCGCAACCGGCGGCGCCAGCGATTTGCCGATCTGGGGCAACTCAATCTGACCGGGCGTGATGAGCGGCGCGGTAATCATGAAAATCACCAGCAGCACCAACATTACGTCAATGTATGGCACCACATTTATTTCATTCATCAGTCGACGTTTGGCGCGGCGCTCATTCATGGCGCTTACCCCATGAAAATGATCTCATCCGCTCGCTTGACGCTGCAGGACGTTGGATAATTCTTCCATGAAGCTCTCAAAACGGGTTGCCAGCCGATCAATGCGACTCGAATAACGGTTATAGGCGATAACCGCGGGGATAGCTGCAAACAATCCCATCGCCGTCGCTATCAGCGCCTCCGCAATGCCTGGCGCAACATGCGCGATGGTGGCCTGGGTGACGTTGGATAAGCCCCGGAAGGAATTCATGATTCCCCAAACGGTACCGAACAGGCCGACGTAGGGACTTACCGAACCTACTGTCGCGAGAAACGAAAGGTGCGATTCAAGATTATCCATTTCGCGCTGGTAGGTAGCCCGCATCGCCCGGCGCGTACTATCCATCACCGTGGTGATGTCTGTTCCCGGCTGGCGCTTGTGTTTCATGAATTCGCGAAAACCAGCTTCGAAAATTCGTTCCATGCTGCCCGCCGTATGGCGTGAACCGGCCGCGCTTTGAAAAAGTGCATTGAGATCAGTTCCCTTCCAGAAAACATTCTCGAACTCATCGCTTTGCCTTACCGCCTCGCGGATGACGAACAGCTTGCGAAAGATGTACCACCACGACAGGAACGAAGCCAGCAGCAACAGCAACATTACCAGTTGCACCGGCAAGCTGGCGCTGCCGATGAGATGGAAAAGAGACATATCCTGGGTAACTGTCGGGCTCATGAGCGTTTTCCAAACTTGTGGCGCAAAGGCGCGGGTAAGCGTACGGGCTTGAGGCTGTCGGCTCCCACGCATACTGCCTGGACGGTTGCATTAACCAGCGCAGCAGGACCACGTAGCACCTGTTGCGAGATCGCGATGCGGCAGCTGCCTATTTCAACCGCTTCCGCCGTGACATGCAGCAAATCATCCAGAAGCGCCGGCTTGAGGTATTCAATATTGAGTGAACGCACCATGAAAATTACCTTGTGAAGCTGGATCAATGAGTGAATATCGAATCCGAGCTGCCGCAGCCATTCGTAGCGGGCACGCTCCATGAAATCGAGATAAGTCGAATGATAAACTACTCCGCCCGCATCGGTATCCTGATAATAGACGCGAATGGGCAATGAAAAAGCGAGCTCGTCCGGATTAACGGTAAATTTATCAACTTCTGTTGCTTTCATGTTTTTGAACTAAAAAATATCCGGTATTCGATAGCTGGACTTCCCAATACAGGCACAAGCCAAATCTCCTGCGCGCCTGGCTTCCATCGGTCAACCATCGGGCGTCGCAGTTTCTGTGCATTCAGGTTATCCAGCACTTCAAGCGAATTGCCGAGACCGATTGCGATTCATGTTACCGCGTGCTCATGGATGGTCATCTATCCACAACTCTCCGCTCAACCCGACCAATCCGTTCTTCGGCAAGGCCATGCCGAAATGCTGATAGGCGATAGCCGTGGCCATGCGGCCGCGCGGCGTACGCTTCATGTAGCCCTGCTGTATCAGGTACGGTTCCAGCACATCTTCAATGGTGCCACGCTCTTCGCTGATGGCCGCGGCGAGATTATCCACACCCACCGGGCCACCGCCGAATTTTTCCATGACGGCAAGCAGCAGTTTTCTGTCCATCACGTCGAGACCGATGAGGTCCACATCGAGCATGATCAATGCGGCATCCGCCACCGGGCGGGTAATGTAACCATCGGCTTTGACTTCAGCGAAATCGCGCACCCGCCGCAGCAGGCGGTTTACGATACGTGGCGTGCCGCGCGAGCGGCGCGCGATTTCCACTGCTCCATCGGAAGAAATTTCCACGTTCAGCAATCCCGCCGATCGCGTCACGATTTTGGTCAGCTCTTCCACCGAATAAAATTCAAGGCGTGAAATAATGCCAAAACGATCGCGCAACGGGTTCGTCAGCATACCGGCGCGAGTAGTGGCACCGACCAGGGTGAACGGCGGCAGATCGAGCTTGACCGACCGTGCCGCAGGACCTTCGCCTATCATGATATCAAGCTGATAGTCTTCCAGCGCGGGATAAAGAATCTCCTCCACGATAGGCGAAAGCCGATGAATTTCATCGATGAACAATACATCGTTGGGTTCGAGATTGGTCAACAGCGCCGCCAGATCACCGGGGCGTTCCAGCACCGGGCCGGAAGTCTGGCGCAGGCTCACGCCCATCTCTCTGGCAATGATGTGCGCAAGCGTTGTCTTGCCCAGACCGGGCGGTCCGTACAGCAGCACGTGGTCGAGGGCCTCGCCGCGGCGCCGTGCCGCCTCGATGAATATCTGCAACTGTCCACGAATTTTTTCCTGGCCGACGTACTCGGTCAGGTGCTTGGGGCGCAGCGCCCGCTCCAGTTCCTCTTCCTTGAGAGAGACGGGCGCGGCGGTAATCAATCGATCGGTTTCAATCATAATCAAACATTGAACCTAGCAGCCTGTTGGCCTCGTAGCAAGCTCGCCAAGAAGGTGAAGCGCATGGAGCACGAAAAATCCTTTTCGATTATAGCGTTAAACCCGAAAATAAGCAGTCGACCGCCGGCTTCAGGTTGAAGCAGCGCCTCTTGCCCGAGCTTACCGGAGTTGCAGCTGGAATTGCGCCATAGCAGTAAACGCACGCTGATGCGAGCACGGCCTTTGTGTTTCTTTTATTTGTCTTTCGATAGGAACTTCAACGCCTGACGTATGCCATCGGATACGTTAACGTTCGCGGATAACTGCTTGACTGCCCAATTGGCTTCCCGGTCATTATACCCCAGAGACAGCAGGGCATTGAGAACGTCATTCGCGCTCGTCGATGTGAGCCTGATGCCCGTGGCATCTGTTGCGCCAGCCATGCCAAGGTCGAGCTTGTCGCGTAATTCAAGCAGCAAACGCTCGGCGGTTTTTTTGCCGATGCCGGGGATCTTGATCAACCGCCCGCTATCCTGGGCTGCTACCGCCTGATGCAAATCAGCTACGCTCAGGCCAGACAGCAACGCAAGGGCTGTTCTTGCCCCGACGCCGGAAATCTTCACGAGCTGACGAAAAGCTTGCCGCTCTGCTTCGGTGGCGAAACCGAAAAGCAGGTGCGCGTCTTCACGCACGACGAGGTGGGTGTGAAGCGTGATTCGCGCCCCGATTGCCGGCAGGTTATAGAACGTGCTCATGGGCACATCAATCTCGTACCCGAGGCCTTGTATGTCAACCAGCACCAGGGGGGGAGATTTTTCCAGCAGTACGCCGGTTATCCGACCGATCATTCTAAATCCGGTAGTTGAACGGGGAGAAGTGTGCGGTTTTTGGAGCGCAGGGCAAGGCGCAACGACGCGGAATGCGACCGTGCAGGGCGGAGCAGTGCCTTCCGCAGGAAAGTGCGACCCCGAAGCGGGATGCTGGCGTCCCCTTGCGTATGGAACGCGATCGCAGCATCCCCTGCGCTGCCCGATCCCCGCTTCGCGGGGCCCCTCGGGCGACGCTTCGGGGCGCCGTTCCATTCCAAGAAGTTGCAACGCAGCCATGTGCCGCAAAAACCGTACACTTCACCCCGTAGCGACCTCACCCGGAAAGCAAGCGTCAAATAATAAGAAATATTGTTATTAATCATTACACTGATAATTTATCAGATTATGCCGAGGTAGGTCGGGCGCAGTCCGACCTACTAGCGGAGCGTAACCATCATCGAGCCTTTTCTTGAATGAGCGGTCAACTACGGGATTTAGGATTAGACCAGACGCCCCCGTTTCATGCGGTAGCCCGCTGTCGAAATTCCGCCCAACCCCTGCCCCCCATGAGCATGGCAGATCGCGCAAGCAAGCGCATCCGCCGCATCGGCGCTGGGACTACCGCCAAGTTGCAACAGGCGCTTCACCATTTCCTGCACTTGCTCTTTTTTGGCATGCCCTTTGCCGACCACTGCCTGCTTGATCTGTAGTGCGGTGTACTCGGCGACGGCCAGATTATTCAGCACGGCCGTGCAAATCGCCGCCCCCCGAGCCTGCCCGAGCATCAGTGTGGATTTTGGATTGACGTTGACGAATACCTGTTCCACCGCGACTTGATCAGGCTGATGCTGCGCGATCACCTCGTTAAGATGATCCATGATCGTCTTGAGGCGCAACGGTAGCTCGCCCTCTACCGTTTTGATACAACCGCTACTGACATAGGCCAGCTTGCTGCCGAATTTATCGATAACACCAAAGCCCGTTATGCGCAAGCCGGGGTCTATGCCGAGAATACGGATTTTTTTTCCTTCTGAATAAACACGACTATAAATTCATATGCCGGAAAAAGCCTGCTTTCGGTCAAGTTGAAAAATAACCGCGTAAACGGGAGCAGCACAAACGCGCTCCTCGCTGCATCGATGTTTCCAGTATATCTAGAGTAAAAATGCTATTCATCCAGCACTGCGGTGGTGTAAGCCTCTTGCACATCGTCTATATTTTCCAGCGCATCCAGCAATTTTTGCATTTTGACCGAATCATCACCGCTCAGCACGGTTTCACTGACGGGCTTCATCGTCACTTCGGCGATCTCCGCCTTGAACCCGGCTTTCTCCAGCCCCGTCCTGACAATCATAAATTCATACGGCGCAGTAATAACTTCCATGCTACCGTCATCATTGGTGACTACATCCTCCGCACCGGCCTCGAGAGCGGCTTCCATCAGCTTTTCTTCATCGGTGCCGGGTGCAAAAAGCATTTGCCCGCAATGCTTGAACAGGAATGCGACCGAGCCGTCCGTACCGAGATTGCCGCCATACTTGGTAAAAGCATGCCGCACATCCGCGACGGTACGCACCCGGTTATCCGTCATGCAATCCACCAATACGGCTGCGCCAGCGATGCCGTAGCCTTCATAACGCACTTCTTCATAGTTCACGCCCTCCAGATCGCCACTGCCGCGCTTGATCGCACGCTCGACGTTGTCCTTGGGCATGTTCTGCTCGTAAGCCTTGTCGACAGCCAGGCGCAACCGTGGGTTGCTGTTGGGATCCCCACCGCCAAGCCGCGCCGCAACGGTAATTTCTTTAATGAGCCGGGTAAAAATCTTGCCGCGCTTGGCGTCCTGCGCGGCTTTCTTGTGCTTGATATTAGCCCACTTGCTGTGACCGGCCATGCGTATGCCCTATCCCTGTTATTGAAGTGGTGCAATGTTATCACTCCGCCTCGTGCCGATAAAGCGCAGCGCGGGCAAGGCTTTATTGGAAACGGCGCGGAAACAGTGCGGAGACAACGCGGAGACAACGTCACCGGCGAAAATATGTTCTTCCCACGGGCTAAGATGGCCACTTATAAGGCGCGATATCCAGCGGTTGTGGTTTGTTCAGGATCATATTGGATATAAGCTGAGCGCTGCCCGGCGCCATGGTGATACCGTAGCGGTAATGGCCGCTGTTAAGATAAAGGTTCGGGATGTGAGGGTGACGACTAACGACCGGGATATTATCAGGCGACCCCGGGCGCAATCCCGCCCAATGACCGGAAAGCGTTGCTTCGGTCAATGCTGGCACGAGCGCATGCGCTTTTTCGAGCAATAGTTTTCCCGCCTGGGCGGTCGTGCGTCTGTCGAAGCCGGTTTCCTCCAAGGTGCTGCCTGCAAGAATGTGCCCATCGCGGCGCGGTATCAAATAAAAATTGTCCTGCTCCTGTAGCACGATTGCGGGAATCAGACCCGATTGTGCCTGGAATAGCAGAATCTGTCCTCGTACTGGCCAGATATCGAGCTTTAATGCATGCTCACGTAAAAGCCCGCCGCTCCATGCCCCAGCGGTGACGATGTAATTCGATGCAGTGAATTTCTCACCTCTGCTCGTACTGACCGATTGGACCCGTCCATGCTCAACCTGCCAATCGGTAATCTCGACATGCTCCTTAAGGACGCCCCCACGCTGTCCCACGGCCTTCACCAACGCCTGCAATAAACGGGGGTTACGCACCTGGCAAACGTCCGGCAGCCAAAGCGCTGCTTCATCGCTGGCGAGCAGCGGTGCAATTTCATGAGAGCGAACCTTGCTCAGCCGAAAATCGTGGCGAGCGCACCAAGCCTCCGCATTATGCTTGCGGACCTCCCGCAATGCTTCGTCGTGGCCTTCGCTGTCCGGTTCGCCGGTGACGCCGCTCAGGACCAGCATACCGCTGGCCTGGTACTCCGGATCAATACCTGTATCGCGCCGCAGCGCTTCGATAAACTTCGGAAATAGCGCATTGCTCAATTGAGTCAACCGCGTTACCGGGCAGGAATAATTCCACGGCAACAGTGGCGAAAGTATGCCGCCCCCCGCCCAGGATGCCTCCCGCGCGCAGTGCTGACGCTCCAGTATGGTCACCGTCGCGCCAAGCCGCAGCAATTCATGCGCTACGGTCAGCCCGGCTATTCCGCCGCCGATAACAATAATGTCACTACTCAAGGATCAACTCTTCACAGGATGGGCGCGTTAAACCCGATTCTGCGCTGAAATGGGATGGGCAGGCAATCGCATTTGGACGAACTTGATCCAAAAAACTTTATATCGGAGAGGTGAGCCGTTATAATGCACGACCTTGGTAATTGGGTCGTTAGCTCAGCCGGTAGAGCAGCGGACTTTTAATCCGTTGGTCGCCAGTTCGAATCTGGCACGGCCTACCAATAAATCAAAAAGTTAGATTAAAACGACACTCCCACCGACTAATTTCCGTCGATGGTCACCATGACAATGGATTCGCCCAAAGAGAATCACCCTTGAAGGGTGACACCCTCTAATTGCTGTCCACGAAAAACAAAGGTCGCTGATTTGCCCTGTGGGTTTCAGCGGCTGAAATCTCAATTGTCTCGAAGCCGACAGGCGATGAACTCAGCTTGGCGTTTTACCTTGGGCAACTGGATACGGAGCCGATTGATGATCTCCTCTGGCTGGAATGAAACCGCCACGCACACCGAATTGATCGACACTCAGCTCATGACAAATAGCAAGACCTGACCCTTTGATCTAGTATGACCCTTAATCTAGTAATCTAGTACATCCTACAAATTATCTAACACATCCTGGAACCCTAGACTAGGGGCTGATCCTATGACTTGGCCAACACCTAAGTTTTCCAAAACCCAAGTAAATAAAGCGGGGGCCTTCTTAGCAGTCCAAAACCACCATATCATGGCATTCATGAGGCGATAGAGATTCTATCGAATTGGCGCGCGTGTCATGGTTATCCGATAAATACCTTCCAATCGACCCTTCGGGATAAGTTAAGGAAGATTGATGCAGAAGCTATAGTGGCCCAACGGCTTAAGAGGATGCCGTCTATTATTATGAAACTTCGACGGAACTCCAGTATGAATCTAGCGAGAATGCAAGATATAGGGGGACTACGGGCGGTTGTAACTACGGTCAATCAACTGAACAAACTCCACGAAAACTACAAAAACAGCAACTTTACCCATTCTCTTGTTTCCGAACACAACTACATCGATTTTCCTAAAATTTCTGGTTATAGGAGCATCCATCTTGTTTATCGCTACAAGCATAAAAACTCTTCTTTGTACGACGGCCTTCAGCTGGAATTACAACTGAGGACTAAGCTACAACACGTTTGGGCAACGACGGTCGAGACTGTCGGCACGTTCATTGAGCACTCTTTAAAGTCTAGTGAAGGTCCTGACGAGTGGTTAAAATTTTTTGCATTAGTTGGATCTGCATTCTCCCATCTCGAAGACTCTCCTCAGGTTCCTGGCTTCGAATCTCTATCCAAAAAGGACACGTTTCTTACCCTAACTAATGAAGTAAATCGCCTCGGCATCCGTGATAAATTAAGTAGCTACAGTTCTGCAGTGAAAGCAATTCCGGCTGAAACATCGCGCTCGGCTGCTTACTATCTCATCCAGCTGAATCTGCGGGAAGCGCAGAAAAGCGTTTCCATCACCCCTTTCAGCCGGGATCAGCTAGAGCAAGCAAATATCGAATACTCGAAGGCCGAGCAGCACGCTGAGGGAAAAGAGGAAGCTCAAGTAGTCCTTGTTTCAGCGGGTTCTGTGGAGTCGCTCCGACGGGCCTATCCCAACTATTTTCTAGATACCCACGATTTCTTAAAGCAATTGAACCGCATCCAAAAAAGTTTGCGATGATTATAATCGTTCAATAAAACGCAAAGAGGGGGTCACAAAGATGCATGAAGATGGATGAGAGATGGGTAGAGTAGAGAACGGACTTTCGCCTGCCCTCCCTCATCAAACCGTGCATGCGGCTTTCCCGCACACGGCTGGGAAACCGCCCTAAGCCGGTTTCCCGATCCCGGATCTTGTGTCGCTTCATCAGGTGCGTTCGCAGGTGTTCTTCGGCGTGCGCCTTTACCTTGTCCAATATCCTGCTGGAATTGCGATAATAAAAACGATTGGGTCAAGTCTTGTTTCTTGTCAATCGCTGCTGTTTCACAATGCGGCTCACCCGGGAGTAATGCAATCTGAAGTGATCCCCGATCTCCTTTAAGCTGTAACCACCGCTGGCATAGGCATCGAAGATCGCTTCGGCGATCTGAGCTAACGGTTTCGGCGGTGGCCGTCGTTGGGCAGCAGGGATTTCCTGATAGGAAGCATCTGAATCAAGCATGCGCTGCAGGCTCACCACAAATTCATCAGAACCCAGAAAAATCCGGTTCTTCAATTTCTCCCACGGCGACGGCTGATTTCTCCATGGCCATTGGTCCGGCGTGTGCACCATATGGACCCTGACCGGATTGAGGACAACATAGCGGGCCAATTCCAAGAGGTACGACTCCTTCTACACGATGATTGCCTTGTAACAGCCCTGGAATACATGCCCCACTCACCCATGCCGGCGATTAAACCGCTGGGTGTAAACTCCGTTCAAATGCCGCATGCCCTTGGACAGATTACCTTCCGGGGTTTCAATCAGCAGATGATAGTGGTTGTCCATCAAACAATAGGCATGAACAGCCCAGTTGAAGTCATGCACGAGTTCTGACAGCACATCCAGAAACCGGTGTCTTTCCTCATCGCCCAGAAAAATGACCTCCTGCCCATCTCCGCGGGAGGTCACGTGATACAGCGCACCGGCAAACTCGATTCGCAAGGGTCTTGACATGTCGAAAGGCGATCACAGCCTATGGCAAATGACATGACCTGATGCCGGACGCGCGTGCGGTAAATTATTCTGGCCCCGTCTGGCGGCTCTGGAAGTCGTCCTTTGTGGGCACCACATTATTAATGGGGAAAAGTTATGAGCAAGCAATTACCACATGCACTGCCCTTCGGATAGCTGTAACTGCAAAGAAAAATAGTTTTGCGCACGAGATTGAAGGCAATTTTCAAACTGTGCTTGGAAAACAGGCATAGCCCCTGCGGGGGACGCAACGATAGCTGTTATTCCTGCTGCTGCGGCGCCTTGCACCGCGCATTGCTGAATATCATTTTGTATACCAGCAACAGTTGGCGCGTCTACGATAGCATAAGCATCGACTCGTTGATCGGCTGTTTCTAAAGTATCTGGAATCGAATCACCGAATATGCTAGATCCGCTATTCGTAAGTCTTGAACAAGGTGTGATATTTCCCCAGCCAAGTGGAACTGTTATTGATTCGGCATTTGCCTCCTCTGATACAGATAAAGTCGCTGTAATTATCATGGGTAGCGCCGCTAGGATTCTCATGTTGCCTCCCTAATGTAATGGATACCAGCTATGATGGGTTCATGAATCCTCTTTTTCTATAACCTTTAATTACGACTGAACTGCTACGCTCTATTTTTCGCTTCACTCCCAAGTCTTTAGAAAATTTTCTATTGCAATTTTAGAGTAGCAGACAAACTATAAAAACCAAGGCCGCCGGGGCGAATTGCGCCACATTAAATGTAACCGAAAAGTATTTTAAGAAATAACGTTGCGCCATATTACAGGTTACCGAAAAGGAGACCGGGGGTCACAACGATGTTGGATAGATTCCCTTCCGGGGTTTCGATCTGCAGATGATAGTGGCTGTGCATCAAACAATAGGCATGAACGGTCCAGCTGAAGTCATGCACGAGTTCTGATAGCACGTCCAGAAATCGGCGTCTATCATCGGGCGGATTCTAATTCCAACCGCACCACAGTTAATCTCCACCGGGTTACGGACCAATGTCGCGCGGCGCGATTCCCTCAATTCTTTGTGCCAGCGTAGCGGCTGATAACTCGCCAATACGACGATCAACCAGCGCACCCTTTGCATCAAAGAACAAGGTTGTTGGCAGTCCTTGAGACTGGGTCTGGTTACTGAGTTCGGTACGGGAATCGAGCAATACGTTATCAAGGTTGAGCCCTTCCCGATCCAGAAACTTCTGAATCGCATCGGCCGATTCACCCTGGTTGGCAAAGACGAAGATCACTTCTGGATTGTTCTTTTGTGCATCCCGCAGTACCGGCATTTCCCGTATACAAGGCGGGCACCATGTCGCCCACAGGTTGACCACCATCGGCTTGCCGGCCAGTGAACCAAACTGGACGGGACTGCCATCAAGGCGAACCAGCTCAGCTTGTGGCATCTGCACTGGGACGGCAAAGATTGCCGTTGCGGCTACCGCGCCGACTGCCCAGGCGGCTCCTCCGGCCAATGCCGCTAGCAGCAGAGGGCGTCGCCCTTCTCGCATGCGCCATGCATACCAGATGACGCCGGCCGCAGCAGCCAGAATACCTGCTGCCGGTGAAAACCCGCCATCAAGAATATTCAGAATACTCAACGGCGCGCTTTGGTACATATCAAAATAGGCAATCACGAAGACAAGTCTCGCCGCTATCAGGGAGGCAATGAAAACTCTCCAGAGAAGCGGCTCGACATCAACATTTCGCGGTCGTCCCATCCGCTTGGCGACGAACGAGCCGATCAGCATTGCACCCAGCAACAGCAAAAAATTGATGGGAAACGCAATCAGTCCGATGTTGACTGAACCCATTACGTGAAAGCTATATTTGCGGCTTTAACGGCATACACCCTGACCGGCGAACAATATGGGGTCAAGTCTTTGTTTCTTGTCCAATGCAGCTCATCCGGGAGTAATGCAATCTGATCCCCGATCTCCTTCAGACTGTAACCACCGCTGACATAGGCATCGAAGATCGCCTTACCTGGCCCTACGTCTGTTACGAATCGCCAGGTCAGAAATTTTTCGTCGTTGATACATGACTCAAACCGACACATTTGAAATATTTGATTTTTCTTCTGGGGAGACATGCAGGCAACCTTCGAATGTTTCGAGGTTAAGCTCATAAGTCTTTGGCTTGTATTTCTGGCCGTACTTGGCTAGATATACGATTCCCACGTCCGCCTCGAGAATGGCTTTTATTTGCGCCAAGCAAGTTAGCTGTGCGGGCGAAACTCTATCGCCGCCCTTCTTGACTTCCAGGAACAGTGTCGGGCCGGATTCCATGTAGAGGAACAAGTCGGGTTCGCCTTGGCCAGCGGCGTGTCCGGATAGAACACGTTGCCTCCTGAATTCTTCGAGCTTCTGAATCGTGAACATTTCTTTTATCTTTTCGCGTCCTTCCAGAACCTTTGGATTGTTTGGCTCCCATTCGCCAAGCGCATAGAAGCGATAGCCAGACCACTGCGCCTTCTTAAAGTAGTTCAACACGAAGTACTCACCAAAGTGGTACGTGGGCTGATTGAAGACATCTTGCGGTGGGCTGTACCCTTCAAGCAGTTTCATTTTCTCCTCTATATTCTTCCAGGCAGTGAGATCCTCCTCGCGGTATTTGATGACCGTCTCGGTAATCCGTATCTTCATCGCGAAGCACCGAGTCGCCCAACTTTTTTCAGGACGGCAGTTTTGCGCCCTGACTCGGTTAGTTGCCTCTCTAACTCCAGGTTATCATAGGCCTGGGACGTCACCTTATTCTTGGATATGATGGCTGTGATAGACACGATCATTCTCTACTCAAACATATTAAAAAAAGATTCAAACCCCATAAAACTTGTTATTCAGAACTCTTAATCCTCAGAACTCTTAATCCGTTGGGTCGCAAGTTCGAATCTGGCACAGCCTACCAATATCAGGGACTTATAATCAGTCTGCATTATCTTGAAGTGGAACCGCTTAGAGCGATCGATCCAGGTTTCTGACCTGTCTAGAATTTGATCCCGGCACTGACCGCCTCATATACCTTTTCACTGAATGCGGCAGCCTGATGCGTGATCTCCTCCTCCGCCTGTTCTTTGACTCTTCTGGTTTCTGATAATTTTTCGCCTATTCGGGATGCATTTTTCCATAGGGCAGTGCATATGGGGTCGTCGAGAACATGCTTCTTCTGTGCGATGTGGGCTGCCAACCCACTCAGGAACTTGTCGTTCGTCCCTGAAAAGAAGCCGCCTACGTTACATATCTTGTAGTCCTTCTCAACCGCAAAACTCGGGCTTGAAAAGATGAAGAAAAGCATAATTGAAAACCACTTTAGTCTCATGATAGCCCCTTAGAATAAACATTTATTTAGCTCAGCCGCAGCTGCAAACGCCCGCGAATGGACCGCATTTACATATATGAAGCGTAACCATAATATGAGATCCGATATCGAAAGTATGACTTATATCAAGATTTGATCGGCCTGCTTCGTCTTCCATCGGCCCTGCTCATCTTTTTGGGCACATTGAGATGAAAAACAGGGGCTTCCGTAATCCTAACGAAAAGACAAGGCTGTTTGAAGCGATTAATGAAATCCAAAAGCGCTGACCTTCGATTGGTGGCGGTATTCGAAGCCACTAAAGGTATCCTGGTATTCGCTACGGCCTGTGCAATTTTCAAATTCATCCATGCCGATGTGCAGAAGGCTGCAGAGCAGTTGGTCAGCCATTTCCATCTGAACCCTGCCAGTCATTATCCCCGCATTTTTCTGGAGATTGCTTCCAATCTTGATGATACCCGCCTGCTTGCATTGGGCTTCGGCGCGCTGGCGTATGCTGTGGTGAGACTGGTTGAAGCCTATGGGCTGTGGTATGGCAAACGATGGGCCTGGATATTTGGCCTGATAAGTGCGGGGCTATATATTCCAATCGAGATTTTCGAGTTGGCCAAGCGGGTTAATTGGGCAGAAGCTGTTCTTTTTCTTGCCAACGTTATGATCCTGGTTGTTTTATTGCGCGGTCGACCCCGTTAGTATTGCACTGGTTTGAGAAATTCTGAATTCGCTGTTGCTTATGTCAGCAGGACTATCCTTGCGAGCGAGGGCGGGTTAACTATGCGAGTCAAGTGCTCTATAATAGCTGAACAGGTTACGCTTGCGCACGAGTTAGACCATAAAATAGTCGGCAATAGTTGCGGTTACCTTATATTGATTGATCGCATGAATTGGCGTTATACGGTAGCACCGGTTGGTCCAGTGGTCACCCATCTGAATCTGATATTGCCTGCCAGGACCTGGATGTGAAAGCCCCTTTACCTACTTTACCTATATTGCGCGCCAGACCCTACGTTGCCCCCGCATGGCTGCGAGGGGGAAATGCGCAAACGATTTACCCCTATCTGCTTTCCCGCCCTTCGATCGCTTACCGGCGTGAGCGTTGCGAACTGGACGACGGCGATTTCATTGATATCGATTGGCTGGACAATCAATACGATGCGCCGCTGGTCGTTATATTTCACGGGCTCGAGGGGGGCTCATGCAGTCATTATGTCCTGAGTATCATAATGACGCTGCAAAGACTGGGCTGGCGCGGGGCAGTAGTACACTTTCGCGGTTGTTCGGGAACGCCCAACCGGTTGCCACGCGCGTATCACGCCGGTGATTCAGCGGAGGTTGATTGGGTGCTACGCCGAATAAGCGGGCAAAATAAAGCGCGCTCCTCTCCATTGCCTGTTTTTGCGGTCGGGGTATCGCTGGGTGGCAATGCCCTGCTGAAATGGCTGGGTGAACAGGGCAAACAAGCACGTCAATTACTCGACGGTGTTGTCACGGTTTCCGTACCGCTGGATTTGGCAGCCGCAGGCAGGACGCTGGCTTCGGGTTTCAATCTGCTTTATACCCGCCATTTTCTCGATACACTGAAGCGCAAGGCGCTGGATAAGCTGGAGCGTTATCCCGGTCTGTTCGATTCAGCCGCGTTGGCCGCGTGCACTACGCTATATGAGTTCGACAATATCGTGACTGCGCCACTGCACGGCTTCCGCGACGCCGAGGATTACTGGAACCTATCCAGCAGCAAGCCGTGGCTCAAGCACATCGCCGTGCCGACACTTGTGATTAATGCGCGTAACGACCCGTTTATGCCGGCTTCTGCGCTGCCCCGGCCGGAAGACACTTCATCCGCGGTCATTCTGGAATTTCCTGAAGAGGGAGGGCATGCCGGATTCCTAGATTCGCCATTTCCCGGCAGGCTGACGTGGTTGCCGGAACGAATTATAAGTTTTTTCAGGGAGCAGGAGGTTGGGCTGCACTACGGTTCGCAAACGGGCCTATCCGAACTCCGGGCTTCTTAGCAGTTCGATAAAGTAACGCAACGCCACCCACTGTAATCAATACTTTCCTTGCCGTTACCGGCTACAGTTGTTCCCGATGATGGGATTTCTTCTGTCGGCAGATAGCTGGCGATGATTGCCGATCAGCTTTCCAGCCTCAACCCGTATTGGCATTTTGGGTTGCTTGCTTTCCGTGACTCGTGCATCTCCCGTTTCCAGAAGTCAGGGTTAGCCAGCTTCAAGGCAGGTTGGGCAATGGAAGGCTCGGCCGGTGTAAAATTGAGATCCAGTTTTTAACGCTATTTTGATTGCTTGATTCAAGAATTACGCGCTTGACCGCAATCCCCTATTAATTCCGAATATCGAGCACCCTTGAGCAACATGCCTACATCTCCATCTTTCGTTCATTTGCGTTTGCACAGCGAGTTTTCCGTGGTGGATGGTATCGTGCGAATCGACGAGGCAGTGGCAAAAGCGGTAGCAGACGATATGCCGTCACTGGCGCTGACCGATCTTTCCAATCTGTTCGGCCTGGTCAAGTTTTACCAGGAGGCGCGCAAGAAGGGAATAAAGCCGATCATCGGCTGCGACGTCTGGATCAGTAATGAATCCGATCGGGACAAGCCCGGGCGCATCTTGCTCTTGTGCCAGACTTACCAAGGCTATCTGCTGTTGTGCCGCCTTCTGTCGCGCGCCTACCGCGAAAACCAGCACCGTGGACGCCCGGAAATCAGGAAATCCTGGCTCAAGCGAGCTGATGCGGGAAGTGGAGCGGAAGGACTGATCGCATTGTCGGGCGCAGGCTCCGGCGAAATCGGCCTGATGCTGATGCAGAACGATCCTGACCAGGCGGAGCAACTGGCTCGAGAATGGGCTGGCCTTTTTCCCGGCCGTTTTTATATCGAAGTGCAGCGGGCAGGCCATCCCAATGCAGAGGCCCTGGTGCAACGCTCACTGATGTTGGCGTCCGCCTTGCGTTTGCCCGTGGTGGCGACACACCCAGTTCAGTTCTTGAACCCCGAAGACTACCGGGCACACGAGGCGCGGGTCTGTATCGCAGAAGGCTATGTGCTTGGCGATCGCCGGCGCCCGAAGAATTGCACCGAGGAGCAATACTTCAAAACCCAGGCTGAAATGGTCGAATTGTTCGCCGATATCCCATCGGCGCTGGCCAACACGGTGGCACTTGCCAAGCGCTGCAATCTCGCGCTGGAATTAGGCGTCAATCGCCTTCCGTTGTTTCCCACCCCCAATAACGAGAGCCTGGAACTGTATCTGCGCACACAGGCAGCGGCGGGTCTGGAAGTGCGCCTGAACGCGCTTTTTCCGGATGCCGCCCAGCGAGACGCGGAGATGCCCAAGTATTACGCCCGGCTTGATTTCGAAGCTGATGTCATCATACAGATGGGTTTCGCCGGTTATTTTCTGATCGTCGCCGACTTCATCAATTGGGCCAAGCACAATGGCGTGCCGGTAGGGCCGGGCCGGGGCTCCGGAGCAGGTTCGTTAGTGGCCTATTCGCTGGGCATTACCGACCTCGACCCGCTTCGCTATGACCTGCTATTCGAGCGTTTTCTCAATCCGGAACGTGTTTCCATGCCTGACTTCGATATCGATTTCTGCCAGGACGGACGCGAATATGTCATCGAATACGTGAAACAGAAATATGGCGCCGAGAGCGTTTCCCAGATTGCCACTTTCGGGACCATGGCGGCAAAGGCGGTGGTGCGCGATGTTGGACGCGTGCTGGATCTGCCGTACAGCTTTGTCGATCAGTTGGCGAAGCTGGTGCCGTTTGAAATCGGTATGACCTTGAAAAAAGCACGTGAAGAGGAGCCGCAACTGAATGAGCGGGCGCAGGCAGAAGAAGAGGTGCGTAATCTGCTGGAACTGGCTGAACGGCTTGAAGGGCTCACCCGTAATGTGGGCATGCACGCCGGCGGTGTACTGATCGCATCGGGGAAGATCACCGACTTTTGCCCCGTCTATTGCACAGATTCGGGTGAGTCGGTAATAAGCCAGCTCGACAAGGACGATGTGGAGAAAATCGGACTGGTGAAGTTCGACTTCCTGGGATTGCGGACCCTGACCATACTCGACTGGACCGTCAGATACATCAGGCAGCGTAATCGGGACGCTGCGGAAGAAGAATCCGCATCCATCGCAACCGATGCGAGCAAGCCTGCTGCCGAGTCGGATATCCGGCATTCCGACTCCTTTTCCCTGGAAAATCTGCCCTTGGACGATGCGGCCACCTACGCGCTGTTGCGGCAGGGCAATGCCGTAGGCGTGTTCCAGTTCGAGTCGCGCGGCATGAAGGATTTGCTGCAGAAGGCCAGGCCCGACCGTTTCGAGGACATTATCGCATTAGTGGCATTGTACCGTCCGGGACCGATGGCGCTGATTCCCGAATTTACGGAACGCAAGCATGGCAAGCGCGTGGAATATCTCGATCCACGGCTGAAGCCCATACTTGAACCCACTTATGGGGTGATGGTTTACCAGGAACAGGTGATGCAAATCGCCCAGGTGATAGGCGGATATAGCCTCGGCGCCGCTGACCTGCTACGACGGGCAATGGGTAAGAAACAGGTTGAGGAAATGGCGTTGCATCGCGATATTTTCGTTGCGGGAGCGACCAAGAACGGCTTGACCCAAGGTGATGCGGCCGAACTCTTCGATTTGATGGAGAAATTCGCGGGTTACGGATTCAATAAGTCGCATGCGGCGGCTTATGCTTTGATCGCCTTCCAGACCGCCTACCTCAAGGCGCATTATCCGGCGGAGTTCATGGCTGCCACCTTGTCCGCCGACATGGACGATACCGACAAGGTGAATTCGTTCTTCGAGGATAGCGTGGCCAACGGGCTTATCATGCTGCCGCCCGACATTAACCTTTCTGACTATCGCTTTGTTCCTGTGGACAAAAAGACCGTTCGCTATGGTCTTGGCGCGATAAAAGGAACGGGGGGATCGGCGATTGCGGCGATTATCAAGGTGCGCGATACGGGCGGGCCCTTTAGCGATTTGTTCGATTTCTGCCAACGGGTCGACAAGCGAATCGTCAATCGCCGCGTGATGGAATCGCTCATCCGTGCCGGCGCCTTTGATTCTGTCAATACGCATCGGGCCGGCCTGCTGGCCTCGGTCGGTATCGCACTTGAATCCGCCGAGCAGGCGGATCGCGCGGTCAATCAGGTGAGTCTGTTTGGCGAAGCCGATAGTCACACCGGGCAATTGAGCTTGATCAACGTGCCGCCATGGCCGGAAAAGGAGAAGTTGAAAAATGAGAAGGTGGCATTAGGCCTCTATTTGAGCGGGCACCCTTTTCACGCGTATGCGGAAGAACTGAAACCATTTGTACGCACCCGCCTGGATCGATTGAACTCCCAGCGGGAGCCACAGCTATTGGCGGGAATCGTCTACGCTATACGCACACAGGTGACCCGCCGGGGCAGAATGGGCGTGATTGTATTGGACGACGGCAGCACGCGGTTAGAGTTGGTCGTGTACAACGAATTATTCGAGTCTGTGCGGGCATGGCTGAAAGAGGATCAACTGCTGATCGTTGAGGCCAGAGTGAACGGCAGAGGCGGCGATGACGAATATGGCAGCACACTGCGCATTACCGCCGACCAGTTGTATGACCTGAACAGCGCTCGCACTCGCTTCGCCAAGCGTATGGAGCTTCATTGCAACGGACTCTCGAATGCCATAAGACTAAAAGAATTGCTTGCGCCCCATCGTCACAGCACAAATAACGGCAAATCCGGTCATGCGAAAGACGATGATAAATTATCCTGCCCCGTGCGAGTCGTTTATCGCAGCCAGGACGCCATTTGCGAACTTGAACTGGACGATGCCTGGCGGGTACGCCTTCAGGATGATCTCCTGCAGTCTCTATCAACGCATTTCAATGCGGAGAATGTCAGAATCATTTACTGACGTGCGAGGGAGTGTCGCCCTCGGATCTGAATCGCAGCAAACAGAGCATAGCGGAAAAACTATTAACGCACCTCGCTCCGGCCATGCTTTTCTATACGGTCACGGTCGAGTACGGCATCTCGTGGTCTGTTCTTTTTCGTCAAGCTCTCCCACCCTGCTCTATGCTGTACAACCCCATATGACACAAGGTATCCCCCGTAATTCTCACTTTACGTCCGTTTGAGCGTTAGCAAAAGGAGGCTCTTTTCGCGAAGTATTGCGCTGATGCGATCATTGTAGTAACGTAGATACATTAAGAGATTAATGAGGTGTGAAATGACCATCACGACATTATCCAGTCGAGAGTTCAACCAGGACGCCGGCAAAGCGAAGAAAGCCAGCTTGAGTGGCCCGGTTTTCATCACGGATCGCGGCCGGCCCGCGCATGTGCTGCTCAGCATCGAGGATTATCGTAGGATTATCGGGGGACACAAGAAAATTGCCGACCTTCTGGCAATGCCCGGTATTGAAGACATGACACTGGAGATTCCGCGACTCGGTGACCTTGCTCAAGCTGCGGACTTTTCCTGATGTTTGTTCTTGATACCAACGTTGTTTCCGAGCTGAGGAAAGTTCGACTCGGCAAAGCTGATGGGCGGGTGGCAAGCTGGGCGGAAAGTGTCGATGTGGCTGATTTGTATCTGTCGGTGATTACCGTTCAGGAACTGGAAATCGGCATATTACTGGCTGAGCGGCGCGACCCCGCTCAAGGTGCTGTCTTCAAGGTATGGCTGGATAGCCACGTCATGCCGGCATTTGCAGGCCGCATCCTGCCTATCGATATGGCCGTAGCGCAGCGTAGCGCAAAGCTCCATGTTCCCGATCCCCGGCCAGCCCGAGACGGACTGATAGCGGCGACTGCGCTGGTGCATGGGATGACTGTTGTCACGCGAAACCTGGCCGATTTTGAGGCGAGCGGGGTTCGATTGCTCAACCCGTGGACGTGGAATGCTGAAGGCGAATAGCGAGCGGATCTGGGCGAATATCAAACCTTCCTTGATGGCTCATGCAAAAATCCCGCATGGGAATTTTTTGATAGCTTGACGGTGGCTGTTACCTGTTTCCATGCCGGAGTCTTCCGCGGTAAAGCTATAAAAAGACGTCAACAGCTTATTCACGGGCTCAGTTGAACAGCGATTTCCCAAACGCCGAGATCGGCCTGGTTCAGCACCTCGCCGGTGAACCGAGTGCAATGCCTCTTGCCTGGCAAGCACGGTGCCTCTGAAAACCCGTGGCTCTTGCGCGCCTGGCGGCTTGACCGTAAAGATGAGTAGTTCTACTATGCTCGTGCTTTCTCAAATCATTTTTTAAATTCTCATGGGTCAATCACCCAGAGCAACCGGTAAATAAAAAGTCAGAATGGAACCAAATACCACAACCATCGCCTTGGGCTTGCATAAAATAAGAGCTCACATCGCGGATATCGCGGGCAAGGCAGGGCGTCAACCCGAAGCTATTACGCTGTTAGCCGCAAGCAAAACCAATCCTCCCGAATGTCTGCGTGAAGCCTTTGTCGCCGGACAGACTATTTTCGGAGAAAACTACCTTCAGGAAGCGCTGGTAAAAATCGAGGCGCTCGCCGATCTGCCGATCGAGTGGCATTTCATCGGCCCGATACAGAGCAATAAAACAAAACGCATAGCGGAAAATTTTGCCTGGGTGCATAGCGTAGACCGGAAAAAGATTGCCGACCGCTTGTCGAAAGACCGGCCTGAGTCGTTGCCTCCCCTTCAGATATGCCTGCAAGTGAATGTGAGCGGAGAAGATAGCAAGAGCGGTATAGCGCCCGGGGAGATCCTTGACTTGGCGGCGCATGTTGTCGAGTTGCCCAACCTGAAACTACGGGGCGTAATGGCCATTCCCGAGCTCACTAAAGCCACCGCACTGCAACGCAGCCAGTTTCGCATGGTGAGGGAAGCCTACGATCAACTGAAGCAGGCTGGCTATGATGTCGATACGATCTCGATGGGTATGTCCGAGGATCTTGATATCGCCATTGAAGAAGGCGCGACCATGGTCCGCGTAGGCACCGCAATCTTCGGGCCGAGACGCTACCCTATCCCTGAGGAACTTGCTGCGCGCGCCCGGTAAGCGCAAGGTACTTTCCGTACAGCTGTTCCTTTGTCTCAGTAGTGTCCGGGTCGAGGATGATGCAATCCACCGGACATACCTCCACACACTGTGAGACTTCGTGGTGCCCGATGCACTCGGTGCACAGGGCGGGATCTATCACATAGATTTCCTCTCCCTGGGAAATAGCATCATTGGGACATTCCGGCTCGCAAACGTCGCAATTGATACATTCATCAGTGATCATTAAAGCCATGCCGACCTCAAAGATTAGGTTTTGATTCTGATCCGCAACTGCTCGGCAATCAACGGGTGCACAAACTTGTCCACGCTTCCACCCAGTTGCGCGATCTCCCGCACAATCGTGGCGGAGATAAACATGTATTGCTCCGATGGCGTCAAAAACATGGTCTCGACACCGGGATAGATACTGCGGTTCATCCCTGCCATCTGAAATTCGTATTCGAAATCGGATACGGCGCGCAAGCCCCGCAAGATGACTCTCGCATTCTGCTGTTGCGCAAATTCCATCAACAGGCCGGAGAATGCGGTCACCTCGACGTTGTGGCAGTCCGCCAGTACCGCGCGCGCCATTTCCACCCGCTCATGCTGGGTAAAGAAGGGTTTTTTTCCACTGCTCACCGCCACCGCGACCACTACCCGATCGAACAGGCCCGACGCACGCCGAATCAGATCCTCATGACCTCGTGTAATGGGATCAAACGTACCGGGGTATAGCGCTTTATCCATTCTTTTTTGATTTTAATAGTTGGTAACGAACCTTGCCAGCCTGTCCCTGGCGCCACACCAGCCAATCTGCGTCGACCTCCGGGAGGCTGTCATTCTCTATATAGACAAGCCCGCTGCCGGCGAGATGCGAATGCAGGCTCGATAATAGCTTGGGTAGCAGACCCAACCGATAGGGAGGATCAAGAAAAACCAGGTCGAACTGGTGTCTATCGGAATCGAGGAATTTTAACGCATCCATCGACATCAGCTCGATTCGTTCTGCTCCCAGCTTCTGCACGTTGATTTTCAGCGTCTTCATTACACCGGGGTCGGACTCTACCATTACTACGCGCGCTGCCCCCCGCGATGCAGCCTCGAAACTCATTGCCCCGCTGCCTGCAAACAGATCAAGGCAGCGTTTCCCACTCATATCCTGCCCCAACCAGTTGAATACGGTCTCGCGTACCCGGTCAGGGGTCGGCCTGAGATCTGCGCAGCTATCAAAGGTAATTATGCGGCTGCGCCATTCGCCGCCTATGATGCGAACTTTGTTTCTTATCATCCGGTTCTGAAAAATAGCCAAACCGTCGCAAGAGCAAATTACCGGTTTCCTATAGAAATTTTCCTATTTTTTATCCTCGGCCCCCACCACCACGGTTACCATTCCCGCTGGATTGATGCGGCGCTGAAAGGCTTCCTTGATCCGGGGAACGGTTACTTTTTCCACTGATTTAACGTAATCATCCAGATAGGTTAGCGGCAGATTATAGAAACCGATCATTGCCAGGTAACCGATGATTTTCTTGTTGCTGTCTATGCGTAACGGAAAACTGCCGATAATGTTCTGCTTGGCTGCGGTAAGCTCTTTTTCCGTCGGCCCGCCAGCGACAAAATCCGCCAGAACTTTGCGCGTCAGCGCGAGCGCTTCCTCCGACTGATCTTTCCTGGTTTGCAAGCCGATTTCGAATGGTCCCTTTTTTCTCAGCGGTGAAAATTGGCTATGAACACTGTAAGCCAACCCACGCTTTTGGCGAATTTCTTCCATCAGGCGCGAGGTGAATGCGCCGCCGCCAAGGATGTGGTTACCCACGAGCAGTGGAAAATAATCGGGATCATCGCGGCGGAGTCCCGGATAGGCGATAAGGATATGGCTTTGAGTGGCGGGGTGAGCAATTCTCTTGGTATCTGCAACCGGCGCTACCACGTCCGGCAGGCTATACGCGGACTTTTCTTGCGTAAGCGCTTTCGTCAGCGATTCAGCAATGGCTTCCGCTTCCGCGCGGCTCACGTCTCCCATGATGGACACCACGGCGTCTGGAGCGGAATAGAGAGACCGGTATAGATTCACCAGATCTTCGCGCTGCAGCGCGCTCACGCTATCGATTTCACCCGAACCGCGCAGTCCGTATGGGTGGCTGCCGTAGAGCATTTTCATCAACGTGCGATCGGCGATATTTCCCGGTTTGGTGTCCGCTTCACTCAATCCCGCAGTCGCCCGGGCTTTTTCCCTTTCCATCACTTTCGCGTCGAATTCGGGATGCTGTATGACCCGACGGAATATATCCAGCGCCTGCTCGCGCTCACGCGTACTGCTTAGCGTGCGTAATGCAATGCCCGCACGATCCTGATCAAAATGACTATTGAGCTGAGCGCCGATATCGGCCAACGCTTTTGCGATCTGATCTTCGCTCAACCCGCCTGCGCCAAGATCCAGCAGATGCAGAGTCATGGCAGCGCGGCCGGATTTTTCGCGGGTATCGGTACTGCTGCCCGCGCTGAAATCGATGCTGATGTCGAGTATCGGTAAATCACGGCTTTCAATGAAATATACCCGCGCACCGGAAGGAGTCTGCCAGTGCTCTATCGGCAGAGCGGCAAAAGCCCATTGGGAAAATGCACCCAAAAACAGGAAAAATATCAAGCGCATCACATGCATCGCGGCCTCTCTAAAAAAGCGCTTTTTGAATTCAAGGCAAGAAATGGACAGATCAAGGTTATAGCATCAATGCCGCAACCCCGCGGGTGCGGCAGAGGGAGCTTTCTGTTCCAGTGGCTGGGGGTCGAGTACGGCAACTGTCAGACTGTCATCCACCAAATATTTTTTTGCCACTTCACGCACCTGCTCGGCGGTAACGGCTTGCAGCTTTTTCAACATCGTATCCACATCACGATAAGACAACCCGATGCTTTCCAGCTGACCGATCTGCATCGCCTGAGCAAACATCGAATCGAGCTGAAAGACGTGGCTGGCAACGACCTGCGCCTTGACCCGCGCGAGTTCCTCGGCGGTTACGCCGTCGCGCACAAGTTTTTCCATTTCTCCGCGCAAGGCCGCTTCCAGGTCGGCCACTGTTTTACCTTCACTCGGTGTGCCATCGATATAAAACATGCCGGGACCGCGCCCGGTTGAGTCGTAGCCTGCACCAGCCGAACTCGCAATGCGCTGTTCGCGCACCAGTTCCTTGTTGAGCCGCGCCGATTCGTTGCCATCCAGCACGCCGGCCAGCATTTCCAGCGCATAAGGCTCCCAATCGGTGGCGGGATTGCGTAATACCGGCGCGTGATAACTCATCGCGAGGTATGGCAGCCGTGCCGGCGCTTTTACCGTGAGCCGCTTGGTGCCTAGCTGCTTCGGCTCGATCTGGGGCTTGCGTTTATCCAGCGGCAATAGCGTGCGCGACTTGATCTGTCCATAATACTTTTGTGCCAAAGCAAAGACTTCTCCCGGATTTACGTCACCCACCACGACCAGGATGGCATTGTTGGGTGCATACCAGCGGTCGTACCACTCCTGCGCGTCGCCGACATTCATGTTCTCCAGGTCGTTCATCCAGCCTATTACGGGACGCCGGTACGGATGCGACTGAATAGCGGTCGCAGTCATTTTCTCATGCACCAGCGCGCGCGGTTGATCATCGGTGCGGAGTCGCCGCTCCTCCATCACCACTTCGATTTCCTTGGCGAACTCCTCTTTTGTCAGCACTAGGTTACGCATCCGGTCGGACTCCAGTTGCATTGCCAGCGGCAGCCTGGACTTATGCAATTGCTGGAAATAGGCGGTGTAATCGCGGCTGGTGAAAGCATTCTCGCGTCCACCGGCCGCTGCGATAAGCGTCGAAAATTCGCTACCGGGAAATTTCTTCGTACCCTTGAACATCATATGTTCCAACACATGGGCCACGCCGGTAACGCCATTCACTTCATCAATGCTTCCCGCCTTGTACCAGATTTGCGAGATTACCACCGGTGAGCGATGATCTTCCTTGACGACCAGCTTGAGGCCATTGGCGAGCTTGTACTCATGCGTAGTGGCCGCATGCGTAGCAGCCATGGCGCTTGCTGAAACCAGCGAAACGAATACCATCGCAATAGCCCGCAAAGCGGAAGAAAGAACAGTAACACGACGATAAAGCATCATTTTTTTAATAACCTAAGTCCGGGTAAACGGAATAAAATCGGGAACAGGATTCTCCTGCCATTTCCACACATTAATTTCGACTCATACTGACAGCCTACCAGAATGCCAGGTTTCTTTAAATCCAAAAATAGCGCTGCCCCTGCGGAACCCGCGTCCACGAATTGGTCAGCGCGGGTCAGGCAGGGGCTCTCCCGTACCCGGGATAACCTGGGTAGGCGCCTGTCCGGCCTGTTCGGCGGTGGTAAAATAGACGAAGCGCTCTATGAGGAATTGGAAACGATCCTGCTCACCGCGGATGCCGGCGTAAATGCGACGACGTGGCTGCTTGGCGAACTGCGAAGCGAAGTCAGACGCAAAGGCCTTACCGATGCGGCGCAACTCAAGGGCGCGTTGCAGGAAGCCCTCGCTGCTTTACTTGAGCCACTGGTGCAGCCTCTCGACACGGATACGAGCAAGCCCTTTATCATTATGCTGGCCGGCGTGAACGGCGCGGGGAAAACCACCTCTATCGGAAAACTTGCCCATTATTTTCAGTTACAGCGAAAGACCGTTCTGCTTGCCGCCGGCGATACGTTTCGTGCCGCCGCACGTGAACAACTGATGGCCTGGGGCGAGCGCAACAATGTCGCCGTCATCGCCCAGGAGAATAGCGGCCAGCAAAAGGGCGATCCTGCGGCGGTAATATTCGATGCGGTTAATGCCGCGAAAGCACGTGGCATCGATATCGTACTCGCGGATACCGCCGGACGGCTCGCCACGCAACTGCATCTCATGGAGGAAATCAAGAAAGTCAAACGCGTCATCGCCAAAGCCGAGCCGGGCGCACCCCATGAAACGCTGCTGGTGCTCGACGCCAACACCGGCCAGAATGCGGTTGCTCAGGTGCAAGCCTTTGACGACGCGCTGGGTCTCACCGGACTTATCGTCACCAAGCTCGATGGTACGGCAAAAGGTGGGGTAATCGCTGCTATCGCCAGACAACGCCAGAAGAAAACGCCGCTACCTATTCGTTTTATCGGCGTGGGTGAGGGCCTCGATGATTTGAGGCCGTTCGTCGCAAGTGAATTTGTCGAGGCACTTTTTGATTGAGAGAATCAAGCGAGTGGAAATTCGGAATCAATGGCATAACCCCAGTAATCGATGATTAGCTTCAGCCAGGTCTATAAACGTTATCCGAACGGCTACGAAGCACTCAGGAATATCAGTTTTAGCCTCGAAGCGGGCGAAATGGCCCTGATTACCGGCCATTCGGGCGCGGGCAAGACGACGCTGCTGAGGCTTATTGCCGCCATCGAGCGCCCTACCTCGGGCAGCATAATCGTCAATGGCCAGAATGTCAGCACGCTCAAGAGCGGTGCAATTCCTTTTTTGCGGCGCAATCTCGGATTGGTGTTCCAGGATCAAAAAATCCTGTTCGACCGCAATGTCTTCCAGAATGTACTGCTGCCCCTGCAAATAAGCGGGTTTGGTTCCAAGGCGGCGACCCGGCGGGTACGCGCGGCGCTCGACAAGGTAGGCCTGCTGAACAGGGAAAAAGCCTGGCCCATTACGCTTTCAGGGGGTGAGCAACAACGCCTGTGCATTGCCCGCGCCATAGTCAACAGGCCCTCCATCCTTATCGCGGATGAGCCAACCAGCAACCTTGACGCCGATTACGCAAGAGATATCATGGACATGTTCGTGTCGTTCAATCAGGTGGGCGTGGCGATACTGATCGCTACCCATGACGTCGAGTTGCTGGGCAGCATGCAGCAGCGCATTTTGACACTCAATCATGGCGAGCTGGCCGCATGAACGTTTGGCTTTCCCATCACTTGCATGCTCTTGCTCTGGCATTCAAACGGCTGGGGCGTGCGCCACTTGGAAGCCTGCTCAGCATTGCCGTGATCGGAATCGCTTTCAGTCTCCCCGCCGGCATTTACGTGCTGCTGGAAAACCTCCAGGTTCTCTCCGGTCAATTTTCGGGGGCGCCGCAATTGAGCCTGTTCCTGAGGCTGGATGCAGACAAGGATGACGTGGCGAAAATCGAATCGTTTCTGGAACAGCATCCTCCGGTGGCGAGCTTCAGGTTCGTTTCCAAAGATAGCGCCCTTGATCAATTCAAGCAGGACAGTGGATTGTCCGATGTAATGAGCGGCCTCGAGCGGAATCCGCTCCCGGACGCTTTCGTCATCAGCACCAGAGCGCTTACGCCTGAAAGGCTGGAAGCATTGCGCACGGAACTGGGGCAGTTGCCGCAAGTCGAACATGCACAGGTTGACTCGGCCTGGGCCAAACGGCTTGATGCCTTGCTCAAGCTGGGCCATCTGGCGGTGTTAATGCTTGGTGCGCTACTGAGCTTTTCGCTGATAGCCGTAGCATTCAATACGATACGTTTGCAAATCCTGACGATGCGAGATGAAATAGAGGTTGCAAAGCTAATCGGCGCAACCACAGGTTTCGTTCGGCGCCCTTTTCTGTATTTTGGGGCCTTGCAAGGGTTGGTAGGCGGTGCCGCAGCATGGCTTATCATTTCTGCGGGAATTTATCTCACGGATGGACAACTGAAGGATTTGTTGCAACTGTATGAGGTGAATTTTCGTCTCTATCATCTCTCGTTGGAGGATAGCCTGAGCCTGTTGCTTTTCTCGGCAGGGCTCGGGTGGGCGGGGGCGTGGTTGTCGGTCGCGAATCATCTCTCGCAAGTAGAACCGAGATAATTCATGGGCTTAAGCGGGTCCACAATGGAACTTTCCAAACTGTTGACGCTCTTATAGGAATAGGGTAACTTTGACGAAAACGGGGGATACATGAATTTCGCTTTAGCCATACCTTCAACCGGCAGCATCGAAAGCTACATCCAGTCTGCCAATCGCTTCGGAATTCTTTCTCAGGAAGAAGAGATTCGCTTGGCGCGATCCCTGAGGGATGAAGATAACATCGACGCTGCCCGCCAACTGGTGTTGTCGCACTTGCGCGTAGTGGTCGCCATCGCTCGCGGCTATAAAGGGTATGGTCTGCCCCAGGCCGACCTGATTCAAGAAGGCAACATTGGCCTCATGAAAGCGGTAAAACGCTATGATCCCGAACGCGGCGTGAGACTGGTATCGTTTGCGGTGCACTGGATCAAGGCTGAAATCCACGAATTCATACTGCGTAACTGGCGGTTGGTGAGAATTGCCACCACGAAAGCGCAGCGTAAGCTGTTCTTTAACCTGCGCAGCATGAAGTCGGTGCTGGACACCATGAATCCGGAAGAGGTCAATGCAATGGCCAAGCAGTTGGGGGTCAAGGTCGAGGAAGTGGTGGAAATGGAGACCCGCTTCAGCGGAAGAGATATTTCGCTCGAGCCTTTATCCGATGACGATGACGATGAAGCATTCAGCCCCATCGCTTATCTTACCGATGGCTCAGAACCTCGGCAGTTGCTGGAAGCTGAAGAGAACACGCGCCTGCGCGGGGAAGGCCTGGAGCAGGCGCTATCCGGCCTGGACGCTCGCAGCCGACGCATCATTGAAGCCCGCTGGCTGCGGGAAAAAGATCCCGCGACCCTGCATGATCTTGCTGGCGAATTGGGCGTGTCTGCGGAGCGAATCCGCCAGATTGAAGCCAAAGCCATGCAGAAAATGCGTACCGCCTTGGCCCCTGGCGCGTAATTGCAGGGACTAAGCCTCAACATCCTGCAAAAGACATCACTGTTTTATAAACGCGGCGCTTCTGTTTAGGGATTCTTTCCGCTTCTCGCTTTGTGTTGACGCACCCGCGGTTGACACGCACTGCGCAACCCCTCTAGATCCAGATATTGATGGGGCTTGGCAGTCTGTCGGATTTAAAGAAAATCGACTCGCCCGTTCATATCTCGCTGTTTTCGGCCCTTTCAGGCCAATAGAATAACTATTGGCCTTCAAAATCCTCAAAATCCACCCTCACCCAGCCACTTTTTCGCTGCGATTCTTCAAGCCCGACAGGCTGCTAGCTCGGGTTTATTTCCGCCCATTGTTCGGGTGTGTGGGTTTTCATGGATAGCGCATGGATTTCCTGCTTCATCCTGTCGCCGAGCGCGCGGTAAACAAGCTGATGCTGCTGCACCATATTTTTCCCCCGGAATTCAGCACTCACAATGATGGCGCTGAAATGATGTCCGTCATCCCCTTCCACATGCACCAGTTCGCACGGCAGGGAGCTTTCGATGTGATTTTTGATGCTTTCTGGTGTAACCATCCTTCTCTTCCTTATATAAATGATTCTCTTGAGATTCCTGATAGATAAACGCCTGGATTTACCATGCAGATCCCTACCGCAGAACCTTGGACAGAGCTACTGCCGGATCTTGTAACCCGTCCTCAACATCTGCAATGTCAACCATGATACCGCCAGGAAGCATGTTGCTACAATCCCAAGGCTGACATAGGGCGAAATATCCGACGTACCGAAGAAGCCGTAGCGAAAACCATCGATTATGTAGAAAAACGGATTCAAATGGGAGAGTCCTCGCCAGAAAGGCGGTAGCGAGTGGATTGTGTAGAATACCCCCGATAAGAAAGTCAGCGGCAGAATGACGAAGTTTTGAAATGTGGCAAGCTGATCAAATTTTTCCGCCCAGATACCGGCAATGAGACCTAGCGCACCCAGCAATGCGCTACCCGTCAAAGCAAATATGAATATCCATGGAAAGGAGGATAAGGATACATCGAAAAACCCGTAGGTTATCAGATAAACGCCCAGTCCCACCGCCAAGCCACGCACTACCGATGCCAGCACATAGGCAAAGAATATTTCCCGGTAGGATAGCGGCGATAACAGCACAAATACCAGATTTCCGGTGATCTTGGATTGGATCAGGCTAGACGACGAGTTGGCGAAAGCATTTTGGAGCACCGCCATCATTATCAAACCCGGAATCATAAAAACAGTGTAGGCGACACCTGGATAAGCCTGCACATGGGCGTCCAGGACATGAGAAAAAATCATGAGATAAAGCAGGGTGGACACCATAGGCGCAAATACGGTTTGAAATCCAACCTTCCAGAATCGAAGCAATTCCTTATGGAACAGCGTCAAAAATCCGGTCATGTGATGGGAACGGCTACCGCTTCCCTGATTTCGACATCCCCCATGATTTTTACGAATACCTCTTCGAGGTCGGGCTGAAATACCTGCATCTCCAGCACCTGCAATCCTGCCGTACGCAACACCGCCATAACATGCTCAAGCTGGGAATATTCGTCAAGCGCCAGAATGTAATATTCCTCTTCACAGCGGCTCAGCAACGGCTGCAGCGCTGGAGGCAGCGTATCGGGCGATAACCGCAGCCGCACAGAGCATCCGGAAATTCCATTAATGAGGTTTCTGATGCTATCGAGCGCCACGATATTGCCTTGCTTCAGCATTGCGACACGGCTGCATAAGGCTTCTGCTTCGTCAAGGTAATGGGTGGTGAGCACGATGGTATGACCATCACGATTCAATTCTTTGATAAAACGCCAAAGGCCTTGGCGCAACTCGACGTCAACCCCCGCGGTAGGCTCGTCCAGTACGATGACCGGTGGCTTATGCACCAATGCCTGAGCCACCAGCACACGTCGCTTCATGCCGCCGGAAAGCGTGCGCATGTTGGCATCCGCCTTGTCCGTGAGATCCAGATGGTGAATTATTTCGTCTATCCAGGATTTATTGTTTTTTAAGCCGTAATATCCGGATTGAATTGCGAGCGTTTCACGAACGGTAAAAAAGGGATCGAACACCAGTTCTTGTGGCACCACGCCCAGCATGCGCCGAGCTTCGCGGTAGTCCGCAACGACATCGTGACCCATTACCCTGGCGCTGCCGCTAGTGGCGCGGGTGAGTCCGGCAATGATGTTGATAAGCGTTGTCTTGCCTGCACCGTTGGGGCCGAGCAAGGCAAAAAATTCCCCGATTCTTATTTCAAGGTCAATACCCGCCAACGCTTGCAGCCGGCCGAAGCGTTTGTACATCTGTTTGACTTCGATTGCCGGGGTCATCGAGAAGTTGAATAAGGTAATGGCCCGACACATGGGCCGGATATGGGATACGGATTGCCGGTTGGCGACGGGTAAGCATCTATTTATAAGATACTTGAGTCCGACAGGGATCGGTTACCGGTCAGGCCACGTGCATCAATTCGGACAGGCCATATAACTGCACGAGGCTTCGCAGATTAAGCGGTATATTGGCAAAGCGCACAGGGCGATTGCGACGACCCGCCTCGCGCTGCCACTCCAGCAACATGCTGACGGCGGAAGAATCCACCTCAGTTACACGCGCCAGGTCGATTACCATATCATCGCGATCAAACAAAGCGATGCCTTGCCCAACCATCGCCACAACATTATTGATGGTTATCGAGCCTTCAACGCTCAGTTCGCCGCCCTCGCGCAAAACCAATTTAGCCGCATCTTCAGTCATCGATTATTTCGCTGACCTATTTCGCTGACGCTGCCTTATTATCGGCAGCAACCAGGGCACGGTTTTTGTCCACGAGCGTTTGGATCAATTTTTCTACGCCACCGTCACGTACCTGATTATTGAAGGTGCTGCGATAATTGGTTACCAGGCTTACCCCGGCCACTGTCACATCGTAGACTTTCCAGTCGTCACCGGTTTTTTCCATACTGTAGTCGATGGGGATCGGCTGCTGACCCTGATTTATCACTTTTGTCTTGACCGTGGTATCGGTATCACCTGCCTTATCTTTCATCGGCTCAACCGTAATGGTATGGTCGCTGTAGCTGCTCAGTGCGTTGGAATAGGTGCGTACCAGCAACGTACGAAATTCCTTTACCAATACCTGCTGTTGTTCGGGCGTCGCCTTGGACCAATTCTTGCCCATCGCCAACCGGGTCATCCGGGTAAAGTCGAAATGAGGCAATATCTTGGCTTCCACCAGATCCAGAATCTTGGTGGTATTGCCTGCACGCAAGTCCTTATCTTGCCGAACGATTGCGAGCACCTCCTGGGCCGTATTATCCACCAGGGTATCGGGGCTGGTCGCCATGGCCCATGCGGGGAGCGTAACCAGCCAGGTCGCCAATAACAAAGACGTATTAAAGTATTTCTTCATGATTTCCTCGCAAGAATTTATTTAACCACAATGCCGGACGCATCGTGAAATTACGACTATTTTCAATCACCCTTATTGCTCTCGTCTTCCTCCGGCGTCTTATTCTCTGATGCTTTGTCGAACAGGAAGCGGCCGATCATTTCTTCCAGGACCATGGCGGAATTGGTTTTCATGATTTTATCTCCATTCTTCAGCATTGTCTCGTCGCCGCCCGCCGCCATACCGATATACTGCTCCCCTAAAAGACCTGATGTGAGAATGCTGGCGAAAGTGTCCTTGGGAAATTGATAGCGGTTGTCAATGCTAAGGGTTACTACGGCATCATAAGTCTTCGTATTGAACTGAATATTCGTTACACGCCCCACTACCACGCCAGCGCCTTTTACCGGCGCCTTGACTTTCAAACCGCCGATATTCTCGAAACTTCCGGTCAATGTATAACTCTCTGCCGAGCTATAAGTGCCGAGGTTCCCAACCTTCAATGCCAGCAGCAGCAATGCGCCTATTCCGGCCAATACAAATACGCCTACCCACAGATCCATCGTCGTCCGCTGCATCAGCTCATTCCCCTGAACATGACCGAGGTTAAAACAAAATCCAGTCCCAGTATCGCCAGCGCGGAAGTCACCACGGTGCGGGTGGTCGCGCCGGACACTCCCTCAGCCGTCGGCGCCGCATCGTAACCCTCGAACACGGCAATTGCTGTCACAGCCACACCAAAAACACAGGTCTTGATGATACCGTTGACGATGTCGTATCTGAAATCCACCGCATCCTGCATTTGTGACCAGAACGATCCTTCATCCACACCGATAAGCACTACGGCCACCAAATAACCGCCAAAGATCCCGACGATGGAAAACATTGCCGCAAGTAACGGCATTGAAATCACGCCTGCCCAGAACCGGGGAGCGACCACCCGTGCGATCGGATCCACCGCCATCATTTCCATCGCTGCCAGCTGATCGGTGGCTTTCATCAAGCCGATTTCAGCAGTGATGGCGGAGCCGGCGCGACTGGCAAACAGCAACGCCGCCACCACGGGTCCCAGTTCTCGAACGAGCGACAGTGCAACCATTGTACCCACGGCAGATTCGGCCCCGAACCGCTGTAATGTCTCATAGCCCTGCAAACCCAGCACCATGCCGACAAACAACCCCGATACGACGATAATGATGAGCGACAATACGCCCGTAAAATAAAGCTCCCGGATAATCAGGCCGAAGCGCCGAAAGCTGGTACCCGACTTCAGCAGGGTCAGCAAGAAAAAGCGGCTGGCGTTGCCCAGCCGCCAGACGCTATCTATCACGCGGTGACCCACGCCCCGGATGCCGATAACGATGCGCCTAGGCAAAACTGCCCTCCAGTTTCAGATCGCGCGCATAGGCTTGAGACGGGTAGTGAAACGAGACGGGACCGTCCTCTTCGCCATGCACGAACTGATGCACGAAAGGAGCGATCGATCCGCGCACTTCATCCGGGGTGCCATGTGCTGCAATCACCCCGTCTGCGACAAAGTATACGTAGTCCACGATTTTCAGCGACTCCTGCACGTCGTGCGTCACGACGATTGAAGTCATGCCTAACGCGTCAGTCAAACGACGGATCAGATTACCGATGACGGTTAGCGAAATGGGGTCAAGACCTGTAAATGGCTCATCATACATGATGAGTACCGGATCAAGCGCAATCGAACGGGCCAACGCCACGCGGCGGGCCATTCCTCCCGAAAGCTCCGCCGGCATCAGATCGTGCGCACCGCGCAGGCCGACAGCCTGAAGTTTCATCAACACCAGGTCGCGGATCATGGATTCCGGTAAATCAGTATGCTCCCGCATCTGGAAAGCTACATTATCGAATACCGACAAATCGGTAAACAGAGCGCCGAACTGAAATAACATGCTCATCTTCCGGCGCATCTGGAAAAGCTCATCTCTTTTTAGCTCATGCACTATCTTGCCGGCAAACTTGACATAACCGGCAGACGGACGGATCGCACCGCCGATAAGGCGCAACAGGGTAGTCTTGCCGCTACCGCTGCCTCCCATGATGGCGATGACTTTGCCGCGCGACATGGTTATGTCGATCCCTTTGAGAATGGAACGATCCCCATAGGAAAAACTCAGGTCCTTGGTTTCGATCAAAGCTTCAGATGCCATTCTGCCAGGGGATGGAGATTGATTTGACGGGATTCTGATTTTAACCTAAATCCGGCAGTTGGACAGGGTGGAGTGTTCGGTCAGGGTACGGTGAAAAGCGGTGACATGAAATGGCGGATCGTTCTGGACTAAGCAGTATCTTCGGGAGTTCTGCCCCGCAGCAGCCGAAAATGGCATGAAACGGGCTCGTCGTCCACGTCGCCTAAGCCGCTTTTCGCGAGACCTCTTCGTGCGATGTTCCTAACCCGGATGTTTCATAAATTCGCGTGATGATTGCACAGGATTTTGTTTTGTAGGGAGATTTTGTGAAGGAGTGGCGTAGTTATTCAACGCCCGACTGAACGAAATTTTCATACGAAACAAAAGACCAGCAAGGGCGCGCGTCAATTTATGAAACATCCGGGCTAAGAACGAGGATTAAGTAACAACAGCCGATATCCGGCCACGTTCAATGTTCCGCTATCGAGGTGAAGCCTGACGTTGAATTCGGCATTGGGCGCAATGACCTTCCCGCGGCTGGCGGCGTCTTCAAGATAGGCTTCGGGAGGAAAGTTACGGCTGGCGAGAGGTCGATCCTGGTGGTCGATCAGGGTTAATTGAAACGACGGAAATGCCTGGGGATTGGGCGCATGATTGCGTATCGTTGCGCTCAGGGTGACGACGCCGGATTGCTGGGTATCCGGTTGCATATCGGACGATTCGATATTCAGCAACTTCGCGTATTGTGGCGAGGGAATAGTGCATCCCAACAACTCGCAATATCGTTGAAGATAAGGCCTGGTGGCAGGCGCATTGACAGATAGCTCGGCACGATAAATATAAATGGCCTGGGCCACCAGCATGGCAATCAAAAAAAGACTGCCGACACCCCATGCCAGGGATGCCTTGGGCAACCGAACCTCATCGAAAGCATGGTTGTTCCATGCATAATTTTCCGGCGGCGGAATGGCCACGTCCGGCCTGTGCGGGAATCGTGTTTCCCCATCTGCGCTGCTGGCCGCAGTACTGCTGCCCGTCTCGCCTTCTCTCTGCGGCGCCGATTCTTCCGCAATCGGTGGCGCGCTCGAAGCGGGCACTGCCCGCGCTGTCATGCCTGAACCGAATTGATCCCGAGTTGTTTCTTGAGCTGGCGCTGAAGGTGAATTCTCTTCATTCGATACCGTCAGGATATCCCGATCATTTTGAGGCGGAATTCCCGATTCGCCTTCTGATGCTGCTTCCGTTTCCGGCATTTCCTTGGCTTCTGGCCCGGCTTCATCCTGGTCTTCCGGTTCGTGCACCGTTGCCAAGGTGGCAAAGCCGTTGAATACCTGCGCACATTGTCCACAGCGCACGTCACCACCATGCGCCTGCAGATGCAAAGGGGTTACGCGGAAAGCAGCCGCGCAGTTAGGACAGCGGGTTACAAGCGCCATAGCCGTAGGTTTTATAACAAATTCACTTTCTCGTCCCGGTGAGCAGAGCCCATCCCGCCTGCTCGCGTGTAATACGAATATCAAACCATTGCCGATAGATCTGCATCACATCTTCCGCCTGTTCCATGAGGATGCCGGAAAGTGCTATTTGTCCACCCTTGCGCGTCGCGCGCATCAATAATGGAGCCAGTACGATTAGCGGGTTGGCAAGGATATTGGCAACGACCACATCCACCCAGGCGCCATTTCCGGGCCCTGCCCGATCCGCCACGTGCGTCTCAAAAAATTCCGCTTTTGTTTCATCGCACTGGTTGAGTGCTGCATTTGCGCGGCTTGCGGCAACGGCTTGCGGGTCGATATCTATTCCCACTACGTGACCCGCACCCAGTTTCAAAGCGGCAATGGCAAGTATGCCTGAGCCGCAACCATAATCTAAAACATCTTCACCCCCTCGCAGCGTTTCGTCAAGCCAGCCAAGGCACAGTTGCGTAGAGGGGTGGCTACCCGTACCGAAAGCCAAGCCGGGATCGAGTATCAGGTTGACCGCCGTGGTATCGGGTATTTGATGCCAACTGGGAACGATCCACAGGCGGGACGATATCCGGATCGGGGCGAATTGCGATTGTGTCATCCGAACCCAGTCCTGCTCCTCCACATGCGTAACGCGGTAGCTGGGCTGACAAGGGAGCTGGGCCGCACTCGCCGCAGCCTGCACAGTGGAAGTGATGTCGACGTCCTCGTTGAATAGGGCGGTAAGCTCGGATGCGAACCAGATTTTCTCGGAAAGCTCACCCGGCTCATCGAACAAGCATTGCTCCCGGTCCGTACCGCTGCCCGCGTCATGTATGTCTGTTGATAGCGCGCCCAGTTCAAGCAACGCGTCACCCAGGGCTTCGGCGTGCGCGCTATCGGTTTCTATAGCGAGCGAAATCCAGGCCATATCAAGAAATGGGTAACTGCGAACTGGCTACCCGGTCGAATGCCGACTCACCCGCCGTGAAATAGCTCGGGCAGCGCGAAATGGGTCGCGTTTTAGCCTGGCTTATTATAATTGGCAAGCTTTTGCTCCAGATAATGGATGCTGGTGCCGCCATTCAGAAAAGCGGCGTCGGATAACAGGTCGAGGTGTAACGGCATGTTCGTTTTAATGCCTTCTATCACCATTTCGGACAACGCGATGCGCATCCGTGCAATTGCCTGGTCGCGGTTGTCGCCATAGGCAATGACTTTACCGATCATGGAATCGTAATAAGGCGGCACCAGATAGTTATGATATATATGAGAGTCCACGCGAATGCCGGGGCCACCCGGAGCGTGGTATTGCGTAATACGCCCGGCGGAGGGGGTGAGTTTATAAGGGTCTTCGGCGTTAATGCGACACTCGATGGCATGCCCTTTCAATACGACATCGCGCTGGCGAATGTTGAGTTTTTCACCTGCGGCAACACGAATTTGCGCTTGTACCAGATCGATCCCGGTAATCGCTTCGGTAACCGGATGTTCCACTTGCAGGCGCGTATTCATTTCGATGAAATAAAATTCATTCTTCTCATACAGGAACTCGAACGTGCCTACGCCGCGATAACCGATACGGCGGCATGCATCCGCGCAGCGCGCGCCCATCTTGTCGCGCAACCTGGGGGGGATGCCCAGGGCGGGCGCTTCCTCGAGAATTTTCTGATGGCGGCGCTGCATTGAACATTCCCGTTCGCCAAGAAAGATGGCATTCCCGTGTTCGTCAGCCAGAACCTGGAACTCGATATGACGCGGATTCTCAAGATATCTTTCCGCATAGACCGTCGGGTTGCCGAACGCCGCCTGCGCTTCGTTGCGAGTTATTATAACGGCGTTCGACAAAGCGGCTTCGGTATGCACCACCCGCATTCCACGGCCGCCGCCGCCAGCTGCCGCCTTGATGATTATCGGATACCCTATGGCGCGAACAATGGCACGGATCTCTTCAGGTGACTCCGGGAGCCCGCCGTTAGATCCGGGAACACAAGGCACGCCTGCTTTTCTCATGGCGTTCTTGGCACTGATCTTGTCGCCCATCAGGCGAATGGTTTCGGGGCGAGGGCCGATAAAGACGAAACCACTGCTTTCGACACGCTCGGCGAAATCGGCGTTTTCAGAAAGAAACCCATAGCCCGGATGAATAGCCTCCGCGTCGGTTACCTCCGCTGCGCTGATGATGGCAGGAATATTAAGATAACTTTGGGCCGATGGGGCTGGGCCGATACACACCGACTCATCGGAGAGCTTCACATATTTGGCGTCGGCATCCGCCTGGGAATGCACTGCGACTGTTTTGATGCCCATCTCACGGCATGCACGCTGTATTCGCAGGGCGATCTCGCCACGGTTGGCTATAAGAATTTTTTCGAACATGTTTACTGGAGAATGTTTCCCGAAAATGGGGGCTGTTAGCCGTCTTTTCCGCGCGTTATACGCACGTTTGGCACAGAATCACTCGATCACGAATAGCGGCTCGCCATACTCTACTGGTTGGCCATTTTCCACCAGGACTGCCTTTATCACGCCACTCTTGTCGGATTCTATTTCGTTGAGCAGCTTCATCGCCTCGATGATGCAAAGCGTTTCCCCCTCCTTGACTGTCTGTCCTACTTCTACGAATGGGTTGGAACCGGGAGTGGAGCTACGATAGAACGTTCCTACCATGGGTGATTTCACCACATGACCCTCCGGCAGGATTTCGGCCACCGCGTTAGCGGTGGTGAGTGCCGCCGATGGGGAAACAGCGCCAGGCATCGCCACCTGTGGGGGTGATACTCCGATTGGGGCTACCTGGGTTTGCACGGATGAGGTCGATCTGCTGATGCGTACCTTCTCCTCACCTTCGGTAATTTCCAGTTCGGCAATGCCCGACTCCTCGACCAGATCAATCAGTTTCTTCAGTTTTCTCAAATCCATATAGGCCTCCGGGGCGGTTCCCCTTTACGTCTTTAACTACACGCCGCCATTGCTGCGCCATCTTTCAGCGCGCTGACGCATGTCTGCTTTCTATTCCGTGAAAGTGCCTCTTTCATGTCCTGCTCCCCGCTCCAGGCCTTATAAATATCAACAAGGTCAGGTGGGGCGATCGAACTTCCCGCCTGCCAATATCTCTAAAGCGTATTCCAAGGCAAGTTCGTATCCTTTAGGTCCCAAGCCGCTGATCACGCCCACCGCCAGATCGGAGAAATATGACCTCCTGCGGAAAGACTCACGAGCGAAAACATTGGAGAGATGCACTTCGATGAACGGTATTCTGGTTGCGGCAAGGGCATCACGTAAAGCAATGCTGGTATGCGTATAGGCTGCGGGATTGATGATGATAAATCCTATCCCTTCACTCATCGCTTGCTGAACTCGATCTATCAGCTCACCCTCGGCGTTACTTTGAAAGTGAATTAATCCGACGCCCGCGTGATCCGCTAAAATCGCTAATTTGATGTTAATTTCGCCTAACGTGAGTGTTCCGTAGAGCTCCGGCTCGCGTGTTCCCAGAAGATTTAGGTTAGGCCCATGAAGAACGAGGACTTTTTTTATTTTGGACGCGTCATTTTCCATGCACGCAAGTTTGACGCATACTTGCAAAAAAGTCTAGTTATTGGAGGACATCGACGAAAATAAGGGAAATTAGAGATAGTTTTATCGGATACGGTAGAGCAAACATCATTGACGATTTTTAGCAGCTGCAATTATAAGCTTTCAGTCTGCCAACAGTTTATTCCGAACATTTTTGACGTTTCCCCTGGAAAAAGCCACCCTTTACGCTCGACCCTTGCATTGCTCGCCGTTTACCAAACCTCTATAATCCACAATGCTGTATTTCCCTTCGCGCTGTTGTAGCTCAGTTGGTAGAGCAACTGATTCGTAATCAGTAGGTCGGAGGTTCGACTCCTCTCAACAGCACCAAGTTTTCAGCTAGTTATCTATACAATGGTATTAGGAGTTTTCGGGGTGTAGACAGATCAATTGGCAACTTGCAAAGTTAGCGCAATAACCAATGCACGCTTAAAGCTTTAAATAGTAAAACGTCCTTCGTGTTAGCCTCATAAGCCCCTATCTTGCGGTCTATTTCCCTGTCATCGCCGCCACCGATTTTTGTCGGATTGACGAAAGCTCTCCGACTGGCGCAGGAGCTTTCAGGATGTTGTATCTATCTACTGAATATCCGCTAGTGCATATTTGTTCGGATGGACAGAGCAAGCTTGGATTGGGGGATGAGGGGACTACTTCCACTTATTCGTACTTATAGACACCAAAATATCTCAAAGTTCTAGACCACTTTCTCAGAACACTTACCGAACCTTTTTATATACGTCCCCGTAAAAAAATAACGAATGGGAACGAAAATGGCGCAAATACGCTTCAAAAGCAATATAGGTGCCCTCTGTTTATTGCTGGGATTGACTCTTTGGGAGGGCCTAAGCCATGCGCAGGCAAATACCGATCTGTCCGGAAGCGGTGAAAGAACTGCTACCATTTCCAGAGCCATTCCTGACAATATTTACATCGACCATATTGTAATAAAACCCCAAGAGGAGAAATCGCTGCTTTCAGAAGAAGATCGGGAAAGATTCAGCTATAAAATCCTTCGCGATGCCCAAGACCAATTTATGAGTTGGCTGCGTTGGCAAGTATTGTTCCTTGTATTTTTTGCAATAATTGGGGCAGCGGCGCTGGTTCCAGTAATGATCAGGTCAATGGTTGCGCATCAAATCACTCGTGAGAGGGAAAAATTAGAAGCTGAAAAGGATAAAACAATTAAAGCAACAATGGAGGCAAACTATCAGAGTGCCCAGACCCAAGAACAACTAAAAGAATTGTTGATCTTGGAACAGAAAATAAAGAGTCAGCTAGGAGATTATCAAACACAACTGGGAACTCTACATAATGAGATTTATTTGGCAAAAGCGAATTTAAAAGCTACTACCGAAGACTTTGACGCCGAAATGGAAGATACCTTTGAGGAAATAAACAATGAGATTTATACACAAAATTTGGTACTAAGATCACTTGATATAAATGGTGAGGCGAGAAAACTTGTCTTTGATAGCTTGATAAAGGATTTAAAAAGTAATGATCTAGAAAAGCAAAAACGTGCGGCTGAAATACTTCCCCAATTTAAGGAGGAGGTAGTTGCTATAGGGTCCGCATTTATAGAGGTGTTAGAGAAGGAGAAGTACTCTCCCTTAGGAGCGTTAATTTTAAATGGATTAGGAGAACTTGGAAGAGATGGTGACGTACTAACGTACCTGCTTGACCTGACCAAAGATACAAGCAACCCCAATATTCTTGCTGTCATTGGGGCTCTTGGGTCTATTGGAGAGTTTGCAGCTATCGGAACCGGTGGCGTGGAAGCTGTTGTAGAACAACTATTGTCAATATTGGAAGGTATAGATGACTCACGGTTAGCTTTAGGAGTAAAGGTAACGGAGGTTAAAAGCGCGATAGCACTTGCGTTATCGTGCTACGGCCCAGCTGCATCACATGCAATTGCATCGTTAATCGCAACGCTTACAGACTCAGAGTGGAATGTTCGTAATGCTTCGGCAATTGCTTTAGGAAACATGGGCGAGAATGCCAGTATTGCTATCCCGGCATTGGAACAATTGAAGAATGATAAATATCTTGAAGTAAGTAGCGCAGCCGCTGAGGCTATAAATAAAATACAAGGAAAGACGTAGAGTGGTGAGTAGCTAACGAGCAAGCAATCTGTTTGCTAAAAGTCTACCTGACTCAGTTAGCTTGCAGCCAGCAGTAAAGTTATTTACCCCCGATATTTGGCTTAATATGGCTTTCTTTCGGGAGCTTATGTATTCAAATTTGGTAATAGAACAATCCTGCGTTATTAAACACTCAAAGAACAAATTTATTACTGTAAAAACATATAGCGCGTGAAGTATGCCTCGTGGATGCCTAACTTCATTTTTCCAAGGGGAAAAATACGTTTCATCTGTCTCCTCCACCATCGGAGTGATTCTTTCAATTAATGTTAGTTGCAAATGCATTGCTTCATGCAAGATCGCCTCTGCAACTCTAATTGCATCGTTTGCCATCCGCTTACTCGGCACTGAAATAAATATCGAGAATGGGATATTAGGCAGGCTGTAGCTGACATCAAAATGGTCATCTTCGGGCCGAAGAATGTGCACGCACCTTACGAGATTCGCCACAGTTTCATATAACGTCGGTACTGACGCTAAAAGGTCCACGGACTCCTTCAAACATTGCAAAATTGATGAGTCTTGCAATACTCCAGGAGAATAAGGTATGGCCCCAACGGTGGAATATGTTGCGGCTATCTCATTGGGCACTACGTAAATTTTTAATGGCTGTAGTGATTCTCTGACTGGGGTGGTTGGATTCAAGCAAGCAATGACTTCTACGAATTGATCAGGCTCATTGCGTGACATTCCATCAGTGGAGTAGTTGCTTTTCTTAATCCCATATGTTTCGGACAAATTTTCCCAACGTTTTTCAGTTAAACTTTTAGTCAATTCAGGAAACCAAACTGGAACGTTCAGGGCCTGAATTGTGGAAAGAATTGAACTATGAAGGTCTTTCATCTAGTTGCTGGTAGAAAGAATAAACTAAAGTAAAACGCTCGCCCCCATAGATTGTGGAAACAGCATGGAGAGAATGAGGAGAAATAGAAAATCCCACAGCACTGTTATGAAGAGGACGAAAAATCTTATGAATATCGTTCATATCTTGGCTGTTAAAAAAGATCAGCATTCCACCATTCTCATCCTTCCAACCTCTGTTCAGTTGAATTAATAAACGATGAGTTTCATGTCCGGGAATGTGATCGTTATGAATGCGGATGCGCTGGCCTGAAATGAGCTTATGCGCAGTAAAGTCTACTTTTTCAGTAAGTTTTACTGAAAAAGCCGCTTCAACTTGACGTGCTACGCAGCGAAGATGATCGCGCGAATTTAGAAAGGCTAGCTCTGACGGGAGCTTAGCATCCAAGAAGCTGAACTCATACTGTTCATAAAAATTCGTTTCAACAAGCTTCCATCCAGCGTAATTTTCAAGCCATGAGAGAAGTGTATCGCCTAATTGTGAATTAAGTGCTTGGGAAGATTCTACATAATGAAAAGGCAAAAAAAATTTCCTTACATTTGAAAGGTCAATTAGTTGCTGGTTACGCATGTATTTTCTTTCCCGAGACTCCCAACTTTGTTCGTAGATGATTTATAAGATGAAGCTGGTCCTTGCAATAAACAGAAGGATTTTCGTATCCCTCACCTTCCTTCCACCTGTGTAAAGGCATTCCTCCTCCACAAACTCCAAGCTCTGGACAAGCGAGGCAAGCTGCGCTGTTCGCACGTTGTAATAAATGAGCATCAGCAAACTCATTTGAAGAGAAAATATCTACTAGACTATGTGAGCAAATGTTCCATTTTTCCGAGAAGCGATCCGCACCTTTAAAAGAGCTTTTCAAAGTATCATTCTTTGTTACTGTGCCATCCGTATCGATAACTGCAATACCAAAATCAGTAATTCCCATACCTTCTTTCACCCCATATCCGCCTAAAGCAAGACGGATGACGTCATCAAGAATTCTTATCTTAATTGGGGTCTGATCTGCTAGATAAACGTCAAGTAGAGACGTCAACCAGTATCCATATTCAACGCTATGAAACGAAGCCTTGCCGTAGGGAAGCTTGTCGTGATTACCATCTCTATATAGAAAATCTACGTTAGGGGAACCGACATCTTTAAAAAAATTATATATTTCCTCAGGGTTAGAATTCGGGTCAATAACAGCAAGAAGCCCTGCAAAGAGAAACGAGCAGTCAGCATGGTGTTTTAATTTTTCGATACCTTTTAATACCCGGCTGTATGTCGCTTCTCCACGGTGACCAACCCGATTCGCATCATTAATTTTCTCAGGCCCATCTAAGCTTACAGAAAGAGAAGTTTTAAAGTTAGAACAAATATCGAGAATATTGTCAGTTATAAGGATTCCATTTGTTTGAATACTTATGCAGTGTTCTTCAGGAAGAACCGATCTTAAAGACAAAAGCATATTTTCTAAACGGCGCGAACCAATCAAGAGAGGCTCTCCGCCATGGAGAACTAACGCAAAAAGACGTTCCGGATTGTTCTCAAGATATTCCTTAAGTCTTTCGGTAAGAATTTTAATTGTGTGGGAAGGCATGAATTTGGGCATCTCCGTCCAGCCATCATCACCCATGTTATATACATAACAATAACTGCAATTGATATTGCATCTGCTGGCAACCTTTACCAAAAGCGTATCAATTTCAATCACAATGACAGATTTTAACGGTTGTGACGGTTGTGAACCCGATCATAAGCCTGAGTAGTGGACCGTTCCTCATTTTTAACTTCCTGGATAAGTCTTGCCAGTACAGGGCTTGAAATATTTTTCAGGAGGAATTCCATTTGATCAATTTTGTCAATCGCTTCTGCGCGTCCTGGCTGAGCTAGCTCTGGCATAATGCCCTCTTATGATGAAATGTAAAGCTTCTATTTTACAGATTAAAAGCTATAGTTCAAATTTGAATTATTATTATTTTATCATGAAAAATCAATCGCTTATGTTAAGTGCTTACGACCCTAAATTTCGTCCATTTATTTTATCTTTTTTTTATATCTTATTGTCCTGATTAATAAGCAAAAAAAATACAATAAATCTTCTATTTTCTATTTTCCAGCAAAGTTAAGGGGGGGTGTTGAGGATTGCACAAATCGATACAGTTCGACCAATTGCTCATGCTCTGCGTATGCTCTATCCATTCACTCGGCCCCGCCTTTTTCCTGCTTAACTTCAGATTAATTTCAACCGTACAGTTATTGACAATACTCCAAGGATTCAGGACCAGTGGTATAGCAGAATTGTTGCCGCGCTCTCGCTCGGCAACCCTTTTAACTCAATCGGCCTTTTTAACTTATTCGGCTCGTACTTGTGCTGAACAGTCCATTGACGAATTCGGGTAGCAAATACACCCCTTTCCCGAAAGACGCGCCAATCTATTGAGCGGTCAATATTTTAAACTCGGTAGCATTGACGATTGGGCGCACATGCCGGTTTTCGCGCCGCATTTCCACAATCCCATAATGAGACATGGTTTTCAGAGTGCGTGAGAGATTGCTGGGCTTTCGTCCGGTAATTGCTGCAAGACCGGTAATTGATTCAGGCTGTGATTCATGGATAGTTGTGAGCAAGGCACGGTTATCGTCACTCAGAACCTCAGCAAGGGATTTCATCGAGGTAAACCATACCTTCGGTTCTCCAGGTTTGGGCTTGTACGCGCCTTTTGCTATTGCCAGCATACGTTCACGGATTTTCTCTTGTGGCATGATGCCGATCACAATTCTTTTCATAGCTCCATTTCCTTCAATACACGATCCACTTCTTCAAAGAAATCAGCAAGCAACTGGTAGGCATCCTTGAATTCATAAGGGACTCCCTTATCTGCAATGTGACGATGCCTATGGTCATACGCTAGCCGCTGACCCGCATGCTTGAACTTCTTCGGCGGCTTTATGGCATGGCTGTTGTTGATTCCATGATCCGTTTTCCATAGGGTTCATGCAGCGTAAGCGAATAGCGGATGCCATGCGGAATTTTCGGGGTTGCTACGACCCGCCATACCGCGACCTTGACCCAGCATCCTAAATCCTGAGTAATAATATAGCCGTCGAGATCGAACAGAGTTTCAAGTCCATTATCAGACCGCATGACCTAATAATATCATCTGGTGATATTCACTGTAGGTTATATCGTTATCGATTGCGCCAGTGTGGGTTCGATATCTGATCATTTTTAAGGTTGCGGCTTCCTGATGTTGTAACCCGGTAAATTGAGGAAAAAACAGATAATCCGCGACTAGCGTGGATTGTTGAGTAGTTTTGTCATTCTTGAAGCTTTGCCCTGATACCACGGCGCAAGCTCGTGAGACTTAATGACGGTTCGGCGGTACTTCAAAGCCGCCGCAACTTACCCATATTCTGGATTGGTGGGCATGTGTACTTAAGTCCAATTGCAATGCCCGACAATACGGTTATTATGCGAACAATCAGCTTTCCTGTTGGGAATAGCGTTAAGTTCTGCCAACCCTAAGGAATAATGAAACCGACGCCGGGATACTCAGAGAGCTAAATGCTTGTGGCTTATCCGGTGTGCGATTGCAGAAGAATAAAGGCTAATAAAATTATAATAGGCATATATCGTGACTCAACTATTAACCTTTGATCAGACATATGACTTGGCGAATATGCTGATCAAGAAGGCAACAAAGGATCAACTGGCGGAATGCGCGCGCCTGCTTGCCCTGAGTCTTGCGCATCAGCAGATAAATCATGAAGAGATCCCTGTTGACCAAACCCTGGCATCATTGCGTTCGTTCGAGTGGAGCGAGGAGCATTTGAATTTATTGATGGAAGGTATGTTAAACCTGATAGGGGTGCTGGTGAATGTCTGCGGCGACGTAAGACATGTGAAGCATTGATATCAGGATTGCAGTTTTTCCTGAGACAGAGTGCAGCTAGTCCATAATCACGCTGCAATCACGTGTATTTTTCGGTTGTGATCATCAGAGGCCGAGGCCGGAAATTTCGGACAAGCCCTTTGGATGACTGGGGAATAGCCGGAGTGGCACTGACCTATTGTAATTACCCGGATTCTATAAACGCCTCTTATGGAGTGAGTACTTACAGCCGAAGTCGAGGCGACAGGATCTGTTTGTCGTAATAAATGATCTCATCGACCTGTTACCTGTTACGGCCTTTATGGCCGCGGAACAGCCCCAAGTTAATCATAAGTGTTGTTAGCATTAATCAGGATATCGCTGCATTCCATGCAAATACAGGATAAGCCACAATATCTGGCGACAGGGGTAAGTCGGCGGGAGGTGTGGTCTTGGGCGATGTTTGATTTCGCCAATTCGGGCTATACCACCGTTGTAATTACTGCAATTTTCAACGCTTATTTCGTTGCGGTCGTGGCGGGGAATGCGGAATGGGCGACGTTTGCATGGACAGCAGCGCTGGCGGTTTCCTATGCGCTCATCATCCTGACCGCGCCTGCGCTAGGCGCATATGCTGATGCGTATGCTGCGAAGAAGCGTCTATTATTCCTGAGTGCGGTGGGCTGTGTCTTGTTCACGGGATTGCTCTACTTTGTCGGCCCAGGCGATCTGTGGCTGGCGGTTGTGCTGATAATCCTCACCAATTTCTTCTTTGGATGCGGCGAAAATCTGATTGCCGCGTTTTTACCGGAGCTGGCGCAAGGCAAGGCGTTGGGAAAGGTTTCGGGCTGGGGCTGGAGCCTGGGTTATATCGGCGGCCTGGTCAGTCTGGGCTTATCGCTGGCGTATGTCACCTGGGCGCAGGAACAAGGCAAGCCGGCTGAGCACTTTGTTCCCGTTACGATGTTGATAACGGCTGGTTTCTTTGCGCTGTCGAGTATCCCCACCTTTCTTTTCCTGAAGGAACGTGCTGTACCTCAATTGCATCTTGCTGGACATACCGTGGTAAGCGAGGCATTTTCGCGGTTGGGCGAGACGTTTCATCGCGTGCGGGATTACCGCGACCTGGTGCGTTTTCTTGTCTGCATCGTATTTTACCAGGCGGGTATCCAGACTGTAATTACATTGGCTGCAATATACGCGCAGCAGGTAATGGGCTTTAACACCAGCGACACCATGTTTCTGGTCCTGGTGGTTAACATCACTGCATCAGCGGGTGCGTTCGCTTTCGGCAGCATACAGGACAGGATCGGGCATATTCCCACCATAGCGCTGACGCTTGTTGGCTGGATTGTCATGATATTGCTGGCCTGGATGGCCGAAACCCGGGCGATGTTCTGGCTGGCTGCCAACGTTGCCGGTCTGTGTCTGGGGGCTTCTCAGTCAGCAGGCCGGGCGTTGGTGGGATATTTCAGTCCTGACGCCAGACGTGCTGAATTTTTCGGACTGTGGGGGCTGGCAGTCAAGCTGTCATCCATATTGGGCCCGGTGACGTATGGATTGGTAAGCTGGATGTCTCGAGGCGATCATCGGCTTGCCATGCTGATTACCGGGGTTTATTTTGTTATTGGTTTACTGATACTGCTGAACATCGATATCAAGAGAGGGCGGCAGGCTGCGCTGCAAACTTGAAAACCGCGGTGAATTGCTAAATATGGCAAGACGTCGTGGTACTTCAGTTGGCGCTGTCCAGTGAGAGTATTGATAGTTGCTGCCACCCCACGGTTTTGTAACATCCGTCCTATCGGTTACAGGCTCTTTTTCTCATGGCGTTCAATGGTGCATATGATGATGCTCATGTCCACTGGTAGATCCCGCAGGCTTTTTTTCCTGGGGTTTTTCGGACGCTTTCGCCTTAGGCTTGAGAGGGGTAAAACGGGTTGATTGTGGCTCCTGGTCCGGTAATTTGACAAACACGACGATCGTGGTTTCAGGCGTGAGCTTGAAATCTCCAGTGCCCTTGAGGATGTTATCCCCCGCAGGTTCCAGTTTTATCGAATCCTTGGGCTTGGCCTTGCCTACCTGAAAACTTGCTTTACCCACCCCGCCGTCAGTGCTGACTTTATTATCCCCGTGGTCCGTTACGTAGAGGACGATGTCTTTCTCTTGCGCAACAAGCTCCAGATGATAGGGACCTGCCATACGCATCTGGCCCCCGTGTGGCGTATCAATGGCGTCGAAATGCTCTTCGGTATGCGCTGACGCGGGCGCTGACACGACCAACGCAGCACTAATCAAGACCGTAGCCATCGATTTAATCATATTTATCTCCTTGAACGATTATTAAAAAAACTTTGATGGAAAGCCTCATACGGGGCTCTATGTTTCTCGGTTGCTCCCTCTTGCGGTTGACTACTCAACTCAATGCACATGATCCCCCGGCGGAGGCAATATCTCCTTTTCCCGATTAAGCTGAGCGACCTGTTGCATCAGCATATCGGTATTTGACCAGCCCGGGCCATCCGCATCCGGAATCCAGCGCGCGCGCAGATAACCGAAGCGGTCCACCAGGAACTCCATGTGCGGCGGCAAGGTGCCCTCCCCCAGCAGATCGGCCTTGTTCAGCGTCCGCCGAAACAGCTTATAGCTCTGCACAATCTCGTGCGCGCCGTCGACCACCAGCGGTAAGGGTACATTGGCCTGGATCTGCTCCAGCTCGTGCGAATCCGGATCGTCCTCCGGCACCGCCAGCAACACCGTATTGGCCGCGGCCAGCCTGGCATCGAGATCACGCAGCTGCGCCAGCCGCTCACGCGACTGCGGCCACGAGAACAGCACCAGCAGCACATTCTTCTTGCCGCGGAAATCCTTCAGGGTGCCGCTTGCGCCATCCTGCGCGGTATAGGAGAAATTGGGCGGACCCATGCCAGGCTGCGGCTGTTCCGGCTTGACCTGCGGGCTCATCAGGCGTGCCTGGTAACCGCGCGACATGGCATGCAGGAAATTGACCACGTCCCAGCGGTCCTCCTCCGAGAGCCTGTCGGCAAATTCGGGCATGCCGGTGCCGGGAATGCCGAAGGAGAGCCAGTGGAAGAAGTCGCCGGCGGTATGCTTGGCGGTGTGCGGCTCGGTGAGCATGTCCACCGGCGGCTTGGCGAAGCTCTTGGCCATCACGCCGTTGCCCTTGCCCTGGGCGCCGTGGCAGGGCACGCAGTTCTCGGCAAAGTGGGCCGAGCCGTTGGCGATGGAAATGGTATCGAACGGCACCGGCGTCTTGCGGTAGGTTTCCGGGTAGGCGTCCACCGCCAGGGGCGGCAGGCCCACGCCCAGGGCCACGGCGGCCAGCAGGAGCGGAATGCCCAGGCGGCGCTTCATGTCCCATTTTTTGGTGCGCCCGAACGCGATCGCCGCGCCGGCGGCGGCCAGCAGCGCCAGGCCGCTCCAGACGCGCAGCATCACGCTCGGGTCGCCCCAGGTGGCGGCCAGGGAGAAGCGGAAGGAGTAGGGCCAGTTCTGGATGATGGCGTGCTTGGCCGGGACGGTATTGGCGACGATGGTGGCCAGCAACACGATGCCCAGCGCGATGACGAATTCGAAGCTGACCCACTTGCGCAGCCGGTGCCCACCGGCCGCGGCCAGGCCATCGGCGTGCTGGGCCAGCAGCGGCAACCAGCTGCGCGCGCGCGCAGCGATGACGAGCACCACCAGCAGCAGGGCGATCTTGCCGTTGAGCAGCCAGCCGTATTCGGTGGCGACCAGGGCGCTGTAGCTGCTGTCGACCATGCGGTAGGTGATGAAGATGCCGGTGGCGATCACCGTCAGCATGACCGGCAGGGCCATGGTGGAGAAGCGCTTCAAGGCGAGCGCGTCGGCTGTGGCCGACGCTTCGCGCGCGTGGAACACGGCATGGATGCGCTGGATGGCGGGCGTCCGGATGCCGGAGCGCGTGTCGCCGGGACGCGCGTCGTTTGCCTGCGGCACGTCGCAGCTGAAACAGACCACCAGGAAGGCCGGCAAGGCGCCGAACCAGACGCTGGCCATGATGATGTGCAAGGCGTAGGGCAGTACGGACAGGAAGGACAGGTCTTCGGCGGCGGCGTGGCTGGCGAGCGCGCCCACGGTCAAGGTGGCGGAAGCGACGGTGGCGCACAGGATGTATTGCCATCTTGCCGGGGGGGAGACGCGGATATAGAGGGCGATGGCGCAGACGAGCGCGGCGCAGGCGGCGCGCCCTGCCCAGACGTGTCCCATGTGGGTATTCTGCACGAGCGCGAGCCAGGCCTGCGGATGCCAGGCGTTGGCGTCGATGCCGGTGGCCTGGGCCGTGGTGGTGGCGAGGATGCCCATCAACCCGGCCAGGAGGATGAGCGCGAGCCAAGGCAGCGCCCGCTCCAGGCGGCCCACCCAGGGGGAGTGGATGGAGCCGGCAATGGCCAGGAAGACGCAGCTTCCGACCAGGATCATGTTGGACGCAAGCTGTGACCAGCGCAGCAGCGTCGCGATGACCTCGATCATTTGGCGGGTGTTTTGCTCTTTACGGTGAAGTCGTAGGACGAGTCAACCACGTGGCCGTCCACCGACAGCACCCGGAACTTTACCGTGTATTTGCCGGGCGCCAGTTGCGACAGGGGCAATACGATGGCTTTGCGGTCGTCCTCGGCGATGTGCGGCCGGATGTCGGTGACCGGTGCCTTGGCGGCGTCCAGCACGGTCAGCGAGGCATAGTCCTTTTCGATTTCTTCGTTGAACCAGAGCCGTACTTGCGTGGGGGTCTGGGTGAGCTGCGCCCGGCGCGGCGGTTCGGCCTTGACCAGCATGGCGTGCGCCAGGACGGGGGTGCTGTGCAGCCCTGCCCCCAGTGCCATGAGCAGGATACTGCCCATCATGACCTGTTTGAGGGAGGGAATCATGATCGATTGCATTCTTGGCTCCTCTTCGTGTGCCACGCCACGAGGGTGGGTGGGCAGATTGATCTTTTCTGTCTTTTTTGGCTTTTTATCCGGACCATATTATTGTTATCTGAACCTGTTACTTAGACTGTATGGCTCCGGTTTGGTTCGGGCGCTGCCCCGGCGGCAATCGCCGCCGGCTTATTCCATTATGCTGCCGGGTTGGCTACTTTGGTTGGCTACTGCTCAGGCGGCACCGGCAGTGGTGGATTTGCGCCCGCGCAGGAAGAAGACGCCGGCACCGACCACAATGACGGCGATGGCGCCGATGAGATAGGGCGAGGTGCCTTTGGGTTCGCCCACGGAGAAGGGGAAGCGCGAGATGTACTCCTCCTTGCCGGCGACGGTGACCAGGCCTACGAATTTGCCGGGCTGGGTGAAGTCGTATTCGAAGTTGATGGAGCCGTTGGGGTAGACCTTGGCCGGGATATGCAGCAGGGTGATGGCGTCCAGGTTTCCCTCCGCGCCGGCGGCCGCGCCGGTGTCGCGGATGATGCGCACTTCGGTGGGCAGGGGTCGCAACGCTTCTTCAATGTAGTCGAGGGCGACGACGGTGCGGCCGACGGCCGGGATGTCTTCGCAGAATTCTTTCTCCTGGGTGCTTTCCGGCTGGTAGCCGGTAAAGTGCATGGTATAGGGGCCGATGGTGAGTTTGCAGATGTCGTCGGCCAGGGAGAGTCCGCCGTGGGCGTGCACTTGGGTGGACAACGGCAGGGCCAGGCCCAGCATCAGGCCCAGGAGGGCGGGTTTGAGAGAGGGTAAGGACATTATCAAGGTCACCTATAAGAAATGATGAATCGTCGATCCTACGGCCCGATACTCAGGTTGCCGCCGGGGCTGTCCGGGTTGTCCGGGTTGTCTTTGTTTCGTCGTTTTCGTGGTCTACGGGCGGCGCGAGGCACGCCAGCGCTGCATGCGCTTGGATTTCATGAGCTTGTATCCCAGCAGGATCAAAAGCAGCAGGGCGATCAGCGGCCCGACCGCGGTGCGGAATATGTTCGCGTAGTTGATCATCTGTACCCGCAAGGGGTACTGGTAGCGCAGGGGCGGCAGGCCTTCGGCGGTGATGATGACGGTGTACAAGCCCTGGTCCAGGCTGGTCTCGCCCTTGATCACGCCGTCGGGGTGGTAGCTTGGCCGCAGGTAGCTTACGGTCTCGTCGTCGGTTTCGCTGGTACCTCTGACGACGCGCATGCCGATGGGCATTTCGCGCAGGGCCGGGTCGATCAGGTCGACCACCAGGTAGGTGTCTCCGCTCTTGGGGATTTCGGTGCAGTATTGGGCGCTGGGCTCAAATTGCGGCTGGTAGGCGCTTAAGTGCACCATGTTCTCGCCAATGCGGCGCACGCAGCTGTCTTCTTCCAGCGAGACTTTTCCGTGCGCGCCTGCCGCGCCGGCATAGAGCGCCGCGGTCAGGATGAGCATTGCCTGTGTTACTTGCCTAATCACAAACGGGTTCTCTCCGCGTTGTTCGTTGTTACGAAGTTACAAGATTCACTGTTTCAGCTAATCGCCACTTGGGCGGGCCTGCCGTTCGTCCGCGGGCGGGAGGCCTGCGGGCTGTCGTCATGCCGATGCTGCTTTGCTAATTCTACTATTTTTATGCTGCATAAAAAACACCGATCCACCTTTCCGTCTGGCGACGGCGGCGGACCGGTGTCAATGCCTTGCGGGACGGGGCTAGGCCTTGCGTCCCATGCGGCTTAGAGCTTGGTGAAGACCGGTATGACGGCGCCCGCTATGCTGTTGATGTTGCGATCGCCACTATCGCTCCATGTCATGAGCAATCCGCCAAAACGGCTTTCCGGGTCGCCCAGCAAGGCCATGAGCCGCTGTACTTCCCACAGTGCGTCTTTCGCTTCCATCTTCACTTCACGGGTCTCGCCCGGCTGTATCGGGGTCTCGTTGTCAAACGATAAGCCGGTGGCCACGAGTTCCTTCGGATAGTTGCGGTCCATGTGCTTCAAGCCCACTTTGTTGATGAACCGGATGCCGGCCGTGGTGAATTCGCCAATGCGGTAGGCTGAATCGCCGCTGTTGGTGACGCTCATGGTAACCCGCAGTGCCCGCCCCGGTACGTCGTAGTTGGCGTGGGTCACTTTGATGGAGATGGGGTTGGGTTTCACCGGCAACGGGGCAACCTTGGATTCACCCGCCTGGATGGGCACGGTGTAGGGATGCTTGTTTTCGGTGTAACGGTAGCCGCCCCATACGAGCCCAATGGTGGCAAGCAGTACGATCCAGGCCACTTTGGTGTCCATCGGGTCCAGCAGCAGTTCGTCGCCGTAGGCCAGCAGTACGCGGCTGCGCGGCAGGAACATGGGCCGGGCAACGTAGTAGCCGATCCAGAAGATGCCCAATCCCATCCACAGGGCGTGCCAGAAGAGGCCGTTGCCCAGGTTGAAGGTTTCGGTATCGATGGTCTCGCCTGTCAGCAGTTTGACGGGGTTGGTGAAGTCATCCCAGCTGCCGGTGATGTTCATCCAGGCGGCGGGGCCGGCAATCGGGCCTGCATCCTTGATGTTCAGCATGGCGTGCATGTGATGGCGACCCGGGATGCGGGCTTTGAGCCTGACTTCGAAGGCGTAGTCGCGTCCGATTTCGAGCGGGCCGGCAATCATGGTCGGTTCGCCGTTCAGCTTGGTGGAGAGGCGTACGAACACGGGGCTGGGGCTGCCGACGTTGAAGAAGGCGCGGCCCGGTTTGCCAACAGCGCGCGGCCAGTCTTCGGCCAGGTGAAATTTGCCGGTCATGCTGGCCAGGTCGTTCACTTTGGTGGTCTCAGGTCCCCATTTCATGTCGTACCACTGGATGGTACGCATGCGCAGGAAGGGTTCCTGGGAGCGTTCGCCGTGGGCCTGGGCCGGGGTGACGTCGAGCATGAAGGTCATGCCCAGGGCTGCCATGCCGCACAGGCCGGTCAGGCTGCGCTTGATGAGGTTGTTGAATTCCATTATTTGATCCCCTCGGGAAAGCCTTCTTCGCCAAATGCAGTGACGTCGTTTTTCATGGTGACGCGGCCACGGGCCCCTTTGACGTAGAAGAATGCGGTGCAGTAAAGTTTGCCGAAGTACCACCAGAGGCAGAACATGAGCATGGAGACGAAGGCGGCAAAGAATGAGGCGATGACGGTGGTGTGGCCGCCAAAGGTTCTGAGTGAGCCTTGTTCGATGTTGCGTACGTACTCGGGGGTGCCGGTGCGAACGTACAGGAAGCCGGTGTAGTCAGCAACGGACAACAGTACGCCTTCCGCTACCAGCGGCAGGTGGGTCGGGCCAAAGATGGGCCAGTTACCCGGGTAGAACAGGAGTCCGAATGCGCCTCCGCCGACTAAGGCTGTGATCATCCAGTTGCGGGTGAGCAGCATGACGGTGTCCATGACCAGTGCGCCCGGTATCATGGTGGAGGGGAAGACGAAGCTGATGGGGTAGTGCGACCACCAGTAGAAGCCCCAGTAGCGGGTCAGCCATTCGCCGGTCAGCAGGCAGACGACGCAGAGGGTGGCGCCAAAGGGCAGCCGGTAGTTGACCCACAGGTAGTACATGATGGCGGCGCAATAGGTGATGCCCACGATGGGGGTCACTACCGGCCACCATTGGCGGTCTTTCCAGTCCAGCCAGAAGTCCCAGTCGCCTGCCAGCAGCATGAAGTGCATGTGGTAGGTTCCAACCAGAAGGATACATAGAATCGGGAAATATACCGCGTCTATCATCCTGGACATCTTTACTGCTTCCGGCGGCATCTTGGCCGCCTTCAGTATTTCATCGGTTCTGCTCATCGCACCCTCCCCTCAAATGTCTACGATCTTAATACGTGAATGATGTGTTGCTGTTGCGTGTTGCTTGGTGCTGCTTGTCCTCTTTCCGCCCCAGCTTGTTTTTTTTGGGCTGGGTCTTTGTTCGCCGCAGCGGCGGTAGCGGCGGGCCGCTCTGCCGTCGGGTTGCGGCGGCAGAGCGGCCCAAGGTTCCTCAGGGTTCCTCGAGTCCGGGTGGTGCCAAATCAAAAAGACCGGCTGAACTTGGGTTCAGCCGGTCTTTCAGGTTACGGTACGATCCGGTTGTTGAGGATGACTTTGCTTTGGCCATTCCAGACGACGTCGGTCAGGTTGGAGTAGCGGGTGATGATCTGTGCTGCGATCCCGCCTGCAAACAGTCCCGACCAGCCCAGGATGACGAAGCCCCAGTGCAGCGGTGCGCTGAAGAGTTCTTCCATGAACCAGAAGGCATGACCCCATTCGTTCAGGCCTACGTTCGGCAGGATCATGAGCGGTCCGGCAATGGCCATGACGAGCGGGAACGAGGTGCCACGGGAGTACAGCGGCAGGCGGGTCATGGCGTACAGGTAGCTTGCCACGCCGCAGACGATGTACATGGGGAAGGAGCCGTAGAACACGACGACGTGGCTGGGGGTGAAGCTGGTGTCGCGGATGATGACCTGGTGCCAGGAGGCGTCCTGCTCGGTGAAGAAACTGCCGCCCCAGTATACGCCAAACAGGTAGACGCCCAGCCACATCATCCAGTAGAAGTAACGCTTGACTTCCAGTTTGGGGTCAAGGTTGTCCAGGTTGGTGTCGCGGGTCTTCCAGATCCAGCCCCAGGTGATGAGGGCAAAGATCGGCATGACGATCATGTGGACGCGCCACAGTCCCATCCATACTTTTTCAAACTCGGGTTCCATGGAGTCCATGCCGTGCGAGTAGGCGAAGGTCCGTTGATACCAGACCCAGAATATCGCTACCAGCAGCATGGTGATGAGCCCGAATTTGTACCACCTCGAGTCATACCACTCCGACATGTCGTAGTCGCGGCCGCTTGCCTTGGCGTGACCCGACGTTCCTAGTGTTGTTGCCATGTTGTTTCCTCCTGTTGCCTTGTTTCGTTGATCAAGTGCTGCGCGCTCTACCGGCTTGTCCTGCCCCTCTGTTCCTGAACTTGCCTCTGTTCCTGAACTACTCTACGCCGGTAGAAACTTCGATAATTTGTTGCTGCGCAATTCAATTAATTACTACTTGTACTATCTAATACGGTCTAACTGGTACTTTACATACCCACAACCCGGCAAAGACTATCCTCGAAAATGGCCTAAGTCAAGCAGTTTGGGGAACTATGAGCGCTTCCCCTCTTTAAAAACCTTGAAAAGCCCCCATGTAGCGCGAGGAAAATTTTTTCAATGTTCTTTTTAAAACCCTGAGCTTGGAAACAATGCGATGGTTTAAATTCCGGATCACCACCGAGACAATATTCCGTCCAATTGCTCAAGGCTGTCGTAATGAATCACCACGCTTCCCTTGCCGTTTTTTCTGGAATTGATGACGACTTGCGCGCCGAGTTTCAAAGAGATATTTTCCTGCAAGCGCAACAAATCGCGGTCACGTTTAGGGTGTTTTTTTTCTACCGGATGCTCTATCCGATGCACCAGTCTTTCGGTCTCGCGTACCGAAAGCTGTTTATGCACCACCAGATTCGCGGTTTCTATCTGCTTCGACGCGGGAAGCGAGAGCAGCGCGCGGCTGTGCCCCATGTCGATCTTTCCCTGCATCAGCAATTCCTGCACGGCAGGCGGCAGATTAAGCAATCGGAGGAGGTTGGAAACGGCGCTGCGCGAACTGCCCAAAGCCTGGCTGGCAGCCTGATGAGTCATTCCGAATTCTCTGATAAGCCTTTGAATTCCCATAGCTTCTTCTAGAGGATTCAAGTTCTCGCGCTGAATGTTCTCGATCAACGACATGGCCAGCGCTGCCTCATCCGGTACTTCACGGATGAGCGCAGGCACTTCAGCGAGCCCCGCCAGTTGTGCTGCTCGCCAGCGCCGCTCGCCGGCTATGATTTCGTAGCTTCCCGGCGAAACAGGCCGAACCAGGATCGGCTGCATTACCCCCTGGGCCTTGATGGATTCCGCCAACTCCGCCAAAGATACTTTATCCATGTGGGTGCGCGGCTGATACTTGCCCGGCTGTAGCAGTGAAGTTTTCAGGTTCTGTAGCGATTCCTCTGTCCTGCGGCCATCGCTGTCACCTGCCAACAACGCATCCAATCCCCTCCCCAACCCCTTCAATTTCATCTACTTTTTCCCTTCCTGGTCTTTATCCCGTTACGCTTCAAGCTTCTGTTCGTGATCCTGTTGGACCGGCGCGACGGATGAGTCTCTGTTCAACATTTCCCCCGCCAGCGCCAGATAGGCCTGGGTGCCTTTGGATAATTTGTCGTGATACAACGCCGGTATACCGAAGCTCGGCGCTTCGGCCAGTCGCACGTTACGTGGGATTACAGTGCGGTAAACCTTGTCCCCGAAGTGCTGCTGCAATTGTTCGGATACCTGTTGCGCCAGTATATTGCGGGGGTCGAACATGGTACGCAGCAATCCTTCGATCTCGAGCACCGGGTTGAGATTTGCCCGTACCTTTTTTACGGTATTGACAAGATCGCTTAACCCCTCCAAGGCGTAATACTCGCACTGCATCGGAATCATCACCGCATGGGCAGCACATAAACCGTTGAGTGTCAGCAGGTTAAGTGCGGGCGGACAATCGATGAGAATAAAATCGTATTCCTTTTCCACCGCTTGCAGCGCGGCCTTCAGTCGTGTTTCCCGCTGGGGCAGATCTACCATTTCTATTTCAGCACCGGCCAAGTCACGGTTGGCGGGGACGAGGTCATACTTGCCGCTGGTAGAGGTTACACGTACATCCGCAATACTTCGGCTACCCAACAATACCTGATATACCGTATGCCGCAAGACACGTTTGTCCACACCACTTCCCATCGTGGCATTACCCTGGGGATCGAGATCGATCAATAAGACACGACGTCCGGCGGCTTCGAGACTCGCCGCCAGATTAACACTCGTGGTGGTTTTTCCTACCCCGCCTTTTTGATTGGTTATTGCCAGAATTTTCGCCATCTAGTCCTCTCCGAGCCGGCCATCTCCGGCTAACCCGGCTGTCAAATCGCGGGCCATCCGCTAAAACCACCGTGGTCGCCAAACCGTCACCCGCTATGCCTGCTTGATCCAGACAAGATGTCGCTCCGCCTCAAGGCCGGGGACTGTAACCGGTAATATTTTTTCGACCATGAACTGTGCTGGGAGCTGTGCCAGTTCTTCGTGAGGATACACTCCTTTCATCGCCACAAGTCTGCCGCCAACGTTTCCTGGCGCACACAAATGCCCCGCCAGGCTGGCAAAATCAGTCAGATCGGAAAAAGCACGTGAAATGACGATATCAAACCCATCTGCCGGTCGAAAATTTTCGACGCGCTCTACCATCACCTCGATATTTTTTAAATTCAGCTCGATTCGCGCCTGTTGCAGAAATGCGGCTTTTTTGTGATTGATTTCGACCAGGGTCACATGCCACTCGGGCCGCGTCAAAGCCAGGGGAATCCCCGGCAAGCCAGCGCCACTGCCGACGTCGGCAATACGCGATCCGGTGACGTGCGGTAAAACCGCCAGGCTATCGAGCAAATGACGAACCAGCATTGCTTCCGGCTCACGCACCGCGGTCAGGTTATGCACCTGGTTCCACTTCCGGATCAGCGCGAGGTATTGCAGCAAGCGCGTTTGGGTTTCGTGCGGGAGCGTCAATCCCAGGGCTTCGATTCCGCCAGCGAGTTGCGCCGTGAGACTCATGCGCTCTTCTTTTTTTTCTGGCCGGAAAATCCACGTTTCACGTGTACCAGCAATAATGAAATTGCCGCCGGCGTTATGCCGGAAATCCTGGCTGCCTGCCCTGCTGTTTCCGGCTTGAATTGATTCAGTTTTTGCTGTGCCTCGGCGGAGAGGCCGCGCACGGTGGTGTAATCAAGATCGAGCGGCAGGCGAATGTCCTCATAGCCGGCATTACGCGCCACTTCATCCTTCTGACGTTCAATGTAACCGTGATATTTCGCTTGGATTTCAACTTGCTCCGCAACCACGGGATCAGTGACACACTCCCCTGCACCGGGCAGCGTCATCAGAGCGGCATAGGATACGTCCGGGCGCCGCAACAATTCGTATAGCGAATAATCATGCCCAATGGTCTTGCCCAGCACTCGTAACACGTCCGCTTCGGGTAACGCATTCAAACTGGTATTTGGACTGAGCCATGTCGCTTTTAATCTGCCTTGCTCTCGAACAATCGCTTCGCGCTTGGCTTCGAATGAAGCCCAGCGTACATCATCGACCACCCCGAGCTCCCGGCCCATCCCGGTCAGACGCAAATCAGCGTTGTCTTCCCGAAGTTGCAGGCGATATTCGGCACGGCTGGTAAACATGCGGTAGGGTTCGGTAACGCCTCGGGTGACAAGATCGTCTACCAAAACGCCCAGGTAAGCTTCGTCGCGGCGCGGGCACCACGCTTCCCGGTCTTGTATCTTGCGCGCCGCATTAATCCCCGCCAACAATCCCTGGGCCGCAGCCTCTTCATAACCCGTCGTCCCATTGATCTGTCCGGCAAAAAACAGGCCTTCGATTGCTTTTGTTTCAAGCGAGCTTTTTAATGCCCGTGGATCGAAAAAGTCGTATTCGATAGCGTAGCCGGGACGGGTAATATGTGCGTTTTCAAGCCCCTTGATGGATTGCACCAGCTTGACCTGCATGTCGAATGGCAGGCTGGTCGAGATTCCGTTGGGGTATACCTCATGAGTGCCGAGACCTTCCGGTTCCAGAAAGATCTGGTGCGATTCCTTCGCTGAAAATCGCACGACCTTGTCCTCGATGGAAGGACAATATCGTGGCCCTGTTCCCTCGATTACGCCGGTAAACAGTGGAGATCGATCCAGGCCGCCGCGAATGATGTCATGAGTCCGCCTATTGGTATGCGTCATCCAGCAGGGTAACTGCCGTGGGTGCCGGGCGGCGTCACCCATAAAGGAGAAGACCGGCACAGGGTTGTCGCCCGGCTGCTCGATAACCGCCGAGTAATCGATGCTACGGCCGTCTATGCGCGGCGGGGTACCGGTTTTCAATCGACCCACGGGCAGCTTCATCTCCCGCAGGCGGGCAGCCAGGCTGATGGAGGGTGGGTCGCCGGCCCGGCCGGCCTGGAAATTGGCTGAACCGACATGTGCAAGCCCCCCAAGAAACGTTCCTGCCGTCAGGACCACCGCTCGGGCGGTAAACCTGATTCCCAATTGGGTTACGACGCCTGTGACGCACTCCCCCTCGAGCGTGAGATCGTCCACTCCTTGCTGGAACAGCCACAGGTTGGGCTGATTCTCGAGACGACGCCGGATTGCCTGACGATAGAGCATCCTGTCCGCCTGGGCACGCGTTGCCCGTACCGCCGGTCCCTTGCTCGAATTGAGTATGCGAAACTGGATGCCGGCTTCATCAGCGGCGGCAGCCATTGCCCCGCCAAGCGCATCAACCTCTTTTACCAGGTGCCCCTTGCCGATACCTCCAATGGAGGGGTTACAGGACATCTGCCCCAGGGTTTCGATATTGTGCGATAACAGGAGTGTTTTTTTGCCCATCCGTGCGGCCGCCAGGGCTGCCTCGGTACCGGCATGTCCACCGCCAATAACTATTACATCGAAATTTTCAGAGCAGTTCACTACGCTACCGTCGCATTCGCTAAAGAGGTGGCATTCTACGGTAAAACGGGGGGCTATGTAAGGCGGGGTCCTTCGGAGGGGCAAAACACGATTATCCACGCGCATGTTTCACGTGAAACATTTTCCTGAAATTCCTGGGAGCCGATAAGTGGTTTGAAGCCGGATTGGCCGGAAGGCGCTTACTTGCCAATACAGAATCGCGAAAATATCTTCCCCAGCAAATCGTCAGATCCGAACTCGCCGGTGATGGATGATAACGCTTGCTGAGCAAGCCGTAACTCTTCGGCGAGCAGCTCGGGTTGAAACTCTCCCCTGTCCAGTTCGGCCGCGTTTTCCAGGTATTCGCGAGCAGCCGTCAGCGCCTGTAGATGGCGCTGACGCGCCATGAATACACCCTCACCCATCGAGCGTGGCTCCCAACCGGCCATTTTCAGCAGCCTCTGGCGAAGTGTTTCGATCCCCGCGCCTGTTATCGCGGAAACGTAAACTTCCGACCTGTCTTTTCCCACTTCCGCAAGGGAGCGCTCGTCCAGCAGATCGATCTTGTTATACACGTATATTACCGGCAATCCCGCGGGAAGGCTGTCGAGTATCGCCTGATCCGCCGGGGTGATACCCCACCGGCTATCCAGTACGAGCAGCACGAAATTCGCTTTTTCGAGGGTAGAGCGCGTGCGGGCGATACCCATTTTTTCGACAGCGTCGTCCGTTTCCCGCAGCCCGGCGGTATCCAGCAAATGTAGCGGAACACCTTCAATTTCAATGGTCCGGCGAATCGTGTCACGCGTAGTGCCCGGTATCTCCGTGACAATGGCCGCCTCTTCTCCCGCCAGCAGGTTCAGCAGGCTTGATTTTCCGACGTTAGGCTGTCCAATCAGAACGATCCATATCCCTTCCCGTAGTATGCTGCCCTGCCGCGCTGATGCAAGCACATGCTCCAGGTGCGCCTGGACGCCCTTCAGCCTGTGGCTGACATCAGCATGATGGGCATGGTCTATTTCTTCCTCGGAAAAATCCAGCGATGCTTCAACCGATATGCGGAGATCAGTGAGCGCGTCCACAACGATATGTACGGCATTGGAAAACTCCCCTTGCAGAGAGCGCACGGCACAACGTGCGGCTTCGCCCGTACTGGCGTCTATGATATCCGCTACGCTTTCAGCCTGAGCGAGGTCCAGCTTGTTGTTAAGATAGGCGCGAAGGGTAAATTCTCCGGGCTGCGCCATTCGGGCACCCGCCGAGAGACAACTGGATAATAGTAGATTCATTACCGCCGGGCCGCCGTGACCCTGCAGTTCGAGAACGTCTTCGCCGGTATAGGAATGGGGCGCGGGGAAAAAAAGAGCAATTCCTTGATCGATGACCTGCCCATCTTCATCGAAAAATTTGCTCAGCCTGGCATAGCGCGGTTCAGGCACATAACCGATAACCTTCAGCGCCAAGGATTTCATGCCTTTGCCGGAAACACGCACTACACCGATGCCGCCTCGTCCGGGCGGCGTAGCAACCGCGGCAATAGTGTCAGCATTTTCCATCAGGTAATGGGCCGAAGTGAATCAGCCAACCAGTGGCCCCTCACCTCACCCGAATATTTCCAGCAGAGCCCGCTCGATTTCGAATAGAAAGTGCTCGTCGATATCAGCCGTTCTGCTTTTTCTGTTTTCCCGCAGCAGTAGCGGCGGCGGAACCCTCGATCATGCGCGTGATTTGCCATTGCTGGAGGATAGAAAGCACGTTATTGACCAACGAATATAGCACCAGTCCAGCAGGAAAGAAGAAGAAGAAGATGCTGAAAGCGAAAGGCATGATCTGCATCACTTTCGCCTGGATCGGATCCGCGGACGGCGGGCTTAGTTTTGATTGTACGAACATCGAAATACCCATGAGTATGGGCAGTACATAATAAGGGTCGGGAGAGGACATATCCTCTATCCACAATGCAAAGGGCGCGTAACGCAACTCCACGCTCGCAAGCAATACCCAGTACAACGAGATAAACACCGGGATCTGAACCAGGATGGGAAAACAGCCTCCCATCGGGTTGATTTTTTCGGCCTTGTAAAAATCCATCATCGCCTGATGCATGCGCTGACGATCGTTCCCGTGCTGTTCACGCAAACGCTGCAGCTTGGGCGTAACCAGCCGCATCTTCGCCATCGACCGATAGCCCGCCGCGGATAACGGGAAAAACACCAGCTTGACCGACATGGTCAAAAGGATAATGGCGACCCCCCAATTTCCCGTCCATGAATGATAGAACGACAACAACCAGAACAGCGGTGCTCCGATCACTGTCAGCCAGCCATAGTCCACCGTAAGGTCAAGCCCGGGCGCAACCGCTGCGAGCTTGCTTTGTTCCTCTGGACCCGCGTAGAGCGGCACCGTAACGGTAGCCGTAGCGCCGGGCTCGATCATGCCCACCGGCACAATGACACCGGCCGTATATTCGTTGTCGCCCAAAGGCTTCGCGTAATACTCGCGGGGGGTTTTGTCCTTCGGTAACCAAGCGGTGAGAAAATAATGCTCCAGCATGGCAATCCAGCCATTGTCAGCTGTTTTAGGATAGGTTGCCTTGCCTTTATCCAGAGCCGAAAACTCGATTTTCTTGAACTTATCCTGCTCCGTGTAAAGCGCGGCGCCCGTATAAGTGGGAATCATGAATACCGAACCCACTGGAGGCTGGCTGTCGCGCAACATCTGGAAATAAGAGAAGGGCTGGATCGCGGCGGTTCCCTGATTGGTAACCTCGAAACTGACATCGATGAGATAAGTTCCACGATGGAATGTGTATATCTTGACTACGCGCACACCATCGGCTTCGGGTGCCAGGAGACGTACCTCGATTTTATCCGCCCCGGCTACCAGCTCATACGTACTCTGGTCCGCTGTATAAGTTGTCTTGTGGCTGGGCAGGCCTTCTCCAATCAGCCCCGACTGGGCTACATAAACGTGCTCGTCTTGACTTTGCAACAGCGCGAAGGATTTGTGTTTATCTGCGGTATCAGGGTATTGGAGTAACTCGAGGCGTCGTAAATCGCCTCCTGCAGTATCGATTTCCGCAACGACCATATCGGTCTTGACGACAATTTTTTCGCCTATTCCCAGCTTGCCAGTGACCTTGACCGGAACAGAGTTTTCAACGGCGGCTCCATCCTTGCCCGGTTGTGCCGAGACAAGTTTATCTCCGGGTATGGGGGTCTCGTTCTGGCTGTTTTTTTCAGTCTGATTTGCCCCACCTTGGGTTGCAGACACAGATGCGGCTGAGGGTGGCGGAAGTTGTTCCTTCTGCCACGCCTCCCAAAGAAACAGCATTGACGTGGCAAAAATCAGGAAGAGTACTAGTTTTTGTGTATCCATCTTGCTTCGCGATTTTATATTTTACGATATGGATAATCGAGGCATGAATTATTCAAACCTTGATAAGCCCTATGTGATAAGTCCTACGGGACGGGGTCATGTCCGCCACGGGCCCAGGGATTGCAGCGCATTATTCGCCAGACACTCAGAAATATTCCCCGAAGCACCCCATGCTTGGTGAGCGCCTCGCATGCATAGTTTGAGCAGGATGGACTGAACCGGCACGAGGGTCCAAAAAAGGGGCTCAGGCAATATTGGTAGATCTTGATAAAACCGATGATTATCCGCGACATCGCTGCAGTTGAATCATGAGCTTTTCCGCTTCCCCCGCTATCCGTGATGAATTGTCGTGGCTAACTCTACATCGTAAACGCACCACGAGATCAAGGCCGGCCAGATCTTGCTGCCGCGCTCGAAACGCCTCGCGCAGCACGCGTTTGACCCTGTTTCGATTTACGGCCAACCGCTCGATTTTACCAGCGATGATCAACCCCAGTCTTGGGTGCAATAAGCCATTGGGCTTAGCGAAAACTTGAAGAAATTCGCTGCGTGCAGAACACTTGCACCGGATAACTGAGGAAAATTCTTCTGCTTTATGCAACCGCTTATTTTTTTGAAAGCGAATAATACAATCCCTCAATTTTGAATCTGGCGCCAGCAGCTATACTGCCAGGCGGACTCGTCCCTTGGCGCGGCGAGCTCTGATAACAGCCGCACCCCCCGTGGTTTTCATGCGAACTCGAAAACCATGGGTTCGTTTCCTCCGTGTCACGGACGGTTGATAAGTGCGTTTCATGATGTCCCCTGAGCCTGATAATCAATAAAACTCGGCATTACAACTCTTTACGTACATTGGTGTCAACCAATATTTTTTCCTCACCCTGTGGATAAGTCGGGAGGAACGGTCTAAAATGGACTCCTCACCTGCGCTTTCGCTTTAGACTCCCGATTTCCGCTTCTTCCCCAATCAGCAATGACAATC
>NZ_AP024516.1:0-80750 GCF_018406445.1 Nitrosospira sp. NRS527
AATACTACTACCGGAAGCTCAGGCACGAAGAAGCCCGACTAGTGAGGTCTCGGGGTTAACTTATCTCCCGCAGTTACACCCACGCAACAACTACTCAACAAGAATTTAATAAAAAACTATTTCGCGCTGAGACAATGCAATTCTTGTGAGGCCGAAGCAGTTTCTGGCTGGTGAGTAACAACCATTCTAGCTTTAACAAGTTTGCGACGAATGTCCTGTGTTTGGTCTGTTTTTCCTTCAGCAAGCCTCATTAACGCCCAAAGCGGTATATCTAAGGCTTCTGCTATAGCCTCTGCCTCTTTTAGGGAGGGTTTCTGTTTATCCACTTCTATTGAAGACATATCGTCCTGAGACACTCCTGCTCGCTTCGCCAGTTGTTTGGTTGTCAAATTTGCGCTTTTACGCGCAAATTCAATAGCTGATCCTAGTTTCATATCATTGGCCGCCTAGTAGTTAGTCAAATCCAAAATCTGCGGTAGGTTTCTTTAGAGGGTCAAAACCGTTTTAGGTTTAGTCTCTAAATCACAATCCATACTATAGTTACAAACCTAAGCAATGACCACCCCATCAATTATTTACTTCAAAATCGAAAAGTATATTATCTATCAACTCTTTTATATCGTTCGTTTGCGATTGATCCAAAGGGCCAGCTTCAGCTTGATATAAGAAATATGATACATACTCTATATGGCAAGAAAGATAGTCATTCGCGTGACAAATTTCAAGAACTTTCTTAAGCTGCGCAACAAAGTATTTGTTTTCCTTTCCCATCTAATTCTCTTAAAGATTTTCGCAACGTAGGAGATTCCCAAAGATTGAGTCCGTAAACTGCTGATAATCCGACGTTTAAGGTGAGCTATTAAAATATTGGTTTCCATTTAGGATAAAAACTGACTGACATTTGTTTAAACGCACCCCCATTTGTTTGCAGCGGTGCCAGATGCAGTTGCCCGGGCGAATTGCGGCCACTGCGCGACCCGAAGGGAAACGTTTAAGTGTATTTGTCGTTCTACTGTTCTCCAAACCCCATCATGAAACGAATCAAAGTCTTAACTATTTCACTGTTTTCGTCCTCTGGCTTAACGATCCCGGTGTGATCGGCGTAAAGTGGAACTGCCTCGCCTTCGTAATCGGCCGCATTCGCACAGGGGACTACTTTGTCAGCTGTACCGTAGATTGCTTTGACGGCACAAAGATTCGGAACTTTCTGCTCCACCCATTTGCGCCACTCCTCATTCAATGCAACGATGAACCCTGAATTTGGCGATAGGTCCTGCAGTTGTTCTTTCGGTAAAAAAGGCACATACGATCCAAGATCCGCAAGGGCAGCACCGTTCCTTGGTGATGCAGCGAAGATCGCCAGTCGCAACCGTTCGCCGATTTGATCCGGTTCCAAGAGCTGATTGGCAAGCATCCGTCTCAGAATCACTCCGCCCATGCTATGTGCAATCACAGCTAGAGTCTTTCCCGACGTGTTGTTGAGGAGGGCATTACGTAGGTTCTTAGCAACAAAATAAAGTCCAGGAGAGCCACTTTTTGTTCCCGATGGGTACGGGTAAACATAGACTTCGCAGTTAAACTTAGATTTCAAAATCTTTGGAAGTTGCCCAAAACTTTCCGAACTACCGTTCCAGCCATGGATAAGCGCAATCTCCCGCTGCGGAGTGTTATCGCGGCGCTCAATCGCAAAGCGCACTTTGCGCTCTATATTGACGCCGGCAATGCCATGACGTTTGAAACACTCTTTTATCGCTTCTAATTCCTCGGTGAGATCGGCGCCAGTTTCTGCCTTCTTAGCCAACCGAACGAACCATTCGGCAATCTCCTCATGCACCTCAAACTCAAGGATTACGCATCCTCGGCGAAAACGTACGTTTTTCAGTTCATCGGTGTTGCATCCAAGTAAGTTCGCAATATCGTCGATCAGAAGATGTCGCTGGTCGACGCCAAATGATTCAAAGTCGCGCTCCAGCACCAATCGAATCGTTGCGGTTGTCATATCCCCTATTCCGGTATGCGTGATGTCATGCTGTTGGATGTGATGCGGTTTCTAAGGTCAACCGCATTTTTATTGAGCGCTACTTTGCCTCCCTTTGATTAGTCACAATTTCACCTTTATTATTTTTACCCTTAATTAAATTACGAGGAAACCATCAACAGTTCAACGCTGTGATTCAAGCGGTATTCATGTTTTATTTATAGATGAACCTATAGAGAACACAAGCTAAGCACGCGAAAGGTCTCGTTTTCGTTGTTTTTTTCCCCTTGATAACGTCCTTTATCATTCATAAATGTGTAGTGAAAGGGAGTGGTTTTGCAACGCTATAACCCATAAGGCAAAGATTTGCTGCACATTGTCCCTGAGTTTTGTACTAAGAGAAAAATCGGGCAAAAAAACCTCCTTTCTTCTCTTCCGTTGCAGACATATCAGTTGCGGTGCTAGCTTTATCAGGTAAACCCTGGAGGGAATTCAAATACTCCACAGCTTTTGCAAATTTTTCCACAAAATCTGCTTTTGCAAGATGTCCATCGAACTCTGCGGGCTGGGTTTCAGCCAGATGTTTTTGGGTTTCGTGGGCATGATGCACAATAGTGGGGCCCCACTTACCCTTAAAGAAAGTATCAAGAAATGCGGGATATCTACTACCGTATTTAAATTTCCGATAAATTAGGTACCCAACGCCAGTAAATATACTTCGCCGTTCCGATAAGGACAGATGCTGCCCATCAGGAGCTGAGGGGAATTTTTGGACGAAATTCAAAAAGCATTTCTCGGCATTTCCTATGTTTCCATCATTCGTGAATATAAGTCCCATTTCCCAGTAGCAGTACACGCTTCCTTTTTCCGCTCCTTCCTTCAAAGCGTTAAGGCCTTTTTGCTGGTCTGCCGGTCCGCCCTTCCTTAATATTCTTGCAATCATTCCATAGGCAGGTAAAGAACCTAGTTTTGCAGCTCGCCTGAATAGCCGAAGAGCCTTCTCGTCATCCTGAAGAAATTCTTCATATCCATAGTAGTAACTTTCAGCCTCATCAAAAATGGACGACCATGGGTAACGTTTCTCTGTGTCATCGTCCTCAAGCACATCATCCTCGATTTCGCTTACGATCTGTGGCGAAGCCTTATCAATTGGACCAGGGGCCAAGGCTATTGCTCGGACGATGTCGTTTACGGGGGCGTTGAAAAACTCCCTATTGTCTGAAATCCTAAAACCATTCTGGGCCAAGTGGGTATGAACAAAGGACTCAGCAGCATTACAATCTTGAAATAACTGCTCGTAAACAACAATAAAAGGGGAGGGAAGTCCGGTTACACCTGATAGTTCTGCCGCTCGCTCTGAGGGAGTTCGAGTTGTTTTTCCAACCTTAACCAAGCCAGGCATAGCACTATTTGCAAGTACGTATAAATAACCACAATGCTTCATTATTTTCCTTCGAACCGAAATCTAGAAAATCCTCTTTATTCTCATCTTTATAATCATTCAATTACATGGAGCAGCACCAGCATCTCAAGTAAAAATGGACCCGAACCGAGGAGACTCATCAAGCATTCCGATTCTGGTACCGCTCCTGTTTTCCCCACAATCATCTTTTGGTTTACTCCTTGGGAACCTCGTTTCGATGTACTTCCCTACTGAGGATTACTCCAAACTTTACCGTAAAAACCAGATCCTCTTCATAAACCATAAAATCGTCCGAGGGTCCGATTGTGTTCCCGCGGCAGCAGATGAGCTTACCACTATACCAATCAGCAAATACGGGAGCGGTAGTGTTGGGAAAGATATCGCTAATTGATGCATCTCTGCCATTTAGTAACCGCCCTTCTATTCCTATTAGATACAAACCGTTCTCGTTTATCTCCCAGTTCCCAACATATCCGCGCCACAACGCTGAACAAGAGACCTCAAATGGGTAGATATTTTTAGCATGACCAATATTCATACCCATAGGTGGCAACGGTAGTTGATTGCTCAATGGTTCGCTGCTCATTATCAATTGTTGTCCATCGTAAGTGAGCCGTTCCGGTATTTGACATGTCATCTTAAGTCCTCGAAGGGTCATCTTAGAAAAACGACAAAAAGTACTCTAGTGCATCAACGGCTCCATGCGATCAGCTCTTCATCGAATTCATGATTAGTGATGGAGTGATCCTGTAATAGTTCGTCAAGTCGATCGCGAACAATTAGCTGAACCTTGTTAGCTTCGGCCTGAGTTATCGCCCCGGACGTAAACCGCTGGTTTGTGACGGCAATTTTTCTGAAGCGAGTACCTGCGAAACGAGCTTGATAGCGAGCTGCTCCCGCGGTAACTTCCTTGACAGCATCCCAACCAACCTCACTATTGATGGAGCTTTTGCATTGCAGCAGCTCGCCTTCACGCCCCTTCAATGCGACCACATCAATGCCACCATCACCCCCTTGTTTAGGCGTAATGAACGACTGATATCCCCTCTTTGACCAGAGGAGGTTGCAGAGCACCTCGAAGCTAAAGCCGTCCATGCGATCTACATCATCTATATTAAGAATCCGACGCGGAATTGCTGCTCCATCTCCACTTTCACTAATAAAATCGCTAAATGTGGCATCACGGCCAGAACCATTGAGCATCCCACCCATTCCGCCGCCATCTATTGTGGAATCAGCAAGCCCTGCCTTCTTCTTGAGTAACTCATCAAGGCGAAATTCGAAAGTGTGGAAGTCATCCGCAACTATAGTAGGGCAATAAACGAAAACATCACGTTCCTGACCGATACGATAGGCACGGTCCGTAGCCTGGTTCTCCTTGGCCGGATTCCATGCTCGCGTAAAATGAAAGACATGATTTGCTGCTGTGACGTTTAACCCCGTACCGGCTGCCAAGGTAGAAAGGATAATGACGCCAAAGCCTGGAGCTTGGGAGAAGCGATCGATATATCCTTGTCGCCCTTGCGAATCACCATTAATAATAAAAGGCTTCAAGCCGAAGGTTTCGCGTAGGAAGTAGTACAAGGCTGCCTGCGCTTCCCGCAATTCGGTGAAGATGATTGCCTTCTCTCCAGCCACCTTGACTTGTTCCAGTTGCTCAAGCATCCATTGCAGCTTCGGTGAATTGGCAAGGTGTATTTCACGCCCCAGTTTTTCTGGCAGGAATTTTGTGCCCGGCAAGCAGTATGGTTCTGCGCACACAGCTTTCATTAAATGAAGCGCCCCAAACGAAAGTCTTACTCGCTTTTTTCCATCAATTTCTTTGCTTGCATCCTGAAGTTTTTTCAGGCCTCCCTTGTAGAGAATGCGTTGGTATTCGGAAATAGAAATCTCCAAACGTTCGTGTTGCCCTAACGTCTCCTTGAACTGCAACTCATTGGCTGTGGCTGTCCTCCATCCAGACAGCTTTTTCTTCAGTTCATCAGCAATATCAGCTTTAGTGCGGCGTAGGGTCTGAGGGGCTATAAGTGACTGCAGCCTAGCTAGGGTTTGCTTTTGATCTTCTGTTTCGCATTCGATGGGTCGTCGATAGGTATTACCAAATTCCTCAAGCGCCCCAAGCAGCCCAGGCTGAACAAAGTCGAACAAACACCAGAGATCAGCTAAGGAGTTTTCTACAGGTGTACCGGTGCAAGCGATACGAAAATCCGCTTTGAGCTTCTTTGTCGCCAAGGTCACTTGGGTCCCGGGTGTCTTGATACGCTGAGCCTCATCGCAGATGACAAAAGCGAAAGGTTGTTTAGCTAGGGAGAATTCATAGCTGATGAGAACCTCGTAGGTGCTAACGATAATTTTCGCATCACCCGCCCAGCGCGGCCTGAGCAGATCCACCACCCCCTTGGAATGCAATTGTTCGTCTATTAAACCAGGAGGTTGCTTGCGTTCCCGCAATCCGTCCCCATACAGAACCAGGATTTCCGGGAAAGAAGGTGTGAAGAACTTCTTTACCTCATTGACCCAGTTCTCCAGCAGACTCTTCGGAGCAAAAATGATTGAAGGTACAGCATTGCAATGCTGCTCATAATACCAACCCAACAGAGCCAGGAGCTGGAGCGTCTTTCCTAGACCCATGTCATCGGCGAGCAGAGCCCCCCGGCAATCGTGTGGAGCCTTGGACACCAAGTGTTGAAACCAGGCAACCCCATTCAGCTGATGTTTCTTCAGTCCAATATTAGGTCGAAGCGATACCGGCAGTTGTGCTTCGGTTCCTTCAGGTAGCGCGAGCGACACCCTGCGCTCTTCCTGGTAGTCAACCCCATGAAAATTAGTTTTGACCAACAAGGTTTCGCGAGAGGGACGGCTGTTCTTAGGCTTAGATGTGCCGTCCCCTTTCACGCGATCCTGCACCCTGAGCATGCTTCGAAAACTATCGACAAGATTGCGCCCCTGGATGGTAGAGATGGGTGTCGGAAGAGCTTCGTTTCTGACCTCGGATATCTCGGCCCTCTCCGCCTGCGCAATCTGACTCTCAAACTCGTCTACCCAAATCTTACTTAGCGGTATTATTACTTGACCTTCGTATCCTTGAAGCATTACTCGAACCATGGGGGTAAGATCGCCAGGGAGCCAACCCGGCTCACTTTTATCTCCTACGTTCGGTTTTTGCAGAATGGGTACATAAATGGGTTTGGCTACACCGATCCCTTCAATCCGGTCGCTGTAACCTTCCAGTTGGTAAATATCCTCGAACGAAATGCGCTCAGCAGCCTGGTTTCTCCAGAGGAAGGCCAGCTGCATTCCTTGCTCAAGCTGTAACGTTGATTCTGCATCAATCGTTAAATCATATTCATTCCATGGGAAACGTTCTCGGTCCTCGCGTAGAGCCGCTTCCAGCACCTTCAAGAATTCCTCGAGCTGCATAACCCTCTCGAAGCTCTTCACGTCTGTGCGAGATGAGCCATTTCCGAAAGATTCCGTTACCACCAAATCGACGTGTTCTATACGCTCGTTTGACATGCGCGGCGCAAGACTGAAGATGGCAGCCACGGCACCAGCTTCCGCTTTGTCCTGCATGAAATCTTCTTCCCGAAGAACTTCATGAGCTGCGTCTCCGAGGAACGCCCAAGGATTGTGAATGAATTTCTCTGCGCGGGCCCCTGAAACACGTCGTCCAGGCATGTCCCGTTTGATAACTTGAAGAACCTTGTGGACCGGCTTCGAAATAACAACGCGTATTCGACCCTTGCCACCGCGTGTCAGATCGTAATGAGACTGGACAGCATTGAATCCATCAAATGCCTTTAGCCATCCCTCAGGCGCATCCTCAAATGTTGGTGCAACGGTGAATACACGTCCGAATGATGTTTCCTCTTTAGTCAGTGGCAATCTAAGGGTTTGTGGTGTAAGGACGTAAGTGCTTTCCAGATAAGGACTTGCGTAGAATGCGCCCGCCGTTTCCGCCATTCCCCGAATCCGTCCCCAAGCCAATTCATTCTCATGCTGGACGCGCATTTCGGGACCACGGAGGCCAAACAATCTAACAGCATCGGAAATCGCCCAAGCGGCTTCGGACAGCAGACTAGATTCACCATTCACCAATGCAACAGCTCCTTGTAATTGGCCCATGATGACCGAATCTTGGTCTTCGACCCACCCATCAATACGAAGCTCAAAGTTTGAGTCTGATAGGCTCGCTTCGTGGCTTAGGATAGGGCGAAGAGCCCGTTGTGGTGGGAGTCCGAGAAACTGGATTGCGCCTTCATGCTCCGGAGACCTCAAGAGATCGTACACTTGCTTCCAGGGAATCAGCACAATATCGCTTTGTATTTCGCATAGTCCCTCGACGGCTAACTGGGCCAGATAGGCCCCAAATATTGCATCTTCTGCTGATGCTCCATGGACAGCATCCAGCAGTGCTTCCGCGGAGGCCTCAGCCAGCGGCGAAACAAAGCTTATTTGTATCCCTTGTTGGGCCCATAAAGAGGTGAATGTTGCAGCGGGAATACTTTTCTTTGTGCGTCGGAAAAGATCAAGGAGAGTCATTAGCTTTCCGGGTAATACCAAGCTGCGCGCGAATTCCCCCAGCGAAAACCATACGCTTGAAGTTCAGTTGCAAGTGTGCTGTGTTGCGAAGGATCTTCGATCCACAATCGGCCGCCGTTGACTCCTCGCCTGTCTTTGATGCGAGCATCTCTATAACGGGCGACTAGACGCTCAAGCTCGCTCATGGAGTAAGGGGCCCCAGGAGGCTCGCGTCGAGGACTCCTGCTTGTGCCAGGGGAGAGAGACGATGTGCTGTAATTTCCACTGAACGTCTGCATCGAGCCAGGGTGCGCGGTATCTTCAACGTGCCGAGTAACCAAAGCGTCAGGTCGGATACCAAGAGCTTCAAGCTCATAGCGAGCCTGGTTCTCCCACCCTTTTCTGTGAATAATGCGCGCCTCCGCGCCACCATGGAAGCCATAGGCCAGATCATCTGTTGTGCCTGAGTAGCGCCCGGCGTTACGGTTAAACTTGAGGCTCTCCGAGGAGTACACGTAGCACGCGTTTGGCTTCTTACTGAATTCAATGACAACGTATTTGCCTATTTGCATCATGAATGCATCGACGTCTCGTTTCGAAGTAAGGGTGGCGTATGACCCTTCTTCACGCGCGATAAGGTCTCGAATGCTCTGCTGCTTGCGCGCAAGGATCAAGGTATCGGAGCTGAAGATCAGCCGTGTCCAGGTTATTTGCTTCAAGTATTTCGACCAGAACGACAACCGACCCTCATCTGCATTATTGCGGGCGGCGAGGATATCGAAGAAGTCTCGAAGGCTGCGCTGATTGACCCACTCAAGGACCATTTGCCAGACCGGGTCAGGTACCCGATTCCAGGCGGTGGCGATACCAGCTGCCTTGAGCTTGGGGTTTCGCCAAACATCCTTACGAATCACGTAGTCCTTCAGTCTCTCATGGACGGGCGTTACTGCGCTTCTTTGGTAGCGAATGAGAATTTTCTCGATCGCCTCATCTCTGAATACGGGTTTTTCTTCAATGAGCTGGATGAGCTTAGGGATAAGGTTACTGAACGCGTTATCGTTGGCGCTTGTTGCTGTGCTGACTGCGCTTAGCACTAGCGTATGCCAGAACCAGCTTGTTTGAGGAATACCGAGGTCTGTTACAAATCGTTCAACCGCTTCAGTTTGTCCCTGTAAGAAATCTTGAGCGTACTTGTCGGCTGGTTGGTCTGTAAGCAGCTCGGGCTCTCGTCGCATAACAGCGATCCAATCTGGGACTAAATGCCCGCCTGCCTGTTTGTCGATTAGAGGCCAGGTTTGGTGCAACAAGGAACGCAGCTGCTTCCAGCCCAAGCGTTCTGCATCCAAAACACGTTGTGGCTCAAAACTGAAATACGAACTGAGCAGCCCGTACCAGGTTAGGCGCCAGAGGTTTCCTTTTTCTGCTTCCGCTTCATAATGCTCGAGTAGAGAAGGAAGCCTTTGGTGACCAAGTGGTCTACCCCCTCCTTGCTCACGTATGGGCTCACTTAGAGCACTGGCAATCATATCGAGCTGGCGGACGTCAAGTTGCTGGCCACGCATAAATGCAAGTGCTGCTGCATACGCGTCCTCTCTGGAGGGTTTGGCTTTGGCATATCCCTGGAACAGCCTTTCTGATTCAGCACAGGCTTTTTCTACGAGCCGAGACATCCCCGGCTCTTCTGTAGAAAAATCCATTGAGGCAATAGTAGCTGCGAGCTGACGCGCAAGTATTTCGATGGCCGGTAGAGTCAGCACTGGCCAAACTCTTTATTCTCAATAAGTGGACTGACGACGGGATCTTCACTCAGAGCCCAGAATTCCAGCTTCAGCTCAACCCGTCGGCTCTCCTCCTTCTTTGCTCGAACCGAGTTGAAGGAATAACCCCCTACCAAGAAGAGATCACGAATCTGGCGCTTCTGGTGGTCAGTAAGCTGTTTCTCATCAGCTTCCTGTGGCGAAAACATCACGCATACTACGCTGCGACTCCGGTTGAGGCTAAGGCCGAGGTTGTAGAGGTAAGTGCCATCCTGATCCGTAAACCCCTCAACAGCGATACGTCGGATCCAGCGTCGACCAATTTGCGACTCCTGTGCTTTAAGAAGCACAGGTATGTAACTTCTGAGAAATTTCGCTCCTCGATCCTGAATTTCATATCGGCCACTGTCGAAGCGAACAACATCCCCAAGATCTATGCGATAGGTGGTTTCGTTGACCTTGACTTCTCTGAACTCGCGCGAAATCTCCTTAATTTGGGACATGAGCTCCCGAATATCCTTTTCACGCTGTATTTTTGCTTCTTCCTCGGCAGTCACATTTTTGGTTACAGCAATAAGTGTAACTGCCATGACAACCAGAAACAGCGTCATCAGAGCCGTCATGAGATCGGAAAAGGAAATCCAGAATGGACTCTCCCCCTCAGGTTTCGCGCCACGCTTGAGAATAACCCGGCCAAGCATCTTAGTTGGGCTTCATCCGTGAAACTGCGTTCGCCAGCTCCTGCACGACGCCGTTAAGATGCCCTACCCCACCGGCCAAATGCCTATCGGTTTGTGCAATCGTAGATTTCAGCTGATTTGTTAGTGCAGTACCAAAGTCGCTAAAGGCGGTGGTAAGCGCCTCATTGACCTGTTCCAGATACTGCTTGCTTTGCATCTCTGCTCTTCGTAATTGCTCAACGATGCGCTCCAAGTCTTCCATAAGTTCCTTTGAAAGCCCGGCTTCTTTCCGTGCGCTTTCAATAAGGGATGTCAGCGCGGCCACTTGGCTATCGACATTCTTGCGTGTGGTGTCATATTGTTCGAATCCTTGTTGAACCGCTTTTGCTGCGGTCTGTAGGCTAGCTGCTGTCGTGGTCAAATGTTCAGCTAGCGTGGACGAGCGTTCGTAAATCGTAGTTACAGCACCCCCAGCTGTTTCGAAACGCTGGGCTGCAGTTCCCATGGTTAGCGCGCCTTGGTTCATTCCTTCAATGGCTCGCAAAGAGACACTGCTAAGCTGATCGATATTTCGTTGGGTTTGTTGAACCTGTTCAACCACCCTGTTCAGCAGAGTATCTACCTGCCCAGAGAGTCCACCAACGAGTTGTTTCGTTTCATTGGCTAGTTGCTCTCCACGAGTTTGCTCTTGACTTGCAGCAGCGACTCTCGCAATCTCAAGTTGCTCGACGGCCTGGGTGATTTTCTCGAAAACAGCCGTGACTGCTTGATCCATGGCTCCCCGAGACTTGTCTTGCTCCTCGCCCACGAGCTTACGGAACTCCGTTACGAACTCTCTCATCTGATCGGTCAGTAACGCCTGATTTGCGGCAGCTTGCTTCATGGCGTCTTCAAGCTTCCCACTCATTTGGTTGGTCGCCTGCTCATTTGCCTTGGCAATATCAGCGAGCAACTGCTGTAATGCTGATTGCACGGAAGACATCGAATCCATCGAGCGTTGCATCTGCTCATTGAGGCCGCGCATCTGCCCCCCGAACGTATCTTCGAGTTTCGCCATAAACCCTGATAACATGGTTTCCAGCATGCCCGTGACTGCGTCATTATTGCCGCGGCTGGTCTGCTCCATCGCATGGGTCATACGCTCCATGGGCGCGGCAAGAGAGCCAGAAATGGTTTCGCTGATACGATTACCTAGCAGTTCTGAAGCATCGCCATGAGCTTGAATTTGGCGGTCGACCAGGTTAGTCATGAGCTTGGTAAGATCTTCTACCAGTGCATCCTTCAACTGTGCAGTGTGTGCTTCGTTCTTCTCTGACGCATGAACCAGTCTAGATAAGTACTCTTCACCAGCGCCTGTCGAGTACATCGCGTCAATAATGTGGTTAAGTTTCTCGACGAGACGGTAGAAGTAAGCAAGAACAAGTTTGCTAATGAAAGTGACACCCATTGCACAGGAGATAGCAATGGCAGAAACCAGGAAAGCATGCTCTACGCCTGCCATAAGAGGGCCGAGACCTGAAACCGCCGTGGTTGTGGACGAGGGGTCAAACTTGGCCAAGCCTTCCAGGAGCCCAGCGAATGTCCCGATGATACCAAGACCCGTCAGAACCCCAGGCAGATGCCGGGTGAAGTCGTCGAACAGACGCCCATCAACAAGAACGTCTCGAGTGAAAAACGTCTCGGCCGGGACGGTCGCCCGAACCTCAGTAAGGCTCAGCTCCCCGTTTGTTGCCTTTTTCAGTTCATGGAGGGTATCTTCGTATTCATCCCAAAGGTGTTTAAGCGGCTCCCATCGGAAGATTTCCCTGAATTCGGACGGATTAACCGGCTTTTTCTCCTTTTCCAAAAACTGGATGCTACGTATGGATGACCTGAGCTGGAGCCAGACTCTTAGGCCCTGGATGAGGTATGAGACTATGAAAAGGCTGGTGAGAACTAAGACTGCGATGAATACCCACAGCGGTACTCCGCTCATGTTGCCAAGGGAGGGGTATCCTAGATAATTAGCTAGCCAGGTCATTTTCCGTTTTTTCTCTTTTTAAATCGGGATGCTTCTCGACCTGTAATCCACCCCCTTGCAAATGTTCCAGCGGTAGTAATAAGCAAGGCGTAAGTAGCACGGACTACTTTGAAACACGTTTTTTTGTTACGGACAGATTGGGAATAGAACTAAACCCGGGTTCCGCAGCGGAACCCATTCTAGAGGCATATTGCTGAGCCAGCAATTGGACTTAGGTACTATGACAGAAGCGCTCTTTTTCCGGTCTCAATAATCATCGGTTTCATACTCCCGCTGACTGGATTCATGGCGTTCTTCGCGTTCGTACCGCTGTTCATTTTCATATCTCTCCCTTCGCCTGCGCGCCTGTTCCTCGTTTCTCTGTTTTAGTACTGCGCAATCCGTAGAGTCGGAATCACATGCATAGCGGCCTTCACCAACGTAAACGGCTTTCTCCGCTGCCTGAGCATTCATGGACAACAAAAGCAACAGCGGCAACAATAGTTTCATAATCTGTATACCTCCTTCCTTTAGGCAATCGGAGTCAATCCAACATCCTTTCGGATGCGCGGATTGATATTAAACGGTTCATATCTTGTGACTGCACTTTGACGGAAGGCGAAAAAGCGAGAACCTAAGCCGCGGCTATTTCAGCACTCACTCAGTTTTTTCCCGGTCATCGCTCGGTTCCAGCTTGCCAGCGCTGAGCTGCTGTGGTTGCACAGCCATCTTTCGATACTGGCAACGAGGCTTTCCTCATCGTCGCGTAGCACGCAAAATGCCGAGAGTGGTTCGCCAAGTTGTTCCAGTACGGAATTGAGCCTGTTTGCAGTAATTGTCCGGACCTCATAAGACATGCCGGGAGTCGAGCAGCTCTCTGCTTCAATGTGTCTCCAACACTGGCTGTGGAATAATTGTTTGGCCGATAGTTTTAGGCCCGTTTCCGCATCAAATGCTGGAGATGTTCTCCAACGGTGCTTGAGCCCATTGCGTGAAATGCCAACATACCTGATGGTTGAATCACTTGCCCCGACAAGATAGAGACATGGCTGTTTGGCCTTCCAGGCAAGCTCATCAATGATTTCATAATCCCCTTGCATCCAAGGACCTATGCGGCTCCCCTTGGCTACGTTGCGTTTCCATCTTTTTCCGCCTACGCCGTGAATATGGATGACAGGGGCAGCGGCACTGAAAATAGTTGATGCATATTTGTTGGCGATGTTATCCATTGCTTTTTTTTATTCTCCAATTGAAATGAAACAGTTTTTATAATGCTCAGTGTTTTATTTTCTCGGTTCGATAGGCGACAGTAACAATCCTTCCCTCAGGGCACACGACGGCATAGCAATTCAGATACTCTTCAATCAGGCCGAACAACTGACCTACATAGACTTTAAGCTGGCGTTTTGATTGCTTGTCGAAATAATGCTTCTTGGTCCCATCCCCTGCTTTTTCGCAGACGCCGTAACTAATCAAGAATTCGATTATCATCGGCGGAATGCTGCGCTGTTGCTGACGAATGCTTGCATGCTTGGTCATTTCCATATCTCCTCCCTTGTTACCTTTGAAGTTGTGTATTGATTTGTTCTTCTGTCCGTTCTCTTTCAAGCCCTTGATGCAATGCGAGCGCCGCCAATACGAAAGCCTTGGTGTCGAGTTCGTAAAGCTGCGCCAAGGCGACAAACAAGCCCTGCTCAAAGACGAATTGGCCATGCTCCAAACTGGCCAGCTTTTCTTCCATTAAACTGCCCGGGATGGCGTTTGCTACATCAGTCAAAGAAAGGCCTTTTTTCTCCCGCTGCGCGACAAGGTAAGAACTGAAGTCCTGCTCTGAGAAGAACCCTGTCTTGGTCAGGTCGCGCTCCGCAAGCTTATCAACTATAACGGTGGGCTTGAAACCGCGGCGGTGTTGCAGCCAAGCCTTGGCATCATCTACATCTACGTAAGTGCGGGCACCATGGTTAAAGGTTTTAAGATAATTCTTGTGCTTCGGGTTTGCAGCATTGCGAACGCTCTTTTCATCCATGTTGGCGAGCAAAGCCACATCGCTAAGGGTCAAGGCACCCAAGCGGCTCCACTCCCCTGCTTCATTCATATCCGCTCCAGAGCCTTCATCCAAAATCCACCTTGCCTTTGCCACTCTTACAACATGCTGCGAAAGGGTTATTGGAACCACATCGATAGTGTTTTCGTACATTAACGGAAAGCGGGCCAGGCCTTCCAAAAAAAAAGTTGCGTCATCGTCATTAAAATCCCCGATGAAATCAATGTTTCGGCGACCGTTTATAGCGTATTCGTACAACTCGTCTAACCTCCCAGTGATGTAAAACTTGTTCACATCAATGTCCTCTGGCTTCACGTCATATATGTTTGTTTTTGGGTAATCCTTTGAATCAAGGCCAAGCAGACCCCATCCTGCGCCATAAAAATAAACCCTCTCCAGGCACTCAGCAAAAGCATGCATAAAGGTTCTAATTTCGTTACGCAGCTCATTTTTTGTAAATGGTTTCATGTTATATGTTCTATCACTTAAGGAATAAATGAATACTATTCCAAAAAAGATCCTCTGTCAACGTTTTTATGTTGCTAGTTATAGAATAAAGAGAATATTTAGTCGGTCCAGTTTGAAATGCAGGTTGTTACACCTAACTATCCGAATACCCACACTGACTCTCTGGTGTACTTCAGAACAATAGCTAATACTGCTGAGTTAGCTACAATCGCGTAAACAGCGTTTGTGTGTTTTGCGAGAAGGAATCACGCTTAATACGAATTCACCTCTTACCCTTTTCTTCCACTTTCGATAGCTAAGTGGCTGGCCTCGTCTGTGACAGCAACAATGGTTTAGGTGTTGTGAAGTTAAATTAACAGCTATTTCTGCCACTTATCGGGAGAGAATAATCATGTCGTATACAGGCATTTCGGTTCGAGAAGCCCTAGACAAACTGAATGCACCGAACAACGGATGGTTTTTGCCACAAGTCCAGCGGCAATATGTGTGGGGGAAACGCCATCAGTCGGAAAACTATATTTGTCTGCTGCTCGACTCGCTTCTCAAGCGCTACCCTATTGGCGGCGTGGTGCTATGGGAAACCGATCAGAAAGTGCCTTATCGCCGCTTCGTAAGGGATTTCGCCCAGGGACAGTTTGAACATCAGGTAGATGAAGGACAGTGGGGAGCCCACAAGTCACTTCTCTATGACGGCCAGCAACGTTTGCAGACCCTATACTCGGTACTGCGCCACCGCTTCAACGGTCGGGTACTCCACTATGACCTATTGTTCGACGCCTCTACCGCGGAATCGGATGAAACTGGGTTTCTGTTCCGCGACGCCAGCGCAGCACCCGAAGTTCGCTACCTGCGTATGACGGAACTGGCCTCCATGCGATGCAGCGGAGATGAAAAGATCAACCTCGAAGAGCGGACCGGCGTCGCAGCAGGGGATAATCAAAATGAAAAATTGAGGATTCGCCGAAACCTAAGCACCTTGTGGGATATCTTCGTAGACACCAATATTAAGTCGATTGCTTACTTCTCAGTGAGAGCAGATACGTCTAAAGAGGTGAACGAGGTGTTCCGTCGCTTGAATACAGGTGGAGTATCGCTGACCCAGCTGGAGCTTGTGTTTGGAAAAATCAAGGCTGTCCAGTCGGATTACGAAGAAAAGCTCGGGGAGCTTTCCAAAAAAATTGTTAAACAAAGCGGCATCGAGTTTTCATCCGCTGCGATACTGCAGTTCTTCTATTTGCTGGTCAAGAACACCATCCGTATTGATGAAGACCGCATGGAAACAAGTGATATCCAAGCTTTTAAGGATGTGCTACTGAATGACGCCGAGCCACTGGTCGAACTTTTTTCGAGCTATCTGAGAGGGTTGCTGAATATTAACCATGCCTCCATCGTGCCGCGCTGGCTCGCGGTACTACCCATTGCTGCGTATCTAACCGAGCGTAAGCGTAATGGTTACGAATGGCGTATCCGGGCGTTGAAAGCCTCAGAACTGCAGCAGATCCATCAATATTTCTTGCTGTCCCAATTTTGCGATTGGAATACCCAGACCATGGTCAATGCTTTTGCACGCGAGGCGGTGGCGGAGGGAAAAGCGGGCCAGGCGTTTCCTCTGGAACGCGTCCGTCAGATTGCCATCGAGAAAAACCGCACAGCAGAGTTGCACGAATACCAGCTGCTAAGCCAGCCCTGGCTGGCTACCAAGGTGCTCATGCCAAGCCGCACCTACATTTTTCACGAAAGCAAACCGCAGGTGGATCATGTCTTCCCGATCAAGCTGGCAGGCCGGGATGAGGCCTATCGTGAGGCTGTGGATGTGCTATGGAACTTCCAGCCCCTGCCCGCCGAAGTCAACAATTATAAACGTGCGCGCCATCCCCAAGAGTTTTTCAAAAGCGAAGATGGCAGCAAGTATTGGTTATCCTATGATTTCATACCCAAGGCTGATTCGGCTCTTTGGAACAGCCATCTTACCTTTGTGGATGACCGAAAAGAGAGGATGCTAGGCGCATTGAATAGTCTATATGGGCTTACACTTGCAGCCCCAGTACCAGAACAGAAAGCCATATATTGATATTGATGTCGGTTTTAACTCATTTTGATGCGCAGCGTGGTCCTCGCACGGGGTACGAGAATATTTCTGGCACCAACTCAGGAGGGGATCATGCGGGTTGAAGTGATGAGCATTTCGGACTGACCGTGCCATTGTTTCAAACGCAGGTTGTTACAACTAGCTTCCACTAGTTTTAACTATTTCTATCCCAACGAATCTCTCGGATAATAAATCCTATCGCATAAACGGTGAGCTCTGCATCATCCTCCGTAATTTGCCGAAGATCCCTTAGCACCTTTTCGTTGTCCTTGCCGCGAGGATGTAGCCTATTGATGATCTTTAGAGCTGAACAGAGAGCCACCTTGGGTTTGTCCTTAAAGTGATTTTCAATCACTTTTATCCAATCCCCTAAATCTTTCTCCGCAGGTGTGCTGCTGTTGGTTTGCTGATGCATCCATCGCGAAATAATTACTGTGGCAGCATTGCGACACTGATCTACCACCGAACTAGGCAGTTCCCGATATGCTGCATTGAGGACACGGTCGATTGCTGACTGGACACCCGGTAAGTTTCCTGGGTGAATTTTGCTTGTATCGATGTCAGGAAGGATACCGAACGCTGATTCTGAACGCAAAGTCACAAGAATATCCCTGTTTACGCTATATTCGGTTTGTACGATACGCCACAACGAATACGCGCTGGACACCCCAATCGCAAGCCTCATACCTTCGCCTCTGTTTGCTTTATTCAATAATTCGGTACACTCAGCGTATACACTCAGGCTCTTGCTTGGCTTATCTGCGGTGGCGATAGCGCGTATCTCTGAGAATATCGCTGGGTGAGCTTCCACCACTACGGATTCCCATCCCTGGTTGCCCAATTTTTGAAAGAGTCGACCTCTTCGAATACGGCTTACCGGGTCAAAAGAATCTTCTCTAAACATCCATGTAAATGGATCGGAATCGAAACTATGAGGTATCTTTTTTAAGTCCGCGGGCGCTTCGACTAGAGTGGTTTGAGAAACCATTGGAGTGGGCCATGATGGGTAAGCAGGATACTCACGCCCCTCATAGATTAGCCCGCTTGATCGATCGATTCCGAGACGAGACATGTCTGTACTTGGTTTAATTTAATGGGTGAAAAGCTAATATCATAACCATTCGGCCATTCGCAGTTATTGCTGGTTCGCCGCGATGAAATGCAGGTAGGAGCGGCTAAATGCAGGTCGCTACACTTACTTACTATGGATATCTGCTTTGATAAAATCGCTCAATGTCAGGTTGTTTATGTCGAAATCTGCCAAGAAGACGACTTTTCCACCTTGGCGATAGGCGGTATTAATCGGACCAGTCTTGCTATCCAGTGACAAGACGACAGAGTGAAACGAGCGTGCCGCCAGCGGAATATCAGCCTCGTCCTTATACAATCCCGTCGTGCTCTTCTTTCCAGACAGCGGACTTCTTTGCTGATTCATGAAGGCCTCCTCTTCCCGAGTTATGAACCGACCACCATCGAACCCTCTCATCCTTTGCTCTTTCTGTGGAAGGCTGTCATCGTAAAATCCGAAATACGATTCGGTAAGTATGCCGCATCTTGCGATAGTTTCGTTTATAAACGCTTTTAGCTCACTCTTGTCAGATGGAATAGGCGGGATTTCAAACTCTGCCTCGCGTGTGATGCAGACGCAAAATTCTTCGCTGGGCAATTCAACGGCCAGGTCGAGTCCACGCTCGAGTAGGAAATCCCACACATTGTTGTCAATGTAAACGCTAGTAGCCATCAGCTCCTGCTCCACATAATGTTTTGTGCTTTGCTCTTAGGGGTTTTAAAGAAAATCTCAAAATGACTTGGGCAAGGCCAAGGGCCGCGTCAGAAAGGCTTATGTAGTTGTTGTTTGATGTGCCTGTGGGCAATCCCTGGGGAAAACCTGTGGGCGGGGTTTATCCGTCCACCAGGTTATCCATAGGGTTGTCCATGGGACGAACGGACGGGCACGCCGACTCATAAAACATTGATTGCCACCGATACCGTGGCGATGGTGCAAATACAAGATATCGCTGCCGCGATGAATGCCGTTCTCCGTGCAGTTTGTAATTCCTTCGTGAACTTGGAGACATCTTTCCTGATCTGTGCTTTGCCTTCTTCCAGCGCCGTTGAAACAGCCGTGTGCGTTTGTTCGCTCACATAATCGGCCGCCTCTGTGATAACCCTGCCTGCCGTCTGCTTTGCATCTGCGATACCTTTCTGCAAAGCAGCCTCGATTGCTTTCCGATGAGCTTCATTCTGCTCCGTCAGAATTTCGACGTACCGGCTCAACACCAGCTCATTAAGCGTTACCGTCACCAGCACAGGGTCGTTCGATTCGAGTAGAACCCCATGCCGGATAGCGACGGTCTTTCGTATTTCGTCAAAGTCGATCATGTCATCTTTCCTTTTAGACGACTGCCTTCAACTGCCCGAAGATTGCCTCCTTCACACGAGACAAACGCGACCTCGCCATCAAACCAAAATCTGAAGATCCGTTTATCTCGTCGAATGTCAGTTTCGAATCAAGCATCAACTGGATATCCTTGCCAAACGTAGAACCCGTTTGCCGTGCTATCCGCACGATGCCGTGGACACGATCCTTGTTATTCAGATAAACCTTCATTTCCTCAAACTCTTTACCTTCGGCAACAATATCGCCAAAAAACTCATTCAACCAAACCACTATCCGCGCTTGTTCCGGCATTTGCTCGACCAATGACGCAAACCCGGCCAGCGTATCCCGAATAGCCTGGCCGCCTGTGATAACCGTATGGATGACAACCTGCTTGCCGCTTTCGGTAATCAGGTTTATAGCGTCATTTTCAGTGATGTAAAAACTAAGAGGAATGAATGACGCAGCGCCGTTATCAATAACAAAATTGGAATCCTCTTCGATAACCCGCTCAATCAGAGAATCAAAATTGCGCTCGATCAGAGAGCCGCCTTCCATCAATTCCAAGCGTTGCGTATCGAACGCCGCGTACCCGGAAATCGTAGCGTTAACCGGGTCCGTATCAATAACAACCACCGGCTCACCTTTGCTGCGCAAATACTGAGCGATCAAGGACGATATCAAAGACTTTCCAACCCCTCCTTTTCCTTGCAACGTGAAGTGCGCTTGTTTCATTCTAATGATGCTCCTTTCAAATGGTTCAGATGAGATCGTCGCGTTTGCTTCCGCTAACGGCGTCGTGGGAGAAGCCAGGCTTCCGCTTTTCTTTTTCGCCTGGCTCAGTTGATTCTGTTTCTGTTACTGGGACAGGTTTCTCTCCTTCATTTTCATACCGTGGTTTGCTCCTGATATATCTAGTTACGTAACGGGCAAACTGGCTGTAGCTGATTTTCAAATGCTTCTCATGTTCCTGGTAGATCGCAAGCAGCGGATATCCGGCATGAATCTCCTTCCGTATATCCTCGATACGCGCCAGAAAAGCTACGCGGCCAGCTCCGCGTGAGCCTTTTTTCATATCAAGTGCCACATCCCCTCCCCTTATTGCTAATTTGCGCTAATTCGCATGATTAATATACGCCTATTAGGCGAATGTATGCATTTTAAAGCGAATCTATGCGAAAAACCAAATCTTTTAAAGCGAAACCTTTTAGTTGCGCTAATTAGTGTTTATTGGTACAGTAAAAAGAAGGCAAGATGTGTATTGTAGGCCTACGCGCTGCGCGCTACGTCCTACAATACTTCCCTTATTCGCCTTCGGCTCAACGGGAAATCTTGCTCTGCGAGGCTAAAAGCATGGAATCAAAACCGAACACCAGACCACGCGGCAAGCCAATCAAAGTGTGGGTGACGGAAGCGGAACGCGGCGAGATCCTACGGCTTGCAGCCTCCGCCAATCTCTCTATGTCCGCTTACCTCCGGGCCGCTGGTCTTAATCAGCGAGTCCGTTCCATCATCGACATTGAGGCCGTCAACGAACTTGCAAAAGTGAATGGGGATTTAGGACGGGTGGCTGGCCTGCTCAAACTCTGGCTAGCAACGAAGCGCGGGGAAGGTGCAAATCCAAAGGATGTTGAAAGAACAATGGACGACTTTCGCCACCTTCAGACCCAGATCCTCAACATCATGGGCAGCATCACGCGTTGATTGCCAAACGCATCACTACGAAAGCGGCAATCCCCCGGATAGCTCGGCTCGTCAGGTACATGGTGGCTGCGCAAGGTGGCATTGATCCCCGTAGCTGGTCCCGAACTGCCGACTACGTTCTGAATAGCGGCATAAGCAATCGGGGCGAAAAGGTCGGCGGGGTTCGTGTCACCAATTGCCACACCGACGACCCCGCCGCTGCTACGGTACTGATCGAATGTACCCAGGCAGCTAACACCCGATCCAAGACCGATAAGACTTATCACCTGGTGTTTTCTTTCCCTCCCGGCGAAGAACCGGCACTCAACGTGCTTCATGCCATCGAGGATGCGCTTTGTGCTTCCATCGGTTTTGCCGATCATCAGCGCATCAGCGCCGTACATGTGGACTGTGACCATCTGCACGTCCATGTAGCCATCAACAAAGTACATCCCAAGGGATACCAGAACATAGAACCCTACTTCGATAAAAAGAAACTGATGGAGGCATGTGATCGACTCGAATTACAGTACAAATTAGCGCGCACCAATCACGGCTTAACAGGAGAAAAATCCAATGAACGATCTAACGCAATACGCCTCAACCCTCAGCGAGAACACAACTCCCGTACCCGCGACAATTTACGAAAGTCCTACGATATCGAGATTGCCGAAAAACCAAAGGCCGAAACCTACAACGGTTTGCGAAACCTGTCCGGCGGCGGTATGGCACGCAACGTCGAGCGATATTCGATGCTATTGCAGAGTCATGCACCTGATCGTGTGGAGCAAGACGGAACCGAACAGCCTGGCAGCATGCGACGGCCGGGAAATGGCAATAGCGGCACTGGAACGAGGATAGGCGGCCCACAGGCAGACTTGGAAGTCCACTCAGGCATAGAGAGTCTGACAGGCTATGTCAAGCGTGGAGTGGCGCCGGCAATACACAAAGCCGCAAGCTGGCAGGAGTTGCACGCAACACTTGCGGGGCATGGCCTTGAAATCAAAAAGCGTGGCGCCGGGCTGGTTATCGGAAGCGGCGCTATATGGGTACGCGCGAGCCAATGTGATCGCTCTTTTTCGCTGAAGGGATTGACCGACAGGCTGGGGCTGTTCGAAGAACCGCGTAAACAGGCAAAGACGCGCAAACCCTATGTACCGAAGCCAATGCAAACGCACCCGTCAAGCGCGGTATTGTTCGACCAATATCAAAACCTGCTAATGAAACATAGGCAGATCCGGGATTACGGCCTGGCGAAATTGAAACATGAGGGCGCCGTACTCGAAACGAACCTGCAAAAGTGGCGGGTTGCACAACGCTTGCTTGTCAAGGCTGCGGCCAAGGGGTCAAACCGCCGGGCCATGCTTAAAGTGGTACGGCTGCATACCACGGCGACGAGAAACGCCAATAAACGCGCTTTGGTTGTGAAGCGGAAAAAGGTGATGGCGCAAACCGTTATGCCCTCTTGGGCAAACTGGCTTGCTCTCCAGGCTGAGAGCGGGAACATCGAAGCTGTGAACGTATTGCGCAGCCGGCAGGCACGCGACGCCATGCATGGCGACGTGTTAACCGCGGCTAAAAGCGAGAATGCCGAGAACGTGATCTTGAAGGCTTTGAAACTTCATGCCGGCATAGACGGCTCCCTTACCTATAACACCACTGACGGCGGACTGGTCATCGACCGCAAAACCCATGTCCAATCCTACAGAACCACAGCGGGATCATCTCTTGTTGCGCTGGAGCTTGCCGCCAAACGCTTCAAGGGACAAGCCTTGATCGTGGAAGGGCAAACAGAGTTTCAGCAGGAAGTGGCGAAGTTGGCCGGACTGCACAAGCTGAACGTACGCTTTGTAGATCCTGCATTAGAACAGGCAAGGCAAGCGGCAGTACCGGACAAAGCAAAGCTGAAAACGCATGAACGCAGCAAATCTAACGAGGCGGAGCTATGAGCGAATCAAATTCATCGGCCACCAGGATCCGCGCCATCGGCACCATTTACCTGATGCTGCTTATCGTGGGCATGAACAGCATTTCCACTCAATTTGTTGCCGACCGGCTGGGCTATCATCCATCATTGGGCTCACCATTGTTCGGACTGTTTTACAGTCCTTTCTCCTGGTGGAACTGGCTATTCAGCTTCTATGAGTATGCACCGGACACCTATAACTACGCCTTCATAATTTTCATGATCGGGGCGCTGCTGGCAATCATGGGTTATGTCCTGATCGTGGGCATGAAAACCCGCAGCTCGCGCAAAAATGAGGGCAGTCATGGAACCGCTCAATTTGCCACCTATGAGCAAGTGTTGGATACCGGGCTGATCCACAAAGACTCACCCGGCTCGGGCGTTTATTGCGGTGGCTACTATGACGAGCAGACCGGCCGTACTCATTACCTGCGTCATGATGGCCCGGAACACATTTGCGCCATTGCGCCGACCCGTTCCGGCAAGGGTGTCGGGCTGGTAGTCCCTACCCTTTTAAGCTGGCCGGAAAGCGTTTTTGTCCTCGATCGCAAGGGCGAGAATTACGCCATGACTGCCGGATGGCGGCAACGACACGCCAACAATGTCATCCTCCGCTTTGACCCAGCCGAACCCGGAACAAGCTGCTCATGGAATCCACTTGGGGAGATCCGGTCCGGCACTCGCTACCAAATCAGCGATACACAAAACATCGCTCTCATGGTCATAGACAGCGACGGAGCGGGAATCCAGGGCAATCACTTCCGCTCGGCGGCACACGAGCTGCTTGTTGGCCTAATCCTCCATGCGCTCTATAAAGCCCGTGCAGTCGGGCGCGACCCGTGCATGCAAGACTGCGCCCACATGCTCACAGGAGTTGGCGAGTTCGCGGCTCCCGATGTAAAAGACAAGGACCACGACCAAAGCGACCCGAAGGCACTGGACGGCTTATTCATGGAAATGCGCGATGTTTGCCTGCCGGATGCTAAAGAAGCCATGGAGGCGCAACTTGTAATCAGGGGCGTAGGCCGCCGCATGGATCGCACACCCGCGCGTGAGCTCGGAAGCATCATTTCCACGGCGAATAATGCCCTCTCCCTGTACCGCGATCCCATCGTTGGAGAGAACACTGCACGCAGCGATTTTAAAGTTGCTGACCTTATGGATCACGACAGACCCGTATCGCTGTACTTCATCACCACGCCGCGCAATGCAGACCGTATGAAGCCGCTTGCGCGGCTGCTATTGACGCAGATTGTATCGAGCCTCGCCGATCGGATGGAATTCGATGATGGACGATCCAAAACCGTACACAAGCATCGTCTGCTGCTGATGCTTGACGAGTTCCCTACCCTCGGAAAGCTGGAAGTTTTTGAGAGTGCCCTTGCCTACATTGCGGGTTATGGGATGAAGGCGTACATCATCACGCAGGATGTGCAACAGCTTTATAAGGCTTATACCAACTACGAAAGCATTATCTCGAATTGTCATATCCGGATGGCCTATGCGCCTAACAAGCTGGAAACAGCGGAATGGCTATCGAAAATGACCGGGCAGACGACCGTAATCAAGGAACAAATCTCAACCTCGGGCAAGCGTTTCGGCATGGTGCTTGGGCAAGTATCAAGGAGCTATCAGGAGTCACAACGGTATTTATTGACTGCCGACGAAATCATGCGCTTGCCGGGGCCGCTCAAGGATGCAAAGGGGAACATAACCGAAGCGGGCGAAATGCTCATTTTCGTTGCCGGCCAACCTGTAATCAAGGGGCGGCAAATACTTTATTTCCTTGACCCAACCTTCAACGAGCGCTCCAAGATCCAGCCTCCAAAACAGACCGATACGGTACGCAAAATAGCTTCCGCGCCGGCCATCAAGAAAGGCTTTGAAGTCGCTTGAACGCGCGCAATGTCGGAATTATGGCATTAGGCGCTGCCGCCCTTATGATCGGCGCATCTACCGCAGGTTTACGCATCAACTACACTGCTTCAGCCCCGCGTGGCCTCTGGATTGAACGCTCCATAGACAATCCCGTACTGCAACGCGGAATGCTGGTGTCCATATGCCCGCCACCACAGCCAGTCGTCCACGCCATAGTGGAACGCGGCTTGTTACCTGTTGGTAATTGCCCTGATACACAGGTGGCGCCGCTTCTGAAATCCATCGCGGCAATACCTGGGGATCGCATAAAGCTTCAACATGGATCACCAGCAATCATCAATGGCGTACCGCTACCCAACACAAGCGCCCTTCCCTCCATGCCGGCATGGGCTGATGGGGAATACCTAGTGCAGCCTGGACAAATATGGATATTCTCAAGCTATAGCAAAAGAAGTTTTGACAGCAGGTACTTCGGGCCGGTTGATAGCAACGCCGTGCGGGGTGAAGCTACGCCCTTGCTGACTACAGGAGATAATTGAATGATTGGAATCGAGCTGATACTGGCGTGTGCGCCAAGCGTGGCCCCTACGACCATACAGGAAATTATACGGGTTGAGAGCAATGGCAATCCGCTGGCAGTCAACGTCAACAGGCGCAAGGATGCAATATTCCAGCATCCCATGAAGATCAAATCCGTCCAGGATGCAGTGATCGTGTCCTATGCTGCCATCGCAGCCGGCCACACGGTTGACATGGGGTACATGCAAGTGAACAGCGCGAACCTCAAACTGCTGGGTTACACCGTCGAGGATATGTTCGATTCATGCAAGAACATAACGGCGGGGGCAAGAATTCTTACGATGGCCTACACTGCCGCGCTCCCCAGGTATGGGGACGAACAGGCGGCCTTGCGAGCCGCCCTGTCAGTCTACAACACAGGAGATTTCACGAGAGGTTTTCGAAATGGCTATGTGGCGCGGTACGTCGGAGGCCAGCCCATTGCGCCGACCTTACCATTGCTCGATGCTTACACGGCTGACACTTCGGTGTGGCCACAGCCGTAATCAGTTAACCTCATTTTCAGTTCCTCCATAACTTACGTCCACTTGTGCAAGCGGATGCCCTCTCCATGGCGGCAGAATAATATCCTTTGTGACCATGATTGAGAATTGGTAGCCTGGGCTTATCTCAAGCGTCGGTTGAAGATTCAAGTTGCGCCGTGCCGTCTGCATCCCAAGCATGCCGAGCTGCTGGCCCAATGCTGCTGCCATGATTTGCTGTGAGTTATAAGTACCTGTTACCGCTGCGCGAGGCTGTGAAAGCTGAATACCGGCAGAAAACAGGGATAGCAGGAACGCATTGCCAAACGTGCGCAAGTAGTGGTTATCCACCTTCTCATTAAATCCGGCAAAACCGCTTTTATCCGCTCCAGGCATCGAGTCAAGCGACAAAGAGGAGCTGTCGGGGAATATGACCCTGTTCCATGCTACAAGTACCCTTTCCTGTCCTGCTGAAACGCTACTATCGTAAGTGCCCACCAGGCGCGCTCCGGCCGGAATTAACAAAAAACGTCCGGAGGCGGAATCATAAACATTCTGCCGCACTTGCCCAATGATCTGCCCCGGCAAGTCAGAATTCACACCACTGAGCATGACCCCGGGAATGATGAAACCCGCCTTGAGTTCAGTAGGGGACAAAGCGGCTTCCCGCGTATGTTTCAGGTAAGGTGAAGTGTATTCATCCTTTCTTCCGAGGAAAGCACGCTTTTCGTCTTGCTGGTTTGGATCTCCACCGATTTTCATACCATCCTGGTCGTATTGTGGCGGGGGCGGAGGGATCAAACCATCGACACCCGGCATACCGGGCGCACCATATGGGCCACGAACAGGGTTGGTTCCCGTGTGCTGGTTCTGCTTGAGGCTGAACTTGCTTATTTCCGCCTCTGCCTTCATAGCCGCGTCAAGTTCCGCCGCCTTTCTCGCACGCGCTTGCCGCTCTGCCTCGGAAGTACCTTGTGCCGTACCGCCAGATGCCATCGTAGACTCTGTGACTTCCACGGGCGCACTGGCGGGAAGGATTACATCCGGTCCTGCTGCACGCCTCACAGGGGGTTGCGCCACACTTGATACCTTGTATGTTGCCGCTTTTGCTCTCGCTTGCTCCCGGTTTGAATCAGCTAAACGGTCAAAGTACTCATACGCTATAAAGGCCATAAAGCAAATGACCACCGATATTCCAAGAATCAATGGAACACGGTTGAGCCGTCGCGTACCCTTACCCTGCTTCGGCGCATCGAAATAATCCGGCGAAACGGACGCGGGTTCTTCGACAAGCTCAGTGGGATGAATTGGGTCGCTCACTTTGTGGCCTCCCGTACGGCATAACGGGTATGAAGTGACAGATGACCATCGTTCGCACGATCAAAGAACCGGCTTGCTTCCTGGCCTCCATAACGCAACCGTACCAGCACGCCCTTGTATAGGGGTGTTACCTTATAGCGAAGCTGCACCGCCGACTGCTGCTCTGTCGGCTGCTTGCTCTGGATAACCCCAAAGCCTTTCACCATGAGTTGATCGAGCAACGTCAAATGCAGTTTGTTCTCTGACGACTGCAACTCAAGCGTTGTTTTTGCGGCGAGGAGTTGAGCCGACAGGAATTGCGCCACGTCCATCGCTACCTCGTCAGCATCTGTGTCGCTGATATCCGGGGCTAAGTAGGAGCCAGGTGTACTTTTGGCGGCTATCGCTTCCAGTTTCGCTTGCAGCGCCGCGCAGCCGGTGAGCGATAACACGCACATCATTAATGCGATGGTTTTCATTTCGCATTTCCCCCGGTGTAGTCAATAGTGACTTTGACCTGTTCCCCGCCTACCCCTGATACTAGGGCGGCACGGTCTATGACCTGATCCACTACGTACCTGTCACCGATCAGCCGGTAATTCACAAGTTGGGTAGCTGGGCCGGACCACAGACTACCGCCCTTACCTATTGTTACCAGTGCAGGGGCTTCATCGGCAAAATGCGAGGATGGAAACTGGATATAGGTCTTTACCCCATCGGTATAGACACGCTGAGGCTTCCACTTCGGATTGTCACCGCCCATGCTGAAACGAAAGTCCAGCGCGGCCACGTTCTCCCCGCTCGGTAGCGTTGACGCATACGTAGCTCTGCCCTGGCCAGCCCTGTAGTTCGCCCAGGTGCGCTCCTGTTCGTCCGGGTAATCGAATGCAATGGCCGGCATCCATTCAATGCGCGCACTCTTGAGCAGTACCGTATAACTACGCCTGTCAGTCGTGATAATCAGGTTTGTAGTCAACCCGGAATCGGTAGGCTTCACAATGACATTGATAATGGCTGATGGCCCATTACCAATCATCGACGGCGTAATGCGCCACCGTGCGGAGTCGCCGGCGTGAACATCGTTGACCACTTCTCCGGCTTGTAGCCTGATCGCGCACACTTGCAGGGGCGTACATATCAAAGTCGGAAGCGTAGCCCCATAGAGATACATAACGGTGCCATCACCGGATCGGCGAGGCTTGTCCGGATTCTTTCGCCATTGCCGCACAATATCAAGCGCCTTTTCTTCCTTCTCTGTTAACCGGATCGGGGTAGACGCCGCTTCGATTGTTGGCGCTGGTGCAGCCAACGCAGTTCTTTCAATCGGAGGAACCATTTGCGCTTCCGCAGCGAATGTGGCAAACGCCAACGCAATTACCAGTAGTTTTTTCATGTTTGTTTCCTCAAATCCCTAGCCGCGGATGTAAAGTAAAATTAGTCAAATAGAGGCCAAGCGGATTGACAAGAATCTGTGCATCATCTTTTGGAGGCTCGATAATTACCGTAAATAACCCTTGCCACGCTTTTTCATTAATGACTCGTCCAGACAATTGCTTTGTCGTTTCTGTCCATTCGATTTGCCAGGTGCCGTCACTTTTTGCCATCACGGAATTAACTACGATTTCCACCGTTTCTTTTTGCGACCGCACGAACGGATTGTTTTCCTGATGGTAGGCGGACAACGTATTGAAGGCGGGACTCTCAGGCGCAATCATGGCGTACGCTTCCTTGATCAGCTTCTCATTGGCGCGCTGATCCCAAAATACCGAACGCATACCGATGATTAGCTGACGTAAGGCGGCGCGTATTTGATTCTCATTCGGTTGCGCCATTTCATCGGCGCGAGTCACACGCATCACTTCAGAGTGTTTATTGAACTCAACCGCATACGGCACGACCTTGTGCTGTAACGCCATTCCCACTACACCCGATACCGATATAACCGCCACGGCAACGCAGCCAAACGCTATCAGGCGCCAATTGCTCACGGCCTGGATTAGCTCTCCGTATTGCTCGTTGACTGCGCGCTTTGCCGATAAATAAGGCGATTCCGCATAATCCTTTGCTGTTGCTGTGAGTGGATTTTTCATAGTTTTCCTTTATTCAGCGCTTCTTGAAGGCTAGACATCGTGTCGATCATTAGTGAGGCAGCTTGTGCCTGGGCGGGGACGTCCGGAGCAGCAGCTGCAGATGCGGATTCTGGCCGGATGATGTTATCGGGGGTTTCACCCATAGACGGAGGTAGATCACTATCCATGGAAGGCTGGAAAGGCGGCGAGCCGATGGAAGTAGAGGCAACGCTTTCCATTCCGGGCACCGACAAAGCAGAAAGTGTGTTGAGCGTATGCCCCGCACTTGCCATCGCCGCGTGTGCCATTGCTCCAACACCTCCACCTTTCGGGGTTGCGCTGGATGCTGCGTTTGATTCACCGCCTGAAGTTGCACCGGGTGTCGCGCTGGGTGCGGGACCGGGAGCTGATCCAAGACCCGAACCTATCCCGCTACCGCCGCCTGTCCGTGAAGAAGGCCCACCGGAACTCCCACCGCCGCTCCCGCCACCAGAGCCACCCTTCATTGAGCTCATGGGTGAACCACCAGATTCACCACCGCCTGAGCTTGATTTCAGCATGTCGGATGCACCGCCCAAAATGCCACCCATACCGCTGCCTGAAGCTGCTGAAACGGTAGCCATCGCTGCCGCCGCTCCCGCAACCCCGGCTGCCGCCATTCCTCCCAAGACAGATCCGCCGCTTGTAGACACGCCATTAATCAGCGCTTGGATTTGTTCGGGTATAGTTTTGGAAAGATAGGCGCATACGAATGCAAGACCTACCATTACCCACATGGAGGTTTGATCGTGTGTGTAAGCGGCCTGCCATTGCCTGGCTGACTCCATGATCAGGCCGACTATCAGGGTAAGAACAAACAGTTTGGCCCCTACTGATACCGCATAGCGAATCAGGGATGTTGCATATTCACGTGTCCATTGCGAGCCGCCAAAGCCCATGAAAAGCACAGAGGCATTGATTACGATATACGACTCAATCAGGGTTAGCGCCATGAATGCAGCAATGAACGCGAAGCACAACAGGACGAGGATTGCAGCGATACCCACCATTACCGCAATCAAGGGATTGATTGTCTGAAAATCGCCTACCGTAGTCGCCAGTTGAACCGCCAAGCCGAACATATCACCCGGATACAGTTGCATCGGCATCCCGGCTGCATTGGCTCCTGCTTGCCTAAAGCTGTTCACAACAGCCGTCGCCCATTCGACTGAGTACAGGAGCAACGCGGCAAAGAATCCGATTACCATAACGAACCGCAGAAGCTCGCCGGCTATTTCCCCGAAATCCGCTTGCTTCATGACCAAAGGAAACATAGTCCACACAAACTGTATGACGGCGAGACCCCAAAATAACCGAACCGCATACCCCTGCAAACGGATGCTCCAGTTATTCGCGCTGTTCTGTATTAACTCAAGCAAACTGGCAAACGACTGGGCCGCATTCATCATGTTCGCCTGTGCCATAGCGAAATCCGAGACTACTAAGGCGATTAGTGCCACTGCAGCCAAAGTAATCTGGCGTGTCATATTAAAATCCCTTGGTCGGTGTGTTCTGCGGCTTTACCCTGCGAAATTCCCGATCGGATGCGCTTTCTTCGCAATTACCGGTTTTCTGCGCGGCAGCTCTTGCCGCTGTCAAAGCCTGCTCTATCTCGCTATTCGATGGTGAAGTAGCAATGGCGCCGCCATAACCGACAGATATGCTGGCTGCAACGATGACATAAAGCCAAATTGCTTTGATATTGATCATTTAAAACCCCTTCGTAGATGTACTTTCCGGCTTGGTGCTGCGATAAAATGCATCGGAAGCGTCGTAAGCACTCTGGCGCGCATTTTGCTGCGCCATGTAATTGGCATGCAACGTGGTTTGTTGCGCTATTAACATGCGTAATTCCTGTATTTGCTGTGCTTGATGCGCAGCAATTTGATTTGCTGCTTGCAGCGCTTGCATCTGTCCGCCAGCCGTGTTGGATTGCAAAACAAGTTTCTGAAGCATCGCCTGTTCATCATCCATGCTATTGGTCTGTATTCCGGCAGCCTGCAATGCGCTACGCGTATTGTCATTACCTTGATCCGACCATTTCTGGTAAAGATTCGTCATTGACGATCCACCCCGGCCCATCGTGCCAAGATATGACTGGTAACTGGGATACATGTACCCGAATTGCGAATCCAGGTTTTGAGCCCGATACATAAGACCTTGACCTTGCATATACATGCTTTGCAACGAACGCAGCGTATTGCCCAATGGCGCAAAAACCGGATCACCCAAGGCCAGCGTGTTTTGTATGGCCGTCTGAATCTGATTCATCTGGTTCTGGATCATCGTCAGTGTTTGTCCTGCACGAGCCGCTTCCGCTGCAATGGTTTCCCCGGTAAGTCCAGGATCGGTCACAACATCCCCAACACCCAAAAACGCTTTGGCAGGTTGCACCCCGCCGAGAAAAAAGAATAAGGAACCGGCTACCAGAAACCTAGTTGATATGTTTCGCATAATCTACCCCCCTCCTTTCAAGCCAACGTAGCGGCCAATCCGCACCATGCATACCCTCAAACGCCACAACTTCCCGAAGCGTGTCCTTATCGGAAACAGCTACAAAACTGAGTGCCAGCGGCCCTAATCCCAACTCAAACACACGACGCCCAAGCGGAGATTTGTAGTAGTAATGCTTCTTGTACTGCATGTTCTGAAGCATCAGAATTTCCCGCTGGTTCATGCCGAACGTTCTGTAAAGATCGGAGGGTCCCGGATAATCTTTTGTCCCTTCCAGGGGCGCTTCATTGTTCGGCAGGAATATCTTGGTTTGGCACTGTTCAATCAGTACATCCATCAATCCAGACCGGGCCGCATCGGATAAACTCTGCGTGGCGATGATTACCGCGCAATTCTTTTTGCGCAGTTCCTTAAGCCATTCGCGCACTTTTTCACGGAACACCGGATGCCCCAGCATCACCCATGCTTCATCGAGCGAAAGGATTGCCGGCTGTCCGGTAAGGGACTTTTCAAAACGCCGGAACAGATACAGCAATACCGGAATGCAATTCTGTTCGCCAAGTTTCATGAGTTCATCAATCTCGTACACGATGAAGATGGAATCTTTAAGAGAATCTTCCTCGCCGTCCAGCAAATGACCCATGCCACCGTTCACTACATAATGTTTCAGAGCAACCCGTATATCCTCGTCCTGTACCGTGGAAACAAAATAGGACAGGGATCGCTCTTTTCTCGTCTTGTCCCTTAAAAGAGTAATAGCCCGGTGAACCTCATTTTTCTGTTCCGGCATGAGTGGTTTATTGCTTTGCAGTTGGTAGCAGGTTGCAATCCACTCTTGAGCCCACAGCACATCGGAGTCACTGTCTATATCCGCAAGAGGGCATAGCGAGAGACCTTTAACACCTTCTTCCGCATCGGAGCCAATGTCGTAGTGCTGACCGCCTACTGCTTTGCAAAGGGCATACAGCGACCTGCCTTTGTCGAATGCCGTGACCGTGCCGGGGGGTGTGCTGCCATCAGGTCGAGGACGGCTGCGATAACGCCGGAATTGCACAATGATTGTCGCGATTAGGGTGGATTTCCCTGCGCTTGTTGGGCCAAAGATCAAAATGTGCCCCACGTCACCCACGTGCAGATGAAAACGAAAAGGGGTAGATCCAGTTGTGATCGTGTGCATCAATGGCGGGGAATTATCCGGGTAGAACCCGCACGGGTTTTCCCGCAGCCCCGGCCATATTCCGGCAAGCGGCAATAGGTCTGCAAGGTTGAGCGTATGGATCAGTGGACGGCGCACGTTCGGGAAAGCATGTCCGGGCAGTGATCCTAACCATGCCTCAAGTGCATTAACGCTCTCGATCCGAGCCGAAAATCCCCTGCGCTCGATCTCGCGGCGCATATACCGGGCCTGGTCTTCCAGCAATTTCCGATCCTCGCTCATGAGCACTACAACAGGCGTGTAATACCCATACCTCACCAGATCAGAATTGGCGTCACCCATCGCTCGCTCGATCTGGTGCGCCATTGATACCGCGTCTGTATTGATTACACCCTTGTTCGACTTCATCAGTTGCGGCAGGAAAGCGCGGATTTTTTGTGTCCATTTACGATGATAGCTTCCTAATGCTGCAAGGGCTTGCTGCTGTTCGAGGAACATGAAACGCGACGACCAGCGGTATGCGACCGGCAAGCCCTCAAACAATGAAAGAATCCCCGGATAAGAGGCAGCGGGGAAACCATCTATTGCTACGCATGAAATGTACCGTTCGCCAAGTTTGGGCAAATCACCCGGCCACAGCGGGGGAATGCCCAACCACGAATCAAGGTACATCGGGCAATCGGGTATACGAAGCGCGATAGTCTCGCCCGTAAGGGTGAAGTGCAGGTAATTGACCAGCTCATCGCTTTGATAAGGGTCGCCCTCTTTCCCAGCCGTAATTGTCGCCATACGGCGCATATTCAGCAGATCGCCCAGGCCATTATGAAAGTCCACCAGTTTCTTTTTGAAGTTCGCGAGAAACTGATCACCCGGAGCAGCAATGTCACCCCCCTCGACGTTATAAAACATCTTTTTCACGGTTTCTTCTTTTTTCAGGGGCGGCATGAATTGCAGCACCAACGCATACTCAGATTCATAATGTGTGTCCTGGCGCTCAAACATTTCGCGCCGCTCAGCATCGATCATTGCCGAAATAGGATCAGGGAAATGGGACTGCGAAGGGGTTGGGTATCCGGGCGAAGGCAACCGTACAGAATCAACCCACATGCACCAGCCGTTCCCGAATCGTGCAAGGTAAGAGTTCACCTGCGCCGTCACGTAATTACGCTCGGAATCGGAAGCGCTACCAGCATCATCGCCGCGAAAGAAGTAACCGGCCATCAGCGACCCATCCTTGCCCTGGACAATGCCTTCATCCACCAATGCGGCATAGTTGAGCAAGTCGGGAAGCCCCGCAACTTTTGACCGGAATTGTTTTAGCGCCAGCATCAGTAGACTCTTGCGGTTTTGGCTACACGGAAGGGGCGGGAGAATGGCGGGTAGTAACCTGCATACTTGACCTGGCGCACGTAGACTTGCCACATGAGAGGATCTGCCTGGGCCATTCTGCGAAGCGCATACACTGAAATCATGCCAAGGAGCAACCCGAACACGAAAGATACGGTGTTCATGGATACAACCATCAGGATTGCCGACATGAACAAAGCCGAAAGCATTAGCTGCCTATCCCCGCCCCAAATGAGACTTGGACGATGCAGTGCGCGATAAAAGGGTGTACGCCGAAGTTCGCTCATAGCGTGAGTCCCGCATCAGGAATCACGGCGCCAGCAAACAACACACCCGTTAGCAACGTGTTTGCAAACACGATCATGCTAACCACAAGCACGAGATAGATAATGCGTTTGGCAAATTCTGAGATTTCGCCACCCCATACCAAGGTAGCCCCGGCAGCAACAAAACCCACCAGGGAGATTGTGAATGCGACCGGTCCGCTGATAGAACGGCGGATCTTTTCAAGCGTCGTTTCCCACGGCAAACCAGCACCGCCGGTACCGCCAGCGGCATCGGATGCAAAGGCCGCATCGCTGAACACCATAAAAATAATGAACATGTAGCCGGCAAGGGCTACCGCCGGCAGGTTTTTTTCAAACATCACTCTCTCCCATGGATTGCGTTACATAATTCTTTCCGTCATAACCTGTGACCTGTACAACCTCTTTAATGCGACGATTCCCTGCATACTTCTCGATATAAACGATTAAATTTACTGCCTCCGCAATCATCCTTTCCATTGGCCCCACGCTTACCATAGCTATCATTAGCTCCATGCGTGTCAACGCCGCCTGTGCGGAGTTCGCATGAAGCGTACATACCCCGCCTGGATGCCCTGTATTCCAAGCCATGAGAAGATCAAGCGCTGCGCCATCACGAACCTCACCGACGAGGATGCGATCAGGCCGATGCCGCAATGTATCTTTTAGCAAAAGCGTCAAATTGACTTGCGTTGACGTATACATCGACAGCTTGTTTTTAACCTCGCATTGCAACTCGCGTGTATCTTCCAACGTCACAATCCGATCATGCGGAGAAACATCCGCGATGTACCGCACAACGGCATTCGTCAGCGTCGTTTTGCCGCTTCCTGTACCACCAGCAATCAGAATATTCTGCCGATTGCGTACCGCTGCTTCTATGACCTCGCGCTGTGCTTGAGTCATGATTCTCCGTTCAACATAATCGTGCAGGGTAAAGACCGCGATTGCCTTCTTCCGAATGGTGAAGGCTGGCCCTTTAACTATGGGAGGTATAACTCCCTGAAACCGCGCACCAGCAAACTCGTCCGACAGCTCGCATGAAATTGCTGGATTTTTTTCGGTCAATTCCTGATTCAGCGTAGAAGCGATAGTGCCCATCATGGATCGGGCTTGTGATGCGCTCATAGTGCCGCGCTGTTCCATTTCCTCCCCTAGCCGCTCTACCCACAATTCCCCGGAAGGGTTCAAGATGATTTCAATTACGGTCGGATCGGCAAGCCATTCCCTTACATTCGGGCCTAGTTCGCCGGTCAGTTTCTCGTTGACCCTGCGTTGAAACTCAGGCCGTGCAACGTTATTCATGCGATTCTCCGAGTTATAATATCATATATACACGATATTATAACATATAAGCGATAACATGAAGGAAACAAAATCCATTTAATCCAAGACCTTGATTATTTTTCTTCGGGAGTAAGAAGCTGCCAGAGTGGCTGCCCTACGGCGGCGGCAAGCACATTAGCATTATCGAGATTAATTGTGCTTTTAGCGTTCTCGACATCACTAAGGTATGGTTGGGTTAAACCTGTGATCCTTGAAAGAGCTTTTTGTGTGAGACCCGCCTGTTTCCTGGCTTGCTTGAATTTCCGCGCAAATATGCGACGTTCATGTAGGATTAAGTCCTTACTTTCTTTTTTTCTTATGGGCATGACATGGAAATGAGGTGAAAACATGCGGTAGAGAATAACGCATGTGTAATAAAGAAATTAAACGGGAAATATCTTGTATATGATATATATTTTGATTCGGCAACAGGACGCCGGGAGAGATTATGATAAAGAAAACCCTGTCAAGATGGAAACTCGTACCGGTGGTGCCGGAAATGATCGAAGCCACGGATTGTCTCAATGATCGTTATGCCAGACGATACGTTATCCAGCACAGTATGCCGGATTATCTATGCCGCCCTACCTTTTCTATAACCGATATTCCGGTCACACAGATAGAACTCAGACCAGGGCATAATCAGGCCTGTCTTAACATGATGATAGCTATTATATAGGCTGCATTAGTGTAATCCTTTATGTAAGAAGTCATAATAATCATGAAATCTATGCGAGCAGGCCACTGAAAGTAGATAAAGCAGGCAGGACGATGCCACGCTATCCGGAGAGTAGCTACACATTAAGTAATACTGAGTCGCTTCTTATGTCGGACGTAAGCGGAACATCCTTTGATAGCCGGTATTTTGGTCCCGTACAGGCATTTCAAATTCAGAGTGTGATCAGGACTAGTTTTAACCTGGTGAATCAAGTTGTGGAGAGAGCTGGCTCTGCACGTTCCAGGTTGGAAAGCGATGCGCTCGCCCTTTTCTCTCCGGGAATCTCGCCAATATGGGATTGATGCTGCGTGCATGTGCTGGCTCAGAGTAAAGTCATCAAAGGATGTATATACTTACATATATAGGTATATAGGTATATATAGCTGTATATATATACCTATATACCTATATATCAAATGCACAAAAGCGGAACATCCTTTGAGATGTCGGTATTTTGGTCCCGTACAGGCATTTCAAATTCAGAGTGTGATCAGGACTAGTTTTAACCTGGTGAATCAAGTTGTGGAGAGAGCTGGCTCTGCACGTTCCAGGTTGGAAAGCGATGCGCTCGCCCTTTTCTCTCCCGGAATCTCGCCAATATGGGATTGATGCTGCGTGCATGTGCTGGCTCAGAGTAAAGTCATCAAAGGATGTATATACTTACATATGTAGGTATATAGGTATATATAGCTGTATATATATACCTATATATGTATATATCAAATGCACAAAAGCGGAACATCCTTTGAGATGTCGGTATTTTGGTCCCGTACAGGCATTTCAAATTCAGAGTGTGATCAGGACTAGTTTTAACCTGGTGAATCAAGTTGTGGAGAGAGCTGGCTCTGCACGTTCCAGGTTGGAAAGCGATGCGCTCGCCCTTTTCTCTCCCGGGAATCTCGCCAATATGGGGTTGATGCTGCGTGCATGTACTGGCTCAGAGTAAAGTCATCAAAGGATATATATACTTATATGTATATATTAAATGCGCAATGAGTTTTGTGCTAATATTTGCAAGCGTCGTAGGTATGTATATATATACATACCACGTACGAATGCCGGGGCGGTGCCCCGGTTGATCGATGGCCAGCCGCTCTCGTTGCGGCATTGGTATATACATATCTATATAGGAGCACCCATGATTTTCGCGTGCGTGAACACCAAGGGCGGCGTTGGCAAGACCACGACTGCCGTGCATCTGGCAGTGATGCTTGTACGCCAGGGTAAAACCCTCTTGATCGACGGCGATCCGCAGGCCTCGGCCGCAAGCTGGGCTGCGTGGCGTCGTGAGGGGCAATACGACCCCTCGCCGACCACGACCTGTCTTGCAGGCAAAGCGATCCTGACCGAGGGCAAGCAGTTGGCCGCCGGCTTCGAACACGTTGTCGTCGATGCCGGCGGCCGTGATTCGGCCGGCCTACGCTCCGCGTTATTGCTGGCTCAGCGTGCCGTGATTCCAATTGGTGCATCCAATCTGGACGCGGCAGCCATGACCGACTTGCTCGAAGTTGTCGAGATGGCCCGTGACTATAACCCTGAATTGGACGTGCGCGTGTTGTTGACACGTGTCGATCCTCGCACAAAGGACGCTGTTGAAATGCTGAAATTTCTGGCCGAGCAACAGTTGACGGTGTTACTTACGAAAGTCTGTGAGCGGGTAGCTTTCCGCCGCGCAATCGGCGAAGGTGCGAGCGTTCAGGAGCTGGGCCGCGATTTAGCCGCCATCGCCGAGATGGAAGCTTTCTTCAAGGAGGTGATGGCATGAGCATGAAAAGCAAACCGAACACGGCGCAATTCAATCTAGCTAAAGACCCGTCCGCTTTCCTAGAGGGTGGAGAGGCCGACAAGGCTGTAAAGCCGTTAACTGCACCTACTGCCGTGACTCCACCATCTGCCGCAATTCAGCCTGTGGTCGAGGAAGTGCCTCGCCGCGGTCGCGGCCGGGTACAAAAAATCTTTAACTTTTCGGAAGAGCTGGCGGATCGGTTGCGTGACGAGGCTCTGAGCCGAAGCAGGGAAACCGGCGCTCGGGTCACCGAGAAGGATATCGTGATCGAGGCGTTGGAAGCTCACCTCAAGAGATAAGTAGGTATATACATAGGTATATATATACATAGGTATATATATAACAATATCCGATATCTACTTCAGAACATCGGTGTTTTAGTGGTAACGTGTTATATTAACTGGCGCAACAAAACTGCGATATTGTTGCGATTAGGCGCAGAATAAGGTATAAAAACGATGCTAACAACGACTGCTAGTGTGATCGAACCAAAAGTATTGAAGGAGCTCATCGCCGCAGGGTCGGTCACATCCGCTCGTGTGGAGTCCGGAGACAAGGGTCTTGTGATCGTTGTGCGTATCGGAATGAATGAGCGAGTGGTGGGTGTCGCACGTGGCGGCCTTCGGTACTTCCAGAGCCTTGATGGCGCTGCAAGTGTCTTACAGGGATATGGAATCATGCAGTTCACCGTGGATATCGCGCATTGGGTGCCAAAGACGGTGGTGCGAGGCTACAAGAGCGCGCCGGCAGTGACGGCTGATTCAGATGCGTGACCGTAAAATAGGAGAGAGCTGACAGACAGCAAGAAATACGGACAATCAGAAAACGACAAAGCCCGCCTTGGCGGGCGGGCTTTGAAGAGAAATCGGGCAGGGTGCCCAGACAAGTACAAAATACAAGGTTCGCTTTGGCGGCTGAACTTTGTATCAAACAGCGGCTAGCACTGCTTTTATTGTACTTGTCTTAAACCCTGCACGCAAGTGCACGCACGTCCGTATGGGACGTGCGTTGAGGGATTATGGCAGGTACGACAAAGACAAGAGACAGCAAACAGGTAGATCGCTTTTTCCAGTCCGGCACCGCGCTCAATCGCGTGCTGAAAGAAGCGCCATACCTGCCGCGTTGCTCGGACGACAAGACAGCCACCCGCATCCGGCCGCGCGAATACGCCATTCGTTACCCCTACATGCAGGTCAATAGGCCTGGTTTCGTAAGCTGGCTGATCTTCGACCTTGACCATACCAAGGCGATGATTTGGGAGGACGTTGGACTCCCCGCTCCCAACCTGATCGTGCGCAACCGCACCTCAGGACACAGCCACCTGTATTACGCCATTTCCCCGGTCTGTACGACCGAGAATGCCCGAAGCAAGCCCATCATCTACATGAAGGCCGTCTATGAGGCCTTCGCTGCCCGGCTCGATGCCGACACTGACTTTCACAGCGGCCCAGTAGCCAAGACGCCCGGCCATCCGTGGTGGCTCACGCATGAACTGCACAGTCACGTCTATGAGCTTGGCAAGCTTGCCGACTATGTGGATCTGGCCGTTGCCAGCCCTTGGGGCAGGGGACCACAACTCGACGAAGTGAGCCATTCTCGACACTGCATCCTGTTCGAGCACCTACGGTACTACGCCTATTCAATTGTGAGCCGCGAGCGCGAGCGCGGCTCATTCTCGACCTTCACACGCCTGCTGGAAGCCTACGCCCACAATGGCAACAGTTTTCACAAGTTGGGCTTCATGGAAAACCTTGCCCAATCGTCGATCAATGCGACCGTGAAGTCGGTTGCCAGGTGGACGTGGAATCGCTACAGCGGCTGCGGCCGGTGCCACCATGGCGTGATGCAGCTCGACAAGAGCTTGCCGCTAATAGAGCGGCAGCGCCTTGCAGCGGCCCGCACGCATGATGTGCGCAACAAGGCCACTGAATCCAAGGTACGCGCCGCATACCACCTCCTGCAGCAGAAGGGTGAAGCCCTCACGCAAGCCGCTATCGGCCGTGTGGCGGGCCTCACAAGGCAGACAGTGGCCGCCTACAAGCATGTACTCGACGAAGTGCTCAAGCCAGCCGCTGTCGTAATTCTGGGGGGATCTTCGGCCAAGGCTGATCATGTTAAATATGGTGTACATCAGGTAACTGCGGCGTCCCAGGAGACGGGCGACCAGGGCACAAGGCTTTTGTCTCTGGACTTATTCCCTGGTGGATTGAGGATATTGCCTGTGCTCGATGGGTGAGCGCTCGGTTTTGGGTCTGAGTAGCCCGGCGTTTTTTAAACGCGAGTAGCCGGAGCGAAGCGACCAATGGGTATTTGCTGCGCTGTAGTGTCAGTTTTGTTGAATGGGAGTTTGGAGGATATGAAAAATGGTTCGAAGATCTTTCGACAATAAAATGCTCGCAAGGATTCGAGTGATGCCGCTATTGCAGGTACTCAATAAGCTTCGTGACGGTGGCCATTTGTTCTGGCGCCGTGATCTAGATTTCGTGCCGGAGAAAGATGGGAATACGGTACGCTTATTCCTGTCGTCTCCCTCTGGTTTTGCGTGGGAAATCTTGGTAACGAACCTCAAGTGGTATGACGCGCGAGCAGGTAAAGGTGGAGGTGGTGGAATTGACCTTGTAATGCACCTGCTTGGCGTTGATTTCGTAGCAGCCGTCAAGTTGCTTTTGGTTGATACTGTGATGTAGAGGTGAAGACACGGTTCGCGCTTTAAGGGGTCAATTCACGAAACGGAAAAAATCATACGTTAGCCAATCCTTAGTTTGGTTAACAACACGAGACAACGTATCCCCTCAGAATGCTCCTTCCGTTATTTTTTATGGGCATAAGTTCCAATATTGTTCTATTAATACATTAAGGGGTCAATTCAGGAAATGGACAGAAAAGTACGTTAGCTGCGATGCGCAATGGTAGTAATCAAAGCTTTACCGTGCTGTAGGTCTATCGCGCCCCTCGCGCCCGAAGGGTTGCTGCAATATTTTATGAATCAATGTTTCGCAACCTCTCTGTGTACGGTGGATTTCATTTTCTGAGAAGGAGGTGAAAAAATGGACCCTAGCATGATTTTTGTCATTACCTTAGGGATAGTCTCTGGTCTCGCGGGGTACGTTGCGTATAGGATGTTTGCTGTGCCACCGCGGCCGCAGTATGACATGAGCAAAATGTATTTTGCGGCAGCAGTCCTTGCCTTTTTGGCGTTTATTTTCATGCTTTCCATGATCGTGTATGCGTTTGGTCCGGAGCCCAAATCTCCGTCCATAGATTCGCCCGGAAAGACAATTTTTGATTCGTGCGTAAAGATAATCCCTCCGCTGGTCACCTTAATAATCGGTTTCTACTTCGGCACGTCCCAGGGCATCAAGGAGCCGGCAATTTTAACGGAAAAAGCAGTTGTACAAAAAACCGCACCGGGCACGTCCCAGGAGCTCAATGAGTCGACATCTTCAACGGAAAAAGCAGTTGCACCAACAACCACACCGGGCAAGTAACGTGGTAGTTATGCCTAACGATTTTCTCCTGCGGACCGTGGATGCGCTTAGCTATTTGCGGGCTGCTGAGCCGGCATCGCCCTAAAGCATCTCGTGTACTTGAAGTCGGGGGTGTGCTCCAACTGGACGCAGAGCGCGGCGGATCAAGCGGAAGCGACTTGCGAAGACATGACGACGGCTTAGCGTACAAAAACGTCCGTTTTGGGAGCCGACCCCAGGTGGACAAACCGCCCACATACTGTCTGCTGACGGGCTCTATGTGCTGCGCACCCCGGACCTGTAGTCCCGGCCATTCGGTAACGATCCCTTTTGCAAATTCCTATCTAGCAGCGTCGCCCGTTCCGGGCCACGCCGGTAATTAATCCCACCCTAGGCGGGACGCTTCGCGCTCCGCTTCATTCGCTCTCACTCATTCCCACCGCTTATCACCTGCAGTCTCTTCGCCCAGGTTTCGCCAAGCACTAAAACCCTAGCCAAGCCGCGTTCTATTGCAAGGGTGCGCTTCGTCTTCCCTTCACTTTGTTCATTCCAGCCCTTGCAATCTCTCTCATTCGTCTTGCCTTCCCATCGTGCTTTAACGGCGAAACCCTCAACGAAGCGATGTTTTACAGCAGTAAGCAGGTTGGCCAGGTCTGTTCGAGCAAATCAGTTCAAGACCCGGCTCACCCCTAACAAAACGATGATGGGAAGGGAGAGGATCAATGGCAACGAATTATGCTGGATTGAATGAGCACCAGAAGGAGTTCGCAAGACTGGTTGAGGAAAATAGCCATAGCCGTCACACCTATACGGTTTTCAAGGATTTCTGCGAGCTGGCGGCGCTGTCATTCAGCAATGCGGTTGACCGGGCACAGTATGAGGTACGGGAAGCACGCTATTTGCAGATCGTGAAAGGCTATAAGGCGGCTGAGGTTGCACGTTTCCCCCAAATGCTGGCCTGCCTTACGTTATCGCTGGAAAGCATGAGCGATTGCCTGGGAGAGTTGTTCATGGCAATGGAGCTTGGCAACAGCAGGGCAGGGCAGTTTTTCACGCCATATCCCATATCTTTGCTGATGGCGAAAATAGGATGCAGCGACGCCGGCCGGATATGCAAGGAACGGGGATTCGTGCGCGTGATGGAGCCGGCTGTCGGTGCTGGCGGCATGGTGATCGCTACCGCACATGCCCTTGCGGATGAAGAGATCAACTATCAACAGGCGATGCACGCAACCTGCATCGACATCGATGCAACCGCAGTGCACATGGCTTATATCCAATTAACGTTGTTGCACATTCCCGCGATCATCATCCACGGCAATGCCTTGAGCAGCGAACATTGGGGATATTGGTTGACTCCCGCGCATGTGCTTGGTTTCTGGAATACCAAACTCAAGCGGAATGAAACCGCCAGGCAGGAACAGGAAGAAAAAACGGATGCCGTGCCGGCCATGCCGGAAGTGGTGAAACAACAGGTGCACGAGCTGGTGGCGGCGAAACAAAACAGCCAACAATTAATCTTGTTTTAAGGCAAACCATTTGATAAAATAAGATAACGTAATAAAGTAATATCTTATTAAATAGGGGAGAATATGGGACGCAAAGCGCTTCACACGCAAGAGCAGGTTTTCGACGCAGCCGACCAGCTGGCCGCATCCGGAAAAGAAGTCACGCCGACAGCCTTGCGCGAAGCGCTGGGCGGCGGTAGCTTGACCACGATTTACCGACATCTTGAAGCCTGGGAAGAGACGCGCAAGACGCTGCCCGCGCCGGTCAGCATTCCCATGCCGGATGCTGTCAAGCTTGCCTTCGACCAGTCTTGGCAAGCAGCCGCTACCGAAGCGGGCAAGGAAATCGCTGCTATCCGCGAAAAAGCAGATGCGGAAATCAAGGCGGCGAACCGCCGCCTGGAAGAAGCCGTTGCAGCTATCGCGCAGCTTGAAAACGAGCAACAGGCCGACGCCGACCGCTTGGAAGCACTGGAAACCATATTGGCGGGCGAGCGTGAAACTTCACATCAAGCCATGTCAGATGCCGCCGCTCGCCAGGCCGGGCTTGCGGCTACAGTGGAGCAGATGCGCAACCAGATCGAGGGGTTGAAAGGTGATTTGTCGGCAGCCCGGCGCGAAGCCGAGGCTGAACGCAAGCGTTATTCATCCGAGATTGACCATGTTCGCGGTCAACTCAGCCAAGCGCAGATCAAAATCGAGGAAATCAGCACACGCGAGCGCGCAAAGATTGAGGAAGCGGCCAGGGCGAGAGCCGAGACTGCAGGATTGGTTGAAGCCCTGGCGGAGGTGAAAAAACGCAGCGGCGAGATTGTCAATAAATTGACAACTAATAAACAGGCAATAGCGGCCGAGTTATCCGAGACACGGAAAGAGGCTCGCACGTTGAGCGAAAAATTAGGTAAGGCCAGCGGTACCGCAGACGCGCTGCGCGCCCAGGTTGCCGAACAGCAGGCAACTATCCGCCACTTGTCCGTACGTCGCGAACCTGGAGGCGAGGAGACTGGCGCAGGAGAAAAAAAGAAATGATAACGATCAATAACGGTGGCCAGAAAATCATCTCGACCAACTATTGGGATACAGCGCAACCCGCTCACATGCTGTCAGCGGGACGGGCTCTATGTGCTCGCACACCGGGCCTGGAGTCCCGGCCATTCGGTCACGATCCCGTTGCAATAGCTGGTAGCGGCCTCGTCAATTCAGGCCAGGCCGATTCAAAGCATGTTTTCGCATATGCGAAAATAGTTCAATGAACAGATCCACCCCGAGAGCAGGATAGATATTCGCGCCCGCGAATATCTTGTTTCTCCCGCTTATCGCTGTCACAGGCCACGCCAGCCGCTGGCGCGGTCCGCTTTGCCTGTCATGCCTTGTGATCCGCAAATTTTTGCGGCCGCAACGCGCTTGAACCCGAATCCCTGACGGCACAAGCCGACGTCACCCCGCAGGAATCCTCCCACAAAGCGCCCCCCAATCTCTGCGAGGGGGACTTGTGGGTGGATAAACGTTTCATGCGGGGCCAGATCATCGGTCTTGCATGTATCTGCCTTCCCAACCCCACTCATTCCCAACCCTTGCCCGTGAGAGCAAGGGCTTTCCCCACTCCCGTCGCCCCAGGGCGAGGCGAGGAGAGTCCGAGCGAGAGGATCAGTTTATTCACCTAAATCGCGAGGATTCGAAACATGAAAACTGCCAGTACCGACGGATGAAATTGGTCGATTCCGTTTTTGCATATCGAAAACGGACAATGAGCAGATGCTGCCAAGGGGGCTACGACAAGGAGATGAACTGAAATTCTATAGAGTATTTTTTCAATTCTAGTGTGGGTACGACCCGGGCTGCAGCCATAGTGCGCCTGTCAAAATCATGAGTCACTAGAATGCCGCGCACCGGCTTTCCTTCTTCTTCATGCAAATCGCCCATGTACCCCAATATCTGGCCAATTGCCCTGCTATCCGCTTTACCGGCTTTTAACTCCACCACAACAAGGGCATTGCCATCTTCACAAGTAATATCAATCAGACCTGAGTTGACCGCGCGTTCCGCGCCATCGTCGCTAATCGTTAGCGACGGGTCAAGGCTTTTTATATTTTTGCGCAGGGCTGCCTGCATGTCGCGTTCCAGACTGAATCGCTGCAGATTAAATTCTTCCGTGGCCGGAGCTGTATCTATATTTTCGAAGGATTCCGGCTCAGAGAGTCTGCTTCGGAATCCGTCATCCTTAAGAAATTTCAAGTACCGTACTGCCGCGTTTTTATAGGATTGGAGATTATTCCGGATATTACCCTCGAATATGAGTTTTGAAGGATTGGGTTTATTAGCTCTTTCGTCGCTCGTTGAGTATTCAAGGGCATCTATAATCTCCTGATAGGTTCCGTGAGCGAAATGATCATCAAGATTCCCATAGCCTTCCTCAACTTTTTTTACCCGATAAATCTGGGCGTTTTGTGTGCCTTCCGAGTATTTCTGCTCGGCAAGCCATTTGGGGTAGTCTTGTTGCATAGTCGATATCTCGAATCAAGTATTGTTTTTGACCAGGGGGGGCCGGCAAAGGGATATTTTTGGACTTCATCTCCGGCTTCGACGAGGGCTATCAGTGTTAACGGCTCATCAGTACCAATAGTTAACGCCGCCAAGCTTTTTGGACCCTCGGGTTCCCCACACTTGCATGTATTCAATAAACCATACACAATATTTATTGATGACAGTTCAACAAAAGGAGCAACCCATGCAGAGCATGACACTTGAACAGCTTCGCGCGGCCAGCAATGCCGGCGGCGTGGCTGGCGTCACCTTGAAAGGGCAGGGTGGGGCGTTCCTGGTCCAGATCGCCACGCGCAGTGGTGCCGACGCCGTGCTGGCGAAAGCCCGCAGCAGCGAACCGCGCCGCTTCGGCAATCCGGCCGCGGCCTTGAACGTACTGCGCGACGTAGGAATCACCATTGGCCAGTTTGACGCGAGTGAGTGGAACCCGGCCGAGAAGGAACTTACCCCGGCTACAAGTGGCCGGGCCGAGGCATTGCGCAAGGCGCACCAAGCCGCGGCCTATTCCGAGTGGCTTGCCGCCGAGATTCAGGAGGCCATCGACGACCCCCGGCCGAACCTATCGCATGATGAGGTCATGGCCGAGATGGACGTGGACATTGCTGCCGCGGCCAAGCCAGCCAGGAGGGCAGGCGCATGAAGAAGGGCACATTGCCGCTGTCGAGGGACGCACGGGAGGTTGACCCGGCGACCTTGGCGGCCCTGCTCGGTGGCGCATCAGACCGTGCCGTCCAACCGGCTGAAGCCGATTTCAAGGCCATTGTGCGCACGTGGCGCCCCGAGCTGGTCGACTGATCTGTGGGGAAGACAGAGACTCCTTACCACATCGAGTGGCGGCCGATGGCCCGCGAGGATTTGCGCGCCATTGTGGCCTACATCGGACGGGACAATCCGAACGCAGCGCTCAGCTTCGGCCAGGAGCTGCGTGACAGGACCAAGCCGCTTGCACAGCACCCGGAGCTTGGCCGCACCGGGAGGCCAGGCCTGCCGGATTCTGTGCGCGAGCTGGTGGTGCATCGGAACTACATCATTTTTTACCGTGTGCTGGCCGAGGGCCGCACTGTGGAGATTTTGCGAGTGAAACACGCGGCGCAACAAGCGCCGTGAAGGCATCGAATTAATGCAAACGCCAAGACGCTCAACCATTCACAAAATTACTGGAAAACCCTGTGGATAACTCAGCTAAGTGACGGCATGCCGGTACATTCTCTACCTGGTCAGTATTGAGGCGCAAGCCGGGATGATCAATGCTCGGTTTCTTCCAGTGACGCTCCTAATTTTCTGCCTTTAGCTTTCCGCAAACCCGCTTCAATGCTGTGTGCGGGCCCCGGGTCGCTATCCCGGCCGCCCGGTTACGCTCCCTTTTGCAAACCTCCTCAAATATTTTCGCGTTCCGCGAAAAATTCTTCATATCCATATCCCGCTACTCTGCTGTCACAGGCCGCGCCCGCTGTTGTCGTATGGACGCGAGATGGGGAAAAGCTGCGTCTGCCTGGGAAAGTAACGCCTTGTCTCAAAAATCCCTTACGTGGAGCCTTGGAAAGTTGATTAAATCCATAAGTTAACTAAAAGTATAATGATCGATAACATTTTGCGAGCATAGGTATGGATGCCTCCGGTGGCACCTCAAAACGATGACTGACGACGGCATGGCTCGACTGCTTCGGCTGGGGATGGATAACGATGGCACAACTTTCGTAAGCTCGATGATGCTGTTGATACTCATAATTGGAGTGATATATACGCTCTTCTTCACCGAAGACGGTTTGATGATGTGGCCAGTGGTGGTGGTCCTCATGAGTCTCGGTGGATATCTCTTGTTGATCTGATTCCCTTCCATTAGCTTTTTGGCAAACCCGCTCCCATGCTGTCATCGGAGCGGGCTCTATGTGCTGCGCACACCGGGCCTGTAGTCCCGGCCATCCGGTAACGATCCCTTTTGCAACGGCTATTAACAGCCTCGCCCCTGGCCACGCTGTTAACTTACCCAATTAGCGGCCTCGTCAATCAGACCAGGCCGATGCGAAGCATGTTTTCGCATATGCGAAAACAGATCCATGAACAGATCCGCCCCGTAAAAGATTTTCGCGTCCCGAAAATTTTCCCTATTCCGCTTCCCCCTGTCACAGGCCACGCCAGCCGCTGGCGCGGTTCGCTTTGCCTGTCATGCCCTGTGATCCGCAAGACTTGCGGGCGCGGCGCGCTTGAGCCCGTACCCCCTGACAGGCACAAGCCTACAGCCACCACCGCATGAATCCCCCCAGGCAAGCGCCCCCATCCCTGTGTGAGGGGGACTTGTGGGGGATAAACATTCATGCGGGACCGGAACACCGGCTCTGCATCTCCCTGCCTCTTAACCCCACCCATTCCCAACTCTTGCCCGTGAGGGCAGGGCTATCCCCACTCCCGTCGCCCCAGGGCGAGGCGAGGAGAGTCCGAGCGAGAGGATCAGTTTATTAACCTAATCGCGAGGATTACAGACCATGAGAACTACCAATACTCCAAAAAAAGACCTGTACGCACAGGCAACGGATGAAATTATCGCTATGCTGGAAAGCGGGAAAACCGGCCATCTTACTTGGGCGCGAAGCGGTGACGGTTTACCACGCAATCACAGGACCGAGACTACTTATCAAGGCGTAAATGTGCTTTTGCTGTGGGCAGCAGCAGCGACTGGCGGCTATTCAAGCGACCGTTGGCTGACCTACAAACAAGCCACAGACATGGGTGGCCAAGTGCGTAAAGGTGAAAAAAGCGTTACGTGTGTTTTTTTCAAGACACTTGAAATCGAGCCGGAGAATAACGGCAACGAGGCTGAAAAGTCCCAATCCATTCGCATGATTAAACCATTCTGGCTGTTCAATCTTGACCAGATCGACGGTATTGAAAAACCACAGGCCGCCATGCCGCTTAACGATTTTCAGCAGATCGATGCGGCCGAAAACGTTCTAATCCGTTCTGGCGCGGTTATCCGCGAAGTAGGTGAGAAGGCGTTTTATCAACCCTCGACGGATGAAATTTATCTGCCGGAACGTACCCGTTTTGCCTCCGAGATTGAGTTTTACAGCGTGGCCTTGCATGAGTTGACACACTGGACGGGAGCGAAGCACCGTTTGGCACGTGACTTTGCCAAGCGATTCGGTTCAGAAGCCTACGCTTTCGAGGAATTGATTGCAGAGTTGGGTAGCGCTTTCCTGAATGCGGAATTGGGTTTTGCCGCATCGATGATCCCGAACCATGCAGGGTATATCGAATCGTGGTTGAAGGTGCTGAAGAACGACAAACGCGCCATATTCACCGCAGCCAGCCAAGCCAGCAAGGCACACTCCTACATCATGGATTTAGTGGGATGTAACCAGAAAGACCAACAAGCCGCCTGAGCCGGCGAAACGATCAATGATCAACAACACGGAAAAGATTAGCGGCCTAGTCAGTTCAGACCATGCCGCTCCCGTGGCATGTTTTCGCATATGCGAAAACGTATTAGGCAGAGCGGGGGAAAACCCCCGCCTCATTTCGACCTGCTTAGAGTAGCCAGATATAAATGATGATCTTAAAAGCCTTGAAAATCGCGATGATCGTCATGTTTCCTCCTTATGGTTGCGCACCAGGCAGGGGGAAAGACTAAAGCATTGCTTTACACAAAACGTTTACTTTTTGGTAATGCAAGGTATAGTATTGCTATACGTATTCGTATTGATTCAGCCTTTCTCGCTTGCCAAAGTGCGTTGGTTGAAAAAACAGGTCGAATCGGTGTTGCAGCACCTTTTCTTCCCACCCATGAAAGCCTTGTTACGAGAGTGACAAGGCTTTCGTCTTTCTTAGATTGCTATCCCTAGTGATCTAATGGACAACAACCACCATATATTAGCTTCTTAGGCTGGGTACGGCAATCGGGTTTCTGGCCGTATCGAGATGATTATGCTTTTTCCGTATGAAAAACAATTATTTGAAGTGTGTACGGTTTATCTCTTTAAGCTTTTTAGGCATAGTCCTCTTCCAGGGCTTATGCTTCTCTCCAGCCCAGGCGGAAACATTGACCGGCGAAGTCGTTAAAATAGCCGATGGCGACACCCTGACAGTTTTGGATGCATCGAAACAACAGCACAGGATCCGATTGACAGGTATTGATGCGCCTGAGAAAAAACAGGCATTCGGCACGGTATCAAAGCAGCATTTGGCGAATTTAGTTTTTGGCCGCGCGGTTATGGTGGAGTGGCACAAGCGCGACCGTTATCAGCGCATCTTGGGAAAAGTGCTGGTGGATGGCCAGGATGCAAATCTGGAACAGATCAGGGCAGGGCTGGCATGGCATTACAAGCAATATGGCAAGGATCAGCAGCCGGTCGACCGCCGCCTCTATGCCGAGGCTGAGGAAGCTGCCCGACTCAAAGGCGTTGGGTTATGGTGTGATCCGGCACCCCTTCCTCCCTGGGATTTTCGGCGCAAATGAGGAAAAACAGAGTCGCGCTCCCCCAGAAAACCACAGCAATGGCAATTCCTTAGGCCGGTTTTCCGTTCCGCTGCACATCGATCTATTTTCGCGGGCGCGAAAATATAATTGTTGAACCTACTTCTTTCCGTTGACCGCCGCCTTGATCGCGGCGCCCGGCTTGAAAGCCGGCACTTTTGCTGCGGCAATCTTCAGTTCTTCGCCGGTCTTTGGATTGCGGCCGGTGCGCGCGGCGCGGCTGCGCACTTCGAAAGACCCGAATCCGGGCAAGGAAAGTGAATCCCCTTTCTGTAGCGTATCCGAAATAATTTCGATCAGCGCGCCAAGAGCGCGGTTCGCGTCGGCTTTGCTGCAGCCGGTCCTGGTTGCCATTGCTTCAATGAACTCGGTTTTATTCATATTCAAGAACTCCATTTTTAGTATGGGTTGATTGGGCTTGCGGCATTCCTTGATGAAGATGCTCTACAGGCTTCTCCGGCTTGTTCTTTAACGCGCCTGGGCAACCGGCACATCGCTCCAGCTCGTCGTGTAGCAGGGCGACATGCATTCCCTGCGCATGCCCCAAGCTCTGGTGGTTCCGGCAGAAGCGATGGCGACCGTATTGCGCCCGTATCGACGGTTCAACGCATCCATCGCCTCCATCAGCCTCTCCGATTTCTCGCCGGCGCCATGCTGGACGAGTAGCGAGCCCTGGCTTACGGCTGCCTCGCCGATGCCGATTAGCATCACTCCGGCTTTCTTGTAGGCAAAGCCCAAGCGGTAGATTTTCTTCAGCCCGAATAGAGCGGCACGCACCAACAAGCGCGTGTCACAGCTCGGGTTGGGCAGAGGAACGGTGATGCTGTTGCTGTATTGGGGATCTTGCTCACGGAAAGGGTTGGTCTCGATAAACACCTGTACTGCTTCACACATGGAGCGCTGCCGGCGCAGCTTTTCCGCAGCGCTGGCCATATAGCTTGTTACCGACTCGCCCAGCTCGGGCAGGGTATGAACCAGTTGCCCAAAAGACCGGGAGGAGACAATCTGTTTCCTGGGCGCGACGACCTCTTCCAGCGCCAGGCATGACAGGCCGCGTAGTTCGTTACCGGTGCGCTCCATCACCACGCCGAATTTTGCACGCAGCCAAACGGAGGAGGCATCACGCAGCGCTTGCGCTGTCTTGATCCCGGCTGCATGCAGGTGTGCGCCAATACGGCGTCCTACCCCCCACACTTCGCGCACCTCGATCGCGGACAGATACGCGTTGAGTTGTGCTTGCGGCATGGATACCAGGTCGCAAACCCCATCCATTTCCGGGCGTGTCTTGGCAATGTGGTTCGCCAGCTTCGCCAGTGTCTTGGACGGCCCGATACCCACGCAAACCGGCAAGCCGGTCCACTTCCGTATTCGATAGCGAATGGATTGCCCCATATCGGTAGCGGTGGGCCAGAGATTGTCCAAGCCATTCAGACTCAGAAAACTTTCATCGATGGAGTAGGTTTCCACATTCGGGCTGTAGCCGCGCAATATCGTCATGACTCGGTCCGACATGTCGCCGTAGAGTGTGTAATTGGACGAGAGCGCAATGATATTGTGTTTTTCCGCCAGATCCTTCAGCTGAAACCAGGGCGTGCCCATCTTGATGCCGAGCGCCTTGACCTGTTCGGAACGGGCAACCGCGCAGCCGTCGTTATTAGAGAGAACGACTACCGGCTGATTTTGAAGGTGCGGATTAAATACCCGTTCGCAACTGACGTAAAAGTTGTTTACGTCCACGAGTGCAAAGATCTGATTGCCGGCAACTGTACTGCTTGCCCCCATGGCTACACCGCGAAGCGTGATACTGCCCCGACCACCACGCCCCATACCTGCAATTCCTCATGCTCACGGAAACGGATAGGCGGGTAGGCGGGATTTTCGGCGTGGAGCTCGATCACGCCGTCCTGGTGATGGAGTCTTTTGACGGTGTATTCGTTGTTGATGACGGCAAGCACGATGTGCCGGTGCTTGGGTTCGATGGAGCGGTCAACCACAAGCATATCGCCATCGTTGATGTTGGCGCCGGTCATGGAATCGCCGATTACGCGGAAGAAAAACGTCGCTGTCTTGTTGCGCACCAGGTAGGTATTGAGATCGAGGCTTTTCTCGACGTAATCGTCTGCCGGCGAAGGAAATCCGGCGGAGATGCGATGTTGCAATAAAGGCAGCCGAAGAACCGCGGGAGCGATCATCGCCGGCTGTAGGCCGGGCAGGGCAGCCGAGGCGCTGCGAGGGATGAACGGAATTATGGTCGGCATGGCAGGCAGATTCAAACCCTTATAGTAGCAGAAGTATAAAAACTTGATTCATGGGTTGATATGTGCGGACGCTTTGAACAATCCGGGACACGCAAGTATTACCTCGTGCGCTAGGAGCAGACGTTAGCGATGACCGTAAGTGGAGAGGTGGCGATCATATCCCGCTGTACAACATAGCGCCGGGTCTCTGCCCCTGGATGAACATGCTCCATCATGGGGAGTTATTATTTATCGGAATGACCTGGGGATACCGAACGCCGGATGAGACCGCTGCAAAGAGAAAGCCCTGGATAAATGCCCGGATCGAGAAAGCGCTGACAGGTCGCTATTTCAGGCACATGTTCCGGGAGGGCAGGGTCATTGTTCCGGCCGGCGGATGGTACGAGTGGACGCTGGAAAACGGCAAGAAACAGCCATGGTATATCACCCGGCGCACGGGCCAGCCTATTTTTATGGCTGGGCTCTCCAATTACAAACCTCGGGAATTAGGCAAGCCGGAGCAGACCGCTGAAGTGGGATTCGTGATCGTCACGGAGGACTGTGAAGGCGGAATGGTGGATATCCATGACCGCAGGCCGGTCGTCTTGGAGCCGGAAGACGCTTGGCGCTGGATGAACTCCGATACACCGGTTGAGGAAGCGGCGCATATTGCACAGGCAAGATCGCTGCCGACAGAAGAATTCATGTGGTGGAAAGTAGACAGGGCGGTGAACCGGGCCGATCCGAATAACAACCGGAAAGAGTTGCTGACGCCGATAAACGAATCCACGTGAGCAAACATCCCGACTAGCTGGCTTTAATCCAATTAATCCTCCAATGCTTTCTTTTGGGGTTTGAATCCCAACGTTTTCATTGGCTGTAATATCGACTGCCTTGATGCTTCATAGTCTGACCAGGGATCATTCCCTTTATCCAGCCGATCTTTAATGTTAGCTGTATTCCAGCGAACTGCGCTAGGGCCTGTTAACACAATCTAAGCGCTTCGACGATCAATGCAAAGTGGATGAAGCCTGTGAACATTACATCAAGTTTTTCGAAGCGCTTAGATTGTGTTAACAGGCCCTAGTCAAATTACTGACTTCCACGTATATGTGACAACCCCACATTATTGAAGCGAACAATGTTGCCCTCTCGGCTTCGCGCGTGCCAGGTTTTAGTCGCCTGTGGATAATTCCCCTAAGCTGCCGCTATTATTGGTATTTTCGTAGCGGTCAGAATTGTTGCGCTTTTGTTGCTGCCGCATTTGGTCAAACCCTTGGTTCAATCGGGATCATGAACCAAAAATTCCCGGCAGATCCCGGGCGCCATATACCACGCGCTCGATGCGCACGGCATCGTCAGTAATCCGAAAGAGGATGGCATAGCTGCCGACGGTCGTCATGCGCGCTTCAACGCCTATGTCGGGCCGGAGCTGGTAGAGCAGCGGGTTATGGTGTATTTCGTGGAATTTGGCGCGGATATCCTGAATGAAGCTAACCGCGCGGCGCGGGTTGTCCTGGGCGATATAGTCGGCGATATCGTCCAGATCGCCTTCAATGAAGCGGGAGAGCTCCAGCCGCACTATTTCGCCATGCCGGCGGCGTCGGCCATAGCCTGATATTTGCGTTCAAGGCGGTCGAGCACGTCATCGGCGGCAACCCCCGGGTTCTTGTCATGCAGCGCTTCCTGCCAAAGCTGGCGCAGTTCCTTGACCCCCTGCTGGCGCAGGGTGCGCTTAAATGTCCAGTCACGCAGCGCATCACGGATGACTTCGCTGCTCGAGGCGTATTCGCCCGTGGCAACGGCATTGCGGACAATGGCCACCATTTCCGGTGGCAGGGCAATACTGATCTTCTCGGTAGTGGCCATTCGACACCTCCTGGTAGAGTAGGAATTATTCATACCAAGATAGCAAAAACTGCAATTCGTGGCAAGTGACGTAGCTGTGCCATGGTTTGAGTTCTTGGTTTCCGCGAGTTCATCTTTGCGGATCCGCTGGGCCCGCTGAACAAGCGGCCTTAAAGTCAGCTAATACAGACTGCTACCCCCTTCCAGGCAGCCTGATAGCCTGGTTGTTTTCGCCGCTGCGAAAATCCGTCCTTCCCGCTTATTGCTGTCACAGGCCACGCCAGCCGCTGCCGCGGTGCGTTTCTCCTGTCATGCCCTATGATCCGCAAGCCCGGCTTGAGGCTGCAACGTGCTTGAATCCTAAACCCTGACGGCATAGGCCGAAAACCGGCCCGCACGCATCCCCTCACAAAGCGCCCCCCATCCCCGGGTGAGGGAGGACTTGTGGGGGGATAGACATTCATGCGGGGCCGGAACACCGGCCCTGCATTAGTCCGTCATTTAACCCCACCCCTGCCCAACCCTTGCCCGTGAAGGCAGGGCTGTCCCCACTCCCTTCGCCCCAGGGCGAGGCGAGGAGAGTCCGAGCGAGAGGATCTGAATTCAGCTTCTCTTTCTTGACCTCAACTTTCAGGGAGATTGTCATGTATTTTTTACCACCGCTGTTTCCATTTGGACAGGTTGTAGCCACTCCGGGCGCGCTTGCTGCCGTGGGCGTTTCACGCTTGATGCTGTGCCTGGGGCGTCACACGCGAGGCGACTGGGGATGGGCGAAGATAGATGTGCAGGCACGGCGGATGTTATATCCTCGTATCTTCAATTCAGTGCAATTCGCGCGACCATCTCAAGTTTGATTTTTCCGCCATCCCTTCTATACTTTTATATTGGGATTTGATGTCCTGTTCATCCGGTCACGGTTGAATCAAATGTTTCCTGAATAAGAAAAACATCTGAATTCTGTGTTGATTTGGCCTCGTCGGACTGGTGAATTTAGCTGATTCGGCAGCAGCCAATATAGGGGGATCCCCTTTGGCTCTAGCGGATAAAGCAACAAGCGAGCGTCAAGGCGGCGAAGGCAAGCAGACTTCCGCTGCGTTCCAGACAGTCGCTGCTCCCACGATCTCCCTGCCCAAAGCCGGCGGCGCGATCCGTGGCATTGGCGAGAAATTCGCCGCCAACCCTGTTACTGGCACCGGTTCGATGTCCGTGCCAATCGCCACCAGCCCTGGCCGCTCCGGTTTTGGCCCGCAACTTTCCCTCTCGTACGACTCCGGCTCAGGAAACGGTCCGTTTGGCTTCGGTTGGAGCCTTTCCATTCCCGCGATAAGCCGCAAGACCGACAAAGGATTACCCCAATATAGGGATGCTACGGAATCCGATGTTTATATCCTCTCCGGGGCTGAAGACCTGGTTCCGGTGCTCAAACCGGATGGCAGTCGTTTCGAAGACAGCACGTTCGCGCCAGGGTATGTGATTCATCGCTACCGACCGCGCATCGAAGGGTTGTTTGCTCGTATCGATCGCTGGACAAGCAAAGATGGGCACATCCACTGGCGTTCGATCTCCAAGGACAACATCCTCACGATCTATGGCAAAGATGAAAATTCCCGTATAGCCGATCCAGCCGATCCTCAGCGCATCTTCAGCTGGCTGATTTGCGAGACCCGCGACGACAAGGGTAATGCTGTTCTATATGAGTACAAACCCGAGAATGGCGATGGTGTCGACCTCAGCGAGGTGCACGAGCGCAACCGCGGCGAGCGCGACGACCCTCGCCGAGCGGTCAACCGCTATATCAAGCACATCCGCTATGGTAACCGTAAGCCGCTGCTGGATGACGCGGGAAAGCGGCCGCGGATGCTAACCCAAGATCAGATCGATAACGCGGGCTGGATGTTCGAGGTGGTCTTTGACTACGACGAAGATCACGTTTTCAACATAACGACCGACGCCGAAAAGCAGACGTTCGTTGCAGCAAGCGTTACTGCTACAAAACCCTGGATGCATCGCGCCGACCCGTTTTCCACTTATCGTTCGGGTTTTGAAGTGCGTACCAGCCGCCTATGCCAGCGCGTGCTGATGTTCCATCATTTTCCTGGCGAGCCAGGGGTTGGCAACGATTGCCTGGTACGTTCCACTGATTTTACCTATTCCTATGAATTCGAACCGGCCGGCGCCACCATTCCGGTTTACTCGTTCCTTGCTGCGGTCACCCAGTCGGGCTACAAGAGGGGCGCTGGGAATAACGGAAAACATCTGCAGCGCAACCTCCCCCCGGTCGAGTTTGAATATACCCAGCCCATCGTTCAGAACGATGTGAAGGATGTCGACCCTGCAAGCGTGGAAAACCTACCCATCGGTTTGGATGGTGCCACCTACCAGTGGACCGACCTGCACGGCGAAGGCATTCCCGGCATTCTTACCGAACAGGCGGGTGCGTGGTTCTATAAGCGCAACATCAGCCCCCTCGGAGAGCAACCGAAACCATCAGTTCAATTCGCACCATTGGAACGCGTCGCCAATAAACCCAACCTTACTATCGTTGGCACGCAAGGCCAGCCTGTTGCGCAGTTTATGGACCTTGCAGGCGACGGGCAGCCCGATCTGGTAGTGATGGATGGCCCCATGCCCGGCTTATACGAGCACGACGATGCCGAAAGCTGGGAGTCTTTCCGGCCCTTTACGTCGAGGCTCAATCGCGGCATGCGTGACCCCAACCTGAAATTCATCGATCTTGACGGCGACGGCCATGCCGACGTGCTGATCACTGAGGACGATGCTTTCGTCTGGTATAGCTCCCTTGCGGAAGAAGGTTTCGGCCCCGCCACGCGTGTCCAGCAAGCTCTGGATGAAGAAAAAGGTCCACGGTTGGTTTTTGCCGACGGCGACCAATCGATCTATCTCGCTGACCTCAGCGGTGATGGCCTAACCGATCTGATGCGCATCCGCAATGGCGAAGTCTGCTATTGGCCCAATCTTGGCTATTGCCGGTTTGGCGCCAAAATCACCATGGATCATTCGCCGTATTTCGACAACCCAGATCAGTTCGACCAAAAGCGCGTCCGGCTGGCCGACATCGATGGCACAGGCACTACGGACATCATCTACCTGCACCGGGAAGGCGTTCACCTCTACTTCAACCAGTCCGGCAATAGCTGGAGCGAACCGGAGGTGCTGCATGCCTTTCCGCAGGTCGACAACATTGTGTCCATCATGCCCACCGACCTGCTCGGCAACGGCACCGCCTGCCTGGTCTGGTCATCGCCGCTGCCGGGTGATGCGATGCGGCCGATGCGCTACGTCAACTTGATGGGCGGCCGCAAGCCTCACCTGCTGGTCAAGACCATCAACAACCTCGGTGCCGAAACCCGTGTCGATTACGCGCCCTCGACCAAGTTCTACCTGCAAGACAAACGCGACGGCAAACCCTGGATCACCCGGCTGCCCTTTCCGGTGCACGTGGTCGAGCGCGTCGAAACCTACGACCACATCAGCCGCAACCGCTTTGTCACCCGCTATGCATATCACCACGGCTATTTTGACGGTGAGGAGCGCGAGTTTCGTGGTTTCGGCATGGTCGAGCAGTGGGACACGGAACAGTTCGCGGCCCTGGTCGACGGCAATGTCCCAGCAGACAACATCGCCGCTACATCGCACGTGCCGCCCGTACACACCAAGACCTGGTTCCACACCGGTGTCTACCTCGGCCGCGATCACGTTTCCGACTACTTCGCCGGCCTGCTCAACGCCACCTACCCGGGAGAGTATTTCCGCGAACCCGGCCTGAACGACGCTGAAGCCCGAGCCCTGTTGCTGCCGGACACGGTGCTACCCACGGGCCTGAGCTTGGAGGAAGAGCGCGAAGCCTGCCGCGCGCTGAAGGGCTCGATGCTGCGGCAAGAGGTCTACGCCGATGATGCCGACCCGAACGCCACGCCCGAACAGACCGAGCGCGGCCGCACCCCCTACATCGCCACGGAACAGAACTTCACCATCCGGGCCTTGCAGCCCCGAGGCGCCAACCGCCACGCGGTCTTCTTCACCCATGCGCGCGAGGCGATCAGCTATCACTATGAGCGCAATGCGGCGGATCCGCGCATCCAGCACGCGCTGACGCTGGAGGTCGATGACTATGGCAACGTGCTCAAGCAAGCCGCCATCGGCTACGGGCGCCGTACACAGATTCGTGTCGTCGACGAGGAGGGGAACGTCCAGCAGGCGTTCAACCCCGGCCTCGTCGGGCTCCACGCGACCGACCAGGCCACGCAGACCACGCCACTACTCACCTACACCGAGAACCGTGTCACCAACGCCATCGAGTCGCCCGGCACCCACCGCAACCCCCTGCCTTGCGAGACAATCACGTTCGAGTTAACCGGTTATAAGGCCACTGGACCATCTGGCCGCTTCCAAGCTGCGGATCTGGTCGAGCCAGACTCCAATGCTAATGGCCAGTTGCGCCATAAATTCACAGACGAGGTCGCCTATGAGGCTGCGGCCACAATCAACCCGTGCCGCCGCCCGATCGAATGGCAACGCACACTCTACCGCCGTGATGACCTGAGCGGCCTCTTGCCGCTCCGTGATCTGCAACCGCTTGCCTTGCCCGGCGAGAGCTACAAGCTCGCGTTTACTCCGGGACTGCTCACACTGGTTTTTCAGCGCCTCCATGCGGGTCAGCCACCCGAACCCCTGCTGCCTGATCCTGCCGCCGTGCTCGGGGGCCAAGCGGGCAACCGGGGCGGCTACTTGCCAAGCCAGGCGCTCAAGGCAGACAACCGCTTCCCCGCCAGTGATGCCGATGATTACTGGTGGATTCCCTCCGGCCAGCCGTTCTTCAGCAAGAACCCCGTCGATTCCGCAGCCACTGAGCAGGCGCAAGCCCGGCAGCACTTCTTCTTGCCGCGGCGCTATCGCAACCCCTTCGCCCAAGACGCCTTCGTCGACTTTGACGCCAATGACCTGCTGATGATCGAAACCCGCGACGCCCTTGGCAACCGTGTCACGGTCGACGCTAACGACTACCGCGTGCTGCAGCCGCGCCTCGTCAGCGATCCCAACCGCAACCGCACTGAAGTGGCCTTCGACACGCTCGGCATGATGGCGGCCACCGCCGTCATGGGCAAGCCGCTGCCCGCACCCGTGGAGGGCGACACGCTCGCCGGCTTCATCCCCGACCTGACGCAGGCGCAGCTCGACACTTTCTTTGGCGCGGCCGACCCGCACGCCACTTCGTCGGCCCTGCTGCGAGACGCGACCACGCGCATCCTCTACGACCTCGACCGCTTTCGCCGCACCCGGCAGACCAACCCCAACGACTCGGCGAAGTGGCAACCGGCCTGCGCCGCCACGCTGGCCCGCGAAACTCATGCCAACGCGCCGCTGCCACCGCAGGGCTTGAAGATCCAGCTCAGCTTTTCCTACTCCGATGGCTTTGGCCGTGAGATTCAGAAGAAGATCCAGGCCGAGCCGGGGCCGCTCGACGTCAATGATCCGCAGGCGCCGGTTGTCGATCCTCGCTGCGTCGGCAGCGGCTGGACCATTTTCAACAATAAGGGCAAGCCGGTCCGTCAGTACGAACCCTTCTTTAGCGCGACCCACCGGTTCGAGTTTGGCGTCATGGTCGGCGTTAGCCCGGTCCTGTTCTACGATCCCGCCGAGCGCGTCATCGCCACGCTGCACCCGAACCATACCTTCGAAAAGGTGCTGTTCGACCCCTGGCGGCAGACCACCTACGACGTCAACGACACCTGCGTGCCGCGCAACGCGCAGACCGGGGATCCGCGTACCGACCCTGATATCGGCGGCTACGTCGCCGAGTACTTCAAGACACAGCCGGCCACTTGGCAGACTTGGCATGCCCAGCGCATCGGCGGCACCCTCGGCCAGGATGAGCGCAACGCTGCCGTGCGTGCAGAAGCGCATGCCGACACGCCCACAACTGCTCATTTCGATGCCCTTGGCCGCCCCTTTCTGACCGTCGCACGCAACCGCGTCATCTGCCCCGGCCACAACCTCGACGGCGCCGAAGACAGCTTTACCACCCGCGTCGAGCTGGACATCGAAGGCAATCAGCGCGCCGTGCGCGACGCCATCCAGCAGGTCGGCGACCTGCTCGGCCGCCTCGTCATTCGCTACGCCTACGACGTGGTGGGGAACCGCATACACCAGCTCAGCATGGAAGCCGGCGCGCGCTGGATGCTCAACGACGTAGCCGGCAAACCCATCTGCGCCTGGGACAGCCGCGGCCACAACTTCACAACCAGCTACGACGCGCTGCGCCGCCCGCTGGAGCAGACCGTGCGCGGCACCGGCGCGGATTCCGATCCACGCACGATAGGCCGTGACATCCTGGTTGACAAGATCGAATACGGCGAAGGCATCGCCAACGCCGAAGCGCTCAATCTGCGCACTCGCATCATTCGCCACTTCGATTCCGCCGGCGTGGCCACCAACGCCCGGCTCGATGGCAACGACAACCCAATCGAGGCCTACGACTACAAAGGCAATCTGCTGCGCAGCACGCGGCGCCTAGCTAGCGACTATATCGCCATTCCCGACTGGCTGCTGAACCCACAGCTCGACGCCGAGACCTTCGTGGGCAGCACCCGCTACGACGCGCTCAATCGTCCTGTCCAGTTCATCGCTCCGCACAGCAGCCTGGCCCGTGCCAAGCTAAATGTCATCCAGTTGGTGTTTAACGAGGCTAACCTGCTGGAGCGGGTGGACGTGTGGCTGGAGCGCGCGGCAGAGCCCGCTGCGCTGCTGGACCCGAACAACGAGGCCCCATCCGCGGTCGGCGTCGCCAACATCGATTTCGATGCCAAGGGCCAGCGCCTGCGCATCGACTACAAAAACGGCGCCAGCACCTTCTACAGCTACGACCCGCTCACCTTCCGGCTTACGCAACTGCTTACCCGGCGCAACGCGGTTGCCTTCCCCGACGACGACCCCCAGCCTCCCATCGCCGGTTGGCCGGGCAAACAAGTGCAGAACCTGCACTACACCTACGACCCGGTCGGGAACATCACACACATCCAGGATGATGCGCAACAGACAATCTACTTCCGCAACCAGCGCGTCGAGCCGAGAAACGACTACACGTACGACGCACTGTACCGGCTGATTCAGGCCGGCGGGCGAGAACACCTGGGCCAGGGTGGCGCGCCGACCGCCCATTCGCACGACGACGCTGGCCGGGTGGGCCTCGTCAGCGCCGATGCGGCTGGACGCTTCGCCCCCAACGACGGCAACGCCATGGGCACGTACATCGAACGCTATGTTTACGACGCCGTCGGCAACTTCCTGCAGATGCAGCATGGTGGCAGCGACCCAGCACACGCGGGCTGGACGCGCGCCTACGACTACCTGGAAGCCAGCCTGATCGAAGAAGGCATCGGCGGCACGCTGCTCAAGACTAGCAACCGCCTGACCCGCACCTCGCTGAACCCGTTGGGCAGCACCCCGCAGCCGGAAACCTACCTGCATGACGTCCACGGCAACTTGGTGCGCATGCCCCACTTGGGCGGTGGACTGCCAGGGCCCAACATGCACTGGGACTACAAGGAACAGTTGCGTCAGACCAATCTGGGGGGCGGCGGCACTGCCTTCTACGTCTACGACGCCTCGGGCCAGCGCGTGCGCAAGGTGTGGGAGAAGGCGCCGGGTCTCAGCGAAGAGCGCATTTACCTTGGCGGCTTCGAGATATACCGCAAATATGAAGGAAACATCGCTGGCTCCATCGGCGCGAACACCGCCACTCTGGAGCGCGAGACGCTGCACGTGATGGACGACAAGCAGCGCATCGCTCTGGTCGAGACGCGCACGTTCGACACGCCGGGCGACGACCCAGCGCCGCGACAGCTCATCCGCTACCAGTTCGGCAACCACCTCGGCTCTGCTTGCCTGGAGCTGGATGAGCAGGCGCAGATCATTTCCTACGAGGAATACGCGCCCTACGGTTCTTCGACCTATCAGGCCGTACGCAGCCAGACCGAGACGGCGAAACGGTATCGATATACGGGGAAGGAGCGGGATGAAGAGAGCGGGTTGTATTACTACGGGGCAAGGTATTACGCGGTTTGGATCGGTAGGTGGGCCACTTGCGATCCCAAAGGCCTTGCCGCTGGTATCAATGTATATCGCTACTGTTCAGACAAACCCATTGACCGGGTAGATCCTGACGGTCTGCAGGAATGTACCGCGTCACCATTCGTTTGCGATCCGAAGTACTACAAAGATCCGAATTCATCGCAACAGCCATCGGCGAATAATGACAAGACGCTGTTGAATATTCCCGCAGGCGTTGGTGGCGGGCTCGCCACATCAGCACCTCCTCCTCTTCCGAAGGGAGCTCCACCTGTCAACATGGCTGAACGCCACGTACTGAGCAATCTCAATTTTTGGAAGGCTGTAAAGGAGGGGGTCGAAGCAGGAAATTCGTACTTAACCGAAACCCTTTCAGAAGCGAAATTAAATGAACTCTATCGGGAAGCGTTTGCCACTGGACCAAACCGAGGTTCAGTCACGCTCAGCAATGGCCAGACCTGGTTCATAGAAAAGGCGACTGGAAAGTTTTTTCCGACGCGAGGACCGGGCGTTGTAAATCTCATGCAACAAGAGGTGCGATTCTTAGAAACCCTCTCAAAGCAAATAAAAGAAGGAGTATCTGCCGAACAGGCCCTGAAGAACATGGGCCGGGCAATGGGTGGACAAAAGTATACGTTGACCGAGCAAATGCAAGTTGCTCTCTCCAAATTGTCGACGAAATTAGGCTATTCGAGCGAAACTCTCGGCCGAGCAATTGCCCCGCACCTTCCGGCATCCGCGAACGTAAACATGCCTGCCGAAGCTGAAGCTGCTGCGCAGCTAAAAGCAGCTGGCAGAGCATTCCGCTTTGTGAAGTGGGGGGGGCGAGCCCTGTTGGTGGTTGGTTTGGCGATCGACGCATATGAAGTCTATCGATCCGAAAACAAGCCTAAGACTATTACCAAGAAAGTTGGTGCGTGGAGCGCGTCGCTCGCGGCAGGCAGCTACGCCGCCGGGGAAGCGTCCCCGCTCTTGGCGGGAGGTCCTTGGGGATGGGTCGGCTACGGAGTTATTGTTGGTGGTGCTGGCGTGGGAGGCTATTTTGTTGGAGGCAAAGTTACAGAAACCATTTATGAATGGACATTCGAATGAAGGCGAAAATATGAGTATGAAAACGGTGAGCATAGCTCTCTTCTATGAGCACCCCGACGCGGGTACGTGGTCGCTGCTCGACTTGTGCCAGTATAAGGGGGTAATAGCCCCTAGTGATTTGGAGCCCGGAGCCTTTCTTAATGCATATGGTGCAATTCGAATGTATTGCGACCGGTTTAAATGCTTCCTGCAAACAGGAGCTGCTGGTGATTTGCGGAGTTATAGTAATTTCCTCTTGGAGTCATTGCTCTCATCCAGCAACCACGAGGTTGCAACAATGTTCAAGGGCCTTTCTGTCGGGACTTCTTTTCTTGATTATGAAAATGTCGTCGCGGGGCTCTTTCAAGAGAATCAAACTATGCTCGTTCTGCAGGATTCTGGAAGCTCATACGATTTGTCATATCTGGATCCAAATCGGAGTGCACCGGAACACCGGCTTAGCCCGTATTTCGTCAATCTACGGATTGATAAAAAAGCGTGGAAAGTGGCCGCCGTGGAGGCACTTGACGAGTATTTTCTTGTGGCTGAGGAACGGCTTACATTCGGCAAGAATGCCTCGCTACTGAATTTGGTTTCCTCTTGGCGATTATGTCGCGACTATTTCGTTGCATCAGCTGCCTAACAGGGCTACGTGACCATCGAACTTAAGAATTTGGCCAAAAACGAAAGTAGGGTGACATGACCGCCGAGAGAATCAAACCGCCGGTGGAAGGTGGAAACCACTTTTATTGGCGGCCGGAATCTTTGCTGCAATTGGTGTCGGTATCTTTCACGCGGGACGATATTTTGATTGGCGGTGAGCAATTGCCAACAAAGAATTTATATTTGTTATGGTCGCTTAACCTCTTCACCGGCCTAATTGACCCTCGACGGCGTGTTCGGTTGATGAAGGCAAGTCATCCTATCATCGCGAGTGGGAGACGTTGCGTAGGTGGGCATGGATGCGGGCAGTCAGAGACGCAGTTGTTACACTAAGACGAGATGTTCGAGGAAATGTGCACATGAACCTGTGCTCATCAAACGAATGCCGTGATTCCCAAACCGATGAGAATAACAATTTGGGGAGGAGAGCATTGTTTCGACTGGAAAACTGGCAGAAGGATCAATTCCTTCGTTTTTTGGGATTGGATCGATAAAGCGATGTGTTGGGATAAAGGGAGAAAACGTGGCTTGAGGTGGTGAATGACATGCACTTGCGGACTTTTTAACGCTATGAAGAGGAGAAAACCATGAGCAACTCAAATGAAGTCAACTGGGATCTATCGATATGGAAAGGTATCAACGACGCTGTTGTGGCGGAAATGGGGAAGGTGAGAACCGCGCAAAAAGTGTTTCCCACCACCACCTTTGACACGTGCCCAACGGAGATTCCCAACGACGTGATTGATTTTACCGATCTCAGTATTCAGGAAGGCAGCACTAAGCCTTTCGTTGAAATCTATCAAGAGTTCCCTCTGACTAGCACACAGGTGGTTAAAGAATCCGAGCTTCATACCTGTAAAACACTGGCGCGAATGGCGGCCAAGGCGATTGCACTTGCAGAGGATACTGTCATCTTTCAAGGCCACACCGGTAAACTTCCAGCTAATGTGAAAGCCGATCTCATCGGTTCAGCAGGAGCGGGCCTATTGGGGGAAGCCGATCCAAAAGATGTGGATGATAAGGACCCGAACAAAGTTAGCGTGCCGATTGAGGTTCCGAGGGCGGCTGATCATAAACCAGGGGTTTTGTTCGGAGAGAATATTTTCTCGGCGGTTGCCGATGGCATTGCGAAGCTAACTGCCAAGGCGCAGGCACCCAAGTTTGCGCTGTTCTTGCCTGTGAAAACCTACGCTGACACTTATGTCCCTCCAAGCGATGCTAGTTTGGTGACCACCGCGGAAAGGATCAAACCGCTTGTTGAAGGGGGATTTCTGGAAGCCGTCACCTTACCGCAGGACAAAGGTCTCTTGGTCGCGCTTGCCGGTGATCCCACTAGTCTTTATCTGGGCCGCGAAGCAACCACGGAGTTCGTGCGCAAGGAGGGTTCGAAGTACTTTTTCCGGGTTGTTGAGCGCATTCAATTCGTGGCGCGCGACCCACGGGCATTTGTGTTACTTAAGTTTGATCAATTGGGATCGGCAAGCGGGGGCCAATACGATAAATCAACATGAGACGCTGCTTCGTTGCAAGAGATTCCGCGAGTCGAATCATGGTCGCGCACGGCCTTGACCCAGCACACTACGGCCCATACCCCACGGATTCCTCGCGGAGAAAGTATTGCGTTCCGATGCATGACTTCCCGGTCCACGGAGGTGGTCAACTATGAACTCTGAAAAATTGAAAGTGGGCGCCGTTGGTGACGACGTCGCTCGCCTGCATGAAAAACTTAAGGCACGCGGGTTCGAAGTTTCCCCAGAGGAGGTGAAACGCAAATTCTACGGCCCTGCCACACGGGATGCAGTTCGAGAGTGCCAAGCTTGTCATGGGTTGGACGCCACCGGCGAGGTCAACGAAGCGACCGCCGCGGTGTTATTGACCCCTGTGGTCGGGGGTCCCACGCATCCAGTCGCGGCCACTCCTCGACCCTCCAAGGACAACATCCGCGTTGATACAGAGGAAGAGGACGAACACCATCCAAACGAACCGAAACTGCGCGTCTACGGCATCATCCGCAACGAATTCGGCGAACCGCTGGATGGCGGAATCGTCGCAGCCTTCGAGCGCGCCTTGCGCAAGGAGCGATTGCTGGGTCAGACTTGCATTAGGGAAGGCCGCTACGATATTCACTATCATCGCTCGCCCGGGTTTACTGCCGAAAAGGATGCTCCCGATTTGGTGCTGCAAGTCTTCAGCGCCGCCGGAAAGGAACTTTACAAAAGTCCCATTCATTTCAGCGTTCCCGACGAAGTCGAGATCAACATCGTACTGCAGGGCGGAGGGTACAAAGGCCCCTCGGAGTATGACGCGCTTACCGTGGAGCTTACGCCGCTATTGGATGGCACCTCCCCGCTGGAACTACGCGAGGACGGCCAGTACCAGGATATTTCCTTTCTCTCCGGAGAAACCGGCCGCACCCTGCTCATTATCGGCACCTGGGTTGCCTGCCAGCGTTTGGCGGACAAGGCAACGCATGACAACACGCCGCTGGAACCGGAGATATTTTTTGGCTTCATGCGCCAGGGTCAACCCTCGCTGCTTTACGGATCCTTGCTGGAGGACATCAAACATCCCGACCGCATCGCACTTCTGGAAGATAAAATTCTGCAAGATCTATCCAACATCGGTACGGAAACCCAGCAATTGCTGCTCGAAAAAGCAGTTGTCGACAACCTGATTCCGAGTCGAATCAAACCGCAAATCCCCGCAATTCTGGAAACCCTTCGCAAAATCAAGCTGCACTATGCGGCAGACATTACTTTTGGCGCAGGCAAAGGCACAATTGGTCAGTTACTCGAACTGACTCCTACCGCAAAAGAAAAGCAGACAGCCTTCCTCGCGGCCTTCACAGCGTTTCGTGGCCCCATCAATGAATTCTGGAAAGAACTGGAAGCGGACCAAGTACTCCCCAAGGAAACAATCAAGAACGTGAAGATCAGCTTCGAACTCGGAGCGCTGACGCGCAATCATATTCCCCTGGTCGGGGAGCTGAAGCGTATGTTCCAGCAAGGGACGGTCGGGTATAAACGCGACCTGGCAAAATTCAGCCGGGACGACTGGAAACAGCTATTCCAGCGCCCGGGGCCGGATGGCAAACCAATCGGCGTCCCAGCTAATATAGATGGCAAGGACGATAATGCCAAGCGGGAGCAGTATGCTGCCATTTTGGAGCAGCGCTTTCAGCGTGCATATCCTACGACCATGTTTTCTGCACAGTTGGCGCGCGCAGAAAAAAGTCCGCTTACCGCAAAGGCGGATGTAATTCGCTTTGTTGAAAACAACCCGCAGTTCCATCTTGACCGCCATCGCATCGACCAATATCTGGCAGAAAACAAGGATGCGCTGAAGGGAATCGAGAATCCGGAACCGGCAGTGAGGGAAATCAAGTCTGTCCAACGGGTTTTCAAGCTCAATTCCACTTACCAGGCGGTGGACGCGCTGTTAAGCAAGAAGATCGATTCCGCCCAACAAGTATACTTCATGGGCAAGGGGCAACTGGTCACGGCACTGGGCGAGTCAGGCGTCAATAAGATCGAAGCCAGGAAGATTTACCACAAAGCCGAAAACGCCTATGCGATGGCGCTCGCCTGGTTCGGCAGCTACAACGCTGCCGTCAACGGCATCACGCCATACGGCGCGCCTTCAATGACGCTCGATCCAGCGACCAAGGCCAAGCTCAAGACGCTGCCGAACTTGCAGACCCTGTTCGGTTCGCTGGATTATTGCGATTGCACGGATTGCCGTTCCGTCTACAGTCCTGCCGCTTACTTTGTGGACATCATGCACTTCTTAAGCTTGCGCGGGACGCAGGGCGGCGGCATCAACGCGGGCAAGAACGTCATACAGGTCCTGCTGGAAAGACGTCCTGACCTGGGCGAAATTGAGCTGAGTTGCGAAAATACGAATACCCCGCTGCCCTATATTGACTTGGTCAACGAGGTATTGGAAGACATCTACGTGCCCCAGACGCCGGTTACGCTCAATGGCGCGATCGAACCCGATTTGAAGCCCGGCACGATCAAACAAACGGTGTTGGATGAACTGACCGTGAAGGGTCTGCCGATCAGAAATGACGCCATCATTTACGCGCCAGACATTCGCGCCCAATGGGCCATCCGGGATCAGGAACAGGCATATAAGATATTTAAAGCGGGAGGAGCTCTACGTTTGCTGGCAACCAGGCAAACGCATCTGTCCGCGGCAGAATTGCGCGCCAATCCGGAATACACCAACGTGGATGCCTACAACAAACTAGCGCAGGAGGTATTCCCGCTCAATCTCCCGTTCGATCTTTGGTCTCTCCAGGTACGGACCTATCTACAACATCTGGGCGTGCCGCAACCCCGCCTGTTCGAGGTGTTTCAGCAGAAACTGTTAGACAATGTGACGCTGTTTCCGGGCGGCTTGCAAATTGACTGTGCGTGGCTGGCCATCACGGAAACCGAACGGAAGATCATCACGGGGACACTCGCAGGGATGCAGCCATGGGACTTTTGGGGGCTGGTCGAGATGGGCAACGATATACCCAACCCCGAGAATCCCGCAGACCCGACGGAGAATATCAGCGGTGGCTGGAAAGAAGTGTTGAGCCATGTGAACGTCATGCTGCATCGTAGCGGTTTGACCTACAAGGAGTTACTGCAACTCCTAGATATGAAATACATCAATCCGACCGGAAATATATTTATCTTTGATACACCCGACTCCAACGCGGCCAATTGCGACACGTCTACATTCAGCGTTCGGAATCTCACTACTGACGCGCTTAACAGAATCCATCGCTTTATCCGGCTTTGGCGCAAACTGGATTGGGCCATGTGCGAGTTGGATCTTTTATTGCCAGATACAAGCACAGATCCGGTGGTGATCGACAAGCAGCTCACCGATTCCGTTCTTCAAGACATCTCCGGGATGAACCGCTTGCGGAACCGGTTCGATATCGATTGGCGCACAGTCTATAGTCTCTACCACAACATCGACCATGCGCCGTATGCCGGCTGGGGCACTAGCGGCGCACCGGTAGTTCAGACGCTTTACCAGCGCCTGTTCCGCAATAAGCTGGTCGACGCAGTTGCCGTTTTCCCAGAAAGCCCCACGCAAATCACGGGCCCGATCGCTGACAAAATCCCAGGAATCATTGCGGCATTCCGCATCAAGGAACCCGATTTGACACTGATCCTGAACGACCTGCCGATCGATGCGACAAAAGATCCCAATACCCTCGACCTGAGGCTAATAGGAGGAGGGAATGTCGGCGACAAGAAGAACTCGTGGTTTGTACTCAGCCGAATCTATCGCGTAACGCTGCTGGCCAAAGGACTGGGCCTTGATATTGATAGTTTCATACGTCTTAAACGCCTCTCCGGACAGGATCCGTTCGCCAGTCCCGCCGCGACTCTGGGTTTTGTCGAATTGGCGGACAAGGTTTCCAGCTCGGGCTTTTCCGTTCCGGAATTGGACTACCTGCTCGCCCACCGCTATATATCCAGTTCCGGGGTGGCGCTGGACGACAAAACAATCGCAGCCACCATTCAGGCCGTGCGGGAAGGCTTGCAAAAGATAGACGACGACATTCGCATCAAGACGGAGGAAACCGCGCAGGCCTATGTCAAAAGTAAATTGGGACTCTTATCCGCCTTGGTGAAAGATGCGGACCAGATCAAGGCCTTGGCAATCATCAATGGAACTTGGGAAGGTTCAAGCGCCGATCGAAACAAGCTGATCGATGCCTATTTCGTCAACGTGCTGGACTTGACCGTCGCCAAGGTTAAACTGTCAGCCATCCCGGCCGGCCTCTCGCCAGCCGACCATCAGGCACAAGTCGACGCACGCTTCGCATACGTTCAGCCCGCGCTGGAATCCTTTCTGTTGCAAGCCCGCAAAGAAGCTTTCATCGTGCAGAAAACGGCGGAGGCTTTTCAACTGGACGCACCATCCGCGAGCAGGTTGCTCAAGGAGCTGCGATTGACCGGGAGCGCGGACACACTGCTCCACGTAATCAACGATGCGAGATTGCTCGACAAACATGCGGATGGCACATACAAGTTCGTGACAGACGAAACGAACTTCCCGGTCATCTATAAAGTCATGCGCCTGTTGCACAAGAATGCCCTGCTGATTGGCAAACTGCTCATCAAAGCCGATGAACTCTCCTGGTGGCTAGACGGCAGTCATGCGGCAGATATGGCCTGGATGCACCCAAAGGATTTCCCCATCGATGCTACGAGCTCGATTCCCCTGGCGCAGTGGGAGCATATCAGCGATTTCTTTGGCTGGAAGCACGGCTTGCCCAAATCCACTCTTACCGCTTTTGAATTTGAGGACCAAGTCCTGGATGGAGGCGCAAGCGCCACAGAAAATATCGCTTCGTTGGCCGAACTGACGGCTTGGGAAGAAGCCAATATTAGTGCGCTAGCAGCGGCATTCCGGTGGGATGTCAAGCAGGAGTTCAAAAACGTGGCAAGCCTGATTCGCCTTGACGAATGCATGGCAGCTCTGCACCGTCTCGGCGTTAACGCGGCGCGTGCCATCGAGTGGGCGAACCCTATCCCGACCAGCGCGCATGCCGACAGCTTGAAGCAGACGGTGAAGTCAAAATACGATCTCGCTCAGTGGCTGCAGGTCATTCAACCAGTGCAGGACACCTTCCGTGAACGGAAACGAGATGCGCTCGTCGGTTGGCTGGCAACCCATCCCGATCAAGGGCATGGGTTGAATTGGGCGGACTCCAACGGCCTGTACAGCTATTTCCTGATTGACGTGGAAATGAGTTCCTGCATGCTCACTTCCCGCTTGAAGCAGGCTGCCGCCTCGGTGCAACTGTTCGTTCAGCGTTGCCTGATGAATCTGGAAGTGGACATCGTCGCAAAGATCGATTTGGATCCGAAATGGAAACAATGGCAATGGATGAAGTACTACCGAATCTGGGAGGCTAATCGGAAGATATTCCTGTATCCGGAAAACTGGATAGAACCCGAGTTGCGCGACGAGAAATCGCCGTTTTTCAAGGATCTGGAAAACGAGCTGATGCAAAACGACATTACTAACGACACCGTGGAACAAGCCTATCTGAATTACCTGGAAAAGCTGGATCAGGTGGCAAATCTCGAAATTCGCGCGATTTATAACCAGATCATTAGCCAGGATGAATCGGTTCTTCACATATTCGCCCGATCCCGCAGCAGTTTGACGCCCACCTATTACTACCGTCAACGCATGAACGGTGGACGCTGGCTCGCCTGGGAAAAAATCGAGATGGACATCAATGCGAACCACCTGGTTGCCGGCATACACAATCGGCGGCTATTTTTGTTGTGGCCGCAGTTTCTCGAGAAATCGGATCCTCCGCCACAGCAATTAACGATACCAAAAGCCGGCGATACGTTTAATTCTCAACCGACCAGATATTGGGAAATGCGGCTCTTCTGGAGCGAGCTAAAGAAAGGGAAGTGGACCCCGAAAGTGCTCTCGGATATTCCGCTACGGCTTTACCAATCTTTCACCGGCGGCGATCATATCGAAAATATCAGTTTCCGGATGCGGGAAAAGCCCTATCTTGACGCACGGGTTTTCTTTAGCAACTCTCCATCAATCCTCGCGCCGCTGAGTTTCCACGGGTTTAATAAGATCGGAAAACAGATCGACGTTGTTCAGGAAAATATGACCGATTACTTGATTGCAGGACCCAACGGCCTATTCGAATTTGGTTTGATCAAGAATTATACCAATCTCTTATATTTTTTCTATAACTCATTCGAGGAGACAGGAAAACCGCACGAGGTCGATGCACATAAAGATGCGGAAAGTATTCTGCTACTGCAAAACTTGCTGACCCCTACCTGTACGGTGATCGACGCCAAGGCCGAGGCATTTTCCAGCCAGGGGCAATTCTTCGTCTGGGATACACACCGCACCTATTTCGTTGACTACCTCTGGTACAAGTACAACTATTACACACCATCCGGCATATTGCGCGAGCAAATCGTTTCATCCTTTCCGTTTTTTATTCATTACCATCCCTTCATCGAATTGTTCATCAAGGAGCTGAATATTTGGGGCATTAAAGGATTGTTAAACAGACAGATACAAGTCGATCCGGCCAGCTTGCCGAATAGTCCTCCAATTTTTAATTTTACCGACTACCAACCATCCAACAACGTTCCTAAGAATTATAACCTTCCTGATGGCAGCGCTTCGTATCCCATCGAAGACGTCGACTTCACGTATACAGGTGCCTATGCCTCCTATAACTGGGAGCTGTTTTTTCATGTTCCATTTTTTATCGCCAACAAACTGAGCACTAACCAGCGATTTGAAGAAGCCCTTGCGTGGTACCACTATATTTTCGACCCGACAAATACGGATACAACCACCCTGGACCCCAATACGCCGCAGCAGAAATACTGGATAACCAAGCCATTTTACGAAACAACCAAGGCTGGCTATTACAAACAAAAAATAGAAAACCTATTGCTGGCGATTGCCCAGGGCGACGCAGAACTGAGGGCGCAAGTCGAGGAGTGGCGCGACAATCCTTTCAAGCCACATCTGATCGCAAGAATGCGGACGGTCGCTTACCAAAAAACGGTGCTCATCAAATACATTCAGACCCTGATTGCCTGGGGCGATCAGCTTTTCAGGAGAGATACCATTGAGACTCTCAACGAGGCGACCCAGTTATACATACTTGCAGCCTCTATATTGGGTCCGAGCCCAAAGAGCGTCCCGAAGAAAGTGGCCAATCCGATTAAGACTTTCTATCAGCTTGAGCAGGAGGGGATCGACGATTTCGGCAATGTTTTGAAACAGGTGGAAAACCTGTTGCCTACCGTTTCTTCGTCGAGTGTGACCAGCGACGACTCGCCGGAATTGCCGAAGCTGAATGTGCTGTATTTCTGCATTCCTAACAATATAAATTTGCTCGCGCTATGGGATACCGTGGCGGATCGGTTATTTAAGATCCGCCATTGCATGAATATCGAGGGCATCGTTCGGCAGCTTCCGCTGTTCGAGCCGCCTATCGAACCCGGGCTATTGGTAAAAGCAGCCGCTGCGGGCCTGGATATTGGTTCGATTCTAAGCGATATCAATGCGCCCATGCCTTTGTACCGGTTTAACGTTATGATTCAGCGCGCGTTTGAAATAACCCAGGAGGTGAAGTCGCTCGGGAGCGCGATGCTGGCCGCCTTGGCGTCCAAGGACATCGAAGCATTGGCACAGCTGCGTTCCAGCAATGAGCTGGCAACGCTCGATCAAGTACGTCTCGTCAAGGTAAAACAACAAGATGAGGCGCTAGACATGAAGGCCAGTTTTATAGAAGCGAAAAACGTGGTTCAGGCACGCTCGGATCATTTCGGAAAATTAATATCGGATGGCTGGAACGATTGGGAAAAACTCAGCTTTGGATTAGCCACCGGGGCAATCGTCGCCGAAATCGTGGGGACTGTCTTGAATGCGATCGGGACCGGCACAAGCTTGATTCCGGAAGTACAGGCAGGCGCAGCGGGATTTGGCGGTTCTCCTACACTCAACGTTACCCTTGGCGGAAAGAGCGTCACTTCCAGTGTCAGCAAAGCGGCGGATGTTTCCAAAGGCGTCGCTAGTATCTTGCAAATGGGCGCTGCGTTGACATCGACAATTGGGACTTATGATCGGCGCAACGATGACTGGAAATTTCAGAAAGATCTTGCCGATAAAGAGTTGCCTCAAATTCAAAAACAAATCGATTCGGCGGATATCCGGTATCAGATTACGCAACAGGAATTGACGAATCACGATAAAGACAGGGACAACGTCCAAAAGGTTGACGATTACCTCCACAGCAAATTCACCAATCAGGAGCTGTATGACTGGATGATCAATCAACTTTCGACGGTCTTTTTTCAGAGCTACCAACTGGCATACGACATTTCCAAACGTGCGGAACGATGCTTTCGCTATGAGCTTGGCCTAACCGATTCGAGTTACATCCAGTTCGGCTATTGGGACAGCCTGAAAAATGGTCTGTTGTCGGGTGAGAAGCTTTTCTATGACTTAAAACGCCTGGAGTCCGCATATTACGAGCAGAACCGGCGCGAGTACGAATTAACCAAACACATCTCTTTATCGCAGCTAGACCCTGTGGCCCTGCTCAAGTTGAGACAGAACGGCCAGTGCATTATCGATGTATCGGAAACGGTCTTTGACATGGACTATCCGGGACATTACTTCCGCCGCATGAAATCGGTGAGCCTGTCTATACCCTGTGTCGTCGGACCTTATGCGACCATTGCCTGCACCTTGACGCTTGCCCGAAACAGCCTGAGAAAGGATCCCGCGCTGTTGGGCGGCAAATATGAGCGTGACACCCTCATTGAGGATCCGCGTTTCAGGGATGAAATCGCAGCAATCCAGTCCATCGCCACCAGTACCGCACTAAACGACAGCGGCCTGTTTGAACTGAATTTCCGCGATGAGCGGTATCTGCCGTTTGAGGGCGCTGGAGCCATCAGTACCTGGCAAATCAAGCTGAACAAGGATTTCCCGCAATTCGATTTTTCCACTATAACCGATGTGGTGATCAATCTGAGTTACACGGCCCGCGAAGGGGGTGATCAGCTGGGCGCGAAAGCTGTTGAATTCTTCAACAAGAAGATGAACAACCTGGCTTTATCCGAAGACAAGAAGGGTTTATTCCGTGTATATGACTTGAGGCACGAATACGCGGACAAATGGTACAAATTTCTTCACCCTGCCAGTCCCGGCGATGACCAGCAGCTTGTTCTGGACGACTTGGCGGCCAGGCTTCCCTATTTTACAAAGCAGTTCAATACCAAAAAAGTGAAGCGCATCGAAATTGCAGCTTTGATGCACGATGCCGGCATTTACAAAGTGATGGTATCTCCTGTCGGGACCACGGAAGCCGATCTTCTTGCGCTCACACCGGATCCGACCTATCAAGGGCTGCATCATGCGTTGAAAGACCTGAGCGGAAGTGAAGTGGATTTGGCTTCGTGGACACTCAAGCTTAAAGCAGATGGCACGGCAGATTTCAAATCGCTTTCGGCCGAGGCCATCAAAGATCTTTATTTAATCATTAATTACTCGATAAGCTAAGGCCATGCTGACCGATGATGAAATTGCCAGGCTGGTCGAACGGATTGTTGCGCGCGTTCAACCGGAAAAGGTGATTGTTTTCGGCTCCTATGCGAAAGGGACCGCAACAATCATGAGCGATCTGGACGTCCTTGTTATTAAGGACACCCATCTTCCGATGCAGTTGCGAAAAGATGCGCTAGTGCCAATCCTCTCGAATGTCCTCATTCGAGTGGATCTTCATCTTTATACGCCAGAGGAGGTGGAAGAATATGGTCGCGAACAGTTTTCGTTTCTCAATAGTGTGCTCACTTCAGGCAAGGTGCTATATGAAGAGCCTGAACCCATCGGTGAGTAGGGGTATTTAAGAGGGGTTTTATCCGCGTTTTACGGACACATCTAGAAAGGCTGAATAAGTATTGGGGCGAGTCAAGAGCCGAAATTTTCTACTTTAGACCCTTGCTGATTTTGGGGGCGGGTCAAAAACGAACTTTACTAGATTCGAAATGACCTTGTTTAAGTGGAACACATCACGGTCAAATAGGTCTAGGCTTTATAAAATACGTTATCAATAAAATAATGGAAGTGTGCGAGCGAGCCGCTGTTGCCCAGACGGCTTAGTTTTTTTGTGTGCCGGAATCTGGTTTACGATAGCTTCGCCAATGTGAAGACGATAGCAATACTCATCCTTCCTCCTCGCTATACAAAATATCTTCGAACTTTTCCTTAATTAATGCCTTCCGGGCCTCAATAAAATCTTCGTAGCGACCAATCTCCCACAGCTCTTTATTTCGGGGAATACAGTGCAATACCAAATACTCGTCGGATTTTTCTTTGAACCACTCCGAAGGCGACATATCGCTTTTAGCAGCCGGTCCGTTTTCTGACTGTGTTAGGAGCATGCAATTGGCAAGTTGGTTGATATCCCCTGCTGAATAGTGTTGAAGAGATATCCGTCCATTCTCCGGATTAAGTTCTTTCACTCTTTTCAAAATCGAGCGTGGAAAGATATGATCTACCTGAGGGAGGTGTCCATCCCAAGAGGGGGCATACTCGGCGCGTGGATACCATAAGTTGAATAGTAGATGAATGTTTCGGGAGCCATATCCCATGCCAAACAGCTGCGTTTCAGAAATTGCTAGGTTACGGCCGTCCTCACGAATAACTCCAAAAATCTGGCGGTTTTGGAAAGACCCCGTTTCTTTGATTGCCTTGACTACCTGGTCGATTAGCGCATCAGGTCGCCCCGAAAATGCACCTGTAAGCAACACTCGGATAAGATAATCCACTTTATCTTGTGCGCTATTCCAACAATTTGGGTAATGATGTCGATAATAGATAAGGGGGATTAGAGCGAGGTATGAGGGTAGCGCCTTATCGCAACGAATGAATGTCTTTTGCGAAAGAAAATCACGCACGAAACGGATGGAGTCTGTGATATCGGACCACTTGTCTGTAATCAGTTGCCGTACCTCTACTTTCCTAAATTTCTCAACGTCGTAGCGAGCACCTTGGTTCAGCAGCACCATTGCCGTTTTTAGTATGAAATCACGATCAAATTTAAATTGCTCACCGTTTATGTCATTGAGGAATTCATGCATCTCAATGTCAGCAGTGTGCCAATCTGATGCTATTAGTGAAAACATCAAATCGGATTTAGATAGCTTTGTGCCTCCATCATTGGCGCGAATGAAAATTTCAACCACGTCTTCAAACGAATAACTACAATCATCATCAGTCGAATCTATTTCCTGATAGATCAGCGCCTCCGTAACCTCAAACTCACGCTTTGCGCGCTCTATATTTCGAGCTACGAGCTCGTGCTCTTCATCTGTCACCTTTACACTGTACTGGTCCAACAATTGTTTAGTAACTTCCCCCGCAAGTTTCTTGGTGTAAATTAACTCTGAGAAAACCACCCATGGCCATGCGGCCTGATCGGGAATTTTAAAACTGAATTTAAACTGCACGTCATCAGGATGACTTGGCACACCACTTAAAACATTAAAATATAACGGACGTCCTTCAAGTGAGCCTTTCAGTCCCATAAACAACGTCTGCATGCGTTGCTGGCCATCAAGAACTAAGCGCTTAACTTTCTTTGTAACTGGACGGTAAAGGGACTTTAGATCTACAGTTCCGTTGTATTGATCTATGAACTTCCGGTTGCGAATCTCGGCTTTGGTCTTCCAAACTAATAGCGATGGCAAGGGATATTGTCGCATTATGGAATCAAATAGCTTCTCCATTTGATCTTCACGCCAAACGAAAAATCGCTGAATGTTGGGTAGCCAGAGCCCACCGCCGTCTGCATCGGTATTATTTATGTCCGCGACCATGGCTTTTATTGTTTTGCTCGGCATATTATTTTCCTTGGTTGCAAAGGCATGAGATTTGGATCCCACTCGTTTGAAGCATAGCCTGTACTTTTTAAGTGAATTAAATTGAGTGAGCAAGCGATTCAGGCGGTTACGACTGCAGCAATCGGCTTAAAGTGCTTTATTTTCCGTTTTCTGAGACTCCCCTAGTAGGGGGTTTTCACATAGCTGCAAAAATCGCCCCTAAATAGTGAATTATTTTTCGTTCTTCATCATTGCCAGGTTCACATCTGTTTCGTCAAGATCCCATGCTCCAGCGGTGAAAAGACCGATGCCAGGGAAAAGGAAAAAGAAAGTGCCAATGATGTCCGCAACTCCTGTTCCGCTCAAAGAGTGGTCAATTGTCTTCTGTGCGGGAAAATACCCCGTTTTCGTACACATAATTGAAACTGACTTGTTTCTCTTTGCCTCAATCTGAGCCTTTCCTTGGTATGCCTGACCATTGATCTGGAGGTTTGCGTCAGGCTCCGAGCAGACGGCACTGACAGTCTGGGTTTTTGGCGCAAATGCAGAGCATCCCGAAACTGCAATGCTGAATGCAACAATTGTAGCAACCACTTTTTTCATACCATCTCCTTGTTCTTTCTAGTTGAGGGTGAGAAGCAGATTATCTTCTCGCGTTACTGAATAAATATTGTTATCAACCAAACGGTATAAATTTCTGTTTCTTGAGGGAGGTTCTTAAAGATCAGAGATCGCGAGCTTAGATTGTAGGTTTTATGGCTGAGCAAACAATTGGACTGAGGTACACCTGTTGCTGAGTATGGGTATTACGGAGAGGTCGTATTTGACTCGATGAATCGTGTAGTTTATTTCCAATATTCTTTATCCATTTACCCTTGATAACATATTTTATCATGGGTAAAATCACCTCATGCATTCCCTCATCCCCCACCCTGAAAATCCGGCTACTTCCGACCTTCCAGTCGTAGCCGACCCCTCGATCCTGACCGCCCTGCAATTTCGCCAGCTGAGCGATGTGCCGCCGGCGATCGAGTGGTTCGCCAATATCGACAATCCACAGACGCGGCGCGCCTACGAAAACGACCTGCGCGGCTTCATGCAATTTGCCGGCATTGCCCGGCCGGAGGATTTCAGGATCGTGACCCGCAGCCATGTGCTCGCCTGGCGCAAGAGCCTGGAAGCGCAGCAGCTCGGCGGCAGCACCATCCGCAGGAAGCTTGCGGCGCTGTCCTCCCTGTTCGAGCATTTATGCGAGAGCAATGCGGTCACGCACAATCCGGTCAAGGGAGTGAAGCGGCCAGTGGTGGAATCGCAGCAGGGCAAAACCCCGGCGCTGGGGGATGCCCAGGCGCGCGCCTTATTGTGCGCGCCCGATGCCGGCACATTGAAGGGCAAGCGCGACCGGGCGATACTCTCCACCCTGCTCTACCATGGCATCCGGCGCGCGGAGCTGGCCAAACTCAAAGTGAAGGACTACAGCCAGACGCGCCGCGGAGTGGCGCACCTGCGCGTGCAAGGCAAAGGCGGCAAGATGCGCTTTGTGCCCACCCATCCCGGCACGCTCACCCTGATCGAAGAATACCTGGAGGCCGCGGGGCATGGGCAAAACCAGGATGCGCCCCTGTTTAGGCCAGTCAAGAACAATGTGCATGGCCACACCATGACGGCGCTCACGCCGGATTCCATCTATTTCGAGGTGGTGCTGAAGTATCTGAACAAGCTGGGCATCTTTGGAGAGAACATGGGGCCGCACGTGATGCGGGCCACGGCCGCGACCAATGCCCTGGATAACGGGGCGGATATCGCCAAGGTGCAGGAGTGGCTGGGGCATGCGAATATTGCCACCACCCGGATCTATGACCACCGCAAGACCCGGCCGGAAGATAGCCCGACGTTTAAGGTGGTGTATTAACTGCCTAATAAAGTGAAGAGAGCCAGATAATCGAATTATGAACTGGGACCAAGCGATGAAACCTGTCCCCGAAAGATTTTCTCGTACTTAATGCATCCGAGTAAATCGCAAAATGTGGCAAGAAACAGTTACGACAAGTTCTAAGCTCTGGCGCTAATTGTTGAGCATGGAATAGTGCCGTCAACCTACGAAGATGGGCGGACGGAGAGAAAACCAACCCCAGACGCGATCAGGTAGGAAGTAGTCCTTCTTGCAGGAGAGAGAGGATGACGGAGCCTGCTATTGCTGGTCAACTAAACATTGGGGAAGCCAGGTTGAGGCAATTTGCGCCTGCCGGTTTTCCTAGAGGCTGCTGCGAGAATCCGGCATGCGCTGTCTAGGAGCGAAGAACGTGCTTAAAGAATTAAACGCTAAAAAATAATTCTTGTGCTATAAAAATAAATGATTAGAACCCTATCCACTGAGTTCTAACTTCCGATTACTTCTTTGTAATTAGGAATTTATACACAACAATTTTCAGCCTTCCCGGTACGATTTCCAAGATCTGCGCTTGTAGTTTTTAGTTAAAGTGCTTATTGGCATCGTTATCCGACAGCTGGAAGGATACGGATTGGAGTTATTTTGAAATGAATGAGGTGAAAAAAAAAACAGAAAATACCGAAACAATAGCGGCAGTCGTTACTGAACTATTTTTTATCTTGCTTCCCGTATTTATATTGTGGGGTGTCTCTATGGGGAAACAGGATGAATCATTGATGGATCATAATCATGGGGTTCTATTCGAACTACTGCTATCCACGATGTTATTTTACGCAAATATACTGCGGATTGTAACTACGCCTTCGTGGGTGGCTGCCTCGGGTCAGTGGCGACTCCTTAAGTGGATCGCAACACCCATCTCCATACTTGGATTAGTCTTTACGGGGGTTTTATTAGCTGGCGATCTTAAGGGTCCACCATCATTCTGCTGGGTGGTTATTTTATGTGGCATAGGGCTCACACTTTGGGCATCAGTGAGCTGGCACATGATTGATAGACAGAAAAGGCTTGAAAGCTGGCGCTCTGAGGGGGGCTCGCAAGCAGCTCTTAATAAATTAAGAGGTGTGCCAGAGGGGGACGAAGAA
>NZ_AP024517.1:0-41389 GCF_018406445.1 Nitrosospira sp. NRS527
AAGGGTAATAAGAAAATATCATTTGATAGGTAAATAAGATTACTCAACAACCACCAGCTAAACGCGGTAGGTTGAGGTTACGGACTGAAAGTCCGGATACGCGTTGCCAAATGTCTTAATCGGGCTCCATTTTGAAACCATTGTTCGGCTTCGGCTCAAAATGATGCTCAAGGTTACCGGCGAAACATTTTAGTTTGGACTGATGCCCCTAGGCAGTTATATCGGCCAACCCGTTACCTCATGAATTCGTATTGTCGTGCCCAGTTCTCCATAGCAGCATGCAGATACGTACGAAAAAGCAATAAGGTATTTATGGCTAGTGGAAAAATTTTGAGGCAACTTTTTAGAGCAGGCACCTCGGGTGATTCTGATGCGTTTCGTCTTGCCTCGGAATCGATCATTCAAGAAGAACGCCAAAAACAACATCATCTATTAGCCAACGATTTAGAAAAAATCCTTTATGGGAGCTCCCCATCTGCATCAAATGGGAAGTTGTCTCGGCTTGTACCTGCGGTGCCTACCGATAAAGAACGAGGGCTACCTTTGCTAGACGTAAGGCACCCCCAGCGAACATTAGACGAGCTGATCCTTGCTAAGAATGGTTATACAGCAATAGAAGAGCTAATCGAGGAGCATCGGCGGCAAGATATCCTGCGCTCATATGGAATGCGACCGTCGAGCCGGGTTTTATTTTTTGGCCCCCCTGGCTGCGGTAAAACACTGGCAGCCGAGGTTATCGCTTATGAGCTGGATCTCCCACTTGCCGTAGTACGTTTAGATGCTTTGGTTTCATCTTTTCTTGGTGAAACGGCTGCCAATTTACGCAAAGTTTTTGATTTTATCAGTCAGTATCCTATGGTGGCGCTGTTCGACGAATTTGACGCTCTTGGAAAAGAACGAAGTGGTAGTGATGAACATGGGGAATTGCGACGCGTAGTTAATGCAGTACTGCAAATGATGGACGCATACCAGGGTCAGAGTCTAATTATTGCCGCGACTAACCACGAGCAAATTCTTGACAGTGCAATCTGGCGCCGCTTCGAGGATCTTATTGAATTTTCGCTTCCTGCTCCCGATTTAATAGTACACATACTTCAATTGAAGTTACGTGGTGTTCGTCGTCAATTCGATTTGGACGATAGCAGCGTGATAGCTTTTTTTCAGGGAGTTAGTGGCGCTGATATTGAGCGAGTAGCGCGAAAGGCTATTAAACGAATGATTCTGAAGGGACAGGAATTCCTATCGGTTAAGGATTTGAAAAATGCTTACGACAAAGATATAAAACGATAGTAAACAATGAGGGGGCGGTGTTGGAAGAGAAATATAAGCATCTGCGGATCGAAAAAGAACCACTAATAAATAATAGGCGCACCCGACAGTTCAATATTCCCAAATTTCCCCGGGGAGACCTTAAAGTTCATGGCCAGCGACTAATCAATTCCCTTACAAATGCACTCGCGATTGCACGAAATCAGAGTGGTTCGAATGATAACCGCTTTGTTTTAAAGTTGCGTTACAGTGGCGTCATGGAATTCAAACACCTAGAAAAGCATGGTGTGGAATTTGTTAGCCAGGAAGGCAGCCATCTCTGTGTTGTTTTTGCCAATGAACAAGGACTAGCGGAATTCGCTGACCATCTCGCTAAGTTAGGGATTGAGGAATCGGATCTAACCTATAGACAAATATTGGAGGCGTTAGACGGCGTTGATAATTGGACACGAGAAGACCGTGAAAGCTGGGCAGTCAAACATCTAGGTTTACCTAAGCATGAGCAGTTTCAGCTTGATATTGAGCTATGGCCAATCCAGTCGCATAACCATCCATTACGCTTGCGACTAATCCAAGAATTCGAGGCTTGGTTAACCGCTAACCATATTCGAAATATTGATCGGATTAATCTCGATAGCTTGTTAATGTATCGAGTAGAAACGACTCATGCGCAAGCTGATCTATTATTCGAACAGCGCGATATTCGTTTTATAGACTTACTACCGAAAGCCGGCATCAGCTACAAACAATTAAACGTAGACATCAATACACTTTCGGAAAAATTGCCTGCGCCTGCAACCAATAGCGCGCGCGTATGTATTTTAGATAGCGGAATAAACACTAACCATCCGTTGCTCAGGACAGCGGTTGCCGAGAGCATAAGTTTCGTTGCTGGACAAGACGGCGAGGATACCGCTGGCCACGGGACTGCGGTTGCAGGCATCGCTTTATATGGGGATTTAGAAGCGTGTGCTCAGAGCAACTATTGGAGGCCAGAGTTTTGGCTATTTAATGGAAAGATTCTTTTTAAAGATCCTAAAACCGGAGAGACTTGCTTCGATGAAAGAACAATAGAAAAGGTACTTCATGATGCTTTGGCTGATTTTGCGGGTACGCATGGATGTCGAATTTTTAACCTTTCAATCGGAAATTCAAATGCCCCGTTTGATAGTTTGCATATTGGTGGTATAGCTTACGTACTTGACAGGCTTGCGCGTGAATATGACGTGCTGTTTGTAGTTTCCGCTGGCAATTTTTCCGGAAATATCGATCCTCCTGTTCCTGTTCACAGTTGGAGAGATGAGTACCCCGAATATTTAATGAATCCAGCATCAATAATTATTGATCCAGCCCCCGCTTTAAATGTTCTCACAGTGGGTAGTCTCGCTCGTCATGACGCTCACATAAATGAGCAACGCTACCCGGAGATTCACGCTTTAACGCCAGCGTCCGAAAATCAGCCTTCTCCATTTACTCGTCACGGTCCATCTGTTAAAGGGGCGCTCAAACCGGATTTAGTGGCGACGGGCGGAAATATAGCCTCGCCCATGCGAAATGAAGGGGAGCAATGGAAACAAGATGCTAAAGGGATGGGTGTATTAACCCTGAATCACGATTTTGTAGGGCGCACTTTATTCAAAGAGATTTCCGGTACGAGTTTTGCCGCGCCGTATGTTACTCATCTTGCTGGAAGGTTGCTTAACGAGTATCCAACAGCGTCAGCAAACATGCTTCGCGCTCTGCTAGTGAATCATGCAAATCTTCCCGATCCTTGTAAGCCAGTGTTCGACCAAGCGCGGTGTAGGGAGTACTCAAAAAAACACAAAGGGCGTGAATTACCACGTGAAGTTGTAGGTTACGGTGCCGTTGATACGGATACGCTTTTTCGCTCTACAGAATCTGCAGTTGTATTATTGACTGAAGATGGAATAGAGAATAATGCTCATCAATTTTATGAATTACCACTTCCAGACATATTTCTCCGAAAAGATCGTGCAACCCGTGAGTTGCGTGTGACGTTAGCCCACTGCCCGCCAGTGAGAACAACTCGACTAGACTACTCGGCAACGAAGATTTTTTACCGCTTGGTTAAAGGCGCCACACTGGAAGAAGTGCAGCAGCATTTTAATCACGATACGCAGGGTGAAACTGAAGCCAGAAATGACGACTCCCCTGGGAATCGCACAATAACCTCGCAGCTACGCGGGAAAGGAACGGTGCAGTCGTCAGTTTGGCAGTTCCGTCAGCTAACGCCTGAATACAAATGGTTTATCGTTGTGACTCGACAGGATAGAGATTGGGGTGAGGCTTTATGCCTAGAGCAGGAACGATATGCGCTTGTGATAACAGTTACTGATCGCGAGAATGAAGAGGCACAGTTGTATGCACAGATCCAGAGCCGTATTCATGTTCAGCAGCGAGAACGTGCGCGCGCTAAAGTCTAATTGGAACGGCCGTTTCGCGAAGTCTAATCGCTGGAATGGCGATACGGCATTATAGGGCGTAACGCCATTCCAGAGTTGTTGCATAAGGCTTCCCTTTTGCAACACTAAAAAGCACAATACTAACGTATTGTTTTTTTTAGCTTCAGGGTGTAGCAAAAGGCTATGGCAAAATAAAAAGGGGATCGAGGATGAAAATCGGTTATGCGCGGGTTTCGACCGAAGATCAAAATCTGGACTTGCAAATGGATGCTTTGAATAAGGCCGGGTGCGAGAAAATATTTACCGATCACGGCGTGAGCGGAATTTCTGTAAATCGTACCGGACTCGCCCAGGCGCTGACTACGGTCGGGGCCGGTGATGTTCTCGTAGTGTGGAAACTAGACCGGCTTGGCCGATCGTTGAGTTTTCTGATCGGGCTGATCGAGAAGCTACGAAATGACCGGGCGGGATTTGAAAGTCTCTCGGATGGTATCAACACCACGAGCGCTGGCGGAAAACTGGTCTTTCATATCATGGGCGCGCTGGCCGAGTTTGAACGTGCGCTGATTTCCGAACGATCAAGAGCTGGAATGCAGGCTGCAAGAAAACGAGGAAAACATTTAGGTCGGCCAGTTAAGTTGAACCGGGAACAAATCAACCATGCGGTAAAGATGGTAGGGGAAGGGCAAGAGACTGTTTCCGGCATGGCTGAGCTGTTAAAAGTGGATCGGACTACGTTGCATCGAGCACTAAAACGGAAAACCAAAACGACAAACCGAAATGTGAGGATCGAGGATTCAATCGAGGAGGGAAGGGCGGCTAAATTGGATTGGGGATAAGCGAATTCATGAGCCATTTTTACAATCGATAAAATAGGTTATCAAGGGTAAATGATAGGTAGAATTTTCTTGGAACTTTGACGGCGCAATTATCGATAACGTATTTTATCAATCCTTGACCCCCTTCAACATCCTGTTAAACCTTGCCCCAAATGCTCCTGTAGGAACTCGATGAAATGCTGTGCCTTTGCAGGCAGTAACCGGGTCTCTGTAACGGCGTAGACGGATACCGGAGTCCCATGCCACTGGGGTAGTACGCGACGCAACCGCCCGCTGGCAAGATCATCGGCGACAATTTCTTCCATCATCATGATGATGCCCATATCAAGTGTTGCCAGGTGGCGAATCATACCGATACTGTTGAGCTTAAACCGGCCACCAATAGAAACTTTGGTGGTGTGCGTCCCATCGTGCAGTGTCCACGCATCAGCCTTCAGCATGCCCAGACACTCATGGCGCTCCAGATCGGCAGGCTCGACAGGCTCTCCCGAGCGGTCGAGATAACGAGGCGAAGCGTAAAGGTACTCAGGAAGCATGGTCAGTGGACGCGCAATCAGTTGTGAATTCTCCAGCTCTCCTATGCGGATCGCCACATCGAAAGGCTCGCTCACCAGATCGACCCGCCGTGAGGCGAGATCGAGATCGAAGGTGATACCAGGATAGAGGCTTGCAAATTTGGCGACCAAAGGCGCGATGTAGATTACGGCAAAGTCCAAAGGCAGCGAAACCCGTAGCACGCCGCTGGGTCGCGCGAGCATTTCACCGAGTTGTTCGTGCGCAAGCCTAGCTTCATCGACGATGCGCTTGCAGCGCTCGTAATAAATCTGACCAGCCTCGGTTAGCTCGATCTTGCGAGTTGTGCGATGCAACAGGCGCAGCCCAATCGTCTTCTCCAGCGCACTGATCCGTCGAGACAGGGTTGAGTTCGGCATTCCGATGGTATCGGCAGCACCGCGAAAGCCCTTAGCCTTGACAACTTCCACGAACAGGGCCATGTCATTCAAAAATTCCATACTAACTGCTCCATTGATGGAGCAATGTTATCCAAAAAATAGTCTTTATTCTATATAAAAAGCAGTGGATGATTCCACTCTGGAAATTTCGAGGAAATCAACATGATGAAGGACGAGGGATGGAACGACGAATAGCTGCTGGCCAATATTTGCAAGCTCTGGAAGTGCGTGCTGATCCTGAACCGTCCGGGCCACCCACGCGACCAGATCGGCTCAGCGGGCTCGGGATCATGCCTGGTGATACTTTGATTATTTGCGGTGCCGCCTCAAACGTGTGTGTGCACTACACCAGTGCTGCCGCTCACCAACGTGACTACCACATAAAAGTAGTTGAAGACAGCTGTGCGGGTGGCAGTATTGAAGAGCATGAGGCTGCTATGCGTCAGATTAATTATCTGCAGCATGGTGCTCGAATAAATTGCGAAGAAGCTTTAAAAATAATCAATGAATAAACTCCAAAGAGGTCTGAGGATGAATGGATTAAAAAGGTTTTGTTCAATTTTCAAATCCATTTTACTGGTTACTGTAGTTTATTTTACTTTCTCTCCAAACGCATCGGCAGCCTCTACTCAAGAGGGCAAATGGTGGCGTGGACAAGTTCACGTTCATACCAATTGGGCAGATGCTGGTGATGCTGTCAAATGGTATAAAAAAGCTGGATACAGCTTCGCCATAATAACTGATTTAAACTATGCTACTAATGTTGAAGGATTGCAGCAATTCTACGGTACTCTAGGGCGATTCTGTGTTATTCCTGGGATCGAACTCAACAAGGAAGCTCCGGTACTCGGTGACAAGATTTATGACATGCAAGGCTACGGAGGAACACCAAATAATATTAAAGAATTTAGAGACTCCTTAACAAATTACATTACCCTTCCACAAGATGATTCTGCTTCTGCCATATATAACCGGCAGGGCAAAATGATCCGGGGTGTTGGTGGTATTCCTGCTATCGCTCACCCAAATTTAAACTGGTCTACAACGGTAGATGACATATTGAAAACCGATCCAGTTCTCATTAAACACCTTGAAATTTCTACTGCAGAGCCCGGGATGAATGACCTGGGCGGCGGTGGTCACCCCTCTACTGAAGAAATGTGGGATCAGGTTCTGTCTACTGGGCGTCTTCTCTACGGTTTGGCAGCTGATGACGCGCATCACTTTTATGATTTTGCCCCACAAAGCTTTTCCCACGAAGCAGCCCCCGCAATAGTTTATCCTGCCCTTCCAGGACGCACATCAGTCTTTGTGTATGCTAAAGAACTATCACCAAAGGAAATCATTGCGGCAATTGATCGTGGTGATTTTTACGCGGTTAAACATCACCTTACCTTCCCAATCGAGTTTAAAGATTATAAGGCTGACAAAAATGGAATTCAAATTACACTTCCTAGCATTGACAAAGATATAGGATGGTCTTTGCCTGGTCATAACAATACGAAGTATCGCACTTTCTTCATTGGTAAAGATGGCAAGGTTTTAAAAATGGATGAGTCTGCGAATCCTTCTTATGAGTTTAAGGGTGATGAGCTATATGTCAGAGCCCGTGTGGAATGTTCAGATGGCTCAGTTGCCTGGACACAGCCTGTTTTTGTTAATAAAAAGTAAACTAACAAAAGCAGGTATGTTCGTATTCGTGCACTAAATTGGCAAACAGGGTAATCGTCTGCCATCTGTAAGGCGGTCACGCACGAACCTATCGACTCGACTCGGCATTATCGGGTGTATCGGGAAGTAGCAACGGCACTCTTTCCGTCAGACCGATTCGCTTGCAGCTGCGCTTGCGCACTGAATCCCGCATCGTGGTAGTGAACCGCCCCGGGTTTTGAGGAGATTCCCGCATCTGAGAGAATGGAGCCATGAAGAAATCAAGCAAATTTTCCCCCGAAGTACATGAAACGTGCGGTACGCATGGTGTTCGAACAGCGTGGCGAGTATCCATCCTTGTGGGCAACCATTGAATCCATTGCGCCCAAGATCGGTTGTGTTCCCCAGTCCGCTTCGCTAGAACGATTATTCTCCTCTCCGCACCCACAGATTTCAGGCCAGCGATTTTTAAAGATTTTGCCTATCTCCGAATAAGCTATCGGCTTATTTATCTTCCTATTGCCGGTCTCTATCATCTATATGTGGGCATAAGACGTACGCAGCCGGTTTCTCGCATTTTTTTGATGTCGTACCACCCCGAGTCTTCAGGGCTTGAAGGTAGGACAATGGCAGTTTCCAACATCAAGAACCGCAAGTATTCAGTAAAGTTTTTGTGAGGGGAAAGTCTGATAATGAATAACGTAGGCGAGTTGGCAAAAAAACGTGGCTGTTGTACTAAGTGCTCATAGATGACGATTAAAGTTCATGAAGGAGATGCAAAACATGAATCAAAGAGACAGTTCTGAATCTACTGCATTGATCATTATTGATATGCAGCGCGATTTTTGTGTCAGCGAAGGGTATGCGGCGAAGGCAGGAGTGGATGTGCAACGACTGTCTTCAGTCATTAGTAACATCCGGGCTCTTCTTGACACCGCTAGGCAAGCAAGGTTTTTAGTCATTCACACGCGTGAAGGGCACTTGCCTGACTTATCGGATTGTCATCCCGCAAAGCTGCTGCGGAGCGAATTAGCAGGCGCGCCTATAGGTCATAAAGGGCCAATGGGAAGGCTGTTAATCCGTGGCGAATATGGACACGACATCATCGATGAACTCAAACCTATGGATGGTGAAATCATCATCGACAAGCCTGGCTACGGTTCCTTCTATCATACAAATCTTGAAGCCTTACTGGAGAAGCATGGAATTCACCGCATTATCCTCTGCGGCGTAACCACAGAAGTTTGCGTACATTCTACCCTGCGCGAAGCGGTTGACAGAGGCTATCAATGTATAACCGTGGGTGACGCATGCGCAGCCAGTAATCCAGAATTGCAGCAGGCAGCATTAGACATAATTAGTGTGGAAGGGAGGATTTTCGGCAGGGTAATGACAACTGAAGAAGTCTGCACTGCAATATCCCGTCATACACTTAACTCGACGGAAGCAACAACCTGAGAAGAAGGTAGTAGCGTGATTAATCGCGAGAAGGTGCTGCTGAGGATAGCCTAGGCATGGCACGAACATCTGACACCAGAACAAGTAGCACCAAACCTGCGAATCTTCATTGGGGTCGTCTCAGAATTCGGAATTTAAAGTACGGCAGAGTCTTACAAGATATTGATTAATATAATATTTAGCTAATTGAAAAATTAAACCAAAATCCGTATTGAACAAGTTTTGTAAGTTGTTGTAATCATTTACCTTACGCTCTACTAACGTACTTTAAAATCCGAATTCTGCGTGCTCCCCCATTAGTTGGGTCCCCCCGGTGTACTACGCGCGGCACGTTGAGAAAAACTCAAGCCTGGCAGAGCGCATTAACGCATTTTTGCTCGATGCTGCTGCAAAGACAGAGAAACAAGCCCGCTAACCGGCCCTTTAGTGGATGAGCTTATAGCTTTTCAGAAAAGTTTCTATCCGCTGAACGTGGGTCACGATGTTCGGCGTCGTGGGCACACTGTAGCCCACCGGCTGATGATTAGCTGGTGCGGAAAAATCGATGGTGTCTTTGAGGCGGCGGTGCTCATCCGGCGTCGTGTCAGGAATTGTCCTAAATAGCTCGAGCAAAACCCCAGGCGTGGCGTTGTCATACTTCGCAGGTGCTGGGTTTTTCGTCTTATGGAGATGTAAATCGCGGATGAATTGCTCGCAAAGGTTTCGCAGCTTATCGAGCGCCTCTTTGCGATTCGCTTCATTGCCCCGGGCGAGGCCTTTTACTTCGGCCAGCATCACGGCCAGATTGATCTGCTCGGTAATAGACGGGCCAGGAATATCGTATAGGTCATAGTGATAGATAAGTGAATCGCGGGATTTGTTGAGATCGCGAAGGCGGTCGATGAGTTTTTTTTCGTGCGACAGCAGAATGACCTGCCTTTTATGAACATCACACAGAGACGGCACGACGGTGCTTATAAAGGACTCGCAATGGTCATCATCCATCGATTGCACGGGATCGTCCAACAGGACGAACCCAAAGGGTGACGAAGGCGACGTCGCCTGCCCAATCCAGAATGATAGACCAAGGCAGTTGAGCTGGCATTCGCTGAGGTTAGCTGCAGCGCTCATTCTGATCCCGAAGCTTGTCGCATGCAGGCGCAATTGCTCATTGCCTGGTTCCATAACATCGAACCCGACTTGTGCGCCAGGATTAAGGGAATCGTAAATACCCTTGATCGTATGGCTGCGCGAGCTCAATAGCTCGGCCTGTTTTTTCTGCAGGAACGCTTCCGCGTTTTTCATCACCGCTAGAGATATGCTGGCAACGCTATCGTATGCCGATAGAATGCGGAGTTCAGATTCCGCCGCCAAGGCTTTCCCCACAGCATCAATCTGCGCAATGGCCGCGTTCGAGGCGATTTCTATCGCAAGCACTGGCTCAAACGTGACCCAGGCAACACTGTACGCCGTCAGGCTGCTTTGTAACGCCGCCGTTGCATCCGTGAAGCGCTTTGGTACAGCCGCGCTGTCATCGATGAGCTTTTCTGCCGCTTGCGAGTCCGCTAATCGTTGCGGCACTGCGCGTAGAAACTCCTCAAGTGCTTTGGTTGCCGTCGCTGCTGTATCCACCTCACCACGCATCGCGTCATGTGCTGACAGGAACGTTGCGAGCTGCTTCGGTTCTTTGGCAAACAACGTAGTCAACAACGTCCGCTGCTTCTCATCGAGGCCGCGCACAGTGGCGTATTCGATGGCCTGTCTCGTGCGGGTAACGGCAGTCGTCGCCGTCGCGATCGCGCTGGTAATTTCCTTACTCATGGTCAGTGCGGCTTGCGCGGTACGCAGCCGCGCCTGCAACGTCTCTCGTTTCTGTGCAGTCAGAGTGTTTTCTTCACACATTGGGCAAGTCGTGCCCTCGGGAGCGAGCTTTAAGCCGGTTTCTCGGAATTGCAGAAGCGCAGCGGCGTAAGCGCTGGCGCTTGCCGCAATGGCTTTCGCAAGAAGTCCAGCCAGCGTTGTGCAATGGGTAGTGACGCCCTCGCCTTCCGTCGAAATGCGTTTAATCGCCGCCATAAAATCTGGCGTGGTGGTGAGATTGGCAGTGTCAAAAACCGTGCGGCTAAGCTGTTGCCGGCGCACGCGCAAATGCTCAAGCAACCTGTTTATATCGGCGGCCTCGCTTCCGGCCAGGCGTTGCCCCGCTGCTATCAACGCGTTTGTATCTGCCGCGAGTTGTACCTCTACCGCCGGCTTCCGCCACCGCAGTCCGACCAAGCGCGTTTCGTGAATGCCGAATAGTGCGTTCCCTAGCGGTTGAAGCTTTGCACGCGCGTCCTTAACCCCGGCAGGCGGCGAGAGATTGAAGGACTTTCGCGCGCCGTCGATAGAGGTTTTAAGAGCCGTCAGTTCATCGAGGCCCAAAGCCGTGCTAACGATGTCGCGCCGCTCTTTCGGACGACTGTGGATGAAAGATTGCAGATCATGCTGCGCGACGATGGGATTAATTGCCATGAGCTGCGATGTGATGCCCAGTAACGCGAACGGCGCTTTTTCGCCATCTATGAATGTCTCGGAGACAGTATCGTTACGCGGGTCTGGAATGCGACGGGTCAATGTATGCTGCCATGCCGGCGTGCGGATCGTCGCGCTCACCTCCACCGGCAAACCTTTATGCGCGTTCGGAAAACACCCATCAAATTCATTTTTGCTATAGGTGTCGCCGCGCTGGCGGCGGCGCGTAGTGCCATAGACCAACCATTCAATGGCCTCAGCCAGACTCGTTTTGCCGAAGCCATTCGGGCCATACATCAGCACTAAATCGGCATCTAGCGCGATAGGCGCGCCGGCAGAGCCGAAACCGCGAAAGTTACGCGCCGTCAGGTTTAGCAGGCGCACGGCTGGCCTCCTCAAACATAGCGTCCATGACCTGCCGCATACGCGCAGGATAATCTTCGGCCTTAATCGCGGAATTACGAGCCATGGCCGCAAAAGACGTCAACAGCCGCTTCTCTGCAGCGTCCTTCTGCTGCGCAATTAGTTTGTCTAAATGCACTGAATCCGCCACAGCCTCCCCTTCCCTGTTGATTATTTTTTCTTATTTTGCTTATTTGGGGTCAGCTCACGAAACGGACAAAATCGTACGCTAGCAAAGCGTAAAGTAAATGATTACAGCAACTTACAAAGCTTAGCCGGTAATAATTTTACTTTAATTCTATAATCAATAAAAAATTTTATTAATCAATATCTTGTAAAACGGTAGCGTGCTTTAATTTCCGAATTCTGAGACGACCCTTATCTCAGTCAAATGAAAATCCTTTGACCCGGCATCCTTGAGAGAATTTTGACCTAGAAAACCATTGCCCAATGGTTGGACAGAATTTTCGGCGGTTTGGGGCATACAACCCCTATAGTGAGAGTGAGTTATTTTTCATTCTTCATCATGGCTAAGCTCACATCTGTTTCGTCAAGCTTCCATGCTCCAGCGGTGAAAAGACCGATGCCAGGCAACAAGACAAGGACAGTGCCAACGATATCTGCGACCCCTGTTCCGCTTAAAGAGTAATCAATTGTCTTCTGTGCGGGGAAATATCCCGGTTTTGTACACATGATGGAAACTGTTTTATTTCTCTTTGCCTCAACCTGAGCTTTTCCTTGGTATACCTGGCCATTGATCTGAAGGTTTGCATCAGGCTCTGAGCAGACGGCACTGACAGTCTGGGTTTTTGGCACAAATACAGAGCATCCCGAAACTGCAATGCTGACTGCAACAATTGCAGCAACAACTTTTTTCATACCTTTCTCCTTGTTGTGTGGTGTCCGGCGGACACCTTCCTTCCGCTTTTAATACGGTAATGGCAGCATTGTAAGGGGGGAGCCTTGTCGGTATTGATAGCACCGGGGGCGGGGCGAAAACTATGCTTTTCGCCTTTGATGACAGGAACTGTCCCGTACCAAGGGATGCGGGCTAGAACAGACCAACATCCGCTGGTTTAAATCTTAGCATCTATTGCTGAGCTAACCAATTGGACTTAGGTACACCTGTCGCTGAGTATGGGTATTTCAGAGTTGTAATCTGATCTGCTTGCCTACTGGCACCTTCCAAATTCACACGTCTAGCTCAATAAGGGGAGCACACAGAATTACTGAGATCGGGAAACGATATCCAGCATGGCCGGATTATTGAAAGTGGATCGGTCAACCTTGCATCGAGCATTAAAGCGGAAAAATGGTAATTGATGCGATTTACCACTTTTCGCTAAAAATTGGATCTGCCGGCAGCTGCTATTTTTAACCGTGGCTGAAGTAACAGGCCCGGATCTCGGATAATTTTCCCACGTTTCATGCCTGTTCAGGAATGGGTGTCAATAACTCTTTCCGGTCATTATTCGGGTCTGGCCGATTCACTGCCCTATCCACTCGCCACCAGACAAATGCTTCCGTTGGCAAAGAACGTGTCTGGGCGATGTGCGCCGCCTCTTCAACCTGGGTAGCTAAATCCATCCAGCGCCAAGCATCCGTCGATGTCAGTACAACGGGCCTGCGGTCGTGGACATCGACCATGCCACCGCTCGAATCGGCGGTAACAATCACAAATCCTATCTCTACGGTTTGGTTTGTATAGGGTCTAAGGTTGGTCAGACCGGCCATGAAAATCGGCTCATCCGTTGGCCGCGTAATGTACCACGGCTGTTTTTTACCGCCTTCGACGGTCCACTCGAACCAGCCGCCAGCCGGAACGATTACGCGGCCGTCCCTGAACATATGCCGGAAATAGCGCCCGGACAGTGCCTTTTCGACGCGGGCATTGATCCACGGTGATTTCTTCTCTGCCGCTTCGTTCGGGGTTCGGTACCCCCATCGCAGATAATCTGAATGGAGGGCGTCGCTCAAAGTGTGGAGTACAAGGGGCGCAGTGCCTGGACTTACGTTGTATCGCGGAATGGTATCGCCGCCAACCCATTCAACGCCACGAGTATCGGCGCCTATAGCTCGTGCATAATATTTGCGTGTTCCCGATTGCTCAAAGCGTCCGCACATTTATGTCAGCTCTAGTGTTTACGGGTAAGCGCCTCCATACGCTCCCCATCGCCATCTTTGCGCCAGCCACGGGTTAGACGGTCCCAGAGGAGGTACACGCCATAAGCCCAATGGCGCAGTAGCGCCGCCTCTCCCGATTCTGACTGCTGGCGTGATTTGGTCATAAGCTCGATGACGAGCTGCTCGGCTTCTTTGGTCACGGCGGCATAACTCCAAGTTTTCATCTTAGTTTCCATACTCCGTTTTTCTCGATCTCGTCATGCATGGCGTCCGGGGCCAGGTCAAGCTCACCCGGCCAAGTTACCGCTCCAAGTTCGACGTGCGCCTGGGCGAACATATCCGGGTCGGCCAGCGCCGCAAAAACACCGGCTCGGGGCGAACGTACGCGCTCGGACATATCTACCTCGCCCTCCACTCCATCAGCGAAGCGAACATGAAGCCGATACCCATCAAGCACCTCGACCGCTATCACGTCCCAAGGCACCTTCCCGGTTTTTATGGGAGGCACTACCGAAGCGGCGATATCTTTTTTGGTGCTAAAGTTCGTTGACATAATTCCCAATCCTCCATAAGTTCATCGCGGTGTTTCAGCGCCCATTCCAGCACCAGCGCTAGCGCCCTGCGCGATATTTTTCCTCTCAATACCTTCAAAGTGCGAATATCGATCACTACTTCATTCCCCTCATACCTCGCGTGAAAATGCGGGGGTGCGTGATCATCCCAATACATCAAAATTAAAATTCCGTAAAACGTGCTTATGATTGGCACCGGTCAATCTCCCATCATCGTATCACGATTCAAAAACACATCCTTTCGCTTGGGCTCTCCTCGCCCCGCCCTGGGGCGGCGGGGGTGGGGATAGCCCTTGCCCTCACGGGCAAGGGTTGGGAATGGGTGGGGTTCAGACGGTGAAGCAACAGGCCGCTGATTCTGGCCCGTTGCGTTTTGGCGATCCCCCCCTCAAGTCCCCCTCGCAGAGGATTCGGAGGCTTGAGGGGGGATGGCGCAACGGGTCTAGCGGCCTATACCGTCCGGGGTTGGATTGACTGCGGCCTGCACTTGGCACAGGGGCAGGATCATAGACCATGACAGGCGAAGCGTACCGCGTAGCGGCTGGCGTGGTCTGTGACAACGGGCAATCCATGGTATTAGAGCGAGCGTCCCATGTCGCGTCCAAAGCCGCGCTCCAATGCTTTCAGTTTTTGCAGCATGGCCGATTTTTGGGCATGCGGCACTTCGGATTTCATGATGTCAACCCGCGCCTGGCCGATGTTGGCAAGGGCGCGATCGCGGATCTTCTCGATGGCGCGGCGGCGCTGTAGTTGCTGCGGGTAGGTCAGGCGCGGCGTACCGGGTGGCCGTGCCAAGTCCTGGGCAAATGCCCGGAGCTGGCCGTGGTCTTTTTGTATTTTCTTGAAGGTGGTCTCGACTGCTTTGCCGATATCGGCAGCGGGAAGAATCAGGGCTTTGTCCAGCTCGCGTAGTTTCGCTAACGCTTCTTTCCGCAGCGGGCTGAACGGCAAGGTGGCTTCCTTGATCTCGGCTTTCAGGGCCACGATCTTTTTTGCGGCCGCGCGGCGCTGCGAAAGCGCGTCCAGGCCGGGCGCTGCCTGTCGCATCTTGGCTTTGTACCAGTCCTGCCGCTGTTTGAGTTTTTCCATGCCTTTTTCCACGGCATCCAGCGTGTGTGGCCGGTCGCGGCGCAAGGTGGCGGCTTGTTCGATGCCTAGCGCGTTGAGCTTTTCCGCGAACGCCATACGCAGCGCGAACAGTTCGGGCGGGTTCAGGCGCAGCTTTTGTTTCTTTTCGAGCTGGTTGTAATTGTTGATCGCGACATGGACATGGGGCTTGTCGGTGTCGCGGTGCAGTACCAGGATGTAATCGTACCCTTGTGCGTTCAGGTGCTCTTGCAGCACTTGACGCGCGGCGGCCAGTACCTTGCGCGAATTCGCGGCGGTGTTCTCGGTGCTGGCCGACAGGATCATGTGCGCGACGTGCCGGGGTGGCCGCTTGCTGCCTGGCGTGGCACGTTCAAAGTCTTTTTTCCATGCCTCGTACTTTTTATCAATCGCGGCCTGTCCCTGGCAGGTCTGCCCGTTGGCGTCCTCGAACTGTAAACCTTTTTCGCCGTCCTGGTTCAGGCCGGGGTCGGCGGCATGCTCCGGCTGGTTGGCCGTGCGGCTGATGTATTCCATCACGGCCTTAGCGCGGTAGCCGCGTGCCTGGGACACGATCTTGACTAGGGCTTGCGGCTTGGGGGCGGTCACGGCCTCGACGTAGGCGGGGCTGTGGAAACGCTGCTTGAAAGCCTTTTGGCCGTCGCGGCGTCCGCGTCGGCCATGCAGCGATTCCAGTTTATTCGCCGGTTCTGAGGGCATTGCGTACCTCGATGAGTTGATCTATCAGGGTGCCGAATTGGATTTGCAGCTCGCGGTGAACGGTGGCTAGTCCGGCACGGTCTAGCATGCGTTCATCCATATTGAAGGCGTGCGCCAGTTGGTTGAGGTTGCCGCCGATCCGGGACAGTTCCAGGCGGGTCTGTTCCAGGGCGGCAACCAGCGGGGCGGTATCAGCGGAAGCAGCGGGAGCGCCTTTGCCCAGGTATTCGCGCAAGGCGCGGCGAACGATGACGGCGGTTTTTACCTGGTCGCGCTTAGCGCGGTTGTCGAGCAGTTGCGACAGCGGGCCGAGCCGGAAGGTGCGGATCGGGTTGGGGTCGGGTTTGCGCTCTGGCATTGGTTTGTCCTTTAGTTCTTCCATTCAGCGTTGAGCGGAATGGGAAGTTTCGCATGCGAAACTTCGCGCCAGAGGCGCTTCATCCATAAAACCGGGCGATTCCTTGCCGGTTTTATGGCAGGGCTCACGTGAGTGAGGCTAATTGTAATACAATTAGCGTATCCTGCCATTAGTTTTTAGTATGATATTCCTTGCCGATGTATAAGGCAAGGGGATAGCAGAACTAAAAACGTCTAATTAGCTTTAAAGCTGATTCCTTTAGAATCAGTGAGTTATAGCTTTTTGTGCATGGACAATGAAGAAAGGCGAATTGTCAGGAAGGGAATACGGATTGTCAGGGGGAGGTTTTACGATGTCAGGAAGGGGAGTTCAAGTGTCAGGGTGGGAATTTTGAACGTCATGGTAGGGAGCGGACTTGTCAGAGAGGTTTCAAGCTGGCCTCGAAGGGTTCTAAACGCGGTAACGCGTTTTTAGCTGCATAAAACCGTCTGTAGAAGGGCGAGGTTACTTGAATTAAATATTGTGCTTGGGATCGGACACATGGCCGTTGCAAACGGCCATGTCCTTGCGCCGGGTCGGCCGGCGCACTGATCCGCTTGGGTTTCCAGGGCCATTCCGAGAGTTAGTTTTCGGCGTTGGTTAAACCGGGACAGGGCTCGGAAGGCCCGCCCGGCGTACAAATTCAGCTGGCGCCAGGTTGTTGAGAGTCGAGTGAGGTCGACTCTCATTGTAGTCCCGCCGCCAGTCCTCGATGATCGCTTTGGCCTCTTCCAGCGTTTCAAACCAATGCAGGTTCAGGCACTCGTCCCGGAATGATCCATTAAACGTTTCGATGTGGCAATTGTCCGTTGGCTTTCCGGGCCGGCTGAAGTCGATCCGTGCTTGATGATGGTACGCCCAAAGATCGAGCAACTGCCCCGAGAATTCACTGCCGTTATCGACAAAAAGATATTGGGGGGAACCCCGTTGCACCGCCAACCGGTTTAACGCGGCGACCACATGTTCGCTTCGCAAGCGCTGACCCACTTCGATCGCCAGCGCTTCCTTGCTGAAGACATCAACAATGGTCAGCGTACGGAACTTCATGCCGTTGGCCAGCTGGTCCGCCACAAAGTCCATGCTCCATGCTTGGTTGGGTTTGCTCGGCTTGATCTTTACCTGGCGTGTCACGACCATCTTGCGGCGCTTGGGCAGTTTCGAGCGAAGCTGCAGCTGCTCTTCCCTATAAAGCCGATACGCCTGGTTTTTGCCCAGCTGCCAGCCTTCACGCTTGAGAAGCACGTAGATTCTCCGGTAGCCATAACGCACACGTGTCTGGGCAATCTCCCGCATACGCCCTCGTAATGCCTGCTTCGGATCCTTGACGCTCTGATAGTACTGGACGCTGCGCGATTGCTTCATCAACTTGCAGGCCCGCCGCATGTTCAAGTCATAGTGGCTCACGATGTAGTCCACCACTTCACGTCTCAGCGCGGGCCGGGCCACTTTTTTGATGCAACGTCCTGCAGGATTGCCTTGTCCAGGCTCAGCTCGGCAACCAGCTTCTTGAGCCGTCCATTCTCTTCCTGAAGCTGCTTGAGCTCTCGCACCTGATCCGACTCCATCCCCGCGTACTGCTTCTTCCAGCGGTAAAACGTCTGTTCCGAAATCCCCACCTGCCGGATCAGATCGGCCACCGGCATTCCCAGCTCCGCTTGCTTCAATACCGCTACGATCTGCTCTACTGAAAACCGCTTCTTCTTCATGGCAAACAGCCCTCCTTCAAGGTCAAGTTTGCCGAAAAACTCACTTTCTGTCTGGTCCGGTTTTCCTAAAGCAGATCAGCACCCAGGGAACGGTTTTGACTTTAACGTGAGAGTTCTTCATCACGCTGTGAGAGTTCTTCATCACACGGTTTGAGAGTTGTTCATCACGCCGCCGCTATGAGAGTTGTTCATCACCGAGGAAAGGATGTTCAGTTGGTTTTAAGGTTTTCCGGGTTCTTTATATAAAAAAGATTTTGCTGACTTGAAATAGACCATGTATGTATAAATCACGGATGAGCTAAAGGTATTTATATAAGAAAAGAACTAAAGGCAAATACAGGGGGAAAACGAATAAAAGTGTGGAAAGGCTTACTGGCATTGCGTTATAGCGGTTTTTATTGCTTCTATTCTGAGAGTTGTTCATCACGCTTTTGAGAGTTGTTCATCACACTGCTTGAGAGTTGTTCATCACGCATTTATGGGGATAACGAGGTTAATAGACTGATATATATAATAAAAATGATTGAGAGTTGTTCATCACGGATAAAATAGGTTATCCACAAGAATTATCCACAAGCATGATTTACTCGATGTGATGAAGAACTCTCACGGTTATTTTGAGAGTTCTTCATCACGCTATCGTTGAAAGAGTTCAGGTTGGCGGGAAACGTGCGGCGGGGAGGGGATCAGAACAATACCGTTGTCTTCTAGTTGGACGTTAGCGCGGGGGTAAACAATTTGTACAGCTTTCAGCGCCCGAATGAACGCACGCTTGAAATCCAGGACGGCGCGGCCCGTCTCGTAATTGCTGCCGAACTGCCCCATCAGAGCCTCCCATGGTATCGGTCTGGTTCGTCTGTCCGTATAACTCATCCGATAAGTCAGCCAGGTATAAACATCCATCGCCAGCGGCGAGCCGCGTAGTGCTTTATAGGCGCGTAGATCGATGGGAACAGGCTTAGCTATGCACTCCTGGAAAAAGGTATTGGATAGTTTCACCTTGCTTCGCCAAGTGCCAGCAATATCATTTGTTTGTGGAGTCCATAGTGTATCGTTGTCTGTTGGTGCTGGTTCAGCGGCGGTCTGAGGATCAAGTTTAAGATCCTCGTCATGGAAATCCATGGCGTCAGCGATCATGACATTGCGTAACATAAAACCACGGTCGCGCATTCCGCCAGTGTATTGTGCGGTAATAAGCGAACCAAAAAGGCGTTTCATCTGTTCGGCTACCCTGGTACTTGATCCTCTCGATCCTCCCCCTCGCTGTAGGTCTAGTACATCGCGTAAGAAAAAAGAAAGTGAATCGCCTAACTCGATCACAGGCGATTGTGTTCGCACGGCTTCGGTCGCTACCCAGGACATTAGTAATCGCGGGTAAATTCCGAAAGGTACGCCACCTTCGTAACCGGCGACGATTCGCAAGTGAAAATCCCCATTCTCGCGTTTGAAGACGTCAGCCTTCGGGTCTTTATAGGGCATCGTGGCGATGACAAGCGCACGGGCCATAAACCCGAGGGCTCCAGCGCTCTTTGCATCCTCTTCCTCGATTGCAAAATGTGTCTCGATTACTTCCCTAACCCATCCGGGGACTTTACCAGTACGGTAGTCAACCTCGACGGGTTGCGGGAGTTTCTTGCTTGGTTGTGTCATTTCCTCCGGCTCCTGTTATTTCGTTGCTCGGCTTCATCCATTAGGTTTCTGAACCGCTCGGCTAGGTCGGGATGCAGTAATAGGACTTCGATGCCTCTAGCGCGTTGGTGCCACTTCAAAACTTCCCTGACAGCTTGTTGCACGTTTTGCCGTCTTACGTTATTGGCGGCGGCGACATCAACATGACGCTGCCCATCGACGAGGACAGCCCGCGCCCAGGCGCGGGTTTTCTCTCCCATGCGGGAACCACGGATAGCGTCATCAAATTCCTTTGCACTCAATCTTTCCACGTTATTAAAGTCCTATAAGCTGCCGGGTAGACTTCACAATCGCGGCCACGTCGAACGGCTCTCCCATGCTTCCGGCCAGCAAAGCGCGAAGCGCCAGTGAATCGTCCTGAAAATGCGTTGCCTGCTGGAAAATGCACCGAATCACCGCGTCTGGACTCGTTGCGGCGGCTTTAACGCCTAATTCCCAGTCTGGCCGAACGAACTCATCTAGTTCTGCCCGTTCCTTAGTTCCCAAGTTGGTGAGGAAATTATCTATATCCATTTCCTCTTCATATACCAAGGCGGATAAGACCTCGGAAGGGTCAAACTGCGACTCAGGAACAACCGGCTTTGATTGTGGTGCGTTAGTCGGTGCATTCTTGCTGGCAGGTTCTTGTTTGGTTGCTGTTTCGCCAACCGGATCGAATTCTGCCGCTGGCTCATCCTTAGCCTTAATATCCTGCTCGGCTTTTTTCAGGGCTTCCCGCGCATCCTTACGGCTTATGCTCTTGCCAGCCCGGATGCCATGCACCAGGTTAAAGCCTTCTGATGGTCTAATATCAACCAGCTTATTGAGTATTAAAAGCAGTTCAATATCCTGAGTGTGGCCGTTCTGTAGCAGCTCGGCCACGACCGAATTTAACTTAGTCGCCACGGCTAGGTGTTTGGAAACCCATGATTTTGATTTCTTCACCTGGCCGGCAATTACGTCAACCGCGTTATGAATTTCTTGGGCTTTAAGTTGCTTGTAGCGCTGGCCGATGGCCGCAGCCAAGTCACCTATGCTCAGATCCTCGCGGTGGATATTCTCCATGAACTGGATTTCACCCGCGGCCTCATCGGTCATATCTTCGATGATGGCTGGAATCTTCGTCAGTTCGGCCAATCTGGCTGCTCGTAGCCGGCGCTCGCCGAAAATTACCAGATAGCGCCCGTCCTCGATGGCTCGAACCTTGATAGGTTGTTGTACGCCTCTGGCCGCGATGTCGTCGGCCAATTCCTTTATGGTCTGGTCGTTAAATTCTGTCCGCACCTGGACGCGGCATTCGATCAACTCACATTCGAGCATGATGATTTGTGGGCCGCTTGTTGTGGCCATCAAATCGGCGATGGAAGTGATGTTCTTTCTCAGGTTGCTCACGACTGTACCTCCTTCAGAATGTATTCACAGGCTGCGCTCATTTCTCTTGCCGCGCGGCGGTGGCTTTCGCTCTGCGGCTTATACCAAACCGGATTCCCGAGCGCTGCGGCATCGGAAACCGCAACCCGGTCATGAACTACGAACGGCATGAGCGCCTTACCCATGGTTTCGCGCAGTTCTGTTAGGGCTTCACTTTGCTGTTTGCTGGTGCTCTTAACCCGGTTGGCAAGGAAACCCAGGAACTTGAGTTTGCGGTTTAGCCCTTTGTCTCGGACCTGCCGGATTGTGGTTGTTAGGCTTGAAAATCCTTCAAGGCTGAATTTTTCGAGGTGTGACGGCGCGACAACGTAATCGGCAGCAATAATAGCTGCTAGCTGGATCACGCCAAGTGTTGGCGGGGTATCGATGATACAAAGATCGTAATCGTTGCCCAGGTGCCGCAGGTGGTTTGCTGGATAGAATTGAGTCGAATGTCCTAATGATTCGATCGCATATAAGCCCCGGTCAGGACGTATCAGTCCGATCCCGCCAGTCGCTTCCGGTTGAGCGCCAGAGATGGTTTCATCGAATAAGTTCGATGCCATCAGATGTGTGCCAGTGGTTTCTATAAAACAATTTGATGCGTTGGATTGCGGGTCAAGCTCAGCTAACAATACGCGCAAGCCTTGTTCCTTTGCCATATGCGTCAGGTGCAAGGCGATGGTGGTCTTCCCTACCCCGCCCTTTTGGTTTGCTACAGTCAGAATTTTCATACCTTAGTCTCCGTGGCTTGCGGGTTTTGTTGAATCGAAAGTAATAAAACCTCTTCCCCAACCTGAGCTTGGCGTGTATGCCAGACTCCCTTGTCATCCATCCATGATTTGCATTCAATCTGGCCAGATATAAAAACTTTTGCGCCAGCCACTAGCTGACGCCCTGCGCGTTCGGCCTCTGCTCCATGTAACCTTACCCGCGCATGGCTTGGGGTGGGTTTGCGCTTGCCTGAGGTCAACCGGTGTGATACCTCTGCATGGAGATCAAGAAAGGCAACTGCACCCGTTCCCGAGCCGTACAGGCTCGGCATCGTTGTTAAGGTGCCGATCAATGAAAAACGCCACATTGTATAACCTCCTTGAGTAATAAAAAAGCAATATATCTTTTTGGATTAAAAAAAGTTGCTCATGCGAAACTCAATCAATGATTGTTTCCGATATGCAATCGAACTTATGAGCGAAACGGTGTATTTGTGATTGGGCATTGTTGTCACCTGGATAACCATTTTGGAAAACTATTATTGACCATGCATGCCCCTGAAAAAAATCGTCCGGGGTTATCTTGTCCGCGTCCGGCCGGTAACGCTCCCATAGATAGTCAATCGCTTTTTGCACCAGAGCCGGGGAATATTGCCGATGTGTGGAAATGTATTTTGCATCCCCGAATGCTGCCGTCCAGGAATGATCCTTGCGGTAATCGTAACAATCTGTCATGCCATCGAATTTTCCAGCCTCATAGCGTCCGGCAATCGCATCCACTTGCTTATCGGTTGGGCCGTCCCTCCAACTAATGCGGATAGAATCGCCACCGGCAAAGCGGCTAGACTTCACAGAGAATTTAATGCGGGGGAACGCGCTAGCAAGCTCGATGCGGATGTTTTTGGCTGCTGTTACAAGGCTATTGCTGATTTCCGATACCGGCACAAGATGAGGAAACGCTTGCTGTAAAGCTCGTACAGCAAAGCGTATCGAATCAATACGTGCTTGATAGTCCATGTTCATTTTGTCGCCCTTGTGGTTGGTTGATCTGCTTTAATTATACAGAAAAGATATAGAAAAGCAATATATCTTTTTGTAGGAAAAAAAGAGGATTGACGGCGAATTTAAGCAACTTTCCGTTCGCACTGCGCACCTTCCACTAAATCCATGATGTAGCGGTGTGCCTTGCTGGCTTGGTTCGCTGCCGTGAAAATCGCGCGTTTGTCGTTCTTCAGCACCTTCAGCCATGCTTTGATATATCCGGCATGGTTCGGGATCATGCTCGCGGAAAACCCGAGTTCCGCATTCAGAAAGGCGCTTCCGAGTTCAGCAATCAATTCCTCGAACGCATAGGCGTCCGTACCGAACCGGGTGGCAAAGTCACGCGCTAGCCGGTGTTTGGCTCCGGTCCAGTGGGTCAGCTCGTGTAGGGCGACACTGTAAAACTCTGCCTCCGATGCAAAGCGGGTGCGCTCGGGCATATAGATTTCATCGGTTAAGGGACGGTAAAACGCTTTATCGCCTTCCTCCCGGATCACTGCGCCTGAACGCTTTAACACATTTTCTGCGGTCTCGATTTGCTGAAACTCGTTGAGTTGCACGGCGGCTTGTGGCTTGTCAATGCCGTCGATCTGGTCAAGATTGAACAGCCAGAAAGGACTAATCACCCGCATGGATTCGGCTTTGTCGGTGCCGTCGCTTTCGTTCTTGGCTTCGCGCTCAATCGTCTTGAAAAAAACGCATGCCACGCTTTTTTCGCCCTTGCGAACCTGGCCGCCCATGTCTGCGGCTTGTTTATAGGTCAGCCAGCGGTCGCAGGAATAGCCATGAGTCATGGCCGCTGCCCACAACAAAAGCACGTTTACGCCCTGATAGGCTGCGCCGGTCTTGTGGTTGCAAGGCAAGCCGTTGCCGGTTCTCGCCCAAGTCAAACTGCTTGTTTTCCCGCTTTCCAACATGGCGATGATTTCATCCGTGATCTGTGCGTACATATCTTTTTTCGGAGCTGTTGTTTTCATGATGAGGTCCTTACGATTGGTTGATAAATACATCCTTTCGCTTGGGCTCTCCTCGCCCCGCCCTGGGGCGGCGGGGGTGGGGATAGCCCTTGCCCTCACGGGCAAGGGTTGGGAATGGGTGGGGTTGAGACGGTGAAGCAACAGGCCGCTGATTCTGACCTGTTGCGTTTTGGCTATCCCCCCTCAAGTCCCCCTCGCAGAGGATTCGGGGGCTTGAGGGGGGATGGCGCAACGGGTCTAGCGGCCTGTACCGTCCGGGGTGAAATTGACTGCGGCCTGCACCTGGCACAGGGGGGAGGATCACAGACCATGACAGGCGAAGCGTACCGCGTAGCGGCTGGCGTGGTCTGTGACAGCAGGCAATGCCTCCATATAGAGCCGTGGATAGATTTGCCTGCCCACATTCTGTGGACAGCCTCCGGTCCGCAAATCTATCCACCGCTTTTTCTGAATGTCCTTAAAGCATCCTGACGCGCTACGCTTGCCCAATTTTTATATATTTTCTTTCAAGCAAAAAATCAAAACCCTGCCGGCAGAATAAGGAACTATGGGAATGGTGTAGCCGTGGCCGGGGATGATGGCGTTAGCCATGATCCCAAGACTGCAAACGGAGTGCGCCCCCGGATGAGCGCAGCTGATCCGGAAAGAAGAGAGGATTGAAAGGGCGGCGAAGCCGTTCCAGAGGAATGAAGCGAAGCGCAACCCGGGAAAGCCGTGTTCGCGCGAGCGAACCTCTCAGGCAGAACAAAAGGAAGAAAGTTTCGCATGCGAAACTGAAGGGACAGAAAAAGAGGTAACTTGAACCTACCCGCACCAGACCCCTACTTCTGTGATGGTCTTGGAATATCCCAGGTAGTTGCTACTTTTGGTAAGTTGATCTGAATCGACTGCAGCCGGTTTGTGTAGGTTAGTCCCGCTGTAAAAGAACCTGTGTTGTAAGCCGAAAGCGCAGCCCGGAGCGCGGCCTGATCATCTGGATACTTTTGCTTTGCCCTCAAATAATTCTCACGCAGAAGCTGCCCTGCTGCCCGGACATTTTCACAAGGTTTGAAAACTGCTTCCACCGTCAACCCCAACGACGACAGATTGCGGTTATTGATTTGTCCTAATCCCATATCCACCGAGTGGCCCGCTTTTATGAGCCAGTTTGCCCAAGTGGTCGCTTCCTGATACGTTCTAGGTTGCCTTTTCAAGCGGAAACCGCCATTAACCCCGATAGCTAAGTGGTTTCCTCCCGACTCCTGAACGATAATACGGGTGAGGGTTCCTGGTGCAACTCCGGGAGCGCACTCAGCAAGAAGGGGTGGTATGTCCATAATTGTTTATAAATGTGTATTTGAGATATTATATATTCATTTATTACACAAATATTATTCTTATGGATATGCCCTAGATCAAGTAAATAAGCGGCTTTATGCCACTTCACAAAAAAACAATAAGTAGTTATTGTTATTGACATAGGGAAAACGATATGAGAATATTGTCTCACAAGGATGTATGTAGTATCCCCGGAAAGATCGGTAAATATAGTGTTGTGCTGGAACCGGTTGACGAGAGTTGTAGTGAATTTCTCCTTCATATTCGGGCAGTTGGGTTAGGTGGAGGTACGCTACACGGGGCGCGAGGAGAACCACGAACGTTCAAGAATGTTAATAAAGCAATTAAATACATTCGGGATAATTTAACTGTAAACGATATTACAGTTTTGTTGAAAGCGCGTAATGGGAAGGCAGAAAAAAATGACGAAAAAAAACGATCTGGTGGAAAAAGAGATTCGAGTTAACGTACCGCGCCCGTTAGCAAGAAAAGAAGTCCGAGACGCAATTAGTTTCGGACTTTTTCGTTTAGCGGGGGGTAGCAAGCCGCAAAACATACCAGACGGCGCGGAATTGGTGACTGCCAGGGTAAAGCTGAACGCTACGGCGCTTAAGTATTTGCCGTTAGGTATCGCCAAGGTTGGGGATGAAAGAACCGCAATTATTCACGCGCTCGCCTGGCTTGCCGAGCAGCGCGAACACGTTTGGTTAATTCGCATTTAAAAGGAGCTTTGGCATGAGCAGTAAAAAAAAGGTGGTGCTTGGCATTCTGGTATTGGCGGCTGCTGTGGTTTCGGTGTTGCTGGATGTGGACTTGATCAATTCGGCCTATGCGCAGGTTAGCGGGGGTAGTGATCCGTTCGCGAAAGTGAACACCAAGGGCGGGGAGTTGGCAGGATGGCTGCGGGGGAAGATCGCCGTAACCATCACGACGATTGTGATTATCGTCGTCGGGATTCTCATGCTCATGTCCAGAATCAGTCACCTGGTCGGGGTACGGATTATTCTCGGTGCGCTGCTGGTAGGCGGCGCTGCGGGGATAGCCGAGTGGGCATATCAATAATGAGCCGCGCAACGATTTACCCCACGCTCTGGCAACCGATTTTGACGGCGGGAGTGCCGAGGGATTACGCCATTTTCGCGCTTATATTCGCGGCGTTGGGCATGGCGGCAGTAAATCTCTTTTTCGATGCGGGTCTCTTCGGCACTTTCTTTGGGTTCCTTCTATTCGGGGTGTTGTGGGCGTTGGGGTGGTTCTTCGCCAAGATCGATCCGGAGTTTTTTTCGGTTGGTCTGGTGAAGTTGTCGAAAGTTGGGCGCACTGAGGGTAATACCGATGGGAATCGCTACCTTTGCTGAGACGCTCGGCTGGATTTTTGGGCGGGACGGCATTTTCCCGCGTCCGAGGCGCACCACGGCAGTCGAGGACAAGTGCCCCTTGTTCCGGGTGTTGGATGATCGCGTAACTACGCTCACGCGCGGCGGTGTCCTGGCGTGTATCGTCGAACTGCGGGGCCGGGATTACTCCGGCCTCGATCCGAAGTTAACGGAAGGGTTGTTTCTAGGCCGTAAGGCTTTCTTCGAGGCTCTGCCCTCGACCATCATGGTATTCCACCAAAGCCATCGGCTGAAGGTGGCCACCAATGCAGCGCAAGAAAATTTCAGCGTGCCGATTGCGAAGCAAATAGCGGAGCAATGGGCTAAGCACTTCAAAGTCTCTTATCGCACCCGGCATTATCTAATCTTCAGTACCAGTGTTGACAGTTTTACTGATCAACTTCAGGTCATGGCGGAAAAGACCAGCGGCAGCACCAGCGACGAACTGTTCCGCATTCTCCACGAAACTGTGAACACGGCCTTACTGCGGCTCAGGGACTATAACGCGCGGATGCTCGAAGGTGACGAAGTTGCTTCGTATTGGGCGCAGTTGCTCAATGGTCATCCAGTGCATCAGCGCCTATCCAGCGATGGGCTGCTGGATGCCGTACTGGCCGGTTCAGAGCTTCATTTTCCCGATAGGCAACGCTACCAGGTATACAGCGGCGAGAAAGAACGCTATTCGGCATACCTGTTCATCAAGCTGCCAGCTACCGGGTCGGATGGCGGTCTGCTCGACGGGCTGTTCAAGAGCCGTTATGAATTAAGCATATTTCAGACGTTTGCCGGGGTCGATAAGCAAGCGGCATTGGCGGACGTGGAAGATCGCCGCAAGAACACAGTCAGCTTCCGGCGTGCATCGGACATTGTAGTGCTGGAATTGGGCGAACTCGCCCAACGCCTGCAAGCGGATGAAATCACGATGCTGCGGCACCGTTGGGTTATCGAGGTTTTTGGCGATAACCCCGAAGAACTGGAACGTGCGGTCGCGGAAGTGCGGAACATCGTCGAGATGTGGGGCTATCGCACGGCGCGGGAACGCATGAACAAGGAAGCGCAGTTCTGGTCACGCTTCCCGGAGTATCAAACATTCAACACGCGCAAGCGTAGCTGCACCAGCGAGAATGCGGCGCACTTCGCCACGTTCGCGGCGGTAGGCGAGGGGCTTGATTCCTGCTCATGGGGCAATGCGCCAGTAGCGACGTTCAAGACTTTGGCCGGGTCGGAATTCGGTTTTACCTTCCATTCTTCGCCGGCGCCCAAAGCGCCAGGGCATACCCAAGTTTTCGGCGGCACCAACCTGGGGAAAACCACGCTGATCAGTTTCCTGCTCGGCCAATGCTTCAAGTATCCGGATTTTCGAGTCCTGGCATTTGACCGGCTTCAGGGGTTGGAAGTGTTCACCATGGCGCACGATGGCGTGTACATCGATATGGTGGATGGCGTCTCGATCAATCCCCTGCAACTGCCGGATAACCGCGAAACACGGGCGTTCCTAGCCAATTGGTTCGAGGTTCTGACAGGTAAAAGCGACGACGCGAGCCGCGTTAAAATCGATAGCGCCATAGAGCAGCTTTTTTACCTCAACAAGGATGAGCGCACCTTGCGCAATCTGGCGGAAGCGTTCGGCCTCAAGGAAGAGGGTTCCATCCGGCAGGGCATGGAACGTTGGCTTAAAGGGCCATTCGCGCATTACTTCACCGGCGAGAAAGATCACCTGGATTTCAGTCAGCAGTTGGTGGCGTTTGACATGACTTCCTTGTTGGACCTGCCTGACGTTCTCGCGCCACTTTCGTATTACCTGTTCCATAAGCTGCTGGTGACTGCGCGGGAAAAGGGCGGTTATGCAGTGTTCGTGGACGAGCTGCCACGTTACCTGGCATCGCCGGTATTTGCTCCGAAAATCGAAATGATGCTGCAAGAGATTCGGAAAACCGATGGCGTGTTCGTCGGGGCTGCGCAATCGGTCGAGTCGGTTCTTAACTCGCCGAGCGCGGACAAATTTCTCTCGAACATCGAGACCTATGTTTTCTTCCCGGAGCCCAGGGCAAGCCGGGAGAGTTACATCGATACCCTGGGGCTGAATCAGCAGGAGTTTCACTGGTTAACTCAAGGGGCGCGTCCGCGCGAAGTGCTGGTGAAGCGCAAAAGCGGGGAAAGCACCATTTTAAATATTGATCTGTCGCCGTTGGGCAAGTATCTGAGGGCGTTCGACAGTTCAATCGACGCAGTTTCGCATGCGAAACTTTTGGAGCAAGAGCATGGGCAGAACTGGAAAAACATTTATTTGGGTCATTAGCTCCATTGCGCTTGTAAGCGCGGGAACCGCGCGAGCGCAATGGACGGTCACGGACCCGACGAGTTACGGCTACTACGTGCAGGAAATCCAGAAAATGACCGAGCAGCTCCAAACGGCGCAAGACACGTTGAATGGCGTCAAACAGGTGCATTCGGAGATGGTGGGGCATTACAACCGGGCTGCTGGCCTAGTCGCGCAAATGAGGGATGTCGAGGGGCTAGTCAGAGGAACGGTAGGCGTTTTGACACAGCGCGGCATGGCGTTGGGTTACCCAAAAAATAGCGATGGGTTTATCGATATCAGCAAGGTACTGGACGGGACGTATGGGGATGGCCGTTCGGCGGCGGGTCGGATATTGATGGACGGACGGCATGAGTTGCAGCAAGCGGCACTTAAAAAAGTAGTGCTGGAAAGCGAAAAGCTGCTGGATGGGATCGCGGATCGTATGAAGCAAGCTAGCACGATAGCCGACCAGATTGACAGCACCCGAAACGTAAAAGATGCAACGGATTTGAGTAACCGGCTGCTGGTGGAAATCCTGAATACGCTGATCGATATGCTGGCGATAGCCAGCAAGTCGAATCAGGCTCAAGCGCTGTTCAATTATTCCGGTGTCACAGATAGCACGATCAAGATACGGCAAAAGAAACTTGCAGAGCAACGAAACGATTTGAGCGGGTTTTTACAGAAAACTCAGTCAAGTTCAGGGGGCATTCTCTCTCAAACATCCTGGCAATAAGAGGTTGGAAATGAAACGAAATATCGTAATTCTGGTGTTGGTGGCGGCGTTGGCAGGCACAAATGCTTTAGCGGCGGATGCGCCTGTGGCAGCGGATCAGCGCGAGTCAACGGACGAGTGCATGCGGAAATTGACCGAGAACGCGAGAAAGCGCCACGCCGAGCAGAGCGAGCATCGCATAAAGCGCGGTTTGAAACCGTACCGCTTTACCCCGCCCGGTGCGTTTCAGAAGGCCGGATGCGAAGCACAACAGAAAACCATTCTGAATAATACCTCCTGGCAATAGAGGGCGGAGCATGAAGCCGGTAATCATAATCGTAATGCTAGTGTTTATGCCGGGGGAGGCCGCGTTTGCGGCGGAGAATCCATACGGTGTGTCACTGGTGAATCATCTGCTACAGCAATTGCAGCAATACCGCGATTCCATAGGTAACCAGTTCACTGGCGCATTTGTCGGGTTTTTCCGAATGTTCGTGCTGCTGTATGTCGTAGTCATAGGCTACCGCGTCATGATGGGCATGATGGGCGAGCGAACAAAGAGCGCTGCCATCAGCATCGCCCTTGTGGTGGCACTGCATGGCCTAGTCGTCGAGACGAACGCGTTTCGGACGTGGATCGAAGAACCAATCATAGATGCAACGCTTGGGCTTGCGCGTATGTTCGGCGATGCGGGATCTGGCGGCAGCCTCTTCGCGCGGTTGGACGCGGCTATCGCAACCATTGTTACCACGGTGGAAGAAGTCGAGCCGGGGGGAAACCTGATTACCAACACTATGGTTTACATACAGGTAACGATTGCGTGCGCGTTGCTTCTGATCATCGTTTGCGGCATGTACCTGGTGTACTTGGCGCAAGTGTCGCTGTCGTTGGTGTCGCTGTATTTGCTGATGATGGTGGCCGCGCCTTTCATCTTCTTTGCCGCGTTTCCCGAGACTCGATTCATTACCTGGACGTGGTTCAAGGCAGTAATGAATTACGCGCTGTGGACGATTTTTTTGTCGCTCATCATGGCGATTGGCATAACGGGTATCGAGGAAACATCTAAGGGCTTGGCAAATTGGGATATCGCGAGAGACGGAATATTCACGATGAATTATGGGTTCTCGGTCGGGTTCTCCATTTTGATGATCTATTTCCTGCTGAAAAGCTCGGATTTGGCGGCATCGCTTACAGGCGGGATGGGCATGCAGTCGAATCTTGCAAGCGCAGGTTTGGGCGCTGCAAGTTCGGCGCTCGGTATGGGTGCCAGCATGGCGGCAACGGCTGCGGCTCCTGCGGCAAGGGCAGGGGCAGCGGCAGCGGCGGTTGGTGTGGGTAAGGTTTTTAGTGCGATGAGGGGGATTGGCCGATGAAACGGGTAGTGATGTTGGTTCTGGTTTTAATGCTGGCCGGGTGCGGGTCTCTGTCAATGATCCCGGATTCCGGCACGAAGTTGGAGAAATCGCCGTGTGCGTGCGATTACGAGGCCATCAATCATGGCTGATTCGGTGAAACATTCCATTCCATGGATTACCGCACAGCGTGCGGCTGCAATGCTCGGGTGGGTGTCGATCATCCTGGCGGCGGGGTTGGTCGGGATGGTGATCTGGCATGTCACGCATCCGGTAACGGTTACGGAGCCGGTGTACATAGAATTCCAGACCTCGGGCAACACGGTAGCGCGGATCGAGCGCATTAGCGACTCGATAACGCGCCGTGCGGTCGTGGTCGGGGCAGAGTCCCGACGCTTTGTCGTTGATCGCGAGACGGTGGATAAGGTATCGGAAAGCGTGCGTTATCCGCGCGTGTTCGCCATGAGCGGTCCGGAGTTGGCGGCAGCGTTCAAGGATCAATACGGCGGAAAGGAGGCATTGCTCCATCGCGAGGGATTCAAGCGTGAAGTCGAGGTAACGCGGGATTCCACCCTGGGGGATGGTATTCACCAGGTAGAAATCATCACGCGCGACACGGACAAGATTAACCCAACGCCGCTGGTGCAGCATTGGGTCGTGACACTGACCTATGAGTTTCATGAGCAGCAAAAAAGCTACGAGGAAGGGCTGTTGAACCCGCTTGGCTTCATCGTCCGGGAATACACAATCGCAAGGAGAGCGACGAAATGAAAACGTTAAGTGTATTACTGCTGGCGGTGCTGGCTGTGCCAGTTCACGCGGCTATTGTGGATGAGGTCGTTCCGGGGCCAACGCCGGCGAACAAGATCATCGACAGGGAAATGAGAGACAAACCGAGCTTGCAAGCGGTGCAGGCCGCATTTGATGGCTCCGATCCGAAGGCCAATGTGCTGCGATTCAAATTCCATGCAGACATGACCTACAAGCTCCGGTTGCGCGAATTCATGGATACAACCGTTTCGCTGCCGGAAGGCGAAGAGATTAACGCGTACTCACTCGGTGACAGCAAGAATTTCCGGTTCGTCCCGCTGACGAAACCGGGCAAGGAGGGCAAGCCCGAACTCAAGCATCTGTTCCGTGTTGCAGCCGATTATCCAGGCGCTGATACGAATCTGTCAGTGATCGGAAAATCCGGCCGCATTTACTCATTCTACCTTCGCGCCGATTCCGTTCAATCGTCTTTTCTGCCTGCCCTGGTCGTTTACATCGAAGGCGGCGTGGAAAAACTCCCGGAGGCAAGCGAGACCGCCACCGAGAAGGGCATAGAAAAAACCAGCACAGGGCCGGTCAGCATTTTTGAGAAGCAGAAAGAGGCCGAATACCTCCGTGCGCTCGATGTACCCGACACTCGCGATATTACGTATTCGTATGTCATGAGTGGGCAAAAAGACCTTGCGCCAGTGAAAGTGTTTGACGATGGCGTATGGACCTACTTTAAGTTTGCCGAGGAAAATTTGGACAAGGTAAAGCGTCTGCCTGCGCTTTATCGGGTGATTGATGGCATCGATTCGCCTGTGAATACACGCGTCGTTGAAGGGACGCTGGTGGCGGAAACCACCAGCAAGGGCTGGACACTGCGGAATGGTGACTCGCACCTGTGCATTAGGCGGAAGTAATGCCATGGCCGCTTTCGATCTGAAAACGCCAGTAACCGGAGAATGGAAAAAAACGGCCGCTTGGCTAGGCGGGGCAAGCCTGGTGGCCGCCGCAATCCTGGGCGGCGCAGCCTATTACAAGAAAGACCAGCCAATACCTAAGCCCTTAGTGGCTATCGGCAAGGGTTTCGATGAGGGGTTTTTTAGCATGCCGAAATCTCAGCCGGAACCGGTAGAACCGGAACCGGCGCAGATCGTCCCCGAATTGATCCCGGTAACGCCACCAGCACCGGCACCTAAGGCCAAAGACCTTTTTGCTGTTGCATCCATCCCTCCCGCGCAGCCTGTAAACCCCGCTGATGAGCTAAATCAAGCGCGGCGCGGCACCGGCACGGTCAGGGTTGCGATGGACGGCCACGGCGGAATCCAGGACGAATTTCTGAATATGGATAAGGATTGGGGCGAGAAAAAAACAATCGCAAGCTACCCGCTGGACATGGAACGAATCATTCCGGTCACGCGGCGTATTTCAGCCGTGCTGATAGAGGCGGTGCATTCGGAGCTGGACGGCAAAGTGACGGCTCAGATCGAAGAGAACATCTACGGCGGACATGGCCGGAATATTTTGATACCGGCTGGCAGTCATGCCGTGGGCCGTTACCGTAGCCTGCAAAAGCCGGGGGATACGCGCATACAAGTGATCTGGTCGCGGATCATCACCCCGGACGGTATCAATATTTCCGTGGGCGATGCGGAAATGGCCGATGCAATGGGACGCAGCGGCTTGACCGGCGATGTAGACAACCGGTTCTTCGACCGGTATGGCATGGCGCTGCTGGTATCGACGCTGGCGGCGGCCACCGGCTATGGCATGCCCGTCCGGTCGCAAGGGCAAGCCCTGATTGTGCAGAGCTATGGTGGCAATCTGGCCGGGGTGTCCGGCCAGATTCTTGAGAAAAACATCAACATCAAGCCGGTTGTGACGATTCCGGCAGGCTCACGCATTTTGATTTCGCCAAACAAGGATATCTGGTTCAAACCCCCGCAACAGCATCATGCGGAAGCTGTTGCGTTTACCGAAGAACGAGGAGAAGAGAGATGAAAGCATTGAGGAAAGGAATGTTTTTGTTCTTGCTGTTGTCTGCGGCGAAAATCTCCGCCGCCGATCCTGACCCTATGGCATCCAATACGGGACAAAAGGATCTGGTGATGCGTGTGAAGCTGACACAGCCCATCGTGACCGGCAACAGTGCGGATGCACAGTCCGCGCCGGAAGGGTTGACCGGCCCGGCTATCAGCATGGGATTGGGCGACGCCACGCTGCATGGTTCAGTTTCGCATGAGAAACTGCCGGATACTTCCACCCGGGAAACTATTAACTGGCATTCGGTGTCGGCGCCAGCGGGCAATACTCGCGCAAGCGAGGCGCTAACCAGTCCCTTGACGTCGCAATTCTCGGTCAAGGATAGCCGAGTCGAGCCTGGCACGGTGCTGAACGTGCGCGGCGACCTGGATGCCCTGGCTCAGGCGATTGACAGGCTAAAGAAGAAAGCGCCTACCGACCCTAAGCACCTGGTATCCAATACCGACAAGGAAACCAATAATCAGGTGCAGGGTGCGGGTAGCCTCTCCCCGAACTCTGGCGGGCGGACAATGGGCGGAAATGCGCCACTGCCCCTATCGACGAATAACAACCGGGTCGCCACGAACCTGATCACGTCCTCATGGGAGAGCTGCCCGCCGCGCATCGATCAAGGCGGCTGGAAGGTATACGAGCAGTTCAAGAAGGTGGAACGTGGTCAGGATGGCAATACGATCTCCACCGGGGCTTGTATCGATCAGGGTGCGGTGGTGGATATCGTCAAGGATTATGCATCGTGTTCCATCGTGGCGGACCAGAACGCACGTAAGGCGCACCAGCAATACAAGACATTCGCGACGTTGAACGGCCAGAAGCTCGATGTGGCTGACTGCAAAATCGATGCGGAGGCATTTTACCCCATCGAATCGACGCCGGTGGGCTGCAGCGTACGTCATGACTTCGTGGCAAAAAAATCCATTCAACAGCAAAAGCTATTTTATAAGGATAGCTTGGGCGCGACGATGCCAGTGGCGGACTGTCAGGATTCCGATCTGGCATACGCGCAATATACGACCGCTAACACCTGTGTGCCGACCTGGGATCAGGGGCAAAACGTCATGATCGGCAACAGCCGGGTAGCGTATAAGGACGCAGCAGGGACGGAGCAGTATGCCGCCGAATGCAGGCCAGACGATACCCGGTTCGCAGTGCTGGAAGCATATTGCGACCCAAAATACGATCATGATTTCGGCGCGGGTCAAAGCTATTATCTGACGCGCAGCTACTACGTAAACGCTGACGGCAAACCGGCGTACTTGAACGCGTGCGCACGTAGCACCAAAACCAGTTTCCCCCACATTTACCAGACTGCGAGCTGCGGCGTGGTCAATGATGACGCCAAGCTGCAAACCACTTGGAAGAGCAAAACGCAAATCCAGACAGAGACCGATGGCACGCTGGAAATCGCGCCATGCCAGGTACGCGGCAGCCCAACCCCATACGCGTACCTTGGAGAGGACAAATCGATATGGCGCGAGTGGATCGAACTCGGATGGATGTCAGCGATTATTGGCCAAGCAACGTATTTCGATACCCTCAAAGCAAATTTCGGGGGCATGAACTTCACCAACTCACTCAACAACTATACGGTCCTGTGCTACGGCCCTGGGACCGGTGGCACGATGGCGCAATGCGGCGGTACAAATCCCGATTTCAACAATTACATTTTGGAAAAAGGTGGTTGGATGGTGAAGCATAAAGCCGCCGAAGAGTTCCGCAAAAAGTACCTGCGCGGCGACGGCACAACCTATGCGGACCCTAAAATTGCCCACAATAACCTCGCGATGCGGATGTGCATCTCTGGAACAGGTAATGGATATGGACGGCCAGATGCAAGCAACTGCCCGGCGCCGTACTGAGCATGTCGGCGCTCCTACAGCAGCACATCAAGCCATTCGAGCGGTACTTCAAAAAACCGGGGCTGAAGGAACTCTGCATCAATCGCCCCGGCGAGGTATGGCTTGAAACCGTCAAGGGATGGGAGGTCAAGGAGGATGCAATTTTCGACCTTGACCGCCTTAATGCGTTTGCGAGTGCGCTGGCCACGTCCACCGGCCAGCGCTTCGACGATCAGCATCCACTATTGGGCACATCGATACCGGGCCACGGCCACCGGATTCAGGTGGTCGGCGGCTCCGTGGTCGATAGCGGGTTTGCGTTAAGCATCCGCGTGTCCAAACAGAAACGCTATCCGCTCGCGTCCTACAAAATCCGGTTTGCCGATGATGTGACGATACAGCCAGACCAAGCGCCGCCGATAGAGCGGCGGCGGCCACCAGCGGACAAGACGCTGAGCCGTCTGGCCGTCGAAGGGTGGAACCTGATGCTTTCCGGGGAAACCGGCAGCGGCAAAACTACCTTGATCAATGAATTGATCCATCATATCCCGGCGACGGAGCGGATTATTTCGATAGAGGACAGCAAGGAACTCTTGATCGAGCACCCGAACCAGGTGCGCTTCCTGAAGAGTAAAAGCGGTACCGATATAGCCAAGGTCACCTACGCGCAAATCATCGACGCATGCATGCGCCTTCGGCCTGACCGGGTTCTGGTAGGCGAGATCAGCACGGATAACGTGCTGGCCTACCTGAACCTCCTGAATACCGGTCATAAGGGCGGTGTTTGCACGATACACGCAAACTCGGCCCGTAACGCTGTCGATGCGATGGTATTACGCGCACAGGCGGCGGGTATGGGTGGATCGGCTGAAATGATCCAGCGCTACGCGACGCAGTTCCTGGAAGCGATTGCCCATATTCGCCACAACGAACACAACGGCGACTACGAAGTGGCGCTTGAGCTGCTCAAGCCGTTGACTATTGAAGGGGCTGCGGCATGAGTCTTACGATTTCCTCTCTCGATGATCAGAAACGGGCGCTATCGCTCATTTACGATACAGGCATCGTGTTCCTGACATACGGTATTTTATGGGCGTTGGTGGTGTTCCTGGGCGGGTTCGATGTGCATCCTGCCGCGCCCCTCAACGCGATTAAAGCGTATAAGGCGAGCTGGCCGGACTGGTTTCTGTGGAGCATGGGCGGCTCGGCCATTGCCGGAGCGGTGCTGTTTGGGGTGAACCCGTACCGGCGCGGCGGGAATTATGGCGGAGCGCACTTTGCCACGGAAAAGGAAATAAGCAAGGACTTGAAGCTGCGCGGCGATACGGGCCTGATCCTGGGCATCCATCGCAGCGATTACCTGCGGATGGATGAGCCATTATCGGTGCTGATTTATGCGCCTCCTGGGAGCGGTAAAACGGCAGGGGTCATTATCCCGTCGCTGCTGTCCTGCGGCAATTCGGCGCTGGTGCATGACCCGAAAGGTGAGCTGCATGACAAAACGGCCGGGTTTCGCATGCGAAACCGGCAGCGCATCATACGCTTTGAACCTGCGGCCGCGGTTAGCGCCAAGTGGAATCCGTTGGGAAAGGAAGAGCTACCGGAAACATGGAGAGAAAAGGTATCGTACATTGACCGGATTGCGAATACCTTAGTCAATGCGGGTAAGCAGGGGGACGATTACTGGACGCGCGAGGCGCGAAGCCTGTTTGTGTTTTTCTCACTGTTCCTGACGCATCGAGACGGTGAAACGTCGCTGCCAGCGGTCCGGGAGCTGGCGCTGTCTCAAGCAGATCCGCAAGGGTTTGTTGCCGATCTGCTGGAAAACACGCCGGGGTTGCCGCAAAGGGTCATCGAGGAAGGCAACGGCATCCTTGCCAAAAGCGGCAATGAATTTTCCGGGGTGTTCGGTACGTTCAAATCATTTTTAAACTCATTCGGGGATGAGTTCATTGCGGCAAATACCCGCACGAGCGATTTTCAATTGCGGAATTTGCGGGACTCCGATACCACGATATACCTGGTCGTCAGAAACAGTGACCAGAGCCGTTTGAGGCTGTTTGCAACGCTTTTCTTCGAGTTGGCCACACTCGTATTAATACATACTGAACCGACGAAAGACGAGCGCAAGGTAACGTTTTACCTGGATGAATTTGTGCGGCTCGGTAACATGCGTGAAGTGCTGCAAATGCCAGCGATATCGCGCAGCTTTAAAGTCAATGTCTTGTTCGTGGTGCAAAGCATGTCCCAGGTAGTGGACATTTACGGCCAGAGCGGAGCCGATCAGCTACGCAATACCTGTTCATATCACATTGTCTTTGCACAGAACGAGCAAAAAATAGCCGAGGATATTTCGCGTTCGATCGGCAACCGGACGCGCAAGAAAATGACGTTTTCATCCGGCGAACGGAACATTACGCGTAATACGAGCGAAGCCGAGGAAGGAATCCCACTGGTGCTCTCCCAGGAAGTAATGAGCCTTCCGGCGTTTGAAACGCTGGTGCTGATGCAGAATCATTTTGAGACCCCGATTCGAGCCAAGGCTGCGGCATGGTTCAAAGATGCAGTAATGAAAAAACGGGTCGAGGAGTCGCTTAAACTCGAAAAAGCAGCCTCATAAGAAGCCCCAGTATTGATTATTTAGCGATGGTTAAGGGATAAAGATGGCCCGCATACGGGGCCTTTGGCGAAAGGAAAATTAAGTTCGCTAATGAGCACTGCACTACCGGCACATCCTTCCGTTTATATTCCGTTTTCTGAGGCACCCCAGCTACAACATAATATAATCGGTCGCCAATCAAATACTGGTGAATGTTGTATTTCATACTTTTTGGACGATACCTGCATGCCCGTTACCGAACATACTATCAATGATGCTCTCGCGGAAGTTCTGCGGCTTAAGCGGAAATTGTGGCGATCAGACAAAATTGTGAGTTCAGAGAACACGGCAATGCTAAAAGGCACTACCGCTCGTCCGGACATCTTAATCATCGAGCCCAATGTCTCGCCAGTCGTTATCGAAACTGAAGTGCATCCGGCTGTCACCGTTGAGAAGGATGCCTTATCACGGCTAGGGACGCGCCTGCGCAATACAGGGCGCATGATACTTTCAGTGGTGGCCGTTCGATTACCTCTGCGTCTTAGACATCACTCTGGTAAGAAACTAAGCTCGGAGTTAGAGAATGCCACCGATCTGGAAATTGCACTCTACACAGGTAGCAATGCAACTACATTTACCCGATGGCCACACTCCGGATGGGTACAGGCCACAGTCGGCGACCTCTCCATACTGGTGCAATCGGCTGCAGTTCCACCGGAGGTGATCGATATAGCGGCCAATGAACTCGTGATTGGGGTGAGCGAAGCGGCTGGTCTTCTTGGTGAAATTGCCCCATTGGGATCGGGAGGAATTCTTAAAATTTGCGAAGAACTACGCCAGGAGGATTCAGAGCAAACACGCAGGATGGCGGCTACGATCCTAGCGAATGCCTTTATTTTTCAGGAGAGTTTGGCAGGAGGACCCGGTGAATTAGCCAAGGTTAAGTCACTAGATGAACTTCGCAGTATCACCGGTATTCTCTCAAAAACAGCGGTATTAGCCGAGTGGCGCAAGATACTCAAGGTCAATTATTGGCCGATTTTTGACATCGCGCGCCGCATACTTGAAGTTCTGCCTGCTACCAGCAGCCGGTCGATTGTAGAGAGCTTGGCATCGACAGCGGATAAACTCCTAAAAAATCAGCTCATGCGGTCGCACGACTTGACGGGCGCCGTATTTCAACGACTCATCGCTGATCGGAAGTTTCTTGCAGCCTATTACACGACCCCAGCATCGGCGGCGCTACTTGTAAATTTAGCGATCTCTTCCGATAAGCTACCATCAAGCAAACTCTGGTCTACACCAGAAGATATAAAAGCACTACGAATTGCGGATTTTGCTTGCGGCACAGGCACACTGCTATCCACCGTTTACCAGCGTATCGGTCAGTTACATGAGTTGGCTGGGGGGGATTCGGAAGCGCTGCATCCTGAAATGATGGCGCATGGACTAATTGGTTGTGATGTCCTACCAGCGGCGGCGCATCTTACCGCATCCATGCTATCCGGTACGCATCCAACGGTTAAGTACACTGAAAGTTCGATCATGACCGTCGCCTATGGTAAGCAACCTGATGGTGGGATTGCGCTAGGTTCACTCGATCTTCTCGATCCACAACGCACGCTCGGCATCCTTGCTATCACTGCCAAGGCTGCGGAAGGAATGGGAGAAAAGGAAAAGGAGGTTTGGTCCAAGCTTCCACACGCTTCATTCGACATGGTATTTATGAATCCCCCATTCACGCGCGCTACGGGGCACGAAAGCTCAAAGATCGGCGTTCCAAATCCGATGTTCGCAGCTTTTAGTACAACCGAGGAAGAGCAGAAAGCGATGGGTGCCGCTACTATGAGGCTCACCAAAGGCACGAGCGCTCACGGCAACGCTGGCGAAGCTTCAATCTTTCTTGTATTGGCTGATCGCAAGCTGAAATCGGAAGGCATGCTAGCACTAGTAATGCCACTGAGCTTAATGTCTGGCGATGCATGGGCTAATTCCCGCGCACTTCTGGCTAAACAATATTCCGAGCTGATAATAGTATCCATTACGGGCGAAGATAGCGGGGACATGTCTTTTTCGGCTGATACGGGCATGGGCGAATGCTTGATTGTAGGGCGTAAAACGGGAACACCGAGCGATAGAGCTACGTTTGTAGTTCTGAAGGAGAGACCAGCTTTTCCTATGCTTGGCGCATATGTGGCGCGCGAGGTTAAGTGTTTGATCAACGCAAAAGCAACTAGACGTCTGGAAGATGGGCCGTTTGGCGGAACCGCAATAAAGTTCGGCACGGGTACGATAGGCCACGTATTGACCGCCCCCATACCAATCGAGAGTGGCTGGTACCTTTCACGTGTAGCTGATCTATCGTTGGCACAGAGCGCTTACCAGCTGCGAGAAAATGGCAAAATTTGGCTACCGGGCATGGACGAATCTAAATCATTCTCCGTTCCAACAGCGTCGGTCGGTACTATAGGTAAGATTGGCCCTTATCACAGCGACATTGATGGTTCAACTGCCAATGGAGGTATTCGGGGGCCCTTCAAAGCCTCGCCCGTAGCCGAGGGGGCGGTCCCAACCTATCCCATATTATGGTCCCACGACGCTACACGGGAGAGAACGATGGCCTTCTCCGCGGATTGCGAAGGGATTGTTCGAAAAGGCGCGACTGCGGCAGACGATGCAATAGTCGCCGAAAAAGTAACGAAAGTTAGCGCTACTGCTTCACACTGCCACTTTAATATCAACTTTCGATTCAATAGCCAATCTACAAGCATGCAATTCACTCCTAGACCAAGCATCGGTGGCCGCGCTTGGATTTCTATAAAATTGGCATCCGAGGAGCATGAGAAAGCACTCGTATTGTGGGCGAATACGACACCCGGGCTACTCATGCATTGGTGGCAAGCAAACAAACAGCAAGCTGGCAGAGGTAACATTGGAAAATCGGCACTCGACAATTTTACCGCCCTTGATGTCAATTCGTTGAATCCGGAGCAACTGAATACAGCCGCCATGGTTTTCGATGAGATGTGTAAAAAACCCTTCCGTCCGGCTCACGAAATGGATATGGATGAAGTGCGTAAGGAACTAGACAACCGGTTCTTCTGTGAAATCTTGGGGGTTGACTCATCCCTACTAGTTAAGGATGCCGCCTTTGATTTGTTAAGAAGAAAGCTCGCAAGAGAACCCTCTATTC